>NZ_BCQM01000004.1 GCF_001552075.1 Arthrobacter luteolus NBRC 107841
GGGCCCAGGCAGCCGGAGCTGCGCACCCACGCCTACCTGCCGGGTGTTGCTCCACACCTGCACTCCCCGGTGCGCAGGTAATGCGGGCTGTTGGCGTTCTTGGTCACTAGAGCTGCGCATCCATGCAGGGGAGTCTCCGGCCCGTCTCCTCGGTGCGCAGGTAATGCGGGTTGCTGGTGTTTAGGTCACCGGAGCTGCGCACCCACACGCGCACTTGCTTGGGTCGTGGTCCGCATATGGACGCCCGGTGCGCAGCTAACGCGGGCTGCCGGCGCATAGGCCACTAGAGCTGCGCACCCAGACGGGGAACCTCAACCACTCTCATGACTTCCGGGGCCAAACAGGCCCGAAGTTCCCACCCCTCGTGACAGAAGTAACCTGCTGTGACCTCACCCGCCTCATGGGCAACGACGGCTGGGAAACGCGGCGGTCACCCACTCTCCCCAACCCCGACTGCCGCCGTATTTGAACAACACGGCCATTACGGCGACACGCCTTCCCACTCTCCGTGACAGGTGTAACCTCCTGAGGTCACACCAGCCCCGGTACGCAACAAAGACTGGGAACGCGTGCTGGAGTGGGCGGGCCAGGGATGGACGGGTTGCAGCCGTTCCTGGTTGGCAGAGGTGCGCACCCAGGCGGGGGAGTGCCCAGTGCCAGCGTCCCGGTGCGCAGATAATGCGGGCTGCCGACGTTTAGGTCACCAGACCTGCGCACCCAGCGATGCCGACCTTCGACACGGGCCTCCCCGGTGCGCGGTAGTGGGGCTCGAAGAAGATCCGGGTCATCGGACCTGCCCACCCACGCGCGGCTGCCTAGGTGATGCCCCCGTCTCGTCCCAGCCACCCCGTCCCCGTCTCGTCCCAGCCACCTCGTCCCAGTCACCCCGCCCGGGTCACCTGGACCCAGGTCTCGTCCCGGCACCCCACACCCGTGGTCGCAGACGCCCAGAACTTACGTTATGATTAATGAGCATCACCGCCGCAGGCACTACAACTGAGAAGTTGAAGAACTGCGGTTAGTGACCTCGATTTTCCCGCGAAAGCGTGGATAAAGGGTTACGGCGGTCATAGCGTGGGGGAAACGCCCGGTTCCATTCCGAACCCGGAAGCTAAGGCCCACAGCGCCGATGGTACTGCACTCGGGAGGGTGTGGGAGAGTAGGTCACCGCCGGACATTCTCTGGTGATAAGGACTCGTACAAAGACGTACGGGTCCTTATCTGTTTAACGATTCCACGGGATCCGGTTTCACCCACCTGCTCGCTCAAGGTCAAAGCCTTGCGCGCTCAAGGTCAAAGCGCTTTTCCAAGGAGTCCGGTTACCGGCGCCGCCGCTTTCCCAAAGGCTCCGGCGCCGCCGCTTTCCCAAGCCGTCCGCTACCGCGGCCGGCCCACGGTCCGGACCGCGCGCCTGCTTTTCCAAGCCGTCCGCCCGGCCGTCCCTCTCCACCCCGCCCCCCAGTTGCCCCGCCTGGGCCCACCTAGCCCCTCCCACCGTGGCCCGCGGCTACAGGAAAGTCCACACTGGCCCTGTGCCGGAGAAACAGGACCCATTCAGGCGCCGGCTGGACTCCGGGCCGGACCTTGACCGCACCATGTTCTTCAGCGATGCGGTGTTCGCGATCGCCATGACGCTGCTCGCGGTGGATATCAAGGTCCCTCAGGTTCCTGCCGACCAGCTGGGGCAGGCCATCCTGGACCAGCGCCAGGAGTTCTTTGCCTACGGACTGTCCTTCGCCGTCGCCGGTGCGTACTGGCTCAGCCACCACCGTCTCTTCCGGCTGCTGAAGGGCTACACGGGCGGGCTGCAGCGGCTGAACCTGGTGTTGCTGTTCTTCGTCGCGCTGCTGGCTTATGCCACCGACATGCTCGCCCTGCACGATGACCAGCCCCTCGGCGTCGTTATTTATGCCGGAGCGCTGGGCCTGATCGGGACCGTTAATTCGCTGCTCTGGGTTTACTGCGGGCGCCGCGGGCTGTTCCGTGACGACGTCGATCCCCGGCTGCTGGCCTATGCCCGGGTCCGCGCGCCCATCACTCCGGCGGTGTTCCTGCTCTCGATCCCCATAGCGTTCATCAGCCCGAGCGCCGCCGAGCTGTCCTGGCTGTCAATCCTGGTGATCAACCTGGCCGTGCGCGGATGGGGCCGGGGGCACCTGGCCACACCCAGCGGTGCGTGAGAAGCCGATTCGGTAATTGAGCCGGTATCCGGTAGTCTTGTATCTGCTCTTGACGAGCAAAGCCTGGAGGATTCGCCTAGCGGCCTATGGCGCACGCCTGGAACGCGTGTTGGGTTAACGCCCTCGGGGGTTCAAATCCCCCATCCTCCGCCAGATGAGTAATTCATCAAAGAAATGCCCCGGTCCTCGGACCGGGGCATTTCTGTTTGCCGGGGCTCGTTGGTTCCCCGGGGCCGGGCGGGTACCCGCGGCGTCGGCGCTCCGGACCGCCTGCCAGCCGGGCTGACGTGCAGCTCAAACAGGGCAGCAGTCCCAGCACCCTTGACGCAGGCCACCCGCCGGATGAGGATTTACGGACCAAGGGGTCCGTTGTGTACCGGCCGGTGTCCGGCCACATCTGACTCCGCGCGGCCTCCGGCGCCCCATCCGGGTCCGCGGCCCGAAATCGAGACGCCGGCGCCGGGTTCACGGTGCGGAAGGTTGCCCGTGGAACACGAAGGCAAGATCGCCCTGATCACCGGAGCCTCCCGCGGCATCGGCCGGCGGGTCGCCGAACGGCTCGCCGCGCAGGGCGCGCACGTGGTGGTCGGCTACCGGAAGAACGCGGACCTCGCGAAGGAAACGGTTGCTGAGCTGCAGCGGCTGGGCGGCGGCGGGCTGGCGGTGCAGGCGGACATCGAGAACCCCGAGGACATCATTCGGCTGTTCGACGCCGCCGCAGCGGAATACGGCCGGCTGGATTACTACGTGAACAACGCCGCCGCCGCAGCCTTCAAAAAGATCGTGGACCTCAAGACCCACCACTTGGACCGGGCCTACGCCGTCAACGTCCGCCCCTTCGTGCTCGGCTCGCAGGAGGCGGTCAAGCTGATGGACGACGGCGGCCGGATCGTCGCGCTGACTTCGTACGGCAGCGTCCGGGCCTTCCCAACCTACGCGGCGCTGGGCTCCTACAAGGCTGCCGTCGAGTCCTTTGTCCGGTTTATGGCCGTGGAGTTCGCCGGCTACGGGATCAACGTCAACGCCGTGAACGGCGGGCTGATCGACAGCGACTCCCTCGAGTACTTCTACACCATGGACGGGATGGCCCCCATGGACAGCGTTATCTCCCGCATCCCCAAGCAGCGCCCCGGAACCGTGGATGAGATGGCTGCCGCCGTCGACTTCCTGCTCTCGCCCGGAGCTGAGTACATCACCGGGCAGTCGCTGGCCGTGGACGGGGGACTGTCCGTGATCGCGCCGCCGTTCTTCAGCGAAACCACCCCGCCGGTGGCCCTTCCGGACCGGCCGCAGCGGCCCCCAAGCCCCTCGGTAGACTGAACGAAAGGACTGGCTGCATGCAGTACGACCCAGGGCGGTTCAAGGACTACTTCGAGCACCAGATCACCTACGCGGCCGGCTTCCGGCGCAACGTTGCGCGGTACGGAAGCGCTGTCGCCCTGATCGATCCGCCCAGCGGCCGGCAGTGGACCTACGCGGAGCTGGGCGCCGACGTCGGCCGCTGCGCTGCGGCGCTGGCGGAACGCGGCGTGGGCCGCGGGGACCGGGTGATGTACCAGCTGTTCAACGGCGTCGAGTTCGCGCTGCTGTACCTGGCCACCCAGCGGCTGGGTGCCATCAGTGTGCCGGCCAACTACCGGCTGGCGCCGGGGGAAACCGCGCACATCCTCCGCGACAGCCAGCCCACAGTGTTTATTGTCGACGCCGAGTGCGCGCCTGCCGCTGCGCAGGCACTGGAACTCTCGGGCATCCACCCGGCGGTGCTGGCAGTGGGGGAGCCCGGCGGCGGAAGACCGGACGGCTGGGAAGACTTTGCGGCGGCGCTGGCAGCGGCAGCCGGGGCGCCGCCGGACCTGCCGACGGACTTCTCCATCTATGAGGAGACCACCCGGCTGTACACCTCCGGCACCACGGGCATGCCCAAGGGAGTGGCGCTGCCGTCGATCGCCGAGGTGATGAGCGCGCACGACGTGATCATGCATTTCCCGCTCTCCCCCACCGACCGCACCCTGAACATGACCCCGTGGTTCCACCGCGGCGGGCTGCATTCCGGCGGCCCCACCCCTGCCTTTTACATTGGCGCCGGAGTGGTGCCGCTGCGCAGCTTCAGCCCGGGAACGGTGCTGGACTGGGTAGGGGAGTACGGCCTGACGTTCCTGATCGGCGCCCCGACCACCCTGGAAATGATCGCCGCCGAGCAGGAGAAACAGCCGCGGGACCTGGGCACGCTGAAGGGCATTGTGACCATGGGTGCACCGCTGGACCGGGCGGCGGCGCTGCGGTACCAGGAGCTCCTGACCCCGCGGATCTTCAACGGGTACGGCACCACCGAAGCCTTCTGGAACACGTTCCTGCGTCCGGAGGACCTGCCCGCCCGGGCCGGCACCGCGGGGCGTTCGTGTACCGATGACGACGTCGCCGTCGTGAAGGTTTTTCCGGACCGGCGGGGCCGGCCGGATGAGCTGGCGGCGCAGGACGGCACGGAGGCGGGTGAAGTGATCATGCGCTCGCCGAAAGCCGGGTACAGCTACATCAACCTGCCGGCTGTGGAGGAGGAGAAGTTCCACGACGGCTGGCTGTATCCCGGGGACATGGCGACCTGGGACGCGGACGGGTTTGTCACCATCCTGGGCCGCAAGGACGACATGATCATTTCCGGCGGCGAGAACATCCATCCGGTGCAGGTGGAAGGTGTCCTGGCCGAGCATCCGGCCGTGCTGGACGCCGTGGTGGTCGGCGTCCCGGATGACCAGTGGGGCCAGCGGGTGGTGGCCTATGTGATCCGCAGCGGGGATGCTGACAGCAGTGCCGACGCGAGTGCCGACGCCGGCAGCCTGGACGCGTTCTGCCTGGCCCACCCGGATCTGGCGGACTTCAAACGTCCGCGGGCCTACCGGTTTGTCGACGAAGTCCCGGTGACGGCAACCGGCAAGAAAATGCACTTCAAGCTGGCGGAGACCGCGGTGCAGGACCTGGCGGCTGGGAACTTCAGCGCGCCGGGAGCCGCACCGTCACCGGGAGCGGGCGCGGCCGTACCAACGGAACGAACGGTGGCAATGGAGTGAAGGTAGCAACGGAGTGAAGGCGGCAACGGAGTGAAGGTGATCAGGCAGTGAGTTCCGAACGCGTGGTGATTACCGGCATGGGCGCGCAGACGCCGCTGGGCGGTACCTGGCCGCTGACCTGGGAGGCCCTGAAGCAGGGCAAAAGCGGGATCGACCGGATCACGGCCTTTGACGCATCCGACTTTCCCACCCGGATTGCGGGCGAGGTGAAGGGCTTCGATCCCGCCGCCTGGCTGCCGGTCAAACGGATCAACCGGTCTTCCCGGGCCTCACAGCTGGCCGTCGCTGCGGCGCGGGAAGCGGTGACCGACGCCGGACTGGGCGCCACGCTGGAAGAGGTGGACGCCGCCGTCGTAATTAACAGTGCGGTATCCGGGTATCCGGAGATCCAGGACGCCACCACATTGTTTGAACACAGCGGAATCCGGCCGATCAGTCCGAGTTTCGTGGCCTCATCACTGACCAACATGCCCGCGTGCGAGGTCGCGATGGACCTGGCGGTGCACGGACCCGTCAACGCGAGTGCGCTCGCCTGCGCCAGCGGAACGCACGCACTGCTAGAGGCGCGGCGGCTGCTGCTGGCCGGGGACGCCGACGTCGTTATTGCCGGGGGCACGGACGCCGCCATCACCTCGGTGATGTTCGCGGGCCTGACGGCGATGCGTGGACTGTCGCGCAATAACGACGTGCCGCAGGAAGCCAGCCGGCCGTTCGACGCCGACCGCGACGGTTTCGTCTTCGGCGAGGGCGCGGTGGTGTGCACCCTGGAGACGCTTGCGCATGCCCGCGCACGCGGCGCCCGGGTCTACGCCGAGGTGCTGGGCGGGGCGATGACGTCCGACGCGTTCCACATCGTGGCACCGGAGCCGAGCGGTAAGTACGCCGCCCGGGCGATTGCCCGGACGCTGGAGCAGTCCCGGCTGGACCCGTCGGACGTGGACCTGGTCTGCGCCCACGGAACCTCAACCAAGGCCAACGACCGCACGGAAACTGCGGCCCTGCACACTGTGTTCGGCGAGCATGCCGGGGCGCTGGCGGTGACCGCGCCGAAGTCGATGACCGGGCACCTGATCGGCGCTGCCGGAACCCTGGCGTCGCTGCTGTGCGCCATGTCGATCGGAGAGGGCGTTATTCCGCCGACCATCAACTACGCCACCCCGGATCCGGAGTGCGACCTGGACTATGTGCCCAACACCGCCCGGGAACAGGAGGTGCGGTACGCGGTCACGAACGCATTCGGGTTCGGCGGGCAGAACTGCGTGGTGGCGTTCGGGCGGGTAGGGCGGGCGGTTTAGCTCCGGCGGCCTACGCCGTGGCAGCCAGTGCTGCCACGGCGGTGACCACGGTCAGCGGTGCGATGATGAGCCCGAAAACGGCGTAGCCTTTCCAGCTGACCAGCACGTTCATCCGCACGAGGCGTTCGTGCCAGAGCAGGGTCGCCAGGGAAGCCCACGGAGTCACGAGGGGGCCGGCATTAACGCCGATCAGCAGGGCAGCCATGCGCTGCGGCGTTTCGGTCAGGGGCTCGGCGAGCAGGTAGGCGGGGAGGTTGTTCACCGCGTTTGCTCCGGCTGCACCTGTGGCCGCCAGCCGGAGCAGGTCGGGGAAGTCCTGGCCCTCTCCGGCCAAGCTGCCCAGCAGAGCGGACCCGCCGAGAGTCAGGAAGGACTCCATCGCCAGGAAGAGTCCGGAGGCGAACAGCAGCAAGGACCAGGGGATGAGCCGGAGCGTCAGTACCTGGCGCCGCCGGAACGCGAAGATCAGCGTCAGGAGGACGGCGGCGGCAGACGCGGGAATCCAGACCGGGATTCCGGACACCAGGGCCGGCACCAGCGCCACCAGCACAGCTCCGGCGGTGGCCAGCAGGATGCGGTCACCAGCCTGGTTCGGTGCCGGTGTGTTGCCCTGGCCGGGCCCGGTCTCGTGGGACTCAGACTGGTGGGACTCAGTCTGGCCGGACCCGGTCCGGCGCGACCCGGTCTGGCCGGCCGGACCCGGCGGGAACCGTGAGTACCGCCGTCCGAGCTCGCGGCGGAAGACGATGCCGAGGAAAATCATGGGCACCAGCAGGCATGCGAGGGCAGGCGCCCACATCAGGGAGGCAAAACCGGCGGGACTCAAACCGCCCAGGCTGTGCTGGGCCAGCAGGTTTGTCAGGTTGGAAACGGGCAGGAGCAGGCTTGTGGTGTTGGCCAGCCAGACCGTGGTGAGCACAAAGGGCAGCGGAGGCAACCCGGCCTGTCTCACCACGGTCACTACCACCGGGGTCAGCAGCACCGCCGTTGTGTCCAAGGACAGGAAGACGGTGCTCAACGTTGCCAGGAGGGCCAAAAGCAGCCAGAGGGCCAGGCTGGAGCCAAAACCCCAGAACCGCAGCCGGCGCCCGGCCCAGAGGAAAACACCTGCTTCGCTGGCCAGCTCCGTCACCACGGTAATCGCGGCGACAAACAGCAGGATGGGCACCACCCGGTCCACCAGTGCCGTGAGTTCAGCGGCGGTCAGCGTGCCGCTGACCGCCGCTACGCTGCCAAGCACCAGCAGGATTGCTCCGACAACCGCCAAACGCATGAGCGGAGTCTATTCCTGCTGAGGTGCAACCGGGTTTACCGGACCGGGTTCCGGCCGATCCGGGCACAAATAGCCTGCTTCTTCGTTCGCCCGGCCACGCTTTTTCGCCGGGCCACGTTAGTTGGCCGGCGCTTAGTTAGTTCTGCAATGCCCTCAGTTCTGCAGGGCCTCATCCAGCGGCTCCTGGAGTTCGGCGTAGTCCACCGATTCCAGCTGAAGCACCTGGCCGTCGAGGATCAGCGTGGGCGTGCCTTTGACCTGGAGTGCCTTGGCGTCCTCCAAATCCTTGGCCACGCGGGCCTTGATGGCGTCCGAAGAGTAATCGGTGCGGAACTTCTCCACGTCCAGGCCAAGGTCTTCGGCGTACTGGGCGAAGGTGTCATCCGGATCGATCTCGGCGGCCCAGTCCGCCTGGCGCTCGAAAATGGATCCCGCCATCTCTTCCAGCGCGCCCTGTTCCGCGGCCGCTTCCACGGCCTGGGCGGCCGGCTCGGCATTTACGTGCTTGGCCAGCGGGTAGTTCCGGATGAGGATGCGGACCTGGTCCCCGTAGTCCTCCTTGGCCTGCTGGATCAGCGGGTCCATCTTGGCGCAGTAGGGGCACTCGTAGTCGGTGAAGAGAACCAGGGTGGCCTGGGGGTCGGCCGGGTTGGTGATCGCCCGGGCATCAGCCGGTGCCACGATGTCCAGCTGCTCCGCGGAGATTGAGGGGGCTGCCGATGCCGTGGCGGTCGTTTCGGGTGCCGATTCAGGTGCCGCGCAGGAGGCGACACCGCCAAGGGCGAGTACTGAAGCGATAACCAGGGAAGGGACAGTCCTGCGCATAGTTCCTTTCTACGAAGGGAAGGCTGTATGGCGGATATATCTTTAATTTTTCCACTGGACGCCGGGGGATCGGAAGCTTGCTTCTGTGTGATTTCGATCAGGCGGGTGTGTGGCCGAAGCTACGTGTTCTGCTGCGGCTTCGACTGCTCGTTGTCCTGGTGAAGCTGTTGTTCAGCCGTCAGGCGGGCGATGCGCTCGCGGGCGGAGCGTTCGGACGGTCCCATGTTCCCCAGCCCGAACCGGATGACCCGCAGCACCAGTTTCACCGGGCCGTGCACCGGCAGCTTGAACGGGCCCAGATGCGGTTCGCGAAGGCCGAGCAGCTTGCGGTGCCGGGGTTCCAGGGACGCGACGGCGCCGGCGAACAGGACCCGGTAACCAATGAGCTGGTTCTTGGGCAGGGGCGGGCGCCGGATGAAGCCCACGACTTCTTCGACCGTGGGGCTGGAGCGCAGCTCGGGGTCGAACGCGGCCATCTGCTTCCGCAGCCCGGCGAGGTCACGGGGCGGGTTCTCGATCCGCATCAGTTCACCGGCGGTGGCCCATTCGGCCACATACTGGTCCGGTCCGCCCGGGATCGGCCCGCCGAACTCGATGTGCGAGGTGAGGAACGCATCGGTGAAAGCCAGATGGACCCAGCGGGCCAGGTCCGGATCGTTCGCCGAGTAGGGACGCAGCGTTCCGGAGGCGTCTTCGTAGGTGCCCTGGACCCGTTCGTGCAGGCGCAGCACCCAGTTGGAGGCGCTGCGTGCCGCCGTCGTATCCCCGTAGGTGACGGTGAAGATCCAGCGGATGGTGCCCGCCAGCCGGCCGAGCGGGTCCTCTTTGTAGTTGGAGAAGTCGCGCACTCCGGCCATCGCGCCCGGGTGCAGGGCCTGCAGCAGCAGGGCACGGATTCCGGCGATGATTGTGGTCATGGAGCCGTGGACGGCCCACACCGCGGAGTCCGGTCCGTAGTAGCCGGGGTCGGTGCCGTTGGCGAGCTCCAGCTCCCATTCCGGAATGGTCTCCGAGTTGTTGCTGAACGTGCCGACCAGCTGCCGGCGCCAGGAAGAAAGAAGCTTGCCCATCGTTCCAGTATGGTCCTGCCGGCTGGGAGGTGTCAGGGCGGCCGACGGCGCCGGCTAGAAAGGCGGAAGCACGTCCACGTTCAGGGGTGCGCAGGTGTCGACGAGCCACTCGAACTCAGGCTTGCCGCAAATACGTGGAGAGGTAAGGGCCTCGGGTAGATTGCTGAATCCAAAGGTGATATCTCAGGGGGAGCGAGGAAGAAGGTAGCTAGTGGGCGACGAGCAACCAACTTGGTATGAATCTTCTAACTATAGGCCGGGAGAACCGCTCAGATCGTGGACGAGTGGCGAATCAATTGCTCCATATGATGCTGAATTTGCCATCATGGGGGCCAACGCACTTGGTCCACTTCGACGCCTTCTGAATGGTGATCAGATTAACGATTCGGACTTAATCGCATTCGGTAAACTAAATTCCTATTGTGTGTTGTTCTGGTATGAGCCGATGGTGAGCCTTGTTCGGGAACCCAGAGTGGCCCCGGACCTTGCCGAGTTTTTGCGGACTTCCGTTCCAGGCCTCGAAACCTAGGAGATTTTTCGAGCAATATCTCCGGATTGCAGCCGCCGACCCATCACACCTGGTCCAGGGCGACATCGTGGAGGCTCTCCCGCAGCTGGTGGCGCAGGCACCGAAGGACCGCGACCGTCGTCTTCCACAGTGCAGTGCTGCCGTACGTCGCTCCGGGCCACCGGCAGCGCTTCGTGGACCTGGTGCAGGACCTGGACGTCACCTGGATCAGCAACGAGGGCGAAGCCGTCGTCCCCGCGATCAGGGACCAGCTCCCGCGAAGTGCTGACGGCTGACTAGTCCTGTCTCAGGACGGCATTCCGCAGGCCTTCACCGGCCCGCATAGGCAGAGCTACGAAGCCCTCTAAATCCGGGCTTGCCCGCGCTATCAGTCTCCGTGCACCAAGATCTTCCACGGTGACACACGGCTACTCGCGGTGCCCTCTGCCGATTCGCTCCTCATTGGGACTAAGCGACCACTTTGGGACATCGCTGCCACCGCGGACCGGAGCGATGTCCCAAACCGGAGCGATTCCCGATCGGGCGCCAACAACAGCGGCAGGCCCGGCACTAGTACCTGGCCCGCCCTCCGCTACCGCAGCAGAATGTCCACAGCCCGGGAGCCGCCCGCACCAGAAGACCCCACCGGAACCCGCTCCAGCGTGCCGGACCGGTTGGCGGCGTCGTCGCGCAGGATCTCGGTGACCGAGCCCAGGAAGCGGGAGAGGTCCACCTTGTCCTCCGGGGCAGCGAGCAGCAGCTGGAAGCCGAACTCGTGCAGCGCGTTGATGGACGCCTCGGCGAAGGACAGGGAGGACTTCACAAACGCCTCATCCATCATCACCGTGCCGTAGGTGCTGAAACCCTGGGAAACAATGCCCAGCTGGTACGCCAGCGCCGAGGCCATGATGAACGCGGTGAAGCGCTGGCCCTCGCCGCCGGACATCAGCGAGGCCTGCAGGTTGGTGAACGACTGCCCGTTCGCGAGCTTGTTGGTGCAGGTGATGGTCACATGGGCGCGGACGTCCAGGACCTCGGCCCGCCAGCGCCGCTCCTGCGGGTCCTTCAGCTTCTCCACCAGGCCCTCAAGCGCGGCGTAGCGGGCGTCCATGTCCGCCTTGTCCTGCCGCACGCCCATCATGGGCAGCGCGTTCTTCAGTTCGGTGCGGAACTTGTGCGCGTCGTCTGGGACGGTGGTCTTGACCTCGATCTCCAGGTGGCTGTCCACGTGGTACGGCACCCGGCGCAGCACCGAGTTCAGCGGCAGCAGTCGCGAGGAGATGCTGCGGCGTTCCTCGTCGAGCAGCTGCAGCAGGTCGCTGAACCGCTCGTAGGTGCGGTTGTTGAAGTATTCGCGGAACTCGGACTCGTGCTGCGGCAGGCCCTCGGTGACGATGTCCTCGTACCGGTGCACGTACTCCTCGGCCGAGTCCACGCCCGTGCCGAAGTCCGAACCCCACTTCTCGCTGTACGTCTCGAAGCTGCGTTCCAGCCGGGTGCGGGTTTCCAGCAGGGTCTTATCCAACCGGGCCGCGTCGGTGAGCAGGTTCCGCTCCACCTGCCCGGCGGCGTCGTTCAGGTGCACGACGTCGGTGATCTCACCGAAGGGGGCGAACAGCTCATCCAGCTGGGCGCGCAGGTCCTCCGCCAGGGCATCCGGGCCGCGGCCGGCCAGGGTGTCGCGGCGTTCAGTGGCGGCGGTCAGCTCGGCCTCGAGCCGGGCCAGGTCGCCCTTGAGCACACCGATCTTCTCGGTCGCGGCGGTCAGGTCCAGCTCCGCGGTGTCCAGTTCGAAGCGGATCTGCTCCAGGTCCGCGTTGGCGTCGCGGGCGGATTCCAGGCGCTCGACGGCGTCGGCGACGGCGGCGCGCTGCTCCCCGGCGGTGATCTCCTCGAACTCGCGGGTGTCGGCAGCGACCTTGCGGACGGCGGCGAGCCGGCGGATCAGGTCATCCTGCTCGGCGGCGTGCTTGCGGGAGACGACGTCGGCCTCTTCGAAGCTCGCACGCAGGGCCAGCAGCTCCGCGGCCAGGGCAGCGATCTTGTCCTTGTTATCAAAGCCCAGGACGTTGTCCGAGGCCTTGGTATGCCTGTCGTCCTTCTCCGTGGTGGAGGAGTTGCGCTTCACGGCACCGCCGAGGCTGACGCCGCGGGAGACCCGGGCGAGCTCGTCCGGGTTCGCGACGCACTCGAAGTCGTAGTGCGCGGTGATCTTCCGGGCCACCCAGTCGCCCATCGCGGAGTCGTAGGTGCTGAGCTTGGTGATCAGGTCCCGGGGACCGGGTTCGGCCGGGCCGTCCACGGGGATGGACGTGTCGATGCAGCGCAGGAAACCGCGGAGGTTGGTTTCGCTGAGGTAGCGGGTGACGGCGGCCATGTGCTCGCCGGGGACCAGCAGCGCGGTGGAGAGCGGGCGGAGCACCCGTTCGGCGGCGGCCCGCCACTCGGTGTGTTCGGCGGGGACGTCGATCAGTTCGCCGGCGAAGGGCATCTCCGCCTCGTCGATGCCGGTGGCTTCGCAGATCCGGGCTCGCTGCTCCAGGCTTTCCGGGCGGATGTTGCTGCGCCGGCGGCGGAAGGACGCGATCTCGGTTTCCAGCTTCGCGATCGAGCCCTTCAGGGCCCACGCCTCGCCGTGCGCGTCGGAGCTGCGCTCGCGGGCGGCGTCGACGTCGGCGTTCAGGGACTTGACCAGCTCACTGGCGCGGCTGCGGGCGGTGACCAGCCCGGCGGGGGAGAGATCCGTGTCGATGCCGGCGGCGCGCAGATCGGCGCGGAACGCGTTCTCGATGGTTTCACGGGAAACCAGCTGCGCCTGCGCTGCGGCGACCTCGCGTTCCAGGGTGGCGATCGCGCCGCCGCCCTCCTGCGTGTAGCGGGCGGTGAGCGCGCTGACCTGCTTCTTCAGCTTGGTGCGCTGGGATTCAGCGGCCTTCAGCGCTTCGCGGCCGGTGCCGGCGGCGGAGGTCAGACGGTCGACGTCGCGCTCGTGGCTGGCCAGCGCCAGACGGCGGCGGTAGGCGGGCAGCCCGTCAGCGCTGAGGGCGCGGACCCGGTCCAGCTCGGTTTTGGTGGTGAGGAACAGGCGGTGCTGGTCCGGGACGTTGGCCAGGTGGTCGCGCTGCTGGCGGGCGCGTTCGAGCTGGCGGCGGATGCTGCGCAGGTGGCTGAAGTCCTCCACCGCTTCGTCAGCGGCGGTGAGGGTCTTGGGGGTGTCCAGGACGTTGGTGCGGAAGAAGTCGTTGACCGTTCCGCCCAGGCCCTTGCCGGTCTGCAGGATGCGCAGCAGGCCGAACGCCTTCTCGTCCTCCACACCCAGGGCGGTGCGGTACCGCTCGGCGAAGAGTTTGTGCGAATCGAAGATCTGCGCGCCCGGGAGCAGGGATTCCAGGGCACCCTTGGTGAACCGGCCGCGCATGCCGGTTTCGAGGGAGGGAATGTCCAGTGGACGGTTGTGCACGGCGTAGAACCGGCCGACGTGATGTTCGGTGCCGGTCGCCGGCAGGTCCATGAGGACGGAGAGGCTGGTGATTTGGCCCAGTCCGTTGTCGAACGTGAGGCAGACGGCGGACCAGGTGGCGCCGGGGCGCTGGTAGGCAGTGCCGTCGCCGGCTTCCATGCCCTGGGTGCCGAGCCGGCCGCGCATGTAGGAGAACGCGGTGCGCTTTTCCTCGGCGGCGGTGCCGCCGTTGTTCTGCGCGGCTTCATTCATCTTGGGCCGGGCGTCCATGACCTGCAGCATGGCGTCGAAAATGGTGGATTTGCCGACGCCGGAGTCGCCGGTGAGCAGCGTGCCGGCGCGGTCCACGTGGATGGTGTGGGCGCCGTCGAACGTTCCCCAGTTCACGATCTGGATCCGGGAGAGCCGGTTCTGGCCGGGGTTGATCAGGTCCCCCATGGGAAGGGTGGTTTCGATGCTCATGCCGGCTCCTCGCCGTCGTGCTGTGTTTCAGTGACCGCGTCTTCGGCGGGCGCTTCGTCAGCCGTCTCCGGCTCGGCCGGGGCCTCGGTCAGTGAGTTCATGAAGGTGATGATGTCGCCGATGTGCTCGTACGGCAGGGCCAGCGGCAGTGCGTTGGAGATGACCCAGACGTCGTCGAGCTCGGTGGGCAGCAGCAGGCGGCGTTCGGTGACGAGTTTGCGGATGGCGGCGTCGGCCAGGTCTTCCACGCCCTTGGCGTCGTGCGCCTGCGGGTCCACGTACTGCTCGAGGACGTCGATGATGTCCTGCCGGGCGATCGTGGCTTCGTTGCCGGTGCCCGAGTGACGGTCCAGGACCAGGCGCATGCGCAGCAGCAGCAGTGTTTCCTCGCGGGTCATTTCGCGCTGGCGCTGCAGGGCGGTGGTGTGCGGTTCGGCCATCTCCACCGGGCGCAGCAGGGCGACCTTGTGGTCCTCGTCCACCACCAGTTCCAGGAACAGTTCGCTCAGCCGCACGCGAAGCTGCTCCTGGTTATCCACCACGGTGTTGTACACGTTGTCGGAGGAGTTGGCGTCCAGGTACGGTCCGCGCAGCAGCCGGATGAGGGCCTGGCGGAGTTTCAGCGGCAGGGTGCCGGTGTCTCCGGGGAACAGTTCCGGGCCGTCGATCAGGACGTCACGGGGCTGCTGGTACTCCTCTTCCTCCACGTCGTAGTCGAGGTCTTCTGCGGTGGTGGGGGTTTCAGTCATGGCTGGGGGCTTTCGGCGATGGTGAGGACCGGCAGCACCGCGGTGCGGGAACTGCCGTCGATCTGGAGGAAGGGGATGGACTCGCTCGCGGCTGCCGTCGTCGTCGTGCTGTTGCTGTCCTCAGTGGGGGCGGCGGAGGCGAGGAGCGCGCGGATGCTGTTGAGGTGGCGGTGTTCGGCGGGCAGTTCGGCGAAGATTTCCGCGACGGTGGCGCGGCCGCGGCGGCTGCCGGCCCGGGTGATCGCGTCGTGCAGCACACGGCGGTCGGCCTTGGGGGTGCGGGCGGCCCGGTGGATGTCAGCTTCGGTGAACGACGGCGGTGCGGGCAGCTTCCGCGGTGCGGCGTGCTCGGCGGGGTCGTAGGTGCGGACCATGCTGAGCGATTCGAACGCGGACGCGTAGAGCCGGGGTGCCGGCACGACGGCGGCGCGGCGGCGTCCGCGCGGTGCTTTGTGGATGGCGGTTTCGGCGGCGCGGATGAGTTTGCGCAACTGGACCGATTCCCGGTACTCGTCGCTTTGGACGTAGGTGTGCAGGGATTCGGAGAGCCGGCCGTAGATCCGCTGGATTTCGGCGGCCTGTTCGCGCATGTCGCTGATCATCCGGTACAGGGCCTGCCGGTCGCCGGGGGTCATGGCGTCGGCGAAGTCGCGTTCCAGGACCTGCGCGATGGCGTGCCGGAAGCGTCCCTGCTGGTCGGCGTCGTTCAGGAAGGCGGTGAAGCCTTCGTAGGTGCGGCCTTCGCTGGTGCTGCGCAGGCGCTTGTCGGCTTCGAGGATTTCGCCCATGGTTAGGCCCTTGGAAGCCTGGGATTCGACCATTTCCTGGCGCAGGGTGTGCAGCATTTTCTCGAGGCCGTCGCGCATGCGCTTGAAGTCTGCGGGCAGGGCGGCGGCGAGGTCCAGGATGTCGCGGGCGGCTTCGACGGCGGTGTCGTCGTCCAGGGGTGGGGGAGCGTCGCCGGCGCGGAGGGACCGGATCAGGTCTTCGCGGCGGGCGATCTCTTCTTCGAGGACGGCGATGCGCGCCTCGGGGTCCGGATTGGATTCGTGCGCCAGGGTTTCCACGCTGGACAGCAGGGTGTTCAGGCGGGAGGAGTTCAGGCTGGTGGTGTCGCCGGTGAAGCCGTCCAGGTAGGAGAGGAACCGGACGGCGGGTTCGGTGAGTTCGTAGACGAAGCGGCCGTCGGCGCGGGGGCGGGCCAGGAAGCGGCGGGCCACCCAGTCATCAGCGTAGTTCTTGCCGGTCCAGTCTTCGCGCAGGCTCTGCCCGTTGAGCCTGAGCTGGTGCAGGAAGGAGTCGGTGAGGCTGTGGAATTCGTCCAGGGGGATGCGCGGGCGGGTGCGCGTGAAGGCCTCGCGGAACAGGGCCAGGACCCAGGGGTTCGCGTTGGTGAGTTTCCAGCCGGGCGAGGCCTGTAGCCGCTGTAGCTCCGCCCAGCGGGCTACGGCGTTTTCTGTGAAGGACATGCTGCGCTTTCCGCCCGGAACGAAGGGGTAAAACGGGCCTCCCTGATTTTAGCTGAGGTGGGAGGCCCAACCGGCTTGGCGGTGAGGCGGGCGGAGATGAGGAAGGCAGTCGCTCGGGACGACGGAGCGCGTCGCGACTAGTTGTCATATGCGCTGTTATCGGCGTTCGAGGACTCGTCGGGTGGGGCAGATTTTCGTCTCCTGTGAAGGTCCAGCACATAAAAAGCGCGATGGCAGATCTTCCTGTTGTGGTGAGATTCAAGTGACTGGCCTGTTCTTATCTTCCTCTTGTGCGTCCCAAAGCCTACCGAAGAGTTCTCCGACGAGGGGTCCTGCTTTGACGCCTTCACTATATGAGTCCGGCCCTCCGATGGACAGACCCTCAGCGCCTGGTCTGATAAGTATCCCCATTAACAAGAGTTCTTGGATCAGGGGCATGACGAGGGGCCCAAGTCCTGTATCCTCACCAATTTCTTCAGGAGTTTTTGGCGGCAGTATGAGAGGCAATGGCTGTCCTGTACCAAATCTGCCTCCATCGCCCACAAACAGAGATGCGACTTTGATATGCGGCCGCTCGAGCCTGGCGATAATATCTACCCATAGCGATTCCTCGTCAATCCGGGCGTCGTCAGCAGCTAGCGAACCGAGGCACGTACCAAGCATGCGGGCTTTTTCGGACATCCGCGACCGACGCGAGGCATCAATTGCAGTTGCAGCTAGCATGGTTAGTTCTTCGTCGGCAAGCAGACGTTCGATCAGAGTTGCTGGGTTGAGACCCGAAAAATGAGCACCGCTGTCTAGCAATAACTTATCTCTCCTGGCAATATGCCCACTAACCCTTTTCCCGAAATCCATTAGTAGGATCGCGCCTCCGGCGACAAAGGGAGCAGCTGGAGGAATCAATCCCCCAAGCATTGAAGCGCTTGCTGCGAGAGCTGCGTCGCCCCAAGGTCCGGCCCCCACCTGAGGGAGAGGCTCTTCGATTGGGAAAGCATCTTCGTCATATGGGCGCATGGTCATAGCTTAGATAGACCGCGCATATAAAGACTTCATGTTCTGTGAATTTGACATTTGAAGTAGTCCCGAGCGTATAGCTAACCCATTGCCGAGTGAAGCATTGGGAGGCCTAGGGCTGGCATGACGCCGCCATTCCGGAAGCGCGACACCGCCGAAGGCCAGCTGGGCTACATGCTCCCGATGGCCTGCTGCAGTATGGAGATCAAAGCATCGACCGCGCCTTGCACGGTGCCGGTCGCTGCCAGCTCAGCGAGCTTGCCGAGTAGTGCCTTCACCTTCCCTCGGTCGGGCGTCTCAGCGTGGACTTCTAAGTCCGCTTTCTCGGCGATAGAACGGGCTTCGGCGGCATCTTCGCTGGTGACACCAAGCACATCAGGGTTCAGCATGGCCCGGACGGAGCTCAAGGCGCGCTCGACCTGCTGCACCTGGCTCTGTGAGAGGACGCTGGACTGCTGCACCCTTGAGCTCTGGAATGCTACGTTGACTGAATTCGAGTCCTGAATGTTGATGTTGTTGTGGGTGTTCCCGGCTACACGGGGTGTCTGGTTGACTGACTCTTCGGATTCCACGATGCGCATGCCTTTGGGTGTTGGCTTCGGACGGGCGATCTCGCCCCCGAAGATTTTGAAGCCCTCGATGTACTCCTCCTGCAGGAGCCAATCGGCTGCCCGCATGACGTCTTTGTGTGAGTACGGGCTGCCGAGATACTGGTTGTGCCCGGATTCCAGGAAGTCACTGATGGCGCTGACATGGACATCGAGAGCTCCCTGGCCGTAAAGCCAGGCCAATACGACGTCCCGGAGATGCAGCATCTTTCGTATCGGGTTGGACTTCAGATCCTTGTATGCGCTGACGGCGTCCAGACCGGGCTGGTAGATGTCTACAGACCCGATTCCCCCGTGGTTCTCCTCGAATATTAGCCATCCCCAGGTCTTCATCGCCCGTAGATCGCTCTTGAGGGACTCCTCGGAGAAATCCCAGCGTCCGGGATCATCCTCCATGGCTTGGGTGTCCGCGCGATGGCCGCTGTCCATCGTCTCCGCCAGGACTTCGAGCAGACGCAGCTGGCGCTGACCCTGCTTCGACTCGATGAGTGATTCAACTGTGTTCAACTGGACCCCTGGTTCCTGAACATTGAGGCTGATCTGATCCCATTACTCTAACGAGTGCTACTGACAAGACCCCGCGGTCCCGTGTATGAATCGACCGTTTTTAAGACCCGCTGCCGCAGTTGCCGCTCGTAAGTTCGGAGTAGGCAATTCGCTACGCCAGGGAATCCTCGATATCAGTCTCGAAACCCATGGGATACAAGACATATGTGCGAGACAGCGGCAAGACCACGGTCGTGCAGTCTTTCGGGTGTCTTGTCACTATGTATCGCAACCTCCTGCTATCGTTCGTGACATGAACCCTAGTTGCGAGACAGCTTGGAGGAATCTCTGGTGAAGCTCATTGGCTATGCCCGGGTCTCTCCCAAGGCGCAGGACGCAGACCGGCAGGTTTTGGACCTTCTGGCGGCGGGGGTGCGACGCGATGACCTATATATAGACCATGGCGTCAGCGGTGCCAGGGCCTCTCGCCCCGGATTCGACCAGGCTTTGAAAGCGCTCCACGAGGGCGACACCTTGGTGATTACTACCTTGGACCGCTTGGGGCGGTCGACGGTGAACATGCTTGGTCTAGCCGAGGAGCTGCGTGCCAGGGGAGTGAATCTCCGAGTGCTGAATCTGGGTGGCGGGAACGTGGATACCGGCACACCAATGGGTTCCATGGTCTTTACCGTGATGGCGGCCTTGGCTCAGATGGAGCTTGAGATCAAACGCGAACGCATCAACGACTCCGTCTCCAAACGCCGTGCAGCGGGCAAGGATCTCGGAGGTCGCCGCCAACAGTTCAGCGACAGCCAAATCCGCAATGCCTGCCGGCTCATCGAGGCAGGCGAACCAGCCGTCCATGTGGCCAGGGACTTGGGCATGTCCAGGGCAACCCTGTACCGGAGAATGGCGGAGTTCGACGCCCGCGAATGGGTGGCAGAACGTTGAAGGATCGGGCCGTCTTCGGGCAAGAGGTGCGCCGGGAGATCCTGACCCGTCAGGACCGTCAGGGGTGGGGCACTGGAGTGATCCGCCGAGCAGCTGCGCCTCTTCGTGATTGAACTAAAAACCGGCCCTCACAGCCCGAGGGACCCCCTGTACCGGCGCATGATTTCCTCAAGTTCAGCAGCCTCAGTCGGGGACACGGTTCGGGACATAGCTTCCATCTCGTCTTCGGGCAGGGGAGTGTGCTCCTGCTGCCCGTGGGGTCCGCGGTGGACGTGGCCGGACACCGTCCGCCGGTAGCCAAGCCGGTAGTAGAACTTCAGCAGCGCCTGCTCATCGTCACCTGCCTGGGGCGAGACGATGATGGTGTCCCGTCCGGCTTCGGAGGACTCGAGGGCGAACCTCTCCATCAGCGCGCCTCCAATGCCGGCCGACCGCCAGTCCTTATCGACGAGGAGCCATTCGACGAACGAGCATCGCCAGTCCTCAGGCATGTCATATCCGGAGACGCTCGCCCAGGCGTATGAATGGTGATGCCCTGCAAGCCATCCACCGACACGGCCATGGCCGTCGACAGATACGAGGCCCCGGCTGTAGGGGAGGCGCTGTGCGGCGGTTTGCCACTGCGGCATTTGGTCCAGGAGCGAGCGTATGCCGGGGAAGTCTCCGGGCTCAGACTGCCGGATGGTCACTGGGTGCGTCGTAGCAGGGGTTTCAGATGTGTTCATGACTCATGTTTCGGGTTGCGGAGGGGGCTGTCCGGTGTCCGGGTTCCAGGAGTGTCCACTTGATTTCGGCGGGGGAGGTATATGTTCAGCCACCTTCCCTCGACGGCAGAGTCGAGCATGTCTGCATAGAGCTCAAGTTTCCTGCAGTCCTCGTCCAGTTGTTCCGGTGTTATCTGAATGAGCTCGCTCGTACCGTCCAGATGGACACGGCCGCGGGTAATCCCGACATCCGCGTAGTCCCACCAGTAGGCGTGAATGATGTCGTTGCGTATGTCCCGGATGTTGTTTTCTTCTCCCCAGTCCAGGAGCTTTACGATGTCGGTGGCGCGCTCACCCAAAGCTACAGCTAACTTCCGCAGCTTCTTGTCGAGCGTCTTCCACGGGTCCTCTGAATCGGCAAATTTGGGTTCCGGGTTCCCTGACATTCCCAGGATGAGCCGTTTCATGGCTGCCTCGATCCGGCCACCGGCAACCGCCGCCGAACCAATCCGCATGTAGAGCTGATTGCGAAATTCCAGGTCCTCGGCTGCGCGGCCGCCGATTCGGGAAATCCGCGCCTCTGACAGCTCCCAGGCATCTACACCGGGAACCAGCATCGACGCATGGATACTCTGCCGTCCGCTGTCCGGCGCCTGATTGATGTCCAGGACGTACCAGGAATTGGCCCCGGGCGGCGCCCAGTCCCGCCTGAAAGCCTCCAGGGCCTCAGAGGACAGATTTACCGGATCTGCTTCAGTGAACAACCCGAAGGTCAAAGTTGGCATATCGGTTCCGTCGGTTGGAGGCCGCATCCTGCCGCCGAACCTGACTGTCTTAGCTGGTTTGGCGCTCATATTTCCCGTTCAGAGTGTGGACGCGAATACCAGGCCAAGGCATGGTGGTACCCACATCGGCGATTCAGAAATCGTGCTGGTCTACCGGTCATCTTTTCCCGCTTGAGTGACAGTGACAGCACCCGCGAATTTCCGGAGCTTGGGGAGAGCTGGAATGTCGACCCACATAGTGATCGAATTGCCCGAAGGTGCCGCACCGCCGACCCGGAATGCGTCGTAGGGGAGCACGTCGAGGATGGGAGCCAAGGCGGCTGCTTTGGCCTCGGTTAGGTAGCCCACTTTGCGCTCCTTACCGAATACAGCGACGGCGTTGGTGTCCCATCGGTTCCTGGGCTCGCGAACAAGCAAGTACTCGTCGCTGCCGTGTTTATGTCGTCCTGCGTCTGTTACCCAATACGCAGAGCCAACGATGCGGAACCTGCTGGACGGTAGCTCACGGAGGTCAAGGACCGAAAGCCCGGCTTCGATAAGGACAACTCTCTTGACGCCAATGCTCCCCGGTTCAGTCTCCTGGTTGTTCTTTGGGTGTCGGCCGGCTTCAGGCACTGGCTTTTTTGGAGCCGGCACGGGAATGAACCTCTTGATATCCTCTGCATGCGCCGGCACGGGGTCCGGGCCGGGTGCTTCCTGCAGGATTTGTTCCGGTGCATCAATCGCCGCCTCATCGCGTCGAAAGGCTGCCACGAGCTTTTTGATCATCCCCATAGGGGCAGCCTAACAGCGGCGATATCTGACCGATCGATGTCTCCAGCCGGGTTTCTCCGCACGGAGCCTTCTAATCACAGTCATTGCGGGACAGATCAGTGCGGTGTTTGCTGCCCAGACAATGGCGGCGGACTATCCGGAGTTTCCGATCTGCAGGTTCCCCTGGTTAGCGCTGCGATCCTGTTTGGGGTATGTATTCAAGTCGTGCTCGTGATCACTGGGATTCTCCTACGTCTTCAATGGTTCTCCCGATAGCTTTCCAATCCTGGTCGTAAGACTCCCATCGGGGAAACGCGCCCTGGTCAGAATCAGCGACTCGGGTGCCCAGCTGTTTCGGAGTTGCCCGCCATCAGGTGAGTGGGCGGTGCACAGCTATGCCCAACCATTCGGCCGTATCCCTGCGTCCTTCGGGGAAGGCCTCTGCCGGGAAGTCATGCCAGCGTGAGTTGGCCGGGTCGCGGAACCACTGATCGACGTTTTCGGGCATGTATCGGATGACCCGGGTGCCGAGCACGTAGTACGCCGGGCCGATTTTTTTGCGTCGCCACTCGGCCAGTTCCTGGACAGTGACGCCGTATTCGGCGCCTACCTGCTGTGGGGTCATGAGCTGGTTCACGGACTTGCTCCTTTTCTCTTTGCCCCCGTTCCTTTCGGCAAAGCCGTCACATCTTGGCCGCGAAGTGAATTGGCCAGCCGGAGCCGGGGGAGCGTGGAATACCGGAGGGAGCGCAGCGAGTGGGGATATGCCGCGAAAGTCGCCGGCGGAGGCTTGCCAAGAGAAGGGCGGGCAGTACCCTCCGAAGCCGAAACGGAACGGCACAGCCGGTCAATGTCGATGGACAAGCCATCGCCACACGCATGCGTGCTGACGTTAGCCAGGCTAAGCCTTCTACCAAAGCGGTAAAGTCGACTGGTGTGAAATCATTGAAGGCCCGCAAGAGCCGTAGTTATAGGGGAAAGCAGATCCAGCGGCCGGGCGTCGACCGGTGATCGAGAGACTTAAAAGAGCTTGGACGCACCGCACAGAGCTCGAACGCTGGCTAATCGTGTTCCTTGCTGCGGGATTTATCCTCCTGCTCCTTGTTTTGGGCGCATGGAGGGAGCAGGTTATTCCCTGGGCGACAGCGTGGGGCTCTGTCGCTGAATGGTTCGGTGCCGGCGCTACAGCCGGAGGCTTTGTTGCGGCAATTATTACATTGCGGTTTAACGCTCTCGAACAAAAAACCCGAGCAGAAGCAGCGCAGAGAGCAGAAGCTGCCCGTGTGGCGATCGATTGGAATGATGATGTTCTGCACATGGTCAATAACTTCCCGGGGAAGAGCTTCGAAACCTTTCGCTATAGGGGAGAAGTTCACAATGCTGGATCTTCACCAATCAATCACTTGATTCTGTGGCTCGATGGCATTGATGGGGCCATCTATAAGGACAACGGAGAGGCCCGGCCTCCGGGGGACGTACCACGGACGTTCATTGACACTGTCGTTCCGGGTGGAAGGAAGAAGTTCTCATTCGACATCGCTTGGAACGATCCGACTATCGACGGTATGACTGAGGGCTACCGTGTGAGGCGGGCGGCGTCGTTCGTATTCACCGATGTTCGCGACAATAACTGGAGGAATGAGCAAGGGGACCTTACGAAGACGAGCGAAGAGCTTGCCAACGACTACAAGGTCTCTCGGAAGCTGGAGAGGAACAGCACTAGCGGCTAGCGCACATCGGGAAAGAGACCAGCCGGCGGGCCGCATATGGGAGGGGTCCGCCCTTCGTCTCTTGGTTCTCCCGGCTGGCGGTGTCCGCTGCGTTGAAGGGGCCCTGCGGGTCCATCAGCGCAGACATGTGGTGATCCGCGTGATCCCGCCACCAGGCGCTCATGCCGGTGCTCGGATCCTGGCGCAGATGCTCCCAGGAACGCCACAGAGCTTCAATCCGGATGACTGCTTCGTCGTACTCCCACCAGCGGGCCGCTCAGATACGGGATTTTCCGTCGATCCTGCGCGGCGGTAGGCGTTGCGAAGGTACTCGCGCATGAATTCGTCGACGCTGCCGACGTACAGGCTGGGTTCAGAAGCTTGTTCCTCTGGAGGAGCGTCGGAGGTTCCTGCGGCCACTTCCGCCGGCGCTTGGTATTCTCATCAACGCCCCAGTCGGTCACTGCATTCCTCCCTTGCTAAGGGTGCTGCGATGGTGCCGTTCTCTTTTTCGGCGTCTCTGATAGTGCGTTCAGCTTGGGGGTCGTGGGTGCCTATGGAAGCACGCACTTGGTCGGCGTGAGGCCCGGTCATCCAAGGCTGAGTTCGAATCAGTGTCGGACGGTTGCCGGATGGCAGGACCACAGCGCGGCCCTTGGGCAGGGAGGCCAGCGACGCCGAGGATGCGTTCGCGGTGCAGCTGTTGGGAGACGGTCCGGTGTGCCTTGCCGTGGGAAGTGGGAGAGGTGAGCCGGTCACAATCCCATTTCAGCGTGTTCTTGCCCTCCGCGAAGGGACCCCAGGACTCGATTTGGACCCCTTTTGCTCACGGCTGAGGAATTCGCATACTAACCATCCCGGCACTTTTCAGTTCTTGTTTCAATGTTCTTGCCTCCAGAGGCAAGATTACGGGCAAACCTATTAGTAAATGGCATTTACCGGTTCCGTACGCCGAATGCAGTCGAGTGCGCCGCGGGCCAATCCGGAGCGCCGAGCGCATTGGGCCATAGGAGCGCATGGACCTGTCCCTGCTCCTGGAGGAAGCAGCCGAAACCCTGCTGCCACTTGCGGAGAAACGCCGGGTCTCCCTCCGCACCGACGGCGGCGCCGCCAGCGTCGTCGGCTCCCGTGCGCTGCTGCTGCAGCTGACAACCAACCTGCTGCACAACGCGATCGTCCACAACCTGCCGGACGACGGCGTGGCGTGGGTGAGGACCGAGGCAGGCAGCGGGAGCGTCGAACTGGTTGTGGAGAACACCGGCGAAAAGCTGCCGCCCGCACTGGTCCCGACGCTCGTCGAGCCGTTCCAGCGCGGCACGGAACGGGTGCGCTCGGACCAGGCCGGCGTCGGTTTGGGGCTGGCCATTGTCAGGAGCATCGTCCAGGCCCATGACGGGTCCCTCACTATCGCTGGAAGGCCCGACGGCGGCCTTCGGGTCTCCGCGGTTCTGCCAGCGAATGCGGTTGGCTAGAAAGCCGGCCCGAGCACGACGGCGGGAGTCCCCGGCCGGTCAGCCTCCCTATGACCGGCAGGATTGGTCATAGGGAGGTTGACCAGAAAAGCAGCGCTATTGCGGCAACCGCAAGGGCCAGTATAAAGACAAGGCTCTTGCCCGGAAGCGAGTATTCGGAGTCAGCCGCCCACTTCCCCACTCCCTGAAACGCAATGACCAGGACGCCACCCAGGCAGGCCAGCCCACCCGTCAGCGCTGCAAGGGACGCAGGCTTCACGCCTGCGGCGGCCACAACAATGACCGCAGCTGCCAGAAGGACAATGCAACCCACCAGCACCGCCCTTATGAACCTGCTGACGGACCGGCGCGAAGGGTGGCCTGCGGCGCTCTGAAGCTTCATGCGTCGGAGCCTAACCGATGCCTCCAAGACGCATCAGAGCGTCAACGCGTGTCCGTCAGACTTGCTTCTGTTTACGGGTTTTCAGCTGGTTCGCAGTGGCATCCCGAATAGCACTTCATCTATGAGCTGACCGCAACCTGGCCGCGGTCACGGCTCACCGGCCCGTTGCCGCCCGGCCGAATATCGACGTCGAAAATCTCGGTGGGCAGGAACAGCGAGCAGGCGGCATTGGGGATATCCACCACTCCGCCAATCCGCCCCTCAATAGGTGCGGTGCCCAGGATTAGATACGCCTGCTCACCGGTGTAACCCCATTTGGTGAGATATTCGATGGCGTTGAGGCAGGCGTTGCGGTACGCCTGCGTGGCGTCGAGGTAGAGGTTCGTATCATCACGGTGGTCAACGGAGATGCCGATGAACGTCAGGTACTCCGAGTACCTCGGTTCAACCCGGCCGGGCATAAAGACCGGGTTGTTCCGGATCCCGTAGGTTTCCATGCCGCCCTTGATCAGGTCGATGTGGAAGTCGATGTAGCCGCCCATTTCGATGGCGCCGCAGAAGTTGATTTCCCCGTCGCCCTGGGAGAAGTGGAGGTCACCGCCGGAGAAGAGTCCGCCGTCGACGAAAACGGGGTAGAAGACACGGCTGCCGCGGGTGAAGTTCTTGATGTCATGGTTCCCGCCGTGTTCCCGGGGCGGAACGGTGCGGGCGCCGTCGCGGGCAATCGCATCCAGCAGGTCACCCTGGGCAGTGCCGCCCAGGGTGTTTTCCCGCAGCGGCGGAAGAGCCAGCGGAGGCACCCGGTCCGGGTTGGTGTCGATCAGCGCCTGCTCACGCCGGTTCCACCGGGCCAGCAGGTCAGGCGAGGGTGCGGTGCCGAACAGGCCCGGGTGGGTGATGCCGGTGTACCGCACCCCCGGGATGTGCCGGGAGGTGCATTCCTGGCCGGAGAAGTCCCAGATGGCTTTGTAGGCATCGGGAAAGTAGTCGGTGAGAAAGCCTCCGCCGTTGATCTTGGCGAAGATGCCGGAGTACCCCCACCCCTCGCCGCAGTTTTCGCCCACCGTTTGGGGTACGGGTCCGATGTCCAGGATGTCCACTACCAGCAGGTCTCCGGGCTGGGCACCCTCCACGGCGATCGGGCCGGAAAGCATGTGGCACCGGGAAAGGTCCACGTCGCGGACGTCGTTCGCGGAATCGTTGTTGCCGATCTGGCCGTCGGTCCATTCCTTGCACTCGATGCGCACGCTGGAGCCGGGTTTGACGGTGGCGGCGGCCGGGATGCCGGGGTGCCATCTGTTGTGGCCGGGCACGGCCTGGTCGCGCATGGACTTGCTCTGGTCAACGCTAAACACTACTTCGGGCATGGCGGAGTCCTTTCAGGATGCAGGGGCCTTGAGCATGTGATGGTGGAGGGTTCGACGGCGGCCACGGCTATGGCCTGGGCAGCGGCTGGTAGGGGCCGGATCCTTGGGCGGAACCCCTTTGACCGGCCGTCCGGGGTGCCGCTCCGGTGAATGGGCTCCAGCGCTGTCCGTTCCCGATGCCTGCGCCCGGAGGGAGGGACCGCACGACGGAGGGGGACTCGGCGCTGGCTTCGGCTGCGTTGCGCGCCCGGTCCGTGGCCCGGTGTGTACCGGTCAAGGCGGGCGCGGTATAGACCCGCCGGGATTCCAGACCACACTGCGGGCACTCCAGAACGGGTACTAACTCGGACATCGGGAGCAGCAGCTCGAACTCCGCGCAGTCAGGACAGCAGAAAACATAGGTCGCCATGGGGCCTCCAAGCGCTCGGCCCTGCAGTCCAGCTGGAAGTCATGACAGTGTCAAGAGTGGCGGGCACAGGGTGGCGCTGACCATCTTTCTCAGCATGGTCCAGGCCCATGACGGAAGGCTCACCATCAAGGGACGGCCCGACGGCGGCCTTCGTGTCTCTGCTAAGCTCCCCGCCTGTGTGGTGACTGGAGAATCGCCGGCGGGGGACAGATCAGCGGATGGGTGAAGCCCCTGACCGGGCATTCTCCCGCTGCAAGCCGTGCCACCCAAGTAGAACTATCACGGCGAAAAACCCTCCGATCATCCAGTCGAAGTTGTTGGCCAGATATCCGCCCGCAGATACGAGCATGGCTGCGGTGGGCAGCCAGGGAATGTGCGTCCAGTTCCGCAGAGAGGCACCGAATCCGGCGACCAGGGCTACCAGCGCTCCGGTCACCGGGAACATGGTTGTCTGATCATGGGGGAGATCGCCGATCATGACGACCGCAGTGGCAAGTAGAACTACCGCGAGGATGGGAAGGGCTGCGCGAAGAGCGGGCTTCATTCTTGCCTCCTGGTTGTGCCGGGCTGTGTCCGGCCCACCCTAGGTGCCTGGAGCATTGAGCTCAATCGCCGCCGTCGGCGCGCCGCGGCCTTAGAGCACCATGGTTGGCTTAGAACAGCGGCCAGGGAACCGCAGGCATCCCGCCGCGCGGCCCCGGGAACACCGCCGTCGACCGCAGCCGGGCACAGCGGGCGGCCAGCGCCTCGATCTCTTCCGCAGTCAACAGCTCCGCCAGCTGCACACCAAGCTCACCCTCTAGCCCCGCGAGAACCCGATCAATCCCGGCGAGTTCCTCGGCGCTCAAAGCCTCACCGATCCAGCCCCACAGCACGGTCCGCAGCTTGTGGTCGCTGTGGAAGGTCAGCCCGTGGTCCACGCCGTAGCGGTGCCCGTCGGCCACGGGAAGGATGTGGTCGCCTTTGCGGTCGGCATTGTTGACGACGACGTCGAACACCGCCATCCGCCGCAGCGCCACCGAGTCCTCGTGAATGAGCGCGACGATCCGCCCGGCCGGGTCTTCGCCCTCCAACACAAGCTTCCACCCGGACTCCGGCACATCCTCCAGCGGCACCAGATCCACGGCGTTCTGTTCCGGGGCGGTCTCCTGCCAAAGCTGGACCATGCCTTCGCCGAGCGGACCGTCCCGCAGCCAGGTGCGCGGCACGATGTTCCAGCCCAGCGCCTCCGACACTAGATACGCCGCAACTTCGCGGTGCGCCAGGCAGCCGTCGGGGAAATCCCACAGCGGTTTCTCGCCAGCAAGGGGTTTGTAGACGACCGCCGCGTCGCCGATGCTGCCCAGGAAGGTGGCGTTCGACGCCGTCGTAATCCGCCCGGTGAGCGTGAGTTCGTCGGTGAGCAGGTCCGGTGCCGGCATCAGGCCTCGGGGAGGGTGCAGGTGTGTCCGTCGGCGTCGATCGGCTGACCGCAGATCACGCAGATCGGACGCCCGGCGCCCACGATTTCCCGCGTGCGCTTCGCGAAGGCCCGGGCGGTGCCCACGGGCATCCGCACGCGCAGCACTTCGGCGGCGTCGGCGTCGTCGGCATCCTCGAGGAGCCCGTCGTCGTCCTCATCAACTTCTTCGATGGGGTAGGCCTCGATGACGACCTGCGCCGTCGTCGGGTCCCAGCCCAGGCTCATCACGCCGGCGCGGAACTGTTCCTCCACCGGGTCCAGATCGTCATTGTCGACGAGCTCCAGGGGAGTGTTCGCGGGAACGTGGAAGGGGTTGCCGTCGACGGTCATCAGCTGGTCGAGGATCTCGTCGATTTTCTCGGCGAGCTGGTCCGCCTGCAGCTTCTCCATGGCGATGCTGATGAGCTGCTTGCCTGCCCGCGCCTGCAAGTAGAACGTGCGCTGCCCGGGGACGCCGACGGTGCCGACGACGACGCGGTCCGGCCAGTCGAAATCATGAACGGTAGTAGGCATAGGACTACTTTAGGCTCCTCGGACCGGTGGGGCCGTATGGCCTGCGCCACCGCCGACCGGTGCATCGCTGTGTTCGTGGGTGGCGGCCAGCCAGGACAGGTCTCCGGCGTCGGTGTTGGTCGCGTGGACGGTGGGCCGCCCCGCGCCGTAGCGCACGATCGATACGGACGCAGGCCCGACGTCGATGCGCTGGAACATATCCAGGTGCATGCCGAGCGCGTCCGCCAGGACAGACTTGATGATGTCCCCGTGGCTCACCGCCACCCACACGGCGCCCGGCCCGTGCTCAGCCTCGAAGGCTGCATCGTGCCGCCGGATCGCCGCCACTGCCCTGGCCTGCATCGCGGCCATGGACTCGCCGCCGGGGAAAACGACGGCGGAGGGTTGGGTCTGCACGACCTTCCACAGATCCTCTTTCGCCAGGTCGGCGAGGGTTTGGCCCTGCCACTGGCCGTAGTCGCATTCGGTGAGGGCGTCGTCGACCGGTGCGTGGGGGGTGCCCTGCTGCTGAGCGAGGATGAACTGTGCGGTCTGCCGGCAGCGCTCGAGCGGACTAGACACCACTCCAACGAGGGGCACGACGGCGAGTCGTTTCCCGGTTGCGTCCGCCTGGTCCCGTCCGACGTCGTCGAGGCTCACGCCGGGGGTCCGCCCGGCCAGGAGGCCGGAGGCATTCGCTGTGGTGCGGCCGTGCCGCACGAGGATTACTGTTGCCATCCACCCAGCGTAGTTCCCTGCAGTCAGGTGCCCGACGGCGGTGTGGGGTTGGAAGCGGTGGGCGCCGTTGAACGGCGTTGAATGCTGTAGCGGTTGGGCCACCTTCACCGGGCACTAACGCGGGCGGGGTATATGCGAATGGCATGGTCACGCAGTAGTTGGCCGCCCCTTGGTCGCAGGCGCGACCTCAGCCATCCCGGTTACGGCGTCCCCGCTTCCGCTCCGTGAGCATCATGCTGACGAGCGCAGCAAAAACTACGACAGGCATGAGCCCCGTAACCATCGCTATGAGGCCAGGAAAAATCGCACCAGTAATTCCAAGGGCAACAACAATCACCAGCGCTGGCAGCATGAAAGAAAAGCGCAGTTTCAAGTCAACCCCTTTTGATTTCGCCATTTTTTAGCTGCTGCGATTATTTCGGCTCTACCAGGACTGTTCCCTATACGGGCATGAATGCGGGAACCTCCATTCTCGCTGTGACCCTAGCGCACGAATGGCAGCGATACCTAGCGACGTTTTCCCATGTCTGTGCGTCATCCACATGTCTGTAAGCCGATCCCCGACTGGAGCAGTCCGGGTTTAGCTCCTCAGCTAGGGACGTCCCGTTGAGGGACCGGTTTACGGGACGGGAACCTCATGGTCGGGAAGGGCTGGCGAGGGAACCTTCAGAATCGTTAGTCTCGGTCCATGAGTGCATTCCCTCAGGTGCTTCAGACGGTTCTCGACACTACTGATGTGCGAGGACTGGCGGAGTTCTACCGTCACCTCCTGGGACTCCAGTATCGGCCAGGAGATGAGCCCGTGGAGGAGGGCAAGGCTGACTATGTCGATTGGCTCGTTCTCACTGATGGACAGGGTAAACGCAGGCTTGCTTTTCAGCAGGTTGATCATTTGCAGCGGACAACATGGCCGCTGCCTGAGGTGCCGATGCAGATGCACCTCGACCTGACGGTTCCTGACCGAGAGGCGCTGGAGCATCACCACTCCAGGGCGTTGGCGTTGGGGGCAGAGCTCCGTCTCGATCGGACGGACGACCCGAACGAGCCGTTGTACGTTTACGCCGATCCGGCCGGTCATCCGTTCTGCATCTTCGTAGCGGGCATGGGGTCAGGTGTCCGTTGAAGGACCCTCCACTGGGACAACGGGAGCATCCAGAGCCTCGGGATCACGCCGGGCGCAGCAGTGCATGAGTATCGAGGGTTGAAGCGTTTAGTGCCGTACTGCAGCTCCCAGACCCGCCGGTTTTGGTGCGGGAGATCTATCGACGGCCATGAACCGGCACCAAGCCGCAGCCGGACACACCCGACAGTGGACGTCCGGGGCAAGCCAAAACAGACTTGGTGACTACGGACCGGATAAGCGCCGGGGAAGTGACTAAAACTGTCCAGTTGTCTCGCCTGGGGATCATTAACCGGTACAATTCGGGCATCATTCTGCGAGGATTCATTGGCGAGTGTCCGAAAGCGGAGGATGTGCACCGATGGAAGAATTTCCCCCAGCCGCCCTAGCGCGTCAGCGCAGAATGAAGCGTGTTGCGAGAGCGTTCTTCGCGCTGTCCGCGCTGGCTGTTCTGACGCCGGTCGCAGTTGGTCTCTTCGGCTACAACACGGACTTGCCGATTACTTTGATCGCGGCGGCTCTGATGATAACGGGGATCGTCATCCAGACTCGGTCGGACCCGGCTTATGCCAAGACATCACAGAATCACACGTAGCCTCCCTGGGCGTCCCCTCAGCGCGAAACGTTTACGGCTCCTGCTAGGCAGGACATTCATCGCACGGGCGATCAACCGCTACATTGTCACCACCATCCAATCTGCGGAAGGCCGCCAACAACCTTGGAGTCCAGCTATGGCACGTAACCGCAGGCGTTGGAGATATCGTGATCCGGCCGCAGATCGGTTTGCTGTACCTGCTGGCGATAATCTTCACCATCGACTCAACTCCACCTCGAATTGCCTATGCATTGTTTTTGCTTCGTTCACCACAGTCCTCGTAGTCATCAAGGTGGTAAGGAACTCAGCTTCCCCACCAAACGAAGGCGGCCGATAACCTGATCCTGGTCCCGGCGCCCGGCCCTACCTCCCATTCCTATAACGAAGAGGGTGTGTAACACTTCGCGCATGAATGACCCACGAACGCCCAGACTTCTCTGCTGCCTCGGGATGGGACAAGCGGTCGCTTTCTGCGGCGCTGGTACTGACGGGCCAAGGAAAGTGTTGGACCGCGGGTGGGTTGAAAGAGCTGCGCCACTTGTCCGTCCCCCAACCGGATGACGGTATGAAGAACTGGGTCCGGCTACACCCCTACCTGGCACTTGCATCCGGCTATGTGATCTTCTTCGTGTTCACAGCAGCCGTGCGCTTCAGCATTAACTCACGTGACCTGGTTGATGCCCTGGTCGGTGCCTTTATATACACCTCGGTTTACTGGCTTTTCGCACTGTCGCAGGTTCGAACTGCTTGGAAAACCAAAAAACGGCTCGCGGAACACGGGCAGTTCAAGGCCTATATCCGCTATCCCGACTCCCGTCCGGGTTCACTCAGCGGCATCTGGAACCAAGGGATCGCGACTCCCGCTGCCGGGTCTGTCCGCTTCCAGCCCGCTGTTTACGACACCTTGGAGCCTTCAGGACGGGCAACAGACTTTGTAGTGCTGGACGTGTTTCCGGACCGGTGGAAGGTCAGCGGTAAAGAGCGCAAGTATCTGCCAGCCTCCGGATACCAAGCCATGACCCTGCTGACTGACAAGGGCAAGGTGCAACTCGCCGCGAGTCCGGAGTCGCTGGACGGACTCGCCACGGCTCTGGCATCCGGTCCTGTGTAGCGGCCGCCTCCACAAGGCCGCATGCCAAGCGTGAGTGGCGCGCTGCACGCAAAGCTGCTCGTAGGGTCCCAGCAACGGTCCCGCCGCACGTCAGCCTGCGCTCACACGGTCCTCGCGTTTGCGCCGTGCCCGGGCGGCGAGGAACAACAGCGAACCGACCGCAACATAGGCGGCGGAACCGAGCCAGATGGGCCAGGTTTGCTGCGCCAAAAGCACGATGCTCGCAATGATCGCGAGGACCGGCACGAATCTGGGGGCCGTGAAGTGGTCGTGCTCCACTTTGTCCTTTTTGAGGACGAGGACGCTCACGTTGGCGGACAGGAACACCAGGAGCAGGAGCAGCACGGTGGTTTCGGCCAAAGAGGCGACATTCCCGGTCAGGGTGAGGATGATCGTCAAAGCGGCAATGACGACGATGGAGACCCACGGGGTACGGCGGCCGGGCAGCACTCGGCTGAAGGCACGGGGAAGCAGTTCTGCTTCTGCCAATCCGTAGCCGACCCGGCTGGCCATGACCATAAAAAGCAGCGCTCCGTTGGCAATGGCGATCAGCGCGATGAGGCTGAAGAACCAGGGCGGGATGCCGACGCCGCTGGCGGCGACGACGTCGAGCAGCGGCCCGGTGGAGTCGGCCAGTTCCGCCGGGGGTAGGACGATGACTGCGCTGAGGGCGATGAGGAGATAAACGAGCCCTGCGGTGCCGATAGCGCCGAACAGCGCGCGGGGGTAGGACTTGGACGGTTGGCGCACTTCCTCGGCCATGTTGGCCGCCGCCTCGAAGCCGAGGAACGAGAAGAAGGCGACGATGGAGGCGGCGAAGGCGCCTTCAAGAGGCGGTATGTCAGGTGCGAACTCAAGGAGCCGGGAGGGCTCCCCGTTGCCGGAGGTGAGCACGATGGCGCCGACGAAGATGACGATGACGAGTCCGGTGACCTCGATGATGGACGCAATGAGGTTGGCGGTAAGGGATTCCCTGACGCCGCGCAGGTTGATCAGGGTCAGCAGGATGATGAACGCGACTGCTGCGGGTGCGGAGGGCACATCGATGAGCGCGGTCAGGTAGTCGCCCGCGAAGGCGTTCGCCAGGGCGGCTGCAGTGGTGATTCCGGAGGCCATCATCAGGAATCCGACGAGGAATGACAGGTAGGGGATGCCGAAAGCCCGGTCGACGTAACGTGCGGCGCCGCCGGCGTGCGGGTATTTGGTGATCAGCTCGGCGTAGGTCGCGGCAGTGAGCAGCGCGACGACCAGAGCGATCAGCAGGGGCATCCAGATGGCGCCCCCAACGTCGGCGGCCATGGTGCCCACCAGGGTGTAGATGCCGGCACCGAGGGTGTCGCCGACGATAAACGCGAACAGCAGCGGCGTACCAATTGCCCGCTTCAATCCGGTTTGAGGTTTTGGCGCCGGCGGGCCGGAATCTCTTGTCATTGGGCCATTGGAGTTCGTTAGTCATTCCAGCGCAAGAGGGTTTTTCCATCTTGTGGCGCCGGTTTGTCATTCAACCGTCCGGCGCAATAAGTCCGAAACGGCTAAGCCGACGACGACGCTCAGGTGCCGCCTCTGGCCGCGGCAGTGCCTTCTGATTAGGGTGAGCGAATGACAGCTTCCGTCCAATCACGAATGTTCGCCTTTATCCCGGGAAGCTCAACGATTGAACATTCCAGCGGCCCGGCCTACACAATCTCGGACATAGACGCTGACGAGAATCTTCCGCGTCGTCCAGAGGGGAACTCCCATTAGCCGGCCGTTCCGGACGCTCAGCGTTGCCGCCGCCGCCGTCGTCGTCGGTATGCCCGCTGTGGCAGGCTGCCAATCCATCTTCAGGGGCGAGCCGCCATGCCTGCCTCCTGAGTTCTCGGTGAGTCCTGCCAGCGCCCGGATTGGTGAGCAGGTCACCGTGTCGGCTTCTGACTCGGAGTGCAATCCCCGTTATGGGCAGGAGGCCAGCATCAAGATCACCGTCACGGACTCCACTGGCAATCAGGTCATCGACACGACAGCCCCAATGAACGACGCCGGTGGGTTCACCTACACGTTCAACGTTCCAGCCGACACCGCAGCGGGAGAAAGCTCCATCACGGCCTATCCACACGGCATCGACTGGTGCGACGACACCGGGCGGAACAACCGGGCACAAGCCGAAACCCATACCTTCACACTCGTATCCTGCGTCATGCCGCAGGAGAGCATCACGATCCTTCCCTAGGACGGGAACGTGGCACCTAGGGCAGGAACGCACTGGGCAGCGAAGGAACTCACGGCTTTCGCGTGTCGTGAGGTGGTTGCTTGCTCGGCGTCGGCCGTGAACCGGCGGGCATCCGTCCGCCATGCCGGAGAGCGGATACGCTCTGGTAACGGGCCGACGGGGATTTATGGAGGGGGGAACGGTGTCTGGGGAAGCAGCGAAGCCACTGGGGGTAGCCGAGACTTTCTCGCGGCCACCGGGGGGTCTCCTTGGCGGTATCTGTCTGTCGGTAGCGCTCGCCTGTCTGATCCCGTTGAGCGACCATTCTGCTTTTGATGACGTGGGTTCTCGCTGGAAAGATCGCGGCCTTTCGTATAGCCCTGCAAGCGTGCAGTCCCTGGGAACTCGCCGATGAAGGACGACCAGGCCTGCTTTAGAACTCGTCAACGACGAAGGCGCGCCGTGAAGCTCGCTATCGGTCTACTTCTCGCTGCCTGGGTGGGATCGGTTGCCTTCAGCGCTGTAAATGAAGGTGCCGTTCCTCCCGTCTCGGAGTTCGGGACTATTCCAGCGCCCAGCCGGGCAGGAGAAATTTCACAATTCTGTGGCTCGGGAGGCTGCTGGTGGGAAATGGACGTTGAAATCGAATCCCCGCAGACTGCAAGGTCTTTAGTTGCCGATCTGGAGCTGGCATCGGAACGTTGTGAGCCGGTGAACCTATGGACGTTGCGCAAGACATGCATTGGCCGCGCTGAAGGCAAAGGGGGTCTTAGGATCTATCTGCGGTCTGACTTCTTGCTTTCCAAGTATTAGACGATTCCCGTCTCCGCGCGTTCACGGGGAGTTTGGGACATCCTGTCCATCGGTCAGCGTGCAATTCGAACCATCCACGATTAGCCCCATTGAAGGTTGATCCGGAGTGAGTTCAGCCTCAACCGTGCACAGAGGGTCCGCGCTGATGGATACCCACCCCAAGGGAATATCTGTGTGTGAGAAGCTGTCGCCACCACGCATAGCCTCTGAGAAAATCAGAGCGCCGTCCGGTCCGACGACGCGGACCTCATACTTGCCGCCCTGTACGGCGGGCACAGTGGGTCGAAACTCAACAGCGATGCTTCCGGGTTCGAGCCCCGGTGTGCAGCCACTCAAGAAGCCGGTAGCGACAAGTGAGACGAAGCAGGCTGCTAAGCGTTTAATCTCCGTGCCTCAATTTCCAGTAGTGGCTGCATGTTGGCCAGATCGCGAGCTCTTTCGCTCCGATGGGATGCCATTCTGCCTGGCAGCAGCATGCAAAGCAGCTTAGTGCCCCGGTGGAGGATCGGCTGACAGGCAGTCCCATGGAGCCGGACAAGCAGGCATGAGGAGGTCGGCTTGGGGCTGATTTGGCCATGTCAGACGACCCCGCCCGTCGAGTCATCCGCTTGTGCCCTGACTACGGGCACCGGTGGCCACTTTGGGAGAACAGCACCCCCGGCCACCCGAGACGACGAGTAACTGCCCCGACGCCCGCTGGCTTCACGCCGGATCAGTCCGGCCGTAGCCGCCGAGTTTCTCCACCGCGAAGTCCAGAAGGGCCGAAGCGCGCGGCGTGAGATTCATATCCTCAGGCCAGATCCCAACTACGTGCGAGACCGTGACGGGTGGGTCGAGAGGCCGCCGAACCACCGGCCGGCCCTCGGTGCTCATCGGGAGCCTGTTGGGCCGTGACATAAGCAGACCATAGCCCACGCCGCGGCCCACCAGCGCCTCGACGAGGTTGGTCTGGCTGACCCGGGTTTCGATCCTGGGAACAAGACCGAGCGCGGTGAAGGCATCGATGACGTTGACGGTGCCGGGTGTCGCTACATATTGGATGTAGGGCTCGCCCGCGAGATCCGCGAGGTCGACGGTGCTGGCCGAAGCGAGCGGATGGTCCGGATGCAGATGAACCTCCAGTTCCGTCGCGTAGATCTTGCGGCGGCGGTACCCAAGCGGCAAGGACACGTTGTAGACGAGGGCCACGTCGAGATGCCCCGACTGAAGCGCGGAGAGCAGCTCTTCGTTGGTGCCCACCATGATCTCCATCTGCACTCCTGGATGCCTCCTGGGGAAGCCCTCAAGAAGTTCCGGAATTACATTCGTGGCGAAACTCGAATAACAGCCGAGCTTCACCGGACCACGCAGCTCCTCGGTCCGGCGGGCACCCAGGACGAGCTCCTGCGTCTCGGAGATGATCCTGCGTGCCTGCTTCGCGAACTGCTGGCCGGCCGGAGTCAGGGTGAGCCCCCGGGCCTTACGGCGCACGCACAGCTGCACCCCAACAGCATTCTCAAGGGAGGTGACCGCCTGCGACAGCGCGGACTCCGAGATGTGCAGGTGGGCCGCCGCCGCGCTGAGGGTGGCGAAGTTCGGCAAAGCGGCGAACAGCTCAAGCTGCCGCAGGCTCACATCCGTCATGACCACCCTCCTCTACGAAACCATCTTCTTCGACAAAACCGAATTACATCCCCACATTACTGTGATTTACACGCAGAGATAGGCACCACAACATTGAAGGAACAGCTTCCCGAGCCCCTCCCCTGAGAGGGCGACAAAGACGTTAGGGACAAGAATGACCTCCTCCGCACCCACCCAAAACCGCACCTCCCAGCGGCGAATCGCGTTCGCTACGATCATCGGCACCACCATCGAGTGGTACGACTTCTTCATCTACGCGACGACAGCAGGCCTCGTGTTCGCGCAGCTCTTCTTCCAGCCTGCCGGCGAGGAGATCGGCGTGCTGCTCTCCTTCGCCACGGTCGGCATCTCCTTCCTCTTCCGCCCGCTTGGTGCCTTCCTCGCCGGCCACTTCGGTGATGTCCTCGGCCGCCGCGCGATGCTCGTCCTCACGCTCGTGCTGATGGGCGTTGCGACGACGCTCATCGGCCTGCTGCCCACCTACGCCCAGATCGGCATCGCCGCGCCGATCCTCCTGCTCCTCCTCCGCATCCTGCAGGGTCTCTCCGCCGGCGGCGAGTGGGGCGGAGCGGTGCTGATGGCAGTCGAGCATGCCCCCGCGGACCGCCGCGGCCGCGCCGGCTCCTGGCCGCAGCTCGGCGTTCCTCTAGGCTTCCTTCTCGCATCGGGAATGACGGCCCTCATGACCGGCGTCATCTCTCCGGGCGATGCCTACCTCGAGTGGGGCTGGCGGGTGCCGTTCCTCGTGAGCATCGTGCTTATCCTTGTGGGCTTCGTGATCCGCCGATCGGTCGAGGAGAGCCCGGTATTCACCGATCTCGCCAAACGGGGCAAGCAGAAGCAGGTTCCTGTCGTGACGCTGTTCAAGCGGCACTGGTACCTCGTGATCCTCGCCGCGCTGGTGTTCGCAGGCAACGGCACGCTCGGCTACATGACTACGGGCGGGTTCCTCAACCGATACGCCATCAACGTGCAGAGCCTCGACACCACCTCGGTGCTCCTGGCGGCATCAACCGGAGCCGCGGTGTGGTTCTTCTCGACCCTCATCGCCGGCTACCTGTCGGATGTGATCGGCAGGCGCAGCACGTTCCTCATCGGCTTCGCGCTGCAGGCCGCCGTCGTCTTCCCGGTCTTCTGGCTCGTCGACCACGGCGGACTGCCCGGGCTCTACACCGGGCTCGTCCTCATCTCGACCAGCCTTGGCCTCACCTACGGCCCGCTGGCCGCGTGGTACTCGGAGATCTTCCCCGCGTCGATCCGCTTCTCCGGCGTCTCCATCACCTACGCGATCGGCGCGGTCCTCGGTGGAGCTTTCGCCCCTCTGATCGCGCAGATGCTGCTTGAGGCCACGGGCACGACGGCGGCCGTCTCCGGTTACCTTCTCACCGCCTCCCTCCTCGGTGGCATTGCAACCCTCTGCCTGCGGGACCGCTCCGGCATCCCGCTTGGTTCCGAGCACGAGGCCGAGCAGGCGAGCGGAGCCACGATGTTCACTCCGCGCGCGGCCGCCAAGGAGTTCGCCGGAAAACGATAGGGAATCACAAGTGTTTAGCAGTACAGACAGGGAGAAATAATGGTTAGTTCCACCACCAGAATCGCGGTTATCGGCGGAGGGATGGGCGGACTCACCGCCGCGATCGCCCTGACCCGGATAGCCGGCGTCCAGGTCACGGTGTTCGAGCAGGCCAGCAAGCTGGGCGAGGTGGGTGCAGGCGTCACGGTGGCACCGAACGCCCAGCGCGTGCTGGAAACACTCGGCATCCTGGAACAGGTCAAACGTGCCGGCGCGGTACCCGACGGGCACGGCATTTACCAGGATGCCCTGGGCAATCTGGTCACCGACGCGGCCTGGGAAGATTCGGGGCAGCGATACCGCAACATCGGAATGTACCGGCCGGACCTCATCAACGTCCTGGCTCGGGAAGTCGATCCCGAAACCATCCGCCTCAACCAGCGAATCGCGTCCGTCCAGGCGCTGGATTCCGGTGTCCGCATCGATTTCGAGAACGGAGCATCCGAGGATTTCGACGCCGTCGTCGGTGCGGACGGTATCCACTCGGTGGTGCGGAAATCCGTGCTGCAATTCCCGGAGCCGGTTTACTCCGGATATATCGTCTACCGCGGAGTCGTTGATACGTCTCTGCTCCCCGACGACTGGCGCATGATCAGCCAGGTCTGGATGGGCAACCAGAGGCACTTCATGTGCTATCCGCTGCAGAACCGGAAGCTGTTCAACTTCGTGGCAGGCGTCCCCAGTGACCGGCCGCTCAACGGGCCCTGGTCCGGGCCGGCAGCGGTGAGTGAGCTCGCCGCCGAGTTCGCGGGGGAGGGCTGGGACCCGTTGCTGCACCGCTTCATCGAGGCTGTTGAGAAGACCTTCTGGTGGGGCCTGTTTGATCACGAACCCCTCACCAACTGGTCACGGGGGCCGATCACGCTCCTCGGCGACGCAGCGCACACCATGCTGCCGCACCAGGGACAAGGCGTGAACCAGGCGATCGAGGACAGCATGGCGCTGGCCATCTTCCTCAACGCCGCGGACAGCCCTGCCGATATCCCCGAAGCGTTCCGGCGCTACACCTCGGTCCGGATGCAGCGCACCGCGATCCTGCAGCACGGTTCCCGGCGGGCCGGGGCCATGTTCGATGCGCAGTATGAATTCGCGGACCTCAAAAAGCGCGACGCCGATCTGCGGGTCGGACGGGATTTCCGCCGAAGCGCGGTGTTCGACTACGACGCGCAGAAAGTCGCCGAGAAGGCACTCACACGATTCAGGAAGGTGCAGTTCGCATGAGAACCATCAGCATCATCGGCAGCGGCAAGATGAGCGCGGCGATTGCCGAAGTCGCAGCGCGGGCCGGGGCGGATATCCAGATCGTTCGGCGCAGTACATCGAGCTCCTCCGGGGACCGGCCGGATGCCACCTACAGCAGCATGGGTGAGGAGCTCACCGGAGACCTGGTGGTGTTCGCGGTGCCGTACAACGCCTACCCGAGCATCCTGGAGCACTACCGAGAGCGGCTCAGCGGCAAGGTGGTCATCGATATCAGCAACCCCATCGACTTCACCACCTACGACGAGCTGAAGTCACCGGCTGACTCCTCCACCGCCGCCGAGCTCGCCAAACAGCTGCCCGCAGACGCCGCCGTCGTAAAAGCCTTCAACGTCAACCTCGGCGACACGCTCACCAGCGGCACAAACGGCACTACGACGACGACGGTCCTGTTCGCCGGCGACTACGCGGACGCGAAAATCGCCGTAGCGGACCTTATTAACGCGTCAGGGATGCGCGCGGTGGACGCCGGCCCCCTGTCGCGCGCGAGGGAACTCGAGGCGATGGGTTTCCTGCAGATCGTGCTGGCCGCACTCGGGAAGACCCGGAATGAATCGGGGTTCACCCTGCTGCAGTGAGCAGAGGGTGGTGGTTCCCGGGCGTCTGCGGTTGCCGGCAACGCGCAGATAACGGGTCTCCCGCGGACAGTTGTTGCTGCTGCACGGCAATGACTGTCCGTGGCCGCCATCCAACGCCTGTACCGTGGCCCGACACAGCAGTACGCTCCTGACATGACAACTCCGGATAGGGGCCGCCCGCTAACCGTGCGCATGTTCCCGGACTACGCCGGGACAGTGCTCTGGTTCGGCAACCCCATCAGATATGAGGACTCGGGACTGGCTCAGGACCTCATCCGAGCCCTCCGGTCATGGGAAGACTCCTATTACCAGTCCCTGACTCCGGACATTGACTGGGTGTCCGCGGAAGCGGCCCATCGGTTCACAGCTGAGGGTAATCGGCTGGCAAGGCAGGTCGCGGACGAACTGGGCGAGGGCTTCGAAATCAGCTTCGCCTCCTACGAGGACGGCGTGCCTGCCCGGTTGTTCCACTCGTCCGGTGCCGCACCCAACGCCAATGCAGTGGCGGCGTTCAACGCTCTGGCTAACGCCCCGCAGGCAGGTGGGCAAGCTTCCTACCTGGCCCGAGAAGAGATGGAGCAGTCCGGGGGCTCTGGCTGGTATGCGTATGCTCCGCTGGCGGACACATCTTTCGGGCCACCGGAGACTGGAAAAGAGTAAAGGGCCCTGAGATTAGTTCAAGCCCCGGCCTGGTCCCTTCCCAGCAAAGCACCTGTAGCCTCAGAGCATGCTAGTGCCAGCAATTATCATCATCACGGCTGCTCTGGTCTTCTACACAATTGGTGTGTGGTCGGAGCACCGGCAGCGCGTCCTGAAGTGGTGGCATGCTGGATTTTTTGCCCTGGGCCTCATCTGCGATGCCACTGGCACCTATCTCATGTCCCAGCTTGCGCAATCGGGCGACGTCAATTCCGGCGGGACCGGAGCGGGGCTCAACGCCATCATGGCCGTTACCGGTGCCATTGCTTTGCTCCTGATGGTGTTCCACCTCGCCTGGGCGGTCATCGTGCTGGTCCGCAACCGCGAGGCGGAGAAGGAGCGTTTCCACAAGTTTTCCCTCATCGTCTGGGGGATATGGCTGGTTCCCTACGTAACAGGGGCCCTCGGCACCAGCCTAAGCTGATCCAGGACTCCGCACGGTCCCGGATGCCCCGAAGCATCCGCTCGGTCGTGGCCAAGCTGACCATCTCGACTGGCTCCACAAGGGCCCCGGCGAAAGACCAGGTGAAGTCGTAAGGGGCGCCGGCGTCCGAGCTGTCGCAGGCTTGGTGCCTTCAAACCGGTGGTACAAAGGGCAGCGTTCATTCGACGTTATGATCAAGCAGCTCCGTTTGGACTGCGAACAACATTGGGGGAAAGTCATGGATGCTGGCTGGCTAAACTTCGTCATCCTTTCGGTCGGTTTTACCACCGTCTTCTTCTACGTCCTTTACCTGGTTATTAGAGGCGCGGTCCGTGACGGTATTGCCCTAGCTGATGAACGAAGGACGGCACGCGAAAGCGCGTTGAGCGCCAGTGGTCCCGGCGCGCTGAATGACCGCAGTTCCCCATGAGTGAGCGAGGAACAGAATCAGTCGATGAAATCAGCGAGAGCTAACGGCAGAATCCCTGTTCGTTGCTGCATCGCTTCCTTCCGCAGAACGGATCACCAGTGAAGCCGTGACCAAGGTGACCGAAAGCAGCGCGCACGCCACCAACAAGATCAGGTAGGTCAGCGATACCAGCACGGCTATGGGGGCTGAATCCCAGACCCCGGGACGCAGCACAAAGCTCAGGCTGTCGCCAAGGCCGAAGTTCCGATTGATGAAGGGACCCAGAGCGATCAGGACGACGGCGGCCAGGCCGAGCCGGGTTCCGAACCTCATCGTTGATCTGGCCAGAGCTGTGCCGGACATCTTGCTCCCAGGGGCTGGTCGGTGGGCTCATCCCAAAGATCTGCAATTGCTTGGCCCTGAGTATGGGCGAAACCGGCAGCGGTATCAACACTTTGCGGGAACCAGATTCACCAATTAGCCAGCTGCTATGGAACTTCCCCTCGTTCCGTGCTCCACTATTTTCACGGCCCGAGCGATGTGATGATCGTGAAGCCCACCCCCTCGGACCGCCGGTTTGGAAATCCGGCCCGATCCGAAGGAGACGACAATGTGTCGTTGGCTAGCATATTCCGGTTCCCCCGTCCGCTTGGACGACCTGCTCTACAAACCCACCAACTCCCTCGTTATGCAGAGCAAACACTCGCGGCTGGGCGCCGAGACCACTAACGGGGACGGGTTCGGCGTCGGCTGGTACGGCACCGAGCCGATTCCCGGGCTCTTCCACAGCACCGAGCCTGCCTGGCACGACCGCAACCTGCGCGAACTCGCAGCGCAGGCCTCCGCCGGCCGCGTCTTCGCGCACATCCGGGCCACCACCGGCACGGCCGTCCAGCAAACGAACTGCCACCCGTTCCGCCACGGCAAGTGGCTCTGGATGCACAACGGGGTGCTCGGGGACTTCCCGAAGGTGAAGCGTGACCTGGCCATGGCGGTCGAGCCCAGCCTCTACCCGGAGATCGAAGGATCAACGGACTCCGAGATGTTCTTCTACCTCGCGCTGACCTTCGGGCTGGAGCGCGATCCCCGCGCGGCAGTCGCTGAGGCAGTGGCATTCATCGAGGATGCCGGGCGGGAGCACGGCGTTGAACACCCCATCCAGATGACAGTTGCAACGACCGACGGCGACACAACCTGGGCCTTCCGTTACTCCAGCGAGGGCAACTCGCGATCCCTCTTCGTCAGCAGCGACATTGCGACCCTCCAGGCCCAGTACCCGGACAATGAAGTGCTCAGCGGGCTCTCGGACGACGCTCGGTTGGTAGTCTCCGAACCGCTGGGAGATCTCCACGGTGCCTGGCAGGAAGTACCGGAAGCCACCTGCATCGTCGTACACGGCGGCGAGCAGGAGCTGTATCCGTTTGCGCCCTCGGTGCCGATCGCCACGGCAGTCTGAGCCGACGGCGCTGCGACCCTTACGCGTGGTTCCAGCATCGGGACTGGCCAACTGGGTGCTCGTGACGCTGTTCGCAGCTACGAGCGCATCTTGTCGGTTGAGTACTCCTTGGCAGCGTAGGCGCCGCCCTGTGGCAGGTTTGGGTCAAAGCCTTCCGGTGTTCCAAGCCGGGCTGCATCGTCCTCGGGGATGAACCCGACGGCCTCTCCCGGTTCGAGGTCCCACCACCGGCCGGTGTTCGCTGAGACGGCGTAGAAGACGGCGGCGTGTTCCGCCGTCGTCATCGCCGCTAGGAACGCCCGAACCGCATCCGATGGACTCAGCCATGTCCGCTGCTCACGTGCGGAACCCGGACGCTGTTCATAGCTGCCGATGCGCACCGCAACGGTGCTGACGCCGAACTTGTCCGCATAGAGCCGGCAGAGGGCTTCGCCGGCAACCTTAGACACTCCATAGAAGCCGTCCGGGCGGGGCGGCATCTCGGGTGTGACCGGAACACCCGCAGGGTACATGCCGGTCAGCCGGTTGCTGCTGGCGTAGACCACGCGCGCTACACGGGTCCGGCGGGCAGCCTCAAGGACGTGATAGGTCCCAACGATGTTCACCTCCGCCAGGTCATGGAAATCCGCTTCATCGGGGATTCCGCCAAGGTGGATCACACCATCCGCGCCCGCGAACAGCTCCGCCAACGAGCTCAGGTCACTGAGATCGGCCGTCACCACGTGATCGTTCGGGCCAACCGGCACCACGGGCCGTATATCAGTGGAGACCAGCTCGACCTGCAGCTCGGAGAGGGCCTGCCGCAGGGCAGACCCAATCGTTCCCGCAGCACCAGTGATTACCCAGCGGCTTCCCGCAACATCAGCCATGCCCCAACCGTACTGGGCGTTGGGTCACATCACTGGAGGAACATGCTCGTGCACCTTTTCGCCGAGGGACTTGCTGAAGAGTGCACCGTAACCGCCTAGTCAGCCAGGTGAATCCCGAAGTCGGTCCGGCCAGGCAGGATGTCCGCGCGCAGGGCGCGGGTGCCGCGGTAGTCGCCGTCGCGCAGGCTGCGGAAGCGGCGGGGAGTCTCCGCATCCAGCGAGTCCAGCCGTTCCCGCAGCCGCTTGATCTCCCGCTCTGCCCGGGCTGGGTCCAGGGTGTCGGCGTCGTACACCACGTGCAGATCCAGGCTCTCGATGCCCGTGTACCAGAGCACCCCGTGGGTGATCGGGAAGAGCAGGGTGTCGATGTCGCCACTGAGGCCGCGCGGGCCGATCGTACGTTCGTCTTCGCCGGCGGTGACGACGACGAGCGCCCGGCGCCCGGCCAGCCCGCCGTCGCCGTAGCGCCGCGGGATACCGAGCTCGGGGTCCAGATCCCCGTAGGCAAAGCTGTCGGTGAGCACGCGGTCGAACCAGCCCTTCAGGATCGCCGGGGGCCCGTACCACCACAGCGGAAACTGCAGGATCAGCAGCTCGGCAGACGCGAGCTTGGCCTGTTCGCCCTGCACCTCGGGTGGCAGCTGGCCGGCGGTATAGGACTTTCCGGCCTGTTGGGCGAGGTTGCCGGGAACGCCGGCCAGGCTGCCAAGGTCGCCGTCGCCCAGAACGGGATTGAAGTCCTGGGCATAGAGGTCGGACGTCGCCACCACATAGCGGGTGGAGAGGGCCTCCACGCCCTCGCGGAAAAGCCGTCCGTTGAGGGATTCGGCGCGGGGGTGGGCCGTCACCCAGAGGGCACTTCCCGGCGTCGGGGGATGGGAAATCGGCATATCTATCCTCCTGGGTGGGGCCGTTGCATTTCGCCCAACTGGTCAGCCATGAAAGGACTTTCCGTCATGCCGGCAGGCCCGGCCGCACAACGGGTTAAGGCTGGCACCGCTCCTCAAGTTCCGCGGCAGCGGCGGTCCAGGTGTCGGCGTTGAAGGTCCAGGCCCGGCCGGGCTTTTCAGCCTGCAGGATGACGTTTCCAGTGGCGGAAGACAGCTCTTTCACCAACGGCGCCAGGTCAGCGGGTGCGTCCTTGGCGATGGCGAGGACTTCCTCGTGGAGCGGGCGCGCGTCCTCCGCGCTCATCTCGACGCCGCTTGTTCCGTCGCCGATCCGGACCACGGAGATCACCTGGTGGAGGGGTCCCTGGCCGTCCGATCCGAGGAGCCTGAGGCAGCTCTGCTCTTCGGTATCTTCGACCGGGGCTTCGGTTGAGGGCTCGGCAGAGACCGAGCTGGGAGGCGGCGAAGGTTGAGCTTCCGCCTCCGCATTCGCCGCACTGCAGCCGGTGACAAGCAGCAAAGCTAAGACAGTAAGGACAGGAACAGCAGCTGTTTTTCTCATCGTTCCCCCGGGAATCGTAGACAGTCGTCGCACCCTAGCACGCGGGCGTCCGGCAAAGTCTTCCGCACTAACAATGGTGTGCACAGGCCCGCGGCGGATATGCGGACTGACCTGGATAAACACTCTCAAAAGACGCGGCGGAATTGCACGTGGGATAAGGGATAACCGTCGTACGATACGGGAACATAAAACCAGCGAATGAGGGCACATATGGCATGTGAAGGCTGCACGACCGCTCCAAAACTTGATTTCGATTTCAGCATGGCGTTCCAGCCGATTTACGACGCCGGTGCTGGCCGGGTCTGGGGCTACGAGGCACTGGTCAGGGGCCTGGACGGCGAGGGAGCGTACGAGGTCCTGTCCAAGGTTTCGCCGGAGCAGCGGTACCGCTTCGATCAGGACTGCCGGGTCAAGGCAATCGAGCTGGCCTCGCGCCTTTTCCCTGCGGGGGAGGAGCTGATGCTGTCGATCAACTTCATGCCGAAAGCGGTGTACGAACCTGCTGCCTGCCTGCGCGCAACCCTGCAGGCTGCGAGGAAATTCAATTTCCCGATGTCCTCCATCATGTTCGAGTTCACCGAGAACGAGGAAGTGGCGGATCCCGCACATCTCACGAACATCATCACCGAATACCGCAGGCACGGTTTCACTACCGCCCTTGATGACTTTGGCGCCGGCCATGCAGGGCTGGGCCTCCTGTCCGAGTTTCAGCCGGACCTGATCAAAATCGATATGTTGCTCATTCGCGGAATCGATACCAGTCCGGCCCGCCGGGCCGTCGTGGCGGGAATTGTCGGCATCGCCAAAGAACTCGGCATCACGCTGCTGGCAGAGGGCATCGAGACCGAAGCGGAATTCCGGGTCCTTGAGGCAGCGGGCATCCGCCTGTTCCAGGGTTACTGGTTTGCGAAACCGGCGTTCCAGGAGCTGCCGCCGGTACGTGCCGGGCAACTGACCGTCTGAGGGCCGGTTCCCGCCGCGGAAAAACCCGTCTCACGCCTGGGTGGCAGGCCGGAGCAGGATCTCGTTAATGGCCAGGTGCCGGGGCCGGGAAAGCACAAAGGCGATGACCTCCGCGATGTCCTCCGCGGTGACGGTGGCATGGCTGTACAGCTCGTTGACGGCGGCACTGGTCTGCTGGTGTGTGATGTGGCTAGGCAGCTCGGTGGCAACAACGCCCGGTTCGATCAGGGTCACCCGGACGTCGGGGAGGAGCTCCTGGCGGAGGGACTCGGACCATCCGTTGATACCCCACTTGGTCGCGGCGTAGACGCCGTTGCCCGCACGGGCGGTCCGGCCCGCGACGGAGGAGATGTTGATGATGTCGCCGCCGCGGGCGGTGATCTGGTCAAGGAACACTTCGGTCGCGGTGATCGCGCCGAGGAGATTGACCTCGATCATTTGGCGGTAGTCCTCACGCTGCTCCGTGGAGAACGGCCCCAGGAGCATCACGCCCGCGTTGTTCATCAGTACCGTGGCGCCGCCCAGCTCCGACTGCACCCGCTCGGCGGCGGCCACGAGCGAGCCGCGGTCGGTCACGTCGGACTGGATGGCGATGGCGCCGTCACCGAGCTCCGCTGCGAGTGCATCGATGCGGTCGCGGCGGCGGGCGAGGAGCGCCACCCGGAACCCGGCAGCGTGCAGCGCGCGGGCGGTGGCTTCGCCGATGCCGGAGGAAGCGCCGGTGATGACGGCGGCGCCGTTGCTGGGAGTGCTGGGCATGGGGTTTGTCCTTTCCTGGGGGCGGAGGTGGTCAGGAGGCCGCGGCGGAACCGCGCCCGGCCGGCGTCGTACCGGCAGTGGCGGCAAGCGAGCCGAGCAGCGCGACGCGCTCCTCCGTCGGGGAGCCGGCGGGCGAAGTGCAGGCGTACATGCTCCAGCCGGGGCTGTCCGGCAGATCGAATCCTTCGTACGTAAACTCGAGGTCGCCCACATCCGGGTGGCGGATCCGCTTCACCCCGGTGCGGTGATAGCGGACATCGTGGGCTGCCCAGCGAAGCCGAAAGTCATCCGACCGGGTGACGAGTTCGCCGATGAGATCGGTGAGGCCCCTGTCATGGGGGTTGCGCCCCGCCGCGGAACGGAGGGTGGCGACGATGCTGCTCGCGCCCTGCTCCCAGTCGGGGTAGTAGATCCGCGCTGCCGGGCTGAAGAAAGCGAACCGCGCATTGTTGCCGCGGCTGGCAGGGTCTTCGAGTATGGGGCGCAGGAGTGCCCTGCCGGCCGGATTGGCAGCGACGATGTCCGACTGCCGGTTCAGCACCCAGGTCGGGGAACCTGTGATGCCGTCAAGGAACCGCTGCAGGCTCGGGCGGACCCGGGTCTCAGTGGGCACTGTCCGGCGCCGGAGGGGAGCCGGCCCACCCCAGCGGGCGAGGTCCTGCAGGTGCTCGGTTTCGGCCTCATCAAGCTGCAGGGCACGGGCCAGGGAGGCCAAGACCTCGGCGGAGACGCCGGTGAGGTGGCCGCGCTCCATCTTGGCGTAGTAATCCACGCTCATCCCCGCGAGCATCGCCACTTCCTCGCGGCGCAGGCCCGCCACCCGGCGGCGGCCCCCGCCGATGATGCCTGCCTGGGCAGGCGTGATTCGGGCGCGGCGGGTGCGGAGGAACTCGCTGGCCTCAGCCTGGTTATCCATTCCGTCCACGGTACAGCGGACCCTGCACGCGAGGGAGGGACTGGCAGTACATGGACCGCTGGTCACTTGATGTGTGCGGCTGGCAGGAGTGGGATGGAGGAATGCAAACAGTGACTCTTAACAACGGCATCGAGATGCCCGTCCTCGGCTTCGGCGTTTACCAGGTCGGCAGCGAAGAAACCGAACAGGCCGTTACGGCGGCGCTGAACGCGGGTTACCGGCTGCTCGACACCGCCGCGGCCTACGGCAACGAGGCGGCCGTGGGCGCTGCCATCAAGCGCTCGGGCATCCCGCGCGAGGAACTATTTATCACCACCAAGCTGTGGATCCAGGACGCTCCCGCGGAGGAGAACACCAAACGGGCGTTCGACACGTCGCTGCGGAACCTGGGCCTGGACTACGTGGACCTGTACCTGATCCACCAGCCGTTTGGTGACTACTACGGTCAGTGGCGGGCCATGGAGCAGCTGAACAAGGAGGGACGCGCCCGTGCCATCGGGGTCTCCAACTTCGCCCCGGACCGGCTGGTGGACCTCATCACCAACAACGAGATTGTGCCCGCGGTCAACCAGATCGAGACGCACCCGTTCAAGCAGAACCTCGACTACCAGGAGCTCATGAAGGGCGACGGAATCCAGATCGAGTCCTGGGGTCCCTTCGCAGAGGGCAGGAACAACCTGTTCACCAATCCCGTGCTGTCGGAGATCGGCAAGGCGCACGGCAAGTCCGTGGCGCAGGTTGTGCTGCGCTGGCTCATCCAGCGCGGTGTGGTCGCCATCCCGAAATCCGTCAACCCGGACCGGATGGCGCAGAATTTCGACGTGTTCGACTTTGAGCTCACGCCCGGTGAGATGGCGGAAATCCGCGGCCTGGACACCGGTGCGTCGCAGTTCTTCGACCACGCCGACCCGAACGTGGTGCGTGGCCTGAGCGCCCGCCGCCTGGGCTGAGCTCCCCGCCTGCCCCCGGCTGGCACGGAATGACGGCGGTGCCCCCCCCCGGCTGGCACGGAACGACGGCGGTGCGCCCCCGAAAAGGCAGCGCACCGCCGTCGTTATCTGCCTGCAAAAGCGCAGAGGCGCTGTTTAGGAGAAGTTGATGCCGCCGTCGATCAGCACCGTCTGGCCGGTCATGTGGTCCGAATCCGGTCCGGACAGGAACGAGACCAGCTTGGCGACGTCCTCCGGTTCGGACACCCGGCCGGCCAGGATGTTGTCCACCTGGGCCTGCAGGGCGCTGCCCCGCGGGGTGCCGTCCCGCTCCGTGAGCCGCTCATCGATCAGGTCCCACATGGCGGTGCCCACCACGCCGGGGGCGTAGGCGTTCACCGTGATGTTGTACTTGGCGAACTCCATGGCCGCGGCCTGGGTCAGGCCGCGGACGGCCCACTTGGTGGCCGAGTAGGACGCCAGCACCGGGAACGGCCGGAACGCCACGATCGACGCGGCGGCAATGATCTTCCCGCCGGTGCCCTGGGCAATAAACTGCCGCGCAGCCGCCTGGTAGCAGTAGTAGACACCCTTGATGTTGACATCCAGCATCCGGTCCAGGGCATCGGGCTTCACATCCAGAATTTCGTCCACCTGTGCGATGCCGGCGTTGGCGATCAGGACGCTCAGGTTCCCCAGCGCGTTGGTGCCCTCGGCGACCATCCGGGTCACGTCGTCGGGATCTGCGACGTCCCCGGTGACGCCGACGGCGCGGCGGCCGCGGGACTCGACGGCACTGACGACGTCGTCAATGTTCGACTTCGCGCCCGGGACGTCGGCGACGATGATGTCCAGGCCGTCGTCGGCGAGCCGTTCAGCGATGGCCCGGCCGATGCCGCGGCCTGCTCCGGTGATCAGGGCAACGCGGTTTTCATTTTCTGACATGGGATTCTCCTCTTACTGGGTGGGTTTCGGTGGAAAGCGGGTCAGGGGATGAGGATGGCGCGGCCGCGGACTTTGCCGGCGTCGAGGTCGCTGATGGCCTGCTGGAAGTTCTCCAGCGGGTATTTCTGCGTGTGCAGGGTGACGGCGCCGCGGGCCGTGAGCGCCATGAGGTCCTGCAGGTCGTTGTAGCTGCCCACCAGGTTGCCGATGATGTTGATTTCGGCGGACACCAGGTCGATGGTCGGGACGTTGACGTTCTCGCCGTAGCCGACCACGAAGTAGTCGCCGCCCTGCCGGGTCATGGCGATGCCTTCGGATGTTGCCCCGTTTTCGCCGACGAAGTCGATGACCGCTTCGGCGCCGTTTCCGCCGGTGAGGTCCAGGACCTGCTGGACCTGCGTGCCGTCGGCGGGGATGCCGGCATCGGCGCCGATGCTTGTCGCCAGTTCGAGGGCCGCGGGATTGCGGTCCACGACGACGATCCGGCTGGGCGTGAGTGCCTTGAGCACCTGGATGCCGATGTGCCCGAGGCCGCCGGCCCCGATGACGACGCACGTGTCCCGGGGAGTCAGCCCCCGGGCTGCCTTCGCGGCTGCGTGGTACGCGGTGAGGCCCGCGTCGGCGAGGGCGGCGACGTCGGCCGGTTCGAGGGAATCGTCGATTTTCACCACTGAGCGGGCCGAGGTGAGCAGGTAGTCGGCGTAGCCGCCGTTGGTGTCGATGCCCGGGAACTTGTTGGTCTCGCAGTGCACGTCGTCCCCGGAGCGGCAGGCCCGGCAGAGGCCGCAGGTCACCAGCGGGTGCAGGATGACCTTGTCGCCCACACTCACGTTGGTCACTGCGCTGCCGACGGCGTGGACCCACCCGGCGTTCTCATGGCCGATTGTGTAGGGCAGCTTCACCTGGGACTTCTCCGCCCACTGTCCCTCGAGAATGTGCAGGTCGGTGCGGCAGACGCCGGCTCCGCCGATCCGGACGATCACGTCCAGCGGACCGTTGATCTCCGGCATGGGAACTTCTGCCATTTTCAGGCCCTGGTCGTAACCGACAACCTGGACGGCTCGCATGGTGTTCACGCGTTCTCCTTAACAGTGATGGGAAGCAGGGTGTGCTGGTCGCCGGGTTCTGCGCCTTCCGGGCGGGCGTTCTGGTCCGCTTCGGCTCCGGCATAGCGGGTGCGGAGCAGCCCGCGGCAGAAGTGGGCGTTGCCGTCGATCGAGATGCGGGTCGACCGCGCCCGCCGCAGAGCCATCGGCACGTCCTCGGAGGGGTAGGCGATTCCGCGGTGGTCAACAAGCACCAGGGCTCCCGGCTCCAGCGGCAGCCCGAGCGCTTCGCGCCGGCGGAGCAGGGCTGTTTTGGTCCGGCCCGCCGGGAGACCCGCAAGCGTGACGCGTCCGACGTCGGTCTCCGCCAGGTCCCGGTCCGCCCGCAGCAGCTCGGTGAGGCAGCGTTCCATGGCGGCAGTGTGCGCCTTCCGGCGGAACGTCCAGCGCAGCTCGTCGAGGCTGTCCTCCGCCTCGTGCCCGAAGGTGCCCCGGTATCCGGCGTCGGCGGCGAGTCCGGCGTTGATCAGGCCGGAATCGTGGTGGTCATCGAGTTCGACGACGACGGTTGCCACCCCCTCCAGCGCCGCGACGGCGTCCTTGCTGTCGGACGCCATCAGGTAGGCGAAGTTGGGGGAACAGAACGACGTCGGCAGGCGCAGGTGCACGTGAACTGCGGCTCCGCGGACGCCGGGGGAGATGTCGATGGAACGGACAAAACCCAGGTCGGTGATGGGTTCATCGAGCTCGGGGTCCTGCACTGTGCCCAGGGCCCGGCGGATGTCCTCCGTCCCGACGGTGCCGGTTTGCGGGGCGGGCCGGGTTTGGATCACCGTCATCACACGGCCCCCAGGTCTGCCCGTTCCGGCTGCCGCGGTCCGGTTTCCGTTTCCGGCGCGTCGGGGATCCGCAGCGCCTCCGGAACCGGAATGTCGTACATCTTCGCCGCGTTCAGGCCGAGGATCTTCTTCTTCTGCTCGATGGTCAGCGGCGCGTACTCGGTCATGTCTTCGGGGATCTGGAAATCCACGAAGGATTCGATCAGCCAGCGCGGGGTCCAGAGCGCGTAGTCGCTGGAGAACTGGATGCGGTCCTCGCCGATCCAGTAGATGAGTTCCCCGATGATCTGCGCGAAGTAGCGCGGCCGGGTGTGCATAAACGGCATGGCGACGGCGAGCCCGCCGTGGACGTTGGGTTCCTGCGTGGCGATCCAGCAGAAGTCCTCCAGCCGCGGCAGCCCAACGTGTTCGACGACGAAGTTCAGGTCCGTGAAGTCCGTCGCCGCGTGGTCGACGTCGGAGACATCAAAGGCGTCCCGGTCCAGCGGGCGGATGGTTGGGCCCTTGTGGACGTGGATGTTCTTCACGCCCAGCTTCCGGCATTCCTCGAAGTATTTGTAGGTCCACGGGTCGTTGAGTTTGTAGCCGCGCGAGTCGCCGTGCCACTCAGCCGTGTAGAGCTTCACGCCCGTGAACCCCATTCGCTCGTGGTCGGCGCGCAGCTGGTCCAGCCCGGCCTCACCGTTGCGGGGGTCGAAGCAGTGGTTGTAGGTGAGGCGGTCCGGATTGGCGGCGGCGAGGCTGTAGGCCTCTTCGGTCTGGCCGAATCCGTTTTTGTAGAACTCGCCGAGGTAGGCCGGCTGGAAGATCGCGTGATCAACGTAGCCGTCCTCGAAGATGTCCTTCATCAGCCGCTGGCTTCCCTGGTAGAGGTACTCCTCGTAGGGCCACAGTTCCTCGGCCGGTGAGAGGTTGCGGTGGTAGTCGTAGAAGCAGTCGATGAACTGCTTGCCGTGGATGTTGAGCTGGTTTTCAGGGCGGGCGTCCCAGAGGGCGATGTGAGCGTCAACGATGAAATAGTTCTCGCCGTTTTTTGTGTACATGTCAGATCTCCGTCTCTTCGCGACTGCCATAGTCGCGATGCGGACGACGGTACGAGCTATTTCACCGTTGCGGGTGTGACCGGCGTCTCAATTTGAGACGGCATCCCTGATATACAGGGACTCATCCGGGTTAGTCTCAGTGGACGATGCTCAAGGAGGGCGGCGATGAAGCCGGACCACGATGACTGCGTTCTTCCGTCAGGGGAGCGATCCGGTGCCCACGAGGTTTCTTCCGGGTCCCGGCGGCTCCTTGCGTCCTGGCAGCGAAGCCAGGAATACGGTGTGTCCGCGGAGACCGTTGATCCTGCCTGGGCCGGTGAGATTCCGGACGATTCACTGTTTTATCAATGCGGCCAGGAAGTGCTGGCCGGGCTCCAGCAGTCCCTGGCGAACGAGCCGCTCAGCCTGATGCTGACCGACGCGGACGGGCTTGTCCTTAACCGGTTCAGTGGTGATCCCGCGCTCCTGCGTGCGCTGGACCGGGTGTATCTGGCCCCCGGGTTCGCGTACTCCGAACGGCTGGCCGGGACTAACGGGCTGGGGCTCGCCCTGGCAGACAAGGCGCCGACCCTGGTCCGCGCGGAAGAGCACTACAGCGCCAGTCTCCGGACCTACACCTGTGCAGCGGCACCCGTGCTGGATCCGGTCACCGGAAGCCTTGAAGGAAGCGTCAACATCACCACCTGGTCCAAAACCTCCCCGGGACTGCTGGTGGCCCTGGCCCAGTCCGCTGCCGCGAATACGTCCTCGCTGATGTCCAGCCGGTCACACACCCGGGTCCAGTCCGCCAAGCCGCAGGGCGGAGTGTTCCGGGTGCAGCGTCCACGCCTTGAGCCGGCGGCAGGAACCATGCGCGCGATGTCCGCCGCCTGGTCTGCGGCCCTGGATGATGCGACGGCGGCGCTGGCCTGCGGGAACGTCGTCGCCGCTGTTGGAGAACACGGAAGCGGACGGGCCACGCTGCTGGGCCAGGCACTGCGCCAGGCGCGTCCTGCCAGCAGGATCCTCTGTGCCTCCGTACCCGCGCCGGACATGGTGGAAGACTGGCTGGCCCTCTGGACGCCGGAGCTGTCCAAACCGGACACCGCGATCATCATCGAGAACGCAGATTTCCTCCCGGAATGGGCTGCGCACGAGCTCGCCGGCCAGGTGTGGAATCTGCTCCGCGCCTCATCCCCAGCGGCGCCTGCCGCCTCAGCGCCGGCCCTGCTCTGGGCGTTCACGGCGGAGAACCTGGAGAACATTCCGTCTGAACTGACCCGGTTGGCCGCCCGGGTGGTCGCCGTCCCGGCGCTCCGGGACCGGCCCGCCGACGTGATGCCGCTCGCGCGGTACGCGGCGCGCCAGACCCGGCTGCGGGAGCTCGATTTCACGGCGGCGGCCGAGCGGGCCCTCACCAGCCACGACTGGCCGGGCAACGTCGACGAGCTGATCCAGGCGGTCCACGCCGCCGCGTTGCTCACCGAAACCATTGACGTCCGGCACCTTCCGCCCGACCTGTTGGGGCGCACCGCCCAGCGGCTGACCCGGATGGAAACGTTCGAGCGGGATGAGATCTTCCGGGTACTGGCGCGGCCCGGAACCTCTGTGACCGAAGCCGCGGCGGAACTGGGGATCAGCCGCGCGACAATCTACCGGCGTCTTGCGAAACTGGGCATCGATCCGCGGAACCCTCGGGCGTAGCTTTCGGCGCCGGCGACTGGCCCCGGCCTTGAAGCTGCGCACCGTGCCATACTCCGGTAATGACCGTTTCCTTTGTGTGCACAACCCGGACAAATATGCCCAAAGCGGAGCTGTTTGACCGTGCCCGAAGTATTGACGAGCACAAGGACTCGATGGCTCGATCTCGTGAAGCTGCGGTCGCCGGCGTTACCTCAGGGCTCATCTCCCTGGACGAAACAGTCACGTGGCGGGCGTGGCACTTTGGCGTTCCGTTGCGGATGACCAGCCGGATTACCGCGATGGAGCCGCCGAACTATTTTGTGGACGAGCAGGTCAAGGGTCCGTTTCGGCGGTTCCGGCATGTCCACGAGTTCAGCGAGGATGCGGAGGGCACCACAATGGTGGATCGAATCGAGTTCGAGGCGCCGTTCGGGCCGGCGGGACGCATGGCTGAAAAACTGCTGCTGGGCCGCTACCTCAAGAAGCTGATCGAGAGCAGAAATCAGTACCTCGTGAAGGACCATGAGGGCGATTAGGCCCCAGGGGAAGCCAGTCCGAACCGCCACCAGGGAGGGCGTACCGCCGGTGCTAGGCCTCTGAAAGCGCAGGAAACGTCCAGGTGCCGTCGAGTATCTCGGGGTGTGGGCGGTAGAGGCGGACAAGGTAGTTCCAGCCATCCGGCGTGGGGATGGCGTTGTGGGTGCCAGCTGGATAGTCACCGAATCGAACGGTCACTGAGCCGTCCGGGTTCTTGTCAGCAGTGATGTTGTTGATTGTGTACGCGCCGGCATCGTTTGGTTCGAAGTAGCCAGCCGCGTTGTAGACCGAGACGGACCAGAACCCGTCAACCGGAACATCCTTGACGGTCAATTCGTACCGCCCGTCGGGCAGGTCTGGGCTCGCACCGATGTAGGTGGCTTCGCTCGTGGGGAGGCCGCCCCAGCCTGCGGCGGTTCCGATGAGGTGGCGCACGGGCTCAGTTGCATCGTGGGAGCCGAACATGCGGTCGTAGCCGGTGAGGTGGCTGGCCAGGGAGAGCAAAGCGTCGCGGGTGGCCGCGAACGACGACGCATCGTAGTCGGCGGTCTCGAATGGAACGGAGGAGCTGCTGCGCAGCTGGAGCCGGTCCTGGATCGCACCGGCCACGGCGAGGTCGGATGGATCTACAGGGTCGGCGAGGATGCGCACCGCGACCGCGACATACGGGGAGCCGAATTCCTCGACGGTGAGGTCGTACTTTCCGGGGGAGTGGAAGACACCGTTGATGTAGTGATCCTCGTTGACGACCATGGCCGAGAGGTACCTGTCCTCAAACTGGGGAATCGTGAGCGTGGCACCGTGGGAGATGTCGACGATCGCGAAGCTGTAGAGCGTGTCGCGGTTGAGCCGGATGACGGTCTGCCTGTCGATTGCGGCCGGCTGCCGGTTGTGAAGGAAGGTATTGATGCCTCCGGCGTCCCGCTGGAGGTCATGGAACATGCGGGCGCTCTCGGCGCGGACAAAATTATCGGCGTTCACAATGATGGCCATGAGTCATCCTGCCAATCGGGTGAGAGGCTGACAATAACAATGCCGCTGCTGTACCGGTCCGCCCCGAAATTGGGTGAAGTGCGGCTAGGGCTCCTGAGGCCCCGGGGCCACACCCGACCAGGAAGCGGCCGCCCCGGATCCGGGGAAAACCGTCTGTTTCATGGCACTGCTCCCGGCCACATTGGATGAGTCGTAGTAGGCTGCCAGATCAGGAACATTGGGGTCGTACGGCGCGTAGAGTCCTGGGGCCAGCGCCACAACCTGACCGTCCGCCAGCCTGTCGCCGAACCAGGCAGCAACACGGTAGTCCACGGAGGCGGCGTTCACCAGCAGGGGATAGCCCGCGTACACAGCGCTGGCCCCGCCCGCCGTGGAAAGCGCGGGCGCAATTGGCACGGCGGCGCTGCCGGCGTCATGGGGGGGCGCACCGGGTGAGGAGACCCGCGACGGCGCTGGACCAGGTAAAGGGGTCGAAGGTCCTGGCGGTATCCAGCTTCCCGGTCCGCGGCATGGTGCTCTTCATGGCGGTAGACAGTTCCTCCAGCAGGGGTTCCATGTCCTGCGGGGCTTCCTCAGCTATTGCCTGGACTTCCCCGTTGAGCAGGCGGGCGCTCTCGGGGTCCCCTCCTCCGAGGCTGTACGTCCCGTCGCTGATCCTCACAATCGAGATCGCCTGGTACAGGGGCCCTTTGCCGTCGGTTCCGAGGAGCCCCAGGCAAGCCGGCTTTTCCGGGTCCTCAGCCACCGTTTCGACGGCGGCTGAAGAGGGTGCGGCGGTTTCGGCACTCGCCGGGGCGGTTGCCTGCGCGGACGATGGCCCGGAACCGGGCTTCGCATCAGCTGCACTGCAGCCGGTGAGGAGCAGCAGTGCCATGACAGGAACAGCGGCAGTTTTCTTCATGGTTCCCTCGGGGACTTGTACGTTGTCGTCCCACCCTAACGGCTAGCCTGCCGGCCAGCGATTGACAGTTAGATCTCTAACTATTAGTCTTCTAACTATGGATGAAACCGGAGTTTCCCTCAGCACCACGCTTGACCTGGTCCGCTGGATCGGCTGGGCCCAACGCAAAGCTGGCGAGGACTGGATCCGGGCACGCGAACTCAGCCACGAACAGGCTTTCGTGCTCGGATATCTGAGCAAAAATCCCGGGGTGATTCAGCGTGAAATCGCGCAGATGACCCGGACGAGCCCGGCGAGCGTGTCAAGTCTCCTGCAGGGACTCGAGCGCCGCGGCCTGGTTGAACGCCGCAGCGAAAACGGTGATGAACGCAGAAAGCGCGTCTACGCCACCCCGGCAGGCACCGAGCTTATCTCCGGATTCGAAGCCGCGATGAGCGACGCCGACGAGGTCATTTTGTCCCCCTTGGATCAGGCCGAACGGGAACTTCTTCACAACCTGCTCCTGAAGGTCACCGCAGAAATGCCGAAACCGACCCGGTAGTAGTAGGGGCCGCCCCGGTAGTCACTGCCGCCTGCGGCCAAAACCCACCTCAACAAACCTCCCTTCCCCCGTGCCGGCCTTCGCCGGCGCGGCGCTCGAACCTGCCTGAAAGGAGCAGCTATGAGCTCCACAAACCCCGAATTTCCGGTACCGAAGGCAGCCGCCGTCGGCACCAATCACTGGTACCTGTCCGCTTCACCGATCCTGCGCGCGCTTGTACACCTCTGTGTACCCATGGCCGCAGCCATGATTGTCGGCGCCATCTACAACGTCATCAACGCCGGCTTTATCGGTTCGCTGCATGACACGACGCTTCTGGCCGCCATCACGTTGGGCTCTCCGCTCCTGGCACTTGTCATGGCGGTCGGCGGCGTCTTCGGCACTGGCGGCGGCGCGCTGGTTTCCCGGCTGCTCGGCGAGGCGGAGTCCGACCCCGAGAAGGCCCGGGGCATCAAGCACGTTTCGTCGTTCTCCCTATGGGGCGCCGCCTTGGCCGGATCGATCCTCGGCGGCATCGGGTTGCTTCTGCTGGATCCGCTGGTGAGTTTACTGGGTGCCGATGCCGCGGCGGCCCCGGCAACGCGGGCTTTTACCGCCGTCACTCTTCTCTTTGTTCCGGTGCTCTCCGCCGCTTTCTGCCTGGAACAGCTCGTCCGGGCGGAAGGTGCCGCCCGCCAGGTCATGACCGGGATCATCATTTCCACAGCCTCGAATGTTGCCTTCGACGTACTGTTCATCCTCGGGCTGCACTGGGGAGTCGCGGGCGCCGCGCTGGCAGTCGGCCTCTCCAACCTGGTACTTGTCGCCTATTTCGCGACCTGGCTGCACCGGCACAGCGAGCACGTAAGGCTCGCTCCGCGTTGGTTTACGCTCTCACCAGCTGTCCTTAAACCTGTCCTGGGCATAGGCGTCAGCGAACTGCTGCAGGCTGGCTTCCTGATCGTCACCTCTTTGGTGCTGAACAATCTTGCCGCCGCTTATGGAGACGGACCGCTTGCGGCCATGGGGGTTGCGGTCCGGATCGCCCAGGTGCCCGAGTTCCTGCTGATGGGCATCACGCTTGGCGTGCTGCCGCTCCTGGCCTACTCCTACGGCAAGGGCGACCGTAGCCGGCTTCTGGCGGCACTGCGCACTTCCGGAATTGCGGTCGGTGTTATCGCGTTGATCTTTGCGGTTCCGGCCGTTGCGTTCCGGGAACAGATTGTCTCCTTCTTCCTGCCGGATTCCTCTCTGCTGCTGCTCGGAGCCACCATCCTTACGGCGCAGCTTGTTGCGATGATCGCCAATGGATTTACCGGCCTTCTGACATCATTTTTCCAGGCCACCGGGCGGATCCTGCCCGCGACCGTGATGTCGATAACCCAGGGTGTCCTGTTCGTTCCCATCGTGCTTCTGGGAAATCTGTGGTTTGGGCTCGACGGCATCATCTGGGCACTGACCGTCACCGAAGTGGCCGTGCTGCTGGCCGGCATCCTGATGTGGCTGGTATTCCGCAGCGCCATCGACCGCGGCCTCGCTGAGGGCAGCCCGCAGCGCGCCGATGACGTGCTCGCCCAGATGGACGCCTGACAGCACTGTTCTCGCTGACCTGGCGGCCGGCCGCCGCGCCCGGGCTGCCGGAGAGTGGGCCGGAGTGTCAGGGCTTCGCGTAGTCGGCGAATCCCTGCCAATCGATGACCACACAGGGCTCGTCGCCCAGGACCCAGGCGTCGTGCCCGGGCGCCATGCTGGCGAAGTCGCCCGGCCCGTATTCCATTTCTTCGCCGTCGTTCATGACCACCTTCATCCGCCCGGAAACGAAGTACCCCAGGTGGGCGGCCTGACAGCTCTCGGTTTTAACGATTGGTTTGACGTTCAGGGACCAGCGCCAGCCAGGCAGGAACGTCGCGCGGCCTACCGCACCCTGCTCCAGGTTGACGAGTTGAAGTTGACCCGAATTGCCTTCGAAAGGACGTGTCTCCTCGGGCGAATCCAGGCTTTTGCGAACTAAACCGGGCATCATGACCTCCTGCGGTCGGTCCTGCTGGTTGTCCTGGGCAGGCTCCACAACTGCGCTTGGGCGCTGAATCCCTCCGCGGAGCACGCACCTTTTCACCTGGTCCGGCCCCTGCGGGGGCCGCCAGCGCATTGACCTACCCCTTTGATTAATAGACCCAATCGCCCCCTGTGCCTAGGGGCCGCCGGTCCCTAGAAGCAGCCCAAAATCTGGAGAACCCGCCGATGCCGTCACCAGCCTCCGCGCGTGGGCGTGTGCCCTTTCCGCGCGTTGTCGGGCATGGCCATTTCGGCGCGCAGGCCCAGCAGCCGGATCGGACGGCCGGCTTCGATCGCCCCGGCGAGGTCCAGGGCCCGGGCCAGGACCTCCTCCCGGTCGAAGGTCTCGGGGATCTTCCGGGCGTGGGTTTTGGTGGTGAAGGGCGCGTAGCGGACCTTGAGGGTCAGCCCAATCACGGGCCGTCCCTCGGCCGCCACATCCTGCAGGACATCCGCGGCCAACCGGGTGACGGCGTCGTGCACCTGGGCGGGTTCGGTGAGGTTCTGCTGGAAGGTGGTCTCCCGGCTGTGCCCGCGGGCAACCCAGGGCGTGTCGTCGACGGCGCTGGAGCCGTCTCCGCGCCCGAGCTGCGCGTACCAGGGACCCATCTTGGGGCCGAACTCCGGCACCAGGCCCTGCGGATCAGCCGCTGCCAGTTCGGCAACCGTCGTGACACCGAGCTTCGCCAGCCGGCCCGAAATCTTCGCTCCGACACCCCACAGTTCCCTGGTGGGTCTAGCCCCCATCACCTCGAGCCAGTTCTCTTTCGTGAGCCGGAAGACGCCGGCCGGCTTGCCGAAATCGGTGGCGTTTTTGGCGCGGACCAGGGTGTCGCCGATGCCCACGCTGCAGTGCAGCTGCGTCCGTTCCAGCACGGCGGCCTGGATCTGCCGCGCGTAGGCTTCCGGGTCTTCCGCTGTGACGCCAACGAACGCTTCGTCCCAGCCCAGGACCTGCACGACGGCGCCGGGCTGGGCCCGCAGGGTGGCCATCACCTGTTCGGACGCCTCAAGGTAGGCCTCGGCATCGACCGGGAGGAGGACGGCGTCGGGCACTTTCCGGGCCGCGATCCGCAGCGGCATTCCGGAGCCGACGCCGAACGCCCTCGCCTCATAGGACGCGGTGGACACCACCGCGCGTTCGGTGGGATCGCCCCGGCCGCCGACGATGATCGGCTTGCCGGCCAGCTCCGGGTGCCGCAGCACTTCGACCGCAGCGATGAACTGGTCGAGGTCCACATGCAGCACCCAGGGGATGGAGTTCACGCGCCCAGTGTGCCCTACCTGCGGCCCGTATGCACGGCGTTTTCACCATCTGCGCCGCGTAGGGGACCAGGTGCCGGGTGCCGGCGGATCCTAGGCGCTTTCTTCACTCACCCGGATCAGGACCTTGCCGGTGACACCGTTCTCCACGGCGTCGTGCGCGGCAGCCGTCTCCTCCAGCGGGAACCAGGTCAGCGGGAGCCCAGCGGACTCGCCCACGGGAAAGACGCCGTCGCGCAGGGCGGCAGTGATGTCCTCCACCGCGGCCTGGATGGCCCGTTGCCCCACCGTGTAGATCAGTACGCCCTGCCAGCGGATGTTCTTGATGAAACTGGCGACGATCGGGGCGGTGAACTCTTCCCCGTTGTTGTTCGCGTAGTAGGCGATGCTGCCGTGGTTGGCGATCACCTCAACGTCCAGCGCCGCGTTCTGGGCCGGAGCAACTTCAACGATGTGGTGCACACCGTCCGGAGCGAGCTCGCGGATGCGGTCGGCCTCGGCGTCGTCCGGATAGCGGACGATGTGGTGCGCGCCGGCGGCACGTGCCAGCTCCGCCTTCGCATCGCTGCTGACCGTGGCGATCACGGTGGCGCCGGCCCAGGCCGCGAACTGGATCGTGGCGTGTCCCACGGCTCCGGCGCCGCCCTGCACCAGGACCACCCGTCCTTCGAGTGCTCCCGGGGAGAGCCGGGACGGGCCGTCCTCATGCACGGTCAGGGCACGGTGCGCCGTCATCGCCGGCACTCCCAGGCTGGCTGCGACGTCGAAACCAACGCCGTCGGGAAGCAGGACTGCCCGGTCGGCGGGGACAACGGTGAATTCCTGGGCGGTTCCCGTTGGCCGGCCGTGGGCAGCGAGGTACAGCCACACCCGGTCGCCCGGCTCCAGGTCCGTGACACCCTCGCCAACGGCGTCGACCACTCCGGCGCCGTCCTGGTTCGGCACCACCTCGGAAAAGGCCAGATTGCTTCCGGCGCGGGCCTTCCAATCGGTGGGGTTCATCCCGGAGGTGACGACGCGCACCCGTACTTCGCCCGGACCGGGCACTGCAGCCTCCCGCTCAGCGAGCGAGAGGACGGAGGAGGGACCGGTGGCCGAGTAAACGATTGCTTTCATGAGCGGTAAAAGACGCTCACCCTGCTTTCTATTCCCGGCGGCCGGTCCTCCACGGTCAGGCCGCGGTCCGGGGCACCGTCAGGAAGACAGTGCAGGGTGCGGGTAGCTGGCCGCCCGCTGCTGGAACTGCAGTACGTCCTGGTTCTGGATGACGCCGCCGCGGATTTCGATGGCCTTCCGGATGGTTTCGTTCTGCTCCCAGGCCTCGGGCCCGCTGAGAACGGTCTCCAGGAAGGGCAGCAGTGCCTCGCTGATTTCCCAGCTGGAGGAGTTCCAGAGGTAGGACGGGCTGTGGTCCACGGCGTAATAGTTGATGTGATCGCCGACCTCGAACATGGGGTCGGCGAAGGTGGTGGTTTTCGCCCACTCGAAGCCCATGCCTTCGTCGCAGGAAACATCCACGATCAGGCTGCCGGGCCGGAAAGCCGCCAGGTCTGCGGTGCGCAGGTAGGTCAGCGGGGCGTTGGGATCCTGCAGGGTGCAGTTGACCACGATGTCCGCCTCCGCCAGGAAGGGTGCAAGCGGCACCCGCCCGCGTTCGGTGATGACCTCGCTGAGGAACGGCGCCTTGTCCTCATGGTCGAACTGCACAATCCGCACCGAATGGATCGGAGACCCGACCGCCGCGACCCCGCGGTGGGTCAGGACCTGGACGTCGTGGACGCCGTGGGCGTTCAGGGCAGTCACCGCGCCCCGGGCCGTGGCACCAAAGCCAATAACGACGGCGCGCAGCCGCCGGCCGTAGTCACCCGTCGTTCCGGTCAGGGCGAGGGAATGCAGGACGGAGCAGTATCCGGCCAGCTCGTTGTTCTTGTGGAAAACGTGCAGCCCGAACCCGCCGTCGCTGGCCCAGTGGTTCATCGCTTCGAAGGCGATCAGGGTGAGTTTCTTGTCGATGGCGAGCTGGGTGATGGCGCGGTCCTGCACGCAGTGCGGCCAGCCCCAGAGGGTCTGCCCGTCCCGGAGATCGGCGAGGTCCGCCGGCTGCGGCTTGGGCAGGAGGACGACGTCGGCCTCCGCCAGCAGCTGCGTCCGCGGAAGCATGGCTCCCACCAGCGGTTTCAGGACGTCGTCCGCAACTCCGAACTTCTCCCCGTAGCCCTCTTCGAGGATCAGCTGCCGCCGCACCTCGGGCGCGATGCGTTCGAAGTGCAGCGGATGGATGGGCAGGCGCCGCTCATCGGGCTTCCGGGTGCTGGACACAACACCCAGGGTGAGGCCGTTCGAAGGGCCGTTCACTTTTTACGGCTTGCAGGCTGGGCGCCGGGGGCCTTGTCGCTGGAAGCGGATGGAGCTGCCGCAGCCTTCTTATCGGCGCGCTTTTCCTTGATGGACTTGCCGGACTTTTTGGATGCTGATTGGCGCGGGGACTTGTCTGACATGTTCGCTCCTGTAGCGGAACCGAAGAGGTTCCTGACTCCGAACCCTACAGGTACGCGCCCAACCAGACTTACAGGCCCCTTCCCGAAGGGGAGACCAGGATCTTCACCGCGGTCTCATTGCGGTTGATGAGGGTGTCGAAACCCTCATCAACCAGGCCGTCCAAGCCGATCCGGCCGGTGATGAAGGGGGAGAGATCGATCTTTCCGGACTCCACGAGCTTGATGGTCGCCGGGTGGGAGTTGACGTAGGCGATGGTGCCGCGCATATCGATTTCCTTCATCACCAGCTTGTGCATATCGAAATCCGCCCGCTTGCCCCAGATGGACACCACCACCAGCACCCCGGTGGGGCGCAGCGCATCCATGAGCGTATCCAGGACCACCTGGACACTGGTGCATTCGAAGGCGATATCGGCACCCTTCCCGTCCGTAAGCCGGTGCACCTCTTCCGCCACGTTGACCTCCGACGGGTCCAGGGCATGGTCGGCAACCCCGGATTCGACGGCTTTCTGCCGGCGCAGCGGGCTCAGCTCCGACATGGCCACCGTGACGCCCTGTGCCTTGAGGACGGCAGCTGTCAGGAGCCCGATCGGCCCTGCCCCGCCGACCAGGGCAAAGTCCCCGGCCTTGGCTCCGGAACGCTCCACCGCGTGATAGCCAACGGACAGCGGCTCAATCAGGGCAGCCTGGTCCAGGGGCACGGACGGGTCAATGGGATGGACCCAGCGGCGCTGCACCACAACCTTTTCTCCCAGTCCGCCGCCCCGGCCGGCGAGCCCAATGAAGTTCATGTCCGGCGACAGATGGTAGTCCCTGCTGTCCGGGCCGGTGTCGACGTCGTCCCGGATGATGTAGGGCTCGACGACGACGTGCTGGCCGACCTGCAGATCATCCACTCCCTCACCCACGGCATAAACCACCCCGGAAAACTCGTGCCCCAGGGTGACGGGCAGGGATTCGCCGGAGATGGGATGCGACTGGCCGTGCGCGGGAGCGAAGATGGGCCCCTCAAGATATTCGTGCAGGTCGGTGCCGCAGATGCCGCACCAGGCGACGTCGATCCCCACGGTGCCCGGAGCCACCTCCGGCTCGGGAAGATCGTCAATCCGGATGTCCCCACGGTCGTAATAACGGGCGGCTTTCATGGTTGCTCCTCACGCTTGATGGATCGCGGATAACCTCCCACGCTCCTTCAATACTCACCGGTTCGGGCGGTGTAAGGAAGAACAAGCGCCGGTCTATGCGTTGCTCTGCGCGCCCCGGTCGTGCACCACACGGTAGGTATTGCGCAGGGCTTCCATGGAGGAGTCGTAAGATGCCTGCGCGACGGCGGTGAAGAGACAGTCGACAACCATCAGTTGGGCGATCCGGCTGCCCAGGGCACCGGACCGGAACCGGGTTTCCCGGGCGGCGGTCCGCAGCACTACGTCAGCGGCGGAGGCCACAGGGGAGTCCTGGAAATTCGTGATCGCGATGGTCGCAGCGCCGGATTCCCTGGCCGCGGTCAGGAACTCCAGCGTGTCCTTCGTGCTTCCCGAATGGGAAATGGCGATGGCGACGCAGGTGCTGTCCAGCGTGGCCGCAGCGGTCCAAGCGGAGTGTGAGTCGGCCCAATTCAGTACCGTCCGGCCGATCCGGGACAGTTTCTGCTGGAGGTCCAGGCCTACAAAGGAACTTGCGCCCATGCCGAAGGTATCGATCCGCCGTGCCTGGGACAGCAGGCTAACAGCCTCGCCAAGAGCTTTGGTGTCCAGCGTCCGGGCAGTATCGGCAATGGACAGGGTTTCGTTGGTCGCAACTTTCGCCACGATGTCCTCGAGTGAATCGGTGCGGCCGATGTCGCCGGACACCGGGGGCAGGCTCGAAATGGCGAGTTCCTGGCGCATGGACTCCCGGGTGATATCCATCAGGAGGTCTTTGTAGTGGGAGTACCCCATCCGCTTGTAAAAGCGCACTACCGAGGTGGTCGACGTTTTGCACAGTTCAGCCAGGTCGGCCACTGAAAGCGAGGCCCCCGCAGCGGGATCGTCAACAAACACCTGGGCGATCCGCCGCTCTGACGGACGCAGGGAGGGAAGGGCAGCCCGAATCCGAATCAGCACGGTTTCAGACTCCGGTGCTTCCAACACGTGGTTCACGTTCCGCTCCCTCATCCGGATCATTCTCCCCGGCCAGCCGCCGAAACGGCGGAAAGCAAGCCGGAAAATCTCTTTAGGGAATATCTTTACATGAATCAGTCGGTGAAGGTACGTTAATGACCAACCCGGACTTCCGATGCTCTACCGGGGGACCTGCGGGGGCCGACGCGGCATGCAGGATGCATCACATGTCACCGAGGAGATCAACCATGCAAAGCGGTTCCCGATTCATCCGTGGCACGCTTTCGGCGTTCGCTGTAGCCGCTACTGCGTCCCTTGCCCTATCCGGCTGTGGTGCTCCGGCAGCACAACCGGACCAGGATCCGGCCGCCGACGGCGGAAGCCTCGTCATTGGGGTGACCACTGACCCGGACACGCTCTTCCCTTGGAAGGCCACCCAGTTCCAGGCCGTTTCCGTGCTCCAGAACCTTTACGGCACCCTGACTGAGTTCGATCAGGACCTGGCAGTAGTTCCCGGGCTGGCCGAGTCCTGGGAAGCCTCCGAGGACGGACTGGCGGTCACCTTCAAGCTCCGGGAGGGGGTGACCTTCAGTGACGGCAGCGCCCTGGATTCCGAGGACGTCAAGTTCTCCCTGGACAAGATCAACGAGGAAGCGACCGGCGCCGTCGCCCGCACCTCCCTGGCAGCCGTGACCTCGGTCGAGGCTCCGGACCCGGCCACCGTCGTCGTAAACCTGTCTGCTCCGGACGCGGCCCTGCCCGCCAACCTGGCCGTGATTAACATGGCGATCCTCTCATCTGAGGACACGGAGACCGCACTCATGACCGAGCCGAACGGCTCCGGGCCCTTCGTCCTGGAGGGCCGTGTCCCGAGCCAGTCGCTGACACTCGCGCGAAGTGATTCGTACTGGGGCGAAAAGGCCAAACTGGACAGCGTGGAACTGCGGGTCATCCCGGATGAATCCTCGATTGTCTCGGCAATGCAGTCCGGGAATGTGGATTTCGCAGTGTTCAACAGCCCGCTGGTCGCCAAGACCGCTGAAGGTCCCAACCTCACGGTCGCGAAAACGCCGCAGCTGAGCTATCACGCGCTGCAGCTGAACGCCGGGCGGGAGGTCCTCGCCGATGCAAATGTCCGGCTGGCCATCCAGTGCGCCGTGGACCGCCAGGAAGTGCTGGACACCGCTGCCTTGGGCGAAGGTGAAGTCACCGGGCCCATCACCTCACCGGCCTACAAGTCCGATCCTGCGGACCGCCCCTGCCCCGAGAAGGACCTCGGCAAAGCGGCCGAGTACCTGAAGAAGGCCGGGAAGGCAGACGGGGTCACCATCTCCACGATTGTTTCCCAGGGGGAGTACGCCACATCCGTTGACGAGGCCCAGAACCTGAAGGCCCAGCTCGCCGAAGCCAACATCACGCTCGACATTGAGGTGCTGGAGTCCGGTGCTTTCGTCAGCCGCTGGAAGGAAGGCGATTTTGACGCCGCAGTCGCCCTCAACGGCGGCCGCCCCGACCCGGACGGTATGTACGGACGCTACTTCACCAGCACCGGAAACCTGAATGCGGTTGCCGGCTACAGCTCACCGGAGCTCGATGCCCTCTTCGCCGCCGGCAAGTCGGCCTCGGACCCGGGGGAACGCACGGACATCTACACCCAGGTTTCCCAGGAACTGGAGAACAACGCGGCTTGGGTCTGGCTGTTCACCAGCTACACCTACACCACGACGAGTACCTCCGTCGACGGGTTCATCCCGATGGCGAACGGCTCGCTCCAGTACCTGCGCACCACAACGAACAACTAACCGCCCCGAAGGCAGGCCCCGGCGACGGGGCCTGCCCCAGGCGAGAAAACCAGGCACATGCGCCAGACACTTACCCACAACCCCCTGCTGCGCCGCATCGCCGCTGCTGCAGGCACCCTGCTGGGAGTGGCAGTCTTCGTTTTCATCATGCTCCGTGCAATACCCGGCGATCAGATCACTGCCGGCCTCGGAACCGAAGCTGCCGCACTCACCCCGGCCCAACAGGCCGCGCTGGAGAGCTACTACGGGCTGGACCAGCCGCTCTTTATCCAGTTCTTCTCCTGGCTGGGAAACCTCTTTACTGGAAACCTCGGTTTCTCCTCCCGTGCCCAGGAAAGCGTCCTGGACCTCACGTTGCGGTCCCTCCCGGTGACCTTCGAACTGGCAATTTTCGCGATTGTCCTGGCCTTGCTGATCGGTGTGCCGCTCGGCATGCTGGCCGCTTCCCGCCCCGATTCACCGCGCGACGGCCTGGCCCAAGTGGTTAGCCTGGCAGGGCTCTCGGTACCGGCCTTCCTGCTCGCCACCACGCTGCTCTCGGTTTTCGCCGCCTCCTGGGGCTTCAACCCGAACGGCGAGGGCTTCGCCGCGTTTACCGACAATCCGCTGCTAAACCTGCAGCAGATGCTCCTGCCCGCGGTCGTGCTCGGATTCGGCATTGCTGCGCCGATCATCCGGACAACGCGCACTGCGGTCCTGGAAATCCGTTCCAATGACTTCATCCGCACCGCCCGCGCCAAAGGCGTTCCGGAAGGCCGGCTGCAGGCCAGGCACGTGCTGCGCAACGCCCTCGTTCCGATCGTCACGATGACGGGACTCCAATTCGGCTACCTGCTGGGCGGCGCCGTCGTAGTGGAGCAGATCTTCTCGATTCCCGGGATCGGCCGGCAGGTCCTGCTCGGAATACAGCAGAAAGAGTACGCACTCGTGCAGAGCACCGTCCTTGTTATCGCCCTGACCTTCGTGATCGTGAACCTCCTGACCGATCTCCTCTACCGGGTCATCGACCCCCGGGTGCGTGCCGCATGACCGGCGTGCCCCTGACCACCGACACCAGCCCGGTTCCTGCCGCGGCTGGCCGCCGGGTTCCCGCTCTCCTGAAGAGCCCCACGGGTCTGTCCGGGCTGATCCTCATCTGCCTGCTGGCGGTCCTTTCCCTCCTGTCCTTCAGCAACTCCCTGCCCTACGACCCGCTCACGCAGGACGCTCCGTCCAGCCTTCTGGCGCCGTCGGCACAGCACTGGTTCGGCACCGACCAGTTCGGCCGCGACGTCTTCTCCCGCGTCGCTGCAGGCGTGGCAAATTCGGCTCTCATCGCTGTCGTTGCCGTGGCCTTTGCCGCAGTCATCGGCACGCTGGGCGGTCTGGTCGCCGGGTTCTACCGCGGCGCTGCTGACAGCGTTATCGGCGGGATCACGAACGTTCTGTTCGCCTTCCCTCCGCTGCTGCTGGCCCTGGCCCTGGCCTCCGTCTTCAACCGCAACTGGTTCACGATAGCCGTGGCAATCGCCGTCGTGTATGTCCCGATCTTCATCCGGGTTACCCGCGGTCCTGTCCTGTCGCTGCGTGAAATCGACTACGTGCGGGCCGCCACCAGCACCGGCCAGAGCCGGGTGATGATCATGCTGCGGCACGTGCTGCCCAACATCACCTCCATCATCATCGTCCAGGTGGCACTCTCGCTGTCCTGGGCAGTGCTGACCGAAGCATCCCTGAGCTTCCTTGGCCTCGGCACTCCGCCGCCAGCGCCCTCACTGGGGTCGATGATCTTTGAAGCCCGCACGCTGGTCTACGTCGCGCCGTGGACCATGATTGCCCCCGGCGTGGTGGTGGTCCTCCTCGTCGTTGGCCTGAACCTGTTGGGGGACGGGCTGCGCGACGGCTTCGACCCCCGGAACCGAGGAAAGCGATGACTTTGACTCCCGGTGAGATTGCCGGACTGATCGGACTGGAAACGGAAACCGCTGACCCCCGTTTTGCGTCCATTGACACGATGCCGGTCAGCGAACTGGCCCGCACCATGAACAACGCGGACGCCGCCGTTCCGGGAGCGGTCCAGCAGGCCCTGCCGCAAATTTCACCCGCCATCGAAGCCACCGCGGAGAGGATGAAGGCGGGCGGACGCATGATTTACGTGGGCGCGGGCACCCCCGGGCGGATCGGTGTGCTCGACGCCTCGGAGTGCCCGCCCACCTTCGGGACACCGCCGGATCAGATCTTCGCGGTCATTGCCGGCGGCCCTAAAGCGGTTGTGGCGCCCTGCGAAGGGGCGGAGGACGACGTTGACGCCGGTGCGCTGGCGATGGACACGGCAGGCATCGGGCCGCTGGACACGGTGATCGGCATCGCTTCCAGCGGCCGGACTCCCTTCGTGATCGCCGCCGTCACCCGGGCCCGGGCCAGGGGCGCGCTGACCGTGGCACTGACCTGCAACACCGGAACCCCGCTGGCCGCTGCCGCGGCATACCCGATCGAAGTCATCGTCGGCCCGGAGGTTGTGGCCGGATCGACCCGGCTGAAAGCAGGAACCGCCCAGAAGCTCGTGCTCAACATGTTCTCCACCATTGTGATGGTCCAGCTGGGCAAGACCTACGGCAATCTCATGGTCGATGTAAAACCCACGAACGTGAAACTGCGCGAGCGGGCCCTGCGGATGGTGCAGGAGATTACCGGGGTAGCCCGGGCTGAAGCCCAGGACGCCCTGGCGGCGAACAACAATTCCGTCAAACAGACCATCACCGCGCTCCGGCTGGGACTGGATCCGGTGGCTGCTGCGGCCCAATTGACCAAGCACGGCGGCCTGCTGCGCGCGGCGCTAGGAGAGCAAGCATGAGAATTCTGGGAATGATCTCAGGCACCTCCCATGACGGGATCGATGCCGCCGTCGTGGAGTTTGAGGAGAAGGACGGGCACCTGACCGGGATTCTCCAGCACTCCGGCAGCACCCCGTATCCCCAGGCTCTCCGGAGCCGGATCATTAACGCGCTTCCGCCCGCCTCGACCACGCTGGCAGAAATGTGCGAGCTGGATACCCTGGTTGGCCAGCAGTTCGCCCAGGTGGCAACGGAGACCATCCGGCAAAGCGGTCCCGTGGACCTGGTGGTCTCCCACGGGCAGACCGTATTCCACTGGGTGGACGGAGGGCAGGCCCTGGGCACCCTGCAGATTGGTCAGCCGGCGTGGATTGCAGAGGCGACCGGAACGCCCGTGCTCTCCGACGTCCGCGCCAGGGACATTACCGCCGGTGGCCACGGCGCGCCGCTGGTTTCCTACCTGGACGCCCTGCTGCTGGCCGGTCATCCCGGCACCGCCGCTGCCCTTAACCTCGGCGGGATCGCCAATATGACGGTTGTTCCGTCGGCCGGGGAATTGTTCGCGTACGACATCGGGCCTGCCAACGCCCTGATCGACGCCGTGGTGGTGACCCGGGAACTTGGCGCGGAAGGGTACGACGCCGACGGCAGGATCGCCGCCAGCGGCACCGTCGACGAGGACCTGCTCGACGTCTTCCTCAAGGATGCCTACTTCCAGCTGCCTGCTCCCAAATCCACCGGCAAGGAACACTTCCACCTGCCCTATGTCGAAGGCATCCTCCGGGACGCCGGCGCCGAGCCCGGTGACGCTGACCTGGTGGCAACCCTCACCGAACTGACGGTCCGGACCGTGGCGCAGGAGATCCGGGCGCACGGGATCGACCTGGTGGTGGCTTCGGGTGGAGGCTGCCGGAACGGCGTCCTGATGGAGGGACTCCGAAAGGCTCTGCCCGGCGTCGTCATCACTCAATCCGATGACTATGGTGCTCCCGCGGATGACAAGGAAGCGATTGCCTTCGCCCTTATCGGCTGGTGCACCGCCCATGGGCTGCCCGGCACCGTCCCGGGAGGAACCGGAGCCCGGGACGCACGCATTCTGGGCAGCATCACCCCCGGCAGCGGACCCCTCGTCCTGCCGCCGCCCGCCGGGTCAGCGCCCCGCACCCTGACCCTTTCCCGGGCTTAGGGCAGTGTCCATGCGTTCGGTGCTGCGGCGGGCAGCCTCCCGTATGGTTCCAGCGGCGTGGTCCGGATGAGCACACTGGAATCCGCGGCCAGCCTCCTGCTCTCCACCCGCCTGTCCGGAGCCGCTGCCCAGGAGCCGCCGCCCGGGGTGACGCTGGGGCTCCGGACGCCGGAAACCACGGCCGTGGTGAGTGCGGGGTTCCGCACCGTCAGCTGGTCCGGAGGTGGGCGCCGGGGCATCGACGCCATGCATCCGGACACCCACCATGACCTTGCCTCCGTCACCAAGGTGCTCGGCACCACCGCATGCCTTCTCCGGCTCGTCTCGGACGGACTGGTGGACCTCGACGCCGAAGTCCGCCGGTACCTGCCGCGGTTCCGCGGCGCCGGTAGGGAAACCGTCACGGTCCGGGACCTGCTGCTGCACCGGGGCGGGCTTCAGCAGTGGTATCCCCTGTATCTGGCGGCCGACGGCGAAGCGGACGCCCACCGCGTCATCGAAACACTTCCGTTGGCCTGCCCGCCCGGAACGGAACGCCGCTATTCGGACCTCGGATTCATTCTCCTGGGCCGGGTGGTCGGCGCAGCGGCAGGGCTGGACCTTGCCGCAGCGACCGCGCAGCTGGTCACCGGACCGCTCGGCCTCGAAGCAACCCGGTATGCAGCCCCCGCCGGTGCCAACGTGGCAACCGGTGCCCGCGATGACCGGATCGAAGCGGCCATGCTAGACACCCAGCGGCCCTATCCCGTTCCCTTCCGAAGCAGCGACTTCGCCCGCTGGCGGCGCTCGCCCGTGCACGGCCAGGTCGCGGACGGGAACGCCTACCACGCTTTCGGCGGCGTCTCCGGGCATGCTGGCCTGTTTTCCACGGTCCCCGACCTGCTGCGGTTCGCCGGGGCGCTGGCCGATTACCGAAACCACGATTCCCTCTGGAGCCCGGAGACCGCCGAAGAGTTCTTCGCGGCCGGGCCTGATGCAGGGCAATCGCTGGGCTTCCGCCGGTACCGGCTGACCGTGGCCGGTGAGGCCTTGACCATCCTGGGACACCCCGGCTACGTCGGGTGCGCGGTGGGGTTCGTACCCGGCCGGCACCTGGCTTTTGCGCTGGCCAGCAACCGGCTGCTCGTGGACGGGGAACCGGTCCCGACCGAGACCCTGTGGGCGGAGTTCCTCGGGGCAGCCGGAACCCACCTCACCGGCGGTGCACCATGAACGCACAGATCCCGAGGCCAGGCACCCACGTTTTCCCGCAGCTGCAGCACCCAAGAGAGGCACCAGCCATGACCCCCCAATCACCGCTCCTTTCCATCCAGGACCTCTCCATTGCCTTCGGAACCGGGAAACGCCGGCAGGCCGTGGTCCACCACTTCTCCCTGGATGTGTTCCCCGGGCAGACAGTGGCCCTCGTGGGCGAATCCGGTTCGGGCAAGTCCACTACGGCTGCGGCAGTGAACCGGCTCCTACCCGGGACGGGCCAGATCACCGGGGGCGAGATTTTCTTTGCGGGACGCAACCTGGCCGAGGCCACCGAGCGGGAAATGCTTGCCATCCGCGGTGCCAGGATCGGCTTCGTTCCGCAGGACCCCATGTCCAACCTGAACCCGCTGATGCGTGTCGGCGACCAGATTGCCGAAGCGCTGGAGGTTCACGGGAAGTCCCGGGGCAAGGGCAGCCGGGAACAGGTGGTCGAGCTGCTGGAGATGGTGGGGATCCCGGACCCGGAACGCCGGCTCAGCCAGTATCCGCACGAATTCTCCGGCGGTATGCGGCAGCGTGTCCTGATTGCCATGGGCCTGGCCTGCCGTCCGAGCCTGCTGATCGCCGACGAGCCCACCTCGGCACTGGACGTGACGGTCCAGCGCCGCATCCTGGACAAGCTCGGTGAACTCACCGGGCAGATGGACACCGCGGTGCTGCTGATTACGCACGACCTTGCGCTCGCCGCGGAGCGTGCGGACTCCATTGTGGTGATGCGGCAGGGCGAGATCGTTGAGTCCGGGCCGGCAGCCCAGATCATGACTGATCCCCAGCATGACTACACCCAACGGCTGCTGACGGCAGCACCCAGCCTGGCCTCCCGGTCCATCCTCACCGCCGAACGCCCGGCCGCTGCTGCGGGACCCGGCATGGAAGCGCCGCCGGAGAACATTGTTGAAGTGCGCAACCTGAGCAAGGTGTTCACCATCCGTGGCCCCGGCAGCCGGGGCGGGACCGCTTTCACTGCCGTCGATGACATCAGCTTCACCATTCCCCGCGGCCAGACGGTTTCCATTGTCGGGGAATCCGGGTCCGGCAAGTCGACGACGGCGAACCTGATGCTGGCGCTCGAGGACATCACTTCGGGAGAGATCTTGTTCGAGGGGACGGGTATTTCCTCGCTGAGCCGCCGCGGGCTCTTCGAGTTCCGCCGCCGGGTGCAGCCGGTGTTCCAGAACCCGTATGCCTCCCTGGATCCTCGCTACACCGTCGCGGAGTCCGTGACGGAACCGCTGCGGGTGCACCGGTTGGGCACCAAGGGTGAACGGCACAAGCGCTGTGTGGAACTGCTGGACAAGGTCGCCTTGCCGGCGGCGCTGGCTGGCCGGCTGCCCCATGAGCTCTCCGGCGGCCAGCGGCAGCGCGTGGCCATCGCCCGTGCGCTCGCCCTTTCGCCTGATCTGGTGGTGCTGGACGAGGCCGTCTCCGCCCTGGATGTCCTGGTCCAGGCACAGACCCTGGAACTGCTCGCGGACCTGCAACGGGAACTGGGCCTGAGTTACCTCTTCATCAGCCATGACCTGGCCGTGGTCCGGATGATCTCCCATGCTGTCCATGTGATGCAGCGCGGCCGCATCGTGGAGAGCGGCACTCCCGCCGAGATTTTCGATGCCCCGCAGGCTGACTACACCCGCGAACTTCTGGCAGCCGTCCCTGCCGCCCGGGCAGTAGGCGGATAACGTTGCTCCGCAGCGGGAGACACCTTCTGAGCCTGCGGGCGCAGAAGGCCGGACTGTTCGCCGCCTTTGCCGGGATGGGCGGCACCGCGTCGATCATCCCCGCGTTGATCCCGCTCGCAGCACACAACGCCGACAGGCCGGTTGCCGGCTACCTCAGCGCTGTGCCGGCACTCTTCTTCGGGCTGATGGCCGGGGTGCTGCTGGCTTCGGTCCTGCTGCGGGTAATCACGCCTGCGGCCACCCTGGCTGCGGGATCAGCGCTGCAGGCTGCGGCGCTCCTTGCAGTGGCCGCCGCCCCGGATGGTGGCACTTTCACCGCCGCAGCAGCAGCGGCTGGCCTGGGCTTTGGCCTCTGCGAAGCCAGCGGCAGCATCCTGGCCCGGGTTCTGGCCGGGGAAGGAACCACCGGTCTGCTGTCAGCGCTGACGGGAACGGTGGCCCTGGTTGCAGCCCTGGGCCCGCTGCTGATTGCCGCGGGGCCCACGGGCGGCAGCCCGGCTCCCTTGCTGCTCGGCGTGTCACTGCTGCACCTCGCCACCGCTGGCTTGTTCTCCTTCCCGCGGTCCTCCCCGTCTCGCCCGGATGCTTCGGATGCTTCGGATGGCGCCGGAACCGCCAGGCCTGCTCTGTTCCTCCTGCTGGCGCCCATCTCCGCTGCCCTCTTCCTTTATGTGGGCATCGAAACAATCTTCGCCGGGTGGTCTGCGGTCATCCCCGCGGAAGTACTTGCCCTCGACGCCGCTTCCGCCGCAGCCGGAACTTCAATCTTCTGGGTCCTGATGGCCGTGGGCCGCTACAGCACCTGGTTCATCCTGAAGTCCAGGGTGACGCCGGCGGCGGTCCTCATCGTCACCTGCACACTCGCGGCAGCGTGTCTGGCTGCTGCGGGATTCCTCCGGGGACCGCAACCGGAAGCGGCGCTGGGGGCCACCGGCGTGGCAGTGGCCTGCCTTGGACCGATGTACTCACTGGTTCTCGGCATCGGGCTCACACGAGTGAGAGTGCAGGACGCCAAAAAAGCGGTCGGTCTGCTGGTTGTCAGCGGTGCAGCGGGTGGCGCCTGCCTTCCTGCGGTGATTCTCGCCTTCACGCCAAATCCGGGAAACGCGGGAGTTTTCCTGGCGACGGCGGCGCTGGCCGCCGCCGTCGTCGTATTAATCGTTGGTTCTGGTCCAGGAGCCTCCCGGTCCTCGGCGCCGTAGGTCCAGCGGCACTGCCGGAATCACACATTCCCTGAGCGGCCCTGGTCGGCGTAACGCCGCAGGAAAAGGACCTCGGTCAGGGCCATGTGCTCGATCTCGCCCGGGTCCACGCTTTCGTTGGGAGCGTGGATGAGGGCCTGCGGTTCCTCGACACCGATCAGGATGATCTCCGCACCGGGGTACGTCTGCTCGAACACGTTGCACAGCGGGATGGACCCGCCCTGCCCCAGCTTCGCCAGCGGCCGCCCGTAGGCCTCCTGCGCGGCGGCTGCCATGGCCTGGTAAGCCGGCCCGTCGGTGGAAGCCTCGAACGGAGAACCGGTTGCCTCGACATCCACCGTGACGTGGACACCCCAGGGAGCAGCGTCCTGCAGATGCGCTATGAGGGACGGCTCCGCGGCGTCGGGCGCAGTGCCCGGCGGAATCCGGAGGTTCAGCCGGGCGGCCGCCCGCGGAACGATGGCCGCAGCCGAGCCGAGGACCGGCGGGCAGTCGATGCCAAGAATTGTCAGCGCCGGACGCGCCCACAGCATGTCGGCGACGCTGCCGTCGCCGAGCAGGGAGACCCCGTCCAGCACGCCGGCATCGGTGCGGAACTGATCAGCCGCGTAGGGCGCACCCGACCAGGACCGGCTGTTGTCCAGCCCTTTGACCGTGGTGTTCCCGCGCTCGTCACGGAGGGTGGAGAGGATGGCCACGAGCGCGGCGAGGGCATCAGGTGCGGGCCCGCCGAACATCCCGGAATGGATCTCGGTGGCCAGGGCTTCCACTGTGACGACGACGTTGACCATGCCGCGCAGGCTGACGGTGGCGGCCGGATAGCCCACTGCGGCGTTGCCGGTGTCGCAGACGAGAATCGCGTCGGCACGCAGGAGATCGGGGTGGGCTTCAACGAAGGCCTCGAGCCCGCCGGTGCCCTGCTCCTCCGAGCCTTCGACCACCAGTTTGAGGTTGACGGGGACGTCCTGGCCCAGGGCACGCAGGGCGGCCAGGTGCATCACGATGTTCCCCTTGCAGTCGGCGGCGCCTCGCCCGTACCAGCGGCCGTCCACCTCGGTCAGTTCGAAGGGCGGCGTCCGCCAGGCACCGTCGTCGAGGGGCGGCTGGACGTCATAGTGGGCGTAGAGCAGCACGGTGGGAGCCTGCGGATCGGCGCAGGGCCGGGACCCAACCACCACCTTGCTGCCGTCCGAAGTCTGTTCCAGGCGGGCATCGGCGAAACCGAGGTCCGCGAACCTTTCCCTGACCCACTCCGCGGCGCGTTCGCATTCTTCGGCGGGGAACTGGCGGGGATCCGCCACGGACCGCAGGGCCACAAGTTCGGTCAGTTCCTCATGGGCCTGCGGCATCAGCTGCGCCACGTTCTCCCGTGCGTCCATGCTCAGCCTCCCGTGTTTTCGGTCTTGAGTTCCTCGATGGAGGCTTTGAAATCGTCCAGATGCTCGGGGCAATAGACCTCGATGATGAGCAGCTGCCCCTTGACCGCGCGGCTTTCGGAAATGATCGGCCGCGCGCCGGGCCCGGTTGCCCCGTTGGCCAGCATCGAGTTCAGGGTTGCCCGGCTGAGCGCGGCGTTCGGATTGGCGCAGGCCGCACCGCCGTCGTCGCCCAGCACACGGGCCACCTGATCCTGGTCGGGGGCACTGATGCCGGAAGCCTCGACCAGGGTAATAAACCGCTCCGCTTTCTCTTGGGCCTGCCGGTTGTTCCTGGCCGTGTTGAACGCCAGCAGCGCCCACACTGCCAGGCCGGCGAGGAGCACGCAGGCCACGATGTAGATCCAGGTGCGCTGGCGTTTGGGCTCATGCTCCGCTGGCGTGCTCATGAGTCCACCTCCGCGGCTGGGCCCTGCTTCCAGGACGGCTTACGGAACCGGTAGAAGAGGAACGGCACCAGCAGGCCCAGGCCGAGGGCACCGCCGCCCACGACCAGGACGTAGATTCCCGGGTTGCCGGAGGCGAACTGCGACGGCGGGACGAACCCGACCAGCAGGGCGGCCAAGGATGCAGCGAAGCCCACCCCGCACAGGCCCAGCAGCATGGGAGCCCGGAAACCGCGCGGGTGGTCGGGTTGCTTCCGGCGCAGCCGGACCGCGGCAACGAACATCAGCAGGTACATAATCAGGTACACCTGCGTCGTGATCACGGAGAAGATCCAGTACGCACTCGACACGTTCGGAAGCAGCGCGTACGCGAGCCCGATGATCGTGGTGACGATTCCCTGGACCACCAGGATGTTCTGCTGGACCCCGTTCTTGTTCAGTTTCTGCAGGAACGGGGGAAGATACCCTTCCTGCCGGGAGATGAGCAGCAGCCCCTTGGACGGACCGGCCAGCCAGGTGAGCATCCCGCCAAGGGACGCGGTGACCAGCATGATGCCAACGATCGGAGTCAGCCATTGCCACCCAAAATTGGCAAAGACGGCGTCGAAGGCCTGCATCACCCCTGCGGTGAGGGACAGCTGCTCGGCGGGGACGATCCAGCTGATTGCCAGGGCGGGCAGGATGAAGATGGCGAGCACCAGGCCCATGGCCAGGAACATGGACTTGGGGTATTCCTTGTCCGGGTTCTTCAGCGAAGACACGTGGACAGCGTTCATTTCCATCCCTGAATAGGACAGGAAATTGTTGACGATGAGGACGAGGCTGGAGAGCCCGGCCCAGGCCGGAAGGAGATTCTCAGCGGTCATGGGGGCAGCCGAAACGTTGCCCTGGCCGAGGAAGACGATGCCGAGGGTGACGAGGACGACGCCGGGGACCAGCGTCCCGATGATCAGCCCGCCGCTGGCGAGCCCGGCCACGCCCTTGGTGCCGCGGGAGGACACCCAGACCCCGGACCAATAGACGACGATGATAACGCAGGCGGTCCACACCCCGCTGCTCGCGAGCTGGGGATTGATGACGTAGGCCAGTGTGCTGGCGACGAACCCCAGGAGGCTGGGGTAGTAGAAAATGGTCATCGCGAACTGGCACCACACCGCGAGGAATCCCATCGGTTTGGAGATGCCCTCCGAGACCCACTTGTAGACGCCGCCGGTCCAGCCCGAAGCCAGCTCGGCGGAAACCAGCGAGGTGGGGAGCAGGAAAACGATCGCCGGGACCACGTAGAGGAAGACGCAGGCCAAACCGTAGACGGCCATCGTGGGGGCGGCCCGGAGACTGGCCACGGAGCTGGTGGTCATCATCGCCAGTGCGATCCAGGAGATCCACTGCGTGTTGGTGGGGCGGGTGCGGGCCGGCGGCGGCGGTGCGGTTCCGTCCGGCGGGGCGTCGGCACTCACGGTGCTTCCTGAAAAATCGCTCGCTTACTCATGAGTGCCTCCGTGTGACGATGGCAAATCAGGGATGTGGCTCAAGTATGAAACCCGGCCCCCCGGGGCACCAGCTATGTGCGCCGGAATGGCTCAGTGCACCCGTTGTTGGATCCGGTCTGTGCTTAGCGGTTCCGGTCGGTGGGTTCGGGCGTCGCCGAGGTTGGCAGTGTGAAGGACGTGGCTGCAGCAGCGGCCGCGGCGTCGTTCAGCGTGCCCTTCGGCGCACGGTGGCGTGCGATGACAAACGCCATCAGGACCCCGAGGAAGCTGAAAACTGCCATCGCCCACGAGGCCGCGGCCAACCCGGCGGCCAGGGCGTCGCTGATTGGTGCGCCGGCAGTGGACCGGGCGCCGATCACGTTGCCGTAAATGGTGGCGGCCAGCGCGGTGGCGACCGCAGCGCCGACATACCGTGCCATGTTGGATACTCCGGATGCCCCTCCAACCTGGTTCTCCGGCACTGCCGCGGTTGCTGCCGACGACGCCGGGCCGTTGGATAAACCCATGCCGACCGCAATGGCAATCAACGGTGTCAGGAACAGGGAATAGGTCCACGAGGGGTGGACGAACCCAACGATGATGAATCCCGCTGTGGTCAGGGCGAATCCCAGTCCGATGGTTTGCCGGCCACCGAACTTCGCCGCCAGCCGCGGTACGAAGGGCGCCACGACCACAAGCCCGACAGTCGCGGGAAGGGTGGCGAGCCCGGCTTGAAGCGGGCTGAGGCCCAGGGTTGCGGGGTCCTGGAAGTACAGGCTCAAGAGGTACATCAGGGCGTTGATGGTGCCCGCTCCGATGAGGATGGCGATGGTCGAACCGACCAGGACGCGGTTGCGCAGCAGGGCGAGGTCCAGGAGCGGAACGGCCACCCGCCCTTCGACGACGATGAAGGCGTAGCCGGCGGCGATTGTGACCGCGAAGCAGCCGAGGGTGCCGATCGAAAGCCATCCCCACTCACCGCTCTGGGTGACGCCGAGGATGAGCGGCGTCAGGGTCAGCGCAATCAAGAGGGTGCCCGCGTAGTCGATGGTCCGTGGCCGGTCCGGGTCCCGCGACTCGGCAACGGTTGCCGCGGTCAGGGCCATGCACAGGACAGCTACGCCGGCGTCGATCCAGAACAGTCCCTGCCAGCCTGTGGCATCAACCAGCAGCCCCCCGGCCAACGGCCCGGCGGCAGCCCCGACAGCCGCGGCCGCACCCCACAGGGAGACAGCCCGCAGCTGAGCGTCACCGGAATTCGCGACTGACAGCAGGCTCAGCCCGCAGGCCAGAATGGTTGCTCCGGCAGCTCCCTGAATAACGCGGCCGGCTATGACCATCCCGCCGGACCCGGCAAGGGCAATCATCACGCAGGACAGCACGAACAGCAGCAGCCCGAGCTGGAAGACCCGCCGGCGTCCAAAAACATCGCCCAGTGAGCCCGAGGTGACGATCACTGCAGCACCGACCAGGGAGTAGCCGGTGACTGCCCACTGCAGGGTTGTCACCGACGTTCCGGTGTCCGCGGAGATCGCCGGAAGCAGGATGCTGACTGCGGACGTGTTCGCGTTAACCACCAGGGTGGAGATGCATGTGGCTGCCAGCACCCCGCCCGTCCGGCTGCCGGTCTTTGCGGCGTCACTCATCGCATGGTCCTTCCTGCAACCGGCCCGGCACCGTGCGCCTCCCACCTACGGTAAATCAGGTGTCGGCGGTGAGCGAGACTGTCAGCGCAGACTGCACCGCCGAAGCGGCAGACCGGATCGCTTCCAGTGCCTGCTCCTGTCCGTAGCCCTGGGTGCAGACGGCAAGCACATAGGAGCCGGCAGTGCCCGGGGTGCCAACGAACGCCACGTCGTGGTGGATGCCGTCCACCCAGCCGGACTTGCTGCCCCAGTCGACGGCGCGGGGCAGGATGCTGCCAATCACGGGATATTCCTGGCGGCGCAGCTGCTCGAGCATAAAACGGGTGCTGGCCGATCCGGCCGCTGCACCGGAAACGATGGTGCGCATGATCCGGACCAGGTCGGCCGCCGTCGTTTCATGCGTGAACCCGGCGTCCCGGGCGGGATGATCGCTGATGAGACGCTCCAGGCGCGACGACGCCGCCCCGCAGAGCTCAAGGGCTTCGGCCGCTGCTTCCATGCCGGTCAGTTCCAGGACCATGTTGGTTCCGGAGTTGGAGGAGGCGTAAACCATCCGGCCCAGGGCATCGGCCAGGGAAATGGTGCTGCCGGCCGGCGGCATGCCCTGGTCTGCCTCTGCGGGTTCGAAGACGAAGTCCCCGGCTCCGGGGACGCGGCTGGGGAACCGGTCCTTCACCGTGACCGGCTGCTGCAGGCTGAGCCGGCCAGCATCGACCTGCCGCACGGCGGCGATCAGGACAGCAAGTTTGATGGTGCTGGCGGAGTAGAAAACGGTATCGGCACCGCGGGAGGCCAGCACCCGGCCGGCCGCGTCGACGGCCTGGTAGGCGAGCTTTGGAACGCCGTCGCTGCAGGCGGAACTCACGGGCATGGCGAAATGCTCTCATATGGCCGGGACAAGGCGGAATAATGGCGGGCATGCTGTCCTTCGCCCGCTTGGTAGCCCTGCTCGAAGTCTCCCGGACGGGCAGCATCTCCGCTGCCGCCAAAAAGCTGCAGCTGACGCCCTCCGCGGTGTCGCACCAGATCTCGACGCTTGAGCGGGAGCTGGAGACCCGGCTCATCGAGCGGGGCCCCCGGGGTGTGTGGCTCACCGCCGCGGGCAGCCGGCTGGCGGAGCACAGCGAGTCCGTCGCGGAGCTGATGCAGCGGGCGGAGCAGGAAATCCGGGAGCTCGGCGGGGGTGAGCGCGGCCGCCTGAGCCTGGGGTTCTTCGCCTCGGCCGGACTTGAACTGGTGCCCACTGCCCTGTCCGCGTTTATGGCCGGTCGTCCCCACGTTGAACTGAACCTCATTCCCGGCCAGCCCCATGAGCTGGTCCCGCGGCTGCTCAGCACGGAACTCGACGTCGCCGTCGTTTTCGACTATTCGGCGGGACCGCCCAAGACCAGCCCGGGCAGGACGCCGAAGGTCACCTATGAACCGCTGCTGGTGGATCCGCATTTCATTGCCGTCCCGCCGGGTTACCGGCCCCGGGCCCGGGGACTGATCAGCATCGCGGACCTCTCCGGCGAGCAGTGGATCGCCACCGAGGGAATGGATAACGAGGTGGCCCTCGTGGACCGGATCTGCGCCGCAGCCGGTTACACCCCCAACGTGCGCTGCCGGACGGACCACTACGACGTCACCCTGGGCATGGTCTCGGCAGGCATCGGTTTTGCCCTGGTGCCCGCGCTCAGCCTGGGACCGGTCGCGGAACGCAGCCGGGTGCCGCTGCGCACACTGTCCACCCCGCATCCATCGGCACGGCACATCCGGGCCGCCACCCGGGCGGACAATCCCAATCCGCTGGTGCCCGCCTTTATGGAGCACCTCCGGGACACCGCGCAGCGGCTGGACGCGGAGATGCGGCAGCTTGCGGCGGCCGTCGACGCCGCCTCCTCCTGACACGGTTTCCCGGTTCTGCACCGCTAAGCCCGGCGCCGCACGGTGACGCCCGGAGCTGCGCCGGTCAGCTGCTGGCCGCGGAGCACCTCCTGCCCGGCGACGAAGACGTGCTCGATGCCCAGCGGCAGCTGCAGCGGGTCGGTGAACGTTGCCTGGTCCGCTACGGCCGCCGGATCAAAAACGACGACGTCGGCCACGGCTCCGGGGGCAAGCAGGCCCCTGCCGGCCAGCCCGAACCGCTCGGCCGGCAGTGCTGTCATCCGCCGGACGGCATCCTCGAGGCAGAGCAGGCCGAGTTCTCGCACATACCGGCCCAGGATCCGCGCGAAGGTACCGGCCCAGCGGGGGTGCGGTTTGCCGTCCCGCGGCACACCGTCCGAGCCGATCATGGTGCCGGGGTGGGCCAGCACGCGCTGCATGTCCGCCTCATCCATGGAGTGGGAAATGATGGTGACGGCTCCGGATTCGGCCAGCAGCAGGTCCGCCACGAAGTCCACCGGGTCCTGCCCGGCCTGCGCCGCGAGCTTGGCGATGCTCTGCCCTTCGGCTGCCGGATGCCGCGGTGCGCCGGCAACGTCGATGCGGTCCCAGCCGCCGTTGCCGATGGTGTTCTCCCAGCCGGGTTCACCGTGTTCGATGGAGGCCCGCATCCGCTCCCGCTGCACCGGTTCTGCCAGCCGGGCCAGCAGGGCCTGGAACCCGCCGGCTGACGCCCAGGGCGGCAGCATCGCGTGCAGGGAGGTGCTGCCCGCCACGTAGGGATACACGTCGCAGGTGACGTCCAGGCCTTCCGCCCGTGCGGCGTCCATCATGGCCAGCGTCGCTGCGGACTTTCCGACGGCGTACTTGCCGGCGGTTTTGTGGTGCGAAACGTGCAGGGCCGTGCCGGACTGCCGGGCGATTTCCAGCGCTTCGTCCAGGGCTGCTTCCACACCGCTCATCTCGTCCCGCAGATGCGTCACGTAGGGCGCCCGGTGCCTGGCTGATATCCGGCCCAGGGCGATGAGCTCCGCGGTGTCAGCGTAGGTTCCCGGCGGGTAGATCAGCCCGGAGGACCATCCCGCTGCCCCGGCGGCCAGGGCCTCATCGAGCAGCGTGCACAGCCGGCCGGTTTCCTCCGGCGCTGCGCTGCGCTGCGCGAAGCCCATAACCGCCGCGCGGAGGGTCGAATGCCCCAGCAGCGACGCGATGTTGTTGACGCGTTCGGCACTGTTGTGACGCTCGGCGAAGCCGTCCATGCCGGGAACCGGATCGCCGGCCGGGCCGAGCAGTGCGGTGCAGAAGTCCCGCAGGCCCGCGGCATGCGCGCCGTCCTGCGCGGCGGGGAACAGGGAGTAGCCGCAGTTGCCGGCAATTTCCGTGGTGACGCCCTGCCGTGCCGCGGCCCAGGCCAGGTCCGGGGGAGTGGGATGGGGATCCAGGGCGGTCGCATCGGAGTGGGTATGCACGTCGATGAATCCCGGGCTGACCACCAGGCCGGTCACGTCGAGAACGGCCGCGTCCTGCGGATTCACGGTTCCCGGCGGCACCACGCGCCCGTGGGACAGGGCGACGTCGGCAGGCACGGCAGGGGCCCCGCTGCCGTCGACCACCAGTCCACCGCGCAGCAGGTAAACGCCCGGCACTAGCGGACCCTGGCCAGGAAGTCGGCGGTGCGCTGGTGCTGCGGATCGGACAGGACCTGTTCGGCGCTGCCGGACTCCACAACGACGCCGTCCGCCATAAAGATCACCCGGTCGGCAACCGTCCGGGCGAAGGACATCTCGTGCGTGACCACCACCATCGTCATCCCGGAGTCCGCCAGGTCCTGCATCACTGCCAGCACTTCGCCCACCAGCTCCGGGTCCAGCGCCGAGGTTGGTTCATCGAAGAGCATCAGCTGGGGTTCCATTGCCAGCGCCCGGGCGATGGCCACGCGCTGCTGCTGGCCGCCGGAGAGCTGGGCCGGATGGAAATGCATCCGATCCCCGAGCCCCACGCTGGTCAGCAGATCCTCGGCGCGGGCCACCGCCGCCGCACGCGGTTCACCCTTGATCTTCCAGGGGCCTTCCACCACATTCTCCAGCGCCGTCATGTGCGGAAAGAGGTTGAAGCGCTGGAAGACCATGCCGATGCCCTGGCGTTGGCGCCGCAGGTCGTCATACCGGCGTTCCAGGAGTGTTCCGTCAGGCTGCTCCACGAACCCCAGCAGCTCTCCGTTGATCCACACCCGGCCGGAATCGATGGTTTCCAGACGGTTGAGGCAGCGCAGCAGGGTGGTCTTGCCCGAGCCCGACGGGCCGATGATGCAGACAACCTCCCCGGCGGAGATGGAGAGGTCGATTCCCTTGAGGATGTTGTTCTCCCCGAAGCTCTTCCGGACGGAGCGGGCATGGACAATCAGGTCATTCATGGCGCCCTGGCTTTCTAAGGGATGACGGGGAGAGATTTGCCAGTACTTTGCTCCGCACGGGAGTTCTGCCGTCAAAGCCTTTGGAGTACTTCTTCTCCAGGAAGTGCTGGCCGACGGTGGCCACCGTGGTCAGGACCAGATACCAGATGGACGCGACAATCAGCATCGAGATCACCTCGAAATTGCCCAGATAGATCCGCTGCACCACCGTCATCAGGTCGGAGCCGGCGATGATCGAAACCAGCGAGGAGGTTTTGAGCATTGAAATGAACTGGTTGCCGGTGGGCGGCAGGATGATGCGCATGGCCTGGGGCAGGATGATCCGGCTCATGATGCGGCCCCGGGACATACCCATGGCCTCGGCAGCTTCACGCTGCCCGCTGTCCACCGAGAGGATGCCGGCCCGGATGATCTGGGACATGTAGGCCCCCTCGTTGATCGCCAGGCCCAGCAGTCCGGCCACGAAGGGCGTGATGATGGACGCCTCCACACCGAAGAGCTTGGGCCCGCCGAACGGGATGCCGAACTCCAGCCGGGGGAAGATCACGCCGAGGTTGAACCAGAAAAGCAGCTGTACCAGCAGGGGCGTGCCGCGGAAGAACCAGGAGAAGGCACCGGCGACGAGCCGCAGCACCGGGTTTTTGGACAACTGCATAACCGCAGCCACCAGGCCGATGACGATCCCGATGACCATGGAGATGGTGCTCAGGGCGATGGTCACCCACAGGCCCTCCAGGACCGGCCCGGCGGTGAGGGAGCCGGCCACCACGTCCCAGTGGATATTCGGAGTCACCACCAGGACGTAGAGGACCCACAGCCCGAAAACCGCGGCGGCCGCCCCGCCGATCCAGCGCCCCCACGCGGGAGCACGCCGGGCATTGAGCGGAAGCTCCGCGGCGTCCGTGCGCGCTGAATCCGAGGTGTCGGTATTACTGGCCGGCATTGATTTCAGCGGTCTCGACGGCGGCACTGGACACTCCGTACTTCTCCAGCAGGGCCTGGTACCGGCCGTCGTCGATCAGTTCCTGCAGGGCGGCCTTCACCGCGTTGGTCAGCTCCCGGTCGGCTTTGTCCACGGCGATGCCCCAGGGGCCTGCCTCGTACTGCTCTTCCAGCACCTCGTACTTGCCGGACTTGGCCGCCAGCTCGGCGGCGACCGGGTAGTCGACCACGGTGGCGATGGCCCGGCCGGTGTCCAGCTGCAGCAGCCCGGTGGGAGCGTCCTCCGACTCCGAAATGGTCATCGGAGTGCTGCACTCGGTCTCCGAGTAGTCCTGCAGGATGGCGAGGTTCGAAGATCCCTTGGCTCCGACCACATTCGTTCCGCACAGGTCGGCGATGCCGGTGATGCCTTCCGGGTTGCCCTTGTTGACCATGATGGCGCCGCCGGCAACGAAGTAGTCGACAAAGTCGACTGCCTGCCGGCGTTCCTCGGTGTCGCTCATGGAGGAGATAGCCAGGTCCCACTGGTTGGACTGCAGGCCGGGAATCAGCCCGGGAAAGGAGGCATTGGTGATCTCGAACTTCAGCCCCAGCTGCCCGGCAATCAGCTCTGCCAGTTCCGGATCCACACCGATCAGTTCGGTGGTGCCGTCCTTGTACATCTCCATCGGGGGATACCCCTCGGCGGTCGCGGCCTTCAGGACTCCCTTCTCGCGGAGGTCCGCCGGAACCAGGCTCTCGGCTGCTGCGCCTGCGTCCACGGAGGCGGAAGCCGAGCTGCCGCCGTCGGCTGCCGGGGCCGCGGACCTGCCGCATCCGGTTGCCGTGACCAGCAGAGCGATCATGCCGATGCTGGCTGCTGCCCGTCCGAATCCTCTGGATTTCGCCTTCATGACTCTGCCTGCTTTCCTAGGTCTTCCTGTCCGGCCCGGCCCAATGCAGCGCGGTGCGTTGCAAGGATGCTTCCAGCCAAACCGGTGGACCACAATAATTTTCATGAATTAGATGCCTGGCATCGATTTATGTCATATCGGAGGACAGATCATTCAGGCCGCGGACCGCAGGTTCAGGAATTTGCCAGCGCTGTTGCCAGACCAATGAATTGATCCAGCGCCGGTGAGGTCTTGCCTGACCGGAGGAACAGTGTGGTGGTGGCCGGCGGCGCGTCTTCGATCGGGATAAAGCGAAGTCCCGGGCGGTCATACGTGTCTGCTGCGGCACTTCCGGCGATATTGACGCCCAGGCCGGCGCTGCACAGTTCCAGGACCTCTTCGAAGTTTCGTGCAGCGGCCAGCATCCGCGGTGCACCGCCGACGGCGTCCAGTGCGCCGAACCAGCGGGTGGATGCTTCCGCGTCCCGGACGGTAATAAAGGTTTCCTCAGTCAGATCGGCCAGCTTCACGGTTTCCCTGCCGGCCAGCGGGTGCTGTTCGGAGGCTACGAGCACGCAGGGCTCCTGCCAGAGCGGGACAGACCGAAAATGGGGAGGCAGTTCGAGGCCGAGATCGATGATGAAAGCACAATCCACCTCGTTCTTTTCCAGCGCATCAAAACAATGCAGGAATCCCAGCTGCCGGATGTCCCACTGCACCCGGGGCATGTGCTGAGCCGCCGCGGACATGATGGTGCGGAAGCCCGTGCTGGAGACCATAAGGCCCACCCGGAGGTGGGCTTCTTCTGCTGCCTTCTCACCCCATTCCAGGACTTTGTCCATGGCTGCGGCCGCTTCCTGCGCCAGGGGAAGCAGCCGCTGACCGTAGTCGGTTAGCTCCACAGTGCGTGAGGAGCGGTGGAACAGCGGGTGGTTCAACCGGCCCTCCAGGTTTGAGATCTGCTCGCTGAGCGCCGACGGGCTCAGATGCAGCTGCGAGGCCGCCCGGCCAAAGTGCAGTTCCCGGGCCACGGCTAAGAAACACCGGAGGTGATGAATGGTGAGGTCCATAGTGCTGCTCGTCTGTTTGGTGTGGTCCTGCCACAAGTGGCGGGTTTGGACCTATCCTGCCAGCAGGGCCCGGGGCGGCACGGCAGGCATCACAGCAGCGTGGACCAGCCAGACCGCTACAGTCCGGCAGCCCGGACACGTTCCGGCGGACCGCCCACGACCACCAGGTCCAGATCCGGGGTGCTCTGGATCCCGCGCATAACCACGGACGGGTCGATCAAGCCTTCGGTGTGCACGAACTCATCAGTGGGTACACCCGTGACATCGAAGAACGGCTCGAAAACGTCCGACGTGAGCAGTCCGAGCATCTGGGTGTTGTGGGCAGCGATCGCAAAGCTGTGCACCGTTCCGGCAGGAGCATGCAGGAAGTCCCCAGCCGTGAGGAGAAGCTCCTGGCCGTTGACCCAAAGCCAGATGCGTCCGGTGAGGCAGAGGAAATTTTCGGTGTGCTGCTGGTGGAAGTGCCGGATGATGTAGGGCTGCGGGGCGGCTAGGGTGTTGACCGCGAAATACCGGCCACCCGTGGTGCGGCCCCGGGCCGCGTAGGCGTTAAGGGAGTCGGGCCACCCGCGCCGGTCACCTCCGCGGGAGCGGACGAAGTACCCCTCCTCCGCTGCTGGAAGGGTTTCGTCCCAGATCTCCTGTGCGGCGGCGCGCGGCAGATCATGCAGTTGGGCGGTGCCGGGCAGATACAGTTCGCCTGTTCCTTCCGTGGAATAGACGTGGCGGTCCACGGTCCGGCGCGTTCCGGTGAGCGCGTCAAGCGCCCCGGAGGGGGCGGAGAAGAACAGGAGTCTGGTCATGTGGGACAGCATCCGGTAGGCCACCGGAGCCCCTTCGGGGACGTGGATGGAGTCCCCCGGCACCAGGATCCGGGATTGCCCCGAGAGCCAGAACTGTACGCTTCCCTCGACAACGAAATAGGAGCGCTGATGTGACGGAAGGCTGTGGAAGGGCGACTCCGCCCCGCGCGGACCGAGGATGTAGGCGGCATCGAACAGCCCGCCGGTGTCGGTTCCTCTGGCAATGACTGTCCATAGCTGGCCATCGCATTCGTAACGCAGCCCCTCGCCCGAAGCGAGGTAGTAGGGGACGGGCTCACCGGGCAGGGCATTCACAACGGGCGCGAGCCCCTGCATGGTCTCAAGATTGGTACTGGTCAAGGGGTTTTCCTTCCGTAGATTCTGCTGTTTCAGCGAAGAGATGGCGGCGGAAGAAAACCTCGATGTCTTCGAAGCCGAACACCGTCTCCTTCAGGTCAGGTTGAGCCGAGGTGCGGCGCAGGGAGGGGGTTGGTTCCTCGGCCAACAGCCGCCCGTCGTCCATGACCCCGCTGAGCTGCACGTCCAGCAAGCCGGGCGGATTGAGGAATCCGTGCCGGTAGCCATCGAGAAGGTGAAGCTCGCTGGAAGCGCCGGCTGCGGTGAGGGCCTCATGCAGCAGCTCACTCTGCCGGTGGGAAACCAGGACGTCACCGGTGCCGTGGGAGATCTGGAACGGAGGAGCGGCCGCACTGATCCAGCTGAGCGGGCTGGCATACCGTGCGAGGTCCGGTAGTCCGGCCGGGTGGCCTCCCAGAAGCCGGGCCTCGGGCGACGATGCTCCGTTCATTCTCGGGATAGCGGCCTCAGCTTCGGCGACCACGGCGGCCAGGTCAACCGGACCGTAGGATTCAGCCACAGCCTGCACGGAGGCATCAGCCTCGCCCTCTGGTACAGGTTCGCCGGGGAGCTGGGCAAGGTGACCGGTGAGTCCGGCCAGAGCAGCTAAGTGTCCGCCCGCCGAGGCACCCCACACCCCGACTGCGCGCGGATCCAGGCCGAACCGTTCAGCACCGGCACGCAGGAAGCGGATGGCCTCGCGCACATCGAAAAGCTGGGCGGGGAAGAGTGCTTGCCCGGACAACCGGTATTCGATGCTGGCCACGGCGCACCCGGTGGCTGCGGCATGCCGGGCCAGGTCCGGTGCCAAGGCACGGTCGCCGGTGAACCAGCCGCCGCCGTGCAGCCAGAGCACCACGGGTACAGGGCCCTCAGCCCGCGGCGGATGGTAGAGGTCCAGTAACAGGTCACCGGAAGGCCGGGAGGCAAAGACGATGTCCGCCTCTACGCGGGCTCCTCCGTCATTGGAGGTCTCTGGAGCGGACAGGTTCATAAGTCCATCCTGTGGGGAGGGGACGGCGGAGGCCAGCGGGTTCTTCCGCAGACCCGTTCGGTGGTTCCGAACGATGAGCGGACGGTCAGTGCCTGCCGTACCCCCTACCGCTGTCCCCTCCCGCGGGCCTAAAGTAGCCGCATGCCCACCCGTGCACCCCATGAACAGCGCCTGCGCGATCTCGTGGTGCTGCGGAGGGTCAGGGATCGGATCGACCGGGAATACGCGCAGCCGCTGAATGTGGAGGCGCTCGCACGCGACGCACACCTTTCCCCCGGGCACCTCAGCCGGGAGTTCAAGCGGGCCTTCGGCGAAGCACCGTATTCCTACCTGATGACCCGGCGGATCGAACGGGCCATGGCACTGCTCCGCCGCGGCGACCTCTCCGTCACCGAGGTGTGCTTCGCCGTCGGCTGTTCCTCCCTGGGCACGTTCAGCACCCGGTTCACCGAACTGGTGGGTGTGCCGCCGAGTATCTACCGGCGCGAGCACGCTGAGTCGGTGAACGGGATTCCCGCCTGCATGGCCAAGAGGGTCCTCAAACCGGTCAGGAATCGAGAAGCGCAGCCCGCAGCCCGGTAACTATCGTTACCGGCATGAACCTCAACATACACAACAGTTTCCTGCCCCAGACCGACCCCGATGAGTCCCTGGCCTTCTACCGCGACGCCCTGGGCTTCGAAGTACGGAATGACGTCGGCTATGAGGGAATGCGGTGGATCACCGTAGGCCCCGCCGACCAGCCGGAAGTCTCCGTGGTCCTCTACCCGCCGGCGGCGGATCCCGGCATCACGGAGGAGGAGAACCGGATGATCGCCGAGATGATGGCGAAGGGAACCTTCGCCACGATCGTCCTGGCCTCGCCCGATGTTGACGCTGCCTTCGACAGGGTGCAGGCCGCCGGCGCCGAAGTCATCCAGGAACCGACCGACCAGCCCTACGGCATCCGCGACTGCGCATTCCGCGATCCGGCCGGCAACCAGATCCGCATCAACGGGGTCTAGGCCTGGCCCCAGGACTTCTATCACTGCTGGACGCGTAGGCTTGAGGGGTGCGCAAAGAAACCCTGTGGGAAGCCAAAAAACGCCAGAACCCGGAGCATTCAGCCTGGTACATCGAACGCTTCGAGAAGATGCGGGAGCAGGGCGCCGACCTGGCCGGTGAAGCCCGGCTGATCGATGCCATGCTGCCGCGCGGAGCCCGGATTCTCGACGCCGGCAGCGGCCCGGGCCGGGTGGGTGGGGAGCTCGCCCGCCGCGGACACGACGTCGTCGGTGTGGACGTTGACCCGGACCTGATCGCAGCCGCGAAGAAGGACTTCCCGGACGTCCCCTGGTTCACCATGGATTTGGCCGAACTGGACCTGCCCGCTGCCGGGATCGACGAGCCGTTCGACCTGATCGTCAGCGCCGGCAATGTGATGACCTTCCTCGCGCCGGGAACCGCCCCCGAGGTCCTGGCACGCATGCGCGGGCACCTCGCCCCCAACGGGCGCATCGTGGTGGGCTTCGGAGCCGGCCGCGGTTATGACTTCGGGACGTTCTTCGAGGACGCCTCGGCGGCCGGGCTGGTTCTGCAGCAGAAGTTCTCCACCTGGGACCTGCGCCCGTTCGACGTCGAATCGGACTTCCTGGTCGCGGTGCTGGGACGCCGCTAGAAACACCGGCCGTTCGGGGCCGGGGAGCCAGCGGGAGCCGGGGAGTCCGCGGAGGCGTCCCGGCCCGCCCAGGCCACTTCGATCGGCAGTCAGAACAACTTTCGGTTTACCGACCCCAAAAACCACGGACTCCATTGCTCCTAGTGAGACGCATCACTACGGTTGTAGGATGTCCAACGTTGGATTTCGTCAGGCTGTGCGGCACTGCAGCTTTGACTGTCCGGGGAGGGCTGGCTCTGCCGCCGGTTTGGCGGCAGAAGCCCCAAGCCGGTATCCGTGCCGGCCCACTGAAAGGACCGGAATGTCCCGAACATATCGCCGAAGGCCCTTCAAACGCCTGAGCGCTGCTGCCCTGGCCGGCGTTGTAGCCCTCTCCGGAATGCTGGTGGCGGCAGTCCCCGCCGCGGCGGCTCCCACCGATCCGCCGGGGACGTTCAGCGAGCAGAACCTTGGCTCAACTGTGGTCAGTCCATTTGCCGCCTACCGCATCCCCGCGCTCAGCTACCTCGGCGACGGCGTGGTGGTCGCAGCCTGGGACGGACGGCCCACCAACGCCGCGGACTCACCTAACCCCAACTCGATCGTGATGCGCCGCAGCACCGACGGCGGCGCCACCTGGGACACCCAGCGGACCATCCTGGCGGGCTTCGCGGACGCGGCCAACAACGGCGCGGGCAAGTACGGCTACAGCGATCCCAGCTTCGTTTACGACGCCGAGACCGGAAAGCTGTTCCTGTTCTCGGTTTATTCCAAGAACACCGGATTCGGCAGCGGTTCGTTCGGCAACGATGACGCCAACCGCAACGTTCTCAGCGCCCAGGTCACCGAGTCCAGCGACGGCGGCCTCACCTGGGGGAAGCCCCGGCTGATCACCAACGTGGTCAAGCCCGGCGCCAGCACCACCAACCCGCAGCCCGGGGACGTGCGCGCCATGTTCGCCAGCTCCGGCGAAGGGATCCAGCTGCGCTACGGTGCCAACGCCGGCCGGCTGGTCCAGCAGTTTGCCGGTGACATCCGGCAGGCTGACGGCACCAACGCGATCCAGGCCTACAGCGTGTACTCGGATGATCACGGTGCCACCTGGGTCAAGGGTGCCAACGTGGGCACCCGGATGGATGAAAACAAGACCGTGGAGCTGTCCGACGGCCGGGTCATGCTTAACTCCCGCTCCAACAACGCCGCGGACAATGCCCGCAAGGTGGCCATCTCCACCGACGGCGGCGCCACCTATGGGCCCGTCACCCTGGACACGGCCCTGACCGATCCCGCGAACAACGCGGCTATTGCCCGGCTCTTCCCGGATGCTCCCGCCGGCAGCGAGGACGCGAAGAAGCTGATCTTCACCAATGCCGACCATCCGGACAACCGGCAGAATGTTTCCGCCCGGGTCTCCTGCGACGACGGCGCCACCTGGGGAGTTCCCCGCACCATCCGCTCCGGATTCTCCGCCTATTCCACCGTGACCCGGCTGGAAAGCGGGCAGGTCGGTGTGCTCTATGAATCGAACTACAGCAACGGGATTGTTTTCGCCAAGTTCAGCGACAGCTGGCTCAACAGCTGCACCCCGGCCCCGGCGCCCAGCACCACCACCATCGCCGGGGTGGAGATCTCCGGGACCCGCATCGATACCTCCCGCGACCTCGCGGCCAACCCGTACACCGCGGGCCAGTCAGTCAGCTACAGCTTTACCGTGACCAACAAAAACACCGGCACCGTCGCCGTCGCCCCCACCGCAGGCAACTTCGCGCCGCTGACCGCTCCGGGCGCGGGCAACTGCCGCTACCTCTCGCTGGCTGCGGGGGCGTCCTACACCTGCAGCACACCGGCCCATACGGTGACGGCGGAAGAAGCCGCCGATGGCTACTTTGTGCCGGATACCACCTGGTCCGTTTCCGGTGCAGCCACCGGCACCGACAAGGTGCTCGGCTACCCGGTTGCGCTCAAGTCCGGAATCCAGGCTCCGACGGCGGCGGTCACCGGGGTAACCGTCACCGGCAGCCGCACGGATACCGGGCGGAATGTCGCTGCCAACCCCTACACCGCGGGTGAAGCGGTTCCGTACCGGTTCGCGGTCAGTAACACCGGGACTGCGACGGCGTCCGTAACCCCCACGGCCGGCAACTTCAGTCCGTTCCTGCCGCCGGGCGCGGGCAACTGCCGGTATCTGGGCCTGGGAGCCGGTGCCAGCTACACCTGTTCCACCCCGCAGCACACGGTGACCGCCGCGGATGTAACGCGCGGCTATTTTGTCCCGGACACCACCTGGAGCGTTGCCGGTGCGGGCAACGCAGCAGGGCGGCTTCTGGGTGAGCCGGTGCGGCTGAAGTAGAGCGCTCTGGCTGAACCCAAAGAAACAGAAAAAGACTCCGGGGCTGCCGGTCACCAGTGGTGACCGGCAGCCCCGGAGTTTTTGTTGCTGGGTTTGCCGGGGGCTAAGCCCTGGGGTGCGGCACTCCGGCGGGCGGCACCGGAGCGCTGGCCTGGGGTGTGCCGGCCGCAGGAACCACCGGCGGAATGACGGCGCCGGTCACGGGGTCCGTGGCTGGTGCCGACGGGCCGTCCTCGTCCTTCAGCTGCCGCACCTCGGACTTGAAGATCCGCAGGGACTGGCCGACGCTGCGCGCCAGGCCGGGGAGCTTCGGTGCACCAAAAAGCAGGATCGCCAGAACGACGATGATGACAATGTGCCAGCCTTCGAGCCTCATAACAGTGAACCTTCCGCGGGGGTATTGGGGGTGGGGGTGGAAATCGTTGGGGAATCCGGCTTTGGCAGCGCAGCGGGCAAAGCCGCACCGTGCAGTGCCCGGACCAGCGCCTGGTCCCGGTCCCGCAGGCTCTGGCGGCCCACGGAGGATTCAGGGCAGTTCAGTTCAAAGCCGTGATACACGCCCGGATAAACGTGCAGCTCGGCCGCAACGCCGGCCTGGAGCAGCCGCAGCGCAAAGCTGATGTCCTCGTCCCGGAACAGATCCAGCTCTCCGGTCTGGATCAGGGTGGGCGGCAGTCCGGACAGGTCCTGTGCCAGTGCCGGCGCAGCGTACGGCGAGGCACTCCCGGCACCGGCACCCAGATAGCAGTTCCAGGCGAACTGGCTGTGGCCCCGGTTCCAGGTGGGAATCCCGGTGAACTCGCGGGCTGAGCCGGAGCTGTGTGTGGGGTCGAGCATGGGGTACATCAGATACAGGTACGCGGGGGAGGGACCCTGCTGGTCCCGGTTCAGCAGCGCCAGCCCTGCCGCCAGGCCGCCGCCGGCACTGGAACCGGCCAGGGCTACGCGCTGCGGATCCACGCGGAGCTCCTCTGCGGAGGCGAACAGCCACTGCAGTCCCGCCAGCGCGTCCTCCAGGGCGGCCGGATACGGATGCTCCGGTGCCAGCCGGTAGTCCACTGCCACCACTACGGTGTCCGTCCGGGAGCACAGGGCAGAGCAGTACGCCGTATCCAGCTCCACACTGCCGGCAATCATTCCGCCGCCGTGGAGCCAGTACACCGCCGGGTGCGGTCCCGGGCCAGGCGGAGTGAAAACCCGCAGGGCAAGGCCGTCCGCCGAGATGTCCCGGACCTCCACGCCCGCAGCGGCCACCGCAGCTGACGGCGCGGCGGCCCGGGCGCGGAACTCCGCCAGCTCACCGGGCGTCACCGGCGGCGGAAACGCCTCCGAATACGCCAGGCCCGGCAGCAGCTCCGGGTCCACCCGGTCCCGAAAAGAGATCACGGCACCAGGGCGTCCGCGAACCAGCTGGTGATGGTGGCCGGATGGGTGATGGCGGTGCCCACGACGACGGCGAACGCGCCCGCCTGCAGCGCGGCCGCACCCTGGGCCGGGGTGTGGATCCGGCCCTCGGCAATAACGGGCAGGCCCAGATCCAGTGCCGTGAGCTCCTGCAGGAGTTCCAGGTCCGGTCCGGAGGTTTTCTCCCGCTCACCGGTATATCCGGCGAGGGTGGTGCCGATAATGTCAGCGCCTGCCTCGGCGGCTGCCACGGCGTCGGCCGCTGACCCGCAGTCGGCCATCACCAGGGCGGGGGAGTGCTCGTGGACACCGGCGATGGTCTGCGCCAGGGACAGTCCGTCCGGACGTCCGCGGCGGGTCCCGTCCAGCGCCACGATGTGCGCGCCGGCGCTCGCACAGGCCAGGGCGTGGTGCAGCGTGGGAGTGATGAAAACGCCGTCGTGCCCGTCTTTCCAGAGTCCGATCACAGGAACTTCGACGGCGGAGCGCACCGCCTGGATGTCACTGATGCCCTGCACCCGCACGGCCGCGGCACCGCCGGTGACCGCGGACTGTGCCACCTGGGCCATGGTGCGCGGATCACGCATTGGCTCGCCGGGGTAGGCCTGGCAGGACACGATCAGGGAGGAGCGGAGGGCTTCGAGCTTAAACATGGGTGCCTTCGGTAACAGGGAAGAGAATCAGGGCCCGGCGGGCGGCACCGCGGATCGCTGCCGTCTCGCCCAGCTGTGCGGGAACTATCCGCAGGTTCGCCAGCGGGGGGAGCAGTTCCCGGCGGGCTTCGGTTTCCATCCGGTCCCACCAGAGCGGGCCCGCGAAGGCCAGTCCGCCGCCAACCACAACGACGGCGGGATCGAGGATGTTGGCCAGCCCGCCGATCGCGGATCCGGCAGCAGCCGCACCGCGGCGCAGGGCCTCGGAAGCGGTTGGATCGCCGTCGGCCGCGAGACGGTAGACAGCGCGGGTGTCCTCCGCCCCTCCGTCCTCTGCAGCGCGTCCGCCCAGGCGCCGGTAGAGCGCGTGGATTCCCGGCCCGGAGGCCACGGCTTCCACATGCCCGGCACCGGCACAGCTGCAGGGCAGCGGCTGGCCCGCCTCATAGGCGAACGGGGACGCAAAGTGGCCCACATGCCCGGCCGTGAAACTGGCGCCTTCGATGCATTCGCCGTGCAGTACATAGCCGCCGCCCACGCCGGTGCCCATCCCGATGAACAGGACGCTGGGCACCCCGGCCCCGGCACCGAGCCAGCTCTCGCCGAGCGCATGGGCGTGGACGTCGTTCAGGGCGGTGGCGGGCAGGCCGGTCAGCGCGGAGAGTTCAGCCGTCAGCGCTGTTCCGGCCCACCCGAGGATGGCGTCGGTGGCGGATACCACCACGCCGCGCCCGGAGTCGATCACACCGGCCGAGCCGATGCCCAGCGCGTCGACGTCCAGGCCGCGCCGGGCCGCCTCGCGCTGGAGGGACCGGACCAGGACGGCGGTATTCTCCAGCACCGCTGCAGCGCCGGACTGCGCGGGGGTGGCGGCGGTGGAGGAGAACACAACGTTCCCTCCGCCGTCGACAATTCCGCCCGCGGTCTTGGTGCCGCCCAGATCGATCCCGATGACGTGGCGCATGGAACTTAGAGGAGCCCGTTGTGCTCGAGGACCGTGCGGATCACGGCGGTCTCAGCTTCATTGAGTGCCGTCATCGGAGCCGACATAACGTTGGTTTCGATGACGCCCAGCAGCACCAGCGCGGTCTTGAAGGCGCCCAGTCCTGCGGCACCGGGGGAGACGCGGCCGGGGGTGGGCGCGTAGACAATGTTGAACAGGTTGGCCAGGCGGTCCTGGATCCGGGCTGCTTCGGCGTAGTTGCCTGCCTGGGACGCGGCATAGAGTGCCGCGTAGCCGGCCGGATCCACGTTGCCCAGGCCGGGCACCACGCCGTGGGCGCCGCCCAGCAGGGCGCCGTCCACCACTACCTCGTGACCGGTGAACACGGCGAAGTCCGGCAGGTCCTTGGTGGCCAGCAGCAGCTGGCGGAAGGAAACGTCGTCGCCGGAGGAGTCCTTGACACCGGCCAGGACGCCGTCCTGGGCCAGCTGGACCAGCACGGGCAGCGGCAGCTTGAAGTGGGTGCGGACCGGAACGTCGTAGGCGAACAGGGGCACATCGAGGGCCGCGTGCAGGGAGCGGAAGTGGGTTTCGGTTTCGGCGGCATCAGAGATGGCGTAGAACTGCGAGGTCGCCACGATGGCGTCGGCGCCCAGGTCGATCAGGCGGCGGCCCTCCTCGATGACACGCGGGGTGGTCTGCTCGCAGGCCCCGGCGATCAGGGGCACAGCGCCGGCGTTAACGCCGGCGACGGTGCGCATGATGACGTCCCGCTCGTCATTGGTGAGGTAGGGAACCTCGCCGGAAGAACCCAGGACGAACAGTCCGGAAACGCCGCCTTCGAGCAGGTGTTTGGTCAGCTTTTCCAGCGACGCCGTATCAACGGCCCCGTCTGCGGTGCGGGGTGTGACAACCGGCGGGACTACGCCGTGGAAGCGGGATGTGGGTGTGTGTGACAAGTGGTTCTCCAGTGCTTGGTTCTAGTTCTAGACGTGCAAAAGGCTGGGCGCTGCTCCGAGCAGGCTCTTGGTGTAATCATTGGTGGGCCGGTCGAAGACCTCGCGGGCGGGGCCTTCCTCGACGATCCGCCCGAAATACATCACGCAGATCCGGTCCGAGACATAGCGGACGGTCTGGATATCGTGCGAAATAAAGACCATGCCGAGGTTCAGTTCCCGCTTCAGGTCGGAGAGCAGGTTCAGGACCTGCGCCCGCACCGAAACATCCAGGGCCGACGTCGGTTCGTCCGCCACGATCACCGACGGATCCAGGCACAGCGCCCGGGCGATGGCGACGCGCTGGCGCTGCCCGCCGGAGACCTGGTGCGGGGTTACCTCGGCGGCGGACTGCGGCAGCCCCACCAGGCTCAGGAGTTCCCGGACCTTGGCCAGCCGGGTCTGCTGGTTGCCGATGCCGTGTACCTGGAGCGGGTCGGTCAGGATGTCCTGGATGGTCATGCGCGGGTTCAGGGCGGTGGCCGGATCCTGGAACACCACGCCGACGGCGCGGCCGAAGGTCTTCTTCGAGGAGGAGGCCCGGGTGCTGACCTTGGTTCCCTGGAAGAGGACTTCCCCTGCCGTGGGCTCCTGCAGCCCCACCAGGACGGAAGCCAGCGTGGACTTGCCGCAGCCGGATTCGCCGACGATGCCCACGGTTTCACCGCGACGCACCGTGAAGTCCACGCCGTCCACGGCCTTGACGATGTTGGGCCGGAACAGGGACCCGGTGCGGGCCCGGTGATGGACCTTGATGCCCTTCAGTTCCAGGACGGGGCTGTTGCTGCTGTCCGTGCTGCTCATGCTTCCTGCCTTGCGCTTGTGCCGGTTTCCACGAGGTCCTGGCGGTTGGACGTCTCATGGCTGGCCCAGTAGTGGTTGGTTTCGCCCACCTGGACAAATTCCAGGACCTGGTTCGGATCGGCGTCGGGCCGCAGCGACCGTTCGGCGAAGCGGTCGCCCGGGGCGAAGTCCCGCGGGGAGGGGACGGTGCCCTGGATCTGGTGCAGGCGTTCTGCGCCGGCCTCGATGGACAGCACCGCTCCCAGCAGGCCGCGGGTGTATTCGTGCCGGGGGTCGCCCAGCAGGTCCGGAACGTCTCCGGACTCCACTACCTGTCCGGCGTACATCACCGTGACCCGGTGGGCCAGCGAGGCCACCAGGGCCAGGTCGTGGCTGACGAAGACCATTGCGAAGCCGAGCTGCTCGCGCAGTTCGTTGAGCAGGTCCACCACCTGCTTCTGCACGGTGACGTCCAGTGCGGTGGTCGGTTCGTCGGCGACCACGATCTTCGGGGAACGGGAGAGTGCCATGGCGATCAGCACGCGCTGGCGCTGGCCGCCGGAGAGCTCATGCGGGTAGCTCTTCAGCGTGCGGTCCGGATCCAGCTTCACCAGCTCGAGCAGTTCGCGGGGGCTCTTGCGGCCGCCCCGCCGGGTGAGCTGCTGCATCTGGTCCTTGATGAGCATGGACGGGTTCAGGGAGCTCAGCGCGTCCTGGTAGACCATGGCGATCTGCTCGCCGCGCAGCCCCTTGTAGAGCTGGTCGCGTTCCTTCGGATCATTGGTAAGCAGTTCCTTGCCGTTGAACCGGATGGACCCGGTCAGCTGCGCGGTGCGGGGGAGCAGGCCCATGATCGCCAGGGAGGTGATGGACTTGCCGCAGCCGGATTCGCCGACCAGGCCCATGGTCTCGCCCTCGCGGACGGTGAAGCTGACCCGGTCCACGATGGCGGTGTCGCCGTAGCGCTCCGGGAAGCGGATGGAGAGGTCCTTTACTTCCAGGATCACCGGGGCGTCCGCTGCCACGGCGGGCAGCCGGTCGGTGCGGGTCGCCTCGACGGCGGCGAGCATCTCCAGCTCGGCGGCAAGGGCTTCCAGCGAGCCAGGTTTGTGAACATTGGCTCCCGTGGAGGTGGCGGCTTCCTCTGCGGGAGGCCGGCCGCTGCCGGATTCCGTCAGGGAGGTGCCCGCTGCATCCAGGGCGGACGGCTGGGCGGCGGTGGCAACGGCGTCGACGGCGGCAGGTGCCTGCGTACCCTTCCGCGGCTTGCGGATCCGCGGGTTGACCATGGCATCGGTCAGGCCCTCGGCGAGGATGTTCAGCGCCAGCACGGTCAGCAGGATGGTGATGCCGCCGAACGTGGTCGGCCACCAGGAACCGCTGAAGACCACGTTGCGGCCGTCTGCCATCACGTTGCCCCAGGACGCGGCGGGCTGCTGCACACCGGCGCCCAGGAAGGACAGGGACGCTTCGAGGATGATCGCGTCGGCGACCATCACGGTGGCGAACACCAGCACGGGTGCGGCGCAGTTACGGGCAATGTGCTTGAGCAGGATGTAGGTGCGGCTGGCGCCGATCACGCGTTCGGCCCGGACATAGTCCTCGCCGTACTGGGCCAGCACATTGGCCCGGACCACGCGGGCGAGCTGCGGGGTGTAGACAATGGCGATCGCGAGGATGATCACCGGAACGGTGGAACCGAAGAGGTTCAGTGAGTGGTCGCGCAGGGCGAACAGCAGGGCGGCGGCCAGTGCGATGCCGGGGAAGGCCATCATGATGTCGAGGATACGCATCACGGTCTCGCTGACGGCCTTGCGCGACGTGGCTGCGACGGCACCGAGGATGGAGCCCAGGATCAGTGCCAGTGCGACGGCGCCGAGGCCGATCGCGATGGACACCCGTGCTCCGTAGAGCATGCGGGAGAACACGTCGTAGCTGGAACCGTCCGTGCCGAAAATGTGTTCGCCGCCGGGCGGCAGCACGGGTGCACTGGATTCGTTTTCTTCGAACGGGGCGAAGAGCGGCCCGAAGATCGCGACCAGGACGATGAAGGTCAGGAATCCGAGGGCGAGTTTGGAGCTGAGGTTCAGAGCGGTGAAGCGGGCTCCGGTGTTGCTGAGCCGTTCGGCCAGTGAGTTGCGCATGGTTACACCGTCCGGATTCGGGGGTTGATGAGCAGGTAGAGAAGGTCCACCACGATGTTGACCAGGACAAAGGCGACGGCGATGGTGAGCACCGCGCCCTGGACCAGGTTGGTGTCCGACGTCGTCAGGCCCACCACAATCAGGTCGCCCATGCCGTTGAGGCTGAAGATTTTCTCGATGACGACGGCACCGCCGAGCAGGTAGCCGACGCGCAGGCCCAGTACGGTGACCGGGGTGACGAGGGCATTGCGCAGGACGTTGCGGGCCACCACTGTGCGGTAGGGGACACCGTTGCCGATCGCGGTGCGGACGTAGTCGCGGTCCAGCTCCTCCACCATGGAGGTGCGCACCACGCGGATGAGCGAGGCCGAGACGGGAATGCCCAGGGCCAGCGCCGGCAGCGTCATGGAGTAGAGCCACCCCACGAATCCGTACTGCTCTGCCCAGGCCAGCCCGCCGGTGGGGAAGATGGATCCCTCGGGAAGGGCGAACCACTGGATCAGCAGGATCGCCAGCCAGAAGGACGGGGTGGCGATAGCTGCGATGGAGAAGATGCGGATGGCCTGGTCCGGCCAGCGGTCCCGGTACAGGGCGGCGGTGATGCCGAGCGTGAGGGCCAGGACGATGGCCAGCAGGATGCCCAGGAAGGTCAGCTGCAGGGTGACCGGGAAGGCCGCGGCGATCTTGGTGGCCACGGATTCTTCGGGCGGGTTGGTGACGCCGAAATCCAGCCGGATAACGCCGCCCAGGTAGCGCAGGAACTGGACAACCAGCGGAGCGTTGAGGCCGCGTTCTTCACGCCAGGCCTCCTTGGCTTCCTCGCTGGCGTTTTCACCCAGGACGGCGGTGGCGCGGTCTGCTGGGACCACGGACAGCACGATGAACACCATGACCGTCACGCCCAGCAGCATGATCGGCAGGGCAGCAAGCCGGCGCCCAAGCAGGCGGATAAACATTGTCACTCAATAACTCCAATGCGCAGGAAAAATCCGGCGGGACGCCGCAGGTGGGCGCCCCGCCGGGGATGTGCCGTTACTTGCGGCCGACTCCAATGAAGGAGACGCCGGTCGTGGGCAGCGGCTGGAAGCCGTCCAGTGCGTTGCTGTCCCAGGCGGTGGGCAGCTTGCGGTGGAACAGCGGGTACAGCGGGACTTCCTCGGAAACAATGTCCACCACGTCGCCGTGGATGGCCTTGGCCTTGTCGGCGTCGAGCTTCACGGCCTCGTCCAGCTTGGTCTGCACGGACGCGTACTCCGGGGTGGTGTTCCACCCGGCGCGGTTTTCCATCCAGGTGGCGCCGCGGTAGAACCAGCTGAGCAGGATGTCGCCGTCGTTGCCGAAGACCGAGGGATCACCCGGTGCGCACAGCACGTCGAAGTTCTTTCCGCCCACCTTTTCCGGTGCGTAAACCGCAGCGGACTGGAGGATTTCCAGGGTGGTGGTGACGCCGATGGCGTCCCAGTACTCCTTGATCAGCGGCACTACGCGGGTCACCCAGCCGGTGTCCGTGGAGGTCAGGGTGATGGTGATGTTCTCCATCCCGGCCTCCTTGAGCAGCGACTTCGCCTTCTCGGCGTCGTAGCCGTAGGAGCCGGCGGCCTTGGTGTAGGAAGGGTGTCCCTCCTGGAAGTAGGACGTCGCCGCGGTGGCGTTGCCGAGCAGGGCCTTGGTGATCACCGCGTCCGTGTCGATGGCGTAGTGCAGTGCCTGGCGGACGCGCTTGTCGGCGAACTTCTGGCAGTTGAACATCAGGAAGAGCAGGCCGAAGGACTGCACGGACTCCACATCAACCTTGCTGGCGAGCTGGTCCACGTCCAGGTAGGGGACGTCCTCGATCGCCTGGGTCCGGGACGGAACGGCGGCCACGCGTGCGGCGGGATCAGCCAGCAGCAGCCAGGTCATGTCTGCGACGCGGGCCGGGTATTTGCCGTTGTAGTCATCGAACTTCTTGAAGACGATCCGGTCTTCCTTGACTGCGGAAACCAGGCTGTACGGTCCGGAGCCGACCGGCTTGAGGTCGAAGCCCGCGGGATCTGCGGTCACAACGGCCTTCGGCACGATCTTGATGACGGAAATACGGGGGCTGAAGCCCGGGAACGGGTACTTGAGCTTGAACTGGACGGTGGAGTCGTCCTTAGCCGTCACGGTGTCGATGAAGGGGATAAACCCTGCAAACAGGGACTTGTTCGCCGGATCGAGGACCCGCTCATAGGAGAACACAACGTCCTCGGTGGTCACCGGGTCGCCGTTGTGGAACTTCGCGCCGCTGCGGAGCTTCACCTCGTAGGTGGTGTCGTCGACCTTGACGGGCTCTGCGGCGGCCAGGGCCAGGTAGGGCTCGCGGGTTGCGGGGTGAAGTTCGGTCAGGCCCTCAAACACATGCAGGTTTGCGGCCTGGGGTGTTGCTCCCGTGGAGAGCATCGGGTCAAACCCGGTTGAGAGCTGGTAGGAAATGCCGGCCTCGATCGATCCCGTGCCTTCTGCGGCGGCAGCACTGCCGCCCGTGGCCGGGCTTCCTCCGGGGCTGCAGGCCGAAATGGAGCCTGCAAAAGCTGCGGCGGCACCCATGACGCCCGCCAGCTTGAGGAAGTTGCGGCGGCTTGAGTCGTTCAGCAGCGCGCTGGTTTCAAAAGAATTGCTCATCTGTTGCCTCGCCATCCATGTCACTTATCGGACGTAGGATGTCCGATGCTTGTTCAGAACTGTAAGGTTCCTCACAACAGCACGTCAAGCGAATCACAATTAAGAATAAGCAACCCTGTCGTAAAGATAGGACATCCTATAACCTGTTGAGCATGCGGGTACCGTTACGCCGCGTGCCCACCTTTTCGTTGTCCCAGGAGGACCTATGAGTCTGCCCTACGCCTCACCGCCGGCGGCCCGGTTCAGCGCCCAAAACCGCTCGCGGGCGCTGCAGGCCGACATTATGGAGCTGATTCTCGAGCGTGACCTGAAGGCCGGCGACGCCCTTCCCACCGAGGCAGAGCTCGTTGCCGCGCTCGGGATCGGCCGGAACACGCTGCGCGAGGCCCTCAAGGTTCTTCAGGCGCTGGGTGTTGTGGAAATCCGGCACGGCTACGGCATGTTTGTGGCCCCGGCGAATTTCGATGCCCTGGCGGACGGCCTGACCTTCCGCGGCAGGCTCTCCCTGCGTCATGAAGGCAAAGAGGCGCTGCAGCTGGTGGATGTCCGGCAGGCGCTGGAGGCCGGGCTCATTGGTGAGGCCATGGACCTGTGGACGCCGGAGCACCTGGCCGAGATCGAGAAGACGGTCGGCGCCATGGAAGCCGCGGCAGCCAGCGGCAGGACTTTCACCGAGGTGGACGAAAAGTTCCACTACCAGCTCTTTGAACCCCTCGGTAATGAGCTGCTCTCCAATCTGATGTCCGTTTTCTGGAAGGTCTACCGCCAGATCCACCAGGAGCTGGGCGGGGATCCGCTGGTCAACCTCGTGGAAAACGCTGCCGTTCACCGCGGCATTGTTGAGGCCGTCAAGGCCGGAGACAAGGAACTGGCGTCGGAGCGGCTGCGGCGGCACTTCGACGGAATCCGGGCCCAGCTGGCGAAGCTGCGTGATGCCCCGTGAACACCGGAATGCTGCGCGGCACCGCCGCTGTCCAGGTGAGGTGCCTGGAACCTGAGGATCTCGGTCCGGCGGCCGCTGATTGTGTCTTTGAAGCGCTTGCGTCGCGGCCGGAACCGGTGATCGGAGTTGCCACCGGCTCCTCGCCGTCGCCGCTGTACGCGGCGCTGGCCGCGAACCCCCGGGACTTCGGGGGCGTCACCTGGTTTGCGCTCGACGAGTATGTGGGGCTGCCTCCGGGCCATCCCGAAAGTTATGTCGAGGTGCTGCGCCGCGAAATCGTAGAACCGCTGGGGCTGGATCCGCGGACCGTCCACGTGCCCAATCCGCACACCGGAGACCACCAGGCCGCCTGTGCCCGGTACGAACAGCAGATTGCGGCAGCCGGCGGGATCGACCTGCAGATCCTGGGCATCGGACGCAACGGGCACCTGGCCTTCAACGAACCCGGCGGAGAGCTGGATTCCCGCACCCGGCTGGAAACCCTCACCGAGGACACCCGCAGCGCCAACCAGCGGTTCTTCGACTCTCCCGAAGACGTTCCGACACACTGCCTCACCCAGGGGCTGGGCACCATCCTGGCGGCCCGGCACCTGCTGCTCATCGCCCAGGGCGCCGGCAAGGCGGAGGCGCTCCGTGCGGCGTTGAAGGGACCGGTTAGCCGGGACTGCCCGGCATCGGTCCTGCAGCTGCACGGCCGGGTCACTGTCCTGGCCGACGCCGCTGCGGCGTCGCTGCTCTGACCGGCCACCCGTCCTTTCCTAGCCACCCGTCCTTCCCGAGTCGCCTCCGCATCGAAAGGCCAACCGCATGACCGCCAACCAGGCGAAGCCTCCGTTTACCCCGGCGCAGCATTCCACGACTACCCCGGCGCAGCATTCCACGACGCCGGCACCCGGCCGTACTTCCGTGCAGACCGGGTCCGCATCCGGTGACCGCACCCGCACTGTGCTGCGTGGACGTGTGCTGCGTGGAACTGCGCTGGGCGGAACTGAGTTGAGGGAGGACGCGCTCACCGGGGCCCAGATCCTGGTGGATGCCGCAGTTGTGGTGGACGGCGAGGAGCTCAGCTACGTGGGACCCGGCAGCGGCTTGGTGCCGCGCCCGGGCGACGTCGTCGTCGAGCTGGCGGCCGGCGAGGTGCTGGTTCCCGGACTGGTTGATCTGCACTGCCACGGCGGCTACGGCGTCGACTTTTCCGGTGCGGACGCGCAGGAAGCGCGCCGGGCCGTTGAGGCGCTGCATTCCACCGGGGCCACCACCGTCATGGCCAGCCTGGTGACGTCTGCTCCGGCGACGCTGCTGCGGCAGCTTGCCCTGCTTGCGGATCTGGCGGAGGAGGGCCTGATCGCCGGCCTGCACCTGGAAGGCCCGTTCCTCGCGGAGGCGCGCTGCGGTGCCCAGGATCCACAGTGGCTTCGCGCTCCGGACCTCGGGCTGGCCCGGGAATTCATCAGTGCCGCCCGCGGCCAGCTCCGCACCATGACCTACGCGCCGGAACTGCCCGGAGCCGCTGCCCTGGTGGAGCTCCTGGCGGAGAACGGAGTGGTGCCGTCGCTCGGCCACACCGCCTGCTCACCGGAGGAAGCCGCGCAGTCCCTGGCACTGGCCCGGCAGCACCTCACGGCATCCGGTGTTCCCCAGGAGGCCGCCCGGCCCACGGTCACCCACCTGTTCAACGGGATGGACCCCATCCACCACCGGGCCCCCGGGGCCTTGTCCGCCTGCCTGCGCGCAGCGAAGGCAGGCGGCGCGGCGGTAGAGCTCATCACTGACAACACCCATCTGGATCCCTACCTCGTGGCCACCATGTTTGAGCTGCTGGGCGCGGAGAACATTGCCCTGGTCACCGATTCCATGTCGGCGGCCGGCCTGGCCGACGGACAGTACCAGCTAGGGCCCTCCGAAGTGACAGTGCGGGAGGGTGTTGCCCGGCTCGCCTCAACCGGCTCCATTGCCGGCGGAACGGCCACCATGCTGGACCTGGTCCGCAATTCCGTCAGGGCCGGAGCCAGCCTCAACGATGCGGTCACCTCGGCTGCAGCCGTGCCGGCCGGGGTTCTGGGCCGCGGGCAGGAGATTGGCGTTCTTGCCGCCGGCGCCGCCGCCGACCTTCTGGTGCTGGGGCCGGCGCTTGAGCTGGCCCGGGTGATGCGCCGGGGCCAGTGGCTTGCCCCGCAGCCGGCCTGACGGACGTCCGGGCCCAGGGGGTCAACGCGGCCCGTTCCGGTCGGTTCCGGTGCAGCCCCCCCCGGTGCTTAGGCCAGGACGCTTAGGTCAGGCGCTCGGTCAGGTGGACGGTGACGGTGTCTCCGATTTCCTTGCCCAGTTTCTTCCGCAGCTGGGCACTGATGGAGAGCATATGGCCGCCCGTTCCAGTGGGCATCAGACCTCCCCTGACCGGTTCGTCATCCACTGTGGCGACAACCTTCACGGTCTTTCCGGTGCCAAAGAACCCGGCGGATCCGGGCATCTCCACGCAGGACCAGATATCACCCTTGACGTTCACCCCGATGGGAGCGGTAAACGTGTGATCGAGGGGACCCGGAACTTCAGCCATCGTGTTCTCCTGTTTCTGCCCGGCAACTTTGCCGGGGCTGCAAACCCTACCGGTTTCGGGTGTGCGGAGGAACCGAGGGTCAGCGGCCGAGCGGGGACGGGCCGGGGAAGGATGCGCCCTTGCTAGGATCGGCGCGTTGTCCCGTCCGCGAAAGCCCGCCTGAAGGGAAGCCATGGAGCCTGACCACTACGACGCTTTTGCCGAGAGTTACTCGGCAGAGAACGAAGCCAGCCTCCTGAACGCCTGGTATGAACGCCCGGCGATGCTCGGCCTGGCCGGTGATGTGGCGGGCCGCCGGATCCTGGACGCCGGATGCGGCTCCGGGCCGCTGGCTGCAGCGCTCGCGGCGAAGACGAACGCCGTCCGGCCCGTAGCTTCATCTTTTTCGTCCTCGAACCAGGCCTGCCGGCTGAGTCCTAGAGACCGCCAGCCTTAACGCCGGCGGCCCGGCTCCAGATGCTCAAGGCACCTGCTGCCGGACCGCCGTCGTACTTCAAAGCTGCGTGCTGACTGTTATTTCGCGGAGACCAGCTCCGGGTGGTGGATCGCGGCGACCTGCGGGTGGGCGCGGAGCCAGCCCTTCAGGACGTTCGCGCCGTAGGAGGCGAGCATCGGGTTCTGCGGATCGTCCGAGATACCGCGGGACTGGGCGGCCAGTGCCGGCGGAAGCTGGACCGGGTCGATCACCGAGTCCAGGCGCGGGGACCAGAAGAACGGAATGGCGTAGCGGTCCACGCCGGGCGGCGGAGCCTGCACGCGGTGGATCGTCGCGGAGAGGTAACCCTGCGTGGCGACTTCGAGCATCTCGCCCAGGTTCACCACCAGGGCGCCGGGGATCGGTTCCACCGGCAGCCATTCATCGGATTCGTGCGGCTTCACTTCAAGGCCGCCTACCTCGTCCTGCAGCAGCAGCGTGACAAAACCATAGTCGGCGTGGGCGCCGACGCCCTGGGTGCCGGCTTCCTTCACAACACCGCCCACGTAGTGGATGAGCTTGGACATCCAGGCGGGGGTGCCTTCGAACGGCTCGGTGAAATGGTCTTCGGGCAGTTCCAGCGAAACGGCGATGGCGGAAAGCAGCTCGGCACCGACCTCCGACATCAGTTCGGCCCACTCCATCGAGGTTTTGCGCAGTTCCGGCAGAACGGTGTCCGGGAAGAGGTTGGGGCCCTGCACCAGCCAGAACGGCTGGTCAGCGGGGTAGTTTTCGACGGCGTCGCGCTCCGGACCGAAATCCACCTGCTCGCGGGCATCGGGCCGGCCCTGGGTCAGTTCGGTGCCGAGCCGGGTGTAGCCGCGGAAATTCGGGGACTTCCGGTTATCCAGCTCCAGCCGGTCATCCAGAGGCAGGTCGAAGAAGCGCTTCGTGACATCGAAAAGGTCCTTGACGCGTTCCTCACCGGCTCCGTAGCCCACCAGCTGGAAGAACCCGATTTTGTGGGTCGCTTCGCGCAGCTGGTCGATGAATTCGGCGTTGAAGGTCCCGTCCGCGCTGCGGGCGGTGCTGAGGTCCAGGACGGGGATCGATGTGGGGTTATCGCTCATTCCGGCAAGTTAGCACCGGGGGCTGTCAACTGGGAACCAAATGTTACGCAACATAGCGTCATGGGGCTGTGACCTGGGGCTTTACAGCAGTCATAAGTTTGCTGCGCGTCATATTTGGAGTCAAGCAGCCTCGAAAACCAGCCGCTCGGGACCTATGCCGGGCCGGTGTCGTCCGCCGCCAGTCCGGCAGCCATCGCAGCCCACCGGGAGAGGAAGGCCGCACCGGCGTCGTCGTGGATCAGTCCGGGCACCGTGAGCACCGGGTACGGTGTGGCCGGCACCCCGTCGGCCGGACGGACGTCCACATGTGCGACGTCGAAGCCCAGGGCATGCAGCTCATCGGCCATCGCGTAATCCGTCCGGGAATCCCCGACGGTCCGCCAGGTCCGCGGAACCGGCGTTCCGGCGGCTTCCAGCAGGGACAGCGCCCGCCGGGCACCGAGGTCCTTGCCCACGCCGAGCGCTTCGATGTCCGTTGAAATGATGGTGGGATCGATCCGGTAGTCCACGGAATCGTCCGAGTCCGGAGCATGGTGGTCCAGCCGGCACACACCCATGTCGAAGCGGGACATCAGTGCCAGCGCATCGGCGTCGAACGCTTCCTGCTCCGCGAGGTAATCGGCATTCGGGACGCCGATGTTCTGTTCCACCGAAACCATGGCCAGCTTGGTTTCGTCGAAGAACATGTGACCGGTGTATTTCCCGGTGACCAGCTCCCGGACAGCGTCGGCGTAGTCGGCAGGCAGCGCCAGCGCCTCATCAACCTGGACGTCGCCCGGGCCGGAGCCGGTGAACGAAAACCAGACCGCGCCCTTCTCGCAGACCGCATGCACCTGAACGTCATCCGGAAGTCCGGCGGCGATCATGGGCTCCATCACCTGGGTGCGGATGAACTCGTCCGAGCGTCCGGTGTTGAAGACCACCGGCCAGCCGGCGGTGGCAAGCGCCACCAGATGGCCGACCACGGCAGGTGAAACGGTGCGGGTAACCGGGGAAGCGATGGGGCCGTCGACGTCGAGGAGCAGGCCAAAGCGGGAAGCAGATGGATTCACCCCTCCAGTATTCCCGTTCCCAGCGCTCCCGCCGGCATCCAATCAGCCCGGAACCGCGTAATGCTGGGCCTGCCGCCGGGGAGTCCTGTTTCCTTGGGTGCTTAACTTCTCTAGTCTGGGTTAGTGATCTTCAAAGCTGTTGGCGATGTACGCCCCTACCCCGACCACGGATACGTAACACCCAAGGACTGGGCAGCGGTACCTCCCCGGCAGGTTCGGTTGGATGAACTGGTGACTACAAAAGCCACGCTGGATCTCGGTGCCCTGCTGGCCGAGGATTCCACCTTCTTTGGAGACCTGTTCCCGCACGTCGTGCAATGGAGGGGCACTATGTATCTGGAAGACGGACTACACCGGGCAGTACGGACCGCGCTGCACCAGCGCACAATCCTGCACGCCCGCGTGCTCGTGATCGATGACTAACCAGCCCCCTCGCGGGCAACATGACGGCGCTCAAGCAAAGGGCGCCCCTGAACAGTGGCACGGTCACAGGATCGTCACCGAAGAGGACCTCGGCACTGTCTTCAATGACGGCGGGGACGACACAGCGGCTCGCCGCGCGAAACGCCGCCGCGCCTTTCACGGCGTTGTGCTCGGGCTTCTCATCGCTGTGCTGATTGCAGCCGCAATCGTGGTGCAGGGAATTGCCGCGGGGTGGATCAACCTGCCCCGGCCGGATATCCGGCCCGGGGCCCAGGCCGACTGCCCCGCCGGCCCCTACCTCTACCAGGCGCCGGATACCGTGACGGTGAACGTCTACAATTCGACGCCGACTCCCGGGCTCGCCACCGAGGTGGCGGAAGCGCTGAAATCCCGCGGCTTCAACGTGGACCAGACCGGGAACAGCACGGTAAACCGGGCGGGAATGACAGCCATCATCCTTTCCGGACCGGGCGGTGAAGCGGCTGCCTTTACGGTGCAGCAACAGATTCCGTCCACCCATTACATCCAGGATGACCGGAAAGACTCCTCCGTGGATGTGGTGCTGGGGTCCACGTATGAGGGCCTGGTCCCGGTGGAAAAGGCGCAGGCAGCGATTCCCGGACCCATCAGCTGCCCCTGGTCGTCAAGCTCTCCGTCAGCGGACGCAGGCTAGCTGCAGCTGCAGCGGAGCGCCATGACTCCGGGTGCAGGCTAGCTGCAGCCCTCCGGCGAGCAGCTGGCTCCGTCCGGCGATGCATCTGCCGCTGCAGCGGCCGGCAGCAGCGGCTGGTGCCCGGCCTCCCATGCCTGGGCGAGTGCCTGCTCAAAGAGCTCGGCCGGCTGCGCCCCGGAAATGCCGTATTTGCGGTCCAGCACGAAGAACGGGACGCCGCTGACTCCCAGGGCCCGGGCTTCGGCCACGTCCTGCTCCACGGCCTCGGCGTAGTCAGTGCCGGAGAGGGTGGTGCGCACGGTTGCCGGATTCAGCCCGGCCCGGGAGCCGATCTCTGCCAGGACCCCATGGTCCGCGATATCCAGGCCCTGCTCGAAGTGCGCCGACAGCAGCGCTTCCTTGACGGCCGCCGCGGCTTCCTCGCCGCCGGACTCCCGGGCCAGGTGAATGAGCCGGTGCGCGGTGAAGCTGTTGGCCACCACCAGGTCCGCGAACCGGTAATTCAGGCCCTCGCCGGCGGCCTGGGCAGTGACATGCTCCAGCATGCCCGCAACCTGGGCCGGGTCCATGCCCTTGACCTTGCTGAGGTAGTCGATTTCCGTGCCGTCGAAGTGCTCGGGGACCGTGGGATCCAGCTGGTAGCTGCGCCAGCGGACCTCCACCTCTCCGGCGTGCTCGAAGCGGGACAGAGCGGTTTCAAAACGCCGCTTGCCAATGAAACACCAGGGACATCCGATATCGGACCAAATTTCTACCAACACAAAAACCCGCAACGTCCGGGGCCCTTCCGCTTATTCCCGGGCCGTCATTTCCGGCCCGCCCGCCGCGGGACAGCAGCAGCCGGGGGATTCCCCGAACCGCCGCCAGCCGGTAGGGTGCGGCAGGATGAAAACCTGGACTGGGACAAAGACTGAGACGGGGATCGAGCCAGGCGACGGCGCCGGCGACGGGGCCGACTCGGCCGCCGTCCTGGCACTCGCCGCACTGCAGCTGGCGGAACCTGACCCGGCTGAAGCTCCGCTGACCCGGGCCGAACTGCTTCGGGCCGGGGCCTTTGCCGTGCCGGCCCTGCAGCGCCGCTTCCTCGCTGCCCGGCGGGCCGCGCGGCGTTTCGTGGCTGGGCTGGCGGGTGTTGATCCTGCCGTGGTCACCGCCGATTACCAGTGCCCGGAGTGTGGTGCCGCTGCCACGCAGAGCCACGGAGTTCCGCGCTACCAGGTGCGGGGGAGGGCGGTGCCGTTCCAGGTCAGCTTCAGCCGCAGCGGGCAATGGCTGCTGGCCGGGGCCACCGCTGCCGGACCGCTGGGTGTGGACCTGGCGGACCTCGCCGGATTCGGCGATCCACGGCTGGATGCGGTGATCGCCACGGACGCTGAACAGGCAAAGTACGACGTCGTTGCACCGGCAAGCCGGGCACTGCGGCAGGCGCGGTTGTGGACCCGGAAGGAAGCAGTCCTTAAAGCCTCTGGAGACGGACTGCGCACCGCCCCGCACCTGATTGAGGTCGGTGTGGAGGCAGGCACGGACTCCACCGTGGCCGTGGGCCCTGCCGGGGACCGCGTGTTAATCATCGATCTGGACACCCGAAGGCTCGGCCTGCCAACCGGGCTGCTCGCAGCCGCGGCCGTTCCGGCGGCCGGCGGCCTCCGGATCGAGCAGCGCCGCTGGAACTAAGCTCCGGCGCAGGCCTGTCCCTCAGCCCGCCCCCGGTCCGCCGTCGGCCGTTGGCAGTTCCCTGCCGCGCGCCAGTACCCGCCGGCGGGCCGCGCCTGCGGCTTTCGCGACCAGGTTTTCCAGCGGCCCCTGGCTGTGGAACTTACGCCAGATCAGTGCGAATGCGAGCACGGCTGCGACCTGCAGCACCAAGGAGACTTCGGGCTGGTCCTCATAGAAGCCGCTGCCCAGGACCAGAAGGTGGGCGGTGTAAAGCGTCAGGGTCATGCTCCCCGCGGCAGCCAGCGGGAGGAGATAGCGTCCGGCCACGCTGCCGAGGAGCAGCATGGCACCGAGCACGGCCGCGGCAACTCCGATGGTGTACACGAGGTCCAGCGGCGTAGTGGAGTGCGGGGCGAGGATGGCAAACCACCAGAACGTCGACGTGGACAGGTATCCCTCCGGCCCCCAGATGAGGACATCCTGGACCGCTTCGGTGTCCATGCCCGGCGTGGCAGCCACAATCTGGCCAAGGCCGCCCAGCGGCCCCAGCAGCAGGGCCGAGGCCATCGCAGCGGCAAGGGCAGTGCCAACTCCCGCAGCAAGGACGGCCGTCTGGGTTTTCCATTCCCCGAGCCGCAGCCGTCCGATGGCGAGTCCGGCGCAGATGTACGCCATCCAGGGGATTGCTGGATAGGTCCCGGTCAGCAGCAGCTGGGTCACGATCTGCCACGGATCCGTAAAGAGGTCCGTAAGAGTTGGGTCGTAACCGGGTTCCGGAAGGTAATCGCGCAGGACCATCATCAGGGTTGGGCCCAGGACCGCGAAGCCCGCCGCCGCGGCAAACAACACCCGGGCGGAGAGGCCCAGCAGGGGAACCGCCAGCAGGAACATCACACCGTAGTAGGCCAGGATGATGAAGGCCGGCATATCGATGTAGGCAATGGTCAGGCCGATTGCGCCGACCAGCAGCGCACGGACCGCGGTTCCCCGGCGTACGGCCGCCAGTTCCAGCCCCCGCTTCGGACGTACTCCGCCAGAGGAGAGTGCCAGGGTCACCCCGGCGAGGAGAGCGAAGAGTGCGGCCGACTTTCCGGCGAAAAGGGACCAGGACCAGGTGGGGGAGAAATCGTCTGTTGCCGCCGGGAGCACGTGGATGGCCATCATGCCGATCAGTGCGATTCCACGGGCGGCGTCTATTCCCGTAAACCTGGTTTTCGGCATCGTGCCGGAAGTGCTCATGGAACCCCTTCAAATGCTGCCTGGTGCTGGTGCTGGTGCTGGTGCTGGTGTCTGCCCTGTTGCCGGTATTGCCCGTGGTGCTGGCCGTGCCCGTGGTGCTGTTCATTTTCGTGGTGCCGGAAGTTCCAGTGTTGTCCGTGTGACGGGTGCTTAGTGGTATTGCCGGTGGTTCCGGTGGTTCCCGTGTTTTAGGTGGCACCCGTCATTTGCTTCGGACCGCTGGTCCGAGGCAAACAATGCGGACTGTGCCACGGCTATGCGCAAACTGGGAGTTTCCTGTGAGCCATGAGTATCACGAGGTCAGCAGCACTGGAACGAGTAGAGCGCCAGTAATTGCCCGGTGGGGGCCTGCGTACCGGGCAGCAGACGGCAAGCCACGGTACTCATGTTCAGGGCAGAAGGCCGTCCTTAGGCTACCTTTGGCCGCTGGTTCGAGTGTCTTGCTGGGAGACAGAGCGATGCGGCGAACAGCCCTGCCATACCGTGCCACCAAGGAAGAAAAGCCCGATGACTCTGTCCGAAGACCGGTCCGAACCACTGAGCTCAACGAAGGGAATCCGTCAGAGCACCTGCACAGGCAACGCAGCAGAACTATCCCGTGCGGAAGCAGACCGGATGCGGGTATTCAGCCGCACCACGCTGGCGCCCGACCACGCCGTTTTCTACGGCGGACCCGCGCCGGAGCAGCGCACCCTCGTAGACATCTTCAACGAGACGACAGCGGCTTATCCGTCGGCACCGGCCCTGGACGACGGAACGGATCCGCTCACCTATGCCGAACTCTCCACCCGGGTCCACGCCCTGGCCCGGAAACTCTGGTCAGCCAGCATCGGTGCCGGAGACCGGGTCGGGATTCTGGTCCCCTCCGGATCCGCGGACCTGTACATCGCCATTCTCGGGGTCCTTTTCTCCGGTGCTGCCTATGTGCCGGTCGACGCGGACGAGCCCTCCGGACGCGCGGACATTGTCTGGGCCGAGGGCGGAGTCTGCGCCGTGATCGGCGAAGGACTCCAGCTGACCATCCGGCAGGGGGTTCCCATCCATGGCAGCGGCCCGGAACCGCACCCCGAGGACGACGCCTGGATCATTTTTACGTCCGGTTCCACCGGTAAGCCCAAGGGCGTTGCCGTGACCCACCGTTCCGCTGCCGCGCTGGTTGACGCCGAATCGCGGCTCTACTGCGTTGACCAGCCGCTGCGCCCGGGAGACCGGGTCCTCGCCGGGCTCTCCGTGACTTTCGATGCTTCCTGCGAGGAAATGTGGCTGGCCTGGGCTCACGGTGCCTGCCTGGTCCCGGCTCCCCGTTCGGTGGTCCGCTCGATCATCGACCTGGGGCCCTGGCTCCAGGAGCGCAAAATCACGGCGGTCTCCACCGTGCCCACCCTGGCCTCCGTCTGGCCGGCAGAGACCGTCAGCCGGATCCGGCTGCTGATCTTCGGCGGCGAAGCCTGCCCGGTGGAACTCGGTGCCCGCCTCTCCGGACCCGGCCGGGAAGTCTGGAATACCTATGGGCCCACCGAAGCCACGGTCATCGCCTGTGGCGCCAGACTGGACGGCACCGACCCCGTCCGGATCGGCCTTCCGCTGGAAGGCTGGAACCTCGCCGTCGTGGATCCGGACGGTAACCCGGTGGCCTGGGGTGAAGAGGGAGAACTGGTCATTGGAGGAGTGGGCCTGGCCCGCTACCTGGATTCCCGGATCAGCGCCGAGAAGTACGCGCCGCTGCCGTCACTGGGCTGGAACCGGGCCTACCGCAGCGGAGATAAGGTGCGGGCCGAGCGCGAAGGACTCATTTTCGCCGGACGCCTGGACGAACAGGTGAAACTCGCCGGCAGGCGCGTGGAACTGGGGGAAATCGACCATGCCCTGGCCGCGCTGCCGGGGGTCACCAGCGCTGCGGCGGCGGTGCAGGTCACCGCCAGCGGCAACGAGATCCTGGTGGGCTACCTGATCGAGTCCGCCCCCGGGGGCGTGGACCTGGCGGCTGCCCGGACCGAACTCAGCACCCGGCTTCCGGCCACGCTGGTGCCCACCCTGCGGATCATTGATGAGCTGCCCATGAAGTCCTCCGGCAAGGTGGACCGCAACGCGCTCAGCGCCCCCGAAACAGCGGTGGAGCAGCAGCTTGACGTCGAAGTGGAGCTCAATGCTGACCTGCGCTGGCTCGCCAAGCGCTGGACGGACCTGCTGGGGCCGCAGCCGCTGACCAAGGACAGCGACTTCTTTGCCCTGGGCGGCGCCAGCCTCGCGGCCGCGCAGCTCGTCTCCGCGCTGCGGGAACGCTATCCGAAGGTCTCGATCGCCGATATCTACGCCCATCCCTCCCTTCTGGCGATGGCCGGCCGGCTCCGGGAAACCACTGACGACGGCGCCGCGAAGCGCGAGGTCCCCAATACGCCCTGGTGGACGGGCTTGTTTCAGGCCCCGCTGATCGCCGGCCTCTACGCCATCACAGGCCTGCGGTACGTCACCGGGATTGCCATTGTCTGCTGGGTGATGAGCAACGTGCTGGCCACGCCCTGGACACCGGATCCGCCGCTGCTGCCGCTGCTGGCCGCCTGGCTTGTGCTCTACAGCCTGCCGGCCCGGATGCTCGCAGCGGTCCTGGCCTGCCGGGCACTGCTGTTCCGGATCCGGCCCGGAGTTTATGCACGCGGCGGGGGAACGCACCTGCGGCTCTGGGCCGCCGAACGGATTGTCACGTACGGCAAGCTGGAACCCATCATGGGGACCCCGCTGGGACTCTGGTATGCGCGGGCTCTAGGCTGCGGCGTCGGGCCTAATGTGCATCTGGAGGCTATGCCTCCGGTGACCGGGCTGGCGCAGATCGGCGCCGGTGCCGCCGTCGAATATGAAGTGGACCTGGCCGGACACTGGCTCGACGGGCATCTCCTGCACATTGGGCACATCCGGATCGGAGCGCACAGCCGGGTAGGGGCGCGGTCCACGGTGACCGGGAACGCCCAGGTCGGCGAGGGAAGCGAGATTGAACCCGGGACGTTCGTTTCGGGCCAGGTGCCCCCGGGCGAAAAATGGTCCGGGTCCCCGATGGAGTACCTTGGCTCAGCCGGCGAGGGCTGGCCCAGGAATCCCGGAACCAAGGGGCCGGCAGGTATGAACCTGCTGTACACAGCGGGCCTGTCCTGGCTCACCATTATGACGCTGCTGGCCGTCCTTCCCGGCTCCATGCTGGTGCTCCTGCTGCTGCAGGACGCCCAGGACCTTGGGCCGGCGCTGTTAGAACTGGCCCTGTGGGCTCCCGTCTTCGTGGTGCTGACCATGGGCACGTACCTGGCGCTGACGGTGTTTTCCGTCCGCATGCTCCAATCGCTGCTGCCCGCCGGGATGCATCCCCTGGATGGTCCGACGGGCTGGGCCGCGTGGCTGACGAACCAGCTGCTGGCGAAAAACCTGATCTCCATGTACCCGCTGTACGCGGGGCTGCTCACTCCGGTGTGGATGGAATGGCTCGGTGCCAAGGTGGGCCGGAACGCTGAAATTTCCACTGTGGAGACCCTTCCGCACCTCACCGACGTAGGCGACCGCGCCTTCCTGGCGGACCATTCCATGGTCTCCGTGGCGAAGGTCCGGCAGGGTTGGCTCTCGCTTGGTTTTTCGCGGGTGGGAGAGAAGTCCTTTGTCGGGAACTCCGCAGTTGTGGGCGGCGGTGTCAGCGTGCCGGACCACTCGCTGATCGCTGTGCTGTCCTCTGCACCCGCGGACATGCCGGAGAACTCCTCCTGGTTTGGGCGGCCTCCGGTGGAGCTTCCCCGCCCGGTCGAAGAGCGGGACGCCTCCCGGACCTATGATCCGCCGCTCCGGCTGAAATTCGCCCGGGCCGCCGTCGAGGCGTGCCGCATCATTCCGGCCATCATCACGGTCTGGCTGGCGCTGGCCACCGTCTTTGTGCTGGCGTTCATCTCCGACGAAGCCGGTCTGCTGGCCGCAGTGCTGTGGTCCGGTCCGGTTCTGCTGGCGAGCGGGACCGCAGCCTGCCTGACGGCGATCGCCGCGAAGTGGCTGCTGCTGGGGCAGTTCCGGGTTTCGGAACATCCGCTCTGGAGTTCCTTCGTCTGGCGCAACGAGCTGGCGGATGTCTTCTCCGAATCGCTGGCGGTCCCCGGCCTGGTCCGGATGTCCCTGGGCACGCCCATGCTCAACGCCTGGCTGCGCTGGATGGGTGCGAACGTGGGGCGTGGCGTGTGGTGCGAGACCTGGTGGCTGCCTGAATTCGACCTCATTGAAATCGGCAAGGGCGCCAGCATCAACCGTGGCACCGTGCTGCAGACCCACCTGTTCCACGAACGCATCATGCGGATGGATTCCGTGTGGATCGGGGCGGGAGCAACGCTCGGCCCCAACAGCATCGTGCTTCCGGGCAGCACCATCGAGGACGGGGCCACGGTTGGCAGCTGTTCACTGGTCATGCGCGAAGAAAGCGTACCGGCCCACAGCACGTGGTACGGGAATCCGCTGACCCATTGGGACGCCGTTGCCGGATCGGCTACCGCCCCGGAGCACCGGGACGCGCTGAGCCCCCGCATTGATTCGCTTCCCCCGCACGGGCGCAGGCGCGCCCTGACCCAGTCACGATAGAGCAGGAGAGACCATGTTCAGCGAAGCAGCATCCTCGAAATCTTCGGTGGCTGAGGCTGCCTTCGGCCGCGTCCTCACGGCCATGGTGACGCCTTTCGACGCCGCCGGCAAGCTCGACCAGCCGGGCGCGGCAGACCTGGTCCGGTGGTTGTGCCGGGACGGCTGGAATGACGGAGTGGTGGTCAACGGGACCACGGGCGAGTCCTTCGCCACCTCCAACTGGGAGAAGGCCTCCATGGTCCACGCCGCCTCCAGCGTCCTGCAGGGGACCGGGAAAAAAGTGGTTGCGGGGGTGGGCTCAGGAGACACGGCCCACAGCATTGCGCTGGCCGAGGAAGCGGCGGCCCAGTATGCCGACGGCCTGCTGGTCGTGGCGCCGTACTATTCCCGTCCGTCGCAGGCCGGGCTGCTGCGCCACTTCCTTGCCGTTGCTGACAGCACGGACCTCCCCGTGATGCTCTATGACATTCCGAAACGGACCGGGGTGGCGATCAGCCCGGAAACCCTGGCAGCGGCGTCCCTGCACCCCCGGATCGTGGCGGTGAAGGATGCGAAGGGTGACCTGGAGTCCACTTCCAAGGTGATTGCGGACACCGGGCTCGCCTACTATTCCGGGGACGATGCGCTCAATCTGCCGCTCCTGTCCGTGGGCGCGGCCGGATTCGTCTCCGTGGTCGGCCACGTGGCAGCCCACCGCCTTTCCGCGCTCCTGGCAGCCTACGGCGAGGGACGCGTCCGTGATGCACTGGAGATCCACCGCAGCCTGCTGCCCGTTTACACCGGAGCCTTCCGGGCACCGGCAGCTGCCTCCATCAAGGCCCTGCTGAACCGGATTGGCCTTCCCGCCGGGCCGGTGCGGCTGCCCCTGGTGGACCTCACGGCGGAGGAAACGGCTTTGTTCGTGCAGGACGCGGAGACCGCCGGGCTCTCCGGCGCCCTCCTGACCGCAGCGGTCCAATGACACCAGAGCCGGACTCCTTCTCCGCCGGGAAAGCGGGTCAACATGTGGCCGGGACCCGGTCTGACGCCGCCCGGGATGCGGTCCCCGCCAAGTCCCGGCTGATGGGAGTGGACGCCGCCCGCGGACTTGCGCTGCTGGCCATGATGGCCATCCACATCCTGCCTGCCGTAAATGATGACCTGGAACCAACGCTGGCCTGGTCCCTGTTCGCGGGGCGCGGCGTCGCACTTTTTGCCCTGCTCGCCGGGCTGTCCCTGGCGCTCTCCTCCGGCGGAACCCGCCGCCTGGACGGCCGCTCGCTGACCGCTGCCCGAACCGGGATCGCGGTCCGCGCAGGCATCATCATGGTCATTGGGCTGCTGCTGGGATACCTGGCGATTCAGGCGCAGGTGATCCTCGCGTACTACGGCGTGATGTTCCTGCTGGCACTGCCCCTGCTGAAGCTCTCGGTCCGGGCATTGACCTGGCTGGCCGGATCGACCGCGCTGCTGATGCCGTTCCTGATGCAGGGCCTGCGCGATTACCTGCCGGACCCCGGGGAGGAGCAGCCCACCTTCACCGGCCTGTTCACGCATTTTGATGTCACCGCGGCCCAGCTTCTCCTCACCGGGGTGTACCCGGTCCTGCCCTGGATGGCATTTATCTGCGCAGGACTGGCGATCGGCAGGCTGGACCTGCGCAGCCGCCGGGTGCAGACGGGCCTGCTTGCGGGCGGCTGCGGCCTGGCGCTCCTGACCACCCTGGCCTCCGCTTTCCTGCTCGGCCCCGGCGGTGGACTGGAGAACCTGGAAGAGGTCAGGGGCGGTGAGGAAACGGTCAATGACATTCTGGTGTGGGGACCGGATCCCACCCTGCCCACAGATTCGTGGTGGTGGCTGGCCGGGATGGCACCCTACTCCAGCACCCCGCTGGCCATCCTGAACACCATCGGCATCTCCGTTGCCGTGCTGGCGGCGCTGCTCCTGCTCGGTCAGCGGGCGCGGCCGGTTATCTCTCCCCTGGCCGCCATGGGGTCAATGACCCTGACGCTTTACACCGCGCACCTGCTCCTGCTGGCCACCGGCCTGCTGGCAGACTCCCCGGAAATCTCCCTGATTGTGCAGGTCCTCCTGCTCAGCGTCTTTGCCGTCATCTGGGGACGAAAGCGGGGCCAGGGACCGCTGGAACGGCTGGTATCGGCGGCAGTCAAGCGCACACGCACGGCGGTGCTGGCCCGTGGCAGCAGCGGTCCGGGCAGCGGTCCCGGCCGGCCCGCCCACGGCAAGCACGGGGCCCGGGCAGAGAACCACCCCGAACACGGCCACCACCGGGCCGATGCGCGGGACCCGGATCCACCCCCTTCGGGCCCGTGAACGCGGGGCTGCGCGGGATCCCGCGCATCAGTGCGGCGCTCGGCGCCGCAGCGGCGCTGCTCCTCATGGGGGCAGCGCCGGTTCATGCACTGCCCCCGGAAGCACCGAGACCGCAGGACACCGCTGCGGCAGCGTCAGCGGCTGCTGCGGCGGCCGCGCGAAGCGGAGTCTCGCCCAATCCCTGTGCACGGCTGACGGCGGGTGAAGTGAAGTTCGACGTCGGTGCCGCGGACCGCGTCACGTTTGCCACGGCCCATGCCTACGGCGAATCTGAGGTGCTCATCACCGGGTGCGTGGCCGACGGGGAAGGCGGCTATGAGCAGGAATGGCAGGCCACCGGTTTCGCCGGGCGCAACGGTTTCGCCCCCGCAGGCCGGATGTGGGAGAACACCTTGTTTTCGCCCACCGGTACCTTCACCGTCACCGAGGCGCTCGGCAGAAAGAATCCCGGGACTGAACTGGAGTACTACACGCTGAACGAGGCATCACGCTGGGGCGGGGAAAAAGGGCCGACCTACAACCAGTACTTCGAGGGGACCGGCGGTCCGGCAGATGAAAACCTCTGGCGGTACATGAACAGTGGACTCTATGAGCAGGCAGCGGTGATCAACTGGAACCGTCCGCCGGATATGCCTGTCACCCAGGGCGCCTCGTTCGCCATCTTCCTGCATGCCGGCAACGCGAGGACCTGGGGATGCATCTCCACGGACCTGCCGACCGTGGAGAGGTTCCTGCGCACCGCGGTCCCTGGCGACAGAATGGTCATGGGAATCCAGCCGGACGTGTTTATCCCGTCCACCGCCCGCTCCGACGCTGCCGCAGCGGCCCGGGAAGCGGAAGGACTGGCCGCCGAAGCACGCGCCGCCGAAGCACGCGCATCGGCTAAAGCCGCTGCCGGACGGGAGGGCGGGGAAGGGGAACCGCACTGGGAACCGTACGCCGTGGTGGGGTTTTCCGTTGCCCTCTTCGCTGCCTATCTGGCGGCCAAGCTGCGCTCCTCCCGTGCGGAGCGGGCGCAGCGGGAAACGCAGGTGCCTCAATAGCTACCTTCTGTGACCGGTCCCGGCGCCGGACGTTCGGCCTCCGGGCGCGCCGCCGCTAGACTTTCACATCATGGGAAACAGCTTCGGAGACCGCCCGGGAACGGGCGAGAGTGGCTCCAGGGTGGGTTACCCGGAGGGGAAAGCCCTGTACGAGGAACGGATGAAGCTGCTTCCGGGCCTCTGGATGTCACCGGCTCCACCGTGGGACGAGCTCCCGGAAGACACCCGCGCCCGCTGGCAGCGCACGGCCGAAGAGGCCGACCGCCGGACCGGACAGCGGGATAACTAAGGCCGCTCCTACGGCTGACAAAACCGGGACGTGATGGCAGGATCAGGCCGCATGCACGCCGCCGATCCGTCCTTCGCAAACTTCCAGCTGGCGCAGTCCCCTTCCGGCAGCTATTCCGCCGGCCATGGCCACCGCGAATATGCGGTCTCCCGGTACGGACTCACCCTGGACTATTCAGTGACCGCCAACCTCCTCACCGGAACAGCTGAATTGGAGCTGGTGGCGCGGGAGCCCCTGGCCGGCATCGTCCTGGACCTCCAATCTGAGCTGGCGGTCAGTCAGGTGGAAGCCGGCGGGCAGCAGCTCCCGTTCACCCAGGGACGGCAGCATCTGCGGATTACCCTTCCGGGGCAGCTGCCGGCGGGCGCCGCCTTTTCCCTGCGGATCCGCTACGCCGGGTTTCCCCAGCCACTGGACGGACCGTGGGGGAGCATCGGGTGGGAGGAACTGACCGACGGCGCGCTGGCGGCCGGCCAGCCGGCCGGCGCACCCACCTGGTTTCCCTGCAACGATCATCCAGCGGACAAGGCCTCCTACCGGTTCGTGGTGACGGTGGAGGAAGAGTACCGGGTGGTCGCCAACGGTGCGTGCAGCGGCCAAACAGCGGAAGCAGGCCGGCGCACCTGGGTCTTCGAGCAGCCTGAGCCCATGGCGGCGTACCTCGCCACGGTGCAGATCGGCAGATATGAACAGGTGCGGCTGGGGGCACCGGGTTCGGAACAGGCACCGGGCGCACCGGTGCAGCTGTTGGCCGCGCCGGAGCGGCTGCTGCCCAAGGCACGGGCGGCCTTGATGGAGCAGGACCGGATCTTCGCGGCCTTTGAAAACTGGTTCGGTCCGTACCCGTTTGGCAGCTACACGGTGGTGGTGACGGAGGACAAACTGGAGATCCCCCTCGAAGCACAGACCATCACCGTCCTCGGCCGGAATCAACTGGGCAGGAAATCCCGCCGGCTGCTGGCCCACGAACTGGCCCACCAATGGTTTGGCAACTCGGTCACCGCTTCGGGCTGGCAGGACATCTGGCTGCACGAAGGATTCGCCACCTACGCGGAATGGCTGTGGTCTGAAGCCGCCGGACGGGAAACAGCCCACGAGCTGGGACAGGAAGCCTGGCACTGGCTCTCGCGCCGGCCGGAGAATCTCTGCCTGGTATCACCGGGACCGGAGCGGATGTTCGATGACCGCTTGTACGTCCGCGGCGGCCTGGCCCTGCACGCGCTGCGGCGGGTGGCTCCGGACAGCCTGTTCTTCGGCCTGCTGCGGACCTGGACCGCTGAGTTCCGGCACAGCAATGCCTCCACCACCGACTTTCTGGAACTGGCAGGCCGGATCTATGCCGGCACCGGAATTGATCCCGCTGCGGTGCTGGAACCGTGGCTGGTGGACACGGCGCTGCCGCCCTGTCCCTGAAGGACGGCTGGCCTGCCTGCCGGCAGGCCCGTTTACCCCGCAGGGGAACCATGGCATGATCCGGGAATGAAAATCACCAGGCAGGTAGTAGTTTTTGATGCCCCGGACCTCGACGCGGAGAGTACGTTCTGGGCGGCCCTGCTCGGCGGGACCGTCGAGACGGAGGAGGACTGGCACACGATCCGGGTTGAGGGCGAGGAGGTCCTGGGGATACAGCTGGCGCCGGGGCATGTGCCGCCGCAGTGGCCCGACGGCGAGCCGCAGCAGCTGCATCTTGACCTGATGATTGAGGAAGACCTGGCTTCCGCCCACGCCGAAGCCATGTCCCTCGGTGCCCGTCTGCTGCAGGCGGCGCCGCATCCGGAGGCGCCGCGGGGGTTCCAGGTCTACGCGGATCCCGCCGGGCATCCGTTCTGTCTCTGCTGGGGCGGCTAGGAGCGCACGTCCGCCGTCTGGGTACCGGCGTCCTCCCCGCCCGTACGGGAAGCTCCGGTGGGGTCCAAGCCGGTCTCATCGTCCAGGACGGCAGGTTCCCGCCCTGCTCCGCGGACCCACATCCGGTACGCGGCAAAGAGCAGGATAATCCAGGCCACGCCCACAATCAGGGCGATCCTGGTCTCCGGCATGATGCCAAGCAGCACCACGATGAAGCCCATAAAGGCCAGGGCCGCGTAGGACGCCACCGGCCAGAACGGCACCCCGAACTCCGACGCCGGCAGGCCGCGCCGCTTGATCTCGCGTTTCATACTGATGTGGGAGAGCAGGATCATCAGCCAGACCCAGACGGTCGCGAAGGTGGCGATCGAGGCGATCACCAGGAACAGCGACTCGGGCAGCACGGCATTAAGCACCACGCCAACGAGCAGGACGGCTGCCATCACCAGGACGGTCATCCAGGGCACGCCGTGCCGGGAGATCCGCGCGAATCCCGCTGGTGCCTGGCCCTGCCTCGCCAGGGCAAACATCATCCGGCCTGCACCGAAAGTATCTGAGTTGATGGCCGAGAGTGCCGCGGTGATCACTACCGCGTTGAGGATGTGCGCGGCCGCCGGAATGCCCAGGGCATCAAAAATCTGCACGAAGGGGCTGGTCTCGCCGTTGATCTGCTCCCACGGGAAGATCATCATCAGGACGGACAGGGCACCGACGTAGAAGAGCAGGATGCGCACCGGCACGGTGTTGACGGCGGCCGGAATGGCTTTCTTCGGGTCATCCGCCTCTCCGGCGGTAATCCCGATGGTCTCAATGCCGCCGAAGGCGAACATCACCACGGAGAAGGAGGCCAGCACGCCCCAGAATCCGTTGGCGAAGAAGCCTCCGGATCCCAGCAGGGTGTCCAGTCCCGGATCCGCGGCGTCCGGCAGCCCGAAGCCGAAGATGATGATCGCGGCGCCGCCGGCGATCATGGCGATGATCGCCGCGACCTTGATGATCGAGAGCCAGAACTCCGTCTCGCCGAACACCTTCACCCGCATCAGGTTCAGGGCAGCGATTAACAGAACGACGGCGAGGATCCAGATCCAGCGTGGAACGTCCGGGAACCAGAAGCCCATGTAGATGCCGAAGGCCGTGACGTCGGCGATGGCGACGATGGCCATTTCGAAAGCGAACGTCCACCCGGTGATGAATCCGGCAAACGGGCCGAGGTAGCGGTTGGCGTACTGGCTGAAGGACCCGGAAACCGGATGCCGCACGGCCATCTCTCCGAGCGCCCGCATCACCAGGAAAACTGCTGCTCCGCCGATGATGTAGGCGAGCAGCACAGCGGGGCCGGCCGCCTGGATGGCTGCGGCGGAACCGTAAAAGAGGCCCGTGCCGATGGCCGAGCCAAGTGCCATAAAACGGATGTGCCGGACGTTCAGCCCGCGGGCCAAAGCCTGGGCGAAGGAAGACATGCAAGAACACCTTGGGAGTGGAGGAGGCGCCGCAATGACGGCGCATCCATTCTACGCCTTGCCCCGCCCCGGCCCTGATGACGCGGGACACAGCAGCACCCAAAAAGAGGCGGGGCTGGCCGCCTGTGCGTCCAGCCCCACACTCCGCCTGCCTGGCTAAGCCGCAGCCGGTTCGCGGGATTCGTGCAGGAACCGGGCGTAGGCCGGAACGGTCAGGAAGGTGGGAAAGTGTTCGCCGCAGGCGACTTCCTCGAACAGCTCCAGGGCGTCGTCGAACCGGTCGCCGTCGAAGCGCTCCAGGCGGCCGAATTCTTCCTCCAGCAGTTCCTGCACCCAGCCCGGGGTGACGATTTCTCCGTCGCTGGTGACGGCGGAGGAATGGATCCACTGCCAGATCTGGGAGCGGGAGATTTCGGCCGTGGCGGCGTCCTCCATCAGGTTGTTGATCGCCGCTGCGCCGTTGCCGCGCAGCCAGGACTCGATGTAGCGGACGCCGACCTCGATGTTGCTGCGGATGCCCGCTTCGGTGATCATGCCCGGGGTGGCCGCGATGTTCAGCAGTTCCTTGTCGTTCGGGATCACGTCCTCACGCAGCCGCTCCAGCTGGTTCGGGCGCTCGCCGAGGACTCCGTCGAACACCTCCAGGGCCACCGGCACCAGGTCCGGGTGCGCCACCCAGGAGCCGTCGAAACCGTCGCCGGCTTCGCGGGTCTTGTCTGCGCGCACCCGCTCCAGCGCGACGTCGTTCGCTGCCTTGTCTTTGCGGTTGGGAATGAAGGCGGCCATGCCGCCGATCGCATGGGCGCCGCGGCGGTGGCAGGCCCGCACCAGCTGCTCGGTGTAGGAGCGCATGAACGGGGCCGTCATGGTCACCAGGTTGCGGTCCGGGAGGATGAAGCGCGGGCCTCGGGTGCGGAAGTTCTTGATCACCGAGAAGATGTAGTCCCAGCGCCCTGCGTTCAGGCCGGCGGCGTGGTCGCGCAGTTCGTACAGGATCTCTTCCATCTCGAACGCGGCCGTGATCGTCTCGATCAGCACGGTGGCGCGGATGGTGCCCTGCGGGATGCCAAGCAGGTCCTGGGCCAGAATGAAAATGTCATTCCACAGCCGGGCTTCGAGGTGGTTTTCGATCTTCGGCAGGTAGAAGTACGGGCCGCGGCCTTCGGCGATGAGCCGGTGCGCGTTGTGGAAGAAGTACAGGCCAAAGTCCACGATTCCGCCGGCGATCGGGGTGTTGTTCACCAGCATGTGCTTCTCCGGCAGGTGCCACCCGCGCGGCCGCACCACAATGGTGGGCAGCTCGGTCAGCCGCGAACCGTTGACCTGGTATTCCTTGCCCTCGGGGGAGGTGAAGGACAACCGGTAGTCCAGGGCGTCGCGCAGGTTGAGCTGGCCGTTGATCACGTTGGACCACGACGGCGTGGAGGAGTCCTCCATGTCCGCCAGCCACACCTTGGCACCGGAGTTCAGTGCGTTGATGCTCATCTTGCGGTCCACCGGACCGGTGATTTCCACCCGGCGGTCTTCCAGGCCCGGGGCGGTGGGAGCCACACGCCAGGAGTCATCCTCGCGGATGTGCCGGGTTTCGGCCAGGAACGCCGGGTCGGCACCGTTGGAGATCTGCTGCCGGCGGGCCTGGCGCTCCTGGAGCAGTTCCTGGCGCCGGGTATGCGTGGCCTGGTGCAGCGCCTTGACGAAGTCCAGGGCCTGCGGGGTGAGGATTTCCTCCTGGCGCCGGACCGGCGCTGCAGTGAGGGAAATGCCGTTCAGGGTGATGGGGTCGTTCATGGCGGGCTCCTTGGCGTGTTTCGGGTGCTGCTGGGTCCCTTCCTCCCTCCCGGCGCACTGGCCGGGAGGGAGGAAGGAGGTGATGTTTTCTAGTGGAACTGGGCGGTTTCGGTGGAGCCGGCCAGTGCCAGGGTGCTGCCCTCGGGGTTCAGGGCGGTGGCGATGGCGTCGAAGTAGCCGGTGCCGACTTCGCGCTGGTGCTTGGTGGCGGTGTAGCCGCGGTTTTCGGAGCCGAATTCCTTCTCCTGCAGCTCCACGTAGGCGCTCATGCCGTTGCGGGCGTAACCGTGGGCAAGGTCGAACATGGAGTAGTTCAGGGCGTGGAAGCCGGCGAGGGTGATGAACTGGAACTTGAAGCCCATGGCGCCGAGTTCACGCTGGAACTTGGCGATGGTGTCGTCGTCCAGGTGCTTCTTCCAGTTGAACGACGGCGAGCAGTTGTAGGCGAGCATCTGGTCCGGGAACTCGGAACGGACGGCTTCGGAGAACTTCCGGGCCAGCTCCAGGTCCGGGGTGCCGGTCTCCATCCAGATCAGGTCGGAGTACGGGGCGTAGGCCTTGGCCCGGGCGATACACGGTTCGATGCCGTTGCGGACCTTGTAGAAACCTTCCGCCGTGCGCTCGCCGGTGATGAATTCCTGGTCCCGCTCATCGACGTCTGAGGTAATCAGGGTGGCGGCCTCGGCGTCGGTCCGGGCGATCACCACGGTGGGTGTGCCGGCGACGTCCGCTGCCAGGCGGGCGGCGTTCAGGGTGCGGATGTGCTGGCTGGTGGGGATGAGCACCTTGCCGCCGAGGTGGCCGCACTTCTTTTCCGAGGCGAGCTGGTCTTCCCAGTGCACGCCCGAGGCACCGGCCTGAATCATGGACTTCATCAGTTCGTAGGCGTTCAGCGGGCCGCCGAAACCGGCCTCGGCGTCGGCCACGATCGGCACCAGATAATCGTCCACGGTCTGGATACCCTCGGCGAATTCGATCTGGTCCGCGCGGAGCAGGGCGTTGTTGATGCGGCGGACCACCGTGGGAACGGAGTTGGCCGGGTAGAGCGACTGGTCCGGGTAGGTATGGCCGGAGTTGTTCGCATCGGCTGCCACCTGCCAGCCGGAGAGGTAGATGGCCTTCAGGCCGGCCTTGACCTGCTGCACGGCCTGGTTGCCGGTGAGGGCGCCGAGGGCATTGGTGTAACCCTCATCGCCGGCGTTGCGCACCTGGTCCCACAGCTTCTCTGCGCCGCGGCGGGCCAGGGTGTGCTCCTCCTGGACGCGGCCCCGGAGCTTGACGACGTCCTCCGCGGTGTAATCGCGCTCGATGCCGTCCCAGCGTGAATCGGTGGCCCATTCCTGGGTCAGCTGCTCAGCGGTGCGTGCTGTGCCTTCGGGGCTGTGTTCCTGCGTCATGGCCGTTGATCTCCTCGGTTGCGGTGCGAGCCGGCTGCTGAAAGCCGGCGTTTCCTTGCTGTGGGATCAACCCTCCGGCAATAACAACCCCCTTTCTAGAGGTTTTCTCTGGAAAGAAACGCAGTTCTTCGCTTATTGTGAATTTGTGACGAGCACAACATGGAACCGGCCCGCTCCTGCCGGCAGAACGGACGACGACGGCGGTGCCGACTCCTCGCTCGACGTCATCAGCCTGGGCCGCCGGGTGCGCCACCTGCGCAAGGGAAAAGGGATGACGCTCGATGATCTGGGTGCCGCCGTCGGGACCGTGGCCTCACAGCTTTCGCTGATTGAAAACGGCAAGCGGGAGCCGAAACTCGGGCTGCTGCAGTCTCTGGCCAAGGCGCTGGACGTGAGCATCGACCAGCTGCTGGGGTCCGAGCCGCCCAGCCGCCGGGCGGCCCTGGAAATAGAACTGGAACGGGCGCAGCGCGGGCCGCTGTATCAGTCCCTGGGTCTGCCGAAGGTTCGCGTTTCTTCGCGTTTGCCCCTGGATGTGCTCGAATCCCTGGTGGGCCTGCAGTCCGAACTGGAGCGCCGGCTCAATGAACAGGTGGCCACGCCGGAGGAGGCCCGGCGGGCGAACGGCGAGCTGCGGGCCATGATGCGCGAGCGGGACAACTACTTCCCGGAGTACGAGCAGGCGGCGCAGCAGGTCCTGGACTCCGTGGGGCATACCAACGGCCCGCTCTCCCAGCACGTGATTGCGGACATTGCCGCCCACCTGGGCTTCAGCCTGCACCACGTCTCCGACCTGCCGCACTCCACCCGCTCCGTTACGGACCTGAAGAACAAGCGGATCTACCTCACCCAGTCACAGCGCTCCGAGCATGATCCCCGCTCGGTGCTGCTGCAGGCGCTGGGGCATTTTGTGCTGGATCACCAGACGCCGCGCAGCTACGGCGAGTTCCTCAGCCAGCGGGTGGCCACCAACTACTTTGCCGCTGCGCTGCTGCTGCCGGAAAAGGCCACGGTGGAGTTCCTGCAGCGGGCCAAGGCCGCGAAGGAAATCGCCGTGGAGGACATCCGTGACGCGTTCGCCGTGTCCTATGAGACAGCGGCGCACCGGTTCACCAACCTGGCCACCCGGCACCTGGACATCCGGACGCACTTCCAGAAGGTGCATGAAAGCGGCATTGTCTACAAGGCCTATGAGAACGACGGCGTGACGTTCCCCTCCGACCACACCGGCGCCATCGAGGGTCAGCCGATCTGCCGGTACTGGACCAGCCGTGAAGTGTTCTCGGTGCCGGATAAGTTCAGTGCCTACAACCAGTACACGGATACCCCGGCCGGCACGTTCTGGTGCACGGCACGGACCGAGCGCAGCTCCGGCGGGCTGTTCTCGCTGAGCATTGGCGTGCCGTACGCGCATGTGAAGTGGTTCCGCGGCCGGGACACCACCGAGCGGTCCAAATCCCGCTGCCCGGATCCGGACTGCTGCCGCACACCGCCGCAGGAGCTGGCCTCGGAATGGTCGGGCATGGCCTGGCCGAGCGCCCGTGCGCACTCGCACCTGCTGGCTGCACTGCCTCCGGGCGCGTTCCCGGGGGTGGATGAGACCGAGGTGTATTCGTTCCTGCAGGCGCACGCGGGGGACTGAGCCGCCCAGATCTTCCGGGGGGTTTTACCTGGAGGGCAGTGTGAGGATCTCCGCACCGTCCTCCGTGATGGCAATGGTGTGCTCGCTGTGCGCGCTCCGGGCACCGGTGGCGCTGCGGAGCGTCCAACCGTCCGGGTCCATGGCGAGTGTGGCGGTGTCGGCCATGACCCACGGTTCCAGGGCGAGCAGGAGCCCCGGGCGCAGTTCGTAACCCCGGCCGGGCCGTCCCGTGTTTGGCACGTGGGGGTCCTGGTGCATGGTGGAGCCGATGCCGTGGCCGCCGAACTCGGTGTTGATCGGATAGCCCGCCTCGCTGAGGACCGAGCCGATGGCGTAGGAGAGATCGCCGATGCGGGCTCCGGGCTTTGCAGCGGCGATACCGGCGGCGAGGGCACGTTCGGTCGCGCTGATCATCGCGGTGCTCTCCGTGTCCACTGAATCTCCCACGACGAAGCTGATGGCGGAGTCGGCCGCGAACCCGCCCTTCAGGACCGCGAGGTCCAGGGACAGCAGGTCGCCGTCGGCCAGCGTGTAGTCGTGGGGCAGTCCGTGGAGCACGGCGTCGTTCACCGCTGTGCAGATGTAGTGGCCGAAGGGTCCGCGGCCGAAGGACGGCTCGTAGTCGACGTAGCAGGAGGTGGCGCCGGCGTCGTGGATCATGGCAGCGGCCCAGCGGTCAATCTCCAGGAGATTGGTCCCGGCCACCGCCCGCTGCTTCAGGGACTGCAGGATGTCAGCAACCAGGGCACCGGTCTTGCGGGCCTTGGCTACTTCGGCTGGATTCAGGATTTCAATCATGCGCTCTCTTCCTCATGGGACCAATAACTATACCGGCCATATTATCCCGGTATGATGGGCGTCATGGTCAGACTGCCGCTTACAGCAGAAGAGGTCCAGCGCGGACAGCGTTTGGGGGCTCTGCTGCGCCGTGCCAGAGGCAACCGCACGATGCTCGAAACTGCCCTCGACGCCGGTATCTCCCCGGAAACGCTGCGGAAAATCGAATCCGGCCGTGTGGCGACACCGTCCTTCCCTTCGATTGCGGCGCTCGCCGACGTCCTGGGCCTTTCCCTCGACGCGGTGTGGGCCGAAGTGCGCCAGCCGGAACACTGTGCCCAACCGGCGGACTCCGGCGTGCTGGTCCGCGGGATGCTGGCTTCCTAGGGCAGAGGGACTCCCCGGGCAGGGGGCCGGGCGGGCCGGGTTCCGGTCTGGATTCCCGCCGCAGCGTTTAGGGTGTAGCCATGCCTGAGATGCCCGAAGTGCAGGGACTCGCTGATTTCCTGCGGACCAAGCTCATTCCGGAGGGTGCACCGCCCGCGGTTATTTCCGACGTCGAAGTGCTGTCCTTCTCGGTTCTGAAGACCGCCGAGGTGCCGCTGGATGCCTTGGCTGCCGGTCCGGTGACCGGCGTCGAGCGCCGCGGCAAATTCCTCATCATCACCGCCGGGGGAGTGCACCTGGTGATACACCTCGCCAAGGCCGGCTGGCTGCGCTGGTCCGATGCGCTGAAGCCCGGGCGGCTGCGTCCCGGCAAGGGCAGGATGGCGCTGCGGGTTCGGTTCGCGCCTGATCCGGACGGAAAGGAGCCCGGCTTCGACCTCACCGAGGCCGGCACCAAGAAATCCCTGGCGGTCTACCTCGTCCGGGACCTTGCTGATGTTCCCGGCATCGCGCGGCTGGGGCCGGAAGCGTTCGACGTCGACTATGAGACGTTCGCGGACCTGGTCGCCTCGCACCGCGCCCAGATCAAGGGCCTGCTGCGGGACCAGTCGGTGATTGCGGGCATCGGCAACGCCTACAGCGACGAAATCCTGCATGCCGCGCACCTCTCACCGTTCGCGAACGCCGCCAAACTCAAGCCGGAGGAAGTGCAGCGGCTGTACCAGGCGATGCGGGCCGTGCTGGAATCAGCGATCGAGAATGCTGCCGGGCGTCCGGCAGCTGAGCTGAAGGATTCCAAGCGCCGGGCGCTGCGTGTGCATGCCCGGACCGGTGAGCTCTGTCCGGTCTGCGGCGATACCGTCCGGGAGGTGTCCTTTGCCGACTCCTCGCTGCAGTACTGTCCCACCTGCCAGACCAACGGGAAGCTGCTCGCTGACCGGAGGATGTCGAAGCTGCTGAAGTAGCCCCGAACACTGTGTGGGCCCCGGATTTCTCCGGGGCCCACACAGTTTCCGCACTTTTAGCTAGTCAGGCCGGTGCTCAGATCGAGCGCGGCCGGTGTCCCAGCCATTTCCGGCCATTACCGGCGGCCATTACTTCAGCCGTGCCCGCCCGTTCAGGGCCTGCCTCCACCATGGCCTCCACCATGACCACCACCGTGGCCGCCGCCGTTGCCGGGCTTGCCGCACTTCTGCGCCTCAAAGGCAGCCGTGTAGCTGGCCTTCTCGGGCTTGCCCTTGCCGGTAAAGGTGTAGTTCACGGTGACTTCGCCGGCCTTGATCGAGGAGTCCTTGGTCTTGATGACCACGGTCTTGGACTGGCCCGGGTTCAGGTTGTTGGCTTTGGCCGACCCGTACCTGGACTTAACCTCGACGTTGGCTTTCCGGGTGCCGTCGTTCTTCACGGTCACGGCAATCTCGGCGCCGGACTTCGTGCACTTGCTCACGGCGGACACCGGGCTGACCGGAGCCGGGGCCGGAACCGTAACCGGCAGCACCTCGGCCCGGCCGCCCAGACCGGCGGTGCCGCTCAGGTCGCCCGTGCCGTTGTGCAGGTGCAGGAACAGTGCCGAGGCCTCGGTGGTGTCCTTGCTCCGGTTCACCGTGAGCTTGCCGCCGTCGACGTCGGCGAACAGGGCATCCGCTGAGCCGCCGGAGAACCACAGCGCCGGATTGGCGGCGTCGAACTCGATGAACTCCGTGGAATCCACCGGAACCGTGGTTCCGGAATCATCCACGTTGTACAGGCTCCAGGTCACCACTTTGTACTGGATCGGCAGCGACTCCGCCGCCGGATCCAGACCCAGGGCCGGAAGGCTGACCGGAAGGGTCACCGTGTTGGAGTCGAAGGTGTTGGAGTCCACGTTGCCGAGCAGGCCGTTGGCCCCGGTTTGGTCCACCAGGGTGCGTGAGCCGTCCGCGTTCAGACGGTAGGTGTTCACCAGCACCAAGTCCAGGTCATCGGCACGGCCGGTAGCCACGAGGTAGTCAGCCGTGCCGTCCTTGTTGGTGTCGATCTCAACGTTGACCTCATTGTGCCCGCCCAGGATGGGCCAGTTCTCCCACGTGCTCAGGCCGAAGTTCAGCACAGCATCTGCGGGGTCACCGCCGCCGGCCTTCACAGCCGGAAGGGTGGAGGACGCGCCCACGGCCGAAAGGTCCATGGCCTTCATGGAGTCCAGCGCCAGGTTATCCAGCTTCGGGCTCTGTCCGCCCAGGACCAGCGGCGAAACCAGGGACAGGTAGGTCGAAGCGTCCGAGCCCTGCACCAGATCGCGGCCGGTCAGCGTCACGTCCGACGCCAGGGCCTCGGAGTCATCGAAATCGATGCCGGTGCCGGCGCTCATGTCAGACGTCGGCTTCGGCGCCGTGTACACGGGCACCCGCAGCGTCGGAATGCCGCTGCTGGCCAGCTGGACGCGTCCGGAGACATCGGCCAGGAACTGGCGCGGCAGGCCCAGCTGTTCGGTGTCTGCAGCGGGGTCGATGGTTTTGGCCAGGGCCGCGGGATCGGTGACCGTGAGCGTGACGTCCACGGTGGCCTTGGCGTTCGCGCCCACGCTGACGCTCGGAGCCGTGGTGATCTCCACCCCGGGCATCGTCGACGCCGGCAGGTAGCTGACGTCGAAGGTGCGCGGGGCGTCCGACTTGTTCTGGACCGTCACCTTGCGGGTCACCGTCAGGGCCTCGGCACCGAGTTCCAGCACCCCGAAGTTCACGCTGGTAAGCGTCGGGTCTTCGGAATCGTAGGCCAGGACCTTGGAGTTGACGGCGTCCAGGACATCCACGCGGCCGGAGCCAACACGGTTCGGGCCGTGCACGGCGCCGTTGGCGGCCAGGACGTCATGGGTGGCCGTGTTCATGATGGTGCTCTTCACTTCGTACGGCGTGTAATCCGTCGCCGCATACATCAGTGCGGCGAGGCCAGCCACGTGCGGTGTGGCCATCGACGTTCCGGATTTCACCGAGGCGGCGTTTCCGGAGCCCACATTGGCGGAGCCGATCGAGGAGCCGGGAGCGGCGACGTCGGGCTTCACCACACCGTTGGAACCATGCAGGCCGCGCGAGGAGAAGGAGCTCACCGAATCCAGCGAATTCGACGGACCGGTGGCGGTACCCATGTAGCCGGGATCCAGGCGCAGGCTCAGCTCGCCGGAGACGGCAGCTGGACGCAGCCGGTCGGAGGCCTCGCGGTTGAGCTGGATGCCCGGGATGGCCGCGTTGCCACCAATACCGGCGTCGAACACATCGCGCGGGGAATCCAGGACGACGCCGGTCGCCCCCGCGGCCTGGGCGTTGTTGAAGCGGGCCCCCGAACCGCAGGGGAACGCACCGCTCTCTTCCCACTGGATCCAGACCCATTTACCGGTCAGGGAACCGGCGGGGAACGCCGAACAGCCGAACTTGTTGTCAGCCGGAGCCGCCACCACGCTGCCGGTGAGCCGTTCGGGCGTCACCGCCGGATCGGAGTAGTTGAAGTTGGCGGAGTACTGACCCGCAGCGGAGCCCTTCAGCTCTTCCGGGGCCAGGACGTCGGCACGGTCAAGCGAGATCTGCGAGCCGATGGAGCTTGCGACCGTGAGCGCGGACCGGGCGTTTCCGGGCGAGCCGCCCACGTTGTAGACGTCGCCGGCGTTGCCGGAGGCGACCACGGACAGGATGCCCTGCTCGGTCAGCTTGTCCACAATGTCGTTTTCCGGGTCATCGACCGGAGCGTAGTCGGAGCCAAGGGACATGTTCACGACCTGCGCGCGGTCGGAGAAATCGCCGTCGCCGTTGGGGTCCAGTACATAGTCCAGAGCCTGGCCGACGACGTCGGAGGAGCCGGTGCAGCCGAACACGCGGATGCCGACCAGCTGGGCTTCGGGAGCCGAGCCGGGGCCGATCCGCAGGTCATTGACGGTCTGCGCGGTCAGGGAGGAGAAATCGCCGTCGAACGTGGTGCCGTCGGCGTTGGTCCCATATCCGGCGGCGGTGCCGGCGACGTGTGTGCCGTGGCCCTGGCAATCCAGCGGGTTGAGGTCCGGCTTGGGGATCGGCTGGTAGTCCGCGGCGGTCGGGTCGGCGTTGTAGTCATCGCCCACCAGGTCATAGCCGCCGATGAACTTGTCCGGATCGATCAGGCCGCTGGCGGCGTCGGGAATGCCGGGCGAGGCCTGGGCAGCTTCAAACGCCTCCACCGTGCCGGGGCCGCCGAAGTCGCTGTGGGTGTAATCGATGCCCGTGTCCAGCACGGCAATGGTGATGCCCTTGCCGGTCTGCTGGCGTTCCACCCAGGTGTTCAGTGCCCGGGTGTCGATGTCTGCACCCTTGTTGTCGATCGTTTTGGGCACAATCCGGGTGATCTTGGCGACGTCGCCGCGGTCCGCCAGCGCTTTGATCGCTTCAGCGTCTCCGACAATTGCCACACCGGGCAGGGAGTTGGTGGTGGTGTAAATGGTGCTGGCAGATGCTTCCTGGGCCACTGACTCAGCCTGGGATTCGATGTCCGCCCGGATCTGCTGGACCCGCGGTGTATCCACTACCGGGTCCTGCTTGCCTTCCTTCACGGCCTCCGGCTGGGTCTGTTCAAAGGCGCCTTCGCCGGTGAACTGGACGTAGACAGAGACCTCTCCGCTGATGCCGCGGAGGCTCGGGGAAACCTTTTGCTCCGCAAATTTCTCGACCGCGAACCCCTGGGCCGCGTTCTCCGTCCCGGTGCCTTCGGTTGCCTGGGCCGGTAGGCCCAGTCCTGCTGTGAGTGCCAGGCCGGCGACGGCGGCAGTTGCCACCACTCCCGGCCTGCGATGAATGGACCGTCTCATTGTGCTCCTTGAACATTTCCGCCGCGTGCTGCCGGAGAAACGCCGTCAGAGACCTGTTGCACTAGAGACCTGAACCGCCGCCCGCCGGCTGCTGACACACGTGACAGCTTTCCGTTGTGCCCCCAACCCCCGTTGTGGGGTGTCAGCTATGCACCTTCGGCCCCCAAATGCCCGCAGCCGTAGGCACACCCTAAGCGAGCATTTCGGCAGGTCAAAGGTTCACGGTTTTGGGCCGCGATTCGCTCAGCGGCTCTTGACGGGAACGGCTGTGCAGGGCTTAAATCGCGGACTGAGCTGGCGCGGAGGGACGGAGCCCACGGGAAAAGCTCCGGACGTTCACGGGAAAAACGAAACGGACGGCGGCACCGTTTCCGGTGCCGCCGTCCGCCGTAGTCAGGGACTTGAAAGGGTTAGAGCGCCGGGCCGCTGCCCGCGCCGCCCTGCCAAAGGGCATCGAACGGTGTGTGGGAGGAGACCCGGTTCCGGATGCCTTCGGTGACGAACGCCTTGGCGGTGCGGGCAGCCTCGAGCGGTGACGCACCCTTGGCCAGTTCGGCAGTGATCGCTGCGGCGAGCGTGCAGCCGGCACCGCTGACGGCAACGTCACCGACCTTCGGCGCGCGCAGCACCTCCATGGTCTGGCCGTCATAGAAAACGTCGACGGCGTCGTCGCCTTCCAGCCGCACCCCGCCCTTGGCCAGCACGACGGCGCCGGAGGCTTCATGGATCCGGCGGGCCGCTTCCTGCAGGTCCTCGACGGATTCGATGGAATCCATGCCGGAGAGGGACAGGGACTCGAAGTGGTTAGGGGTCACGAACGTAGCCAGCGGAAGGATCTGGGCCTTGAGCGCCTGGTCGGTGTCCAGGGCAGCGCCCGGTTCCTGCCCCTTGCAGATCAGGACCGGGTCCAGCACGATGTTCTTCCAGTCCTGGCTCTGCAGTGCCTTGGCCACAGTGTCGATGGTGGCGGGCGTGCCAAGCATGCCGATCTTCACGGTTTCCAGGTCATAGGCCGTCTGAATGGCCTCGAGCTGGTCCGCGATGACCTGCGGTTCCACCGGAACGAAGCGGTGGTTCCAGTTGTCCTTCGGGTTGAAGGAAACAATGCAGGTCAGGGCAGCGATGCCGTAGGTGCCCAGTTCCTGGAACGTTTTGAGGTCTGCCTGTGCGCCCGCTCCGCCGGTGGCTTCCGAGCCGGCAATGGTGAGCGTGACGGCCGGAGCCGAATGTGTGTGTGAAGACATGTTTCCATCTTCTACCTTTAGCGGGGCGGGCCGCCACCTGCGACATGGCCGGAACGGAACGCGTCAGGCGCGGACATCCATCAGACGCCATACGGCAAGCCGTCCGATGGCGGCCGAGCAGCCGATCGCCAGTGCCATCAGCAGCGGCACCCCGATGGATCCAGCGATCAAGCCGATGACCAGCCAGGCCAGCAACAGGGGCACCACGAAAAACGCGAGGACGTGGAGCCACTGATTGGGTACGCCCCGCAGCAGCAGCCCCAGTGCCAGTCCCACCGGTGCCGCAGTGAGCAGGCCGAGACCTCCGGCATAAAAGGCAGCGATCACGATGATCCACAGATAACCCCAGAAATCACGGGAGGTGCCCCAGCCGATGGCGATGGTGGCCATCGCTGCCACCAGCAGGCAGGCGATCGCGTAACCGGTGCCGAATGCGATGGGGCCGAAGGTCACGCGGGGGGTCCGGACCAGGTGCCTTTCCGGCGCGCGGGTGCTGCTGGATGGCCCGGCTGGATCGACGTCGTCGTCGTCCGCAGTTTCAGTCATGTGATCGCGCTCCTCGCAGCAGCTTCACCACATCTTCCACAATATTCCGGACAACCGGTAGGCGGGAGAGGATCACCAGCTTTGCGACCAGGGGAGCGATGTTCGCCACCAGCCGCCTGGAGCGGGCCTGCCCGGGGGAGGAATCATAAACCCAGAACAGGGTGACGCCCATGTGCACGAGCCACAGCAGCTCCGGCAGATCATCCCGAATGGCCAGCGGCGGCTGCGGCCGGGCGGTCTGGACGGCCTGCCGGTACACGGCAATCGACTTACCGCGGCCGATCTGGGCGGCGTCCGGTGCGGGGGCCGGGTCGGATGCGGGGGCCGGGGCCTCCGGCTGGGCTTCGGGGGAAGCTGCCGCCGTCGTCGTACCTGCTGCCGCCGCCGTCGCGCGGGCCGCGTAGCGGGTGCCGCCCGGAACCGGCAGGGCGGCGTTCTTTAGGAACTGGTGGCCCAGGCCGTGGTACGGGGACAGGACATCGAGGTTGGCCAGCAGGATCACCCGGAGGTGCTCGCCGAGGTTGTGTCCCTCGCGCAGCAGGGGCAGGGCAACGGAGCGGTGTTCGTCCTGCAGTGAGCGGTAGAGCTCTGCCACGAGCGCGTCTTTGGACTCGAAGTAGTAGTACGCGTTGCCAACGGAGACCCCGGCGGCTTCGGCGATACCGCGCATGGTGGTGCGCTCGTATCCCTGTGCGCGGAAAAGCGCTGTTGCGGTCTCGACCAGCCGTTGCCGGGTGGTTTCGCTCTTTGCCCCGGCGGCCATCGAACTCCTGTTCCTACTTCGTCATCGACATTAGAACACAGTTTTGAACAGGTTCAGAAATGTGACGCGTGCAGGCTGGGAGGCTTCACTGAAGGAATCCGGAGCCCCGGCGGGAGCGAAACATGGCAGAATGAACGCTGGTCCTTTGGGCCGCCCGGGACAGCGGGCAAGTGCTAATACAGCCGGCGAAAGCTCAGGCGAACCACTAACCGAACGGGAATACCCATGTCTTCATCAACCCCGGGCGCTGCCGTCCAGGCGCCTCAGGCTCCGAGCTACGCCTCGCGCGGCAGCTCCCATTACGATCTGATCCTCACCCTCATGTGTGTGGTGATCATCATCTCCAATATCGGGGCTTCCAAGGGTGTGGTCCTCGGCCCGATTTTCGGAGACGTCAGCATTGTTACCGACGGCGGTTTCTTCCTCTTCCCGCTGGCCTACATCCTTGGCGACGTCATCAGCGAGGTGTACGGATTCAAGGCTGCCCGCCGGGCCATTTATATGGGCTTTGCGATGGCCGCATTTGCGGTGCTGGCGTTTGCGGTGATCATTGCACTGCCAGGGTTCGACGACGATTTCGGGCTCGAGAAGCAATCGGCACTCGAGGTGGCGCTGGGTCCGGTCTGGCAGATCGTGGTTGCCTCACTGCTGGGCTTCCTGGCCGGGCAGCTGCTGAATTCGCTGGTCCTGACCCGGATGAAGGCGAAGTTCAAGGAGCGTGCCCTTGCGGGCCGGCTGATGGCTTCCACCGGTGCGGGCGAGTTTGCCGACACCCTGATTTTCTGTGCGATTGCCGCACCGGTGATCGGCATCAGCGACGCCGGCCAGTTCGTGAACTACGTGATCTTCGGCTTTGTGTACAAGACGGCCGTGGAGTTCCTCTTCGTCCCGGTGACCTCTGCCGTGATCAAGGCGATCAAGAAGCGGGAGCCAACCTATGGGCAGGTTTCTGCTAGCTGAGCTGGGCCGAGCAAGTGCACAGCTCCCCGGGCTTCAGCTCAGCTAGCAGTACCTGAAGGCTGTCCTGCTAGCTGTAGTACTTGCCCAGGACCTCGTCCTTGAACTCGAAGAACGTGCCGTCCTCGAGGGCCAGCCGGGCGTCGTCGACCAGTTTCACGGTGAAGCGTTCGTTGTGGATGGAGATCAGCGTGTGGCTGACCATCTCATTGGCCTTGAACAGGTGCTGGATGTACGCACGGGAGTAGTTGGCGCAGGCGTAGCAGTCACAGCCGTCCACCAGGGGGCCGAAGTCGCGCTTGAACCTGGCGTTGGAGAGGTTTTTCCGGCCGTACGGCGTGTAGAACGCGGAGTTGCGGGCCACCCGGGTGGGGGAGACACAGTCAAAAGTGTCCGCGCCGTTCTCGATCGCCGTGAAGATGTCATCCGGCTCGGAAATGCCCAGCAGGTGCCGGGGCTTCTCCTCCGGAAGTTCTTCGCTGCACCAGCGGACAATCGTGCCGAGGTTTTCCTTCTCCAGGGCCCCGCCGATTCCGAAGCCATCAAAGTCCATGGCCCCGAGGTCGCGTGAGGCCTTGCGGCGCAGGTCCTCGTACTGGGCTCCCTGCAGCACTCCGAACAGTGCCTGGTACGGGCGGTGCGACCGCTCCTCGGTGAGGCGCCGGTGCTCGATGATGCAGCGTTCGGCCCAGAGCCGGGTGCGCTCCAGCGAGCGTTCCTGGTAACCGCGGGAGTTCAGCAGGGTGGTCAGCTCATCAAACGCGAACATGATGTCGGCGCCGATCTTGTGCTGGACCTGCATGGAGATCTCCGGCGTGAAGCGGTGCTTGTCCCCGTTGAGGTGGGACTTGAACCACACGCCGTCGTCGTCAATGTGGGCCAGGCGTTCCTTGCCGGGAGCGACGTCGTCATCCGCCCCGGTGGCGTGGGTGGTGCCGTCGGCATTCATGTTGATGACCTTCTTGAACCCGGCGCCCAGGCTCATGACCTGGAATCCGCCGGAGTCTGTGAAGGTTGGCCCGGACCAGTTCATGAACTTGCCGAGGCCGCCGGCTTCGTCCAGGATGTCCGCGCCGGGCTGCAGGTACAGGTGGTAGGCGTTGGCCAGGACCGCCTGGGCGCCGAGCTCCGCGACCGATTCGGGGAGCACCGCCTTTACTGTGGCCTTGGTGCCTACGGCGATAAACGCCGGCGTCTGGATTTCGCCGTGCGGGGTGGAGATGGTGCCGGTGCGGCCCTGGAACTCACCGCCGTTGGCCTGGGTGCGGGACGCTGAGTCGGGAGTGGTTTCGCGCAGGCGCTTACCGAGGGCAAAGGAAAAACCAGTGGAGGACACCCCTCCATTTTGCCTTACCCGGACAGCGGGCGGTCCGGTGAGAGGTGAGGCCGGCTGAAGGACAGGCAACCCCTGTCTGGCGGGCGAGACCTGTCCCACAGAAAACATTGGCTGTCAACGACGAAGCGTAAGGTTGGTTGGTGGGATTTTGGCTCCTGCCCGGCTGGCCTGCTCCCGCCAACCGACCCCTCATTTCCCGGACTCCCGGATGACAGAAAGGCCGTTGAAGTCCCCTTGAAGCACCTGCGCGAAATGTTCAGCATCGCTCCCGCCCAGAACGACCATCATGCGGGGATCCGCTGCGGCATCGGCGTTGGGGTTCCGCTGTTCACCCTGCTGCTGCTGGGCCGGATCGATCTGGCCATCTTCGTGGCCTTCGGCGCCTTTACCGGAATCTACGGCCGGAACGAGCCGCACCGGCAGCGCCTGGGACACCAGCTGCGCGCGGGAGCGCTGATGTTCGCGGTCATCCTGGCAGGGGCACTGACTTCCCGGCTGGGCCTTGATGCCTGGGGGATCGTCCTGGGCACCACCGTGGTGGCCGGGCTCGGCACGATCGCCACCGGCTTCTGGCGGCTCCGCCCGGCAGGGTCGCTGTTCCACATCTTCGCGTACGCGGCCATTTCCTCGGTCCCGGGCCAGCCCCCGCTGTGGCAGGCGCTGCTGGTGGCTGCGTTGACCATTGCCTTCGCGGTCCTGCTCGGGTTGTCGACGATGGCCTGGCCCCGGTACCGGACCGAGTGGGTGAAGCCCGTCCGGCCGCGGTTCTCCCCGGCCCAGCGCAAAACCATATATGTCGACGGCGCCCTGTACGCCACCGCGGCGGCGGCGGCCGGTTCCATTGCGACACTGCTGGGAATCGGGCACAACTACTGGGCGATGGTCGCTGCCACGGTGCCGCTGGTCGGGGCCACACTCCGGAACCGGATGCACCGCGGGCTGAACCGCGTCCTCGGCACATTCGGCGGACTCGCCGTTACCGCGGCCATCCTGCTGGTCGGACTGGCACCCTGGCAGCTGGTGCTGGTGATTGCGGTGTTCCAATGCTGCGCGGAGCTGTTTATCGCCCGCAACTACGCACTGGCCCAGGTGGTCATCACCCCGCTGGCCCTGCTGAGCACGGAGCTTTCCCATCCCAGCAATCCTGCGCTGCTGATTCAGGACCGGGCGCTGGAGACCGTGATCGGCGCCGCCGTCGGCATGGCGCTGGTTGCGCTCGTGCAGGTGCGGACCACGCGGATCCGGGCAAGAAACACCGGCAGGGCTGAGGCTGGCCCGGTCGCGTGAGGCCGGGCGCCGGTCCGCGCCGGCGGTCCGGGTGTTATAGGTCCAGGCGCTGACGTTCCAGGTGTTAAAGGTCCAGCCGCTAAAGGTCCAGGTTGAGTCCGCGGATCGCGCTGAGTTCGTTGCGGATCCGGCGTTGCAGTTCGGCGTCGCTGTAGGCCTGTGATCCGCCGTGGGCGCGCAGGTAGAGCAGGGTGTTCAGCCGCAGAATCCGCCAGTCGCGTTCGCTCAGCTCATCACCGGCTTCGGCCGCGCGCTGGACTTCCCGGTCGTAGAGGTTCGGTTCGTTGAGCTGGCGCTGCAGCAGTTCCGCGGAAAGCTTGGCCTTCAACGGATCGGATTCGGCGTGGTCACCGGCGCGCACTGCCTGCGCGTAGGCGGTGGAGGTCTCCAGATCGCCGGCGTCGTGGGTAATGTGCGCGGCCAGGGACAGTGCGCCCTGAATCCAGTTCCACCGTCCGTAGTTACCGTCGAATCCCAACCCGGTGATCAGTCCGCACACCGCCAGGGCGTTGTCCGCATCCCCCAGATCGACGTAGAGGGTGTACGCCAGGTCCCGGACGTCCTGCAGGTTGCTGCCAGCTTTGACGTTCAAGCCGCGGCTGAGCCGGGTGATGATTTCCTTGACCGTGCGGTCATCCGGGTGGGCAGCTTGGGCCGCTGCCAGGACCGCGGCATAGGTTTCCTCATCCGTGGGAACGCTGCGGACGGCTTCGGACGCATTCTGTTCCGGCGCCGGGGCAGCCACCCGGACCACCGAACCGTAGGCGATGCGCAGCGTGCCGCCGTCTTCCAGCTCGGCAAGCACCAGTGCGGGGGTGCCGAAGTCGTCTTCCTCGATGCGCAGGTTCGCCAGCGGGGCCAGGGTCAGCTCATCCAGCACCAGTTTCTGCCCCGGAACGAGCAATTCGGCATTGACCCGGAAGGCATACGTATCCGGCACACTCTCTGACATGGCTGTTCCCTTTGCGGTTGGTGCATCGACCCCCAGTATATAAAGACTTGGTAACGCCCTACCGGCCCCAACCGGCGGTTGCGAGAGCCTGGCGCAGCAGATCGCCCCGGCCGCCGGAAAACTCCGAATAGACCGCCGGGCTCAGCGCCTCTTCGGGCGTCAGCCAGGACAGTTCCAGCGCGTCCTGCCGGGGATCGCACTCGCCCGTGACGGGAATCAGGTACGCCAGTGCGACGGCGTGCTGGCGTTCGTCGGTCAGTCCGGTCTGCGAGGGGGAGGGGAAATACTCGGCGACGGTAAAGGGAACCAGGCTGGGCGGGAGCTGGGGCAGCGCCATGGGGCCGAGGTCCTTCTCCAAATGCCGCAGCAGGGCCGCGCGGATCGTTTCGCGGTACATGACCCGGCCGGAGACGAAGGTGCGCACCATCTGTCCTTCCGGCGTCGCCTGCAGCAGCAGTCCCACTTCGGTGACGTACCCCAGCGGATCGCACCGGACCGGTACGGCTTCCACGTAAACCATGGGAAGCCGCTGTCTGGCTTCGTGCAGGTCCTCCTCCGAAAGCCAGCCGGGATACGGGTCAGGAGTGCGTACGTTCATAGGAGTGTTCTACCGCAAAGCTGCAGCAGGAGTCATTCGACGCGCTCCGCTTCGGCCAAGGGCTGAACTGCCTCCCAACCTTTCAGCCGGTACCTCCGGGGCCTAGGATTAGGCGCATGAAGCCCGAGCTCCCGGAACTGCTGCTCCCCGATGCAGCAGCATGGCGGGACTGGCTGGAAGAACATCATCTGCTCTCGGCCGGCGTCTGGCTCGTCGTTGGGAAACAGGGCGGCAGCGTCACGGCGCTCACCCGGCAGAGTGCGCTCGACGAAGCGCTGTGCTTCGGCTGGATCGACGGGCAGGCCGCACGCCGGGACGAGGAAACCTACCTCCAGCGCTACACCCGGCGGGGGCCGCGCAGCGTGTGGTCGCTGCGGAATGTGGGCCATATCGGCAGGCTGGAGGCAGCCGGCCGGATGCGCCCGTCGGGACGCGACGCCGTCGACTCGGCAAAGGCGGACGGGCGCTGGGACGCGGCCTACGCCGGGCCGGCCGATACCGAGGTGCCCCAGGACCTGCTGGACGCCATCGCGGCCGATCCCCGGGCGCAGCAGATGTTCGATGTGCTCTCCTCGCAGAACCGCTTCGCCCTGGCTTACCGGCTGGGCCGGCTCAAGACGCAGGCCGCGCGGGAGCGCAACATCGCAGGTTTCGTGGAGATGCTCAGCCGCAGAGAGACGTTCTATCCGCAGAGGCAATTCCCCGACTAGGAGTCCACCATGTGCCGGCTTTTCGGAATGCACGCAGGTCCCGCCCCTGTCAGCGCAACGTTCTGGCTGCTGACGGCGCCGGACAGCCTAGCGGAACAGAGCCACAGGATGGCGGACGGGTTTGGGCTCGGAGTGTTCAATCCGGAGGGCAAGGCCGTGGTGGACAAGGCACCGATCGCTGCCTATGAAGACCGCGCCTATGCCGCCGCGGCCCGGAAGCTGAAAGGCACCACCTTCATCGCGCATGTCCGATACGCCAGCACCGGGGGCGACACCGCGGTGAATACGCATCCGTTCCTGCAGGATGACCGGTTGCTGGCCCACAACGGGGTGGTGGAGGATCTGGACCGGCTGGATGACCGGCTGCGGCAGCTCGAGGTTATGCACATCGTCAAAGGAGAAACGGACAGCGAACGCGTCTTCGCCCTGATCACCGGGCTGGCCCGGCAGAACGGCGGCGACCTGGGGGCGGCCATCGAGGAGGCCCTGACCTGGATTGCGCAGAATCTCCGGCTGTACGCAGTGAACCTGGTGCTCACGACGCCGACGGACCTTTGGGCCGTGCGCTATCCGGATACGCATCCGCTGTACGTTCTGCAGGAAGGCGCGGATTCGCCCCATCACGGCAAGCACACCACCCGGATCAGCGTAAAGAGCGACGAGATGGAGCAGAACCAGGTTCCCGCGCTGCTGGTGGCCACCGAGCGGATGGATGAGAATCCCAACTGGCGGCTGCTGGACGCCGGTGAGGTGCTGCATGTGGACCGGGACCTGGCCGTCCGGCGGTCCTTCCCGCTGCCGGAGCATCCCCAGCATCTGCTCACCCTCGCGGACCTGGATCCGCACGCCGCCGCTTCGCAGCACCCGCTGAAGACAGCCTGAGCGGCGCCGCGGGTTAGGGCGTTTCCGCTGCCGGGCCGGTATCCAGCCGGGCCACGCGCACGGAGGCTTCCAAGACCATCCAGGCCTGGAGCTGGGTGGAAAGTTCGACGCCGGCTCCCGCCGGGTAGCTTTCGTCTGCGGTCCTGCGCGGGTCGGGGGAAAAAACGGCCAGGTTGTTCCTGGTTGCGCGGCCTTTCCACAGCTGCTCCGCCAGTTCGGTGACCAGCGTGCCCGCGAGCTGCCGGGTCTGCCGGTCCAGGGTGGGTGCAGCAGCAGCTTCCGCGAGGTAGCGGCTGAGGATGCCGGTGAAAAGCCCGCCGTCACCGCTGCCGTGGGTGCGCAGCAGCGGGGCATCGTCGTCGTATACAGTGCTGCCGCCGCCCGGGGCATCGTCGTCGTACCCAGCATCGTCGTCGTACACCAAATGCGCGGCTGTGGCCTGGATCAGTGCCGTGGCCCGGGCCAGATTGGCCGGCCCGCCGAGTTCCAGCAGCGCGCCCAGGACCGGGCCTTGGTTGTAGGTGTAGAGCGGGGTCTCCACCAGCAGCCGGTCACCTTCCCGCCGCACACCATCGAAGTAGAGTCCCGTCTCCGGGTCCAGCAGGACCGTGTTGAGCCAGTCGATGAGTGCCTGCGCGCGCTCGCGCTCCCCGCCGCGGGCGAAATACAGGGCGGCTGGTGCGGTTGCCGGGGTGTTCTTGAAGGTCCGGCTGCGGTTCCAGAACAGGCCGCCGCCGAAATCCTGGGTATGGGCTGAGCGCAGGGCCGAGCCCAGCGACTCCCGCAGCCGCTGGTGCCGCGGCTTGGTACCGCGCGGCGGGCCCGGCAGGGAATCGACGCGCAGGGCTGCGAGCGCCAGCCAGGCCATGTCGTCGTAGAAGCTGTTGGTGATCCGTCCGCCGTTGCGCAGCCGGATCGTGCGGATCAGGATGTCCGCCAACCGGATCGGATCAACACCGGAGAAACCCTTTCCGGAGAGGGGAGCGCGGCTGCGCAGGCCGGCATCCACCAGCAGATCGACGTAGTGGGCCTGCCACCAGTAATGCCACGGGCCGGCTCCGCGGGGCAGGGGCTGCGGAGCCCGGACAGCACCCAAATGCGTGCCAGGGATGCCGAACAGGGGGCCGCCGAAAGCCGTGGTGACAGACTGGGCCGCCGTATCGGCGCGCAGCTCGGCGTTGCGGACAGTCTGTGCGGCAGGCATGCGAACCACCCTAGACCCGCGCGCCCGTGCCGTCACGGTAGCCGGGGGTCGGATAACCCGGGCGCGGGATGCGGCGTGCTGCGCGTCACAGTAGGCTCGTGGGACCGCACGCGTACCCACGCACCCAGAATCCAGGAGGACAGATGCAGTTATCCGGCGCTTCAGCCATCGTCACGGGAGCAGCATCGGGGCTGGGACGGGCCACTGCCCGCCGCCTGATCGACGCTGGCGCCGAAGTGGTGCTCGTGGACCTGCCGCAGTCCGGCGGTCTGGCCTATGCCGGAGAGCTGGGGGACAACGCACATTTTGTCCCGGGCGATGTCACGGACCCCGGGCAGATGCAGGGCGCGGTGGAAGCTGCCATGGCTGCGGCACCGCTGCGGGTGGCGGTCAACTGCGCCGGCATCGGGACCCCGGGCAAGGTCCTGGGCCGGAACGGTGTCCTCCCGCTGGAGGACTTCACCCGGGTGATCCAGGTGAACCTGATCGGCACCTTCAATGTGACCCGGCTGGCCGCTGCCGCCATGGCCGAAACCAGTCCGGTAACGGACGACGGCGGCACCTCCGAGCGCGGCGTCATCGTCAACACGGCGTCGGTGGCCGCCTTCGACGGACAGATTGGACAGCCCGCCTACGCCGCTTCCAAGGGCGGGGTCGCCGCGATGACCCTGCCGCTGGCGAGGGAACTCGCCCGGCACCAAATCCGCGTGATGACCATCGCGCCGGGCATTTTCGAAACACCGATGATGGCGGGCCTGCCGCAGGACGCCCAAGATTCCCTCGCCGCGCAGATTCCGCACCCCTCACGGCTCGGCCGCCCGGACGAATATGCCTCCCTGGTCAGCCACATCATCGCCAACCCCATGCTGAACGGTGAGACCATCAGGCTGGACGGTGCCATCCGGATGGGACCGAAATAGGGTGCGCTGATGCTTCCGGACGCCGATTTCTTCTCCTTCGAACAGCTCCTGAGCCCCGAGGAATCCGCCAAGCTCGCCCAGCTGCGGACCTTCCTGGCAGCGGAAGTCACCCCGCATGCCGTCCGCTGGTGGAACGAGGGGCGGTTTCCCACCGAACTGCTGCCCGGCCTGGCCGGCCTGGAACTCTCCACACCGGTGCAGCGCGGCTACAGTCCGCTGTTCGCCGGCCTGGTGATTGCCGAAATGACCCGGGCCGACACCTCGATCGCCACCTTCTTTATGGTCCACCACGACCTCTTTGTGGAAGGGCTGCACGCTTTCGGCTCCGCGTCCCAGAAGGAACGGCTCCTCGCTGACGCGCAGGCCCTGCGGATCACCGGTGCCTTCGCCCTGACCGAACCGGACCACGGTTCCGATGTTGCCGGCGGCATGGCCACCACGGCAGTGCGCGACGGCGGCACCTGGATCCTGAACGGCACCAAGCGCTGGATCGGCAACGGGACGTTCTGCGACTGGATGCTGCTCTGGGCCCGGGAACCGGCCACCGGGAAGGTGCGCGGGTTTCTCCTTGATGCTTCGCTGCCCGGGATTAAGCGGTCCCGGATCGAACACAAGACGGCGCTGCGGACCGTGCAGAACGCGGACATCGAACTCACCGAAGTCCGGGTGGGGGAGGAAGACCGGCTGGCTGGCATCGACAGCTTCGAGGACACCAAGCACCTGCTGCGCGGCTCCCGGATCATGGTGGGCTGGCAGGCGGTGGGCCAGCAGCTGGCGGCTTTCGACGTCGCCCGCGCCTACGCCGTCGAACGCGAGCAGTTCGGCCGTCCGCTGGCGGGTTTCCAGTTGGTGCAGGAGCAGCTGGTGCGGATGCTCGGCAATACCGTGGCGTCCACCGGGATGCTCGCCCGGGTGACGGAGCTGGAGCAGGGCGGATATGCCCGCGTTTCCGTCGAGGGATCAGCGCGCGGGGAGATGGCCCGGGCCGCGCTGGCCAAGTCCTACGCCAGCCGGCTGATGCGTGAAACGGTGTCCCTGGGGCGGGGACTGCTGGGCGGCAACGGAATCGTCACCGATTACCGGATGGCGAAGATTTTTGCCGACGCCGAGGCCATCTATACCTACGAGGGTTCCTACGAGATCAACAGTCTGATCACCGGGCGGGAGATCACCGGGATTTCGGCGCTGCACTGAAATGACTTGCAGTGAAATGACTTGCAGTGAAACTGGCTGCCCTGAAACGGCGCAGCCTTGAATCGGCGCAGCCTTGAAACGGCGCTGCGCCTGTTGCTCCCTGAGCTTCCACAGCCAGCGCAGCGCCGGAACCTGGTTTAGAGCTTCCACTCATCCTTGTACTCAAGGAGGTTGATCCGCGCGCCCACGTTGAAGATGGTGAGGCTGAGCAGCTCCCACCTGATCAGCGTGAGCTTGGCGGACCCGCTGAGGCCCAGTGCAAGGAAAATGCTGGCTTCGATCGCGGCCTCGGTGGGCGGGATGCCGGTGGTGGACAGTTTGGCCCTGTAACCGGACTTGGCAGAGAGCGTGATGTCCGGTCCGGCGAAGGTGTAGATGCGGCTTTGGTAGGACATCTCCGGTCCGGCCGCGATCTCTCCTTCAACGGAGAACGAGGTGTTCCCTGCCATCTGCCGGGGCTTCGGGAGGACATACTTCGTGGGAGTGTCCTCCTTGATGCGCACCATGCCCGCGGCGCTGGTGTACTTGAAACCGAAGGTGTCCGCCCGTTCAATGCCGATTGCCGGGATCTCCGCTTCTGCCCGCAGAGTGCCCGTGAACGCTATGGCGAAGTTCAGCCGGTTGGTAATGGCGACGGGCACCGGACCCGCCATGAACGTGGTGGTCGGAAGGGCAACCTCGGCGACCTTGAGGTCCACATTCCAGCGGCTTTGGGTCTGCACCCAGGCCTGGACCGAGGCTGAGGCCTTCAGCTTCGAGTTGAACTCAATCCGGAACTCCTCAATGCTCACCCCCTTGGGGATAACCTTCCACTTGAACTGCAGCTTGGTCTTCAGGACAAATGCAAAGCCCAGGTTCAGTTCACCGCCGCCGCGGACGGCCACTCCGGCCTCGTCGCCGCGTTCCTTCGCGGCCCAGGATTCGAATTCCCAGGGCTCCTGTTTCTTTCCGGCCGTCCTGATCTTCGGCACACCGTTTTCGACGACGAAGACCATGCCGGCATCAACCTTGGTGGTCCAATCTGCTGACAGGGAAGCGCCGGGTCCTTTCAAGGGACCACCGCAGGAACCGTCGCCCGGGGAGGGGGCTGCCGGCGCTACCCACTCACCGTTCTCATCAATGTCCTCGCCTCTGGGTTCCTGCCCGTCGGTTCCCGCCAGACGGCAGGCCGTGCTGAAGTCAGAGGGGCTGTCCAGGTTGAATTCGTCGCTGCTGAGCTCGAGATCGACGTCGTCCCCGCTCACGACTTCCGCGTAGGTCCCGGGCGCGGGCGAGTGCGGGTTTCCGGCGTCGTCAACGATTTCGACCTGCGCTACGGGGATCTCCGGTCCTGACGTGCCGTCCTCGTTCTGCAGTGCGAACGTTCCGGAGACAACATCCAGGGGATTTTCGGCCTGGGAAAGCAGATCGTGGGCAACAACGTCCTCACCCTCGCCGTAGTCCACGGTTTCATCGACGTCGACCTGCAGGAAGAGCTCTTCCAGCGGCACCTCAACCGTAGAGACCTCCCACGCTCCGGAGACGAGGTCCATGTGGGACATCCGGCCGAGGAAACCGGAGGGAGCCGATGGCATGGGCGCGCTGACGATGATGTCTCCGGGTTCCAGCTCCGGCCGCTCAGTGAACCGCAGGAGATTTTCCCCGAGAACCTCGAAGTCCAGCTCTGTCGTGTCCAGATGGAACACCTCCGCCTCCGGCGACACCACAGTGTCTCCTTCCTCGGCCACGTCGAGGGTAAGCCGGACCCGGTCGGAAGCTCTCGCAGCGCCGGGATCGGAGCGGTCGAAGACCGTGGCGACGTAGTCGAAGTCTCCGTCTTCCGGAGCCAGTGAGCGGAAGCTCCACGTGATGGTCCCGCCAACGGGATTCAGCTCCGCCAATCCGATGAAACCGACGCTGGGCGAACTGATCTCAAGGCGTTCGACGGAATTGATCCCGGTGGACACCGTGCCTTCAAGCGTGAAGTAGCCGGTCTCGGTGAGGTCCAGGCTTTGCGAGTCGCGGGGCGAGGTGATCTCGATCGCCGCCGGATCAGACTTGTCATAAGGGACCGGTTCGCCCAGGAAGCTGCCAAGCGGCTGCACTGCCGCCACGGCGGAGCCCCGGCGGATCGAGAGCTGGGATTCACCTCCGGTGACGGGAACGAGGGCGAGCTGGGGCTGGGCGCCTGCCACCCTGTCTACTGCTTCGCCGCTGGCACGGCCGCTTACGCGGGGTCCCCAGGACAGTGTGGTGGTGCCGCCGCCGGCGACGTCGCCGGCTGAGGTAAGCACGAGGGCGTAGGCACTGTCGTGGTCATCGGCCAGAGCGACCGGCTTCGGCTGCTCTGCGGCGGCGACCGGCACCTCGACCCGGTTCCGCTGTTCCGTGGCGACGACGTAGCTGCCCCGGTGGTTCGTTTTGGCAGCGTCTTCGCCGGCCTCTGACACCCAGCCGGTGACGGTGGCAGTCAGCGATCCGGAATTCCCGCCGGCTTGAAGTGCGACTGTCGTGCCGCCCTGGTCTTCGGCGTCCACAACGGTGGAAACGATCGTCCGGCCCGCCGGAAGAGGCAGACGCTGGCCATCGCCGAGCAGGACTGTGTCCGGGCGGTCCAGTGTCACATCCAGAACTACATAAACGCTGCGCGCCAAGGTGCTGGAGACGCTGCCCTCACCCGTCAGTCCTACCCAGAGGGGCTGCTGCCCCAGCGCCCCGCCGCCCACATTCCGGCTTGTGTCGGCCCGCCGGACCGGATTCGCCAAAGCGATGGTGGCGCCGCCTGAGGCCTCCGTTCCGTCGAAGTAGGCCAGGACTTCAAGCCGTGTGTCCGCAGCGCTGTCCGCCCAGAGCGGTACGCTGCCGTGGACGAGGGGAAGCAGCAGAGTGGTGGAGGCAGTAATCCCGGTCCGGGTATGCAGCACCGCTGTGTCCGCAGATGTGTAGGCCGTGGCATCGGCGGCGGGCTCGAACATGGTCAGCCGGACAAGAGCGGCTGAATGGCCGGCGGCCGCAGTGCCCAGATGGACTGCACCGGACGGATCGGTGCCGAGCGGGTTCCCGCGTCCCACGGAACTGTCCACCACCGGCACGCTGGTGCCGGACGGAGCGAAGCCCGGTGCGGGGGCCCCGACGACGGCGCCCAGGTTGGTGAGTGCATCGCGGGAGACTGCGGAGGCGGGAGGAGGTGTGAAGACAAGCATCATCCCGACGGCGGTCAGGGCAGCGACAGCAGCCTGGATGCCTCGGCGCTTTAGTCCTTGGATAGTGTCCGGTCCCTGTCCCATTCCCTGTCCCGTTCCCGTTGCCTGCCCCGGTGCCTGCACTGACCTGCGAGGGCTGAAGAGGCCGCTCAAGGGGTATCCCCGCCGTCTGATTCCACGGCCGGAGCCGCTGTGCTGCGCCGCAGGAGCAGGAATAAGCCGGTGCCAATCGCCAGTGCAGCCGCGGCCAGTGCTCCGATGAGGAGTGCCGGTGAAGCACCGGTCTGCCCCAGGGCCTGAACTCCGGAGCTGCTGCCGGCGCCCGCAGGATCGCCGCGGCCGGCCGGTGCTGCGTCCTTGCCGGGAGGTGTACCGGTGCCGGGCACAAATTCCACATCCGGCGGGGATCCCTGTGCGAGGTCAGGCCAGGTGATCCAGCCGCCGTTCGCCTGTTTCGGTTCGAAAGCCGCTTCCCGAATCCGGTGTTCCGCCAGCACCACACCGTTGGAAGCGACGAAGGAGACAATCACATCCGCGGAAAACCGGCTGGACACCAGGAACCTGACTTCAGTTGTCCCGGGCACTGCAGGCGCGATGCCAGTAGCGCCAAAAACGGTGCGGGCCACGTGGAGCTGGTTCCAGGGGCCTGCGCCTTGGCGCCAGGAGATGGACCCAATTCCGCTGCGGGCGGCGTCGGATTCAACATCTATCCACATTTCCGCTGTAGCAGCGGGGGCTTCGAGGTCCGAAGTGACTGATGCAGGGGCTGTGGCTGCGGCAGGGACTGTGGCATGGGCAGGGGAGGGGGCCAGCCAGGCGCACACCATAAAAAGGGCGATGGCGAAAAGTGTCATGACTGACCTGGTCAGGACGGAAAAGCCCGTCACAGACCGGGTTCCATCAGGCCGGGTTCCAGCAGACCAGACTCCGGCAGACCAGACTCCGGCAGACCGGCCCCCAGCGGGCGGTCCGAACAGTAAATGTGAGTGCACTAACGTAAACTAACAGCCAAACTTGGATTGAGTCCAAGTTTGGCTGTTAGTTACGCTGCTGACCTGTTTCGCGGCGGCTGGCTGCGCTGCTGTTTAGTTTCGCTGCAGTTAATTCCGGGGCAGTGGCTCCGCCGTTGGTGCTCCGTACCTGGTTACAGGCCGGACCCCGGGATCCCCTGAACCTGCGAACCCGCGAGGTGGGCAATGTTCGCGATCGCCTCGACCCAGTCAGCTGGGGACAGCTCAACGTCCTGGAGTCCGCCGTCGGCGCTCAACCGCAGCAGGAGATCCTCCAGGGCCATACCGACGATCCCCACGAGAAGCTTCGCCTCCCGCCTGGCCGGACCGGCTCCCGCCTGCCTTTCGGGGTGGGCCTCAAGCCAGTCTCCCGCCACATCGGCCAGGTCATCGAAAACCTGGGTGAGTGGACCGCGCACCAGGATCTGGGTCTCCGGATGCTGCTGCATGAGCTGGTAGCGTTTGCCCGCCACCTCCGGATTGACCGCGGTGCTTTCGATCACCGACATCACCACACCAAGCAGGGCTGAAGAGAGCGGCAGGCCCTCAGCTGCGTCGAGCATCGCCGCGACTTCCCCGGGGACCAGCCTGGGATAAGGCCGGCCGAAAATTGCTGCCTCCAGGGAGGGCATGTAGTTGAAGAAGGTGCTGCGTGAGACTTCCGCGCGATCACAGATCTTCGCCACGGTGACCGTCTCAAGGCCCGATTCCAGGGCCAGCTCTATGCCCGCCAGCTCGATGGCGGTTTCAGTTTGGCGCTTCTTTCGTTCCCGTAAACCCTCTGGTTTCACAATCGACCCCAGCCTGGTGGGGTCCACCTCCTCATGGATCGAATTCGTTGCCGCTTTAATCAGGCTACCTTTACTCCGGTTGGACCAGCGGGTTCCCCAGCCGGCCGGAAAACTGCAGCCCGCCGGAGGGATCGCTGATGTCCAGCATCTGCTGGTTGTTGCGCAGCTGCAGCCGGTTCAGGCAGGACCGTGCGAAATCCGGCGCGAAAAGATCGTGCGCGGCGAAGTCCGCTGCCAGCTCCGGGTGCCCGGCCTGATAGACGGTAATCACCTCCGCGGTCACCTGCCAGAAATCCTCCTGCGCCAGCTGCCCGTCCTCATGCAGCACAGCTGCAAGGAAACGGAAGAAGCAGTCCAGCACATCCGTAAAGACAGAGAGTACCTGCTCGTCCTCCGGGACCTCTACCCGGACCCGGGACACCTCGGCCGGCAGCTCCACCTTGTCCGCCATCACGATGATCTCTTCGCCAATGTCCTTCATCAGCACCCGCTGCGGAACCCCGTCCTTGAGGATAAGGATCAGGTTTTCCCCGTGCGGCATAAACGCCAGCCGGTAGGCATAAAAGCAGTGCAGCACCGGAATCAGGTAAGCCTGCAGATAGCGGGCCAGCCAGTCCCGGGCCGGGAGCCCCGAACGGCGGATCAAGGCGGACACGAACGGGGTGCCGGCCGGATCGGTGTGCAGCAGCGAGGCCATGGTGGCCAGCTGTTCCCCGGCTTCCAGCTTGGGCAGCGGGCTTTCCCGCCACAGTGCCGCCAGCATCTTGCGGTACGGGGAGCCCTTGGGGGCAGCGGCGTCGTAGTAGGTATTGCGGTACCCGATGGCGGCGGTCTCCCGCAGGATCCCGAAGCCGTGGCCGGCCAGGGTGGAGTCGGATGTCACGAGGTTATCCACCCATTCGTTGATTGCGGGGGTGGGCACCATGTACTCGGCGGAGAGTCCGCGCATAAATCCCATGTTGACCACGGACAGCGCGGTCTTGACGTAGCAGCGGCTGGGCACATCCCGGTTAAAGAACGTCCGGATGGACTGCTGCGCCTGGTACGTGTCCGGTCCCGGCCCCAGATGCACCACGTGCTGCTGGGCAACGTCTGCCGCGAAGGTGACGCTGAGCTTGTTTTCCCACTGCCATGGGTGCACCGGCATCAGCAGGTATGACTCCGGTGCCAGGCCCCGGGTGCGCAGGTCGGCTTCGAACCTGGCCTGCACGCCGGGATCCAGTTCCGCGGCCAGCAGCGCCGCATAGTCCAGGCCGGAGACGGCGGTGAACCTGGCCCTGTCCTTGGCTACTGCTATCCAATGCAGGCGGATGGCGGCGGCGGTTTCCGGTGCATAGGCGAGGTAATCCGACGATCCGAAGCCCAGCCGTCCGTTGTTGGCGACGAAGCAGGGGTGGCCTTCGGTCATGGAGGCCTCGATCGCCTGGAAGTCTGCGGCAGGATCGCGGCCCTGCGTGATTCCGGCCGCGAGTTCTCCGGCGGTGTGGAAAGCCCCGGTGTGCTTGAACGCGTGCGAGGCCAGGGTGCTGGAGATTTCCTCCAGATACACGGGGAGCATCTGGCTGTTGATCCCCAGGGTCCCGGCGAACTCAGTAATAAAAACCAGTGCGTCGAGCCCGGTCTCCACACCCTGCACCGTACGGACGATGCTTTCAGCCTGGATGCTCCAGTGTTCGAGTTCCAGAACGTCCGCCTCGAAGCGGTAGGTGGCCCCGCCGTCGTCGGACGTCAGTTCGTAGCGGCCGGGCGCGGTGGTACGCGGGGCCAGGATGCGTTCGTGGGCGAACTCGGCGAGGGCTTTCCGAAGCACATGGCGGTTGGCTGCCGCCCAGCGCTGCGGCGTCAGGTGCGCGCTGGGATTCGCGGCGGGGACCGGGCCGGCGGCCGGGGACAGGGCTGCGCGAATGGAGTTCTCTACGGTGGTGCTCATCGGGTGGCTCCTTCGGGGGATGTCTGTTCGGGGGCGGGCTGTGCGCGGTTAAGCTGTCCGCGGCTGGTGGAGTTGAGATGAGCGGCTTCGCGGAACTGGGCGCGGGTGCAGAAAGACAGCAGAGCGGTTTTGTCCGGCAGCGTGATGTTTTCCTGGGGTTCGAAGCCCATCCGGGCATTAAGGCGGTGGATTTTGGTGTTGCGTACATCCGGTTCCACCACCACCCGGTCAACTGCCGGATCGGCGAACAGGAACTCCATCACGGCTTGGAAAGCGGCCGCTGTGTAGCCGCGGCGGGGCGCATCCGGCGGGCCCATCAGCAGATGCATCCCGCGGTCCCCGGGGAGTATGGGGTAGGCGCCGGCGAGCGGCGAGTGGGCCGGAGCGTAGCTTTCCATCAGGAAGGCGGGTGTGCCGGCGTCGTGCACCAGCCACGCATCGTGGTGCGGATTCGCAGCGATCCCGGCGTACTCGGCCCGGACGTCCTCCACGCTGGCGGAATTCATGCCCCAGAAGACGGCGTACTCCTGCCGCATCCAGCTGTGCAGCAGGCCGGCGTCGGCCTGGGGGTCGACGGGGTGGAACTCGAATTTCATGCCAGTGCTCCTTCGCTGTGGGCCGGGGCGGGCTGCGGGCTGCGGGCTCCGGCCAGCCCGAATTCCTGGAACGTGGTGCTGGTTTCCACCGGGTAGTACTCCCAGCCAAGGATTTCCCGCAGGATGGCCGAGTTCCGGTAGGCCGCCATTCCAAGGTCCGGGGAGGTGAACCCGTGGGTGTGCAGTTCGGCGTTCTGCACGAAGATCTCCGCCGGTGCCACTCCGATCCCGTAGCCGCGGTCCACCTCCAGGCGGCCCCGGCTGTCGCGCCGGATCCGGTGGCTGATGCCCTGCAGGAACTCCGGCTCCTGATAGGAATAACCGGTCGCGAGGACGACGCCGCCCGTTGCCAGCCGGGCGGAGCTGCCCTGTTCGGCGTGGCGCAGTTCCAGCACATGCTGCCCGGTGCCCGGGTCATAGCTGGTGGCTGTCACCTCGGTTCCGGTGAGCAGGCGGACCGCGGGCGGGCCGTTGAGGCTCTTGGCATACAGCGCATCGTAGATCTCGTTGATCAGGGCGGAATCGATGCCCTTGTAAAGGTTCTTCTGCGAACTGATCAGCCGGTCCCGGGTGGGTGCCGGCAGCGCATGGAAGTAGTCGATGTAGTCCGGCGAGGTCATTTCCAGGGTCAGTTTCGTGTATTCCAGCGGAAAGAACCGCCCTGAGCGGGTCACCCAGTTCAACTGGTACGTGTCCGGTCCGCTGCCGGGCAGCAGATCGAGGAATACCTCTGCCGCGCTTTGGCCGCTGCCCACCACCGTGATGCTCTCCTGTGCCTGCAAGCTGGCCTTGGAATTCACGTAGTCACTGTTGTGCACGGCTGTGCCGGGGCCGTTCAGGAGTCCGGTGCACGACGCCGGCACCTCGGGCTGGGTGCCGGTGCCCAGTACCAGCCGCCGCGCCGCGTGGACCTGGGTGCCGCCGTCGCCTTCGGTGCGGACCAGGTAACGGCCGCCGTCGTGCGCTGTGTGCTCATAGTCGACGCCGGTGACCCGGCTGCCGAAGCGGACGCTGGGCAGCTGCCCGGCAACCCAGCGGCAGTAGGCATTGAACTCCGCGCGCAGCGGGTAGAAGACCTCGCGGATGTAGAAGCGGTAGAGCCGTCCGGTGGATTTGAGGAAGTTCAGGAAGGAATACCGCGATGTCGGATCCGCCAGGGAGACGAGGTCTGCCATAAACGGGACCTGCAGGTGGGCGGTTTCCAGCATCATGCCCGGATGCCAGTCGAAGTCCGGGCGGCCGTCCAGGAACAGGGCATCGAGCTCCGTGATGGGCTCGCTCAGCGCGGCCAGGCCCAGGTTGAACGGGCCGACACCGATGCCGATGAGGTCCCGGACGGGCTGGTCAGGCTGTGGGGTCCGGGTGCTGGGGGTGCCGGCGTTGCCGTTCGGGCGGGTCATGCGGCCACTCCGGCAGCTGCGGGTGCTTCGTGCCCTGCGTGCCCTGCGGGTGCTTCGTGCCCTGCGTGCCCTGCGGCAGCTCCGTCCACCCCGGCAGCTCCGTCCACCCCGGCTGCTCCGTCCACCCCGGCTGCTCCGTCCACCCCGGCAGCTGCGGGTGCTTCGTGCCCTGCGGATGCCGCGAGCCAGGCCGTACCCGTGATGCGGATGAGGGTGATGATGTGGATGATGTCCTCGAGGGTTGCCGTGGGGTTGAGCAGCGTGAACTTCAGATAGTTCCGGCCGTTCACCGTGGTGCCGGCGATGACAGCGTCGCCGGCTGCCGCCAGCCGGGTGCGGATCGCGCGGTTCATGGCGTCGCAGGTGTCCTCATCCAGTCCATCGGGCCGGAAACGGAACACGGCTGTGCTCAGCTGGACGGGCGCGGCGAGCTCGAAATCCGCTGCCCGCTCGAGCTGCAGCCCGGCGCTCTGCGCGAGGTCGACCGCAGAATCCAGGAGCCGTCCGATTCCGTCTGCTCCGCTCACCCGCAGGGTCAGCCAGAGCTTGAGGGCATCAAAGCGTCGTGTCGTCTGAATGCTGTGGTCCACCTGGTTCGGAATGTCCGGATGGGCAGAGGCCTCGGGATTGAGGTAGTCGGCGTAGTGCCGGATATGGCGCAGCTCCTCCGGGTTCCGCACCAGTACGGCGCTCGCGGAAACCGGCTGGAAGAAGGTCTTGTGGTAGTCCACGGTCACGGAGTCAGCTGCCTCGATCCCTGATAGCCAGTCCCGGTACTTCAGCGACGTCAGCAGTCCGCCGCCGTAGGCCGCATCAACGTGGAGCCAGGTTCCGAACTCGGCAGCCAATTCCGCGCAGTCGGTCAACGGGTCGATGCTGCCAAAGTCCGTGGTGCCGGCGGTGGCCACTATCGCCATGGGAATTTCGTTTCGGCTGCGGCTCCCCACCAGGGCCTTCCGGAGGGCCTGCGGGTGCATCCTGCGGTTGCTGTCGCTCGGAATCTGATACACGGCATCCTCACCAAGCCCCAGCAGTGCCGCTGACTTGCGGATGCTGAAGTGGCTGGCCTCGGACGCGAAAATCCGCAGCTGGCCGAGCAGGGAGGGGAGGCGTTCGCTGGGCTGAACTGTGGTTTCGGGGCTGGTCCCTGTCCCGGCGCCTGCCGTGCTGCGCAGCCTGGCCACCGCGTGGTTTCGGGCAATCAGGAGGGCCTGCAGATTAGATGTTGTGCCCCCACTGGTGAACACGCCGTCGGCAGCCGCTCCTAGCCCGAGCCGCTCCGCAGTCCAGCGCAGCAGGCGCCGTTCGATGAGGGTTGCGCCTGCGCTCTGATCCCAGGTGTCCATGGAGGAGTTGACGGCGGTGAGGATGGTTTCGCCCACCAATGCCGGGATGGCGACGGGGCAGTTCAGATGGGCCGCATAGCCGGGGTTGTGGAAGTAGACGGCGTCCCGGAGGTACAGGGGTGCCAGCTCGTCCAGGGCGGCCTTTGTTGTGCCGAGCGGCTGGTCCAGGTCCACCGCATCGACTTCCGGAGCGAGATCGGCGGGATGCCGTCCGGTCCAGGGCCGCGTGGCTGAACCGATCGATTCCGCAACCGAGTGCATCCCCTGCTGGTTCTCCGCGAGGTAGCGCTGGATCGAGTTGCCGGTCAGCAACGCGGACAGATCGGCAGCTGTCGCCGCGCTGGCAGCTGTTGCCGCACCGGCGGCGGTTGCCGCCGAGGTTCCGGGTTCCCCGGCTGAAGGCTGCGCCCAGCCAGACTTCAACTGGTCTGCGGCTTCCGGCTGCTGTAAAGGGCTCACTAGGCACTCCTTCGAAGGTCTCAAAAAGGTAACGGGGGTAACCCTTCCCTGCCTTTCGGTATTACGTCAAACTTTTGTGTCTTAATTCGGTCCGATGCGGTGGATTGCGGGATTGGGGTGCAAAATCCCGCCCCGGCACGGTAATCGCGGACGCGCGCGGGAGTGCACCTGGGAGCTGGGAGTGACTTCACGGATCGCTCCTCAGTAGGCTTAGTATCGAGAGATGACGTTTCCGCGTCCCGATCGAAAGGTGCGACCCTGATGACTGAACAGAACCCGGACCACAGCGACAACCCGGCCCTGGCTGATGATCTGGAGGCGGTAGTGACACCTGACGAGGTGTCGATCATTTCAGGCGAGGAACTGCTGGATGACGATGACCTGATGACTGAGGAAGCGCTTTCCTACCCCGGCGCAGCCGAGGACAACCCCGATGCCTGGCAGGACGATCCGCTGATCAACGAGGAACCGTTTGCCGGCCAGCCCGGTGCGGATTCGGACCAGACGCTGCGGGATGAGACCGAGGAGGAACGCTTCGAAGAGGGCGATTCCCAGATCCCGCCGGACGAACCCACCATCGGTGAAGCCTCCCGCGACGTCGACTTCGGGGATCCCAGTGTTGACCCGATGGAAGACGGCAGCGATGACCCGGCCCACGGAGGCGGCGATCCGCTTTCCTCCTTCGACCCGGAGGACCAGGAACTCTAGGCGGGCGCCCTTCGGGGCCGGACCTGGGCGCTTGGGTGCGTGGCCGGGTCCCGGGGCGCTGCCCGTGGCGCTGCCGGGGCGCTGCCCGGGGCGGGAGGCCGCCGTCGAGGTTTAACGTTGCCGCGGTCTAACGTTGGAGGATGCCTTCCTTCCGAGTCCAACTGAACATCCTTGGGCTGCGGCCCGGAAATCCGCCGGAAGCGGTCATGAACGCCGCCGTGGAAGCGCTGGAGGCGGGCCACCATGTGGAGGCGAGCCAGCTGGATATTGTGTCCGGTGTTCCACGGATTACCCTGCGGTTCATGGTTCCCGCCAACGAGTACGGCGTGGAAAACTCGCAGGCGCGGCGCGCTGCCATGAACATGCGGCACGCCGTCGAGCAGGTGGCTAGGTGTGAGCAGCTTCGGGTGCTTCGCCGGCAGCGGGGCCGCTGGACTCCGCTTTGAGCTGCTGGCGGTGCGCCAGCCGGCGGGCATGATCCACCTGCTGCCGCCGTGAGCTTGCCGAGACGATGATGAGGAAGGCGGCCACGAAGGCACCCACTGCCGGCCACACTGCGGCCGGGTCCTCGAACAGGCGGGCCACGCCGATCCAGCCGAGCCCCCACACCACGGTGAGAGCCACGGACAGGTGCCCGCGGTCCGTCATACAGATGGTGGTGACCCCCACAACCACGGAAACCAGGGCGACGAGGGTCCACGCTTCCCCGCCCCACCCGCCGACGTCGGCTCCGGACTGCACCAGCCAGCCTCCCAGAGAGGTGAGCAGCGCCAGGACGGAAACGCCTAAAAACGCGCCGGCGGGAACATCAGTGATGAGGTGTTCGGCCCGGGTTGCCGGGGGCCAGCCATTAATTCTGTGGACCACGGCCAGGCCTGCCAGTACCTGAATCACTGCAATCCACGTGGCTGCCGCAGGGTGTCCTTCGGTTGCGGCCCACAGCCAAACGGTTCCCAGTACGACGGCGGTGATCGCCGCCCAGCCTGCCCACTCGTGGCGCGGGTTCAGGCGCTGCGCGGGAAGCCATTGGTAGACCGTGTACGCGAGGGCTCCTGCAAAAACCGGCAGCCAGGCGGCCCACACGGCGGGGACTGCCGCCAGGAAGGAACTGGATTGGTCGAGGAACCCGGGACCTGCCGGCAGTGCGGGGTAACCGTTTGGATCTCGGATCAGGAAATATGCGGACGCGGCAGAGCCTGGGATCACGGCTGTGGCAGCCACCCGGTGGACCAAGGCGAGGGAAGAACTGCTGCTGGTGGCACTGTTCGAGCGCTGCAGCCAGGCTTCGAGGTCTGTCCGCAGTGTTCGTGAGGGATGTCGAACGGCTGCACCGGAGGGGCCTGTGCCTGGTCGTGCATCTGGTCCTGGACTTTCGGCGGCTGGCTTTTCTGTGTCCGGGAAGCCGGTGTCGGGGGACCCGGTTGCGGGGGAACCGGTGGCTGGGAGGCCGGTGTCGGGGGCTCCTGCGCCCGGGAAGTTTGTGTCGGGGAGGCCGGTGGCTGGTCCTCGGGTTGCGGGCCTTGGTGCGTCAGGCAGCCCGGCGCCTAGCCCTGCCGTGTTGGGTCCTTCGGCGGCCTGCTCTGCTGCGATGGGCCTCCCTGCCTCCGGGAAGCCGGTGGCTGCTTGTCGGGTTTCAGGCGTAGCCGACGAACGCCGGTGCTGCACTGTGGGTGGGTTCAGCGGAGGCGGCGACGGTGCCAGCGGCGGAACGAAGGCTGACCCGGCTGGTTTGGCTGGTTTGACCGGTTTGGCTGACCTGGCTGCCCTGGCTGCCCCGGCTGCCCTGGCTGACTCCGCGGCAGCAGCTAGTTTGGCTGGCCCAGCTGATCGGTCCGGATTACCCGCCGTTGTGCTGGCAGTCTGTCCCGCTTGCACGACTCTGCCCGTCTCGGAGGTGGCTGGTTCGGTCTGGCTCTCTGCCGCCGTCGCACGGGTGGCCTGTCTCGCCTCCGTGCCTGCCGCCGTCGTGCTGGCAGTCTGTCCCGCTTGCGGTTCTCCCGCCTGTGGTCCAGTTCCGGCAGATGCCGGTCGTCGTGACGGTGGCTTTGCGGGCACTGAAGGCTGGGGGTGCATGCCGGATTCCTTACCTCGACGGTGACGGCCCGGTCATGCCATCCGGGCAGGTGGCCCTCAGCCTACCTCTCAGGTCAAGGCCGGGGAGGAGGAAGGCATGCCCGTCGCACCTCCCGTCTGCACGGCTGTCAGTGCGGCGGATGGTTCGCTGGGTAGGCGTCAAGGGAGAGCCGGCTGCGGTATTCCACGGGCTCCCGGGTGAGCGGATCGGTGAATCTGACCGAGCGGGCCAGCAGCTGCATCGGCCGGCTGTAGTCATCAGGTGCCTGCTCCAGCAGGACAGGGTAGAAGGGGTCGTTCAGGATGCCGATTCCCAGCGACGCCATATGAACGCGCAACTGATGCGTCTTGCCGGTGTGGGGCAACAGCCGATAGCGGCCAATCCCACCAGATTCCTCGATGAGCTCCACCCTGGTCTCCGCGTTCGGCTCGCCGGGGACTTCCTGGGCCAGGAGATAGGTCCGTGACTTCACCATCCGGCTGCGTACAACCAGCGGAAGCTCGAGATCCGGCCGGACCGGTGCGACGGCCTCATACTCCTTCTCGATGCGCCGCTTCTCGAACATGACCTGATACTTGCCGCGGGTTTCCGGGTTTGTTGAAAACAGGAGGACTCCAGCAGTCATCCGGTCCAGCCGGTGCATGGGAATCAGGTCGGGTATGCCGAGGGCGACGCGCAGACGGATAAGCGCAGATTCGGCAACGTACATTCCGCCCGGTGTGGTGGGCAGGAAGTGCGGTTTATCGACGACCAGCAGGTTTTCATCCTGGTGCAGAATGCTGATCTCGACAGGCAGCCGCACTTCCGGCGGCAGCTCCCGGTAGTACCAGATGAAGGTGTGTTCGTTCAGCGGAGTTGTCCGGGACAGAGGGATGCCGCCGATTCCGACGACCTCACCACGGTCGAACCGGTCGATGATGCCGTCCGGGTCCACATGCCCGAAGCGATCCAGCACGTAGTCCATGGCAGTCTCCCACGCTCCTTCTTCAGGCAGCCGGAGCCTGGTCGCATTGACTCCGTTGCGGACGGGAAGAGGGGATTGCATCACTCTCCTAGGGTACCGGCGCCAGGATACCGACCGCTTGGATACCGGCGCCGGTGCCGGTGGTGCGAGCGGGGGGAGCGCGAGGCGGGGCTGCGGTCCTGGGCTGTCTTCCGGGGCCAGGGGCCGGGGCCGGGGCGAGGGGGACCTTTCTGGACTACGGAGTGGGGCTGCTGCCCGGGTGGGCGGAGCTGTGCTCCGGGGCTGTCTTCCGTGGCGAGGGGGCGGGGACCTTTCAGGCCTGCGGAGTGAGGGATGCTGCCCGGGGTGGGCGGGGACGGCGTCTTGGATTGGAATGGCGGGATGTGGCTCGGCCGCTGCTGTACACCTCAACTCTGATGCTCCGGATCCGCTAAAAAGGAGGAGGGTCAGAGTCCGATGCAAGCGATGTGGGTGCAGCGCTGCCGCCGTCACGCCGGTCGGGCCCATAGTGCAGCTGGGGAGCCGTTCGGTAAACCCGTCCCAGTGGTGAGATCCACTCAAGAAATCCAGGTTCCTTCTGCCGGGCACTCCAGAACCCAAGGGTCTTGTATCGGTGGTGCTTGGGGCAGAGATTTGCGAGGTTGCCATGCTCTGTCAGCCCGCCGCTGGCCCAAGGATGAGTGTGATCGATTTCGGTCCGTGCTGGACCAACCCGACACCCCGGAAAGCGGCAGGTCCCGTCGCGGGCCTGGAGCCAGCGTTTGAGGCCAGCGGGGATTTTTCGGCGCCGTCCTACCGCCAGAATTTCTCCAGTCGATGGGTCTTGCACCAACCCGGTCCAGTGTCGGGCGTGCTCAGCCAGCCGTCGACCGGTTTCCGCAGAGATCGCGCCAACGCCGTTGAGTTCTGCGCAGTTGTCGCTGGTTCCAAACAGTGTTTCTGCGCTGATGAGGACCATGATTTCGGCCTTGATGCCGGCGGCGTCATCCCATTCGGTATTCGTGCCGTGTGCACCGCCGGCACCCGTGTAGTTTTGGTCGATGGGGGAGTCCCCGGCGCTGGAGCAGTAGTCGCCGCGCGCCGGGCGGTCTTCGTCCACCTGACAGTCTTCGGTCGCCGGGCGGTCTTCGTCCACCTGACAGTCTTCGGTCGCCGGGCGGTCTTCGTCCACCGGATAGGAGGCGCCCGCCAGGCAGCCTCCGGATGCGGAAGAGCCAGCAGAGGACAGGCCAGTAGCTGATGGGCCTGGGGCCGCTGACGGTTCTGGAGCGGGAGCCCAGCTGAGATCGGTCTCTGATCGGTTGGAGTGGAGCATCAAGGACGTGAAAATGTCTGAGCGCAGCTGGTCCAATGTTCGAGGGTCGCCTGCCTTCCGCTCGCCCTGGGCAGCAAAGGTCAGGGCAGTGAAGATCGCCTGGCCCTTTTCTACGGCGATGCGGGCACAGAAATCTCCCATACCGTCCGCGGCTGGGTCGAAGCTCACTCGCCGCCGGTCGAGCGCCGATCGGTGACGGGTAGAGATGGTGTCGGGCCACCGGCGCTCCCTCAGGCGGCGGGCGGTTCGGACGAACTGGGCACATGTTCGCCCCTTAGCAGCCGAGAGCAGTTCAATTTCGAACCCAGGAGCCTGAACACGCGGGACGTTTTCCAGCTGGTCCAGCACGGCCCGGGCATGGCGGTAACTGATGTGGCCATGAGAGAGTGCGGCCAGTGTTGCAGTGTGATCGGTGCAGAGCTGGCTGGACTCGGTCACGAGCTGAAGCGCGCTCATATGGGGAAGGTTCAGCACCGCACCTGCCTCGGCTGCTGTCAGCGACAATGTCATGCCCACATCTGGTCTCTGGAACGACCCTTCCACTTCCGCTGCGATCAGCGCTTCCATGCGGTGCACAACCCGGGACTGCTGGGCCTCGGCCCAGCTGGCCAGAGCTGCCAGGCGTGCGAGGACCGTACCTGCATCTTCCGGCCCAAGCGTCTCAGGAGAAGTAAGGGCGAGCGTGCCAATAAACGCTGCGGGGCCATCCGGTACCGTGGAAGCCGAAAACGTATCCAGACACGACAACGGGTACTCCGAATCCGGTTTGGCACCGGGGTTTGAACCGCCGGACTGTGAACCGCCGGCATCAGACGCCGGTTCAAAGAGCCGGTCTTCGGAAGGGGCCGTTGTTGTCATGCCATAAGGCTTCCACCCGGGGTGCGACGGGCAAAGCAAAACTGGTCATTGTGGAGGACTGGTCACTACTGGATATCGGCCAAAAATACTCAGTCTTAGAGGGCTTATCCACAAGGTGCCCACGGACGGTTGACGTTGGCAGGGCAGGTGCGTCCGGGAAGGCTCGGATGCGCTTTCGGACCCGACTGCCGCCCGGCTGGGCTGCCGGATCTGGCTGCATCGGACCCGCCTGGCTGCGCCGTGGGACCCCGCTGCGCCCGGCCCCGCCCGGCCCCGCCTGGCTGCGCCGTCGGACCTGGCTGCGCCCGGCCCCGCCCGGCTGGGCTGCCGGATCTGGCTGCGTCGGCCTGGCCCCGCCTGGCCCCGCCTGGCTGCGCCGTCGGACCTGGCTGCGCCTGGCCCCGCCCGGCTGCGCCGTGGGACCCCGCCCCGCCAGGCCCCGCCTGGCTGTGCCGTCGGACCCGGCCCCACCCTGCCCCGCCTGGCTGTGCCGTGGGACCCGGCTGCGCCTGCCCCGCCCGGCTGTGCCGCCGGCCCCCGCCCGCCAGGCCCCGCCCGGCTGCCAGGCCCCGCCCGCCCGGCTACTCGATCCGCGGCTGACAGTGGGGGCAGAAGTACAGGTCTCGAAGCTCGAGTTCGTTGTCGCCGACAAGCTCATGGACGACCCGGGTGCCGCAGCGCAGACACCCGCGCCTCTCCCGGTTGTAAACCCACAACGGATCCCGCCCGGTCGACATGCCCGTGGTGATGCGCCTCGAGCGGGCCTTGTTCGCTTCCAGAAGCCGCTTGGAAAGATCGACCAGCCGGGGCAAATCAGGCACCTCGGCCACAGGAGTCAACGGATGCACACCGATCAGAAAGCAAAGCTCGCACCGGTAGACATTGCCCAAACCGGCGAGGTTCCGCTGGTCCAGCAACGCCAGGCCAACCGGCCGCTCCGGAACGGAACCCAGCCGCCGGAGTGCTTCATCGGCATCCCAATCCGGCCCCAGCAGATCCGGACCGAGATAGCCGACAGCCTCCTCTTCACCGCTGCGCGGGAAGACCCGGAGAATTCCGAGCTCGAAACCAACCGCCTGCCGGCCAGACGTTTCCAGCACCGCACGGGCTTTGAACGCAGGACGACGCCACCGCTCACCGCGCGCATAAACGTGCCAAAGCCCTTCCATTTTCAGATGGGAATGGATCGTCCACCCCTCAGGTTCGGCTTCCCCCGGAGCTACCCGGATCAGCAGGTGCTTCCCGCGTGAAACCACTTCCTCCACGGTCCGCCCACTGAGATCGGTGGCCGCGAAGCGCGGAACACGGAAATCTGTCCGCGTCAGCTCGGCACCAGCCAAAGCGGCATTCAGCTCCCGCGCCGCCCGCCAGACGGTATCCCCCTCAGGCACAGTTCACCGCGCCCGACGGCGGGACTCCTGGGACGGAGGGTCCGGATTGTGAGCGGGCCGCATCATCAACAGAGCCACGGCTCACCACAACGCGCTGCAGTCCGCATTCACCAGCCAGCTCAGACACGGAACCGCAGCCCCTTCGGCGTCGAGTAGAACCCCGCAGCCATCAGCGCGGTAGCCAGCGGAGTGTCCAGGACATCCACACCGTTCGCCTTCTCCACAGCCATCTTCTCCGCAGCACCCCGGCGGATAATATGCACCAGAGCAGCCGCGGCAAGCAGCAGCGTCTCAGCGTCGTCCGTATAAGCGAGCAGGGTCTTGCCGCCGCGTTCCACATAAAGGACCAGATCGCCGTCGACCATTACCACCAGCGCACCGGCCTTGCGCCCGGGACGGTGGCCGCCCTCCGAGGCAGGCCACGGCAGTGCAGCTCCATACGGATTCGCAGGATCGGTCGCTGCCAACGCCACCGCCTGCGGCTCCGGAACGGCCAGCTGGTTCTCCCGCGAGAAGGAACGGAGCCGGTCCACAGTGGCCGGGACTGCGAACTGCGCCGCACCAAGCTGCTCGATGAAGTACCCGCGCCGGCACCGGCCCATCTCCTCCAGCCGGGCCAGCACCTTGTACAGCAGCCCGAAACCGCCGGGAACACCTTCGCTCATCACCGAGCCACGGGTCAGGATGCCGTACCGGTCCATCAGCAGCTCGGCCGTGGCATGGGCATGAATGGTGGTGTCCGCTTCCACCGGTGGAAGCAGGCTCCAACGGCCCGCGGCCAGCGGCTGCGGACCACGCGCCGGCGAATTCCCGGATGAACCGTGCCCAGTTGAACCGTGCCCGGTTGAGCCGTGCGCCGCCGAATCCTGCCCTCCGGCCAGCCGCAGCGAAGAACTGCTCAGGCTGCCGCGCGGCATACGGCCCAACCTGCCCAGACGCGCCGTCCGTGCCCGGGGCGTCGTCGCCCGCTGCTTGTGCGCCGTCTTCCCACCCGCGAGCAGGGACCGTACGGGCGTAAACGTGTCGTTCGTGATCCGGCCGGCCCACACCAGCTCCCACAGCGCGGTAATGATCTCCGAGTCCGGCAGCAGTCCTCCGCCGTCCTGCTGTGGAACGTTCAGCGCCCTGCCGGAGAGGACCTCGCTGTTCAAGGCCTCGGCGAGCTGGCGGAAGAAAAACGCACCGGTTCCGGAAAGCAGCTCCAGCAGCCGGGACTGCAGCTCGCTGGGCGTGAAATCGGGCTCGGGATTCAGCGTCAGCGGAGCATTCTCGGCCAGATGCAGGGCAATCCAGCCGTCATTGCCAGGCAGCGACCCCGTGCCGGACCAAATGACCTCGCCCGTCGCCGTGAGCTCATCCAGCATCCCCGGCGCATAGTCCCTGACCCGTGACCCAAGAATCAGCGGCTCCCACGCGGACGCCGGAATGGGCACCCCCGAGAGCTGGTCGATCACCGTTACGACGCCGTCGAGTCCCCGCAGCGAGGATCCCACGTTCTGCCACGCAGGCAGGAAACGCCCGTAGGTGGGCGGGTCCACGGGTTCGACGTCCGAACGCAGCGCAGCGAGCGAGCGGCGCCTCAACCGGCGCAGCACCTCGGCATCGCACCACTCCGACCCAGCGGGAGCGCCTGGCACCGTGACGGTGGCAGCAGGGGTCTGGTCGACGCCGGCGGCGGCGTCGAGGATCAGCGCTTCGGTGGGGCGGAACTCGCCCTCGGCGACCCGGCCCTCGCCCGCCAGACGCTGCAGCGTAGTGGTGACGACGGCGACACCCAGTCCCAGCCGGGCCGCGGCTTCCGCAGCGGTGAACGGCCCGTGCGTGCGGGCGTAGCGGCCGACCAGATCGCCCAGCGGGTCAGGGACGGGTTCCACAAAGGCCAGCGGAACGCCCATCGGCAGCGGCACCCCGAGTGCGTCGCGGAGCCGGGCAGCATCCTCAATCGCGGCGTACCGCTGGGTTCCGGCGATGCCAGCCAGCAGGGCCCGGTTCGCGCGGACGAGTTCCTGCAGCAGCCCGGCAGCTTCGGCTTCGGTCGCGTGGCCGGTGCCCGGGGCATCATTGTCCGGAGCCGCGCCGTCACCGGCAGGCTCCAGCGGCTCCAGCCGCACGGCAACCTCGGCAGCCGTCAGCGGTCCGAGCAGCCGCAGCAGGTCCGCCACACCCTCCAGCCCGCGGGCCCGGCGGTCCGGCGCGAGCCGCTGCAGCTCGGCCTCGGTCTGCGCAATGATCCGCGCGTCCAGGAGTTCACGCAGTTCCGCCCGGCCCAGCAGCTCGTTCAGCAGCGTCGGGTCCAGCGACAGGGCGGCAGCCCGGCGCTCGGCCAGCGGCGAATCCCCCTCATAGAGGAACGCGCCCACATACCCGAAAAGCAGTGACCGGGCGAAGGGCGACGGCTGCGGCGTGGTGGTCTCCACCAGCCGGATTTCACGGCGTTCGACGGCGGCGGCCAGGTCCTTCAGCGCCGGCAGGTCGTAAACGTCCTGCAGACATTCCCGCACGGTTTCCAGCACGATCGGAAAAGTGGGGAACTTCCGGGCGACGTCGAGCAGCTGCGCGGAACGCTGCCGCTGCTGCCACAGAGGTGTCCGCTTAGCCGGGTTCTGCCGCGGCAGCAGCAGCGCCCGGGCCGCACACTCGCGGAACCGGGAGGCGAACAGTGCCGACCCGCCGACCTCGGCGGTGACGATGGCTTCCAGCTCATCGGGTTCAAAGAGGAACAGTTCCGCGCCCGGCGGTTCGTCCTCCATCAGCGGCACCCGCAGCACAATTCCGTCGTCGGACGCCATCGCGGAGCCGTCCAGCCCGTAGCGCTGCTGCAGCCGCGCGCCGACAGCCAGCGCCCACGGCGCATGCACGGGCATCCCGAACGGGCTGTGGAGGACTACCCGCCAGTCGCCGAGCTCATCATGGAACCGCTCGATGACCAGGGTCCGGTCGCTCGGCACCACCTCGGTGGCCAGCTGCTGCTCGCGCAGGTAGGCGACCAGGTTCCCGGCAGCCCATTCATCGAGTCCGACGGCGGCGAGGCGTTCGCGGGCAGCGGGTTCGGATGAACCTGCCATTTCCCGGACGAACCTGCCCAGTGCCCGGCCCAGTTCCACCGGCCTGCCCTGCGAATCACCCCGCCAGAACGGCAGCTTGCCCGGCTGGCCGAACGCAGGGGAGACCAGCACCCGGTCGTGGGTGATGTCTTCGATCCGCCAGCTGGTGGCACCGAGGGCAAACACGTCGCCAACCCGGGACTCGTAGACCATCTCTTCGTCGAGTTCCCCGACCCGGCGGCTGTTCTTCCCCTCGGAATCACCCACCAGATAAACGCCGAACAGGCCGCGGTCCGGAATGGTGCCGCCGGAGGTGACGGCCAGGCGCTGCGCCCCGGGACGCCCGGTGATGGTGTTTTCATTGCGGTCCCAGATGATCCGGGGCCGCAGTTCGGCGAACTCATCGGACGGATAGCGGCCGGAGAGCAGGTCAAGTGTCGCGTCGAACGCGGAACGCGGCAGCCCGGCAAAGGGCGCCGAACTGCGCACGACGTCGAACCATTCCTCCACATCGATGGTTCCGAGGGCGGTGGCCGCCACGGTTTGCTGCGCGAGGATGTCCAGCGGATTCGCGGGGATAAAGAGCGGTTCGATCTGCCCGGCAAGCATCCTTTCCACGGTGACGGCGGAGTTGAGCAGGTCCCCGCGGTGCTTGGGAAACATAACGCCCTGCGAGATTTCGCCGACTTGGTGCCCGGCGCGGCCCACCCGCTGCAGGCCGCTGGCCACCGACGGCGGGGATTCGACCTGGACAACCAGGTCCACGGCACCCATGTCGATGCCCAGCTCCAGTGAACTGGTGGCCACGACACAGCGCAGCCGCCCGGATTTCAGGTCGTCTTCGATCAGCGCCCGCTGGTCCTTGGACACCGACCCGTGGTGGGCCCGGGCCAGAAGCGGCTCAGCGTTATCGAGGGCAGCGTCGTCGACGGCGGTGCCTCCAACAGCGGTGCCTCCAACGGCAGTGTCACCAACGTCGGTGCCTCGGCCTGCGTCACGCACTGATGTGCCTTTAGCTGCACCGCCTCGCTGGCCGGTGTCCTCCCGGCGGGTCCTGATGGAGACGCCGGCCTGAGCCATCAGCTGGGCCGGGACGCGCCCGGCCGATACCCGGTCAGCCGACGGGGGCACGGGAGCGCCGTCGGTTCCGGTGGCAGCCTGCGCGGCCTCCAACCGGTAGGCGTGGATTTCGTTGAGCCGGGCGGTCAGCCGTTCGGCCAGCCGCCGGGAATTGGCAAAGACAATGGTGGACCGGTTCGCCTCGATCAGGTCGGCGATCTTCTCCTCCACATGCGGCCAGATGCTGGCCTGCGGAGCGAAACCGCCTTCCACCGTGTCCTGGGCAGGAGTGTTGCCGAGGTCCGTCATGTCCTCCACCGGGACGGTGACGGTGAGGTTCCAGTTCTTCTTGGACTTCGGGGCAACAATCTTCACCGGGGCGTTTCCGCCCAGGAACCGGGCCACGGTTTCCTGCGGTTCCACGGTCGCCGACAAGCCGATCCGCTGCACCGGCTTGTCCAGCATGGCATCCAGCCGGGCCAGGGACACAGCCAGATGAGCCCCGCGTTTGGTGCCCGCCACGGCGTGCACCTCGTCCACAATCACGGTGTCCACTTCGGCGAGCGTTTCCCGCGCCTGCGAGGTGAGCATCAGGAACAGGGACTCCGGCGTGGTGATGAGGATGTCCGGCGGCCGGGTCAACAGCGCGCGGCGTTCGTTCTGCGGCGTGTCCCCGGAGCGGACGCCCACGGTGATGGACGGCGCCGGCAGCCCGAGGCGCTTGGCAGTCTGGGTGATGCCGATCAGCGGTGCCCGCAGGTTCCGCTCCACATCGACGCCGAGGGCTTTCAACGGGGAGATGTACAGAACCTTGGTTTTGCGCTTGGGGACCCGGGAGCGTCCGCGGCCGCCGCCGTCGTCGGGCGGGGTTTCCTGCTGGGGCGCCGCGGCCGCGGCGATGAACCGGTCCAGGGACCAAAGGAAGGCGGCCAGGGTTTTGCCCGATCCGGTGGGAGCGATCACCAGCGCATTGGACCCGCTGGACACCGCGTCCCATGCCCCGACCTGCGCAGGGGTGGGCTCGGTGAAGGCGCCCTGGAACCAGTCCCGGGTTGCGGGGGTGAACTTCGAAAGCACCGAGGCGGCCGACGTCATGACCCCATTCTTCCCCACACCGGTGACACTGCGGAGCAGTGCGCGCCTATGAGTGCAGAGCGTACTAATTGCGTCATAAAAGTCTGACCTATTTGGCTGTACTGTAGGTAAGGCTTACCTTAACAAGTGCTGCATGACTGGCTCCCGCACCCCGCCTCACTAGCAAGAGAGACCCGATGACGTTCACCGCGCCCGCCCCTGCCCGAAGACTGTTAGCACTGCTGCTGACACTCGCCCTTGCCCTGGGAACCCTGCTGGCTCTTCCCTCCATCGCCAACGCCGTTGGCCCCTCGACCACGGTGACGCCAGGCTATGCAGGCGGCACGGTTACGGTCAGCGGCACGGGTTTCGCTGCCGCTTCGCCCGGCATCTACGTGGCCGTTGCGCCCGCCGGAGCCAGCGGTTTCTACGCATCGGGGGCAGCGCAGTCGAGCACCGTGTGGGTCGCCCCCGGCAATGAGGCAACCGCCGCCACCGCGCCCATGGGCGCAGACGGCAGCTTCTCCGTGAACGTGCCGCTGCCTGCTGGCGGGGACTTCGCTGTCTACACCTCGAAGGCACATGGCCAGGGGTTCGCGGACAAGAGCCAGGACACCATCACCTCGGTTCAGGTGCTGCCGGCACCGTCCGTCACCGTGGAACCGGTCTCTGAAGCCGGCGGAACGCTGACCGTCACGGGCAGCGGCTTCTACCCCGACAGCACCGGAGCCTATGTGGCACTGGGCGACGCCGCCACAACCACCATCGACCGGACCAACCGCACAGCCCAGTGGCTGCGCCTGGGCAACGGACTAAACGCCGACGGTACATTCACCGCCACGTTCGAAGTGGGCGCACGGAGCGCGACGGGTGACCTCTACGTCCTGACCTCCCGCGGACACCTGCTCACCGACATTGACCTTTCGACGCGCACCCCCGTGGCCTACACCGCCGCCCCGGAGCCTTCGCCCACCCCGACCGATACCCCGACCGATACCCCGACGACTCCGGCTCCCACCCCGACCGATACCCCGACGACTCCGGCTCCCACCCCGACCGATACGCCGACGACGCCGGCTCCTACGCCGACTGATACCCCGTCGACTCCGTCAGCCGGAAACATCCAGGGCGCGACCCTGCAGTGGGGGTTCAAGAGCTCCTTCATCTCTTACCTGAAGTACGGCGCTGCCGGCGGCTGGGCGCTGAGCGACGGCGTCCGCGAGGCCAACGGCATCTTCAGCTGGTCCAACGGCAGCGGCTCGATTAATGCTGCCGGCGTTGGACGCGTCAGCTTCCCCGGTTCGGTTCGTTTCACCGGACACGCCGGTGCCCTGGACCTGACGTTCTCCCAGTTCGCCGTAAACCTCACCTCCGCCAACCGCGGCACCCTGCAGGCACTGGTCAGCAACAACGCAGGCGGAGCGGCCACCCTGACCAGGGCCGGCGGCGCCATTGACCTGGTGGACCTGGATCTCACGGGAGCCAACCTGACGGCTGGCAGCTTCTCGCTGGCCGGTGCCAAAGCAACGCTCACCGCTGCCGGCGCAGCCGCCTTCAACGGAATGTACCCCGCCGGAACCGTCATGGATCCGGTGACTGCAGCCGGTGCCGGCGTTGTAGTGCCTCCGGTGGTCCAGGTTCCCGGAACCACGCCCACCGCTCCCAGCACTTCCGTGCCCACCGAGACCGGGCCCGCCGCCGTCGTTCCCGCCGGCACCACCGAGAAAACCCCGGAACCGCGCTTCACCACCGTCTGCACGTCCAACGTGGTGCAGGGCGCCACCCTGGCCTGGGGAGTCAAGAGCTCCTTCCGCAGCTACCTCACGTCGGCAATCGCCAATGGCGGCTGGAGCCTGTCCGGCGTCAGCGAGTCTGCCGGCACGTTCGGTTTCGGCTCCGGAACCGGTACCTACGCCTCGGGTTCGCGCACCGGCACAGTCGGCTACCCCGGCACCATCAACTTCTCCGGCCATGACGGAACCCTGAACCTGACGCTTTCCGGAATCCGGATCCAGCAGACCGGACCTTCCTCCGGCGTGCTGATCGCCACGGTTGACTCCTCGGACATGGACGGCAACAAACAGAGCCACGGCGCCGTGCAGTTCGCCACCCTTGACCTCTCGGGTGCCTCCGTGACCTCCCAGGCGGTTTCCGTTTCCGGTGCCCCGGCAACCCTCACCGCCGCCGGTGCCGCTGCCTTCGCAGGCTTCTACCAGGCCGGGGCGGCACTGGATCCGGTGAGCTTCACCTTCCCGCTGGGAGCGGAAACCAACTGCAGCCAGGTCCTGGTTGATGCCGACGGAAACCCGATCGGATCGCTGGCCTCGACGGGTGCTTCCGGCACCTCGGTCATGCTCGGCTCGGCCGCACTGGCACTGCTGCTGGGCGTGGGCCTGACCATCGTCGCAGCACGCAGGAACCGTGGGGCACATGCCTGACCTGAGCACTATTGGCCGCCGGCTGCGGACGCGTTCCGCAGCCGGCACCGCCGCCGCAGTGGCCGCCGTCCTGATCCTCTCAGGATGTGCGGCCGCTGGGCCGTCGTCTTCACAGTCCAGCCCGCCTGCCGCGGTTCAAACGGACGCAGCCGAAACCCCGCAGGCGGAAGGCAGCTATTCCCTGGTGACCGGCCCGGCAACCGTCCAGCCGATCGGCGGTGTTGTACCGGTGACCGGCACGGGTGCACCCTCGCTGCCGGCCACCGTCACCGATTTCACCGGCAGCACCGTCACCGTCACGGACATCTCCCGCATCCTTGCCCTGGACCTGTACGGCACCCTCGCCCAGACGGTCATCGGGCTCGGCCTGGGGGAGAACCTGGTTGGCCGGACGTCGTCGGACTCCGATTCCTCCATGGCGGATCTGCCCACGGTGACGGCCAGCGGCCACGAACTCAATGCAGAAGCGATCCTGGCCCTCGGGCCCACGGTTGTCCTGGCTGACAAAACCATCGGCCCTCCTGAAACACTGCAGCAGCTGTCCGACGCCGGAATCACGGTGGTCTACTTCGACTCCGAACGTTCCATCGAAGGCATCGACGACGGCATAACCGCCGTCGGTGCCGCACTGGGTGTGGCGACGGCGGCCGAGAAGCTCAACACCCGGGTGGCCCAGGAACTGGCGGATGCACGCGCGGAAATCGCCGGGATGGTTCCCGCTGAGAAGGCCGGCGCCGTCTTCCTGTACATCCGGGGCACCGGAGCGGTGTTCTTCGTGCTCGGTGAAGGCAGCGGAGCGGAAGGGCTGATGTCCGAACTCGGGCTCGAGGACCGTGCCGTGCAGGCAGGCATCTCCGGCACGCGCCCGGCGAACCCGGAAGCCCTCGCGGCTTTGAACCCAGACGTCCTGCTGGTGATGAGCGACGGCCTGGCGTCCACCGGCGGAGTTGATGGTCTGCTCGAACGGCCCGGAATCCTGCAGACCGCAGCCGGGCAGAACCGGACAGTGGTGGATGTGCCGGACGGACAGGCGTTGAACTTTGGGCCGTCAACTCCGGCCGCACTGCTCGCGGCTGCCAAGGCCCTGTACACCCCGGACGCCGGGCAGGAGGCCCGCTAATGGCTGCCGCCCCGGCGCTGAACCCGGCTCCGGCCACGCCGGGAGCCAACCGCCAGGGTTCCAAACCGCCGTCGGGGCGGGCCCGGCGGGCTGCCTTTGTCGGCGCCGGCCTCGCGGTGGTGCTGGCGGCACTGGTGCTCCTGTCCGCCGGGACCGGCCAGTTTCCCATCGCGGCCGCGGACGTTTTCGAATCGATCATCCGCCGGATGAACGGTACCGCCCCGGCAGGTGACGCCGTGCTCATCGACGGCACCCTGTGGAGCGTGCGCTTCCCACGGCTCGTACTGGGAATCCTGGTGGGCGCCGCGCTGGGGATGGCAGGTGCCCTCATGCAGGGCGTCTTCGGCAATCCGCTGGCAGAGCCGGGCGTCATCGGCGTCGGATCAGGCGCAGCCGTGGGCGCCTGCCTCGTCATCGTGCTCGGGTTCGACGCCGTGACTCCCTTCGCGCTGCCGGCCGCGGCCTTCGTCGGCGGTTTGCTGACGACAGCGGGTGTCTACCTGCTCTCGCGGGGCTCCGGCCGCTCCATGGTGCTGACCCTGGTCCTCACCGGCATTGCGATCAATGCGGTGGCCGGTGCCGTGATTTCGTTCCTCGTGTTCGTGGCCGACACCTCCAGCCGGGAACAGATCATCTTCTGGCAAATGGGTTCCCTCGCCGGTGCCACCTGGGCCGCGGTGGGGGCGGTCGCCGTCGTTATGGCGCTTGGCACCGCCGGGGCGCTGGCTATGTCCCGGCGGCTGGACCTGCTGGCCCTTGGCGAGCAGGGTGCCCGGCATGCCGGCGTCCACGTCGAACGGCTCCGGATCGGTGCCATTGTCTGCGTGGCCCTCCTGACATCCGCGGCCGTGGCCTACGCCGGCGTCATCGGTTTCGTCGGGCTGATTGTTCCGCATGCGCTGCGGCTGGTGGTGGGGCCGTCGCACCGGTATTTGATTCCGTTGTCCGCGGTTGGCGGAGCGGTGCTGCTTTCCGGTGCTGACCTCGTGGCCCGCACCGCGATAGCCTACGCAGACCTGCCCATCGGGATCTTTACGGCACTGGTCGGCGGGCCGGTGTTCTTCCTGCTGCTGCGCCGGACCCTACGCCGCCAAGGAGTGCTCTGACCATGACCATTGCTGCGACCCGGAAGAAGCAAGTGGCTGTCGAGCCCCCAGACGGGCTCCCGGAGACGCCGGCCCTGCAGGCCTCGGAGGTCCACTTTTCCCCGGGCGGTCATGAGGTGCTGCGCGGGGTTTCCCTCGACCTCCGGCCGGGTGCCGTCACGATTATCATCGGACCCAACGGCGCCGGAAAGTCCACGCTTCTATCCGTGCTGGCCGGTGACGTTCCCCCGGATTCCGGCACGGTGTCGCTGGGCGGAAAACCGCTCGCGTCCTGGAAAACACTTGACGCGGCACGCCGCCGGGCCGTGATGGCGCAGGACACTTCGGTGTCCTTCCCCTACACCGTCCGCGAGGTCGTCCAGATGGGACGCAACGCCTGGCGGCGCACCGAGCGCGCCGCGCAGGACGAGACCGTGGTGGACAACGCGATCAGCGCGACTGGAATCGGCCATCTCAGCGCCCGCAGCGTCACGCTGCTTTCCGGCGGCGAGCGGCAGCGGACCGCCCTGTCGCGGGTGCTGGCCCAGGAGGGCAGCGTGCTGCTGCTGGACGAACCGGTGTCCGCGATGGACATCGCCCACCAGGAGCAGACCCTGCAGACCTGCCGCCGGCTGGCCGCCGAAGGTGCCGCCGTCGCCGTCGTGCTCCATGACCTCGACGCCGCGGCAGCCTACGCGGACTGGCTGGTCCTGCTGCACCACGGGCAGGTCCATGCCGCCGGAACCGTGGCGGACATCTGCCGGGCGGAGGTGCTCAGCGAGGTCTACGGGACCCCGATCGAGGTGTTCCGCACCCAGGAGGGCGGCCGGCTCCGCGTGGCTCCGCGCAGGTAGCGTGGCGGGGCGGGACGAACAGACTGCGTGTTGCTCCTTAGGTCCCGCTAGGGCCTGGCCGTCAGCTGCTGCCAGGTGCCGGACCCTGCCTCGGTGGGCGCCCCCGGGGAAACCTGCAGAAGCGCGGTTTCCGGATGGATGAGGGCGGTGGCCAGCGTCCGCCACCGATCCCCAAACCGGGCTCCAGCCGCTGGAACGCAGCACAGGTCGGCGCCGTCCCCTGGCCTTGAGCACAGATATGGCACAAGATCCGTCGGGCCGGTTGGGTCAAAATGGTTCCGGCAGCGACGGGAAAGCAGTTCCAGCCGCTGGCCGGAATCGGGCTGGTACAGCTCCACACGCTCTCCGGCTGCAGGTTTATCAGAGAGGAAATGGTTGGTGTGGAGCAAGTAGTTGCCGTAACCGTGGCCCACGACCTGGGGTCCCGCCGGGCTCAGCTCCACCATCCGGGCGCCCTGGGGTGTGACCACGGAGATGGAACTGGACGTCCGGACCGGTGCGGCCAGGAGCAGATCCAGCGCCTCGTCCAGGGTATGGGCGCGGTAGAGAACCTGGGCTGCCGCCAGATGCACGGGCACTGCCCCAGGAGCATCTTCACGGTGGCCCAGGACATTGAGATGGACTCCGACTCCATGGTTGTTCACACCGATTTTGGCCAGGATGCCGAACTCAGTCAGGCCCACAAAGGAACCTCCCGGATGGCTGACTGACTGCAGGTGCCAGGACGCTGACAGCTCTTCATGCCAGTCCCAGGTTTGGGCGGAGAATACCTGTCCGGGAATGGTACTGATAACCGTGGAACATTCACCGGGCCGTTGACCTCCAGCGAGGGAGAGGATCTCTGTCCGTGCATTCAGGGCTGAAACCTGCCACTCGGTGAGGCCTGAGCCAGCTGCGGTTCCACGCATCTCGTCGGCCAGATCCGGATCCCAAGCCTCAACGGCTGCCAGGGACGCCAGCGCTTCCTCCCGCACCCGGGCAGCATCGATTCCACCGGCGGAAAAGAGCCCGGCATAGGTGCTCCAGCCCGCCGAGAGCCGCTCACCGCCAGCACGTCCACGCTGAAGCCCGCGGTCGTGGGCGCTGCCGGAGGCCAGCTGTACCAGTGGAGGCTGCTCGGCTACAAAACCGTCCATCATGCAGCACCGAGGTTCTCGCGGCGTCTGGGCACCCATCCAGGACGGGGTGCACTGTCCAGTAGCTGGCGCGTGTAAGGATGCTGTGGGGCGTCAAGCACCTCGGCAGCCCGTCCGTGTTCAACAACGGCACCATGCTGCATCACCATCACCGTATCTGCCACCTGCCGCGCGACTGCGAGGTCGTGGGTAATGAACAGGTACGTCAGCTGCTTCTCCACGCGAAGCCTCTCCAGCAGGGACAGTATCTGCGCCTGCACCGTTACATCCAGTGCTGAAACGGCCTCGTCCAGGACAATGACGCTGGGTGAAGCCGCCAGGGCACGCGCGATCGCGACGCGCTGTTTCTGTCCGCCGGAAAGCTCATCGGGCAGAGCGCCCGCATGCCCAGGTTCCAGCCCAACTTCGCTGAACAGCGCGAGACACTTCTGCCGCCGGGCACGGGCATCCAAATCAGAGTGAGCCTGAAGGATCTCGGTGATGGCGGTCGACACTGGAAGCCTGCGGTTGAGGCTTCCCTGCGGGTCCTGGAACACCATCTGGATGTTTTTCGAGCGCCGGCGCCTGATCCGGCGGCTGGAACCGGCGGTAACTTCGGCTCCGTCGAGCAGGATGGAGCCGCTGTCCGCCGACTCAAGACCGACCAGCATCCTCGCCACAGTGGTTTTGCCGGACCCGGATTCCCCGACCACGGCCAGGCAGGTGCCGCGTTCAATGCTGAAGCTGACGTCCTTGACTGCCTGAACGGTCCTGCGGGCTTTACCCGCTCCAGTTGTAAAGGACCGGTTCAGGTTCCGGACGGCCACGATGGCCTCGGACAGCTGGGAGCTCATTTATCTGCCTCCGAAGTGGCGGCCGGATATCCGGCGCGGTGCGTCAGGCTGGGCTTGGAAGCGACCAGCATCTGTGTGTACTCATGCTGAGGTGAATTCAGCACCTGTTCCGCCGGCCCCGATTCAACGATCCGTCCGCGCTGCATCACGGCGATGCGTTCACAGGCCGCTGCAGCCAGATCGAGGTCGTGGGTCACGAAAATCATGGCCATTCCGGCGTCCCTCCGGGCGTCGTTCAGGATTGCAATAACATCCGATTGGGTGGTTACGTCCAAGGCGGTAGTCGGCTCGTCAGCCAGCAGCAGGGAGCTGCCCCGTGCCACTGATCCGGCGATCACCACGCGCTGGAGCATGCCGCCGGAGAGCTGGTGCGGATAGGCGCGCAGGCACCGCTCTGGATCGTGGATCCCGACGTCGGACAGAAGTCCGCGGGCAGTGGAACGCGCCTCCGCGACGCTGGTGCGCGGCCGGGCGGCCTGGATGCCTTCGATAAGGAAACGCTCGACCCGCAGGACGGGGTTCAGTGCCGCCATCGGGTTCTGCGAAATCATGGAGACCTCAGCTGCCCGGAAGCGGCGCAGCTCTTCGCGGGAAAAGCGGCCAACTTCGGCGCCATTAAACCTGACTAAGCCTGAGGACTGACCGCCTTCGGGCAGAGTCCGCAGGATACTTCGGAGCGTCATGGATTTGCCGGAACCCGATTCACCGACAAGCCCCACAGACTCGCCCGAAGCAACGGCGAGATTGATGTCCTGCAGCAGTGTCTTGGCCTCCGGCCCCGCGCCGATGCGCAGGCCGACGTTTTCGAGCTGGAGCATTATGCCCTCCCTGCGGCACGACGGCCGCCCAGCTGCTCGCCCAGGTAGCCCAGTGCGGCCACGGTCAGGACGATGCAGGTGCCTGCGTAGATGCTCTCCTGCGGATAACCGGCCAGCAGCGAAGCTTGCCCGGAGGAGACCATAAGTCCCCAGTCTGCATCGGGCGGCTGAACACCGAAACCAAGATAAGACAGGGCAGCAAGGTCGATCATGGCGTAGCCGAAGTTGATGCTGGCGCCAGTGAGGATCTGCTGCTTGACGTTTGGCAGCAGGTGCCGAAACGTGATGACAAGCCCGGATATGCCTTGCAGTTCCGCGGAGCGGACATACCCCAGGTTCCGCTCGCGCAAAGCCACGCTCCGGATGACCCGGGCCGTGTAGGGCGCGAAACCGATGCTTAGAGCCACCACGGCAGTTTCGACCCGGGCACCGAAGATTGCCACCGCCAGGACGGCCAGCAGCAGATTCGGGAAAGCAAAGAGGAAGTCCAGGAAGCGGGTAATCACCCCGTCAACGCGGCCGCCGAACCAGACAGCTACGAGGGCCAGACTGCCACCGAAAAGGACCGTCAAAGCTGCGACAGCCAAGGCGGCGAGAATGGTGGACCGTGCACCTGTTGCCAGCCGGGCGAAGAGATCACGCCCGGCCTGGTCCGTGCCCAGCCAGTGCTCGACGCCGGGAGCCAGATACCGTTCGACGATGTTCCCTTCGGTGGGATCAAAGGGAGTGATGAGCGGTCCGACGACGGCGAGCAGAGCCACCAGCACCAGCCAGCCCAGGCAGATCCGCGCCAGTGGGCCGTCGAGTCCCTTGCGGCGGCCGGCGGCCTTCCGTTCCTTCCGGTTCCTGCCAGTTACTTCAGGGGTCCGCTCCGAAGCGGGGACGCGGCTCATGCTGCCGCTCCCAGCCGGACACGGGGGTCGATAACTGCGTACAAAAGATCGACCATCAGGTTGATGACGCCAAATGCCACCACCATAATCAGGGCAACTGCCTGGACCACGGCGAAATCCTTCTGCTGTATTGCGGTGACCAGCAGGGCGCCGATCCCGTCTAGCGTGAATACTGACTCCACTACGAACGCGCCGGCCAGCAGTCCGGCAATGTGCACGCCCGAGACAGTGGTAACCGGCAACAGGGAGTTGCGGATCACGTGCCGCGGAACAACTATCCGTTCCGGAACGCCGCGCGACCGCGCGGTTTGGGCGTGCTCTGACTGGCGCTCCTCGCGCACCGCCGTGCGCGTTATGCGGGCGACTACGGCGATAGAAGGAAGTGCCAGTGCCAGGGCTGGAAGCGTCAGATGGGTGATGCGCCCTGCGATTCCCTCCCCACTCCCCGAGCCGAAGACGGGAAACCACCCCAACTGGACACTGAACAGACTCATCAGCAGCAGCCCGGCGAAGAAAGTCGGCACAGCAAACCCGAGGTTTGAGGCGAAAAGTACGGTGTTGTCCAGCGCCCCAGGCCGCAGTCCGGCCAGCGCGCCGAGGCCGACGCCGAGGAGGACGATCAGCACCGCAGCGAAGACGGTCAGCCAGATTGTCGTGGGCAGGCGGCTGGCCAGCAGGTCCGCGACTTCCTGCCGATTGGCCAGCGACTGGCCAAAGTTCCCCTGCAGGGCGTTGCCGACCCAAGAGAAATACCGGACAAGGAACGGATCATCGAGGTTGTACTGCTCGCGGATGGAGGCTAGTACTTCTGCGCTGACGGTCCGTCCTTGCACCAGGAACTGCTCGGGGCTTCCTGGTGCAAGGTACAGGCCGCCGAAAACCGCAAAACTCGACGCAAGGACAATACCGATCAGAGCGAGGAGGCGTTTGGCGATGTAGGTCATGGAACCTGGTTACTCCGCCGCGCCGAGGTCCGCAGCCCACGGGTAGTAGAGGTATGCGAAGGACGCCGGTACACCCGTGACCCGGTCGCTGATAAAGAGGCGGACGGCAGGATCAACAATGGGCAGCCAGGGCATATCCTGCATCGCCAGTGCTTCGAGCTCTGCCGTCAACTCCGCGCGCTCCGTCTCGGATGCGGTGGTCTGGGCCTTATCCAGGAGTGCCTCTACCTCGGGGTTCGAGTAGCCGGAGAAGTTCTGCGATCCGCCGTCCTGGACGATCGTGCGGAGGAAGACCAACGGATCGGGAACGTCCATGTAGTTCGTTGTAACGAACGCGCCGTGCCCCGCACGTGCCTCTGCATCGGAGAAGAACGCACCAAACTGTGCGCTCGGAACGCCCTGGGGCTGGACATCCAATCCGATTTCCTTCCCCGCCCGGGCGAGTTCGGAAATCATGTCAGCGTAGTAGGAGCGCTCGCTGGGATAGACGATGGTAATGGTTTCTGAAAGATCGGCTTTGGCTTCGGCCAGGATTTCCTTGGCCTTGGCAACGTCTGCTTCCGCTCCGGGGAGTTCGGCGCGGGCAGCGGAGAAAATGTCATTTGCGTAGGACCAGCCGCCGTCCGGAACCAGGGACACCGCCGGACGTGCAGTGCCTTCGAAGACCGTGGCGGACAGGGCGTCCTGGTCCGTCGCGGTCCACAGCGCCCGGCGGACTGCCGGGTCACCCAGCGGACCGTCACCGGTGGCGATAATGGCGAGCATCTGCAGGGACTTGCCCAGCACCAGCTGTCCGTTCTCAGCCTGCTCAAGTTGTGACACGGCGCTCAGCGGAACGTCATAAGAGCCGTCGATGGCACCGGATACCAGTGCGTTGCTGATTGCTGCGGGATCAACGATGAACTGGATTTCGAGTTTGGCGACCTTGGGGATGCGGTCGGTGTTCCAGTATGCCTCGTTCTTCGCGAGCGTGATGCTCTGGCCGCTGTTCCAATCCGCTACCGAGAACGGGCCGGTGCACATCACCCCGCCCTGCGGAGTTCCGTAGGCTTCGCCGGTGGCCTTGCGGTGTTCCTCGCTGACAACCACACCCATGGGAGTTGCCATGTAGGAGTTGAACGTCCAGTCAGCAGTCTTGAGCGTGACGGTGACTTCGGTCTCCGCTGTCGCCTCGATGGAAGCGATGTTCCCACTCACTGCGTCGGACGACCAGTAGCTTCCCTCCTCGGGGTCAACGTGGCGATTCAGGCTGTAGACCACGTCCTGGGCAGTCATGGGGGAGCCATCCCAGAACGTAACGCCCTGCCGCAGCTGGTAGACGTAGGTCTGCCCGTCCTGCGTCTCGAAGGACTCAGCCAGATTCGGGGCAACCGAGTAGTCCGGCTGGATCATCATGAGGCCTTCGCAGATGTTTGCGACGACGGTGTTCTCCGGATAGTTGAACGCCAGGATGGGATCGAGGGACGCGGGTTCGCCAAAGGGCAGGTTCCAGGTAGCCGACTCCAGTTCGCCGACGGCGGCCGGCGTGGTTACGGCCAGTTCGGCCAAGCGGTCCTCATCTCCGGCAGCGGCCTGTCCGCCGCCGGATCCACCGCTGCAGGACGTTATGGCAAGCGTCAACGTCAGTGCCAGCGACGAGGTCAGTACACCTTTTTTCATGTCTACCCTTTTCCTAGATCAAGCTAAGACGAGCCTTGACGCGCCCGTATAGATTCGTAATCTAGGTGTATAAAACGTTTTATGTACCGCTAGGCCGGTTCCGATGCCGAACCGTTACCAACTGCCGTCAGATTGGAGAAACATTGCCGTCCAGAATCACCATCCGTGACGTGGCGCGTGCTGCCGGGGTATCCATCACCGCGGTGTCACACGCACTCAATGGCAAAGGAACCCTCTCGGCGGCTACCCGGAAACGGATCAGCGAAGCGGCGGACCGCCTGGGCTACCAGCCCGACCCCCTGGCCCGCGGGATGCGGAGCGGGCCCCTGGGAGTAGTAGGACTGATGCTCCGCCCCCTGGATACGCTCGGCACCTACCGCCCCGCCGGCGTCGACTATTTCACCCGGCTGACCGGCGCGGTTGCCGTGGAATGCCTGGAGCGGAACCTCAGCGTGATGCTGGTCCGCGATCTCTCCCTGTTGCCCCGCCCGCCACTGGCTCTTGCGCTGGACGGGTACATCATCGCTGACCCGCTCGAATCGGACCCTGTCCTCGAGCTGCTGCAGGAATCCTCACTGCCCTTCGTGACTGTGGGCAGGGTTCCTGATCGTCCCGGCTTCACGGATTGGATCGGCTCCATGGATTCCGAGGAAACCGAACAGGTGCTGGACCGGCTCGAAGCATCCGGTGCGAGCAACATCGCCTTGGTTACCGGGCATGACCACAATGCCTGGAACCTGGACTCCACCGCTGCCTATCGGGACTGGGCTGCACGGCGCGGAATGCCTGCCCGAGTGGTGGCACAGCCCGAGGCCGCAGGCACGGAGGGCGGGAGGAAGGCTGCTGAAGAGCTCCTTGGCAGCGGCGGACCACCCGATGCCATTTACTGCCTCACCGGCAGGCACGCCCGCGGCATCCTGGAGCAGCTCACGGCCTGCGGCATCGACGTGCCGGGCCAAGTGCAGCTGGTTGCCGGGGCTGATTCTGAGCAGACCCGTTCGTCTCACCCGGCAATCACTGCCATCGACCTGGACCCGGAGCTCGTCGCTGCCCACGCGGTGGAGCAACTCGTGTCGCGGGTGATGCTGGGGCTGCCGGCCGAACGCACACCGGTGGCCCCGCAGCTAATCCTGCGTGAAACAACGCGATAGTTGACAGACCAGCTACGCCGTCCGGTCCACCGCGGCCAGAATCGCCTCGCCCAGGTCCGCCGGCCGGGTGAACTGCGGCCAGTGCCCGGTGGGCAGGTCGACGAATTCGACGTCCTTGATCCGGGCCAGTTCCTGGACGAAGGGGTGCCCGTCCGCTACCCACTGCTGCAGCACAACGGACGGGAATTCGCAGGCAATCAGCGTGGCCGGCACGTTCCAGCGCCGCTCGTCGGAGAGCTCCTGCGGATCATAGGCCACGGCTGTCGGCTCCGGGATGGACCGGTCCCGGAACATGGTCCGCAAATCGTCGGTGAGGCCGATGAGATCCGCGGCTTCGAAGAACTGCCAGTCCGGCAGCGGGATCTCCCCGTTCACCTCGGGCAGCTGGTCATTGATGACCCCGCCGTCGCTCATCGGGCCTGAGTCCACATACACCGTGTGGGCAATCCGCTCCGGGCGGGCGTCCACCACCCCGTAGGCAATCGCCCCGCCGCCGGAATGCCCCACCAAGACCAGGGGTCCGTCCAGGTTGTCGACGGCCTGGACAACCGCGTTGATGTGGTCCCGCAGACCGATGCCGCTGCGGTCCGCGTCCGGAGACTCAAGCCCCGGCAGCGTCAGCGGATGAACCGTGTGCCCCGCGGCAGTGAGCGCAGGCGTGACCGCCGACCAGGAGGAGCCGTCCAGCCAGAAACCAGGAATAAGGAGAATGTCCATGGGCGGCACCCTATGCCAGCACGGTGGCACTGGCTAGCGGGTGGGCCGGGTCAGCCTGCCTGGAGCCTGTCGATGCCCAACAGCTCGATGTCCTCGCTGCTGCAGCCGGAACCGGCATGGGCAATGGTCAGGGACGCCGTGTCTTCCGGCGGGTACACAAGGAACCCGGACGTGGCCACGAGGCCGCAGGCGTCACCGTAGTTCTCCGGACGGGTTTCCCGCAGGACAGCGGTGGCCGACTGACCCGGTTCCAGGACCACCAGGGTCTCCGGTGTGCCCTCCGACCGGACCGCGGGGGCTCCAACCTGGCTGCCGGAGACACTGAGGTAGGAGACGCCGGGGAAGCCCATGGTGGAGCAGGTTGCCGAGGAGGTGTTGGTCAGCACCAGCGTGCGGTACACGCTGCCTGCCGCGCCGCCGCCGGCTGTGTCCTCAACAGCTCCGGTCAGCTTGTCCGCCGTGCACAGCGGCACGGTGGACGGAACCCCGGGCTCCAACGAGGCGCTGGGGGCCGCCGTCGCGGTTTCCGACGGCGTGGCGCTCGCCGACGCACTCGGGGAGGGGCTGGAGGAGCTGGCGGAAGGGGACTCGGCAGCTTCGTTGCTGCTGCCGGAACAGCCGCTGAGCAATACCGAGCCAAGCACTGCCAGGCCAGCCAGCCGGACGGTCAGGGCCGCCGGGGACTTCGAAACCGTAGTTCTCATGGATTCACCCTGAACCTGCGGCGGGGCCGGGTCAAACCGCACCGCGGGACGCGTCAGAAGCACACCAGATTGTTACGCAGTGACTGGGCAGTGAATACGCAGTGACTAGGCAGCGAAGTGGAAAGAAGCGCCACGGCATGGACCTCGCAGGGCACGCACGGCCGCGGCCCGCCGGGAGCTGAGAAACCAGGCGGGATTATTCGTGATGATAGGGACGGCCGCCGGCGATTTCCTGGGCCCGGTAGACCTGTTCCGCCAGAATCAGCCGCACCAGCTGATGCGGGAAAACCAATGGGGAGAGGGACCAGACGAAGTCCGCGCGGTCATGCACGCCCTGGTCGACGCCGTACGCACCGCCGATGATCAGCGTGACGTTGCGTGAGTTGTCCAGCGGTTTCTGCAGCGTTTTGGCCAGCTGCGGGGATGTGATGGCCTTGCCCCGCTCATCGAGCAGGATCACGTAGTCGCTGCCCAGCTTCGCGAGGAGCCGTTCAGACTCCTCCTTACGCGCGGCGTCGTTCTCCCGGGCGGAGTGCGGAATGGACACCCAGGACAGGTCGAAGGGCTTTTTCAGCCGCTTCTCGTAGCGTCGGATGCCGTCAATCACCCAGTCCTCGTGCTTGCGGCCGACCATCAGAACGCGTAATGCCATGACCCTATTCAATACCGGGCACGTCCTGTGCCGAAATGAACCCGGCGGCTGCCGCTCGGCGCTGCGCCGGTCTAGACTCCCGGCAGTGGTGCCGAGAGCTGAAGGAGCGCGGAACATGAGCGAGACACGGGCCATCGTCCTTGGTGGCGGGGGAGTTGCCGGAATTGCCTGGGAGATGGGGGCGCTCGCGGCACTGCTGCAACAGGGGATCAACCTCAACGCCGCGGACCTGGTCATCGGCACGTCGGCGGGATCAACAGTGGGCGCGGCCCTGCGCATGGGCCAGCTCCCAGCCGTGCTCGCGGCCCAGCTGGCTGACGCCGAGCAGGCTCCGGACACCGGCCCGGCTCCGGCCGCGGAGGAGTCCTACAAGGAGCCCAGCGGGTTCAGCAGCGAGGCATTCATTGAGCTGACGGCGACGGCGGGACGGGGCGACGGCGACGAGCGGGCTGCCCGCGCCCGGGTCGGCGAGCTGGCGCGCACCACGCCCGCGGTGATGACGGAGGGAGAGTGGGTCGCCAGCATCCGGTCGTTGCTGCCGGGCAGGCAGTGGCCGGACAAACCGTTCGGCATCACCGTGGTGGACGCCGAAGACGGAACCTTTACGGTGCTCGATTCAACGTCCGACGTCGAACTGGCCCGGGCGGTCGCCGCCAGCTGCGCTGTGCCCACGGTGTGGCCTCCGGTCACGATCCTCGGCCGGCAGTACATGGACGGCGGCATGCGCTCGGCCACGAACGCGGATGTGGCCGAGGGATACGGAAAAATCCTGGTGCTGGCGTGCGGTCCCGAAACGCCCGGAAGCCCGTTCGGGCCGAGCCTGCCCGAGGCCATCGCCAAACTGGACCAGCACAGCCGGACCTTCCTGCTCGAAGCCGACGAAGCGGCGCTCCGGGATTTCGGCGCCAACCCGCTGCTGCGCTCCACCCGCGGACCTGCGGCCCAGGCCGGGTGGCGCCAGGGAGACGACGTGGCGCAGGCGCTGCGGGAGTTCTGGGAAAACTAAGCCTGCAGGTCGGCAGAGCAGATGTGCCGCCGATATGACAGAGGGGGCCGGCTCAGGGCGGGGGCAGCTTCGTGGACTTGGGCCGCCCATCCGCCTTGCCGCCGTCGAGCCCTCCTATGCTCGCCACGTCGCCGATGAACCGGCGTCCGGAGACCTCGTTCCAGCGGGGCGCGGAGATTTCCTTGAGAACCAGCCATTTGCCGTCGTCGGGGCACTCCAACACCACCAGGACCCCGCCCGGAGTCACATGGTAGGCGTAGCGGGTGCCGGTCTCTTCGTCGTCGAGCTCTTCCACCGGGCTGTCAGGCCGCAGGATCCGTACCGTCACGGTGAATCTCCTGTCCGTGGGTGCGCCGGGAATCCCGGCGCAGTCGGGGTCTCACCGATAGGGTAGCCGCACAGCAGCCGCAAGCGAATGGGGACGCAATGGATCAGCGGCCGGGGCGGGGCGGGAGCCGGGAGAGGGCGCTGGCCGGAACCGTCCCAACTGATGCGCCCGGTGCGTGTCGACGGTCAGCCAGCCGCCATATAATCCGAAGATGCTAAACACGCGTTTCAACAGACGCTTCTCCGCCCAGCCGTCCATCTGCCTGCTGGGGCGCGGGCTGTGAGCGGCGGTCTCGTAGCCCTGCTGGATGACGTCGCTGCCCTTGCCCGGATAGCGGCGGCCTCGGTGGACGACATCGCGGCCGGAGCCGCCAAAGCGGGAGCCAAGGCCGCCGGTGTGGTGATCGACGATGCTGCGGTCACCCCGCAGTATGTGTCCGGAGCGGACCCGTCCCGCGAACTGCCGATGATCAAGCGGATTTTCTGGGGTTCGCTGCGGAACAAGCTGCTGATCATCCTGCCGGCCCTGCTGCTGGTCAGCGCGTTCGTTCCGGCGGTTATTCCGTTCATCCTGATGCTGGGCGGTACCTACCTCTGCTATGAGGGTGCGGAAAAGGTATGGCACAAGTTCTTCGGCCACCACACCGCCGAAAAGACGCCGGCCGTCGACCGGGGTCCGGACGCGGAGGCCAAGGTTGTTAAGGGTGCCATCACCACGGACTTCATCCTGTCCTGCGAGATCATGGTCATCTCGATGAACGAGGTGGCTGGGGAATCCCTGTGGGTCCGCGCGATCATCCTGGTTGTTGTGGCGCTCGCGATTACGGTGCTCGTTTACGGTGCCGTCGCACTCATCGTCAAGATGGACGATATTGGCCTGCACCTGACCACCAAGGACTCCGCGCGTTCGAAGCGCTTCGGCGAATTGCTGGTCAAGGGGATGCCCTCCGTGCTGGCAGCGATCACCCTTGTTGGCACGATCGCCATGCTCTGGGTTGGCGGCCACATCATGCTGCAGGGGGCCTACGACCTCGGCTGGCATCTGCCGTACGACCTGGTCCATATCCTCGAGTCACCTGTCGCCGGAATTCCGGTGGTGGGAGGGGCTCTGGCCTGGCTCGTGAACACCCTGTGCTCGGCCATCCTCGGACTGGCCTGGGGCCTGGTGGTGATGGCGGTCCTGCACCCGCTGCTCAAGGTTCTGCCGTTCGGCAAGAAGAAGGGCGGGCACGAGGCCGGCGACGTCCGCGCCGCCATCGCCGGCGCCCGGCCGGCGGATCGCCGGACCGAACCGGGCGAGTAACCGGGGTCTAGCCCAAAGAGTCCGAAGGCCCCGTTTCCCTTGTAGCCAAGGGGAACGGGGCCTTCGCAGTTGGCAGTGCTACCTCGGGATGGCCTTGGGACGCTCCGCAAACCGGCCTGAGACGGCCACCGCTGTGGCGGCGAGGGCCACCACTGCTGCGTTCGCCGCGATGGTGCCCGCCCAGGTTGCCGGTGGGATGCCGAAGGTGAAGCTGGCGGCGTTGAACATGGTGTGGCAGAGGATGCACAGGAACACTGCGTTCCTGGGCGAAACCGTGAAGATCGCGCCGTAGAGGAAGCGGAACGCCATGATCTGGACAGCGAACATCCAGAAGTTGATGAGGCCCGACTCGTGGTTTGTGCCGGGGATGAAGAACAGCGGGATGTGCCAGAGCAGCCAGATGAACCCGACCACCAGGGAGGACACCACAAAGCCCCACCGCCGTTCCAGCCCGGGCTGCAGTGCGGTCATCCAGCCGGCCTCTTCCATACCGCCGATGATGAGGTTGCCGGGCAGAGACAGTACGAACATGATGCAGGGAAGGGCGTGGACAGATGGCCCGGAGACCAGCAGGTGAAGCGAGAAGTACGTCACGAGTGCCGAGACGGCCAGCAGATAGCCCACCGGGCGGCCCCTGGCGAAGAACACGAGCTTCAGCCAGTCGCCAAGACCAGCGACCTTCCGGTTCCTTCTGAGGATGATGTAGGAAGCGATAGCCGGCGAGAGAATGTAGATCGCGAAGGGCACGTTCGCCAGGAACTCCGGCACCGTGGTGACGACATTGTTCACTTCATATCCGAACCGGGCCGCGATGATCAGCGCGCCGGAGCAGCCGTAGGCGATTCCGAACGTGAGGGCTGCGAACTGCCAGGCGCTGCGTGTGTCCGTCACGCTGCAACGGTATAACACCTGCTCAGCAGCCAATATCGGGCGCCTGCGGGGGTGGCAGGCCCGTTCAGTCCTGGTTCAGCCCTGTGCGTGCAGCGCTGCCCAGGCCTGAAAACCGCCGATCAGGTCGGTCGCCCTGGTGAGCCCCAGCCGCTGCAGGGTGTGGGCGGCGAGGCTGGAGCTGTAGCCCTCATTGCAGACGACGACGATCCGCCGGGTGTGGCCGCCTGCGATCGGAAGCCGGTGCGGGCTGGAGGGATCGAGCCGCCACTCGAGGACGTTTCGGTCAATAACGACGGCTCCGGGAAGGTCACCGTCGCGCTCCCGCTGATCGGCCGGCCGGGTATCCACAACGAGGGCGCCTGCTGCCATTTCCCGCTCAAGCTCGGAAGCAGGGACACGCTCGAGTCCGGCGCGGCTTTCCGCCAGCAGCTGGCCGATTGTCATAGCCCCCGGGGAACCGCTGGGATCTGCACTGCTGCGGACGGCTGAGGGACCGCCGTCAGAGATAGGACGCTCGTTCACATTTTCCTCGCTGCCTGGTCATCGGCCGGCCTTTCGCAGGGCCGGAGCTGCGGACACACCCACCCTAAAGACCCGGCGGGCATTTCGGGGCTTTGGGCCAACCGTGGGGGCCCCGGCAAAAGAAAAACCCCGTAGATCCAAGGGATCTACGGGGTTTTCCATGGCGGTGACGGTGGGATTTGAACCCACGTTGGCTTTTACACCAAACAACATTTCGAGTGTTGCACCTTCGGCCGCTCGGACACGTCACCAACGGGACAACCTTACCGGGTCATGGGCTCCAGCCCCAAAACGCCCCGGGCTGCGCCAGCAAACCGCCCACCATCAGCCGTTAGCCGCCCCGCCGCCAAACGAACTAAAGGTCGACGACGTCGTTCTTCCCGATGTCCGGAGTCTGCCCGGTCACCGCGCTCTTGCCGATCTTGAAGATGCTGGCGACCTTGGGCTCGTCCGAGATCCAGTACTCCGCGGTCTCACTGTTGACCTTGATCAGGGCGACCGTCGGGTCCTCGCGGCCCTGTTCAAACCAGGCGGCAGCCGAGGCCTTCCAAAGCTCCTGGATCCGCTCCTGGTCCTTGCTGATCTCCGCCCGGCCGCTGATCGAGAGGTAGCCCTTTTTATCCGCCACAGAAACGTTGACGTTCGGGTTGGCGCGGATCTCATCAGCCTTCGGTGACGGGTCCTGGGTGAAGAACCAGAGATTGCCGTCCGAATCCGTCTCCTGCAGCTCCAGTGGACGGCTGACAAGGTTGCCCTTGAGGTCCATGGTGGTGAGGTTGCCGATTTTCGCGTGCTCCAGAATGCTGACGACGCGGTCGACGCCTTCCTGATGCTCTGAACTCATGCCTGCTCCTAGCTGCTGTTGCTGCCATACGGACAAAAGCAAGCCTACTTATTAGTGGGCAGTCCGGCTAGTAAGCAGCCGGGCTAGTCAGCAGCCAGGGAACCGCCGGGCGTGCGCCGGGCACCGAAAAACTCCCGCAGCAGGGCGGCACACTCAGCCTCCCGCACGCCGGGAAACACCTCCACCCAATGGTTCAGGCGCGGCTCACGCAGAATCTCGAACACCGAACCGGCGGCGCCGGCCTTCTCATCCCATGCACCAAAAACCACCCGGGGGATGCGGGCCAGCACAATGGCCCCGGCGCACATGGCACAGGGTTCCAGCGTGACCACCAGGGTGCAGCCCGCCAGCCGCCACTCGCCGACGGCCGCCGCGGCCTGCCGGATGGCTACCACCTCAGCGTGCGCGGTGGGGTCGCCGGTGGCTTCACGCTCGTTGCGCCCGGTGCCCAGGATCCGGCCGTCCGGGCCCACAACGACGGCGCCAATCGGCACGTCCGACGTCGCCAGCGCCCCGCGTGCCTCGGCCAGCGCCAGCCCCATCCAGGCCTCGTGCTCAGTGGTGATGGATTCCATACAGTCATGGTCCCTTATTTCGTGCGGGGGCCCGCAATTTCCGGCCCGGGCGCCGGGAACCGCGATGGTAGTTTGTACTCATGCGCGTACTAGTAGTGGATCATCCCCTCGTAGCCCACAAACTGACGGTTCTCCGGGACAAGGACACCCCTTCACCGGTCTTCCGACAGCTCACCGAAGAACTCGTGACGCTGCTGGCCTATGAGGCCACCCGCAACGTCCGGGTAGAGCCCGTCAACATCGAAACCCCGGTCACCGCCGCCGTCGGTACCGGGCTGGTGAAGCCCACCCCGCTGGTGGTGCCGATCCTGCGTGCCGGCCTCGGCATGCTCGAAGGTATGACCCGGCTGGTCCCCACCGCCGAGGTCGGGTTCCTGGGCATGGCCCGCAACGAGGAGACGCTGGAGGCGATTACCTACGCTGAACGCCTTCCCGATGACCTGACCGGCCGTCAGGTCTTCGTGCTCGATCCGATGCTGGCCACCGGCGGCACCCTGCGCGAAGCCATCAAGTTCCTGTTCAAGCGCGGCGCCGCGGAAATCGTGTGCATCTGCCTGCTGGGCGCACCGGAGGGCCTGAGCGTCCTCCAGGAAGAGCTGGCCGAAGCCAACGTCACGATCGTTCTGGCGTCCATCGATGAGCGCCTCGATGAAAACGCCTATATCGTGCCCGGCTTGGGAGATGCTGGGGATCGGCTCTACGGGGTCGTCAACTAGTCCTCAGAGGGGATCTGACGCCGCGATTTGTCTCACTATGCGGACAAATCGCTATCGCTTGACTTCCAGCGGTTCATAAGTGTGCTTATGAGCCGCTGGTTTATTTAAGCGGCTTTCCAGGCAAAAATCCCTTATGGGAGTACGAATTAGCCCCGCAGGTCCGGAGTGACGAATCCTTCGGCAAGAGGGCATAATCCGTGAGTTCGGTCACAAAACACCACTTAAGGTCCACTATCTGAGACATGCCCGACTTTGTTACTTGTGCGTATCTCTTTGTTACATGCAATAATCCGTAACGTGAACATCCACACGACAGCATGTGTCGCAGATCTTCTCATTGGCAGCCATGCCGGCGCGAAGAACTGCTGTCGTCGAATGCAGGCCTAGGGATACCACCCCCAATCCCCAGCCAACACACAAGCCCAACGAAGGGCACAACCCCTGCGCCATCTCGACCGGGCACACCCCCTGCATAGTGCCGTGATGACGGCAATTCATTATGAGGTCCCAAAATGTCAGTAGCATCCGGGTACGTCCACATCTCCCTTCGCAATGCTCAGAACCGTTCTGCAGGAATGCCCCGCTCCTCGGCGGCTGGATTCCCCCGCCAGTTCGGTGCCCCGGGTGCCGCCCAGCAGTTTCCCGGCCAGGTCATTCCGACCGGTGCGCGCCCCTTCCGCCCAGCTCCTGAAGGGCTGCCCATGACTGCCCCCACTCCAGCCGCAGCACCTGCCGGCGCCGCTGGTCCGGCGTCCGCATCCAATGACAACGTTGCCCGCGGTTTCGTGATCTACGTCGGGCTCGACGAAGACACAGCCGCGGCCAACGGCACCACGCTGACCAAGCTGGCCCAGGAAATCCGGGCGCACGTCCAGACGCTCGTCCCTGGCGCACAGAGCCATGCCGCCGTCGCACTGGCTCCGACCGACGCGGCCGGCTCGGATATCGACGTCGTTCGCCAGGCGCTGGGCGACCCGACCGTGAACCGCCGCCTGCGCCAGGAGACTCCGGCCCCGGCACCCGTGCAGCCCAGTGCTCCGCGTCCCTCCGGAGTCCTGATCGACCTTTCCCGGCGCGAAGTCCACCTGGACGGCGAAACCCTGAACCTCACGTTCAAGGAATTTGAGCTGCTGAACTACCTGGTGGAGAACGCCTCCCGCACTGTGGGACGCGAAGAGCTGCTTTCCGGGCTGTGGCGCAACGCGGAGGAAATGCCCAACGAGCGCACCATCGACGTGCACATCCGGCGGCTGCGCTCCAAGCTGGGCCGCCTGGCTAACACGGTCCGGACCGTGCGCGGGCAGGGCTACCGTTTCTACGAACACCCCGAGGTCGTCGTCTGGGCGGCACCGGAGTACAGCATCTAGTTTGCCGGGCGGGAGGCCGGCCGGGTGCCGGCCTCCCGCGCGGATAGACTTGGCCCATGAGCGGCCACCACGTAAAAAAACTGATGCTGCTGAGGCATGCCAAGGCAGACTGGCCGCGCGAGGTCACTTCGGACCACGAACGTCCGCTGTCCGGCCGCGGGCACCGCGATGCGCCGCAGGCCGGCATCTGGATGCGGGAGCACGACGCCGTTCCGGACTTCATTCTCTGCTCCTCCGCCCTGCGCACCCGGCAGACCTGCACCTGGGTGTGCGACGAGCTGGGGGAGAAGGCTCCGACCGCGAAACTTGAGGACCGGCTGTACGACGCCTCCGCCGGCTCCATCCTGACCGTCATCAACCATGTGCCGGAGACCGTCACCAGCCTGTTGGTGATCGCCCACATGCCCGGAGTTCAGGATCTGGCCATGCGGCTGGCCTCGGTATCCTCCGACGAGGACTCGGTCATGGACATGGCCACCCGCTACCCGACCTCCGGGCTCACGGTGATGGATGTGGAGATTCCGTGGGCCGAACTGGACGGCAGGGACGCGAAGATCACCCACTTTGTGGTTCCCCGCGGCTGACTGGCTGCCGGTGGCACGGGCCGCCGAAGGTTAGAGCCCGTATTTCTCCAGCAGGCGCAGCCAGACCTCGCTGATGGTGGGATAGGCCGGAACCGCATGCCAGAGCCGGTTCAGCGGAACCTCCCCCGTCACCGCTATGGTGGCCGCGTGCAGCAGTTCGGCGACTCCCGGACCGGCGAACGTGAACCCGACGGAAATCGACCGGTCCTCATCCACCACCATCTGGGCCCACCCTTCATAACCGTCAGCGAACAGCGATGACCCCGCCACGCTGATCGGCAGGGAGGTCTCTGAGATCCGGATTCCCCGCTCCCTGGCCTGTTCCGGAGTCAGACCCACCATCGCGATTTCGGGGTCCGTGAAAATCACCTGCGGCACGGCTGCGTGGTCCGCTGTGGCCGCGTAGGGGCTCCACGGCGGAGGGGCATCAAAGCCGATCTCGCCCTTGGCCCGGGCCGCAATCGCGGCGCCCGTCGCCCGGGCCTCGTACTTGCCCTGGTGCGTCAGCAGGACCTTCCCTGCGGCGTCGCCGACGGCGTAGAGCCAGTTGCCGGCGCCGGTGACCAGGCCGCTGTCATCGGTCGCCAGCCCCTTGGGGTCCAGTCCCAGGTCCTCCAGCCCCAGTCCGCGGAGCGATGGACGCCGTCCGGTGGCGACCAGCAGCCTGTCACCGTACAGAAACTCGCCGCCGGGCAGCGCCATCACAATGGACCCGGAGTCATCCCGGAAGACCCGTTCAGCGGACGTGCCGGTGTGGATCTTCACACCGTCGGCCCGCAGACCGGCGGCGACCAGCTCGGCGGCGGGACGCGGGAACAGTTCCAGCAGGCCGTGCCGCGCCACCAGAGACACCTCCGAGCCCAGCCGGGCATAGGCCTGGGCCAGTTCGGTTCCGGCGACGCCGCCGCCCAGGACCAGCAGGCGCCCGGGTACTTCCCCGGCGGAGGTCGCATCCCTGGTGGTCCAAAAGCCGGTCTCTTCCAGGCCATCGAGCGGTGGAGTGACCGGCGTGGAACCGGTGGCCAGGACGACGGCGTGCCGGGCCGTGAGGTGCGCACCGGCACCGGTGTCGCCGGTTATCTCCACGGCACGTTCGCCGCTGATCCGGGCGCGGCCGCGGACCAGTCCGATGCCTGTTCTTTCCACCCACCTGACCTGCCCGGCGTCGTCCCAGCCGGAGGTGAAGGAGTTCCGGCGCTTGAACACGGCGGACGCGTCGAGGGGGCCCGCCACCGCTTCGCGGGAACCGTCCACCGCCTTCGCCTCCGCCAGGGCGGTGCCGGGACGGAGAAGAGCCTTCGACGGCATGCAGGCCCAGTAGGAGCATTCACCGCCGACCAGGGCCGACTCCACCAGGATGGCCTCAAGTCCCGCCTGCACCACACGGGCCGCGGCGTTCTCACCCGCAGCTCCGGCTCCAATGACTACAACGTCTGTCTCCAAGGATTCAGCCATGGAGACGAGCCTTCCATCTAGGGCAGCTGGGAACAAGGTGCGGGGAAGGAGTCCGGCCGTGGCCCTCCGGTTCCAGCAGCTGAACAAGAAAAAACCCGGTCCGACCGCATTTCTGCTGGTCGAACCGGGTTTTCAGTGGTGCGCGCGAAGGGATTCGAACCCCCAACCTTCTGATCCGTAGTCAGATGCTCTATCCGTTGAGCTACGCACGCATTCTGGAATATCCTTGGATTCTTCGCTTTTCAGCGCTTCTTTCAAGTTCTTCCGTGGCTGTTTGGCCGTAGATAACTATAGCGGGGTTCCTGGGAGAACGCCAATCGAGTTCCGTTACGCCCAAACACTAGACCGGTCTATATGACCTTCGTCACACCAAAGCCCTCCGAAAGGTGAATTTGCCCTGAAATCTAGGGAGACAGGGGAGGTGTAGGACACATAGGTAGTATCTTTCCGCACCGGAATCACAGGGATGGCCAAATAGCATCAAAAAACACCACTGACCCAACGAAGGGAAGAGTCATGGGCGATGACGCGCGTCAGCTAGTTCTCGATGAGAGCGGCAACGCTGCTCCTGGCCAATTGCAGGACAGCAAGATCAAGGGAGCCTCCAATGAGGCGCCCACAACCCACCGTGCCCTGCTTGCCTGGGTGCAGCAGGTGGCCGAGCTGACGCAGCCCTCCGCGGTCTATTGGGTCACCGGTTCGGAAGCAGAAAACAAGGCGCTGACGGATGAACTGGTCGACGCCGGCACCCTGACCCGCCTGAACCCGGAAACCTTCCCGAATTCCTTCGCGGCCTTCTCCGATCCCAAGGATGTTGCCCGCGTCGAGGAGCAGACCTTCATCTGCTCCGAGAAGAAGGAAGACGCCGGCTTCACCAACAACTGGATGGACCCGGCCCAGATGCGGACCAAGCTGGACGGCCTCTTTGCCGGCTCCATGCGCGGCCGCACCATGTACGTCATTCCGTTCGTGATGGGACACCTCGACGCCGAGGACCCCAAGTTCGGTGTGGAAATCACCGACAGCGCCTACGTGGTCGCCTCCATGCGGATCATGGCCCGCATCGGCACCGACGTGCTGCGGAAGATGGAAGAACTGGATGCCTTCTTTGTTCCGGCGCTGCACTCCGTCGGCGCTCCGCTGGCCGAGGGCGAAGCCGATGTGGCCTGGCCGTGCAACGAGGAGAAGTGGATTGTCCATTTCCCCGAAGACCGCTCCATCTGGTCCTACGGCTCCGGCTACGGCGGCAACGCGCTGCTCGGCAAGAAGTGCTACGCCCTGCGGATCGCCTCCGTGATGGCCCGGGACGAAGGCTGGCTCGCCGAGCACATGCTCATCCTGAAGCTCACCAGCCCGGAAAAGAAGGACTACTACGTCTCCGCGGCGTTCCCCTCTGCCTGCGGCAAGACCAACCTGGCCCTGCTTGACCCCACGGTCGAAGGCTGGAAGGTCGAGACCCTGGGCGACGACATCACCTGGCTGCGCTTCGGGCACGACGGCGAACTGCGCGCCACCAACCCGGAGGCCGGCCTGTTCGGCGTCGCTCCGGGCACCGGCTGGAGCACGAACCCGAACGCGATGCGCGCCATTGCCAAGGGCAACTCCATCTTCACCAACGTCGCGCTGACCGACGACGGCGGTGTCTGGTGGGAGGGAATGACCGATGACGTTCCCGCGCACCTGACCGACTGGCTGGGCAACGAGTGGACCCCGGAGACGGAGACCCCGGCAGCCCACCCGAACTCCCGGTTCTGCACTCCGATCGACCAGATCGACATGCTGGCCGAGGAATACCATTCCCCGGAGGGTGTGCCGGTTTCCGCCATCCTGTTCGGCGGACGCCGCAAGACCACGGTGCCCCTGGTAACCCAGGCACGCGACTGGGCCAGCGGTATCTTCATGGGCTCCACCCTGTCCTCGGAGACCACGGCCGCTGCCGCCGGTGCCGTGGGTGTTGTCCGCCGCGACCCGATGGCCATGCTGCCGTTCATGGGCTACGACGCCGGTGACTACCTCAAGCATTGGATCACCCTCAGCGGCAAAGCCGACCAGGACAAGCTGCCGGGGATCTTCCTGGTCAACTGGTTCCGCCGCACGGCCGACGGCGGCTTCGCCTGGCCCGGCTTCGGCGAGAACTCGCGTGTGCTCAAGTGGGTCATCGAGCGCCTCGAAGGCAAGGCAGACGCCGTCGAGACTCCGATCGGCTTTGTGCCGACCGGGAACTCGATCGATCTCGCGGGCCTGGACATGACTCCGGCCGAGGTTGAGGCCGCGGTGAACGTGGACCCCGCCGAATGGGAAACCGAGCTGGCCGGCATCGACGAGTGGTACGCCCGCTTCGGTGAGTCGCTGCCGGAGGAGCTCTCCGCGAAGCTGGCCGAGGTCAAGGAGCGCTTCGCTGCGGCCAAATAGCAGCTGACACACGCAAAAGGGAGGATCCCGCACCGGGTGCGGGATCCTCCCTTTTGCTTAGTGCTGTTTCCGCCGGGCACATCCGCCCCGCGGGAACTGAGGCAGGTTAGGCCTCGGCGTCGTCCGCTGAGTTTTCCGCAGCGTCCTCAGCTGCCCAGACGATCGGCTCGCCGGACTCCCAGATCGGGTCGCTGAAGGTCCACTGACCATCCTGCTCGGAGTAGGTCTGGATCGCGGAGATGCACACACCTTCGGAGTGCTCGGCCACCACATGGATGGCGTCGGTGCCCTCATCCGGCAGGGTGATGTCGGAGAAGACAGCCACGGCGCGGTTCTGGTCCTTCTGATCCGCCAGCACGGTGTAGAGGTCGTCGATCATCGCCTCTGCATCCAGTTCTTCGTCGCTCTCCTCGGGAGAGACGGCAACCATCCGCAGCTCGCCGTCGTTCTGCACCACGAGGGCAGCGGGCAGGAAAGCCCCCTGCGCTTCGAGCTGTTCCTGCGTGACACCGAGGGCGGTGCCCAGCAGCGAGTTCAGGTCATCCTGTACCTGGGCGGAGGGTTCTCCGCCGGCCAGTTCTACATCAGCCATGAGCTCATTTCCTAACTAGTTCAAGGACACGGTCGCGGACCTGCTCCATGGTGGAGAGGTCCTCTGCCTCGGCGTTCAGCCGGAGGAAGGGTTCGGTGTTGGACGCGCGGAGGTTGAACCACCAGGCGCCGTCATCTGAGGTGAAAGTCAATCCGTCCAGGAGATCGACGGTGACGCCCGGCCGTTCGAACTCCGCGCGGACACGGGCCACCGCGGCGGGAACGTCGTCGAGCTTTGAATTGATCTCGCCCGAGGAGAAGTACGGCTCGTACTCCCGCGCCAGGTCGGAGAGCGGCAGTCCCTGTTCCCCGAGGGCGGCCAGCACGTGCATGGCGGCCAGCATGCCGGTGTCTGCGTTGTAGAAGTCGCGGAAGTAGTAGTGCGCCGAGTGCTCGCCGCCAAAGACCGCGCCTTCGGAGGCCATCAGGGCCTTGATGAAGGAGTGCCCGACGCGGGTGCGGACCGCACGGCCGCCGGAGGCTTCGACCAGTTCCGGCACGGCACGCGAAGTGATCAGGTTATGGATGATGACCGGAACGTCCTCACCGGCAGCCATCGCCCGGGCGATCTCGCGGCGGGCCACGAGGGCGGTGATCGCCGACGGGCTGACCGGCGCGCCGAGCTCGTCAATCACGAAGCAGCGGTCCGCGTCGCCGTCGAACGCCAGGCCCAGGTCCGCGCCGTGCTCGACGACGGCGGCCTGCAGGTCGCGGAGGTTTTCCGGTTCCAGCGGGTTGGCCGGGTGGTTCGGGAAGGACCCGTCCAGTTCGAAATACAGGGGGACGATGTCCAGGGGCAGGCCGGGCAGGAGGGAATCTCCCAGCACGGCGGGCGTGGTGAGGCCGGCCATACCGTTGCCGGCGTCCACCACAACCTTCAGCGGGCGGATGCCGCGCAGGTCCACCAGGTTGCGCAGGTACGCGGCGTAGTCGCCGAGGACATCCTTGACGCTGACCTGGCCCGGGTTTTCCACGGACGGAATGACGCCGTCGTTGAGGTAGCGTTCCGCGGCCTCCTGGATTTCCTTCAGCCCGGTCTCGGAGGAGATGGGAACGGCACCGGCCTTGGCCATCTTGATGCCGTTGTACTGCGCGGGGTTGTGGCTGGCGGTGAAGGTGACACCGGCTGCATTCAGGGAACCGCAGGCGTAGTAGAGCTCGTCCGTGGAGATCAGGTCCAGGAGCAGCACAAACGCACCGCGCGCCGTGGCACCGGAGGCGAAGTCCTTAATGAACTCGGGGGAGGACTGGCGCATGTCGCCGCCAACCACGATGGTTTCCCCGGCCAGCTCCAGCACGTCCACGAAGGCAGCGCCGACGGCTTTCACGATCTGGGGGGTGATGGTCTCGCCGACGACACCCCGGACATCGTAGGCCTTGAAGGACGCAGAGAGATCAAATGCAGTAGTCACGCCTTGAAGTCTATAGGGGAGCGCAGGCCAGCCCGGCAAGCAGGCCGCCGCCGGCTGTGCACAGGCGGCTTTTTCCACAGGTCTCCGGCGGAACGCGGCCCGGTGTCGGCGGAGGCTGGAATAGTGGAAGGTATGGAATCCGCATCCGTCTCCGCGCAGAACGTCCAGTCTTCCTCCGCATCCAACCCCGGCCAGGCCGGCGGCCCAGGCGAGGCCGCAGCCCTGCGGGCAGAGGCAACTGCCTTGCTGCGGGCCCTGGTGGGCCGGGAGGATGCCGAGTTCCACGAAGGCCAGTACGAGGCGATTGAGGCCCTGGTCCGCGGCGGGCGGCGGGCCCTGGTGGTCCAGCGCACCGGCTGGGGCAAGTCCGCGGTCTACTTCGTGGCCAGCCTGCTGCTGCGGGCGCGCGGAGCCGGCCCCACCTTGATCGTCTCGCCGCTGCTGGCACTGATGCGGGACCAGGTCTCCGCCGCAGCCCGCGCCGGAGTCCGCGCCGCGGCGATCAACTCCGCCAACCAGCTCGAATGGCAGGACATCTCCGCCCGGCTGGAAGCAGACGACGTCGACGTCCTCCTGGTCTCCCCGGAGCGGCTGAACAACCCCGGGTTCCGTGAGAATCATCTCCCGGAACTCATCCGCCGCTCGGGCCTGCTGGTGATTGACGAGGCCCACTGCATCTCCGACTGGGGACACGACTTCCGGCCCGACTACCGGCGGATCCGGCACCTGATCGAACAACTGCCGGCCGCGGTGCCCGTGCTGGCCACCACGGCCACAGCCAACTCCCGCGTTGTGAAGGATGTGGAGGAACAGTTGGCTTCCGGCGGCGAGGAGGTCTTCACCATCCGCGGCGCCCTCGCCCGGGATTCCCTGCGCCTGGGAGTGCTCCGGCTGCCCAGCCCGCGCAGCCGGCTCGCTTGGCTCCTCACCCACCTGGCGGACCTGCCCGGCAGCGGCATCATCTACGCCCTGACCGTCTCCGCCGCCGAGGACACCGCGCGGCTGCTGCAGAAGGCCGGGCACCAGGTGCTGGCCTACACCGGCCGCACCGATCCGGCGGACCGCGAACAGGCCGAAGCGGCGCTGAAGAACAACGAAGTGAAGGCGCTGGTGGCGACAAGTGCGCTCGGCATGGGGTTCGACAAACCGGACCTCGGCTTTGTGGTGCATCTGGGCGCACCCTCGTCCCCGGTGGCGTATTACCAGCAGGTCGGACGTGCCGGCCGCGGCACCCCCAACGCCGATGTGCTGCTGCTGCCCGGCTCCGAAGACCGGGACATCTGGGAGTACTTCGCAACCTCTTCCATGCCTGCCGAAGGCCCGGCCAACGCCGTGCTGCGGGAACTGGCCGACGGTTCGGTGCTTTCAACGGCGGCGCTGGAAACCCTGGTGAACCTGAAACGTTCACCGCTGGAACTGCTCTTGAAAGTCCTGGCCGTGGACGGCGCCGTGGAACGGGTCACCGGCGGCTGGCGGGGGACGGGACGGCCGTGGACCTACGACCGCGAGCGGTATGAGCGGATCGCCGCGGCCCGGGTCAAGGAACAGCAGGCCATGCTGGACTACGAAAACACCAGCAGCTGCCGGATGGAGTTCCTCTCCCGGCAGCTGGATGATCCCGCGGCGGCTCCCTGCGGGCGGTGCGACAACTGCGCGGGGCGCTGGTATCCGGACGACGTCGCCGCCGAGGCAACGGACAGCGCCGGGCAGGCGCTCAGCAGGGTGGGTGTGGACATCGATCCGCGCGGGATGTACCCCACCGGCATGGAACGTCTGGGGGTGCCGGTGAAGGGCAAGATCAAGCCCGACACCGCCATCTCCACAGGGCGGGCACTGGCCCGCCTCACCGACCTCGGCTGGGGCGGCCGGCTGCGCGAGATCTTCGCGTCCGGAGCTGAAGACACACCCGTGGACCAGGCGCTGCTGCAGGGCTGCGTCCAGGTGCTGGCCCAGTGGGGCTGGCAGGAACGGCCCGTCGCGATTGTCAGTGTGCCGAGCCGAACGCGTCCACAGCTGGTCGGTTCCCTGGCGCAGGGACTCTCCGAGCTCGGCCGGATTCCGTATCTGGGTGCCCTGCAGCTTCCCCACGGCGGACCGTCAGGCGGCTCCGGGGGTAACAGTGCCTTCCGGCTGGCCTCGGTCTGGGAGCAGTTCGCGGTGCCGGACGGCGGCGCTGACTGGTTCGCCGCCAACCCCGGCCCGGTGCTGCTGGTGGACGACTTCGCCGACAGCCGCTGGACCCTGACCGAAGCCGGACGCACGCTCCGGCTGGCCGGCGCGGAATCCGTGCTGCCGTTTGTGCTGGCGCTGAAGGCTTAGCTGGTTCGGGCCGGGTGAGGCACCATACCGGGGAGCGGAACCCAGCCGCCGGGCAATGCCGGGTCATGCCGGACAATTAGCCCAGCAGCCCAGCAGAACCCGTGCCGACGGTGCGGACTAAATCGCAGGCACAGCGCCGGCGGCGTCCTCGTAGGCCGTGACCCCGGCTGCGTCGCGCGCCGCCACATAGCCGAAGGTCAGAGCCGGGCCCAGGTTGATTCCGCCGGCCGGGTAATGGCCGCCCATCACGCTGGCCTGGTCATTGCCCACGGCATACAGCCCTCCGATGGGTGTGCCGGCGGCGTTGAGGACCCGGGCGCGGGAATCAACGTCAATCCCGGCAAAGGTTCCGAAGCTGCCGGGAACTACCTTGACGGCGTAGAACGGGCCCTTCTCGAGCGGGGCCAGTGACGGGTTGGGGGAGGTTTTCGGATCGCCGCCGTAGCGGTTGAAGCTGGTCTCCCCGCGGTCGAAGTCCGGATCGGCGCCGCGCCGTGCATGCTCGTTGAACCGGGCAACGGTGTCCTTGAGGCCCTGCGGATCGATTCCGCAGTTCCGGGCCAGTTCCTCCAGGGTCCGGCCCTTCTTCAGGTAGCCGGAGCGCAGGTAGGGGAACAGCGGCACGGGCAGCGGCTTGGCCATGCCGAGCGGATACCGGCGGACAAACCGGGCGTCCGCGATCTGCCAGGAGGCAACCTCTTCACCTTCGGGGGTGGCTTCGAAGAGCGCGGCAACGTAGTCGTAGTACCCGTTCGCCTCATTGACGAACCGCTTGCCGTCCCGCCGTACGCCGATGCTGCCGGGTTTCGCCCGGTCCATGATGTGCGGGAAAACCCCCTCGCGGCCGCTGGCGTAGGGGACCAGGGACACCGGGCACCAGGCAGCGGGTGAAGCCAGATCGGTTTTGAACTGCGCTCCCGCCGCCTCGGCCAGGGTGAGGCCGTCGCCGGTTACCTCCTTCGGGGCCAGCGTCCAATGCTCGGTGCCGGTGGGAGTTTTGGGGAACAGCTTTCGACGCCGCTCGACGTCCTGCGGGAACCCGCCGGTGGCTAGCACGACTCCGCGCCTGGCCGTGATCACATACCGGCCGTCCGGGCCTTCCACTTCGGCTCCGGTCACGGCTCCCGCGGCGTCGGTGAGCAGCCGCCGCGCCGGGGTCGAGATCCGGATCTCGACCCCCAGATCGTCTGCGGATTTCATCAGCCGGCCGGTCAGTGCGGTGCCGTTGACCAGCTGCATGTTCCGGCGGTGGACCAGCAGGTCGAAGACATGCGGGACAAACCGCTTGGCTGCGTGCAGCAAACCGCTGATGCTGCCCTGGGACGCGCCGAGGAACTTCGTCAGGTCCGGTCCGGCCATGATGCCCATGCCCAGGAAGGACGTTTCGTACAGCTGGTGGCGCATCTTGGCCCGCACCTCGGGCCGGATGCGGCGCGCGTTGATCGGGGCGGGGCCCACGGAACGGTGCCCGGTGCCGGCGCCCGGCGTTTTCCCGTAGATGTCGTTGATTTTGGCGCCGGGAGTGAACTGCAGGCTGGTTTTCTGTTCGAAGAAGCCCACCATGTGCGGCACGGCCTCCAGGAACGCGTCCACGCGGCCGGCGTCGTAGTTGCCACCCAGCCGGTGGCGCAGATAGGTGCGGAACTGTTCGCGGTCCTCGTCCACGCCATCAGCCTTGGCCAGCGGGTTGCCGGGCGTCCAGGCCCACCCTCCGGACCAGGAGGTGGCCCCGCCGCAGACCGCGGCTTTTTCCACCACGGCGACTTTCAGCCCGTGGTAGGCGGCGGTGACAGCGGCGGAGAGGCCGCCGGCACCGGAACCGATCACAAGGACGTCGACGTCGAGGGGCTGGGCGGTGGTGGTGCTCATGGGTGTGGATCCATTTCGGTGGTTCGGTAGTTCGGTGTGGATGGGGTGCAGCGGCGGGGTTAGTGGCCGTACTCGTCGGCGTCCAGGCGCGGGCCCGCCCCGGTGTCCAGGGCGTCGATGGCGGCACGCTCGCTGTCAGTGAGGACAAAGTCGAAGATGTCCAGGTTTTCGCGCTGGCGGGCGTCGCTGGCTGATTTCGGGACTGCAATGCGGCCGGAGTCAAGATGCCAGCGAAGGACCACCTGGGCGGGCGTCTTGCCGTAGCCGGCAGCGGGTCCCGTGACGGCCGGGTGGTCGAGGAAGGCACCGGCCCGGCCCAGCGGGCTGTACGCCCCGGTGGCGATACCGAGGGCGTTATGGTGCTCCAGCTGGCCCCGCTGCAGGTGGTGGGGATCCACCTGGATCTGGTTAACCGCCGGCTTCAGCCCCTCGGCGGCGACACGGTCCAGGTGTGCGGGCTTGAAGTTGGAGACTCCCCAGGCGCGCAGGAGCCCTTCGTCCACCAGATCCTGCAGGCCAGCGCAGGTTTCGAGGTAGCGGTCCAGCGCGGGATTGGGCCAGTGAATAAGGAAAAGGTCCAGATAGACAAGCCCCAGCCGCTTCAGCGCTTCGCCGTACACGGTTCGGACGGCGGTGCGGGAGTGGCCGGCGAGGCTGAGTTTGCTGGTGACCCAGAGCTCGGCCCGGTCAATCCCTGCGCGGCGGATTCCTTCGCCGACCGCTTCCTCGTTGCCGTATTTCTCCGCGGTGTCCACATGGCGGTACCCGTTGGAGATACTGCGGGCGACGGCGTCTGCGGCCTCCCGGCCCACCAGCGGCCACGTACCCAGGCCAATCAGCGGGATCACTGCTCCCGGTGCGATTTCGAGCTGCTTTTTCGGGGCGGTGCTGGAGTATGTCATGTCTGAGCCGGCTCTCACAGTTCGGGCGCCGCGGGCAGGGCAGCGGCTTTTTCGAGTACATCTACGGCGGCGGCCCGCAGCTGTTGTGCCCAGGCCAGTTCGCCGATCCGGGCCACGGTGCTGTCAGAGGGGGTCTCCACGCTCACCGGCACGCCGGCCGGCAGCGAAGCCACGAGCTCGGCCAGGCGAAAGCCGCCGCTGCCGGGCACTGCGCGTTCGGACCGGGATTCGGTGACCAGGCCAGGCCTGTCCGCCGGCCGCTGCACCGGTCCGTCGCACAGCTGAAGCAGCGGAACCAGATCCGCATTCTGCGAAATTTGCTCCGGAGTTCCGTCGAAACGCCGCACATGCAGGGCGTCCACGACGATCCGGCAGCCGGCGTACCGGGCAAGTCCGGCCGCCGCCGGGATGGAGTTCACCGCCTGGTAGGAGATGGGCTCCAAAGTCGGCATGATGCCGTACGCCCGGCCGTCCGCGGTCATCTGCGCCAGCGTGTCGGCGAGCCGGGACCGGTCAGGATCGCTGGCCGCGACGGTGAGCGACGAGGCACCCAGTGCCTGTCCCGCTTCCATCATGGCCAGCCAGGCGGCGCGCTGATCGCTGCCGTCCAGCAGCAGGAACTCGATGTCGTGGACCCGGACACCGGTGTCCGCCATCCGGGCGAGTGTCTCGGCCAGCAGGGGGGATCCGGGCTGGACGTTGAAGGGCTGCTCGGCGGCGGTCACCGGGCGTACCCGGGCGCCGATGAAATCAAATCCTGCCGCTGCGGCCAGGGACACCAGCTCCGGCGGGGAGGACTGCAGCAGGGACAGCTGGGCAATGCCGAGCTGGCGGCGTGCGGCGCTCATCGGGCAGCCTCCAGCGGAACCACGGCGGCCGGCGCTGAGGCAGGGCCGCCGAGCGCGGGCGTGGCACCGGAAGCTGGATCGGCACCGGCGAGGTAGGCAGCGGCCCGCTGGCCGGCGTCAAAGCCGCTCTTGATGGCGTTGGAAGCGATGGCCGGCAACTGGTCCACCACTGTGCCGGCCAGGGTGACCGGCACTCCGGCGGCCTGGCTGAGCGCGGCCTCGCGTCCCTCGGGGCTGATAGCCGGGCTGAGCGGGAGCACGGAGCGGGAGACCAGAAGCTCGCCCGGGGCGTCCAGCCACTCCTCACCGTGGGGACCAACAATCCGGAGCCGTCCATCGGCAAATTCGGCGATCCGGGAATCCAGCCGGATCCGCACCGCCGGATTGGCCTGGAGCCGCGGGGCCGCGAGGATCTTGGCCCGGCGTCCCGCCTCAGGTGCAATCACCTCCTGCGGACCAACCAGCAGCACCGCGGTGCCGCGGTCCGCCAGGCTGTCAGCGACACTCATGGCCACCGAGTCCGTGCCCCAGATCGTGAGGGCCGCGGGGGCGGGTTCGGTGCCGTCGAGGATGCCCTGGTGGGCCTGCAGCCAGGCACGGACGTCGGAGACCAGGGGGCCGCCGGCTCCGGCGAAACTCTGCTCCGGCCGGATCCCGCCGGTGGCGAGGACAATGGTGTCCGCTTGATGTTCGACGGCGAGCCGGTCCAGACGGGCCGTGTCCACGGCGGTGCCGAGCTGAATCTGGATACCGAGGCGCTGATTCTCCTCGGCGGCCCAGCTGGTGAAGCGGTGGAAGTCCGGCGTGGATTTCATGAGCTCGGCCTGGGCAAAGTCGCCGCCCAGCCGGGTGCCGGCGTCGAGCACCGTGACCCGGGCACCGGCGCAGGCAAGTTCGCGGGCCGCCGTCAGGCCGGCAGGGCCGGCGCCAACGACGACGGCGCGGGAACCGGGCCGCACCACGGGCGTCGGAACGGGAGTCCGGGACCGGCCGACGGCCGGGTTGACGGTGCAGGTGACCTGCCCGATGCCGAGATTGTCGATGCAGACGTTGCAGGCGATGCAGGGGCGGTAGCGGCTGCCGTGCAGGACGGCGGGAACAAAGTCCGGGTCGGCGTGTACGGCCCGGCCGAGCGAGACGAAGTCGCACAAGCCGTCCCGCAGCACGGCGTCGATGATTTCCGGGGAGTTCAACCGGCCAGCCAGGCCCAGCGGGAGGCCGTAGCGGCGGTACTCCCGGGCGTAGCTGCCCAGGACCCCGGGCGCCCATTCGCCGGACTGCACAATCCATTCCCCGGCCTCGTAGCTGCCGGCGGAGAGGTCGATGAAGTCCAGGGCGTCAGTGTTGACCCGGTCCAGAACGGAGAGCTGGCCAGCGGCATCAAGTCCGCCCTCGACGCCTTCCACGACGGAAATACGGATCCCGACGACGGCCTGCGGAACCCGGGCGCGGATTTCGTCGATGACCAGGTTCACGAACGCCTCACCGGCACCGAACTCGTCCCGGCGCCAATTGGTGCGGGGAGACATGAACTGGTGGACCAGGTAGCCGTGGCCGCCGTGGATATTGATGATGTCGAAACCGGCCTCAACGGCCCGGCGCGCTGCCTCCCCGTACGCGGCGGCCAGTTCACGGACCTCCTCCGTGGTCAGCTCGCGGGGCAGTTCGCCGCCGGCAACGCCGCAGGCAGACGGTGACGGCGCCACGTTCTTGAATCCCGTGACTTCGGCCTGTGCGGTGCGGCCGCCATGGTTGATTTCGACGGCGGCCAGGGCGCCCTCCGCATGGACGGCGTCGGTGAAGATCTTCATACCGGGAACGGTGCGGTCGGTGTGCAGGCCCAGCTGATGGGTGCGCCCCTTGCCGTCAGCGCGGACGTACGTTGCTTCGGTCGTCACGATTCCGAGCCCCGCCCTGGCCCGGGTGACCAGGTAGTCCAGGTACTGTTCGGTCATCCGGCCGTCGGTGGTTCCGTAGTTGCGCTCCATCGGCGAGGAGGCGAGCCGGTTCCGCAGCACCACCGGGGTGCGTCCGCTGCGGCCGAGTTCGAGCGGTTGCCGGGCATGGGCTGAGCCGCCTTGGGGTGTGTGGTTCACGTGGTTCTCCTTGGAAGAGGCGCGGCTAGCCGGCCGCCGCGGCGGAGGCGGCCAGAGCTGCGGCGCGGGCGACGACGGTTCCGGGGGCCGTGGGACCATCCGCCGGGAACGGTGCGAAGCGGACCGGCAGGCCGGTGCGCGCTGATTCATAGACCGCGAGCAGGATCCGGAGGGCATTGTTGGCGTCCCGGCCGGTGATTGCCGGGTCGTTGCCGCCAGCCAGGGCCTCGACAAAATCGCGGATCTGGCTGGTGTGGTGCGGAATGAGCTGGGCATTGATGGAGGTCAGGTCAACGTTTGCCTCGGCATCGCTGGGGTGCACGGGGGTGGTCTCCACGGTGCCGCCGGCGGCCATGAGGGTGACCCTGCCGTCGGTTCCCTCGGGGAACTCACTGAGCTCGGCGGTGGCCCCGGTGGAGCCGGTGATGCGGATCTGGACGCCCAGTGAGGGAGAGGCAGCCGTGGAGGCCGACAGGGTGGCGATGGCACCGGAGGTGAACTTCAGGACGGCGGTGGCGGAGTCTTCCACTTCAATATGCTCGCCGTGTTTGAAGGTATTGATCGCGCCGTAAACCTCGGCGACGCCGCCCATGTACCACTGGAGGAGGTCGATGTAGTGGATTGCCTGGGTCATCAGCACACCGCCGCCGTCGGTCTGCCAGGTACCCCGCCAGGCATCCGCCGAATAGTAGCTGGGATCGCGGTGCAGCAGCACGGAAACGTGTCCGATCACGGGCGTTCCCAGGGTTCCGTCGTCGATCATGGTGCGGACGCGCTGCGCCGCCGGCCAGAAGCGGCGCTGGAAGAGGACACCGAGCTTGACGCCCGCGGCGCTGCACGCAGCCACCATGCGTTCAGCGGAGGCGAGGTCAACTGCGATGGGTTTCTCGCACAGGACATGCACGCCGGCTTCGGCCGCCTCGAGGACCACGGCTTCGTGGGTGGGATGCGGGGTGCAGACCGAGACGATGTCGAGTCCGAGGGCCAGCAGCGCCGCGACGGAGTCGACGGCGTTCGGTACCGCCCAGGCGGCAGCCGTCGCCTGGGCGCGGCCAAGGTCCGTGTCACAGACGCCGACGACTTCTGCCGCGTCCAGTGCCGCGAAGGCCTCGAGATGGTTGCGGCTGATCATGCCGCAGCCAACGATGCCGACGCGCAGCCGGCGCTGGGGGACAGGGAGCTGGTGGTTCACGGGGAAATGCCTTTCGCAAAGGAGCGTGGGGTGGCTTGGGAGGGGGAAGCTGGCGGGGCCAGGGGAGGGGGGCGCGGCTAGGAATTTCCAGCCGGCTGGGGGTTGCCCAGTTCCTTGAGCGGAGTGAAGGCGGTCTCCCGGGCCGTGGCGATGGCGATGCTGGAGATCGCCACGCAGGTTACGGCGAACACGGCCACCGGCACCCAGCCGTTGACGCCGTCGCCGGCCAGAAGGGTGGCAATAGCCGGGGCGAACCCGGTGAGGACCAGGCCGAACTGGTTGCCGATCGCCATGCCCGAGTAGCGGACCGGCGCGGCGAACATTTCGGGGAAGAAGACCGTCCAGACGCCGTTCCAGCAGGAATAGAACAGGGACATGTTCAGGAAGCCGAACAGGAAGATCAAGCCAACGTTCTGGTCGCTGATGGCCCAGAAGTATCCGAAGATGGTGATCGAACAGCCCACGGCGCCGGTCAGCAGAACGGGTTTGCGGCCAAAGCGGTCAGAGAGCATACCGGCCAGGGGGATGGTGAACATGGAGAGTCCTACGGTCACCGCATTAATGGTCAGCATCACCGCACGGTCCAGGCCAACCTGGGGGCCGGTCGCGTACGCCAGGGCATAGACCGTGAAGATCGTCTGCATCACGGAGTAGAGGCTGATGACAACGATCCGCAGGACGTCCCGCCACTGGGTGCGGAGCACAATCGCGGCGGGCGTGCTGGGTTTGGAGGCCTTCTCCTTCGCCGCCTCTTCCTTGACCTCTTCAAAGGCCGGGGTTTCATCGAGATGGGTCCGGACCCAGTACGCAACGGCCAGGACGACCACGGAAAGCCAGAACGGAATGCGCCAGCCCCAGCTCATCAGGGCCTCTTCGGGAAGGGATGCGATGGGAATGAAAACGATGGTGGACAGCACCATGCCGGAGGCGTAGCCGGTCATCACGAAGGAGGTGAAGAAGCCGCGGCGGCCTTCGGGCGAGTGCTCAACTGTCAGGGTTGAGGCACCGGCGGCTTCAGCCCCGGCGGAGAATCCCTGGGCGAGACGGCCGATGACCAGCAGGATGGTGGCCCACCAGCCAACCTGTTCGTAGGTCGGGAGGAAACCAATCATGAGCGAGGCGACCCCCATGATGACCAGGGTGATCATGAGGGCCTTCTTGCGGCCGACCCGGTCGCCGACGTGGCTCATCACGATGCCGCCCAGCGGGCGGGCGAGGTATCCGACGCCGAACGTTGCCATCGAGCCCAGCAGGGCGATAACAGGATCGCTTCCGGGGAAAAACAGCTTGTTGAAGACCAGCGCGGCGGCGGTGCCGTAGATGAAGAAGTCGTAGTACTCGAGTGTGGAACCGAGGAATGAGGCCAGCGCAGCCTTGCGGGGTGTCTGGCGCCCCGCGGAATCCGCCGGGCTCTCCGACGGCGGCGTTGCCGTTGCGGTGCTGGGGCCGTTGTGGGCCATGGTGTCTCCTGTCGGGCAGGGCAGGCCAAGGGCATGCCGTGCTAAGCGGGGGGCCGCAGCCGATGGCTGCGGAATTGAAAGGGGGACCTGGATCACAACGCTATGGGACCTGGGTCACAACGCTTAAATCTTGCCCGTTCAATGGGAACGGGGCTGGCGGGCCGCGCTGCTGGGCTAGGCCCGGGCCGTCCGCAGCCAGGGCCGGGAACCATAGGGGCGGCGTTCTGCGCCCATGGTGCGGGAGAGTGTTCGCCCGGCGGCGACCAGCACCGGAATGATGAGCTCCGGGGCGTCTTCGGACAGCGGCGTGACGACGCTGACTGCCCCGATGACCTTATTGGCGGGCCCCAGGACCGGCACGGCATAGGAAACATTGTCTGCGACCAGGACCCCGGCCAGCCGGGCGAAGCCGCGTTCCCGGATCAGCGCGAGATGCGCCCGGATCCTGGCAGGGTCGGTCTCTGTGGCGGCGGTGGTCTGTTCCAGCTCAGTGGAGAGCATCCGGTTCTGGACGTCGAGGGGCGCGTGGGCCATCATGGCCAGGCCCGGCGACGTGTTGTGCGCGTCCAGCCGGCCCGCGACCTCGGAGAGGATGACGGCGCTGCCGTGCTGGTCCAGGCGCTCAACGTAGAGCACCGTGAAGTTCTCGAAGCGGGGAACGGCCAGGGAGACATGCTGGCGCACAGCGGCATGGATGCCTTCCAGGACCGGCAGCCCCCGCCGGCGGAATTCCTCGACGGGGTTGGACCGGGCTGCCAGTTCCCACATCTTGGCACCGACGCCGAAACGTCCGTCCTTGTCCCGTTCCAGCAGGCCGGCGGCCAGCAGATCGCTGGCCAGCCTGTGGGCAGTACTGCCGGGAAGACCGGTGGAGCGGGAAAGCTCACTCATGGTCAGCAGCGGAGCGTCCTTGCTGAACGCACTGAGGATCTTGACGACACGGTCGATCACCGATTCGCCCGACTCTGAGTTCGCCACGGTGCCGGTCCCTTTCCCTCCGTACGCCAGGGACCAGCCTAGCGGTTCAGGCCGGGGCGGCCGCCGGATCCGGGGTGGCCGCCGGGCGCAGCCGCAGCCCCTGCATCCCGCCGTCGACCGCCAGGGACGTTCCCGCCGTCGAGCCGGACAATGGGCTGGCCAGATAGGCGACGGCGCCGGCCACCTCATCGGCAGAGACCAGCCGGCCGTGCGGCTGGCGGGCGTCCAGTGCTGCCCGTTCCGCCGCTGGATCGGCGGCGGCATCCAGCAGCCGGCCGACCCACGGAGTGTCGGCGGTACCCGGATTGACCGCGTTGACGCGGATGCCTTCGCGCAGGTGGTCGGCCGCCATGGCCAGCGTCAGTGACAGCACTGCGCCTTTGGTCGCGCTGTAGAGGGCCCGCTCCGGCAGCCCTGCCGTTGCGGCGATCGAGGACGTATTGACGATCACCGCCGCGGAGGAACGCCGCAGCCAGGGCAGTGCGGCCCGGGACACCCGCACCATGCCCAGCACATTCACGTCCCAGACCCGGTTCCATTCCTCATCGGTGTTGGCCTCGACCGTGCCCTGTGCACCGATTCCCGCGTTGTTGATCACCACGTCCAGCCCGCCGAGCGCCTCCGCGGCCTGCGCGACGGCGGCGCGCACCGAGGCGTCATCGCTGACATCACAGCGGATCCCCAGATGCGGGCTGCTTCCCGGCGCCGGCGGGTTGAGGTCCAGGACGGCGACCTTGGCCCCGAGGCCGGCCAGCCGGCCGGCGACCGCTGCTCCGAGCCCGGAGGCTCCTCCCGTGACGATGGCGGCCAGGCCGGTCATTTCCCCGCTCATTGGGTATCTCCTGTCTGTGGGTGGTGGCCCGGGACGGCAGCGAAGAACTCCTGCCGCTGGGTTCCCAGGCCGTCGATTTCCAGTTCTGCCAGGTCCCCGGCCGCCAGGTAGGGAAACCGTCCGGACAGCGCCACACCCTCCGGGGTGCCGGTCAGGATCAGGTCGCCCGGCTCCAGCAGCATGTACTGGCTTACGTGGTGGACCAGGACGGCAGGGTCGAAGAGCATGTCCGACGTTTTGGAATCCTGCCGCACCTGGCCGTTGATCCGGCTGCGGATGCCCAGTGCCGACGGGTCCAGCTCATCGGCGGGTACCAGCCACGGGCCCACCGGGGTTGAGGCCGGCAGGGATTTTCCCTTGGTCCACTGGCCGGCGTCGCCGGGAATCTGATAGGCGCGCTCTGAGAGGTCGTTGGCCACCGTGTACCCGGCGATGACCCCGGCGGCGTCCTGCGGCGAGGCGAGGTAAACGGTCGGGCGGCCGATCACGATTCCCAGTTCCACCTCCCAGTCGTATTTCCGGGCGCCCGGGGGGATGGGGGCGGGATCGTAGGGCCCGGCGATGGTGTTGGCCGGTTTGAGGAACACCACCGGGATGCGCGGTGGTTCGGCACCGGACTCGGCAGCATGGGCGGCGTAGTTCATGCCGATGCAGATGATGGAGCCGGGCCGGGCGATCGGTGCCCCGATCCGCAGGTTTCCGGGATCCGCAAGCTCCGGGAGGGTGCCGGCAGCCAGGGCGCGGCGGGTGGCTTCGATTCCGCCCGCGGCGAGGAATGCGCCGTCGACGTCCGCAGTCAGCGGGTCCAGGTCATAGGTTCGCTCGATGCCGCCGGAGTCGGCCGCCAGGACGGCCGGGCGCTCACTGCCAGCGGGACCTAACCGTACAAACTTCATTGCTGTGTCCTTGCCTCGTTGCCGTTACGGAGCCCCGCAGGCAACCGAGCTCAACGGCACCATACGGAGTGAACATCCGAACTATCTGGGGTTCTGGGTCCAGAGTCTACGGGAAAATCAATGATTGACAACATAGACATCCGATGTTTAGGGTCGGTGAAGCGTCAACCAGTTACCACCGAACACGGGAGAGCCGAACGTGAGCACCATTACCGCCGTCGAGACCAGCGACGTCCGCTTTCCGACCTCCGTGGAGCTGGACGGATCGGACGCCATGAACCCCGATCCCGACTATTCCGCTGCCTATCTGGTGATCCGGACTGACAGCTCCGACGGACTGGAGGGGCACGGCTTTGTGTTCACCATCGGGCGCGGCAACGAGGTGGAGGCGGCCGCAATCCAGGCCCTCGCCGGCCACCTGCTGGGGCAGAACTGCGAGGAACTGCTCGCGGATATGGGCGGCACCTGGAAGATGATGGTCCACGATTCGCAGCTGCGCTGGCTGGGACCTGAAAAGGGCGTGATGCACATGGCCATCGGCGCTGTGGTGAATGCTCTCTGGGACCTCAAGGCCAAGCGGGCAGGCCTTCCCCTGTGGCAGCTCCTGGCGCGGATGAGCCCGGAGGAAATTGTTGCCCTGGTGGATTTCCGCTATCTCAGCGACGCACTCACCCCGGAGGAAGCGCTGGCCATCCTGCACCGGGCGGCACCCGGCCGGCAGGAGCGGGAAACCACGCTCCTGGCCGAGGGATACCCCGGTTACACCACCACGCCGGGTTGGCTGGGCTACTCGGACGAACGGTTGATCCGGCTTTCCGGTGAGGCCGTCCAGGACGGCTTCGGGCAGATCAAGCTCAAGGTCGGTGCGGACCTCGACGACGACATCCGCCGGCTCCGCGCTGCCCGGGCCGCCGTGGGGCCCGATGTCCGGATCGCAGTGGACGCGAACCAGCGCTGGGACGTGGACACCGCCGTCGACTGGATCCGGCAGCTGGCCCCCTTCGATTTGGCCTGGGTGGAAGAACCCACCAGCCCGGACGACGTCCTGGGCCACGCAGCCATCGCCCGGGCCATCGCCCCGGTCCGGGTGGCCACCGGCGAGCACGTGGCCAACCGGGTGGTCTTCAAGCAGATGCTGCAGGCCGGATCGCTGCAGGTCCTGCAGATCGACGCCGCCCGCGTGGCCGGGGTCAATGAGAACGTTGCCATCCTGCTCCTGGCCGCTAAATTCGGGGTCCCGGTCTGCCCGCATGCCGGCGGGGTCGGGCTCTGCGAAGCGGTGCAGCACCTGTCCATGTTCGACTTCGTGGCCGTCTCCGGAGAGAAGGAAGACCGGGTCATTGAGTATGTGGACCACCTCCACGAGCACTTTGTGACGCCCGTCGATGTCCGCGAAGGCCGGTACTGGGCCCCGCTTGCTCCCGGCGGCGGGTCCCAGATGCTCGCAGCGACGCTGCAAACGTACGCTTTTCCGGACGGACCGGCCTGGACCGCCGGAATCGAACAGGAGATGGCGCACTGACATGGAACGCATCGCACTGCACACCCGGCTAAAGCCGGGACGGGAAGCGGAGTACGACGCCGTGCACGCCCGGATCCCGGCGAACCTGGACGCCGCCCTGCGCGAGGCAGGGGTTTCCAGCTGGCGGATCTGGCGCAGCGGACTGGACCTCTTCCATGTAGTGGAAGCCGATGACTACGCCGCCATGCGCCGGTTCCTCGCCTCCCACCCGGCCAACCTGCCCTGGCAGGCCCAGATGGCGGAACTGCTGGACGTGCAGGACGACTACTCCGGAACCGGCCGGGGCATCAACCAGGTGTGGGAGCTGCCATGACCACCGCAGAGGTGGGGCCGCTCGGGTTCGGGTGCGCCAGCATCGGCAATCTCTACCGGGAAATGTCCGACGCCGACGCCGCCGAAACGCTGCAGGCAGCCTGGGACGGCGGCAGCCGGTACTTCGACACTGCGCCGCACTATGGGCTGGGCCTGTCCGAGGAGCGGCTGGGCCGGTTCCTGGCGGACCGCCCGCGGGACGGTTTCCTGGTCTCCACCAAGGTGGGCCGCCTGCTGGTGGAGAACCCGGAGTTTTCCGCCGGCCAGAAGGACGACGAGGGCTTCGCCGTGCCGGCCACGCTCAAGCGGCAGTGGGATCCCAGCGAAGCGGGCATCCGCCGGTCGCTGGAAGACTCCCTGACCCGGCTGGGCCTGGCGCGGGCGGACATTGTCTTCCTGCACGACCCCGATGCCTACGATCTGGCGGCCGGGATCGAACAGGGGCTGCCGGTACTGGAAAAGCTGCGCGCCGAAGGAACCGTGGACGCGGTCGGCGTCGGCGCGAACTCCGCCGAGACCCTGCTGGCCTGCATCGAAGCTGCCGAGCTGGACTACATCATGCTTTCCGGCTGCTATACGCTGCTGGATCAGCCCGCCGCGCGCGAACTGCTGCCCAAATGCCTGGCAAAGGGCGTGAAGGTCATCAACGTAGGCGTCTACAGCACCGGCATCCTCGCCCAGCCGCAGGTCCCGGCGCAGGCACACTACAAGTACGCCCCGGCGTCCGCGGAGGTGCGGGCCAAGGCCGCGCAGATCGCCGCTGTCTGCGGGCGTTTCGGCACCGATCTGCCCACCGCCGCACTGCACTTCAGCCTGCGGCATCCGGCCGTGGCGGCCGTCGTCACCGGAGCCTCCAGCGCAGCCCAGGCCGCACAGAACGCGGCCCGCCTCCAGGCCGGGGTTCCCGAAGAGCTGTGGACGGCGCTCGCCGCAGAGGAGCTGATTCCGTATGACTCGTGAGAACGGAACCGGGGCCGTCACCCACCGCCTCGACGCGCATCCCGCCCCGCGCCTCGACGCGCACCTTCACCTGTGGGACCTTTCCGCCGGTGGATACCGCTGGCTGGAACAGGCCGAGCCGGAACTTCGCCGCAGTTTCCTCCCCGGCGAAGCGGGGCAGCTGCTGGACGCCGCCGGAATCGACGGAGCCGTGCTGGTGCAGGCCGAAGACAGCCTCCGGGACACCGCCTACCTGCTCTCGGTGGCTGCCCGGCACAGCTTCGTGCGGGGCGTCGTCGGCTGGATCCAGCTGGACACTCCCGCTGCCGCAGCCGAACAGCTGGGCGACTGGAGCCAGGACTCCGCATTTGTGGGTATCCGGCACCTGGTCCATGATGATCCGCGCCCGGACTTCCTGCAGCTGCCCGCCGTCCGGGCTTCACTCTGCCTTGTGGCCGAGGCCGGGTTTTCCTTCGACATTCCGGATGCCTTTCCCGGGCACCTGGACCAGGCTTCGCAGCTGGCAGCCGCGCTGCCCGGGCTGCGAATCGTCGTCGACCATCTGGGTAAACCGCCCCGCGGAGCCGGGGCCGAGCGGGAGGACCGCTGGGAGCGGCAGCTGAGGCAGGCCGCGGAGCTGCCCAACATCACCGCCAAGGTTTCGGGACTGCGTACCTCCGGCGCCGGCTACACCATCGAGGAGCTGCGCCGGACGTGGGAGATTGCCCTGGACGCTTTTGGCCCCGAACGGCTGCTTTATGGCGGGGACTGGCCGGTCAGCGGTCCGGACCGGTACGGCGAAACACTGAACGTGATCGAGGCACTGGCCGCAGAGCTGTCCCCGGCCGAACATGCAGCCCTCATGGGCGGCAACGCCGCCCGGATCTACCGGCTGCCGGCGGCGGAAACCCGGCGTGAATCAGGGCATGAGATGAAAGCAGGCAGCCATGAGTGAATACCTCCTGGAAGTGCAGGGGATCAGCAAGGCCTTTCCGGGCGTCCAGGCCCTGGACGGGATGCATCTCAACCTGCGCCACAACGAGGTCCTGGCGCTGGTGGGGGAGAACGGCGCGGGAAAGTCCACGCTCATGAAGCTGCTCTCCGGCATCGAAACCCCGGACGCGGGCAGCTTCACGCTGAACGGGGAGCAGATCTCCGTGGCCAGCCCCCGCCATGCGCAGCAGCTGGGCATCAGCATCATCCACCAGGAATTCCACCTGATGCGGGACCTGACCGTGGCCCAGAACATCTTCATCGGACGGGAGCCGCGCACCGGCCCGTTCCTGAACGAGCGTGCGCTGAACCGCAAGGCGCAGGAGCTTTTTGACCGGATCGGCATTGACCTCGACCCGCGGCAGCCCGTAGCGGGGCTGACCGTCGCCCGGCAGCAGATGGTGGAAATCGCCAAAGCCCTCTCCTGGGATTCGGTCCGGGTCCTGATTATGGATGAGCCGACGGCGGCCCTGAACGATGCGGAGGTGGCCGCCCTGCACGGACTCATCCGCCAGTTCACCACCGCGGAAACCGGCGTTATCTACATCTCCCACCGGATGGACGAGCTCAAGGCGATTTCCGGGCGGATCACGGTTATCCGCGACGGGGAATACGTGGACACCGTGGACACCGCCGCCACCACCATGCGGGAAGTCATCTCCCTGATGGTGGGGCGGCAGGTGAAAACCGACCAGCGTCCTGCAGAAACCCGGGTCAGCGGAGAGCCGCTGCTCAGCGTCCGCGGTCTCAGCACCAAGACCCTGCTGGACGACGTCAGCTTCGACCTGCATCCCGGCGAAATCCTGGGGTTCGCCGGACTGATGGGGGCCGGGCGCACCGAAGTTGCCCGGGCCGTCGTCGGCGCCGACCGGATCACCGCCGGAACCATCCACCTCCGCGGGCGTGCGGTGAGAATCCCGACGCCGGCAGCAGCCGCGGCGCTGGGCATCGGCTATCTGTCCGAAGACCGCAAGCATTTGGGCCTGATGCTCGAACGCAGCGTCGCCGAGAACATTGTGCTGACGTCGCTGCCCAAACTCAGCACGGCCGGGTTCGTGAAGCCGAAGGCCATCCGGGACCAGGCCGTGGCGTCCGTGCAGCAGCTGCGGATCAAAACACCGGGAATCCGGCAGAGCGCCAAGAACCTCTCCGGCGGAAACCAGCAGAAAGTGGTGATCGCCAAGTGGCTCTTCCGCGACTGCGACATCCTCATTTTCGACGAACCGACCCGGGGGATCGACGTCGGCGCGAAGGACGAAATCTACGCCCTCCTGAACGAGCTCGCCGCGGCGGGGAAATCGATCATCATGATCTCCTCTGAACTGCCCGAGGTCCTGCGCATGTCCCACCGGATAGCGGTCATGAGCGAAGGCCGGATCACCGGTGTCCTCGAAAACTCCGCGGCAACGCAGGAAAACATCATGGAACTGGCTACACAAGGCAAAGGAGCCCCAGCAGCATGAGCACGGTAAATAAAGCACCAGCGGCTCCTGCGGGAAGCCCGCAGCCGCAGCCGGGAGGCCCCGGAAGAATCCGCAGCGCCCTGGCCGTCACCAGCCCGGGCCTGCGCGTCCGGTTCCAGACCTCGCTGCAGCAGCTGATGGCGTTCGGCTCCCTGATCGTCCTGGTCATCCTCTTCGGCATCCTGAACCCCCGGTTCCTGCAGCCCACGAACCTCTCCGACATCCTGCTCTCCACCGTGGTCATCGGGCTCCTGGCCCTCGGCGCCACCTTCGTGATCGTTACCGGCGGTATCGATCTCTCCGTCGGCACGGGCATGAGCCTGTGCTCGGTGATGACCGGTGTGGTGCTGACCAACCTTGGGATGCCGCTGATCTTCGGAGTGCTCGGCGGGATCCTGGCCGGCGCCCTGATGGGAGCCGTCAACGGGTTCTTCGTCTCCTACCTGAAAATTCCGCCCTTCATTGCCACTCTGGCCATGATGATGGTGGCCCAGGGACTGGCCCTGGTGATTTCCGGAACAAAGCCGATCTACTTCAACGACACCCCCGGGTTCAGTGCCCTGGCGCTGGGAAAACCGATTGCCGGACTGGTGATTCCGAATGCCGTCTTCATCTTCTTCGCAGCCGCCGTCGTCGCCGGAATCCTGCTCAGCCGCACCCTGATCGGCCGGTACACGTTCTCCATCGGCAGCAATGAGGAAGCCACGGCGCTCTCCGGGATCAACGTGCGCAAGTGGAAGCTGCTCATCTACACGCTCGCCGGATCCTTCACCGGCCTCGCCGGTGTCATCATCGCAGCCAGGCTCAACTCGGCGCAGCCCGGACAGGGCATGGGGTACGAACTGCAGGCCATCGCGGCCGTCGTCATCGGCGGCACGTCCCTGGCCGGCGGCAAGGGCTCGATTATCGGCACCGTCATCGGTGCGCTGATCATGTCGGTGATGACCAACGGGCTGCGGGTGATCTCGGTTCCGCAGGAATGGCAGAACGTGGCGATCGGCGTCGTCATCCTGATTGCCGTCTACCTGGACATGCTGCGCCGGAAGGAGAACAGCACGTAGCCCCACGCTCCCGGGGTGTTCCCGTCCCCCAAACCTCCGAGGCAGTACAACGCTCTTCAACCACTCAACGGTTCTTCCAACAAAGGAGTTTGAGAAATGATCCGGAAAAAGCTTGCGGCAGTCACCGCCGCGGCAGCGCTGATGCTCACCATGACGGCATGTGAAAGTACCGAAAGCAGTGCGGATTCCGACGGCGGAACCCCGTACATCGCGATTGTGTCCAAGGGCTTCCAGCACCAGTTCTGGCAGGCCGTCAAGCAGGGCGCGGACCAGGCCGCGGAGGAATTCGGCGTCGAAATCACCTTCGAAGGACCGGACAAGGAAACCAACGTGGACCAGCAGATCCAGATGCTGACCACCGCGCTGGGCAAGAATCCCTCCGCCATCGGCTTCGCGGCCCTGGACAGCCAGGCGGCCACCCCGCTGCTGGAGGAGGCCAAGTCCAAGGACATTCCCGTGGTGGCCTTCGACTCCGGTGTGGACAGCGACATCCCGGTGGCCACCGCCACCACCGACAACAAGGCAGCCGCCGCCGAGGCCGCCAAACAGCTGGCGGACCTGATCGGCGGCAAGGGAAAGATCGCCGTGATCGCCCACGATCAGACCTCGAAGTCCGGCACGGACCGCCGGGACGGTTTCCTGGAATGGATCGAGGAGAACGCTCCGGACATTGAAGTGGTGGACGTCCAGTACGGCGACGGGGACCAGCTGAAGTCCACCGACGCCGCCAAGGCGATCATTGCGGCCCATCCCGACCTGGCCGGTATGTACGGAACCAACGAAGGCTCGGCCATCGGCGTCGTCAATGCCGTCAAGGAACTGAATCTCAAGGGCAAGCTGACCATTGTCGGCTTCGACTCCGGCAAGGCTCAGATCGATGCGATCAAGGATGGCACCATGGCTGGTGCCGTCACGCAGAACCCGGTGGGAATCGGCTATGAGACGGTCAAGGCCGCCGTCGCCGCTTCCAAGGGTGAAAGCGTGGAGAAGGTGATCGACACCGGCTTCTTCTGGTACGACGCTGAGAACATCGATTCAGACGAAATCAAGCCGAACCTCTACGAATAGAGGCTCCTGCTTTAAAGGGGAATGCCCCGCCGGCCGCAGCCGGCGGGACATTCCCCTTTTACCCTGCTTTGATGCCAGTTCGTCCTCGCCCGGTTGGCCCGTGAGGTGGGCCAGTGTCAGAGGGCCTGGCGCAGCCAGTTCTCCACGCCGCTGACATGCACCGTCATCAGGGCCCGGGCCAGATCCGCGTCCTTCCGTGCCAGGGCAGCGGCAATGGCGGTGTGTTCGGCGAGGGTGGCGGACACCGCTTTGTCCTGCGTCAGGCCGCGCCAGACCCGGGCCCGGACGGTGCTGCTGGAGAGCCCGTCGAGCAGGCTCTCCAGGTAGGAATTCCCGGACGCCTTGGCGATCAGGCTGTGGAAGGCGAGGTCATGGGCCACCAGGTCCTCCACCGAGGTGTCCTCGTGCACGGTGTCCAGGGTGGCGGTCAGCTCGGTGAGCTGTTCCCCGGTGATCCGCTGGGCAGCCAGGGAGGCGGACCCGGGTTCCAGGATGCGGCGGACCTCAAAGAGTTCCAGGACCGACGTGTCCTGGTGGAGGTCGACGACGAAAGCCATGGCTTCGGTCAGCAGCTGCGGCTCGAGGCTGGTCACGTAGGTGCCGTCACCGCGGCGGACGTCCAGGACGCGGATCAGTTCCAGTGCCTTGACCGCTTCCCGCATGGAGCTGCGGGACAGGCCGAGGCGCTCGCTGAGGTCCTTCTCAGGGGGGAGCCGGTCACCCGCCTTCAGCTCACCGCTGATGAGCATGTCCTTGATTTTGGTGATCGCTTCATCCGTAACAGCCATAGACCCATCCTAATGGTCGGATGTTTCGCGGGCGTTGCCTAGCTGCTGAGCGCGGCGGTGGGCGAGGTGCGCGCCGCCCGCATGGCAGGCAGCACGCCGGCAACCGCGCCCACGGCCACTGTGACCACAACGCCGGCGGCAAGCACTTCGGGCGGGATAGCCATGGCCCAGCCATTGCTGTACGCGGCGATGGCGGTGATCACCCACCCCAGGAAGGTGCCGGCGAGTCCGCCATAGACGGACAGCAGCATGGCCTCGAAGAGGAATTGCAGACGGATGTGCCGGCGCGTGGCGCCCAGGGAACGCCGAAGCCCTATTTCACGCTGCCGCTCCAGCACCGAAATGACCATAGTGTTGGCCACTCCGATTCCTCCGACCAGAAGAGCGATGGAGCCCACCCCGACCAGCAGTCCGGTGAACGCCTGGTCCACAGTGTTCTTCGCGGCGAGAGCATCAGATGGTCGGCTGACTTTCACCTCGCTAGGCGACTCAGGGTTGATGGTTGGCGGCAGCATGCTGCGCACATCCGCGACCAGGGCCTCTTCTGAGCGTTCGTAGAGGGTGGTGGGGTTGCCGCCATGGCCGAACAGCTGTGCTGCGATGGGCTCACCGATCAGCGCCGACGCGTCCAGTTCCGGGGCCAGCGGGGAGCTGTCGAGGATGCCGGCCACAGTGAAGTGCTGGTTGCCGAGCCAGACGCTGGAACCCGGGCTTTGAATGCCCAGGCGTTCAGCCGTGCCGCGGCCGAGTACGACTACGGGGTACTGGGCGGTGGCTTCGTTGAGCCAGTTTCCGTGCAGGAGCTCAGCCCCCGTGGCCGCCAGGAGATCCAGATCGGTGGCAGCCACGCTGAGGCCGCCGGTGCGGGAGGGAGAGATTTCTGAGTTTCGGTAAATGTGGACGTTTTCAAGCACACTGGTGGAGCTCGCGTGCAGCACCCCGGGGATACGGCGCACTTGGGCCACAGACTCCGGAGGGAGCTGGGCTTCCTTCCCGAACAAGTCGTCCCCGGCGGTGACGGTGAGCAGGTTGGTGCCCAGCTCGGAGAGCTTCTCCTTCACCAGCGCCTGGCTGGAAGTGGAGATTCCAATAACCGAGATCATTGCGGCAATGCCGATGGCAATGCCAAGGGCGGACAGGATGGCACGACCCGGCCGGGCACGGGATCCGTGAAACCCCAGGGCCAGGAGATCGCCGGGGCGCAGCCGGGAACGCTTGATGGAACTCATGAAAAAACCTTTGCCGTATCTGAGATGATCTGCCCGTCACGAAGGCGCACCTGACGCGGCAGGCCGTCTGCGAGTTCCTGATCGTGGGTAATGACCACAACGGTTGTGCCGCCGGCGTTCAGCTCCTGCAGAATCTCCATAACTCCCTGGCCGGACTTGGTGTCGAGGCTGCCGGTGGGCTCATCGGCGAGGAGCAGCGCCGGTTCACCCACCACCGCGCGCGCTATGGCGACCCGTTGACGCTCACCGCCGGAGAGCTGGCGGGGATGGTGCCTGAGCCTGTGGCCCAGGCCGACCTTCTCCAGGGCAATGACGGCCCGGCGCCGGCGTTCCCGGGCGGGAACGCCGGTATACAACAGGCCTGCGGCTACGTTATCGATGGTTGCCACACCGTCCGAGAGGTGGAACTGCTGGAAAATAAAGCCAATGGTGTAGGCACGCAGCGCGGACAGCTCGGTATCGCTGAGCTGCGCAATGTCATTGCCGGCGATCCGGGTACTACCCGCCGAAGCGCGGTCAAGGGAGCCAATAATATTCAGCATGGTTGACTTGCCCGAGCCGCTGGGGCCGACGATGGCCAGCATCTCGCCTTCGACGATGCGCAGGTCCACTCCGTCCAGTGCGACCGTTGGCGGGGACCCGTACTCCCGCCTCACTCCGCTGAGCTCAACAATCGCGGAGTTCATTTGGCAACCACCACTTTGTCGCCCTCAGCCAGCCCGCCGCCCGTGACTATGACCTGGCCATCGGCGAAGGTTCCGAGTTCCACCTCCACACGTTCCGTCGTCGAACCGCTGAGGCGTTCGACGGCGAAGCCGCCCCCGGGCTGTGCCAGCAAGGCCACAACTGGAACCAGCAGCGAGTCTGTGCCCAGGACCCGGCTGAACACCGTAGTCACTGCAACATTGTCCAGGTTTTCGCCGGCGGCGGGGTCATCCAAGGACAGGACCACAGGAACCTTGAGACTGGTACCCGTGGCTCCCTCCACCTCCGTGGGAGCATCAAGCCGGGTGACCGTTCCGGCGGTTTCCGAGCCGCCCGGGAGCACGACGGTCACTTTCGTGCCCGGTGCGGCCAGGGACTGCTGGGAAGTTTCAACGTTGACCTGCACAACCTTGTTGGTGTCGGTGACGGAGACGATCTCCGTGCCGGCCGCATCCCCAACCTGTGCCTTGTGGTCCTGGACCCGCAGGTCTGTGGGAGAGAAGAAGATCCTGCCCAGCTCGACCTTGCCCGTTACTTCCAGGCCTGCGGTTTTCTGCCAGTATCGAATGGCATATCCGGTATTTGCATCAAAGTTCTCATCCGGCGCAAACCCGAAGAACCCCAGGGCGGAAAGGTTTTCTTCAAGCTGGAGCACGTCGCCGCCTGGAACCATGCCCTGCTCAAAGCCCCGCCACGCCGGAATTTCGCCCGACATCAGGATCACTGGACTCTCATTGACGCGGAAGAGTTCCTCACCGGCCGTGACCACGGTGCCGGCGTCGGGCAACTCGGTGAGCGTGCCTTCCAGAACGGTCCCCACGGCGCGTGGCTTGGAGTAGCCCAGGGTGCCCTGGAGCCTCAGCTGTTCCGTGAGATCCCCCCGGGCAACGGTCTGGGTTTCGAGGTTGAGATGGTTTTCTCCGGCGGCGTCATTGTCGGCGTTGCTGGGGGATGTGGGCAGGATGGCTACCGCTGTCACGACGGCGGCCACGGCGGCGATGCCCACAGCCGACACGACCAGTGCGCGGCGGGACGGGCGGCGCGTGGTCCGCTTTGCGCTGCGGACATCGGTGTGGAGCTGGTCCTCATTCGCCATCGCTAGTTGACCTGCTCCATGGACTGCTCTGAGCACTTGTCCACAACGTCGGGGTCGGTTTCGGGCCCGAGAGCCGAGGTCATTCCGCCCTTGACCGGGTCGGGGAAGTCGAAGCCGGCATCACGCATGCACTTAGCGAAAATGAGCTGGGATTCAAAGATCTCATCATCTGTGGGCTGGCTTTCATCCACTGGAGGTTCCCCGACCTCCTTGCTGCATGCCTGTGCCACCCGGTCGAAGGCCTCCATGTCGAACTGGGTCGTGTCGACGCTTCCGCTTCCACCCTCCGGGCCGCCCTCGCCGCCACTGATGTCAAAACCGGCGTCCAGGAAGCAGTCGTCCATGTCCTGCCGCCAATCCGCCATGGACATCTCATAGGAATCGGTCTTTAGCTGCCCGTCTTCGGGCTGGGCGGGGGAACAGGCAGAAACAGTGAGGAGCAAAGCGGAGGCCGCTATCAAGGCTGCTGATTTCCGGAGGCTAAGGTTGGCTTTCCTGAAGGTGGCGTTGGCTTGCAATCTACAGTCCTTTTTCGGGGTTCCCCGGGCGGTTGTCCGGGCAACTACCACTTCACCAGCGCAGGGGTTACGGGAAGGTAAAGCGCTGGCCTTACCTTTCCGTAACCCTCCATCTGATTGACTTAAGGTAGGGCCGAACGGGTATGCGCAAGGAGAGGGGCACATGAGGGTACTGATTGTCGAGGACGAGGAGTTCCTGGCCGAAGCCATCCGATCCCGGCTGGAAATGGACGCCATCGCAGCGGACATCGCCGGGGACGGCACCAACGCGCTGCTGGCTGTTGAAGACAATGATTACGACGTCGTCCTGCTGGACCGGGACATCCCCGGTGTCCACGGCGACGACGTCTGCCGCCAGTTGTCCGAAGACCCGGCCAGTCCGGCCATCTTGATGCTCACCGCCTCGGGCAGCCTCAACGACAAAGTGGGCGGGCTTGGGCTGGGCGCCGACGATTACCTGGCCAAGCCTTTTGAATTCCCCGAGCTGATCGCCCGCCTGCGGGCGCTGAACCGGCGGAAGTTCACATCCCACCCGCCTGCGCTTGAATGTGGAGCGCTACGGCTGGATCCTTTTCGACGCGAAGTGTCTTTGGAGAGCCGGTACGTGCAACTGACGAAGAAGGAATTCTCCGTCCTGGAACTGCTCATGAAGGCTGGCGGCGGCCCTGTCAGCGCTGAAACCATCCTGGAGAAGGCCTGGGACGAGAACGCCAATCCGTTTACCAATACCGTGAAGGTGACGATCAGCAACCTCCGCCGCAAGCTCGGCAATCCGGCCATCATCACCACCCTTCCGGGAGTCGGCTATGCCGTCAGCAGAGACTGACCCGGCCGCAGCGGAGCCCGTTCTGCGCCGGTACCGCCTGACGGTGCGGGCCCGGCTGGCCCTGACGTATTCGGCGCTGCTGACCGGTGCTGGAATCGTGATGCTTGCCCTCGTCTACGTGTTTATGCGTTTTGTGCCCACCTACGAATTCGCGCAGTCCGCGAGTACTCCGGCCATGACCGGGGAAAGCACCGAAGCCATACCCGCGATGCCTGTTCCACCGGGTGCTGCTGACAGCAGCCCTGCACAGGTGACTACTCCGGCAACGACCCTGCACATCGACTCGCCCGAACAGATGCTCAACGTCCTGCTCATTGCCTCAGCCGTGGTCCTGCTCCTGCTCGCAGTGACGGGTGTCGCCGCAGGCTGGATCGTTGCCGGGCGGATGCTCAAGCCCCTGCAGTACATCAACACTGCGGTGCGGAGCGCGGCGGCCGGGGACCTGGGGCATCGGATCGGCCTTGTCGGTCCGCGCGATGAAATATCCGATCTGGCCATGAGCTTTGACGACATGCTCAGCCAATTGGAGCGGTCCTTCACCGCGTCACGCCGTTTTGCCCAGAACGCCTCCCATGAGCTCCGCACACCCCTGGCTACCACCCGGGCCATGCTCGACGTCGCTATCGCCCGGCAGGAAGTGCCCGACGCGGAAATTCTGGCCAAGCTGCGGATCATGAATGAACGCAGCATCGAAACAGTCACGGCCTTGCTGGATCTGGCCAGCATCGAATCATCCACCACCCAGCCTGAAGTGATCGACCTGGCCGCGAAGGCCCGGGATGCGCTGCAGAGTTTCAGCGTGGAAGCTTCAGTGCGGGGAACGATAATCCAGCAGAACCTCGACACGGCAGAAGTGGCCGGCGACCCTGTGCTGATCCGACAGCTGGCGGGCAACCTCGTCCAGAACGCGATCCGGCATAACAACGACGACGGATTCCTCTCCGTGGCGACGCGGACCTCGGCCAGGGGAACCGCCATCATCGAGGTGGCCAACAGCGGCGCCCAGCTGGACGGGGCCACGCTCGCCCAGCTTACGGAGCCCTTCCGCAAAGGTGCCGGACGAACGGCCGGACAGGCTGCGAAGGGCCACGGGCTGGGCCTGTCCATCGTGGCCGCCATTACCGAACGGCATCGCGGTACGTTGGAGCTTGAGGCCAGGAAGGGCGGGGGACTGGTGGCCAGAATTGAGTTCCCTCCAGTGGAGGCCGCAAATCCACGGAATCACAGGCCCAACGCCATGGCCGGGGAATCCGCAGCCGGTGTCAGTCCCCGGTGAAGGACGCTGGCCGCCGCTCCGCGAACGCCTGCGCCGCCTCCGCAAAGTCACGGCTGGGCAGGAAAGCCGTGTTCCACACCTGGACGTAATCGAGGCCCGCCTGCACTGATGCCTCGGCCCCCTGGTCCAGGACCCGCTTCACTCCCTGGACCACCAGCGGTGGATTCCCGGCAATTAGGGCGGCCAGCCCGCGGCCCCGAGCGACGACGTCGTCCGCCAGTTCGGTGACCAGGCCCAGCTCCAGGGCACGCGGGGCGGAGAAGTCCTCGCCCGTCAGGGCCAGATGCCGGGTGGCTCCGGAGCCAATAATCCCGGGCAGGCGCTGTAATGATCCGAGGTCCGCCACGATTCCAACCCGAACCTCCCGGATACTGAACTTCGCGTCCGGCGAGGCGATCCGTAGATCTGCCGCCGCGATCAGGTCCACACCACCGCCAATGCACCAGCCGTCCACTGCGGCGATAACCGGTTTGCCGCAGCGGGCAACAGAACTGACAGCATCCTGCAGATCTTTGATCTTCAGCCGGAATCCGTTCCGCAGCCGGGCATCGGTGCCACTGGATTCCAGCAGCGGACGGAAAACCGGCTCCATGGCGGGCAGATCCAGTCCGTAGCTGAAATTACCACCGGACCCGTAGAGCAGGATGGCACGGACCTCATCGTTGGCGCCCAGCTCCGCGAAGACGCCGGGCAGTTCAGCCCAGAAGTCCGGCCCCATGGCATTGCCCTTGGACGGCCCGAGCAGCTGCACCTCGGCCACCGGGCCGCTGATCTTGACATGAAGGGACCGCAGGGCGGAATCGGGTGTCATGGCATCCTTCACTGACGGGCCGGGAAATCCGGCGTGGCTGGACCTTGGGCGTCAATATACAGCGGCCGGGCGAACCACGGCGCTGGAAAAGCTAGGATCAAGGTATGGAGTTTGTGGTCATTATCCTGTTCGTTGCCGCGATCGTGCTCGTAAACTTCCTGGTGGGCCGCGCCCAGCGCCGCCGGGCGGGACGTCCGGCTGCACCGAAGGCGGCACCAAACCAGGCCCAGGGGACCAGGTCCCCCGGGCGCGCCCCGGCAGGCGCATCGCCGGAAGCCTCCCGCGAAGCAGTTTCCCGCCTTGATGAAGCCGGGCATCGGCAGGTCTATGCAGCAATCGCCCAAGGGCAGCCCATCCGTGCCATCCAGGTCTATGCGCAGCTGACCGGCTGCGGCCTCCGAGCAGCAAGTGCCGCCGTGGCGTCGCTGGCCTCGCACCCGGTCCCGTACACAAAACCGGCACCGAAGCCGGCAGCTGAGACGCCCTCCGGTGAAACTCCCTCCGGTGAAACCGGCAGGCCGGAGGGCAACGGCACTGAAGACACGAGGCCCGCCGGCGCTGAAGACACCAAGGCTGCACCGCCGTTGAAGGATGCCGGGGAAACGGGCAAAGACCCGGGGACCGCAGCGGCAGCCCCGCCGGAAAAGGCCGGAACAGACGCGCCCGCCCCTGGCACACCCAAGGACGCGGGCAAGCGGAACAATCCCCAGACACTTCCCGACGAGGCGGAGATCAGCAAATGGGCGCAGAACCTGCGCCCCGAAGACTTCTAGCCCAGCCGGCGTGAGCGCTGGGTGAGTCCGTCCCGGCCATAGGGGTAGTTCCCCACTGCTGGGGTGCTGACCTCGTCCAGTTCCTGCCGTTCCGCCGCCGTCAGCTCCAGATCCGCCGCCTGCAGGTTTCCTTCGAGCTGTTCCGGGGTCCGGGCGCCCAGAATGACCGAGGTAACCCCCGGGCGTCCGGCGAGCCACGCCAGTGCGACCTGCGCCGGAGCTGCGCCGTGTGCGGAGGCGATCCGGTGCAGGGCATCGAGGACGTGCCAGGTCTGCGGGTTGCTGCTGCGCAGGTCCCAGCCCTGGAACTGGCGGGCCGGATTTTCACCCACCCTGGTATTGCCGGCCGGGACGGTTTCCCGGTGGTATTTACCCGTCAGCCAGCCGCCCGCCAGCGGCGACCAGGGAAGCAGGCCCAGGCCGGCGTCGAGCGCTGCCGGCACGATTTCCGATTCGATTTCCCGTTCCAGCAGGTTGTACTGCGGCTGCAGCGTCACCGGCGGCTGCCAGTTGTGCAGCCGGGCCAGCCAGGCGGCTTTGGTGAGCTGCCAGCCGGTGAAGTTGGAAAACCCGTAGTAGCTGATCAGGCCGGAGGACACGGCGTCATTCAGGAAGCCCAGGGTCTCTTCCAGCGGTGTCAGGGGGTCCCAGGAATGCAGCTGATACAGGTCGAGGTGCTCCACGCCCAGCCGCCGGAGCGAGCCTTCGAGGGCGCGGCGCAGGTGGCGGCGGGAGTTGCCGAGGTCGTTCGGACCGTCCCCGGTGGCAAACCGGCCTTTGGTGGCCAGGACCACCGAGTCCCGGGCGGCCTGGTTGGAGTGCAGCCATTTACCCACAATTTCCTCGGATGCGCCGGAATTGTAGATATCCGCCGTGTCAATGAAGTTGCCGCCGGAGTCCAGATAGTCCTCCAGGATGCGGTGCGAGGTCCGCTCATCCGTTTCGTTGCCGAACGTCATCGTGCCAAGGGCGTATTTGCTGACAACGGCTCCGCTGTTGCCCAGCAGACGCATTTCCATGAGTTCCCTCCCAGCCGGTACCTGTGCTCCGCTCCACCCTATGCCCGTGTCCCGGGCCGGAACAGGGGCCGCCGGGAGGAGAGCGGGAGCGGGCCGGACGGCGGCTAGGCCTGCAGGTATTTCTCCAGCAGGAAGTCGGCGATGGCCATGGAGGACGTCGCCGCTGGCGAGGGCGCATTGCGCAGCAGGGTCACCGGTCCCGCCTGGTCCACCGCGAAGTCGTCCACCAGGGATCCGTCGCGGCCCCAGGCCTGGGCGCGCACGCCGGCGGCCGTCTTGGCAGTGAGGTCGGCCATCCGCAGCTCGGGGATGAAGCGCCTGGCCCGGCTGAAGTACACAGGTTTAATCAGAGACTCACCGACCGTGTCGATTCCCATCTTCCAATACCGCCGGGCCAGTGGCAGGGCGCCCGGCCAGCGCAGCGACTCGAAGGTGTCCCGCGCTGATATCCGGGACCAGCTGTAGCCCTCGCGGGCCAGGGCGGGAACCGCGTTCGGGCCCACATGGACGTCGTTGTAGACCCCGCGGGTGAAGTGCACGCCCAGGAACGGGAAGGCCGGGTCCGGGACCGGATAGATCATGCCCTTCACCAGGTGGCTGCGTTCGGGGTCCAGCGCCCAGTATTCGCCCCGGAATGGCAGGATCCTGGGCGAAGGATCGGCCCCGGCCAGCCGGGCCACAATGTCCGACTGCAGGCCCGGGCAGGCCACAACCCGGTCGAAGACCTGCTCGGACACAGGGGTGCGGACACGGACCTTCGGACCCTCAACCGTCAGGGCGTTCACTTCCTGTCCCAGCAGAATGGTTCCCCCGGCCTGCCGCACCTCCTGGGCCATGGCTTCGGTGACAGCGGCGTAGTCGACGACGGCGGTGCGCGGGGAATGCACGGCGGCGATGCCTGCCACGTGCGGTTCGATTTCGCGCAGCTTTGCCGGATCGTCAATCCGCGCCAGATCCGGGACACCGCCGGCAAGGGAGCGCCGCTCGATGTCCGCCAGGGCCGGCAGGTCATTCTCGTCGACGGCGACCACCAGTTTGCCTGCCTCACGGTAGGGAAGGGATTTCTCCTGGCAGTACTCCTGGAGGGCAATCCGCCCGGCGGCGCACAGCTTTGCCTTCAGGGAGCCAGGTTGGTAGTACAGGCCGGCATGAACCACCCCGGAGTTGTGCCCGGTCTGATGCGCGGCAAGGCGGGCCTCCTTTTCAAAGACCGTCACCTCGCCCAAGCCCCTGAGCATGAGGGCGCGGGCCACGGCGATGCCCACGATCCCCCCGCCGATGACGGCAATGCGGTGGTCATTCACCATGTTCACTCACTCCCGTGCCCTTCACCTGGTCCTGAAGAGAGTGTAGAGGGCAGCTAAAGACCCAGGACGGCCGACGCGATCAGGAAGTAGATGATCAACCCCGTGGCGTCCACGAAGGTGGAGATAAAGGGATTGGAAAACACCGCAGGATCCACTTTGAGGGCCTTCCCCAGCAGCGGCATCAACCCGCCGACGGTGGCGGCCATGGTGCAGACCCCCAGCAGGGTCAGGCCGATCACCAGGCCGAGGGGCACGGTGAAAATGACCGCCGCCACGGCAAAGCCCAGCCCGCCGAGCAACAAGCCCAGCCAGGCGCCGACCCGGACCTCCCGGGCAACGACCTTGAGGACGTCCCTGGGCCGCACATCTCCCAGCGCCAGGGCGCGGGTGATGGTGGTGGCGGCCTGGTTCCCGGTGTTCCCCCCGGTGCCGATGAGCAGCGGGATAAAGAGGGAGAGCACCACCTGCTCGGCCAGGGTGGCTTCAAACGTGTCCATCACCTGCACCGTCAGGGTTGCGCCCAGCGCCAGGACCAGCAGCCAGACAACGCGGGCCCGGACAATGCTGCGCACCGGAGTCGCCAGGTACGGGCGGCGCAGGGGCTCGGAGCCTCCGGCCCGGGCTGCGTCCTCGCTTTCCGCGTCCTCGAGGATCCGGAGCGCATCGTCCACGGTCAGGATTCCCACCAGCCGGTTCTCCGCATCAACGATCGGCAGGACCAGAACCTTCGCGTCAGCGCAGTAGCGTGCCGCTTCCTCGGCGTCCAGGGTGGCCGGAGCGGAAATCGGGTCCTTCATCAGTTCCGAGACCAGGTCTGTTTCCTCGGCGCGCAGTACGTCCCGCAGTGACACCACGCCGACCAGGTGGCGGCTGTCATCGGTGACCGGGATCGTGTAGATGCTCTCGGCGTCGTCAAGCTGTGCCCGCACCCGGGCCAGCGCCTGGCCCGCCGTCGTCCCGGGGTGCGTGGTGACGAACTGCGGGCTCATGTAACGTCCCACGGCGCCCTGCGGGTAGCCGAGCACCATGGTGGTGAGCGCGCGGTCCTTCTCGCTGAGCCCCAGGATCAGGCGGTTGGCGACCGACGCCGGCAGCTCATCCAGCAGTGCCACCCGGTCATCCGGGCTCAGTGCGGCAAAAACCTCGGCCACCTGTGCATCCTGCAGCCCGGACACGAGATCCGCCTGCAGCCGTGCGTCGAGCCGCTCGAAGACCTCCAGCGCCCGGCCCTTTGGGAGCGTGCGGTAAGCCAGGGCCCGGTCGATGGTGTTCAGCCGTTCGAGCTGTTCCAGCGTTTCCGCCACGTCCAGCGGCTGCAGGGCACGGGCCACCTGGGGCAGGCTGTTGTTGCTGAGGGCATCGGCCAGCAGTTCGGCGCTGGCATCGAATGAAAGAGTGGGTGATTTGATCATGATCCGCTTCCCTACGGTGGGGCGCACATAAAGAGCCGCGGCAGGACCGCGGTATGTGCAAAAAATGGGTGAGGCGTGCCGGGGTGCAGTACCGCAGCCGCGCAGGCTCAGGCCGGGAAGGGGAATCGAGGGGTTCGGCTGGAAAGGGCGGAACCGGCTCGGAAGCTGCCGCTAACGGCAGGAATCGTCAGACACCTGGATGGTGTGTGGAACGGCTTCCCCGGGGCGAAGGCGAGGCCCGCGCGGTGCGGTAGATCGACTATGTCCGTCGTCCATGCGTGCGGTTCACCTCCAGACTTTCGAGGAATGATCGGATATGGAAACACCCCGGTCCAAAGGCCGGGGTGTTTCCGTTGGCGGAGACGGGGGGATTTGAACCCCCGGTGGGCTTTAGGCCCACACTTCATTAGCAGTGAAGCCCATTCGGCCGCTCTGGCACGTCTCCAGTTACCCTGGCGATTTCACTCTGCCAGCCTGTCAAGACTACCCACAACGGGGGGCTTTCGGCAAAACAGGTTCAGGACAACCGGCCGGTGAGCGCTTCCCAGAGGAACTCATAGGACATGGCGTGCATCCGCGCGGACTGCCGGTTGTCCGCAGCCCCTGCATGCCCGCCTTCCAGCGCCTCGTGGAACCAGACCCGGTCCACCCCGAGTGCCTGCATCCGGGCCGCCATCTTCCGGGCCTGGACAGGGCCAACCCGGTCATCGCTGGTAGCCGTCCAAATCAGTGACGGCGGGTACTGAACGTCCTCGCGCAGCAGGTGGTACGGGGAAAACGTCTTGATGAACTCCCATTGCTCCGGATCGTCCGGGTCGCCGTATTCGGCAATCCAGGAATGGCCGGCGGAGAGCTTGGTGTAGCGGCGCATGTCCAGCAGCGGTACTCCGCAGGACACCGCTCCGAAAAGCTCCGGGTAGAGGGTAAGCATGTTGCCCACCAGCAGGCCGCCGTTGCTGCGGCCGGTGCAGCCCAGATGGTCGCGGGAAGTTACTCCGCGGGCAGTGAGGTCCCGGGCGACGGCGGCAAAATCCTCGTAGGCCCGGTGCCGGTTCTGCTGCAGGGCGGCGCGGTGCCAGTCGGGGCCGTATTCTCCGCCGCCGCGGATGTTCGCCAGGACGTAGACGCCGCGCCGGAGCGTCCCGCCGTCGTCGGTGTAGCTGCGCTCCAGCCAGCCGCGCCCGACCACGCCGCTGTAGGCGGGGGTGAGGGCCTGTTCGAACCCGCCGTAACCGGACAGCACAGTGGGGTTGCCGCCGTCGAGCGCCATTCCCTGGTGCGCCACCTGGAAGTACGGGACCCGGGTGCCGTCGGCGGAGACGGCGAAGTGCTGCTCCACCGTGCAGTCGGAGGAATCAAAGAACGACGGCGAGGACTTCACCGCCGCGGCGGTCCCCTCGTCCGTTCCCGGGGCGGCGCCAAGCGTGCCGCGGGAGAGCGTGGACGGTGTGGTGAAACCGGTGCTGATCAGCCAGTAGTCGTTGCCTGCGGTCTCGTCCTCGTCGTCGACCGCGTACGCATCCACTGTGTGCAGCGGCGGGCAGGCATCCAGTGCGGTGGCCTGCCAGCCCGCGGCGGGCTCCAAAACCTGGATTTCGGAGGAGACGTCCCGCAGCAGGTTCAGCAGCAGATAGTCCCGCGTCCAGCTCCAGGACTGCAGGGAGACGGTGGGTTCCGGAGTGAAGAGGGTGTGAAGGCTGCGTTCCCCGGCGAGAAATTCCTCCAGGTCCGCTGCCAGCAGCGATCCTGCCTTGTGCAGCGTTTCGCCGACCAGCCAGTCGGTGCGCGGGCGCATCAGCAGCCACTGGCGGTGCAGGTCAACAGTGACGTCCAGCGGCACCTCGACGCGCTGCCAAGCATCATCGCGGCGCAGGTAGGTGATGCTGTCGTAGAAGTCGATGATGTCCAGCGCCACGTCCCGTTCAAACCCGGGCGTCTGGTCATGGTGGACGTAGCCCATCATGTGGTCCTGCGGAACGTCGAAGTACAGTTCGGCGTCGGCGGGGTCCTGGCCGCGGTGCACGGTCCGCACCATCCGGGGATAGGAGGAGGCGGTCATGCTGCCGGGCCCAAAATCGGTGGCCACGTACAGGGCATCCGGAGCTGCCCAGGACACCTGCGTTTTGGCCACGGGCAGGTCGAAACCACCCGGGACGAAGGCGCGGTCGACGACGTCGTACTCGCGATAGCGGGCGGCGTCACCGCCGTCGGGGGAGAGGATCACCAGCGCGCGGCGGTAGGACACTCCGTCCTCCGGCCGCAGGAACCGGGCTCCGCCCCAGACCCATTCGGTGTCTTCCGCAGCGCTCAGGGCATCCAGGTCCAGCAGGGTTTCCCACTGCGTCTCCGCGGCGGCGTAGCTGTCCCAGGTGGAGCGGCGCCACAGGCCTTTCGGATGCTCGGCGTCCCGCCAGAAGTTGTAGTACCAGTCGCCGCGCTTGACCACCATGGGAATCCGGTCGGTGGAGTCCAGGACTTCCAGCAGCCGTTCCTCGGTGCGTTCAAAGTCCGTGGCGGAGAGCAGCGCCTCCGTCTTGGAATTCTGCTCCCGTACCCAGTCCAGCTGCCTGTCGCCGTAGATGTCCTCCAGCCAGAGGAATTCATCTGCTGTGTCCTGCGGGGTTTCTGCGCTCGCGGATGTCATGTAGCCCATCCTAGGGGCGGATCGGGACAGTCCTGCCGGGAGAGCCGCTGTCCGGGCTGCCGCTCCCGGCAGCTTGGGAGGGAATCCGGCAGAAATACGGTGCCCTTCCGCTTGTCCCGGTACGCCTGGACCCACGGTGCTGACCATTCATGGGCTAAATTGGGGCACGCCCTGAGGGGGCACAGTCCCAGCAGGGGCGCGGGAGGGGCATCATGGCACAGTTGATCGTCGATCTGGCAGGCACGTTCTTTTTTGCCGTTTCCGGGTCGCTGCTGGCCGCCCGGCGGAATTTCGACGTCGTGGGGTCGCTGCTGCTGGGATCCCTGGCCGGGCTGGGCGGCGGTGTGCTGCGGGACGTGATTATCGGCAGGGGTGTTCCGCAGGCATTTGCCGATCCGGTGTATCTGCTGCCCCCGGTACTGGCAGTCCTGCTGGTCTATGTTCATCCGCTGGGCGTGCTGCGTTTCCGCAGGACGCTCCTGACCTTTGACGCAGCCGGGCTGGCCCTGTTCTGCGTCTCGGGTACGATCACCGCCCTGGATTCCGGGATGCACCCGGCGACTTCTGCCGTACTCGGCGCCATGACTGCCGTGGGCGGCGGCCTGCTGCGCGACGTCGTCGCAAACGAAATCCCGCAGCTGTTCAATCCCCGCGGCGTATACGCGGTTCCGGCCATGTTCGGTGCCGGCCTGGTATCCCTGCTTTCCGTCGCGGACATCTACAACCCATTCATCGGGCTGGGGGTGATGCTTCTGGTTTTCTCGCTGCGGATGCTGTCGCTGCGCTACGGCTGGCGGATTCCCCTGGCGAAGGGCCGCGCAACGGATCTGGAGGGTCCCGCTGGTGCCTAAACCGGTGGGTACGGCCCCCTTGGCCCCGGGCACCGGCGTCGAGGGCTAGAAGACCAGGTCGCGGGCGGCGGCACCTGGCTCCCGCGGAGCAGAAGGCCGGTAGCGCGCGTGCAGGGTGCCGCGCCAGTGCCGGACGTTGTGCAGCTGCAGCAGGAGGGACCGTTCCGGAAAGGCACGCAGGCCCTCTCCGAGCATGATCGGAGCGATGAAGAGGTCCAGCTCGTCGACTTCCCCGGCTTCCAGCAGGGCGTGGACAACGCTCACCGAACCCCAGATGAGGAACTTTCCACCCTGGCTGCGGCGTTCCCGGACGTAGCTGACGGCATCCGGAACCACGGCGGCCTCCGGGTAGGCGCCCCACGGGGCTGAGGAGAGGGACCGGGAAGCAACTGTTTTCCGGGCCGTATTCAGCGCGCCGGCAATCGGCTCGTCCGCCGTGGGCCAGTAGGCGGCAAAAAGCTCATAGGTAGTCCGGCCCATCAGGATTTCATCGACGTGCGGCAGGAGCCGCATGTTCCAGTCCTGGCCGGCTGCGCTGGTTTCCGGAGCCACGGCGGCGAAGAGGTCGGATTCGCCGCGGGGCCCGGCCGCAAACCCATCGAGCGAGATCCATTCCTGCACGATCACCTGGACTCCTGGCTCCGGCACGGCCGGTGCTGTCTTATCCGGTTCTTTGTCGGGGATGGTCTCCGGCGCGTCATCTGTCATGCCCGCCATTGTCCCCGCGCAGCGCGGTGACGGCCAGAGCCAGCAGCCCGCCGATGGCTCCAATGGCCGCACCGGTCATTAGACTGCCCGGCACGGCTGCCAAGCGCAGGGCCGGCCCGGCTGGGCGGCCGGCCCGCTGTCACAGCCGGCCGCCTGCGTGGAGGCTACTCGCCGGCTTCGTACACGCAGCGTCCGCCGACGACGGTGCGCACGATCCGGGCGTCCAGGAGCGCAGCCGGGTCATCTGCCGCGAGGACGTCGGTATCCAGAACGATGAAGTCTGCGTAGAGGCCGGCGGCGAGCCGGCCGATTTCCTGCTCGGCGCCGGCCGTCCAGGCGGAATCGCGGGTGGCATGCTCGATCGACTCGGCCAGTGGCAGCGCGAATTCCGGAACGTTGGTGCCAGCTGATGCGTCCAGCGCTGAGGCGCGGGTTGCAGCGACGTACATGTTCGGCAGCGGGGTGTGCGGCGAGGTTGGGGAATCGGTGCCGAACGCGAGGCAGCCCCCGGCATCCGTGATCCAGGGCCACGGGAACCCGCGGTCCACGCGCTCGTCGTCGAGCTTGGCGCGCCAGTTGCTGCCAATCGCGGGATCGGCGTGCACCGGCTGCATGCTGGCAGTGATGCCCAGTGCGGCGAGGCGGTCGACGTCGGCCCGGTCCACGAGCTCCAGGTGCTCGATCCGGTGCCGCCGGCTGCGGGGACCGTTCTGCGCCACCGCCTGCTCAACCGCGGCGATCGCAATCCGTACGGACTCATCCCCGATGGCATGCATCGCCACCTTCAGTCCGGCGGCATCTGCGGCCGCGACCACCGGCGCGAGCTCTGCCAGGCTCCAGATGGGCTCTGCATTCGATCCGTCGGCGTAGGGGGTGCCGAGCACAGCCGTGCAGCCGTCAATGGTGCCGTCGATGATGACCTTGACGCCAACCACCCGCAGGAACGGTGACTGGTGTTCGGCGGCCAGGGCGGCCGCCCGTTCGACCTGCGCCAGGTTCTGTTCGAGGGATCCGGTGTTGTTCAGCCGCCAGTAGGCAATGAGCCTGCTGGTCAGCGTTCCGTCCTCCGCCGCCCGTGTGAAGGCCTGCAGGTCAGTCTCGTTGAACCCCATATCGCAGGCGGTGGTCACTCCCGACTCCCGGTAGGCCTGCTGGACAGCTGCGATGCTCGCGGCGTGTTCGTTCTCGCTGACCTGGGCATCGAGGAACGGAAGCACGATGTTGTAGAACGCGTTCTCGTCGAGGTAGCCGGTGGCGTGCCCGTCGGCACCGCGTCGGATGGTGCCTCCCAGCGGGTTCTCCGTCTCATCGGTGATCCCCAGTTCCGCCAGTGCTGCGGAGTTCACCCACACCGAGTGAAAGTCGTAGGCGATGGCGTACACCGGTACGCCGGGGAGGGCGGCGTCGATCATCCCGGCGTCCGGCACGCCGCCGGGAATCGCGCCGTGCAGCCAGCCGGTGGCCAGCACCCGGGCGGAACCGGGGCGTTCGGCGTCCCAGGCCTTGATGCGCTGCTGGATTTCCTCCACGGATCCCGCGCCCCAGAGGCTGACCTGGCCCAGGGCTTCGCCGGTGCCGACCACGTGGGCATGGCCGTCAACGAAGCCGGGAAGCAGCAGCCTGCCCTGGAGATCAATCGTTTCGGCTGCCGGGGCCAGCCGTTCCGCCGTGACGGTGTCGCCGACGTAGAGGATCCGTTCGTCCTGGACCACCAGGGCCTCGGCCCACCGCCGGGTATCGGCGGTGAAGATGCGGGCGTTGGTGTAGAGCTGCGTAGTCACGCGGTAACTTCCTTTGGTTTGGAACAGGCAGGGGTGGTTAGGCCGGGACGTCTTCGGCGGTGCGGACCGGCGGGCTCAGCGGGGCCGGGGCCAGACGCGACCAGAGGACGTACACGCCCGAGGTGACGGCGAGGGCGACCGGAACCGACAGGTCGATGTTGCCCATGGCCGCGGAGAGAGGGCCAACATAGAGGCTGGTGTTGAGGAACAGGGAAGCTGCGCCGGCGCCGAGTACCGCAGCCAGGAGCCCGGGAATGTTCCAGCCGCCGGTGTACCAGAAGGCCCCGCCCGGACGTTCTTGGAAGAGGTCCGCGCCGTTGTAGCGGTTGCGGCGGAGGATCACATCCGTGGCGAAGATTGCCATGGTGGGTGCGGAGATGAGGATCAGCAGCTGCAGCAGCAGGTTGACCGCCTCAAGGAGGCTGGTCGACGTCACCAGGTAGACGGTCAGCGCGGCACCGATCACGCCCACCACCACCGCTGAGGGGATGCGCCGGATCGGGATACCGATGGATTGGAATGCCATGCTGGCGGTGTAGGTGGTCATTCCGTTGAGCGAGATCGTATTAATGATGACGCCGGCCACGAAGATCGGCCCGAGCCATGCGGGGAGGAGTGCCAAGAGCGCTGCTTCGATGCCGAGTTCCATGGCCGCTGCGCCGATTCCGGTGGCGAGCAGGGCACCTACAGCGGTGAAGAAGATGCCGGGCAGTGCACCGCCGAGAGCCGTGGCCGCGATGATGTGTGAGGGTTTGGTGGACCGCGGCAGGTACCGTGCCATGTCCGGGCTGTTGGAGAAGGAAAGGGGGCCTGACGCCAGAATGGCAAATCCGATGGTTACCGCGGACCACAGCGGCAGACCCTGCAGGGACTCCGCCGGCGCATAGTTCCAGTTCACGTGGGGCAGGATGAACGCCGTAACCAGCAGGAAGATCACCAGCAGCACCGAGGCCACGACGGGGTAGATGCGCAGAATCAGGCCGTGGCCGTAGACGGCCACCAGGACGGTGATTGCCGCAACGACGACCGTGATGAGTACCGGGCCGAGCACGGGATCGGTGAAACCGGTTCCGGCCAGCAGCTCGGCGCCCATGAACGACGCCGCGAGCCAGTTGAGTGCCAGGAAGACGGCGGAGATGAACCAGCCGTAGAAGGCGACAATGACCTTGTTGCCGCGTATTCCATAGATGGCCCGGGTAATCACAGACCCGGAGGTTCCGGCTGCCGGGCCGCTGATGGCCACGAGGCCGGTCAGGATCCAGAGCAGGTTGGCCGCGATGATCACAGCGAACACCTGCCACAGCTCCAGTCCGAGCAGGATCAGGGAGGCCCCGATGGTAAAGCTCAGGACGCTGACGCTCGGTGCCGCCCAGACCGAGAAGAGGTCGCGGGCACGTCCGTGCCGTTCGGAGTCCTCGACCAGTTCGATGCCGCGCTTTTCGGGCTGGGTCAGTGTTTCAGGGATGCTGACGGTGTCAGTGACACGGGGCTCGGGCAACGCTGTTCCTCTCGGGACGGTTCGGCACAAACGCTGGGAGACGAACCCGGTTGTCTGTTGGTCGAGCGACCAACAGTGATATTGGTCACTAATCCAATAGACTGCGGGGCATGATGTCAAGCCCTGCCCCGCGGGTCCGGAAACATCCGGAAGAACGCCGGGCTGAAATCGTTTCCGAGGCGGCTTCCATAGCGCTCGCCGAAGGGCTGGAGCGGGTCACGCTGCGCGCCGTTGCCGACGCTCTGGGGGTCCGCCCCGGGCTCATCAGCCACTACTTTCCAGCTGCGGAGGACCTGGTGGCTGCGGCTTTCGTTCGTGCCGTTTCGGATGAACGGGAGGATCTTTTTCCGGATCTGGAGGATCCCATCGAGCGAATGGCCTGCTTGATCTCGCGGATAGAGGGGGCACCTGAACTGACGCAGCTGTGGCTCAACGCCCGGCATCTCTGCCGCTTCAGCCCGGCCCTGCGGGAGGCTCTGCGGCACCAGGAACAGTTGGGCCACCTCCGGCTTACCTCGCTGATTGAGGAGGGCACTGCCCGGGGTGCCTTCAAAGCGGGCGAGCCTGGCGCTGCTGGAACGCGGATCCTGGTTGCCATTGACGGCGCCGGCACCTACATCAACTATGTTGGCGCCGCGGAAAGCGAAATGCTGACATCTTTCGTCACGGAAGTCGCTGAGTGGACACTGGGTCTGCCGCCCGGCGAATTGCGGGTCGCCGTGGAGCGGTACCGGAGCGGCTGAGCCAGAGGCCAGTCCTGTTCGTTTTTTTGATCGAAGGCGCTTGTTTCCGAGGTACTCAGCGTTACTATGTACTGGTAGTCAACGATACTAGGTAGCAAGGGGTGTCCGATGGGCAAGCAGGCGACAGAGATGCTCAAGGGCGTCCTGGAAGGCATCGTCCTCGCGATCCTCTCCGGACGGTCAGCCCACGGCTATGAGATCACTGGGTGGCTGCGGGACCAGGGGTTCACCGACATTGCCGAAGGAACCATCTACGCGCTGCTCATCAGGATCGAACAGCGCGGCCTCGTCGACGTCGAAAAGGTTCCGTCCGAAAAGGGCCCGCCGCGGAAGGTGTATTCCCTGAATGCGGCGGGGAAGGACTATCTCAGCGAGTTCTGGAGGACCTGGAGCTTCCTCTCAGAACGTCTGGAACAGCTCCATAAGGGAGAAAAGTGACCATGTTGATTGAAAAGATAGTTGGCGACTTCGGCGACAAGCGCCGGTGGCGGGAGTACAAGGCGCGGGTCAAGGCGCTTCCGGCTCCCTACCGCACGTCCGTTGAGGCAATCGAGCGTTACCTGACCTACTTCGGTGCCATCACCAACGGCAGCACCATGATGACGATGGTTGAGGACCTGGCCGATCTGTTCGAACGCGCGGCCGTTGACGGAACCTCCATCCGGTCCGTGGTTGGAGAGGATCCGGTGGAATTCGCAGAGACCTTCCTTCGGAATTACTCGGACGGCCAGTGGATTAACAAGGAGCGCCAGCGCCTGATCCAGGCAATCGACGGCGCCGAGGAAGAGGACGGCGGTGAGAACCGTGACCGCCCGCCTGAGTGACCGGCCGGCGATCCGGGTGGCCGGGCTCGAAAAGTCCTTCAAGCAGCTGGGCGTGCTGCGGGGCGTGAACTTCGACGTCGCACCCGGGAGCATCTTCGCCCTCCTTGGCTCCAACGGAGCGGGTAAAACGACGGTGGTGCGGATACTGGCGACACTGCTGAAGGCGGATGCCGGAAGTGCAGTGGTCAATGGTTTCGACGTCGCCGCCGATGCGGCGGAGGTGCGGGAATCGATCAGCCTTACCGGACAGTTCGCCGCCGTCGACGAGGTACTCAGCGGCCGGGAAAACCTGATCCTGGTGGCGCAGCTGCGGCGCGTCCCAAAGCCTGGTGTGATGGCGGACGAACTTCTGAAGCGGTTTGCGCTGGCCGATGCCGGCGGGCGGAAAGCCGGGACCTACTCCGGCGGGATGCGCCGCCGCCTGGACATTGCGATGAGCCTCATCGGCAATCCGTCCGTCATCTTCCTCGACGAACCCACGACCGGCCTGGACCCGCAGGGGCGCCTCGAAGTGTGGGAAACGGTGCGGAAGCTGGCCGCCCAGGGCGCCACGGTACTGCTCACCACACAGGACCTGGACGAGGCCGAGCAGCTCGCTGACCGCATCGCCGTCCTCCATCAGGGCCGGATCATCGCCAACGGAACGCTCGCCGAACTCAAGCAGCTCATTCCACCGTCGACGGTCGAGTACGTGGAGAAACAGCCGACCCTCGAGGAAGTCTTCCTCGCCATTGTCGGCAGCGATGAGAACCAGGGGCAAGGACGATGACCGCAACCCATTTCTACGGCAACACCACTGTGCTCACCCGGCGTTCGCTGCGGCATATCCTGCGCAGCCCGGACACCATCATCACCACGGCCATCATGCCGATCGCCATCATGGTGATGTTTGTGTACGTGCTCGGCGGAGCGATCAACACCGGTGCCTTTCAGTACATCGACTACATGCTGCCCGGGATCCTGCTGATCACAGTTGCATCGGGCATCGCGTACACAGCCTTCCGGCTCTTTACCGATCTGCAGGGCGGTATCTTCGAACGTTTCCAGTCCATGCCCATCGCCCGGTCCAGCACCCTCTGGGCGCATGTCATGACGTCGCTGGCAGCCAATCTGATCTCGCTGGCCATTGTGGTGGGCGTTGCCCTGCTGATGGGTTTCCGCACGGGAGCAGGCCTGGGGGAGTGGCTTGCGGTTGCCGGAATCCTGTTCCTGTTTACCCTGGCGCTGACCTGGGTTGCCGTGTTCGCAGGCCTGTCGGCAAAAACGGTGGAGGGGGCCAGCGCCTTCTCCTATCCGCTGATTTTCCTGCCGTTCATCAGCTCGGCCTTCGTGCCGACGGAAACAATGCCTGGTCCGGTGCGCTGGTTCGCTGAGAACCAGCCGGTGACCTCGATCGTTAACACGATCCGCGCCCTGTTCGCCCAGCAGCCGGTGGGGACCGGGATCTGGATTGCCCTCGCCTGGTGTGCCGGAATCCTGGTTGTGGCGTACGCGCTTTCGATGGCTGCGTACTGGCGCCGGATCGGCTAGGACACCCAGGCAGCTGCGGGCCTGCGGGCCGCAGGCGGTACAGGAGACGGTGGTTGAGCAGGAAGCCTCCCGGGATACCCCGGCGGCTCCGGACTGATAGGGCACGGCTATGGCACGGCGCGAATCAGGGCCCGGGGGCTTCTCGCAGGTGTGGCCGACCCGGATACCGGGCCGGTCACACCTGCGCTGTGACTATGCAGGAAGCTCGTACTTGTCGATGATCGGTGCCAGCAGTTCAGCGGCACGGACACCGGTGATTACTTCACTGGTTTCAACTTTGGTAACGGATTTCGACTCGGTGTCCTCGTACACGTGTTCGCCGATCATTTTCCCTGTTTCGTCGTAGGGCCAGAAGAAAGCCAAGGTTCTCCGTACAAGGTAGAAGGAGTCAGGGTCGTAGCCGGATTCCCGTGTCTCCGGAGCGCTTTCACCGATTGCCGCGAAGACGTTGTCCCCAAGCATCTTGCCCGGGACGAACTGGCTGAATTCGGCTTCACCGGCGAAACCCCAGTCCGAAACTGCCATTTTCTGCTTGCCGGTCCACATAACGAGCATGTCTATGTCCGCGAGGAGCCGGTAGAAATTCCGTACTTCATCCATGCCGTCAAGAATCGTTGCAGCACCGCCTTCAAATAGCCGGTAATGGGGATGCCTGACGGTCATCTCGGGCTGGAGGAGTTCGTCGTAGCGTCCGGAGACTTCCAAAAGTCCATGCCTGCGGTAATTGATCAGGATTTTCCGGTGCAGGGGGATGGTTGTCGAATCGATGACCTTGTCGATGTCGTCCATCATGTGGACGAATTCGTGCTCATACTGAGTCTTCGGTTCGGCGGCGGTTTGTTCTTCTGTGGTCACGGTCAAGCTCTCCTTCGGTTAGTACTTGCTCAGGTCGGGGTAGCTGCCGACTTCATATCCGCCGTCGACGGCGAGACTGGTGCCGGTGATGTAGCTGGCCGCGTCACTTGCCAGAAAAATTGCAGGAGCGGCGAGTTCTGCGGGAAGGGCGGGCCGTTTGAGGACCGCGTTTTCCCTGAATTCGTTCATGATGCCCTCACTGGCCGTGATGAATCCGGCCATGGGTGTATCCACGAGGCCAGGGAGGACGGTGTTAACCCGGATGCCATGCCTGCCCAATTCCAAAGCGGCGTTTTTTCCGAACATCTCGACACCTGACTTGCCGGCGGCATAGGCGCTTCCCCCGTAAAGCGGAATATGCGCGTTCAAGGAAGAGATATTGACGATGGATCCGCCCGCACCCGCCGCGATCATCGACCGCGCTACTGCGCGGGTGCAGAGAAAGACGCCTTTGAGGACCAGGTCCACGGTGAAGTCCCAGTCCTCTTCACTGAGCTCATGCAGCGGAGCAGCACGCAGGCCTCCTGCCACGTTATATAGGCTGCGGATGTGCCCGCCATGGACCTCGGCGGCTTTCACCGCTCGGTCAACATCGGCGGCATCGGTGACGCTGCCTGCGCAGGGCCGGAATCCCTCACCCAGACGCGATGCTGCCTTTTCCAGGCCTTCGCTGTTTAGATCGAACCCAACGACAGGGGTTCCCTCGGCCACGAGACTCTCGGCAATTGCCAGTCCGATCCCGGATGCGGCTCCGGTCACGAGGGCAGCTCCGTTGCTGCGGGGAGCATTCATAGTGGATCTCCATTTCTCCTGCTGTGTATACGGATACCGGGCTCCCGCCGGGTAGATGCCCAGCTTGACAAGACCCCGAAGGACAGTAAATTGAGATCCAAGTCACACTATTAACCGAATGATTAATATGCTGCGAGGGGGATGCATGACTGGGCATCTCAATCTCGCTCACGTCAGATCATTGGAGATCCTGATCGAGGAGGGCAGCTTCAGCAAGGCCGCGGCCCGGCTCCATGTGACCGCCCCCGCCATGACACAGCAGATTAAGCGGCTCGAGGGCTTTGTGGGCTATGGGCTGGTCGAGCGCGGCCAGCCGGTCCGTTTAACGGTCCGGGGACAGAGATTCATGCTGCACGCAAAGGAAGCTTTGGACGCCTCGGGGCGGGCTTTGGGTTCGCACATCCAAGCGACCCTGCGCATTGGCTTTATTAACGGTTACCCGCGGGGAATGGACGAGGAATTCCTGGTGGAATTACGCCGTTCAAACCCTGAGCTGCTCGTGGATTTTGTTGAGCTTGGCTGGGGAGACCAGACTAAACGCCTGCTAACCGGAGATATTGACGCATCGCTGGGCCGGCCGCCGTTCGATCATGAGGAAGCGATTGAACGTATTACGGTCTACCGGGAACCCCGCGTCGTCGCGGTCCCTGCGGGCTCCAACCTTGCGGTGCGCGGTTCGCTGATACTCGCGGATATCGAAGGCTGCGCCGTCGTCCGTGCGCGGGGTGCGGCCGAGGTGTGGACCAAATACTGGGTCGTGGATCCGCGTCCCAGCGGGGTGCCTGTCAACTACGGCTCCTGGGCGAGGACCATGGAAGAAGCACTCACAGCGGTAGCCATGTCAAACAACATCATGATCACCGCCGAGTCGGTTGCCGAGCGCTACAAGCATCCCGGAGTCACCTACCTTCCCCTTGACGATGCCTCCTACTGCCAGGTCGACCTCTGTACAAGGAAATCGGATCGCCGCGCTGTGGTGCGTGCCCTGCGTTTGTCAGCCGAAGGGGCGGCCAGCTGGCGGGAAAATTGACCGGGTTCGGGCCTGCCGGGACTCCAGTCTTGAACCGACGGACGCCGTCTACCGGGCCACGCTGTACTTGGCACCGAGCTGGTCAGCCAGGTCCTCCAGATCGAGTTTTCGCTCCGGAACCGCGCCAACCGCAACTTCGGAGACATCGGCGACGAACCAGTTGGCGCCCTCCACCAGGTAGACGGACGTGCCTCCGGCGGCACTGCTGGCCGCACCCTGGACAACCTGTTCCATGGGCTCGCCGTCGTCGAACCACATCACCATCACTGTGTTGGTGCACATCTGCGCTTCGCCGGGGGTGTCCCCGGGCGGAATCATGACCGTCGGCGGTTCCGGTGCGCCGGGCGAACAGTCCGCAACACCGTCGACAGCGGCAAAGGTCTCCGCCAGCGAAGGATAAGCGGGAAGCGCGCCCGGACTCCCACCGCTGCTCCCGCGTTCATTCCCACCGTCACCCTCAGCTGCGCTGCCGCAGGCGCTTGCCAGCGGTGCCAAGCTGAGGACCGCGGCCAGGGCCAGCAGCCTCATCGTCCGCGGTCCTGCTGTCTTCGAGCGCATAACCATTTCCCCCTAGAAATGCCGGACGGGCCACGGTTCCGGCAGATCCCAGGAACGGCGGCAGGTTAGGGCAGCATACCTGCCGCGAAGAAGTCGTGTTCCCACTGCACCGAGCCGGTGAACGCCGCTTGTGCGGCCTGCCGTTCGGCGGCGTCCCCGGCCAAAACGGATTCCAGGATCCCAATGGCCTGTTCGGTGGCGGCGGCAAAGCCCGGATCCGCGTAGGTGTCCAGCCATTCGCGGTAGGGGTGGGTGGCATGGTTCAACTCCAGCAGCCGGGCTCCCACATCCGCATAGACCCAGAAACAGGGGAGCACGGCTCCCACCAGGCGGGCGTACTCAACGCTGTCCTCCGCATCCCGGTCCCTGCCGAGCAGATGGTTCAGATACCCGCGTGTGACCGGCCCTGCGGCCGCGAGGTCAGTGCCCGCGGGAGCGGAGAGGACCTGTTCTACGCCGGTGCCGCCCGCAGGCCCAAGCCAGTTCCGGTGCAGATCGAGCTCGGCTTCGAGGGCATTGCGGGCCCCCGCCGCCCAGAAAACCTGCTCCTGGAGCTGGGGTGCCAGCTCGCTTGCCCGGGCCATCGCGCGGGCGTACCCGCGCAGATAAACCGCGTCCTGGGCCAGATAGAAGCCAAAGGACCCGTGATCCAGTGACCCGTCGCCGAGGCCGCGGACGAAGTCCAGTTCATCGATCCGGGTCCGCAGCCCGGCGGTCGCTTCCCAGAGGCCGGCGGTCAAGCTGCCGGCAGGAGCCGGCAGGACGCGTTCGGGCACTGCAACCTGCCCGGGCAACGGGTCCAGCCCGCGCTCCCAGACTCCGTGGAAATGGTTCACCGGGCCGTGGCCGGTGCCGACGTCCAGAAGGTCGGCCGTTTCGAGGGCTTCCTGCAGCCAGGTTTTGGCCACCGTCAGCGTCTGGCCCCAGTTCCCGGTGCGGGCATACAGCGTGGCCATGGCAGCGGAGAGCGAGCAGCCGGTCCCATGGGTGTTTTTTGTGGCAACCCGCCCCGAACTGACTTCAGTGACCGCAAACCCGCCGGCGCCGTCGGGCACCACCAGGGCATCCGGGGCCGCGTCCCCCATCAGGTGGCCGCCCTTGACCAGCACGGCGGTCGAGTAGGCAGCGGCCAACCGGCGTCCCTGGTCCAGCGCCTGGGGCCAGGTCTGCGCCGGGTCCTCCCGCAGCAGCGCCGCAAGCTCGGGCAGGTTGGGGGTCACCAGATCCACCCGGTGCAGCAAGTCCCGCAGGGCATCCTCGGCACCTTCGCTGAGCAGGCGGTCGCCGCTCGTAGCCACCATCACCGGGTCCAGCACCACCGCCGGGGGCCGGGCCTCCGCGAGCCAGCTGCCCACCGTCTGCGTCACCTCGGCGGTGCCCAGCATGCCGATCTTCACGGCGTCGATCACGACGTCGTCACTCACCGCTTCCAGCTGTTCGCGCAGAAAGTCCGGCGGCGGCGTGTGGACGGACCGGACGCCGTGTGTGTTCTGCGCGACCAGCGCCGTCACGGCAGCCATGCCGTACCCGCCGGTGGCGGCAATGGACTTCAGATCGGCCTGGATACCCGCGCCGCCGCTGGGGTCGGTGCCGGCGATGCTCAGCACCCGGGGAATGCTGCGGCCGGCGTCCGCGGGTTTTGCGGTCTCCGCGCTGGGCAGGGGGCTCATGCGTTCCACGCTGCCACCAGCTCCCGGGCACTGCGCAGCGGATCCGTTGCCGTGCAGATGGCCGAAACGACGGCGGCGCCGGAGGCCCCGGCGGCCCGGAGGGCAGGGATGTCCGCCAGTTCAATGCCGCCGATCGCCACGCAGGGGACCGGTGACGCGGCAGCGAAGGCCTGGAAACCGGCAACGCCGAGTGGCTCCGGATGGTCCGGTTTGGTGCTGGTGGGACGGATGACGCCGGCACCGAGATGATCCACGGTCCCCGGCGTGAGTGCCCGTACGGCATCTAGGTGTGCCGCCGTGTTTGCGGTCAGGCCCACGACGGCGTCCGGGCCCACGACGGCCCTGACGGCGGCGGCGGGAAGGTCGCTCTGGCCCACATGTACACCGTGGACCCGGGCACCGGCAGCCCGTGCGGCCAGATAAATGTCCACCCGGTCATCCACCAGCACCAGCGTCTGGTCCCCACCGGCCTGGTCGCTCGCTGCCTGGTCTCTCACTGCCTGCGCGACGGCGAGGACCAGAGCGTAAAAGTCTGCGGCTGAGGCGTGCTTTTCCCGGATCTGCACGGTCCGGATCCCGCCGGCGACGGCGGCGCGCACCGTGTCCACGACGCCGCGGGCACCGCACTGGGCAGTGTCGGTCACCAGGTAGATGCCCGTGTTCAGGGCCAGGTCCCGGGGCCGGAGGACGGGGGAAAGGCTGCCGGCTGCGGGAATCATGCCGCCACCAGCCTTGCGTTGATGCTTTCGCCGGCAAGGTCCGCAAGGGAATCCAGGAACGCCGGGACGAAGCTGCCCGGCCCGGCTGCCTGGGCGGCGGCCAGCTCGGCGGCCAGCGTGTACACGGCGGTGGCCGCGGCCACCGCGGCGAGTCGTCCGCTGATGTCCGCTCCGCCGTCGTCCGCCACTGAGAGGAAGGCCGCGGTGACCGCACCGAGGGCGCAGCCGCCTCCGGTGACCCGGGTGAGCAGCGCGTCTCCGTTGCTGATCCGCAGCGTGGAGGTGCCGTCCGTGACGACATCGGTGGGGCCGGAAACGGCCACGACAGTGCCGTATTTCTGCGCCAGGAGCGTCGCGGCGGGAAGGGCGTCCTCGGCGTTGTCCGTGGCGTCCACCCCGCGTCCGCCCGCCCCCAGCCCGGCCAGGGCCATGATTTCCGAGGCGTTGGCGCGGATGGCGGTGGGGCGCAGTTCCAGCAGATCCGCGGCAAGGGCGGTGCGCACGGGAAGGCTGCCCACGGCAACGGGGTCCAGGACCCAGGGGGTGCCGGCGTCGTTGGCTGCATTGGCGGCCTCCAGCATGGCTGTGCGCTGCTCCGCATGGGGTGTGCCGAGGTTGATCAGCACTCCGGAGGCAATCCGGGCGAACGGCCCGGCTTCCCCGGGAATATCCGTCATCGCGGGGGCGGCGCCAAGAGCCAGCAGCACGTTGGCGGTGAAGTTCGTGACCACGGTGTTGGTCAGGCACTGCACCAGCGGCGGTTCGCTGCGTACGCGGGAAAGCAGGGTGGAAACGGTCAATGGTGTCAGGCCAATAGTCATGGCGACATCCCTTCGCTAGTCCTAACTAGATCAGGTTCGACGGGTCTTATCTCAGCCAAACGGCACCCCGTGTCACTGCCCACGACTCTATGGCGGAACCGGGCGGTTGGCCAACCGGCCCTCCGCCCTGCGGAGACGAAAGCCCGCCGGCAGGCTCAAGGCTGACAGTTGTTCCGGTCCGCTAAGGAGTCAGCCGAGCCTGATTTCCGCTCATCCCAGGGCCAGGGCCAGGGCCAGGCCCAAGGCCAGCGCCAGCGCCAGGCCCAGGGCCAGCGCCACCGGCTTCCAGGCCCGGGGCGGGTGCGGCTTCGATCTGTGCCTGCGTCCCGGAACTTTCCTTGTTCAGCGCCGCCTCATCATTTCCCTCCGTTTTGGGAATCCCTCGACATGTTGTGACTCTGATCCCTCCGTTTTGGGAATTTCCCACGGTTTTGTGACTCTGTTTTCCTCCGCTTTGGGAGAAACCAGCCGTTATGGGATTTCCCTCCGCTGCGCCATGGCAGGGAATTGCCAAATGAGACGATTTAACCCAGAACGGAGGGAACCGGACGGCAGGCAGGGAAAACGGGGAAAGTCGCCTGCAGGGAAGCGCGCGGGAAACCGGAACAGCGTTCCCAGATGCAGGATCCCGCGGGCACGATCCTGGGGGCTGTGCGCCTCCCGGCCGGGCGGATCGGGGGAGTCAGGCCCCGGCGGCGCCTACAGCTCAGCTGCGCCCACAGCCCCCCGCGGCGCCTACAGCTCCGCTGCGCCTACAGCCCCCGCGGCGCATAGCTCCGGCGGTGCCCATAGCTCCGCTGCGCCCACAGCTCCGGCGGCCCCTACAGCCCCCGCGGCGCCCATAGCTCCGGCGGCGCCTATAGCTCCGGCGGCGCCTACAGCTCCGCTGCGCCCATAGCTGCAGGGGACCCCTGCATGAAGGTGGCCAGGCGCCCGATCAGCGCCTGGAACTGGCTGGACTCACGCTCGTCCAGCCCTGCCAGCAGCTCCCGTTCCGTCTGGGCGACCAGCTGCTCGCAGCGGGCCAGGGTCTGGCGTCCAGCGGCTGTGGCGATGACCTTGCGCGCCCGGCGGTCGGAGGGATCGGGGATCCGCTCGACGGCTCCGGCGGACACCAGCGTATCGAGGAGATAGGTCAGCACCGTCCGGTCGATGCCAACCCGGGCGCCCAGGGCCTGCTGGTTCTCCGGAGCATGGTGGATGACGGCGGAGACCACCTGGAAGCCGCGCAGGCCGCCGGGCATATCGGCCAGGACCTCCTCCAGCCGGGACTGATAGCAGCCCGCCGTCACCGCAAGGTTCCAGGCGAGGGTGCCGGGAACGGATTCCGGGCCCAACGTCCCGCTGGTTCCGCTGCTGCCTTTGCTCATGGCCCTCATGATAGCCCCGGCATGTGGGCGCGGAGATATTCTGCGCGCCAAATAGTCTGCCGCGGAACCTACCTGCGTCCGGGGATCAGGGCTGGAACCGGTACCCCATGCCGTGCTCGGTCAGCAGATGGGCGGGTGCGGCGGGATCCGGCTCCAGTTTGCGGCGCAGCTGCGCCATGTACAGGCGCAGGTATCCTGTGTCCGTGGTGCCCGGCCCCCAGACCTCGCCCAGCAGCTGGGCCTGCGTCTGGAGCCGTCCGGGGCGCTGCAGCAGGGCGGCAAGCAGATGCCATTCGGTGGGCGTCAGGCGGATGGCCGCACCGTCGTCGAGCCGTGAAACCCGGCGGGCCGCAAGGTCCACCCGGACGTTCCCGAACAGGACCTCCGGACTGTCCTGCACCGCTGCGGTCCGGCGGCTCAACGCCCGGATCCGGGCCAGCAGCTCCTCGGCGGAGAACGGTTTGGTGACGTAGTCATCGGCGCCCAGGTCCAGTGCCCGAACCTTGTCCGCGGAATCGGACCGGCCGGAGATCACCAGGATGGGCATGGAACTCCAGCCGCGGACCGCCTCGATGACTTCCATGCCGGTGAGGCCGGGCATACCCAGGTCCAGGACCAACAGGTCCGGATGGGCGTCCACGGCCTTGCGGACGGCGGCGGCACCGTCCTGGACCGCCACAACGTCGTACCCGTAGGCCGTGAGGGTGATGCGGAGTGCGCGCAGGATCTGCACATCGTCGTCGGCCAGCAGGATCTTCACTCTGCCACCTGCGCATCCGCGGGCCGGCGGGCATCTGCCGCGGGCAGGGACAGGACCATGGTCAAGCCGCCGCCGGGTGTCTGATCGGTCTCCAGCGTTCCTCCCATGCCTTCCATGAATCCCTTGGCGACCGCGAGGCCCAGGCCCAGCCCGGTCTGGTTGTCGGTGTCGCCGAGCCGCTGGAACGGCACAAACATGTCCTCCCCGCGCCCGGGAGATACTCCCGGACCGTAGTCTATGACGCGGATTTCCACCTGGCCCCCGAACTCGCTGGCGGTCAGCAGCACCTTGGCATCCGGAGGCGAAAACCGCAGGGCATTGGCCAGGACGTTGACCAGGACCCGCTGCAGCAGCACGGCGTCGCCCAGGACCGGCGGCAGTCCGCTGCGGATGTCCAGCTGCACCTCTGCCGGCCCAATGTTCAGTTCCTCCAAGGCCGGCAGCACGGCGTCCGCGGTCTCCAGCGGTGCCAGGGTCACCGCCAGCGCTCCGGCCTGCAGCCGGCTTACATCCAGCAGGCTGGTCACCAAACCGGACAGGGTGGCCAGGGATTCCTCCGCGGTGGCCAGCAGCTCCGCCCGGTCCGCAGCCGACCACTCCACGTCCTGGGCACGCAGCCCGGTCACCGCTGCGGTGGCGGCGGTCAGGGGGCGCCGCAGATCGTGCCCGACGGCGGCCAGCAGGGCGGTGCGCACCCTGTCCGCGGCGGCCAGCGGCTCCATGCCTTCGGCCTTCGCGGACAGCTCCCGGTACTCCAGCGCGGCCTGCAGCTGCGCCGTGACCACCGCGAGCAGCCGCAGGTCTATCCCTTCCAGGACCCGTCCGTGGAGCAGCAGCTCCGCGGTTCCGCCCACCGGCACGCGGGCTGACGGGAGGCCCGACGGCGGCACGGTGCCGGCGCGGGCCAGTTCCGTCTCCCCGGTGCGCAGGGCCACTCCGGTAAGGCTGAAAGCCTCCTGGACCCGGTTGACCAGGGCCTGCACCGCGTCCTCGCCGCGCAGCACGTTGCCGGCGACGGCGGCCAGCAGGTCCGATTCCGAGGCTGCCCGCCGGGCGGCCCGGGACCGCCGCGCGGCGCGGTCCACCACGTAGCTGACCAGCATGGCGTTGGCGGCGTACAGCACCAGGGCGAACAGGTGCAGGGGGTCGGCGACGGTCACCGTGTACAGGGGCCGGATGAAGAAATAGTCCAGGGTCACGCCGGAGAGCAGGGCAGCGAAAAGCGCCGGCCAGAAGCCGCCGGCAAGCGCCACCAGGATGACCAGGAGCTGGTACGCCAGGACGTCGCTGGTAATGGAATCCGGGGTGCTGACCCGCACCAGCAGCCAGGTGAGCAGCGGCCCGCCCGCAAGCGCCAGCGCAAACCCGGCCCACCGGCGTCGGGCGCTGAGCGCCCCGCCCAGCCGCGGCAGCCCGCGGTGCCCGCCGGCGGCGCCGTGGTTGACGATGTGCACGTCGATGTCCCCGGACTGCCGGATGACGGTGGCGCCGATTCCCGGTCCGCCCAGCAGGGCCCGCAGCCGCGGACGCCGGCTCACGCCGATGACCAGCTGGGTGGCGTTGACCGAGCGGGCGAACCCGACCAGGGCCTCCGGGATGTCGGTGCCGACCACCTGGTGAAGCGTGCCGCCCAGCTTCTCCACCAGCGAGCGCTGCACGGCCAGCTCGCCGGGGTGGCTTTCGCGCAGCCCGTCGGGGTTGGTGACATGCACGGCGAGCAGTTCCCCGCCGGCTGACCGCGCCGCGATCCTGGCGCCCCGCCGGAGCAGGGTCTGGCCCTCGGGCCCGCCGGTCAGGGCGACCACCACCCGTTCCCGGGCCTCCCATTTGCTGCGGATGCCCTTCTCGGTGCGGTACCGGTTCAGGGCAGAATCCACCTCGTCCGCGAGCCACAGCAGGGCCAGCTCCCGCAGGGCGGTGAGGTTCCCCATCCGGAAGTAGTTGGACAGGGCAGCGTCCACCCGGGCAGCGGGGTAGATGATGCCCTCGGCCAGCCGGCCGCGCAGCAGTTCCGGGGCAATGTCCACCAGTTCAATCTGATCCGCCGCGCGCAGCACGCTGTCCGGAACGGTTTCCCGCTGCACGGTTCCGGTGATGCCCTCAATCACGTCGTTCAGCGAGTCGATGTGCTGGATGTTCACGGTGGAGAGCACATTGATGCCGGCGGCCAGCAGGGCGTCCACATCCTGCCACCGCTTGGCGTGTTCCAGGCCGGGCGCGTTGGTGTGCGCCAGCTCATCCACCAGGGCATAGTCCGGCCGCCGCGCGAGGACGGCGGCCAGATCCATCTCCTCCAGCGCCAGCCCGCGGTGCTCGAGCCGGCGCCGCGGAACCACGTCCAGGCCCTGCGCGACGGCGGTCGTGGCGGCCCGGCCATGGGTTTCCACCACGGCCACCACCACGTCCAGGCCCTCGCCGCGCAGCCGGTGGCCTTCCTCGAGCATGGTGTAGGTCTTGCCGACGCCCGGAGCGGCGCCCAGGAAGACCCGGAGTTCTCCGCGTGTCATCCGTTAAGTGTCCAGCTCCTGCAGGGCGATATTGAGTTCCAACACGTTTACCACCGGTTCGCCGAGGACTCCCAGCGCCCGTCCGCTGACAAATTCCTCCACGAGCGCCCGGACGGCCGCCGGATCCAGGCTGCGCGCCGCGGCGACCCGGTCCGCCTGGAGGTAGGCGTACTCCGGGCTGATGTGCGGATCCAGTCCGGAGGCGGAGGCAGTCACGGCGTCCGCAGGAACCTCCTCCGGAGCCACGCCCTCGAGCTCGGCCACGGCGTTCCGCCGGCCGGCCATGGCCTCGGCCAGCGCGGCGCTGTTCGGGCCCAGGTTCGTGCCGCCGGAGGCGGCGCCGTCGTACTCCCCGGCCGAGGGGCGGGACTGGAACCACTGCGGCAGCGGCGCACCGGCGTCGTCGGTGAAGGACTGCCCGATCAGCACCGAGCCCGCTTCCGTGCCGCCCGCGGAGACCAGCGAGCCGTTTGCCAGGGAATGCGCGGCGACCTGCGCCGTGCCCGTGGCGATCAGGGGGTAGGCAACGCCCAGGGTGAGGGTGAGGATCAGCAGGGCCCGGGCGGCGGTGCCGAGCTGGCGGGCGGTGGAGCGGAACACGGTCATGGTCTGTCCTTGGTGGTGGTGGTGGTGGTGGTGAGGGAGCGGAACCGGCGGTGGGCGGAAATCATCAGAACCCCGGCAGGAGGGAAACGGCCAGATCGATCAGCTTGATGCCGATGAACGGTGCGATCACGCCGCCCACGCCGAAGACCAGGAGGTTGCGGCTGAGGATCCCGGAGGCGCTGGAGGCACGGTATTTCACGCCGCGCAGGGCCAGCGGGATCAGGGCGAGGATCACCACGGCGTTGAAGATGATGGCGGAGAGGATGGCGGACGCAGGGGAAGCCAGGCCCATGATGTTCAGCACCCCCAGCCCCGGGAACAGTCCCACGAACATTGCGGGGATGATGGCGAAATACTTGGCGACGTCGTTGGCGATGGAGAACGTGGTCAGCGCACCGCGGGTGATGAGCAGCTGCTTGCCGATCCGCACAATGTCGATCAGCTTGGTGGGATCCGAATCCAGGTCCACCATGTTCCCGGCTTCCTTCGCCGCCGAGGTGCCGGTGTTCATGGCAACGCCGACGTCGGCCTGGGCGAGTGCGGGGGCGTCATTGGTGCCGTCCCCGGTCATGGCCACCAGCCGGCCGCCGGCCTGCTCGCGGCGGATCAGCGCGATCTTGTCTTCCGGCGTGGCCTCGGCGAGGTAGTCATCCACGCCCGCTTCCGCGGCGATGGCCTTGGCGGTGCGCGGGTTGTCGCCGGTGACCATCACGGTGCGGATACCCATCAGCCGCAGCTGCGCGAAACGCTCCTTCAGCCCCTCCTTGACCACGTCCTTGAGGTGCACGATGCCCAGGATGCGGGCCGTGCCGGACGCGTCGCGGACAGCCACGACCAGTGGGGTGCCGCCGTCGGCCGAAACCTTGTCCACGCGGTAGGTCAGGTCGGAGAGCACCGAAATTTCAACGCCGCCGGCGGCCTCCGCCCACTCCAGGACCGCGGAGCCGGCGCCCTTGCGGAGCTGTGAACCATCGGGAAAGTCCAGGCCGCTCATCCTGGTCTGTGCCGTGAAGGGAACGCCGGCGGCCCCGCCGTCCGGGCCGGGCCGGACGCCGAGGGAGGCGGCCAGGTCCACAATGGAGCGCCCTTCCGGGGTGGGGTCCAGGGCAGAGGACCGGGCGGCGGCGAGAATCAGTTCGGCCGGGTCCGTTCCGGCCACCGGGATGAACTCCGCGGCCTGCCGGTTGCCGTAGGTAATGGTTCCGGTCTTATCCAGGAGCAGCGTGGTGACATCCCCGGCGGCTTCCACCGCCCTGCCGGACATGGCCAGGACGTTGTGCTGCACCAGCCGGTCCATTCCGGCGATGCCGATGGCGGACAGCAGCGCTCCGATGGTCGTGGGAATCAGGCACACCAGGAGAGCCACGAGCACCGGCACGCTGACCACTGCCCCGGCGTAGCCGGCCATCGGGTTCAGGGTCAGCACCACCATCAGGAAAACCAGGGTGAGGGCGGAGAGGAGGATGTCCAGCGCTGTTTCGTTGGGCGTTTTCTGCCGGGACGCGCCTTCCACGAGGCCGATCATCCGGTCCACGAAGGTCTCACCCGGGCGGCTGGTAATCCGGACGGTGATCCGGTCCGAGAGGACGCGGGTGCCGCCGGTGACGGCGGAGCGGTCTCCGCCGGACTCCCGCACCACCGGAGCGGATTCCCCGGTGATGGCGGATTCATCCACCGAGGCGATGCCGGCAATGATGTCCCCGTCGCCGGGAATGATTTCCCCGGCGGAGACCACCACCACGTCGCCCTGCACCAGATCGGCGGAGGCCACGTCCTCGGTGGGAGTGCGGAGGGCGGAGGCGTCGGAAACCGGGTCGTAGCGCGGCACGCGCCGGGCCGCGGTGCTGGTGCGGGTGGCGCGCAGGGTGGCGGCCTGCGCCTTGCCCCGGCCCTCGGCCACGGCTTCGGCGAGGTTGGCGAAGAGAACGGTCAGCCACAACCACAGTGCGATCAGCCAGGTGAAACCGGCCGGTACCGGGCTGCCGCCGGAATCCGGGGAAGCGCCGGTGAAGGACTCCGCGACGGCGATGGCGGTGATCAGGACGGCACCGGCCTCCACGACCAGCATGATCGGGGTGCGCCACATCAGCCGGGGGTCGAGCTTGCGCAGGGCCACCGGAAGGGCGGCCGCGAGCTGGGACCAGGAGAGGGCGCTGCTGCGCCGGGTTGGGGGACGGGAGGGCTCCGGTGCCGGCTGGCTGCCGGGTTCTCTGCCCGGTTCGGGACGGTGTTTCGTGGTGAGGGTGGACATTCAGATCAGTCCTTCTGCCAGGGGGCCCAGCGCGAGTACGGGAAAGAAGGTAAGGGCGGTAACGATCACCGTGATACCGGCCAGCATCAGCACGGACTGCGGCCGGTGGGTGGGCAGTGTTCCGGCGGTAACGGGCACCTTGTGCTGCGCGGCCAGGGCCCCGGCGAGCGCCAGGACGAAGATGATCGGCAGGAAGCGGCCCAGCAGCATGGCCAGGGCCAAAGCCGTGTTCAGCCACGGTGTGTTGGCGGTCAGCCCGGCAAACGCCGAACCGTTGTTGTTGGCCGCGGAGGTGAAGGCATAGAGCACCTCGCTGAAGCCGTGCGGCCCGCTGTTCAGGATGGAGGTACCGGCAATCTCTTCGCGGATGCCCGGCAGGGCGAAGCTCAGCGACGTGCCGGTGAGGACCAGGGCGGGCATGGTCAGCACGTACAGGCTTGCCAGCTTAATTTCCCGGGGGCCGATCTTCTTGCCCAGGTACTCCGGCGTGCGCCCGACCAGCAGGCCTGCCACGAAGCAGGTAACCACGGCGAGGATCAGCATGCCGTACAGTCCGGAACCCACCCCGCCGGGGGCGACCTCGCCGAGCATCATGTTCAGCATGGCCATCATTCCGCCCAGCGGGCTGAAGCTGTCATGCATCGCGTTCACCGCGCCGGTGGAGGTCAGGGTGCTGGTGCTGCCGAAGAGGGTGGAGGCGGCGATGCCGAACCGCTGTTCCTTGCCCTCCAGCGAACCCGCTGCACCCTGTGCCGCCTGGTATTCGAGCAGTGTCATGGCCGTGACGGACACCAGGAAAATGCCTGCCATGGCGGCCAGGATGGCATAGCCCTGCCGGCGGTCGCCGATCATGGTTCCGAAGGTGCGCGGAAGGCTGAAGGGGATGATGAGCATCAGCAGCACCGACACCAGATTGGTCCAGGCGCTCGGGTTTTCGAACGGATGCGCGGAGTTCGCGTTGAAGAAGCCGCCGCCGTTGGTGCCCAGCAGCTTGATGGCCTCCTGGGTTGCCACCGGCCCGCCGGGAATGCTCTGGGTCCCGCCGGTGAGGGTGGTCAGTTCGGTGAAGCCGTTGAAGTTCTGGATCACCCCGCCGAGCAGGAGCAGGGCTGCGCCGAGCACGGCCCCGGGCACCAGCAGCCGGGTCAGGGACCGGGTGAGGTCCACCCAGAAATTGCCGATCGTGGCGGAGCCGCTGCCGGATCCCCGGTCCGCGGACCCCCGGCTGGCGAATCCCCGGACCAGGGCTACGGCCACGGCCAGGCCGACGGCGGCGGAGAGGAAGTTCTGCACGGCCAGACCGGCAGCCTGGACGGCATAGCCCATCGTGGCCTCGGGGGAGTAGGACTGCCAGTTGGTGTTCGTGACGAAGGACGCGGCCGTGTTGAAGGCCAGTCCTTCCGGAACCGGCGGGAGCCCGAGGGAGCCGGGCAGCAGGTGCTGGAGACGCTGCAGCAGATACAGGGCCAGGACTCCGGCTGCCGAAAACAGCAGGACACCGGACAGATAGGCCTGCCACGACTGGCCGGACCGGGGTGCCACCCCGATCAGCCGGTAAAAACCGCGTTCCACGGCCAGGTCCTTGTCCGAAGCGTAGAAGCGGGCCATGTAGTCCCCGAGCGGCCGGTGCGCCAGCACCAGCACCACGGCAACAGCGAGGACCTGGCCGAAGGCCAGCCACACCGTCATCAGAATTTCTCCGGCCGGAGCAGGGCCGCCAGCACATAAACGACGGCGCCGGCGGCGAGGATCAAGGCCGCGTAGTCGAAGAACGTCACAGCTTCTCCACCACCCGTGCCACCAGGGCCAGGACGGCAAAAACCGCCACCGTGCCCAGAATTGCCAATACATCCACCAAGGGGTTCCCCCAAAGAAACTCGTTCCTCTCCCGCCGGTCCGGCGGGAGGGCGCGTGCAGCGCCTCAACGAGTACAAACCGCCCCGGCCCCCGCTCGTGGAATCCTCACGGATTCTTAACGCGGGGCCGCCGAACCATAACGAAATCCAAGCGGTTCGGGCCTGGGGCGGCCGGCCGGTACCGCGGCAGCGGCCCTCCCGGTAGAGTCGCCAGCACGCAGATCCGCTGACGCCCCAGGGGGCCCGCCGTGCCGATTCTCACCACCGTGCTGCTGTTCGCCGGAATCATCGCCGCCGTCGTCCTGATTGTGCTGATCTTCCGCGGGTCACGGGTGCCGGAGGCGGACATCGAGGGCAGGAAACGGGTCAACCGCTGGTTCTGGATCCTGGGCGTGTTCGTGGCGGCGGTTTTTATCTTCGTGTCCTTTACCTAGGGCATACCCAGGGGGCGGGGCCCAGCCGGACCGCCACGGCCCGGCCGGGGGCAAACGGGCAGATACCCTTAGATCATGGACAAATCCCAGGGACTTCGCGTTGCCGTCATCGGAGCGGGCCCGCGCGGTATCTCTGTCCTGGACCGGCTGCTCGCCAGATACCTCGAACTGCCCGCTGAGGACCGCCCGGCACTCGACATCCGGATGGTGGACCCCTTCACACCCGGTCCCGGGCACGTCTGGCGCACCGGCCAGCCCCGGCTGTTCCTGATGAACACCCCGTGCCTGTTTCCCACGGTGGCCCCGGCCCCGGGCGAAGGATTTGCCCCTTCCGTCTCCGGACTCTCTTTCGGTGACTGGGCACAGGCCATGGCGGCAGATCCGGCACCGGCCCTCAGCGCAGGGGACCGGGAGGAAATCGCGCGCCTCGGGCCGGGGGACTTCCCCAGCCGGGCCGTGTACGGCCGTTACCTGGAATGGACCTATGCCCGCCTGGCCGCAGCGGCAGCGCAGGCCGGCGCCGCCGTCGTCCATCACCGGACCGAGGCCCTGTCACTGGCCCGCACCGACACCGGTTTCACCCTGGAACTTGCAGGCGAGGCAGCCCTGGCGGCAGACGCCGTCGTTCTTGCCCTGGGGCATCTGCCCGCGGCCCTGAACCCCGAACAGTCCCGGCTCAACGACGCCGCTGCGCGGCTGGACCTGCGCTACCTGCCGCCGGCCGTGCCCTCCGACGCCGACTTCTCCGTGCTGCCCGCCGGAGAACCAGTGCTGGTGCGCGGCCTGGGACTGAACTTCTTCGACATTATGGCGCAGGTGACGCTCGGCCGCGGAGGGCAGTTTGTGCCCACCGGCGAACCCGCGGGGCGGGCACTGCGCTACGAACCCAGCGGACGGGAACCGGTGCTGGTTGCAGCCTCCCGCCGGGGCACGCCCTACCGGGCGAAGGCCCAGCTGCAGAGCTATCTGCCCCGCAGCGTGAAGCTGCGCTGGTTCACGCGGGAAACGGCGGGGAGTTTTGCCGCCGAAGGAATCCAGCCCGGGTTCGACCACGACTTCTGGCCGCTGCTGCACCGGGACGCCATCTGGGCCTATTACTCCACGCTGGCCCGGATCTCCCCGGAGTGCCTCACCGTTGGCGCCGGGGATTTCCTGCGGGAATTGGACGCCGCGCTCAGTGTGGACGGCCCGGACTGGGACGCCGCCAAGGAAGAAGTGCTCCGCCGCTGCGTTCCGGCCGGGCGCCGCACCAGCCTGGAAGCCCTCGCCCAGCCGCTGGGCCGGCGGCCCTTCAGCGGTGCCGCGGACGTGGACGCGGCCGTGCTGGCCTATCTGGAAGCCGACGCCGCCGGATCGGCCAGGGGCGAGGACGATCCGCTGAAGATGGCGATCGGAGCGCTGAACGCCGGACGCTCCGTGCTCAAGGCAGTGGTGGCCGACGGCGGCCTGTCCGAGGAATCCTGGCTCACCGAACTGCGTGGCTGGTTCGAACCCCTGGTTGAGGGCCTTGCCAGCGGTCCGCCGCCGGAGCGGATCGAGCAGCTGGCTGCACTCACCCGTGCCGGCCTGATCCACTTCGTGGGCCCGGATCCGCGGTTCGACGTGGATGAGGCCCGAGCCGTCTTCACGGCGTCCTCCCCCTGGTCGCCGGAGGAGTATGCGGCGAAAACCCTGGTCGAGGCCATGATGCCGGCCAACCGGGTCAGCGCCAGCCTGTCCCCGCTGCTCGAAGGAATGCTGCACCGGGGCCTGGCCCGCACGAAGGTCATGATGGCCGCCGACGGCACCCCGGTAATGACCTCCGGGCTGGACGTTTCCCTGCCGCCGTACCGTCCGCTGGATATTAAGGGCGAACCGCAGCCGGACCTCTATGTGCTCGGCCTGCAGCTCTCCTCCGTGCAGTGGGGCACGGCGATCGCGGCCGAGGCCGGAGCCCCGGCCGACGCCGGCGCCCGGACCCTGCGGGATGCCGATGACATTGCCGCAGCCATCCTGGCCGGTCCGGGCCAGGATGGCCGGGCGGTTGCCGGAGGCCATGCGGGGGATTCCGCCGAAGGCCAGGGACTTGATCCGGCCGGATCGGGTGCCGCCGCGGTTCGTGCCGGGGCGTAACCGCCTCGTTCCGCAGCGGCTCTCAGGCCGCTCCGGGCGGCTGTCTAGGCCGCCGGGACCACCTTCAGCGCCGAGTTCCACTGGTAGGCGGGGAGCTGGTCGTTGGCCGAGAGCAGGATGTGCAGGAAGCCGGTCTGCTCGAGCTGCCGGGCACGGCGCTGCGGTCCCACGACCACCGGGGTGAGCCCGGCTGCTGAAGCGAAATCAGCAACGGCCTGGACTGCGGCTTCATCATCCCCGGCGATCAGGACATCCAGGGGCTGTCCAGCCACGGCACCTTCTGCCAGCGTGGCGGCGAAGGTGGTGTTGAACGCCTTGATGACCTTCGCTCCGGTTGCCTTCTGCAGTTCCTCCGCGGCCGAGCTGTCGGCTGGAACGGACAGGGAATCGAAGGTGGCGAAGTCGATCGGGTTGGTGATGTCGACGTAGACCTTCCCGGTCAGGGAGTCTCCGTACCGGGCGAGAATTTCCTTTGAGGCGTCGAAGTAGACGGCTGGGATCACGAGGTTGCCCGTGAGTTCCTCACCCAGCAGCCCTGCGGAGACCTGGCCGCCGAGTTCTGCTGCGAGGGCGTCTGCCTTGGCCTTGTCATCGTGCGCGAGCAGCTGGACGGTCTTTCCGGCGGCAACTGCCCGGGCTGCGAGTCCGCGGGCCATGTTGCCGGTTCCGATGATGGTGATATCAGTCATTTTCTTCTTCTTTCCGAAAAGGTGGGACAGGAAATTCATGGCGATCGTTTCATTGGGAGTTGCAGTTCGGGAGGGAAGCGAACGTTCCGGCACCTGATTGAGGGGCTATACGAGTGCTTTGAACCTGGTGCGGCTGAACAGGGCGTGATCGGCTGAAAGGCGTGCGGGGCCGAAGAACGCGATTGCGGCGGCCGCGGCGGCGAGCAGGAGTACCAGTTCATAACCGCCGTCGGCGGCAAAAATTCCTGCCGGTGCGTGAACGAGGAAGAGAGCGCCGAGCATATCCAGGGCGAGAAGCGCCGCGAAGACCCGGGTGAGTACGCCGAGGATCAGGGCGGCCCCGCCCACGAGCTCCAAGGTGGCAACAACAGGGGCTGCCAGGTCGGCAGCCGGGACGCCCATCTGGGCGAACGACGCCTGCGTCCCGGTGATGGTGAACTGGCTGAACTTCTGCCAGCCGTGGGCCGCGAAGATGAAGCCGGCAACGACGCGGAGTACGGTCACGGCCGTGGTCGCGGAGGGAGAGGAGCGAATCATGATTCTTACCGTTCTTTCGGGGAGTGAATGCGCGGTATATCCGGCAGTCACCCGGTCTATTGCTTGAAGCTTCAAGTAGTGTTTCAGGTTTTAGTTGTACTTTCAACTAAGTAGATGTATTTGCTGCCTCTAGCCACCTAGTGAAATTGCTGTTTTACTAGATGGCAACAGTTGGACAGGTGAACGGCAACAGCCGGCCGAGGGAAAGCAGGCGCATGGCCGAGGCAGTGAAGGCAGACAGCACCACCCGGACAGTCGAACGCGCGCTGTCCCTGCTCAGCGTGGTGTGCCGGCAGGGAGCCGTGACGCAGTCGGAGGCTGCCAAAGCCGCAGGCCTCTCCACCAGTACGGCGCTGCGGCTGCTCCGCACCCTGGAAGGAACCGACTTTGTGCGGCGGGAAGAGAACGGAACCTACCGGCCAGGGCCGGCCATCGTGCAGCTCGGAGTGCTCGCCCTTAGCCAGGAGTCGCTGATTGCCACGTACCGCGGCGCCATGGACCGGATCGTTGAGCTGACCGGGGAATCCACGTACCTCAGCGTTCCCGCCGCGGGCGGCCACGGCCTGTACATCGCCATCGCCGAAGGCACGCAGTCCGTCCGGCACGCCAACTGGGTGGGCCGGCGCTTTGTGCTCGAAGGCAGCGCCGCCGGGAAAGCCCTCCACAACGACGCCGGACCGCAGGGCTGCGCGGTGGTGAGTGACGGCGTCGAACCCGACGTCACCGCGATTGCCGTTCCCCTGACCGCCGGCGGGAAAGCCGTGGCGGCAATGAGCGTGGTTGTCCCCAGCTACCGGATGACGCCCGCCCGCATCGAAGACATCTGCCAGGTGCTCACGGCCGCAACAGCCGCGGTCCAGGCACCGGGCTAACCGCACAGCTGACCCACCCCACCGCCCGGCAAAGACGACGGAGAACCCCATGACCACAAATAACCCCGTAACCACCACAGCAAACACCTCGCGGACCGTCCGCGCACCCCGCGGTACCGAGCTGAATGCCAAGAGCTGGCAGACCGAGGCACCGCTGCGGATGCTGATGAACAACCTGGACCCGGAGGTCGCCGAACGCCCGGAGGACCTGGTGGTTTACGGCGGCACCGGCAAGGCAGCCCGGAACTGGGAATCGTTCGACGCGATCGTCCGCACCCTGAAGACCCTCGACGACGACGAAACCCTCCTGGTCCAGTCCGGCAAACCCGTCGGTGTGTTCCGCACCAACGAATGGGCGCCCCGGGTGCTGATCGCCAACTCCAACCTCGTGGGGGACTGGTCCACCTGGCCCGAGTTCCGCCGGCTCGAGGCCGAGGGACTGACCATGTACGGCCAGATGACCGCCGGTTCGTGGATCTACATCGGCACCCAGGGCATCCTGCAGGGCACCTACGAGACCTTCGCCGCGATCGCCAAAAAGCTCTTCAACGATCAAAACGCAACGCTTGCCGGCACCGCCACCCTCACGGGCGGCTGCGGCGGAATGGGCGGTGCCCAGCCGCTGGCCGTGACGCTGAACGGCGGGGCGGTCCTGATTGTCGACGTCGATGAGTCCCGGCTCCGGCGCCGGGCCGGCAAACGCTACCTCGACGACGTCGAAACCGACCTCGACGCAGCCCTCGCCAAGGTGATGGCGGCCAAGGCCGAGGGACGGGCCCTCTCCGTGGGCCTGGTCGGCAACGCCGCCGAGGTTTTCCCCGAGCTGCTGCGCCGCCGGAATGCCGGGGAAGGCGCGGACTTCGACATCGTCACCGACCAGACCTCCGCCCACGATCCGCTGAGCTACCTGCCCGAGGGCATCAGCGTCCAGGACTGGCACCGCGAGGCCGAGGCAGACCCGGAAGGCTTCACCAAAAAAGCCCAGGCCTCCATGGCACGGCACGTTGAAGCCATGGTCGGCTTCCAGGACGCGGGGGCCGAGGTTTTCGACTACGGCAATTCCATCCGCGACGAAGCCCGGCAGGGCGGCTATGAGCGGGCCTTCGACTTTCCGGGCTTCGTTCCGGCCTACATCCGGCCGCTGTTCTGCGAAGGCCTGGGCCCGTTCCGCTGGGTGGCACTGTCCGGGGATCCGGCGGACATCGCCGTCACCGATGCCGCGCTGAAGGAACTCTTCCCGGAGAAGGAGCACCTGCACCGCTGGCTGGACGCCGCGGCGGAGCACGTCGAGTTCGAAGGACTGCCGGCCCGGATCTGCTGGCTCGGCTACGGCGAACGGGCCAAGGCCGGACTGCTGTTCAACCGGCTGGTCGCCGAAGGCAAGGTCTCCGCGCCGATCGTGATCGGCCGGGACCATCTGGACTCCGGTTCCGTGGCCTCCCCCTACCGGGAAACCGAGGCCATGAAGGACGGTTCCGACGCGATCGCCGACTGGCCGCTGCTGAACGCCCTGCTCAACACCTCCTCCGGTGCCACCTGGGTATCGATCCACCACGGCGGCGGCGTCGGCATCGGCCGGTCGCTGCACGCCGGGCAGGTGTCCGTGGCGGACGGCACGGAACTGGCGGCCCGCAAGCTGGAGGCCCTGCTCACCAACGATCCCGGTACCGGAGTCATGCGGCACGTCGACGCCGGCTACCCGGAAGCGGAGGCAGTGGCCGCTGAACGCGGCGTCCGCATCCCCATGGCTGAATAGCCCGGGGTTCAGTTCCGCACCAGCACCAGCACCAGCACCAGCACCAGCTTCAGCACCCAGCCAGCCTCCCCACCGGCGCCCTTCCGGCACCCTCCCCATCAGCAACCAGACCCAGCAAGGAACCGCATGGCCACCGTCACCACCCTCCTGGACGCCATCTCCGGCATCGGCCGCGACCCGGTCCGCGGCGGCTACAGCCGCCCCGTGTTCTCGGCCGCGGAAACGGACCTGCGGGCCTGGTTCATTGCCGAGGCACGGAGCCGCGGACTCGGGGTGGAGACGGACCGCAACGGCATCCTCTGGGCCTGGTGGGGTGAACCGCACAAGGGCGCACTGGTCACCGGCAGCCACCTGGACTCCGTCCCCGGCGGCGGGGCGTTCGACGGGCCGCTCGGCGTCGCGGCGGCGCTGGCCGCCGTCGACGTCCTGAACGAACGCGGCGTACAGCCCAACCGGTCCCTGGCCATCACCGTATTCCCGGAGGAGGAAGGCTCCCGCTTCGGCGTCGCCTGCCTCGGCTCGCGGCTGCTGACCGGCGCCATCGACCCGGACCGGGCACGCGCACTGCGCGACGCCGACGGCACCTCCTTTGCCGATGCCGCCCGCGCCGCCGGGCTGGACCCCGAACACCTCGGCCGGGATGAGGAGTCCCTGGCCCGGATCGGGGACTTCGTGGAGCTGCACGTGGAACAGGGGCGCGGGCTCGGCGAGGACGGCCCCGCCGTCGCCGTCGGCAGTTCCATCCTGGGCCACGGCCGCTGGAAGCTCACCGTGCACGGGCAGGGCAACCACGCCGGAACCACCCTGATGGAGGACCGGGCGGATCCCATGGTGGCTGCGGCACAGATCATCACGGCCGTGCAGCAGGCGGCCGCAGCGCAGCCCGGCGCACGCGCCACGGTGGGCCGGATCCAGGCGGTCCCGGGCGGCACCAACGTGATCGCCTCCCGGGTTCAGCTGTGGCTGGACGTCCGGCACGAAGACGACGCGGTCACCGCCCAGCTGGTGGAGGCCATCCACGGCAAGGCGCAGAAGACCGCCGCGTTCGAAGGCTGCACCGTGGCCCTAAGCCAGGAGTCCTTCAGCCCCACCACGTCCTTTGACCCGGCGCTCCAGCGCCAGCTGCAGCTGGCCCTGCCGCAGGCACCCGTCCTGGCCACGGGCGCGGGGCACGACGCCGGAATCCTCGCCGGTCACGTCCCGGCGGGCATGGTTTTTGTCCGCAACCCCACCGGGATCTCGCATTCTCCGGAGGAATATGTGGAAGACGCCGACGCCGACTACTCAGCCGAGGCCCTCGCCGATGTCCTGGAGGCCCTGCTGTGAACCCGCGTGCCCGGGGTGTGTGGTGTGAACGGGTGGTACGGGACGGGCAGGTTGAGTCCGGTGTCCGGCTGACCGTGGATTCCGCCGGAGTCGTCGCGGCGGTGGAAACCGGCGCTGCTCCCCGCCCCGGCGACCTGCTGCTGCACGGCGTTGTGTTTCCGGCTGCCTCGAACGCCCACTCGCACGCCTTCCACCGGGTCCTTCGCGGCCGCACCCACGTTGGCGGAGCGGACAGTTTCTGGACCTGGCGGCAGGCAATGTACCAAGCCGCCGGGGCCCTGACCCCGGAACTCTACGAGGAGCTGGCCACCGCCGTTTTCGCCGAAATGGTGGCGGCGGGCTACACCAGCGTCGCGGAGTTCCACTACGTGCACCACCGCCAGGACGGCACGCCCTATCCCGGGCACGCCATGGAACTGGCGCTGGGCCGCGCCGCTCAGGCCGCCGGCATCCGGCTGACCCTGCTGGACACCTGCTATTTGGCCGGCGGTTTTGGGGAGCCGCTGAACCCGGAACAGCTGCGCTTTGGCGACGCCGGCCCCGAGGGCTGGCTCCGCCGGCTGGCTGCCCTGCGGACCGCTGTGGAAGCGGAGTTCGATCCGGCCGAAGTAAGTGTCGGCGCGGCACTGCACTCGGTGCGGGCGGTCCCGGCGGACGCGCTGCCGGTCATCGCCGCCGGTTTGGATCCGGACCTGCCGCTGCACATCCACCTCTCCGAACAGCCCGCGGAAAACCAGGCCTGCCTGGCGGCCGCCGGCCTGACCCCGGCGCAGCTGCTGCACCGGCATGGACTGCTCAGCCCGCGGCTTTCCGCCGTCCACGCCACCCACCTCACGGACACGGACATTGAACTGCTGGGCGGGGCCGGCGCCACCGTGGTGATGTGCCCCAGCACCGAGGCCGACCTCGCGGACGGCATCGGCCCCGCCGCGGCGCTCGCTGCTGCCGGCGCGCGGATCGCCCTGGGCTCGGACCAGCACGCCGTACTGGATCCCTGGCTGGAAATGCGGGCATTGGAACACGGGGAACGCCTGTCTTCCGGCGTCCGCGGCCGGTTTACCCCTGCGGCGCTGCACACGGCAGTGTCCGACGCCGGCGCTGCCGCCCAGGGCCGGCGGGCGCCGGGCTTCGCCGTGGGCAGCCTGTGCGACCTGATGGCAGTGGACCCGGCCAGTGCCCGGACGGCCGGCTCCGACCCGGCCCAGCTGGCCCTCGCCGCCACCGCCCAGGACGTCACCGCCGTCGTCGTCGGCGGCACGCTCACCGCCGAGCACGGACGGCACCTGCGGCTTGGAGATCCCGGGCTGCTGCTGGCCAATGCGATCCGGACACTCGATGAAGCCGCATCCGCCCCCGGGGAAACCTTCAAGAGCATGCACGGAACCGCAGCGAAAGGACAGCCGTGAGCGCCTCCACCCTCATCACCAACATCGGTGAACTCTCCACCATGGACCCATCCCGCGGCGCAGCTTCGGTGCTGACGGATGCTGCGCTGGTGCTGGAGGGCGAACGCATCGCCTGGATCGGTCCGGCTGCTGCCGCACCGGCGGCGGATGAGGCGCACGACGCCGGCGGGCGGGCGCTGCTGCCGGGCTGGGTGGACTCGCACACGCACCTGGTGTTCGCCGGGGACCGCAGTGCCGAATTTGTTGCCCGGATGGCCGGGGAAACGTACCAGGCAGGCGGCATCGCCGTCACCACCGAAGCCACCCGCGCCGCCGGGGACTACGACCTCACCCGGATGCTGCTCGCCCGGCAGGCCGAAGCGGCCGCCGGCGGCACCACCTGGCTGGAAACAAAAACCGGGTACGGGCTGGACGTGGAGCAGGAGGCCCGCAGCGCCCGGATCGCGTCCACCGTGGTGGACGATGTGACGTTCCTCGGCGCGCACCTGGTCCCGGCCGGCAGTGATCCGGAGGAATACACCGACCTGGTCTGCGGGCCCATGCTGGCGGCCGTGCGCCCCTACGTGCAGTGGGCCGATGTGTTCTGCGAGCGCGGCGCCTTCAGCGAGGAACAATCCCGCCGGGTGCTCACCGCCTGCCGGGACGCGGGCCTGGGGCTGCGGGTGCACGGCAACCAGCTGGGGCCGGGGGCCGGGGTGCGGCTGGCCGTCGAGTTCGGGGCCGCGAGTGTGGACCACGTCAATTATCTGGCGGACGCCGACGTCGCGGCGCTCGCCGGTACCTGGGCCGGCTGGGATCCCCGGAACGCCGGGTCGCTGCCGGGCACGGTGGCTACCTGCCTGCCGGCCTGCGACCTCTCCACGCGGCAGCCGCTGGCGCCGGCCCGCCGGCTGCTGGACGCCGGTATCGAGGTTGCCCTGGCCTCCAACTGCAATCCCGGAACGTCCTACACCTCCTCCATGAACTTCTGCGTCGCCACGGCCGTGCTGCAGATGGGGCTCAGCGTCGCTGAGGCCGTGCGCGCCGCCACGTACGGCGGGGCGCTGGCGCTGCGGCGGCAGACCGGCGCGGATGAGGACGGGAAGCGTGCGGTGGGCTCGCTCGCCGTCGGACACCGGGCCGATCTGCACCTGCTGAACGCGCCGGCCGCCGCGCATCTGGCCTACCGGCCCGGAATGCCGCTGACGGCCGCAGTCTGGCGGGCCGGGGAGAGGGTGCGCCGGCCCTAACGGCTGCGGCGGCGGGAAACCGGTTCCTACTCTGGACTGCGTTTCGCCGGGGATTTACAGTACAAGGCAGACTGGGCTGCGTTGTTCAGGTGCGGCGGCCGGGCTGAATTTCCTGCGGACCCAAGGTGGCGCTGATGTCTACTCTGAAGTACACGGCCGACGACGGAACAGCGGTACCGCCGCGGGTGGTCCCGGTATCCAAGGGCCGGGTGGTGGTGGACTGGCTGACCACCACGGACCACAAGAAGGTCGGCTATCTGTATCTGATCACGTCGTTTATCTTCTTCTGCCTGGCCGGCGTGATGGCACTGATCATCCGCGCCGAGCTCTTCCAGCCGGGCCTGGAAATCGTGGCGTCGCGGGAACAGTACAACCAGCTGTTCACCATGCACGGGACCCTGATGCTGCTGATGTTCGCCACCCCGCTGTTCGCCGGGTTCGCGAACGTGATGATGCCGCTGCAGATCGGCGCACCGGACGTCGCGTTCCCGCGGCTCAACGCCTTGGCGTACTGGTTCTTCCTCTTCGGTTCGCTGATCGCGGTGTCCGGGTTTCTCACTCCGCAGGGGGCGGCGTCCTTCGGCTGGACGGCCTATGCGCCGTTGTCCAACACCGCTTTCTCGCCGGGAATCGGGGGTGATCTGTGGGTCTTTGGGCTCGCCCTGTCCGGGTTTGGAACCATTCTGGGATCGGTCAACTTCGTCACCACGATCATCTGCCTGCGCGCACCCGGGATGACGATGTGGCGGATACCCATTTTCACCTGGAACACGCTGGTGACGGCGATTCTGGTGCTGATGGCTTTCCCGCCCCTGGCCGCCGCCCTGTTCGCGCTGGGGTTGGACCGCAAATTCGACGCCCACATTTTCGATCCGGAGAACGGCGGCGCCATCCTCTGGCAGCACCTGTTCTGGTTCTTCGGCCATCCCGAGGTCTACATCATTGCCCTGCCCTTCTTCGGCATCATTTCCGAGATCATTCCGGTTTTCAGCCGCAAACCGATCTTCGGCTACAAGGGCCTGGTCTTCGCCACGATTGCGATCGCCGGGCTGTCCATGACTGTCTGGGCGCACCACATGTACGTCACCGGGCAGGTCTTCCTGCCGTTCTTCGCCCTGCTGACCATGTTCATTGCCGTGCCCACCGGCGTGAAGTTCTTCAACTGGATCGGCACCATGTGGCGCGGGTCCATCACCTTCGAAACGCCGATGATGTGGGCGCTGGGCTTCCTGATCACGTTCCTCTTCGGCGGGCTGACCGGCATCATCCTGTCCTCACCGCCCATGGACTTCCACGTCTCCGACACGTACTTCGTCGTCGCACACTTCCACTACGTGGTCTTTGGCACGGTGGTGTTTGCGATGTTCGGCGGGTTCTACTTCTGGTGGCCGAAGTGGACCGGGAAGATGCTCAACGAACGGCTCGGAAAGATCCACTTCTGGCTGCTCTTCCTGGGCTTCCACCTGACCTTCATGATCCAGCACTGGCTGGGTGTGCTGGGAATGCCCCGGCGGTACGCGGACTATCTGGTGGAGGACAACTTCACCGGTATGAACCAGCTGTCCACGATCGGCTCCATGATTCTGGGCTTCTCCCTGATCCCGTTTTTCTGGAACGTGTACATCACCTGGCGGCGCGGCAAGAAGGTTGAGGTGGACGATCCCTGGGGCTTCGGCGGTTCCCTGGAATGGGCTACGTCCTGCCCGCCGCCGCGGCATAACTTTACGTCCCTGCCCAGGATCAGGTCCGAACGGCCGGCCCTGGACCTGCACCACCCTGAGCTCAAACCGCGAGCCAACCAGAAATCCGATTCCCTGGCCGCCAGTGTCCTGGGTGCCGCGGATATGGGCTCCACCGATCCCAAGAACCCTGATCCCCGGCAGTAGCCGTTCCTAGCGCGGGGTGCCCTTCTGATCGGTCAGGTCCCATGTGCGTCCCGGACGCCGTGGCCGAACACAACGGAAAGGCCGGGGTTCCGGCAGCACCGGAACCCCGCCTTGTCCGCCGGGTTTACGGGTTAGCTGCTTTGCCGGCCTGCTCGCCTGATCAGTACCAGTCCGGCACCGAGCAACGGAAGCGCCAGCCACAACAGGACCATGCCCGCTGCTCCGGTGTCAGCCAGGTTGCTCGATGAAACCTCAGCCGTCGCCGCGGATGTCCTGAGCGGTGTTTCGGTAGCGGGTACGGAAGTAAACCGGGTCGTTTCCTCCGCAACGAAGGACACAGATGTCGGCTCAGGTCCTACATTCGGCTGTGTCCCTGCAGGAGGCGTGGTTCCAGCAGGAATCACTACGGGAAGTGTGACTCCTGGACGGGGCCCGGCTGGGGGCACAGAGCCCGGGGTGCTGGTCCCGGTGTCCCTGGTGGTCTCGGTGGTGGCTTCGCCGAGGACTGCTAGGGAGTTGGTGCCGAGGTTGACGGGGATGGTGATGGGTGCGGTGATCTGGGTTCCGGAGAGGAATCCGTCGGAGCCGGAGGTTACGGGTCCGGTGCTCTCTGCCGGTGTCCCGGTTGCCGCGTCTGTCCCGGTGGTCTCGGTGGTGGCTTCGCCGAGGACTGCTAGGGAGTTGGTGCCGAGGTTGACGGGGATGGTGATGGGTGCGGTGATCTGGGTTCCGGAGAGGAGCCCGTTGGAGCCGGAGGTTACGGGTCCGGTGCTCTCTGCCGGTGTCCCGGTTGCCGCGTCTGTCCCGGTGGTCTCGGTGTTCCTGGTGGTCTCGGTGGTGGCTTCGCCGAGGACTGCTAGGGAGTTGGTGCCGAGGTTGACGGGGATGGTGATGGGTGCGGTGATCTGGGTTCCGGAGAGGAGTCCGTTGGAGCCGGAGGTTACGGGTTCCGCGCTCTCTGCCGGTGTCCCGGTTGCCGCGTCTGTCCCGGTGTTCCCGGTGGTCTCGGTGTTCCTGGTGGTCTCGGTGGTGGCTTCGCCGAGGACTGCGAGGGAGTTGGTGCCGAGGTTGACGGGGATGGTGATGGGTGCGGTGATCTGGGTTCCGGAGAGGAGTCCGTCGGAGCCGGAGGTTACGGGTTCCGCGCTGGCCGCGGTTGTTCCAAGGGCCAGCAATCCTCCGGCAAAGAGGGTGCCGAGCAGCCCTCGTCGAATAGTGCAACGCATAGCAATTCTCCTGACAAGTAATTGGGATGGGGCCCATGGGGCCCGAATGGCATTTGTCCGGCTGCATAACGGACAGAGGCCTAACTAATCAGGGAACGACTCGTGATCCAGCGACACACGTGAGGGGGCTTTCATCAGCTCCGTATAGGCGGGCAGCGCAGCCAGTGCCGGAATGTTGAGATGCTGCCCGGATAGGCAGCCGGGCAGTAAGGGGCCTGCTGCTGAAGGGCTCACAACCGACGATCCGGAGCCCACCGGCATGAGGCCACCTTGCGGTGCTCCCGCTGGACCCCCGGAATCCGGGCCAGAAGACACGGATAGTGCGGCCTCTGGCGAGACTTCAGCGCAGGACTCTGCCGTACCCACAGCCGTATCTCCATGACTGGTCATGACCTCGGATACCGCAGGGGCCAAGGCATCTTCATCCGCGAGCTGTTCTGTTGCCGTCGGGAGCTGCTCAGGGGCCGGTTGGCGGTCTGGGGCAAAGCGGGGGCTGTCGGCTGTGCCCTCTGTCACCGCGTCGATGTCCGGAAGCGCTGGAATTACCGGGCTCCCGCTGCAGCCAGCCGCGGGAGGGGCAGCGGGATCTCCCTGGCCTTCGGGACAACCCTGGCCAGCCCCGACGTCGTTGGCCGGGGGGAGGACGGGATGCAGAGTCTCGAGGAGGCCGTCTGCGGTCGGCCGAATTGTCTCTACCGCAAAGCCGGCAATGTCGTCGACCACAGTCAGGATGGGATCCGTGGCTGCAGGCAACGTCTGCGCGGGTACCACCGTCCTCACCACCGGAACGGTCTGTACCAGCTCGTCGACTGCCGTTGCTACCCCATGGACTGCCGGCTGGAGACGGGGCACATCTGGCAGGGAAATTTCCGGCGCGGGAGCCTGGGCCGGTGTCTGTGAGGAAGGCAGCAGGCCGTCCGTCACCTGATCGACGGCATTCACGGCGGAATCCACGAGGCCCGCAGCAGAAACACTCACGCTTGCTGGAAGGGAATCCGGTTCAGGCAGGGGGTCGGCCGAAGCACCGGTGGCCGACAGAGTCAGCCAGGAGGCGGCTGCGGCGGCTCCCAGGAGCACAGGGCGGACGAACCGCCAAGCTCCTCGTGACGCCCTCATTCCGATGCCCCCCAGTCCAACAAATAAGCACTTCCTTCACTATAAGCACAGTAAAAACAGGGTGTCTACAGTCTGGCTCCCGTCCTGAACGAGAAGCGGCGCCGCCCGGTGGTCTTGAACCCCGGACGGCGCCGCTTGGTCAGCGCTCAGAATTAGCTAGCAGGTGCGGACTAGCCGCGGCCCACCGTGCAGAGCAGATACCGTGCATAGTCAACCGCGTATTTCAGCCAGCCGCGCAGGTCCCACCAGTTTTTCGGCGGGATGGGCCGCACGCAGGTCGGCTGCTGCGGTCCGGCTTCGACCGTGACCGGAATCGTCACCGTGGTCCCCGATGGGGCCGCCGTGAGGACCAGCGAACCGTTGCCGGATGCCGACGCCGGGATGGCCGCGGTAACGCTCGCCGCTCCGCCGGTCACCGGAACCGATCCCAGGGCGATGGCTGCACCGGCGGCCGGAACCCAGCTCACTGCGAGCGTGGTGTTGGCCGGGCTGCCCAGCGAGGTCAGGTCCAGCTTCTCCACTGTGAAGGTGGCGCTGGCACCCGCCTTCACAGTGGCAGGTGCGCCCTTGACGATAACGCCCTGCCGGGCGAAATCGGGGGAGACCGGGCTGTTGGCCTGGAGGTAGCTGATCCAGGCATCGCGGTCGATCAGCCCGGAGTCCCGGGTGTCGGTGCCCTGGGCGAAGGTGGAGAAATTGTCCCCGCCCTGTGCCAGGAAGCTGAACGTCCCCACCCGGTAGGCCCGGGCGGTGTCCAGCGGAGCGCCGTTGACGGTTACCGACTGGATCCTGGAACCGCGGGCCAGGTCCGGGTTATAGGTGTAGGTGACGTTGTCGGAGAGGCCCAGTGCCAGGAACGGCCGCGAACTTCCGTCCGGCTGCCACTGCTCCTCCAGGACTGCCTTCAGCTGCGCACCCGTGAGCGTGGTGGTCCACAGATTGTTCACGAACGGCAGGACGGCGTTGGCTTCGGCGTAGGTAATGACACCATCCGGGCCGTAATACAGCTCCGCGCGGAGCCCGCCGGGGTTGGTGATGCCGATTTCCGCACCGCCGCGCTCGGGAGCGCCCAGCGAAGAGAGCAGCGAGTCCGCCACGAGGTTGCCCAGCGTGGATTCGTTGGACCGGTCATCCCGGGAGGCGCCGGTAAAGGCCGTCGTGATGTCCGCGGTTACCGAGCCGACCGGCTGGTTGCCGACCTCGGCCGCGAACGCCAGGGCGGCGTCGACAATCCGCTTCACTTCAGCGACGGCCGGGTAGGCCGCCACCAGTTCGGCAGCAGGGGTGGCGGTCCGTGCGACGTTACCGGCCGTGTAGGAAAGCACCTCGTCCGTCTCGGCGTTGTACTCGAGCTCGATCTGACCGATGAACTCACCGTAGGAACCGGTCTGGACCACGGGGCGGGTTTTGCCCTCGACGCCGGGAACCGGTGCGTCCCACGCGTACTGCTTGTGCGTGTGCCCGGTGTAGATGGCATCCACCAGCGCGCTGGTTTCCGTCACGATCTCCGCGAACGCACCGCCGCCGGCAACCTCCTCCTCGAGGGTGGCGCCGTCGGGCGTGCCCGCACCGGCGCCTTCGTGGTATTCGGCAATGATGACGTCGGCCAGGCCCTCAGCCACGAGCCGTTCGGCCACGCGGTTCACGGCTTCCACCGGGTCCCCGAACTCCAGGGCGGCGATGCCGCCGGGGCTGACCAGCGTACCGGTCTCCTCGGTCACCGCGCCGATCACGGCCACCTTCACGCCGTTGACGTCCAGGAGGGCGTACTCGGGCAGCGCCGGAGTGGTGGTGCCCTTGAGGTAGACATTGGCGCCGAGGTACTCGAAGTCCGCGGCAGGAACCACCCGGTCGGTGAGGTCGGCGAAACCGCCGTCGAACTCATGGTTGCCGACCGCCGAGGCCCGCAGGCCCAGGGCGTTCAGGACGTCGATGGTCGGCTGGTCCTGCTGCACCGAGGAAGCGAACAGGGACGCGCCGATGTTGTCGCCGGCGGAGAGGAACAGCGAACTGCCCTCCGGCGCGGCGGCCTTTAGCTGTTCAACGGTTCCGGCGAAGTTGACGGTGTTGCCGTCGATCCGGCCGTGGAAGTCGTTGATGTTCAGCAGGTTCAGCTCGGTGGTTTCCGCCTCGGCCGGGGTCAGGTTCAGGCCCACCAGGATGGGGTCATGGTCCGAGGACCGGTAGGCGTCCGGAGCGTAGAAGCTGGTTACGTTGTAGTTGAACCGGCTGTATTCCAGTGCCACGGATTCCACGGAGTTGATGTTCCAGATGTCCGTTCCGGTGACGTCTTCGGCCGCTGCCGGGGACGCCAGGATGTGGTCCAGGGACCCGACCAGGCCGCCGAAGGCGTAGGAGTGCTTGCCCGTGGCGTCACCCAGGTTCACGTATCCGGCCTCTGCCAGGATGCGCATGGGGTCCTCGGCGGCGTAGGAGTTGAAGTCACCCAGCAGGAAAACCCGCTCCGTGCCCGCGTCGGCCGCCACGGTGTCGGCGAAGGACACCAGTGCCTGCGCCTGGCGGACCCGGTCGGCGTTCCAGCCGCCCTGGCCGTTGTCCGCGTTTTCCCCGGAGGCCGGGGGTGAGCCCTTGGACTTGAAGTGGTTCGCGATGGCCACGAAGGATTCGCTGTCCGCTCCGCCGGCAGGCTTGAAGGCCTGGGCCAGCGGTTCACGGGCGTTGGAGAACACGCTTTCGTCATTGAGGATCACGGATTCGCCGACAGGTTCAGCGTTCGCGGTCCGGTAGATGAAGGCCGTGCGGATGACGTCTTCGGCGTCGGGGAGGGCCGCGGGGGAGCGGACGTAGTCCCAGGTGCCGGGGGACACCGCGTTCAGGGCCGCAGTCAGGTGGGCGAGTGCCGTGTCACGGTCCTGCCCCAGCGCTGAGGAGTTCTCGATTTCCATCAGCCCGACGACGTCGGCGCCGAGTGCGTTGATCGCCTGGACGATCTTGGCCTGCTGGCGTTCCAGATTGGCCGCGTCGGCGGCACCGCGGGCGTCGCAGCCGCCGCGGACCGTGATCGGGGCTCCGGAACGGTCGTTGAAATAGGTGCAGCCGGTGAGCTGGTCACCGGTGGTGCTGAAGTAGTTCAGCACGTTGAAGGACGCCAGTTTGAGGTTCCCGCCGACGCTTTGCGGTGCGGCGGTGCGGGTGTTCTCGAACGACGCCGGCTGGACCGTGGCCGCGTTGGCCGGGGTCAGCTCGGTGAGCGGCTGGAACTTCCAGGCGCTGTTGCGGAAATCCAGGATCACATTCGTGGTGAACGCAGCCGGCGCCCCAACACGGACCGGGCCGGACGGGGTCAGGTACGGCAGCGGTTTGGACTGGTTCGCCGCAGCAAGGAAATTGGTGGTGGCGCCGTCGTCGAGCTTCACGGCCTTGGCCGCATTCCCTGCGGCAACAGCCGCGTGCTCCGGCGTTCCCAGGGGTGCGACGGCGGTGGGCTGGACCAGTGGTTCGGTACCGGCTGCGAGGCCGATCTCCGCGTACTGGTTCAGGGAGAAGTTATCGGTGACGGTGAAGTCGCCCTGGGGAGCAAGGAGCATGCCCTCCAGGGTTTCCCGTTCCGCGTCAGTGGCAGGCCAGGCGACGTTGGCTGGCTTAACCTCTTCGGCCGGCTCGGTGAGTTTGGTCAGGGCGCCGGCGGCGACCGTGAGCTGCGTGAGCCCGAAGTACTCGCCCACGGTGCCCGTGACTTCGACGTAGTCGCCAACAGCGACCTGGCCCACGGTAGCTGCGGAGAACACGAAGATGCCGTCCGAAGCGGTGTGTGTGGCGGGATCGATCGTGCCGCCGGTTCCCGGGGTCTGCAGGTAATAGCCGCTGAATCCGCCCGTGGGGTAGGCCGCGGTGACCTTGCCGCGGGTGGTGACGTTCTGCCCGACGAGCGGGCTCGCATCGCCGGTTCCCTGGATGGCGGCAATGGCGACCGTACCGTCGGGCGGATCCGTGGGATCCGGCGGGTCGGTCGGATCAACGGGGCCCGTGCCGCCGCCGGCGGTGTTGGTTGGGGTGACCGTACCGCTGAGCGTGAAGTCAGCCGCGTTGTTGTTCGTGTCCGCGAATCCCGTGCGGTTTAAGGACTTCGGGTCGCTGTTGCCCGCGGGTGCGGCGGCGGGTGCGGTTTCGAAGGTGTTCGAGGTGCCGTAGCCCAGCAGGTCAACGACGCCGGGCTGGCCGATCACCGAGCCGGTGGGGAGCGGGTTGACGGCCGTCGCCTGGTTGGCGAGCACCAGGGTTCCGGCGGCACCGGAGAAGCTGGCCCCGATGGTTGCATCCGCGGTGGGGAGGGCGGTGCCGGTTGTGCCGTTGCTGGCGCCCTGGATGAGGTAGTGGCCCCCGGCCGGAATGGTTCCACTGAGCCGGCCGATTCCGGACGGCGCCGTGGTTGTTCCCGCGGCGCGGTACTGCAGTGACCAGCCCTCCAGGCTGACCGGGGCGCTGGTGGGGTTGTAGAGCTCTACGAATTTATTGGTAAAGGGGGCGTTGGCGCTGCCGCCGCTCAGGTACGCCTCATTAATGATGACGCCGCCCCCGCCTTCCTCGGCGTGGGCGGGCAGTGCCGCCAGGGGGCCGGCCAGCAGGCCGGCTGACAGTGCTGTTCCCAGCACCGCCTTCCATCTCGTAGGTCTCATGCCTCATGCTCCTCGAAGAAAGTGGTGCCGCAGCAGGGCAAGCAGAAGCGGCCCGGATGGTACGGCAGTGGGGTGCGGTGAACCCTCTTTGCATATCCCAGCCCAAGGGCTTTGACCAGTGGAATTCACCGGTTTGAAGTCCGAACCGGCACTGGCTCTTGACAAAGTGAAAGAGGGCCCCGGCACAGTGTGTGCCGAGGCCCTCCTGCAGGCGGAAAGTTAGATCTGCGCGTTGCGCACCGAGTTGGTCAGCGGTGAGCCGTCCACCCGGTAAACCGTGCAGAGGATTTCCCGGTCCCCGCCCAGGGTCCAGGAGTAGGACGTCGGCGTGATGAGGCCGATGTCCAGGACCGAGGTCTGGTAATCCGCGCCGATGTAGGGCTGGAACTCGGCGACGCAGAATTCCGCCGCTGCTTCGTCAACGGCTGTCTCGCCCGGGTACTCGCTGCCCGCCATGTCCATGGCGGCATAAACTTCACTGTCGTGCTCCTGCGTGCACGGCAGGACGTCCACTTCGGTGATCTGATCGCCGTCAGGTTCGATCAGGCAGTCGCCGACGTTCAGATCAATCGCGTCCACCGTTTCCGGGGAAACGTCTTCAACTTCTTCAACTACCTTCTCAGCGGTAGGGGAAGCGGCTGCGGAGGACGGTTTCTCGTCCGCCGCAGCATTGCCGCCGCCGGAGGACAGCGGAACGGCGCAGCCTGCCAGCAGTGCCGTCAGCGATGCTGCGGCGAGGATTCTTCCGGCTCGGGACAGAGACGTCTTGTGGGCCGAATACATAGTCATAGCTCCTCGATAGAAAATGGTTTAGTGGTCCACCCCCCAAATGGGCCGGAAACCACGTGTCAACCATATTTGAGGGAAAGCATGCTGATGAATCCGCAAAGTAATATGCGGGTGCAATATGCGTTGACATGCAACGGCACAAAAAAGCACCCCGGCTCAGTGAACCGGGGTGCAAATGCGGAAGGTAAGGGATTCGAACCCTTGGTACGGGGTTACCGCACACTGGTTTTCAAGACCAGCTCCATCGGCCGCTCGGACAACCTTCCCCGCTAGTAGTCTGGCAGATGAGCCCAATTCGCCAAAATCTTCGCCACCCTCAGGAGGCCTCATGAAAGCCATCGTTATCACCGAACCGGGCGGTCCCGGGGTCCTGGAACTCCGGGACGTCCCCGCCCCGGTGCCCGGCCCGGGCGAGGTCCTGATTGATGTGGCCGCTGCCGGACTGAACCGCGCGGATGTCCTGCAGCGGATGGGTAACTACCCCGTGCCGCCGGGCGCCCCCGAATACCCCGGGCTGGAGGTCTCCGGCCGGGTGGCCGCGGTGGGAACGGGTGTCGAGGGTCTGGAGGTGGGGGCCGACGTCGCCGCCCTCCTCTCCGGCGGCGGTTACGCCGAGCAGGTGGCGGTGCCCGCCGGCCAGGTGCTGCCGGTGCCGCCGGAACTGGACCTGGTCACTGCCGCGGCCCTGCCGGAGGTGGCCGCAACGGTCTTTTCGAACCTTTTTATGGCTGCCGGTGTCCGGGAAGGTGAGTATGTCCTCATCCACGGCGGTGCGGGCGGAATCGGCACCATGGCAATCCAGCTGACGGCCGCCTTCGGTGCAGTGCCGCTGGTTACTGCCTCCAGCGCCTCGAAGCTGGAACTCGCACGCAGCCTGGGAGCCAAAGGCCTCATTAACTACAAGGAGCAGGACTTTGTGGAAGAAGTCCGGAAAGCCACAGGCGGTCACGGTGCGGATGTGATCCTCGATGTGATGGGCGCAAAGTACCTGCAGCGGAACGTCGAGGCGCTCGCGGCCGGCGGCCGGCTGGTTATCATCGGGCTGCAGGGCGGAACCCGTGCGGAGATCGACCTCGGTGCCCTGATGTCCAAACGCTGTGCGGTGATGGGCACCACCCTGCGGGGGCGGCCGGAGGAAGAGAAGAGCGCCATTATGGCCGCCGTCGGGGAGTACGTCTGGCCGATGCTTCGGGACGGGACGGTCAAGCCGCTGGTGGACCGCACATTCCCGCTCGCGGAAGCAGCCGCCGCGCACGAGTACTTCGATTCCGGCCGGCATACCGGCAAAATCCTGCTGACGGTCTAGCCCCGGCGGTCGCCCGCCGCAAAACTCCACTTAGCGCAAAAACAGGCACGGCCGCCGAACACCGGTGGCCGTGCCGGTGTGTATGTGACCTGGAACACCCCTGCCGCTGCTACCCTCGTGCGCATCACCCGCACCCCGCCACAAGGTGCGGAACCGCACTGCTGACAAGGGGAAGCACCATGAGTGAGAACAGACGGCACCGGAAGGGGCCGGCCGGGCACGATCCGGTGGATACGGGGCCAGACGTCCTGGTCCAGGATCCGGATCTGCCTCCGGTCGCGTTGGATGACGCCGATGCCGAGGCCGAGGATCGCCGCTGGACACCGGCCAAGATCGTCCTGTGGGTCGGGATAGCCCTGCTGGGCGGCATCAGCTGGACGATGCTTGCCATCGTCCGCGGTGAAACGGTCAACGCCATCTGGTTCGTGTTCGCCGCCGTCTGCACCTACTTCATCGGGTACCGCTTTTACTCCAAGTTCATCGAGCGGCACCTGCTCAAGCCCAACGACCGCCGCGCCACCCCGGCCGAATACAAGGCCGACGGCAAGGACTACGCCGCCACTGACCGGCGGGTGCTCTACGGCCACCACTTCGCCGCGATCGCCGGCGCCGGACCGCTGGTCGGCCCCGTGCTGGCAGCCCAGATGGGCTACCTCCCCGGCACCGTCTGGATCATCGTCGGTGTGATCCTGGCCGGCGCGGTCCAGGACTATTTGGTGATGTTCTTCTCCATGCGCCGGGGCGGCCGCTCGCTGGGCCAGATGGCCCGCGAAGAGCTCGGCCTGATCGGCGGCACAGCAGCCCTGATCGCGACGCTGACCATCATGATCATCATCGTCGCGATCCTCGCCCTGGTGGTCGTCAACGCCCTCGGAGAGAGCCCCTGGGGTGTCTTTTCCGTCGCCATGACCATTCCGATCGCCCTGTTCATGGGCGTGTACCTGCGGTTCCTGCGGCCCGGCAAGGTCACCGAGGTCTCCATCATCGGTTTTGTGCTGCTGATGCTGGCGATCGTCGGCGGCGGCTGGATCGCGGACACCGAGTGGGGCGTAGCGCTGTTCTCCCTGGACCGGGTCACCATCGCCTGGGGCATCATCATTTACGGCTTTATTGCCGCTGTCCTGCCCGTCTGGCTGCTGCTCGCCCCGCGCGACTACCTCTCCACCTTCATGAAGATCGGCACCATCGTGATGCTGGCCGTGGCCATCATCATTGTCCGCCCGGAGATCAGCGTTCCCGCGTTCAGTGAGTTCGCGTCCCGGTCGGACGGGCCGGTGGTCGCCGGGCCGCTCTTCCCGTTCCTGTTCGTCACCATCGCCTGCGGTGCGCTCTCCGGGTTCCACGCCCTGATCTCCTCCGGCACCACGCCGAAGATGATTGAGAAGGAACGCCAGACCCGGTTCATCGGATACGGCGGCATGCTGATGGAGTCCTTCGTGGCCATCATGGCCCTGGTCGCCGCGCTCTCGATTGACCGCGGAATCTACTTCGCCATGAACTCCTCGGCAGCGGCCACCGGCGGCACCGTGGAGGGCGCCGTCGCCTTCGTCAACTCCCTCGGCCTGGCCGGGGTCAACCTGACACCGGACATGCTCACGTCCCTGGCAGCCGGCGTCGGGGAAGAATCCGTGGTCTCCCGCACCGGCGGCGCGCCGACCCTCGCCGTCGGCCTCGCCATGATCATGCAGAGTTTCATCGGCGGACCGGCCATGATGGCCTTCTGGTACCACTTCGCCATCATGTTCGAGGCGCTGTTTATCCTTACCGCCGTCGACGCCGGAACCCGTGTGGCCCGCTTTATGCTGCAGGACTCGATCGGCAACTTCGTTCCCAAGTTCCGCGACACTTCGTGGCGGACCGGAGCCTGGATCTGTACGGCCGTTATGGTCGCGGGCTGGGGATCGATCCTGATCATGGGCGTGACCGACCCGCTGGGCGGAATCAACACGCTCTTCCCGCTGTTCGGCATCGCCAACCAGCTCCTCGCAGCCATTGCCCTGGCTATCTGCCTGGCGATCCTGGCCAAGAAGAACCTCTTCAAATACATCTGGGTGGTGGTGCTGCCGCTGGGCTTCGCCTCGGTCGTGACCATCACAGCCTCGATGTACAAGATCTTCTCCCCGGTCCCGGGTGTGGGCTACTGGGCCCAGCACAACGCCTTCAGGAACGCCCTGGAAGCCGGGGAAACCAGCTTCGGCACAGCCAAGACCGTGGAAGCCATGGACGCCGTGGTCCGCAACACTTTTGTGCAGGGAATCCTGTCCATCCTCTTCGTGACCCTGGCGATCATCGTGATCATTACCGCGGTCATCGCCTCCGTCCGCTCCTACCGTTCCGGAGGCGCCCCGAGCGCCGAAGACCCTGCGGTGCCGTCCCGCATCTTCGCGCCGTCAGGGTTCTTCGGCACCCCGCTGGAGAAGGAGATTGAAGCGCAGTGGAAGGCGTTGCCGCAGGACAAAAAACCGGCGGCCAAGACGGCGGGAGCCGGGCACTGATGCCGGCGGCCATTGCCGGCAGCCTGCGCGGCTTCGTCCGGTTCTTCCGCGACGTGATGGGGGAGGACGCCTACCGCAAGTACCAGGCGCACCACGCCGCGTCGGGCTGCGCCGGGGAGCCGCTGACCGAGCGGGAGTTCTGGAAGGAGAAGATGGACCGCCAGGACCACAATCCCGGCGGACGCTGCTGCTGACAGAACACCAGCGGGCCCGGTGCCGTTTTGCGGGCACCGGGCCCGCTGCCTTTTCCATTTCCAGCTCAGTCCGGCCCCCCTTGTAGCGGATGCCCGTTCCTGTTTTGCTGGATAGATGCCTGGACACGACGATCTGCCGCACGATCCCCACCTTCGCGAGGACATCAGCCTTCCGCTCCCGGAGCCGGACAATGAGGATGAGCATCTGGCCGAGGACATCAACCTCCCGCCGGACGAGCAGGCGGCCGGACCCGAATTCGACGCGCACCACTACACCTCGGGCCAGCTCAACGCCGGGCAGTACGCGCCAGGTCTGAGCCCGAACGGCGAGTATGCCGAAAAGCGGGAGGAAGAGCTGGAAAGCGACTGAAGCCCGGAACAACCAGCCCCAAGCGTGAGAGCATTAATCCATGACTGAACAGAACGGATCTGCGGCCGCCCCCGGGGCACAGTCCCCTGCGGCTCCGGCCGGAGAAACGGCCCAGTCCCCGTCGCCCGGCGGCGCCGGTCCCCGCCCCGCGGCTCCTCCGACGCAGGACCAGGCCCAGGCGCAGGGCGCAGCACCTGCCCAGCCGGGCACCCAACAAGGCACCCCACAGGGTGCGGACGGCCAGGCGGACGGCTCCCATGAGAAAAACGGCCCGGCCAAGCTGAACGAACTGGTGGATGAGCCCGCGAAGGTCATGCGGATCGGCACCATGATCAAGCAGCTGCTCGAAGAAGTGCGCAACGCACCCCTTGACGACGCCGCCCGGAACCGGCTGGCTGAGATCCATGAGCGGTCGCTCAAGGAACTTTACGACGGCCTGGCTCCGGAGCTCGTCACCGAACTGCAGCGGATCAACCTGCCGTTCCTGGAAGAGTCGACGCCGACCGACGCGGAGCTGCGCATCGCCCAGGCCCAGCTGGTGGGCTGGCTTGAAGGATTGTTCCGCGGAATTCAGACCGCGATCGCAGCACAACAGACCGCTAACCAGCAGCTGCAGGGCCGTCTGCAGCTGCGCCAGCTGCCCCCGGGCACGGTGATCGCCCCCGGTGTGGTCGTCGGGGAAGACGGTGAACCACGCCGCGCCGGTGCCGCCCCAGGCCAGCAGCGGCAGGCCCCCGGCCCGGCCAGCCGGATCGAGCCCCACGCGGGTCCCGGACAGTATCTGTAGAATTTCCCGCAAGATGGCACTTTTCGCAGCAGCCCGGCAAGGGCGCAAGGACGACGTCGAACTCGGCATGGGTGTGTGGCGGCGCGCCCACGACCGCTTCACCCGCGGGCTGGACCGCTACCACCAGATGCTGGAGGGCGTCGAAGACGACGCGCTCTATAACGAGCTGGCCCTCGTCGCCAACGAACTCTCCAGCCTCCTGCCGCGGGTCCGGGCCGTCTGCGCCACAGCCCAGGGGCAGTGCCCCAGCACCGGCCAGGACATTCCGGGCCGGATGACCGGTGTCCACCGTGCCCTGTCCCGGTCCGGCAACTCACTGGCAGCCACCGCGGAAGCGGCGGCCATGTCACGGCTGGAAGGGGAACGCTGGGGGATCGCTTCCTCCGGCGTCGAAAATGTCCGCCGCCGGGCACAGCTCGTGGAACAGGACATCGCTGAGGCAGAACGTGTCCTTGCCACGGACCAGCCGGACGGGTCACCGGTTTAGCGGACCTGGAACGTCCCCTTCCGGGCCCCGGACCGCGGTACCGGAATTTCGCGTCCAGCAAACTTCGGCTCCGTTTGGTCAGCGCGGCGCCGAAGTGTTGGCAGGATGGTGACCATGACTACATCCCCACTTGTGACGTTCATCGACGGCAACACCATCCCCCAGCTCGGCTACGGCGTCTGGCGGGTTGAAGACGAACTCGCGGAAAAGACCGTGGGCATGGCATTCGAGGCCGGCTACCGGCACATCGACACCGCCAAGATCTACGGCAACGAAGCCGGCGTCGGCCGCGCCATTGCCGCCTCCGGCCTGCCGCGCGAAGACCTGTTCATCACCACCAAGGTCTGGAACGCTGATCAGGGCTTCGAGGAAACCCTGGCCGCGTTCGACGCGTCCATGGAACGTCTGGGCCTTCAGACCCTGGACCTGTACCTGATCCACTGGCTGCAGCCGAAGCAGGGCAAGTACGTTGAGACCTGGAAGGCTCTGATCGAGCTGCAGAAGTCCGGCCGGGTCAAGTCCATCGGCGTCTGCAACTTCACGGTCGAGGCGCTGCAGGAAATCATCGACGCCACCGGCGTTGTTCCGGTCCTGAACCAGGTGGAAACCCACCCGTACCTGGCCCAGAAGGAACTGCGTGAGTTCGAGGCCAAGCACGGCATCCGCCACGAGTCCTATTCCCCGCTCGGCTCCGGCCAGGGCCTGCTGGATGACCAGGTCCTGCAGGACATCGCAGCGAAGTACGACGGCGCCACCGCCGCCCAGGTGGTCATCGCCTGGCACCTGGCGCTCGGCAACATCGTGATCCCGAAGTCCGTGACCGAATCGCGGATCCAGGAGAACTGGGCTGCCCTGGGCCTCAAGCTCTCGGACGAGGACATCGAGGCGATCAACGCCCTGGATAACGGCACCCGCTTCGGCGCCGATCCGGCAACGTCCGACTTCGCCTAAACAGCCGCGAGCCTGAGGGCACAGCGGTAGATCCACCACAGACAAGGGCGGCCTTCCCGGAGGGGAAGGCCGCCCTTTCTTATGTCAGGGGGTCTCTTACGTCAGGAGAGCGAGGCTCAGGCTGCTGCGACGGCTTCCAGCGGCGCCCGGAGCGGCCAGTCGCCGCCTTCCAGGATGACCTGTGCGCACTGCCAGGTCCGGGTGTTGATGATGACCGGGGCCAGCAGGTTCACGGTGGTGCCGCCGTCGGACGGGTTGGCGACCACCAGGACACGGGCATCGGCCGGATCCTGGAGGCCCAGCTGGGCTGCCTGCTCGTCGGCGATCTCCGGGTTGTAATCGGGCAGGTACACGGAGGCGTCGATCGCGTAGAAGCGGCGCTGTCCAGCGGAAACGTCCGCACCGGTCAGGGAGTACAGCCCGGTGGCGCCGTCCACGTCAGCCAGGTCGAAGGCCGTGATGGGTTCCAGTCCAGGGGGAGGGGTAAGGAAAACCACCGGCGTCACGGTGCTCATCGCAGGAAGTCCATCAGCGTGGGCTGCAGGACCTTGGCGGTGACAGCCAGCGAGGACTGGTAGGCCAGTTCCTGCAGCTTCAGATCCATAATGACCGTTGCCGTGTCCAGATCTTCGATGCCGGAGCGCCGGGATTCCAGGCTCACGGACTGCTCCATGTTGGTTTCCTCTGCTTTCATGACGCGGGCATGGCGGATGCCGACGTCGGTCTGCTGCGAGAGCACGGTGTCCCTGCTCGCATCGATGCCGGACAGGTGTCCGCTGATGTTTCCGTTGGTCCGCAGGTCCGCGACCAGGGAATCGAGCTTGGTGAAGACGTCTCCGAAGACAGCATCTGCGCTGGCATCGACCCGCACGGTGGTATTTGCATCCAGCCGGCGGGTCACCGGCCCGTCGCCGGCACCGGTGAACGTATAAACCGCCGGATCAACCGAGGTATCCACCGTGACAGCGGCCCCCGCATCGGAGTTCCCGGCAAAAATGTTCCGGCCCAGGTAGGAGGTGTTGGCCTGCGCCAGCAGATCCGACTTCAGCCCCTCAATTTCCGTGGCGATCGCGGCCTTGCTCGCCGGGGTGGTCGTCGAGGTGGACGCGGTGATGGCCAGGTCCTTGATCCGGGTGAGAATGTCCGCGGTGCGGGACATGGCGGCGTCGACGGTGGCGAGCCAGCTGTTCGCGTCCGCGATGTTGCTCTTGTACTGAGTGTTGGCGCGGATTTCGCCGCGGACCTTCAGCGCGTCGGCGGTGCCGGAAGGATTGTCCGACGGCCGGGTGATGGCGGCTGAGGTCTGCGCCTGCTCCTGGAGCTTGGCCAGCCGGGAGATGTTCGCCTGCAGGTTCTGCTGGGCGTTGCGCGTCATCAACAGATTGGAGGTACGGGAAATCACGGGTTACCTTCCCACAATGCCGGTGCGGTTAATCAGGGTGTCGAGCATTTCGTCGATGGCTGTCATGACCCGCGCAGCGCCCTGGTAGGCATGCTGATAAGCGAGCAGATTCAGATTCTCTTCATCCAGGTCCACCGAAGAGTTGGAGAGCTGCATTCCGACGGCGGAGGAGGCTGCCACGCCGGCGAGTTCCGCCTGCTGCATCTCCACGCGGGAGCTGGCGCCAATGCCGCTGACAAAGCCGGCCCAGACCGAGTCGGGAGAGTTTTTCCCGGTACCCAGCTGCGCGATGGCGTCGGCCACGGAGTTGTCTTTCGATCCCTGGCCGGCTGCACCGGTGGCGACGCCTCCGGCATTGGTCGGAATGACCTTCAGCGAAAGGGCAGCGGGATCGGTGGTGTGGCTGAAGAAATCACCCAGCACCGTTCCGGCGGTGTTGGTGCCGCCGTTATGCACACCGTTCACCGCGGTAGCCAGGGCCTTGGCGAAGTTGTTGTAGCCTTCCGCCGCGGATGCCAGCACGCCGCCGTCGCCGGCCGGTGCCAAGATGCTGAGCGCTCCGGCGATTTCGCCGCTGACTGCCATGTTGGTCCCTGGGCGGTGGCTCCACTCCAAGCGCGGCGCTTCGCCGCCCATGGCAACCCCGCCGGCAACCTGGACAGGCCGGACGATATCCCCGGAGACAATGGCGTTGCCGTCAATCAGGACGTCGACCATGCCGTTGTCGGATTCGCGGACCGTTCCGCCCGCCAGAGCGGCGATCGTGGTGGTCAGGGCGTTCCGCTGGTCGATCAGTTCATTAGCCGACCCGCCGGAGGCCAGAGTGGTCCGGATCTGCGCATTCAGGGACGCGATCTGCGAGGCGGTGCCATTCAGCTCCGCCTCCATGTCCTTGAGCTGCTTATACGCACCGGTCCACTGCTCCTCCACTGCCTCATACCCGGTGGAGATCTGCTGGGCGAGGATGGTGGCCTGCCCGATGAGCCCGGTGGCCGCGGCTTCGTCCCCGGGTTTGTTAGCCACACCCTGCCAAGCGGCCCAGAACTCGGTCAGGGACGTGGAAATGCCGTTCTTCCCCGGTTCGTTCAGGCTGGTTTCCAGGCTGGACAGGGCATTGGCACGCACTGCGGAAAACCCGGAGGCTGCGGCGGTCGCCCGTACACGGGTATCCAGCTGCATGCTGCCGAGCCGGGCGATCCCGTCAACTGAGACGCCCTGGCCCACAGCCGGTCCGGTGGAAAACCTGCCGGCGATGGACGCGCCGCCCATGGCGGAGGTGGTGACCCGCTGGCGGGTGTATCCCGGTGTGTTGACGTTGGCGATGTTTTGCCCAACGATGTCGAGGCCCTTGCGGGCCGCGCTCAGACCGGAGTAAGCGGTGTTAAGGCCGCTGAAGGTGCTCATGGCGTGACGATTCCTTTGTTCACGGTCTCTAGAGTTGCTTGTCCACTATGCGGGCGCTGCTTCCCGGCCCGGCAGAGTTGCCGCTGGAGGTGTACGTTTTGCTCTCCGTGCCCAGGCCCGCGAGGGTTTCCTGGGCGGAACGCGCAGCCGTACGGAGGAACTGCTCGTTCGTGTCCCGCAGGTCGCGGATCCTCACGGTCAGTTCCGTCATTGCCTGCAAATGGGCCGTGAAAATCTCAGTCCACGGTCCTGGAGGTGCTGCGGCGATAATCTGCCGAAGAGTTGCATCTTCGGCTATGCCCCATTCCTCCGCGAGTTCGGAAACGGCCACCGTCCTGGCCAGATTCGCGATCCGCAGGCGATCAAGGACCTGCTCCACTTCCCGGGTGGCGTGCTGGAGCCAGCGCGTTTTCCCGGAGGTCAGGAGCAGCTGTTCTTCCTCGAGCTTGAAGGTCAGGAGCTCCAACAGTTCCCGTTCTTCCCAGAGTAATGCGGACAATTTCTGGGTACCCATGTCTAGCTCACCTCCTGCGGTCTACGCGAGTGTTTTGTCTTCCGATGGATGCGGAATCACATCCTGCAACGGTTTCAAGACACCCGCCTTCACAGGCCGAAAAACTTTTAATCCGTCAGACACACCTATCGGCGGTTGCACCATCAATGTTAGTGGTATGTTGCACGTATTACGCCAAAGTATGGAATCTCCCGGGGGTCTCAGCCTCCGTCCTAGCGGCAAGCGTATTTTGTTGGGGAACAAGGACTTGGGGGTCCATATTTTGAATCGTGAAGAACGCAACCTGCTGGTTGTGGAGAACTTACCGCTGGTCGGATATCTGGTCTCAGAGGTGTGTGCCAAGGTGACACATCTCTCCCGGGATGATCTGGCATCGGTTGGAGCAATCGCCCTGATCACCTCTGCTGACTCGTTCAATGCAGAGCTGGGTGTGCCCTTCGGTGCGTACGCGCGCCGGCGCATCGTTGGGGCATTTGCCGACGAGATGCGCTCCAGTGACTGGGCCACCAGGACGGCACGGAAGCGCATCAAGGAAACACTGGCAGTAAAGGAAGCTCTGACTGGGGCGCTCGGACGGAGCCCGAAGGTCGACGAGATCGCTTCTGCCCTGGGTGTTGACCGCAGTACGGCCGAGGATGCCCTCGCCGACGCGTCGCGCACCGTGTCCCACCTGGACGACGCCGCCTCGGACTCCCTGGTGAGTGAGCTGCCTTCGCCTGAAGGGTCAGTACTGAATGCCGAAAGCATGAAGTATCTGCGGGCCGCCGTCGCTGCCCTGCCGGAAAAAATGCGCTACATCGTGGAGCAGGTGTACTTCCACGACCGGTCCGTCAAGGAGCTGGCCGCCGAGCTGGGGGCCACCCACTCCGCGGTTTCCCAGCAGCGCGCCGAAGCAGTCCGGCTGCTGCGCGACGGTCTGGGCACCCACTACTCGGACACGGGGGCACCGGCACCGATTGAGTCCCGGATTTCCCCGGCCCGGCGGAACGCCTACCTCTCCTCGGTGGCGGAATGGACGGCCGGCGGGCTCACCCGGCAGGACCCGCATTTCCATCCCACCGGATTCTCTGCCCCGGGCGGGCATGGTGTCCTGAACACCGCCGTGTCCTAATAACTGCTGTGTTCCAGGTCTCAAATGGCTGGAAAAAACTTTCCCGGATTCCTAACACCTGACCCGTGAGGGCCGATAACTACGGGTAGAGGCCCACGGACGGGCCTTGTAGTTATCGCCCAATCACGGAGGAATTCACCATGGGTTTCACAATCGCAACAAACACCTCGTCGCTGAACGCAATGCGCAACCTGAACCTGAACCAGGCTGCTCAGTCCAAGTCGGTGGAGCGTCTCTCCAGCGGCCTGCGTATCAACCGTGCAGCTGACGACGCTGCCGGCCTGGCCATCTCCGAAGGTCTGAAGAACCAGATCTCCGGTCTGACCCAGGCAGGCCGCAACGCTCAGGACGGCATCAGCCTGATCCAGACCGCTGAAGGCGCCCTGACCGAGGTCCACAACATCCTGAACCGCGTGCGCGACCTCGCCGTTCAGGGTGGTAACGATTCCAACAACGTCAAGTCCCGTGAAGCCATCAAGGGTGAAATCGACGCCCTGGGCGCCGAGCTTGGCCGTATCCAGGCCTCCACCAACTTCAACGGCATCAAGCTGCTGAACGCTGACACCAACATCACCGTTCAGATTGGCGCCGGCGGCGTTGTCGCTGAAGATCAGCTCGAAGTTGCCTTCACGGCCATGACCGCCGTAGTCGGTGCTGTTACGGCCGCATCGGTTACCGATTCGGACGCTGCCGCAGCATCAGTTGTGGCCATGGATACCGCGATCGCCGCTATCTCCACTCAGCGTGCATCCCTTGGTGCCCAGCAGAACCGCCTGGAATCCACCGCTCGCTCCATCGCGGTTTCCGTCGAGAACCTCTCGGCAGCCAACTCCCGCATCCGCGACACGGACATGGCAGCGGAAATGGGCAGCTTCACCAAGTCCCAGATCCTCTCCAGCGCCGCAACCGCAATGCTGGCCCAGGCTAACCAGATGAACTCCGGCGTTATGCAGCTCCTGCAGTAATAACGGTTTCATCGCGGGGCAGCTCCGGCGGCACCGCACCCAGCAGTAACCGCTTAACCGGCAGGTGAATGGCCGCTGACGGGAAAAGAATGACTTGGACCTCACACTTTTCCCGTCAGCCCATTCCCTGCCTGAAGCGTTTTATCAAGCCTTTCCGGTGGCACCGGAGGGATACCTTTTAGGAGCATCGGCATGGCGCTAGGCATCGACGGGATCATCAGCGGTATCAAAACCACCGAGATGATCAAGCAGCTTATGGACATCGAAGCCCGGCCCCAGCTGCTGCTCAAGAACAAGGTCACAACGACCCAGCTGTTTACCACTGCCCTGCAGTCGCTGAACACCAAGATCGCTTCCCTGGCCGAGGCCGCGGCCAAAACGGCCAAGCCCGCCGGGACCGATCTTTTCACGGCGACCAGCAGTTCGGACAAGGTCACCGCAACGGTAGGCGCCGGGGCAGCAGCAGGTTCACTCGATATCTCGGTTACCCAGACAGCCACGGCGCAGATCTCGCTTTCCGCAGCGATGGCGGCCTGGCCGTCCAACAGTGCCCTGTCCATCTCAGCCAACGGCACCACAACCTCCTTCGATACCACGGACAAATCCATGGATGAGGTCATCAGCGAGGTCAACAAGGCCAACCTCGGGGTGACCGGTGTGAAGATTCCCACCGGCATCGTGGACGGTGTCCAGCAGTACCGGGTGCAGTTCACCGCCACAAAGACCGGCGCCGAGGGTGCGTTCACGGCAAGCATTGACGGAACTGACGCGGATGTCCTCAAGCCCGCGCAGGACGCCAAGCTCACCCTTTGGGCGGGTACCCCTGCCGCACAGGAACTGACGTCCGGCACCAACACCTTCAAGGGCATCATGCCCGGTGTTGACGTGACCCTGGCTGCTAATACACCCGCCAACACGGCTCTCACCCTGACGGTTGCCAGGGACGACGAAGCCATCTCCAAAGTAGCCTCCGACATGGTCGCTTCCTTGGCCGATGTCTTTGCGTTCATCGATAAGAACAGCGCCGTCACCGTCACCACCAGTTCCGGAAACACCAGCGCGACCGGCGGATTGTTCACGGGCGACGCCGGGATCCGGGATATCAAGCGGCAGGTTATGGACGCGGCGACCTCACCGATCGATGGCCGCTCACCCTCTGAAATCGGCGTTGTCATCACCAAGGAAGGCACCGTTGAGTTCGATGCGGAGAAGTTCGCCGCAGCGATGGAAGCTGATCCAATCAAGACGCAGGAAACGCTGCAGACGATTGCCGGGCGGGTCGCAGCAGCCGGCAAGGTGGCTTCGGACAAATACGACGGTTTGATCACCCAGCGGATCACCGGCCAGGAATCCGTGATCAAGGACCTCAACACCCAAATTGAAGGGTGGGACCGCCGCCTGGCCAGCCGTGAATCCACGCTGAAATTGATCTGGGGCAATCTGGAGGTCAAGCTCAGCCAGCTGCAAACGCAGCAGGAATGGCTGACCGGGCAGCTCGCCTCGCTTAACGGCTCCAACTCAGGCAGCAAGTGACCGTGAGCTACGGACTGCAGGCCAAGCGGGCTGAGTACATCCGGGATGCGGTGATGTCCGCCTCTCCCGTTCGGCTGCTCACCATGCTCTACGACCGGATGCTGCTGGACCTGAACCGCGCCGAAGCAGCCCAGCAGGCCGGAAACTGGCCGGCTGCCTCGGAGCAGCTGGTGCATGCCCAGGCGATCGTTGCCGAACTCAGCGGAACCCTCAAGGTCGACGAGTGGGAGGGCGGCGAGAACCTCCAGGCCATTTACGGCTATGTGATGAAGGCGCTGGTGGAAGCCAACCTCCAGCACAGTGCGGCAATGACCCGCGAGTGCATCAACCTGATGGAACCGCTCCGCGCAGCCTGGCATGAGGCCGCTGCCCAGCTCCCCACCCAGGCGCCCGGCGCCGCCCCGACCGGTACAGGCGGCACCCTCGGTGTCGGCTGAACCCATGGAGTCGTCTGACGCGGCTGAGCCGGACTCAGAAAACCTGGAGCGCTGGGACGAAATCCTGACCCAGCTGGAAGACAACCTTGAGGCCTTCATGGACGGGAGCACCGTCCAGGAACAGGCCCGCAGCGTCGCCAGCGCCTGGCATCCGCCGCACGACCTTGGCCCGATGCCGGTGCAGTTCGCTGCGCGGGCACGGCTGCTCGCCATGGCGCAGCAGCGCGCTTACCAGCAGCTGCGCAGCGAGTCGCGGATGATCCGTCAGCAGGCAGAACTCATCCGCAGCGTACCGACGGCCTCCTCCGGCGGCGCCGTCTACCTGGACGTCGCGGGCTAGCACCCGGCGAGTTTGCCGGTGCCCTGGTTGGATACACAGTGGCCGGGCGTGTAGCCCGCGGCGATTGGTGATTCGGGCGGAGGCACAGGCGACCGGGCGTATCCATGGGCCTCGTGGCACCGGTATGGAGGTGACCCCTAAAAGCCTCCGTTAGGGGTTAAATCGACCGTTATGGGATTTTCCGCCGCCCGCGCAGCGGAGGGAAACCCCATAACGGCGGAGTTTTTCCAAAGCGGAGGGAAACGGTGCCACACAACGGCGGATTTTCCCATAGCGGAGGGAAACGGTGCACACAATGGATGGGTTTTCCCAAAGCGGAGGACACACCGGGTTCGGCCGTAACGCTCCCTGACCGGCTGTGGCTTAGCCAAGAATGGCTCGGTCAAAACGGCTAGCGCGGTACACACTTGACCTGGTGCAGCCTGGATCAGGGCCGCTGCGGGAACCAGTAAAGTCCCGGATCGGCCGGATTACAGCCCGGTGGGCGGGAATCGGCAAGGCTTCCGGATCACGGCCCGCCAGAAACCGACCGGGTCCCTCCTGAACGCAGGACCCGCCCTGCCGGCTCAGGCCCCCACGTAGGCGGCCAGATGCTCCCCGGTGAGGGTGGCCCGCGATGCCACCAGATCAGCCGGCGTTCCCTCGAACACAATCCGGCCGCCGTCGTGCCCGGCACCCGGACCCATGTCGATGATCCAGTCAGCGTGCGCCATCACGGCCTGGTGGTGTTCGATCACGATCACCGATTTACCGGATTCGACCAGCCGGTCCAGCAGCCCCAGCAGCTGCTCGACGTCGGCCAGGTGCAGTCCGGTGGTGGGTTCGTCCAGCACATAGACGTCCCCCTTCTCCGCCATCTGCGAGGCGAGCTTCAGGCGCTGCCGTTCACCGCCCGACAGCGTGGTGAGCGGCTGGCCCAGGCTCAGATAGCCCAGCCCCACGTCGGCCAGCCGGGAAAGCACCTTGTGCGCCGCCGGAGTCCGGGCTTCGCCTTCGCTGAAGAATTCCTCCGCCTCGGTGACGGACATGGCGAGCACCTCGGCGATGTTCCGCCCGCCCAGCGTGTACTCCAGCACCTGGGCCTGGAACCGCTTGCCCTGGCATTCCTCGCAGGTGGATTCCACCGTGGCCATCACACCAAGGTCGGTATAAATCACTCCGGCCCCGTTGCACACCGGGCAGGCACCTTCGGAGTTGGAACTGAACAGGGCCGGCTTCACGCTGTTCGCCTTGGCGAAGGCCTTGCGGATTGGCTCCAGCAGGCCCGTGTAGGTGGCCGGGTTGCTGCGGCGGGAGCCTTTGATTCCGCTCTGGTCAATGACGACGACGCCCTCCCGTCCCGCCACCGAACCGCGGATGAGGGAACTCTTGCCGGACCCCGCAACACCCGTCAGCGCGCAGAACACGCCGAGCGGAATATCGACGTCGACATCCTGGAGGTTGTTGGTGGCGGCGCCGCGGACCTCCAAGGCGCCGGAAGCCTGCCGCACCTTCTCCTTCAACTGGGCCCGGTCATCCAGGTGCCGCCCGGTCACAGTGTCCGAGGCGCGCAGGCCCTCCACGGTGCCCTCGAAGCAGATTTCCCCGCCCCCGGTGCCGGCACCGGGGCCCAGATCAACCACATGGTCCGCAATCGCGATCATTTCCGGTTTATGCTCCACCACCAGGACCGTGTTGCCCTTGTCCCGCAGCTGCAGCAGCAGCTGGTTCATCCGCTGGATGTCGTGGGGATGCAGCCCGATGGTGGGTTCGTCAAAAACATAGGTGACGTCGGTGAGGGAGGAACCGAGATGCCGGATCATCTTGGTGCGCTGCGACTCGCCGCCGGAGAGCGTTCCTGCGGGGCGCTCCAGGGAGAGATAGCCGAGGCCGATCTCCGTGAAGGAATCCAGCAGGTGCTGCAGACCGGCGAGCAGGGGCGCGACCGACGGCTCGTCCAGATCCCGGACCCACTCGGCGAGATCGCTGATCTGCAGGGAGCACAGATCAGCGATGTTCCTGCCCTTGATCCGGGAGGAGAGCGCTTCCGGCGCCAGACGGGTGCCGCCGCAGTCCGGGCAGGTGGAGAACGTGATGGCCCGCTCCACGAAGGCACGGATGTGCGGCTGCATCGCTTCGCGGTCCTTGGACAGCATGGACTTCTGGATCTTCGGGATCAGGCCCTCGAAGGTGACGTTGATGCCTTCCACCTTGAGTTTGGTCGGCTCCTGGTAAAGAAGGGCGTGCAGCTCCTTCTTCGTGAACCGGCTGATCGGTTTCGCGGCGTCGAACAACCCGGTGTTGCTGAAAATCCGCCCGTACCAGCCGTCCATGCTGTAGCCGGGGATGGTCAGCGCACCCTCCAGGATGGACTTGGAATCGTCGTACAGGGCGGTGAGGTCGAAGTCGCTGACCGAGCCCATCCCCTCGCAGCGCGGGCACATCCCGCCGAGGCGGTTGAAGGTGGCCTTCTCAGCCTTGGTCTTACCGCCGCGTTCCACGGTGATCGCACCGCTGGCCTTCACCGAAGGGACGTTGAAGGAGTACGCGTTGGGGGAGCCGATATGCGGGTCGCCGAGCCGGCTGAACAGGATGCGCAGCATGGCGTTGGCATCCGTCGCGGTCCCCACCGTGGAGCGCGGATTGGCGCCCATCCGCTCCTGGTCCACGATGATCGCCGTGGTGAGCCCCTCCAGCTTGTCCACGTCGGGGCGGGACAGCGAAGGCATGAATCCCTGGAGGAAGGCGCTGTACGTCTCATTGATCATCCGCTGGGAGTCCGCGGCGATGGTGGCGAAAACCAGGGAGCTCTTGCCGGAACCGGAAACCCCGGTGAAAACGGTCAGCCGGCGTTTGGGAATCTCGACGTTGATGTCCTTGAGATTGTTCTCCCGTGCGCCCAGCACCCTGATGAGGTCATGGCGGTCCGCGGGAGGTACTTCCGGCGACTGTGTGGACCGGTCCGTGGCCGTGCTCATGGTTACTCCCTTAATTCGGACTGATGTTATTCGGATTCATTCGGACTTAACCGAGTGCTTCAGCAGGTGCGGCGCGCAAATCCAAGCCGTCCTGCCACGTTACCTGCGGCGGGCTCAGACAGGCTTCTTCAAACCTGCTCACTTTTCCTACCTGGTTGCTGATTGAAAACTACTTAGAGGCGCGGGGAAAGTACTTACATATTCGAGTAATCCGCCGATAGCCACCAGTGAGCATGGATAGCTCACTGCAACAGGCCACGGATCGGCCGCTCTGTCCCCCCATATGAAGCGGGTTTTCCCTGTGTTCGATTCCGTGTCTTCGGTTGCACTCCAGAGTGCCCTTAACGGCCTCTCCCTGCGCCAGCGTGCCATCGCGAACAACATCGCCAACGTGAACACGCCCGGCTACCACGCCCAGCGCGTCAGCTTCGAAGACGCACTTGCCAAGTCGGTTAAGGCCGGCAGCGCCAGTTTCACCGATGCCACCACCGCCCGGTCGCTGGAGCCCACCCGGCTGGACGGTTCCAACGTCAACCTGGACACCGAGACACTTTCCAATATCGACACCGTGCTGCGATTCCAATTCGCCGCCCAGGCAGTCGGGGGAGAGGCCAACTCCCTCCGAACCGCAATGAGGAGCCAGTAATGACTTTCGACGCTATCGGGATTGCAGGCTCCGCCCTCACCGTCCACCGCAAATGGCTCGACGCCGTCTCGGACAACCTGGCGAACATGAACAACGCCTCCAGCACCGACGGCTCGGCGTTCCAGGCCCGTTATGTGCTGGCCCAGGAAGGCGCCGAGAACACCGGCGTCTATGTTTCCGGTGTGGAGTACGGCAGCGCCGAAGGGCGCATGGTCTACGAGCCCAACCACGCCCTCGCCGATGCCGAAGGCTACGTCCGCTACCCGGACATCGACATGTCCGAGCAGATGAGCGCCCTGATCATGGCGCAGCGCGGCTACGAAGCCAACGCCGCCGTCGTTGACCGGGCCAAAGCCACCTACGAAGCTGCACTCCAGATTGGACGCTCCTGATGCCCATTCCCGCCATCGGCGCCGTTTCCGGCACACTGCCCACCGCGTACCTGGAGAACACGGCCGCGTCCGCACCGGCCACGGACGGTTCAGGCTTCGCCACCTCCCTCGCCGGAGCGGTGGACAACGTCCAGCAGCTTTCCTCCGTTTCCAAGGAACTTGCCGTGCAGGCCGTAACCGGGGACCTGGACGACATCCATGCGGCCTCGATTGCCTCTACCCGTGCCTCCGTCACGCTCGAACTCGTGGCCGCCGTGCGTAACAAGAGCGTTGATGCGTTCAACGAAATCATGCGGATGCAGGCCTGATGACGCAGGTGAACGCGGCCTTTGGCCGTCTGGGAAAAACCATTGGCCAGTTCACCCTGGCGCAGAAAACGCTGGCGCTGATTGGCATCGCCGTCCTGGCCCTGGGGATCTTTGCCCTGGCCAGCTGGGCCACCAAGCCTTCCTACACTCCGCTGTTCTCCGGGCTGCAGGCCTCTGACGCCAACACCATCGTGGAGCAGCTGCAGGCTGACGGCGTGCCCTATGAGATCACTGCGGGCGGCGGCACCATCATGGTGCCGGAACAGCAGGTTTATAACCAGCGGCTCAAGGCCGCCGGCGCCGGGCTGCCCGCCTCCTCCACCGGAGGTTATTCGCTGCTGGACAACATGGGCGTGACATCCTCCGAGTTTCAGCAGTCCGTGACCTACAAGCGTGCGCTCGAAGGCGAACTCGCGAAAACCGTGGGTGCGCTCAACGGCGTAAAAACCGCGTCCGTGCAGCTTGCCCTCCCCGAAGAGACGGTCTTTGTTTCGGAAAAGGTGGATCCCACGGCCTCCGTGTTCATCGAGACGGAGAACGGGGTCACGCTCACCGGAGATCAGGTCCAGGCGATCGTCCACCTCACCTCCGCCGCAATCGACGGGATGAAGGCGACCAACGTCGCCGTCATCGATGCCTCCGGCACTGTCCTCTCCGCCGTCGGCGTGGGGGCCACCGGAACGGCAGATAAGCAGGCCACGGACTACGAACAGCGGATCGCCGCCTCCGTCCAGGGCATGCTGGACCAGGTGGTGGGCCCCGGCAACGCGACCGTGGCCGTGGCCGCGGACATGAGTTACGAATCCGCCAACCGGGTGGAGGAAACCTTCACCAACCCGCAGGGCAACCCGGCGCTGAACGAAGCCACCACCACCGAGGAATACACCGGCAGCAACGGCAACACCGCCGCCGGCATCCTGGGACCGGACAACATCGCGGTGCCGGACGGCGGAACCGACGACGGGAACTACACCTCCGAGTCCAGCACCAAGAACAATGCCGTCAACAAGATCACCGAAACCCGGGAAATCCCTGCCGGTGCCCTGAACCGCCAGACCATCTCCGTGGCCCTGAACTCCGCCACCGCCGCAGGTATGAACGTTGCGGATCTCCGCGCCCTGGTGGCCAACGCCGCGGGCATCAATGAGGCCCGCGGGGATGAACTGACCGTGGAAATGGTTGCCTTCAACGCCAGCGGAGCCGAGGCAGCGCAGGAAGCCCTTGCCGCGGCCGAGGCCGCCGAGGAAGCCGAACGGCGCGCTGAACTCCTGCGCACCGGCATCCTGGCCGCGGGCATTGTCCTGGCCGTTATCCTGGCCCTGGTCGCCTACGCCCTGCGCTCCCGCCGGCAGAACCGCCAGGCCGTGGACATCGGCATCCTGCCCGAACTTGATCCGCTGGCCCCGCCCGCCGGGCTGGCCATGCTGGCCCAGGAGCCGGTCAAGAAGGCCCTGGAACCGTCCGTGGACACGGCGTCGCTCCGCATCGTGGCTAACGCCGCTGATTCCGAACGCAAACTCGAAGAACTTGACCACCTGGCCCTTCAGGACCCGGTGCGCACCGCGGATTACCTGCGTAACTTCATGGACGAGGGGCAGCGGGTATGAGCGAGCAGACATCGGGAACCGCACTGGCCACCGTTCCGGAACCGGACACCAGGCTGAGTGCGCCGGAGGCCCCGACGGCGGCAGTTCCGGCCCTGCGGCCGCAGGCACCCAGCCCTGCCCTGCCCAAGATGAGCGGCATGCAGAAGGCCGCCGTCGTCCTGATGCAGCTCGAAACCTCGCGTGCGGCCACCGTGCTGCAGCAGTTCACTGAGGCTGAGGCCCAGGAACTCGCCGCCGAGATCGTGAACCTGCGCCGGGTGGACGTCGCCGTCGTCGAAAGCGTCATCAACGAGTTCTACGACATGACGGTGGACGGCCGGCGCCGCGCCCACGGCGGCCGCGACGTCGCCATGGGCCTGCTCGAGGCTTCCTTCGGCACCGAACGCGCCTCCGGCGTGATGGACCGGCTCGCCTCCTCCATGGCGGGCAAGTCCTTCGAGTTCCTCGAACGCGCCGAGGCCGTCCAGATTGTCAGCCTCCTCGAAAACGAACTGCCGCAGACCATCGCCCTGGTCCTGGCGCACATGCGTCCGCAGCGGGCCTCCGCCGTGATCGGCGGTTTCCCCGAGGAGCTGCGCACCGAGGTCGCGCAGTGCATCGCCAACATGTCCCGTGCCACGCCGGAAGCAATCCGGATTGTCGCGGAAACGCTCAAGGCCCGTGCCACGGCCGTCGGCGCTGCCCGCGAGGCAGCCGACCAGATCGGCGGCATCCAGCCGCTGGTTGACATCATCAACCGGGCCGACGCCGCCACCGAGCGGGCCCTGCTGGACGCCCTGGACGCCCGCGATCCGGAACTGGCAGAGGAAGTGCGTTCGCGCATGCTGACCTTCGCCGACCTCACCAAGCTCGAACGCCGCGACGTGCAGCTGGTGCTGCGCGGCATCGACGTCGCCGTGCTGGCCCTGGCCATGAAGGGCGCCAACGAGACGGTGCTGGAAACCATCCGCGGCAACGTCTCCGAGCGCAACCGGGAGATTCTCGACGACGAAATCGCCGCGTCGGGTCCGGCCCGCCTGTCCCAGGTGGAGGAGGCCCGCGCCACGATCGTCCGGGCGATCCGCGACCTGGAGGCCCAGGGTGCGATCACCATCCACCACGCGGACGAGGAAGAGTATGTCTACTGAGTCCCCGGAACGTACGTTCTCACGCATGGCCTACCCCGCCCTGGGCGGCGGCCATGGTGTGGAACGTGCCGCCGAGCTCGGAAAAGCACAGGGCCATGCCGCAGGCTACGCAGCGGGAATGCATGCCGCAGCAGCCGAGACCGCGCGGCTGCGGACGGAACTGAAAACCCGGTTCGACGCCGAGACGGCTGCCCTCCGCGCCCGCGCCGACCACGCACTGCAGCTGCTCAACGCCGCGGAACAAAGCCTGGCCCAGCTCACCGTTCCGCATGTTGCTGAAGTCCAGGATTCCCTGGCCGCCGCTGCGCTGGAACTGGCCGAAGCACTGCTGGGCCGCGAACTGGCCAACGGCGAGTCCTCCGCCCGCGCCGCCCTGGACCGGGCACTGGCCGGAGTCGATACACGCCTGGTGCACACCGTGCGGATGCACCCGGCTGACCTGGCGGTCCTGGACAATGACACGCTGAACAATGCGGCGGTGATGTTCACCCCGGATCCCGGCCTGCAGCGCGGAGACGCGGTGACGGAGTTCCCTGACGGCTTCCTGGACGCCACGCTCGCTTCCGCCCTGGCCCGTGCCAAGGCTGCCCTGCTGGGGGAACGGGCATGACCCTCACCGCATCGCCCGCATCGACGGCGGCTCCCGCCCTGGACACCTCACCCGGAGAAGCGCCGGTGAGCCGCCGCGAACGGCGCTGGGACCAGCAGCGGGTGACGCAGCCGGTGAGCTGGCGGCCCAACCCGGAAGCCTTCGGCCAGGCCCTGGCCGCGGCCCGTCCGCAGCGGGTCGGCAAAGTCTCCACCGTCGTCGGACTCAGCGTCGAGGTGACCGGCCTGGATTGCGCCGTCGGGGACCTGGTCAGCCTGGGCACCCCGGAAACCGCCGTCGACGCCGAGGTTGTTGCCGCGACGCGGGACGGCGTCCGCTGCATGCCCTTCGGCCGCCTCGCCGGGCTCACCGCGGGCAGCCCCGCACGGTCCAAGGGCATGCCGATGCGCGTTCCCACCGGCGCCGGGCTTTTCGGGCGGGTCATTGACGGACTCGGCCGGCCGATCGACGGCAAAGGGCCGCTGCAGGTGGAGCAGTACGTTCCCCTGGACCACGACACCCCGCCGGCGATGCAGCGCTCCCGGATCACCGAGCCCCTCCAGCTGGGCGTGCGGGTCCTGGACACACTCACCACTGTTGGCAAGGGCCAGCGCATGGGCCTCTTCGCTGGCTCCGGCGTGGGCAAGTCCTCGCTGCTGTCCATGATCGCCCGCGGAACGGACGCAGAGGTGTCGGTGATCGCCCTGGTGGGGGAGCGCGGCCGTGAGGTCCGTGAATTCCTGGAGGACGATCTGGGCGCAGAAGGCCTGGCCCGCTCCATCGTGGTTGTTTCAACCTCCGACGAGCCGGCGCTGATGCGCCTGCGCGCCGCCTTTGTTGCCACCCGCATCGCCGAATCCTTCCGCGACCAGGGCGCCGACGTGATGCTCATGATGGACTCGCTGACCCGGGTGGCCATGGCCCAGCGGGAAATCGGGCTCTCCGTCGGCGAGCCGCCGGCGACCCGCGGCTACCCGCCCTCGACCTTCTCCCTGCTGGCCCAGCTGCTCGAACGTGCGGGAACGGACAAGACCGGTTCCGTGACCGGTATGTACACCGTGCTGGTGGACGGCGATGACCACAACGAGCCCATCGCGGACTCCGCCCGGTCGATCCTGGACGGCCATGTGGTGCTGGACCGCAAGCTCGCCGTCGCCGGCCACTTCCCTTCCGTCGATGCGCTCGGCTCGATTTCCCGCGTCGCGTCACGGGTTAACCCCAAGGACCGCAGCCAGGCCTCTTCCGGCCTGCGCCGGGTGCTGGCAGCCCGCCGGTCCGCCCAGGACCTCATCGACGTCGGGGCCTACCAGCGCGGATCCAATCCGCTGGTGGACGCCGCGGTTGACCACGAAGACGCCATTAACGCTTTCCTGCAGCAGCGCATGGATGAACAGACACCGGCCGCGTCCGCCTGGGACCAGCTGCATCGGCTCACACAGAATCTGGGGGTATAACGATGGGACGGGACTTTCCGCTCGCCGGACTGCTAAGGCTCCGCCGGCTCCAGCAGGACAGCGCCGCCGGGTCGCTCGCGGCGGCAAACGCGAAGCTCCGCCAGAGCGCCGGCGCGCGCAGCGAAGCCTATGACGCGCTGGCCGCCTCACCGCTGGAGGCAGCCGACGCCGCCACCCTGACCGCCATCGCCGCGGCCCGCGCCTCCTCACGGAGCATGCTGGCAGACCTGCTGGCGGCAGAGGCGCTGGACAGCACGGCCGTGAACACCGCCCAGGCCGAGTTCCACGCTGCCCGGGCTCGCTCGGTGGGCCTGGAAAAACTCGAGACCAAGCATTCGGATGCCCTGGCCGTGGAGGATCTCCGCACCGAACAGGCCGTCCTGGACGAACTTGCCGGCACCACCTGGCACCGCCGGCAGAAAGAAGCCAACAGATGAGCATGACCGATGCGATTGGCCGGATCCAGGAGATCCGCTCCACGATCGACGCGCTCTCCGGAACGGCTCCGGCGGCCGCGGCTGCCGCTGCCGGCACCGGTTCGTCCACGACGGGCACCGCGGTCGCCGGAAGCAGCAGCGGTTTCGCAGCAGCGCTTTCCGCCGTGACCGGAACAGCGTCCGCCGGGACCGGCGGGGCAACGAACGAAGCGCTGATGGCTTCCGTGGACAAGTACGTTGGCCTGCCCTACATCTGGGGCGGCAATGACCCGGCCGTGGGGCTGGACTGCTCCTCCTTCGTGCAGAACGTTTTCAAAGACCTCGGCTACAGCCTGCCCCGCGTCACCTGGGACCAGATGAACAGCGGCACCAAGGTCAATTCACTGGCCGAAGCCCAGCCCGGTGACCTCCTCTTCAGCCACGACGGCGGGCACGTCGCTATCTACCTTGGCAACGGCAAAGCCGTGGACGCACCGCAGCCCGGCCAGACGATCCAGATCCGCGACGCCTGGGAAACCGACGCCAACATCACCACCATCCGCCGCATCCTCCCGACGGAAACCGCGGCGTCGCCGCAGGCAGCATCGGCTCTCACCAGCACCGCGGTCACGGACCTGGTTGCCTCGGCCCGGGCCATGCAGGCTTCCCTGCTGGGAGGGACGGCATGAGCATCCCCGCAGCTTTCCTGACCGCCCGCCCGGCCGCCCCCGCAGGCGGACGGCCTTCTGCCGGCACACCGGACGACGGCGGCACGGGGTTCGGATCCGCACTCCAGGCAGCCTTGGCCGGCGAGGCCACGGGTCCGGCAGCGGAAACGCCCATCGAAGCACCGGTGGAAAGCCCAGAGACAGCGGAAGCCCCCGCAGAGAGCGTTCCGGCTGTTCCCGGGTTCAGCTTCCCGGCTTCCGCTGCCGTCCCGGCACCGCTGCCGGGGTCTCCCGGGGCAGAGCCGGGCGGGCTTAACCCGGCCGCAGCCGGCGGGATCCTGGGCGATGGAACCGCCCAGCTGCCCGGAGCCGCAGAGCTGTCCGGAACCGCCACGGCCCAGGCGGCTGGCAGCACACCGGCCGCAGCCACACCCCTTTCCGGAACCGCGCCGGTGCCCGTTCCGCCGTCCGTGGCACTGCACGCCCCGCAGGGAACTGCGGCGGCCGGACCCCAGGCCGGAGCGGCCGCTGCCCTGGCGGCAGCCTCGGAAGGTATGGCAGCCGCCGCGGATCCGGAAAACCCGGACCCGGTGCCGGGCGACGAACGTCCTGCCGGTGCGGTACCGCAGGCCGGAACCAGCACCGCAGGGGCCAGCACCGCAGGGGCCACCGCGTCCGCGCCCGCACTGGTGCAGGCCGCAGCCGCCTCCGGTGAATCATCCCTGGCCGCTGCAACCGGCCCGGCCTCCGGCACCCTGCAGGGAGCCACCGCCTCCACAAGCGCCGCTCCGGCGGCGCCGGCAGCGGACCCTGACCCCGCAGCTGCGGTGGCCGCACCCGCGGCACATACACCGGCCGCAGCCGTTCCGGCGCTGCAGGTCCAGCCCTCCCCGGTACAGCCGATGGCGGCCGCACCGGCTCAGACACCGGTTGCCCAGCCGGCTCCGCTGCTCACCCAGGTGGCGCAGCCCCTCTTCAGTCTCAGCTCGGCAGCGCCGGGGGACCACGTGATGACGCTGAGCGTCACTCCGGAGAACCTGGGTCCCGTAACTGTCCGCGCCCACGTCAGCGCGGACGGAATCCGGGTGGAGCTCTTCGCTCCCAACGACGCCGGGCGGGAAGCGCTGCGGAGCATCCTTACCGATCTGCGCCGGGACCTGTCAGGTTCCGGACTGAGCACCTCGCTTTCCCTGTCAACGCAGGACCAGCCCGGCACCGGCCCGGACAGCCGCGGCGGACCGGGCCAGGAGCTGCCCGGCAGCGGCCCTACCGGTGCCGCACCCGGCGCGGACCCGGAGGCCGCTCCGGTGCCCTTGCAGCAAGCCTTCCGTCCCGTGGCCCACGGCTCGGTAACAACCCTCGACATCCTGGCCTGAGAAGGAGATCCACCCATGCCGGTAGAAGCAGTTTCAGCGCCTAACGCGGCCACCACCGAACAGCCCACCCGGGTGCCAAAGCAGGTCATGGACAGTGAATTGTTCCTCACTCTGCTGGTCACCCAGCTGCGCAACCAGGACCCGAGTTCGCCCATGGACACCAACGAAATGATCAGCCAAACCACCAATCTGGCCACCATGGAACAGCTCACCAACATGGCGACCATGAGCGAGGAGAATTTCTCCCTGCAGATGCGCATGGCCGCTGCCGGCCTGATCGGCCAGACGGTGACGTACACCAACGAGGCCGGGGAATCGGTCAGCGGAACCGCCACCGCTGTCTCCTATAAGTACGGGGTGCCAACGGTCAGCGTGGATGGCGTGGACGTCCTGCTGGATGCGATCTCCGGTGTGGTGGCACCGAAGACCACCCCGGATCCCGGTGACGATTCCGGCTCTGGCAGCGGTTCCGGCTCCGGAACCGGAACGCCGGGCACAACGGCGTAACCGGGGCGCTTTCGCTGCCCTTCCTTTTCTTCTCCTACTTCCCATACTTCGCAAACGGTCTCCACAACCTTCAGCTGAAAGGCGTATCCCATGCTCCGCTCCCTGTACTCCGGAATTTCCGGTCTCCGTGCGCACCAGACGATGCTCGACGTCACCGGCAACAACATCGCCAACGTGAACACCGTCGGCTACAAGGCCAATGCCGTCCAGTTCCAGGACACCCTCTCGCAGCTGACGCAGGGCGCCACGGCTCCCGGCGCCAACAACGGCGGCGGCAACCCGGCACAGGTTGGCCTCGGCGTCCTGGTCTCCGGCATCACCACCAACTTCACCCAGGGCTCCGCCCAGGCCACCGGCCGCGCGACGGACCTGATGATCTCCGGAGACGGCTACTTCGTCACCAAGCAGGGCACCGAGACCACCTACACCCGGGCCGGGTCTTTCGACCTTGATGCCGCCGGCCGCCTGGTCACCACGGACGGCAAGATCGTCCAGGGCTGGACCGGCGTCAACGGTGTTATCAACACCGGCGGAGCCGTTGGCAACGTGGTCCTCCCGGACGGCGCGATCGCCCCGGCCATCGCCACGACCACTGCCACCATGGGCGGAAACCTGCCCTCGGAAACCAAGCCCGCCGATCCGGCTGCCGTGCCGCCGGTAGCTGCCGGCACCATCGTCCGTGACATGGACGTCTACGACGCCAACGGTGTTGCCACGGTGGTCTCGCTGACCTTCACCCGCACGGCCACCGGCTGGGACGTTTCGGCTCCGGGCGCCACCACGGCGTCGCTCGGCTTCACCAACGGTGTCCAGAACGCGGGCAACCCGGCCAGCCTGACCGTCAACGGCGTTGCCGTGAACCTGGCCGGGCTGACCAGCTACGCCGGCGTCAGCACGGCCTCGGTCACCGGGCAGAACGGCCGTGCCGCCGGAACCCTGGAGTCCTTCTCCATCTCCAAGGACGGCACCCTGATCGGTTCCTTCACCAACGGTGCCAAGCAGGCCCTGGCCCGCATCGCCGTCGCCACCTTCACCAACCCCGCAGGCCTGGAGAAGGCCGGCAACTCCGGCTTCACCGCCACCGTCAACTCCGGCAACCCGGTCCTGGGCGGCCCGGGTGATCCCGGCATGGGCAACGCTGTAGCCGGCTCCCTGGAAATGTCCAACGTGGACCTCTCCCAGGAATTCACCAACCTGATCGTGGCCCAGCGCGGGTTCCAGGCCAACGCCCGAATCATCACCACCTCGGACGAAGTGCTCCAGGAACTGACCAACCTCAAGCGCTAAACCGGACCACCTGCCAAGGAGGCCGCGCACTTCGGTGCGCGGCCTCCTTGGCGGTTAACGACGGCGTTGGCCAACGACGGCGCCGGCCAACAGCGGCGGCGACCAACGAAGGCGGTGCCGGCCTGCCCTTTCCTTACCGATACCGGGCGTCTGCCGAAAGTAAGGGTGACGGCTTATGCAAGCCGGACGCCGCAACAGGGGACGGGCCAATGATTGTTCTTACGCGACTGAACGATGCTCAGTTTGCGATCAACCCTGACCTGATTGAGCGCGTCCACTCGAACCCGGACACCACGCTGGTCATGGTGGACGGGGCAAAGTACATCGTCACGGAGTCCATGGACGAAGTGATAGCTCTGATAGCCCAGTTCCGCGCCCGCGTAATTTCCATGGCCAGGGACCTGCCACAGGTCCCGCTCCGGCCGGGAACCGGGCTCGGACTGGTTCCGGATGCCGGCGCCGGGGGGACGGCGGCCATCAGTGAAAGCAGTACCAAGACCGTGCCCCTTCGTCCGAGGAACAAATAATGGATCCGGCCACAATAATCGGCTTAGTGCTCGCCTTCGGGTCGCTCTACGCCATGATCACCCTCGAAGGCGCGCACCTCACCTCCATCCTGCTGCCCGCACCCATGATCCTGGTCTTTGGTGCGACCATCGCGGTGGGCCTGGCCGGAGGCACCCTGAAGGACTTCATTTTCTCCTTCAAGGCCCTGCCCCGGGCCTTTATGGGCAAGAAGCCGCGCCCGCAGGAAACCATCGACAGGGTGGTTTCGCTCGCCGAAAAGGCGCGCTCCGAAGGCCTGCTCTCCCTGGAAGCCGACGCCGCGGAAGTGAACGATCCCTTCCTGAAGGTGGCTCTCCAGAACATCGCTGACGGCACCGACGGCGAAGAGCTGCGGACCCTGCTGGAAGACGAGATCAACACCAAGGCCTCCAGCGACAAAGTGGCGACCAAATTCTTCAACAGCCTGGGCGGCTACGCGCCGACCATCGGCATTATCGGCACCGTGGTGTCCCTGACCCACGTGCTGGAGAACCTCTCCACCCCCGCCACGCTTGGCCCGATGATTGCCACGGCGTTCGTCGCGACCCTGTGGGGACTGCTGTCGGCGAACTTCATCTGGCTGCCCATCAGCCAGCGGCTCAAACGCCTCAGCGAGCTGGAACTGGAACAGATGACCCTGCTGATGGAGGGTGTCCTGGCCCTCCAGGCCGGCAGCCAGCCACGGCTGCTGGGCGAACGCCTGCGCGCCATGGTTCCTGCCCATGAACTGACCGCCCCGGCCCGCGAGACCAGCGAAGCAGCGTGAGCGCCCCCAACCGCCGCCGGCGCAAGGAGGAGCCGGACGAGCACCCGGATGAGCGCTGGATGGCGTCCTACATGGACATGGTCACCGTGCTGATGTGCATGTTTATCGTGCTCTTCGCCATGTCCACCGTGGACCAGGCCAAGTTCGAGCAGCTCAAGGCCTCCCTGGCCACCGGCTTCGGCATGGAGGAAAGCAACACGGTGGACACCGCCAAAGGCGTGGTTGTTCCGCCGTCCATGGTCGACAACGAAGAGGTCGTGGATCCCGACGCCGACCTTGCAATGCAGGCAGCTCTGGAGGTCAAGGACCTCACTGCGCTGCGGGACCAGCTGCAGGATGGCCTGGAGACCAAGGGCCTGCAGGATGATGTCCGCTTTGAAATTGACGAGCGAGGGCTGACCATCCGCCTGGTCAGCTCGGAAATGTTCTTCGAACCGGACCTTGCGGACCTGACCACGCAGGCCCGCGGCGTGCTGAACGTGATCGGCCCGATCCTGGAGCCCACCGCCTACGACATTTCGGTGGAAGGCCACACCGCCCAGGTCCGCCAGTTCACTGATTCCGCCCTGGACTGGGAGCTCTCCTCCTCACGGTCAGTCCACGTGCTGCGCTACCTGATGGATCCCGGCGGCATCGACTTCAGCCGCATCAAGGCTGTGGGCTACGGCGAATCCCGGCCGCTGACGGCCGGTGCCACGGCCGAGGAACGGGCCCAGAACCGGCGTGTGGACATTGTGGTGCTTTCGGGGCAGTCCGAAGCTGTCCGGCAGCTGATGCCCGCGATCGTCGACGGCCAGATCATCTTCCCGGAGCCGTCCGCCGAACCAGCCACCGAGGCCAGCCGGGACGAGGAAGTTTTGCCCGCCTCCAACCACTAACGGCGGGGCCGCCGCAGCCGATAGTTTTCCCTGTGACGGTCCAGCAACATTCGCCTCTTGGCGCGCCCCCAAAAGCCTCCCGGCTGGTCGAAGTTTATGACTTCCGCCGTCCGACGACGCTTGCCCGCGAGCACGCCCGGGTCCTGGAGATGGCCTTCGAAACCTTCGGCCGGCAGTGGGGTACCCAGCTGACCGCCAAGGTCCGGGTTCTCTCCCAGGTCACCTCCGAACAGGTCCAGACCATGACCTACGACGAGTATGTGGCCGCCCTGCCGGAACACACCGGGATGGTGCTGTTCTCCATGCCCAACATTTCGGCCAAAGCAGTGATCCAGTTCCCGATGGCAGCCGCGCTGTCCTGGGTGCGGCACATGCTTGGCGGGACCGGCAACGAGCCGACACCGGAGCGCAAACTCACCCACATCGAGCAGGCACTCCTGAGCCGGATCATGGATGAGGCGCTCGAGGACCTGCACTACGCCCTCGGCAGCCTGCTGGCAGCACCGCTCTCGCCGTCGTCCATCCAGTACAACTCGCAGTTCGCCCAGGCGGCTGGATCGACGGTGCCGATGATCGTGGCCCGCTTCGACATGGTGGTTGGGGACGCATCGGCCCCGGCCACGGTTGCCCTGCCCGCGGAGGCCATCCTGCCCCAGCTCGGCCCGGTCCGGCCCAACACCTCCGACGCCACTCCGGCCGAGCTGATCACCGAACAACTGGCCAACCTGCCGGTGGACGTTTCACTGCAGCTGACGCCGATCCGCGTGTTGCCGGGCATGGTCCTGAACCTTGCCGTGGGCGACGTCCTGAATCTTGAACACCCGCAGCACCGGCCGCTGAACGTCACGGTCGATGGCCAGACGCTGGCCCAAGCCGCGGTGGGGGCCAGCGGTTCCCGCCTGGCCGGAGTCATCGTAAGCACCGAGGAGAACAACTCATGAGCACCACACTGGCCCAGTACACCGAAGCTGCCGCTGCCCTCGTCCGGCTGCTGCCCACTCCCACCCCGCTGCAGCCGGTCCCGCATTCGGTGCTGGGCCTGCCGCTGGATCAGATGGGGCAGGCCGTCACGGCCTCCTTCGTCGGATCCGTTTCCGCTGACCTCGCTGTGGTGCTGCTGTCCGCCGCGACCGTCTCCGATGTTGCCGGCACCGACTCCCCGGCGATCTCCGCCGCGGATGTCCTGCGCCCGGCGCTGGAAGCCGCGAGCTCCACCCTGGGCGCCGGCGTGCTCGGTGACGCGCGGACGGATGACGCTTCGTCCCTGTTCGGCCACATGGATTCCTCAGTCTTCGAGCTCCGTGGCCCGGAAGGCACCGCCGGCTGGTTCGCGGTCCGGCTGCGCTCCGGCAGCGCCGCCGGCACCGGCACCGAGCAGTCGGTTGTGGGCAAGCTCGGGCGCATCAACAACGTGGAAATGGCCCTGACCGTGGAGATCGGCCGGACCCGTATGGCGGTCCGCGACGTCCTGAACCTGGAACCGGGCCGCGTGGTGGAACTGGACCGCTCAGCCGGCGCCCCCGCCGACATCCTGCTCAACGGCCGCCTGATCGCCAACGGCGAGATCGTTGTTGTGGACCAGGACTATGCCGTGCGCATCACCAAGATCCTGGACGTAGCTGAGGGACTGGGCTAAATGGACGATTCCGCAGTCCTGGCGCTGCGGGTCCTGGTATCGCTCGGTGTGGTTCTGGGGCTCCTGTGGTGGCTCCAGCGCCGGCTCATCCGAGGCCGCGTCTCCAGCGGTCCGGAGGCTCCTATCCGCGTCCTCAGCCGTCAGGTCATCAGCCCCAAGGCTTCCGTTGTTGTCCTCGAGACCGGCGGGCAGCGTTTCCTGCTCGGCGTCACGGAAGCGTCCGTCAACGTCCTGCACACTTCCGAGGCAGTGGAGGAAGAGGCCCCGGACACCGTCTTCGCGGCTTCGCTCCACGATGCCTCCCGCGCTGCGCAGGAATCCGGACCGGCGCCCGACGGCGGCCTGCCGCGCCGGCGGGACACCCGCCGCAGCGGTCCGGCCGAGGGCACATCAGTGCTTAACGGGTCGATCCTTTCACCCGATACCTGGCGCCAGAGCGCTGCGTTCCTCCGCCGCGGACGCCGGGAATGAGCACTGTGACCACACCCGCGGGCGCACAGCAGGCACTGCCGCCGTCCGCCGCCGGCGGCCGGCTGCACAGGTTCATCCTCGGCGCCGTCCTGGTCCTTGCCGCCACCGTCCTGCTGATGCTGGCCGGCGCAGCCGCCGGGCACGCGACTACGTTCGACCCGGCACCCCCAACAGCTCCCACCGCGCCCGGCGATCCCAACGCCCCGGAGGACACCGGCGGTTTTTCCGTGGACATCAACGGCCTGGACGGAACCCCCTCCACCGCCGTCGTCACGCTCATCGGCATTACGCTGCTCTCGGTGGCACCGGCCCTGCTGCTGATGATGACGTCCTTCACGAAGATCTTCGTGGTGCTGGCGATGACCCGCAACGCGCTCTCGCTGCCCTCCATTCCGCCGAACCAGGTCCTGGCCGGGCTGGCGCTGTTCCTCTCCCTGTTCATCATGGCTCCGGTCCTGACGGAGATAAACACGCTGGCCGTGCAGCCCTACCTGAACGGCGAGTTCACCTTTAACGACGCCCTCGGCACCGGCGCCGGGCCGCTGCAGCAGTTCATGCTGGCCCATACCCGTGAAGAGGACATTGCGCTGATGACCCGGGCAGCGGGCCAGCCGAACCCGGAAAGCCCGGAGACCGTTCCGCTGCTGACCCTGATCCCGGCCTTTATGATCTCCGAGCTGCGGGCAGCGTTCATCATCGGCTTTGTCATCTTCATTCCGTTCCTGGTCATCGACCTGGTGGTGGCCGCGGCACTGATGTCCATGGGCATGATGATGCTCCCGCCGGTCATGATTTCCCTGCCCTTCAAAATCCTGCTGTTTGTGTTGGTGGACGGCTGGGGCCTGATCATCACCTCGCTGGTCAACAGTTATCAGGGCGGAGGCTGATGGATACCAATGCCGTCCTGGACATCGGGCTCCAGGGGCTGTGGGTTGCGGCCAAACTTGCCGCACCGGTGCTGCTGACCGCGCTGGTGGTCGGGTTCTCCGTCTCGCTGGTGCAGTCGATCACCCAGATCCAGGAAGTCACTCTGTCCTTTGTGCCGAAGGCTCTGGCAGTGTGCATCGCCCTGCTGGTGTGCGGGCACTGGATGATCACCGAAATGGTGACCTTCACACAGCAGCTGTTCGAGAAGATTCCATCCCTGCTCGGCGGGGGATGACATGTCGATCACCATCGACCAGGCATGGCTGGAAGCGGTGATGCTCGCGGGCGTTCGGATGGTTGCCTTCCTGATCATCGCCCCGCCCTTTTCCTACAATGCCTTTCCCGGCCGGGTAAAGGCCATGCTGGCCATCGGCCTGGCACTGGCCGTGTCGCCCCAGGTTTCAGAGGGGTACACCAACCTGGGCACCGCCGCCTACATCACCAGCCTGGTCCTGGAATTCGTGGTCGGCGCCGTGCTGGGGTTCCTGGTCCTGATCGTGTTCTCCGCGGTGCAGTCCGCCGGGCAGCTGATCGACCTGTTCGGCGGTTTTTCGCTGGCCCAGGGGTTCGACCCGCAGTCCATGGTCAACGGTGCCCAGTTCACCCGGATGTTCCAGATCACGGCACTGGCCCTGCTGTTTGCCTCCGACGGCTACCAGCTCATCATCGCCGGGCTGGCACGCAGCTTCACCGCCCTGCCGCTGGCCGGCGGGATAGACCTCTCCGACCCGGCGCAGGCAATGATCTCCGCGGTCAGCCAGATGTTCGTTGCCTCCGTGCAGATCGCCGGACCGCTGCTGGTGGTATTGTTCCTGGCCGACGCCGGACTGGGGCTGCTCACCCGGGTGGCCCCTGCCCTGAACGCCTTTGCGCTCGGGTTCCCGCTGAAGATTTTGCTGACGCTGACGCTGGTGTCGGTGGTGTTTGTTGCCCTGCCCCGTGTTGTCTCGGCGCTCGTCCAGCAGATTGTGCGCACCCTGGCGGGGGTGGGCTAAATGGCGGACCAGGACTCCGGGGAACGGTCCGAAGCCGCCACCCCCAAACGGATGAAGGAGGTCCGGGAAAAGGGTCAGCTCTCCCGGTCCGATGACCTCACCGCCTGGGTGGGGGTGGGTGCAGCCGCCGCGATGATGCCCCTGACCATCAGCCGCGGCGCGGATAAGGGCGCCGAAACCCTCATGGGTGTGGATGCCATTGCCGCGGCCCCGAGTCCGCTGGCCGCACTGCAGATGCTGCAGGAAGGACTGGGCTCCCTGTCTTACGTGCTGGGCCCGATGCTCTCCGTGGTGGTTGCGGCAGTGCTGGCCACCGCCGCCCTGCAGGGCGGGATCCACTTCAAGAAGTTCAAGGGCAAGTACGAACAGTTCGACCCGGTTAAGGGCATGAAACGGGTCTTTGGCATGCAGGCCATCTGGAACGGGGTTAAAGCCCTGCTGAAGACGGCCGTGGTTGGACTGGTGCTTTATGCCGTTATCCAGAACCTGATGCCGGTCCTGATGACAGCCGGCGGGATGTCCATCAACGCACTGCTGGTTGAGGCGGGCGGGGGAGTCGCCACCCTGCTGCAGTTCGCCGTCGCCGCCGGGCTGGCCCTGGCCGCCGCGGACATCATGGTGGTGATGCGCCGGAACCGGAAGAAAACGCGCATGACCAAAAAAGAGGTCAAGGATGAAAACAAGAACACCGACGGCGACCCGCTGATCAAGTCCCAGCGCCGCTCCCGCCAACTGGCGATGAGCCGGAACCGCATGATGGCCGCCGTCGGTGATTCCGACGTCGTGCTGCTGAACCCTACGCACGTGGCGGTGGCCCTGAAATATGAGCCGGGAAAGTCGGCTCCCCGCGTCGTGGCCAAGGGCGCCGGTGTGATCGCCGCGCGTATCCGTGAGGAAGCCGAGGCCAAGGGCGTTCCCATGGTCCGGGACGTCCCCCTCGCACGGGCCCTGCACGGGGCCTGCGAACTGGGGCAGGAAATTCCGCTCGAACTCTATAACGCCGTGGCCCGCGTCCTGGCGTTCGTGATGGCCCTGAAGAACCGCGGCGCCGCCGCGGGGGTCCACACCATGGCACCGGAACCCGGCGCCACCGTCCCCGCAACCGTCCCACAACACCGTAAGGCCGCGCCGTGAACCGCAACCTCCTGAAGCTCGCCATTCCCGTGGGCGTGATCGGTATTATCCTGCTGCTGGTGGTCCCCGTGCCAGCTCCGCTGCTGGACGTGCTGATCATCATCAACATCCTGCTGGCGCTGGTGATCCTGCTGACCACCATGTTCGTGAAGAAGCCGCTGGACTTCTCCGTGTTCCCCTCGATGCTGCTGGTCGCCACCCTCTTCCGGCTCGGCCTGAACGTTGCCTCCACCCGGCTGGTGCTCGGCGAGGGCTACGCCGGCCAGGTGATCGAGGCCTTCGGGCATGTCGCCGTCGGCGGATCCCTGATCATCGGAGCGGTGATCTTCCTGATCCTGGTGGTGATCCAGTTCGTGGTGGTCACCAAGGGTGCTGAACGTGTGGCCGAAGTTGGTGCACGGTTCACCCTGGATGCCATGCCGGGCAAGCAGATGGCGATCGACGCGGATCTCAACGCCGGCCTGATCACCGATATCCAGGCCCGGGAACGGCGGGCCGAGGTCTCGGCTGAAGCTGACTTCTACGGCGCCATGGACGGTGCATCCAAGTTTGTGAAGGGCGATGCGATCGCCGGCCTGATCATCATCATCATCAACATTGTGGGCGGCATCGCCATCGGCATGCTGCAGCGCGGTATGGGTGTTGGCGAGGCCATCGATACGTACACCCTGCTCACCATCGGCGATGGTCTGGTCACGCAGATCCCCGCCCTGCTGATGGCCGTTTCCACCGGCATGATCGTCACCCGCTCCAACGCCGAATCGGACATGGCGTCCACTGCCTCGGCGGAACTGGGACAGTCCCGGATGGCGCTGATGATCGCCGGTGCTGCCGCGATTGTGATGGCCCTGATTCCGGGGATGCCCAAGATCCCGTTCATCGTTATCGGTGCGCTGCTGATCTTCGCCAGCCAGCGGGTCAAGGCCCGGGAGGCGGCCGAGGCCCAGGCCGCGGAGTCCAGCGCCGTCGCGCAGCTCACCGGCGCCCCGGCCTCGGACACCACGGAGGACCTGATCGAGCAGATGCGGGTCCACGCCCTGGAAGTGATGCTCTCACCGGACCTGGTGGACATTGTCACCGGCGGTTCAGACGATCTCCTGGCCCGGGTCCGGGCGCTGCGCCGGAAGATTGCCCTGGAACTCGGCGTCGTTGTTCCGCCGGTCCGTACGCGGGACAGTGTGGACCTGCCCGCCTCCACCTACGTGATCCGCATTGCCGGTGTGGAAGCCGGCCGCGGGGAAGCGCCCGCGGGCAAGGTCCTGGCTCTCGGGGATTTCCTGGACGGGCTGCCCGGAATGGCGACGGTGGAACCCGTCTTCGGACTGGCCGGCAAATGGGTGCCCGCAGAAATGCGGCATGCGGCGGAAATGGCCGGAGCCACCGTGATTGACCGGGTATCGGTGCTGGTCACGCATCTTTCGGCGATCATCACGGCCAACGCGGCCCGGCTGCTCACCCGGGAGGACGTCCGGGTCCTGACCGAAGGCGTTAAGCAGGTCAACCCGTCCGCCGTGGATGAACTGGTGCCGAACGTGCTCTCCCTGGCCGAGGTGCAGCGCGTGCTCCAGGGTCTCCTGGCGGAGCAGATTCCGATCAATGACCTGCCGCGCATCTACGAGTCCCTGCTGCTTAAGGCCAAGGTTTCCCCCGATCCGGAAGGACTGATCGAGGCTGCGCGGCAGGCCCTCGGACCGGCGCTGGCCGCCCAGTATGTCACCGGCAGCGTGCTGCGCGTCATTATGATTGATCCCGCGTTGGAGCAGTCCATGCTGGAATCGCTCCGGCCCTCGGACCAGGGCACCCAGATCCTGCTGGACCCCGCCAGGATCGAGAACATTATCTCCTCACTTAAGACTACTGTTGCCACTGTGGAGAACTCAGGTCACACCGCTGTCCTGGTGTGTGCTCCGGCGCTCCGGCCCGCCATCCGACGCCTCGTGTCAGCCCAGGCCAACGGCCTGCCCGTGCTCTCCTACCAGGAAGCCACGGCAGCGAACGTGTCCATTGAAACTGTAGGAGTAATCCGTGGAACTGAGACGATTTCAGCTTGAGGGTCCGTCCCTTGACGCGCTGAAGGCGAAAGTCCTCGCGGAGCACGGGCCGCGGGCCCGCATCATCGCCGCCGAAAAAGTGAGCGTGGGTGGTATCGGCGGGTTCCTGGCCCGGCACCACTACGAGGTCACGGTGGAAATGCCGGCGCGCGGACGACGGGCTGCTCCCGTGGAAGCCGACCTGCCCAGCCGGGCCGGGATCGGCGCGCTGCTGGCGATGGCCGAGGAGGCCGAAAGCAGCCAGCGGCCCGGGGCCCGGGCACTGCCCGATGTGTCCACGGGCAGCAACGCGTTTGCCGAGCTGATGGAGGACCTCTCGCAGAACACGGGGGCTCCCGCCAGATCCCCGGAACCGCTGCAGCCGCGGGACTCCGCGCGCACGCCTGTTCCGTTCGCTTTCCCGCAGCTGGCCCCGGCCGGCCCGGACGGCGGAGCACCCGCGCGGGCAGGGCGGATGGAAGTGCCTGTGCCGCTGGCCGGAGCAGGAGACCTCGTGATCGTGGTGGGGCTGGGGCAGGACGCCATGCTGGTGTGTGAATCGATGGCTGCCGCCGCCGGTTTCAGCGCACAGGCGCTGCGGGCCGCGGGCGGGGTCGACGGCGGCGGTGTGGGCCGCGCGGGTGACCGGCGGGCGGTGGCAACCGCCCGGGCCGCCGGCGTCCTGGCCGGGCACCCGGTCTTCCTGGCCTACGGGATCGGCAGGGGCACCAGCGAACTGGCACGGCACACCACGCTGATCGCTGCCCTGGCCCCGGATCAGTTGTGGGTCGCCGTGGACGCGGGGCGGAAGCCCGAGGACACATCGGCCTGGGTTGGAGCTGTGCGCAGCGCCGCCGTCGTCCATGCTGCCGCCGTCGAGGGCCTGGAGGGCACCGCGACACCGCAGACAGTCAACAGCCTGGGTGTTCCCGTCGGCTGGCTCGACGGCGCCGAAGCGCCCTCCGCGGTGCTGTGATAAATCCGGGATTGGGGCCCGCCTGGGCGGCCGGTGTGGCGGGTGCTTGCGATAGAGTGACTAAATGCTCGTGTTAACGCGGAAATCAGGAGAACAGATCCTGATTGGGGATGACATTGTCATTACCGTGCTCGATTCACGCGGTGACGGTGTCCGCATCGGCATTGATGCCCCGCGCGGAGTAAGAATCCAGCGCAACGAAGTCGTGCGCGCCGTGGAAGAAGCCAATGTGGCAGCCACCGCCGACGTCCCCGACGCGGAAGAGCGGATCAAGGCATTGCTCAGCGTGCGCCGGCCGGACGCCGAATAGCATTCGGCGAAGGTCCCGGCTGGCCAGGAACTGAATTTCCTGCAGCATCCTGTTTTCCTGCGGCATCATAATTTCCTGCAGCCATGCCCTGCAGCCGTGTCCGCTGCAGCTATTGCAGTGCGGTGATGCCCGCGCCGGTCCGGCGCTGCCCAAACCCCGGCCGTTAAAGCCAAACCCCGGCATCCATTGGGGTGGATACCGGGGCGGCGAGCCACGTGCGTTCCGCGGACGGGCGGTCAGCACTGCACATGCAACTGTGCGGCTCGTCTTTGCAGTATTTTTCCTTGGGGGATACTGCGGTTTCTTTCTTGGGGAAAGACTTGGTTAGCTGCCCGAGCGGACCTTGCTGCCGAAGAGGCGCAGGGTGCGGCGTGCAGGAGCTGTGGTCTTGCCGCGGGAGCCGGCAACGTGCCGAACAACCTGGCCCTTGTCGTTCCGGGTGCCGTAGTAGTCCTGCAGGAGCCGGCGCTCGTGGGTGGAGCAGCGGACTCCGGGGTAGCGGTAGCCGCGGATGACCCAGTAGCCGGTCCGGTCGGTGGCACGCTTGTCATTGGCCCATTCGGGGACGAGGCGGCGGCGGCATTCGGCGCACAGGGCTGCAACATGGTTGTCCCGCTGGGTGTCCGTGTAGCGCTTGACCAGGACTTCGGTGTCTGCGTTCCAGCTGTTCATGTTTCCCCCAATGTCGTCTCGATCCGTGTGGACTTCTTCGGACCTTTTTGCCTGATGGGTAGGACGATACAGAGCGTTGCCTAGGCAAACGCTCAAGTTCGACCCGCGGTTAACGCAATGTTTCCGCAAGAATTTCTTGTGGAATTCTTGAGCTTAAGCCGGGGTGTTCTGCCAGCGAAAAAGCGGCGGCTGCCCTGCCGGGCGGCCGCCGCTTATCCACTGCTGCGGGAAGGCTAGAACGGGTAGGAAGCGATTTCCGGCCGCATGGTGAGCCACTGGATTTCCGTGAAGGATTCCATGTTCGCCGCGGCACCGCCGACGCGGCCGCCGTTGCCGGAATCCTTGACACCGCCGAAGGGGGCGTTGGATTCGTCGTTCACTGTCTGTTCGTTGATGTGGACCTTGCCGGATTCGACGCGGTCGGCGATTGCCATCGCCATTCCGACGTCGCCGAGGATGGACAGGGAGAGTCCATAGTCGCTGGCGTTGGCCAGTTCCACAGCCTCATCGATGCTGGAGAACTTCATGACCGGTGCCACGGGACCGAAGATCTCCTGGGTCCAGGCCGGGTTGTCCGGGGTGACATCGGCGAGCACGGTGGGCCGGTAGAAGAGCGCTTCGCTGGTTCCACCAGCGGTGAGGCGGGCGCCGGCAGCGACGGCGTCCTGCACAATGCCGTTGATCTTCTTGAGCTGGTTTTCGTCGATGATGGGGCCCAGCGCGGCCTGGCCTCCGGCCGGGTCTCCCACCGGAAGGTGCTCGGCCTTCTCGGTGAGGGCAGCTACATATTCGTCGTAGATATCCTCGTGGACAATATGGCGCCCCGTGGTCATGCAGATCTGTCCCTGATGCATAAAGGAACCGAAAGCTGCCGCCGACGCGGCCTTCGCCAGGTCCGCTCCGGGCAGCACGATCATGGCGTTGTTGCCGCCAAGCTCCAGATGGGCGCGCTTGAGCAGGCGGCCGGCGGTCTCGCCGATCTTGCGTCCGGCGCCGGTGGATCCGGTGAACGCGATGACCCTGACCTCGGGGGCCTCAACAACCGCGGCACCGATCTCAGCTCCGCCGGGGAGCAGCGACAGCAGGCCGGCTGGCAGGCCGGCCTCCTCGAAGACGCGCATCAGGGCGACACCGCCGCAGACAGCCGTGCGGGGGTCCGGCTTCAGCAGCACGGCGTTCCCCAGGGCAAGGGCCGGAGCGACTGCCCGGATGGAAAGGATCAGCGGAAAGTTGAACGGCGCGATGACAGAGACGACGCCGGCGGGCCGGCGCCGCGACAGCGACCAGCGGTTGGAGTTGCTGGTCAGCACTTCGCCGGCCGGCAGGGCGGGAAGGGCGGAAGCGTCGTAGCATTCGTTGGCGGCACTGTGCGTTTCAAGAGCGGCTTTCGCCGGAATGCTGCCCGCTTCGCGGGTAATCCAGGTGCCGATTTCCTCGGCGTGCTCTTCCCACAGGAGACCTGCCCGGCGCAGTACGGCTGCGCGTTCCTCAGGCCGGCGGGCAGCCCATTCCTTCTGGGCTTCCGCCGCAGTGCGGGCTGCGGACAGGACGTCTTCCACGGAGGCCACGCCGTAGCTTCCCAGCTTGTTCCCGGTGGCCGGTTCCAGCGCGTCTGAAGTACCCGCACCGCCTTCGCGCCAGCCGTTTACGTAAATCTTGCCTGTCCAGATGGACGGGTCGAGCAAAGCCATGGTCATCCTCGCTGTTGGTGTTACCTAGGCCATTGATTATCCCACCCTGCCAGTGTCCGGGCACACACGGGGGTGCGGCCGGGGCCCCAAGGTGGTGGACCGCACTGGGTCTGCTGGGGGACAGCGGGCTACCTGATTTTCGAATGAACTTACGGGTTTTTGAGCCGAAACTACTTGGTTCCGGCTGGCGCTGGCTCATCGGACGGCATGTTTCCCCAGGTGGTGGCGTGAGAACACCTTGCTGCCTGCCGCACCGGAGCGTTGACAAATCTGCGTTCCGAGGGTTGGCTGTCCCCAGCCGGGGGCGGGCCTGAAGTCCGCAGAAGACCCGTAAGCGGGCCTGCCACCACATCGTTGGCCCGGACTACTGCACGGAACCAGCCAGGAAATATGCCCGATACGTGAAGCCCGATACGTGAAGAGAGCAGCACCATGATCCACCGCTCTGCCAGCCATGTCTTGGAGGTCCCCGGAGCCCGCATCGCCTACGACGTCGCGGAGGTCAGGAAGAGCGTGGAACCGCCGCTGCTGCTGTTCGGCTCACCAATCGATGCAAGCGGTTTCAGCGCGCTGGCCGCCCGGTTCACCGACCGCACCACCGTCACCTATGACCCCCGGGGCACGGGACGGAGTGAATCCTCCGATGGAGAGTATTCACCGGAGCTGCACGCCCAGGATCTCCAGGCGCTGGCCGCGGAGCTCGGCAGTACACAGGTGGATATGTTCGCCAGCAGCGGGGGAGCGGTCAATGCGCTGGCCTTCGCCGCAAAGGCGGGGGACCTGGTTCGGATCCTCGTAGTGCACGAACCCCCGCTGGCCCGAATCCTCCCGGACCAGGAGGCGGCCGTCGCCGGCATCGAAGCGATACTGCAGACCTATCAGGAGCACGGCCGGGGCGCGGCCATGGCTCGGTTCATGGCATATGCGGGCTGGCAAGGGGAGTTTCCGGCCGGTACCGGGCAATCCGAGTCCGGCCTAGCGGACGCCGGCGGCGGCGCTGGCACGGAAACCGACGACGGCGCTGGCCCGGAAACCGACGACGGCGCTGGCCCGGAAACCGACGACGGCGCTGGCCCGGAAACCGACGACGGCACCAGAGACGATCCACTGTTCGGCCGGAACCTGCGGACCTGCACGCTTTTTCAGCCGGACTTCGACGGGCTCCGGGACGGTCCGGCGAGCATTGTCGTGGGGATGGGGGAGGCCTCTGCCGGAACGATGGCGGCGCGCGCCGCTGCTGTCACCGCTGACCGGCTGGGGACGCTGCCGGTGACTTTCCCGGGCGGGCACGGGGGTTTCCTGGGGCCGGAATTTGGGCCGGGAGCCGGTGACCCTGAAGCGTTTGCCGGGGTGCTGCGCCAGGTGCTGGACGGCTGGTAGTTCGTCGAGCGGGCCCGGCGGCGCCTGAGGGCGGCGCCGAGCTGGCGGAAGATTCCGATGAGGCCAAACACCACGGGCATAACGGCGATGATCCCCGCCACCGGATCGCTGAGCATCAGCAGGATGCCTACCCCGAAAAAGATGTGGAGGCAGTACCCGGCTGCCCGTACGGATTCGGGGCGCCTCCGGACGGCGGTGGTGAGGGTGGTGATGATTGCTCCCAAATGTTGCCGGGCTCCTGCTGCAGCGAAGCCCCCGGAACCATGGGCTCCGGGGGCTTCGATAGGGAGCCTCCTGCCAGAATCGAACTGGCGACCTTCTCATTACGAGTGAGACGCTCTACCAACTGAGCTAAGGAGGCGGGCTTCCTCTGCACCGGGCTACCGGCCAGAATCCACAAGGAATAACTTTATACGCCGGGAGACCCCGGGTCAAAAGCGCCGCTGGGAAGCACATGCGCCCCAGCGGCACCGGGCCAGTTTCAGGGGCAGATCCACGAATGGATTCCCGGAATCACGAACGGAACCTAGGAACAGACCAAACCGTCCTCCGGCACTGTCCCCTCAATGAAGTAATTGTCCACAGCATCGGCGATGCACTGGTTTCCGCGGCCGTACGCGGTGTGGCCCTCAGCCTCCCAGGTGAGGAGGACAGCCGAGTCCAGCTGGTCTGCCAGTGCCTGCGACCACTCGTAAGGGGTGGCGGGGTCTCCGGTGGTGCCGATGACCAGCAGCGGGGCAGCGCCCTCAGCGGTAATCCGGTGCGGTTCGTTGACCGGGGCGTGCGGCCATGCCTCGCAGGTCAGGCCGCCGTAGGCAAGGAACCGGCCCAGCGTCGGAGAGGCTTCTTCAAGTTCCTCGGCATCAAGGGCCATTGCCCCGCGGTCGGTTTCCATCGGGTAGTCGAGGCAGTTCACAGCGCTGAACACTTCGGAGGAGTTGGAGGCGTAAGTGCCGTCCTCGTTCCGCTCCGCGCCGAGGTCCGCGAGCATCAGCATGGTCGTGGGGTCGCCGCGGAGTGCAGAGCTGAGGGCCTGGGTCAGCGCCGGCCAGTTGGCGTCGTTGTACAGGGGAAGGATGAACCCGCTGACGAATGTCGAGGCGTTGACCAGCCGGCCGTCCGCCGCGGTCAGGGGGCTCGCTTCAACGGAGCTGATGAGATCGCGGATGGTCTGCACCCCGTCGTCGACGCTGCCGTCGAGCGGACAGTTGGTGGAGGACTGGCAGTCTTCGACGTAGGACCGGATGGCCGTTTCGAAGGCGCGGGCCTGGCCCAGGGTGATCTCTTCATTGCTGGCGGAGGGATCGATTCCGCCGTCCAGCACCATCCGCCCAACGTTCTCCGGGAACAGCTCTGCATAGGTCGCGCCCAGGAATGTGCCGTAGGAGAAGCCCAGATAGTTCAGTTTCGGATCATTGGCGACGGCGCGGAGGATGTCCATGTCCCGTGCGGCGCTTTCGGTGTCCACGAAGCCCAGGAGGTCTCCGGATTCCTTGGCGCACTGTTCGGCGTAGGTCCGGGCGCTTTCCCGGGCTTCCTCGAAACCGGCATCCGTGGACGGATCGATCGTTTCTGCCCGTGCTTCATCGAGTTCTGCATCGCTCAGGCAGTCCACCGGGGTGGAACGGCCCACGCCGCGCGGATCGAAGCCCAGCACGTTGAAGCTGCCGCGCAGCCGGTCGGTGGTGACCCCTTCCAGGGATTCCAGCACCGTGTCATAGCCCGAGCCGCCGGGTCCGCCCGGGTTCAGCAGGATGGTCCCTTCCGGTGTGCCGCCGGATTCGGCCAGGATCACTTCGAGTCCGATGCTGCTGCCGCCGGGATCGGAGTAGTCCATGGGCACCTCAACGCTGGCGCAGAGGAAGTCCTCTTCGCAGGGTTCCCACACGACTTCCTGCGTGTAGTACGCCTCAAGTTCCGCAGGGACATCGCCAATGACCTCCGGTGCCGCGGACTGTGTGCCTTCCTCCGGACCGTGCGAATCGTCCGGTGTGCAGGCAACCAGCGAGGCCAGTACGACGGCGGCGGAGCCGGCGGCTGCCGCGGCGCGGCGCAGGGTGCGGACGTAAGTCCGGGGGCGGCGTCGTACTGGGGGCATTGGTGCGGCTCCTGAGTCCATAGGGGTTCTGGCGCTGTGGCGGGGGTGAATCACAAAAGGCTGACTGCCATCGCTTCGATGGCGAGCAGCGGGGCGACGTTGGTGGTGACCAAGCGGCGCCGGACTGCGTTGATTTCCTCCATGCGCGCCAGGGTCGCTTCGGCCGTGCCGCGCGCGGCGAAGGCCTCAAGCTCGGGGCGGAGCGCCTCATTGACCAGATCGGTTCCGGAATCCAGCTGAAGCACCAGGGCATCGCGGTAGAAAGACAGCAGATCCGTCAGTGCCCGGTCGAAGTAGTCGTTCTTGGACCGCTTGGCCCGGCGCAGCTGGTCATCTTCCAGCCGTTTGACCTGGCTGCGCATGGACGGCGGCAGGGTGCCGGTCTCCGGTGCGCCGAGCGACGCCAGCAGGGCGGCCTTCTCCTCGGCGTTCCGCTGTTCAAAGGAGCTGGTGGCTTCCGCCTCGGCCAGGGCCACCAGGTCCGCGGCCACCTTCATGGCACCCGAAACGCTGCGCAGGGACAGGGGAAGGCGCACGATCTTCTCCCGCCGGGCCCTGGCGCCTTCGTCGGTGGCAAGCCGCTTCGCCACACCAACGTGGCTCTGGGCAGCCCTGGCCGCTTCCTCGGCGACGGTGGGGTCGATTCCGTCGCGGCGGACCAGGAGTTCAGCGACGTCGGCCGCCGGAGGAAGCCGCAGGCCGACGGGGCGGCACCGGGACCGGATGGTCACCAGCACATCCCCCGGGCTGGGCGCACACAACAGCCAGATGGTCCGCGGCGGCGGTTCCTCGATGGCTTTGAGGAGCACGTTGGTGCTGCGTTCCTGCATCCGGTCAGCGTCTTCAACGATCAGCACCCGCCAGCGTCCGGTGGAGGGCTTGTCCTGCGCCTTCTTCACCAGTTCCCGGGCCTCGTCAATGCTGATGGTGACCTTCTCCGTGGTGACGGAGGAGACATCGGCATGGGAACCGGCCAGCGCGGTGCGGCAGGCGCGGCACTGCCCGCAGCCGCGTGCGGAGGGGTCCTCAGCTTCACACAGCAGGGCGGCGGCAAATGCCCTGGCAGCATTCGACCGGCCGGATCCGGGCGGGCCGGTGAACAGCCAGGCATGGGTAGGGCGTTCTTCCGCAGCCGCACGGCGCAGCTGCTCGACTACCGGCGCCTGCCCCTGCAGGTCATCCCAGACGCTCACGGCAGCAGCCCGCCGATCCGGGCCAGGATTTTTCCGGCCAGCACGGGAACCGGGAGCCCGGCATCGAGCACCAGGTAACGGTCGGGGGATTCCTCTGCCAGCGTCAAAAAAGCGTTCCGGATGCTGCCGTGGAATTCGTCGGGTTCGGATTCCAGCCGGTCCTCGGCGTCAGCGGAGGCCGTTCGGCGGCTCCTGCCCGCGCCGGGATCAACATCCAGCAGCACGGTGAGGTCGGGGACCAATCCCTCCGTGGCCCATTCATTGATTCCCCGGACGGAGTCCTGGCCCAGCGCGCGTCCGGCGCCCTGGTAAGCGACGGAGGAATCGATATAGCGATCGCAGACGACGACGTCGCCGCGTTCCAGCGCCGGCCGGATCACCTGTTGGACGTGGGCGGCGCGGGACGCCGCAAAGATCAGGGCTTCCGTGCGGGGATCAATGTCCCCGTGGCCGTGTTCCAGCACCAGCCCCCGCAGCTTCTCGCCCACCGGAGTTCCGCCGGGCTCGCGGGTGCGGACAACCCGACGGCCGGCCTGCTCCAGGGCTTCCGTGAGCAGCGAAGCCTGTGTCGACTTGCCGGCGCCGTCGCCGCCTTCGAAGGCGATAAAGAGGCCGGTGGAAGGTTTCGAAATACTCACCCGCATAGCCTACCCAGTCAGGCTGGGAACACCGCGCCGGCCGCTGGCAACGGGTCCCAGGGGGTGCGCCAGGGAGCCGGGCGAAACATGACGGAGCATAGCGAAACGTTCGGCGGTGCGGCGCGGGGCAGGTCTAGGCTGAAACCCATGAGCACAGCCACCGAGCCGAAACGCCATGCGGCGAACCTGTCAGCTGAAACCCTCGTGGTGTCCGCCGGGCGCCCGGAACGCACCGCGGACGCGGCGGTCAACCCGCCGATAGTCCTGACCTCCACGTTCTACGGGACCGGCGAAACCCGGGACGGAGACCGCGTTTACGGCAGGTACGCCAACCCCACCTGGGAGCCGTTCGAGGAGGCGCTGGGCGCCCTCGAGAACGCCGGGCTGCCCGCCCTGGTCTACTCCTCCGGACTGGCCGCGGTGATCGCCGCGCTGTCCCTGATCCCCACCGGCGGAACCCTCGTGATGCCGCGGCACAGCTACCAGGGTTCCCTCCTGTTGGCCGCCGAAGACGCGCAGAACGGCCGGATCAGCGTCCGGACAGTGGACATCGCCAACACCGCCGAGGTGATCGAAGCGCTCGACGGAGCTGCCATGCTGTGGCTGGAAAGCCCCACCAACCCCATGCTGGAAGTCGCCGACATCCAGGCAGTGAGCGCTGCGGCCCACGCTGCCGGAGCCATCGTGGTTGCGGACAACACCTTCTCCACGCCGCTGGTGACCCGGCCGTTGGACCTGGGTGCCGACGTCGTCGTCCACTCCGTGACCAAATACCTGTCCGGCCATTCCGACGTCGTCCTGGGTGCGGCGGTTACCTCCGACCCGGGGCTCCGTGCCCGCCTGCTGACCTACCGGTCGCTGCACGGGGCTGTGGGCGGCCCGTTTGAGGTGTGGCTGGCTCTGCGCGGCCTGCGCACGCTTGCCCTGCGGGTGGAACGGTCGATGGCTACGGCCCTGGAACTGGCAATACGGCTGCAGGAGCATCCCGCCGTGGAAAACGTCCGCTACCCGGGACTCCCCGGCGACCCGGGGCACGCCAGGGCAGCGGCGCAGATGAACGGCTTCGGCTCGATCCTCTGCATTGAAGTCGCCGGCGGGGCAGCGGCGGCGGACGCCGTGACCGAGAAGGTGGACCTCTGGCTGCCGGCCACCTCACTGGGCGGCGTGGAATCGCTGATCGAGCGGCGGCGCCGGCAGCCGGCTGAACCGGTATCCGTCCCGGAGAACCTGCTGCGGCTGTCGGTGGGAATCGAAAACATCGAGGACCTCTGGAACGACCTTGAGCAGGCGCTGACGCGGTAGGCTGGCTCAGTGATCTTAGTCTTCGAGCTGCAGAACCTGCTTTACCTGGCCCTGGGTCTCGTGGCCCTGGGAATCGAGCTGTGGGCCTTCGCGGACTGCGCGCGGCGCAAGCCCGCGGATTTCGAGCGTGCCTACAAGCGGACCAAGGGGTTCTGGATGGGCCTCACCGGCGGCGCCGCCGCGGTGGGCCTGCTCTCCGTCCTGCTGTTCGGCCCGCTGGCCCTGCTGCTCTTTGAACTGGCAGCCGTGGTCGCCGCGTCGGTTTACCTGGCGGATGTCCGCCCGGCACTGAACGAGTCCAAGGGACGCGGCGGAGCCTACGGTTCCTGGTAGCCGTCCGGAACCTCCGGGCCCCGGGCGGCAGCCTGCCGCTAGGACCCTGACGGCGCCCTCGAACCCTGAAGGCGCGCTAGGACCCTGAAGGCGCGACGGCGTTCCAGGCGACCGTGATTTCCCCCAGCCGCCACCGGGCCGGGCCGGTCAGCAGCGGCCAGCCCTGGCTGCGCAGGGACCGGCACATGGAGATCCAGCGCTGCCGGGTGCCGTAGGAAGCCATCGGCGCGGCGTCCAGCCAGGCCTTGTCCATGGCCTGCAGGAAGGTATGCACCCGTTCCCCGGGCACATTGCGGTGGATCAGGGCCTTGGGCAGGCGCTCGGCCACGTCGGAGGGCCGCTCAAACGCGCCGAACCGCAGCGAGATGCTCAGCGAGACCGGACCCGCGGGGTCCAGCACCACCCAGGTGGAACGCCGTCCAATTTCGTCACATGTGCCGTCAACGAAAATCCCGCCGTCCGCGAGACGGCTGCGGACCATGTCCCAGTGGGCACCATATTCATCTTCGCTGTACTGGCGCAGCACGTTGAAGGCCCGAACCATCACCGGACGCCGTCCGTCGACGGGCAGCTCGAATCCGCCCTGGCGGAAGCTCAGGCCGGAGCGTTCAAGCGGCTTCGCCGCCAGCACCCGGCCCGGGTCGATCTCGATGCCGACCACGTTCACGTCCCGCCGCACACTGCCCATCCGGCTGTGCAGTTCCACCGCCGTCGTCGGGGTGGCCCCATAGCCAAGGTCGATGACCAGCGGATCGGCCGCCCGGCGCAGACGCCACGCTTCCGGACCGGCCAGCCAGCGGTCCACCCGGCGCAGCCGGTTGGGGTTCGTAGTGCCCCGGGTCATATTTCCAACGGGTTTGAGGGGAAAATTCACCAAACAATGTTACTGGCCCGCGGGGTGTGCTCCGAACCGCCGGGAGCGGGAACCGCCGGGAGCGGGTACCGCGGGGGCCGGAGCAGCCGCCGCACGCCTTGTACCGCCATGGTTACGCTGCCGCCCTGCCCGCCGCCAGCCCTCTCCGATACGATGATTTTATGACCTACAAAGTGATCCTTCTGCGCCACGGCCAGAGTGAATGGAATGAAAAGAACCTCTTCACCGGCTGGGTGGATGTAGACCTCACGGACCTGGGCCGGGCCGAAGCGCTCCGCGGCGGGGAGCTGCTGGTGGAGAACGGTATTCTGCCGGATGTTCTCTACACCTCCAGACTGCAGCGGGCCATCAACACGGCCAACATTGCACTGGGTGCTGCGGACCGCATCTGGATTGACGTCAAGCGCAGCTGGCGCCTGAACGAGCGGCACTACGGAGCGCTGCAGGGCAAGGACAAGGCACAGACCCTGGCCGAGTACGGCGAGGAGCAGTTCATGCTCTGGCGCCGTTCCTACGACACCCCGCCGCCGCCCCTGCCGGATGACAGCGACTTCTCCCAGGCGCACGACCCGCGCTACGCGGACCTCAGCGCCGATGAACTGCCGCGGACCGAGTGCCTCAAGGACGTCCTGGAACGCTTCCTGCCCTACTGGGAAACGGAGATCACGCAGGACATCAAGGCCGGTAAGACGGTCCTGATCGCCGCGCACGGCAACTCGCTCCGTGCCCTGGTCAAGCACCTCGACGGGATTTCCGACGCCGACATCGCCGCCGTGAACATTCCCACCGGCATCCCGCTGGTGTACGAACTGGACGAGAACCTGGTCCCGGTCAAGGCCGGCGGCACCTACCTGGATCCGGAGGCCGCAGCGGCTTCCATCCAGGCCGTGGCAAACCAGGGCAAGCAGAAGAAGTAAGTAGTTTTCACGCAAAAGGCGCCCCTCCCGTCGCGGGAGGGGCGCCTTTTGGCTGCTGTGCCGGCCTGCCGGCCGGAGTCAGCTGACTTAGAGCGGGCTCTCGGAAATCGGCTGCCATTCGCCGGTCACGAGGTAATTGACCTTGCGGGTCACCGACACACCGTGATCGGCGAACCGCTCGAAGTAGCGGCTGGCCAGCGTCAGGTCCACGGTGGTGACGGGGGAGTTGTTCCATTCCGGGGAGGCCACAGCCTTGAACACGCTCACGTGCAGCTCATTGATCCGGGTGTTGTGTGCGTAGATGTCCTTGCTGAGCTCCAGGTTGCGGGTCTCCAGGAGCTCGGTCAGGAGTTCAGAGATGGCAATGTCCAGGCGCGCCATCTCCTTGAACGTCTCGACCATGGAATCGGGAGCCACGTTGGCCGGGTAGCGCAGGCGGGCGAGCTGGGCGATGTGCCGGGCCAGATCGCCCATCCGCTCAAGTGAGGCGCTCATCCGCAGGGACCCGACAATCATCCGCAGGTCGCTGGCAACCGGGCCCTGAAGGGCCAGGATGTCGATAGCCCGCTCGTCAAGATCGTTCTGCAGGAAATCAATGCGGGCATCGGCGGCGATCACGTCCTGGGCGAGCTCGGTGTCTGCGGTCTCGAACGCCAGAGTGGCCTTCTTCATCGCCTCGGTGACGAGCTGGGAAATCTGGGTCAGCTCCTCTCCGATCTGGTGAAGCTCGGCCTGGAAAACCTTGCGCACTGATGCGTCCTTTCGATGAACATTTATACAGCCGGCATCCAGCTGGTACGGCTCCGTTTATGCTGCCAGTACCCGGTGAACGAACGGCCCCCTTGAAGTGAACGTTAGTTTAACGCTTGGGTGAATGCCACCGGAGCGCAGTTCGGCACCGTTCCGTCCGCCTAAGCTAGGACTGTGAATCCTGTACTGCTGGGACTGCTGTCCGGCATCCTTGGCTTGGCCGTCGGCGTCTTCGGTGTTGTCGCCTATATGTCCAGCCAGCGGCACCGCCGCGACCTGGCCGAAGTGGATGAGCCTGCGCTCTCCGAAGGGGCCGCGGAGATCCTTGGCGTCCTCGGCCGGGCGTACATCGTCGTGGACGGTATTGACGGTGTGGTCCGGGCAAGCCCCGGCGCCTACGCTTTCGGGCTGGTCCGCGGGCACACCCTGATGCAGGACGAGGTGCTCGCACTCACCGCCCGGGTCCGCCGGGACGGGGTGATCGAGGACAAAAACGTTGAACTGCACCGGGGCCTGCTCGGCCAGGGCAGCCTGATACTCCAGCTGCGGGTCGCGCCGATCGCCGAGGAATACATCCTGATCCTTGCCGACGACCGCACCGAAGCCACCCGCACCGAGGAGATGCGCAACGACTTCGTCGCCAACGTTTCGCATGAACTGAAGACGCCGGTCGGTGCCATTTCGCTGCTGGCCGAGGCAATCGACGGCGCGGCGGCGGATGAGGAAGCAGTCCGGCGCTTCGCCAAGCGGATGAACAAGGAAGCCGTCCGGCTCGCGGCGCTGGTGCAGGACATCATCGAACTGTCCCGGCTGCAGGGCGCAGACATGGCCGACCACGCCGAGCCGGTGGACATCAACGAACTTGTTTCCCATGCCGTGGAGGCCAACCGGCTCCCGGCGGAGAACCGGAACATCACCCTGGTGGTGGGTGGAACGGCCGAGAACCCCGTCTACGCTGACGGGCCCATGCTCACCACCGCGTTCCGCAACCTGATCGATAACGCGATCCGCTATTCCCCCGAGGGCAGCCAGGTGGGCGTCGGGATCCGGTCCCGTGACGGCCTGGCCCAAATCACGGTCACTGACCGGGGCCCGGGTATTCCGGCCGAGGACCAGGAACGGGTCTTCGAACGGTTCTACCGACTGGACTCGGCACGGTCCAGAAATACGGGCGGCAACGGCCTGGGACTGAGCATTGTGAAGCACGTTGTCTCCAACCACGGCGGAGAAATCAGCCTTTGGTCCCAGCCGGGCCAGGGGTCGACCTTCACCGTGCGGCTTCCGGAGATGGACACCGCCGATCCAGAAGAACAGGCGGAACTGCCGCCACGAACCACCGGCGCGCCTGCGCCGGCCAACAAGGAGTAAGTGCTTGAGCAGGATCCTGATTGTCGAGGACGAAGAGTCCTTTAGCGACCCGCTGTCCTACCTGCTCGAACGTGAGGGGTTCGACGTCGCCGTCGTGGACAACGGCATCGACGCCGTTGTGGAATTTGACCGCTCCGGAGCGGACCTGGTGCTGCTGGACCTGATGCTTCCGGGCCTGTCCGGAACGGAGGTCTGCCGGCAGCTCCGCCAGCGTTCGGACGTCCCCATCATCATGCTGACCGCCCGGGACGCCGAAATCGACAAGGTGGTTGGCCTGGAACTTGGGGCCGATGACTACGTGACGAAGCCGTACTCGTCCCGCGAGCTCCTGGCCCGGGTCCGGGCAGTCCTGCGGCGCCGGAGCGACGCCGGGGACTTTAATGCCGCGACGGTGCAGGCTGGTCCCGTCCGCATGGACGTCGAACGGCATGTGGTGAGTGTGGACGGCCAGGCGGTGTCCATGCCGCTGAAGGAGTTTGAGCTGCTGGAAATGCTGCTGCGGAACTCCGGCCGCGTCATGACCCGGGGCCAGCTGATTGAACGGGTCTGGGGCGCCGACTACGTGGGGGACACCAAGACCCTTGACGTGCACGTCAAACGCCTGCGGGCAAAGCTCGAGCCCGATCCCTCAGCACCCCGGCACCTGGTGACTGTCCGCGGGCTCGGCTACAAGTTCGAGGCCTGAGGCGGCCCGTCGGCGCCTGGCCTCAGCAGGCTGGCTGCCGGTGCGGGAACGATCCTTAAGCAAAAGCAGGCCCCGTCCTCGGACGGGGCCTGCTTTTTGCTGGTTCTTTGTTTGCGGCCCGGTTACGGAGCGGCGGTGCCGGTGGGGGTGCCGGTTGCCTCGCCTGCAGCGGGTGCCGTGGCTTCACCGGAAGCGTCGCTGGTTGCTTCGCTGGTGGGGGTGGCCTCCGGCGTGGGCAGGTAGTCCTTGTAGTACGGGACCTGGCCATCAACAACGGGAATGTTCAGCGTTGCGGTTTCGGAACCGGCGGTGGCTTCGGCCCGGATACCGGTGCCGGGAACCACGTTGACGGTCTGGACGAGGACCTCGGACTGGGGAGCGTCGTCGTAGACAACCTTGCCGCCGGCCGGGATGTTCCAGGTGAGCTGTGATCCGCCAATCGACAGTTCAAGGTTGATGGGGTCCGAGGAAGCGTTGGCCACGGTGCCCAGCAGGCGGCCGGGCTCGCCGTCGCCGTCGCTGATCACCACGATGTTCCGCAGTTCCAGATCGCCGATGTCCTGGACGATGCCGTCGGACGGGGAGTACTCCAGGGTGGTTGCCTGATCGTTCACGGCACTGCAGCCGGTGGCGCCCAGCAGCGACAGCGCGATAACACCGGCGGCGGCAGCGGTCCGCGTCCGGTTCTTGGGTGTGAATCTCACAGCACAAACTCCTGAAGTGTGGCGGTCGGGGGACCGGGGGAACGTTTGCTTCATAGCCTATCGGCATTCCCCTTAAAACATGGATTTAGAGACAACGGGGGCCCGCCGGAACTACTCAGATCGGCACCTGTGCGAGGCCGAATACTACTCAGTTTTCAGGCCCGTGCCGCTGACCTGCACAAACTCTTCTCGGCGTGTCGCTTGCATGCTAAACTGAGGTTCGGGAAAGGGGAAAGTCCACATGGTTTTTGAGGTTGGCGAAACAGTTGTTTACCCTCACCACGGTGCCGCGAAGATCGAAGAGATCAAGATGCGGACCATCAAGGGCGAAGAGAAGATGTATCTCAAGCTCAAGGTGGCACAGGGTGATCTGACCATTGAAGTACCGGCTGAAAACGTTGACCTCGTTGGGGTGCGCGACGTCGTGGGCAAGGAAGGTCTCGAGCACGTTTTCGATGTCCTCCGCGCCGAACTGACTGAAGAGCCCACAAACTGGTCCCGCCGATACAAGGCAAATCTGGAGAAGCTCGCCTCGGGCGACGTCGTCAAGGTTGCCGAGGTCGTCCGCGACCTGTGGCGCCGCGACCACGACCGCGGCCTTTCCGCAGGCGAGAAGCGCATGCTTGCAAAGGCCCGCCAGATTCTCATTTCGGAGCTTGCCCTGGCCGAAAAGACTGACGAAGACCAGGCGGCCGCTGTACTGGACGAAGTCCTGGCCAGCTAGGCACCCGGTTGATGATTGCCGCTCCTATTGGGGCGGCAATCGCCGTTTAACGGCCCTGCCGGCGCCGGGCGGCACCGCGGGCCACTAGGCTTGGGATGTGTCTGAATCCATTCCCGGCCCGTACCGCGTGGGCGTCATCCTGGTCGCCGGCGGCTCCGGCCAGCGCCTTGGCTACGGTATGCCGAAGGCGCAGGTTCCCCTCGCAGGCGAGATGCTCCTGGCGCACGCCCTGCGCGGGGTGGACGCCTCCGGCGTCGCGTCCCACATCAGCGTTGCGGTTCCGGCAGCCGATGCGGCCCTTCGGGCTCTGTGCACCGCCATCCGCCTGGGGTGTCCCGTTACCGTCGTTGACGGCGGTGCCACCCGTTCAGATTCTGTCCGCGCGGCGCTGAATGCCCTTCCGGAGGATCTTCACGCCGTCCTGGTCCACGATGCCGCCCGGGCCCTGGCCCCGGCGCAGGTGTTCCACCGGGTGGCCTCAGCCCTGGCTGCCGGAGCGGAGGCCGTGATTCCAGCGGTGCCCGTGGTTGACACGGTCAAGTCGGTGGAGGCCACGGACGGCGATGAAGCGGCGCTTGCGCCCTTCCGTGTCACCGGAACTCCGGATCGTTCCTCGCTGCGGGCCGTGCAGACGCCGCAGGGGTTCGACGCCGGGCTGCTGCGCCGGGCGCATGCTGCTGCGGCGGAGTTTGACGAGCAGCGGGCAGCGGCGATCACCGACGACGCGATGCTGGCCGAGAGCCTTGGAGCCACGGTGCACGTGGTGGAAGGTTCCGAAATGTCCCTGAAGATCACCACTCCGCTGGACCTGCTGCTCGCTGAAGCCGTGCTTTCCAACGGCACCAGCATGCAGGAGGACTGACCCATGGGATCCGCTTCCCTTCCCCGTACCGGCATCGGGACCGACGTCCATGCCTTCGCCCCCGCTGATGCGCCCCGGCCCCTGTGGGTGGCAGGCCTGCACTGGGAGAATGAGCGCGGCCTGGCCGGGCATTCGGACGGAGATGTGGTGGCGCATGCGGCCGCGGACGCCCTGTTCTCCGCGGCGGGCATCGGGGACCTCGGCACCCATTTCGGCACCGACCGGCCCGAGTATGCCGGAGCGGCGGGAACTGTCCTCCTCGCCGAAGCGGCACGGCTGGTGCGGGCAGCGGGATTCCGGATCGGGAACATTTCAGTGCAGCTGATCGGCAACCGCCCCAAGTTCAGTCCCCGGCGTGCCGAAGCCGAGGCCGTCCTCAGCGAGGCCGCGGGAGCGCCGGTCAGCGTTTCGGCCACCACCACCGACGGGCTTGGCTTCACCGGACGGGGCGAGGGCCTCGCCGCGGTGGCCACCGCCGTCGTCGCCGCGGACCAGCCGTAACGAAGCTGCCGGGGCGGGGAGCGGCAGGCGGTAGCCTAGAGCAGTGAGCCTGAGATTCTATGACACAGCAACCGCGCAGGTCCGGGACTTCGAACCGCTGATTCCGGGACAGGTGAGCCTGTACTACTGCGGTGCCACCGTGCAGGGCCTGCCGCATGTGGGGCACATCCGCTCCGCGATTGCCTTCGACCAGCTCACCCGCTGGCTCCAGGCCCGCGGCTTCCGCGTGACCACAGTCCGCAACGTCACCGACATCGATGACAAAATCCTTGCCAAGGCGGAGGCATCCGCCGGCGCCGAGCCGGCTCCCGGAGTCATTCCGGACGAACCGTGGTGGGCCCTGGCCTACCGCTACGAGCAGGAATTCTCCCGCGCCTACGACACCCTGGGCGTGCAGCGGCCCACTTACGAACCCCGGGCCACCGGCCATATTCCGGAAATGCACACGCTCATCCAGCGGCTCATCGAGGCCGGCCACGCCTATCCCGCCCCGGATGGCTCCGGCGACGTCTACTTCGATGTCCGCTCCTGGCCCGAATACGGCTCGCTGACCCGGCAGAACATCGACGACATGCAGGCAGCGCCCGACGCCGATCCCCGGGGTAAGCGCGATCCGCGGGACTTCGCACTGTGGAAGGGCCACAAGGACACCGACCCCGAAACAGCCGCCTGGGACAGTCCCTGGGGCCGCGGCCGGCCTGGCTGGCACCTGGAATGCTCCGCAATGGTCACCAAATACCTCGGCCCGCGCTTCGATATCCACGGCGGCGGACTGGACCTGCGGTTCCCGCACCACGAAAACGAAATGGCGCAGTCCCGCGCAGCCGGAGACGGCTTCGCCAACTTCTGGATGCACAACGGCATGGTCACCTTCGAGGGCGAGAAGATGTCCAAATCGATCGGGAACACCATCAGCCCTGAGCAGATGCTCGCTGAGGCCTCTCCGCGGGTCGTCCGGTATTACCTGGGCCAGGCCCACTACCGGTCCGTGCTGGACTACCGGCCCACCTCGCTGCAGGAAGCAGCTTCCGCCGTGGAACGGATCGATGGTTTCATCGCCAAGGCCGCAGCCAAACTGGGCGAGGGTGTGCAGGGAACTCCGGCGGATCTGCCGGAAGCTTTCGGCGCAGCCATGGACGATGACCTGAATGTTCCGCAGGCCCTGGCCGTGCTGCACGAGACGGTGCGCACCGGCAATACGGCCCTGGCGGCGTCGGACCTCGAAACCGTCCGTACCGCCCTGGCCCAGGTCCGCGCGATGACAGAAGTCCTCGGCCTGGACGCGGTGCAGGCAGGACCGCGGGCATCCGGCCCTGAGCACCAGGCGCTGGACAGCCTGATCCAGGATCGGCTGCGGGAACGCAGCGAGGCACGCAGCGCCAGGGACTGGGCACGGGCGGATGCCATCCGAGACGCGCTGGCAGCAGCCGGAGTGGTGGTTGAGGACACGCCCGACGGCGCGTTTTGGTCCCTGGACGCGGGCTAGACGGCCTGTTCCGGCGGCGCACGCTGGGCATGGAACGCGGCCGGGGAGCGGGCTGCGTAAACTAGAAGTAGTGCTTTCTTCTACTTAAGGTGTAACCCATGGCCAATAACGGACGACCCGGCGCAATGCGCAAAGCCAAAAAGGGCCCCAGCCAGGGCACCGGAGGCCTAGGACGCAAGGCTCTTGAAGGCAAGGGCCCCACGCCCAAGGCCGAGGACCGCCCCTACCACAAGGCCTACAAGAACAAGCAGCTTTCCGAGCGCTCTGCCGCCAAGCACGGCGGACAGCGCGCGGGTGGCCGGAACGCTCCGGCCCGGGGCAAGGTTGCCGAAGAAGTGGTCACCGGGCGCAACTCCGTCGTGGAGGCGCTGCGCGCCGGTATTCCGGCCAAGGCCCTGCACGTGGCAGTGCGGATCGACATGGATGACCGGGTGCGGGAATCCCTGAAGATGGCCACCGAGCGCGGGCTGCCGGTGATGGAGACACACAAGCCGGAGCTGGACCGCATGACCAACGAGGCCGTGCACCAGGGCCTGGTCCTGCAGATCCCGCCGTACGAATACGCCGATCCCATGGACCTTGCCGAGGAAACCCTCGCAGCCTGGAAGAAGGGGCACATCAAAAATGCCCCGCTGTTCGTAGCCCTGGACGGCATCACCGATCCGCGTAACCTCGGTGCCATTATCCGTTCCGCATCCGCGTTCAGCGCCCACGGCGTGGTCGTTCCGGAGCGGCGTTCGGTAGGAGTTACTGCCGCCGCCTGGAAGACCAGCGCCGGTGCGGCTGTCCGCGTGCCGGTGGCACGCGCCAGCAACCTGAACAACACGCTGAAGACTTTCAAGAAGATGGGTATCTTCGTTCTGGGTCTCGACGGCGACGGCGACGTTTCCCTGCCCGATCTGGCGCTTGCCAAGGAACCGGTCTGCATCGTCGTCGGCTCGGAAGGCAAGGGGCTTTCCCGGCTGGTCCGGGAAAACTGCGACCAGATTGTCTCCATCCCCATCGACTCCGCCATGGAATCCCTGAACGCTTCCATGGCCGTGGGGATTACCCTCTACGAAGTTTCACGGCAGCGTTCCGCCTAAGCCGAACGGGACGCCGGGAGGCACCATGGCACACCTCGTCACGCCGGGCAGACTGACTCCGTCTGAGCGGATCTCGCGGGCCTTCCCGCTGGGAGTGCACGACAGTGTTGCCGGTGTCCCGGACGTGCCGGGAGCCGTCAACGTTTCGGTGTACGCTCCCGGCCTGGACGCGGTGGATATCTGGTTCGAACGGACGCCGGGCCGGTGGACCGCTGCCCTCCTGGAGCGCCGCTCCGCCGGCATCCACCATGGCCGGGTGGACGGTTTCGCGCCTGGAATCCGCTACGGGTTTTGGCAGCACGGGGCTCCGCTGCCCGCCGAGCCGGGTACGTTCCAGCTGCTGCTGGACCCGTACGGCCGCGGGATCGACACGGTCTACGGCGACACCGGCCAGCCGCTGTACTTCTCCGTCGCCACGGAGTCCGGCTTCGACTGGGGGAACGACCAGCATCCGCATGTGCCGTGGCGGGACACCGTCGTTTATGAAGCACATGTCCGCGGGCTGACCATGCTTCACCCCGGCCTCCCGGAGGAGCTGCGCGGAACCTACGCCGGCATGGGCCATCCGGCGGTCATCCGTTACCTCCTGGAGCTCGGCATCAGCGCGGTCGAGCTGCTTCCGGTGCACTTCCACATCGATGAGCCGCACCTGCAGGACCTGGGGCTGAGCAATTACTGGGGTTACAACACCCTCGGGTTCTTCAGCCCGCATGCCGGGTACGCCACCGCAGCAGCGCAGGCAGCCGGCCCGCAGGCCGTGCAGGACGAAGTCAAGGCCATGGTGAGGGCCCTGCACCAGGCAGGCATCGAAGTGATCCTCGACGTCGTGTACAACCACACGGCGGAAGGCGCGCAGGACGAACCGGCCCTCTGCTGGCGCGGGCTCGGGGACCAGGTCTACTACCGGCACACCGCTGACGGCCGTTACCTGGATACCACCGGGTGCGGAAACACCCTGGACTTCAGCGAACCGCGGGTGATCCAGCTGGCGCTGGACTCCCTGCGCTACTGGGTCAGCGAGTTCCATGTGGACGGTTTCCGGTTCGACCTGGCTCCAACGCTGGCCCGCGACGCCGAGAACCATTACGACCGCAGGCACCCGCTGCTGGTCGCCCTGGCCGTCGATCCGGGGATGCAGGGCATCAAACTGATCGCCGAGCCGTGGGACCTGGGGCCCGATGGCTGGCAGACCGGGAACTTCCCGCCGGGCTGGGCCGACTGGAATGACCATTTCCGGGATACCGTCCGGGACTTCTGGCTGGTGGACCAGGCTGCCCTGGCCGCCGGAGAACCGGCCGGATCCCTCGCCCGGCTCGGCGGCGCACTGTCCGGTTCCGCGGAACTGTTCGCCCGCTCCGACCGCACACCGCTGTCTTCCGTCAACCTGGTGACGGCCCACGACGGGTTCACCATGGCGGACCTCACCGCCTACAACCACAAGCACAACGAAGCCAACGGCGAAGACAACCGGGACGGCTCCAACCACAACCGCAGCTGGAACCACGGTATGGAAGGGCCCTCCGAAGATCCGGCTATTCTGGTGCGGCGGGCCCAGACCGCGCGGAATCTGATGGCAACCCTGCTGTTCTCCGTCGGGGTCCCCATGATCACGGCCGGCGACGAAACCGGCCGGAGCCAGCACGGGAACAACAATTCCTACTGCCAGGACAACCGGATCAGCTGGCTGTCCTGGGAGCTCGACGACGACGCCCGGCGCATGCTGGAAGCCACACGGCGGCTGCTGCGCATCCGCCGTGAGTTCCTGGCCCTGCAGCCTTATGCCTTCCCCTCGGACTCCCGCGACGCGTTCCTACTGTGGTTCAGCGCCACGGGGGAGCCCATGACAGCAGCCGACTGGCACGATCCCGGCTGCCGGGTGCTGCAGCTGCTGCTCGGCTCGGCAAAGGGCGAACGCGCGGGCCTGGTGGTTATCAACGGCCAGAACGAGCCGGTGGACGTGGTCCTGCCGGACCGGGAGACCCTGCACGCGACCGGCGTCGACACCGACGACGGCCGGCTGTACGAACTCCTGGCTGCCACGGCCGACCCGGACGGCCGCCGCAGCGGCGCGCGGCTGGCCGGCGGCGAGACGGACCGGGTGGCGGCGGACTCGATCAGCGTTTACCGCGCCTAGCCAGCCAGCCCACTCAGACAGACAGCCAGCCAGCTAGCCAGCCAGCCGGTCAGCGCCGGAGGACCGTCAGGCGTTCACCACCAGCCCCAGCTCGGCCTTCGAGGCCAGGCCGGGATGCTCCGGCAGGACCCGCGCCGTGTAGCCAAATGGTCCTGCCTGCTCAATCCGGATGCTGCCCGCGTACAGGTACCTGCCCGAGCCCAGATCCTCACTGACGGAAAGATCCTGGAACTGGTAATCGCTGAGCCGGTCAGTTTCGGAGACCTTCCCGTAGGCGACTTCCACCACCACATCCGTGGGCTTCAGCGACCCCAGGTTCACATAGGCCTGAATATTAAGGCTGTCACCGATCTGCGGCGCATCGCTGATTCCGATGGAATCCACGTGTTCCACGGAAACACCGGACCAGCCATCCCGCACCTTCTGGATCCAGGCGGCAAGTTCCTTGGCAGCCTGGTACTGGTTGGCGGCCGCGGCCCGGCCGGATTGGCAGGCCGGACGGTAAAGCCGGTTAACGTAATCCCGCAGCATCCTGGAGGCGGACACCTCCGGTCCCAGCTCCGCCAGAGTGTGCTTGACCATCTCCAGCCATTCGTGCGGCAGGGAATCCGCCGGTGCTTCGGAGGGCCCGGCCGCGCCGGCAGCGCCCGGCAGCTCCGCGCCGTAGAACAACGGGGTCACGGTGTTCTCCAGCAGGTCATAGAGGGCAGCGGCTTCAATATCGTCGCGCTGGTCGGCGGTATGCACTTCCCTGGTCTGGGTGCCTTCCCGGGGATTCGCCGAGGGAATCGCCCAGCCATTGGCGCCGTCGTACATCTCGTCCCACCAGCCGTCCATGATCGAGACGTTCAGGCCGCCGTTGATCGCGGACTTCATGCCCGAGGTGCCGGAGGCCTCCAATGGCCTGATCGGGTTGTTCAGCCAAACGTCGCAGCCGGGGAACAGGGTGCGGGCCATGGCGATGTCGTAGTTCGGCAGGAAAACGATCCGGTGCCGGACCTCCGGGTCGTCGGTGAACTGCACCAGGTCCTGGATCATGCGCTTGCCCATCTCATCCGCGGGATGCGATTTGCCCGCCACGATCACCTGGACCGGGTGGGTGGGGTGCAGGAGCAGAGCCTTGAGCCGGGCAGGGTCCCGAAGCATGAGGGTCAGCCGTTTGTAGGTCGGCACACGGCGCGCGAAACCGATGGTCAGAACGTCCGGGTCCAGCACATCATCGGTCCAGCCGAGCTGGGCATCGGATGCTCCGCGCTTGAGCCAGGCGGAGCGCACCCGTCCCCGGACGTCGTCGATCAGGTTGCTGCGCATCCTGCGCCGCAGGTCCCAGAGGGCCTCGTCGCTGACTTCATAGGCACGCGCCCAATCGCGGTCGTGCACCGCGGCGACGCCCAGCTGCTGCCGCGCCAGGGCGGTGACCTCCGGATCAACCCATGTGGGCACGTGCACACCGTTGGTGACCGAGGTGATCGGCACCTCGGAAACGTCAAACCCGGGCCAGAGGCCGGAGAACATTTCCCGGGACACCTGACCGTGGAGCTTGGCAACGCCGTTGGCGCGCTGGGCCAGGCGCAGCCCCATCACCGCCATGTTGAACATGTTGGGGTCCCCGCCCTCGTAATCCTCCGCTCCCAGGGAGATGACCTTGTTGGTGGGAACGGACTGCGCCAGCCCGGCGCCCAGGAAATGGCGCACCACAGACACATCGAAACGGTCGATCCCTGCCGGGACCGGTGTGTGGGTAGTAAAAATGGTAGAGGCCCGGGCCGCGGTGAGGGCTTCATCCCAGTTCATCCCGGTATCCATCAGTTCCCGGATCCGCTCCACCCCGAGGAACCCTGCGTGGCCCTCATTGGTGTGAAAAACCTCGGGGGCCGGGGCACCGGTCAGCCGTTCAAAAACGCGCAGTGCCTTGACGCCGCCCATTCCGAGCAGCAGTTCCTGTTGCAGGCGGTGGTCGCCACCGCCGCCGTACAGCCGGTCGGTGATCCCGCGCGCGGCGTCGTCGTTGCCCCGGACATCGGCATCCAGCAGCAGCAGCGGCACACGGCCGACGTCGGCCCGCCAGATCTGGGCCATGAGGTGCCTGCCGTTGGGCAGCGGCAGGCTGATGCGGGCCGGGGTTCCGTCCTCTTCGCGCAGCAGGGTCAGCGGCAGCCCGTTCGGGTCCAGGACCGGATAGGTTTCCTGCTGCCAGCCGTCCCGGGAGAGGGACTGCTTGAAGTAGCCGGCCTGGTAGAGCAGGCCAACACCCACCAGGGGCACACCCAGGTCCGAGGCGGATTTGAGATGGTCGCCGGCGAGGATGCCCAGGCCGCCGGAGTACTGGGGCAGGACTGCGCTGATGCCGTATTCGGGGGAGAAGTAGGCGATGAGCCGCGGTGCGTCCTCGCCGAGCGACTGGTACCAGCGCGGAGCCGTGAGGTAGTGCTCAAGGTTCTCGTCGAGTTCCCGGATGCGGTCGACCAGCGCGGAGTCTGAGGAAATGCGCTCCAGCGTCTGCCTGCTGACTGAGCCGAGGGCACGGATCGGGTCGTGTCCGCTGGCAGCCCAGATTTCCGGGTCCAGATCCTGGAAGAGCTGCCTGGTGGGCTCGTGCCAGCTCCAGCGCAGGTTGCCGGCCAGTCTGGCCAGCGGCGCTATGGTGTCGGGGAGGACAGTACGGACGGTAAACCTTCGGATTGCCTTCACCCCCGTTAGGCTAGCGCAGATGGCAGCAGGGGTGCCGCAAATCACAAAAAATGCGGAGAAAAGCAACATGGAATTTACCTGGACCCGCGGACCCGCGGACCCGCTGCTCACCTGCGGGAACATTTACCGCCACGCCCTGACCAGTGACGATGCAGCAAAAGGTACGTGGCCTTAGCAATCTGCCCTGATTGTCGCTAACGTCTAGTCTGTGACCACTTCCAGCGCGTTGTCATCTGATGTCCAGCCCGCCACGGAACTCCGGTTTGGCCGGATTCCGATCGTAAACGTGTCTCCGGTGATCGAGTGCGGCCGCTTTGCGGCCAAAGCGGTTCCGGGAGAGGACCTCGTGATCGGGGCCACCGTCTTCCGCGAGGGGCACGATCTGGTCGGCGTCACCGCCGTGCTCTACGACCCCTCCGGCCGGGAGGTCCAGCGGCACCGCATGCGCCCGGTGGGGCAGGGCCTTGACCGCTGGCGGGGACTGCTGCGGCCGGAAACGGCGGGGGACCACACCTTCGCCGTCGAGGGCTGGGCCGACCTGTACGGAACCTGGCACCACAATGCCGAGGTGAAGATCGCTGCGGGAGTCGACGTCGAACTGATGCTCGCTGAAGGCGCTGCCCTGTTTGCCGCCGCGGCGGAGGGCAGAAACGAAGCGGACGCTGAAATCCTCCGCGGCACCGCCCGGGTGATGGGCGACACCGCTGTGGACCCCAGCACGCGGCTGGCTGCTGCCGGCAGGAGCGAACTGACCGGCGTACTGGACCGCGAACCGATCCGGGACCTCGTGACTTCTTCACCGAAGTTCCCGGTCAAGGTGGAACGCGACCGCGCCGGGCGCGGCGCCTGGTACGAATTCTTCCCCCGGTCCGAAGGCGCGGTCTTCGATCCGGCAACGGCGTCCTGGACCTCCGGAACCTTCCGGTCCGCGGCCCGCAGCCTGGAACGCGTCGCCGCCATGGGGTTCGACGTGATTTACCTGCCGCCGATCCACCCGATCGGATCCACTCACCGGAAGGGGCCGAACAACACCCTGGTTGCCGGCCCGCAGGACCCCGGTTCGCCCTGGGCCATTGGCGCGGCGGAGGGAGGCCACGACGCCCTGCATCCGGACCTGGGCACGTTCGCGGACTTCGACCATTTTGTCGACACAGCGGCCGGGCTGGGGCTCGACACCGCGATTGACCTGGCGCTGCAGGCCTCGCCCGACCATCCCTGGGTCACCGAACACCCCGAGTGGTTCACCACCCGGGTGGACGGGACGATCGCCTATGCGGAGAACCCGCCAAAGAAATACCAGGACATTTATCCGCTGAATTTCGATAACGACTACGAGGGCCTGTCCGCGGAAATCCTGCGGATCGTGCTGATGTGGATCAGCCACGGGGTGAAGATCTTCCGGGTGGATAACCCGCACACCAAGCCGCTGCGCTTCTGGGAGTGGCTGATCGGGACGGTGAACCGCCAGCATCCCGACGTCGTTTTCCTCGCCGAGGCGTTCACCCGCCCACCGATGATGCATGCCCTCGGCATGGCCGGGTTCCAGCAGTCCTACACCTACTTCACCTGGCGGAACACCCGGAAGGAAATCGAGGAGTACTTCACCGAGGTCTCGCAGGAAACCGCCGCCTTCTTCCGGCCGAACTTCTTCGTGAACACCCCGGACATCCTGACCGAATTCCTGCAGTACGGCGGTCCGCCCGCCTTCAAGATCCGGGCTGTGCTGGCCTCGACGGCCAGCCCGCTGTGGGGCATGTACGCCGGGTTTGAACTCTACGAGCACGTCGCCCGGCCCGGCGCGGAGGAGTATCTGGACAACGAGAAGTTCGAATACAAGCAGCGTGACTTCGCCGCTGCGGAGGCGGCGGACAGAAGCCTGGCTCCCTACATCACCAGGCTCAACCAGATCCGCCGGTCCCACCCTGCCCTGGGCGACCTCCAGAACCTGACGGTCCACGCGAGCACCGACGAGGCAACGGTGGTTTACTCCAAGCACAAGCAGGTCCGGCTATCCGATCCAAGCAGTAAGGACACTCTCATCATCGTCGTGAACACTGATCCGCACAGCGCACGGGAATGCACCGTGACCCTGGACCTCGAGGCACTGGACCTGGACCCGCAGGACTTTAATGAGGACGGAACGTTCTGGGTGGATGACCTGATCAGCGGAGCCAGCTGGCGCTGGGGCCAGTACAACTACGTCCGTCTGGATGCCCACTATGAACCGGCGCATATCCTCGCAGTACGGAGGGGGCGGTAGTGGTCAATCCGTTCCAGCTGCACGCGCCCGGTCTCACCAACGACCCAAACTGGTACCGCAAAGCGGTCTTCTACGAAGTCCTGGTCCGCGGATTCCGGGACTCCAACGGAGACGGCAGCGGTGATTTCACCGGCCTAATCGACCAGCTCGACTACCTCCAGTGGCTGGGGATCGACTGCCTCTGGCTGCCCCCGTTCTTTAAGTCCCCGCTGCGGGACGGCGGATATGACATCTCCGACTACTACGACGTGCTGAACGAATTCGGCACCATCAGCGACTTCAAACGCCTGGTATCGGAGGCCCACGCCCGGGGCCTGCGGGTCATCATCGACCTGCCGCTGAACCACACCTCGGACAAGCACCCGTGGTTTGAAGAATCCCGGAATGATCCGGACGGTCCCTACGGGGACTTCTACGTCTGGTCCGACACCGATCAGAAATACGAAGACGCCCGCATCATCTTCGTCGACACCGAAGAGTCCAACTGGGCTTTCGACCCGGTCCGGCGCCAGTTCTTCTGGCACCGGTTCTTCAGCCACCAGCCGGACCTGAACTTTGAGAATCCCAAAGTCGTCGAAGCGGTGTTCGACGTCGTCCGCTTCTGGCTGGACCAGGGGATCGACGGGTTCCGCGCGGATGCCATTCCCTATCTCTTCGAGGAAGACGGCACCAACTGCGAGAACCTGCCGGCCACCCACCGGTTTCTGAAGGACCTGCGCACCATGGTGGACGAGAACTATCCCGGCCGGGTGATTGTGGCCGAGGCGAACCAGATGCCGCACGAGGTGGTGGAGTACTTCGGCGACGAAACCGGGCCCGAGTGCCACATGTGCTTCCACTTTCCGATCATGCCCCGCCTGTTCTACGCGCTGCGTGACCAGAAGGCGGCGCCGATCGTGCAGACCATGGAGGAAACCCCGGAAATCCCGCAGGGCGGGCAGTGGGGCACGTTCCTGCGGAACCACGATGAACTGACCCTGGAGATGGTCACCAACGAGGAACGCCAGGCAATGCTGGGCTGGTACGCCCCGGATTCCCGGATGCAGGCCAACATCGGCATCCGCCGCCGGCTGGCGCCCCTGCTGGACAACTCCCGTTCGGAGATCGAGCTGATCCACGCGCTGCTGCTCTCGCTGCCGGGCAGCCCGTTCCTTTACTACGGCGACGAAATCGGCATGGGTGACAACATCTGGCTGGAAGACCGTGATGCTTCACGTACCCCCATGCAGTGGAACCCGGACCGCAACGCCGGTTTCTCCACCGCCGATCCGGGCAAGGTGTACCTGCCGGTGGTGCAGTCGCTGGTTTACCACTACAACCACGTCAACGTGGAAGCTCAGCTGGCCAGCTCAAGTTCGCTGCTGCACTGGATGCGGCAGATGATCATGGTCCGGAAAACCCATCCGTCCTTCGGAATGGGGTCCTACCGCAACGTACCGACCGACAGTGAAGCCGTCCTGGCGTTCCTGCGCGAACTGCCCGAGGACAACCCGGAGGGCGAGGTGGGGGAGACCATGTTCTGCATCTTCAACCTTTCCCAGCATCCGGTGGCGGCGACAGTGAGTGTGCCGGAATTCGCGAACCGCGGGCTGCGGGACGCGTTCGGGGGAACCCCCTTCCCGGCATTCGGGGAGGACGGCTCGCTCACCTTGACCCTGGGCAGCCACGACTTCTTCTGGCTGCGGCTGCGCTCCTCGAAGTCCAACACCAGTTCACCGCAGACCGAAGCAATTCCGTTGATACTCGCCCCGGAGGCCACGTCCAGATGAGCGAAACCATTCCGTCCCTGCCCGAACTTCTGACTGCCTGGCTGCCCCGGCAGCGATGGTTCCCGGCCAAGGGACGGGATGTGACCCTCAAACGGGTGGGCGGAATCCAGCTCGAGGATCCCGAGGGAGCCGTCGAGCTCCACGTCCACTTCGTCGCCGTCGAATCCGGGCGCAGGGTGGACGTAATCAGTGTCCCTGTCTCCACCCGTGCCGTTCCCGATCCGGATCTTGAAGCGGCGCTGATGGGTGCTGCCGAACTCCCCGGCGAGGGCCAGGTGTGGCTTTACGACGGCACCGCGGATCCGGTCTTTGTGACCGCCTGGCTGGAAACGATGCGCTCGCAGGCCAACTCGATTGACGGGCGGACCCATGGGTATGCCCTGGGCGGATTCGCCGACTGGTCGGCGTTCACGGAGCCGCTGCCCATCCAGGTCCTGAAGGGCGAGCAATCCAACACCTCGGTGATTGCCCTGACCGCCGGAGTGCCGGTGATTGTGAAGTTCTACCGGGTCCTGGCCGCCGGTGAAAGCCCGGATGTCCTGGTCAGCGCCAAGCTGACCGCAGGCGGATCCCAGGACGTGCCGGCAACGCTGGGCTGGCTCACCGGAAGCTGGGCAGACGTGTACGACGCCGAGGCAGGCTCATGGGTCAGCGGCGACGTCAGCGTTTTACGCGAATTCGTCCCGAACAGCGAAGACGCCTGGCGCACTGCCTCCTCTGCCGCCGTCGCCGGCCGGGACTTTACCGCCGAGGCCGAAGAACTGGGAGCCGTCACCGGACGGATCCATGCACAGCTGGAAGCTGCCTTCGGCGCCAGGCAGCCGCCGCCGGCGGAACGCGAGGAGTTCATCGCCTCCCTTGTCCGCCGTATCCGCTGGGAATGGGATGAAGCCCGCAGTTACGTTGGTCCCTATGACGGCACGCTGGAGCAGCTCCTCGGCACCGTCGCTGACTTGGAGGTGCTGCCGAACCTGCAGCGCATTCACGCCGACTACCACCTGGGCCAGGTACTGCATTCCGCGGGCCGGGGCTGGACGGTGCTGGATTTCGAAGGTGAACCGCTTCGCCCGGCAGCGGAACGCAGCGTCCCCGACGTCGCCCTGCGCGACGTCGTCGGCATGCTTCGCTCCATCGACTACGCCGCAGCGGTGGCGGTGATCGGTACCGCCGGCGCCGGCCCCGAGCAGGCGGAGGACCTTGAGGCCCGCCGCGCACAGGCCGAGCACTGGGCCCAGGGTGCCGCTGATGCATTCCTGCGCGGGTACGAGAAGGAAACCGGAACCCAGGTCAACCGTGCGGATCCGCTGTTCCGTGCCCTGTGGCTGGACAAGGCCCTGTACGAAGTTGTGTACGAGATCCGCAACCGTCCCGCCTGGATCGAGGTGCCGGCCGCAGCGGCCCGCGAGGTACTCGAAGAACTCCGGTCGCAGCAGGAACCGACGAAGTCCCAGGAAGAGAGCCCCGTGAACGAATTCTCCAAGCCCAAGCCCTCACAATCCGGACAGTCCTCAAAGCCCGCACAGTCCTCGCAGTCCGGACAGTCCGCCGACGCCGGTGCGGTGCCGCCGGCGGGGCAGGCCGGTGGGAGTGAACCGCCCACGGGCTCTGCGCTGCAGCCCGCTGCGGCCGGCGATGCCGCCGGGCCGGCGGCCTCAGCCGCTGCCAAGGACCCGCTGCCCGTTCCGGAGCATGTCCTGGCTGCCGTTTCGCACGGCACCTACTATCAGCCGCATGCCGTGCTGGGAGCACACCTGGACGATCACGGAACCGTGACCATCCGTGCGCTGCGTCCGCTGGCCCGGGAAGTGACCGCGGTGACTCCGGATGGGCGGGTGCCTCTGCACCATGAGTACAACGGCATCTGGGTGGGTACCACGCCGGCACCTTCGCCGGGGCAGGTCCCGGACTACCGGCTCGAGGTTGTGTATGAAGGGCTCCCCGCCGCCACGGTGGACGATCCGTACCGGTTCCTTCCCAGTCTCGGCGAAATAGACCTCCACCTGATCGGCGAAGGCCGGCACGAAAAGCTGTGGACTGTGCTCGGCGCCAATCCGCACCACTACAAGTCCGTTCTGGGTGAGGTGGACGGCGTCAGCTTCGCCGTCTGGGCCCCCAACGCCCAGGCCGTCCGGGTCGAAGGCGACTTCAACGGGTGGGACGGCCGGATCCACGCGATGCGGTCGCTGGGCAGCACCGGGGTCTGGGAGATTTTCATTCCGGACGTGGAGCCGGGCGCACGCTATAAGTTTGAGCTCCTCGGCCAGGACGGCGTGTGGCGCGAAAAGGCTGACCCGCTGGCCAAAGGAACCGAAGCACCGCCGCTGACCGGCTCAAGGGTGGTGGAATCCACCTACCGGTTCGAAGACCAGGACTGGATGCAGGCCCGGTCCCAGCGGGACCCGCACAACTCACCCATGAGCGTGTATGAGGTGCACCTCGGCTCCTGGCGGCTCGGCCTGGACTACCGGGAACTGGCAAAGCAGCTGGCGGAATACGTTACCTGGCAGGGGTTCACCCATGTGGAGTTCATGCCGGTGGCCGAGCATCCCTTCGGCGGATCCTGGGGTTATCAGATCACCGGTTACTTCGCCCCGACCGCCCGCTTCGGGCATCCGGATGACTTCCGCTACCTGGTCGATACCCTGCACCAGGCCGGGATCGGCGTTCTCCTGGACTGGGTCCCCGGCCATTTCCCGAAAGACTCCTGGGCGCTCGCGAACTTCGACGGGCAGCCGCTGTACGAGCACCCGGACCCGATGCGCGGCGAGCAGCCCGACTGGGGAACCCTCATCTTCGACTACGGCCGCCGGGAAGTGCGCAACTTCCTGGTTGCCAATGCCATCTACTGGCTGGAGGAGTTCCACATTGACGGCCTGCGGGTCGACGCCGTCGCTTCCATGCTGTACCTGGACTACTCCCGGCCCGCTGACCAATGGCGGCCCAATGCCTTTGGCGGCCGGGAGAACCTGGAAGCCATTTCCTTCCTGCAGGAGGTCAACGCCACTGCCTACCGCCGGGTCCCCGGCATCGTGATGATCGCCGAGGAATCCACGGCCTTCCCGGGTGTCACCTCACCCACCAGCAGCGGCGGCCTGGGTTTCGGCCTGAAATGGAACATGGGCTGGATGAACGACACCCTCGAGTACATGTCCGAGGATCCGATCAACCGGATGTACCACCACGCCAAGCTCACTTTCTCCCTGGTCTACGCCTTCACCGAGAACTTCCTGCTGCCCATCAGCCATGACGAAGTGGTGCATGGAAAGGGGTCGCTGCTGCGCAAGATGCCGGGGGACCGGTGGCAGCAGTTGGCGAATGTGCGCGCCTACCTGGCCTTCCAATGGGCACACCCGGGCAAGCAGCTGCTTTTTATGGGCACGGAATTCGGCCAGGAAGCGGAGTGGTCCGAACAATACGGCCTGGACTGGTATCTCACTGAGACCCCCCAGCACCGCGGAGTGCAGCTGCTGGTCCGGGAACTCAACGGCATCTACCGGGAGACCCCGGCACTCTACGACCGGGACAATGAACCGGCCGGGTTCCAGTGGATCAATGAGAACGACGGCGCCCGCAACGTCCTGTCCTTCATCCGGTGGGACCACCAGGGAAATCCGCTGGTGTGCATCGCCAACTTCGCCGGCGCCCCGCACGAGCGGTTCCGGGTCGGCCTGCCGTGGGCCGGCGAATGGGAGGAGCGGCTGAACACGGATGCTGCGGAGTTTGGTGGTTCCGGTGTTGGCAACCTGGGAGTCGTGACAGCTGCCGAGGGCGCGTTCGAAGGTCAGCCGGCGTCCGCCGAGCTGCGGTTGCCGCCGCTGGGAGTGCTGTATCTGACGCCTAAGCAGTAGCTCCGGCGGGGTCTGGTTCTGCCCTGCGGCTTAGGCTCCGGGCCGGAGCACCCAGGCCGCAGGGCGGGGGTACTGGAGGGGGCTGGATGCTGGCCGTCTGCGGGCGGTTCAGACCCCGCTCAAACCGTGCTATAGTTTATATCCGCGCAGAACGAGAGATCGGGAAGCGCGCCGCAGGAACAAATCGCCGGTTTGACACCGACGAGCCAGCGGTACTAAGATAGAAAAGTTGCTCCGGAGCGACGGAGAGCAAAAATTCCACGGAATACCAGCTCTCCCGGTGCCGGAAGTACC
>NZ_BCQM01000005.1 GCF_001552075.1 Arthrobacter luteolus NBRC 107841
GGACATGGTGGCTCCTTTTCTGCCGGCAGTGCCGGGCGCCGTTGACCTGCTCTTTCGTTCCATCCTTGTCGGAATAGTTGAAAAAGTCAACGGTTTAGGAGCGCATCTATCCCTGGCGCAGCGCCTCTGTTCGTTTGCCTTCCTCTTCTACGGAATCTGCTGCCTGCACCAGAACTGTGATCTCCGCAAGCGGCCCCCACACCCCTTCCTCGGAGTTGGAAACCAGCGCCAACGTCACATCCGCACCGGGATAATAGCCCAGGAGGGCACTGACCCCCGCGTTGATGCCGTCTTTGTAAATCAGACCCGCCTGCCCCTCCGCATCCAGCCGGAAGACCAGCCCATAGCCGTAGTGGAGCTCCCCGGCATCGATCTGGACTTACCGGCCCACGCCCTCGATAGCTACTCCGACCGGTGGCGCTGCGCGATGTCAGACGCGAGCTCATAAAAGCGCCGGCGCGCCTCCGGCGGCGAAAGCACCTCAATATGGTCTCCGAACTGCAGCAGTTGCCGCACCGATTCGGTATCGGGATAGCTGATCTCCACCGAGCACCACCCCCGGCTGGCCGGTCCGGTGTTTATGAGCCGTGATCCCAGGATCCGCGCCGCCAGATCAAGGCGGTCTGCCCGTAAACGCGCGTGAAGGACAACCGGACCGAGGGTCTCCGTCCGTTGCTTGAGGTCCGCCCAGACCGTGCGCAGGTCTTGGCCCGTACGGGTCTTCGCGGCGTTGGGCAGCACCTCATAATTTTCGAGACGATCGAGATTGAAAAGCCTGGGTTCCTGCTCACAATCGGCCACCAGGTACCACCGGCCCGCTTTGGACGCCAGGCCATACGGGTCCACCACCATCCCGGCAGCCTGCCGGGTTCCGCTGTGCCGATACCGAACCCGGAGCCGGTTCCCGACGCGCAGGTCGAGTGCCAGGGCAGCCACATCCGTGGCCTGCCCGGCGGCGGAAAGCCAGCTGGCGTTATCAACGATGACAAGGTCTGCCAGCCCCGGTTTCGAGGCGGCAACTGTGGCCTGACGCGCGGCGATCTTGTGAGTTGCCATTTCGTGGGCGGCTGCCAGACCAAGCTCTTCCCGCTGTGCCCTGTCCAGGCCAGCTAGGGACAGAGCTTCCATCTCGGGCGGTTCAAGGTGAGAGGCGTTCAACCGGCTGCCCGGGAGCAAAACGATGCCGCCCCGCCTGCCCCGCTCTGCGTAGACGGGAACCCCAGCGGCTGACAGTGCTTCCACGTCACGGAGAACCGTTCGCTGGGACACTTCCAGCCGTTCGGCCAGTTCGCGGGTGGTCATCCGGTTCCGCGTTTGCAGGACCAGAAGCATGGCCAGTAGGCGGGAGGCTCTCATGATTCACCATCATGGCGTAAAACATGACAGGTTCTGTCGGGATTCACCGCTTGAGTCAGCCTGAAGTGTTTTCCCCCGTCGTTTGAGGAGACCCCATGACTGCGCCCAACTTGTTCCTGATCTATGTCCGGGAGGCTGAAGCTGCCACGGCGTTCTATCGTTCGCTGTTCGACATTGAGCCTGTGTTCACCAGCCCCCGGTACGTCGCTTTCGAGGCTGCGCCGGGAGTGCTCTTCGCTTTGTGGACCGGACGCAGCGACCACGCGGAGCCCGCCATGCCGCGGACCTCCGAAATCGGCCTGATGATTCCAGGGGCCGCATCTGCGGTAGACGAGGTCTTTGCGGAGTGGGAAGCCAAGGGGGTCACGGTGCTGGAGCGACCCCACAATGATGTCTTCGGCCGCACTTTCGTGGTCGCCGATCCGGATGGGAACCTCATCCGGGTCTCACCCATGGACTGATGTTCAGGAGCGAACTGACGCGGCGGGATCAGCGCGGCCTTTGGGCACCTATCCCGGCGTTAACACCCGGAACCGCAGGTGGATCCCACCGGCAAAGGCCTCGGTCTCCAACCGTTCCAGCTTTACCGGGTGCTCCAGTCCGCTGAACAGGGAGATGCCCTGGCCCAGCAGGATCGGCACTACATGCAGCTGGATTTCATCCACGAGCCCCAGCTCGAGGCACTGCCGGGAAATGCTGCCGCCGAGGAGGGCTACGGACTTGTCTCCTGCCGCGGCCTGCGCCAGGTCGACGGCCTGCCGGATGTCATCAACGAACGTGTACGTTGTGCCGTCCTTGTCGACCGGGCCGCGGAGCGAATGCGTCATCAGGAACACCGGAACCTTCAGCATGCCGCCGTAGGGTTCCTCCCCCTCTTCGATGGTCTGGGTTTTGTTGGCGCCGCCCACCACCGCGCCAATTTCCTGGACAACGCGGTTCACCAGCGCCGTATCCGCCTCCACCGACTCGACGTCGAACATCCAGTCGACGCCGCCCTCGCGGTCCGCCATAAAACCGTCCACGGTCACCGTTGCGTGAATCAGGACTTTTCCCATGTTTCCGCCCGCCTGCTCGCTGTTGGTCCCGGCGTTGGCCCGGTGAAGTTCCAGGCGGTCCGCGGGGTTCAGGCTATTTCTAGCGTGCGGGCGGCAGCCGCACCAGAGGTCGAATCCCGGTCAGCCGCCCAACTCTCCGGAAAGCCGGTCCTGCAGGGAGAGCGAGGAGTCGTTCAGCCCCGTGATCCGCACCGTCTTACCCCGGCTGCGGTACTTCTCGGTGATCGCGTCCAGCGCGGCAACCGTAGACGCGTCCCAGACATGCGAAGCGCTCATGTCGATGACTATCTCCTCCGGATCCAGGGCGTACTCGAACTGGGTATACAGGTCATTGGAGGAGGCGAAGAACAACTCGCCCTGCACCGCGTAGGTGACCGTTCCGCCGTCGTCCGCCAGGGTCCGCTGAACCGTGACGAAGTGCGCGACCCGCCGGGCGAACAGCACCATGGCCGCCAGCACACCGGCCCCGACGCCGATCGCGAGGTTGTGCGTTATGACGGTGGCCAGCACGGTGATCAGCATGACCGCTGTTTCCGACTTGGGCATGCGCCGCAGGGTGGAGGGGCGGACGCTGTGCCAGTCGAACGCGGCCCAGGCCACGAAAATCATGACCGCGACCAGCGCGGCCATGGGAATCAACGCCACGATGTCGCCCAGCACCACCACCAGGATCAGCAGGAAAACTCCGGCCAGGAACGTGGAAATCCGGGTCCGGGCGCCGGAGGCCTTCACGTTCATCATGGTCTGCCCGACGACGGCACAGCCGCCCATCCCACCGAAGAACCCCGTGACAATATTGGCGATGCCCTGCCCGGCGGCCTCGCGGGGCTTGGAGGACCGGGTGTCGGTGATGTCGTCAACCAGCTTGGCGGTCAGCAGCGATTCGAGCAGGCCCACGAACGCCATGGCCACGGCGAAGGGGGCAATGATCTGCAGGGTTTCCAGGGTCAGCGGAACATCGGGGAAGAGCAGGGCGGGCAGGCTGTCGGGCAGCTCGCCCTTGTCCCCCACGGTCGGAACGTTCCAGCCGGCAGCAGCGGCGGCAACCGTCAGCAGGACGATCGCGACCAGCGGCGCGGGCACCGCCGTCGTCAGCCGGGGCAGGCCGAAAACGATCAGCAGCCCGACGGCGACAATCGGGTAAACCAGCCACGGCACGCCGATGAGCTCGGGCAGCTGGGAGGAAAACACCAGGATGGCCAGGGCGTTCACGAACCCCACCATCACCGACCGCGGAATAAAGCGCATCAGCTTGGCGACGCCTGCGAGCGCGAGCAGGATCTGGATAACCCCGGCCAGGATCACGGTGGGCACCAGATACTCGACGCCGTGGTTCGCCACGACCGGGGCAATGACCAGGGCGACGGCGCCGGTGGCAGCGGAGATCATCGCCGGCCGGCCGCCCACAAAAGCAATGGTCACGGCCATGGTGAAGGAGGCGAACAGGCCCATCCGCGGGTCGACGCCGGCGATGACCGAGAAGGCAATGGCCTCCGGGATCAGGGCCAGGGCCACCACCAGGCCGGCCAGCACCTCGGTCTTCAGCAGCCGCGGCGAGCGCAGCGTGGAGAGCACGGTCTGCCTTGCGGCGGGGGCAGCGTTCGGGGCAGGCGTTGGAGCGGGGAGCGGGACAGGACGGGACAAGGCGGTTCCATTCGGGTGTGCGGGATATTCGGCGGCCGGGACGGAGTGCCGGGGCCGTGCGTCGAATCCGGTTCCAGAATACCGCCGCCGGTCCGGGTGCCTGACCTGGGGTCCGCGCTACCGGAGTAGGACTTCCCGTCCGATGATCATTGTCTGGCCGGGTGGCAGCTGGGTATGCGCTGCCCAGGGCAGCGAGGTGCGCTGCAGGATGATGAAAAGCCGTTGCTGCCATTGCGGCAGCGCCGATGCGCGGTTTGCCACCGCGGTTTCCGCTGAGACCACGAACGTGGCGGACTCCGTGTGCGCAGTCTCGAAATCCGCCTCGGGGAGGCGGGCAGCTGCCAGCAGGGCATCGAAGATCCGCAAGGGCTCCCGATAGCCGAATTCCACGTCCACCGCTGTTACCCCGACGGTGACTTCGTGTGCGGTGATGGTGCGTCCATACGGTGTGGTGGTGGTGCGGGTCGACATCAGGATCACGTGCCGCGAGAGGACGGTGTAGCGGTCGAGGATGGTCGTGAGGGAGCTCGGCGCCGAACCGGGATGCGCCGTGAGGTACACGGTTGTTCCCGGGACCCGGGGGGCAGCGGAGAGCCGGTCCACAATGCCGGCTACCGCAGGCTCCGTCTCCCGCCGGGAGTCGGCGATTCTCCGGGCACCCTGCCACCAGGTGATCATCAGCAGCACCAGGGCAGACCCCACCCCAAGCGGTATCCAGCCTCCACTGGAGACCTTCGCAAGGTTGGCAAGGAAGAACCCGGACATCACAAGAAGCATGGCTGCCACAGTCAGCCCGGACAAACGCCGGAGCTGCCCGCGCAGCAGCAGGAGCAGTAAAAGAAGGGTAATGGTCATACTGATGGTCAGGGTGACCGCAATTCCGTAGGCAGATGCAAGTGCCGCAGAGCTCTGGAAAATCACGACGAGCGCAATCACCGCCAGCGCCAGCAGCAGGTTGACCCCGGGAAGGTAAATCTGGCCGCGTTCCAAGGCCGAGGTATGGATCACCCGGAACCGCGGCAGCAGATCGAGCCGGGCAGCCTGCTGAACCACGCTGTACGCCCCTGCGATCACAGCCTGTGAAGCAATGACCGTTGCCGCTGTGGCGAGAATGACCATCGGCGCAGCGGCCCATCCGGGTACGGATGCGTAGAAGGTGTTGGCCGCGGCGGAGGGATCCCGCAGTACCGCCGATGCCTGACCGAGGTAGGTGATCACCAGGCTCGGGGAGACGACGGCGAGCCACGCCATGGTGATGGAGCGCCGCCCGAAGTGGCCCATGTCGGCGAACAACGCTTCGGCACCCGTGACCGCGAGCACGACCCCGCCGAGGGCGAGGAATGCCGCCCACGGGTAGGCCGCCACCAGCAGGAGAATCCAGTGCGGAGAAAGTGCGGCTAATGCGTCCGGTGTCTGGACCAGGGACATCAGCCCGAAGACGGCGGCGGCGATGAACCAGAGCAGCATCACGGGACCAAAGACACCACCGATCCGGGCCGTACCGAGGCGCTGCACGAGGAAGAGGACGGCTAACACGGCAACGGTGATCGGGACCACCAGGGAAGCGAGTCCCGGCGTTACCGTCTCCAGCCCCTCGACCGCCGACAAAACCGAGATCGCCGGAGTGATCATGCTGTCGCCGAGGAACATTGCTGCCCCGATGATCGCCAGGACCGTGGCTGCTGCGCCTAGACGAGGGGCGGGCCGCGACCGCCGCAGGAGAGCGAGCAGCGACAGCAATCCACCTTCTCCCTCGTTATCAAACCGGAGGAGGATGCCCACGTACAGCACCGTGACCACGAGCGTGATCGACCAGATCACCATCGATGTCACACCGAAGATGATGACCCGGTCCGTACCTCCGCCGGCGAGTCCCAGCGTCGTGCCGAGGGCGTACAGCGGGCTCGTGCCAATGTCACCAAAAACGACGCCGAGCGCGGCGAGGGAGGCCAGGGGTGCCGCAGATTTCGTTGCCCTTGCCACCATCGGCTCCTCGGCATTGTCCTTCGCTCCCTGCTCGATTCGCTTGACCGTAGCACCGGTGCTGGGCGCCGAGGAACGTAGCCGGCCAAGGGGCGGCTTACCGTCCTCAAGTCGGTCAGCGCCGTGCCCTTCCCCGTGGGGCATACTCGTCCCCATGGCCATCACAGACTTTGAGCGCTATCCGCTGACCTTCGGGCCGAGCCCGGTTCACCCGCTCCCCCGCCTGAGCCAGCATCTGGGCGGCGGCGTCGAGATCTGGGCGAAGCGGGAGGACGTCAACAGCGGCCTGGCCTTCGGCGGCAACAAGACCCGCAAGCTGGAGTACCTGGTGCCGGACGCGCTGGCGCAGGGTGCGGACACGCTGGTCTCCATCGGCGGCTACCAGTCCAACCACACCCGGCAGGTGGCCGCCGTTGCGGCGAAGCTGGGCCTGAAAGCGCGGCTGGTGCAGGAGAACTGGGTGGACTGGCCGGACCCGCTCTCGGACCGCGTGGGCAACATCCAGCTCTCCCGGCTCATGGGAGCCGACGTCCGGCTGGACAGCGCGGGCTTCGACATCGGCATCCGCAGCAGCTGGGAGGCCGCGATCGACGAGGTTAAGGCCGACGGCGGCACCCCCTACGCGATTCCGGCCGGCGCCTCGGACCACCCGCTGGGCGGCCTGGGGTTCGCCAACTGGGCGTACGAAGTGGAGCAGCAGGAGCGTGAGCTCGGCATCTTCTTCGACACCATCATTGTCTGCACCGTCACCGGCTCCACCCACGCCGGCATGATCGCCGGTTTCGCAGGCCAGGAGCGGCCGCGCCGGGTGATCGGCATCGATGCCTCCGCCACTTTGCAGAAGACCCGCAGCCAGGTGGAGCGCATCGCGCGGAACACGGCGGAGCTGATCGGCCTGGGCCGGGACCTGCGCGAGGATGAGATCACCGTCTTGGAGGGCTGGGCCGGGGATCTCTACGGCATTCCGGTCGAGTCCACGCTGGAAGCGATCCGGCTCGGAGCATCGCTCGAGGCCATGATCACCGACCCGGTTTATGAGGGGAAGTCCCTGGCCGGCCTGATCGACCTGGTGACCAGCGGCGGCATCCCGGCCGGCAGCAGGGTGCTGTATGCGCATCTCGGCGGACAGCTGGCACTCAACGCGTACAGCGGACTGTTCCGCTCGTAATACTTGCCGGGCCCGCCGGGGTGCGGGGTTAAAGTCAGCTCATGTTCACCGGCCTCAGCGCATTTCCCTTGACCCCGCTTAAAGACGATGCCGTTGATGAGGTCTCCTTCACTGGCCTCATCAAGCGGCTCACAGCTGCCGGCGTCGACTCCATTACCGCCCTCGGGTCCACCGGATCCTACGCGTACCTCACTGCCGGCGAACGTGCCCGGGTGGCCCGGCTGGCGGTGGAACACGCGGGTGGAACACCTGTGTTCGTGGGCGTCGGAGCCCTGCGGACCTCCTACGTCCTGGCCAATGTGCGGTCCGCGGAGGCGGCGGGCGCAGCAGGAATCCTGCTGGCGCCCATGAGCTACCAGCCCCTGACCGACGACGACGTGTTCGGCCTTTTCCAGACCATCACGGCCGGCACGGAGTTGCCGGTGATCGTCTATGACAACCCCGCCACCACGCATTTCAGCTTCAGCACCGGACTGTACGCACGGATCGCGGAGCTGCCCGGGATCGCGTCCGTCAAGATCCCCGGCGTTCCGGCCGACCCGGCACAGGCGCGCGAACGGGTTGAGGGGATCCGGGCGGTCCTGCCGGAGCACGTCACCATCGGCGTCTCGGGGGATGCGACGGCGGCAGACGGCCTGGCCGCGGGCTGCGACACCTGGTACTCGGTCATTGCCGGCATCCTCCCGGCGCCCGCCCTGCGGATTCTGCATGCCGCCCAGGCCGGCCGGCTGGCCGGCGCCGCAGCTGAATCCGCGCGGCTGGCTCCGCTCTGGCAGCTCTTCGCCGAGTTCGGCAGCCTCCGCGTCACTGCCGCTATCGCCGAGCAGTTGGGCCTGGTGCCCGAGGGCTGCCTGCCGCTGCCGATCCGCGGGCTGGACGGCGCGCAGCGCCGGCGGGTTGCCGCGGTGGTCAGTGAGATTGGGCCCGCCGCTGCCGGTTGAGGTTCAGCCCACCCGCTGCGAACCAGCCCGGGACCAGGGAACCCGGTCCGCGCCGTGCAGCCCGCTGCCGCTGGCCGCCAGTAGGCCGTCCATGGACTGCTGCTCACGCAGCAGCGTGAAACTGACGGTGCCGCTGCCATCGACAGCTGCCCCGTAGACCGGCGGCTGCTGGATCGAGTTGTAGGTGAACGGGGTGCTGGCGTAGTAGGCGCCGGTGTCGAGCAGGGCCACCAGATCCCCCGGTTCCAGCAGGGGCAGGTCCCGGTTACGGGCAACGACGTCACCGGCGAAGCAGCAGGGACCGGCCACATCCTGGCCAACCTCCGCGCCGGTTTTCCGGCTGCCGTCCGCGGTGTGGGCGGAGACCCGGAGCGGCCAGGCTTCCGGCATAAACACCGTGCGTGTGGCAACCTGCGCACCGGCATGGGTGATGGCGATGTGCTGGCCGCCGGATACCTTGGTGTACTCCACGAAGGCCGCAGTGAACCCCGCCTTGGCCAGGATGCTGCGGCCGAACTCGGTCACCACGGAGTAGCCGCCGCTGAAGAGGGCGGGAGCGCTTTCCTGAAGCTGGGCAACGTACGCATCGAAGGCAGCCACCGGCTCATCGGACTCAAAGTCGACCGGCAGGCCGCCGCCAATGTCGATCGTCCTGATCTGCTGGAAACCGGCCCGCCGGTTTACTTCCTCCGCCAGGTCCACCACCTTGGCAATGCCCGCACCGATGAGCGGCAGGGGGCAGCCCTGCGATCCCACGTGGGTATGGATCCGGTTCATCGCGGGGTCCGCCGCATACGCAGCCAGGATCTGCTCCCGCAGCCCCGGGTCCTGGAGCGGCACACCGAACTTGGAGGACGCGCCGGCCGTACTCATCGCGGCAATGCCGCCCAGGCCGATCTGCGGATTAATCCGCAGGCCCAGGGAAGATCCGCTGGGGTTCTGCGCCCGGAGCGCCTTGATCCGCTCCAGTTCCTGGAAGTTGTCAATGTTCAGGGCGATGCCGGCGGCGAGCGCCTGGCGCAGTTCCCTGGCGGTCTTAGCGGGGGAATCGAAAACGATTTCCTGCGGGGAGAACCCGGCGGCCAGCGCCTGGGCCAATTCCCCCTCACTGGCCACCTCACAGCCCATGCCGAGGTCACGCAGCCCGGCCAGGACCGGAACAATGGAGTTCGCTTTCGCGGCAAACGCGTGCAGCACCGGAACCCCGCCGGGGAAGGCGCTCATCAGGGCAGCGACGTTCTCAGCGGCCAGGTCAAGGTCCAGGAACGCAGCCAGCGGAATTTCCTCCGGCTCAAGCAGCCCCCCGGCCACCGCTGCCTGCAGGATTTTTTCCCGCCGTGCAGGCCCACTCATTGTTTCCAAAATCCCGATCCCAACTCTCGTTTCGTGTACTGTTCCAGGCCCGTGCACTGTCACGGCCCCTAAAGGACGTGTCCGGCCCGGACGCCCGTCGCCGCGCCGTCGGCCCAGACGGTTTCCCCGCCCACAACAACGTGCGTGATGCCGGTGGACAGCTGCCAGGGCTCGCTGTAGGTGGAGTGGTCCGCGACCGATTCCGGGTCAAAGACCGTCAGGTCCGCCACCTTTCCGACGCCGATGGTTCCGCGGTCCGTCAGGCCTGCGCGGCCGGCGGGCAGCGAGGTCATCTTGCGCACTGCCTCCTCCGGGGAAATGGTCCCGAGTTCCCGGACGTAACGGCCCAGCACCCGGGTAAAGGTTCCGAAGCTGCGCGGGTGCGGGGTTCCCGCACCGGACTCCGTCATGATCCAGCCGTCGCTGGCGACTGAGACGAACGGATCGCGCAGCGCGGCCTCTACATCGGCGTCGGCCATTGCGTGGTTAACGATCGCCACGGTTGCCCGGTGCTCTGCGAGGACATCCAGGGCCGCGTCTGCCGGGGAGAGTCCGGCTGCGGACGCGACGTCCGTCAGCGGGTGACCGATCCACGGCGAGTATTTCCCCTGCGGCATGCTGGCCAGGACGATTCCTGCCGGGTCGATTTCGCCTTCGAAGCGCTGTGCGAGCGCGGCGCTGATCCGCCGGCGTTCGTCCGGATCGGCGAGCCGGGCCAGCAGCGCCGGCCCGCCGCCGTCGAGGCTCCAGTCCGGAAGCCGTGAGTTGAGCGTGGTGCTGGAGGCGGTGTAGGGATACACGTCTGCCGTGACGTCCAGGCCTTCAGCCCGGGCATCTGCCATCAGCTGCAGGGCTTCAGCGACTTTGCCGTGGTTCCGCGGACCCATGGCCTTGATGTGGGAGATTTCCAGCCGCACGCCGGTGGCCCGGGCGACGGCGATGGCTTCCGCCACGGCTTCGAGCAGGTGGTCCGTCTCATTGCGCATGTGGGTGGAGTAGAGCATCCCGCAGTCGGCGGCTGTCTGCGCCAGCGCGGTGACCTCCTCGGTGCTGGCATAGGAACACGGTGCGTAGATCAGTCCGGTGGAATAACCCCTCACCCCCTGGGCAGCAGCCTCGCGGAGCAGGTCCTGCATCTGCTCCAGTTCGCCCGGCGCCGGTGCCCGCTGTTCGTCACCGATCACTGCCAGCCGGAGGGCGCTGTGACCCACCTGCAGCGCGGTGTTGACGGCAGGCCGGGCAGCGGCCAGGCTGCCGGCAAAACCGGAGGCGTCCTGCCAGTCCCAGGGCAGCACGGGTTCCAGGAACGACGCCGCGCTCTTCAGTGCGTCTACATCCTTCAATGGAAACGGTGAGCTCCCGCAGTTGCCGGTCAGCAGGGTGGTGACGCCCTGGCTGATCTGGGTGAGTGCCTGCGGGTCGGTTCCCAGCGTGAAGTCCGCGTGCGAGTGCAGGTCAATGAAGCCGGGGGCCAGCACCTGTCCGCCGGCGTTGAGGACGGCGGCAGCCTGCAGGTCCGTATCGGAGACGGCGGCGATCCTGCCGCCGCGGATCCCGACGGCGCCGCGCCGGGCCGGGGCTCCGGTGCCGTCGATGATGCGTGCGTTGTTGATGGCCAGGTCAAATGTGGTGGTCATGGGGTCCCTATCGAGTCTGGATGAAGAGCATGATGCCGTACATCAGGCAGGCTGGGATCAGCAGCATCCAGCCGGTGATCATCATGTTCTTCAGGTTTTGGGAGCGGGCCAGTCCCATCACGCCCACCATGTTGGCGTTGGGGAACGGACCGTAGGTGTCCGCCTTCGAGGCGAAGAGCAGGATGATGATCCAGCTCGCCGGGGTGATGCCGAGGCTGGTGCCCAGGGCGCCGAAGACCTTGTGCAGCAGGACCACCTGCGCGGCGGTGGCTCCCGGCACCCCTACCCAGCCGAGCAGGGCGATCAGCACCGCGAAGACGAAGGCGGAGCTGCCGGCCAGTCCCACCTCGAAGTATCCGAGGACGACGTCGAACGGGGCCAGCCTGTCGATGATGATGAACAGTGCCGCCAACAGCCAGAACAGGATGAACATGCTGACCATCGACGCTGCGCCCTTGTACATCAGGGCCATGGTCTGGGTAATGCCCAGCCGTCCGGCGAGTCCGGTGGCGATGCCGATGAGGGGCAGGGCCAGCAGCGGAAAGGCGGTGCCCGCTGCCGTGACAATGGCATAGGCAACGCTGGCAGCCAGCACCAGGGCAAACACGATGGTGGTGAAGCCGGCCCGGGCCGGCACGGCGGCGTCTTCCACTCCGGCCTCGTCTGCCTGATAGTGGTCGCCCGTGTTTTCGGTGCGCCGCTGCATCCACTGGACGATGAACGGTCCCAGTGCCAGGGACAGCAGGGCCAGCGGTCCGGCACCGTAAAGCAGGTAGTCAAGGTAGCCGACGCCGGCCGCGGACATGATGGCGACGTTTGAGCCGGCGAACGGAGCCACGGCCAGGCCGGCGCAGCCGCCAATGAACATCATCGACGCTGTGGCGGAGCGGGTGAAGCCCAGCCTGGCGGCGATCGGCAGCAGGATCGGCGCCGCAATGGCGAGTGCCCCGGCAAGGGTGCCCAGGCTGGCCACCAGCAGGCCGGTGGAGATCATCACCCCGAAGATCACGGCCACCGGGTTGTTCTCCCCGACCGCCCGCATGACTCCCCGGACGATCATGGTGGCCACACCGGTCTTTTTCAGCACCTCGCCAACGCCGGCGCCCAGCATGATGATCAGACCGATCATGGTGACCAGGTCCGCCAGGGAATCCCCCAGCAGGACACTGAATTCCACCGGGGTGGGGTGCAGGACCAGGACGCCGGAGAGGAGCGCCACGAGCGTGGCAACCACAATGTCCATGCCGAGCAGGCAGAGAACGGCGTACAGGGCAATGGGAAGCAGGCCCCACAGCGTGGGGGCTCCCGCAGTCAGGCCGCCCACCAGGGAAGCGAGCAGTCCCGCGGCCGCCAGTGACCAGAGGAGCCGCGTCCGTGCCGGTGTATTGCCGGTACCGGCGGAGGAGGCTGCGGCAGCGCGGGAGGTCTCCGGCCCGCTGCCGTCCTGCCCCGGTGTCTGCCCCGGCGGCGGTTCAACGTGTGTCTGCGTGTTCATCTGAACCCTTCGTCTTTGAACCGGACCGCGGGAAGTCTGTCCGCCGGGTCCGGTATTCCTGTTACGACGCTAAGTGGGATGCCCGGGGAAAAGATCAGTCTTAGGGGATGAGATTCCGCGTAAAAACTGCGTGCCGATTAGTGCAGGGGCGGGTCTGGGCGGAAACTTATCCGGTGACACGTTCCACGCTCCAGACATCCGCACCGGCTCCCGGCGGTCCGCAGCGCCCCGGAATCCCGCCAGGGGAAACGGTGACAAAAATCCTGCTGGTGGAAGACCACCCCATTGTCCGGCTCGGTCTGCGGACCGTCCTGGAAGCGCAGCCGGACATGCAGATTACCGGCGAAACGTCGTCGGAATCCCAGGCCCTGGCAGCCGTGAAGGCGGCCCGGCCCGACGTCGTTATTCTTCCCCTGCGGTTGGGCGGGGAGCTGCGCGGCGTGGAACTCTGCCGGGAGATCAAGAACGCCCCGGATGCTCCCCATGTCCTGATCTACACGTCCTACAATTCCCGGGAAGACGCCTCTTCCGCGTACCTCTCCGGTGCCGACAGTTTCCTGCACAAGGGCGAAAAGGCGAGCCGGCTGCTGGACACCGTGCGGGCGATTGCCGCCGGACGGCGGGTCTGGATCCTGGGCACAGAGAGCTCCGAGCAGCTCGAAAGCCTGGAACAGCGGGTGCAGAAATCCCGGATCACTTCCCGCGAACGCGAAATCCTCGGCTTCATGCTGCAGCGTTTCACGAATGCGGAAATCGCCAACGAATTGTTCATTGAAATTCCCACGGTGAAGTCACATGTGAGCAGCATCCTGCAAAAACTTGGGCTCCGCAGCCGTCAGGACCTCTTCTAGGGAACGCAGCGGCGTTCCCTGGATCAGCCCTGCGACGCTGCCTCGAACACGCGGCGCCGTTCAATCACCGTGTGCGGATCCCATCCGGGACCGGGCACCGAAGACACCAGGAGCTGGGTGTAGGCATGCTGCGGCCGGTCCAGGACAGCCTGGGTTGGCCCCTCTTCCAGGACGGATCCGCGGTACATCACCAGGACGTCATCCGTAACCCGCCGGACCACGGCCAGGTCATGGCTGACGAACAGCAGCGCAATACCCGAGTCCTGCCGAATCTGGTTCAGCAGGTCCAGGATCTGGGCCTGAACTGAAACGTCCAGGGCCGACACTGCTTCGTCGAGTACCAGGACGGCCGGCTCCACTGCCAGTGCCCGGGCGATCGCCACCCGCTGGCGCTGGCCGCCGCTGAGCTGGTGCGGCTTCGATGCCGCGTGGCCGCTGCTCAGCCCCACCTGCTCCAGCAGGCCCTTGACCCGGCCCGGGAATTCAGCGGAGGTGCCCAGACCGTGCAGCGCCATGGCCTGGCGGAGGCACTGCTCCACTGTCAGCCGGCGGTCCAGGGAACCATAGGGGTCCTGGAACACCATCTGAACGGCCCTCGCACGGGCCAGGCGTTCGCGCCGTCCACGCGGTTTGCCGGACAGATCCTGCCCCTGGATCGTCATCGTTCCCGCATCCGGCCGTTCCAGGCCCACAAGCATGCGGGCTACCGTGGTTTTTCCGGAGCCAGACTCCCCCACCAGCCCCAGGGATTGTCCCGCGGCGAGGACAAAACTCACGTTCTCCGCAGCGACAACCGGCGGCTCATGACTGCCCATGCCAAAGCTCTTGTGCAGCCCCTGGGCCGCAAGCACCTGCTGGTTCATACCGAGTCCTCCTTCAGGGACGTGGGTTCGCTGAGCGAGGGGACCGCGGCCAGGAGCCGGCGGGTGTACTCGTGCCCCGCGGCACCGAACAAGTCGCTGCCGGCCAGTTCCTCGACAACGGATCCCTGGTACATCACGTAAACCCGGTCGCAGTAGGCAGCGGCCAGGTGCAGGTCGTGGGTGATGAACAGGACCCCCAGTCCGCGCTTTTCCTGCAGGTCCCGCAGGATCGCCAGGACCTCGGCCTGGGTCGTTACGTCCAGGGCCGAGGTGGGTTCATCCGCAAGCAGCAGCTCCGGCTCAGTGGTCAGGGCGGCTGCGATCATCACCCGCTGCAGCATGCCGCCGGAGAGTTCATGCGGGTACTGCCGCATCCGTTTTTCCGGCTGCCGGATTCCGACGGCGTCCAGCAGGCCCAGCGCCTGCGCCGCCGCGGCCCTGCGGTCCCGGCCATGGACGTGCACCAGCCGTTCGGTCAGGGAGTCACCGATCCGCCGGACCGGGTTCAGGGCAGCGCGGGGATCCTGATGGATCATCGCGGCAGCAGCGGTCCGGACCCTGCGGATGTCCTCGGGTGAGCCGGGCAGCACCTGCGTTCCGGCCACCGAAATACAGCCGGCCACGCTGGCGGTGCCCGGGTACAGGCGCAGCACGGCCCGGGCTGTCGTGGACTTGCCCGAACCGGATTCACCCACCAGTCCCACGACCTCCCCCGCCTTAACGCTCAGGCTGACCTGGTTTAAAATGCGTTTGCTGCCGATGGACAGATCGAGGTTCTCAATTTCCAGTAGCATTTCTATCCCTCAAACCTGGAGTTCAGGCGGTCGGCCAAACGCACGCCGACCACGTTGACAGCAACCACCACGGCAGCGATGGCCGCGCCCGGGACCAGCGTGGGCCAGAACTGGCCCTGGATAATTCCGGCCTGTCCCTGCTGGACCATCAGGCCCCACTCCGAGCTTGGCGGCTGTGCCCCAAAGCCCAGGAAGCTGAGTGTCGCCAGGCTCATAAGCCCCTCGCCGAAGAGCACCACCAGGTAACCCAGCAGCGGTGGTGCCAGGTTCGGCACGATGTACCGGACGCAGAGCATCAAACCGCCCACACCCTGCACGCGGTAGGCATCAACATAGGGTTTGGCCATTTCCGCCAGGGCCAGGGAGCGGGTGAACTTGGCGATGACCGGTGCGTACGCCAGTGCCAGCGCGGCGATCGCCGTCAGCGGCCCCTTGCCGAACACGGCGATGACCAGCACCACGAACAACAGCCCCGGGAAGGCGAACATCACGTCGGTGATCCGGGCCAGCAGGACGTCGATCCAGCCCCCGTTCCACGCCGCGATGGTCCCGATCGCGACTCCGAGGATGGTGGCCAGCGTCAGAAGAACCAGCGGCCCGAGCAGGGATTCCCGTGCACCGTGGACCACCCGGGACAGCAGGTCCTGCCCCACCTGGTCGGTCCCCAGCAGATGGGCGCTGCCGGGTGCCTGCCAGATCGCAGTGAAGTCCACGGCGCCCGGCGGATAGGGTGCGATCCACGGAGCCAGCACTGCCGCCAGCACCATCAGGGCGAGGAAACCGAGGCTGACCAAGTAGGGAAGGTCGGACTTCCGGGGCAGCGCCGGGGCAGGGGCGGTCGCTTGAACGGTGCTCATGCTTTTTTGTCCTTTGCCTTCAGCCGCGGATCGAGCAGGGGGTGGACCAGATCAACCAGTGTGGTCACCACCATGTAGGTGATGACCATGTACAGCAGCACCGCCTGCACCACCGGGAAGTCGTGTGTGTTGATCGCATCCACGAGCAGCTTGCCGACGCCGCTGATGCCGAACACGCTTTCGACGACGACGGTTCCGGCCAGCATGCTGGCCACGACCAGCGCGATCATGGTGAGGATGGGACCCCACGAGTTGCGCAGGACATGCCGGACAACGACTTTGCTTCCGGACAGGCCGAAGCTGCGGGCAGCTTCGACATGGTCCAGCGAAAACTGCTCAACCATCGATTGGCGGGTAACGCGGCTGACGATTGCCACGGCTCCCACCGCGAGTGCGCTGGCGGGAAGGATCAGGTGGTGCAGGCGGTCCGCCAGCCCCTCCCCTGCTCCCGACACCGGGAACATCCCCAGCTGGACTGCGAAAACGGAGACCAGCACCAGCCCGATGACGAAGGAGGGCACGGATGAGGCGAACGTGGTCACGGCGGTGATGGCCGAATCGGTCCGGCGTCCCTGCCGCAGGGCCGAGAGGATTCCCAGTCCAATGCCGGCCACAATGAAGAACACCGAGGAAAGGGCCACCAGGCCCAGCGTGGCCGGCAGCCGGCTGGCCATCAGCGCAGCCACCGGCTGGTGGTACTGGAAGGAGACCCCCAGATTCCCGGTGACTGCACTGGATGCCCAGAGCCAGTACTGCACCAGCAGCGGCTGGTCCAGGTTGTACTGGGCGCGTACTTCGGCGACCCGCTCCGGAGTGATGTTCTCCGGGTTGCCGATCAGGAAGGTCACGGGATCACCGGGGGCCGCGTACATGGCCGCGAAGATGATGAAGGAGCTCACCACCAGGGTCACGGCCATGCCCGCCAATCGATAGGCTGTGCGTTTCATGGCCTACTTCTTGGTGCTGCCGATGTCGGCCGCCCACGGGTAGTACAGGAACGCAGCCGACGACGGTGCTCCCGTGACTGTGTCGGCGAGCGCGAGGGTGGTGGGTGTCTGGACAACCGGGACCCATACGGCTGCTTCGACCCACTGCTCCTGGAGTCCGATCGCCAGCGCGGCGCGCGCGGCGTCATCGGTGGTGGCCTGTGCTTCCTTGACGGCCTCGTCGTACCCCTCACCGGAGAACTGCACAAAGTTCACCTTGGCGGTTGAAGCACCGTTTTTGTAGAAGCCAACGGGGTCATTCTTGGAGATGTAGTACTCATCGGAGAACAGGTCGGCCTGGGCCCGCAGTTCGGCATCCGAGTAGAAGTCCCCGTACTGCTGGCGGGGGATGGTGATGATTTCAGCCTTCAGGCCAATCGATTCCGCTGCTGCCACCACGGCGCTGGAGACCACGTTCCGGATCGAGTCGCCGCTGTTGGCAACGATGAGTGGTTCCGCCGGTGAGCCGGCCTCTTCCACGAGCTTCCGGGCCTGCGCCAGGTCATCCTCGGAAGGGCTGGCCGGAGCGCCTGCCAGGGCGTCGTAGGCATCAGAGAAGGTTTCACGCTCATATCCCCAGGCACCGGATCCAACCGGTGTCTTCCATGGCTGGGCCAGGCCGCCGAAAGCTGCGTCAGCGATTCCCTGCCGGTTCATCGCCAGGGAAAGTGCCTGCCGGATCTTTTCGTCCTTGAGCAAACCACGCTCCGTTGCCATCAGCGACCACACATTGGTGGCAGGACCCTGGGCAACCGTCACGTTTCCGCTCTTCTGCAGCGGAACGGCCGAGGCCGGGCTGTCCAGGTAGGCGCCCTGTGCGTCTCCGCTGGTCAGCGAATTAACGATCGCGTTTTCGTCGGCCCATTTGAAGGTGACGGAACCGGCCAGGGAGGCGTTTTCAGCGTCCCAGTAGTCCGCCGTCTTGGCCAGGGTCACACTGGAACCGGAGGTCCAGCTTTCCAACTGAAGCGGTCCTGAGCAGGCATCGGGGCTGGACGGCGTCCCGTAGGCCGCACCCTGGGCCTCCACGACCTTACGGTTCAGCACGATTCCGCCGTTGCCGGCCATCGCCTGCAGGAAGATCGCATCCCGCTGTTTGAGCGTCACGGTGATCTCGTTCTCACCGGTCATGGCCATGTCCGTGACGTTCGCGTACTCGTCGGACTCGTCAGCGCCCTCGGCCGCGTGGCGCTGCATGCTCCAAAGCACGTCCTCCGCCGTCATGGCTGTTCCGTCGTGGAAGGTGACGTCCGGGCGGAGGGTGAACACCACGGTGGTGTCGCTGGTCCACTCCGCGGCCTCGGCCAGATGCGGCACGGTGGTCAGGTCAGGCTGCACCTGCATCAGGCGTTCGCAGACGTTGGAGAGGATGGTGTTCTCCGCCGTTCCGCTGTCGACGTCCAGGTCGAAGGTTGCCGGTTCCTGCGGCAGCATCCAGGTAACGGACTCTGTTCCGGTGGCTGCCGCCGCGGTGGTCGGGCCGAAGGGAACGCCGGTTCCGGCGGGTTCCTCCGAGGCTGGCGCCCCGGCACAGCCGGAAAGTCCCAGGGCTAGAAGGACGGTGGCGCTGAGGACGGCTTGGCGCGGGCGGATCCGGGACGGTGAAACAAACGCATTCATTCGGTGATCTCCATCAGGGAAGGGGCGGTCATGGATTCGTGTGCGGACCCCGGGCCGTCAAAGACGTTCCAGGGCATCAGTTCGTAGCTGTGGTCACAGGGCGTCCCGTTGGTAACGAGGTACTCCCCGGTGGTGAGGTCCACACAGCTGGAGAGGATCGTGGACCACTGGCGGCTGGCCGGCCGCCGGGTATCGGGGTGGGTGCAGACCGACTCGGGGAATCCGAGGTGATCGGACATCGCCGTGCGGATGAGTTTCCTGGCTTCCTCGGTGGAGGCGGCGCTGCGGACTTTTTCCAGGCCACGCTGGGCCTGGGGAACGCGGAAAAGGGAGTCGACCGAGACCGGCCGGTAGCTCTCGGCGAGCTGCGGAGGGATAAAGGCCTGGTAGTGGTTCCCGTGTACCAGCAGCCCGTCCTGGGGGTACATCCATCCGTTTCGGCTGGGGGTTGTTTCCACGTCGATGGCGAACCCGGATGAGTGGGAGAGCACGGCGTTGCTCGCAATGTGAGGTTTGGTGCGGAACAGCACGTTGAGCGCATCGGGAAGCTCCGCCTGGTTCAGCACCAGCCGGCGGATGAACGTCTGGGGCAGCCCGAGCCCTCCGCCGAAGCGCCCGCCAAGGCCGTTGGCGTTCAACGCAATGCCCGCTGAGTTGGCTCCCTGGCGGCCGATCTGGCCTGCCTCCGCCTGCATGATGACAGTTGGCAGCGGGTCCTGGACCACGCGCAGGATGACGGCGGTTTCCTGGGTGCCGTAGCGCCAGTCCCAGTTCTGTCCGACGTACATATGGCCGTCGCCTGCGGCGCCGTCGGTGAGGACGAACGTGGTGCACCCGTCGACGTCGTCGCGTTCCTCGGGCACAGGGGCCGGCGGTGTCGCACCGGCGTCGTAAATGATCTCGCCGCGGACATTGAGCACCATGATGTCCAGGACATCCCTGCCGCTGCCTGCCGCGAGGCCTTCCACCTCCTCCATCAGGTCCGGGGCGGTGGAGGTGCACAGCTCAAGCCAGCCCCGGGCCTTGGCGCGCAGCTGGTCCCAGGTGAGTCCCGTCTGGGCTGCGAGGGCTTCGCTGTAATAGCCGATCGAGCGGGTAATCAGGTCTTCCGCAGCGGCGCCGTACTGCCTGCCCCGTTCGAAGGGACTGCCCGAGACTTCAATAACCCGCAGTGCGGAGCGACTCATGTGTACTGCCTGCCTTCCGAACGGCACCTGCAAGCCGTTACAATGTGTTACAAAAATTGGACGATACGGGATGGACCGTTACGTGGATTCACATCTTGGAATGAATGATACACAGACCGTGACGGAAGTAACAGAAGTTACAACCAACTCGGGGCTGACCCAGCTGCGCATGCGGGTCCGCAATCTCTGGGCGGATCTGTCGCGGGCCGAGCGCACTGTCGGCACTTTCCTGGCCAACTGCAGCCCCGAGCGGCTGCTGTACGCCAGCGCGCAGGAGCTGGGTGCGGACAGCGGCACCAGCAGCGCCACGGTGGTGCGGACGGTTCAGTCCCTGGGTTACGCGGGCCTGCAGGAACTCAAACGGGACATCGCCACAGTGTTCGGCTCCAGCGTGGCGCCCGAGGTCCGGCTTCAGCAGCGCATCGACCACATGGGTGCGGGGCTGGCCGACATCTCAGACCGCGTCTGGGCTGAGGCGTCAGACCGCATCGCCCTCGGGGCGCAGACGGCCCAGCTGGACAACCTCGCCGCCGCCGTGGAGCTTCTTATGCGCGGGGAGCTCATCCTGACCTACGGGATCGGTACGTCCGGAATCGCGGCCTCCAATCTGGCCCTTCGGCTCAACCGCATTGGACGCAGCGCGCGGGCCGTCGCCAATGACGGATTCCGGCTGGCGGACGATCTCCTGCAGCTGCGCGGCAAGGACGTGGTGGTGGTCTTCGCCCCCGGCCGGGTGACGCGGGACGCGGAAGTGCTGATGCAGCGTGCTGCCACCGTCGGCGCGGCCGCCATCCTGGTGACCGACGAGCCGGACTCCCGCCTGGGTGCCCGCGCGAGCGTGCTTCTGCTGGCACCCCACACGCCCACCGGCATGACCAGCGAGGCGCTGCTTTCCATCATTGTCAGCGACATTCTGGTGCAGGCACTGGCCTCCGTGGACCGGGAACTCGCCGTGGAATCCTCCCACCAGCTCACGAACCTGCGCGAGGAACTTGGCTATTAGGGACGCTCCGGGCACCGTCTTCAATCCGGCTGCGGGCGTTCACATCCGTCCGCAGGCTGTGTAACCTCGGGTGCACCGCAGCCAAAGCTGGCCCCTGATCAAAGGAGATCACCCGTGCCCAACCTCGCCGGAATCCTGACCGACACCGCTGCCCGCGCACCCGGAAACACCGCCCTGAAACTCGATGACACAGTGATCAGCTATTCGATGCTGAACGCGATGAGCGCCAAGGTGGCCGGCCTCCTGCGCGCCCGCGGCGTGCAGCGCGGGGACCGGGTGGCACTCATGATGCCCAACATCCCCCCGATGGCATCGGTCTATTACGGAGTGCTGCGCTACGGAGCCGTCGTCGTACCGATGAATCCCCTGCTCAAGGCCCGCGAGGTGGCCTACACGCTGCAGGATTCCGGTGCGGCCCTGCTGTTTGCCTTTGAACTGATGCTTCCGGAAGCCTCTGCAGGGGCCGAGGAAGCCGGCGGGGTGGACGTGATCCCGGTTAACGCGGGCAGCTTCCGGCAGCTGCTGGCGGACACCGACGCGGACGACGCGGTGACGGAGGTCGACGGCGGGGACGTCGCCGTCGTGCTCTACACCTCCGGCACCACCGGCCGGCCCAAGGGTGCGGCACTGACGCACAATAACCTGCGCAGCAACGCCGAGGTGGCCCGGGATCTGGTGGGCATCAAGGAATCGGACGTGATCTTCGGCGGCCTGCCCTTCTTCCACGTCTTCGGGCAGACCGCCGCCCTGAACGCAGCCGTGCTGGCCGGTGCCGCCATCAGCCTGCTCCCCCGGTTCGACGCCGGGCAGGCACTGGACATCATCGAGCGTGACGCGGTGACGCTCTTTGAGGGGGTGCCCACCATGTATATCGGCATGCTGCGCCACCCGGCCGTGGCAACCAGGAACCTCACCTCCCTGCGCCAGGCCATTACCGGCGGGGCAGCGATGCCACTGGAGGTCCTCCGGGAGTTTGAGGACGTGTTTGGCGCGGAGCTGCTGGAAGGCTACGGCCTGTCCGAAACCTCTCCGATCGTGTCCTTCAACCTTCCCGGCGGCGAGCGCCGTCCCGGCTCCATTGGCAGGCCCGTCTACGGGATGGAGGTGCGGATGCTCGACGACGCCGGCCACGACGTGCCGGTCGGCAGCATCGGTGAGCTCTCGGTCCGCGGACTCGGCGTGATGAAGGAGTACTGGAACAATCCCGAGGCCACGGCTGCTGCCATTCCGGATGGCTGGTTCCGCACCGGTGACCTCGCCCGGTTCGATGAGGAAGGCAACATCTACATCGTCGACCGGAAGAAGGACATGATCCTGCGCGGCGGCTACAACGTGTATCCGCGCGAGGTGGAGGAGATCCTGTACGAACATCCCGCGGTTGCGGAGGCCGCCGTCGTCGGGGTGCCGGATGAGCTCAACGGCGAGGAAGTTGCAGCCGTCATCGGACTCAAGGAGGAGGCGGTTCCGCAGGACGACACCGGCCGGGAGGCGCTGGCTGCCGAAATCCTTGAGTTCGCCAAGGACCGCCTGGCAGCGTACAAATACCCCCGCCGGATTGTGTTCACCGGCGAGCTGCCCAAGGGCCCGACCGGCAAGATCCTCAAACGCGAAATCCAGGTAGAGCCGACACGACCGGCGCAGCCAGCCCGGCAGGGAGCCGGTGAAGCGCAGGCGGACGCCCTGGACGCCTAGGCTCCTTTCGGACGCATCCGGGACCCTAGCGGCCGACCTTCCCCATCAGCCCGGCGACTGGACGGAGGAACACCGGCCGGGCAGCAACCCAGGCCACCACCATCAGCACCACCGAGGCCGCGAAGAACCAGAAACCGGTCCAGCCGGTCCCGTCTGAGGCCGCGTACATGTGGTTCAGGTTCCGCAGCGCGCCTGTGGTGAGCACCAGCGTGACGTGGACGATGATGAACAGCACAAAAAAGAGCATCACGGGGAAGTGCACTGCCCGCGCGGTTTCGATGCGGAAGTAGCGGTTGATCCGGGATTTGGCCGGCCAGGACGGAGACATCCGCAGTCCGGAGATGATGGCCAGCGGGGCGGCAATAAACACGACCGCGAAGTAGGAGAGCAGCTGCAGGCTGTTGTAGTTCACCCAGCCGTTTTCCGTCGGCCACTCCAGCGACGCGTACTGCAGTGCGGTGGAGGCGGCGTTGGGGAACACATCCCAGCTTGTGGGCACCAGCCGCATCCAGTGGCCGGTGGCGAAGATCAGGACGTAGAAGATCAGACCGTTCAGGACCCAGAGGACGTCCAGGCTGAGGTGGAACCACAGATCCAGGCTCATCTTCTTCGGCTGGTTCCGGGTGCGGATCAGTCCCTTGTTGTTCCGGGTCCAGGACCCCACCGGCCGCTGTCGGGTCCGGATCAGCCAGCCGGAGCGCACAATCAGCAGGATGAGCAGCGAATTGAGGAAATGCTGCCACCCGACCCATGCCGGTATCCCCACCGGAGCACCGCCCGGCAGAGCGGTGGACCCCGGGTACTGGGCGAGGAAATCCTGCAGTGCGGGGGTGTCCCGGAGCCAGCGGGCAGCCAGGACGACGCCGGCAAGGACCAGGAGCGCTGCGGGCACCATCCACACCAGCTTCAACCACCGGGACCGCGGCGCGGTTTTAGCTGCGCTGCGGCTCATGCGGTGCCTGCCGGCGTCGTCCGGTGCGTGGCTGCGCCGTTGCCGGCGGTTCCCCGCCGGATCCCAGCCATCCCAGCCATCCCAGCCATCCCAGCCATCCCAGCATGGTCAGTCTTCACGGTTCCCCCGTTGGTCTTTGAGCCGCTTTCGTTGCCGGTGAGCCTACCGGAAACGGAACCTAGGATCGCCGCCGGACGGATATTTGATCCGGCGCTGCGCCTGGCCCGGCTTCCGCTCCGACATCCGGCAGGTCCGTGTGCTTGTCCGACCGGACCAGGACCAGCCCGGTGACGATCAGGGCGCCGCCGAGCAGCTGGATGGTGCGGGGCAGTTCAGAGAGGAGCAGCCACGCCCACAGCACGGCAAAAAGCACCTCGGTGAGGGAGACGAAAGAGGCAATCCGCGGCCCGAGCGCGCGGGCGGCGATGATGCCGGTGACGTAGGCCAGCACGGTGGAAAGCAGCACCAGGCCTATCAGCGGAACCCACCAGCGGGTCACCCAGCCGGCCAGTTCCACATCCGCCGTGCTGAAGCCGGTGGGCAGGAGCCCCGTCAGGCCGAGCAGCAGCATGGTTCCGGCACCAACCAGCAGCCCGCCGGTGGTCAGCACCAGTGGCGGAAGCGTGTCGTTCTGCTTGGCGGTAATAAAGAAGTACATCGCCAGGCAGACGGCGGCTGCCAGGCCCCACGCGACGCCGAGGGGATCAACCCGCAGGTCACCACCCAGGTCAAGCACCAGGACCAGCCCGACGACGGCGGCCGCGGCACCGAGGATGGTGGCGGTCCCGGGGCGGCGGCGGCTGCGGAACCACATCCACAGCACCATCAGCACCGGCGCCAGGAATTCCAGCAGCAGGGCCACGCCGACGGAGAGGCGTTCCACGGCATTGAAGTAGAAAAACTGGCAACCGGCAACGCCCACCAAGCCGAACAGCCCAATGGTCTTCCAGTTCTGCCGGACCTGGTACCAGCGGCCGTGAAGGGCGATGAGGGCCGGGACCAGCAGTACCAGGGCGGCTCCGCCCATGCGGAAGGCGACGGCGGTGGCGGGCGTCCAGCCGGCCTCCATCAGCGACTTGGCGAACGATCCGGAGAGGCCAAAGACGGCGGAGGAAAGGAGGGCGATCAGGATCCCGGAGGCTCCGGCGGCCGCAGCGGGCGGGAGCGGACGTGCCGCGGATGTGGACTTTTCCATGACGGACCTTTCGAGGAAGACGGCCCGCCCCCATGGACAGTGTCACGAGCAGTGTCACGAGCAGTGTCACGAGCAGATCAAAAGCTTGTCACGAGCTAAATGGGCCTATGCTTGTGACACTAAGGTGGTCTATGTCAGGAGTCAAGATGGTTTTCACTTATGACACTGAAGTGGCACTGGCCAGTGCTGCGGCTCTTGTGAACACTGCTTCCGAGGACCCCGATCCGCTCTCCGGTGACGCCGGCCTTACCCGGTTCCTGGACCAGGAGGGCTTCTCCGGGTCCCGGACCCACACCGCCGCGGAGCTGAAGGCGGTGCTCCGGCTCCGCGAAACCCTGCGGGACCTTTGGGCTGCCGGCGAAGAAGCCCTGGTTGAAGGCATCAACCGGCTCCTGCGCACCTCCCGCGCGCTGCCCCAGCTGGTCCGGCATGACGGCTGGGACTGGCACCTGCACTGCACTCCCCCGGAGGCTGCCCTGGCTGACCGGATGGCGACGGAGGCAGCCATGGCGCTTGCCGACGTCGTCCGCGCACGGGAACTGGAACGGCTTCGGGTGTGTGCGGCTTCCGACTGCAGCGATGTGCTCATTGACCTCTCCCGCAACCGCTCCCGCAGATACTGCGGAACAGGAAACTGCGGCAACCGCGAAAACGTCCGGGCGTACCGTCTGCGGCAGTCCTCTTCCCTGATGGACACAAAGTAACCTTACGAATTGCCAGAAGCGCATTTACCCGCTAAGCTCCGGGCAGTTCCGGGACCCTTCTATGTCTCCGGAATGCCAACTAAGTCTCGGATTCCCGGCGCTGGTCCAGCAAGACGCACGCCCCGGGCAGCATGAGCGTGGCTCACGTCTGATGGGGGTATTCAATGAGGAGAACGTCACTAGTACGGTCCGGTCCGGCACGCGCCGTGGCCGTCACCGCCGCCCTGGTGGTCGGAGGCGCCTTGATCGGTGTGCCGGCCCAGGCTGCACCCGGCGCCGGCGATCAAAAGGAGCCGGCTGCATCCCGGCTGGCCACAGCCCCGGAGACTGCAGGAACCGCGGAAACCGCCGGGGCCCTGCCCCCCGGTCTCGCCGAAGCACTGCAGCGGGACCTCGGCCTCACCGAGGAACAGTTCCGCGAATCCGGTGAACTCGGCCAGCGTGCCGCCGCCGCACTGCCGCGGCTCCAAACCACCGAGGGCTTCACCGGACTGGCCCTGGAAGACGGGGAAATCGTCGTCTACGGATCCGGTACGGCACTGGAAGCACTGGCCAAGGAGCTGGGCGCCCGGCTCGAGGCACCGGCAGCCACGGAAAAGCCAGCCGAAGAAAAACCTGACGCCGAGCAGGCTGTGGATGGCAGCAGCACTCCTGCCTCCCCCGCTCCCACCGGGACCCCGGCCCCTTCAACCGAGCCCGCACCTAAGCCTTCCAATGAAGCGTCAGCCACAGCAACCACTGAAGCGACCCGCACCGCAACCGACCTGACTGCCCTGGCTCGCGACTACATTGCCAGCGTGGGTGTGGAAGGACTCCAGTACATCGCTCTCGACCAGGACGGCTTTACGATTAGCGTCGAAAACCCGGGTGAACCCAGCACGGTATCAGCGCCGGGCCCGCAGAAAGACTCTTCGGCACCCACGCCGAAAGACTTCGCTGATGAGTACACGAACGTCAAGACTGAGATTACCAAGGGTGGCGGTCCCGGAACACCCCTTGAAAACGTCTACGGCGGCCAGGGATACCTCGGCGACACCGGTCGGGGATATAGTGTCTGCTCTGTCGGTTTCAACGGCTGGAACCCAACAGGCGAGCCTGCGGTGATCTCGGCTGGGCATTGCACCGGTGACGGCACCGTCAAGGACACGTACCTGTATCCGACGGACGGCACCACTAATATCACCACTGAGCTGGGCACCGTCGGCACCTCCACCTTCGGTGGACCTGGCAACGTCCCGGATGTTCCCGGCACTGACGTTGCTGTCATTGACGGCATCAACAAGGACCTGGATCTACTGCCGGAAGTAACCCAGTGGACTGACGGTACGCTCTCGGAGACCACTACGCGGATCACCGGCACCGGAACGGCCATCGCCGGCCTGCCGATCTGCCGCTCCGGCGTAACCAGCGGCTGGGAGTGCGGAACCGTACTCAAGGCTAATACGGTCTTCGCGGTTGCAGGCCAGAACAGCACCCCCGAAAACGAGGATGGGCGTATTGTCCAAGGATTTGTCTCCACCGTTAAAGCCAAGCAAGGAGACTCCGGTGGATCCGTCATCTCTGGCAGCACGGCCTTGGGACTGGTCAGCAGCGGGTTCAATCAACCGGATGAAGATGGCTTCTACAACTTGGTAGGCGCCGCGGATCTGACGTCCGCCCTCTCCGTCACCGGCGGCTACAGCGTGGCCCTGTATCTCGCGGCACCGGAACTCAACATCAAAAATGGCCAGACGGTGGAAACCGATCAGGTGCTGACCGGCACCGCGCCGGCCGGCTCAACCGTCAAGGTCACCGTGAACGGCGGCACCAGCGACATACCGGCAGCTGCAGACGGCACCTGGTCCATGAAGGTTCCCCGCACCGTCGCCGACGGAGCTACCGCCAAAATCACTGCCACTGCAGTGGTCGGCTTCAACAAGTCGGAGACCACCACGTACTCAGTGACGGTCAAGCACTCTGCGCTGGCCGGTCCGGTCCTGACCAACCCCGCTGACGGGGCGTCCGTGGTGAACGAGCTGCGGACGATCGAAGGGCTCGCCGATCCTGAGGCGACCGTAACCCTGGAGGTCGCTCCCGCGGCTGCCGGGGAGGGCGCAGCCGAAGCACGGGCACTGGCAGCCACCGACCCGCAGGTTGTGACGGCTAAGGCTGACGCAAAGGGAGCCTTCTCGGTTCAGTTGGATGAGGCGCTGTCCCAAGGTGCGTACTCGGTGTCAGCCAGTCAGGACGGCGTCACAGGGAAGGCCGCTTCTCCGGTGGTCACCACGTCCTTCAGCGTAATCTACCCGGCTCCGGCCATCACGTCTCTGCGCAACGGTGAAGTGTTCACGGAAGCCACCGCTCCGGAGACCATCTCCGGCACCGGTGTTCCGGGTGCAACGCTTACGTTGACCGTAGGTGACGCTTATCCCGTGGCCGTAGTGGACGCAGACGGCAACTGGACCGTGGAACTGGGAACCTGGGCCGCCGGTGAGTACGTTGTCACCGCCACCCAGGAACTCGACGGCATCGGATCAGCAGAGGCGGCTGTGACCATCAGCGTCACGGCACTCCAGGTTGCCGGCGTGGCCAACCCGAATCCGGCCGGCAAGCTTCCCAGCACGGGAGCAGGCGGCACCACCGCACTGCTTTCCGCCGCAGGAATCCTGCTTCTGGGCGGAGCAGCAGGCGTAGGCATCAGCCGCCGACGCCGCAGCAGCACCCGCTAGCCCGCTAGCCCGCTGGCCCGCTAGCCCGCTAGCCCGCTGGCCCGCTAGCCCGCTGGCCCGCTGGCAGAACGGTCCGGGATCCGCCCTGATGCGGAACCCGGACCGTTTTCCGTCTGGCACGATCACCAGCGCAGGCAAATACTGGCACGGGGCCGCTGCAGGCAAGCCCCTGCGGGGTTGGAGAATCACACACGGAGGACGGTATGCCGGACCTGGTAGAGACCAACGAGATCCTCAAGGCGCTCCTCGGCGCTGCGTATACCGATGCCTGGGTCGCTGACGGCCGTCTGCACGTGGCGGTTACGGACACGTCCTTCTTTGAGGCCATCCGCGCCGCCGGAGCCATCCCGGTGGAGGCAGCCTTCTCCGCGGCGGACCTGCAGGCAGCACTGCGCTTTGTCCACCAAACCGGAGCCGCGGCGGGCACGGAGTTCCATAGCCTCAGTTCCAGCGGACAAACCGGCATCACTGCCCGCGTACCCGCGGATCAGGTCGAGCGGCTCCGTTCAGCGCTGGCCACTGCGACTCCCCTGGCCACTGGGGGCCGCCCGGCAAGGTGCCCATAACGGTTGCCGTATCCACGGGAGTGGGGACACCGCTGGACCCAAACAGCGCCTGACTGCCCCGATTCGGCCAGCCCGGGGCGCGGCAGCGGAGCCTCCGCTCTTAGACTGATGGGGTCGAGCAGTACGGCATTCCGCCTGCCTCCAGGAGAGCGTATGGAGCAGAAACTGCGTTCCGCCCTGTCCCCCCGCACCGCCTGGATCCTGATCGGGGTGTGCATCGTCTTCTGGACAGTCTCGGCGTTCGGGCTGCTTCAACTGCCCGCAGATGCCCCGTCGCTGCTGATGTTCTTCTGGTTGTATCTGAATGCCCTCGCGGCCCTGGCCAGCGCCGTGACCGTAGCGGCAGCGGTTGCGGCGTTGGTGCTGCACCGCCGGGTTTCGCTGCGCCTGGAACCGGAAAGCGCTGGCGGGACACCGCCGTCGGCTCTGGACTCCGCGGAGGAAACGGACCTGTTCCGGCTCCTCAGTGAGAAGCCGCCAGAGGCACCCGGCGCACTCTCTCCAGGACCGGCCGGGCAGGAACCGCCGATGCGGGAAGAGACCACCAGCAGGCCGTCTCGAAAGAAGCGCAGAAGGCGCTAGCTGGGCTGGCCGGTCCCGTTAGCCCCGGCAGATCCTATGACTTGTCGGCGGGAGGGTCTGCGGGACCCCCGGCAGCATCGGACCCGGGGGATGGTGCTGCGGGCGGCGTGTTGGCGGCCTGGGCATCGGTGGCAGCAGTCTTCGCACCGGGTGCTCCAACACTGCCGGCGCCGCCGGGGATTTTGGCGGAGGCGCGGTGAATGCCGGACCCCTCGCTGAGGTGGTCCGGGTTCGGCTTCTCCGTCATCAGCAGCAGCGAGGAAATCAGCAGCGAGGCAATAAACGCGATGCCTGCTGCGGTGAGGCCCAGATCGAGCCGCAGTTCCTTGGTTGCTCCGCCGGTGGCGAAGATCATGGTGGCGATGCCGGCAATGATGGCCAGGACTGCGGAGAAAACCAGCGGGGCTTTCACGGAATTCCGTTTCTGCGGCCCACCGGGCTGGCTCTTCGCCACTATCTGTCCTCCTGCGTTGTCGATTGGGCGGACTTCTACCTCAGGTAGAAGCCGCGGTCAGTTCTAGTTTACGGCCTTCGAGGCTTCCTCGCTGTCCCGGGCCAGGCTGGCGTCATGGCGCAGCCCCAGGCCGGAGATCGCGAGAATAACCGCGGTGATGATGGCTGCTCCGCCACTGACACCGATCAGGGCCTGAACGTGGCCGGCTTCGGGCAGGCCCAGGAAGACCGGCATCAGCACGCCGGCCCCGATGCCCACCACCCCGGTGATCAGCCAGTCACGGGCCGGGACGAACAGTTTCCGGGCGCGGAACCAGAGCACGAGCTCGATGGCCCCGCCAATGAGCAGGGCGGCGCCGGCAGTGAAGGCAAAGACCTCCGCTGACTGGATAACCGCCACCAGGACGCCGGCCACGGCATAGACGGCGGCGGCGGCCAGCAGTGCGGCCGGGACCATGGCAGCCCCGGAGGCCTTGGCCAGAGCGGACATCCGCCAGACGCTGACTCCGGTCAGCACCAGGTAGACGCCACCGGCGAGGGCGAGGACCGCCACTGTTGGTTCCTGCCAGAAAATGCTCACCGCTCCGTACACCGCCGCAATGACGGAACGCAGCAGAATAGGGACCCAAGGTGCCTTGGGGTGGGATACGCCCACGGTTGGCCTCCGCTTTCAGGTTGCTTGGCGGCCGGTCCGGCCGATCCTTAGCTTAGTCCTTCCGGTTCCCGGGTGCCGCACCGGTGCGCATCCAGGCGTCGCCGCGGGCCCGCCAGGCGAGGGTGATGGCCCGCGCTGACATGTAGCCGAGCCCAAAAGCGGCCCACAGCCACGCGATTCCGGTGCCGCCTTCGAGTCCGGAAATGTGGACCCACCACAGCAGCGGCAGATAGGCCAGCAGGTTCACGACACCGGTGAGCGCCAGGTACTTCGCATCGCCGGCACCGATCAGCACACCGTCCAGCACAAACACCAGGCCACAGACCGGCTGCGCAGCGGCCAGAACCCACAGGCCAGCCGTCAGTGCCTGCTGCACACCTGTGTCGGGCGTGAAGATCCAGCCCACAAACGGCGCCGCCGCAGCCAGCAGCACGCCGGTGATCACACCAAAACCGATGCCCCACCGGGACATCGTCCGGGTCAGGTCACGGACGGTCCGCCGGTTCCCGGCGCCCAGCTCCTTGCCGATCATGGCCTGCGCGGCGATGGCGAGCGCATCGAGCGCGAAGGCCAGGAACGTAAAGAACGTCATAACCAGCTGATGGGCAGCCAGGGACACCGGCCCCTGGGACGTGGCGACGAAAACGGCGGCAAGCACCGCGATCCGCAGGCTCAGGGTGCGCAGCATCAGCCAGGACCCGACATGGAGGCTGGCGAGGATGCCGGAGACCGCAGGACGCAGCGGCACCCGTTCCCGCCGGGCCATCCGCGCAACCATGATCAGATAGACCGCAGCCATGCCCCACTGGCTGATGCTGGTTCCCAATGCCGCGCCGGCGACCGAGAGGTCCAGTCCGTAGACGAGCAGGAAGTTCAGGCCGATGTTGACGCTGAACCCGGCAACTGCGACGGCCAGCGGGGTTTTGGTGTCCTGGAGGCCCCGCAGCACGCCGGTGGCGGCCAGCACCACCAGCATCGCGGTCAGACCGGGTGCAGACCAGCGCAGGTAGTCCACGGCATAGCGCTGCACGTCTCCCTCGGCGCCCATCACTCCGGTCAGCCAGGGGGCCAGGAGGATGGCTGCGGCGGAGAGCACGATGCCCAGCAGGACTGCCAGGGCAATGCCGTCGCGTCCGGCGGCAACGGCGTCGCGGTGGCGGTTCCCGCCCAGGTACCGCGCCACGGTGCCGGTGGTCGAATAGGCAAGGAAGACCATCAGTCCGACGGCGGTCTGCAGGACCGTGGACGCCAGGCCCACACCGGCCAGCTGGTTCACGCCCAGATGCCCCACGATCGCGGCGTCGGCCAGCAGGAACAGCGGTTCGGCGATCAGCGCCCCAAGGGCAGGGAGGGCGAGGGCAAGGATCTGCCGGCCGAGGCCGCGGTTCGCAGCGGGAGTCCTGGTTTTCACTCCTCTAGCGTACGGCTGGCCGGGTCACGGCCCGGTTCCTCCGCCAAGGCGTGGCCGGCCCCCTGGCAGGGCAGTGGCGAGGAGGGCAGCCAGCGCCATCAGGACGCCGACAAATCCGGCCAGCCCCGCCCAGCCGGAGCCCTGGAAGAAGAATCCGCCGGCCCAGCCAAGCAGGCTGGATCCGCTGTAGTAAGCCAGGTTGTACAGCGACGAGGCCTGCGCCCGGCCCGTTTCGGCCAGCACCGGCACCCACCCCGAGGCAACGGCATGCGCGCCGAAGAACCCGGCGGTGAACACCACCAGTCCGGTGATCACTGCCGGCAGGGTCTGCAGCAGAGTGACGGCCAGGCCAGCAGCCATCACAGCGGTACTGGCCAGCAGGACGGTCCTGCGGCCGCCGGCCAGTGTGCCGGCGGCCTTCCCGGCCGCCCGTGAGGACCAGGTGCCGGCGAGGTAGGCGAGGAACAGGGAACTGGCCAGCGCCTGCGGCAGATTGAAGGGCGCCATCCCGAGGCGGAAGCCAAGGTAGTTGTACACGGCGACAAAACCGCCCATCAGCAGGAAGGCCTGGGCGTAGAGCACCAGCTGCCGCGGGGACCGCAGGTTCACGGCCAGCCGGGCGCCCAGGCCGGGCCCGCCGTCGCTCCGCCGGCGGGGTTCGTACCCGCGCTGCCGAGGGGCTGCGAGCATAAAAACGACGGCGGCTGCCGCGGCCAGCAGGCTGACCACCGCCACACCGATGCGCCAGTTGGCATATTCGCCGACGGGCGCCGCCACGATCCTGCCAGCCAGCCCGCCGATCGTGGTTCCGGACACGTAGGTTCCCGCCGCGACGGCAGCGTGCACCGGACTCACCTCCTCGCTGAGGTAGGCCAGGGCGACGGCCGGTATCCCGCCCAGGGCCGCGCCCTCGGCGAAGCGGAGGAGCAGGAGCGCCGGAAAGTCCGGCGCCAGCGGCACCAGCAGTCCCAGAACGACGGCGGCCACGATGGCCGTCCGCATCACCGGCAGCCTGCCGAACCGGTCAGCGGCCGCAGACCACGGGATGACGGCGGCAGCCAGGCCCAGGGTGGCGGCGGAGACACTGAGCGCAGCGGTGGCGGCGGTGATGCCGAAATCCGCGGCCAGCTCGGGCAGCAGGCCCTGCACGGAGTAGAGCTGGGCGAAGGTCGCCAGTCCAGCAGCGGCCAGTCCCACCAGCACTCCCCGGTAGCCGGCGCTTCCGCGTTCGTGGCCCGGGAATCCGTCCCTGCCCTCAGCCACGGGGCGGTTCGGCTTCCCGGCGCGGGGCACGGAATCCCCCGGTTCCGTCCGTGGCACCGGAGAGCGCAGCAAGTTCGCGGCGCAGGTTTGCGCGGGCCGCGGCTCCCCACAGTTCCTCGCCCCGGCCGGTGCGGAAGAGCCGGCTCCGGCCCAGCAGCGCGTCAAGGACGGCACGGCGGCCGGCACGGAATGCGGCATCGTCGAGGTGCCGGTATTCAAGCCGGATGTCAGCGGCATACCGGTCATACCCCTGCGCATCCCGGCCCAGCACAGCCAGGTCGGCGTCGCTGAGCAGCGCACCGCTGATATCCCCGGGATCCGGATCGTGGCCGGCCGTCACCCTGACCAGCCGGGCCGTCTCGGCCGTCTCGGGACGGCTGACACCGGCAGCCGGAAGCAGCTGCTGCGCCAGGACCGCGGAGGCCTCTTCGTCCGTGCCCGGCACGCCGTCGTACACCGCATCATGGAACCAGGCTGCCAGCAGCACCGGACGGTCACTGCAGCCCAGCCGGTGCAGGGCTTCCAGGGTTTGGAGCAGGTGGCGGCGGTCGTGATAGCGGCGGTGCGGCTCGCCCCACCGGTTCAGCAGCTCGGCACCCAGCTCCGGGGTGCCGGGGAGCAGCGCCTCCCAGCGGCGGCGCAGCGGATGCACCAGCGAGGCGGCGCGTTCTCGCGCCGGTATCCGCAGCCCGCCGGCGATCAGCGCCCGGACCAGGGTGGCGCCGTCGACCGCTGCGGCACCGGCCTCCACCAGATCGCGGTACCGGTGCGCCGGAACGTCATAGTGGTCCTGATCAAAGGCCCGGCGGGAAATCCCGGCGGCGGCGGCAAAGTCATGCAGCTCTTCCAGCGAGGTGTCTGACACCAGGTGGGAGAACTGGGTGTTGTGGGCAGGCCACAGGGGCGGGTCGATGTAAATCAAGCGGACTCGGAGGGCCGGGGTGCAGGAACCATTCCTCCATCCTTAGCCCACCGGGTCCGCAATTTCCATCTGGCCGGCTGCGCGCCCGCCTTCCACCCGCGGTACGGCGGCGCCGTCCCGCGGGTGGTTCCGCTGACCGGTTATTGTCCGGCAGGCTCCGCGGCGGTGTTTCCACGGACAATCCGGGCGATCTCGTCCTCGGCCGGCTCTGACAGGTAGCGTTCCAGCGAGTCGTCCAGCTCGCTCAGCCAGGGCGTGTGGTGGACCACCGACTCGGTGCCGGTCAGGACGGAGGTGTGCACGCCGTCGCGGTAGGTGAGGATGTTCTCCTTCTTGTCCTGTTTCCAGGCGAGGAACACCTCCACGACGCGGTCGAGGTCGAATTCCGGATAGTCCGTCGCTCCTACCAGGTCGCTGATGTAGTCAGCCTGGAACCGCAACTCGTCAGCAGCGGTGCCGATGGCCCGGAAACGGCCCATCCACTCGGCCTGGTGCTGCAGGCGGGCCTCCTCGCCCGGCAGTTCCGCGGTGCCGAGGATCAGGTCCCGCACGTACCAGGCCTGCGCATCGAACATGTTAAAGGTGAACCACTGGTCCTGGGCGCCCAAGTAGTAAAGGTGCGGGTTCCCCTCCCACACCACACCCCGGTACAGGCGTTCGGGGTAGACGTTGTTCGGCGAATCCAGCGCGAGTTCGGCGGGAAGGAACGGATACTTGTGGAGGTATCCGGTGCACAGGATCACTGCGTCGAAACGGCGCGTCTCGCCGTTGGAGAAGCGCACGGTCTCACCCTCGAAGCGTTCGAGCAGCGGCAGTTCCTCCATGCTGTCCGGCCAGGCCAGCCCCATGGGCGCCGTCCGGTAGCTCATCGTGACCGACTTCGCTCCCATCTTGAAGGCCTGCACGCCGATGTCCTCGGCGGAGTAGCTGGCGCCAACCAGCAGGACGTCCTTGCCGGCGAGCGCCTCTGCACCACGGAAATCGTGGGCATGGCGCAGCGAGCCGGGGAAAGTCTCAATGCCGTCAAAGTCGGGAACGTTCGGAACGGAGAAGTGTCCGGTGGCCACCACCACGCGGTCGAAGCGTTCCGTCGTTGTTGTTTTAGCCCGCAGGTCCTCGACGGTGACCTCGAAGCCGCCGTCGACCTCCTTCACCCAGCGGACGGCGTGGGCAAAGCGCACCCACTTCCGGACGTCCGTTTTGCTGACCCGGCCGTTGATGTAGTCCCAGAGGACCGCCCGCGGCGGATAGGAGGAGATGGGCCGGCCGAAGTGCTCGTCGAAGGTGTAGTCGGCGAACTCGAGGGCCTCCTTCGGCCCGTTGGACCAGAGATTGCGGTACATGCTGGAGTGGACGGGTTCCCCGTACCCGTCGATCCCGGTGCGCCAGGTGTAGTTCCATTGGCCTCCCCAGTCGTCCTGCTTCTCAAAGCAGACAATCTCGGGGATTTCCAGGCCCTCCCGGGCCGCTGACTCAAACGCTCTGAGCTGGGCCATGCCGCTGGGGCCGGCTCCGATAATGGCAATTCGTGCAGTCAAGGCTGCCTTTCCGGCTTTTCGGCCTCGTGTCACACAGCGCGGAGGCGGCCCGTGGGCCGCCTCGACACGCCGCTTCGTATAACCGGGAGCAGCCATCACGTGGCGGGTGCTCCCGGAGGCGCCGAAGGGGGCGCCCATGCGGCTCATCCTATCGGTTGGGTTTTCTCAACCTCTTTTCCGCGGGCGGATCCGGCGCCGCCGGCGCCTTCCCTGTTGGCTGGATGACTGCGGTTAGGCAGCCGGATACCCCTTGCCCAGCCCGGGGCCGAATGGTCCAATGTCTGCCATGACGCACACGGAGGATACTGTCCTGGCCATCGGCACGCGCAAGGGGCTCTGGCTGGCGAGCAGCCCGGACCGCAGGGACTGGACGCTCAGCGGGCCGTACTTTCTGATGAATGAAGTTGCCAGTGTTGCCCTGGACACCCGCACCTCCCCGCCGCGGATCCTGGCCGGCCTGCTCTCCTCCCACTGGGGGCCGACAGTGGTGATCTCCGACGATCTTGGTGCCACCTGGTCGGAGCCGGAAGAGGGGGCCATTGCCTTCCCCGCCGCGGCCGGGGAGTCGCTGGGACGGATCTGGCAGCTCCAGCCGGATACTGCGGACCGACCGGGAGTCGTCTGGGCCGGGTGCGAACCGATTTCGGTGTGGAAATCGACCGACGGCGGAAGCCGCTTCGAGCTGAACCAGGGCCTGTGGGACCACCCGCACCGTGCCGAATGGGGTGCGGGCTACGGCGGGGCCGCCGCGCACACTGTCCTTCCAAGTCCCACGGATGACACGGTGCATGTGGCCATCAGTTCCGGCGGCGTCTACCGGTCCGACGACGGCGGGAACAGCTGGCAGGCACGCAATCAGGGCATTTCCGCCTACTTCCTGCCGGACCCTCATCCGGAGTTCGGCCAGTGCGTGCACAAGGTGGCGCGGGACGCCGAAACGCCCGGGCGGCTCTACGCGCAGAACCACCACGGTGTGTACCGCTCCGATGATTCAGGCGAAACCTGGATTTCGATTGCCGGCGGCCTTCCTGCGGACTTCGGGTTCGTGATGCTCTCGCATCCGCGCAGCGGCGGGACCATCTGGACCATTCCGCTGGTGGCAGACGGTGAACGGATACCGCCGGACGGGCGCCTGGCCGTCTACCGCAGCACGGACGCCGGGGACTCCTGGACCCGGCAGGACACCGGACTCCCGGAGGCGGAGTACAACGCAATCCTGCGTGACGCGGCCGGGGTGGATACCGGTGATCCGGTAGGGGTCTACTTCGGCACCCGGGCGGGGGACGTCTACGCCAGCGCTGACGAAGGGGGCACTTTTAGCCTGGTCGCTTCCAATCTTCCCGATGTCCTGTGCGTCCGCGCTGCCACACTCGGGACAACCGGACCATGACTGCAGGCGAGGTCCGGGTCCTGCTGCCGGAAGTCCTGGCCGCCACGGCGGAAGGTCAGCGGGAGCTCACGCTCCCTGGTTCCGATGGACTGACGCTCGGATCCCTGCTTGACGCCATCGGGCGCCGCTATCCCGTGCTGGAACGGCGGATCCGGGACGAGACAGGAACTGTCCGGCGGTATGTGAACATCTACATCGACGGCCAGGACATCCGCGGCCTGGACCGGCAGGACAGTATTCTCGGTGCAGGCTCGGAGGTGATGGTCCTGCAGTCCATCGCCGGTGGATAGCAGTGGTTAAAAAGGGAATGGCTGGACTCCCGAAGGAATCCAGCCATTCTCAGGCAGCGCCGTCTTATGCGGGGAGCTGCAGGACCTCGCCGGTGAAGATGAGGTCCGGGTGGACGATCGTGCCGGCGTTGGCAGCGTACAGGGCCTGCCAGCCGCCTGCGATGCCGAGCTTGTCGGCGATGGAGGACAGGGTGTCGCCAGCCTGGATGGTGTAGGTGTCACCGCTCACGGCCGGAGCCTGCACGGGTGCAGCCGGGGCCAGCGAGGATGCGGGAACCTCGACAGGTGCGGCAGCGACCGGGGCCGGCTCAGTGTAGGTCGGTGCCGGAGCAACTTCCTGCACCGGGGTTTCCGGAACGTAGGTCTCAACCGGGGTGTAGGTCTCAACCGGAGCGGCCGGAACGGTCTGCTCCGGAGCCACGTACTGGCTCTGGGTGGTTACCTCGGGGGCTGCGGAGGTAACCCCGGTAGCGCCGCCGGAAAGACCCAGCTTGGCGGAGCATGCAGGCCATGCGCCCCAGCCCTGGCCTGCCAGGACCTTTTCAGCAACAGCGATCTGCTGCTCGCGGGAAGCGTTTTCGGGGCTGCCGGTTCCACCGTAGGCTGCCCAGGTGGAAGGCGTGAACTGCAGGCCGCCGGAGAAACCGTTGCCGGTGTTCGTGTTCCAGTTGCCGCCGCTCTCGCACTGCGCCAGGGCATCCCAAGTACTCGCATCGGCCGCCTGGGCACCGGGCCCAGCAAAGGTGAGGCCTGCGCCAGCCACAACAGCGGCAGCAAGTCCACGGCGAACGTAACGGGTAATCTTAGAGTTCTTCATCAGCTGTATCTGCTCCTGAGGGCCCACCATGCGTTCCGCCCGTCCCCGGGCTTCATAACGCCGTCGCCTACCCCGACTACTAGAGTTCAGGTTTAGGTGCTCCCACCGCGGCGACGTCTGGTGGCGCGGGGCACCTTGCAATTTGTCGGCCACACCATCTCATGTGGGGTGCTGGCCGGCCGGATCAGCCTCAGCGGACTCTCTTGGATCCGACGTAGTCCCGTATTGGGTACATATCCAAGCTAAGACGAGTTCGAATCGATACCAAATCGAGACCTTCGGAAATCAACCGTTACCACACTCCACTTCCGCTTATTCATGCCGATCCAGGGGCCAATTGTGCACTTTGCCACAGGGCCGTTTTAACGCTATTCAGGGTTGTTCGAACGGAATGTTTTTGTGCGCGCGCTCACGGTCCCGGCCGCCCCTGAGTGGGATTCGCGGGCACCATCCCATCGGAATTTTCACATCCGGGTTCATGATTTCTTCAGCTCAGCGGCCCTGACACAATCGACGTGGATGTGCAGCGGCTGCCAGAGCCGAACTGTGCGGCCTGAGCGCCGTTTGAGACCTGGATGCTGGCCCGGATAGGCCCGGTTCGTGACCGTCTGGACTTGGTTCTGTAACGGGTCTAGGGTTTGTCCTCGTGCTCACATTCTTCAATGCGCTCAAGCGCATTCTGGTGGGGCGTCCGTACGGCAATGAGCGGCTATCGCATACCCTGCTGCGAAAGCGGGTCGCCTTGCCGGTTTATGCCTCGGACGCGCTTTCCTCGGCAGCCTATGCGCCGGACGAAATCCTCCTCACCCTGGCCCTGGCAGGGGTAGCAGCCGTTACAGTCTCCCCCTGGGTTGGGCTCGCCGTCATCGTGGTCCTGCTGACGGTGGTGGCCTCCTACCGGCAGAACGTCCACGCCTATCCCTCCGGGGGCGGCGACTATGAAATCGCCAGCGAAAACCTGGGTCGGCGTGCAGGACTGACCGTCGGGTCGGCACTGCTTGTGGACTATGTCCTCACCGTTGCCGTCTCCATGTCCTCTGCCTCGCAGTACCTGGTAACCGTTATTCCAGCGCTTCACGGCCGGCAGGGACTGCTCGCCGCAGCCGGCGTCGTCATCCTGATGCTGGTGAACCTCCGCGGGGTCAAGGAAGCGGGGAAGATTTTTGCCTTTCCCACCTACCTGTTCCTGGCCTCCGTTCTGGGCATGTGCGCCGCCGGCCTCTTCCAAGCCGCTACGGGCACCCTTGCCCAAGCTCCTTCGGCAGCCTTCGATCTGGTTCCCGAGGCGGGGCTCGACGCCGGCCTGACCGGACTCGCCGGCGCTTTCCTGCTGCTTCGGGCGTTCTCCTCCGGCGCCGCTGCACTGACCGGCGTGGAAGCCATCAGCAACGGGGTTCCCACCTTCCGGAAACCGAAGAGCACCAACGCTGCCACCACCCTGCTTCTCCTGGGTGGGCTGGCGGCGCTGATGCTGGCCGGGATCCTCACCCTGGCTACCCTGACCAAGGTCCATTTCGTCCAGAACCCCGCCACGCAGCTGCTCCTGAACGGTGCGCCCGTGCAGGACTACCTCCAGCACCCGGTCATCAGCCAACTCGCGGAGACCGTTTTTGGGGACGGCTCCCTGCTCTTCTACATTGTGGTGGTCGCTACCGGATTGATCCTGGTGTTTGCGTCCAACACCGCGTTCAACGGATTCCCCATCCTGGCCTCGGTACTGGCCCGCGACGGCTACCTGCCCCGGCAGATGCGCACCCGCGGCGACCGCCTGGCCTTCAGCAACGGCATCATCGCCCTGGGCCTGGCCGCTCTGGTGCTCATCCTGGCGTTCAACGCGGACGTCACCCGCCTGATCCAGCTCTACATCGTGGGCGTTTTTGTCTCCTTCACGGCCAGCCAGCTCGGCATGATCCGGCACTGGACCAGGAAGCTGCGGACCGAACGGAACAAGGAGGCGCGCCGCCGGATGCGGCGTTCGCGGGTGATCAACGCCTGCGGTTTCGGCATGACGTCGGTGGTGCTGGTGATCGTGGTGATCACCAAGTTCGAGCACGGGGCGTGGATCGCCCTGTTGGCCATGGCATTCCTCTACGCCGTGATGAACAGCATCCGGATCCACTACCAGTCCGTGGCGGAGGAGCTGCGGGTGGAGGACGATCCCGAGGTTCTGGCCCTGCCCAGCCGGGTCAACGCCGTCATTCTGGTGTCCAAGGTCCACAAGCCGGTCCTCCGCGCCCTCGCCTACGCCCGTGCGTCCCGCCCCTCCAGCCTGAACGCGATCATCGTGGACCTGGATCCCGAGGAAACGCAGAAGACCGTGGATGACTGGGAGCGGCTGCGCATCCCCGTTCCACTGACGGTCCTCTCCTCCCCCTACCGCGAAACCGTGTCCCCCGTCCTGGCCTACCTGCGTGAGGCCCGCCGCAGTTCACCGCGGGAACTTTTTGTGGTGTACATCCCCGAATACGTGGTCGGCCGCTGGTGGGAACAGCTGGTGCACAACCAGACCGCGCTGCGGATCAAGACCCGGCTGCACTTCGAGCCGGGAATCATGGTGGCCAGTGTCCCCTGGCAGCTGGCGTCCAGCCGGGACAAGACCGCGGCCCCGGGGCCCGGGGACTAAGCTGCCTGCGGGTCCGGAGCCGCCAGGCTGAGCCGGGAGCCGGTCCAGCGCTGCCGCAGCCAGTGGTCATGGCTGGCCAGGATCACCGTTCCCGGATACGCGGTAATGGCCTCTTCCAGTTCCTCCGCGAGGGCGAGCGAGAGATGATTGGTCGGCTCGTCCAGCAGCAGCAGCTGCGGTGGTTCGGCCACCAGCGCCGCCAGCGCCACCCGCCGGCGCTGGCCCGGCGAGAGATCAGCCAGCCGCAGCCCGTCCACCCCCGGATGGAGCAGGCCAAGCTCATCCAGCGACGGCGCCTGGCCGGGTTCCGCCAGCCGTGACCGGTACGCGTCACCGGCGGTGACGTCCAGGTCCGGCCAGCGGTCTTCCTGGCTCAGCAGGCCCACCGTCAGTCCGCCGGCGCGGACCACCCGGCCGGCGGCGGGGGCCAGAGTCCCGGCGAGCAGCCCCAGCAGCGTCGATTTCCCTGCCCCGTTGGGGCCTTCCACCAGCAGGCGGTCACCGGCCCGGAGCACCAGGGTCTGTGGAGGCAGCCGACCCGGCACCCCTGCTTGGGCGAGGAGGACAATCTCCTCCGCTGCCGTCTCCAACGACGGGCTCCCGGGTGATCCGCTCACGTTCGGCATGCCGCTCACACCGAAGGTTCCGGGTGTTCCGGGTGTTCCGGGTATTCCACGGAAACGCAGCGGCGGCTGCGGAGCGGGAACCGCGGAGCGTTCCAGTTCGGCCAGGCCCCGCCGGGCGGCCTGGACCCTGCCGCCCACGGTCTTGGCCGCCTTGTCGCTGTAGAATTTCCGGGCTCCGCGGACTTCAGTCTTCGGCGCCGTGGTGTGGAAGACGTTGCGCCCGTCCACATCGGCTATCTGCTGCAGGCGCTGCCGCTCCGCCTCCTGTGCCCGCCAGGCTTCCTCCCAGCGGCTGCGCACCCCGGCCCTGGCCCGCAGGTAGCCGGAGTACCCGCCGGTATAGCGGATGCCCTGCACGGTCGGCCCGCCGTAACCTTCGGGCCCCGACCCGGGGTCCAGGTCCACCAGGTCCGTGGCAACGGTGTCCAGGAACCAGCGGTCGTGGCTGGCCATCAGGACCGGTCCCGGCCAGCCGGCGAGTTCGGCGGACAGGAAGTCCAGGGCGCCGTCGTCGAGGTGGTTGGTGGGCTCATCAAGGAGGAGGGCGAAGGGGCGTTCCAGCAGGAGCGCGGCGAGGGACAGCCGCCGCCGCTGGCCGCCGGATAGGGCGTCCAGGGGGCGGCTGCGCGGCACTGCTCCCAGTCCCAGCCCGTTCATCACGGCGGCGATCCGGGCGTCCAGCGACCATAGGCCGGAGCTGTCCGCCTCCTGCAGGACACGGTCATAGGCGTCAGCAACGGCCGGATCGCCGGCTTCCGATCCGAGGCGTTCCGCCAGACCGGTCAGCTGCGGTCCAAGGGAACGGACCGGTGCGACGGCGGCCTCCAGCACCTGGTCCACGGACAGTGCGGGGGTGGATGCCATCTCTTGCCGCAGGAAACCGGTGGATTCCGGGCGGTGCACCGACCCGCTGTCCGGGGTAATCAGGCCGGCGGCTATCCGGAGAAGCGTGGATTTACCGGCTCCGTTTTCGCCGATCAGACCGGTGCGCTGGCCGGGTGAGACGGTCACTGACACATCCCTCAGCAGCCGCCTGTCCGGATAGCTGAGGGATACGGCGGCCAACCGGAGGTGGCGGATGTTTCCGGCGGTGACCGGTCCGGCAACTGGTCCGGGAGATGCTATGGGAAGGTGCTGATCAGCCAACGAAGGTCCTGACGTCCAAATACGGAAGCCCGCCGGGCAGGATCCACAGGTTGGCCAGGCGGGCGGATCCGACAGGTGCGGATTCCGCCAAGGCTGGCAGTGGGGCCTCGGGCGCGGGCAGTTGGTGTCAGGAAAGCAGCATGCGTCGATACTAATTCCGGGCCGGGCTGGGTGCAACACGGGTCGGCCCCCGCTCGTCCCGTGCCCGCGCTCAGGGCCACCGGCTCGGGGCCCGGCTCAGGGCCACCGGCTCAGGCTCCGCGGGAAAGGCAGGCCAGGCAGGCCTACGGCAGAGTGGCTGCTCCGCGGCCCGCCAGGACGGATTGGTAGGCGTAGCCGGTGAGACGGCCTTCCCGGGCAGCGCTGGCCACGGCCTCGAAGGAACGTTCCCCGCTGTCGCTGTACGGAAAATGGATCAGCTCGGCAATGAGTTCCCATTCCTCAGCGATGGTGTCAATGAGTTCTCCGGGCGTTTCATCCGGGCCGGGGCCTCCGCCCAGAACCGTCCACGCACCGTCGGGCACCCGGTAGGACTCAAGGCGTTCCAAGTCCGCCGCCAGCTCCTCCAGCGAGCCATACTCCCGCTGCGCCTCGGGCGGAACGGAGCCGTCCGGAGTGGCGAGCTGACTGATAAATCCGGTCTGAGCCGGGAACACGGAAGTGGGCACCGGCTCCCCCTCTTCGAGGTAGGCGGGAAGCTGGGAAGGCATCCAGTACCAGGCGTCCCCCTGGTCCGCCCCGCCGGGCTGGTTACGCTCGCTGATCCAGCCGCGGGAGCTCAGCAGTTCCTCGCCCTCGTCGCTGACGAAGGTTTCCGCATCACCCAGGATCCTGTTGGTTTCGTGGGCGCTGCGGCGGGCCTGGCTCTTCTTGGCGGCGGCCTTCTTGCGCGGTTTGGACTTGGGCACGGTGTTGCTCCTGAAAGACGGCGGGTTGAGGAAGATCGGGGGTTCGGCGGGAAGAAACGGCTAGAAGCCGGAGCCGCCCTCGACCGCCATGTTGGAGAACCGGGAGTAATGGCCCTGGAAGCCCACCACGATGGTCTTGGTGGGGCCGTTACGGTGCTTGGCCACGATCACGTCGGCTTCGCCGGCGCGCGGAGACTCCTTGTCGTAAATGTCTTCACGGTGCAGCAGGATGACCATGTCCGCGTCCTGCTCGATCGAGCCCGATTCGCGGAGGTCGGAGACCATGGGCTTTTTATCCGTACGCTGTTCCGAACCACGGTTCAGCTGGGACAGGGCGATGACCGGGACATCGAGTTCCTTGGCCAGCAGCTTCAGGGCTCGGGAGAACTCGGAGACTTCCTGCTGGCGCGATTCCACCTTCTTGCCGGAGGACATCAGCTGCAGGTAGTCCAGGACCACCAGTTTGAGGTCGTGCCGCTGCTTCAAACGGCGGCATTTGGCCCGGATTTCCATCAGGGACATGTTGGGGCTGTCATCGATGAACAGCGGGGCATCATTCATCCTGCCCATGGTGGTGGCGATCTTGCCCCACTGTTCGTCCTTGATCGTTCCCTTGCGGAGGTCCTGCAGCCCGATCGTTGCCTCGGCGGAAAGCAGGCGCATGGCAATCTCGTTCCGGCCCATTTCCAAGGAGAAGAACACGGTGGTCATGTTGTTCTTGATTGCCGCGGACCGGGCAAAGTCGAGGGCAAACGTGGATTTACCCACGGCCGGGCGGGCAGCTATAACGATCATCTGGCCGCCGTGCAGGCCCTGGGTCAGTTCGTCGAGCTCGTAGAACCCGGTAGGGACACCGATCATGCCCTCACCGCGGTGCCCGGCGGATTCGATCTCGTCCACCGTGCCCTCGATGATGTCCTTCAGCGGAACATAGTCCTCCGCCGTGCGGCGCTCAGCCACGGCATACACCTCGGCCTGCGCCGCGTTGACGATGTCGTCGACTTCCATGCCGTCGCTTGAGTAGCCCAGCTGGACAATCTTGGTTCCTGCGTCCACCAGCCGGCGCAGCACCGCACGTTCCCGGACGATCTCCGCATAGAACCCGGCGTTTGCCGCGGTCGGCACGGACTGGATGAGCGTGTGCAGGTAGGCGGGACCACCGATCCGGCCAATTTCACCGCGCTTCGTCAACTCATCCGAGATCGTCACCGCATCGGCAGGCTCGCCGCGGCCATAGAGGTCGATGATGGCCTCGTAGATGGACTCATGGGCGGGACGGTAGAAGTCCACGCCGCGCAGCACCTCAACGCAGTCGGCAATAGCGTCCTTGGAGAGCATCATGCCGCCGAGAACAGACTGCTCGGCCACCAGGTCCTGCGGCGGGGTCCGGCCGAAATCCGAATTGCGGGTTGATTCAGCGGCATCCGCGTGAGCAAGCGACACTATGGCCACCCTTTCCAAAAACGTTAGATCCATGGGCCCCGTCGGGCGGGCGGCATGAGGTTGTGGCTGTCTATCTGTCTACCCGACGGCACTGACACCGGCTGGGCCGCCAGTGCCTTCGCCGTAACCTCTGCAGGTGCCCCGATGAAGGAGTCCACCGCAACCGTAGCCCCGTAAGGCCCCCTCAACAAACGAGTTATCCACAGGCACTGTGGATACCTTGTTCATAACTGGGCGTGTCTTGTGCACAGGTTGGGCATAAGGTTGTGGATAACAATTTATTTTCTGCCCAAATATGGCTCTGACTTGGGAAAACACTCGTCCACACCTGTGCACAGAGAAGTATTTTCCTCAACATTCATCCTCTACCTTCAGGTTGACAGATCACTTTAGGGGGCGTAGCAGCGCCATTATCCACAGTCGATATCCACATACCTGTGGGCTTCCGAAAACTACTTGGAATAATCAGCCTGCGTAGCTTCCATCACCGGCAATGGATGTGCTTGACGGCACAGGAAAACCGGGGTCCAGGCCCGGCAGGCTCACGCCTACACGCAAAAGCGCCCCCCGCCGAAGGCGGAGGGCGCTTTTAGTCACGCAGTGCGCAACGGGCGGTGCTAGCTGGCAACGACCTCAAGGTCGATGACGGCAGCAACGTCGTCGTGCAGGCGGACGTTGGCCTGGAAGGAACCAACCGACTTGATGTGCGTCGGCAGTTCAACCTTGCGCTTGTCGATGCTGCCGAGGCCGGCAGCTTCAACGGCAGCGGCAACGTCAGCGGGCTTGACCGTGCCGAAGAGGCGTCCGGACTCGCCGGCCTTGACGGTCAGCTTGACCGGCTTGGCGGAGAGAGCAGCAGCCTGCTTCTGGGCATCTTCCAGCGAAGCGTGCTCGCGGGCAGCGCGGGCAGCCTTGATGGACTCAACCTGCTTCTCGCCACCTTTGGTCCAGGTCAGGGCGAAGCCGCGGGGGATCAGGTAGTTACGTGCGTAACCGTCCTTTACCTCAACAACGTCGCCTGCAGCACCGAGACCGGTTACTTCGTGGGTCAGAATGAGCTTTGCCATGAGTTAGGTTCCTTTCCTTTAGCCGCGGCCAGCGCCGGAGTAAGGCAGGAGTGCAACTTCACGGGCGTTCTTGATTGCCTGTGCGATCTTGCGCTGTTCCTGCACGGTGACGCCAGTTACGCGGCGAGCGCGGATCTTTCCGCGGTCGGAAATGAACTTGCGCAGCAATGCTACGTCCTTGTAGTCGATGACAGTGATGTCAGCGGCCTTCAAGGGATTGGACTTTGGTTTGGGCTTGCGAAGTTCAGCCTTAGCCATCGTGGAGCTCCTTATGTCTAGTGGAGCCCGTGGATTGATTCCACGGGATGGGCTCGACGGCGGTTGCCGTCAGAGGTTGTGCCTTGCGGCACTTAGGGTGTTGCTTAGAAGGGCGGGTCGTTGGAATCCGGACCGGCTCCCCAGCCGCCTGAGTTGCCGCCCGCAGGCGCACCCCAGGGATCTTCCGCAGGTGCGGACTGCTGCTGCTGGCCGCCCCAACCGGAGTTGGAGTTGCCGCCGAAGCCGCCGGAGTTTCCAGCATTGCCGCCAAAGCCGCCGCCGCCACCGCCGGAGCGCTGGGTGCGGGTGACCTTTGCGGATGCGTACCGCAGCGAGGGGCCGATTTCGTCGACCTCAAGCTCCATCACGGTGCGCTTTTCGCCTTCTTTGGTCTCGTACGAACGCGACTTGAGTCGGCCCTGGCAGACGACGCGGGTGCCCTTTGTCAGGGATTCGGCGACGTTTTCCGCAGCTTCACGCCAGACCGATGCACGGAGGAACAGCGTTTCGCCGTCTTTCCATTCATTGGACTGCCGGTCGAAGGTACGCGGCGTCGAGGCAATGGTGAAGTTCGCCACTGCCGAACCGGACGGGGTGAACCGGAGTTCCGGATCATTCGTCAGGTTGCCGACCACGGTGATCGTTGTCTCGCCTGCCATTTATGCCTCCTGGTGTCTCGGCCCGGAATGCGGGCCTTTCATTGACGAGTAAAGGATGGGCCGAAATTACTCGGCAACAACCTTCTGGTCTTCGGGGCGGATGATCTTGGTGCGCAGGATGGTCTCATTGAGGCCAAGCTGGCGGTCAAGTTCAGCAGCCGCTGCAGGGCTGGCGGTGAAGTTAACCACCGCGTAGATGCCTTCGGCCTTCTTTTTGATTTCGTAGGCCAGGCGGCGACGGCCCCAGATGTCCACCTTGTCGACGGTTCCACCATCGTTGCGGACAACGTTGAGGAACTTGTCGAGCGAAGGCTCCACGGTACGCTCTTCGACCTCGGGGTCGATGATTACCATCAGTTCATAAGCACGCATTTGTGAACCCACCTCCTTTGGGCTATACGGTCACGGTATTTCCGTAACAGGAGGTTCTTTAGCGTTGTCTTTGCTCCGGGAACCCGGCGGATAGCTCCGCCGCGCACCAAAAGCCTGCCAGCCAAGGCCGACAGCACAGACTCCACTATCCTATCGGACTTTCACGCCGGTTTTTGACGCCTGCGGGCACCTGTGGACAGCTGCCGAAGACCGGGCGGCCCCCGGATTCAGCGGTTGAAGAACAGTTCCGCCGCACGGGAGAGCAGGTAGGGATCCTGCACACCCGCCATTTCGCGGGCCGAGTGCATGGAGAGCAGTGGAATCCCGACGTCGATGGTGCGGATTCCCAGCCGGGTCGCGGTGAGCGGGCCGATGGTGGAGCCGCAGGGAATCGAGTTGTTGGAAACGAACTCCTGGTACGGGACTTCAGCCTCACGGCACAGGGCCGCCCAGTAAGCAGCACCCGGCGCATCGGTGGTGTAGCGCTGGTTGGCGTTGATCTTCAGCAGCGGCCCCCCGTTGAGGACCGGCTTGTTAGCCGGATCATGGCGATCGGCATAGTTCGGGTGGACCGCATGCCCGGCATCCGCGGAGATACAGAACGACGCCGCGAAGGCGCGCTGGGTTTCCACGGCACCGGCGCCCAGCCCGGCACTGATCCGGGCCAGCACGTCTTCGAGGAACGGCCCGGCGGCACCGGAACGGCTGCCGCTGCCCACCTCCTCGTGGTCGAAGGCCGCCAGCACGGCAATTGAACCACCGGATTTGGCCGCGGCGGCGGCCTCCAACGCGCGGAGTCCGGCGTGCACCGAGGAAAGATTGTCCAGCCGTCCCGAGGCGAAGAACTCACCTTCAGCACCGAAGGTCCGGGCCGGCTGCGTGTCCGCGGCAACGACGTCGTAGCCGCCGATCTCCGCCCGGTCCACGCCGGCCTTCGCAGCCAGCACTCCCAGCAGGTCGGCAGCGGACGGATCGCCCAGGCCCCAGACCGGGTTCAGATGCTGCTGCTTGTCCAGCTTCAGGCCTTCGTTCACGGCCCGGTCCAGGTGGATGGCGAGCTGCGGGAAGCGCAGCAGCGGGCCTGTGGAGACCAGGTGCTCCTGTCCGTCCAAGGTGACCAGCCGGCCGGCCAGTTCCAGTTCGCGGTCCAGCCAGGAGTTCAGCAGCGGCCCGCCGTACACCTCCACGCCGGCCTGCAGCCACCCGAACCGGCCCGTGGTGGGCGAAGGCTTGAGCTTGAAGGTGGGGGAATCGGTATGGGTGCCAAAGATATTGAAGCCGGTGGCCGCTCCCGCGTCTTCCGGAACGATCCAGGCGATAAACGCTCCGTCGCGGACCACCACGTAGCGCCCGGGCGCTGCCGGCCAGTCCTGGTCTTCGGCGAGTTCGGTGAAGCCTCCGGCGAGAAGCCTCTCCGCGGCGGTGCGGGCGGCGTGGAAGCTCGAAGGTGAGGCGCTGACATACGCGCCGAGGTCTTTTACGTGAGCCAATGCGTCAGACATGCTCCGATTCAACCAGAGCCCGGTGCGCCGGCATAACCTGCCGCCGTTTCCACGGCAAAGAACCCCCGGCAACGGTTTGCCGGGGGTTCTTTAGGAGATATCGGTGAGGGCAGCGGCCGTTCTTCCGCCGCCCTCACCGAAGCTTGTGTTACTTAGACGTCGCGCTTCTTGGTGATAATTAGCGCCACGAGGAGCAGCACCGCGGCCCAGGCCGCCATGACGAGTCCGCCCTGCCACTGGTTCAGTGCGCCTTCGGCAATGTCCAGGGCTACCAGCTGGTTGCCCGCGTTGCTCGGCAGGAACCGCGAAGCATCCGTGACCCATTCGACGTTGAAGATCGACGCGATGATCGGCAGGATCATCAGCAGGCCGATCGTGGTTACGACGCCGCCCGCCGTGCTGCGCAGCAGGGTCCCGAGTGCGGTGCCGATGATGGCCACCAGCGCAAGGAACGTGCCGGTGTTGATGATGCTGGCGACCATGCCGTCAATGTCCAGGCCGAAGCCGAGGTCCGAGCTGTTCAGGATGGGCTGGCCTACGAGGTAGCTCAGGAAACCGGAGATGGCACCGACCACGAACGCGATCACGGCGATAACCAGGGCCTTGGCCAGCAGGGCCGGGATCCGCTTCGGAACGGCGACCATGGTGGAGCGGATCATTCCGGTGCTGTATTCGGAGGCAATCAGCACCACCGCGAGGGAGGCGATGAGCAGCTGCCCGAACATCAGGCCGGAGGTCGGCACACTGTAGGCCATCGCCTGCAGGTCCACGGCCCCGCCCATTTGGGCCATCATTTCGGGGCCGGCTTCAGCCAGGAGTTCTTCGGTCAGGATGACGTTCCAGGCGAAGAACGCGCCGAGGCCCACCATCACCACCAGAGTGGTTGCCAGCAGGATCACCGTGGAAGGCACGGTGGTGACCTTGATCCACTCCGAGCGCAGGATCCGGGCAAAGTTGACGCCGCTGCCGTCGGGCCGAGCGGCCCGGCGCGAGGGAGCCGGTGCAGATGTGGTGCTCATTCTCAGTTTCCTTCCCCGGTGACACCGGCGCGCGCCGGTTCCTGCGAGAATCCGTGGGATTTGTACTCGACGTCGTCCCGGGTCAGTTCCATGTACGCGTCCTCAAGCGAGACCTGGAGCGGGGTCAGCTCGGTCAGCAGGATGCGGCGGTCGAGGGCGATTTCGGCGATGGTGCGTGAGTCGGCGCCGCTGACCTCAAAGAGGCCGTCTTCGACGTGCTGGACCGTGGCACCCTGTGTCTCCAGGACGGGCAGCAGTTCCTGCGCGTTGTCCGTCCGCACGCGGGTCCGCTGGCGTCCGCCGCCGTCGATAATGTCCTGGATCGGAGCATTGGCGATGATCCGGCCGCGGCCGATCACAATGAGGTGGTCGGCCGTGACAGCCATTTCGCTCATCAGGTGCGAGGACAGGAAAACGGTGCGTCCTTCCGCAGCGAGGCCGCGGGCGAGGTTGCGGACCCAGAGCACACCCTCGGGATCCAGTCCGTTGACGGGCTCGTCGAGGATCAGGGTCTGCGGATCGCCCAGCATGGCTACGGCGATGCCCAGCCGCTGGCCCATGCCCAGTGAGAAGCCGCCAACGCGCTTCCTGGCGACCGAATCCAGGCCGGTCAGTTCAATGACTTCGTTGACCCGCTTGTTGGAAATGCCGTGGGTCGCCGCCATGGCGCGCAGGTGGTTGTAGGCCGAGCGGCGGGTGTGCACGGCCTTGGCGTCCAGCAGGGCGCCAACCTCGTGCAGCGGTGCCTTGTGGCGGGAGTAGGGGGCACCGTTGACGGTGACGGTCCCGGCGGTGGGCCGGTCAAGTCCGACGATCATCCGCATGGTCGTGGACTTTCCTGCGCCGTTCGGGCCGAGGAATCCGGTCACCTTGCCGGGCTGAACAGTGAAGGAAACATTATCGACGGCGGTCTTGCTGCCGTAGCGCTTGGAGAGGCCGGTTGCCTCAATCATAGTGATCCTCATGTTGGAGCGGACAGATTTTTTGGGGGCTGCCCCCACCCTATGCGAGTACAGGCGCGGCCGGACCGTTCCAAGGGATGATTCAGGAGTATTCAGGAGTCACCCTTAGGGATGACTCAGGGTCCACCCTGATCCCGCCCGCACCCGGCGGACTTCCTGTCCTGCCGATGTGATGCTGCAGCGGCCGGGGCCGGGTTTACGCCAAGACCTAGACGTCCCGCTTTTTGAGGACGACGGCGGCGGCGGCCAGCAGCACCGCAGCCCACCCGGCAAGGATCAAGCCGCCTTCCACTTGATTGAACGCCTCCGGCTGGATTCGCGTGGCAACCAGCTGGGCGGCAGCATTGCTGGGCAGGAACCGCGCGGCGTCTTCCACCCAGTCGGCCAGGCCGGTCAGCAGCCCGGCGATAATCGGCAGGACAAAGAGCGCACCGACCAGGGTGACGACGCCTCCGGCGGTACTGCGCAGCAGCGCGCCGATGGCCACCCCCATAACGGCGATGAGCGCCAGCACGGTGCCGGTGTTGATGATGGAAGGCAACACCCACTCTGCGTCCAGGCCGAAGTCCAGACCGGGACCGGAGAGTATTGGCTGGGCCACCAGATAGGTGGTGAAAGCCGCCGCGACGCCGAGGAGGAAGGAGATGACTGCGATCACCAGGGTTTTGGCCAGCAGTGCGGGGGTGCGCGTGGGTACGGCTACCATCGTGCTGCGGATCATGCCGGTGGTGTATTCCGATCCGATGAGCACCACGGCCAGGGCGGCGATCAGCAGCTGGCCAAAGGGCAGGCCGGAAGAGGGAACATCGTACGCCAGGCTCTGCAGGGAAGAGTCGAGTCCCTGCGGAGGGCCCGCGGCCGGGTCATTGGCCAGCTCCGTTGTGCCCCAGGCGACCAGGGCGCCCAGACCAACCATCACCGCGAAACTCACCGCCAGAAGGATGACGGTCGAGGGCACAGTGGCGGTCTTGATCCATTCGGAGCGCATGACGCGTCCAAACGTGACCGGGCCAGCTTCCCAGGTTCGCGGCTGCCGTGGTGCCGGAACTGCTGCTGTACTCATTTCTGCTGCCCTTCCGTGGCCGGCAGGGCATCGGCACCGGGGCTGATCCGCTGCGAGCGGTATTCGACCTCACCGCCGGTCAGCTCCATGTAGGCGTCTTCCAGGGACACCTGCTGCGGGATGAGTCCGGTGATGAGGATCCCCCGGGCAAACGCAGCTTCAGCAATGCTGCGGGCGCTGAGTCCGAGGATCTCCAACTCATCCGCTGCCTGCCGGCGCACTTCCACGCCCGCCGAGCCGACGGCGGTTGTCAGGGCATCGGCGTCGTCCGTGCGCACCAGGATGCGTTCCTGCTTGCTGCCGGTAAGGACCTCAGCTATCGGGGCGTCGGCCAGTATGCGGCCGCGGCCAATCACTATCAGGTGGTCGGCCGTAACAGCCATTTCGCTCATGAGGTGGGAGGAGATAAAGACGGTGCGGCCCTCAGCGGCCAGGCCGCGTACCAGGTAGCGCACCCATTTCACTCCTTCGGGGTCCAGGCCGTTGACCGGTTCATCCAGGATCAGGGTCTGCGGGTCCCCCAGCAGAGCCGACGCAATGCCGAGCCGCTGGCCCATGCCCAGCGAGAAGCCGCCCACCCGCTTCCTTGCCGCCGGCCCCAGGCCGGTGAGTTCAATGACCTCCTTGACGCGGGTGGCAGGAATACCCTCGGTGGCGGCCATCGCCCGCAGATGGTTATAGGCAGAGCGCCTGGGGTGGGCTGCCTTGGCCTCCAGGAGGGAACCCACCTCATGCAGCGGAATCCGGTGCCTGGCATACGGTTTCCCGTTGACCCTCACGCTCCCGGCGGTGGGATGGTCCAGTCCGACGATCAGCCTCATGGTGGTCGATTTCCCTGCACCGTTGGGTCCAAGAAACCCGGTCACCTGTCCTGGCTGGACCGAAAAGGTGATGCCGTCGACGGCGGTCTTGCCGCCAAAGCGCTTGGTGAGTTCGGCTGCCTCGATCATGCTGTGTCCTTCCGTCCGGGGTCGGGTCCTAGCGGGAGCTCACGGCCTCAAACTTCCGCACGGCAAGCGGCACGAACGCCACGAGCATGATCGCAGAGCCGATGAGCACCGTGGTGATCGGATTCTGCATGGGCCAGGTATCCGGAACCGGCGTGGATCCGAGGTTGCCGAAGAGCTGCCGCACGGCCTGGACCAGGGCCGAGACGGGATTCCAGTCGGCGATGGTCCGCAGCGGTTCCGGCAGGGTGGAGCTCTGCACAAAGGCATTCGAAATGAAGGTGATCGGGAACAGGATGATGAAGGACGCGTTGTTGATCGCTTCCGGAGACCGCACGGACATTCCCAGCAGTGCCATCACCCAGCTGAACGAGTAGGAGAAAAGCAGCAGCAGTCCAACGCCGCCGAGGAAACTCCAAAAATCGGTGTTGACGCGCCAGCCGACCAGCAGGCCCGTCCCCATCATGATCACCATCGAGATGCTGTTCAGCACCAGGTCCGAATTCGTCCGGCCGATCAGCACGGCCGAGGGACTCATCGGGAGCGTGCGGAAGCGGTCGATGATCCCTTCCTTCAGGTCCTGAGCCATGGCCGAGCCGGAGAAGGTGGAGCCGAACACCACGGTCTGCGCGAAGATTCCGGCCATCAGGTACTGCGTGTAGTCGGTCCCCGCCACTTGGATGGAACCGCCGTAAACCTGGCTGAACAGCAGCACGAACATGATCGGCTGCAGGACGGCGAACACCACCATGTCCGGCGTCCGGCGGATCTTGATCAGATTCCGTTTGGTCACCGTCCAGCCGTCGGAGGCCCAGCTGCCGGCGGTGGCGCCCTGGCTCGGCTGGAACGTGAGTGTCTGCGCTGCGGTGCTCATCGTGAGGCCTTCGCTTTCCCGGCGTCGTCCTTCTCCTCTTCGGCCACATGCCCGGTGAGCTTGAGGAAAACGTCATCCAAGGTGGGGCGCCGGATCCCGGCGTCGTGCAGTTCGATTCCCGCGGACTCAAGGTCGCGCAGGACCTGCTGGAGCGCCGACGGACCCTCGGTGACCGCTACTTCGAGGGTCCGGCCGTCGGTGGCGGTCTGCACTTCGCCGTTCCCGTACCGGGCCAGGACTTCCCTGGCCACACCGGCGTCGAATCCTTCCACCAGCGCCACGGCCACCCGGTGCCCGCCGATCCGGGCCTTGAGCTGGTCGGAGGTGCCTTCCGCGATGACCTTGCCGCCGTCGATGACGGCCACGGTGTCCGCGAGCTGGTCAGCTTCCTCCAGGTACTGGGTGGTGAGCAGGAGCGTGGTCCCCCCGGCGACCAGGGATTTGATGACATCCCAGAGCGCCAGCCGGCTGCGCGGATCAAGGCCGGTGGTCGGTTCGTCCAGGAACAGGACGCGGGGCTCGTTCACCAGGGCGCCAGCCAGGTCCAGCCGGCGGCGCATACCTCCGGAATATCCTTTGACGGGCCGGTTGCCGGCGTCGGAGAGTTCGAACTGGTCAATGAGCTCGGCTGCCCGGGCCCGAGCCTTCTGGGTCGGCAGGTGGTAGAGCTTGCCCACCATCCGCAGGTTCTCGATGCCGGTGAGGTTCTCGTCCACGGCAGCGTACTGGCCGGAGACACCGATGATCCTGCGGACCTCCTTGGGACGCGATGCGACGTCGATCCCGTCAATGGAGGCGGTTCCGGCGTTGGGCTGGATCAGGGTTGTCAGCACCTTGACCGCTGTTGTCTTGCCGGCGCCGTTGGGGCCCAGGAGGGCGGTGACGGTGCCTTGGGGAACTCCGATATCGAGTCCGTCGAGGGCGTGCACCGGCCCCGACTTGGATTTATAGATCTTGGTCAGCCCGCGGGCCTGGATCAGCGGATCCCGCCGGCCCTCGGAAACCGGGCGTTCCGGACGTGGGGGGTTTTGGGGAAAAGACATGCGAACAGGGTAGGACTGCGCCGCAACAGCTGAAAAGGCCCATTCCGGACAGGTTTGGTCCGCAAGTACCCATTCCCCGGGAAGTTGTCCGAATTTGCCCGTTACGCGGCAGGATCCTGGGCGGTCTGCGTGCTCTTGCGGCGCTCGGCAGCGGCGGGGGCGAAGATGATCGAGAGCAGGATCGCGGCACCGACCACCAGCAGGGCATTGCGCAGGCCCCAGAGTTCGCCGAGGAAACCCAGCACCGGCGGACCGACGAAGAAGGCGGTATAGCCCAGGGTGGAGACCACCGAGACCCGTCCGGCGGCAAGCGCGGGGTCATCCCCGGCCGCCGACATACCCATGGGGAAGCCCAGGGCGGCTCCGATCCCCCAGAGGATGACGCCGATGCCCGCCAGCCACAGGTTGGGCGCGGCCACGAACAGGACCAGTCCCACCAGTGAGGCGCTCATGCACAGGCGCAGCGCCCGTACCCGGCCCATCCGGTCGATCAGACGGGCGCCAAACCAGCGGGTGGCAGTCATGGCGGCAACGAAAACACCGAACATCACCGCGCCCGCGGTTTCCGAGGCGTGCAGCCCATCCACCGTGGCCTTGGCCACCCAGTCGTTGGCGGCGCCTTCCGTCAGTGCGGCCCCCAGGACGACGACGCCGATCAGCAGCGTGCGCCCTTCCTTCCACGCAGCGAAGCCGGACGGTCTGGCCACAGGTTCACCGTGTTCCGGCACCGGTGCGTCCGGCAGGAAGGCCCGGGGAACCAGGATCACCAGGACGACGGCGATCACCACGATTCCGATCAGGTGCAGGGACAGGCTCACGCCGGCGGCGGACAGCACCGCACCAATCATCGCCCCAACAAACGCGCCGCCGCTGAACGCCGCATGGAACTGCGGCATGACCGTCCGGTTCAGCCGGTGCTCAACCTCGGTCCCCTCGAGGTTCATGGCGACATCCCAGAGGCCGATCCCGGCTCCGAAGATCAGCAGCCCGCCGGCGGTCAGCGGGATGGAGGTCCAGGCCAGGCCAGCGGCAATCACCAGGGCGGCGAAAGACGCCAGCAGTCCTCCCAGCCGAACGGCGTTGGCCGTGCCGACCCGCTGGGCCACTGCCCCGGACAGGGGCAGGGAGGAGACCGATCCGACAGCAGAGAAGAGCAGCAGCACGCCGACGCCCGCGGAGCCGATCCCCAGCGATTCAGCGGCAGCGGGAATCCGCGCTGCCCAGCTGGCGAAAATCATGCCGTTCAGTCCGAAGATGGCGAAAACGGCCAGTAGTGCCCGATCCAGTGATTTGGTTTGCACGTGCCCATTCTCGGACACGGGTGCCACCCATGGGAAATTCCTGTGGCGGCAGGGCTTACCGGGCCCGCTGGACCCGCTTCTCATCCCAGACCGGCTCATCGGATTCGTAGACCCTGCCGTCGGATCCGAAGACCAGGAACCGGTCGAAACTGCGGGCAAACCAGCGGTCGTGCGTTACCGCCAGGACCGTTCCTTCAAAGGCGTCAATGGCTTTCTCAAGCGCCTCGGCAGAGTGCAGGTCCAGGTTGTCGGTGGGCTCATCCAGCAGCAGCAGCGTAGCTCCGGAGAGTTCCAGCAGCAGGATCTGCAGCCGCGCCTGCTGCCCTCCGGAGAGTGAGTCGTACTTCTGCTCGCCCTGCGAAGCCAGGCCGTAGCGGTCCAGGGCGCCGGCCGCGGCTTCCCGTCCCAGCCCGGACCGGTGGTCGTCACCGCGGTGCAGGATGTCCAGAAGGGTTTTACCCAGCAGGTCCTGGCGCATCATGGTCTGGGCAAAGAACCCGGGCCGGATCCGCGCGCCGAGCTTTACCGATCCCTCATGCGGGACGGGCGCGATTTCCACCTCGGAGACAGGTTCGTGTTCCTTATCCGGGTCGCTGCCGCCCAGGGCCAGCAGCCGCAGGAAGTGTGACTTTCCGGAACCGTTGGAGCCCAGGACTCCCACCCGGTCGCCGAACCAGATCTCGGTGCTGAACGGTTTCATCAGACCGGTGAGCTCAAGCTTCTGCGCCACCACCGCCCGTTTGGCGGTCCGGCCGCCGCGCAGCCGCATCTGCACATTCTGTTCAATCGGAAGCGCTTCGGGCGGACCGGCCTCCAAGAACTTCGCCAGCCGGGTCTGGGCCGCGTGGTACCGGTTGGCCATGTCGGAGCGGAAGGCCGCTTTGTTCTTGTACATGTTGACGAGTTCCTTGAGCTTGACGTGCTCCTCGTCCCAGCGCCGGCGCAGCTCCTCGAACCGGGCGTTCCGGTCCTCACGGGCCTGGACGTAGCTTTCGAACCCGCCGCCGTGAATCCAGGCCGAGGCTCCGTTGATCCCCGGCTCCAGGGTGACGATCCGGGTAGCGGCATTGGCCAGCAGTTCCCGGTCGTGGCTGACGAACAATACCGATTTCTTCGATTCGGCCAGTTTCGCTTCGAGCCAGCGCTTGCCCGGGACGTCCAGGTAGTTGTCCGGTTCGTCCAGCAGCAGCAGCTGGTCCGGGCCGGAGAACAGCGCTTCCAGGACCAGCCGTTTCTGCTCGCCGCCGGAGAGCGTGCTGGCCTTGCGGTACTGCGCCCGGTCAAACGGCATCCCCAGGGATGCCATGGTCACCTCGTCCCACACGGTTTCCTGCTCGTACCCGCCCACGTCTCCCCAGTCCGCGACCGCCTGCGCATAACGCATCTGGGTGGGTTCGTCGTCGTTCTCCATCATGGCCAGTTCCGCGTCGTCCACCGCCCGGGCAGCCGCAGCCAGCACCGGCGGGGCAGCAGACACAAGCAGGTCCCGGACGGTGCTGCCGTCACGGACCTGGCCGACGAACTGGCGCATGATGCCCATGTTCCCGGAGCGTGAGACGGTGCCTTCGTCGGGCTTGACCTCGTCCGAGATGATCCGCAGCAGGGTCGTTTTGCCGGTGCCGTTCGGACCGATCAATGCCGTCTTATGGCCGTCACCGACCTTGAAGCTGACACCACTGAGCAGCTGCCGTCCGTCGGAGAGGAAGTAGTCAATGTTGGATACGTCGAGATGAGCCACGCATCCATCCTCCCATCCGGCGGGCTGGCTCCGGCCAGCGTGACGGCGGCGCCGGGCGGGGCATAGGATTGCTGTCCCGTTCCCAACCGAAAGCAGGAGAGATGATCTTCATTGTCGTTAAGTTCAAGGTCAAGCCGGAGTGGAATGACCGGTGGCCGGAACTCACCGCCAATTTCACTGCTGCCACCCGGTCCGAACCCGGGAACCTGTGGTTCGACTGGTCCCGCAGCCTGGAGGATCCGAACGAGTATGTCCTGGTGGAGGCGTTTAAGGACGACGCCGCAGCAGCCCACGTGAACAGCAGCCACTTCCAGCAGGCCATGAAGGATATGGTCCAGGCCCTGGAGGAAACCCCGCAGATCATCAACACGGTCATCGAGGGCGAGGACTGGTCCCGGATGGGCGAACTCACCGTCGATTAGGGCTCTCGGGCAAGGCACCAGCCCGCCTGGGCGGCCAGCGGAAAACTCTCAGCCGGCTGCCCCGGCGGGTGGGAACATCCGGAGGGTTTACTCCTCCGGCGTGTATCCCGCCCGCTCCAGCATTTCCCGCAGGTCCACCACGGTCTGTTCATCGATGTCCTTGCCCCGCGGCGGGGTGAGGACATCGGTGCGGCCCGCCAGGGTGACCTCGTACTTGCCGTTATGTTCCCGGGTGGTGTCAGCGACCGCCTCAAGCAGGGAACGCACCCGTTTCCACTCGATGTTGTGGGATACGGGGTGGCGCAGGATCTGGTTCAGCGTGTCCCGGTGATGGTTGTTCAGATGCTCCGGTGTTTCCGTCATGGCAACCTCCTTCCTCAAGTTCGCCACGCGCCGGGCGGCAGTGCAAGGGGCTAAGGCCGGAAGTCGAGCTTCACCGAGTCCCCGGCCAGCTCGAGCTCCGAGCTGAAGGGAATATTCACCAGGTCGGACCGGGTCTCCCAGCGCCCGTCTCCGGCGGCGTCCTCCTGGTACGTCACCCGGGCTTTACCGCCGGTGGCGTAGACGGACAGGCCGGATGCCGGTGAGCCCATGATCCGGTAAACGGGGGCCTTCTCCGCCGTCCACTCCACGGCACGGTGGCCTGCGGTGCCGCCGCCGGACGTGTAGGCCGAATTCGGGCAGGCCGCCGGAGCTGTCTCGGCCCGGTGCAGGCAGTCCTGAAGGTAGGCGTCTGCCTGGGCCTGCACCTCGGCAGCAAGTTCCGGCGTCACGGCCGCAACCAGGCGGACCGGCCCGGGATCCCCGGCCATACCGGGTTCCACCAGGACAGTATGCGGGCTTCCGTAGGTGAGAAAGCGGCTGTCGGGGCCCTGGAGCCGGTAGCGTCCCGGGAGCAGCCTCACCTCGACCGTGCCGGCGCCGGGCTGCGGCAGCTGGACGTCCCGCCCGTTGATCCTGACCGCCCCGGCTCCCTCCGGGACCGTTACCGCCACCGTCCGCGCTGCAGTGTGCTGCAGCTGCCAGCCGGTGAAGACCAGCAACCGCTGTCCGTCGTCACTGAGCTCAAAATCCACCGTGGAGCGGCCGCCGTTCTGCTCAATCTCAGCGCGGACCACCGCTTCGCTGCCGTTGATTTCTTCGCCGAACACTTCATACCCGGTAATCCGGTTCTCCGCCGCGGCGTAGATGCCCTCGTCCGCCGGAGTCAGGGCTTCCGACGGCGGCAGCAGCTCGATGGCCGCAGCCTGGTCGCCCGAGGCCAGGGCAGCCAGATACGCCTTCACCTGGGCCTGCGGGCTGAAAACATCGTGGCTGAGGAAACGGAACCCGATGATCCCAGCAGCTGCCAGCAGCACCACCCCCGCAGCGGTCAGCACGACGGCGGCATTCCGGCCAGCGCGGCGGGCCCGCCGGCGGCTGCGCGGCCGAAGGCCGGTGGCGGGTGTTCCATCACCGGGGCGGCTCCGCGGGCGCTCTGGTGTTGAAACGGTCATCGGCTGGTCCCCCGGTCAAGCTCTGGCTGCCGTCCCAGGCAGCGGCGGCACCTTTCAAGATACAGCCTGTGGACACCGGAATCCCCGCAGGCCCGTCCCCGGCGCTTCGCCGTGCCGGAGTGTGCGCCGGCCTGACGGCAGGCCCCGTCAGGGCCGGCCGTCAACGGGCAGGAGCAAGGTCCGGAACGGGCAGGTCAAAAACCTGCCGCAGGGCCAGCGCGGCCGCATGGTAACCGCCCATTCCGTGGACGCCGGGTCCCGGCGGAGTGGACGCGGAGCACAGATACACCCCGGGCACCGGCGTGCCCCAGGGTGCCCGGGACGCCACGGGCCGCCGGATCATCTGCGGCAGCGTCACCGCGCCAGCCCCGAAGTCCCCGCCCACATAGTTCTCGTTATACGCGGCGAGTCCGGCCGCCGTCGTCGCCTGCGAGTCCACGATGAGGTCCCGGAATCCCGGTGCGAACCGCTCGATCTGGGCAGTAACCGCCGCGGTCATGTCCCGCTCGGAACCCGCCGGCACATGGCAGTAGGACCAGAGGACATGCCGGCCCTCCGGTGCGCGCGAGGCGTCGAAGCTGCTGGGCTGGGAAAGCAGTACGTACGGGCGTTCCGGATGCCGGCCGGCGGCTACCTCCGCCTCGGACACCGCCGTCTCGGCGCGGGTTCCGCCCAGGTGCACGGTTCCGGCGGCGGCCACTTCCGGATTGGACCAGGGCACCGGTCCGGAGAGGATGTAATCGACTTTGCAGGCGGCGTTGCCGTAGCGGAAGTTCTCCAGCCGGTGCGCATACCGGGGCGGCAGCCGGTCCCCGGCGAGGCGCAGCAGCCCCGCCGGTGAGGTGTCCAGGATGACTGCGCGGGATCCGGCAACCTCGGCAAGCGAGTTCACCCGGTGCCCGGTTTCCAGGTCTCCCCCGTGCTCCCGCAGGTCCGCCACCAGGGCGTCGGAGATCGCCTGCGATCCGCCTTCCGGGATGGGCCAGCCCACGGTGTGGGCCAGCAGTGCCAGGAGCAGGCCGCCTCCGGCGGACGGAAGGGACGGAAGCCGGCCCACGGGATGGGCCATCACGCCGGTCAGCAGTGCCGGGGCAGCGTCGCCGGAAAAGCGGCGGTTCCAGGCCGGGCTTCCCTGTTCCAGGGCTGCCAGGCCGAACCGCAGGGCAGCGGCAGGATTCCGCGGCAGGCTCAGCAGCGGATTCATCAACAGTGCGGTGATGTCTTCCGAATGCCGGACCAGGGGGCGCATCAGTTCACCAAATGCCTGCCCGTCCGGTCCCAGGCCCAGGATGGTGCGCTCCAGGCTGCGGTAGGCGACGGCGGCGCGGCCGCCGTCGAGCGGCTGCGCGTAGGACGCCTCCGGAATGGTGAGCCGGATCCGCTCCGCCAGGCCGAAAGCGCGGAAGAACGGTGCCGCCAGCGCCATGGGGTGGACGGCCGAGCAGACGTCGTGGAAGTGTCCGGGGCGGATCAGTTCCTGGGTGCGGGTGCCCCCGCCCGCGGTGGGCGCCGTGTCCAGGACCTGCACGGAAAGTCCGGCGCGGGCCATGGTCACAGCTGCGGCCAGGCCGTTCGGCCCGGATCCCACCACTGTCACATCAGTCACGGCGGGCCTTTGCTGCGGCCGGCAGCTGCTTCAGCCGCCCCAGGGCTGCCTTGACGGCGGACGGAGCTTCCCGCCGAATGCGCAGGGCACTGGCGAGGATCCGGTAGCGGGCCGGTTTCAGCGGAATGTCGTAGGTGGTGGGCACGGTGACAATGGTCTTGGAGAAGTTCCGCTTGAAGGTGGTGACGTTCGCCAGCGAAGGGTAATTTTCGCTCTCGATGCCGGTCAGGCCGCAGGCAGTGTTCCCGGCTTCCTTGAGTACCTTAAAGGCTTCCCAGAGCAGCAGATACGGCGCATTGGTCTTGCGGGCATCCCGGGAACTGGCGGCGAAATAGTAGACGGCGTAGCCGCGGTACTCGGTGGTGATCAGCCAGGACACCGGTTTGCCGTCGACGTAGGCGACCATCAGGCGCAGGTAGTCACCGAGCTCGTCCAGCAGCGTTTCGTAAAACGCGGAGTCGAAGCTGGAGAAACCGTCGCGCGCCGCGGTTTCCTGCATGATCGGGAACAGCTCGGTGCGGAAGACCGTGGTCCACTGCTCCCGCTCCACCGTGCGCACATCCACGCCCAGCTTCTCGGCCTTGCGGATCAGGTTGCGGGCATTCGGGCGGAACGCGGCGAAGATTTTCTCGGTCTCAGGTGACAGGTCGACGACGATCTCGCGCTCGTACCAGCCGTGTTCCAGCGGTCCGGTGACCGGCGGCTGCTGGTGCTCCACCTGCATACGGACGTACAGCGGATCCACCGCCGGGTCCGCCCGGAACTGGTCCTGCACGGTCTGCACCAGCCTGGCTTCGGCCTCCGGCGTCCGTTCGCTGAACCAGGTGGGGCCGTTCACGGCAACCAGGGACGGGCGGAAACGGCGGGAGGAACGCAGGAAACTTGCGGTGGCGACCAGCTTGCCGCCGTCGTAGTAGGCCCAGATCCCGTAGGGATCGCGGCCGAGCCGGGTCTCGAAATCCGCCCAGTACGGGGTCTGCTCCAGCGGTATTACAACGTCGGGATGCCGTTCTGCCAGGGCATCGAAGTCCTCACGGGACAACTGCTGGAAACGGTAGGGAGCGGGTGTCACAGTGCTTCTTTCGCCGGGGCTTCGTCCGTTTCCAAGGGTACCCGAGGGCGGCGCCGGAGCCTGATCCGCCAGCGGTCCGCTGCATGGTCGAAAGGCCCGCCCTGCGGGTCGTCGATGTCCAGCCGGCGGACCGGATCTGTCCGCGGATCCAGGATGTCCGCCACGACGCGGCCCATCAGGTACAGGGTGGCGCCCATGTGTCCGATGACGGACAGGACGAACCACCCCGAGTCCAGGTTGTTCTCCGGCGGGCCGCCGCCGATCACTGCGGCCAGGTAGAGCCAGATGGCCCACCAGTGCATCACCTCGAAGAACTGCCAGATGAGGAAGTCGCGCCAGCGCGGCCGCGCCAGGGCCAGCAGGGGAACAAGCCACAGCACAAACTGTGGGGAATAGACCTTGTTGGTGAGGATGAACGCCGCGACGATCAGGAAGGCGAGCTGGGCCAGCCGGGGCCTGCGCGGGGCGGCCAGGGCCAGGACGGCGATCCCCGCGCAGGCCAGGGCGAACAGGAAGTAGGCCCAGAAGGTGATGAACTCCGGGCTGACGGCCCGCTCGGGAAAGGTGATGTCCCAGGCCTGCCAGACGCTGGAGTTCCCTGAGCCGCGGTCCCGGGAGAACTCATAGAAATGTTTCCAGCCCGGATAGTCCCGCAGCATAAAGGGCACGTTCACCACCAGCCAGGTCACAGCGGTGGCAGTAAAGGCCAGGAGGGCGGCCCGGAACTTGAGCGTCCGCAGCGCCAGCACCAGCACGGCTCCCAGGATCAGCACCGGATAGAGCTTCAAAGCCGTTCCCAGGCCCAGGAAGATCCCCGCTGCCACCGGCTTGTTCCGCGCGAACGCCAGCATTCCAAGGGCAGCGAGCATCACCGCCCAGATATCCCAGTTAATGAAGACAGACAGGATCACGGCCGGGGCCACGGCCACCATGGCCGCGTCCCAGGGGCGCCGGTTGGCCATCCGCATGGTCGCCACGACCGTCACGATCCAGGCGATGGTGGCAAAAACGGCGTTCAGGTCGAAGTACAGCAGGCCACGGGATTCGGCGCCGGCCGGAACCAGCCAGGCCACGAAACCGGCCAGGAGACCAAGCAGCACCGGATACTCGAATTCGGAGCCGGCGCTGATGAACGGGTAGATCCCCTCCCCCAGGCCGCGTGCGCTGAACAGAGCAGGCCAGTCCGAATAACAGGCCATGTAGAACTGGTTGGACCAGCCGCTGAGCCGGCAGGGGGTTTTGGCCAGCAGGGCAACCAGGGCTGCCCCGGTGGTCAGGAGGATGAGCACCCGCTCCACGGTGAAGAAGCCCGGGGAAACGACGCCCGGGGCGGTAAAGCGGCCCAGCGGCCCGCCGATACCTTCGGTGAAGCGGCGCAGCAGCCGGTCATTTCGGCTGGGGACGACGATGCGCAGCGGCCGCCGGCGGAGCTTGGGATCCATGCCTACCAGTATGCAGGCGTGCCGTTCAGCGCAGGGCCAGCCGGGTTTGGGTCTGAATGGCCCCGGAACCCGCCTTGAGCCGGTGCAGCAGCTCATCCAAGGCCTTCATGGTGGGCACCCCGACCCGCAGGAGGTAGTCATAGGGACCTGTCACATGCACTGCCTCCTGGACCGCCGGGTCATTCCGGGACCACTCCAGGAAGGAGCGTGAATCCGTCTCCGGCTTGAGCCGCACGTCGATGAAGGCCTGCAGTCCCGGGCCCGCGTCCGGGGCCTCCGAGCCGAGGATGGCCCGGTAGCCGAGAATGATGCCGCTGGCTTCCAACCGGCGGACGCGTGCTGCGGCCGCGTTGGTGCTCAGGCCGATCCGGCGCCCCAGCTCGCTGTACGTGATCCGCGCTTCGCTCTGCAGGATGCTGAGTATTTTGCTGTCTGTATCGTCCACGCCGCGATTCTAACCACCCGACCGCTCAAAGTGAGGTGCTGCCCGGCGGTGAGCCGCACAGTGCAGGGATGGACGTTCTCTCATCACTGGCAGCGGGTGTGATCGCCGGGTTTGGCGTGGCCGCACCGCTGGGCGCCATCGGCATCCTGCTGCTGCGCGAAGGGCTGGCGGCGGGCTTCCGGGCAGCCGCACCGGCGGCGTTTGCCGTCGCACTCGTTGACACGGTGTACTGCACCCTGGCCGTCTTCGCCGGTGCCGCCGCCGCGCCCCTCGCCGCGTCCTGGGGCCACCTGCCGGCCGTGGCTGGCGGAACGGCGCTCATTCTGCTGGGCCTGGCCGGCATCCGGCAGACCTGCCGGGGCGTCCCCCGGCCGGCCGCCGCCGGTGCCGCGGCTCGGACGGAGGAGGCTCCGGAGGAGGCCGAAGGGCGTGCGGCCAAAGTCCTGACAGCCAAACACCGGCCAGCCCACCGGGGGCGTTTTGTGCTCTTCGTGGCATTAACCGCGGTCAACCCGGTGACCCTGCTGTATTTCGCGGCCCTGGCGGCCGGCCTCCGGGACCTCCTGGCACCGCCTGCCGGCCCTGCCGCGTTCATCACGGGAGTGGCGGCGGCGTCCCTCACCTGGCAGCTGGGTCTGGTCTTTTCCGGCGCATTCCTGCGGGGCCGGGCCAGCCCTGCGGTGCAGCGCGGCCTCTCGCTGGCAGGGCACTCGGCCGTCGCAGTCCTGGGGGCTGCCGCCGTCGTTATCCCGCTTCTGTGACGTTGCCTCCTGCTTCGTGACCAGGCAGCCGCCGGGCAGCCTGCCGCGCCCTGGAGGGGCCAGCAGGCCAGGGCAGCTGGAAGCGGGCCGCATGTGACCAGATTAACAAAGTAGACTGAGGCAGTTGCCTGCGCCGCGTGCGGCGGCATATGAATGTCTTCAAAGGAGAACAGTGGCAAAGAATCCCATCCGGGTGGCAATCGTTGGTGTTGGAAACTGCGCTGCATCGCTGGTGCAGGGCGTCCGCTACTACCGCGATGCCGACCCGACAGCAACCGTCCCGGGCCTGATGCATGTCCAGTTCGGCAAGTACCACGTCAACGATGTGCAGTTCGCGGCCGCATTCGACGTTGACGCGAAGAAGGTCGGTCTTGACCTCGCGGACGCCATCGGCGCAAGCGAGAACAACACGATCAAGATCTGTGACGTCCCGGAGACGGGCGTCAAGGTCCAGCGCGGCCATACCCTCGACGGCCTGGGCAAGTACTACCGGGAAACCATCACCGAATCCGATGAGGAGCCGGTGGACATTGTGGCTGAGCTCAAGGCCGCCGACGTCGACGTGATGGTCTGCTACCTGCCCGTCGGTTCCGAGGCAGCGGCCAAGTTCTACGCCCAGTGCGCCATTGATGCCGGCGTCGCCTTCGTCAACGCGCTGCCCGTCTTCATTGCCGGGACCAAGGAGTGGGCGGATAAGTTCACGGATGCCGGCGTTCCGATCGTCGGCGATGACATCAAGAGCCAGATCGGCGCCACCATCACCCACCGGGTGATGGCCAAGCTCTTCGAAGACCGCGGCGTCACGCTGGACCGCACCTACCAGCTCAACGTCGGCGGCAACATGGACTTCAAGAACATGCTGGAGCGGGAGCGGCTGGAATCCAAGAAGATCTCCAAGACCCAGGCTGTCACCTCCAATGTGGAGGCCGAGCTCTCCGAGAACGACGTGCACATCGGCCCGTCGGACTTCGTCGCCTGGCTCGATGACCGCAAGTGGGCCTTCGTCCGGCTCGAAGGCCGCAACTTCGGCGATGCACCGGTGTCCCTGGAATACAAGCTGGAAGTCTGGGACTCCCCCAACTCGGCCGGTGTGATCATCGACGCCGTCCGCGCGGCGAAGATTGCCCTGGACCGCGGTGTCGGCGGCCCGATCCTCTCGGCGTCGAGCTACTTCATGAAGTCCCCGCCGGAGCAGTACAACGATGACATCGCCCGCGACAAGGTGGAGCAGTTCATCCGCGGCGAGGTCGAGCGCTAAGCCCCGCTCCCCAAGCTCAACAAACCAGCAAAAAGGTGGCCCTCCCAGCGGGAGGACCACCTTTTTGCTGTTCCGATCGGCGTCGGGAGGCCTAGAACAGGCCCGACGGCGTGCCGTCCGGCGCCACGCCCATCCGCAGTGCCGCCGGTGACTTCGGCAGGCCCGGCATGGTCATGACCGCCCCGGTCAGGGCCACGATGAAGCCGGCACCGGTTTTGGGCACCAGGTCCCTGACATGCACGGTGAATCCTTCGGGTGCACCGAGCTTCGTCACGTCGTCCGAGAAGGAGTACTGCGTTTTGGCCATGCAGACCGGGAAATGCTCCCAGCCGTTGGCCCTGATCTCCTCCAGCCGGCGCAGCGCGGGCACGGAGAACTCCACGCCGTCCGCACCGTAGATCTCCTGGACCACCGTGCGGATCTTCTCCTCAACGCTCATCTGCAGCGGATACAGCGGGCTGAAAGCGGACGGCTTCTCCAGGGCAGCCAGGACCTTCCCCGCAAGCTCATCCCCGCCCGGACCGCCGCCCCCGCCGGCCCACACATCAGCGACGGCCGCTTCCACTCCTTCCTGTGAACACCACTCCAGCAGCCAGTCCAGTTCCTGCTGGGTGTCGGAGGTGAAGCGGTTGACCGCCACCACGGGATTCAGCCCGAACTTGGCAATGTTGCGCAGATGCCGGCGCAGGTTGGCCGTCCCGGCCTCGAGGCCCGCCTGGTTGGCTTCGCCCAGCCGGTCCCGCGGCACACCTCCGTGCATCTTCAGCGCCCGGATGGTCGCCACGACCACCACGGCGTCGGGAGCCACGTCCGCTGCGCGGGAGGTGATGTCCATGTACTTCTCCGCCCCCAGATCGGCGCCGAAACCGGCTTCGGTCACGACGACGTCGGCCAGGTCCCGGGCCAGCGACGTGGCGATCACCGAGTTGCAGCCGTGCGCGATGTTCGCAAAAGGACCGCCGTGCACCAGGGCCGGCGTCCCCGCGATGGTCTGCACCAGGTTGGGCTTCAGCGCATCCTTGAGCAGCAGAGCCAAGGCACCCTGGACCCCCAGGTCCGCTACGGTCACCGGCCGGCGGTCGTAGGTGTAGCCGACCGTGACCAGGGCGAGCCTGCTGGTGAGGTCCTCGATTCCCGTGGCAAGGCAAAAAATGGCCATCACCTCGGACGCCACGGTGATGTCGAACCCGTCCTCGCGCGGTGTGCCCTGGCCGGGACCGCCGAGTCCGATCACCACGTTGCGCAGGGACCGGTCATTCATGTCCAGGACGCGGCGGAACGTGATGCGGCGGGGGTCGATCCCAAGCTCGTTGCCCTGGTAAATGTGGTTGTCCACCAAGGCGGCCAGAGCGTTGTTGGCGCTGGTGATGGCGTGGAAGTCCCCCGTGAAGTGCAGGTTGATTTCCTCCATCGGTATGACCTGGGAATACCCGCCCCCGGTGGCGCCGCCTTTCATGCCCAGGACCGGACCCAGGGACGGTTCCCGCAACGCGATGACAGTCCGGCGGCCGGCACGCGCCAAGGCGTCGCCCAGGCCGACAGTGACCGTGGATTTGCCCTCCCCCGCCGGCGTTGGGCTCATGGCGGTGACCAGGACAACCTTCCCCTTTTCCTCGCGGGCCGGGATCAGGTGCGGATCCACCTTGGCCTTGTACCGGCCGTAGAGTTCAAGCGCCTCATCGGGAATGCCGGCGGCGGCGGCGATGGATGTGATCGGCTGCAGGGTCGCGGCGCGGGAAATATCGAGGTCGTTGGCCATAGGACAACGCTCGCACCAGCCCCGTTGTGCGTCAATCCAAGCCGTGGCGCGTCGGAGCGTCAGTTTCGGACGGACTGCGCCGAGGCCTGACCGGCAGCCCGCCGGTAGCCCTGCGTGGTGAGCATCGCAGTGCGCTGCCAGCCGAACGCCCGGGCGTGCACGGCAGCTGAGCGGCCCAGTTCTGCCCGCCAGGACTGGTGGTCGTAAAGCGTTTCGAGCTCCGCTGCCCAGCGCGCCGGATCATGTCCCTGGACCAGGATTCCGGTCCGGCCGGAGCTGACCGCCTTGGGCAGCCCACCGACGTCGGCTGCGATGACCGGGGTCCCGCAGGCCTGGGCCTCGAGTGCCACCAGGCCAAAGGATTCGCTGTAGGAAGGCACCGCAACGACATCGGCGGAGCGGAACCAGCCGGCGAGCCCGCCCGCTGCGATGGGTGGACGCAGCTGCACCGTTCCCTCCAGTGCCAGGGATGCGACGGCGGCTTCCAAGTCCAGGACCTCGGACCCGCTGGGGGCACCGAGGATGCTGATCCGGAGCGGAATGTCCGGGCGGGCGGTCCGCAGTTTTGCAGCAGCTTCCACCAGCACCTGGGGCCCCTTCATCCGCTGGATCCGCCCGGCGAACACCACGTGGAACTCATCCCGGCGGATCCCGTGCAGCGGTTTCGCCAGCGCACGGCCGGCCGGGGAGAACACCTCAAGGTCGACGCCGGGCGCCACCACGTCGATGTCTGACTCGCTGGCCCCGTACCAGGTGGCAAGTTCCGAGGCTTCGGTGGTGGTGTTGGCGATCAGGCGGGCCGCGGAGTCAACAATGTCCTGCTCCCCCTGGATCCGCACCTGCGGTTCGGCACGCTCACCGGGCTGCAGCTGGACGTTCTTCACCCTGGCCATGGTGTGCATGGTGTGGACCAGGGGGACGTCCCATTGGCGTGCCAGCGCCAGTCCGGCAATCCCGGAGACCCAGTAATGGGAGTGGAGGACGTCGTAGCGTCCATGCTCCTGCAGGCCGCGTGCAGCTGCACTGATCCCCTCGGCCAGCTCTTCAGCCAGCCCGGGCAGCACTTCCTTGGGGAGGCGGCGCCGGGGTCCGGCGGTGATGTGGCGAACGGTAGCTCCCGGAGCAATCTCCACTGCCGGCGGCTGGTCCGGGGCCGAGGCGCGGGTGAAAATGTCCACCTGCACGCCCATCTTGGCCATCTGGACGGCCACGGAACGAACGTAAACGTTCATCCCGCCTGCGTCGCCGGAACCAGGTTGTTCGAGTGGAGAGGTATGCAGCGAGAGCATGGCCACCCGGTTAACCTGGGGCACAGCACTCCCTTCGTCGCTGGCCTGTGTTCCCTACCTATCGACCATACAACGCGAGAAGGCCCGGCTTTGTTTCCTGACCGGGTGGCCGCTGCCTGATGACAACGGCCACCGAGGCCTGGCAGGCACCGTCACAGCCTGCTGCGGCTGTTGACGTAGTGGGTGAGGAGGTTGAACTGGCGTTCTTCCTGCTCCTGCAGCGACTCCTGGCTTGCTGCAAGTTTGATAGCCAGAAGCTTGATGGCTCCGCGGCGGCGGAGGGCGCCGGCCACCCTGCGCGCCAGCCTGGCTGGCCCGGCACGGCGCGCATCCGTCCCGACGGCACGCCGGACTACTTTCCTCGAGGGCGGAGGCGGCTGCGCTGAAGCTTGAACAGACTTCTCGTCATTCAACCCTAAAAAGGGCAGGTTGATATAAGGCATGGGAATACTCCGAAAAATGGCGCGCTAAAAGCACGGAAATGAAAAGGCTAAGAAAGGAAAAGTGCAGTCCGATTCAATGGCCACTGAAATAGGTGATTGGGCTCCGCGTGCTGATCTGTGCCCGCATTAATCGGGCAGGCACCGGAGACCGGGATTACCAGTCAGGGCCAGGAATCGAAACCGTGCGGTCCCCGAAAACCTGGGTGAGCTGCATGGAGTGCGGTCCCGCAGACCGGGACCCAGTGGAACCTGGCTGGCTACGCGGCAATCCGCGGATGCACAGCGGCTTCCCGGACTTGTCCGAAACCGCCGGGCTGCCTGCCGGCGCCAAGGAGCTGGCCGCAGGTCCGGTACTGCATTCCAAGCGGCAGGCCGGACATGGCTGCACGGAAATGGAACTGCGAATGGGACCGCCGGGATGTACCCGCAATATTCGTATCCATTTTCCACCTCCGTTGTTCGTCCGGGGCCACTGAAGGGCCGCTGCGCTGGGTTCTACAAGTACGGACTGCATGCACTTTGCTTAGCTCATGCACTTTGCTTATGCACTTTGCTGGGCGGCCGAGCCGGCCGCTGAAAAAAATATAGCCGACTTACCTGGGGATTGCCAAGCCCCAAAGTAAAACTTTTTCGGAATTCTTTCTAGATATTCCATTTCAGCAGGGCCGGAGTGTGCTTATCCCAGCCCAGGACGCAGACGGCCGCAGTTCCCAGCACCAGATGCCGCCCCTGATCGGGGGCAAGACCCAGCCAGCGGGCGGCGAGGATCCGCAGGAAGTGTCCGTGGGCCACCAGCAGTGCCCGCTGCAGCGGAACGGCGTCCGGGTCCTGGTCCATCGGCGTTCCGCAGCCGGCCTGGACGGTGGAGATAATGCGGTCGGCGCGGGCTGCGACGGCGTCCAGTGCTTCGCCGCCCGGAACACCGTCGTTCCAGATGATGTAGCCCGGGTTCTCCGCGCGCACCTCGGTGCTCTTCCGGCCTTCGTTCCGTCCGTAGTCCCATTCGTGGGCGTGGGGCAGGATCTCGGCGTCCGGGTAGCCCAGGAGTTCGGCAGTGCGCCGGGCCCTGACCAGCGGGGAGGTGAAAACCCGGTCGAAGCTGAAGTCGCCGATCTTTCCGCGCGCAGCGGCAGCCTGCGCTTCCCCTTCGGCAGTGAGGGGGATGTCGGTCAGTCCGGTGTAGTTTCCTTCCCGGGACCATTCAGTCTCCCCATGCCGGACCAGCCAAAGGATGGGCAGCGGAGTTCCGGCGGGGGTCAGATCCGGAACTGCCGGTCCAAAGTTCCCTGCGGTCATGACTGTTCCTCCGTCTCGTTGGGCTGCGCCGGCTGCTCCGCGCTCCCGGTGTCCTGCCGGCTTTCCGGCTGTTCCTGCCACCAGGCGCGCAGCTTGGCCGCCGCCTCTTCCGGATTCGACGGACCATTCTCCATCCGTTCCTCCAGGAGGAAACGGTAGGCACGGCCCACCACCGGTCCCGGCCGGATGCCAAGCAGTTCCATGATCTGGCTGCCGTCGAGGTCCGGACGGATCGAAGCCAGTTCCTCCTGCTCGGCCAGCTTGGCGATCCGGGCTTCGAGGTCATCGTAGGCGAAGGCCAGGCGTTCGGCCTTGCGCCGGTTCCGGGTGGTGACATCGGAGCGGGTCAACCGGTGCAGGCGCTCCAGCAGCGGGCCGGCATCCGTGACGTACCGGCGCACCGCGGAGTCGCTCCAGCCTGCGTCGCCGTAGCCGTAGAAGCGCATGTGCAGTTCCACCAGGCGGGCGACGGCTTTGATCGTGTCATTGTCAAAACGCAGCGCCTTCATCCGTTTTGCGGTGAGCTTGGCGCCAACGACGTCGTGGTGCAGGAAGCTGACCGATCCAGCGGGTTCGAAGCGGCGGGTGGCGGGCTTCCCGACGTCGTGCATCAGCGCCGCGAAGCGCAGGATGAAGTCGGGGCCCGGCACCGGTCCGTCAGGGCCGGTTTCCTGTTCGCAGGCCTGCCGCAGCACGGTCAGCGAGTGCTGGTAGACGTCCTTGTGCCGGTGATGCTCGTCCATCTCCAGCTTCAGCGCGGCGACTTCGGGCAGCACATGGTCAGCCAGGCCGCTCTCCACGAGCAGGTCCATGCCCGCCGCCGGTGATTTGCCGTTGATCAGCTTCACCAGCTCATCGCGGACCCGTTCAGCCGAAATGATTTCGATCCGCCCGGCCATATCCTTCATGGCCGCGAACACCTCCGGCGCAACGCGCACGTCGAGCTGGGACGCGAACCGGGCCGCGCGCATCATGCGCAGCGGGTCATCGGAGAAGGACGACGACGGCGCGCCGGGGGTGCGCACCACTCCGGCCTGCAGGTCACGGACTCCGCCATAGGGGTCCACCAGTTCGAGCTGCGGCAGCCGCAGGGCCATCGCGTTCATGGTGAAATCCCTGCGGTACAGGTCATCCTCGAGCTTCTCGCCGAAAGCAACCACCGGCTTGCGGGAGTCCGGATCGTAGGCTTCGGCGCGGTAGGTGGTGATTTCGATCTGGAAGCCGTCCTTGCGCATCCCGATCGTGCCGAACTCCCGGCCGATCTCCCAGTACGCATCGCACCAGCCGCGGACCACGGCAAGGATGTCATCCGGCCGCGCATTCGTGGTGAAGTCCAGGTCCGGAGAGACCCGGCCCAGGAACAGGTCGCGCACCGGTCCGCCGACCAGGGAGAGTTCAAACCCGGCCGCCTGGAACTTCTCTCCCAGCTGCGGGATCACGCCAGGAAGCGGGGGATGCGGGACAGAGCTGTCAAAAAGGTGCGCCATAGTGCTTTAAGCGTGCCAGATAAACCGGCCGCAGCGGACAACAGAGCCCGCCTGTGACCCGGACACGCCGGGGTTGGCGCGGCCGGGCGGGGGCGGGCTGGGAACAGTCATCATCGCTGGGGAAAGGTAGTTACAGTGGGGGTATGGCCCATCCTGTCCCGAGTGCGCCCAAGCGGACCCCATTGACTGCGTCAATGGGCAGTTCCGGCGCGCACCCGGCGCATGCGGCCCTGCCCACCGTCGAAGAGGTGTCGGCCGGCGGCATTGTGGTGGATACCAGTGATTCCCAGCTGCCCGTGGCCATCATCGCGCGGCTTAACCGCGGCGGACGGCTGGAGTGGTGCCTGCCCAAGGGCCACCCGGAGAACGACGAGGACAATCAGCAGGCAGCCATCCGCGAGATTGCCGAGGAAACCGGCATCAGCGGCCGTATCCTCAGTCCGCTGGGCAGCATCGACTACTGGTTCACCGTCAGCGGCCACCGGGTGCACAAGACCGTGCACCACTATCTGCTGGTCGCCGTCGGCGGCGAGCTCACGATTGAGAATGATCCTGACCACGAGGCCGTTGACGTCGCGTGGGTACCCCTTTCAGTCCTGAGCCGGCGGCTTTCCTTCCCTAATGAACGGCGTATTGCGGACCTCGCCCGTGAGATCCTGCCCAAGCACCTGTGACCGGCGGCGGAGCCCGGCGGATGCCCGGACCTCCAGGTTTTGAGGGATTAGTGCGCGAAGGTGAGAGCATAAGGACATAATGGCCGCACAGAAAACCGCTCCCAGCACTGCCCGCTCCAGCGCCGTCATGGCAGCGGGAACCATGGTTTCCCGCGTACTCGGATTGGTCCGTACCGCGCTGCTGGCCGTGGCCATCGGCAATACCGGGCTGGTCACGGACATTTTCAGTTCCGCGAATGTCCTGCCCAACTTCATCTACCTCCTGGTGGCAGGCGGCGTCTTCAATGCCGTGCTGGTGCCGCAGATCATCAAGGCCAGCAAACGCGAGGACCGCGGGGCGGATTACGTTTCACGAATCCTGACCCTGAGCCTGGTGTTCCTGGCTGTCATCGCTGCCCTGGCCACCATCGCGGCGCCGCTGATCCTGCCCCTGGTGACAGCGCTCAACCCGGACCAGCTGCCGCTGGCCACCGTGTTTGCCTACTGGCTCTTCCCGCAGATCTTCTTCTACGGCGCCTACGCCGTGATTGGCCAGATCCTGAACGCCAACGGGCGGTTCGGTGCCTACATGTGGGCACCGGTGGTCAACAACCTGGTGGCCATCGCCGGCCTAATCGTCTTCATCACCTTCATCGGCCGGCAGGAGAGCGAACAGTTCTCTCCGGAAACCTGGACCTCCACGGCAACCCTGATCCTTGCCGGCAGCACCACCCTCGGAATCGTGCTGCAGGCCGTTGTGCTGCTCTTCCCGCTGAAGAAGCTGGGGCTTGGGCTGCGTCCGTCCTTCGGGCTGCGCGGGGTCGGCCTCGGGCAGACCGGCAAGGTGGCCAAATGGACCGTCCTCACCATGCTCGTTGGCAACGGGGCCTACCTCGTCTACACCAAAGTCGCGACCATCGCCTCCGCGGCGCGGCCGGCCTACCAGGCCATGACGCCTCCCCAGGAAATCGCCGGTCACCTCAACCTGGAGACGGCGGCGATGCTCTACATCATTCCGCACTCGGTCATCACGCTTTCGCTCGCGACCGTCCTCTTTAACCGGATGTCCCACGCCTACGTGGAACAGGACCTGGACGGCGTCCGGGACACCATTGCCCGCGGACTGCGGGCCATCGGCGTGGCAACCGTTTTCTGCGCGGCTGTCCTGGTGGTGCTGGCAGGTCCCATCAGCATGTGGTTCAGCGGCGGGTCCAACGCCTCGGCCGTGATCCAGGCGCAGGTGCTGGTCCTGCTGGCAGCCAGCGCCCCCTTCCTCAGCGCAACCTTCCTGATGAACCGGGCCTTCTACGCCAATGAAGACGCCAAAACGCCACTGATCATGCAGGTTGTCCTCTCCATCCTGGGCGTGTCCCTGGCCCTTGGGGCGGCCGCCCTTCCGGCGGACAGGATCGTTTTTGGCCTGGCCGTGGCCTACTCGATCGGCAACATTGCCGCCGTGGTGCTCAGCCACATCTTCCTGAACCGCAAACTTGGCCACTACGGGGCCGGGCGGGTGTTCGATCTGCACGTCCGGTTGACCGTCGCAGCGCTCGGCGCCTCCGCCGTGGGAGCAGCAGCCCTGGCAATGCTTGGCGGCTACACCTCCGACGGGTTTGCCTGGAGCTCCCTGGCCAGCGCCGTCGTCGTCCTGGCGGTCTGCGGCACGCTGATGGCTGCGGCTTACGCCGCGATGCTGCGCGGGCTGAAGGTCAGGGAACTGGACGAGTTCATGGCGCCCATCCTCGCACGCCTCAAACGCGGGGCCTGAGACACCAAACTCAGGTTTGGCCGCCGCCGCGGGTAGCATGGAATAAGGCGGGCGGTACGGGAAAGTCCATGGTGGCGTGCGCGTACTGTGTTAACCGCACCGGCAGCCCCACGCCCGCCGGTGGCTACATCTTGCAGAAGTTACAGCCGTTTCCACGGGAGGAACACGTGCCACAACCGGTAAACGTTGGTTCAGTGCTGGGCGGCCGATACAAGGTCACCGCCCAGGTACTGGCCTCGGCAGAGAACGACCTTGTCCTCGACGGCGTGGACCAGGTGCTGAACCGTGCCGTAAGCATCCTCGTTGCCGCACCGCAGAACGCCAGCCAGGTTAGTGCCAGCGCGCGGGAAATCGCCATCGGTGAGCGTCATTCCACCGTTCAGATCCTGGACCTGGGCGTCAGCGACGGCTGCACCTATCTGATTACCTCCACCGGCAACGCCGCGGACCTCCTTGACCTCGTCATTGAACGGGACGCCCCCTATGTGGAGCCCTTCTTCACCGACACGCTTGGCTCGGAAATCTTTGGCGAACCGCGTTCGCGCGAACCCGAGACGGTCGAAGCAGACCGCTATGTCGAGGAATCCCCGGAACGGGACCGCAAACCTCTGCTCTCAGGCCTCTCCAAGCCCCAGCTCCCCCGCTTCGGCCGCGGTGCCGCAGCTTCCGGAGCGGCAGGTGCCTCCGCTGCTGCCAATGCTGAGCGTGACCTGGAGTTCGGCGGATCCCAGGGAGCCCCGGCGGAAGCGGCCACTGGCGCCGCAGCCGTTCCCCCGCCGCCCCGCCAGAGCCCGCGCACAGCCGCCTACTCCACGCCCACGCCGGAGACGGCCCCGGTTGCCGCCCCCAAGGTGAGCCGCTGGGAAGATGAGGATGACTTCCCTGCGGAGGGCTACCGGCCTGCCGGCGAGAACGAGCGCCGGGCCTCCAGCTTCCCGCGCACTGCCCTGGGTGCCGGCTATGAGTCCGATACCTACGAGGACTACGACCAGGAAGACGACGCCGAGCCCCGGGAAGGCGGCGACCGCAAGTACGGCCGGCTGCTGGTCGGCGGCTTCCTCAGCCTGGTGCTGATCGTCGCCGTGGTTCTCGCCTTTACCAACCTCGGCAAGGTCGGGGACATGTTCGCCTCCGACGAGGTCTCCACCTCCCCGGAGGCGGTAGTCCCGGCACCGGAAGAGGGTGCAGCCGAGGAAACCGGAGCCGCCCTGCCCGCTCCGGCGACCGCAGGTGTCACGCGTCTGGTTCCCGGCAACCAGTCCCTGGACTCGGTGAACGACGCCGCGCTGCCGCAGATCATCGACGGCAACCCGGCCAGCTACTGGTCCAGCTACGTCTACGCTTCGGAGACCTTCGGCGGACTGGCGCCCAGCCTGGCGCTCGTCGTCGAACTTGAAGACGAATCTGCCATCAGCAAGGTGGACATCACGCAGCTGAACGGCAGCGGCGGCAGCTTCTCCGTGATGCTCAATGACCAGCCCACCCTGGAAGGCGCCTCCACCGTGGCCCAGTCCGGCTTCACCGGACCCACCACCAGCATCACGGTGCCTAAGGTGGACGGTGAGCCGGCATCGGCCAGCTACGTCATCATCAACTTCACCCAGCTGCCCCGCCTCAGCGGAGTGCAGGCCGAATACCCCTGGGGCCTGCGCATCGCAGAGATCGCAGTGTCCTGATTCCAGCCATTTGAGCCGCCGGCAACCGGCCCGGCGGCTCAACGTGTGACGCAGGAGCCATTCGGAATAAGCTGTTCTCTGTCAGTGTTGTGCCGGGTGGTTAGAGTCCCCGAGCGTTCCATCACCGGATCACGCCCGTTTCTCCAAAGAAAGAGGTTCACAGCACGTGAGCACCGAAATTCTCCCCGATGCCGCAGGTTCCGCGCCCGAAATCCGGGACGTCATCATCGTTGGTTCCGGGCCCTCCGGCTACACCGCTGCCGTCTACACCGCGCGGGCCAACCTGAAGCCGCTGCTGATCGCCAGCTCCGTCACCGCCGGCGGTGAACTGATGAACACCACTGACGTGGAGAACTTCCCGGGCTTCCCTGAAGGGATCATGGGCCCGGATCTCATGGCCAACCTCGAGAAGCAGGCCGCCCGGTTCGGCACCGAGATCCTCTTCGAGGATGTCACCTCCGTTGACCTCACCGGGGACATCAAGAAGGTCACCATCGGCACCGGGGAGACCTTCCTGGCCCGCGCCGTGATCATTTCCACCGGATCGGCTTACCGCGAGCTGGGCCTCGAGGACGAGAAGCGGCTGTCCGGCCGCGGCGTCAGCTGGTGCGCCACCTGCGATGGTTTCTTCTTCAAGGGGCAGAACATCGCCGTCATCGGCGGCGGAGACTCCGCACTGGAGGAGGCGCTGTTCCTGACCAAGTTCGCTGATTCGGTGACCGTGGTGCACCGCCGCAACACGCTGCGTGCCTCGAAGATCATGCAGGACCGTGCGCTGGCCAATGAGAAGATCCGCTTCATCTGGGATTCCGAAGTTGTGGCGATCCATGGCGCGGACAAGGCCACCGGACTGCGGCTGCGCAACACCGTCGACGGCTCCGAATCGGACCTCGAGGTCACCGGCATCTTCGTCGCGATCGGCAACGATCCGCGCATCGATCTGGTCCGCGGCCAGCTGGAGCTGACCGAAGCCGGCACCATCGCCGTCCAGGGACGCACCTCCAAGACCTCCCTGCCCGGTGTGTTCGCAGCCGGCGACGTTATTGACCCGACCTACCGCCAGGCCATCACGGCAGCGGGATCGGGCTGCGCTGCTGCCCTCGACGTCGAGCATTACCTGGCAGACCTTGGTTCAGCCGCCACTGCTGCCACCGTTCCCACCCCGGCGTCGGAAACTGTTTCCGAAAACGCCGCCGTCTAGAGATCCACAAGGAGCAAAACCATGAGCAATGCCAAGGACGTAACGGATTCCTCGTTCAGCACCGATGTGCTGGCCGCAGACAAGCCGGTCATTGTGGACTTCTGGGCTGAATGGTGCGGTCCGTGCCGGATGCTTTCCCCGATCCTCGATGACATCGCCGCGGAGTACGCGGAGAAGGTCGACGTGGTGAAGGTCAACGTAGACGACAACCCTGCGATCGCAGCCAAGTACGGCATCACGTCCATCCCTGCCGTCTACGTTTTCAAGGGCGGTGAGGTTGCTGCCACGTCGATCGGTGCGAAGCCGAAGCAGGTCCTCGAGCAGGAATTCGCGGCCTTCCTGAAGTAGGTTTCATGACCATGCACTCGGCGGACGAAAGTCTGCGGAGACTGGATTCCAGCCGGCGCGTAGTAACGCTTCGCGAAGCACTGCTGCGCGCCGGCATTTCCATGTCCTATCTCTCCCCGGACGCCGTTAACGATCCCACCGTCTTCGATGACCACGTCGATGCGGCGGTCCGTGCCTTCCAGCAGAGCCGCGGCCTGATCGTCGACGGCGTCGCTGGACCGGACACCCAGCGCGCCCTCGCCGAAGCCCAGTTCCGCTTCGGCGACCGCGCCCTGGCCTATGCCGAAGATGAGCCTGCCGTGCGGGGCGACGACGTCGCGGAACTGCAGCGCCATCTCTCCCACCTGGGCTTCTACTACGGGCACATTGACGGCGAATTCGGTGTCCGCACCCGCTACGCCGTCGCCGAGCTGCAGCTGAACCTTGGGATCCCCGGGACCGGGGTATGCGACACCGATACGATGACGGCCATGCTGCGCGTAAACCGTGCCCTCTCCCCCAGCCAGGCCTTTGCGCTGCGCGATTACGAGCGGTTGGACCGTTCGACGGCAGCCCTGCGCGGACGGACCATCACCCTGAATATCGGCCGTTCGGAAACCCCTTCCGCCCACGTCACGGAGCGCCTGACCGGCCAGCCGCTTACCGAAGTGCTGGTCGCCTCCGATGTCAGCGCACGGGTGGAACGCATCCTCAACGAATTCGGGGCAGAGGTGGTTGCCTACGACGCCGAAGCCAACGGCAACGACCCGGCCGGCAAGCTGCCGAGCCTGAACGTCAACATTCACTGCGACTGGCTGGACCAGCCGGCAGCCTCCGGCATAGCCGCCTATTACTGGGGCCTGCCCTCCTCCGGAGAGCCCCGCTCCCCCATCGGCCAGCGGGCTGCCATCCTGATGATCAAGGAACTTGCGGCCCGGACCGATATGGGCAACCTCGGTATCCACGCCCGCACCTGGGACACACTGAAGCTGCCCGGCATCCCATCCGTGGGAATCGATCTGGGCTACCTCAGCAACTTCCACGATGCACACCGGCTGGCCGATCCCGTCTTCCGGCAGACCGTCGCCGATTCCATTGTCATCGCGATCCAGCGGCTGTACCTGCTGGAAGAAGAAGACCAGCCGACCGGCACACTGGCTCTAGACGACGTCAGCCGCTTTAACCCGGACGCGGACGCCCGCAGGGTGTCCGGGCTCTAAATGCTTGACGGCTGATTCTAGGCGCTGGCGTACGGGTTTCCTGCTTCCTCCATCATCGCTTGTACCAATACCTCTACGGGCCCGGATTGGACCGCGGAAGGCCAGGTCACCCAGGTGCGCACAAGCATCTCCATGCCTTCTTCATCCAGGGCATCCAGCGGAACCCAGGGCCAGTCAGGGAAATTGATCGCCGCTGACGCCTGAGTAGTCAGGGCGGCATCAGCGGATGCGAGATCCGCGATCAGCAGCGCGTGATGGCTGAACCGTCTAAAGACCCAGCGTGCCCTAATTCCCGCGGCGTCCGCAGCCGCACGCAGCTTGACCTCCTGGGCCTTGATCTCGCCGACGGCGTGTGCCATGACAGTCAGGGTGTCCAGGTCTGCCAACCTGAGGCTGCTTCGCCCGGCAAGGGGGGAGCCTGGGGGGAGGACGGCCCCCAGCGGCTGCGTCAGGACGTGCTTGGCATGCCCCTCACGCGGACGGGCGTGCAGGAGGCCCACATCCAACGCGCCGTTCCGCAGGAGCCTGCGCTGCTCATCGCTGCTGGCCTCGAATAGAGAGAGCTGCACCCTCTGGTCTGCCGCACGCACCCGGGTGGAGATCCGGCGGAACCAGTCGTGTGGCAACCCCGGAGGGGCTCCGATCCGCAGGACGCGGTTTCCCGATGCCGCAACCCGAACAATCTCGGGAATTTTCTCCATATGACCAATCAGCTGATGCGCATGGCTGTAGAGCGCTTCGCCAGCCTCCGTCAATGTGACCCCCTTGGCCGTCCGGACAAAAAGCCGGCTCCCGACTTCCCGCTCCAACTCGGCAATCTGCCGGCTCAGCGCGGGCTGGGTCATGTGAAGCTCTGCGGCAGCGCTGCTCACCGAACCCGTTGACGCGGCCCGGACAAAATACTCGATCTGCCTGAACTCCATTGCTACTCCCATGCCTGGTGGTAATGACTGAACAGCTTATTAGGCATTTGAATTATGACGCCCATCACAACGAGAATGAAATTCTACCGATGCCTTTTCTGGCAGGGTTATCAATTTCAAGCTTTAAGGAAATATCTCCATGCCCCACACTCCGGGCCGTACAGCTTATGACGTTGTCGTTGTAGGAGGCGGAGCGGCTGGCGTGGCTGCGGCCGTCAGCGCAGCACGCAGTGGCGCTGCGGTTTGTCTTGTCGAACAGTACGGTTTCCTCGGCGGAGCGGCCACTAACAGCTCGGTGCTCGCGTACTGCGGTTTCTACGACCAGCAGGGTGAGCAGGTGGTCTACGGCTTCGGCGACGAGTTCCTCCAAGAACTCCACCGCCATGACCTCTACCGCCGGGAAACCTTCAGCAACTCCGGCAACACGGTCGTCCTCCTCGACCTCGAAACCACCAAACTCATCCTGGACAAGCTCGTGGCCTCGGCCGGCATCGACGTCCTGTTCCACAGCACGCTCCACTCCGCACGCCGCGGTCCAGGCGGAATCGAAAGCGTCCTGATCTCCCACCGCGGAGGGAATCTGGAGCTCACGGCCAAGGCCTTCGTCGACTGCAGCGGCGACGGGGCGCTCCTGGCCGCCGCGGGCGCCGACCATCATCTCTCACCGACTGACCAGCGTCAGGCCAGCACTCTTGTGATGAGGGTTGGCGGGGTGGCGGAAGACGCCGAGACGTCGTCCCAGGCAATGGATGATGCACTGGCCCGCTATGCCGCCCGGACGGGCGTGGAACTCGGCCGCAGCAACGGTACCTGTGTACGGCTGCCCCTCTCCCGCGAATTGATGCTGCTCCTGGCTGACGAACACATCGACATACTTGATGTCCAGCAGCTCAGCGGCGCGGAGAGCCGGGCCAGGGCACTGTGCCACGACTATCTGGACGCCTTCGTATCCTTCCTGCCTGGCTGGCGGGATGCCTACCTGGCAGCCACGGGCCCGCAACTGGGAATCCGCGAGGGACGCAGGCTTCTGGGACAGGAAACGGTGCGGGCCTCGGACGTGAGCGGAGCGCGGCGGCGCCCCGAGGATGCAATTGCCCGCTGTGGCTGGCCCATGGAGGATCACGCCGTAGCCGGATCCACTTCCTACCATCGGATTGCGGGGAAGAGCTGGTACCACATTCCCTACGGCGCCCTGGCTTCCTCCGACGTGACGAATCTCTGGGCCGCTGGACGCCTGGTCAGCTCCGACAACCGGGCATTTGCTTCCCTCCGGGTCATGGGTACGTCCTTTGCGACCGGTCAGGCAGCCGGGCTCGCGGCGGCCCTCTACGTCCGGGACAGCACAGTTGATGTCCTGCGGCTGCAGGAAGCACTCGTCGGTCAGGGGGCACTGCTGTGAGGGGGCCCTGGATCCAGCTGCCGCAGCGGGTCGCGCTGACCGGAGCCGCCGGCTCTCTGGCGTCCGACATCATCCCGGCGCTGCAGGACGCAGGGATAGAGCTGCGCTGCATCGACCGGGTCCGTCCCGAACGGGATTTCGGCGCTGACTGGGCGATCTGCGACGTCAATGACCGCTCGGCTCTCAGCACCGCTTTGTCAGGATGTGACGCCTTAATCCATCTCGCTGGTATACCGCTGGAGGACGACTGGGACCGGATCCTCCGGGCCAACATAGACGGCACCCAGGCAGTGCTTGAAAGCGCACGGCTGCAGGGCATCACCAAAGCAGTGCTGGCAAGTTCGATTCATGCCGCCGGCTTTACTCCGGTCCCCACCGACGGCACAGCGGTCCCCGACGATACTCCGGTGCGCCCCAATACCTTTTACGGAGTCTCCAAAGCTGCATTGGAGGCCCTGGGCAGTTACTACCATGACCGGCACGGCATGGACGTAATTTGCCTGCGTATCGCGTCGCGCTTCGAACAGCCCCGGGACGCCAGGATGCTGAGCACCTGGCTCTCCCCCGGAGATGCGGGTTCCCTGTTCCTCCATGCCCTGGATAAGCCCTCAAACGGTTACCGCATCATCTGGGGGGTCTCGGCCAACACCCGTGGCTACTTGTCCGCTACCGGCGGCTCCGCAATCGGCTACGAGCCGGATGACGACGCCGAACTCTGGGCACCGGGCCTGATCGGCCCACATGCCCCGGAATACCTGCAGGCCTCCGAATGGGACCAGCAGTTCATTGGAGGGATCTTCTGCTCCCCACTCCCTCCCCGCCAACCCTCACAGTCCTCCGACATTCAGGAAACAAGATGACCCCAGAAACTTCGACGGACTATGCCTTCGAGGTCAACTCCGTACACAAGGTATTCCCCGGTTCCACCGGTGTCCATGCCCTCGATGACATCAATCTGAAGCTGAAGGAGGGCTCCTTCACTTGTATCGTGGGTCCTTCCGGCTGCGGAAAGTCAACCCTACTTCGCATCCTGGGCGACCTGGAAACAGCAACTTCCGGCCATATCTCCACAAGCCTTCGAGCAGACAAGGTTCCGACCTCAGCGTTCGTATTCCAGGAACACGGCGTGTTTCCCTGGTTCAACGTCCTGCAGAACGTCGCGTTCGGCGAGCAAATGGCCGGTGTGGGCCGACGTGAACGCGAGGAGCACGCCCGGCACTGGATTGCCGAAGCCGGATTGACCGGGTTCGAGAACTCCTATCCGCATCAGCTGTCCGGCGGTATGCGCCAGCGCATTGCCATCGCCCGCGCGTTTGCCACCGGATCCCCCGCACTGCTGATGGATGAGCCGCTGGGTGCCCTTGACGCACAGACACGGATGCTGATGCAGGAACAGCTGGTGAAGCTATGGGAGCTGGAGCGCAAAACGGTTGTTCTTGTCACCCACTCAATTGAAGAAGCGCTCCTGCTGGGCGACCAGATCGTGATGATGTCCGCCCGCCCCGGCCGGGTCAAGGAAATCATTGACGTCCCGTTCGGACGCCCCCGCAGCATGCAGATCGAAGCAAGCCCCGAGTTCGCGTCAATGAAGCAGGATATCTGGGATTCATTGCGCGACGAAGTCCAAGCATCTCTGAGGTATTCCTAACATGACTACAACCATCCACGACCAAACCAAAGCCCCGGCCGACGTCGAACTTCAGGGTGCTATTCAGCGTGAGTTCTCCCGGGAGCAGCGGCTCCGCTTCCGTGACCTCTCCCTCTCCATCCTGACTCCGGTCCTGCTCCTTGCCCTCTGGGAACTGCTGGCCCGCAGCGGTGCCGTCGATGCACGACTGTTTACCCCGCCCACCCAGATCGCGGTACAGGCGTGGAGCATGATGGAAAGCAACGAACTCTGGAAGCACACAGGAGCCACCGTGGCGCGGCTGAGCGTTGGTTTCGCGTGTGGCGCCGTGGCAGGCATCGCCGTCGGCCTGTTGATGGGTGTCTGGCGGCCTCTGCGCGCCGCACTCGGCCCGACTTTCACGGCCCTCTACGCCCTGCCCAAGATCGCGATCCTTCCGCTGCTGCTGCTCATCTTCGGCCTCACCGAGACTCCTAAAGTGCTCAGCGTTGCCATTTCGGTATTTTTCGTCATCCAAATCAACACCCTCGCCGGCATTGTCCAGATCGATGCGCGCGTGCTGGAAGCTGCCCGCGCCTACAAGGCCACCGGGTTTAAGTTGTTCCGGCATGTGCTGCTCCCTGGAGCAACGCCGGCGATTATCACCGGCCTCCGAGTCGCTGCTGGAATGTCCGTCATCGTTATTACCGCTGTGGAGTTTGTGGCGTCGAACGACGGTCTCGGTTACCTCATCTGGAATTCCTGGCAGCTGTTCCAGCCCGCCAAGATGTACGTCGGGCTGATTGTTGTTTCCCTCGTGGGCGCGCTGGTGACAGCACTGGTGCTTCTCCTCGAGCGGGCAGTACTTCCCTGGAAATATTCCAATGGATCAAAAAAGAAGGATAAGAAGTGAAAATCAGACTGAAACTTTCTGCCGCAATGGTGCTGGCAGCCCTCGTGACGACCGGATGCAGCGCCGAATCCGGTGCGGAAGCCGAAGGACCCGAAATGACGGGGGTGAGCGTCGGCATCGTGCAGCTGCCCATCTTTGCTCCCATCTACGTTGCCGATGCCAAGGGATACTTCGAAGACGAAGGCCTGGAAGTGACCCTGGAAACGGTTAAGTCCGGCCAGGATGCCATTCCTTTGGCTTCCAGCGGCAAGCTCGACGTCGTAGCCGCCGGTTTCTCGGCTGGAATGTTCAGCGCCATCGAAACCGGCCTCGACATCAAGGTTGTAGGTTCGATGGGTGTTGCAGACGGTAATACTGAAGAGAGCCCTACCAGCCTGGTCGTTTCGAAGGCATTGGCCGATGACAACCAGATCAACGGAGTCGAAGACCTGCGTGACCGGAAGGTCGGCGCTGCCGGCGGTGCCGGTGGAACCGGCGCGTTCCTCCTGGCCTTGGCACTGGAGGAAGCAGGCCTGGGCATCAACGACGTCGAGGTCGTCAACCTCGGCAACCCGGATATGCCTACGGCCATTGCCAACGGCAGCCTCGATGCAGGCTTGATCTCCGCTCCGTTCTCTACGCTGGCCATCAGCGACGAGACGGCTGTCCAGCTCAGTGTTCCCCCGGCAGGTACCTCCGGTACCGGAATGATCTTCGGCGGGCACTTCGCAGGCTCTGACAACGCGCAGAAGTTCTTTAATGCCGTAGCGCGCGCGGCCAAGGACCTCCAGGGTGATGATCGCTACTCGGACGAGAACCTGAAGATCATCGGTGACGCCACCGGACAGACTGCCGAGGAAGTCAAGGCCGTCCCGCTCTACACCTGGCTCCCCAACCTGGCACCCCTCCCTGAGCAGCTGGCCAAGATGGAGGAAGTGTGGATGGCGTCCGGCGCGATCGAGTACGCAGATCCGATTAAGCAGGACAGCTATGTCGACTCCAGCTTCTCGGAGAATGCGAAGTAGCTGACCTTTCTAGTTCATAGGGCGGGTTTCCATTCGGGGACCCGCCCTCTTCGCGCTTCATTCGGGGTCCGCAACGGCCCAATGCATGAGCAACAGCTTTTGATGTCGCTGTTGCCCCCCTCGCCCGTACTGTCAGGCCAGATGGGCTGACAGGCCAAATGGGCTGACAGGCCAAAGCAGCACGGGTCAGATAAGTGCAGGAAATGCCTGCCCCAGGGAGGGGTGTCCGGCACACCCTTGCCTTTCGGATGGCAACATGAAAACTCTCAGGCGCGGAGCCTCGTTCTCCATACCAGGACTAATATGGGGCACCCGTGCAAAGGAGAGCCCCGTGGGCAAGGTGGTTATGTATGCCTCCGTGTCGGTGGACGGTTTCATCGCGAACGAGCACGAACAGTCCGGACCACTGTTTGACTGGTTACTCAACGGTGACGTCCCGTTGGACGAGAGCGGCGTGGTGTTGGTCTCGCAGACGTCCTACGACTACATCCGGCCGTATTGGGACCAAATCGGGGCGACAATCGCCGGCCGCCGAGTCTTCGACCTGACGGACGGCTGGGATGGGAAGCCTCCGGGCGGGGTCGCCCACGTGGTCGTCGTGACACACCGGCCGAAGCCTGAGGGCTGGGACCCCGAGGCGCCGTTTCACTTCGTAGACAGCATCAAGGCAGCCGTGGCCAAGGCGCAGGAGCTTGCGGGTGAGCGTATCGTTGAGGTTGCCGCGGGCGACGTCGGTGGCCAGGTGTTTGCCGCCGGCCTGGTCGACGAGGTGCGCATGGACGTTGTGCCCGTCGTATTTGGGTCGGGCAAGCGCTACTTCGGGTCGGTCCACGCACAGCACCTGCTGGAGGATCCCGATGTCGTGATCCAGGGCAACCGGGTGCAACACATGCGCTATCGGGTTCGGCGCTGACTGATCTCCAACCAACAGTCGAAAAGGCAAACGGAGCGTTGCAGTAATTGAGCTGCCGGATCATCGCCACAACCGCAGACCTGCCTAAAGGATGTTCCCGCACTCCCAGGCCGCTCCGTTCATTGCAAGTAGGCAACCAGTTAGCCGCGGAATTCTTGGGCTACGGTTACTGCCCCGGCACCAAGAGCCTGCTGTCTTAGGATTCCCGTTTCACGTGAAACGACACCTCCCTTGATTGGGCACAACCATTCCCGGGGTCCACTACAGGTGGTGATTGGTGGGCTGGGTCTATCGAGCAGTCCGATCTTCGGTCCCGCTCTCCAGCTGCTCGCCGTCCGCACCAGAAGTGCACTCACAACGGCTACCGGTATTCTCACTACCTCGGTGTAGTGTTTCTCCGGCGCAGCGGTCAGCCTGGGTGATGCGTGGGAAATCCTGTGGCGTGGAGTGCACGGCGGCCACCGTGTTCAAATGCAGTGGCGTTCAAATGCAGTGGCCGCTCGGGTACCGTGCCTCGCAGAGCGAGTGAAGAGGGTTCCAGGAGGCCTTGCGCCAGCCCATGACGGCAACCCATCGAGAGGAGTACGGTCTCCGGCATCTTGAACCGGCGTCAGCCTGCGCCCGTTGAACATCTTGATGACCATGTTGCCTGCTCCAAGGATTTGCCCTGAGTACCGATTCCACCAGCTGACAACCTCTTTCCTCCCGTTGCTGCGCTCTGGAAGCCTAGAACTCCCCACAGCGCGGATGGTCCTCCGCTGCTTTTATGAGCTGACTTGCTCTGCGGCCTTGACCCCGACTCCCTCTCGGTCAGCATGGGACACCTTTAGAGATGGTTGATGAGTCGCGAGATCATGACAGTGACGAGTGCTTTCTGAGACTGGGCGGCCGTTTCCCCTCCGATCCACCACGGCTGGCCTGACACCCCTAAATTCTCTCTCGGTCTATGGAATACTCCGCGGGGTCCATGCCGGATGCCACCGAGTAGGACAGTTATTCACCACTATCCGATATCCCTGGGCGACCGGTCCGTGAAAAGCTCAACCAGATGGCCTCAGCCCGCTGAGTCACTCTGGGACGACATCGGGACCACAAAGGATCTGCATATCGCTTGTTGCCAGCTTCCACCGCTACCCAGAACCGTCGGCATGAACGCTGCCGGCCACGGCCACGTGCTTGCCTGCAGGACCCCACGTGCAGGCTGATCCCAAGCAAGGGCTGGCCTGGATGGTTAACCATCGCCTCGTACCCGGCCATTTGCTCCCACGTGAATGCGACACCCATCGCAACAGTGCCCACAGCAAGGGATTCTCTTATGTCGAGTGCACCATTCCCCGAGGCTCCTCCGAGCCTGACTCGGGGGGGGTAGGTCGCCTCAGTATTCCAACACTTCGCTCCTCGCGATGTCGACGCACCCCTAGCACTCTCGCCCCCCCTGTTCGATAGCCCGCGGAAGCCGGAGGGGACAACCACCTGGCATCAGCCATACCTCCCGCCCCATGCCCCATATCTCCCCGCGTCCCCGCGTCCCCGCCCCTACCAGTATCAAGTCGATCCCCGTTGTTACCCCGCTTTAACCGCCCCATCGCTAGAAGCGGCAATGCTGCCGCCAAGCGTTTCACGTGAAACATTTGCCTGCTCAGTGAAACTCTGTGCTTTCAACTGAGTGCTCCTTATGGTGGTCAGCACGTGGGAGTCCAAGCCAATTCCCTACTCGCCGGCGCATATCCCCAGCGAGTAGACCTGGCAAACAACCTTGTGGTGGATTCTGCTTCCGGCGCAGGAGAATACGAAGGACGGTGATCCTGACAAGACGGTCGGTACAAGGTGGCGACCCTGGTCATAAGTGGTTTGTTGCGGAGCACTGGCCAGGGCAACGCCCGGACCAAGCGCGACAATGTTTCACGTGAAACAGCGGGCAAACGCGGCGGTCCACAATGCAGTGCACCCGTGGTCCAGCGTGGTGCGTCGGCTCACCCACACTCTGCTTTGCTCTGCTCCGCTCCGCTCCGCTCTCAACTGCTCTACTCCGCCGCACCGCACTGTCCTGCTCGGGACTGCGTGGGACTGCTCGGGACTGCTCGGGACTGCGCAGAAGCCTCAGTACACATCTCTGGCGGCAGGAAGGAATCCTTAGGCAGTGAACCCCAGGAGCATGCCTCGGCGATAATCGCCCCGCAGCCTTTGGCGGCACTGAGCCCCCGTACTGAGAAGGGAGCCACTTGCTACAGCGGTGGCCCAGACAAGCAGAGACTGGCGCGCAGGGCATCTCTGGAATCGAGGGCGGTCCTCCCACTCTTCAAGGTCAAGGCATTCCATCACTGATAGTCGTTCCTTGAACAGCAACGGGAACGGTTTTTGTTTATGGACGATAAAGTGATGAAGTCTTTTAGATTTGCGTCCTGCGCGTCTACTGGACGGAGAGCCCAGTGGAATCCGGTGAGCCATGCTTCCATGCCCAAGGTTCCGCAGAATCTATGAGCGCGAGTTCTGGGAGCCCATGCTTAGTTTCGCCAAATCAGCGCCGAGACTTTCGTGTTTCACGTGAAACTGAACTCTTTCTTGCCGTCATCCAAGCGCATGTAATGGCGACGGCAGTTTCCAGAGGGGCTTACTGTCAGGAACTTTGACTGCATGCCGATGCTCTGCATATTGGCTGACATTTCATACAGGGTCGCTTCATGGAACCGTACACTCCCGAGTGGGTAACCTGTAGCCAGAGACTTCTGCATCAAGCGGTGTTCTTAGGTGTTTAGCGATTGCTTATCAATAAGGGTTGATACCCAAGATAAGAGCTTCTAAGGCAAGCGCCTATTCTCCCTCCAGTAATCGGCTAGGGCCTCAAGACACCCCTAGTCTCCGCCCATCTCTTCGTTATGCCCCGCCGTACATGACCAGACACTTGTTTCACGTGAAACGGGACAACGAATCGCACCCGTTCTCCAGTGATCATCAGACTCAACCCAAGCATCGATACTGCCTGTTCGACCGGTGAATCGGCTAGCTGAGAGCGCGGTACGTGGAGGATTATATGAAGGCGGTAAGTCTCCGCCTGGGCACTACGTCAAGCCCGTTGTCTACGCTGCAGCCCAGCCCACGATCCCTTGCCCGAGGTTCCACAGCTCCTTGCTTCTTTCTTGTTTCTTCTTGCAATTGCTCTTGTGTACCCCATTTTTCAATCGGGACAGCTGTTTTCGTTTGTACTAACGGTGCTTGTGGATTACCGGGCAGTCCTTTCGGGTAGCCGACGCCAGTCAAACCGGAACGGCCCGCGAGCAGAGAAGTTTGAGTAGCGTCCCCCTCCGCTATCGCCTGAGGGCGGCAGCGGACCTGCGAGACTCTAAGAACGCAGTGCGCGGAGACGAGCGCTTCCCTGCGCAGAAGGCCGTCAGTATCTGACCCAACAACAAAGATTCGGATCGGTCACCCGTCCATGTTTCACGTGAAACGTCCGCAGTATGAACATGTTGTAATGCTGAACTCGCGTCTAGAGGCCTTCTGAAGTCTTCCAATTTGATTCGAATGCGAGGATCACGTCTGCAGCAGGTAGAAACTGATCGAATTCAGGACCGATATGGTCGAACCGAACCGCTTCACATCTCCAGACATAGAGCTGTCGTGGGTCTGCAGTGCCAAGAGACGAAAAAGGCCGCCTGTTTCACGTGAAACAGGCGGCCTTTCGAGTCAAAACTACTCCGCTGGCGCGGGGTTCAGAACTCCCATGATCCGGTTCAGGTCCTCAACACTGGCAAACTCAATGCTGACTTTGCCCTTCCGTGCACCCAGAGTGATCTTCACGCTGGTATCCAGGCGGTCTGAGAGGGAATTTGCAAAGTAGTCGAGACGCTCATGCCGTGCGCCTGCTTTCGGCTTCGCTTCCTTTGCTGGCCGGCGGATACCGTCGGAAAGGGATACAACCTCTTCCGTCGCCCGAACAGACATACCCTCAGCGACGATTTTCTGAGCGAGCTTCTCCATTTCGGCTGGGTCGTTGAGCCCCAGGAGCGCGCGGGCGTGGCCGGCAGACAGGACACCGGCCGCCAGGCGACGCTGCACGAGCGGAGGCAGCTTCATCAACCGGAGAGTGTTGGAGATCTGCGGACGGGAGCGTCCAATCCGTTCCGCCAGTTCTTCGTGCGAACACCCGAAGTCGTCCAGGAGCTGCTGGTACGCAGCGGCCTCTTCAAGCGGATTCAGTTGGCTGCGGTGCAGGTTCTCCAGAAGCGCATCACGAAGCAGATCCACGTCCTGGGTGGAACGGATGATCGCAGGAACGAAATCAAGCCCAGCCTCGCGGCTGGCACGCCAACGCCGTTCACCCATAACAAGCTCATAGGGATGATCGGCATCGCCTTCGGCGGACGGACGAACCACAATGGGCTGCAGGACGCCGATCTCACGGATAGAGTGCACCAGCTCGGACATGTCTTCTTCATCGAAGACGCTGCGCGGCTGCTTGCGGTTGGGATGAATGGAATCAATGGGCAGTTCAGCAAAGCGCGCGCCCGGAACTTCCAGAAGCGTTTCACGTGAAACGTCATCAACGGACGTATCCGCTGCGGAAGGTACGTCGCCGGGCGTTGGTTCCACTATCTCAGCGACCGCTGCCGCGTCCCCTGTCGCCTCAGACGGCTCAGCTGGGGACCGGGTGGCTGCAGGGCGCTTAGATGCCGCTGCAGGGCGCTTGGCTGGCTTTGCAGCGGCTTTAGGTGCTTCCTTGGCCGTAACGGTGGAAGCCTCTGCAGCTTCAGGTGCCTCGGCTGGCTCGGCCGCTGCCTTGGCCCGGGCACTTGCCGACCGGGTTGCCGTGCCGCGGCCCGCAGACTTTTTGGGCACAGGAGCCCGTAGTGCATCCTTGTTGATTCCCGCACCCCGGCGGCTGCCGCCGGCACGTCCGGGAGCAACTTCATCACTCGCCGCCGCGAAGAACAGGTCTACAGGCCTCCCGGCACGGGATCCCTGCGCGGTTTCAGTTGTCTCAGAAGCCTCGGCAGTACTGGGAATCAACGCACCCAGACCCCGGCCCAAACCCCGACGCTTCTCGGTCATGGGTAAGTCCTTCCCTTATGCACACAGCAAGCGGCATGGATTGATTGTGAGAGTATTCTACGGTTCGCCGGCAGGATCATCCGGCAACCCTGAAGGGGGTGTCTAAGAACGCTGAGCGATCTCAGCAGCGGCCTCGAGATACGAAAGAGCGCCGGTTGAGGACGGATCGTAGGTCATAACGGTCTGCTGGTAGCTGGGCGCCTCGGAAATTCGTACGGATCGCGGCACAACTGCAGCCAGGACCTGCTGCGGGAAATGCTCCCGGACCTCGGCAGCTACCTGGGCGGCCAGGTTGGTGCGGCCGTCATACATGGTGAGCAGGATCGTAGAAACAACCAAATCTGCATTCAGGTGTTTCTGGATCATCTCAATGTTCTTCAGCAGCTGGCTCAGCCCTTCCAGTGCGTAGTACTCGCACTGGATCGGAATCAGAACTTCCTTGGCAGCCACAAAAGCGTTGACAGTCAGCAGGCCCAGACTCGGCGGGCAGTCGATGAAGATGTAGTCCAGGCGCTCTTCACCGGCTTTTTTGCGTTCAGCAGCGTAGACGTCAATGGCGCGGCGGAGGCGCTGTTCCCGGGCAACCAACGAAACAAGTTCAATCTCCGCTCCGGCCAGGTGGATCGTCGCAGGCGCGCAGATCAGGTTCTGGATGTCCGGGCACTGCGCAACCACCCTGCCCAGCGGCAGGTCATCAATGAGCACATCGTAGATGCTCTCAACCTCTGCCCGGTGGTCAATGCCAAGGGCGGTGGAAGCATTTCCCTGCGGGTCAATGTCGATAACCAGGACATTCAATCCGGCCGACGCCAGAGCGGCGGCCAGGTTGACGGTGGTGGTGGTTTTACCCACGCCGCCTTTCTGGTTGCTGACCGTCATAACGCGCGTTTCGGCCGGACGCGGCAGAACGCGTCCGCGGAGCCGTTCGCGCCGCCGGTTTTCACTGGCAAGCTCGCGGGCCAGTGGGGTGCTTTCATCCATCAGGTCCATAACGTCTACCGACTCGGACGGAACGACCGCCTGGCCGGCTACACCACCTTCGCTGGTCTCGGAAACAGGCACATGGGATGCGCCGGCAGACAATGTTGCAACAGCATGTCCTGTTTCACGTGAAACAGGCAAGGGCGGCTGTGGTTCTGCAACTTTTTCGGGTTGATTCCTTGAAAACGTGGATGAGAAGGCAGAACCCAGCGCAGCAAAGGGGGGAATTCGTTTTGCGGCAGAATCGCGCACACTCACCTGGACATGCTCACTTTCACAACATAAGGCATTACAGCCACCAGCCTATCGGCTGCCCCGCCAAAACCCCGGATCGACCGGGGTATGTACACAACGCGTTTAGTCCCTAAACCACAATCCGGACGACCGTGGTGTGTTCTTCCAGCACGTCCTCCCCAGCCGTCACCACTGAGGTTTCCTTCCCGCCGAGCTTACGGATCTGCTTGGCGGCCTTTTCGATCTCTTCCGCAGCACTGCGGCCCTTGATAGCCAGCACCTCGCCGTGGCCCTGCAGCAGCGGGATGGTCAGCCCGGCAAGACCGGACAGGGCGGAGACAGCCCGCGCCGTAACTACGTCGACCTTTACCTTGCCAACCACCTGCTCCGCGCGGCCGCGGATCACCTCGACGTTCTCCAGCCCCAGATCTTCAACAACCTCGTTGAGCCAGGTGACCCGGCGCTCCAGCGGTTCGATCAGCGTCATGTGCAGATCCGGCCGGGCAATGGCCAGGCACAGCCCCGGAAGGCCGGCGCCGGAACCGACGTCGGCCACCTTGCTTGAATCCGGGATCAGATCAGCGACGACAGCACAGTTCAACACGTGCCGGCTCCACAGGCGAGGAACTTCGCGCGGACCCAGCAGCCCGCGTTCCATGCCGGATGTGGCCAGGTGCTCCACATAGCGTTCCGCCAGCGGCAGCCGGGAACCGAATACCCTGACCGCTGCAGCATGCTCGGCAGGCGTAATTTCAACCACGAAAACAGATCCTTGTCTTAGCGAGTCTGAGGGATGTTCCGGCCCGCAAGCCTAGGAATCGGCGAGGGAGACCACAATATGCCGGGAAGGACCTTCGCCCTCGGACTCGCTGATGAGGCCGAGCTCCGCAACGGCGTCATGGACGATCTTCCGCTCATAGGCGCTCATCGGCGCCAGCGCGATGTCCTTGCCGGCGGTCTTGGCCCGGGAAACGGCGTCTTCCGCAATCCGGTGCAGCTCTTCGCTGCGCTCCTTGCGGTAGCCGGAGATGTCCAGGACCAGCCGGGAGCGGTTATCCGTAGCCGTCAGCACCGAGAGCCTGGTGAGCTCCTGGAGGGCTTCCAGGACCTCTCCGTCCTGTCCCACCAGGGACTGCAGCCCGGAGTCGTCGCCTTCTTCGGAGACTACGGAAATGTAGGTCCGTCCGCTGCGTACCTCGATGTCGATATCGCCATCGATGTCGGCAATGTCCAGCAGTTCTTCCAGGTAGTCGGCTGCGACGTCGCCTTCTTCCTCGAGGCGGCCCGCTGCTCCGCTTTCCGCGGGCTCCGGCAGTTCTTCCACAGACTCTTCGACGTGCTCAGTGCTCATCTTTTCTTCCTGTTCTTGCGCTGGGGCTGCTGGCGCTGGGCCTTGGACAGTGCGGGAACTTCTTCAACCGGCTCGGCCTTCTTCTCACCCAGCAGGGGAACCATCGGCAGTCCCTTCCGGGCACGGCGCTCGGCGAGTGCCTTCGCTGCGGGGGAACCCGGTGTGGGCATCCGGCGGATGACAAAGAACTGCTGCGCCATGGTCCACAGGTTGGTGGTGGTCCAGTAGATGAGGACACCAATGGGGAAGTTGATGCCGCCGATGCCGAAGACCAGGGGCAGTACATAGAGCATCATCTTCTGCTGGCGCATGAACGGGCTCTGCAGCGCCTCTTCAGACATGTTCTTCGACATGATCTGCTTCTGCGTGATGAACTGCGACGCGGTCATGGCGATGATCATGATGACCGAGAGGACGACGACGGATACGTGGCCTTCGGTGCCGAAGCCGTGAAGCAGCGAAGAGGAAAGCGGCGCGCCGAGGATGGTCGCTTCATCGAACTGCGTGATGGCCGCCGGAGTCAGGGCACCAATACCCTCTCCGCCTGCGCTGGCGCTGGAGACGCCGTTCAGTACCTGGAACAGGGCGAAGAAGAACGGCATCTGGATCAGCATCGGCAGACAGGCAGCAAACGGGTTGGTCCCGTGCTTCTTGTACAGCGCCATCTGCTCCTGCGTCATAGCCTGGCGCGAGAGCTGGTCAGTCTTGCCCTTGTACTTCTGCTGGAGCTTGCGCAGGTCCGGCTGCAGCGACTGCATACCGCGCTGCGCCTTGATCTGCTTGACGAAAACAGGAATGAGGGCGGCCCGGATGACAATCACCAGACCGATGATGGACAGCGTCCAGGTCCAACCCGATGCGGCATCCATCCCGAGGAAAACGAATCCCTCGTGGAAGATCCACATGATCCATGACACCACCCACTTGAAGGGGAACAGTATCGTGTCGAAGAAACCCATTTACTCTCCTAAGCCGCCGAGCGGCTGTCTTCGTCTGCCGGAATCACGGGATGATTCAGCACAATGATCCTGGGGACCGATTCCTGCGGCCACGTCCTGCGGCCTTCGGGCACGTGGTCCACTCCGCCGTCGTTCCACGGATGGCAGCGGACAAGCCGGCGCGCGGCAAGCCACGTTCCCTTGACGGCACCGTGAACGGTGACGGCTTCAAGGGCGTACGCCGAGCATGATGGAAAAAACCGGCACACCGGCCCGTAGAGCGGGGACACCACCTTGCGGTAACCCATCAGAAGTCCAATCAGGACGTTCCGGGGAAGGTGCCAGAAAAAAAGCATGATGGGCAGGAAAAAGGCAGCGGGAAGAGAAGCCTTCGCCGGTTTGCTACCGGTTCGGCCCATCTTTAGCCCCTCCCTCACCTTTGTGGTCACTGCCGCGAAAGCTTGCCTATGCATGCAGAGAGGGCACCAGCGTAGTCGGCGCTTAATTGCGCCCACGATGCCGATGCCGCCGGCGGCAGTGCCCTGACCACAATGTCCAGCCCCGTAGGGTGGTCGGCCAGGCTCTGCGCTGCTGCTTCTCTCAGTCTTCTCTTAACGAGGTTACGTGTCACGGCGTTCCCGACCGCCTTCGACACAATGAACCCGACGCGCGTTGGCGCGGCCGGGTTAGACACTGCGTATAAGACTACGTTCCGGCGCCCGCAACGGGCACCGGAACGTACGGTATGGGAAAAATCCGCCGCCGAACGCACCCGGTTCCTCGCGGCCAGCATTCAGGACGCCAGGAGGGTGGGACAGAGCTGCTGAGGCAGCATCGGCAAACCTAAGTCTGTTTTATGCCGACAGTTCGGTACGGCCCTTGCCACGGCGTGCGGAAAGAATGGCACGGCCGGCACGGGTACGCATGCGAAGGCGGAAGCCGTGCTTCTTGGCACGACGGCGGTTATTCGGCTGAAAAGTCCGCTTGCTCACGGTGGTTACTCCAAGACAATCTGCGCTGGCGCTTGCTGCATCAAGGGGAAAGCACAAGCGGCGCTCTTTTCATGTGACTGACTACACTCAACCCGGACCTGGACCCTGATTCCCAGAACCCTGATGGGCATGAATGAGTGCAGATAGCAGACACAAAGGACTACTCAACGTTAGGTGAGACCCCGTTTGCAGTCAAACCGGGGGCCGCGGGGCCTGTTCATACAGAATTTTCCACACCTGTGGACAAGTTCCCGTATGGGCCTTTCACAGTCAAATGTGAGTCCCGCCCCAAGTCAAGCAGGGGCGCCGGATTCCGGCTACCGACAGCCGAACTGATGCTCTAGGCTTGGCGCTGGGTGTTTATCCACGACTGTGTATAACTCTGTGGATGACTCTTCCGGATCCAGGCCTGGATTCCGGTTTCTTAAACCGCCCCCTGCGGGCGTCACGAGAGGTTTTTGTGGGTACGGACGAAATCAACGACGTCGGCAGTTCCTGGCGCAAGGTCATCAGGACGCTGGAGACCGATGACAGGGTTTCACCCCGGCAGCGCGGATTCGTGGTTCTTGCCCAGGCCCAGGGCCTGATTGGCACGACCCTGCTTGTGGCTGTTCCCAATGAGCTGACGCGCGAAGTGCTGCAGACCCAGCTCAAGAACATCCTTGACGAAGTCCTCAAGACTGTCTTCCAGGCGGACATCCAGTGTGCCTTCGTGATTGACGCGGATCTGACTCCCGTCGCCCAGGCCGAACCGGAGCCCGAGCCCGAAGAAGCAGCCCCCTCGCCCGTGCCGACCGGCGAAAGCGCTCCGTCGCCCACACCGCCGAGCACCTCGCAGGAATTTGGCCGGCTGAACCCCAAATACGTTTTTGAGACATTTGTCATCGGATCCTCCAACCGGTTTGCCCACGCCGCTGCCGTTGCCGTGGCCGAAGCTCCGGCGAAGGCCTACAACCCGCTGTTCATCTACGGGGATTCCGGGCTGGGCAAGACCCACCTGCTGCACGCAATCGGGCATTACGCCCGCCACCTCTATACGGGGATCCGTGTGCGGTACGTGAACTCCGAAGAGTTCACCAACGATTTCATCAACTCCATCCGGTACGACGAGGGCGCCAGCTTCAAGCAGCTCTACCGCAACGTGGACATCCTGCTGATTGACGACATCCAGTTCCTGGCGAACAAGGACGCGACGCAGGAGGAGTTCTTCCACACCTTTAATGCGCTCCACAACCACAACAAACAGGTGGTCATCACCTCCGACCTGCCGCCCAAGCAGCTCTCCGGGTTCGAGGAACGGATGCGCTCACGCTTCGAGTGGGGTCTGCTGACCGACGTTCAGCCTCCGGAACTGGAAACCCGGATCGCCATCCTCCGGAAGAAGGCGATTGGCGATTCCCTGAGCGCCCCCGATGATGTGCTGGAGTACATCGCCTCAAAAATCTCCACCAACATCCGTGAGCTGGAAGGCGCCCTGATCCGGGTGACCGCCTTCGCCAGCCTGAATCGCCAGCAGGTCGACGTCGGTCTGGCTGAGATTGTGCTCAAGGACCTGATCACCGACGACGGCGCCCAGGAGATTACGGCCGCCTCGATCCTCGGTCAGACGGCAGCCTACTTCCAGATCAGCCTCGAGGAGCTGTGCAGCAAGTCGCGGACGCGGACTCTGGTCACAGCCCGGCAGATCGCCATGTACCTCTGCCGTGAGCTGACTGACATGTCGCTGCCGAAGATCGGGCAGGAGCTTGGCGGGCGGGATCACACCACTGTGATTCACGCGGACCGCAAGATCCGGGAACTGATGGCCGAGCGGCGGGCCATCTACAACCAGGTCACTGAGCTGACCAACCGAATCAAGCAGCAGCAGCGCGAGGCTTAGATCCGCGTCAGCGCGCGGATTAGAGGGCCCCGCAGGGGCTCGAAATTAACACGTGTGGACAAGGGTGTGGATAACTCGGTGGATAACACCTCTCAGCGGGTATTGCCCTGTGGATACGCGGAACTGCAAAATAGTTCCCAACAGCCCCGCCCTGCACGTAGGCTGAGCGTCCACAGGTTATCAACAGGCTTAAAACGCCGGAACGCCCGGCAGGGTCGAGTTATCCACAGTATCCACAGCAGTTATTAACACTACGAATCTTAAGAAATTGGGTTCCACCAAATAACATCCGACCTTCCGGACCAAACATCCGATGTTCCATCTGCCTGCTCCGCAGGTCCTGGAACGGGTGGGGTGAACCCCTTTGGGCATTGGCACAATGCCCGCTGTGAACGGATCCTCGTCCCCCGGTAAATGACAACCTGCCGGCGGTAAGCTGGCACAGGGTATTGTTGTGATTCCCAGCGGGCAGACCGGGCGTCCTGGCAGCCCGAAATGCTCCCTCACGTGTTCATGAAAGTTCAGTAGTACTGATAAGTACGTTGTGAAAGGCGGCACCCTGCAGTGAAGTTCAGAGTTGAGCGGGATGTCCTGGCCGAGGCGGTTACGTGGACAGCACGGTCCCTCTCACCCCGTCCGCCGGTTCCCGTCCTTTCCGGGCTGTTGATCAAGGCCGAAGCCGGTGCCTTGAGCATCGCCAGCTTCGACTACGAGATCTCAGCCCGCCTCCAGATCCCGGCCGATATTTCCGACGAAGGAACCATCCTGGTCTCCGGACGCCTGCTGGCAGAGATCTGCCGCAGCCTCCCGTCAGCACCGGTTGAAGTCGAAACCGACGGATCGAAGGTGACTCTCACCTGCCGCAACAGCCGTTTCAACCTGGCTACGATGCCGGTTTCGGAATACCCGGAACTTCCAGCCCTTCCCGACGTCAGCGGCGTCGTCGACGGCGACGCATTCGCCCAGGCAGTTTCCCAGGTGATCATTGCCGCCAGCCGCGACGACACCCTGCCCATCCTGACCGGTGTCCGGATGGAAATCGAAGACGATCTCATCACCTTCCTGGCGACCGACCGGTACCGTCTCGCCCTCCGTGAGCTTTCCTGGAAGCCGGCAACGCCGGGGATTTCCACGAGTGCCCTGGTCAAGGCCAAGACCCTGAATGAGGTTGCCAAGACTCTCGGCGGCGGCGGAGACCTGAACATCGCGCTCTCCGAAGACAGCGAACTGATCGGGTTTGAAAGCGGCGGACGCCGCACGACCTCGCTGCTGGTCGACGGCGACTACCCCAAGATCCGCTCTCTCTTCCCGGAGAACACGCCCATTCACGCAACGGTGGAAACCCACGCGCTGGTCGAAGCTGTCCGCCGCGTTTCCCTGGTTGCGGAACGCAACACCCCGGTGCGCCTCGCATTCACTGACGGACAGGTAACTCTCGACGCCGGAACCGGTGAAGATGCCCAGGCCTCCGAGGCCCTCGAAGCTTCCCTGGTCGGCGACGAGATCACCGTCGCCTTCAACCCGCACTATCTCAGCGAGGGCCTGGGGGCTTTCCCCAGCAAGTACGTCCGCTTTTCCTTCACCACCCCGCCGAAGCCTGCAGTAATTTCCGCGCAGGAAGAACTCACCGGAGATGACCAGGAAGACTACCGGTACCTTCTGATGCCGGTAAGGCTTCCGAACCAGTAAAGGCTTTCATCTGCATTTCGAGAGCCTTTCCGTCCACTGACGTGGACGACGGAGAGAGGAACCGACATGCATATTGGCCTTATCGGACTGGGAAAAATGGGTTTCAGCATGCGCGAGCGGCTGAGGCAGAACGGAATCCAGGTCACCGGCTTCGACCGGGACCCGGTAATCAGCGACGTCGGGTCCCTCGCGGAGCTCGCTGCTGAACTGCCGCCGCCGCGCATCGTATGGATCATGGTTCCCAGCGGCGAAACGACGGCTGCAGTCATCGGCGACCTCGCTGTACTGCTGAGCAGCGGAGACCTGGTGATCGAGGGAGGCAACTCCCGGTATACCGAGGACAGCCGGCACGCGGACCTGTTGGCGGCCAACGGGATCCGGTACCTCGACTGCGGGGTTTCCGGAGGGATCTGGGGCAAGGACAACGGTTACGGGCTGATGGTCGGCGGTGATCCGGCAGATGTGGCTGAGGCCATGCCGGTTTTCGACGCGCTGCGGCCATCCGGACTGCGGGCCGACAGCTTCGTCCACGCCGGAGTCACGGGAGCCGGGCACTACGCCAAAATGGTGCACAACGGCATTGAATACGGCCTGATGCAGGCGTATGCCGAGGGTTATGAGCTGCTTGCTGCCCAGAAGATCATCGGCGATGTTCCGGGGGTCCTCCGCGCCTGGCAGGACGGAACTGTCATCCGCTCCTGGCTCCTGGAACTGGCAGTACGTGCTGTCGAGGAGGACCCGGGCCTGACCCGGATCACCGGGTTCGTGGAAGATTCCGGGGAAGGCCGGTGGGCCATCGAAGAAGCCCTGTCAGCTGAAGTCCCGGCGCCGGCGCTCACGGCCGCCGTTTTTGCCCGGTTTGCCTCCAGACAGGAGGATTCCCCAGCCATGAAACTGGTGGCAGCGCTGCGCGGACAGTTTGGCGGGCATGCCGTGAGGGCAGCCGATTCCGCGGCACCAGGACAAAACGGCGGGCCTCCGAACGCTGCCGAGCAGGCAGTAGGGGACGCGGGCGGGCCGGAATAGCTGGGCGGTAGGCTGGGAACAGACCCGGAACGGCACCGGCAGGACAGGACTTGAGGACACTGACAGGACGGAAATACCAGGTGGAGCAGCGTGTACGTTGATTACCTTTCGCTGACGGGATTCCGCAGCTACGGGCAGCTTGATCTGAGCCTGAAACCCGGAGTGAGCGTTTTTGTCGGCCCTAACGGCACCGGCAAAACCAACATTGTCGAATCCATCGGCTACCTCGCTTCGCTCTCCTCCCACCGGGTGAGTTCGGATGCCCCGCTGGTGGCCTTCGACGCCGAACAGGCCCTGGTCCGGGCCCGCGTGGTCCGCGGAAACCAGGCCACGGCCCTGGAACTTGAAATCAATCCGGGCCGGGCGAACCGGGCCAGGATCAACCGGGCCAATCCCGTCCGCGCGCGGGACATCCTCGGCATCTGCCGCACGGTGCTTTTCGCACCCGAGGACCTGGCCCTGGTCAAGGGTGATCCCTCCGCCCGGCGCCGTTTCCTAGACGACCTGATCGTGTCCCTGGTGCCGAGGCATGCTGCCACCCGCGCCGATTATGAGCGCGTGCTGAAGCAGCGGAACGCCCTGTTGAAATCGGCCAGGGCCAGCGGGCGGTTCACCTCTGCCCACGAGGCAACGCTGGATGTCTGGGACCACCACATGGCAGCTGCCGGAGCTCAGCTGGTGGCTGCACGCCTGCAGGCCCTGGACCAGCTCAGTCCGCATCTCGCCGGGGCTTACAAAGACCTGACCGACGGTTCAAAGGCTGCCCGCGGCATCTACCGCTCGACGCTGCTGGGGCAGGTGGACGACGACGGCGCCGCGGAGGGAGCCGCGGACGCCGCCGATCTGCTGGGGCTCAGCCAGGAGGAACTGCAGGAACGTTTCCTGCAGGCCTTCGCCGCAAACCGGAAACGCGAAGTGGAACGGGGGATTTCCCTGGTCGGACCGCACCGGGACGAAGTCGAGCTCGTCCTGGGACAGGCGCCGGCCAAAGGTTATGCCTCGCACGGGGAGACCTGGTCGCTGGCGCTGGCCATGCGGCTGGCTTCCTTCTACCTGCTGCGGGATGACGACGATTCTCCGGGCGCCGGGCCCATCCTGATCCTGGATGATGTGTTCGCCGAACTCGATACCGGACGCAGGGAGCGGCTGTCGGCGATTGTTGCCGGCGCCGAACAGGTGCTGGTGACCGCGGCGGTCGCGGAGGACATCCCCGCTGCATTGGCCGGAGAGCAGATTCCGGTTATTCCGGGAGGCGTCAGTGTTGCCGCCGGATGAGACCCCGCAGCCGGCCGGTTCCGGTGACGACCGCCCGGACGCCGCCAGGGAGCAGCTGAACCGGATGCGGCAGGCAGCCCAGGCCCGCGGCAACCAGCGGGCCCCGGTGAGCCGGCGCAAACCGGGCCAGCGCCGTCAGACCCCCTTCGTTCCCGGGGAATACACCGGGCGGGATCCCCAGGGACTCGGCAAGGTCTTCACCCGTTTCGTCAACGAGCGCGGCTGGAACTCCCCCGTGGCGGTGGGATCCGTGATTTCGCGCTGGGAGGAGCTGGTGGGCCCTGATGTCAGTGCGCACTGCAAGCCGGAGTCCTTCTCCGACACCACCGTCCAGGTCCGCTGCGACTCCACCGCCTGGGCCACGCAGCTGCGGCTGCTCCGCTCCACGCTGATTGCCCGATTTGATGCCGAACTGGGGCCCGGCGTCGTCACCCGGATTGAGGTCATCGGTCCGGCAGCACCCAACTGGCGCAAGGGACTGCGCAGCGTCAAGGGCAGGGGACCGCGGGACACCTACGGCTAACCTGCCCGGTGTTGCCTGAGGGAAAAAAGTTGTTGATATATAGCCGTATTTGTGCTCCCGTTCACACCCGCTGGGAGGTGCGTAGCGGGGTGAAAAACCCTCCGGACGTATCGGGCCTCATCGGACCGCAGGAAACTGGCTCAAAACCTGCTTTGGTGGCCGCTGGTAGGGTGTTTTGGCGCGCAAAGATACCCGCAGCACGGTAGAATTGGTACAGAGGCACCCTCTCCCGCTGGACAGGGTGCCAAATTCTGACCGACACAAGAGGAGTCGACAGCACCTGTGGCTAACGACAAAGAGCTAGACAACACGGAGTCCGCACCCCAGGAACGCAGCGACCAGCCGGCCCCGCATGAATACGGCGCCAACGAGATCACTGTGCTGGAAGGCCTCGAGGCCGTTCGCAAGCGTCCGGGCATGTACATCGGCTCCACCGGTCCCCGCGGCCTGCACCACCTGGTTTACGAGGTGGTGGACAACTCGGTTGACGAAGCCCTGGCGGGTTTCTGCGACCGCATCGATGTGACGCTCCAGGCCGACGGCGGCGTCCGGGTCTCTGACAATGGCCGCGGTATCCCTGTTGACATGCACCCGACGGAGAACATGCCCACCGTCCAGGTGGTAATGACCATCCTGCACGCCGGCGGCAAATTCGGCGGCGGCGGGTACGCCGTGTCCGGCGGCCTGCACGGCGTCGGCATCTCCGTTGTCAACGCTCTGAGCGCGCGCGTGGAAACCGAAATCAAGCGTCAGGGTTTCACCTGGCAGCAGAGTTTCGAAAACGGCGGCCACCCCGTGGGCGGGCTGCGGCAGGGCGATCCCACCGACGAAACCGGCACCACGCAGACGTTCTACCCGGACCCGGAGATCTTCGAGTCGACGGAGTTTGACTTTGAGACCCTGCGCGCACGGTTCCAGCAGATGGCCTTCCTCAACAAGGGCCTGCGCATCGTGCTCACCGATGAGCGTGCCCTGGACGAGACAGCCACGGAAATCGCCGAAGCGGATACCGGGTCCGAGGACGCTGCGCCCAAGCACCGCACCGTGGACTACATGTACGCCAACGGACTGCTGGACTACGTCCAGCACCTGAACAGCTCCAAAAAGGTCGAGGTCATCCACGACGACATCATTGCCTTCGAAACCGAAGACAATGACAAGAAAATGGCCGTGGAAATGGCCCTGCAGTGGACCACAGCGTACTCAGAGAGCGTCCACACTTACGCGAACACGATTAACACCCATGAGGGCGGCACGCACGAAGAAGGTTTCCGTGCAGCCATGACCTCACTGATCAACCGGTACGCGCGCGAGAAGAACATCATCAAGGAAAAGGACGACAACCTCACCGGAGACGACATCCGTGAGGGCCTCACCGCTGTCATCTCCGTGAAGATCGCCGAACCGCAGTTCGAAGGCCAGACCAAAACCAAACTCGGCAACTCCGAGGTTAAGGGTTTTGTGCAGCGCGTGGTCACCGACCAGCTGGGCGACTGGCTGGAACGCAACCCCGGCCCCGCCCGCGACGTCATCCGCAAATCCATCCAGGCCTCCCAGGCCCGGCTGGCCGCACGCAAGGCCCGCGAATCCACCCGCCGCAAGGGCCTGCTGGAATCCGGCGGTATGCCTGGCAAGCTCAAGGACTGCTCCTCCAAGGACCCCTCGAAGTCTGAAATCTACATCGTGGAGGGTGACTCGGCCGGTGGTTCGGCTGTCCGCGGCCGGAACCCCGAAACCCAGGCAATCCTGCCCCTGCGCGGCAAGATCCTTAACGTGGAGCGGGCCCGGCTGGACCGGGCGCTCGGCAACGCCGAAGTCCAGTCCATGATCACGGCTTTCGGCGCCGGAATCGGCGAGGACTTCGACGTCGAAAAGGCCAGGTACCACAAGATCGTGCTGATGGCCGATGCCGACGTTGACGGCCAGCACATCACCACCCTGCTGCTGACCCTGCTCTTCCGCTACATGCGGCCCCTGATCGAACAGGGCTACGTGTACCTGGCGCAGCCGCCGCTGTACCGGATCAAGTGGTCCAACCACCCGCATGACTACGTCTACAGCGACCGGGAACGCGATGAGACCGTGGCCCGCGGCCTGGCGAACAACCAGCGCCTCCCGAAGGAAAACGGAATCCAGCGCTACAAGGGCCTGGGTGAAATGGACTACACCGAACTCTGGGATACCACCATGGACCCGGATCACCGCACCCTCCTCCAGGTCACCATGGACGACGCCGCCTCGGCGGACCAGATCTTCTCGGTGCTTATGGGTGAGGACGTCGAATCCCGCCGAAACTTCATCCAGCAGAACGCCAAGGACGTGCGCTTCCTCGACATCTGATGCCTTCGGGCCGCTCCGGCGGCCCGGACGCAGCGGCAGCCGGAGCGAATTGTCCGGCCCAGGTAACGCACATGGACTTGAACTTAGAACGGAACAGAACCAATGAGTGATGAGACCCCGGAAGTTCCCGGCGGCGAACTCGAACCCGTCAGCGGGAACGTCCTCTCCGACCGCGTAGAGCAGATCGACCTGCAGACCGAGATGCAGCGCTCCTACCTTGACTACGCCATGGCGGTCATCGTGGGGCGTGCGCTTCCGGATGTGCGCGACGGCCTGAAGCCGGTGCACCGCCGGGTGCTCTACGCCATGTACGACGGCGGCTACCGCCCCGACCGTGCCTTCAACAAATGCGCGCGCGTAGTCGGCGAAGTCATGGGCCAGTACCACCCGCACGGTGACTCGGCGATCTACGATGCGCTCGTGCGTCTCATCCAGGACTGGGTTATGCGTGCCCCGCTGGCGCTGGGTCAGGGCAACTTCGGTTCCCCCGGTAATGACGGCGCTGCCGCACCGCGTTACACCGAAACCAAGATGGCGCCGCTGGCCATGGAAATGGTCCGTGACATCGACGAGGAAACCGTCGACTTCATGGACAACTACGACGGCCGCAACCAGGAACCCACGATCCTGCCGGCCCGTTTCCCCAACCTGCTAGTTAATGGTTCCTCCGGCATCGCCGTCGGCATGGCCACCAACATTCCGCCGCACAACCTGCGCGAGGTTGCTGACGGCGTGCAGTGGTACCTGCAGCATCCGGAGGCATCGAACGAGGAACTGCTCGAAGAGCTGATCAAGCGGGTCAAGGGACCCGACTTCCCCACGGGTGCCACCATCCTGGGCCACAAGGGCATCGAAGATGCCTACCGCACCGGCCGTGGGTCGATCACCATGCGTGCCGTGGTCAACGTCGAAGAGTTCCAGGGCCGCACCTGCCTGGTGGTGACGGAACTGCCGTACATGGCTAATCCGGACAACCTGGCCATCAAGATCGCCGAACTGGTGAAGGACGGGAAGATCACCGGCATCGCCGATATGCGCGATGAGACCTCCGGCCGCACCGGACAGCGCCTGGTCATCGTGCTCAAGCGCGACGCCGTGGCGAAGGTGGTGCTGAACAACCTTTACAAGCACACCCAGCTGCAGGAAAACTTCGGCGCCAACATGCTGGCGATCGTTGACGGTGTGCCGCGTACCCTGAGCCTGGACGCGTTCATCCGCCACTGGGTCACGCACCAGCTCGAAGTCATCGTCCGCCGCACCCGGTACCGGCTGCGCAAGGCCGAGGAAGTTGCGCACATCCTGCGCGGCCTGCTCAAGGCCCTGGACGCCCTGGACGAGGTTATTGCCCTGATCCGCCGCTCCTCCACGGTGGAGGAAGCCCGCAACGGCCTGATCCAGCTGCTCGATATTGATGAGCTGCAGTCCCAGGCCATCCTGGATATGCAGCTGCGCCGCCTCGCTGCGCTGGAACGGCAGAAGATCCAGGACCAGCACGCCAAGCTGGAACTCGAGATCGCCGAATACAACTCGATCCTGGCCTCCGAGGAGCGCCAGCGGCAGATCGTCAGCGATGAACTAGCGGAGATCGTCGACAAGCACGGCGATGACCGCCGCACAAAGGTCCTGATGGGCTACGACGGCGACATGAGCATGGAAGACCTCATTCCTGAAGAGGAAATGGTCATCACCATCACCCGCGGCGGCTACGTCAAGCGGACCCGGAGCGATAACTACCGGGCCCAGCACCGCGGCGGCAAGGGAATCCGCGGCGCCCAGCTGCGCGGTGACGACGTCGTCGAGCACTTCTTCGTCACCACCACCCACCACTGGCTGCTGTTCTTCACGAACCTCGGCCGCGTCTACCGCGCCAAGGCCTACGAACTGGCTGAAGCCGGCCGTGATGCCAAGGGCCAGCACGTGGCGAACCTGCTGGCCTTCCAGCCCGGCGAGCACATCGCCCAGGTGCTGGACCTGCCCGACTACGACGCCGCTCCCTACCTGGTGCTCGCCACCAAGCGCGGGCTGGTCAAGAAAACCCAGCTCCGGGACTACGACACGAACCGGTCCGCCGGTGTTATCGCCATCAACCTGCGTGAGGGCGACGAAGTTGTGTCAGCCCAGCTCGTCAGTGAGACCGATGACCTGATGCTCGTTTCCCGCAAGGGGCAGTCCCTGCGCTTCACCGCCACCGACGAGGCCCTGCGCCCGATGGGCCGCGCGACCTCCGGCGTGACCGGCATGAAGTTCCGGGAGGACGATGAGCTGCTCGCAGCGGATGTCATCACCGAGGACTCCTACGTGTTTATCGTCACTGAGGGCGGCTACGCCAAACGCACCAGCGTCGAGGAATACCGTGTGCAGGGACGCGGCGGCCTTGGCATCAAGGTTGGCAAGTACAACGAGGACCGCGGACACCTGGTCGGCGCAATGATTGTGCAGGAAGAGGACGAGGTCCTGGTGGTCATGCAGGGTGGCAAGGTTGTCCGCTCCGCTGTCGCCGGTGTTCCGGCCAAGGGCCGTGACACCATGGGCGTCATTTTCGCCAAGCCGGACAAGAACGACAGGATCATCGCTGTGGCCCGGAACTCCGAACGGGACCTGCCGGTGGACGCTGCGGACGGCGAAGCCGGCTCCGGCGGCGAGTCTGTGGAGGCACCTGTGGATGAAGTACCGTTGTCAACAGAGGAAATGGCTGGGCCCGACGCGCAGTCAGCAGACGATGGAGGTAGCGAGTGAGCTCGACCAACTCAAATGCCAGGCCCAGCGGCGGCCCGCGGGTGAAGACCCCGGCACGGCCCGCGCAGCGGCCTGGAACGGGTCAGAGCGCGTCCGGCAACCGGCAGCCACTGGTTAAGCCGGCTCCCAAGGCCAAAGCCCGCAAGGCCCGCCTGCTGGTCAGCAAGATCGACCCGTGGTCGGTGCTGAAGATGTCCTTCCTGCTCTCCGTCGCCCTCGGCGTGGTTACGGTGGTCGCAGCAATCGTCCTGTGGACCGTCCTGGACCTCACCGGCATCTTTGACCGGGTAAATGACCTGCTGGGCGAAATTGCCGGGTCCGAGTCCGGTGGATTCGACCTTCGGGAGTTCGCCTCGCTGGGCCAGGTGGTGTCCTTTGCGACCATCATCGCCGTGGTCAACGTTCTGCTGCTGACGGCCCTGTCGATGCTGTCAGCCGTGCTGTACAACATTGCCTCGACCCTGGTCGGCGGCATCGGCGTCACCCTCACCGACGACTGATTTTCCGGGTTTCCGGCGCAGGATCCTGTCCTGCGCCGGGGGCCCGAAGGGCCCGATTTGGGTTCCGGCCGGGGGTACGGTAAAGTCATATCTCGGCCCGGTGAGGTATCGGGGCGTATAGCTCAGGCGGTTAGAGCGCTTCGCTGATAACGAAGAGGTCCCAGGTTCAAGTCCTGGTACGCCCACGGACGATCATGAAAATTGATCGGCCACAACGGCAAGGAGACACTGTGAAGAAGTTGTTCGCAATTGCAGCAGCCGCAGCAGCAGGCGTCTTCGTCTTCCGGAAATGGCAGGAAACTGCCGCGGAGAAATCCGTCTGGAAGGCTTCGACCGACAAGGTCGAATAGCTCCGCACGGACTGGATTGGTTTTGAACACCCCCGCGGGTGGGATATACTGAATCAGTTCCAATTCGGGGGCATGGCGCAATTGGTAGCGCACCTGCTTTGCAAGCAGGGGGTTCGGGGTTCGAGTCCCCGTGCCTCCACCGAAAGAAAGTCCCGGCCACAGCGGCCGGGACTTTCTGCGTTAAAGAACCGGTCAGCCGACGGCCCCTGGGCTCCCGCCCCGACACGGCACCAAGCAATAACCTTTTCCCATGACCTTTTTCCTTGCGGTGGTCGGCGTGCTCGGCGTCTCTGCCTCCGGCCCCATCATGGCGGCAACAGCAGCCCCCGCCCTGGCCATCGCTTTCTGGCGCAACGCCCTGGGCGCCGTCATCATGGGCGTACCCGCCGGCCTGCGGGACCGTAACAGCTTCCGCAGTCTCAGCCGCGCCGAGGTGAAGTGGGCAGCGCTGGCGGCCCTCGCCCTCGCACTGCACTTCGCCTGCTTCATCACGTCCCTGCGGCTCACATCCGTCGCGGCGGCCACCGCCCTTGTCTGCCTGCAGGCCGGATGGATCGCGCTCTTCGACGTATTCCGCGGAAGACGGGTCGCGCGGCAGACCCTCGCCGGCTTGCTGGTGGCCTTCACCGGCGTCGTGGTCATCACCGGCTTCGATGTGGCGCTCTCGCCCGAGGCCCTGATGGGTGATGCGCTGGCGCTGGCCGGCGGCGCCCTGGCCGGTCTGTACACCCTGGCCGGCGGCAAAGCCCGCCGGACCATGTCCACCGGTACCTACACCACCCTCTGCTACGGTGCCTGTGCCGTGATTCTGCTGATTATGTGCGCGGTTTTCCAGGAGCCCCTGATTGGGTTCGAGCCGGCGGCCTGGGCCGGAATCCTGGCAGTGACAGTGATGGCACAGCTGCTCGGCCACACGGTGTTCAACCATCTGCTTGCTGTCATCAGCCCCTTGGTGGTGTCGATGATCATCCTGCTTGAGATCCCCGGTGCCGCCATCCTGGCAGCTGTCTTCCTGGCAGAAGAGCTGCCCGGCGGCACATACGCCGGACTGGGGATCATTCTGGCCGGGCTCGCGGTCGTCCTCTGGGGACAGGCCCGGGGACGCTCCCCGGCCTCCCGGGGAGCGCCGGAAAACCAGCTTCCTCCGGCGCCGCCGGCGCTGGGCGGAGACATCGAAAAATAGTGTCCGTCCAAGTGCGGAAACCGGCTTAAAAAGGAAGGACCCCGGATACCCGGGGTCCTTCCGCTGCGCTGCCTGCGCTGTTACTTCTCCGGCTTCTCAGCCTTCGCCTCAGCGGAGGTATCCGCGTGGGCGCCCGGCTTCGCAGCCGTGGCTGCGGCGTCCTTGCTGTGCTTGGCGGCGTCGGCCACCTTTTCACCGGCCTTGGCCGCGGAAGAGGCGGCAGCCTCCTTCACACCCTGCGCGGCTTCCTTCGCCTTCTCAGCAGCCGTTGAGAGGCTCTCCTTGGCCTTCTCAGCGGGAGCGGTGGGCTTGGGAGCTGCGGGCTTGCTGCCCTCGGCCGGAGCAGCCGGTGCCGGTGCGGGGACCGGAACTGCGGCGGGCTTGGGCTGGGCAGGTGCGGGCGTCTTCCAGGGATCTTCGACCGGGCGGGAAGCCCGCCACGCAGCAACTGCCGCTACCACTGCTGAAGCGATGATGCCGAAGACCAGCCAGCCCTTGCCGCCGCTCTTCTGCTGCTTCTTCAGTTCCTTGGCAGCCTTGGCCGCGGCCTTCTGAGCCTGCTTCAGTGCCTTCTTGTTGCCGGTGGCTTTGGCCACGGCCGTCTGTACGGGCACAGAGGCATTTCCGAGTCCGCGGGAGACGGAGTCAGCGGCGTCGCCAAGCCGGGTGGAGATCGTGGGGATGTAGCTGTCCACGACCTTGTCCTTGGCATGGGTCAGGGCCGGTGTCGCCTTGTCGAGGGTGGTCTGGATCCGCGGAGTGGCGTCGTCAACAACCTGGCTGATCCTGGGGCCGACCTTGTGGAGTCCGTCCTGGAGCCGGGGAGTCACGACTGCAACACCCTGAGCGATCTCGTCTGCAGCACGTTTGAGCCCGTCCTGAATTTTCGGTGAAGCGGTTTCGATCCCCTTTTCGATGCGGGGAACTGCCCAACCGACGGCGGCCTCTACCTTGGGGGTTGCCCAGTCACGTGCCGATTCCACGCCTGCGGTGACATTCGCTTCGAAGTCACGGGCAATGCGGTCCTTCTTATTCAAAACTACCTCCCGGGATAGTGACGGTTCAGCCTTAGCCTACGTGCAATGGCTGTTCTGTGCTATCAGCGGACCGCTGGGCCCGAAGTTTTCACTGTGCGCTGAACAGGCCGGTTTCCGCGCGCTCAAAGGGCTGCCGTGGAAGAATGAGGTCATGACTGCTATTCCTACCGCAAAAGCGACCCTCCATACCTCCAAGGGCGATATCCGGATCAATCTCTTCGGCAACCATGCCCCGAAGACGGTCAAGAACTTCGTCGGCCTGGCAACGGGTGAGATCGAGTGGACCGATCCGGCCACCGGCGAGAAGACCAGCCGGCCGCTCTACGACGGCACCATTTTCCACCGCATCATCAAAGACTTCATGATCCAGGGCGGCGACCCGCTGGGCCGCGGCACCGGCGGACCGGGCTACCAGTTCGACGACGAGATCAGCCCCGACCTGGACTTCACCAGCCCGTACAAGCTGGCCATGGCCAACGCCGGCATCCAGATGGGCCGCGGCACGAACGGTTCCCAGTTCTTCATCACCTCCGTTCCCACCACCTGGCTGCAGGGCAAGCACACCATCTTCGGTGAAGTAGCCGACGATGAGTCCAAGGCCCTGGTCGACGAACTGAACGCAGTTGCCACTGACATGCGCGACAAGCCCACTGAAGATGTTGTTATCAACAGCGTTACCGTGGAGCAGCTCTAACCTGTTTGGCAGTACACCCCGGCCGGGCCTCCGGCCGGGGTTTTCCCATAAAAGCCCTGGAGCCCAACCCAACATGTCCTACGGAATTCCGGCCGGCCCGCCGGCCCCTGAAGTACCTGTCTGCCCGCGGCATCCCGACCGCGTCAGTTATATCCGCTGCCAGCGCTGCGGGCGGGCCGCCTGCCCTGAGTGCCAGCACAGCGCGCCGGTGGGCATCCAGTGCGTGGACTGTTTCCAGGACAGCCGCCGGAACACCCCCGCCTACCGGACTCCCTACGGCGGCGCCGCCCGGACCGGAAAACCGGTGGTCACCACAACGCTCATGATCCTGTGCGGAGTCGCCTACGCCCTTCAATGGCTGGTGCCGGGCTTCGCGGAGCAGTTCCTGTTCGCTCCCATCCTCGCAGCGTCCGAACCGTGGCGGCTGATCAGCGCTGCGTTCCTGCACTCCCCCGGGTTTATCCTGCACATCGCGTTCAACCTCTATGCGCTGTGGCTCCTGGGCCGGACCCTGGAACCACTGCTTGGGCGGGTCCGGTTTATCCTCCTGTACCTGATTTCTGCGCTTGGCGGCTCTATCGGTGTCCTCATGCTGGCACCGGCCTTCCAAGCCGTGGTGGGCGCTTCAGGCGCCATCTTTGGGCTGTTCGGCGCACTGTTCGTCATACAGCGTCAGCGCGGCGGCGATGTTAAGGCACTGCTGATCCTCATTGGGATCAACCTCGTTCTGGGGTTCGTCTATCCGAGTATTTCCTGGCAGGCGCACCTGGGCGGATTGGTGACAGGTGCTGCATGTGCCGCGGTGCTGGCGTATGCGCCCAAGGGCCCGCGCAGGCCGCTGGTGCAGTTCGGCGGCCTCGCCGCGATCGCCCTGGTGCTGCTTGGCCTCGCCTTCTTCTGGACACCCAGCTTCTAGCTGCCCGCCGCGCTTCTCTCAGCAGGCCTCCGGTAAAGCCGGGGGCCTGCTGCGGGTTAACCGCCTCATCCCTGCCCTGCCCCCCACAGCCGGATGGTTATCCACAGAGATACCCACATTGTTAATAACTTACAGGCGTGTAACTCAGCGCTCCGCAGGTGCCGAAACTGGCACCATTCGGGTCATTCTGTGGACCCGACCACGTTATCCACAGGCTTGGCTGAGAGTTATGCACACTCGGTGGGTAACTCTCTTCCGAAGTTATCCAGTGCTGTGTCTGAGTTACACACATGTAATTCCACAGCTGTGGATAACTATATTCCCCGTAAACACGGCAAATCTGCTCGAACTGACCACAGAGTTACCCACAGTTGTGGATAACTCTGTGCACATGGTGGGTACAACCTCGCCTTGGTTTCACTCAAGTTATCCCCAGCTTTTCCACCTCGTCCTGTGGAAAAGCTGGGGATGGGGCGGCCGGAGTGGCTGCCAGTCAGCCGGCGCCGTTCTGAACAGCTTATGCACGCCTGTGGATAACGCCCTGTGGAGAAGTTGCCCCACTGTGGGTAAGGCTGTTTAAAACACGAAATCCCGGCAGGCGGAGGACCGCGTACCGGGAGTTCTGGTTAGTGTGTGGGAGGGTTAGCGCCAGCGGGTAGTCATCAGGAAGCCGACGATTGCGAGTCCGAAACCGACCAGGATGTTGCCTGATCCCAGTGCTGGGACCGGATACACGCCCTCGGAGATGTAAAAGACGATGATCCAGATCAGTCCGATCAGCATCAGGCCGAACATCACCGGCTTGTACCAAACCGGATTGGGTTTCGGTGCGGTTTTTCCCTTGGCAGCAACGGGTGCCTCGGCGGCTGACGGCTTCTTGCGGGACTTTGACTCGGGCACGGATCCTCCTAGCGGAACCGGCTCACTTCATGCCGGTGCGGTTATGGTCTGTGGGAAGGTCCGCGTGCCTCGCCCCTCAGACCGGTGCAGCGATATCCTGGCTGGGTATCGGCGGTGAGCTGGGTGGCTTGCAGGTTCCCCTCTGCCAATCGTAGCGAATGACCAGCACCAAAGTGCCCGGTACCACCGGCAGAGCAGAGAGAGGACCGGGACCGGTTGCACAGTTCAACGGATGACATCGCGGGAATCGAAACCAGAGCGCCCGAAACCCGCCGGACACGGCGGAACTCCTTGAAGGGAGCTAAGCGAGGACGGGGCTCCCTGACAGTCCAGGTGATTGGCGAACTGCTGATCACCGCAGGGTTGGTGCTGGTCCTGTTTGTGGTCTGGGAATTGTGGTGGACCAATATCGAGTCAGACCGCCGGCAGGAACAGGCGATGGAGCAACTCTTTTCCGGGTTCGACACCCCGCCTGCCTCCGCCGGCGCGGCGGCTCCGGAAAACTACGGTGATCCGTCGGTGCTGCCCGTCCCCGGTGCTGAAGGCGATACCTTTGCCGCGATCTATATCCCCCGGTTCGGCCCGGAACATGCCAGGCCGGTTACCCAGGGCGTGGGAACGGAGGTCCTGGATACCCTGGGCCTTGGCCACTACCCGGAAACTGCCATGCCCGGCGAAGTCGGCAATTTCGCCCTGGCGGGCCACCGGCAAACCCACGGCCAGGTCCTTGACGCCGTCGACACCCTGGTTCCCGGGGATCGCATATATGTGCAGACAGCGGAGGGTTATTACACCTACGTCTACCGGAACAGCCAGATTGTCCTGCCGGACCAGGTGGACGTTCTGGCCCCGGTCCCCACTCAACCCGGCACAGCGCCCTCAGAACGGATCCTGACACTGACTACGTGTAACCCGCGGTTCGGCTCGCAGGAACGCTTTATTGCGTACGCAGTGATGGAGTCCTGGCAGCCTGCGTCGGCGGGACCTCCGGCTGAGATAGCAGAAATTGCAGCCGCCAAGACAGGAGGACAAGGATAAAATGTACGCTTGGATCTTCCGGCATCTGCCCGGCCCGCTGTGGGTACGCATCATCACGTCCGTAGTGCTGGCCGCGGGCGTGGTGCTGGCACTGATGGTCTATGTTTTTCCCTGGTTCTCGGAATTCAGTTTCCTGGGCCCACTGACGGATTCAACGATTGGCGGTTCCTGAGGCAATGAGCACGCGTATTCTCGTGGTCGATAACTACGACAGCTTTGTCTATACCCTTGTGGGCTATCTGCAGCAGCTGGGCGCCCAGACAACTGTGGTGCGCAACGACGACCTGAGCCTGGCGGAAGCCAAAGAGCTGGCGGCAGCCCGGGACGGCGTGCTCGTCTCCCCCGGCCCCGGGGCCCCGGCGGACGCCGGGGTCTGCATCGACCTGATCCGCTGGTGCAAGGAGAACGCAAAGCCGATGCTGGGAGTTTGCCTGGGGCACCAGGCACTGGCCGAAGCCTTCGGCGGCACCGTCACCCACGCCCCGGAACTGATGCACGGAAAAACCTCGGAAGTGGAGCACCACGGGACGGATGTCTTCACCGGGCTGCCCAGCCCGCTGACGGCCACCCGCTACCACTCCCTGGCTGCAGTCGCGGACCGGATTCCGGCGGAGCTCGAAGTCACCGCACGGACCGCCAGCGGCATCATCATGGGACTGCGGCACCGGACAGCCCCGCTGTCCGGTGTGCAGTTCCACCCGGAATCGGTGCTCACCGAGGGCGGCTACCAGATGCTGGGCAACTGGCTGGAAGGCCTTGGCCTCGAAGGCGCCGCAGCACACGCAGCGACGCTGAGCCCGCTGATCAGTTCGGGTTCATAGCGCCTGCCGCTGCTAGTCGTCCCGCCGGTTACCGGAGCTCGACGGCGATGAAGACGAACTGGGCGACGCCGACGGCGACGGGCTCGCCGGCTCTTTGGCAACCGTCAACGTGATGATGCTGCCCTGCGGAACGTCCGATCCTGGCGGGGCGCTTTGAGCCGTGACAGTACCCGGTTTCACCACCGAGTTTTCGACTTCCTCCACTGTCACTTCCAGCCCGTAGGCAGGATCTGCCAGATAGGCCCTGGCCTCTTCGATGCTCACGTCCACGAGATTGGGAACGGTGACCTTCCCGGAGGAGAGCACCAGGTCCACCGTGCTGCCGACCTGCACCGAGGTTCCGATTCCGGGCCTTGTTTCGATGACCCGCCCCTCGGGAACTACCGGGCTGTTAGCGGTGACGGTATTCCCGCCCTGCAGCCCCATAAGGCGCAGGACATCCCTGGCCTGGGCTTCGCTCATGCCAGGCAGGGTATCCGGGATCGCGACCGCTGACGGCCCCTGGGACACGAACAGCGTGATATCGGCGTCGAACAGCGTGTTCGTGCCAGCAGAGGGAGAGGTTCCGATGGCCAGGCCCGATTCGACCGTGTCGCTGTACTGCGGCTCGATTACGGGTGCCCGGAAGCCTTCACTGGTTATGGCGTTGATGGCTTCGGTCTGGGTCATGTTTTCCACGTCCGGGATGCTCCCGGCCACGGGTGGAGGCGGCGGCTGGTTGGCCAGGTTGTAGGCGAAGATGCCTCCGGCCGTGAGAAGCAGCGCCAGGGCAAGGAACAGCGTGATCATCCAGGCCCGGCGGCGCTTCTTCTGTTTGGGGTCGCGCTCCTGTTCATTGCCCACGGACAGCCGGGACGGCCCTTCTTCTTCCTGGAGGTCGTCGGCGGACATGCTCGTCAGCGGCCCACCCTCCATGACCCGGGCCATGGCACGGGTCCGTGGTTCCTCGTCGGGCCAGGGCTGCACAGTCGTTTTGGGGATCTGGATGGCCTCGGTGGCGCCGGTTCGTTCCGGTTCCAGCTGGCCACGGCGCGCGGCCTGCAGCGCCTCGCTGAAGGCATGGGCGCTCTGGTACCGCTCGTCGCGGTCCTTGGCCAGCCCGCGTTCCAGCACCGAATCCAGTGCCGGCGAAACCTCGTGGTTGAAGCTGCTGGCCTTGGGCGGCTGCTCACGTACATGCTGGTACGCCACAGACACCGGGCTGTCCCCCACAAAGGGCGGTCGTCCGGCCAGCATCTCAAAGAACAGGCAGGCTGCGGAATACAGGTCGCTGCGTGCATCGACAGTTTCGCCGCGCGCCTGTTCAGGAGAGAGGTACTGCGCGGTGCCAATGACCGCCTGGGTCTGCGTCATCGTCGCAGCCGAGTCAGCGATGGCACGGGCTATCCCGAAGTCCATGACCTTGACCCGCCCATCAGCGGCGACCATAACGTTGGCCGGTTTAATGTCGCGGTGCACAATCCCGGAGCGGTGGCTGTAATCGAGGGCAGCAAGGACACCCAGCGTGTAGTCCACAGCCGCATCAATGCTGATCTCGCCGGCTTTGATGAGGTCCCGGAGGGTGCGTCCGGAAACGTATTCCATCACGATGAACGGCAGGCGGACCTCGTCGCGGGATCCGTCTTCCGCCTCCTGGTCACCGGTGTCATACACGGAGACGATGGAGGGGTGGTTCAAGCCGGCGACCGCCTGTGCTTCCCGCCGGAACCTGGACTGGAACAGCGGATCACGTGCCAGGTCCGGGCGGAGCACCTTAATCGCCACTGAGCGTCCCAGCCGGGAGTCACGGCCGAGGTAGACATCAGCCATACCGCCGCGGCCGATGAGTTCACCTACCTCATACCGCCCGTTGAGGATACGGTCAGTGTTCAGTGTGGGGTGTCCTTTCAGGAAGTCCGCGCTCATGGTCGTTACGGGCTGGCGGGGCCGGAGGCTCCCGCACCTGGTTGTGCGGTTTCAGCGGGAGGCCCGCTGGAAACCACGATTGTCACTGTCGATCCCTGGGCAACGGTGGCACCCTCACCTGGATTGACGCTGATGACGGTGCCCTCGGGCTTGGGATCCGGCTGGGTAACCCGGTTAGGAACCAGCCCGGCATTCACGATTGCCTGGCTGGCAGCCGACGCCTGCGAATCCATCAGGCCACCGGGGACGGTAACCATTGCCGGGCCGCTGGAATAAGTGATGGCTATGGCATCGCCGCGGGACAGCGGGCCGACGGGGTTGACGTCGAGGACGGTGCCTTCCGGCTGGTCAGAGGCCACAGGGTTGCGGCTCACGGCCAAACCGAGTGCGCTGAGTTCCTGCGACACGGCATTCACATCGCGGCCCTGGTATTGGGAGGCGTTGATGGTGATCTCCGGTGCCGTAGTGCTGGGGCTGCCGGACGGAGTAGTCGGTGAGGGCGAGCTCGAGGTCGGTGACGCGCTGCTGCGCGGTGAACTGGCCGATGTGGACGGGGAGTTCGACGTCGAAGGTGACTTCGTGCTCTGGTTGTCGCCTGCCGGATCGGAGTTCAGGTTCACGGCGATCACGGCAATGATGGCGATCAGGACCAGGGACAGGAACACGATCAGCGGGATCAGCCACTTCTTGCGGCGGGGCTGGTCATCATAGTCGTCATCGCTGCCGTAGCCGTCGCCGTCGTTATCGACGTCCTCGTCGGTCCATTCGCGGGACGCGGCCAGCGCGCCGGTTGCCTGGCCATTGGCTGCGGAGGCTGCCACCGGAAGCGCGGAGGTCGAGGGGGACGTGTCCACCACGCGGGTGGCGGAGGTATTGCCCGGCATCGGAACCGGTGCCGTGACGGTGCTGGTGGCAGCTGTGCCGGCGGCACCGAAGAGGAGCATTCCCGGGACGGCTTGCTCTGCGGCGCCGATATCGCCGCGGCGGATGGCCGCGACGGCACGGGCCAGGGCCTCGGCGTCGGCCGGCCGGTCCGCCGGGTCCTTGGCCAGCATGGACATGATCAGGGCACGCACCGGAGCGGGGATGGATTCCGGCAGCGGAGGCGGGGTGTCATTGACCTGGGCCAGGGCAATGGCGATCTGGGATTCTCCGGAGAACGGACGGGTGCCGGCCAGCAATTCATAACCGATGACACCGAGGGCGTAAATGTCGCTGGAGCCGGTGGCCTGCTGGCCGGTTGCCTGTTCGGGTGCCAGGTACTGGGCGGTCCCCATGACCTGGCCGGTGGCGGTGAGCGGCACCTGGTCGGCAAGGCGCGCAATGCCGAAGTCGGTGATCTTCACCCGCCCATCGGGCATGATCAGCAGGTTGCCGGGCTTCACATCGCGGTGTACCAGGCCCTGGCGGTGGGCAACAGCCAGTGCCGTGGCCGTCTGGCCAATGATGGAAAGGGTCCGGTCCGGGGAAAGGACCTTTTCGCGTTCGATAATGCTGGAGAGCGGCTGGCCCGGAACAAGTTCCATCACCAGGTAGGCCGATCCCTCCTCCTCGCCGTAATCGAACACGTTGGCGATGCCTTCGTGGTTCAGCAGGGCCGTGTGGCGTGCCTCGGCGCGGAAACGGTTCAGGAAACCCGGATCGCCGGTGTACTCCTCCTTGAGGATCTTGATGGCAACGATCCGGCCGAGGACAAGGTCCCGGGCCTTCCAGACCTCGCCCATGCCGCCGATGGCTATACGATCGGTCAGCTGGAACCTGCCGCCTAAGGTGATACCCGAAGTAGGCCTCACTTATTCAACACCGCCTCTAGGAGTTTTTGCGCGCTTGGAGTGGTCAATTGGGATCCGGTGGTCAGGTCAACGTCTTCCATGACGATTGAAATGGCCACCTGGGGGTCATCTGCCGGGGCGAAGCCGGTGAACCAGGCATTGTCGCCGCGTCCCTCGACTTCGGCGGTGCCGGTCTTGCCGGCCACCTTGAACCCCGGAACACGGGCGGCTGAGGCAGATCCGTTGTCCACAACGCTCACCATCCAGTCCGTCAGCTGGGCGGCAGTGCCCGGGCTGACAGAGGTGTTGAGCACCGTGGGTTCAGGCTCATCGATGATGGACAGGTCGGGCGCACGGACCGCCTTGATCAGGTTTGGGGTCATCTGCACGCCGTTATTGGCGATCGCCGCAGAGATCATGGCCACCTGCAGCGGGGTTGTAGTCACGCTGCCCTGTCCGATGGAGGACAGAGCGAGTTCGGCCTGGCCCTCCGTGTCGGGGAACTGGCTGGCAGTGACATCCGTCGGGATGTTCAGCGACTGTCCGAAACCGAACTTCTCCGCCTGCTGAGCCAGGGCGTCCTCGCCGACGTCCCAGGCGACCTGGGCGAAGACAGTGTTGCAGGACTGTTCGAGGGCGAACTGGAGGTCAGCTTCGCTGCGGGTTGAGCACAAACCGTTGGTGAAGTTCGGAAGCGAAATCGTGGTGCCCGGCAGGGGCAAGGCCGCAGGGTTCGGAATGACCGACTCCGCGTTGTACTTACCCGTTTCCAGCGCGGCTGCTGCGACCACCAATTTGAAGGTCGATCCCGGGGCCAGAAGGGACTGGGTTGCCGGATTTATGTAGGGGGAGAGCCCTGGAACACCCAGCAGCGCTTCCATGTTGGCCTCTACCTCGGCGGTGTTGTGCCCTGCCAGCAGATTTGTGTCATACGAGGGTTTCGACACCATGGCCAGGATATCGCCGGTCTTAGGATCCATCATCACGATCGAGCCCTTCTGGCCGTCGGGAATCAGGTCGTAGGCCATCTGCTGCAGGTCAGGATCGATGGTGAGCTCGACGGAAGCCCCCTCGGCCTGGGCGCCGGAGAGCAGCTGGACCAGGCGGTCGTAGAACTGCTGGTCGCTGTTGCCGGTCAGCTCGTCATTCATGGCCTGTTCCAGCTGGGTCACGCCATAGACCAGGGAGAAGTAGCCGGTGACGGCCGAGTAGAGCTCCGCATCGTTGTAGACCCGCTGGAAGTTGAACTGGTCGTTCGAGGGAACGGATTCAGCGATAGGGACACCGTCCACCAGGATGGACCCGCGGTTCTGGCCGAAGTCCTGGTAGAGGCTGCGGACGTTGATCGGGTTGTCGTTGAGCTCCTCGGCGGCAAAGAACTGGACATAGGTCAGCGACCCCAGGATGGCCAGGAACATGGCCAGGGCCACGACCCAGCTGTTGCGGATGGCCTGGTTCATGCGCGCCTCACCTCTGTGGTGTCGGTGCTGGGGCGGCGCAGCGGGTTTCCGGTGCCGGCTGGAGAGGCCAGAGCAGGCTCCATATCATTCATCAGGCCGGTGGCGGCGGGGCGCCGGGCGGCGTTGGAGATCAGCAGCAGCAGGGCAACGATGATCCAGTTGGCCAGCAGCGAGGAGCCGCCGGCAGACATAAACGGCGTGGTCAGGCCGGTCAGCGGGATAATCCGCGTGACTCCGCCGATCACCACGAAACACTGCAGGGCGATGGTGAAGGACAATCCGCAAGCCAGCAGCTTGCCGAACCCGTCCCGTGTGCCAAGCGCGGCCCGGAATCCACGCGAAACCAGCAGCACGAAGAGCAGCACGATCGCGAAAACGCCGATCAGCCCGAGTTCCTCGCCGAGGGCGGCGATGATCATGTCCGAGTTCGCATAGGTCACCAGGTCCGGGCGGCCCTGGCCGAGCCCGGTTCCGGTCATACCTCCGCTGGCCAGGCCGAAGAGTCCCTGCACCACCTGCCAGCTGCCGCCGGGATTACGGTCGATCACTTCAGGATTGAAGGCGTTGATCCAGCTGTCGATGCGCAGTGCCACATGGCTGAACAGCTGGACGGCGACGAGTCCGCCTGCTCCGATCAGCGCCAGGCCGATCAGGACCCAGCTGACGCGGCTGGTCGCAACGTAGATCATGGCCATAAAAAGACCGAAGAACAGGATCGACGAACCCAGATCGCGCTGGAAGACGAGGACACCGATGCTCACGCCCCAGGCAGCCATCATGGGCCCCAGGTCCTTGAACCTGGGGAACTGCAGCGGGCCGACCTTCCGGCCGGCGAGCAGGATCAGGTCCCGGTTCGTGGAAAGATACCCGGCAAAGAATATAGCAAGCGTGATTTTGGCAATTTCGCCGGGCTGGAAGGTTCCGAAGCCCACATTGATCCAGATCCGGGCACCGTTGATGGTCAAGCCGAGCGGCGTGAGCGGCAGCAGGAGCAGGACGGCGCTGACAATCAGCGAGATGTACGTGTACCGCCGCAGGATGCGGTGGTCCTTGACCACAAACAGCACACCGATGGCCGCAGCGACGGCGACGGCGCTCCAGAGCAGCTGGCGGTCGGCGGCCGTGTCTCCCTCGACGATGTCCAGCCGGTGGATCATGGCCAGGCCGATGCCGTTCAGAGCCGTGACGATGGGAAGTATTACCGGGTCGGCATATTTGGCCCGGAACCGAAGGACTATGTGAAATGCCAGGACCAGGGCTACGAGTGTGCCCCCCTGGACCCAGAAATCTGAGTCGAAGGCACGGTCTTCGTCGATGCCGACCAGCATGTTGGCGCCTACACCCACGCCGAGGGCGAGGAGCAGGAGAACGGCCTCGACGTTGCGGCGGGACTTGGCGGGAGCGGCGAGTTCGGACATCATTCCTGTCCTCCGCACGGGTTGGTGACCGAGGGAACGGAATCCGGGTCCGCGGTAGCCTCCAGAGCATCGGCGAGCACGGTGGCCGACGGCGACGGCGCAGGTTCCGTTTCCGAGGGGGCCGGGCAGAGGATCGCTTTGGCGGTGCCCCGAAGCTGGTCAACGATCTCTTCGGCATGGACGAGGTCCCGGGCAGGGACGGTGTCGTTCACCCGGCTGCGCCAGTACTCGGGCAGGCTGTCGACAGGAATGTTGGTTGTCTCCGTTACCTGCGAGAGCTTGATCGGCCCAAGTGTCTGCGAGACCCCATTGAAGATCGCGACGCGGTTATCCGAAGAACCGACGTAATAGCGGGTCTGGGTCCAGGCGTACCCCACCCACAGCACCGATGCCAACAGGGCAGCCAGGACCGCCAGCACTACCACGAGGATCCACCGCCTGCGCTTGGGCGGCGCCTCGGTTTCCACCGGAGTGTCCGGGGAACCGGCGTCGTCCGCCTTATGCATCAGCATGCGTGCAGCGCGGCGCTCCGCGGTCCGTTCGGTGACGATGGGGATCTGGCCGGTTTCCGTCGCCAGGGAGGCAGCGCCAACCAGGACATGCGGACGGGAGGCCAGGTCCTGGCGGATCAGCTCAGCCCGGACAGGATTGTCGACGTCTCGGTCCCCGTCATTCTCGGGAACCGACTTCGCCGGCCCGTCAGCTGCGGCCGGACCGGGGACAGCCGTGTTCCCTGACGCCTCGGCTGAGGAAGATGCAGCAGCGTGCTGGATAACTGTTCCGCCGGTGACCGGCGCGGGCTCCCGCTGCGGGTGCTTGACCTCAGCCGCGGTTTCCTCAGTAATCTCCACGATGGCCACCGTGACGTTGTCCGGAGAGCCGCCGGCAAGCGTCAGGTCCACCAGGGTGTCGACGGCGTCGTCAATGTCTGCCGATCCGCGGAGAACGGACTCGATGTCGCTGTCGCGCAGCACGGCGTTGAGTCCGTCCGAACAGAGCAGCCACTTTTCCCCGGCGGCGACCTCGAAGGTGGCCAGGTCAAGTTCCGGGCTGGCGTCAACGTCGCCCAGGACCCGCATCAGAACGTTCTTGTGCGGATGGATCTCCGCTTCCTCAGGCTTCAGCCGGCCTTCATCGATGAGCCGCTGGACAAAGGTGTGGTCAACACTGATCTGCTCGAAGACGCCGTCCTTGAGCCGGTACGCCCGGGAATCGCCGATGTGCGCAAGAGCGGCGCGGTTTCCCTGCAGGAGCATGGCGGTCACGGTGGTGCCCATGCCGGAAAGCTCCGGGGAGGTGGTGACAAGTTCGGACAGCAGCGAGTTGGCCGCCTGGATCTCGTCAGCCAGTACGGTCACGGCTTCGTCATCCAGGTCCGGCCGGTCCAGGTGGACGAGGTCCAGCACAGTGGAGGCAGAAGCAACGTTTCCACCGGCGTGGCCGCCCATACCGTCTGCGACGACAGCGAGGTAGCGTCCGACGTAGGCCGAATCGTCATTCTTGAGCCGCACCATACCCACGTCCGAGCGGGCAGCGTATCGAAGGACCAAAGCCACTGCTAAGGCCTCAATTCGATGACCGTTTTGCCGATGCGGATCGGCACGCCCGGGTCCACGGGCTGGGCACGGGTCAGCTGGGAACCACCCAGGAATGTTCCGTTGGTGGAACCGAGATCTTCAATGAACCAGCGGCTGCCCTGCGGGAAAAGGCGGGCGTGCCGGCCGGAAGCGTAGTCGTCCTCCAGCACAAGGGTTGCTTCCTGCGCACGGCCCAGCAGAATGGGGCTGGACGCGAGTTCCAGGGTTGTTCCGCGAAGCGGCCCTTCGGTGACAACCATCTGGCGGGCCTGGACTCGCGCCGGCGCCGGAGCTTCACGTTCAAGCGCCGGATTCTTGCGGACCTGGCGTGCGGAGGGAGTTCCGGTGCGGTTCCGCAGGCCCAGCACCAGGTCGCGCCGGATCGCGCCGACGACACCCAGGACCATGGCCCACAGCAGAATCAGGAATCCATAGCGCAGCAGGGTCAATGTCAGGGAGCCGTCCATCAGCGCCCCCCGGGCCGGATCGGAAGGAGACGGAAGGTAATGCGCGTCCGTCCCATGGCAATGGTGGAGCCGTCGGTGAGGATGGTTTCTCCCTGTACTTTTTGGCCATTGACGTAGCTGCCGTTGGTGGAACCGAGATCCACGGCCCGGACGGTGCCACCCTCGGTCCGAATCTCGAGGTGGCGCCGGGAAACCCCGGTGTCGTCCACAAGGATGTCGGCTTCCGAGGATCGGCCGAGGACAACTGAGGCAGCATTCAGGGAATAGCGCTGGCCGTCTATGTCCAGCACGGGCTGCATGCGGGTGGGGCTTTGCCGCGGCGCCGGAGGCTGGGGGTGGCGGGGGGCGGCTGCGCCGGACTTCTCCGTGGCGGAATCAACCTCGAGCGAACCGGGCTTAAGGGAAGAGTCCCTGGTGAAGGAAACCCGGACTGGACCCTGCAGCGTGTAGGTCTGGCTGCGTGCGTGCTTGATGACGACGTCGCAGAGCTCCTCGGCGAGCGGCGCGCCCCATTCCTGGGCGCGGGCAAAGTCTTCGTCGGAAAGGCGGGCGGTGAAGACATTCGGCGCGAGCGTGCGGCCCTGGCCCAGCGTCATGGACTTCTCGTCCAGTTCGCGGCGGAGGGCGATCGCCAGTTCGAGCGGTTCAACGCGCCCTGAGGAGCCGCTGGAAAACGCTCCCCGGACTATCCGTTCAATGCCGCGTTCGACGTTGTCGAGTAGGCCCATCTCCGCCTCCTTCCCTATGCCTAGAGTTTGCACTGCCTGCTGAAGACCTGGTCCTGCCCTGCTTCCGACCCAATCTCCCGGTGGTGATCCGTAAACGTATCTGCGCCATGCCCTGCCAACCCGCCGGAATGCAGGCGTGCAGACAGGACCCATGTCTATCCAATCCGATACTACTGGGGTCAGCTGATAAATGTCTTAACACCCTAGCGGTGTCCCGGAGCGTTGATTTCCGGCTTCCCGGACGGTGGCCCTGGCCGGTGCGGGACCAACGGGGCGCCGGAGCCCGGATTTTCGGCGGACTTCCGGGCCCGCTGCGCCCCCGGGGAAGGGCCATGGAGACCCGTCGGAGCCCCGTTTAGGTGTTTGGCGCAAATGCCGGTATGCTTGATTCTGCTGTTCCCGAGGAATCGGAATGCTGAATCTCATCTTTGAAGGTGACATTCACCGCATTACCTCCACGGGAAGACACTTTGCGCGAGTGGCGGAACGGCAGACGCGCTGGCTTCAGGTGCCAGTGTCCGAAAGGGCGTGGGGGTTCAAATCCCCCCTCGCGCACGTTATGAAAATCACCCCGGTCAATTGGCCGGGGTGATTTTTTTGTGTCCGCTGCCGGGCCCGTTGCCTGGGCTAACTTGGTGACCCGGGGCCCGGGGCCCGGGGTCCGGGAGACCCGGAACGGCGGCAACGAAATTCCTTGCTCGCAGAGCTCGCCGGAATATTAAAGCCGCCTAACCCGGGCCTCCCGGTCCCCTGCTTTCCCGGAAACTTGCGGGGCAAGGACAGGGGCAGGGACTTGGTGACGGGCGTTGGAGCCGCCTAACCCGGGCCTCCCGGCCCCCTGGTTTCCCGGCAACTTGCGGGGCAGGGACAGGGTGACAGGGCTTGAAGCCGCCTAACCCGGGCCTGCCGGCCGCACACCTGGGAGAGTTCCGCAGAGAGAGACAGCAGAGACAGAGACACAGGCGGCGGCCGGGAGAGGGAGCGCTAGGCGCTGGGCTTCTTGGCTGCTTCTTCCTTGACCCGCTTGGCTTCGGCACGGACCGCAGCGAAGCTGGCACGCTCGGCGACGAGCCACTGGGGCGGCGCTGCAAGCAGTTCGGTGATCTGCGCGGTGGTCAGCGGATCAGTGATGCCGCCCCGGGCCAGGCCGCCGATGGAGATGTTGAGCTTCTGGGCTACCACCGGACGGGGATGCGGCCCGTTGCGGCGGAGTTCCGTCAGCCATTCCGGAGGCGTGGCCAGTAGTTCGTCGAGTTCGGCGCGGGTAACAGGGTTCTCCTGGAACTCCTTGGGCGCGGCGGGAAGGTAAATGCCCAACTTCTTGGCAGCCGTCTCAGGCTTCATGGATTGGGAAGATTTTTGGGGCGTCATGGCTTAAGGGTATCCGGCGTCCCCGCGGGTGGTGGTGGGCTAGTGTGAACAGGTGTCCCAAGAGTCCCCGCAGCCGTCCGGTTCGGCAGCCCCGCCGCTGAAAATCGCCTATGTTCCCGGAGTGACCCCGGGCAAATGGATCTCTCGCTGGATGGAACGCCGCCAGCGGAGCCTCGAAGCCGAACAGGTTGACGAAACAGCTGTTCTGGCGCGTCTGGAAAGCGCTTCAGCGGACCTGGTGTTCCTTCGGATCCCGGAAGCTGGATTCCAGCGGCCGGAGGGCCGGCACGCAATTCCGCTTTACCTCGAGCAGCCGGTCGTGGCAGCACCCAAAGACCATCCTGTGGCCGCGTTCGAAGAGGTGGAGCTGGCCGACCTCGCCGGCGAGAACCTCATGGATGCAGCAGAACTGGGTGGAACCGCAATGGCACTGGAGGTTGTGGCTTCCGGAGCCGGATTGCTGATCCTGCCCATGCCCGTGGCGCGGATCCACTCGCGCCGGGACATCATCAGCCGGCCGGTGCATGGCGTGGAAGGGACCCGGATTGCCGTGGCCTGGCGCGAGGACGCCGAGGACCCGGACATTGAGGAGTTCATCGGGATAGTCCGCGGACGCACGGCTAACAGCTCCCGCCAGCCTTCGGCACAGTCAGAGCCGGCGAAGACCCGGAAAGCCAAGGCCGGAAAGTCTGCCGAGGGAAAGTCGGCTCCCAGAACCACCGGAGGCCGGCCCGGAGCAGGCAAGCCCGCTAAGAAAAGCGGGAAGAACCAGCACGGCACATCGGATAAGGCCGGCAGCAGGTCCCGGCGCCGCCCGGGGAAGGGACGCAGTTAGCGCGCCCTGTCCCGGACTTTCCTGCCCGGTTCCTAGGTCAGCCACCCGCGGAGCGAAGTGAACCCGGCTTCAATGACCCCGTAGATGGCATAAACGGAGACCGGAACCATGATTGCCCATTCCCGCCAGGAACCGGCGCGGCCGATGATCGGCAGGGAAAGGGAGCCGCTGGCCTTCCACAGTTTGGATAGCAGCGGCATTGAGGCAATTTTCCGGGGGCGTTTGATCCGCAGCGGCCACAGCACCATCACGCCCTGATGGGTCAGCAGATCGCCGATGATGTGCACTCCGACACCGAGTCCGACGGCGATGGGGAGCCAGCCGTTGTTTTCCGGCGCGTACAACGCGATAAACAGTGAGAGAAGGATGGCCAGCAGCCAGCTGCGGGCCGCTCCGCCGGCGATTTTGAGGGCTTTCAGGGCGAAACCCATCAGCAGGACAGAAAGCAGGCCTGCGCCGATTTCCACGGTTCCGAGTCCGGGAATCTCCGTGGTCATTTCGCCCAGTGCACCGGCCAGTGCGACGAAAACGGCGAGCCCGAGCAGGGAATGGGTTCCCCGGCGGTGACCGCCGCTGATCCGCTCTGTGATGCGGGCCAGGATCCGGGTCAGGGGTGGGAGGGAATTCGCGATGGTGCCACTGTGGTGGTCGAGGTCCGGGAGCAGCGCGGCTCCGGCAGTCAGGAGGGCTCCGCTGACTACGCCAAGCGGAGTGACCGGGTACCAGCCCAGTGCGTAGGGGGCGGTTGAGGCTACGGCTACCCATGCCGCTGCGCCGCTCGCGGCGTGATGGCCACCCATCATGGTGTGTTGCGTTCCTTCCGGGCAGTTCATGCGCCGGAATCCCGGCAGTGTTACATGCTGTCACCTGCCACTGACATTGCAGCGGCAGGTGGTCCGGCACGGTCGATGCGGATGTGCTTCAGGGTCCCTTATGCGTTGTCCAGAAGGAGCTGGTCCAGGATTTCAGCGGTGATCTGGGCCGGAGTCCTGAGGATGTCGACGGTGATGCCCGGCTCGTCCGCGGCCAGCGGCTCCAGGGCGGAGAGCTGGGAGGGCAGCAGGGAAGCGGGCATGAAGTGTCCGCGGCGGGACTGCATCCGCTCGGCAAGCAGTTCGGTGTCGCCGTGCAGATGCACGAAGTGGACCTGCCCGTCCGCCTGCGCCAGTATCTCGCGGTAGCTGCGCTTCAGTGCGGAACAGGTGATGATGGTGCAGCGTCCGTTCCGGGCCTGGGTGCTCATCCAGCCGGTGATGGCGCCGAGCCACGGCCAGCGGTCGTCGTCAGTCAGGGGTATCCCGGAGGTCATTTTGTCGATATTGGCGGCGGGATGAAATTCGTCTGCCTCGGCGGCGATCCAGCCGAGGTGTTCGGAGAGCAGGGTGGCGGTGGTGGTTTTTCCCGAACCGGCGACACCCATAATGACCAGATGCTGGGTGGGGTGATTCACGGTACTGCTCCTCAGGACGCCGTTGTCGCCGAAGATGGGATGCCCACGCTTCGATCCATGGTGCTGTCAAAGGTATCACCATAGACTGGGAGGGTTACGCCCCCTGAGGGCTACGCTGGATGAGGCTGGTCACGGACCTTGCCGGACCGCAAAGGATGCGCCTTGCAGGACAATGGAGTTTTTGAGCAGGACAGCCCTGCAGCCGAGGTGATGAACAGCCGGATCATCGAGGTGGTTGGCCGTGACATCGTGACCGGAGTGCTTGCTCCCGGGAAACGGCTCACACTTGTTGGCCTCCAGGAACAGTTTGGTGTCTCCCGCACCGTGGTTCGCGACTGCATGCAGATCCTTGAGGCCATGAACCTGGTCTATTCGAAGCGGCGGATCGGAATTGTGGTCCTGGAGCCGGAACGCTGGAATGTCTACGATCCGCGGATTATCCGGTGGCGGCTGGCCGGGCCGGGACGCAGCAGCCAGTTCCGCTCGCTGACTGAACTGCGCATCGCCGTCGAACCCCTTGCCGCGGCTGGAGCGGCACGTGCTGCGAGCGAAGAGCAGCGCCGGTCCCTGCAGGATTTAGCGGAGCGGATGCGCCGGGACGCACATGATCCTGAAGCCTTCCTCGCAGCAGACATCGCCTTCCACACGCTGATTCTGCAGGCCAGCGGCAACGAAATGTTTGCCTCACTCCGCGAGGTCTTTGCGGAGGTGCTGTCCGGCCGGAGCCGGCAGAACCTGATGCCGGCAGGCCCCCGCCCTGAAGCCCTGGACCTGCACGCCGGCGTGGCTGACGCCGTCGGGCGGGAGGATCCGGCTGCGGCCCGCGCGCAGATGGCTGAGCTGCTCGTTGAGGTTGAGGAAGCGATCCGGCTTCACGGCTGACCCTCCAATGAGAACCGGCCGGGTCCCGCGGTGTGCGGGGCCCGGCCGGGGAGGCAGTGCGGACTAGACGGTTGCGTCCTTGTTGGCGCCCTTCGCCGTCACCACACTGGCGGTCGGCTTGATGTTCTCTGCGTCGACCATCCAGGCGTACTGCTCCAGCTTGCCGATGAATCCGTGCAGGATATCCGCCGTCGTCGGATCCTCTTCGTCAACCTGGTCATGGACGTCCCGCATGGTCTTGACGGTGCCCTCCAGCAGGGCGACGACGAGCGTCACAGTGTCCTTGGTGTCAACCAGGCCTGACGGGAAGGGGGGAAGGGAGGTGCCTTCGGCTACGGCCTGGCTGCGCCCGTCCGGAACCGCCTGCAGTGCGCGCATACGTTCGGCAAGCTCGTCGGCGAACAGGCGGGCGTCCTCGATGATCTCATCCAGCTGCAGGTGGAGGTCCCGGAAGTTTTTGCCGACCACATTCCAGTGGGCCTGCTTGCCCTGCAGATGAAGCTCGATCAAGTCCACCAGGATGGACTGCAGGTTGGTGGTCAGCTGCTTTGATGCCTTCATGTTTCCTCCAGTGTTGACGAAAAATGTTGACTTCCGGCCAAGGCCGGGAGCGAAATCTTCCGTCCCCGCCGGGGCCGCTATAAGCAAGCTTACCTTCAGTTTGTGATCCGTTGTCCAGTTCGTTAAGGTGGGGGATCAGGGTCACATAAGGTCCCTTACTATCGGACAGCACTATCGAACTTTCGCTCCATCAGGAATGTCGCAACCGCGATCGAAGGGACAGTATGAGCACCGTAGAAGAATCCATTGACGTTGCAGTACCCGTGAACACCGCCTACAACCAGTGGACGCAGTTTGAGACCTTTCCGCACTTCATGAAGGGTGTCGAGTCCGTTACCCAGGTCACCGAAAAGGAATCCCGGTGGGTCACCAAGGTGGGCGGGGTGGAACGGACCTTCGACACCATCGTTACCGAGCAGCACCCGGATGAGCGTGTCGCCTGGAAGAGCACTGACGGTAAGTCACACGCCGGTGTGGTGACATTCCACCGCCTGAGCGATACCGAAACACGGGTGACGGTCCAGCTGGACTGGGATCCGGAATCCTTCGCAGAAAAAGTCGGCGCCGTTATAGGTGCTGACGACCACCGGGTTAAGGGAGACCTTAAGCGGTTCAAAGACTTCATTGAGTCAAGGGGAACTGAGACAGGTTCCTGGCGTGGAAACGTGGACGCTGCCCCAACGGCGGCCACGGGTGATCCGGGCCTGAAGGCTGCCCCAACGGCCGACCCCTCGCTCGATGATCCGGAGTCGGGCGGCCCCAGGGCAGCCGGCATTTAGCCGGCAGCCTGCCCGAACCGGAACGAAAAGCCCGGTGCCCCTCCCTGATTCAGGGAAGGACACCGGGCTTTTTGTGTGCCGGCTCAGACGGTGGGCCTCGGCACCTGCGGTCTCAACCGCACGGTGCCGAGGCTTTCTCCGGAAGACCGGCTAGGCGGGTGTTCCCCTCCGGCGGCGTTCCAGCCAGAGGACTCCGGCTCCTGCAAGCAGGATCAGCAGCCCGGCCCAGAGCATCAGCATTCCAGAGCTGCCGGTGTCCGCCAGCTTGCCGTCGGTGGTAGCCTCCACGAGCGCCGGACCGCTTTCGGCTGACGGATCCTTATCGAGCGGCAGCGCCGGCCCGGGTTCCACCGGCGGCACCGGGAAGCCTGCCGAGGACCCGCCGCCGCCGGTGATGGACGCAACGTTCTCGACCACGGTTCCCGGCGCGGCGGTTACCTTCGCGGACACCGTCAACTCCCGGCTCTCGCCCGGCGCGATCCCGGCATCGTGGAGACATTCAACCAGTGAACCGGCGGGCGGACAGGTCCACCCGGTTCCCTCTGCGGAAACAAACTCCAGTCCCGCGGGCAGATTGTCCGTCACACGCACCGGAGATACGGAGGTGTTCTGGCCGGTGTTTGTCACGGTGATCAGGTAGTCGGCCTGGTGGTTGGAGTAGCCCGCCAGTTCCTTCTTGATGTTCCAGTCCACCAGCGGAAGGACGGGTGCCGTGTCGGTGGAGCTCACCGGAGGAGAGCCCGGAGCGCTGGCCGTGGCCGTGTTCTCAACCTCTGGATACGCGGCGGCCAGAACATCGACAGTCAGCACCAGTTCGGCCGAGGCACCGACGGCAAGCTCGCCCGGCAGCGCGCAGTCAAGCAGCTGGTCTGTGGCGGTGCAGGACCAGCCGTCACCGGCCGCGGAGACAAACCGGAGGGAATCCGGCAGGTCGTCGGAAAGAACCACCGGCCCGGGAGTTGCTGTCGGTCCCGTGTTGGTAACCGTCAGGGTGTACGTTCCCTGGCTGCCGACGGCGAACCCGTCGTTGTGGACCTTGTTCAGTGCCAGCGCGGCTGAAGGATCGACGTCGAGCCGGTCGTCCGTTGTTACGCTGCCGGGCAGGTCCGGGTCCGTGGAGGAAGCCGCTGCCGTATTGACTGCCGAGGGGTAGGCAGCCGGTTCCACCATCACGGTGACGATAATGTCATCCGCGGACTCTCCGGGAGCGAGGGTCCCCGGATGGTCACAGGAAATGGTGCCGCTGGCCTCAGTACAGGTCCAGCCGTTCCCCGTGGCGGATTCAAACGTCAGTCCGTCCGGGAGGACGTCAGTGACCTGGACGTCCTGGACGTCGGACGTTCCGGTGTTGGTTACCGTGAGCCGGAAGTCCTTCACCTCTCCGACCGTGCCGTTGCCGACGTGAGACTTGGCAATGTCCAGGGAGAGGACCCGGTCCACAGATACCGTGGCCGTTCCGGTGTTGTTCGCCGGCGCGGGATCGGGCGTGGGTGAGGAGACAACGGCGGTATTCACCATGTCCGCTTCCGCTGCGTCCGCCGCAACCATCACGGTCAGGACCAGCGGTTCCGCGGACTCACCTGGCGCCAGCGAACCGGCATAGGTGCAGGAGATGGACTGCTGGGGATCGTGGCCGGTGGGCGCCGCACCAGGAGTGCAGATCCATCCGGTGCCGGCTGCGGACACAAAGCTCTGGCCCGCGGGCAGCGTATCGGTGACAGTCAGCGGACCGGTTGCCGTGCTTGGCCCGTTGTTGCTGACAGCCAGGGCCCAGTCCATGGTTGTTCCGGCCTCGACGACCGCGGCCGAAGGCGCCTTGGTCAGTTCCAGGTCGGCGCTGGCAATGATCGGTACATCCACCGGCGCGGGATTGGTGACGGTCGACGGCGTGCCGCTGGTCAGTTCGGCAACGTTCTGGACGGTCAGGACCCCGTTGGCGGGGGATACCGGAACCGCCGGATCCACTGCGGCCAGCACCGTGATCGGCGGCTGGGCGCCGAGCGCCGCCGTCGGCCGTTCACACAGGACATCCTGGCCGTGAGCCTCGCAGGACCAGCCTGCACCCGACGCCGAGACAAAGGTCAGGTACTGCGGGAGGGTGTCCCGGACTGTCACCGATTCGGCGTTGCCGGGGCCGGCGTTCGCCGCCTGCAGGGTGAACTGGGCGGTGGTTCCGGCGACGACCGGTGCGGGCGTGTCCAGGGTCTTGACCAGCGAGAGCGCAGACTCCCGGAGAACTGTGGTCGGATCAGTGCTGTGGTTGTTGGCCGGATCCGGGTCCGGAACCGTACCGTCACCGGTCACATAGGCGGTGTTGGAAAGCTGGCCCTGGACATCCGCGGCGATGGCCACCGTCATGACCAGCGAGATTGTCCCGCCGGGCGCCAGGCTGCCCGGATAGTTGCAGGCAACCAGCTGGCCTGCGGTAGTGCAGCTCCAGCCGGCGCTGGCGGATACGAAGGACATGCCAGCCGGCAGGGTATCCGTGACGGCCAGGGAACCGCCACCGGCAGCAAGGCTCGAATTCGACGGCCCGTTGTTGCTGACCACCAGGGTGTACGCCAGGTTTTGTCCGGCTACCGCTGCGTCGGTGTGCGATTTGGCCAGCGCAAGATCGGCGCGGGCCGTGGTGGGCCCGGTGCTGGTGCTGGTGTTCGGCGCGGGACCGGTCTCCGGGGTGCTGGTGGAAACCGACGCCGTGTTGGCAATGCTGGCGCCGCCGCTGGACGCGGAGACCAGGACGGTCAGATCGAAGCTGGTGGGGACCGCCGGTGACGCCGGGGTCAGCACACCTCCATTTGCCGTGTAGGCACAGGAGACATCCTGGTCCACGGCGGAGCACGTCCAGTCACTTCCTGAAGCGGAGACAAAAGTCAGGCGGGGATCCAGCTGATCTGTGACCACCACGTCCCGGGCCGCGGAGGGCCCGTAGTTCGTGACGGCAACGGTGTAGGTGGCCTGCTGGCCGGCGACCAGGTCCTGGGAGGACAGGACCTTGGTGATGCCAAGGTCTGTGACCTGTCCGGGAGTTGCCGTGGCGGTATCCGTGTTGTTTCCAGTCGGCTGGGGTTCTCCGTCCGGAGCTTCAGGGGTGACCGGAGTGACGGTGGCCGTGTTGGTGACCGCCGCCGTCGTGCTGGAATCCACTGCCAGCACGAGGCTCAGATCGTTGGCCTTGTCTCCGGCCCGCAGATCGGATCCATAGCTGCAGATGACCTTGCTGTCCGTCAGCGCTCCACAGGTCCAGTAAGTTCCGGAGGCCGAAACGAAACTGGTGCCGGCCGGAATGGTATCCGTGACCGTAAACCCGCCACGGGAAACGGACGGCCCCGCATTGCTGACGCTCAGCTTGTACGTGGCCTGCTGCCCGGCCACCATGGAACCGGTCAGCTCCTTGCTGAGGACCAGGTCCGCATGGGCGGTGACGGTTGCCGTGGCGGTATCGGTGTTGTTTTCCGGGACCGGGTCATGGGTTTGCCCGGTGACCCGTGCGGTGTTTGTCAGGACGGCGCCCTGGCCGCCTCCGATGACCGAGTAGGTGACCGTGATCGGCTGGAACGAGGCACCGGATGCCAGTGTCCCTGTCCGTGTGCACTCCATCGTTCCGATCTGGCAGGTCCAGCCCGTACCGGACATACCGGTGACCGTGGCGGTATTCTGCAGGTCGAAAGTGTCCTTCACTGTGAACGGTCCGGCTGCTGTATCAGGGCCGTTGTTGGTCACGGTCAGGACCCAGGAGCCGTTCAAACCGGCCACAGGGGCCGTGCCGACCGTCTTCTCGATCGAGAGGTCAGCAGAGGCAATCTTCGCTTCCGCGCTGGTGGGCGGTCCGGAGTAGCTCCCGGGCTGGTTGCCGGGTTCACCTGTCCGGTCGGTGCCTGTGGGCGTTGCCGTGTTGCGGTGTGCGGTTGCCATGCCGACCGCTGCCTCGGTCGCCGGGACGGCCTGGTAGGTGATCGTCAGCGACCGCCCGGAGGGCAGATCACCGAGCCTTGCCCAGGTCAGGTTCCGGACTCCGGAAATATTGGGTTCGACGGCGGCTGCAGCGCCGGTGTTGACGCTGACCCGCGCGCTGTCGGCAACGTAGGTCCAGTTCTCCGGAAGCGTGTCGGTGGCGCCGGCGGCGAAGGCCGTTCCCCGGCCGGAGTTGGTTACCGTGACCTGCCAGGTGAAAGGCTGTCCCCGGTAAGCGATGCCGCCGCCGGGAGTGGTCTTGGCGGCGGCCAGCTTCGGGAAGTCCGGTGTGACGGTCGCCGTCGCTTCGGGGCCTGTATAGGTTTGTCCAGTGTCAGCCGGGTCCGTTCCCGGCAGCGACGTGTAGGACGAAACCTTGGCGGTGTTCCTCAGGCCCGCCGCGGTCAGCTTCCCGGATGCCGCCAGCGTGGCGTTGTAGGTGAGCTGGACCGTTGCTCCAGGTGCGATCTGGGAGATGGTCCAGGTGATGGTTCCGCCCCCGGTCTGGGGGTCGGCGCCTTGCAGGGTCCCGCCGTTGCCCAGCGAGGCAGCGTCGACCAGGACATTGGAAGGTACGACGTCGGTGACCACCACGTTGTGGGCGGTGCTGGCGTTGGCGCCGCTCCAGTTGGTTGCCCGGACGGTGTAGGTGAAGTTCTCGCCGGGTTCCGGCGTGGTGTCGGAGACCACCTTGGTGATGCTGACCTTGGGCTCCAGGACCTTGACGGTGGCCGAAGCCTTCGGGCCCTCCTCATCGAAGGGATAGGCCGGGGTTGTGGGCGCCGGCTGGCTGACCGTGTCCCAGACCGGGTAGGCCGTGTTGGTCAGGATTGTCCCGGCTGCTGGTGCTGCGGTGGTGGCCAGCTTTGCCGTGTACTGCACAACGAGGAGCCGTTCCTGGGGGCTTGCCGTGAAATCGCCCAGCAGGAAGCCGGCCTTTTGTCCGTCGGCGCCCAGATAGGTCGTATTCGCACCCACAGGCGTGATGCTGTTGATGTCGATTCCGGCCGGGAGGGTATCCAGGACTGTGAGGTTGTAGAAGTTGATGTTGGCGGGAACCGTGGTTGTGACCGTGTACGTAACGGTTTCACCCTTGCGCGCTGAGGCAGGGTTCGCCGTCTTCGTTACGGTTGCGCCAGCCACCTTGACTGCGCTTGTTGCCTGGGTGGTGTAGGTCCGGACATCGCCGTCTGCCTGGGGAGCAGTCAGGCTGCTGCCCGCGAGCCGGACGGTGTTGGTGTAGATCAGTGACCCGGCCGTCGCGTTTTCCACCTCGGCCGTGTAAGTGCGCACTTCCGAAGCTCCGGGGGCCAGGTCGCCGAGATTCCAGCTGATGAGGGTGCTGCCGGCCGCGCAGCCGGCCTCCGCGGCAGTGAGGACCCGGTTGTCCAAACCGGTGCTGGTCAGCCGCAGTCCTTCCGGCAGGCAATCCGTCAGGACCGCATTGTGCAGCACCGATCCGGAAGCGTTGCGCCCGGTAACGGTGTAGGTGATGACATCGCCGCCCTTGACCGTCTGGCTGGAGGCGGGGCGGTCGTTGGTTTTGGTGACTCCTGGTGCCGGTTCCACAATGCCGGTCTGGGCGGTGGCGGTCCGGTCTGCCGGGCCGGTCGCCCCCGGGTACGTTCCGGCGCCGCTCGAGAGGGTCGCGGTGTTGGTCCGGATGGTGCCGGCCGCATTGGCCTGGAGATCGGTAACCACGGCCTCAATGAGCAGGGTGAAAACCTGCTCCTGGGGTGTGCTGTTCTGATAGGTCCCAAGGTTCAGCGTGACCGTGCCATCGGTTCCCACCGCTGGAGTGGTGCTCCCGGTGTAGCCCGCCGGAACGGTGGCGCTGACCTTCGGCTGGCCGTTGTCCTGCAGCACTGCGAGGCCAGCGGGCATGGTGTCCTTGAGCACTCCGTTGTACACAGTGGTGCCTGCCGGAATGCGGGCGGTGACGGTGTACGTCACCTTTTCCCCGATGGTTGCCTGGGTTGTGGACCCGGGCACCGGTTCCGAACCGGTGTTGCCTGCTTCGCCTACTGCCGAAGTCACGCCCTTGGCAACGGCAGCAGACGGAACCTGGACCAGCGCATCGTCCCGGACCGGGTCGGGATCCTGATCCAACTTGTCCACAGAAGTGTCAATGTTCTCGCCGGGGTAGTGCGTGACGGTGCCGCCCAGGTTGGTGGCTGCTTCGTAGGAACGGACGTGAGCCGTGTTCGTCAACCGCTCGGAAACGCCCAGGTAGGAGGGCATCGTGACCTCGTAGGTCAGATCATGGCTGGCACGCGGTGCGATGTCAGCGATATTCCAGGTCAAGGCGCTGTGGTCCGCATTGCCCGCGAAGGTGGGGTGTCCGGCTGCTCCGGGGTCGGTGCAGGTGCCGCCGCCCGGATTGGTGACGTCGGTGCAGCGGATTTCTTCCGGGAGCACATCCCAGACCTGAACGTTGCTCACAGCACGGGAGGAGGTGTTACCCACTGCAAGCGTGTAGGTCACGTTGTCTCCCTGCCGCACCTGGGCCGAGGACGCTGACTTCGCGATGCTCACCGGGGTTTTTTCGGTCAGGAAATTGACCTCATCGCGGTGCGAACGGGCCTGGCCCGCGGTGTTAGTGGCACGCAGCTTGGCCAGGTTCCCGGTCTTGTCCCCGGTCTGGGCCGGAGCGGCATTAACGATCGCGCTGAAGACAACGGTGAAGACGCTGCCGGCCGGAACTACCCGGCTTCCGCTGACGTCATCGCCCAAGGTCCAGGTGAGCAGGCCCTGGTCCGCACTGAACTGTGCCCGGGGGGTGAACCCGGACACCGTGGCGGAGCCATCCTCGTAGGTGAGGTTGGCGGGCAGGAAGTCAGTTACAACGGCGTTGCGGGTTTCCACGGCGCTGGAGAACTTCACCTGGATCTCAAAGCAGACGCGGTCACCCTTGGCGAACGTGACGTCCTCTGCCCCGGTCGGGTCGGCACGGTACTCGGCGCTCGAACACGTCATCGGAGCGGAATCGAGTCCGATCCTCTTAGTCAGCGACTCGGCGTCGGTGTTCAGGCCAGCCGACGACGGATCGGTCACGCTGATTGTTCCGGCATCCACGGTATTCGCCGGGATCGGGGTGGTGTCCGCTGTCTGGGAGACCTTGTTTTCGAAGGAGTCGCCGGCGGAGGTCGGAGTATTGTTCAGCGAGCCGCCGCTGTAGTCCTTCCGCATGAGGGCTTTGTACGTCAGCGTGATGCTGCCGTTGGCATCAACCTGGACGTTCGGTTCGAATTTCAGCGTGAAGGTGCCGGCCGCCGGGTCATGGGTGACAGAGGTGTAGGGAACCGAGGGCTCATGACCGCTCAGCCCGCAATCAGCGGGTTGTCCGGTGTAGGTACCCAGTGGGCACAATCCGTCAGGAAGGACGTCGGTGATGACGATGCCGTTGCTGGACGCGTACTCGCTGGCATCGAGCCGGAGTGTATAGGTGACGACCTCGCCGGCATCGAATTTCTGCACGTTGGAGGACTTGAGGATGCGCAGGTCGTGCACGGTCACGGTGTGCTGGGCCTTTGTCGTCACCGCGGGCGGACCATCGGCTTCCACCTTGCCGGAGTACCGGCCGGCGGCTTCCACATAGTTGGTGGCCTCGTCGCCACCATCCACCTGACGGGTCGGGGCGCCGGTGTTGTTGTCCAGGTTGGCGGCCTGAAGCAGGCTTTCAGGGGCGGCAGCATTTGTGAACAGGGTGTTCTCCAGCAGCGGTACGCCGGCGGCATAACGGATCTCGGTGACCTGGCCGGTAGCCATGGTGCCCAGTTCCCAGACAACCTTCGTGTAAACACCGGCCGGGTATCCCGCAGGATTCTGGACCGTCTCCACCGACTTCGGGACGATGCAGGAGGCAACAACGGGTGTTCCGGTCAGCCAGGGGGCTCCGGAATATTCGATCGATCCGCTGTTATCCACGGCTCCGCATCCGAGGAATTCGAGGTTTGCGGGCAGATAGTCCGTGACCAGTACACCGTCGGTAGCAGCGAAGGAGTTATTGGTGACCTTGACCGTGTACACGGTGGTCTGGGTATGCACTCCGCGAAGGAGTTCCGCTTCAGGGCTGGGCTCGGACTTGGCAACTTCCAGGGCAGTCACGGCCGTTGATACCGGGCCGCTGGCTGCTGAGGCGGAGAAGCTTGTGGTCCGGGCCGTGCCGTCCGGGGCGAAGGCGGGCACCGTGCGCGGGTTCGTGTTGGAGTACACATCGGCATTGTTGCTGAACGTGTTGCCCACCGGATGGCTGGCGGGGTCCACGGTAACGCTGAAGCTGATTCCGTTTGAATCGTTGGGCTGCAGGTCGAAGGCATCACGCCAAATGAGGGTGGTTTACCCTGGGAGGGGCTTGTCTGCGATCACCAGCGGCTCGTTGCCTGCCGGTGTGGTGCTCCCCGGGACGTAACCGACGCCTGCGGGCAGGACATCCCGGAAGGAGACGTTGTACTGCGCTGCGCTGCCTGTGTTGGTGGCCGTGAGGGTGTAGGGCATGGACCCATTAACGAGGACGGTGTCCGGTGCCTCCTTCCCCAGGGACAACCCGGTGTCGGCAGCTGCGGCCGGCAGGGCCGGCACCACCAGTCCGGTTACCAGAACGGAAAAGGACAGCAGCAGAGCAAGCAACCTGCGCAAAAGGGGCCCCCAGAAAAATTCCGCAATTTGTTAGGTTCAAAGAGCGGTTTGGATACAAACAGCACTATTCTACGAGGGGTGCAGGGGTTGATCTGTATTATGAACCGGGCTTTACCGTATCTTGCGCTAAAATTGCGGATTTAAGGTGAATTCGCAGGTCACAGGCCGTCGTAATCAGGGGCACTCGGCATCAGGCCGGGTCCAGGTCCCGGACAGCCGGGCCTTCCAGCAGCTCACCCGAGGCGCTGAAGCGCGAGCCATGCAGTGGGCAGTCCCAGGAAGTTTCGGCGTCATTCCAGCTAAGGATGCCATGCAGATGCGGGCAGATGGCGGACCGCCGGGTTGTCACGCCGTTGATAGTACAAACTGCTACCGGGGACCCGCCTTCCCGCACAACAATGCCAAGCCCTTCACCTGGCGCGGCATCGGTGCTGCGGGCCAGCCCACCGGCCCAGCCGCTGATCATCTGCAGTGCCACTTCGGTGTTGTCTTTCATGGTCGTCACGGCATCGGGGACGCTGATCCTGGCTTTAAAGAGATTCCCGGCAGGATCCGGCCCGCCCAGGATCCGGGAGCTGATTGAGAGGGCAGCAGCCACGCCGTTGGTCATTCCCCATTTGTTGAACCCGGTCGCAGCGTAGATCCGCCGTCCAAGCACCGGGAGCTCTCCCACGTACGGGACGGCCGCCGCCGGCTGGTAGTCCTGCGCAGACCACTGATAGTGCGCTTCCTCCACAGCAAAGTGCCCGCGGGTCCAGCGGGAGATATCCGCCAGCCGGTCCCTGGTGTGGGCGGCCCGGCCCACAGGATGCCCATTCCCGCCAACCAGGAGGTACCTGCCGCCTCCTGCTTCCGCCGTCCGCAGTGATCTGGCCGGCTGATCCACGGAGAGGTACATGCCTTCCGGCACCGGGCCGGTCACGGGGAAAGCTGCGGCGTAGGAACGCATCGGCTTCACAACGGCGAAGTATCCGCCGCGGTCCAGAATCGGAATTCCTGTTGCCAGGACGGCAGAATCGGCCTCCAGATCGCCCGCGGCAGTCACGACCCGTATCCGGTCGCCGGTATGCCTCACATCCGTGACGCGGATTCCCTGCACCAGCACCCCCGACCGCCGCCTCAATTCCGCGGCAAGTGCAGCCAGTGCTTCGATCGGGTGGAACTGGGCCTGGCCAGGGAGTTTCAGGGCAGCCTGGACGGGGAAGGGGAGCCCGGTTTCCTTGCTGCTTTGAACAGTCAGGCCCGCAGCACGGCAGGCATCCCGTTCCTCCGCCAGGACGGACGCACCCTGGTCCGTGACGGCGTAGGTCCAGGCATCTCGCACCTCATAACTGACCCCTGCATCGGTGCAGAACTGCAGCAGCCAATCCTTTCCCCGCCGGTTTGCGTCGAGGTATTCGGTAGCGGTTCCGGTGTTGTGATGCTTTGCCACCGCGGAAACCACACTGCCCTGCAGCAGGCTGACTTTTGCCGTCGTGTGGCCGGTGGTGACCGCCCCGGCCTGGCGTGCCTCAAGCACCGCCACCCGCTGGCCGCCCCGGGCCAGCAGGACGGCGCACACCAGGCCGGTGAGTCCGGCTCCGATAACCACCGTGTCATAGGACGTGCCCGGGGCGAAGGGGTCCGTGGGAATGGCTGGCGCGGTATCGATCCAAAGGGACTCCATGACGGTCCTTCCTGGGCGGGCCTCCAGCCCACAGGTTCGGAGGCCATCCGTCAAGGTTCCTGCCCGCTCCGGTCGCCACCCCCGAAGGGAGATAGTAAGCCTACTTCCCAACCGGCAGTGACTGTGCCACAGTTTAATGCGTACGATTACGGGCCTCCGTATGGCCGGAGTCCACACTCTCCGCCGGAGATAGGAGTTGGCCATGTCATACGCAAGCAGCAGTCAAGGGCTTTCCGCCCGAAGGACAACCGCCCAAGTGGCAGCCCTTGTTTTTGGCATTGTTTTCCTGGTGATCGGCGTCCTTGGTTTTATCCCCGGAATAACCACTAACTACAGTGCGCTCTACTTTTCCGGCTACGATTCCGAGGCCGTCCTGCTTGGAGTTTTCCAGGTTTCCGTGCTGCACAATGTGGTTCACCTCCTCCTTGGATTCCTGGGGTTGTGGATGGCCAGAACACATTCATCCGCCAAGACGTACCTCATCGGTGCTGGCGTCCTGTACCTGCTCCTGTTTATTTACGGATTGATCATTCCGCTGAACGGGGCCTGGAACTTTGTGCCGTTTAACTGGGCGGACAACTGGCTGCACCTTGGACTGGGAGCCGTGATGATCATTCTCGGTTTCGTTCTCGGGGATCAGCGCGTCCGCAGCGGAAGCGGCAGCCGGGGCTCCCCCGGAGAAGGCAGCATTCCGAACTAGCAGCAGGTTCAACGGAAGGCACGGCTGGAAAGCCGTGCCTTCCGTATGTGTGTATTTCCCGGCGGGGGTCCGGCAATTTTAGTGTTACCTCAGTTTCGGCGTCCTGCCTCTCCAGGTTGTAAATTAGGAAGCACGCTTAGAAAGGAGCTGGGTCCGTGCCGAACGAGCCGACTCTTGCTTTTCCCCGGGCAATGGGGTCCATGATGCCCCTCGCTGGAAGCCGCAGCACCGGAGGTGGTTCATGATCCGCCCCGTCCAGCTCCGGCTCGACCCGCTTCCGGACGATGAGGTGGCTGCCCTCGCGGACCTGGGAACACTGGCTGTTGACACCAATGGTTCAGCCGTAGCGGCCCTGTCGCTGATTAAGCCGGCAGGCGCTCTCGCCCCCCTGCCGGGGCAGGGGTCCACGTTCCGGCTATGGGAGCTGCTGGCCACCCTCGGCGCAGCGGACCTTACCGCGGCCCGCGTGGTTGAACCCCATCTGGATGCCGCTGCCATCCTGGCGCAGGCTGCCGAGGAAGAATCGGACGGGAGATATGCCGCAGACGGAATGGATTCCTTTGCCGGCGCCTGGGGTGTTTATGCGGCGGAGGCACCAGGGGCGGTCCTGTCCGCACGGGAGCACGACGACGGCAGCTGGCACCTCACCGGCACAAAACCATGGTGCTCCCTGGCAGGGCAGCTGGACTACGCGGTTGTCACCGCCCACACCGGACCGCAGGCCCGCCGCGCCTTCGCCGTCGACCTCCGGCTTCCCGGTGTCCGGGAAGGGCGCGGGCTGTGGGTCAGCCGCGGCCTGGCCTCGGTGGAAAGCACCGCGGTCGATTTTAACGGCGTTCCCGCCGTTCCGGTGGGTGGTGACAACTGGTATCTGGACCGCAGCGGATTCGCCTGGGGCGGGATGGGGGTGGCCGCCTGCTGGTACGGCGGTGCCGTGGGAGTTGCCCGCCGATTGGTCAGTGCCAGCCGGGACCGGAAACCGGACCAGATCGCCCACATGCTGATCGGCCAGGCGGATGCGTCCCTGCATGCTGCCCGCCGGGTGCTGGCCGCAGCAGCGGAGGACGTTGACGCCGGCCGGGCGGACGGTGCCACCGGTGCCATCCTGGCGCATCGTGTCCGCGCCGTGGCAGCCGGGGCTGCTGAGCGGGTGCTCGCAGCGGCCGCGCATGGATTGGGTCCGGGTCCGTTGACCGCCGACGAGGAGTACGCCAGGCGGGTTGCTGACCTTCAGGTGTATGTGCGGCAGCACCACGCCGAACGGGACCACGCGGCCCTGGGGAAGGCGCTCCTGGCCGGCGGGGGAGAACCATGGTGACTTTCACGCATCAGGATCCGACCCGCACCGAGGAAGCCTGGCTGCCCCTGTTGAGAGGCGTGCCCGGCGTTCATGAGATCCTGCCGGGGAATCCCCGCCGGCTGGTGGTGCTTGCAGCGCATCCGGACGACGAAACCCTGGGTTCCGGCGGGTTAATCGCGGCCATGGGAGCTGCCGGTGCAGCCGTCGACGTGGTGGTGGCGACGGCCGGCGAAGCCTCGCATCCGCACTCACCGACACATACGCCCAGGATGCTCTCCAACCTCAGGGAGAAGGAGCTGGGTGACGCCGTCGCCCAGCTGGCACCCGGGGCGGCAGTCCACCTGCTGGGGCTTCCTGACGGTCAACTGAGCGCCCACCGTGAAGAGCTGGCCCGGGCCCTCAAAGCGGTCCTGGAACAGCACGACGGCGAGACCTGGCTTGTGGCACCGGCGCGGGCAGACGGACACACGGACCACGACACAGCGGGTGCCGTTGCCGCTGAGGTGGCCGAGGCCGCGCGTATGCCGTTGCTGGAATATCCCATCTGGCTCTGGCACTGGGGCACCGCCCGGGATCTGCCCGAAGGACTCCGGCTTTTCCCGCTGGATGCCGAAGCGGCGGACCGCAAGGCACGCGCAATGGCCGCGCACCGCAGCCAGGTATCCCGGCTGTCGGAGGAACCGGGAGATGAGGCGCTGCTGGCACCTGAGGTGCTGGCGCATTTCCAGCGGCCGTTCGAGAGTTTCATCGTCACGGCACCGCGCCCGCCGCGCAGGGTTTTCGATGAGCTCTACTCCGCTTCGCAGGATCCATGGAACTTCGAGGGCAGTTTCTATGAGCACCGCAAACGCGCGCTGACCCTGGCCATGCTGCCGCAGGAACGTTTCCACTCAGTCTTCGAACCAGGATGCTCGATCGGTGTCCTTACCGCCGAGCTGGCAAGACGTGCAGATTCGGTGCTGGCCATGGACATCAGTGACCGTGCCCTGGACCTTGCCCGGGCGCGTCTCGCCGGGACCGGCGGCGTGGAGTTTGTCCAAGGGAGCATTCCGGTTGACTGGCCCCGGGACACCTTTGATCTGGTGCTCATTTCCGAAATCGGCTATTTCCTGACTGCCGGCCAGCTGAAGGAAACAGTAAAGCAGGCAGCCGCATCCCTGACGAAGGACGGTGTGCTGCTGCTGTGCCACTGGCGGCATCCGAATAACGGCTGGCCGCTGACCGGCGATACCGTGCATAACGCGTTCCGCACCGGCAGCGGACTGACGCTGCTCTCCGAGCACGTCGAAGCTGACTTCCGGATTGATGTCCTGGTCCCAGGGCCGGCCTCGTCGGTGCGCTCACTGGCCCAACGAGAAGGGCTGCTGTGACCCCACGCCACACCGGCGTCGTCATTCCAGCCCGTAACGAGGAAGAACTCCTGCCGCGTTGCCTGGCCGCAGTGGCGGCGGCCGTCGAAACAGTGGCAGCCGAAGGTCCCCTCCGGGTGAGCGTCGCCGTCGTCCTTGATTCCTGCACTGACGGCTCAGCGGAGGCAGCCGCGCAGGCAGGCGCCGGGCTCGGCCTGGAGCTGCACCTGCTGGAGACCGCCGCCGGAAATGTCGGGGCAGCGCGGGCGCTTGGCGTCGACGCGATGCTGCGGGCGGGTGCCGGGTGGATCGCTAATACCGACGCTGACACCGTGGTCCCCGGCAACTGGCTGCTGACGCAGCATCAGCTGGCCGCCGCGGGGCACGGGCTGATCCTGGGCACCGTCGTCCCGGACGCCGCCGATCTGACCGCCGAGCACCTGACCAGGTGGCACTCACGCCATCAGCTCATCGAAGGCCATCCGCACGTGAACGGTGCCAACCTGGGTTTTTCCGCCGCAGCGTATTCCGCGGCCGGCGGTTTTAGGCCCGAAGCGGCCCACGAGGACATCCACCTGGCCGAACGGATGAAAGCAGCGGGTGTGGCCTGGATTGCCACCGACTGGATCCGGGCGGTGACCTCCGGGAGACGTGACGGCAGAACACCCGAAGGGTTTTCGGGCTTTCTCCGGCAACTGCTCAACTGATCCGCCCAGGGAGCCGGCTCTGGTGCAGGACTTCGCTGCTGGCTAGCGTTGGTGGATGGACACTTCAGAAATTCAGCAGCAGATCCAGGAACTGGTGGAGCGCGAACAGGCACTGCGCGACGCCGGTCCCGCAACAGACCCGGAACAGCACGCCGAGCAGCTCCGCCGGGTTGGTGAACAGCTGGACCAGTGCTGGGACCTGCTCCGGCAGCGCCGTGCCCGCCTGGAGGTGGGAGAGAACCCGGACGACGCGGCCGTGAGGCCCGTGAGTGAAGTCGAGGGTTACCGCCAGTAGGGCTGGGCCGTCAGCGGGTCAGTGACCGCACGAGCGCCGCGGCGCCTATCGTCCGGCGGAACGGGCTGCGGCCGCGGAAGGCTTCCCCGGCGGCCCACCACAGCATGGAGCCCTGGCTCGCCCGGTGCAGCAGGGTGCGGTAGCGCGGTGTGAGGGCCATGCCGGAGGCCGCGCCGAAACCGGCCCAGGCCAGCAGCGGCAGGTTGGGCAGCTGGAACACAGTCTGCCTCCCGGTGCGGTCGCGGAAGAATCTGGTGATGGCCATGCCTAGGCACCTTTCCTGGTTTTTTTGCCGGCGGACTTCGCCGCAGGTTTCTTGCCCCCGCTGTCCTTCTGCTCAGCGGACCCAGCCTTCCTGCCGCGGTTTTTCTCCACGCTGCGGCGCAGGGCCTCCATCAGGTCGAGTACCTTGCCGCCCTCTTCCTCGGGCTCTTCGCCAAAGGTTTCCTGGGTATCCAGGGCCTCACCCTTTTCCAGCTTGGCTTCAATCAGTGTGCGCAGCTGCTCCTGGTACTCGTCGGTGAAGCCGGAGGGATCGAAATCGGAGCTGAACGATTCCACCAGTGCCGAGGACATTTCCAGCTCCTTTGCCGAAATGCGGACGCTTTCTTCCAGGGAGGGGAACGCGGCCTCGCGCACCTCGTCCTCCCAGAGCAGGGTCTGCAGGGTCAGGACATCGCCGCGGACCCGGAGTGCACCCAGCCGGCTTTTCTGCCGAAGGGAGAACTGGACGATCGCGGTGCGCTCGGATTCCTCCAGAGTCCGGCGGAGCAGCACATAGGACTTGGTGGACTTGGAGTCCGGCTCCAGATAATAGGTCCGGTCGAAGAGAATCGGGTCCACCTGGTCGCTGGGCACGAACTCCACCACCTCGATCTCCCGGCTTTTCTCCACCGGCAGCGAAGCGAGGTCTTCGTCGGTCAGGACGACGGTCTGCTCGCCGTCGTCGTACGCCTTGGCAATGTTCTTGTACTCCACCACTTCACCGCAGATTTCGCAGCGGCGCTGGTACCGGATGCGGCCGCCGTCCTTTTCGTGCACCTGATGGAGGCTGACATCGTGGTCCTCGGTGGCGGAATAGACCTTGACCGGCACGTTGACCAGCCCAAACGCTATGGCACCCTTCCAGATGGCTCTCATGTACCAAGTGAACACCAAGCAGGCTGAGAGATACCAGACTTTGGTGCGCGCGGGCGCGGGTGCGGGCGGCCCGGGCGGCGGCGGCACGGTCTTTCCCGCCCACCCTTGGCGTGCGCGGAGAGCGTGCATACCCTGTGAGCAGATTTCCGGTGCTCAGGCCGGGCGTATCCGCCAGCACCGAAGATAACCACCGCAACCGCCGGGAGCAGCCATGATCCAGGAACCAGACCTTGAAGCACTCCGCGGCAGCGTCCGCGGCATCGTGAGCCTGCCCGGTGACGCCGCGTACGCGGAGGACACTGCGTCCTACAACCTGGCCCAGGTCCACCGGCCAGACGCAGCCCTGGGCGTGCTCGACGCCGGTGACGTTGCCGGCGCTGTGGCCTGGGCCGCGCAGCGCGGCATCCCCCTCGCGGTGCAGGCGACCGGGCACAGCGTTGCGGCACCCATGGACGAAGGCCTGCTGATCAACACCTCACGCCTGCAGGACGTCGCAGTGGACCAGACGGCGGGGACAGTCACAGTGGGAGCGGGAGTCCGGTGGTCCGCTGTCCTGGACCAACTGGTGCCCCTGGGACTCACCGCTGCCCATGGGTCCAGTTCGCGCGTGGGAGTAGTCGGATACACCCTCGGCGGCGGGCTCCCGCTGATGGGCAGGTCCCTCGGATTCGCTGCGGACCATGTGCGCAGCCTCGAAGTCGTGACACCGGACGGAACAGTGCGCCGCGTCGATCCGGACCAGGAGCCGGAACTGTTCGCCGTGCTGCGCGGTGGAAAGGGCAACTACGGAATAGTCACGGAAATGACTTTTGGGGCAGTGCCGCTGGGGGACTTCTACGGCGGGCAGATGGTGTTCCCGGAAGCAGCCGCCGGAGACGTGCTGGAGGCTTTCCGGCAGTGGGCACCGGGCCTGCCCCACGAGGCATCGGCGTCGCTGGCCTTTATGCACCTTCCGGATGTTCCGTTCGTTCCGGAGGAGCTCCGGGGAAGCGCGCCGGTCCTGCTGCGCTTTGGGTTTTTTGGCGGCCGGGAAGAGGGCGAGGCACTGATCGGGCCGATGCGTGCGCTTCCGCTGCTCAGGGACACCGTTGGCCCGATGGATTACGGGGCCGTGGATTCCATTCATGACGATCCCGCGGGCCCGATGCCCAGCATGGAACGCGGCATGCTGCTCGCTGACTTCAGTGAGGAGGGTGCAGCGGAATTGCTCAGGCACATCGGTCCCGGCTCGGACACGCCCCTGGTGATGGCCGAACTTCGCCTGTTGGGTGGAGCCCTGGCCTCGGATCCCGCGGTACCGGACGCAGTATCCGGCCGGAGTGCCGGCTTCCACCTCTTCATCCTTGGGGTTCCGGGGCTCCCTGCGGAGGATGCCGTCGAGGCAGCGCTGGTTCGCCTCGCCACGGGTTTTGAACCCTACGCCGCCGGTAGCCTGATCAATTTCCATGGACCCGCGGGTGATGAACAGGACAGGGCCCGCGCGTGGGAACCGGAGGCCTACGAGCGGCTGCGCTCGGCCAAGGCCGCCTGGGATCCGCAGAATCTCTTCCGGTACGGCCATGCCGTCCCGCCCCTTGGTTTAATGGACTCAGCAACCGGCTGAGCTGCAGCCGGCGGTGTCGGCAGGCAGGGCAGTGCAGGTATATGGACGGACAAACCCGGGTTCCCGGTGAACTGACAGTAGGACAGGTCGCTGAACGCAGCGGAGTGGCCGTGTCCGCCCTGCATTTCTATGAGCGGCAGGGCCTGATCCAGAGCCGCCGGACGGCGGGAAACCAGCGCCGTTTCGACCGCTCGGTGCTGCGCAGGGTGGCGGTTATCCGTGCTGCCCAGCGGGCCGGTATTCCCTTGTCGCATATTGCCTCCGCCCTCGCGGAACTGCCTCACGACGGCGTTCCGGACCAAGCTGACTGGCAGCGCCTCTCCATGGCCTGGCGCCAGGACCTCGACAGCCGGATCCACCAGCTTGAGGCCCTGCGGGACCGGCTGGGCGGCTGTATCGGCTGCGGCTGCCTGACCCTGGCCGAGTGCAGCTTCGTCAATCCGGACGATGCTTCCGGGCTGCATTCGCACGGTGCACCGCTGCTGGAACCGTAGATCTGGAACCGTAGATTTGACCTCAACTATTGTTGAGGTTCTACGCTTGGGTTATGACTTCAACGGCAGTTACCAACCCTGTGGTGGATGAATTCAAGGACGCGTTCCGGGGCCACCCCGCCGGCGTCGCGATCATTACCGCCGCAGGGCCCACCGGGCCCGTGGGATTGACGGCGTCCTCAGTCACCTCGGTGTCCGCGGTTCCGCCCATCCTGGCGTTCTCGCTGGCCTCGACCGAGGGCTCGGCTGGTGTTATTGCCGCCGCCGGCACCATCGTGGTGCACCTGCTCGGCGCTGAAAACGCCGGGCTGGCTGCCCTCTTTGCCGCCCGTGGGTCGGAGCGGTTTGGGCCGGACCTGGAATGGGAAACACTGCCGGGCGGCGAGCCGCTGCTCAAGGGAGTGCCCCGGGCACTTGTCTGCCGGGTGCTGTCCCTCACCCAGGCCGGCAGCTCGACGCTGATCGCCGCCGCTGTGCTGGATATTCACACCGGGCCGGCCGCCGCGCCCCTGGTTTACCACGACCGCACCTACCATCGGCTGAGCGGTGAGTCTGCCCTGCAGTGAATCCGTTCTAGGCCAGTTCCCTGGCCGCAGCACCGGTCAGCGCTCCGGCAACCCGGGAGAGGGCCGGCAGATCCACCCGCCACTGTTGCCAGAACAGCGGGACATCCAGGGTGCGCCCGGGCGCGAGCAGCACCAGCGAACCGTCGGCCAGCAGCGGTGCTGCCTGCAGATCCGGCAGAACGGCCCAGCCGAAGCCCAGCCGGGTTGCCTGCAGGAAATCCCAGGATGCCGGAACGAAATGGTGGGGTGGGGCGATGCCGGGCCCGAAGCAATCCGACAGGAATCTCTGCTGCAGGGAGTCTCTCCGATTGAACACCACCATGGGCGCCGCAGCGGCGGAAACGCGGGTCCATCCTTCCGCCAGCCAGCGCCGGGCGAAGTCCGGGCTGGCCACCGGCTGGTAGCGCATAATGCCCAGCGGCTCCACCGAGCAGCCCTGCACCGCTGTGGAACTGGAGGTTACGGCCCCCATGGCGGTGCCATTGCGCAGGCTCTCGGCTGAGTAGTCCTGGTCCTCCAGGGTGAACTCGAAGCTGATGTCCTGCAGGGGCGCAAGGGCCGGCAGGACCCATGTGGCCATTGAGTCCGCGTTGATGACCAGCTGGACCCGGGGCCGGCCTGCATATTCGTCCAGTCCCAGCCGCCGCGCGGCGTCGCTTTCCAGGGCCGCCACCTGCCGGGCCAGCCGCAGCAGGACAGCCCCCGGTTCCGTGACTGCGGCCGGTCTGCCGCGGCGGACCAGGACAGCACCCACCTGCTTCTCCAAAGCCTTGATCCGCTGGCTGATCGCCGATGGGGTGACGTGCAGGGAGGCAGCTGCCGCTTCGAAACCGCCGTGGTCGATCACGGCGGAAAGGGCACGCAGCTGCTCGGAATTCAGATCCACATTAACAATTCTAAACTTTCGTTAGAAGTTTTAGTTGGATTCATGAGGCTCGCACCGCCTAGCGTCAAGGGGTGAGCACAGTAGATTTGTCCCCCTTCTTCACCGGCCTCGGCAGCGGCCTGGCCCTCATTATCGCGATCGGGGCGCAGAACGCCTTCGTGCTGCGGCAGGGCATCCGCCGGGAGTACCTGCTCCCCGTCCTCACCGTCTGCATCCTCAGCGATGCGGTGCTGATCCTGCTGGGTACGGCTGGGATTGGAAAACTCACGGAAACCGCCCCTCTGGCCCTGGACGCCATCCGCTGGGCCGGAGCCGCTTTCCTGCTGGCTTATGCGGTGCTGTCCTTCAAACGTGCCTTTCGGCCGGCCGCACTGGAGGCAACGGGCGGGGGCCGGGGCACACTGGCCGCGGCGGTCCTCACCTGCCTGAGCCTGACCTGGCTTAACCCGCACGTCTACCTGGACACCGTGGTGCTGCTCGGCTCCCTGGCCTCCTCCCACGGCCCGGATGGCCGGTGGGTCTTCGCGGCCGGAGCCGTCGCGGCCAGCATCCTGTGGTTCAGCGCCCTCGGTTTCGGGGCGCGCCTCCTGGCCCCCGTGTTCGCCCGGCCCGCCGCCTGGCGGGTCCTGGACCTGGCTATCGGTGTTTTTATGGTGGTCCTGGCACTCAGCCTGGTTGGCAGCTCCCTGTAACGGGGCTCCGGAAACCGCAGCGGAACGGTGGTAGTCTCCCGGTAATCTGCGGCCGTTGGGGGCGGCATCAAAAGGGGGAGCAGAAATGGGGACATCACAGGAGGCGGTACGGCGTGCGCACTGGCGCCGAAACGCGGTTTTGGCGGGGTGGACTGCCCTCTCTGCAGCGGGTGCCCTGGCGCTGGGCGGCTGTTCGGCGCCGCCGCCCCCGTTCGGCATTTTCGACGCCGACGCCGGCGAACAGGACATTCTTCCCAGCTGGGTGAGGCTGGAAACCGGCGGCGACGAGGTCCGGTACCTCACCACCAGGGGGACAGAGCGTTATTACGTTTCCCGCAGCAGCACCGACCACTGCCTGGTCATCGTCTTCGAGGACCGGGATGAAAGCTGGTCCGCCGGGTGCAGCGGCGGGCTTGGGCAGGGCCTGGTCCTCGCCCACAGCGTCCCCGGAGCCGGCACAGCAGCCCTGGTGGTGGATGGCTACACCGACCGGAATGACATAACCGAAGAAGGATGGCAGCAGCTGCACGAAAACGTGCTGGTCAAAGGCGGAATGTCCCTCCCCTGACATTTTCCTCAGCCTGCCTGACAGATAGGTTTGAAGGGAGTGATTTCTCTTCAGAACGTCCGGAAGGAGTGCCATGACCGACTACTTCGAGGGAGATAACCGGTCCATGCGGGAGCGGATGCAGGCAGGAGACCTGTATATCGCCGACGACGCGGAACTGGCCGCAGACAGCCGGCGGGCCATCTCCCTGGCCGACCGCTACACCCGCCTTTGGCCGCAGGAACCAGAGGCGGCCGCAGGACTCCTGACCGAACTGCTCGGAGCACTTGGCGCAGGCTCCGAGGTGCGGCCGCCGCTCTACGTCGATTACGGCAAATACATCAGCATCGGCGCACGGACCTTTATCAACTACAACTTCACCGCCCTGGACGTCGCACCCATCACCATAGGCGACGACGTGCAGATCGGACCGAACGTCCAGCTGCTGACCCCCACCCATCCGCTCGAGCCGGGACCCCGGCGGGACAAGCTGGAGGCCGCGAAGCCGATCACCATCGGGAACAACGTCTGGCTCGGCGGCGGAGTGATCGTGCTGCCGGGGGTGAGCATCGGAGAGAACACAGTGGTGGGTGCGGGCGCCGTTGTCACGAAGGATCTGCCGGCGAACGCCGTCGCCGTGGGCAATCCGGCCCGCGTCGTCCGGGAACTGGACACCAAACCCTAGGGCAAGCATTGCCTACAGTGGGGATACCGGCGGGAAGGACCGTTTCCGCCGCCGTCGAGGACAGGAGTAACACCATGGGCCACATCAGTGTTGGCAGCGAGAACAGCACCTCCATCGACCTTTACTACGAGGACCACGGTGCGGGACAGCCCGTGGTCCTGATCCACGGCTATCCGCTCGACGGGGCGTCCTGGGAAAAGCAGACGGCGGCGCTGCTGGAGGCCGGCTACCGGGTTATCACCTATGACCGGCGCGGCTTCGGGAAGTCCTCCAAACCGGCCACCGGCTACGACTACGACACCTTCGCCGCCGATCTGGACACCATCCTGACCACCTTGGAGCTGCAGGACGTCGTCCTGGCCGGCTTCTCCATGGGCACGGGTGAGGTAGGGCGGTACCTGGGGACCTACGGTTCGGCACGGATCGCCAAAGCCGTCTTCCTGGGTTCGCTGGAACCGTACCTGCTGCAGGCGGATGACAACCCCACGGGCGTTCCGCAGGAGGTGTTTGACGGCCTGCTGGCGGCGGTGACCGCGGACCGGTACGCGTTCTTCACCGAATTCTTCAAGAATTTCTACAACGCCGATGACCTGCTGGGCACCCCGCGGCTCAGCCAGGAGGTCATCAACGCCGGTTGGAACCTGGCGGTTTCGGCGAGTCCGGTGGCCGCGGCCGCAGCGCAGCCGACCTGGCTGACCGACTTCCGGCAGGACATTCCGAAGATCGATGTTCCGGCCCTGATCGTGCACGGCACGGCAGATAACATCCTTCCCATCGATGCGACCGGCCGGCAGTTCGCCAAGGCCCTGCCGTCCGCCGACTATGTGGAAATCGAGGGAGCCCCACACGGCCTGCTGTGGACCCACGCTGCCGAGGTCAACGAAGCCCTGCTGGCCTTCCTGGCCAAGTAGGGCCGCCGCTCCGGCCTGGCCGGGAGAGGATCGGTTACAGTTTGCTGCATCAATGGGGGAGGGCAGGGTCGGACGACGGCGGGTGGCAGGAAGGTTCTGCCGCCCGCCGCCTCGACCGCCCAGGTCCGCACAAATGAGGGGATGGCCGCGCCATGACCAGCAAACAAAGCGACTTCGATCCACGGTATGACGAGGCCTACCAGCGCGGCGGCGGTGACGGGGTTTTCCGGGACGCCGTCGATGAGGCGCCGCAGGTGGTGGAAATCAGTGATGCCCCGCAGCACCAGCCGGGAGCCACACCGAAGGCCTGGGCGGACCTGGAGCTTCGGCAGCGCAAATACCGGATGGTGGCCTGGGTGCTGGCGGGTGGCTTATTGTTCCTGGGCTTGTTCGGTTTTTTCGCGGACCTGATCTTCCCGCCCGAACCTTCCTACCTGCAGCCCAACAGCTACGGTTACGTGACTGAACCTTGGAGCCAAAGACTGCGCTATGCGGCCCCAAGCCTGATTAACCTGGGAGTCCTCACCGCCGTTGTGCAGCTGGTCCTCGAACAGGTGCAGGCTTTCAAGCTCCGCACCGGCCGGTGATCAGCCGCCCTGACTTAACCGCTTACCGAACTGCAACAAGGAGAACCCATGAGTAAGAAAAAGTCCTTCCAGGACCTCAGCGCAGAGCAGAAGAAGGGCCTGGGCATACTCTCCGCCGTCCAGTTCCTGCTGGCCGGTGCCGCCCTGGTGGATATCTGGCGCCGGCCCCGCAGCGAGATCCGCGGTTCGCGGGCCGCGTGGAGCGCTGCCTGCGCCGTGAACTTCGTGGGCCCGATCTCCTACTTCGTGTTCGGGCGCCGCCGGGATTAGGCCTTGGGCTGGGTGGAATACTCAGTCCAGGGGACATTCCAGTCGCCGTAGCCGTCCCACACCGCTGCCGGGCCAATACCTGTGTTCAGCACCTGCACCAGGTCACCGGGCTCAAAGGTGTCGTAGAAGTACTTCGCGCCCTCGGGAGACATTCCGACGCAGCCGTGGGAGACATTAATGACACCCAATGCGCCCAATGCGCCCGGCAGTGCCTGGTGGACGAACACGCCGCTGTTGGTCAGCCGGCTGGCCCAGGACGCGTCGAAAGGCTCGTAATAGTCCGGGTCGCCGGGTTTCAGGCCAATACTCTCGGCCCGGAAGGGCAGCGTGGCGTGCTGGCTCATCACCACCTGATAGCCGCTGGGTGAGGGCCACTGTTCGTCGCCGAGGGTTACCGGGAAGGTGCGGGTGAGCTGCCCGTCAATGAAGACCTGCATGGTCTTGGTTGCGTTATCGACGACGGCGACCCTGCTGTTATGCACCGAGAAGGTCCGCGTCTCGTTGAAGTTGCCAATCATCGAGTTGCCGAAGTCCACACCGAACAGTGCCATGTCCACGGTGACGGTGGAGTTCGGTTCCCAGAAGGTCTCCGGGCGGTAGCGGACCTTGTTGTCCGTAATCCAGTAGAACGCTCCGGCCTGACCACTCGAGCTGGTGATGGTGATGGCCTCTTCGACCGCGGTCTTGTTGGTCACCGGTTCGCTGAAGTTGATTTCGATGGGATGCCCGACGCCGACCACTGATTTGTCCAGCGGTCCCATGAAGGCGTTGGCCTCATGCGGCGCGGTCACCGTATGGAACGTCTGCGAAGAGGTGGTGGTTTTGCCGTTGGCGTCCGCCAGGGTGAACTCGAAGGTGTACTCCGTGTCGAACTTCAGGGGTTCGGACGCCGTCCATTCGGTCTTCCCGCCCGCCAGGTCGCCGCTGACCTCTGCGCCTCCGCCCAGCGGCGCCAGGCTTACGGAATCGATGGTCCCGTGCTCCACCTTGAGCGCAGGAACCGTGATGGGGTTGACCTCCACCGACTGGTCAGCGGGTTCGGCCGTGAACTTGACGGGAACGGCCGGTGCTGCAGATTCGCTGGGAGAGGAGGACGGGCCAGGTGTCTGTGCAGAGGAGCTTCCGCCGTCGAAAGCACCGCTGGCAACGGCCACACCCACTGCGCCGCCGACCACCAGTACTGCTGCCGCTGCGGCCAGTGCTATCCACCGCTTACGGTTGCTCTTTTCCTGCACTATTGTTCCCCTACGTTCTTGTCTGGCTGAAAGTTATCCTACGTTAGCCAGACATCCTGACAGTGCGCCGATACGCAAGCCGCCCGTTCCTTACTCCTGCTCCGCCAGCCGGGCTGCCTGACGGGTGATGTTTTTGGCCATGGACGGGAAGATCAGCCCGTGGAAGGGATAGATCAGCCACCAGTACAACCGGCCCAGCAGCCCGCGCGGGAAGTAGATGGCGCGCTGGCTGTAGACGCTGCCGTCGCCGTCGGGGTCCACCCGCAGTTCCAGCCAGGCCTTGCCGGGCACCCGCATCTCGGCCCGCAGGCGCAGCAGGGTTCCGCGTTCCAGAAGCTCGACCCGCCACCAGTCCACAACGTCGCCGGTCAGCAGGGTTGCCTGGTTGCGGCGTCCGCGCGTCAGCCCGGCACCGCCAACCGTTTTATCCAGCACGCCGCGGATGGCCCAGGCCATGGGCAGCGAGTACCAGCCGTTCTTGCCGCCGATGCCCTCGATCACCTGCCACACGTGCGCCGGGTCGACGGCGGAATGCCGCCGCCGCTGGTCCACGTAGACGGTCTGCCCTGCCCAGTCCGGGTCCGAAGGCAGCGGTTCCGAGGCCAGGTCAGCAGCGGAAGAGGCACTGGCCCAGGTGGTCTCCACCTCACCACGCGCCTCCTTTCCCAGGGCACGGGTGACGGCGTCGCGGTAGCTGGTGAGACCGCCTTCCGGTGCCGGGATGTACTCGTCGATGTCCCATTCCTTGGCCACCGCGTCGTGCTGCAGCGATTCCACCAGGGGCCGGGACATGGACAGCGGAATCGGGGTCACCAGTGCCACCCACAATCCGGCCAGCTTGGGGGCGGGAAGCGGCAGTGCATAGATCCGGCGCCGGGGAAGGCCCGCCACTTCGGCGTAACCGTTCATGATGTCCGCGTACTCCAGCACCTCCCGGTCTCCGATGTCGAAGGTGCGGTTCATTCCATCGGGGAGGTCGACGGCGCGGGTCAGATAGTGCAGGACGTCCCGGACGGCAATCGGTTCGATCCGGCGGCGCACCCAGCTGGGGGCCGGCATGACCGGGAGGGTCTCGGTCAGGTGCCGGATCATCTCGAAGGAGGCGGAACCGGAACCTATGACGACTCCGGCTTGGAAAACGACGGCCGGTACCGCGCCGTCCAGCAGGATTTTCCCCACGGCGGTCCGTGAGGCCATATGCGGTGAAAGTCCGCCCGTATCCGGATGCAGGCCGCCGAGATAAACGATGCGTTTCACGCCGGCCCGTTCCGCCGCCGCCGCAACGTTGTGGGCGATTGCTTCCTCCTGGGCAGCGAACCCCTTGCCCGAGGCCATGGAATGAACCAGGAAGTACACCGTATCCACGTCCGCGAAGGCCGACTCCACCGATCGGAGGTCGGACAGGTCCCCCTTCACGATCTCGACGTCGTTATGCCAGGGCACATCGTTGAGTTTCTCCGGGGAACGGACCAGTACCCGTACTTTATGGCCGTCCGCCAGCAGCAGGGGCACCAGCCGCCCGCCGATGTAGCCGGTGGCGCCGGTAACCAGGACCCGCTGCGCATCAGTCATTTTCCCAACATACACACCGCGGCGCGGGGTGCGGGCCTGCTGACGGTGCAGCCGGGAAAACCACTGCAACATTTTGTAAGCATGCTGATGTCTACTGGCATTTGGGCCCCAATCCCGGTAAGACTAGGGGGCATGGCGAGAACGGGAACGGGCCCGCAGCAGCGGGAAACGGTCAATGTGGACGGGCACCGCCTGCGCCTAACCTCGCTGGAGAAGGTGCTCTACCCGGAAACCGGGACCACCAAGGCTGACGTGCTGTCCTACTACGCTGCCATCGCAGACCAACTGATCCCGTATGCCCGGGACCGGCCGGCGACCCGCAAGCGCTGGGTCAACGGCGTCGGAACCCCGGAGAAGCCCGGAGAGGTGTTCTTCCAGAAGAACATCGACGATTCCGCGCCCAGCTGGGTGAAACGGTACTCGATTGAACATAAGGACCACGCCACCGTTTACCCGCTGGTCAACGACCTGGCGACGCTCACCTGGCTGGCGCAGCTTGCCGCCCTGGAAATCCATGTTCCGCAGTGGCAGTTTGGTCCGCGCGGGGTCAGGCAGAATCCCGACCGGCTGGTGCTGGACCTTGATCCCGGGGAAGGGACCTCGCTGGCCGAGTGCGCCGAGGTCGCCCGGCTGGCCCGCGGCATCCTGACAGATATGGGCCTGGATGCCCGGCCGGTCACCAGCGGTTCCAAGGGCATCCATCTCTATGCCGCGCTGGACCGCAGCCAGACCTCCGAAGACGTCAGCGCCGTCGCCCATGAACTGGCGCGGGCGCTGGAAGCCGACCACCCAGATCTGGTGGTCAGCGATATGAGGAAGACGCTGCGCAAAGGCAAGGTCCTGGTGGACTGGAGCCAGAACAACGCAAACAAAACCACCATCTGTCCGTACTCGCTGCGCGGACGGTTCCACCCCACGGTTGCCGCGCCCCGCACCTGGGCGGAGCTCGAGGACCCGGAGCTGGACCAGCTGACCTACGAGCAGGTCCTGGACCGGATCGAGGACATCGGCGATCCGCTCGGGGGAATGCGCGGCGGGGAAGCGGACGCGGCTGCCCTGCCTGCGGAAGGTCCGCAGGACAAGCTGCACAAGTACCGCAGCATGCGGGACGCGGCGAAGACGCCCGAGCCCGTGCCGCATGAGCCGGTGGCCGTGGAAGGAAACGGCAACAGCTTTGTCATCCAGGAGCATCACGCCCGGCGCCTGCACTGGGACTTCCGGCTGGAGCGGGACGGTGTGCTGGTTTCCTGGGCCGTGCCCAAGGGTCCGCCCACCACACCGAGCAGGAACCACCTGGCGGTGCAGACCGAGGACCACCCGCTGGACTACGGCGGTTTCGAGGGCACCATCCCCAAAGGTGAATACGGTGCCGGGGAAGTTCTAATTTGGGACCACGGAACCTACGAAGCGGAGAAGTGGCGTCCGGGCGAGGAAGTGATCGCCACCGTGCACGGCCAGCCGGACGGCGGACTGGCCCGGGACGGTTCGGCGGACCGGCGCTTCGCCTTCATCCACACCGGCGGTGAGGACGGAAAAAACAACTGGCTGCTGCACCTGATGAAGGACCAGCGGCCCGGGCCCGCGGAGCACTCCGGCGAGCCGGAGAGCAGCTCCTCCCACGGCGGAAGGACGCCGGAGCCTTCGGACGAAAATCCGGTGCAGACGGTATCCGACGCAGCGAAATCCCGTCCCGGTCCCCTGCCCCTGCCGGACGCTGCGGCGGTGAGGGCGGACATCCGGGAGTCCGGAATGCCCGGGCTGAAGCCGATGCTTGCCACGCTGGGTACCCGGGCGGACGTAAACGACGACGCCGAATGGGCGTTCGAAATGAAATGGGACGGGGTGCGCGCCATCGCCGAAGTCACTCCGGAAGGAACCCGGCTGATCAGCCGGAACGGAAACGACATGACCACCGCCTATCCGGAGCTGCAGGAACTGGGGGGCCGGTTGAACGGAGAGCGGGCGGTGCTCGACGGCGAAATTGTGGCCTTAAACAAGGCTGGCCGGCCCGACTTCGGGCTGCTCCAGCCCCGGATGAACCTGTCCCGGGCCAAGGACGCTGAGGCGGCTGCTGCCAAAACGCCGGTGCAGTTTATGGCCTTCGACCTGCTGTGGCTGGATGGGAACTCCCTGGTGGACCTCACCTACGAGCAGCGCCGGGAAATCCTGGAACAGGCCGTGGAAACCGCCGATGCACACGGCCATATCCAGGTGCCGCCCGCGCTGGACCTCTCCCTGGACGAGGCCGTGGCTGCCAGCAAGGAGCTGGGGCTGGAGGGTGTGGTGGCCAAGCGGCGGGCCTCGGACTATTCCTCCGGCCGGCGCTCACGGAGCTGGATCAAACTCAAGAACCAGCTCACCCAGGAAGTGGTGGTGGTCGGCTGGCGTCCCGGGCAGGGCAACCGGGCGAACAAGGTGGGCTCCCTGCTGGTCGCGGTCCCGGAGGGAACCGACCTCAAATACATCGGCCGGGTGGGTTCCGGGCTCAGCGAACGGGACCTGGCCGCCGTCGGCGCCCGGCTGAAAAAGCTCGGCCGCAAAACCCCGCCGCTGGACGATGTGCCCCGTGCCGACGCCTCCGACGCCCGCTGGGTGCGCCCGGTCCTGGTCGGAGAGGTGACCTATGCGGAGCGCACCGGCACCGGCAAACTCCGCCACCCGGTCTGGCGCGGGCTGCGGCCGGACAAGCGGCCCTCCGACGTGGTGCCCGAAGTGCCGGCAGCCGCAGCTGCGAAAGATCCCTAGGGCCCCGAAGTTTCACGAACCGTCCACACGTCCGCAACGGGAGGAAACGCACACGATGACCGAGACCGGAACACCCCAGACCCGGCTGCCCGGGACAGCAGTGCCGCCGGAACCCGAACTGGACGGCGTTGATGCGTGGTGGCGGGCCGCCAACTACCTTTCCGCAGGGCAGATCTACCTGCGGGACAATCCGCTGCTGCGCCGCCCGCTGGAACCCGCTGACGTTAAGGCCCGGCTGCTGGGCCACTGGGGAACCACACCTGGCCTGAATTTCATCTACGCCCACCTGAACCGGCTGATCAACGAATCCGGGCAGCAATTCCTGTTCATCACCGGACCCGGCCATGGCGGACCGGCGAACGTTGCCAATGCCTGGCTGGAAGGCACCTACTCCGAGATCTACAGCCATGTGGGCCTGGATGAAGAGGGCATGCGCACACTCTTCAAGCAGTTCTCCTACCCCGGCGGAGTCCCCAGCCATGCCGCTCCGGAAACCCCGGGATCCATCCACGAAGGCGGGGAACTCGGCTACTCGCTGGCCCACGCCTATGGCGCCGTCTTCGACAATCCGGACCTCATCGCCGCCACCGTCATAGGGGACGGCGAGGCGGAAACCGGACCGCTCGCCGCCAGCTGGCACTCGAACAGCTTCCTGGACCCTGCCGCGGACGGCGCCGTGCTGCCGATCCTGCACCTGAACGGCTACAAAATCGCCAATCCCACGGTCCTGGCGCGGATGCCCGAAGCCCAGCTGCTCAAGCTGCTGGAGGGCTACGGGTTCCACCCCCACGTGGTCACCGTGGAGGATCCTGCGGCGGTGATGGCCGCACATGAGGACTTCGCAGCCGCGCTGAGCACCTGCCTTGCGGAGATCCGGGCGATCCAGGAGCCGTACCGCTCCGGCGCCAAAACGGTTCCGCCGGCGGACGGGCAGGCTGGTGCACCGCAGGCCGCCGGTACCCGGGAGCATGCCCCGCGCTGGCCCATGATCGTTTTCCGGTCACCCAAAGGCTGGACCGGGCCGCAGACCGTGGACGGCAAACAGGTCGAGGGCACCTGGCGCGCCCACCAGGTGCCGCTCTCCGAGGTCCACGACAATCCGGAGCACCTGGAGCAGCTGGAGGAGTGGATGCGCTCCTACCGGCCGGAGGAACTGTTCGACGGCGCGGGCCGGCTTCGCGAAACAATCGCCGCGCTTGCGCCGGCGGGGGATGCCCGGATGAGCGCCACCCCGTATGCCAATGGCGGGCACCTGCTGCGTGACCTGCGGCTGCCGGATTACGCCGGTTTTGCGGTGGAGACTGCCCGGCCGGGCAGCGAGCGGGTCAGCCCCATGCTGAACCTGGGCCGCTACCTCGCCGAGATCATCCGGCTGAACCCGGAGAACTTCCGCATCTTCGGACCGGATGAGACGGCGTCGAACCGGCTGCAGGAGGTCTACGGCGTCACGGATAAGGTCTGGCAGCAGCGCATTGAAGCGGTTGACGAACACCTGGCCCGCAGCGGCCGGGTCCTCGAGGTCCTCAGCGAACACCTCTGCGAAGGCTGGCTGGAGGGCTACCTGCTCACCGGCCGGCACGGGGTGTTCAACTGCTACGAGGCCTTCGTCCACATTGTCGACTCCATGTTCAACCAGCACGCCAAATGGCTGAAGGTCAGCCGCGAGCTGCCCTGGCGCCAGCCGATCGCCTCGCTGAACTACCTGCTCTCCAGCCATGTCTGGCAGCAGGACCATAACGGCTTCTCGCATCAGGATCCCGGCTTCATCGACCACGTGGTCAACAAAAAGGCGGACGTCATCCGGGTCTACCTGCCACCGGATGCCAACACCCTGCTGGCCGTCGCGCAGCACATCCTGGGGACGCGGAACCGGGTGAACGTGGTGATCTCCGGCAAGCAGCCGGCCCCGGTCTGGCTGGACCCCGAGCAAGCGAAGCTGCACGTCAAACGCGGCATCGGTGTCTGGGACTTCGCCGGCAGCGAGGACAGCGGGCCGGGCGCGAAACCGGATCCCGACGTCGTTATGGGCTGTGCCGGTGACGTACCCACGCTGGAAACCGTGGCCGCCGCCGCCCTGCTCAAGGAGCGGCTGCCCCAGCTGCGGATCCGGGTGGTCAACGTGGTGGACCTGATGCGGCTGCAGGACGCCGCCGAGCATCCGCACGGCCTGTCCGACCGCGACTTCGACACCCTGTTCACCAAGGACCGGCCGGTCATTTTCGCCTATCACGGGTATCCCTGGCTGATCCACCGCCTGACCTACCGCCGAACCAACCACGGCAATCTGCACGTGCGCGGTTACAAGGAAGAGGGCACCACCACCACGCCGTTCGACATGGCCATGCTGAACCAGATCGACCGGTTTCAGCTGGCCATCGACGTGCTGGACCGGGTACCGTCGCTGGGATCCACGCAGGCCGGATTCCGGCAGTGGCTGCAGGATGAGCGGGAGCGCTGCTGCCAGTACACCCGGGACGAGGGCCAGGACCCGCCCTTTATCAGCGGCTGGAACCTCGAAGAGGCGCAGCGGTCAACCACCGATTAGATTTCCCGCGCCGGGCAACCGCCCGTGCCGGGATGGCATGATCCGTCTACACGAAGGAGAAATATGTCCACCGAGCAGTCAACCATTTCCGTTTCCCGCGTCATCGACGCAGCGGCAGGGGACCTTTTCCACCTGCTGTCCAACCCCGAACGGCACCACGAGCTCGACGGTGCCGGCATGGTGGTTTCGGATGAGAAGACCGACCGCATCGCCAAGGTGGGCGATGTGTTCACGATGAACATGAACAACCAGAAAATGGGCGACTACAAGACGGACAACCACGTCACCGGGTTTGACCACAACAAGCTCCTGGCCTGGCAGACCGCCGTGGCCGGCACCGAGCCGGCGGGCTGGGAGTGGATGTGGGAGCTGACCTCATTGGGCCCGGATTCCACTGAAGTAACGCTCACCTACGACTGGAGCAAGGTCACCGACAAGGAGACCCTGAAGAAGGTGTCCTTCCCGATGATCAGCAAGGATGAGCTGGAGGAGTCGCTGAACAAGCTGGCGGCTGCTGTCGCCGGCTAACGCACAATGTTCGACGGCGGTACGACGGCGGCCGGTTCCCTTCACTGCGGGGGGAACCGGCCGCCGTCGTTATGGGTCTTTAGACCGCGGACCAGCCGCCGTCGGAAGGCAGGATCGCGCCGTTGATGTTCACGGCATCGTCGCTGAGCAGGAAGGTGATCGACGCCGCGAGTTCCTCGGCGGAAGCGATGCTCGGGATGTTTACCCGGGCAGGGCCGAGGCGGGCTTCACCGTACTCGGAGGTCTTTCCCTGCATCGGAATGCCGGTCGCAACGCCGCCGGGCGCAACAGCATTGATACGTATGCCTTCCTTGGCATACATAAACGCGGTGCTGCGGGTGATGCCCACAACGGCGTGCTTGGAGGCGGTGTAGGCCACACCCGAGGCGGAGCCGCGCAGGCCGGCCTCGGAGGTGACGTTGACGATCGAGCCGCGGCCGGCCTCCAGCATCGTCGGCAGCACGGCCCGGGTCAGGCGGACCAGGCCGTCGACATTCACTGCGAACACGCGCTGCCACATGGCATCGGAGACCTCGTGCAGCGGGCTGAAATCGTCGTTGATGCCGGCCACGTTGGCCAGGGCGTCGATGGAGCCGCCAGCAGCGGAGATGATCCGGTCAACGGCAGCCAGGTCGGTGAGGTCCGCGGCGACGGGAACAACTGCTTCTCCCAGTTCGCCGGCGAGTTCCTTGATGCGGTCTTCGGCAATATCCACCGCGATCACGCGGCCGCCTTCCCGGACGATGCGGGCGGCAGTGGCACGCCCGATGCCGGAGCCGGCGCCGGTCACGATGACGGTGCGCCCTTCGAAACGGCCTTCGACGGTGGGCAGGACGGTTTCTTCGAGCTCCGGCATCACTCCACCGTTGGCCTGCCGAACCAGTTCATCCACCGCGGCCTGCGGCATCTGTCCCTGGCTGAGATCCACGAGCTGCTGGAGCTTCAGGCTCCGGGCGGGGCCAAGTGAGGCTTCGTCGCTGCCGCTCTGTGCAAGGAAACCGCGCAGGATGGGACCGCCCTCGGGGTGGGTAAGCCACTCATCTATGGTGTTCTGTGCTGTCAGGGGATTGTTTGCCACCGGGAACGTTCCTTTCACGAAGGGCAGCCGTGGATGCGCGGCCGTCTGATTAACGTTACTTACACGTGTAAGTAACGTGTGTCTAAAGTGTATCGTCAGGAGGGTAAAAGAGCACGGCCGGGCAGGTCCAAGAGAAGCCCAGTGCAGATAAGGGAATCCATTGCACCGCAAGGTCACATCGCACGACGTCGCACGAGCCGCGGGGGTCTCAAGGGCCACCGTCAGCTACGTGCTGAACGGCCGCTCAGCCCAGAGCATTTCGCCAGCCACACGGCAGCGGGTGCTGTCAGCGGCGCAGGACCTGGGATATACCCCCTCCGCAGCCGCCCGCACCCTTCGCCGCGGACGCAGCGACCTGGTGCTCATGCTCCTGCCGCCGGAGCCCCTGGGCCGGGCACTGGCAATGGTCCTCGACGCCGCCAGCGACTGGGTGGAACGGCAGGGGCTGCGTCTGATCGCGCACCGGCTGCCCGCCCAAGGAGGTGCCGTGGACCTGGTGCGTTCACTGGCGCCGGCCGCGCTGATCCTCACCACCCCGCTCGGTGACACCGAGCTGAAAGCCCTGCGGGCCACCGGAATTCCGGTCGCAACGATGCAGGGCCAGCTGGCGGATCCGAATGCCCCTGACCTCGGGATCGGCGGTCTGCAGATCACGCATCTGGCAGCCGCCGGGCATCGGCGGATCGGGGTGGCCGTGCCGGAGGATCCCAGTTACGGATGGCGGGTTGAGGTCAGGCTGGCGGCCATCCGGGAGGCGTGCGGCCGGCTCGGTCTTCCACACCCCGCGGTTGAGCCGATGAGCCTTTCCCCGGAGAGTGCGGCGCCAATCATCGAGCGCTGGCGGCAAGGGCCGGATCCGGTGACTGCTGCCTGCGGCTTCGACGACGAATATGCTTTCGCCCTGCTGGCGGGCCTGGCAGTGCACGGCCTGTCCGCTCCCGCGGACCTGGCCGTCATCGGAGCCGAGGACATCCCGCTGGCAGGCCTGGCTGTCCCGCCGCTCACCACGGTGCGCGTGGATGCCCGGCGGCTGGGGGAGCGCTTCGCTCAGCTCGCAACAGCCCCCCTGGCGGGAGGCGCGGCCAGCCAGGCAGAGGAAGCGCAGCCTCCGGCCGGACAAACCGCGGCCGCAGACCAGCTGCTGCCTCCAGCGACTCTCGTCAGACGCGGCTCCGCCTAGGATCCTCCCGGGACAGCGCCTCACACCGCCGCAGAATCCCGAAAGTCAGTTCTCCCGCGCCCGGTAGAGCTGCATCTGCCGGTACCGCCTGCCCAGCGACTCGCGCCGCGGTTTGACCGGGGCGTCCTCCGGTTCGGCGGTGAGGTCGATGTGCGCCTTGCCGAACCGCCAGAGCAGAAGGTCATCCAGCAGGCGGTCCGGTCCTGGGGAGTAGCGGTGGTCCAGCGCTTCGCGGACCTGGGTGATGGCGTCGGCCTGCAGCAGGCCGGCCAGGTCCATGGTGGTCTTCAGCCCGTGGGCGGCCAGCAGTTCGGCAGCCCAGCCCCAATCGTCACCGGCTTTGCGGTTGACGTGGGGCAGGAGAGTCATCCAGACGTCGCGGATCCGGTTAGGCGTCAGGGGCGCACTGCCTTCGCCCTCCTCGTCCCAGAAACCGGTGACCGTTTCATACCGCTCGTGAAGTTCGGCGAACTCGTTCTCCACCGTTTCCAGCATGGCGGCCGTGGCGATGAACTGCCGGTCAAAGTAGGGGCTCCAGGCCCGCGGATCCCCGGCCTTGAACCGGATGTCATGTTCGATTTCAGACCACGCGTGCGCCAGCACGGTGCGGATCTGCACTTCGAAGAGATAACTGCCGTTGGGCTTCTGTGTGGGTTCCAGCAGCCGGTGGAACTCCCGCACTGTCTCATTCTGGATGGTGCGCAGGATCAGGTGCCGGCTGGAATAGCCGTAGGTCCCGGATTCGATCGAACCGATGTCCTTCTCCCGGTCCCCCCGGCAGTCGAACTCGGCACGCTGCCGCTTGATCAGGTTCGCAGCCTCATCGACCTCGTGCGGCAGGGTCATGATGATGCGGACACCCACCAGGTCCGTCAGGTTCCGCAGCGGATCAGGGAAGAGCAGGGTCGGAACTTCGGTGGGGTCTTCGGCAGGAAGGGTCCGGGACGCCTTATCCCGGAAGGACTCCACGGTTTTGGTCCGGGAAGCAATGAACAGCGGCTTGACCGGGCTGTCCGTGAAGACGGCCCGCAGGCTGGCTTCCATCTCCGCCGTCACGGATTCCAGTGCCGGGCGGACCCGGGCGTACTCATCCGTACTGGCCTGGACTATCGGCCGCAGCCGGTCATCCAGGGTGTCCCACGCGCTCACGATTATCCTTTCGCCGTTTCTGCCAGCCTAGGCCACGCCGGTGACGGAGCAGTGCTGGCCCCGCCCTGTGCGGATAGGCTCCTCTCCAGATTAGGACGACGGCGGCCCGGGCGGCGCGCCTGCCCGGCACCCGCTGCAGGGGCCGGGCGAGGCGGAGACACGGGTGGGGCCGGCAGCGGAACAGGCGCCACGGACAGGGGACAGCATGCCGGAACGGTTTGACTACGGGGATCACCCCGATCAGTTCGGGGAGCTGACCCTGCCGGCCGGGCGGCCCCTCCGGGGAACCGTGGTGATCATCCACGGCGGTTACTGGCGCTCCGGGTACACCCTGGACCTCGGCCGTCCAGCGGCAGCCGACCTCGCCGCCCGCGGCTGGGCCGCCGTCAACCTCGAGTACCGCAGGGCAGGAAACGGCGGCGGCTGGCCGGAAACCTTCCAGGACATCGCGGCCGGGATCGAGAAGCTGGCGGACCTGCCGGCCCTCCTGGAGGCAAGCGGAGCCATTCCGGCTCCGGTCATCGCCCTGGGCCACTCCGCCGGCGGCCACCTCGCGGTCTGGGCGGCCGGTACCCGCAGCACAGGGGATCACAGCGCAGGAGGCAGCAGTGCGGGCATCCGGGTGCCCCTGGCCGCAGTCGTCAGTCAATCCGGGCTGCTGGACCTGCGCCGGGCCCAGGACCTGGGGTTGAGCTCCGGCGCGGTCAGCAGCTTCCTCGGTGCCGCCCCGGAGGAGGATCCGGAGCGTTACCGGCTGGCCGATCCCAAGCTGCAGGTCCCGGCGGGCGCCCCGGTTTTCGTCCTGCACGGTGACCGGGACACGACGGTGCCGCTGGAACTGTCAGAGTCCTACGCCGCGGCGGCGGTGGCCGCGGGCGGATCCGCGGAACTGCGCCTGGTTCCCGGCGACCACTACGCCATGATCACCCCCGGGACACCGGCGTGGAACGGCGTGCTCCAGGGGCTCGCCGACGCCGCCAAAGCCGCAGCCGGGTAGCGCCGCCCCCGTTCGGTCGGTAGGTTGAGGGCGTGCTCACAGTCATCGGCGAAGCCCTGGTCGACGAAGTCCTCAGCGATACCGCGCCCCGCAGATCCCATCCCGGCGGCAGCCCCATGAATGTTGCCGTGGGCGTGGCGCGGCTGGGACGCCCGGTCCAGTTCGTGGGCAGGTTCGGCCGGGACGCCTATGGGCTGCTGATCGCGGAGCACCTCAAGGCGAACTCCGTCCTGAACGCGTTTCCCGCCGATGACCGGCCGACCAGCGTCGCAACCGCCACCCTTGATCCGGCCGGTGGCGCGCGGTACACCTTCGACCTGGAGTGGGCGCTTCCCGGACTGGCCGACGCACTGCCCCGGCTGCTGGAGGGCACCACGCTGCTGCACACCGGATCCATCGCCACTATGCTCTCCCCCGGCTCCGATGAGGTCCTGACCGCCGTCGGGCGGGCGCATCCCCAGGCCACCATCACCTATGATCCGAACTGCCGCCCCACGATCATCACCGACGCGTCCTACGCACGGGACCAGGCGGAGAAGTTTGTCCGCCTGGCCGACGTCGTCAAAGCCTCCGATGAAGACCTCGCCTGGCTCTACCCGGACGAGCCGGTGGAGTCCTCGGCGCGGCGGTGGCTGGGGATGGGCCCGGGAATCGTTGTTGTGACCCGCGGATCCCGGGGTCCCTGGGCCGTCGCTGCCGCCGGGGTGTGCGAGGTTCCCGCCGTCACCGTGAGCGTCGCTGACACCGTAGGCGCGGGGGATTCCTTTATGGCGGCGCTGCTGGCCGGGCTGATGGACCGGGACTTCGACGGCGCGGCGCGCCGGCCGGAACTGCGGAAGATCGGCGTCGCGGACCTCGAAGCAATCCTTACCTACGCCGCCCGGGCCGCTGCCATCACCGTCTCGCGCCCGGGGGCCGACCCGCCCTACCGTTCCGAACTGCTTTAGCGAATCGGCGGTCCGGCCGGGACGCCAGCGCGCCCGACGCATAACCACGCCGGCCGGGCTAGTCTGGAAGCCGACGGAAGGGCGGGCATGCGGCTGGTGGCAAGTGACCTGGACGGGACCATTGTGGGACCGGACAACAGGATCAGTGACCGGACGGTCAACGCGTTCCAGAAATGCGTGGACGCCGGAGTCGAAGTCGTTTTCGTCACGGGCCGTCCGCCGCGCTGGCTTAATCCGCTGCGGGAACAGATGGGCCATACCGGCACCGTCATCTGCTCCAACGGAGCCATCCTCTACGACCTGGAAGCTGGCGAAATCACCTGGTCCCGTTCGCTGGAACTGGACGGAATGTTCGAGGCCGCGGGCATCATCCGCAGCCTGTATCCCGCTGTCCGCTTCGCCGCGGAGACGGTGGAGGGGTTCCATCTGGAGCCCGGGTTCCTGGAATCCACGGGCGCTGACCTGCTGGGTGAAGTGACCCCGGCGCCGCTGAGAACCTCCCTGGGTGCCGATGCGCGCGTGGTGAAGTTCCTGGCCCGGGTGGACGACGTCCACCCGGATGAGTTCCTGGGGGCCGTCCAGCCGGCGGTCGCCCACCTGGTTTCCACCACTCACTCGGCACCGTCGGTTCCGCTGCTGGAGATGTCCGCGTCCGGGCTGGACAAGGTGGTGACCCTCGCCGAATACGCCGGGTCGCTGGGAATCAAGCCCGCCGATGTGGTGGCCTTCGGCGATATGCCTAATGATCTGCGGATGCTGGGCTGGGCGGGCCGCGGTTATGCCATGGCCTCCGGACACCCGCAGGTGCGGGCCGCAGCGTCCGCCATCGCGCCGCCCTTTGCCGAAGACGGTGTGGCACAGGTCCTGGAGGATCTTCTCCGGGAGCTCTAGGTTCTGTCCCCTTTATCCGCCGGCGGCGCCGCTGCGGATCCTGCACCTCCGGCGTTCCGCCGGTGCAGCACCTGGTGGACGGTGATAATGATGGCCAGCCACGCCAGCCCCAGGGTCCACGCAACCAGCACGTCCGTGAGCCAGTGATGGCCCAGGTAGACCCGGCTCAAACCCACCGCCGCAATAAACAGTGAGGTGCCGGTAATCACCGCGGTCCTCGCCCGGGGTGAGGGAAGATACAGGACCAGAAGGTAGGCCAGGGTCCCGATGACTGCCAGGGTGTTCAGGGAATGGCCGCTCGGAAACGACGCAGAGTATTCGTAGGGCGGGACGGCGTCTTCCAGGGATGGCCGGTGCCGGCCCACAATCGACTTTCCCACCACGGTGATCAGCAGGGACCCGGCGGCGGCCGTGGCCACCAGGACCAGGGGCGTCCAGGTGCGTTTCCACCAGCACAGCGCCAGCACCGCCGCGCCGGCGATCAGCGGCAGCCCCACAGTGCCGCCCAGGTTGGTCAGCCAGGTGACGGCGGTATCCACTGCCGGGCTGCGGGCTGCCATGGCGGCTTCCAGCACCGGCTGGTCCAGGCCGGCCACACCGTCCTCTTCCGCAACGGCCTCGTAAACGCCTGCGGCGGCAAGGGCCAGGAGCAGCGCCGGAACCAGGCCGGCCACGAGGGTGAGCACCAGTACGGCGTGCCGGCCCAGCACTCCGGTGGCAGCCGCCAGGAGACGCTGGAGCTGGTTGCGGACGGCCTCGATCATTGTCCAAGTATGCCAAGACGCCCGCCCAGCCAGTCGAGGTTGTTGACCAGCCCCGCCTTCCAGACCGCCCAGGAGTGCCCGCCGTCGAGTTCCTGGAACTGGACGTCCATCCCGGCGGCTTTGGCGGCGTCGTACACCTGCTGGCCCTGGGGTGCGTAAACGGAATCGTCCCGGCCCACCACCACAATTCCCGCAGTGTCCGGGAAGCTCTGGACCTTCAGCTTGTCCAGGGCGTTTTGTGCCGTGAATGCTGCGGTGTCCCCGCCGAAATAGGTGTCCACCAGTGCGCCGCGTCCGCCGGGAACTGTTGGTTCGCTCTCTCCGGCGATGTCCAGGAACGTTGGATAAACCTCCGGGAAGTTCACCGCCAGCTGCACCGAGCAGGTCCCGCCGTAGGAGTAGCCGCCCACCGCCCACTGGCTGGCATCCGTGAGGCCCGATGCCAGGTTCGCTTTGACCCAGGCAGGAAGGTCGACAGCCAGGTAGGTCGCCGATTGGCCCGCCGCGGAGTCCAGGCACAGCGGCCAGTTGGCAGCCCCTGCTGCCGAAAGATCCGGAACGACGACGACGGGCGCCAGTCCGTTGTGGGCCGCGGCGAAATCATCCATCACCTGCGCCAGCTGCCCCGCGGTGAACCAGTCGGAGGGAGACCCCGGCTGGCCATGGAGCAGGACCAGGACGGGAAGGTTCTCCGCCGGCGGCGAAGCCAGGTATGCCGGTGGAAGGTAGATCAGCGCAGGGTTCGAGCGGTAGCCGGACCCTGACTCCGAAATGCTTGCCGAGTAGACGCTGCCTTCCGCCGGCATCCCGGGTGGTGGCTGCCACGATGATTCAGTGGCCGGGGGCGGCACGGGATCGGGGGGTGTGCGGGTGGGCAGGGGAGCGCTTGTGCCGGGCCGTTCCAGGAGCGAGGCAATGGTGGGGTACTGGCCGTAGGCCACGTTTACGCCGGTGAACAGGGCTAGGAGGACCAGGAACGCTGCGAGCACCGGCAGGACCCGCGCCGCGAAGCCCTGGGCGGTGAGGAACCGGCGCACCGCGAGGAACTCGGCAAATATGGCCAGAAAGGCATATACGTAGAGGTAGCGCGGCAGGGAAGCGTCCCACCACAGGAAAACGAGCTCAGCGAGGACGAACAGCAGGAGGGTGAAGGCAGCTGCGGTCAGCGCAGCCAGCGGAATCACCCTGGAAAAGTGCCGCCTGCGCCCCCAGCAGAGCCAGGCCACCGAGAGCACCCCCAGCAATAGTGCGGCCACCGGAACAACCCCGGTTGTCAGCGGGATATTCATCGAGGCCAGCCCTTCACCGCGGAGTACCGACGATCCGGCGGGCAAGGCTCAGCCCCTGGCCCACGGAGACGCGGGGGAGATAGGCGCGGCTGAGGGCATTTCCAATGGCCGGCAGGGACGCTGCGTCCGGGTAGGCCATGTAAAGCGGGACGTAGTGCGGCTGGAACTTCGCCTTGAACGCCAGCAGTGACCGAAAGCCGTATACCGGTTCCAGGGCAGCGCCGAGCCGGTCCAGCAGCCAGTCCAGTGCCGGAGGGTTGTCCTCACCCCCTGCACCGTCCCGGGCCCGTGCAAGCGGCACGCCCGAGAGGCTGAGGAACCGATAGCCCTCCTCCTGCAGGGACAGGGCGGCCGAGGCGATCAGGAAATCCATTGCAGCCGGGAACCCGCGGCTGCGCCGCCGCATAAAGTCCAGGGTCCAGCCACGGATTTCTCCGTCCCGGTAAACGGGCAGCCATGACGTGACACCGTGGACGGTCCGGTCTTGGTCGACGGCGACGAGCAGGCGAACGCTGGGATCCTCCATCTCCTCCAATCCGCCCAGGGTAAAGCCCATCTCCGGCATGTGCTTGTCCGCCACCCACTCCTCGGAAATAACGTGCAGCTGGTCAATCACGGACAGCGGCGCCGTGGCGAAGGTTGTCCATTCGGCCCGGACCCCGGACTTCTCCGCTCGGTTCAGGGCCGTCCGCAGGTCCTGGAATTTCTTCCCTTTGAAGGCCAGTGAGCCGAGCTCCAGGACTGTTTCTTCAGCGACCTGGAGGCTGGCAAATCCCAGCGAGGATGTGATGTCCTCCGTGCCTGCACCCACCGAGTAGAAGCAGGGGGTTGTGCCCTGCTCACTGCAGAACGCAGTAAAGCCATCAATGACCTCCCGGCGTTCAGCTTCCGGACCCACCGGATCGCCGACGGTCAGCGCTACGCCAAAGCCCTCCCGGTAGGCGATGTAGGAGTTTCCCGTGGGGGCGAACCAGTAGGAGTTCCCGGTCCACAACGTCATCCAGGACAGTGTGCTCCCGCCTTGGCTGGTCAGCAGCGCCCGGGCGCGGTCCACATCCTCAGGGTGTCTCTCCGGCGCCGGAAGGAGGAAGGACCGGATGAGCAGGACGCAGGTGAGCGCCCAGAACACCACGCCAACTCCCTCGTACAGGATGGCTGCCGGAAGGGTCCGGGGAAGCAGCACCGGAGAATGGTTCCGCAGTTCCAGAAGAGGCAGGAACCGTTGGGGCAGATCAGCCACCAGGGCCCGGGCCGTCGCCTCCGGAGTAAAACCGGTGCGGACCAGATACCCGCCGGCAACGTAGCAAGCGGCGAGCACCGCTGCGGAAAGAACAACGATGGCCGTGAGCCGCCGGTAGGTCCCGGGTGGTGCTGAAACGGTAAACAGCTTCCCGGTGGCGGCCAGCAGGATCATGACCGCAACCGGCACCAGCATGGGCAGCAGCAAGGCCAGCGGTTGTTCCACGGCACCAAACTCGTACCGTTCCCCGGCAGGATTTCCCGTCAGATAGCGGTAGATCCGGAAACCCGCCGCCAGCGTCAGGCCGGCCTGCAGGATCAGGGCGGCCAGCCAGGCGAAGCGGCGGCCCCGGCGCAGCCCGTCCGAGAAAACCACCAGCAGGACCTGCGGGAGAGTGGCCAGGAAGAACCCTGCGGGTCCGGCACGCAGCTCGAAGCGCGCAGCGCTGCATTCGGTCCGGCGCGAGGCATCGGCACACAGGTCAGCGAGATCCTGGGGGCTGGTTGTCTCCACATAGGTGAAGAGGTAACGAAGCACCGACAGCGGACCCACGGCGTGGGCGCTCAACGCAGCGAGGACAGGGCCCACGGCGGAAGCCAGCACCGCCAGGGCCACCAGCACACGGGCTTCCCGGCGGGTGGAAGCAATTCTGCGCAGCATCCGGGGCCGGCGGCCGAACAGCAGCGGGCCGCAGAATCCGCCCGCCAGGGCAGCGCCCAGTGCCATCACGTCCTGGAAGGAACCCGAATACAGGGCCAGCAGAATCAGCACGGTGAAGAGGAACAGGCGGAGGCGTCGGCGCCAGAGGGTTTCCAGCCCGGCGCTGGCTGCTGCGGCGGCCCCGCATAGGAACGCCACCGGGCCCACAAACGACTCGGCTGTCAGCTCCCGCCCCCAGTCGCCGAAGAAAAACCCTGAGACGGCAGCGAAGCCGGTGGCGAACAGGGCACCTGCCACCTGGGTGCCGGCAGCCGCCGCGAGAAACCGCCGGCTCCCGAGGATTTCCTCCGCGGCCAGCCCCATCACCAGGGCAAGGATCGTCCCGCTGATGTACCCGGACAGACCGTTCGCCCACAGAGCGGAGAGCAGCAGGGAGGGCCAGTATTCCGGCAGGGACTCGGAGGATACGCTGACCCAGTCCAGCAGCGGTTCTTCCGGGCCGGAGGCGATGGTCGAAGTCAGGAGGCCGAGCACCCAGAACAAAACCACGAAACCCAGCGTCACCGGTGCCCGGCGCAGGCTTCCGCGCAGCGCGTCGGCAAACCACCGGACCAGCCGCGGGACCCGGCGCCGGGCAGGAACTCCACTATGCATTCGGCCACCTCCATGGCTGCGGTGCCGCAGGGCTCCGCAGCCCGTACCGGTGCGGCCATTGTAGTGACGGTCCCGGCACAGCGGACCTGCCGGCCGTCCCGGCGCGGTGTCTGGGGATAAAGTACACCCTGTGAATCCTGCCCTGCCGTACACACTGCCGTATTACGTCCCGCCAGCGGCCGGGGCCGTGCCCGGTCCGCTTGGCCTGTCCCACCGCGGTTTCTCTCCGGAAGGCCTGGAAAACACCATGGTGGCTTTCGAAGCCGCCGCCGAGTTGGGATTCGGGTACCTGGAGACGGACGTGCGGACCACCAGCGACGGTGTCCTGATGGCCTTCCACGATGAGACGCTGGACCGGGTGACCAACGCCCGGGGTCCGCTGTCCGCCAGGAGCCTGCGGGAACTGAGGGAGGTCCGGGTGGGAGGAACTGAATCCGTTCCCACGTTTGAGGAACTGCTGGTCCGCTGGCCCCGGATGCGCCTGAACGTGGACCTCAAGGACACCGCCGGAGCAGAGGCACTCGCCGCGCTGATCGAAAAGCACCAGGCGCATGACCGGGTCCTGGTTACGTCTTTCTCCGACCGCCGCCGGCTGCGGTGCCTGCGCCGGCTGACCCGGCCGGCTGCCAGTTCCGCCGGTTCCGCTGCCATGGCGCTGATGCTGCTGCTGTCGCCCTTCGGGCTGGGCCGGATCGTGGCCCGGGTGGGCCGGTTCCAGTGCGTGCAGGTGCCGCTGCGCTTCCGCAGGCTTCCCGTGGTGACTCCGGGCTTCCTGCGCCGCTGCCATCGGGCAGGAGTCCAGGTGCACGTCTGGACCGTCAATGACAGGGAACTGATGATGGGCCTGCTGGATCTCGGCGTCGACGGGCTGGTCTCAGACCGTGCCGATGAGCTGGCGGCGGTCCTTTCCTCCCGGGGTGTTTGGCCGCAGGGCGCAGCGGACTGACACTCCCGGCGCCAGCTGTCCTGGCTGTGCCGGCTGCGAGGCGGCTGGCAGGATGGAACCATGCGCGTCCTTATAGCCCCGGATAAGTTCAAAGGCAGCCTGTCCGCCGAAGAAGCGGCAACTGCCATGGCCCAGGGCGTGCTCGCCGTCTATCCGGACGCCGAGGTCACCCGGCTGCCCGTCGCCGACGGCGGCGAGGGAACCCTGGAAGCGGCGCTGGCCGCCGGCGCGGTGGAACAAACCAGCAGCGTCCGCGGTCCAATGGGCCGCGAAATCACGGCTGTGTGGGCCTTGGACGGTTCGACGGCGGTCATCGAGACGGCTCGCTCCTCCGGGCTGATGCTGGTTGAGCCCACGGTGCAGACGTCCCTGGCAGCCTCAAGTTACGGCAGCGGCCAGCTCATCCAGGCGGCCCTTGACGCGGGCGCCCGGGAGATCATCCTCGGCATTGGCGGGTCCGCGATGTCAGACGGCGGCGCCGGCGCCCTCCAGGCGCTGGGCCTGAAGATCCTGGCGGCGGACGGCAGCCAGGTTCCGCTCGGTGGCGCCGGCCTTGCCCTAGCCGCCGCCGTTGACGGTTCGGGCCTGGACCCGCGGCTGAAAGATGTCAGTATCCGGATCGCCGCAGATGTCACCAACCCGCTGACCGGAGCCGACGGAGCCGCTCATGTTTTCGGCGGACAGAAGGGCGCGGACAACTCGGCCCGGCTGCTGCTGGATGAGGCGCTGGTCAACTGGGCCCGGCTGCTGAAGGAGGCCACCGGCGTCGACGTCGACGTTCCCGGTGCCGGCGCGGCCGGGGGATTCCCGGCCGCTTTCCTGGCCTTCACCAACGCCACGCTCGAACCCGGGTTCGGCCTCATCGCGGATCTGGTGGGGCTGGTCCCCGCCCTCGCCGGAGCGGACCTGGTCCTGACCGGCGAAGGGTCGCTGGATGAGCAGTCGCGCTTCGGCAAGGCCCCACTGGAAGTCGCCCGGCTGGCGGCGGGCGCCGGGATTCCTGTGGTGCTCATTGCCGGCCGGATCACCCTGGATCCCAGGGTTCTGGCGGAGTACGGCGTGGAGGCCGCCGTGAGCCTGCTGGATCTGGCGCCGAGCCCCGAAGAAGCGATGGCCCGGGCTGATTATTACGTCGTCCGGGCTACCCGTGCGGCCCTTGAAGGGGCCTGAAGTCCCCTGACGGAGCCCCGGCTGATTCCCGTCCCGGCTAAAGATCCGAACAGCGGATGTGGGTAGTCCACTTATTCGGGGCTTGGGGGATCTCGACGCTGGCCAAATCCGGATCCGCGGCGCATGCCTCCCGGGCTGCCTGAATTCCGGGGGCCCATTCAGGGCCGGAGCCGCGCGCATCATCGATGGGAAAGTAATACACGGACTGCAGAATCAAAAAGGCACCTGCCACCCCGCCCCGAAACTGCCGGCTGTCCATAAGAGCCGCCCAGCGGCCCCGGGCCCCAGCTTCCGCGGCCTTCCGCGGGATCAGGAGGGGCAGCAGCGCCAGCAGGAACATTGAGGGGACAACGCTGTAGCGGCTGATGTAGAAGAACATCCAGTCTTCAGCGGAGACAAAGTCTGAATACCGGAAATAGGGTGCGGGGTTAATCACCACTGCCGCGGTCCAGGTTGCCGCAGACGCAAGGAACCAGATACTGCCGGCCAGGCGTTGCCGGCGGCTGCCAAAGAACCCCACGAGGAGGGCGGCGAAGGCAAATGGGATGGCGCTGACGAGAATCGGCGCTGCACCGAAGGCGTGAATGTGATTGATGATCACCGAACTGGCGCCGTAGAAAATGGCGCCGGTTGAGTTCAGGAAGTATCCGTTGAAGACGGACAGGAAGTCCATGTCCACTTCCATTCCCGGCGCCCGGGGATACACCCACATATTGAACACCTGGCACCCTGCACCGATGACGAAGCCCGTCTTGGCCCACCACAGTCCCCTGTTTCCGGGGCGGAGGAATACCAGGGGGAGGAAGAGCACTGACTGGATTTCGCTCAGGCTGACAACGAGGGCGGAGACCCCCAGGACCAGTCCTCCGCCGATCCCGGCGGGGGTCTTCATCAGGACCCACGGAGTGAGCCACAACAGGTACCAGTGCAGGTTGGCAGCGTTGCCCACCGTTTCCAGCCCGCCGGGAGCAACGAGTACAGGAATCGAAGCCCAGCACAGCCTGGCGGTCAGATTGGCCGTGAGCTCAGAGGAGCAGTAGAAAGTGGCCGCTGCGATCAGGCCCAGGACGATGCTGCACGCAATCGAGATGGCTACTGGATAGACCTCAAGGTCGAAGACCGAAGCGACCAGCGCCACGAGGCAACGTGGCAGGAAGTGCAGATACCCGGCATAGGGGTTGAGCAGGCCGGGCCCCTGGGTGAGGTACTCCTGGAGAAACAGTGCCCCGTCTTCCGCCCAGACCGTGCGCGCGGAAACCGGCGGGATCCGGAAGTAGGAGAGTCCGCTCCCGGCGGCCGTTACGGCAGCCAGCAGGAGGAAGGAGGTCAGGCGGGGGCGCTGCCCCGGCCATCCAGTGTGCTGTTTCCCCTCAAGGCTTATCTGCCGCTCCTCTGAACGTCACGCTTCAGTGGTTAGGTACCACCCCCATAACCGGGTCCGGCAAAGCGGCCGGGCACGGATGCCGGGCCCATGCTAATGGGCAGCCCCGGTGAGGGGAAGCGTAGATGGCCGTGCGGGATGAGGGTGGACACCCCGTCCCGCACGGCCGGCCGAGAGGCGGGACTAGCCGAGGCTGGAGGGCGTGGCGCCCACGTCCTCCTGCGGCTCATCCGGCATGGTGCCGCGCCACCGGGCAATGGCGCTCATGCCGTGATAAATCACCAGGGTGGCCGCCGTACCGAGCGCGATGCCTTCGAAGGTGAGTCCGGCAATGTTCCAGGTGTAGTTGGCGATGCCCACCACCAGGGCCACACCGGCGACCGAGAGGTTGATCGGGTTGGAGAAGTTCACCCGGTTGTCGACCCAGATGCGCACGCCCAGGATGCCGATCATCCCGTACAGCACCACGCCGGCTCCGCCGAGGACGCCTGCGGGGATGGTGGCGATCAGGGCGCCGAACTTGGGGAAGAGGCTCAGCAGGACCGCGACGATGCCGGCGACCCAGTAGGCCGCGGTGGAGTACACCCGGGAGGCAGCCATCACGCCGATGTTCTCGGCGTAGGTGGTGGTGCCCGAACCGCCGCCGGAGCCGGCAAGCATGGTGGCGACGCCGTCGGCCATCAGGGCCCGGCCGGTGTAGGGATCGAGGTTGCGGCCCGTCATGGCCGCCACGGACTTCACATGGCCGATGTTCTCGGCAACCAGCACCAGCACCACCGGAACAAAAAGCCCAATGACGTTGAAGTGGAAGGTCGGTGCGGTGAACTCCGGCAGCCCGAACCAGCCGGCGTCGTTGATCGCAGCGAAGTCCACTTCACCCTGGATGATTGCCGCCACGTAGCCGGCGAGCACCCCGACCAGGATCGAGAGACGGCCGATCAAGCCCTTGAACAGCACGGTGCACAGCAGGATCGCCACCACGGTCACAGTGGCGGTGAGCGGACCGGCCTCGTAGTTGGTTTTGGTGGTGGGCGCCAGGTTGAGGCCAATGAGCGCGACGATCGCGCCGGTCACGACCGGCGGCATCAGAACCTGGATCCAGCGGGTTCCGGCCAGCTGTGCTGCCAGGCCGATCAGGAAAAGCGTGGCGCCGGCCATGATGATGCCGCCAAGGGCGCCGCCGGGACCATGCTGGTTCACGGCTGCGCCAATGGGTGCAATGAACGCAAAGGATGAGCCCAGGTAACTGGGAATCTTTCCGGCCGTGATGATCAGGAACAGGATGGTTCCGATGCCGGAGAACAACAGGGTCGTGGCCGGCGGGAACCCGGTCAGCAGCGGAACCAGGAACGTTGCGCCGAACATGGCGACCACGTGCTGGGCGCCGATGCCGATGGTCCGGGGCCAGGTGAGGCGCTCGTCGGGAGCTACATAGGCGCCAGGCCGAATCGTCTTCCCATCGCCGTGCATTGTCCAGTCTGTGCCGAGCCTGCTCATACGTGTGCCTTCCAAAGGACAAGGGGGAATGATTCGTGGAGAATGTTACCGGTGCGGCATGGTTAGCACGCCTTTGTTGCACGGCACCCAGTATTTTTACCGGCAAGCGATTGGCCGCCCGGCGGCCTGGAACGGACGGAACAGCGTGGGTATATCAGTATCAGGACGGAGCGTCCTCATCACGGGCGGCGCCATGGGAATGGGCCGGCTCTACGCGGAACGGGCTGTGCGCGAGGGTGCGCGGGCCGTGATCCTCTGGGACCGCGATGCGCAGGCGCTGCAGGCAACCGCTGCTGAACTGCGGGCGCTGGGCGGCACTGAGATCCATCCCTATGTGCTTGATGTTTCCTCCGTGGAGGAAATATCCCAGGCTGCTGCGGCCGTGCTGGCAGACGCGGGCGCCCCGGACGTCCTGATCAACAACGCCGGAATCGTCCGCGGAAAATACTTCTGGGACCATTCGGACACGGACATCGACGCCGTGATGACAGTGAATACCCTGGCCCCGATGCACATCACCCGGGCCTTCCTGCCCGCCATGATCGAGCGGCGGACCCCGGCCCGCATCCTGAACGTCGCTTCGGCGTCCGGCACCCTTTCAGTTCCGAAAATGAGCGTCTACACGGCGTCCAAATGGGCCATGATCGGGTGGAGCGACTCGCTGCGGCTGGAACTCGCCGAGGCCGGACACGAGCAGGTCATGGTGACCACGCTGATTCCCAGCTACATCAAGACCGGTATGTTCGAGGGCGCCCGCGGGCCGCTGATGACCCCGCTGATGGAGCCCGGATTCGTGGTCAACAAGGCCTGGACCGCGCTGATGGAAGGCAAGGCCCGGGTGCAGCTGCCCTGGACCGTGCCGCTGGGCAGTGCCCTGCGCGGGCTGTTGCCACAGCCGGTCTGGGATGTTGTGGCAGGGCGTGTGTTCAAGGTTTACCAGTCAATGGACCACTTCACCGGGCGGCCTGGGGCAGCGGGTGCAGATCCGCACCCTGCCGGAAAAATACAAGCCGGGCAGGCACAAGGAATCATGCAGGGGCAGACAGGGGGCCGGGGATGAGCACCTCAACGCAAACCTGGACCGGAAAGGGTGTCGATGGCATTCCCGCGCAGGTCGCCGCCGTCCGGAAAACGTACGATTCTGGCCGGACCCGCCCGCTCGCCTGGCGGCGTGCGCAGCTGAAAGCTCTCCTGGGGCTGCTCTCCGAACGCGAGGAGGAACTCCTCGCCGCCCTGCGCACAGACCTGGGCAAGAACCCGCTGGAGGGCTACCTGACCGAGGTCTCCATCACCCGCTCAGAGGCTGAATACACCCTCAAGCACCTGGATGGCTGGGCCCGCGTCCGGAAGGTGCCGGTCCCGCTTGGCCTGCAGCCGGCGTCGGCCCGCACCGAACCCCAGCCGCTGGGTATGGTGCTGATCATCGCGCCCTGGAATTACCCGGTGCAGCTGCTGCTGGCACCGCTGATCGGCGCGCTGGCGGCCGGAAATGCCGCAGTGCTCAAACCCAGTGAACTGGCTCCGGCAACGTCACGGACGCTGGCCCGGCTGCTGCCCGAGTATCTGGATTCCGAGGCCGTGGTGGTCATCGAGGGGGCCCAGGCGGAATCCGAGGCGCTGCTCAAGGAACGCTTCGATCATATTTTCTTCACCGGCGGAGAACGCGTCGGCAAGGTGGTGATGCGGGCGGCCGCGGAGCACCTGACCCCGGTGACGCTGGAGCTGGGCGGCAAGTCTCCCGCCGTCGTGCTGGACGGGAACCTGGCCACGATCGCGCGGCGGCTCGTCTACGGGAAGCTGATGAATGCGGGGCAGACCTGTGTGGCACCGGACTACGTCCTCACCACGCCGGAGGCCGCCCCGAAGCTCGTGAAGCAGCTTGGTAAAACCATCCGTGAGTTCGTCGGCAAGGACCCGTCCCGGAGCCCGGACTTCGGCCGGATCATCAATGAACACCACTTCGACCGGCTCACCGGCTACCTCCAGGACGGGACAGTGGCGTCCGGGGGCCGGTATGAGAGGGACAGTCTCTACCTGGAACCCACTGTGCTGACCGGGGTACCGCTGGACGCCCCGGTGATGCGGGAGGAGATTTTCGGTCCGATCCTGCCCGTGGTGACCGTGCCGGACCTGGACGCGGCGATGGACATCATCAACTCCCGGCCTGCGCCGCTGGCTGCCTACCTGTTCACCTCCTCAGCCGCACAGCAGCGGCGGTTCGAGGAAGGGATCCGGGCCGGCAGCGTGAACCACAACGCGGCCATCGTGCAGCTGGCCGTCCCCGAACTTCCGTTTGGCGGTGCGGGCGCCAGCGGAATGGGTGCTTATCACGGCAAGGCCTCGTTCGACACGTTCAGCCAGCTGCGGCCGGTGTTTTCCAAGGGCACACTGCTGGACACCCTGCGCGTTGCCTACCCGCCGTACAACGGGTTCAAATCCCGGATCCTGCGGCGCCTGCTCTAGCGGAACCCGCCCGGAAAATGCCTGCGGCTCCCGAACAGACGTCCGGGAGCCGCAGGCAGGTGGGGGCGCAGGCTAGGAAATGACGCCGTCCACGATCGCCTTCGCCTCGTCCTGGACCTGGCGCAGATGCTCCACGCCCTTAAAGGACTCGGCGTAGATTTTGTACACGTCTTCGGTGCCGGACGGCCGGGCTGCAAACCAGGCGTTCTCCGTCGTGACCTTGAGGCCGCCCACTGCCGCACCGTTGCCCGGTGCTTCGGTCAACCGGGCGGTGATTTCCTCACCGGCCAGGGTGGTTGCGGTGACGTCCGACGGCGCCAGCTTGGACAATGCTGCCTTCTGTTCGCGGGTGGCCGGGGCGTCAACCCGCGCGTAGACCGGGTCGCCGAAGCGGCCGGTGAGTTCGCGGTAGTGCTGGGACGGCGTTTTCGAGGTCACGGCAGTGATTTCCGAGGCGAGCAGGGCCAGCAGGATGCCGTCCTTGTCCGTGGTCCAGGCGGTCCCGTCCAGGCGCAGGAAGGAGGCGCCGGCGGATTCCTCTCCGCCGAAGGCAACTTCACCGGACAGCAGGCCGGGAACAAACCATTTGAAGCCCACCGGAACCTCCATCAGCCGGCGGTCCAGGCTGGAGGTCACCCGGTCGATCATCGAGGAGGAGACCAGGGTTTTGCCAACCATGGCATCGCCGCGCCAGCCGGAACGGTTCGCGTACAGGTATTCCACGGCTGCGGCGAGGTAGTGGTTCGGGTTCATCAGGCCCGCGTCCGGGGTGACGATCCCGTGCCGGTCGGCGTCGGCGTCGTTGCCGGTGGCAATGTCGTACTGGCCGGCCTGCGCAATCAGGGACGCCATCGCGTTCGGGGAGGAGCAGTCCATGCGGATCTTCTCATCCCGGTCCAGGGTCATAAAACCGAACTGCGGGTCCACGTTGGGATTCACCACCGTGAGGTTCAGGCCGTACTGCTCACCGATGGCACCCCAGTAGTCCACCGACGCCCCGCCCATGGGATCGGCGCCGATGTGCAGGCCGGCGGCGGCGATGGCATCCATGTTCAGCACTGATCCGAGGTCGCCGACGTAGTTCTGGAGGAAGTCGTAGGAGCCCACGGAGTCGGCCAGCCGGGCCTGCCCCAGCGGGATGCGCTTCACGCCCCGCAGTCCGTTTTCCAGGAGTTCATTGGCCCGGTTCGCGATCCAGGACGTGGTGTCGGAATCCGCGGGTCCGCCGGAGGGCGGGTTGTATTTGAAGCCGCCGTCGGCCGGCGGATTGTGGGACGGGGTGATCACGATCCCGTCCGCCTGGTCCGTCCGGGTGGCGTTGTGCTTCAGGATGGCGTGGCTCAGGGCCGGGGTGGGCGTAAAGCCGGTCCGCGCGTCGATCAGCACGTTAACGCCGTTGCCGGCCAGCACTTCGAGGGCGGTGTTCTGCGCCGGCTCGGAGAGGGCATGGGTGTCCTTGCCCATAAACAGCGGCCCGGTGATGCCCTGCCCTGTGCGGTACTCCACGATCGCCTGCGTGATGGCGGCGATATGGGGTTCGTTGAACGCGGCTTTCAGCGAACTGCCGCGGTGGCCTGAGGTACCAAAGGCGACGCGCTGTCCGGGATCCGAGAGGTCCGGGGCGACGTCGAAATAGGCATCCAGGAGTGCCGTCAGGTCAACGAGGTCAGAAGGCTGGGCAGGGGTACCGGCTCGGTTAGACATAGACCCAAGCATGCCAAAGATTCCTGCTTCTCCGCAGCGAAACGGCAGAAAGTGCCCCCTTCGACGTTTGGCAAAGGGGGCACTTCCGGTTTCTGCCGGCCGGGCCGGGCTACTGGAGCATGGTCCTGTCGTCCAAACTGCCCTTGATCTTCTCGAACTCGTGCAGCAGGTCCGGGACGGTCATTTCCGCCTTCTGGGCACTGTCCAGGTCCAGGATGATCCGGCCCTCATGCATCATGACCAGGCGGGTGCCCAGATCCAGGGCCTGCTGCATGTTGTGCGTAACCATCAGCGTGGTGAGCCGGTGCCGCTGCACGATTTCCCCGGTCAGCCGGGAGACCAGCGCCGCGCGCTGCGGATCGAGTGCCGCGGTGTGCTCGTCCAGCAGGAGGATCTTGGGTTCGCTGAAGGTGGCCATCAGCAGGGACAGCGCCTGACGCTGCCCGCCGGAGAGCAGGCCAACCTTGGACTTCAGCCGCCCTTCGAGCCCCAGTTCCAGGGATTTCAGTTCCTCACGGAACAGCTCGCGCTTTTTGGCCGAGACACCCCAGCCCAGGCCGCGGGTTTTTCCGCGCTCATAGGCGATGGACATGTTCTGTTCGATGCTCAGCTGCGGCGCGGAACCGGCCATCGGGTCCTGGAACACGCGCCCGATGTAGCGGGCCCGCTGGTGGTCCTGCAGCCGGGTGACGTCCCTGCCGTCAATAATGACTGATCCGGTGTCCGGCCGCAGCTTTCCGGAGACCATGTTCAGCAGCGTGGACTTGCCGGCGCCGTTGCTGCCGATGACCGTGAGGAATTCCCCGGCCGCCAGCTCCAGGTCGATGTTCGCCAGGGCGGTCCGTTCGTTGACGGTTCCGGCGAAGAAGGTCTTCTGTACGTTCTGGATTTTCAGCATGTTCGGTTCCCGGCTAGCTCGACGTCGTAACGGTGGACTTCCGCAGGCTGCGGAACGTGGGCAATCGGCGGAACAGCTTCCACTGCGGCAGCACCAGCGCCACAACAACCAGGACCGCGGAGATGAGCTTCATGTCCGACGGGTTGAAGCCCACCTGCAGGGCCAGGGCAATAACCAGCCGGTAGACGATGGAGCCCAGGATCACGGCCAGTGTGGAAATCACGATAATGCGGCTGCCGAAGACGGCCTGGCCGATGATCACCGAGGCCAGCCCCACCAGGATCAGGCCGATGCCCATGCCGATGTCCGCAAAACCCTGGTACTGGGCGATCAGGGCGCCGCACAGGGCTACGAAACCGTTGGAGATCGCCAGGCCCAGGATCTTCATCCGGTCAGTGCTGACACCGAAGCTGCGGATCATTTCCTGGTTGTCGCCGGTGGCCTGCATGGCCAGGCCCAGGTCGGTGTGCAGGAACCAGTCCAGGAAAAGTTTGACGCCGATGGCCAGCAGGGCGAAAATCGCGATTGCGACGACGCCTCCCAGGTAGCCGTTCTCCCGGAGCGGGGAGATAAGGGTGTCCTCCCGGAGCAGCGGGAGGTTGGCCTTGCCCATAATCCTCAGGTTGATCGAGTACAGCGCGATCATGGTGAGGATGCCGGCCAGCAGGCCGTTGATTTTGCCCTTGGTATGCAGCAGTCCGGTGACGCAGCCGGCCAGCAGCCCGGCACCGAACGCCGCGGCAGTGGCGGCCAGGGGCGGAGCCCCGTTGATAATCATGACGGCCGCCACGGCCGCGCCGGTGGTGAAGCTGCCATCCACCGTGAGGTCCGGAAAGTCCAGGATGCGGAAGGTGAGATAGACACCCAGGGCCATCACCGCATAGATAAGCCCCAGTTCAACAGCAGTGATCATGGAAGATCCGTTCCTTCAAGCAGATAGTGATGGCAGCGGGAGGTTATTCGATGACCTTGTCGGCCTTCTCCAGCAGGGCAGCAGGGATTTCGACTCCCATGTTGGCCGCAGCGGACTTGTTGACGATGAGCTGGATTTCAGTCAGTGTCTCCACCGGCATCCCGGCCGGGTCAGCGCCGTCCTCAAGGATCTTCAGTGCCATCAGTCCGGTCTGGTAGCCCAGGGACTCGTAGTCGAGGCCGTAGGTAGCCAGGCCGCCGTTTTCCACGGAGTCGCCTTCGCCAACCACAACGGGGATCTGCTTGGTTTCCGCAATCTGAATGACCGACTGCAGGGCCGAGACGACGTTGTTGTCAGTGGGAACGTACAGGGCATCCACGTCCAGGGACTCGGTGGCCTGCTGCACCTCGGCGGAGTTGCTGACGGTGGCCAGCTTGACCTCCAGGCCGAGCTCCTTCGCCGCTTCCTGGGCAAGTTCCACCTGCACGTCGGAGTTGACCTCGCCCGAGCTGTAGACAATGCCGACGCTCTTGGCGTCCGGAGCCAGTTCCTTGATCAGACCAATCTGCTCCTTGACCGGGTTCAGGTCCGAGGTGCCGGTGATGTTGGCACCCGGGCTGTCCCAGGAATCAACCAGGCCGGCAACTTCCGGCTCGGTGACCGCGGTGAACAGCACCGGAACGTCGGTGATCGCCTGGGCAGCCGCCTGCGCTGCGGGGGTGGCGATGGCCAGGACCAGGTCCTTGCCGTCCGAGGCGAAGGTGGACGCGATGGTGGTGGCCGTGGCCTGGTCGCCGGCAGCATTCTGGATATCCAGTTCCAGGTTCTCGCCTTCGGTGTACCCGTTCTCCTCAAAAGCCCGGATGAAACCCTTGCGGGCCTGATCCAGGGACGGGTGCTCCACCAGCTGGCTGATGCCGATCCGGACCATGTCGGAGCTTCCGGCAGCTGTGTCGCCGCCGCAGCCTGTGGCTGCAAGTGAGACACCCAGCAGCAGGGCCCCCAGTGCCCCTGTCTTCGAACGTTTCATCATTGCCCTTTCAGTGCGCTGCCCAGCGGCGGACGGCGCCGGGGCAGGGTGACGTGGTACCGGGCGGGGCCCCGGGTCCTTGGGGCCGACGTCGTTATCGGTCCCTCGGTGCACGGGTGCCTTTGCGCACCGGCTGGTTCCACGATACTAACTGTGAGGGTGGTCACATTGTCTAATTCGGCGCGCACTGTGAAGACAGTTGACTGGTTGTTCGTGGCCATCAAGGACAAAAATCATTGCTCAAGGAGCCATGGCCGTCAGATTGTCTAGGTTGGATTGCGTCCGCTTTGCCGTTGAACCTGCCGTTGAACTTGCCGCTGAACGCAGAAGTGCCCGCCCTGCAGGAACAGGGCGGGCACTTCCATGCCGGTGGACGCCGGCGGGCCCCGGTGGGGCCGGCTGCAGGGTGGGGGCTACCGCACCCCGCCCATGAGCTTCTTGATCGAGGGGGCGCAGAGGGCCAGGACGATGCCCAGCACGACGGCGGTGATCCCCAGGAAGGAGAAGTAGGCCACTTCGGTCTCCGCCGTGTAGAACTGCGCGAGCCAGCCCGAAAGGGTGCTGCCCAGGGACACCGAGAGGTAGAACAGTGCCACCATCTGGGTCGGGAAAGCGGACGGAGCGAGCTTGGTTGCCGCGGAGAGTCCGATCGGGGAGAGCGAGAGCTCAGCGAAGGTGAACAGCAGCAGGATGCCGGCCAGTGCCAGCAGCGGTGTGCTGTTGGGGCCGCCGCCGGAGAACGGAATGAAGGCGAGGAACGCCAGGCCCATCACGCTCAGCCCAATGGCGAACTTCACCGGGGTGCCCGGCTGCCGGGTGCCCAGCTTGGTCCACATGCTCGCGAAGATGGCCGCGAAGATGATGATGAAGATCGGGTTGATCGACTGGACGAAGCTCGGCGGCATCTGCCAGCCGAACAGGTCCAGGTTCAGTGAGGAGTCGGCGTAGATTGCCACCACAGTGAACTGCTGCTGGAACAGGGCCCAGAAGGCGGTGCTGGCCACGAAGAGCGGCATAAAGGAGAACACCCGGCGGCGTTCCAGTGTGTTGACGCGCTTGCTGGTGAGGATCACCGCGAAGTAGGCGATGGACGCGATCAGGGCCAGCGCAGCCATGAAGCTGACCAGGTTTTCGCTGGTCACCACGCCGAAGACGATGGCCAGGGCGACGACGACCAGCGCTGCTGCGGTGATTGCGCCCATGCGGGCGTACTGGCTCTTGGGCAGCGGATTGGCGACGAGGTGTGCCGATTCCGGCAGGTGCTTGCGGGTCGCAGCGTACTGGGCCAGGCCGATGGCCATACCAACGGCGGCCAGGCCGAAGCCGAAGTGGAAGCCCATGCTGTTCCAAACCAGTCCGGTCAGGATCGGGCCCAGCAGGCCGCCAATGTTGATGCCCATGTAGAAGATGGAGAAACCGGCGTCCCGGCGCTCATCCTTCTCCGCGTAAAGCGTTCCCACGAGGGCAGTGGCGTTGGCCTTCAGGCCGCCGGAGCCCAGGGCAATCAGCACCAGGCCGATGGCCAGTCCGGCGTAGCCCGGGACCAGCGAGAGTGAGATATGGCCCAGCATGATGATGATGGCCGAGTAGAAAAGGGTCCGTTCCGAACCGAGGATGCGGTCCGCCACCCATGCACCGAGAATGGTGGAGAGGTAGACGCCGCCGCCGTAGGCCCCGACGAGTCCTGCCGCGACCCCTTCGTTCATGCCCAGTCCGCCGTCCGTGACGGAGTAGTACATGTAGTACAGCAGGATGCCCTGCATACCGTAGAAGGAGAACCGCTCCCAGAGCTCAACGCTGAACAGGTTGGCTAGCATCCGGGGGTGGCCGAAGAAGGCCTTGCGCGTAGGTGCTGCAGACGCGGGTTGTGTGGAGGGAGGACTTGAAGTCATGTCTCCATCGTCGCAAAGCCTAGCGAGGTCCGTTTAAGCATGTTGCTCAAAAACCGGTTGCTTCTAGGGGTTAGAAGCAAGGTTCTGTGTGGAGAATCACCGCAAATTGCACACTTTTGTCCACATTTTGGACAAAATGGCGCTCCATGAAGGTGTTCACCTGTTATTGGGACTCCAGCTGGGCGGCGACGGCCAGCAGCTCCGCCTCGGCGCCGGGCCGGCCGATCAGCTGAATGCCCATCCACAGCCCGTCCGCCGTGCGGTAGGTGGGAACCGTGATGGCCGGCAGGCCGCAGACGTTGACCATCGAGGTGAACGGCGAATAGCGGCACTGCCGCGCATAGTCCTCATCGGCGTCGCCCGTCCAGTACCAGCCGATGGGCCGTGGGGTCATTCCAAGCACCGGAGTGAGCATCATGTCCCACGCGGCATACTGCCGGATGGTGTCTTCCTCGAAACCGCGCAGGATGTCCACGGCTCCGGCCAAATCCGCCGCAGAGCGCTGGAGGGCACGGCGGCGCATGGTCGCCGTCAGCGGAACCAGCTGGTCTTCCTGATCGGCCGGAAGGGGAATGTTGGCGAGCGGGGCGGTCCAGACGAGGCTGAAGGCGTCCGGATACCGTTCGTCATACTGCACGTCGGCATCTTCGACGATGTGACCAGCACCGGTCAGTGCGAGCACCCCGGCCTCCAGCCCGAGGACGGCCTCCGGATCCAGTTGGATGTCGAGACGGGATTCAAAGGGGGAGCGGGTGCTCAGGCCAATCCGGAACCGTCCCTCAGCCCGCAGGGCGGCTTCCAGGAAGCTGCCGCCAGGAGCTGGGGCGGAGGTGGCATGGAAATTCGGTTCGGCCACCATGGCGTCCAGCATGAGGGCCGCATCTGCCGCGTTCCGGGCCAGGGGGCCGGCCACGACGAACTGCCCCAGGTCGCGTTGTCCGCCGCCCGCCGGAATCCGGCCGCGGTTGGGTTTCAGGCCGACCAGCCCCGTTGCAGCCGCCGGGATACGCACGGATCCCCCGCCATCGGTGCCGGGGGCAAACGGGAGCATTCCAGCAGCCACTGCAGCCGCGGAGCCGCCGGAGGATCCACCCGGGCTGAGGGACGGGTCCAGCGGGTTGCGCGCCGGCGGTGCAATGAGGTTCTCGCTGTAACTGCTGAGGCCGAACTCCGGAACCTGCGTTTTTCCGAGGCTGATCGCCCCTGCGGCGCGGAGGATGGAGGCCAGCGGCCCGTCCTCCGCAGCCGGCGCCGGGGGTACGGCCGCGCTGCCCATGGTGGTCGGCACGCCGGCGACATCGGTGAGGTCCTTGTGGGCCAGCGGCATGCCGTGAAGCAGCGCCGGGGCCCGGCCCTGCGCCAGGGCTTCATCGGCCCGGAACGCCTCAGCCCGGGCGAGGTCCGCGGTGACCGCAATAAACGCTCCGAGCGATGGGTTCAGGGCCTCGATCCGGCTCAGATAGTACTCAGTGACTTCCCGCGCGGAGACTTGGCGCGCGGCCAGGGCGTTTCTCAGCTGCAGGGCGGTCAGTGCGCCCAGTTCTGCATCGGAAGGCGCATCTGCAGGGCCGTGCGCGGGTGGGCCAATGGGCATTGCTACCTCCGGGGCGGGGGCCGTCTGGTTCTCTGGCGGTGCATCCCACTATAGGCTGGATGGCAGGCAGAACCGCCCGCGTGTCCGCGGGTTTACCGCCTAGTCAGCCCAGGCAAGGAACTACTGCGAGGAAGCTATGAGCGAGATGGAAAACGTGTCAGTGGAAGCCATTCCCGTAGGCGCCAAGATACTCGATGTCCGCGAGGACTATGAGTGGGAGGCCGGACACATTCCCGATGCCTTGCACATTCCCCTGGATCAGCTTCCGGACCGCCTGGATGACCTTGACCCGGACGGGGACCTCGCCGTCATCTGCCGCACCGGCGGCCGCAGCGCCCGGGCCACGCAGTGGCTGGAGGCGCACGGCTATTCGGCTGTAAACGTCACCGGGGGCATGGGCGCCTGGCTGGAAGCCGGCAAGCCGATGGTCTCCGATGCCGGAACGGAACCCACAGTCGTATGAGTGCTCCCGGCAAGGCTGCGGCCCTGGACTCCCGCCTGCCTGGCACCATGGTCTACACCTTCCTCGGGCCCGAGGGCACGTTCACCGAGGCCGCCCTGCTGCAGGTCCCCGGCGCCGAGGACGCTGTCCGGATTCCCTCGACCTCGGTCACGGCGGCACTGGAAATGGTGCGGTCCGGACACGCGAACGCTGCCGTGGTGCCCATTGAGAACTCGGTGGAGGGCGGCGTCAGTGCCACCCTGGATGCCATCTCCGTTGGCCAGCCGTTGAGGATCCTGCGGGAAATCCTGGTCCCGATCACCTTTGTCCTGGCCGTGCGGCCGGGCATGGAACTTGCCGACGTCCAGCGGGTCTCCACCCACAGCCATGCCTGGGCGCAGTGCCGCAACTGGGCTGCGCAGAATATTCCGCAGGCGGAATATCTTCCGTCCTCCTCGACTGCGGCAGCCGCCGTCGGGCTGCTGGAAGAGGATTCCGGGTTCGACGCCGCCATCTGCGCGCCGCTGGTGGCCGCCAGGCTCGGGCTGAACGTTATTGCCCGCGGCATTGGGGACTACGCGGAGGCCGTCACCCGCTTCATCCTGGTCAGCCTGCCGGGCCTGCTGCCCGAGCCCACCGGGGCAGACAAAACCACAGTGGTGATCCCGTTGCCTGAGGACCGGCCCGGCGCCCTGATGGAAATCCTGGAGCACTTCATGGCCCGGGGCGTGAACCTCAGCCGCATTGAATCCCGCCCCACCGGCGCATTCCTGGGGGACTACTTCTTCAGCATTGACGCCGACGGGCACGTCTTCGATGCCCGGGTGGCAGACGCCCTCAAGGGGCTGCACCGGATCTCCCCGGACCTTCGGTTCCTGGGCTCCTACGCCCGGGCTGATTACCGCCGGCCGGAGGTGCTGCCGCACACATCGGACCAGGCGTTCGAGGCAGCCGATCAGTGGCTTGAATCCCTGATTAACGGCTGAGCGCATGCCGCGCCTGCGCCGCAGCAACTGCGAGCATCCCGGCTATACCCGGCGCCGCTGGGGCAAAGGGTTCAGTTACCGCGGCCTGGCGGGGGAGGTGCTGCGCGATCCCGCGGAGCTGCGGCGCATCCGGGGACTGGCCATCCCGCCGGCCTGGGAGGATGTCTGGATCAGCCCCTACCCCAACGGCCACATCCAGGCCACCGGGCAGGATGCTGCTGGCCGGCGCCAGTACATTTATCACCCGCATTGGCGTGAACTGAAGGACCGGGAGAAGTTCGACCGGGCACTGGCGCTGGCGGAGGCCCTCCCGGGGGCCCGGCGGATCATCACCAAGCACCTGCGCTCCGAGGGTAACGGGCCGGAGCGGGCGTTCGCGGCTGCCCTGCGCATCATCGATTCGGGTGCCCTGCGGGTCGGCGGATCCCGCTACGCCGAAATGAACGGCTCCTACGGAACAACAACGCTGCTCACGGAGCATGTCCGGCTGGACCGCACGCGCCTGCTCCTGCATTTTCCCGGCAAAAGCGGGCAGGAGTGGCAGGTGGAGCTGGAGGATGAAGATCTGGCGGCAGCTGTCCGGCCCATGCTCGCGCGTCCCGAAGCGGATACCGCCCTGGCCTACCTGGGCGCCGATGACCAGTGGCACAGCATTGATGCAGCCCAGCTGAACGGTTTCCTGCGGGAGGTCTCCGCAGGAGATTTCACGGCCAAGGACTTCCGGACCTGGCAGGCGACGGTGTCGGCCGCCATGGGACTGGCGCGCGCCGGCAGCCGGGTCACCAAGCGGGAACGGCAGCAGGCTGTGGCTGCGACCATCCGGGGTGTCGCTGAACGGCTGGGCAATACCCCGGCCGTTGCCCGGAAATCCTACGTCGACCCCCGCGTGGTGGACCGGTTCCTGGCGGGCGAGGTCATTCCGGCAGCGGGCTACTCTGCCTCCGAGACGGCTGTGCGCCAGATGCTCGGCGGATAGCGCCCACTTGCGCGCCTCCCTATGGTAAGTATGCTTATAGACCCGATGCCGGGAGGCGTGCGGGCAAGCCAGCCAACGAAAGGCGGACCATGAGCGAGTACCCGAACGAAGAAGAGCAGCTCAAGAACCCCAAGCCCAGCGGCCAGTCCACGGGCGATGACAACTGGCGCGGAGACGCGGCGGACCAGGGCAATGACATCCGCTTCGCCGAAGAGCAGGAACTCATCCGCGAACAGGCCTCCCCGGAATCCGTCCGGCGGGATGATGACGGTGAATATACCGACGCCGAAGGATCCAAAGAGCCCACTGCAGGCCGGGGCCACAAGGAGAACCGCGGCCACGGCCAGGACGGGACTGCCGGATCCAAGGAAACCGAGGGTGGTTACACGGATTCCGAGGGCACCCAGGACTGAGCTCCATCCGGCCGCGGCCGGCCCGGGACTGAATCAGCCACCGGACCCGCTGCCCTAGGCTGCGGGTCCGGCAGTGTGTCCGCCGGGCTGCCCGGCGTCCAAGGCCCGGACCCGCAGCGACTGCGGGTCAACCGTCACGGTGACGCTGGTCGCCGCACCGCTGAGGTCGCCGTCGAGCTGGGTGATGGTCGGCTCCTCCGTGCTCACGGTTACCGTGCGGGCCCGCTGGTACTCAATGACCGGAAGTTCCCGCCGGTTCCGGGTGACAACCTTGCCCAGAACAGCCGCCCAGCCGAACACCGTGCGCGGACTAAGCACCACGATGTCCAGCATGCCGTCGTCCACTGCGGCGAGCGGAATGAAATCGATTCCCGCGGGCAGCTGGCCGGTATTCGCGAAGACAACGCTGCTGACCTTCCGGACCTGCGGAACGCCGGCGTCTGCCTGGACCCGCATCCGGCGCCTCGGCCCGGGCAGCAGCCTCACGCCGGCTTCGCTGTAGGCCAGCCAGCCCACCCGCTTCTTCAGCTCGTCCCGGGTCGCCGCGATGACCTCCGCGTCCAGCCCGATCCCGCCCATCACCAGGAAATTACTGCTGGAACGGGTTCCGGTGCGCGAGTTCTCCAGCGCAATGCGGCCCATATCGATCCGGCGCTCAGCGCCGTGCAGTGCTGTTTGGATGCTGCCGTGCAGATCGTTCACCGGCAGCCCGAGGTTCCGGGCCAGCAGGTTGCCGGTGCCCAGCGGGAGCAGTCCCATGGCCGCCGGTGAGTGGGTGACGGCGCGGGCGACCTCACGGACGGTGCCGTCCCCGCCGGCAGCCAGGACAACGTCGACTCCCGCTGCCAGGGCCTGCTGGGCTTGGCGGAAGCCGGGGGATTCCACCGTGGTCTCCAGGATCAGCGGCGGCTCCCAGCCTGCGAGCTCGCAGGCCTCGGCCAAGGCTGTCCGGGCGGGGCCGGCCTGCGCTTTGACGGGGTTGATGACCATGGCGACCCGTTGGCTGGGTGCCGCAAGCGGGCGGGTGATGCGTTCCGCGGCGAGCTGCCGCCGGTGCCGGCGGGAAGCTATCAGCCACGTGGCCAGGGACGCGGCGGCGGCGGTGGCCAGGAGCAGGATCACGGCTAATTCGGCAGGCATGGTGCCCTCCAGAATAGCCGCCGGCGGGTGTGCAATCGCCGGATAGGGTTTTCGGTACCCTTGAGACGTGATCGATGTTAATGAACTGCGCGAAAATCCCGAGAAGTTCCGAGCCTCCCAGCGCGCCCGGCTGGCCGATCCGGAGCTGGTGGACGCAATCATTTCCGCTGATGCCCGCCGGCGTGAGTCCCGTACCCGCTACGAAACGCTGCGTGCGGAACAGAATGCCTTCGGCAAGCGGGTAGCCCAGGCCAAGGGCGAGGAGAAGCAGGCGCTCCTGGCCGAGGTCAAGGAACTCGCTGCTGCCGTCAAGGCTGCCGGAGCCGAGGCTGACGCGGTCCAGGCCGAGCAGGAGGCACTGGTCCGGCGCGTGGCCAATGTCGTTGAAGACGGCGTTCCCGCCGGCGGTGAAGACGACTACGAGGTCCTCAAGACGGTTGGCAAGCCCCGCGATTTCGAGGCCGAGGGGTTCACCCCGCGCGATCACCTGGAACTTGGTGAACTGCTCGGCGCGATCGACATGGAACGTGGCGCGAAGGTCTCCGGCTCGCGCTTCTACTTCCTGCGGGGCGTCGGCGCCCGCCTGGAACTGGGGCTCCTGCAGATGGCCATGGACCAGGCCATCAAGGCCGGATTCGTTCCCATGATCACTCCGACGCTGGTCCGCCCGGAAACCATGCAGGGCACCGGCTTCGACGTCGCCCACGACGCCGAAATCTACCGCCTCGCCGAGGACGACCTGTACCTGGTGGGCACTTCGGAGGTTCCGCTGGCCGGATACCACGCTGACGAGATCATCGACCTGGCCGCAGGTCCCGTCCGTTACGCCGGCTGGTCCTCCTGCTACCGCCGCGAAGCCGGCTCCCACGGCAAGGACACCCGCGGCATTATCCGTGTGCACCAGTTCAACAAGGTGGAGATGTTCACCTACACGCGGGTGGAGGATGCCGCCGCCGAGCACCAGCGGCTGCTCGCCTGGGAAGAGGACATGCTGGCCAAGGTGGAGCTGCCCTACCGGGTGATCGAGACCGCTGCCGGAGACCTCGGTATGTCCGCCGCGCGCAAGTTCGACTGCGAAGCCTGGGTTCCCACCCAGGGCGCCTACCGCGAACTCACTTCCACCTCCAACTGCACCACGTTCCAGGCCCGCCGCCTGAACATCCGTGAACGCCAGGACGGCAAAACCCGCGCGGTCGCCACGCTCAACGGCACCCTGGCCACCACCCGCTGGATTGTCGCGATCCTGGAGCACCACCAGAACCCGGACGGCTCGGTCAACGTTCCCAAGGCGCTGCAGCCCTACATGGGCGGCCTGGAAGTCCTGCCGGTCCTCTAGCCCCGGCCCTGCCGGCGCGGTTCTGCGCCGGCAGGGACGGCAGGTGTTAACCAGCTGTTCGCACCGAGTGTGAACCCCGTCCTACCGGTATTCACGACTGTCTGTTTATATAAATCGATGACTACTCTCACTTCAGCCGGCATCGAAGACCGGCTCCGTTCAGATACCGCCCACCTCATTGCCCTCGACGTCGACGGGACTCTCGTGGACCACGACGGGCACATGTCCCCGAACGTGCGTTCCGCTGCCCGGGACGCCATCGACGCCGGACACCACCTGGTCATTTCCACCGGCCGCTCCTTCGGTGCGGCCCTGCCGATCCTCAAGAACATCGGCCTGACCGAGGGATTCACCGTCTGCTCCAACGGCGGCGTCACCCTCCGCGTGGACAGTGCACTGCCGGAGGGATACGAGATCGTGGACCGTGTGGTCTTCGACCCCCGGCCGGCCCTGGACGCCCTCCGCATCCAGCTGCCCACCGCGAAATTCGCCCTCGAGGACCACGAAGGCCGCTTCCTCTCCACCGAACGCTTCCAGGACGCCAGTTTCGGCGCCGAAGCGCAGGCCGTGGACTTCGAATACCTGCGGGAGAGCAAGGCCGTCCGCGTGGTGGTCTTCAGCACCGACAGCACAGCCGAGGAATTCGGCGAAGCCGTTGAGGCAATCGGCCTGCACGGGGTCACCTACTCAGTCGGCTGGACCGCGTGGCTGGACATCGCGGCGGCCGGCGTCACCAAGGCCTCCGCGCTGGAGCAGGTCCGGCGCCGGCTGAATATTGATCCCCGGCACACGGTGGCCGTGGGCGATGGCCGCAATGACATTGAGATGCTCTCCTGGGCTGCCCGCGGGGTTGCCATGGGCCAGTCACCGCAGGAAGTCATCGCCGCGGCTTCAGAGGTTACCGGAACGGTCTACGAAGACGGTGCTGCCGCGGTGCTCCAGAGCCTCGTGACCGCCCGCTAGCGGGACCTTACCGGCCGTAGGACAGTGCTGCCGGCGGCAGCGCCGCCGGCCCTGCCACCAGGTCCAGCAGCCGGGCCGCAGCGGGCCGGGTGGCCCACTCCTCCGCCCAGTACGAACGGACCACGGCCTTGCTGACCGCCTGGGTGGTGATCCCCAGCGCTTCCGCGACGTATTTCTGCTGTCCGCGGGCGCCCGGCGTCATCAGGTCCAGGACCTTCCACTCGGCAGCCGTCCGGCCCGCCACGATCTGGCCCAGCAGCCGCAGGACCGCCTCGGCCTCCGCGGCGACCTGCGTGTCCGGACCCTCCACCGCAAGCGGGATCCGGTCGCCGGTGCGCTGCGCGCGCTCAACCGCTCGGCGGGCGTAAACCAGGCCAAACCCTTCGGCCTCCAGCACTTCGGCGGGCAGGGGCCGGCGCACCTCTCCGACACCGAGGCCCACATGCCACCGGCGGGCACGGACAGCTATCAGGGCGGCGTCCACGGCCGCCGCGGGATCAGCCAGAATGCCCTGGGCCTCGTCACCCACGGAGCGCTGGAACGCCACGGCCGCAGGGATGTGCCGCAGGGAGCGCAGCAGCTCTGGAACCTGGTCTCCCGCCTCGCGGGTATCCCGCTGGTTGATGGTCAGCACAAAATGCATGGCATCAGCATGCCAGAGAAGGACACCAAACAACCGAAAACGGTTGATCGGGCGCGGCGCGGCAGATTCAGCGGGCCCTTCGGAGCGGAACCGGCCTTGAACGACGAAGCGGCCGCCCACCGGATCGGTGGACGGCCGCTTGCCGTGAAGGCTGAAAACGCTAGTTGTTCTCGGCGTTGGCGTCGACGTCGCGGCCCTGCGGCTCGTCCTCTTCGCTCTTTTCGCCCAGCGCTTCGAAGCGTGCCAGCGAGGCCTCAACCTCGGCCTCGGCAGCCTCGCGGCCGGCCCAGTCCGCGGCTTCTACCCACTTGCCCGGTTCCAGGTCCTTGTACTTGGTGAAGAAATGCTTGATCTCATCGAGCAGGAAATCCGAAACGTCGGACAGGTCCTGGATGTGGTCGAAGCGCGGGTCTGCCGGAACGCACAGCACCTTGGCGTCGCCGCCGCCGTCGTCGACCATGTTGAAGACGCCGATCGGGCGGGACTCCACCAGGACACCCGGGATCAGGTCGAAGTCCTGCAGCATCACGAGGGCGTCCAGCGGATCCCCGTCTTCGCCAAGCGTGTTCTCGAAGTAGCCGTAGTGGGTCGGGTACTGCATCGAGGTGAACAGCACGCGGTCCAGGCGCAGACGGTGCGTCTCATGGTCAATTTCGTACTTGACGCGGGATCCCTTGGGGATCTCGATCGTTACGTCGAGTTTCATAACGGCTCCTTGAAAGCGGCCCTGCGGCCACGCAAACGGACAGACGGTTTCAGCGCATTTCAGGCGCTGACGGACAATGGGCGCAGCCGGAATCCCCCGTCCATTTGGGAATGTCCGTTTGGCTCACCGCGCCGGTCTAGTGTTAAAGATATATGTCCTGAGGCGTTACCGGGTTCCACCCCGGTCCCTGCCGCCTCGCAAACCGCCGCCGATGAGGCGGAACCCCTGAGGCATCAGGGACGTAAACGAGACGGAAATTGGTGGCCCGTGGCTAGGATGTTCTCCGGCATTGCCCTTGCGCTGGCCTTTGCCGTCCTGCTGGTTCCCCTGGCCGTCTACGCCGGCCCGCCCGTGCTGAAGGCCCTCAGCGGTACCGGCGTTGAACGTCAGGCAGCTGTGCCCACCTACCAGCGGGCGCCGGCGGAACTGACCCAGACGCCGTTCGTGACCACCCTGGACCCCGCGGCGCCCGTGCCGGATACAGCCGTTCTGGGCGGGCTGCTCGACGGCGAACTCGGGCTGACAGGCAGCGGCACCGTCTCCGCCGTCGTCACCGATGTGCGCACCGGCGCCGTCCTGTACGAACAGAATGCTGCGGATGCCGGGATGCCTGCCTCCACCCTGAAGATCCTGACGGCGGCGGCCGTCGCCTCCACGCTGGAACCGGACTCCCGGTTTGAAACCACCGTGCACGCCGGGCCGGCGGCGGACGGCGGAACGCAGCTGGTGCTGCGCGGCGGCGGAGACGTCCTGCTGGCCTCCGGAGCTTCCGACGACGACGCAGTGGTGGGCCGGGCAGGGCTGGCCACGCTCGCTGAGGAGACCATCAAATCCCTGGGCAGCTCCGCCGGGACGGTGCAGGTCCTGCTCGATGACACGCTGTTCTCCGGCCCGTCACTTTCCGGGGCTTGGAACCCCGCCGACGTGGAAGCCGGCGAAATCGCGCCCCTCTACCCGCTTGCCATCAATTCAGCGTGGACCGATGAGTCCCGCCGGTCCGGTGAACGCGAGGACGACGCCGCGCTGGCCGCCGCCGAAGCGTTCCGCGCCGCGCTGGCAGCCGCCGGCGCCGAAACCGGCATCACCGTGGCTGAGGGAGTCGAACGCGGCGCCGTTCCCGCCGGTGCCCGGCTGCTGGCCGCCGTGGAATCCGCGACAGTGGCGGAGCAGATCGAGCAGATGCTGCTGATTTCGGACAACTACCTCGCCGAGGCGCTGGCCCGTTCCGCAGCGCTGGCATCCGGACGCGATGCATCCTTCACCGGGGCCGTGGACACCGTGACGGCGCAGGCGGCGGCCCTCGGCATCGACACCGCCGGCATGGCACTGGCGGATGTGTCCGGGCTCGCAGCGGAGAACGAGGTCAGTGCCAGGCAGCTGGCTGACGCCGTCCGGCTGGTGCTCACCGCGAATGACGAGGGCCTGCGCGCCGTCGCCCGCGGGATGCCCGTGGCCGGGCTCAGCGGGACGCTGCAGGGCCGGTACGACGACGGGGACGACGACGCCGCCGGGGCCGGTCTGGTCCGCGCCAAGACCGGAACCCTCTTCGAGGTCACCGCACTCAGCGGTTACGTCACAGATGCGGACGGACGGCTCCTGGCCTTCGCACTGGTGGCCCGGGGACTGGACGGCAACACGGCAGAGGCCCGCAGCGCCGTCGACTCCGCAGCCGCCGTGCTGGCCGGCTGCGGCTGCCGGTAAGCCCGCACCCGATTGGTGTTGGCGGGAGCGCATTGGGCTGCGGCTGTGATCGAATGGAGCAATGGAGAGCAACCAGCAGCAACTCAGCCATGAAACCGCCGCCCGCCTGGTGAACTGGGACTTCGCCGCTGCGACGGCTGCCACCCTCGTGGCGCCGGGGCCCAAGATGTCCCGGCGCGAAATCCAGGACGCAGTCGCGGACCTGCGCCGGCAGGCTGACGCCGCCGTCGCCCACGTGCACCGGATCACCGGGCTCGATGCCGCAGAGAACCTGCGCGATTCCCCGGTGCTGATCGTGGACCGGGCATCCTGGGCCAAGGCAAACTCCCAGAGCTTCGCGGCCCTGATGAATCCCATGCTGCAGCACCTGGCCACAACCCGTCCCGAGGCAGTCAACTCGACCAACACGGCCGTGGCAGGCGCGCTGACCGGCGCCGAGCTGGGGGCCGTCCTGGCGTTCCTGGCCAGCAAGGTCCTGGGCCAGTACGATCCGTTCGCGGCGCTGGCCTCGGACAACCCGGCCAAGACGGCAGGCCGGCTGCTCCTGGTAGCCCCGAACATCATCAGCACGGAGCGCGAACTCAACGTTGACCCCACGGACTTCCGCCTGTGGGTCTGCCTGCACGAGCAGACCCACAGGGTGCAGTTCGCTGCCGCCCCCTGGCTGCGCGATCACATGCTGGAACAGATCGGCGCGCTCAGTAACGGCCTGATGGACAAGGCACAGGGCCTGCCGGAACGGATCAGCCAGCTGGCCAAGCAGCTTTCGGCCGCCGCAGGAACGGACAAGCAGGAAACCGCGTCCGACGGCGTACCCGCCAGGCAGACCGATGTCCTGTCACTGCTCCAGGACCCGGAGGACAAGGCCCGGCTCTCCCACATCACCGCGGTGATGAGCCTGCTGGAAGGCCACGCCAACGTGGTGATGGACGCAGTGGACGCCAGCATCATTCCCAGCGTCAAGACCATCCGGCGCCGCTTCAACGACCGCGGCGCCAACCGCCGCTGGCTGGACCGGTTCTTCCGCCGCATCATGGGCCTGGACGCCAAGATGCGCCAGTACGCGGACGGCTCGAAGTTCGTCCGGGCCGTGGTGGACACAGCCGGCATGGAGGGGTTCAACCGCGTCTGGGAAAGCGCCGCGAACCTGCCCACCGAGGCTGAGATCCACAATCCGGAACTGTGGATCCAGCGGATGGGTCTGTAAACCGCCAGTGACCGACCTTCCAGTTTCATCCTCCAGCACCTCCTCCCTGCCCGCCCCGCGCCCCCGCCAGCGGCTGAACCCCACGCTCGGGAAAGCCCGCGGCCTGCTCCGCGATTCCCTGCGCGATGCCGGGATCATGCCGGATCCCAAAGCGCCGCCGATGCTGCTGGTCGCCTGCAGCGGAGGCCCTGACTCGCTCGCCCTGGCGGAGACGGCCAGCTTCTTCAGCCGCCGCGGCGACTACCGGGTTGGCGCCGCCGTCGTCGACCACGGGCTGCAGCCGGGTTCCGCCGGTGTTGCGGAAGCCGCTGCTGCCAAGCTGCGGGCCATGGGACTGGACCCGGTGACCGTTCACCGGGTGCACGTCCCGGAATCCGGCATGGGTCCGGAAGCTGCCGCCCGGAGCGTGCGGTACGAGGCGCTGGACGAGGCCGCGGATGCCGCGGAGGCAGCCGTGGTGCTGCTGGGGCACACCCTGGATGACCAGGCCGAGCAGGTGCTGCTGGGCCTGGCCCGCGGCTCCGGCACCCGCTCCCTGGCGGGCATGCCGGAACAGCGCGGCCGCTACCTCCGGCCGTTCCTGGGGCTGCGGCGGGCCGAGGTTGATGAGATCTGCGCGGCCCAGGACTTGGATCCGTGGCATGACCCCACCAACGCGGATCCCGCCTACGCCCGGTCCCGGGTCCGCACCACCGTGCTGCCCTTCCTGGAACGCGAACTAGGACCGGGCATCGCTGAGGCCCTCTACCGCAGTTCGCGGATCCTTGCCCAGGACGCCGACTACCTGGACCTCCAGGCCGCGGAAACCTACACCCGGCTGCGCCGTGAAGCCCCGGCCGCCGCCGGGCCGGATGAGATCCTGCTCTCGGAAGAAGCGCTGCGGGGCCTGCCTCCGTCCCTGCGCCAGCGGGTCCTGGCCCTCGCCGCCGTCGAGCTTGGAGGTGCCCAGCCCAGCTGGGAACGCGTGCGCGCGGTAGAGGCACTGCTGCGCCGTGAGGGCTCGGCCGGACCGGTCCAGCTGGTGGGTAAGGTCAGCGCCTACCGCCAGGTGCGGGGCAAACCGGTTCCCCAAGGCACCCCAAGCTATGGCAATCTTGTTTTTAGGAAAAAGAGCAGCGCCTAACTTCAGCTGCAACATCTCGTACCCGGGAGCCATTCGTGGATTCACACGACGTCCAGTCAGACCTCAAGCACGTTCTTTACACCAGGGAACAGATCGCCGATCGGATCAAGGAGCTGGCGGCGGAGATCGACCGCGACTACGCCGGACGCGACGTCCTGCTGGTCGGTGTCCTGAAGGGCGCCGTTATGGTGATGGCGGACCTGTCCCGCGCCCTGCACAGCCACGTCTCCATGGACTGGATGGCGGTGTCCTCCTACGGCTCCGGAACCCAGTCCTCCGGCGTCGTCCGGATCCTGAAGGACCTCGAGACCGACCTGCTGGGCAAGCACGTGCTGATCGTCGAGGACATCATCGACTCCGGCCTGACCCTGTCCTGGCTGCGGACCAACCTGGAATCCCGCGGCCCGGCCAGCGTGGAAATCTGCGCCCTGCTGCGCAAGCCCGCTGCCTCAAAGGTGGACATCGACGTCAAGTATGTCGGCTACGACATCCCGAACGAGTTCGTCGTGGGCTACGGCCTGGACTTCGCCGAGAAGTACCGCAATCTCGACTTCATCGGCACCCTGGCGCCGCACGTTTACGAGTAGGCCAAAGGCACTTTCGTGCCCCGCCCGCTGACCCCGGGCCGCTGCAGCCGGCAGCAGATCTGCCGGCCGCGAACCGGGGCAGCGGGTTTTTCGTTATCCTCATGAGGCGAATCACGCCGCCGGGATACGCCCAGAGGGAACTAATGCGCCCCGCGGGCCGTGTATTTCTGGGGACGGTGTATAGCTAGAGACTGCTAGCCAACGAATTCCCGCGCACAATCAAGCGTTGTTGATCAGGAGGGACGGGGCATCTGCCCTGACGACGAATGAAATCCAAGAACTTCTTCAAGGGACCGATCATTTGGATCGTGCTGGCGCTGGCCGCACTGCTGATCATCCTTCCCAACCTTTCCAACTCCGGCGCGTCCCAGGTGGACACCAACGTTGGCCTGCAGCTGCTGCGGGACAACAAGGTGGAGCAGGCGAAGATCTACGACGGCGACCAGCGCGTGGACCTTACGCTCCGGGAGCCGTACGAGGACAAGGGCGAGAACGTCCAGTTCTTCTTCGGATCGGCCCGCGGCGAGGACATCGTCGAGGCAGTGAACAACTCCGACGTTGACGGCTTCACGGACCAGCCCGTCCAGACCAACTGGTTCACCAGCTTCCTGGGCCTCTTCCTGCCCATCATCATCCTCGGTGTGATCTTCTGGTTCCTGCTCTCCCGCATGCAGGGCGGCGGGTCCAAGGTGATGCAGTTCGGCAAGTCCAAGGCCAAGCTGACCAACAAGGACATGCCGCAGGTGACCTTCGCCGATGTTGCCGGCGCTGATGAGGCAGTCGAAGAGCTGCACGAAATCAAGGAATTCCTGAAGGAACCGGCAAAGTTCCAGGCCGTTGGCGCCAAGATCCCCAAGGGTGTGCTGCTGTACGGCCCTCCCGGCACCGGTAAAACGCTCCTGGCGCGCGCCGTGGCCGGTGAGGCCGGCGTGCCGTTCTACTCCATCTCCGGTTCCGACTTTGTGGAAATGTTCGTTGGCGTGGGCGCTTCCCGTGTCCGCGACCTGTTCGAACAGGCAAAGAACAACGCTCCGGCCATTATCTTCGTTGACGAGATCGACGCCGTCGGCCGTCACCGCGGCGCCGGCGTCGGCGGCGGCAACGACGAACGCGAGCAGACCCTGAACCAGCTCCTGGTGGAGATGGACGGCTTCGACAGCACCACCAACGTTATTCTCATTGCCGCGACCAACCGTCCGGACGTGCTGGACCCCGCACTGCTGCGGCCCGGCCGCTTCGACCGGCAGATCGGCGTCGAGGCCCCGGACATGCAGGGGCGCCTGCAGATCCTGCAGGTCCATGCCAAGGGCAAGCCGATGGCACCGGGCGTGGACCTGGCCTCCGTGGCCAAGAAAACCCCCGGTTTCACCGGTGCGGACCTGGCCAACGTCCTGAATGAGGCCGCCCTGCTGACCGCGCGTTCCAACGCCCAGCTCATCGACGACCGTGCCCTGGACGAGGCGATCGACCGCGTCATCGCCGGCCCGCAGAAGCGCAGCCGCGTGATGAAGGAACTCGAACGCAAGATCACCGCCTACCACGAAGGCGGACACGCGCTGGTGGCCGCGGCCCTGCGCAACACCGACCCGGTCACCAAGGTCACCATCCTGCCCCGCGGCCGCGCCCTGGGGTACACCATGGTGCTGCCGCAGGACGACAAGTACTCGATTACCCGCAACGAACTGCTGGACCAGCTGGCGTACGCCATGGGCGGCCGGGTCGCTGAGGAAATCGTCTTCCACGATCCGTCCACCGGTGCCTCCAATGACATCGAGAAGGCCACGTCCACGGCCCGCAAGATGGTCACCCAGTACGGCATGAGCGAGCGGATCGGTTCCGTGAAGCTGGGCTCCGGCGGCGGCGAGCCGTTCCTGGGCCGGGACATGGGCCAGGAACGAAACTACTCCGATCAGGTGGCCTACGTGGTGGACGAGGAAGTCCGGCGCCTGCTGGACAACGCCCATGATGAGGCATACCAGATCCTGACCGAGAACCGGGACGTCCTGGACCGCCTGGCGCTGGAACTGCTGGAACGCGAAACGCTGAACCAGGCAGAGATCGCCGAGATCTTCCACGATGTCCGCAAGCGGGACCTCCGCGAAGTCTGGCTGTCCAAGCCCACCCGCCCGGTCCACGACATCCCGCCCGTGGTCTCCCCGCGGGAACGGGCAGAAGCCGCTGCGGCCGGTGAACCGGATCCGGAGACCGTGGCTCCGCAGGACCAGATCGCCGACGCCGATCTCCCGCAGGACTTCGACGTCTCCAATGACGGGCTCCCTGAGCCCGAGAACAGCGGCCAGGGAAGCCACCGCGGCTCCGCCAGCCGCAGCGAATAGCGCAGGACCGGACGGCAGCCAATCAACACCGGCTGCCGTCCGGGCCGTTCCGGCGTCCACGGTAGGATCAAGCAGTGACCGATTTCGACGACGAACTAATTTTGGCCGAGCTGACCGATACCGCCTCGCCGGTCGACCAGCCCCGGATCGAGCGGGCGGTGCGCGAAATTCTCATCGCGATCGGGGAGGACCCGGACCGGCAGGGCCTGCTGGAGACCCCCGCCCGCGTGGCCAAGTCCTATGCGGAGATTTTCGCCGGGCTGCACCAGAGCCCCGCCGACCTGCTGGCCACCACCTTCGACCTGGACCATGAGGAAATGGTGCTGGTGAAGGACATCCCGTTCTACTCCACCTGTGAGCACCACCTGGTGCCCTTCCACGGGTCCGCCCACATCGGCTACATCCCCTCGCATGACGGCAAGGTCACCGGGCTGAGCAAGCTTGCCCGCCTGGTGGAGGTCTACGCGCGGCGCCCCCAGGTCCAGGAACGGCTCACCACCCAGATCGTCGACGCCCTGATGGATAACCTGCAGCCGGTGGGTGCCATTGTGGTCATCGAATGCGAACACCTGTGCATGTCCATGCGCGGCGTGCGCAAGCCCGGGGCCCGGACGGTGACCTCGGCCGTGCGCGGCCAGCTCCGCGAGACTGCCACGCGTGCTGAAGCAATGAGCCTGATACTCGGACGATAGGACGCTACGAATGGATTCCCTCGCCGCCACCCCCGGAACCGGCCCGGCCACCAACCCGCTGCCGGTGATCCGTCCCGGCGTGAAACCGCGCCGGTTCGAGGACCTGCCCACCGGACGCGCGCTGGTGATGGGCATCCTCAACGTCACGCCGGATTCCTTCAGCGACGGCGGTGAACACGTCACGGCCGACGCCGCTATCCGCGCCGGACTCAAGATGCACTATGACGGCGCGGACATCATCGACGTCGGCGGGGAGTCCACCCGCCCCGACTCCACGCGGATTACCGCGGAGGAAGAACAGCAGCGGATCCTTCCGGTGGTCCAGGCCCTGATGAAAGCCGGTGCCCTGGTCAGCGTTGACACCATGAACGCTTCCACCGCGGAAAAGGCCATCGAAGCCGGCGCCGGGATCATCAACGACGTCTCCGGGGTGGAGCTGGATCCCGGGATGCCGGAACTGATCGCCCGGACCAAGGTGCCCTACATCCTGATGCACAGCCGCGGCAGCGTCCGCAGCCAGGACCCGAAGGCCGAGTACAACGACGTGGTTGAGGACGTTATTTCCGAACTGACGTCGCTCCGCGACCGTTTCTACGAGGCCGGAGTGGCTCCGGAGCAGATCATCCTTGACCCGGGACTGGGCTTCGCGAAGAACGCGGAGCACGACTGGGCGCTGCTGCGCAACATCGACCGCCTCACCGTGCTGGGCCACCGCGTCCTCATCGGCGCCTCCCGCAAGCGCTTCCTGGGTTCGCTGCTGACCACGGCCGGCAAGGCGGCGCCTCCGGCGGAGCGCGACAACGCCACCCTGGCTACCTCCGTCCTCGCGGCAAGCCAGGGCGTCTGGGGTGTGCGCGTGCACGACGTCGCGGCCAACGCCGACGCCGTCAAAGTCGTCGCCGCCTGGCAGGGCTAGGCCGTGTCTCTTCCAGCCGGCCCGCCGGCCTCCCGGGACCGCATCCGGCTCAGCGGACTCAGCGCGACCGGATACCACGGCGTCTTCGAACACGAGCGGCGTGAAGGGCAGCGGTTCGTGGTGGACCTGGTGCTTTACACCGACCTTCGTCCGGCTGCAGCCGCCGACGACCTTACCCTGACCGCTCATTATGGTGAGCTGGCGGAGCAGGTCTGCGGCATCATCGAAGGCGATCCGGTAAACCTGATCGAGACCCTCGCTGAACGGATCGCCGCCCACGTGCTGGCTGGCTTCGAGGTCATCGAAGCCGTGGACGTTACGGTGCACAAGCCGCAGGCGCCCATCACCGTCCCGTTCGGCGACGTGGAAATCCTGATCCACCGGGAGCGGGCATGAGCACCCCCGGGACACGCACCATCCTGGCCCTGGGCAGCAACCTCGGTGAGTCCCGCAGCACCCTCTCCGACGCCGTCGCCGCCCTCGCCCGCCATCCGCAGATGACGCTGGTGGACGTCTCCCCGGTGGCCCGGACCCGTCCCGTGGGCGGACCGGAGCAGCCGGACTACCTGAACCTGGTTGCTGCCTTCGACACCACGCTGGACCCGCATGCCCTGCTGGAGCACTGCCACGACGTCGAAAACCGGCACCACCGCAAACGCGAGGTGCGCTGGGGGCCGCGTACGCTCGACGTCGACATCATCACTTACGGCTCGGACCACGTTGATGATCCGGACCTGACCATTCCCCACCCGCGGGCCGCAGAGCGGGCCTTTGTGCTGCAGCCCTGGGCCTGGATGGATCCCGGCGCCGTACTGGAAGGTGTCCCGGTGGCAGAATTGGCTGCGCGGGCCGCTGACCTGCCCGGGCTTGAACGCTTCGAGGGGGAGTGAATTCCGCGTGAGGACCATCCGGTACCGCTGGCTCGCAGTCATCGCCGTGGTCTTTGGGATCGCAGGCTGGCTGGTGAATTCCTGGGCCACACGCAACGGGTATCCGGCACCGGTCCTGAATCTGACGGCCCTCCTTACACTGGCGTTCATCGTCGGTTTCACCCTGTTTCTTGGCCTCCGGGTCCGCCGGTGGCGGGACGGCAACCGCGAAAAGCAGCTTGATCCGATCGCAGCGGCCCGGACCCTGGTCCTGGCTCAGGCCACCGCCTACGCCGGTGCCCTCCTGCTCGGCTGGCACGGCGGCATCTTCCTTGACCAGGTAGGCCTCTGGGAGATGCGGCCCAACCATGCCCCGACCTGGGCCTCGCTCGCCATGTCAGCCGGCGGGATCATTATGATCGCCACCGGCCTGGTCGTGGAACGGTTCTGCAAACTGCCTCCCGAGGACAAAAACGGCGGCGACCCCAACATGCCGGACAACGGAGGAGAATATGCGTAGCCAAGCCATCGATTCGCAGGGTGTGGACTGGCAGCGGGTCTCTCCGCGGTACCTGACCCTGCGGGTGCTTTCCCTGGCCGTGGAGGCAGTCATCACCCTCGCGGTGGTTTCGGTTCCCCTGGTGCTGCGCTCCCTGGACATCTGGGGCGGCTTTCCCGCCTGGATCGCCTGGGGCCTTCCGGCACTGTTCCTGGCAATTTTTATCTGGCGGTCAATCCTGCTGCCGCGCCAGGTCCGGGCCATCGGATACGCCGAACGGCGGGAGGACCTGCTGCTCCGCAGCGGCATCTTCTTCCAGCGCACCCTGGTGGTCCCCTACGGGCGGATGCAGTACGTCGACGTCGGCGTCGGCCCGCTGGTGCGGATGTTCGGTCTGTGCACACTGAAGCTCCACACCGCAGCCCCGGGAACCAACGCCACCATTCCCGGCCTCCCCGCCCCGGAGGGTGAACGGCTCCGCGAACACCTGTCTGCGCGCGGCGAGGCGCAGCTGGCGGGCCTGTGACTGCCGCGTCCGGGGACCGGGAAAACCAGCTCCCGCCAAACCCGGAACGCCCGGGAACCGTCCCGGCCGCGGAGCCGGAATGGAAACGGGTCCATCCTGTCTCCCCGCTGGTCCGCGGTTGGATTGCCCTGGCTGCGATCGCATACTTCGTGGGCCGCGATCGGGTCGAGGCGATGTTCCGGAACGAGGGCGGCACCGGTCCGCTGCCGGAGGGCACGCCCCTGCTCTGGGCGGTGCTCGGGCTGCTCGCCGTGCTCCTGATTGTTGCCGGCATATTCTTCCTCTCCTGGTGGTTCACCCGCTACCAGGTCACCGCGGACCACGTCCGGGTCCGTTCCGGCGTCCTCTTCCGCCAGCACCGGCAGGCGCGCCTGGACCGGGTCCAGGCAATCGACATTGTCCAGCCCCTGCTGGCCCGGCTCTTCGGCCTGGCCGAACTGCGCTTCGAGGTCGCGGACGCCGGAGAATCAGCGGTCCGCCTGGCGTTCCTGCGGATCGACGACGCCCGGTCGCTGCGCGCCACCATCCTGGACCGCGCCTCCGGGGCTGAACCGGAGGCCGGCGACGGCACCGGCAGCGACGGCACTGGCAGCGACGGTGCCGGGCGGGCCCCTGCATCGGAAGCGCCGGAATACCCGATCCTGGCCCTGGCACCGAAAAGAGTGGTGGGGGCCACCCTGCTCTCCGGCAACACCATCTTCCTGATCCTCGGCACAGCCTTCGTGGTGGTCCTTGCTTCCGTGACCCGGGCGGGTGTCTCCCTCGCCGTGATCATCCCGGTCATCCTCGGTGTGGCCGGCGGCTACTGGTCCGCCTTCAACAGCGCCTGGAACTTCCGCGCCGCGGTCTCCAGGGACGGGATCCGGATCCGCTACGGACTTCTGGACACCCGGACCCAGACCGTGCCGCCCGGACGCATCCAGGCCGTCGCTGTCTCCCAGCCGCTGCTGTGGCGGCTCACCGGCTGGTACCGCATCTCCGTCAACGTGGCCGGCTACGGAACCGGCACCACGTCGGAGGGCGCTGCCCGCACCCGCCTGCTCCCCGCCGGAACACTCGAAGAAACCATGCAGATCCTGGCCATCGTCCTGCCCAATCCCGGCTCCGATGATCCCCGCGGGCTTTTTGCCGCCGGGATGGCCGGCAGCGGGGAGGACCACGGATTCACCGTGTCGCCGCGCCGCGCCCGCTGGGTGGCGCCGCTGCAGTGGCGCCGCAGCGGATTTGCCGTGACCCAGACGGCGCTGCTGTGCCGGTCCGGGCGCCTCTGGCGGAACCTCGCCGTCGTCCCGCATGAGCGGATCCAGTCGATGGCCCTGGAACAGGGGCCGCTGGCCCGGAAACTGAGGATCGCGGACCTGCGGCTGCACTCCACGCCCGGACCCGTCGCCCCGCGCATCCGCCAGATCGACGCCGCTGCCGCCCTGGAACTCTTCGACGAGCAGTCCCTGCGGGCGCGCGATGCCCGGCGGCGGGACCGGACCGAACGCTGGCTGCACCGGGAAACTGCCACTGGACCCGCGCCAGCCGCCGGGGACGCCACCGCGCCATCCGCAGCAGCACCGCCCGGAACGCCGCCGGCCCCCGGGGTGCCTGCAGCGGATCTCCCGGAGGCTCAGGAGGCCCCGGGCGCGCAGCAGGCCCCGGGTGCCCAGCAGGCGCCGGGTGCCCAGCAGGGGCCGGGTGCCCAGCAGGGGCCGCCCGCCGGCTCAACCGGCACCACGACTGAGGAGAACTGGAATGAACACCGCTGATCAGCGCCGGCGTGGCCGGCTCGGAATCGGCATCATCGGTGCCGGCAAAGTGGGCGCCGTCCTCGGCGCCGCGCTGCGGGCAGCTGAACACGCCGTCGTCGGCGTTTCCGCAGTGTCCGACGCCAGCCGGGAACGGGCCGAGAACCTGCTCCCCGGCGTCCCTGTCCTCGAAATTCCGGACATTGTTGAACGTTCGGAGCTGGTGCTCCTAGCCGTGCCCGACGACGCCCTGCCGCCCCTGGTCTCCGGCCTCGCGGCCACCGGCGCCTGGCAGGCCGGGCAGCTGGTGGCCCACACCTCCGGCAGGTTCGGCACCGGGGTGCTGGAACCGGCCCGCCGGGCCGGTGCGATTCCGCTTGCGCTACACCCGGCGATGACGTTCACGGGCATGAGCCTGGACCTGACCCGGCTGGCCGACTGCTCCTTCGGAGTCACCGCACCCACCGCGGTGCTGCCCATCGCCCAGGCGCTGGTCGTGGAAATGGGTGCCGAACCCATAGTCATCGACGAAGCGGACCGGGTGCCCTATCACGCGGCCCTGGCCCACGCCTCCAATCACCTGGTGACCATCGCAGCACAGTCCTCCGAACTGCTGCGCCGCCTGGGCGTGGAACAACCCGCGCGCCTGCTGGGACCGCTGATGCGGGCTTCACTGGAGAACGCCCTCGCCTCGGGGGAACATGCCCTGACCGGACCAGTGGCACGCGGGGACACCGGCACGGTCCAGGCTCACACTCAGGCCCTGAACGAAGGGGCCTCCCCGGACCTGGCCGCAGCCTACCGGGCGCTCTCCGAGGCCACCGCCCGGCGGGCAGTTGCCCGCGGATTGCTCAGCGAGGCCCAGGGACAGGCCATTATTGAAGTATTGAATTCCGAACCCGAAGGACCCCGGTGAACCACCCCCGGTTGGCAGCAACCCCCGCAGAACTCAGCAAGGCAACAGCCGAACTCCTGGCGGCGGCCGGCAAGGACCGCCCCTCGCTTGGCCTCGTCCCCACGATGGGGGCACTCCACCAGGGCCACGCAGCCCTGGCCCGGGCGGCCCGGTCGGAGAACGACGTGGTGGTGGCCAGCATCTTCGTCAATCCGCTCCAGTTCGATGACCCTGACGACCTGGCACGCTACCCCCGTACCCTCGAAGCGGACCTGGACCTCCTCGGAGCGGCGGGCGTGGACCTGGTTTTCGCTCCCAGCGAGGAAACCATGTACCCCGGGGGGCTGCCGCTGGTGCGGGTCAGTTCCGGGAGCCTGGGCACGCGCTTTGAGGGAGCCTCCCGGCCAGGACATTTCGACGGCGTCCTGACGGTCGTCGCGAAACTGCTGCACTGCGCCCAGCCGGCCGTTCCCGCTGAATACCGGGCCTACTTCGGGCAGAAGGACGCCCAGCAGGTGGCACTGATCCGACGGATGGCCGCCGACCTCAACTTCCCCGTGGAAGTCCGCCCGGTACCCATCGTTCGGGCAGCGGACGGCCTGGCGGAGTCCAGCCGCAATGTTTTCCTGGACCCGGAACAGCGGCGGAACGCGCTCGTGCTCTCCGCGGCCCTGAGCCAGCTGCGGGACCGCGCCGCTGCCGGCCGGCCGCTGGACCTGCCCGCCGCCGCCGGACTTATCGCGGCGCAGGCCGGTGTGGAACTGGACTACCTGCAGGTTGTGGACCCGCTCACCCTCGACCCGCTGCCGGCCGGTCCGGACGACACCCTGTCAGGCCCAGGACTGGCCCTCGTGGCGGCCCGCGTGGGCGGAATCCGGTTGATCGACAACATGGAACTGCAGGTCTGAACCACTGATCCCGGGCAGTCCCGTCAGGGACCCGCCGCACGGCTGGGTAGACTTAAGAACCGTGACCACCTCTAGCCCCGTTCCCGAAGCAGCCGATTCCTCCGAGCAGATGCGCATCCGCGCGGAAAAGCGCGCCAAGCTGCTTGAACGCGGCGACGAAGCCTATCCCGTCAGCGTCGAACGCACGCACTCCCTGCGGCAGGTCCGGGAAAAATACGGACACCTGCAGGCAGATGAGGCCAGCGGCGAGACCGTCGGCGTAACCGGCCGCGTCGTTTTCATCCGCAACACGGGCAAGCTGTGCTTCGCCACCCTCCAGGCAGGCGACGGTACCCGGCTGCAGGCCATGCTGTCCCTGGCCTCCATCGGTGAGGAAGCCCTCGCGGACTGGAAGGCCCTGGTTGACCTCGGTGACCACGTCTTCATCCGCGGTGAAGTGATTTCCTCCCGCCGCGGGGAACTCTCCGTGATGGCCGAGTCCTGGTCCATGGCCTCCAAGGCCCTGCGTCCGCTGCCCGTCCTGCACGCCGGCCTGAACGAGGAAACCCGGGTCCGGCAGCGCTACGTCGACCTGATGGTCCGTGACGAGGCCCGGGACATGGTTTACAAGCGGGCATCGATCATCCGCGCGGTCCGCGACACCCTGCACGATCACGGCTATGTCGAAGTCGAGACCCCGATGCTGCAGCTGATCCACGGCGGCGCGGCCGCCCGGCCGTTCGAAACGCACCTGAACGCCTTCGACCAGCCGATGACGCTGCGCATCGCCACCGAGCTGTACCTCAAGCGCGCCGTCGTCGGCGGCATTGAACGCGTCTTCGAACTCGGCCGCATCTTCCGCAATGAGGGCGTCGACTCCACGCACAGCCCCGAGTTCACCACGCTGGAATGCTACGAGGCCTATGCCGACCAGTTCGTTATGGCGGACCGGATCAAGGAGATCATCCTCAACGCTGCGGACGCAGCCGGAAGCCGGCAGATCGAAACCGCTGCCGGAACCATTGACCTCGACGGCGAATGGCGCTGGCTGGCCGTCTACCCGGGCCTGTCCGAGGCAGTTGGAACGGAAATCACCCCGGACACGGATGCAGTCACCCTGCTCCGGATTGCCGAAGAAAAGGGCGTCAAGGTGGACCCGAAGTGGGATGCCGAGAAGCTCGTCGTCGAACTGTTCGGGGAAATCGTCGAACCGACCCTGCTGCAGCCCACCTTTGTTTACGATTACCCGCCGTCGGCCCAGCCCCTGGCCCGCCCGAACCGCAAAGATCCCCGCCTGATTGAGGCCTGGGACCTGATTATCGGCGGGATGGAGCGGGGAACGGCGTTCTCCGAGCTGATCGACCCGGTCATCCAGCGTGAACGCCTGACGGAACAGTCCCGCCGGGCTGCCGCGGGTGATGAGGAAGCCATGGCGCTGGATGAGGATTTCCTCCGCGCCCTGGAGTACGGTGCACCGCCCATGGGCGGCATCGGCCTGGGCATCGACCGCCTGGTCATGCTTTTCACGAACGTTGGAATCAGGGAAACAATTCTGTTTCCCCTCCTAAAGCCGGAAATGGGTTAGATCATGGAATATGTGGAAGTCCTGCTGCCTTCCATTTGTGTCGCAGCTCTCTTCTTTTTCGCAATGAAGGCGCTGTTGAACGCTGATCGTTCCGAGCGAAAAGCCCTTGCTGAAGCTGAACGCGAGGCCGATCAGTTGGCTATCGATGATCCGGAGGCAGCAAGCGGTGCCACCGGACCGGCCAATAAAGAATAGTTATTGAAAATGCCTCCTCTGCTTTGACGCGGCATAACCAATTGCGTCATACTCGAAGTAGTCTCGAATTATCAAACATTCCGCTGCTTTGACTGCATAGGAGCCTGACATGGCGCAAAAGGTAAAAATCATTCTGGTCGACGATCTCGACGGTGGAAGCGCGGATGAAACAGTCCGTTTCGGACTCGATGGGTCACAATACGAGATTGACCTCTCAACTGACAATGCGAAGAACCTCCGCGCGGCATTGAAGTCTTATGTGGATGCCGGCCGCAAAACCGGCGGACGCACCGGGCGCCCCCGCGGCACCGGCGCCGCACGCAGCAATGAGGCAGCACAGATTCGGGAATGGGCCCGGAACAACGGCTACACCGTTTCCGAGCGGGGCCGCGTCAACAGCGAAATTATCGAGGCTTACCGCGCAGCCCAGGGCTAACCACCCGCGTGAGGTCACGCCCATGGCGAACACGCCCCTTAAGCGGGGTGTGGAGCCGTAGCATCGAATTACGCGTTAGCTAGGAGTGTGCCTCATGTTTGAAAGATTTACCGACCGTGCCCGTCGCGTTGTCGTGCTTGCCCAAGAAGAGGCACGCATGCTCAACCACAACTACATCGGCACCGAGCACATCCTGCTTGGGCTCATTCATGAGGGTGAGGGTGTTGCCGCCAAGGCCCTCGAATCCCTGAGCATTTCCCTGGGTGCCGTCCGCGAGCAGGTGCAGGAGATCATCGGCCAGGGCCAGCAGGCCCCGTCCGGCCATATCCCCTTCACTCCGCGGGCCAAGAAGGTCCTGGAACTCTCACTGCGGGAAGCCCTGCAGCTGGGCCACAACTACATTGGCACCGAGCACATCCTGCTGGGCCTCATCCGCGAGGGTGAAGGTGTCGCAGCGCAGGTGCTCGTCAAGCTGGGCGCAGACCTGAACCGGGTCCGCCAGCAGGTTATCCAGCTGCTCTCCGGCTACCAGGGCAAGGAGCCCGTCTCCGCCGGCGGCCAGCAGCAGGAAGGCCAGCCGGCGGGTTCGGTGGTGCTTGACCAGTTCGGCCGCAACCTGACCCAGGCAGCGCGTGAGGGCAAGCTTGACCCGGTCATCGGGCGCGAGCACGAGATGGAACGGGTCATGCAGGTGCTCTCGCGCCGCACGAAGAACAACCCGGTCCTGATCGGTGAGCCCGGCGTGGGCAAGACCGCCGTCGTCGAAGGGCTCGCGCAGGCGATCGTCCGCGGCGATGTTCCGGAAACCATCAAGGACAAGCAGCTTTACACACTGGACCTCGGCTCGCTCGTGGCCGGTTCCCGCTACCGCGGCGACTTCGAGGAACGCCTGAAGAAGGTCCTCAAGGAAATCCGCACCCGCGGCGACATCATCCTCTTCATCGACGAGATCCACACCCTTGTGGGCGCCGGTGCCGCCGAAGGCGCCATCGACGCAGCATCGATCCTGAAGCCGATGCTGGCCCGCGGGGAACTGCAGACCATCGGCGCCACCACGCTGGATGAATACCGCAAGCACATTGAGAAGGATGCAGCGCTTGAGCGCCGCTTCCAGCCGATCCAGGTCAACGAACCTTCCGTTGCCCACGCGATCGAAATTCTCAAGGGCCTGCGGGACCGCTACGAAGCCCACCACCGTGTCTCGATCACAGATGCGGCGCTGGCCTCGGCAGCAACCCTGGCCGAGCGCTACATCAGCGACCGTTTCCTGCCGGACAAGGCCATCGACCTGATCGATGAAGCCGGTGCCCGGCTGCGTATCCGCCGTATGACCGCTCCGCCGGAGCTGAAGGAAATCGACGAGCGCATCTCCGCCCTGAAGATGGAGAAGGAATCCGCGATCGACGCGCAGGACTTCGAAGGTGCTGCTTCCCTGCGGGACAAGGAGCAGAAGCTCCAGGACCAGCGCGCAGAGAAGGAACGCCAGTGGAAGTCCGGCGGCCTGGATGACATCGCCGAGGTGGATGAGGAACTGATCGCCGAAGTACTGGCGAACTCCACCGGCATCCCCGTGGTGAAGCTGAATGAAGAAGAATCCACGCGGCTGCTCAAGATGGAAGATGAGCTGCACAAGCGGGTCATCGGCCAGGACGAAGCCATCAAGTCGATTTCGCAGGCCATGCGCCGTACGCGTGCCGGCCTGAAGGATCCCAAGCGTCCGGGCGGTTCGTTCATCTTCGCCGGCCCCACCGGCGTCGGCAAGACCGAACTCGCCAAGGCCCTGGCGGAATTCCTCTTCGGCGACGAAGAAGCACTGATCACCCTGGACATGTCCGAGTACTCCGAGAAGCACACGGTGTCCCGCCTGTTTGGTGCCCCTCCGGGATACGTTGGCTACGAAGAGGGCGGGCAGCTGACCGAGAAGGTCCGCCGCCGTCCGTTCTCCGTGGTGCTGTTCGACGAGGTTGAGAAGGCCCACGCGGACCTGTTCAACTCGCTGCTGCAGATCCTGGAAGACGGCCGCCTGACCGACTCCCAGGGCCGGGTCGTGGACTTCAAGAACACCATCATCATCATGACGACCAACCTTGGCACCAAGGACATCTCCAAGGGCGTTATGACCGGTTTCCAGTCCGGAACCGACACGAAGACCGGCTACGACCGGATGCGTGCCCGGGTCACGGAAGAGCTGCGCCAGCACTTCCGCCCCGAGTTCCTGAACCGTGTGGATGACACCGTGGTGTTCCCGCAGCTGACCCAGGACGAAATCGTTCAGATCGTGGATCTGTTCGCCGAACGCCTGGGCAAGCGGCTTGCGGAGAAGGGCATGAGTATCGAGCTCAGCCCGGCTGCCAAGATCCTGCTGGCCACCCGCGGCTACGATCCCGCGATGGGAGCCCGCCCGCTGCGCCGCACCATGCAGCGCGAGATCGAAGACCAGCTCTCCGAGAAGATCCTCTTCGGGGATCTCAAGCCCGGAGAAACGGTTTCGGTTGACGTTGAGGGCGAAGGCGACGACGCGAAGTTCACCTTCGTGGGTCACGGTGCCCCGCGCGCCATCGAAGAAGCCCCTTCGGCCATCGAGGCCGGCGTAGGCGACGCCAAGTAGCGGCAGGCACCACCAGAAGCACAGAGCAGAACCAAGCAGAAGGAGCCCCCGGAAAATCCGGGGGCTCCTTCTGCGTTCCGCCCGGACCGGATGCCCGGTTCGCGGCCGGAGCCCGGAGAAGTCCTAGACTGAACCAATGACGCTTACCGCACAGACAGCCCCGGTCACCGTCCGCCGAGCCCGCACCTCGGACGTGCAGCACATCCGGGAACTGGTGGCTCCGCTTGCCGACGAACGGGTCCTGATCGCCAAGGAAGCGGTGGCCTACTACGAAGGCCTGCAGGAGTTCCGCATCGCCCAGGACGCCGGGGGAAACGTGATTGGCTGCGGCGCGCTGCACGTGATGTGGGAGGACCTGGCTGAAGTCCGCACCTTGGCAACGCATCAGGACTGGCGGGGCCGCGGCGTCGGCCACCTGCTGCTGGAACAGCTGCTGGCTGATGCGGTGGACATTGGCGTTTCCAGGGTTTTCTGCCTGACCTTCGAGGTTGATTTCTTTGAACGGCACGGCTTTGAGGTGATGGAAAACCAAGCTGCGGTGGATCCGCAGGTTTATTCAGAACTCCTGCGTTCCCAGGATGAAGGCGTGGCCGAATTCCTGGACCTTGCACGGGTGAAACCAAATACGCTTGGCAATACCCGCATGATTCGATCTGTTCGCGGGTAGTGAACTGCCCGATATTACTGGCCATCGAGTAGCGAACCAGATAGAGTAAGGGTACTTAGCATCCACATAAGCCGAGAGCCGGCCGCAGCGGGAATCGTAAAGAATCCGCCGCGGTAAGCACCTCGGGAGATCAGAAAGCGGGTACCTAATATGGGCGCAGATGACAAGATGCAGAATAAGGGCGAAGAAGTCGGCGGCAAGGTGAAGGAAGGCCTCGGAAAGGTCACCGGAAACGAGCGCATGGAAGCCGAAGGTCAGGGAGACCAGGCCAAGGCGAACATGAAGCAGGCCGGCGAACACGTCAAGGATGCTTTCAAGGGTAAATAGTCTCGGCTATACCCGGCACGGACCGAATCCGTGCAGACTCCCGGCCGCTGTTGTCGCTGTTGACCGGGAAACCCGGAAAACCCGGGAAACACTGAAGGAAGGGCAAACGCCCTTCCTTCAGTGCGTCCGGGCACATTCGCGGCCTGTGCAGCGCCGCTGCCGAGGGGTAGGGTTGCCTGAATCAGCGATCAGACAGGCGACGGAGCCTGTCCGGTTTAATCCCGTCCTTGTGGGTAAGAGGAGCGTCAGGCCATGAAGAAACTCATCAATGATCCCCGCGCGGTGGTAGCCGAATCCCTGGAAGGCTTCGGACAGGCCCACCACGACCTCGTCACCGTTCACACCGATCCCGCCTACGTCCTGCGCCGTGACGCCCCCGTGCAGGGCAAAGTCGCGCTGGTATCGGGTGGCGGCAGCGGACACGAGCCGCTCCACGCCGGCTACGTAGGGCGGGGCATGCTCGACGCCGCCGTCCCGGGCGCCGTCTTCACCTCGCCCACCCCGGACCAGGTCCTGCCCGCTATCACCGGCACGGACTCCGGCGCCGGAGTGCTGCTCATCGTCAAGAACTACACCGGGGACATCCTCAACTTTGAGACGGCAGCGGAACTGGCCCAGGTTGAGGGCATCCAGGTCCGGACCGTAGTGGTGAACGACGACGTCGCGGTGGAAGATTCGCTGTACACGGCCGGCCGGCGCGGGGTCGGCGGCACCGTGCTGCTGGAGCGGATCGCCGGAGCCGCGGCGGAACGCGGTGACGACCTTGACACGGTCACCGCGGTTGCCGAGCGCGTCAACGCGAATGTCCGCTCCATGGGTGTGGCCCTGAGCGCCTGTACCGTTCCGCATGCCGGGGAGCCGAGCTTCGAGCTCGCGGAGAACGAGATCGAGCTGGGCGTGGGGATCCACGGCGAACCCGGGCGGCGGCGGATGCCGATGGCGAACGCGGACACAATCACCGACCAGCTGCTCGAACCGGTCCTCGCGGACCTGGACACAGCCTCCGGAGACCGCGTGCTGCTCTTCGTGAACGGCATGGGCGGGACGCCCCTGAGCGAGTTGTACATCGTCTACCGCCACGCCGCTAAGGTCCTGGCGGACCGCGGGGTCCACGTGGAACGTTCCCTGGTGGGCAACTACATCACTGCCCTGGAAATGCAGGGAGCGTCAGTGACCGTACTGAAACTGGATGACGACATGATCGACTTGTGGGACTCGCCGGTTCATACCGCGGCCCTGCGGTGGGGAGTATAGGCATGGACCTCAACGCCCAGTGGGCCGCTGCCTGGATGCGTGACGCGGCCGCGGCCATGTCCGAAAACCGCCAACGCCTCATCGACCTTGACCGGGCCATCGGGGACGCGGACCACGGCGAGAACATGGACCGCGGCTTCACCGCGATCGTGGAAAAACTCGACGCCGACGGCGTTCCAGCCACTCCCGCGGACGTCTTCAAGCTGGCGGCCATGACGCTGATGTCCAAGGTTGGCGGCGCCGCCGGACCGCTGTACGGCACGGCGTTCCTGCGTGGTTCCACGGCCGTGACGGGCAAGGAGGTCCTTAGCGCGGACGACGTCGTCGCTTTCCTTGCGGCCGCACGGGACGGGATTGTCAGCCGCGGGAAGGCAGAACCGGGGGACAAGACCATGGTGGATGCCTTCACGCCCGCTGTGGAAGCGGCGCAGACCGCAGCCTCCGCGGACGCCGGCGGACCCCAAACCCTGGCGGCGGCAGCCAACGCTGCCGAGGCCGGCCTGGCCGGCACCGAACCGCTGATCGCGCGCAAGGGGCGGGCCAGCTATCTCGGGGAGCGCAGCGTCGGCCACCTCGACCCCGGAGCCGCCTCCACGACCCTGATCCTGCAGGCGGCAGCGCAGGCTGCAGGGGAGAAGGCATGAAGGTCGGGCTCGTTATCGTTTCGCACAGCGACAAGCTCGCCGAGGGGCTCAGTGAACTCGCCGGCCAGATGGCGCCGGATGTGGCCATCATCGCTGCCGGCGGAACTGACGACGGCGGGATTGGCACCAGCCTCGAGAAAATCCAGGCGGGCATCGCCCAGGCTGATGGGGGCGCCGGCGTCGCGGTGCTGGCCGATCTCGGCTCGGCCGTGATGACCGCTGAAATGGCGCTGGAATTCCTGGAACCGGATCAGCGGGACAGGGTCCGGCTCGCTGATGCTCCGCTGGTCGAAGGGGCCGTTGCCGCTGCGGTGGCCGCCCAGACCGGGCAGGATCTGCAGGCCGTGGTGCGGGACGCTGAGGCAGCGGCCGCATCGATGGCCGGAGCCGCGGGCAGTACGGCGCCGGCGGAGGCCGTGCCTGAGCTTGACGACATCGACCAGGATGACACCGGCGTGCGCGAGGCATCGTGGGAACTGATCAACCCGATGGGACTGCATGCCCGGCCCGCAGCGGTTGTTGCCCAGGCCATGGCGGACCTCGACGCGGACATTACGATCAACGGCGTGGACGGCAAGTCCGTGATGATGCTGATGACCCTCGGGCTGAAGGCGGGGGACACCCTCACCGTTTCAGCGCACGGGCCGGACGCGGAACGAGCGGTGGAGATGCTGGGGCTGGAAGTCCGAAACGGTTTCGGGGAAATCTAGGCCGGCAGCCGAAGGCCGCCCGCAGAGAGTTCCGCCAGACCGTCACGCAGCAAACCGTCCAGAGCCCTTTCGAGCTGCTCCTGGGGAGCTGACAGGGCGTGCAGCGCTGCCAGCGGCGTGGTCATTTCTTCCGTGCCGGCGGTGAGGTCCACCGGGCCGGCCAGCAGCAGTTCGCGCAGGACCGGTCCCTCAGCTTCCCTGAGCACGGCCATCATGGCTCCGCGCACCTGGCGGTCGGTCCCGTGCCAGGCCTGGCCCTTGGGGACGTAGTGCGGTTCCGGTCTCCCGGCGCGCACCCAGGCGCAGTCTGCCAGCACCGGGCAATCCGTACAGCTGGGGTTCCGGGCCGTGCAGACCAGCGCCCCGAGTTCCATGACGGAGGCGTTCCAGGCCACCGACTCAGCGGTGTCGCCGGGCAGCAGCGAGACCGCCAGACGCATTTCGGCCGCCGTCAGGGACGGCGAGGGCAGGGCGTTGCCGGTCACCAGCCGGGCATGCACCCGGCGGATGTTGGTGTCCACCACCGTTTCCCGCTGCCCGAAGGCGAACGCCGCCACGGCCGCCGCGGTGTAGTCGCCGACTCCGGGCAGGGTGAGCAGCGCGGCATGGGTGCCCGGGACTTCGCCGCCGTGTCCGGTGACAATGGCTGTGGCCGCCGCATGCAGGCGGAGGGCCCGCCGGGGATAACCCAGCCGGCCCCAGGCCCGGACGGCCTCTCCGCTGGGTTCCGCCGCCAGGGACGCCGGCTCCGGCCACCGCTGCATCCATTCCTGCCAGACGGGCAGGACCCGGACCACCGGAGTCTGCTGCAGCATGACCTCGCTGACCAGGACGCCCCACGGGCTGCAATCCGGTTCCCGCCAGGGCAGCGGGCGGGCGTTGCGGGCGAACCAGGAGGTGATACGGGTATGCAGCTGCGGCACTTGGGCTTCCTGCTCCGGTTCCATGCGCTGCTCCTTCCGTAATGACCAGCAATACTCTACTGATCGGCGTGGGGTCCGCCGTAATCCGGACCAGTCTCCCTAGCCTTAAGCCATGGCGGTAAAAGGATCCAGCAGAACCCAGCCCAGCAAAGCGGTCTACCGCCGTCGCCGGCTGTTCCTGTTCCTGGTGCTGGCCGCAGTCCTCGGCGGCCTGGTGTGGGGCGGATTCGCCCTGGCCGGTGCCCTGGCCGGAGACAAGGAAGCCTCGGCCTCCGAACCGTTCCAATCGGCCCCGGAATCCTCCCCGCCAGCAAGCCCGGAGGCGAGTGCCCCGGAGCCCGCCCCGAAACCGGAACCGGATGCCTCCGGGAAGGCTGAAGAACCCGATGCCAGCTGCCCGGCTGCAGCGGTGAAGGTGGCTGCCGCGACCGACGCCCCGGCCTATGCCGCGGGGACCAACCCTCTGCTGACCCTCTCCGTGACCAACACCGGGACGGAACCGTGTGAAATCAACGTGGGCACCAATCAGATGGAATTCATCGTCACCAGCGGTTCAGACCGCATCTTCTCCTCCGCGGACTGCCAGGACGGCGGGGCGGACCTGATGAAGGAATTCGCTGCCGGAGCCACCGAAAAAGCCAACTTCACCTGGGAGCGGCTGCGGTCGGCACCCGGCTGCGGGCCCGTTGCCAGCAACCCGAATCCAGGCTGGTACGTCTTCACCGCCCGGCTGGGTGAGGTGACGAGCGAGAAGGCAGTTTTCCAGCTGGACTAAGGCTTTCCGGCCGGCCTGTCCGCGGCGGCGCCGCGGATTGGCGCCCGGCCACATCAACCGGCTACATAAACCGGTCGAGCAGGCTCGTTTCAGCAATCCGGGACAGGCCCTCACGAACCGTGCGGGCGCGCTGTTCTCCGATTCCGTCCACCTGCATCAGGTCTTCGATGTTCGCGGCCATCAGGTTCTGCAGGCCGCCAAAATGGTCCACCAGTCGGTTGGAGACCGCCGGAGGGACGCTCTTGATATTGCTCAGCAGGCGGTACCCGCGCGGCTGCACCACCGCTTCCAGGGACTCCTGGCCGGGCTGGAAACCCACCACAGTGGCGATCTTGCCCAGGTCCACCATGTCGGAGGAGCTGAGGTTCTGCAGCGTCGCCATCCGTTCCTCCACGTCATCCAGGCTGCCGCTGACGTCCACGTAGTCCCGGATGATCATTTCGCTGCCCGGGCCCAGGCCGGTGGTCAGTTCCTCCAGCTGCAGGGAGAGCAGGCGCCCATCGACGCCGAGTTCCAGGACGTACTGGGAGATTTCCTCGGAGATGCGGCGGACCATTTCCTGGCGCTGGAGCGTGACGGCGACATCCCGCATGGTGACCATGGCTTCGATCTCCAGCGCGGAGAGGGAGTTGGTGACCTGGTCCAGGCGGGCACGGTAGCGCTCCAGCGTGGCCAGCGCCTGGTTGGCGCGGGCCGCCACGGGCTCGGACCCTTCCAGGACGTGGCGGAGGCCGCCGACGTAGAGCTGGATGATCTGCATGGACTGGCTGACGGAAATGACGGGAAAGCCTGTCTGGATGGCCACGCGCTCCGCCGTGCGGTGCCGGGTTCCGGATTCGTGCGTCTCAATGGTGTGGTCCGGCACCAGCTGGACCGCGGCCCGGAGAATGTTCGCGCCATCCTTGTCGCAGACGATGGCACCGTCCATTTTGGCCAGTTCGCGCAGCCGGGTGGAGGAAAACTCGATGCCGATGTCGAACCCGCCGGAACAGATGGAATCCACTGTGCGGTCGAACCCCAGGACGATGAGCGCTCCGGTGCGGCCGCGCAGAATCCGCTCGAGTCCATCGCGCAGGGCGGTTCCGGGGGCAACCCTGGCCAGCGTGGCCTTCAACGCATCCTCGGGGGTGCGAGCCATTGTCACTTCCTTCCGGCCAGTCCGGCCCACGGACGTTCTGGGCGTGGGTGCGCAGACACTTCACCATAGTAATGCGCGAAACGGCCACATTTGTCACTTCCGTCACCGGAGTATGACAAATGAACCATCAGGCTGGGCCGGCAGGATCTAGAAGAGCAGTTCCAACGCCTCGGAAAGCGTGGATACCTCTCTTACCTTGAATCCGGCGGGCACCTGCCCCGGTCCGTTGGGCGACGCCGGAACCACGGCGTGGCTGAAACCGAGCCGTTCGGCTTCCTGCACCCGGCGGGCGATTCCGGGGATGGGGCGGACCTCACCCGCCAGCCCCACCTCGCCGAAGGCGATGAGGCGGGCTGGAAGCGGCTTGTTCATTTTGGCGGAGGCGACGGCCAGCGCAACAGCGAGGTCAGTGGCAGGCTCGGTGAGCTTCACGCCCCCGACGGTGGCCACGTAGCTGTCATCCTTGGCCAGGTTCATCGAGGCCCGCTGCTGCAGGACCGCCAGCAGCATCGCCACCCGGGCCGAATCGAGCCCGCTGGTGGCCCGGCGGGCCTGGGCATTGCCGGTTTCGGCGAGCAGTGCCTGCACCTCGGCAACCAGCGGACGCCGCCCCTCGAGGGTCACGGTGATGCAGGTTCCGGAAACCGGGTCCTTGGTCCGGGAGACGAAGAGTCCGCTGGGGTCGGCGAGTCCCTCAATGCCGTCCTCAGTGAGGTCGAAACAGCCGACCTCGTCCGTGGGGCCGTAACGGTTCTTGACGGCGCGGAGCAGCCGCAGGCGGGAGTGCCGGTCGCCGTCGAACTGGCAGACCACGTCCACCAGGTGCTCCAGCAGCCGCGGCCCGGCGATGGAGCCGTCCTTCGTGACATGCCCAACCAGCAGGGTGGTCATGTTCCTGGTCTTGGCGGCGTTGATGAGGGAAGCGGCGACCTCGCGGACCTGGCTCACCCCGCCGGCACTGCCGTCCACCGCGGCGCTGCTGAGGGTCTGGACCGAGTCGACGATCAGCAGGGCCGGCTTGACCTGCTCCACCTGGCCCAGGGCCTGGCCCAGGTCGGTTTCGGCGCTGAGATAAAGGCTGCCGGAGACCGCGCCGATCCGCTCCGCGCGCAGCTTGACCTGCGCCGTTGACTCCTCGCCCGTGACATACAGGACGTCCCGGCCCAGGCCGGCAACCCGTGAGGCGACATCCAGGAGCAGGGTGGACTTTCCGACGCCGGGTTCCCCGGCCAGCAGGATCACGGCCCCGGGGACCAGACCGCCGCCCAGCACCCGGTCCAGTTCGCCGACGCCGGTCGGCTGGTAGGCGGCCGTGGTGGCGTCGACGTCGGCAATCAGCTGTGCGGGGCGGGCAACCGTTGCTGCTGCGGTGGTGCGGGCCAGGACTTCCCCGGCTTCCTCGACCGTTCCCCAGGCCTGGCACTCGCCGCAGCGGCCCACCCACTTAGCGGCGGTCCAGCCGCATTCGGTGCAGCGGTAGTTGGCGGTCTTCGCCCGTGTTGTCTTCGTGGCCATGCCAACAGGCTATCCCGCGGCACTGACGGGGCTTCGCCGCGAAAGCGCCGCGGAGGATGGCGGCTGCTAGACCTCGGAGAGGTAGGTCACCGCTTCCTCGTGGCTGAGGCCGGTGGCTTCCAGCAGGTCCACGACCAGGGGGCGGAACAACATCACCAGGGCGTCGCCGTGCAGGTCGGTGACGGCCAGGGACGCCGGATGCAGGCGGGAGCCGACGGCGGCCAGTTCGTTCCGTGCCTGGCGCAGGTGGCGCTCCCGCATGGCAGGGGACTCGCCGCCGCCCAACGCACGGGCCAGCACGTCAACGGCGTCGGCCGTGTCATTGATGACTTCTGAGACCTTCTCCACCGCCTCATCCGAGAGGGCAGCATGGTTGATCACCGAGGTGGTCCGCCGGGCGAACACCCGGCTGTTCCGGATGGCCAGGTCCAGGTAGCTGACCGAACCGCGCAGGTCCCCCAGCTCGGCAAGGTAGCGGCGGTAGGCCGGGGAAATCCGGGCGACCTCGCGTGCGTCGCGGATACTGCGGGAGAGCATGTCCAGCTGCGGCTGGGTATTCCGTGCCCGGACCAGCGCGTGCCAGGCCAGCGTGGAGTCGCTGCGGGCCAGGGCGTCGGCGGTCTGGCGCAGCACCGCGGAGAGCTCGCTGAGCAGCTCACGCACATTGGACTTCGGCTCCCGCCGGGGATCACGCGGCGCCAGCATGGTGACAATCAGGGCGCAGAGTCCGCCCACGACGGCGTCGGCGCTGCGGGTGAACACCCCGCCGTCGGGCGCCGGAAGCAGCACCACCAGCAGGGACTGCAGGCCCAGCTGCGTGGTGAAGATGACACCGCGGTCCAGGAAACGGGCCAGCATCAGCGAGGTGAAGAGCACAATGGCGGCCTGCCACAGGCCGTTGCCGAGCACCTGCAGGAGGATTTCACCGATAGTGATGCCCAAGGTGCAGCCAATCCCGACTTCCAGCACCCGCCGGGTGCGCGGTTCGCGGGAGAAGCCAAGCGAGATCAGGGCAGCGGTCGCGGCGAACAGCGGGGCCTCGTGGCCCAGGACATACTCGGCGAAGGCATAGGCGCCCACCGCACAGATGGTCATCTGCAGTGCGGGGATCACCGAGGCGCCGCTGCGTTTCAGCCCGATCCGGAACCGGTCCCGCAGGAAACCGCGGGTGGCGGAGAGACTGTCACGGGCGGGCATGCCAACAGTCTAGGACGGTGCGGCTCCAGTCAGGGTGCTGCGCGGGCACTGTGACCTCCCGATCACCGCCGTGACGCGCCGCGGAAGCCCGCGCGGAAGCTCCGAATCCTGCCCCGGCGCAGAATTCCCGATCTGCTTGGTTCGAGTTCACTTTCCGTTCACCTTGGCGGGCCAGTCTCAATCCGGGACGACCAAACGTCCCAGCGAAAAGACTCCCGGCGTTGACGCGCCGGATATACCACCCTTGAAAGGGAACACAATCGTGAAGGTATTCCGCTTTGGCCGCACCGCGGCCGTTCTCTCGGTGGCAGCACTGTCCCTGGCCGCATGCGGCAGCGACAACGCCACCGACGCCGCCGGCACTGAAACTTCTGCCTCCGCCTCGACCGTCTCGGGAACACTGTCCGGCGTCGGCGCCAGTTCACAGGCCTCGGCCATGGATGCCTGGATTGCAGGGTTTAGTGCCGCGCACCCCGGCGCGTCCGTCCAGTATTCACCGGATGGTTCCGGTGCCGGACGGGAGGCCCTGCTGGCCGGCGGTGCGCAGTTCGCCGGCTCGGACGCCTACCTGAAGGATGAGGAAGCTGCCGCGTCGCAGAAGGTCTGCGGTCCGGACGGCGCCTTCAACGTTCCCGCCTACATCTCCCCGATTGCGATTGCCTTCAACCTGGACGGTGTGAAGGAACTGAACCTGGACGCCGCCACGATCGCCGGCATTTTCCGCGGAGAGATCAGCACCTGGAACGATCCGGCGATCGCCGGGCAGAACGAGGGCACCGAGCTGCCCGCCACACCGATCACCGTTGTCCACCGGGCAGATGACTCCGGAACCACCACTAACTTCACCGACTACCTCGCCGCCGCGGCTCCGGAGGTCTGGACTACCGAGGCCGACGGCGAATGGCCGGCTGAACTCGACGGCCAGGAGAACGCGCAGGGCACCAGCGGCGTCGTCTCCGCGGCCAGCGCAACCAACGGCGCCATCACGTACGCCGATGCCTCCGCCGTCGGGAACATGGGCAAGGTATCGGTCAAGGTGGGCGACGAGTACGTTGCCTACACCTCCGACGCCGCGGCCAAGGCCGTCGAGGCCTCCACTCCGGTCACCGGCGAAGGCCGTCCGGACGTTGACATGGCGATGGATCTGGCCCGCGACACCACGGAATCCGGCGCCTACCCTGTGGTTTTGGTCTCCTACCACATCTACTGCACCACCTACCAGGACCAGGAGACCGTGGATTTGATCAAGGCTTTTGGTGAGTACGTGGTGAGCGAAGAGGGACAGGCTGCAGCTTCCGACGCCGCCGGCAATGCCCCGCTGTCCGCTAACCTGCAGGAGCAGGCCGTCAAGGCCCTCCAATCCATCAAGGTCGCTTCCTAATACCCGGCCAGCCGAGGCAGGCCCCCGCACAGCGCCACGGCGCACTGCGGGGGCATTTGCCCCGCCAGGGAGCCAGCTTGAAGTTCACCGGCTGACAGTGAAAACTGGCGAGTGCGGTGTCTTGTCCACAGGTGAAGCAAGTTGCCAACAATTGTTCGAAGGGTTGTGCAGTGTCAAGCAAGTCAATACAGGGCGCCGGCGGTGCCGGACGTGCAGGAGACAAGGTCTTCTCCGGCATCACACTGCTGGCGGGTTGCCTGATCCTGACTGTCCTGTTCGCGGTGGCTGCGTTCCTGCTCTGGCAGGCGCTTCCCACCTTCACCGCCCCCTCGTCGGAGATCTCGGGCGGCTCAGGCTTCTTCACCTACATCTTCCCGCTGGTCATCGGTACGGTCATCGCGGCCGCGATCGCACTGCTGATCGCCACCCCGGTGGGAATCGGCGTCGCGCTCTTTATCTCGCACTACGCGCCGCGCCGGCTCGCGCAGAGCCTCGGCTACGTCGTAGACCTGCTGGCAGCGATCCCTTCCGTGGTGTACGGCGCCTGGGGCATGACCGTCCTGGCACCGGCCCTCGTGGGGCCGTATAACTGGCTGGCCGAGAACGCCGGCTGGATCCCGCTTTTCGCCGGACCCGCAAGCCAGACCGGCAAGACCATGCTGACCGCCGGCGTCGTGCTGGCCGTGATGGTCCTGCCGATCATCACCTCCCTGACCCGGGAAATTTTCCTGCAGACGCCGAAACTGCATGAGGAAGCCGCCCTGGCCATGGGTGCCACGCGCTGGGAAATGATCCGCATGGCCGTGCTGCCCTTCGCCCGGCCCGGCATCATCAGCGCCGTGATGCTTGGACTCGGCCGCGCCCTGGGCGAGACCATGGCCGTGGCCCTGGTGCTCTCCTCCGGCGGGCTGATCGCCAGCCTGATCAGGCCGGGAAACCAGACCATCGCCGCCGAAATTGCCCTGAACTTCCCCGAGGCCTACGGACTGCGGCTGTCTGAGCTGATCGCCGCCGGCCTGGTCCTGTTCGTGATCACCCTGATCGTCAACGTGATTGCCCGCTGGATCATCAGCCGCCACAAAGAATTCTCGGGAGCCAACTGATGATTGAGACCACCCTGACCCGTTCTTCCGCCCTGACCAAGAACAAGCTCCCCGGCTACGCGATGTGGGCCGTGCTGGCCGCGTCGATCGTGCTGGGAGCGGCGCTCTCTGCGCTGCTGGGGTTCCATGTTGCGTCGTTCGCCATTTTTGCCGCGCTTCTCTTCGTGGCCGGCAGCACCATCGTGACCCGGATGGTGGAAGGCAGCCGGCGCGCCACCGACCGGTTTGCCACCAACCTGATCTACGGCGCCTTCATCCTGGCCCTGGTACCGCTCATCTCGGTCATCTTCACCGTGCTGGTCCGGGGCCTGCCCGGACTGAGCCCGGACTTCCTGCTGACCTCCATGGGCGGCATGACCGGAACGGTGGATAACAACACTGCCGAGACCGGCGGGCCCGTCCTGGGCGGTGCCTACCACGCGATCATGGGCACGCTGCTGATCACGCTGTGGGCCACCATCATCTCCGTGCCGATCGGCCTGCTGACCGCCGTCTACCTGGTGGAATACAGCCGGGGCGGCCCCCTGGCCCGGGCCATCACCTTCTTCGTGGACGTGATGACCGGCATCCCGTCCATCGTGGCCGGCCTGTTCGCCGCCGCGTTCTTCGGGCTGCTCTTCGGTCCCGGAACCCGCACCGGCTTCGTCGCCGCCGTCGCGCTGTCCGTCCTGATGATTCCCGTGGTGGTGCGTTCCACCGAGGAAATGCTGAAGATCGTTCCCAACGAACTGCGCGAAGCCGCCTACGCCCTGGGTGTGAGGAAGTGGCGGACCATCCTGAAGATCGTGGTTCCCACCGCCATCTCCGGCATCGCCTCCGGCGTCACCCTGGCCATCGCCCGCGTGATCGGCGAAACCGCGCCGCTGCTGGTGACCGCCGGGTTCGTGAACACCATCAACCTGAATGTCTTCGCCGGCTGGATGTCCAGCCTGCCGACGTTTATCTACCGCCAGCTGATGAGCCCCACCTCGCCCACCAACACTGACCCGAGCACCCAGCGCGCCTGGGCTGCGGCGCTGCTGCTGATCGTCATGGTGATGCTGCTGAACCTCGGCGCCCGCCTCGTTGCCCGGATCTTCGCACCCAAGACCGGCCGCTGACCCTCCAGACCCGGCCGCTGCGGCGGCACCGGAGAATCCGCCTGGATGCTCCACCGGAAAAGAACAGAAGGAAACACATGTCCAAGCGAATCGACGTCAAGGGCCTCAACGTCTTCTACGGCGACTTCCTGGCGGTCGAAGACGTCAGCATCAAGATGGAACCGCGTTCGGTAACGGCGTTCATTGGCCCTTCCGGCTGCGGCAAGTCCACCTTCCTGCGCACCCTGAACCGCATGCACGAGGTCCTGCCCGGAGCACGGGTCGAGGGCGAGGTGCTGCTCGACGGCGAGAACCTGTACGGCCCCGGGGTTGACCCGGTGACCGTCCGCAGCCACATCGGCATGGTGTTCCAGCGGCCCAACCCGTTCCCCACCATGTCTATCCGGGACAACGTGCTGGCCGGGGTGAAGCTGAACAACAAGCGGATTTCCAAGTCCGACGCCGATGACCTGGTGGAGAAGTCACTGACCGGAGCCAACCTGTGGAAGGAAGTCCGGGACCGCCTGGACAAGCCCGGTTCCGGCCTCTCCGGCGGACAGCAGCAGCGCCTGTGCATCGCGCGGGCGATCGCGGTGTCCCCCGAGGTGATCCTCATGGACGAGCCGTGCTCCGCCCTGGACCCCATTTCCACGCTGGCCATCGAGGACCTGATCGAGGAGCTCAAGAGCGACTACACGGTCGTGATCGTCACGCACAACATGCAGCAGGCCGCCCGCGTTTCGGACAAGACGGCGTTCTTCAACATCGCCGGCACCGGCAAGCCCGGCAAGCTGATCGAATATGACGACACCACGGTGATCTTCAACAACCCGACGGTCAAGGCCACCGAGGACTACGTCTCCGGACGCTTCGGATAAAGCACGCACCAACGCACGCGCAGGACCGGACACCAGCTGTGTCCGGTCCTGCGGTGTCTGGAGGGTCTTCTGCGGGGCGGGGAGGCTAGAGGAGCGGGCTGAGGGCCAGGAAGAAGATTCCGCCCAGCAGGGCTGCCGCAGGCGCCGTGATCAGCCAGGTGCCCAGGATGTTGCGCAGCGGAATAAAGCGGACGGCGGCAAAGCGGCGGTTCGCTCCGGCGCCGACAATCGCCGCCGTCATGGTCTGGGTGCTGGAGAGCGGGATGTGCAGCCACAATCCGCCCAGGAACAGCATTCCGGTGGCCACCGCCTGGGCGCTCATACCCCGCAGCGGATCGATCCGCACCAGCCGGTAGCCCAGGGTATGGGTGATCCGCCACCCGCCGAACAGCGACCCGGCGGCCAGGGCGGTGCCGGCAAAAACCTGCACGCCCCAGGGAATTTCCCCGCCGGTCGAGTATCCCGCCGCCACGAGGCCGAGCACCAGGACTGCCATGGTCCGCTGCCCGTCCTGCATCCCGTGGCCCAGCGAGAACGCCGCGGAAAGCACTGACTGCGCAATGCGGTTCCCGGCGTCGCCGCGCCGCAGCGAGCTGTACCGCATCAGCCACATCACCGGGTAGACCAGCAGATAGGCCAGCACGAAGGCAAGGACGGGGGAGAGCAGCAGCGGCAGGGCGATCTGGTCCCAGAGCATCCGGAAGGATTCAGCGATGCTGGGTCCGCCCACCAGTGCGGATGCGGCTCCGGAGCCCACAATGCCGCCCACCAGGGCATGTGTTGAGGAGGACGGCATCCGCCGCCACCAGGTCCACAGGCCCCACGCGCAGGCCGAGGCGAGCCCGGCCATCAGGATCCCCAGGCCGCTGCTGCCCGGGGGCAGCTTCACGAACAGATCCGCCAGGACCAGCGCCAGGGCGGTGCTCATCAGCGCGCCCAGGAGGTTGAAAACGCTGGCCAGCACGACGGCGACGCCCGGTGTCAGGGCACGTGTCCGCACTGCTGCGGCAACCGAATTGGAGACGTCGTGGAAGCCGTTGATGAAGGCGTAACACCCCGCGAAGGCGAACACGGCGACGAGCAGTGCGGTGGTCAACCTACGATTCCCGCACGAGGATGTTGCCGACGTAGGTGCCGACCCGGCGCAGTTCCTTCGACGCCGCTGCGAGCTGGTCGGCCAGGTCCCGGTGGCGGATGTAGGACAGCGCCTTGTGGTCGTTCATCAACTCGGCGAGCCACATCCGGTGGGTCCGCTCCACGCGCTTGCTCAGGCGCAGCATTTCGATCCAGTAGTCTTCCAGGTCTTCGAGGGAAGCCAGGGTGCGCATCGCGGCCACGGTCAGTTCGGACTGCCGGCCCAGTACTTCGAGCTGTTCGGCGGCCCGCCGGGAAACGTGCGTCAGCTTGTACAGCGAAATGATCTCGGCGGCACTGTCCAGCCGCTCCATGACGGCCAGCAGAATGAGGGAAAGGTCGTAGAGGTCCTCGCGGGGCAGCGGATTAATGAAGCTGGTCCGCATCTGCGTCATCAGGGCGAAATGCAGCTCAGTGGTTTCCGCCTCCAGAGTGTGGAGCTCTTCGGCGAGCCGCGGGAACTCCGCGGGTTCGGCTCCCAAAGCCTCGGAGAGCGTAGCGGTGCCTCGGACGGCTTGTACCGCCATGCGGGAAAGAAGGTCCAGGCCGGCGCTTTCCTGCGGGAACAGCCGGAGTTTCATCGGACAGGCCGGGTGCGCTGGGAGCTCATCACACCGGTAAGAATATCCGATGGAGAAGATGTGAACGGTGCCGGACCGGGAGCGCCTCTCGGCGGAAGGCCGCTCGAAGCGGCTCTAAGTTGAAGCCCGGGGGTTCCGCGGTCCGACACCAATTTCAGTTTTCTACTCCCTGTCCCCGATGTCAACTGGAGTGTCCACAGGCCTGGAAGCTGCCCGGGATGGGCTTAGTCCAGTTCTCCGCGGCGCCAGGCCTCGGCCGAATACTCCAGGTCCTCGGCGGTTACCACCAGCTGGCGGGCATTCCGGGTGAGTTCGGTGGCACGCGCGCTGTTGCCTGCTTCCGCCGAGTCCGCGTGGTGGGTTTCGCCAAGGGACACAACCCGGCAGAACGCGGCGAAACGTTCCAGGGCGACGTCGAAGTCCCCCTTGAAGGCGCCGGACAGGATGGTGTCCGCCATGGCCCGCACTTCGTCCGCCCCCAGGGGTTCGGCCACGCCTGCCACCACCTTGGAGACCTGTGCGGCTTCCTTGCCGGCGGCATACAACGCGGCAACACGTTCCGGGTTCTGCTGGACGGCGGCGCGCAGGGCGTAGAGCCGCCAGAGGGCTCCGGGCAGGGAGCGCGCCGGGCTGGTCGCCCAGATCTCCGCCACGGCTTCGAGCCCCTGCTGGTCTGCCAGTTCCACCAGGCGGCGCGTGACCTCGGGATCGTCACTTTCCCGTCCATGGTGGACCAGGGCCTGGGCCGCCAGATGGGCGGCCTCGGAAACCCGGGCAGGGTCCGCACCGCCGGGATGGTTGGCGAAGTCCATGGGTGCATAGAGTTTCGGCTTGTGATGGCGGGGGGCTGATGAATCCGGCTCACTCATGTTTTGAGAATACTCCCGCCGGCACAGGGAATCGAGGCGGCTGCCCGCAGCCGGAGTCCGGCCGGAGGGACAGCCGAAAGGGGCATCCCTGGACGGGCGGAGGAGGTTTCCGCGTTTCCTCGGCGGTGCGATAAAGTGGGAAAGTCAACACGGCAGGTGTGTTCCGTTTTTGGGCAGCACCTGGTTTTGTTGGTGGGGGCCTTTAGCTCAGTTGGTAGAGCATCGGACTTTTAATCCGTGGGTCGTGGGTTCGAGCCCCACAGGGCCCACCCCTTGTTGGATGTTCAAACCTGCGGTGCCCGCAGGTTTGAACATCCTCACTTGCCGGTACCTCATTCACCGGCACCTCACTCACCGGCACTGTGCACGGACCTGGCCGCTGCTGGGGGAACACCAATCTCCTGGATGGTGTGGCCGGAACAACGCGTCCTCGTCACGTTGGCCTGCTCAATGCGCGTCACGAGGAACCAGCGCATTTCATTCCGCAGCTGACACCAGCCGATCAGATACCACCGGCCGTTTGTGGACCCGAAAATAACCGGCTCGACGTCGCGGGTGGTCTTTTCCCCGGACTGCGAAATGTAGCGGATCCGCACAACATATTGATCGGCCATGGCCTCCTCAAGGGCCGATCTGACGGCCCGCGCCGGAGCCGGTCCGCTGTTGACCCAGACGCGGCTCGCGAGCTCGTCGGCCTGCTTCCGGGTCCGGGGGTCAAGGACATCCAGGATCTTCCGGATGCCGGCCGAGGCCAGGTCAGCATAGGGGGCATCGGGGGCTGCCGAGACTGCCGCAAGGAGCGCCACGGCCTGGGACGGGGTCAAACTGATCGGCGGGAGATTGGACCGGGTGCTCAGGCCGTATCCGCCGCCGGGGCCGGGGCGCGACCAGATCGGCGCGCCGCTGTTCTCAAGCGCGTCGAGGTCCCGCTTGATCGTCCGCACCGAAACGCCAAACTCACTTGCCAGCCGGTCCGCCGTGCACCCTCGGGTACCGCTGCGCCGCAGCATCTCCGATAATGCGTGGAGCCGCTCTGCTCTTTTCATGTCTCAACCTCCAGCCAAATCATGCCAGAAATAGTGACAGGCAGCTGTCCACCAGGCCTGCGATGATCGTGGCATGACGACTGATTTGTATAGCCCAACTATCCTTCTGATCCCCGGACACTGGCTGGGGGCCTGGGCGTGGGACGACGTCCTGGAACACCTGACTGGCCTGGGCCGGCGGGCTGTTCCGATCACCTTGCCCGGACTCGACGCGACAGATCCGGAAAGGGCGTCCAGGACCCTCGGGGATCAAGCCGCGGCAATCGAGCAGGCCGTGGCGAGTGAAACCGGCCCGGTGATCATCGTTGCCCACAGCGGAGCGAATGCCCCGGTGAGCCTCGTTCTCGACCGGCTCCCCAACCTGATCCGCAGGGTGATCTGGGTCGACAGCGGCCCGGTCTCGTCCGGCACCGTGTTCGCCCCCGGAGCGGACATGGAAGAGCTTCCGCTGCCGCCCTTCGAAGTGCTCGGACAGCAAGCCAGTCTCGAAGGCCTCGGCGCCGGAGTTCTTGAGCGTTTCCGGACCCGGGCAGTCCCCGAGCCCGGACCCGTGCTGCGCGAGTCAGTGGAACTGAGCAGCGAGGCACGCTTTGAGGTGCCGGCCACCATCATCTGCTGCTCTCTTCCGAGCTCACAGATGATGGAGCTGGCCACCGCCGGCAATCCCATGTTCGCCGACGTTGCCAGGCTCCGGAACCTGGACCTTCTCGACCTCCCGACAGGCCACTGGCCGATGTGGAGCCGTCCCGCGGATCTTGCAGCAGTTATCGCAGAGGCGTCCCAGTCCAGCGAAAGGTCCCAGTCCAGCTAAAGTGCGCGCCCGGGGCCGGCCGACCGGCTGGGCCCCGGGTATTTCACACCCCGGCATTTCAACGGACTACCCGGGCTGGGAACCAGCGCCGGGCTGCATGGCCGGTGACGGATAGACAGCGAAGACGCGCTGGCCGTCCAGCCAGGCGGACAGCCGGCGGGCTTCGGCTGCCAATGCTTCGCCCTCATCCAGGGAGAGGCCGCCGTCGAGCAGCCGCAGTTCGACTTCCCCCTCCGGGTCCTGCACCCATGCCCCGGCAACCCGTCCGTTGACCCAGGCCGTGGTTCCGGCATTGCCAATGCTGTCAAAGAGCTGGGGTCCGAACCCGCCGAGGTAAAAGGCCCGCTCCTTCCAGCCCATGACCGTCGGATCCAGCAGCGGCAGGAGCGCTGCCCACGGCTCGGGGGCAGCAACCGGATCCAGATCGTCGGCACGCAGCCACCCGGTTGAACCGTCCTCCAGGGACACGCACTCCGCGCCGAGATCATCAAGGGCCGTCCGGACCGTGCCCTTGGTTCCGCCCAGCCACCAGGCGATGTCCTCCACGGTGCCCGGCCCGTAGGACCACAGCCACCGGTCCACCAGCTCGGCATAACCCTCCCGCGGGTCCAGGGCAGCTGGCACCGCCTGGCCCCACCACGCCTCCGCCGTCGTCCAGGTGGGGCGGCTGGCGTACCAGGCTCCTGCATTTCCGGCACGTGACGCAGCGCCGTCGAAGCCCAGCTGGGCGAGCACCCGCGGTGCGATCGCTACCGGCCCTCCCCAGGACTTTCCCGGGGCCTGCATGATGACGCCGTCGGCTTCGGGTACTTCCTGGCGGATCTGCTTCGAGGACCGCGGCACGCCGTCGGCCAGGCAAGCCAGCACTGCGTCCCCGGCGGCAGCAAGCCAGGCCGCGCCGCGCCCCTCACCGGCCGGTCCCCAGCGTTCGAGGTCCCGGATCAGCCGTCTGCGGTGCACTGCGGCTACCCGCGCGGCAGCACTGCCCCACACCGCGGGCAGCAGCTCACGGGGAAAAACGAAGAGCGTCTCACGCATGGACTGCTGTTTGATGAGCGAGCGGGAATCGTAGAGCGCACGTTCGACGTCGTCCACGCCGACGCTGCTGGTGCGCGCCCAGCAGGACAGATGCACGCTTGGCGCCTCTGTTGCATGCAGGCACACCACGGACCGGGCTGCCGCCTCCGGCGAATCGGCCCTGGCCGATGGGGCCAGGGCGTGCCGTACCCCGATGCGGGCGCGGCGCTCCCCGCCGGTCACCAGGCGGATGGGTCGGGTCAGGACTTCACCAGGCGGGCAATGGCGTCGGAGGCTTCCTTGATCTTCTCGTCAGCTTCGGGACCGCCGGCCTTGGCTGCGTTAACGACGCAGTGCTTGAGGTGGTCGTCCAGCAGGGCCAGGGCCACGTTCTCCAGGGCCGAGGTCAAAGCGCTGATCTGCGTGAGGATGTCGATGCAGTAGGTGTCCTCATCCACCATGCGGTGGATGCCGCGGGCCTGCCCCTCGATCCGCTTGAGACGGGCGAGGTAGCGGTCTTTGTCGCTGATGTAGCCGTGTGCGGTTCCGCTGGACGGCTTGGTGCTGGTAGCCATTGTGGTGCTCCTGATTCGGGGGTGCTGGTTAGTCGGAGGTGATGTGCTGGGCGGTATTGGGATGTGCGGTGCCGTGCTGTGTGGTGATGCTGCTGCCGGTGAAGCGGGCGGTGCTGGCCGCCGGCGACAGGTCCAGTCGCCGGAGCAGCTGGGCGTTGAGGGCGACGACGACGGTGGAGGCGGACATGAGTAACGCGCCGATGCTCATGGGCAGCACGAACCCTACCGGTGCCAGGACGCCCGCGGCCAGCGGCACGGAAATGAGGTTGTAACCGGCGGCCCACCACAGGTTCTGCTTCATTTTCCGGTAGCTGGCCCGGGAGAGGTCGATGACTGAGAGTACCGAGCGCGGGTCGGAACTGGCCAGGATGACGCCGGCGGAGCCGATGGCGACGTCGGTGCCGGCGCCAATGGCGATTCCTACATCAGCCTGGGCGAGGGCAGGAGCGTCGTTGACGCCGTCGCCGACCATGGCGACCTTCTTTCCTTCTGCCTGGAGCTCGGCGACCTTCGCCGCCTTGTCTTCGGGGCGGACACCGGCGAAGACCCTGTCGATCCCCAGCTCCCTGGCCACGGTCTCCGCGACGGCCTGGGCATCGCCGGTGATCATCACCACCTGCGCGCCGGCGGCGTGCAGTGCGTCCACTGCCTGCCGGGACTCGGGGCGGATCTCGTCGGCCAGCCGCAGGGCGCCGATGACGCTGCCGCCTTCCAGGACGTGCAGGATGATGGCACCTTCAGTCCGCCAGGTATCGGCGATGGGCAGTTCGGCAGCGCCGTGTTCCTCAAGCAGGTAGGGCCCGCCAACCTCCACCACCGTGCTTCCGCCCGGGCTCGCCACGGTGGCCTTTACCCCGACTGCCGGCGAGGAGGAAAAATCCGACGCCTTGGCGACGCGCAGTCCGCGGGCACGCGCCGCGCCGGTGACGGCCCGGGCCAGGGGATGCTCACTGTCAGCTTCGGCAGCGGCAGCCAGCGCGAGGACTTCGTCCTCCGTGTGGCCGTCAACCGGTTCGACGGCGGTGACGGTGGGTTCGCCCTTGGTCAGGGTCCCCGTCTTGTCGAACAGCACAGCATCCACCGAACGCATGGACTCCAGGGCCAGACGGTCCTTGATCAGCACACCGCCGCGGGCTGCGCGTTCGGTTGCGATCGAGACCACCAGCGGGATCGCCAGGCCCAGGGCATGGGGGCAGGCGATGACCAGGACGGTGATGGTGCGGACCACGGCGTCATCCGGCAGCCCAAGCAGGGACCAGACGACGGCGGTGACGGCCGCGGAGCCGAGGGCGAACCAGAACAGCCAGGCTGCTGCCCTGTCAGCAATCCGCTGGGCGCGCGAGGATGAGGCCTGGGCGTCCGCGACGAGTTTCTGGATACCGGCCAGGGCTGTGTCGTCCCCGATTGCCGTGACTTCCACCCGCAGACCCGAATCGGTCGCGACGGTGCCGGCGACCACGGCATCGCCACGTCCGCGGCGGACGGTCCGGGACTCGCCGGTGACCATGGACTCGTCCATGCTGGCGGAGCCGTCAACGATTCTTCCGTCAGCTGGTACGGAGGAGCCGGGGCGGACGATAACGACGTCTCCCACCGCCAGATCGGCGGGTGAGACCTTAACGACCTCGTCCCCGTCAACCTTCTCGGCTTCGTCGGGCAGCAGCGCCGCGAGCGAATCCAGAGCCGACGTGGTCTGGGCGAGGGAGCGCATCTCGATCCAGTGGCCCAGCAGCATGATCACGACCAGCAGGGCCAGCTCCCACCAGAAGTTCAGCTGAGCATCGAGCAGGCCCAGGCTGGCACCCCAGGAGGCGATGAACGCGACCGTGATTGCCAGCCCGATCAGCAGCATCATCCCCGGTTTGCGCGAACGGACCTCTGATACAGCCCCGGTGAGGAATGGCTGGCCGCCCCAGAAGTACATCACCGTGCCCAGGACGGGGGAGACCCACCAGACCCAGGCAGCATCCGGCAAGTGATAGCCGATGAGGTGGGCGAACATGTCATTGAACCCCACCACGGGAACGGCGAGGATGAGCATGATCCAGAACAGCCGCCGGAACTGCCCAACATGGTCACCGTGGCCACCGTGTCCGCCGTGTCCGTGCCCCCCGTGCCCGTGATCACCGTGGCCAGCCTGAGCGTGGCCCTCCTGGCCCATCTGTCCGGCAGCGGTGTGGCCGTTATGGTCCGCCGCTGCCTGGCAGCCGTGAGCGGAGTGGGAATGAGGTGCGGCCGACGGGTCAGGATGGGGCTGGTGTTCGTGACTGCTCATGAAACCAGCCTATACCCCCTATGGGTATAAGACCAGTGTTTGAAGGCCCTGCAGCTTCCTGCTCCAGACCGCCTAGTCCGCGGCGGAGCCGTGCTTCAGCAGTTTGTGTGTTCCGTCGCACCAGGGTTTGATTTTGGACCCGCCGCAGCGGCACAGCGCCACTGTTTCCCGGTTCTTGGGAACCAGGTTGCCCTCGGCGTCAAACACCTCAAAGTCGCCGCGCACCAGCAGGGGGCCGCCGGGGCAAACCATGACTGACACCGGGTCAGGGTTGCCGGCAGCGCCGTCCTGGCCCGCCACGGTGGCGGAAACGCTCACGCCGGTGGCTTCGACCAGTGCCACGGGCTTGCCGGCAGGGGTGCTGCTCACGGTGAGACCCCTGCCGCTGCGGCATCGGCGGCCAGGGCGGAGGCAGCAGGGGAGGGAGCGGGGGCGGCTGCACGGAGCGCCGACCCGTTGTCCTTCCAGGCCGCCAGCTGAAACTCGCCCTGGAGTGCGTCCAGGGTCAGGACGGCGGCCGCCCCGAAGAGGATGTCCGGAAGAAGCTCCGGTTCGGCTTCGGCGAGGCCGCCGGCAAGGTCCCGGGCGGCAATCTGCTCATGGACGGCGTCCGCTTCGACGTGCTCGTCAAAGTAGAAGGTGACGTCGGGGCCGAACCCCGCACGGCGGAAACCCTTGGCGTAAAAGGAGTTCGGGATGGAGGAGGTCATCTCAAAGGCTGCCAGGTGCCCGGCGATGCTGCCGCGCAGCCGGCGGTTCAGTCCGAACAGGGACATGGTGTTGGAGGAAGCGAGCACCAGCGCGGGAATCCGGTCCAGGTAGTAGCCGTAACGGGTATCCAGTCCCAGGCCTGCCATGGTGCGGGCAAACAGGTGCGAGTGCATCCGCTCCGGACGCCCGCCGCCGTACTCATCGGCCTGGATTTCCACCAGGGCTGCCTTGGCCCGTCCGACCGGAAGGCGGGGAATGGCCCAGCTGTGGGGATCAGCTTCGCGCAGCTGGTAGACGGAGCGCAGAATCAGGAACTCACGCAGCTGGTCCCCGGTGGCTGAGCGGGCAATGAACCGGGACACGGAGGGGCCGTCGTCCTCCGCGGCCAGTCCGAACAGGGTCTGGGCCACTGCTTCAGCGTCCGGTTCCGGCGCCTCCGGTACCGGAACGATGTTCCGCAGGGCGGTTTCGAAAGCCGCTTCCAGGGTGCGCCGCAGCCGGATCAGTTCCGGTTCCCACTCCATCGCGGGGTCCACGCCCCCAAGCCCGCTGTAGTGGAGCTCGTAGAGGCAGAAAAGCGCAAGCTGAATATCGTCGTCGCGAAGCAGGTCACCGGAAGCGGCTAGGGCGCTTTCCCCGGCGGCGGATAGCTGGCCGAGTGTTTCAGGCGCGGCATCGGCTCCGGCCAGCAGGGTATCCAGAAGCGCGGAGGTCAACGCTCCGCGGGGAGCAGGTAGCAACATGTCGTTCCTTAGGTGTGAGGCGTCATGCAATGCTGGAGGTCCAGTGGTTTCCAGTGGTAACTCCGGAGATAAGCATACTTGGTATTTTGGAGCGATCCCGAACCCTGCCAGTGCCGGCAGGGACAGGAAAGGGGGCGTTATGCCCGGCGTGGACGGCAGTCTCCTGGCAGCGATTCCTGCAATCCTGCTGGCGGCTGGGGCTGTTCTCTTCACTGCGCCTGCACTGGATGCAGCGCTGCGCCGGGATGACGGCGAACGCCTGTTCTGGGTGGGTTTCACCGGGCTGCTGACCGGAATCCTGGCGGTGGCCTGGGCTGGACTGGCGGGCACCGGCGCTGCCGCCGTCACCGGCCTGGTCCTGGTGGCGGGATCCGCCGCAGCATCGATCTGGCTGCGGCGCCGGCACCGGGCCAGGAAGCTGGCACGCGCAGAGCGGATCTGGGCCAAACGCCTCCATGGCCTGGACCTGCGGCGGGAAGCAGTCCTGCGGGAGTGGAGTTCCTACGAACTCGACCCCTGGAAAGGTGTGGAATACCCGGGACTGGGGGATGTGCGGGAAGCGGAAACGAGCCGGCTCGCACGGGCGTCCCGGGACGCTCTCGCGGCGCAGGAAGCCGCGCAGTCCCCGTCGCGGGAACCTGCTGCGCTGGGCACGTATGCCGCCGCCGTCGACCGTCTGGAAGAAGCCTGGGAAGCTGCCCGCCATGCCGCGCGGCGGCGGGCAGGATGAGTTTTTGGTGCTTCGCGGGACCGCTGGCGGACCGGGTGTAAAGCCGGCCGCTAATTGGAGCTGGCTCCCGCCTCTGCATATGGGGGGAACACAGAGGGGGGAGCCAGTTCCAGAAGTATACTAACTGGTAACCGGAGAATCCAATCGAGGAGGGGCAATGGCGGTAGCCGCCAAGGCATTCCAACATTGGCGCGCAACCATAGCCCCCGACGAGTCCACAACGGACCTGTGCCGGATGACCGGAATCAAGCGGTCTACACTCGCCCAGCAGCTGGTGCGGAACAAGGTTTCCATGGCCACGGTCATTCGGGTGGCCCGCGCCTACGGGCAGGATCCCGTCGCCGCGCTCTCCTCCTTCACTGAGTTCGCGGGCCTGGCTGAGGGCAGGCGGGAGCCCACTCAAGCTGAACTCATCAGCCAGGTGTCCTACCCCTGCATCCTCAAGGCCCTCTTGGACCGGGCCACCGCGGCCAAGGGCGGGAAGGTCCCCGAGCCGGAATTGTGCACCTATCCGGATACCGGCTCCGTGCGGCAGTGGTTCGATGCCGTTGATCCGGGCGATCTTCGCCAGCAGCTGTCTGCAGCCACCGGGACCGCGCCCCAGAACATTTCCGCGCAGCTGACCGCGGGGCGTCTGGCCCCGGATCTGGCCATCGCAGCAGCCCGGCTTGCCGGTGTGTCCCTCACCAGTGGCCTGGTAGTAACCGGTGTGCTGCACCCTGAAGAGGGAGGATGGCCGCCCAAGGGCCGCGAGAAGGCCATAGCGGAACTTTCCGACATCGACCTGGTCACGCTGGCACGGGACCGCCTGGATGCGCTGTCGAAGGTGCTGCGCAAGCGGGAGCAGGATGCAAAGTTCGATCAGGCACTTTTGGAGAATTTGGGATGACCGTAGATGTTGCCATCCAATTGGCGGCGCTGGGGCTCAGTTCGCTTTTTGCGCTGCTTCGGCTGCCGGGGGCGCTGCAGGGCAGGAACCGCGGAATGTTTGCCTGCATGGTGCTGATTGCGCTCGCCATGGCACTGAGCCTTCCGGGATTCTACGACCCGGTTGATGCCCTGCTGGGCGGCCGCAACCTTGCCAACTTGGCACTAAGACTGGCACTGGATGCGGTCTTCGTCATTCTGGGTGTGAAAGCCGCGGCGGCCTTTGGTGCCCGATGGTCAAGGAAGCTGATCATCGGCCCCGTAGGACTGGCGGTGCTGGGTCTGACAATCGGGTTGACCGTTTACCTCTTCGCGGCCAGTGAGCTGCCGGTGTCCTCTGCGGGTCTGTGGGCCTATGCCGATCAGCAGACGGTCCAGTGGTATGCCTCTGTCGGCCGGCTCTATCCCGGGTATGTAGCCGCGTGCGTCTGCATTCCAGCGCTCGCGGCCGCCGCCAATCCGCGGCTCAGTGTCCTCCACAGGACGGGCGCGGGGTTCGTCGGGGTTGGGCTGGCTGTCGTCTTTGTTTTCAGCGTCCTGATCGAACTGTTCGTCATCGGCGTGTTCGGGTTGGTCCTGCCGTTTTCCGCCGTCGTCCTGGTGACGTTGGGGCTGACGATTATGTGGGTCTCGCATGTCCGCCAGCGCCGGCGGCCGCCCCAGAACCTCTTGGCGGAAAGTTACCGAAACGTGAGTTGAATTTCACAGAATCTGTTCACAACTTCATGACCCTGTGCCAGACTAATGAATATGTAACGTCCGCTGCCTGTGGGGGGTCAGCGTGAAGTTACTACCGAAGCCAGCGGCCCCGTGCCGCTGGCTTCGTTGTTTGTCCGGTCCGCCGCGGTTGGCGGCAGACTTCCCGCCTCTACTCGGCGTCCAGATCCGTCTCGAGGACCTTGACCAATTCATCCAGGGCAGCATCGGCGCCTTCCCCCTCAGCGCGCAGGACAACAACGTCGCCGTGCGAGGCGCCCAGGCTCATCAGGGCCAGCATGCTCGTGGCATCCATAGCGTCTTCTGCAGGGTCTCCCTCCATTCCGATCGTCACCTCCACCGGCTGCGCCGCGGCGGCTTCCGCGAACAGGGAAGCCGGGCGGGCATGCAGCCCAACGCGGCTGGCTATGGTTGCAGAACGTTCTGGCATGGGAGGTTCCTTCCGGTTGGGTTGGCTGTGGTGTCTGCTGCCGGGCTGCGGCTACAGTCCGAGTTTGTCGAGGATGGGCAGTTTGGTACGGACCTGGGACCTGGCTTCTGCAGCAGTCTGGGAGGAGAGCGCCACGCGGGCAAGCTCCTGGGCCTGGGCCAGCGTCACTGACGCCAGTACCGCTCCGACGGTGGACAACGCGCGCGGCGTCATGGAGAGGGTGTTGACGCCCAGACCGGTCAGGACGACGGCGAGGGCGGGGTCCGCTGCCGCCTCGCCGCAGACCCCAACGTTCCGGGGCCGGCTGTCCGCCGCGCCCGCCTGTGCGGCGCCGTCCACCGTCATGCCGATGAGCTGCAGGACGGCCGGCTGCCAGGGGTCGTTGAGCGTGGCCAGGGTGCCAAGCTGCCGGTCAGCAGCCATGGCGTACTGCGTCAGGTCATTGGTGCCCAGGGAAGCGAACTTCACCTTGGACAGCACAGCCTGGGATTTGATCGCCGCGGCCGGAACCTCGATCATCACGCCCGCGGTGGCGAGCCCGGCTCCGGCACACATCACCGCGAAATCGCTGGCTTCATCGGCGGTGGAGATCATTGGCGCCATGACCCACACATCGGCTTCGTGTGATCCGGCGGCAGCAGCAATGGCCTCGAGCTGCCGGGCGAGGACCCCGGGAGAGGAACGGTCGGTGCGGAATCCACGGACCCCCAGCGCAGGGTTGGGTTCGGTGGCGTCGGTCAGGAACGGCAGGGGCTTGTCCGCACCGGCATCCAAGGTCCGGATCACGACTTTCTTGCCCGGGAAGGCGGCAAACACGTCCCCGTAGGCGGCAACCTGTTCCTCCAGGCTGGGCTCGGTATCACGTCCGAGGAAACAGAACTCGGTCCGCAGCAGCCCGACACCCTCGGCTCCGGCGGTAGCGGCAGCAGCCGCGTCCTTGCCCGATCCCACGTTGGCCAGCAGCGGCACCCGGTGGCCGTCCGACGTCGTTCCGATGCCGTTAAAGGCCGGAAGCGACGCCCGGGAAGCGTATTTCTGTGCCGCGTCCCGTTCTGCGGGACCGGGGTCCACAACCACGCTCCCGCCAGCTCCATCGAGGTAGACCTCAGCGCCGTCGGGAATCGAGTCGGCGCCCACCGCTCCCACGACCGCGGGCAAGCCCAGGGAGCGGGCCAGGATCGCGGTGTGGGACTGCGGACCGCCGCCGCTGGTCACCAGTCCGATGACCAGGGAGGGGTCCAACGTGGCGGTGTCCGCCGGAGCCAGTTCCTCGGCGGTAAGGATGAATGGAACGTCCGACGCCGGGATCCCGGGAGCGGGCAGCCCGTCCAGCTGCGCCACGATGCGCGCCCGGACATCCAGGACGTCCTGGGTCCGTTCGGCCATATAACCGCCCAGGCTCTGGAGCATGGCTGCGACTTCCAGCCCGGCCTCCCAGACGGCGCGGTCGGCGGCCATGCCGTTGTTGATATGTTTGCCGGCGGCTTTCAGCAGCATGGGGTCCGTCGCCATCATCGCGGTCGCGTCAAGGACCGCCTTGGCGTCGCCGGAGGCCGCGGCGGAGCGCCGCTTCAGATCCTCCCGCACGTTCTCCGCGGCGTCCTTCAGGCGTTCCTTTTCCGCGTCCACGGAACTGCCGGGACCAAACCTTGACTCGGCGTCGGGCTCCGGAACGGGCGGGGGCATCCGCAGCGACGGGCCGAGGACCCGGCCCGGGCTGACACCGATTCCCTTGATGGTGCGCATTTCTGTACCTCTCTGTGGACTCGTCTCAGGTCCCTAGGCGACAACGGGTTCTTCGGCCATCTTCGGGGCGGTGAGGCGCTTGAGGCCGACCAGCACCAATGCCGTAACGACCATCCCGGCGATGATGGCCACAAGGAACATAAAGAAGTTCCCAATCGCGAAGAACACGAAAAGCCCGCCATGCGGCGCCTGCGACGTTACGCCGGCTGCCATGCAGATGCCACCGGCCACCGCCCCGCCGAGCATTGTGGAGGGAATAACCCGCAGCGGATCCGAGGCGGCGAAGGGAATGGCGCCTTCGGAAATGAATGCCGCGCCCAGTACCCAGGCTGCCTTGCCGTTCTCCCGCAGGGCCATGGTGAACTGGCTCTTGTCCAGCACCGTGGCCAGCGCCATGCCCAGCGGCGGGACCATGCCGGCAGCCATCACGGCAGCCATAATCTCCCACGGGGCCTGGTTTTCAAACGATGCTTCGCCGAGTCCGGCGACCGCAAAGGCATAGGCAACCTTGTTGATGGGTCCGCCGAGGTCCGCGCCCATCATCAGGCCGAGGATCGCGCCCAGGCCGATGGCCGCCACACCGGTGAGCCCGGACAGCCAGTTGTTCAGGGCAAGGGTGAGTGCAGCGATAGGGCCGCCCAGCACGAGCAGGAGCAGCCCGGAGGCTATCAGCGAACCCAGCAGGGGGATGATCACTACGGGCATCAGGCCGCGCAGCCAGGCTGGAACCTTCCAGCGGCCCACCCACATGGCCACATACCCGGCGAGCAGGCCGCCCGCGATGCCGCCGAGGAAGCCTGCGTCCATAAACAGGGCGACGGCGCCGGCGGTAAAGCCCGGTGCGATTCCGGGCCGGTCCGCGAGGGCATAGGCGATGTAGCCGGCCAGCGCCGGAACCAGGAAGCCCAGCGAGATGGTGCCGATTTTCCAGAAGACGGCCCCCAGATAGGCCCACAGTCCTTCGGGCGGGAGGTTGAACAGGCCGGACCCGGCCAGCAGGTTGTCGCCGTTGGCGACCCCGGCCTCGTCCGACAGTGCGAGTTCGTATCCGCCGAGCAGGAAGCCCAGTGCGATGAGGAGGCCGCCGCCGGCCACGAAGGGAATCATGTAGCTGACGCCGGTGAGCAGGGCACGCTTGAGCTGCCCGCCGAAATTCTCACCGCCGGAGGCTGCACGTTCCTCGCCGCCGCCGCCTCCGCCTGCCACCTTCCGGGAGTTCGGATCCTTCGCCGCGGCCAGGGCCTCGTCGATCATCACCCCGGGCTCGTCGATGCCCCGCTTGACCGGGCCGCTGACCACCGGTTTGCCGGCAAACCGGCCCTTGTCCCGGACATCAACGTCGACCGCGAAAATCACGGCGTCGGCGTTCTTGATGATTTCCGGATCCAGAGGGGTGGCTCCGGCCGACCCCTGGGTTTCCACCTGCAGATCAATGCCGCGTTCCGCAGCGGCTGCAGCCAGGGAATCCGCCGCCATATAGGTGTGGGCAATTCCGGTGGGGCAGGCGGTCACCGCCACGAGCCGGTGCGGCGCAGCCCCGGACTGGGCCTCATGTCCCTCGTCCGCCGCAGCCGCTCCGGTGCCGCCCTCCGGACCTGAGGTTCCCCGCGTGCCGGCTGCGCCAGCCCCGGCCGCCGCGCCAGCTCCCGCGGCGGCGCCCGCTCCGGCGGCGGCGCCCGCCCCCGCTGAGGCAGGGCTCCCGGCCTGGTGGGCGCCGGCAGAACCCGGTTCACCAGCTCCCGCGGTATCCGGCCCCGGTGCAGGCCCCAGCCCGAGGGCGCCGTCAACGAGTTCCACAACTGCCTGCGGCGTTTCCGCGCTGCGCAGGGCAGCGGTGAAATCCTTCTTGATCAAGGACCGCGCCAGCTTAGCCAGCAGCTGCAGGTGTTCCTGGTCAGCACCTTCCGGTGCCGCGATGAAGAAGACGATGTCCGCCGGCCCGTCCTTAGCGCCCCAATCCACGGCGGGCTGCAGCCGCGCCATGGCCAGGCTGGCTTGGGTCACGGCCGCGGAACGGCAGTGCGGGATGGCGATGCCGCCCGGGACGCCGGTTGCCGTCTTTTGCTCCCGGGCCATGGCATCGGCATACAGTTCATCGAAACCCGTGGCGCGTCCGGCAGCGACCACCTTTTCTGCAAGGAAGCGGATGACCTGGTCCCGTGAACTGCCAAGATTCTGGTCCAGGGTAACCAGGTCCGGTGTAATAAGGTCTGACATCAGGATTGCTCCTTAGATGAGGTTGGTGCAGGTCCGCGCCTGGTGCTGGAAGCAGGAACCGGCCGCAGTTCCACCGGCGTGACAGTGACCTCCTCGGGCCGGGTTTCGTCCAGCGAAGGCACGGTGGTGCCGGGCAGTGACGCAGCAGCCGCGCCGTGTGCCACTGCCTGCCGAAGACAGTCCTGCGGCGGTTTTCCGGCAGATTCGGCCAGCAGATAGCCGGCCAGTGAGGAGTCGCCGGCGCCGACCGTGGACCGTGCCGTGACCGGCGGGCGGGTAGCCAGCCAGGCACCGTCGGACGTCACCAGGAGTGCACCCCTGGCACCGAGGGTGGCCAGGACGGTCTGCACACCCCGCTCGATCAGCGTCAGCGCCGCGCCGGCAGCCAGCGAAGGATCAGCCTCAAGGTCATCGCCCGTGGCGATGCCGGTGACCTCCGCCAGTTCTTCGCCGTTGGGCTTCAGGAGATTGGGTGCAGCCCCATGCAGCAGTGCACCCAGGAGGGGCGGCCCGGAGGAGTCGATGGCAAGGGCGGGAGTGTTGTTGGGGAAGCGCCGCCGTACGGCATCGGCGGCTACAGCGTAGAAATCTGCGGGAACCCCGGGCGGCAGCGATCCGGCCAGCACCAGCCAGCGCGCCGGCTCGCCTTCATCCGGTCCGGTGCACGCCTCCAAGGTCAAGGCCAGCAGGTTTTCCTGGACCGCCGTGCCGAGCTGCGGGCCGGGAAGATTGATCTTGGTGGTGGTTCCATCCGGTTCCGTGAACGTGAGATTCGCGCGCAGGGCGGCTCCAATGGGCAGGTTCCGGTGGTTGATGCCCGCAGCCCGCAGGCCTGCCATCACGGGATCCTCGTTATCCCCGGGGAGCACGGCCACACAGTCCGAGCCGGAGGCCTTGAGTGCCCGGCAGACGTTCACGCCCTTCCCGCCGGGTTCTTCATGGACTCCCACAGCCCGCTGGACAGCCCCGCGGGCCAGGACTCCGGAGAGTTCCACGGTCCGGTCCAGACTGGGGTTGGCGGTCAGCGTCACTATGGCGCCCCGGTTTGTCCCTGAGTACATGAGCCCCCGCTATCAGCAGCCGCGGCGCACATCTATGCGCTGTCTGAAACTGTAGATTCCTGCCATGCCCAACACAATGGTCGGCAGGCGGCCCGGCGGGCGCGGGGGCAAACGCGCCCGGGCACGCTCCGGCCCTACTCTGGAGGGATGCATCACCTCATCTGGTCCGCACCTGCCGCCGAGCGTCCGGGCACCCACCTCCTGGTGATGCTTCACGGTTACGGCTCGGATGAAACCGCGATGCAGGCGCTCTTCCACTCCCTTCCGCCCGGGATCACCGGGGTTGCGCTGCGGGGTAAATTTCACGTAGGAGAGAGTTTCGGCTGGTTCCTGCTGGATCCGATGCTGGACTCCGATGCCGCGGAGGTTCTCCAGGCAGGCTCGGAGCTGCTGGCCACGATCTCCACACTTGAGCAGCAGGGCAGCTTCACGGGGGTATCACTTCTCGGGTTCTCGCAGGGCATGGCGCTCGCCGTCACTGCACTGCGGCTGCGCCCGGCCGCGTTCACCAGCGCCGTGGGGCTCTCCGGATTCGTCGTGGAAAGCGAACTGCTGGCCATGGCGGAGCCCCTGACGCCCAAGGTGCCCTTTTTCTGGGGCAGGGACCGGGCCGACTGGGTAATCCACTCAGAGGCCATCGCGGCAGCAGGCAGATGGCTCGAACTCAACACCCTGCTGACCGCCAGGACATACCCGGGAATGGGGCACCGGATCGAATCAGACGAAATGCGGGACATAGCTGTCTTCCTGCGCCGTTTCGCCTTGGCGCCGCAGAAAAATAAGGTCACTGATTAAGGCCCTGACTAGGCATGATACAAAAAACAGGGATAAATTTACGCGAAACCGGCTTCGCATAAGCATGCTTATGAAGTAGGCTTATGGAAAGCGTGGCCCACAGGCCATGTTGACTTTCACCAGTCACTCACACAGCGAGGAGTATTCACATGGGTATCATTGCTTTCCTTATTCTGGGACTCATTGCAGGTGCTATTGCGAAGGCTCTGCTTCCGGGACGCCAGGGCGGCGGATGGGTTATCACCCTCGTTCTCGGTGTTGTAGGTGCCCTTCTGGGCGGTTTCATCGGCAACGCCATCTTCAATGTTGGCCTTGAGAACTTCTGGTCGCTCCAGACCTGGATCGTGGCCATTCTTGGCTCGATCGTCGTCCTGCTGGTTTACGGCATGATCACCAAGCGTGGTGCCCGGGCCTAGCCAGGCCAGGGCGCGGGACTTACCCGCAGCCAGCGAACGGGTCCACGGGATAACTTCCGTGGACCCGTTCGTCTTTAACCCCGCTCGCGTAGGCTGGGTGGGCGGATGAATCCGGTACACGTAAGGAGCGAATGCGCATGGGCTTCAAGACCACCAGTGCCCTCAGGCTTGCCGGCGGAGCGGTTTTTGACCGGGACGGCAAGCCGAAGTCCCACATTGCCCGCGGAATCGAGCGGGCTGTGGAAGTGCAGCGCCCGCTGGTGCTGGCCAACATCCGCCGGCTGCAGCGCAGGCATCCAGAGGCCTCAGCAGCAGAACTGGTCAAAATCCTCGAGCACCACTACCTTGCAGCTGTCGCCGGAGGCGGAGCAGCCGTTGGGGCAACCGCCGTCGTTCCTGCGGTGGGAACCGCTGCCGCGCTCGGGCTGTCCGCAGCCGCCACCTTCGGCTTCCTGGAAGCGACCGCTCTTTACGCCCAGTCCGTGGCGGAGCTGCACGGTGTCCGGCTCCAGGACCCGGAGCGGTCCCGCACGGTTGTTATGGCGATCATGCTGGGTGAAGAGGGCACGGCCATGATGCAGCAGCTCAGCAAGGGAAAGCCCTGGGGCAGTGCGATGGGCAGCGCATCCTCGGGAATGCTGGGCAGCATAGGCTCCTCCATCCGCAAGCAGTTCATGCGGAAGATGCTGGCCAAGCAGGGGTCCGTCATTATTGGACGGGCGCTTCCGCTGGGGATCGGGGCCGTGATCGGCGGGGCCGGGAACTACACCATGGGCCGCTCCGTCATCAAGGCAACCCACCGGGCCTTCGGCGAAGCTCCGGGCGCTATCCCGGGAGAGCTTGCGGCGGACATCCGCGCACTTCCCGAACGCCGGTCCGCCTAGCCGAAGATGGCGTGGGCCACGGTGAAGATGGCCAGGCCAGCGAGTGAACCCACCACGGTTCCGTTAATCCGGATGAACTGCAGGTCCTTTCCGACCTGCAGTTCGATTTTCTCCGAGGTTTCTTCGGCGTCCCAGCGTTCCACTGTCTCCGTGATCACTCCGGCGATGTCCTTGCGGTAGGTGCGCACGAGGTAACCCGCTGCATCAGCGACGTAGGCGTTGACCTTCGCTGCCAGCTCCGGATCGCTGACCAGCCGCGCGCCGAAATCCTGCACGGCTGCCTTGAAATTGGTGGTTAGTTCACTGTCTGGATCGTCCACCGCATCGCTCAGTGCCGACTTGATGGTGCTCCAGGTCTGGGTGACCAGCTCCCGGACCCTGGGATCGTCCAGCACCTGTTCCTTGACGCGCTCAGCCTTGGCCATCGCCTCCGGATCATGCTGCAGGTCCCTGGCGAGGCCGCGGAGATAGTTATCCAGCGCCACCCGGACCTGGTGGTTCGGGTCATCCTGCACGGCCGCGAGGAACCGGTTCAGTTCAACCTGGACACGGTCTCCCACCAGGTCGTCCAGGAACCCGGGCACCCAGGAGGGGGAACGCTCCGCGACCAGCCGGGAAACGACGTCGGGGTTCTGCTGCACCCAGTCGCTTAGGCTGTCCACCAGCAGGTCCACCAGCTGATGGTGATGGCCTTCATCGAAGATCCGTTCGGCCATGCGGCCGGCGGGCGGGCCCCAGGGCACATCCACCACATGCCGGCGGAACATGGATTCAAGGACGTCCCGGACTGCCTCATCGTCGAGCACGCGGAGGATGCCCCGGATCGCTGCCGCTCCCTCCCGGGCAACGCGGTCCGCGCTCTCCGGCCGGGCCAGCCAGGCGCCGGCCCGCTGCGCTATCCCGATGGAGGCCAGCTTGGCTTCCACGACCTCGTCGGAGAGGAAGTTGTCCTCGACGAAGTCGCCCAGGGTGGCGCCAATCTGGTCCTTGTTCCGCGGGATGATTGCCGTGTGCGGGATCTTGATCCCGAGCGGATGTTTGAACAGTGCGGTCACCGCAAACCAATCCGCCAGCGCACCGACCATACCGCCCTCGGCGGCGGCCCGGACATACTGCAGCCAGGGGTATTGGTCCTGCAGGGCGAAGGCCACCACAAAAATGATGCCCAGAATGACCAGCAGACTGGTGGCCACGAGCTTCATCCGGCGCAGGGCGGCGGCCTTCACCGCATCCTTCTCCAGCAATGGCGTGCTCACCGGCGTGCCCCGGATCCGGCTGCGGACCGCGCAGCCCGCAAATTCGCGGCAATCCAAGAAAGCGGGCGACCAAACATGCAGCAACTCCTGGGCTAGAGTGCGGGACAGCGTATTCCAGGCGTCCGGCTCTTCCGGTGCCTGCGCGAACCGGCACTGCCATCTAACCAGCACCAGGGACTCTCGCGCCACGCGCGGCAGGATTGGGCGGCGCCACGCGCGGCAGGATTCAGCTCGCGCCACGCGCGGCAGGATTGGGCGGCGCCACGCGCGGCAGGATTCAGCTCGCGCCACGCGCGGCAGGATTCAGCTCGCGCCACGCGCGGCAGGATTGGGCGGCGCCATGCGCGGCAGGCGGCTCGCGTAGCGTGGACTGCCTGCAGGGACCCAGCGGCGAAAGGCCTCACGTGCGATCGATCATCTATGCCCACCGCGGTTCCAGCGGTGTTTTCGCGGAGCACACGCGCGCCGCCTACCTGCAGGCCCTGGCTGATGGCGCTGACGGAGTGGAGTGCGACGTCCATCTCAGCCGGGACCGCCAGCCTGTGCTCATCCATGACGCTGCGGTGGACCGCACCTCCAACGGAACGGGGCCGGTGGCCTCGCATTCCGTGGAGCAGCTGCGGCAACTGGACTTCAGTGGTTGGAAGCACGCGGCGATTCCCGCCGCGTACGGAACCCCAGCCGAGCAGTTCCTTACCCTCGCCGATTTGCTGAACCTGCTCGCAGGCGCAGGCCGCCGGATTTCCCTGGCGGTCGAGTTCAAACAGCCCGGCCCGTTCGGGCTGGACCTGGAGGACACCGTCCTGGCCCTGCTTGAAGCCCGGGGGTGGGACCCGGCGGACTCCCGGCTCGGACCGGTCACCGTCAGCTTCATGAGTTTCAGCCCGGAGTCCGTCCGCCACCTGCGCCGCAGCGTGCCGGCCGCCTTCGTCTGCCAGCTGCTGGCCGACGTCGACGAGGCCGCCACCGCCGAAGCAGCGCCGCTGCTGCCGCCCGGCTTCGACACTGCGGGGATGCTGAACCGTGCGCTGGCCGAAGGTGAGGCACTGGTGTCCGATGGCGCGGCAGGCATCGCCGGTCCGGGCGTCGAGTATCTTCGCGCCCATCCGGAAAGGGTTGCCGGTTGGGTAGCTGCGGGCAGGACAATCCGGGCGTGGACTGTTGATGATCCTGCCGATGCGGAGGCTGCCTACCGGCTGGGAGTACAGGAGTTCACCACGAATTATCCGAGCGGGCTGCGAAGCGTTCTGGCTGCCCTTGAGCTGGCGGACTAGGCCCGGGGCCGGATAGGCACGGCCCATAGGCCCCGGACGGCCCGTGTGGTTGAGTGGTGCAATGGCCACTCCGATTGAGGATTATGCCCTGATTTCCGATCTCCACACCGGAGCTTTGGTCTCCCGTGCCGGAAGCATGGACTGGCTTTGCCTGCCGCGGTTTGATTCCCCCTCTGTCTTCGGTGCGCTCCTCGGAACGGAGGACCACGGCCGCTGGCTGCTGGAGCCGGTTGCCTCCGGAGCCCGGGTATTGAGCCGCAGCTATCTTGACGCCAGTTTCATCCTGCGGACTGTGTGGCGGACCGCCGGGGGAGAAGTCCTGGTAACGGACTTTATGCCTGTCGGTGACCGGCGGGCGTCTGTGATCAGGCGTATCGAAGGACTCCGCGGCACGGTGGAAATGCGGCAGGAGCTGGAAGTCCGGTTCAACTACGGTGACACCGTTCCCTGGATGCGGCGGGAGCGCCACGGCGGGGTTGAGCAGCTGCTCGCCATTGCCGGGCCCAGCGCGATGGTCCTGTACGGGGGCAACATTCCGCACGGCAGCGATCACCGTCATACCGGGAGGTTCACTGTCCGCGAGGGCTCCACGGTGGATCTGGAACTGCTCTGGTACCCCTCACACCGGGAAACCCCGGCGAAGGCAGACGTGGATGCGGCTCTGGCTTCCACCACCAAGTACTGGCAGGACTGGGCCGGGCGGTGCGTGGACCTGGAGCGCTACCAGGAGCCGGTGCGGCGCTCGCTGCTGGTGCTGCGTGCACTGACCAACGAGGACACCGGGGGTATTGTGGCTGCGCCCACGACTTCCCTGCCGGAAGAATTCGGCGGCAGCCGGAACTGGGACTACCGCTACTGCTGGCTGCGGGACGCGGCGCTCACCCTGGAAGCGATGATGACGCACGGTTACCACGACGAAGCGCTGCACTGGCGCAACTGGCTGCTGCGGGCAGTTGCGGGGGACCCGGAGGACCTGCAGATCATGTACACCGTGGACGGGGGCCGGGACCTGCCCGAACGCATACTGCACCAGTTTCCGGGGCATTCCGGCTCGCTTCCGGTGCGGCACGGCAACGGAGCGGTTGACCAGTACCAGGCCGACGTCGTTGGCACGGTTATGGTTTCCCTGGCCCGCCTGCGGGAACGGGGTGTGAAGGAGGACAACTTCTCCTGGGCGCTGCAGCGTGCACTGCTTGGTTTCCTGGAACGGCATCTGGAGGATCCGGACCACGGTATCTGGGAAGTCCGCGGCGAACCGCGGTTCTTCACCCACTCACGGGTGATGATGTGGGCAGCCTTCGACCGGGCTTCCCGGGCGGTCCGGGAGGACGGGCTGGATGGTCCGGTGGAGCTGTGGGAAGCGCTTCGGGACGGCCTGCGCACGGAGATCCTGGAACACGGGTATGACCCCGGGTTGAACTCCTTCGTTCAGTGTTACGGCAGCTCTGAAGTTGACGCCTCGCTGCTGCAGCTGACCCACGTGGGGTTCGTCTCCTATGACGATCCCCGGATGCTCGGGACGGTGGCCCGGATGGAGCAGGACCTGCTCAACCGGGAAGGCCTGCTGCTGCGCTATGAGAGCGCTACCGGAATCGACGGCCTGGAACCGGGAGAGAATCCGTTCCTGGCCTGCAGTTTCTGGCTGGCCGAGCAGTATGCGCACACGGGACGCACCAGCGACGCGGTGGAGCTGATGAACCGGCTGGTCAGCTGCGCGAACGAGGTTGGCCTGCTCAGCGAGGAATATGACACAGTGAACGGGCGTATGGCAGGCAACTACCCCCAGGCCTTCTCGCACCTGGCCCTGGTCCGGGCTGCTGACGCCATGCACAGGATGCACTCCGGCGCGCAGAAGGCGCCGACGCCCTCCGTTCCGCCAATGGAAGAAGCCCATGAATAAACAGACTGCCTCCGCCGCCGCTCTTGCCGCACTGCTGGGGATCAGCGCCGCCAATCACTTCCGGAACCCGGGGTTCTACGCGTCAGTGGTGCCACGCTCCCTCTGCCGGGACAAGAGCGGGCGTTTCGGGCTGCTGACCCGCAGCCAGTGGATCTCCGGCAGCGGGGTCATTGAGGGTATGGCAGCGGCGGGCTTGCTGCTCCCGGCCACGAGGAAGGCCGCGGCCACCGGCACTGCCCTGATGTTCACCGCTTTTGTCGCTGGACACATCGGTGCCCTGGAGCGTGCCTTTGGTGAGCGCGGCTCGGACCGCGAACGGATTATCCACAGCCTGCGGCTGCCCCTGCAGCTGCCGCTGATCCGCTGGGCCTGGAGCCTGCGGAGGAGCTAGCCCGCGTGCCCTGCCCGCCGCGGAGGCAGGCAGGGCACGAAAGGCCTAGTTCAGGCCGGGCTGGAAAACGACCTTGATGCAGCCGTCTTCCTTCTTCTGGAACTTTTCGTACAGTTCCGGAGCGGCGTCCAGCCCCGCACGGTGGGTGACCAGGTCCGTGACACCCAGCGGATCTGCCGGGTCCTCCACGAGCGGCAGCAGGTCATCCACCCACCGCTTCACGTTGCACTGCCCCATCCGCAGGTTCAGCTGCTTGTCGAACATGGTCATCAGCGGCATCGGACTGGCGGTACCGCCATAGACCCCGCTCAGGGAGATGGTGCCGCCGCGGCGCACGGAATCGACCGCGCTGTGCAGTGCCGCGAGGCGGTCCACACCCGCGGTTTCCATGGCCTTCTGCGCCAGGGCATCCGGCAGCAGTCCAACGGCTGCCTGGGCGAAAGCGCCGACCCCGGAGCCGTGCGCTTCCATGCCCACCGCGTCCACCACCGCATCCGGGCCGCGGCCCTGGGTCATCTCACGCAGCTCATCGCCGAGGTCCTTGGACAGGTCCAGCACCTCCGCACCGTGGCGGGCCGCCAGATCCCGGCGCTCCGCCTGGGGTTCGACGCCGATAACCCGGTAGCCGAGGTGGGCTCCGATCCGGGCGGCGAACTGTCCCACCGGGCCCAGTCCGTAGACCGCCAGGGTGCCGCCGTCGGGCACGTTGGCGTACTTCACTCCCTGCCACGCGGTGGGGAGGATGTCGGACAGGAAGAGATACCGGTCGTCGGGGAGTTCGGATCCAACGACGATCGGGCCGTAGTCAGCGTGCGGCACGCGGAGGTACTCGGCCTGGGCGCCGGGAACGGACCCGTAGAGCTCTGAATAGCCGAACAGGGCAGCACCCATGCCCTTGTCCCGGACCTGCGTCGTTTCACACTGGGTCTGCAGTCCCTGCCGACACATAAAACACTGTCCGCAGGCAATCTGGAAGGGGATGACCACCCGGTCGCCGCGCTTGAGGTTGGTGACGGCGCTGCCGACTTCCTCCACGATGCCCATCGGCTCGTGCCCGACGATGTCCCCGGCCTTCATGTAGGGCCCCAGAACTTCGTAAAGATGCAGGTCCGAACCGCACAGTGCGGTGGAGGTGATCCTGATGACCGCGTCAGTTGGCTGCTCGATCACCGGATCGGGCACTTCCTCGACGCTGACCTTCCGCTTGCCCTGCCATGTCACTGCCTTCATGCTGGCCTCCTGCTCGTTGCGGGATGAATAGGCTCCATCCTCCCAAATTCATAAGCCTGCTGACAATTCGGCGGGGTGCGGCGGGGTGCGGCGCTGAACGGCCGCACAGCGGAGTCCAGCTCAGCCGGGCCGCCGGGCAGAGCGGAGGGCGGCGGGATCATGCTGCTGGAAGGCCAGCTCGAACGCCTGCGCGTTGCTCAGCGGATTCCAATCCGGCACCTGGACCCGGGGTGCGCAGGACGGAAGGCGGGAGGGCAGGCGCACCGAGACCGTGGTGTGCCCGCCATCAAGCGGCAGGCACGGAACCTGCCCGGTCTGCAGCAGCAGTTCATCCAGAGCGGAGGCGTCCAGATGCAGGGCTTTGGTCAGGTTGAGGACCATATGGGCGCCCAGGGTGGCGGTGTGCCGGAGGATTTCCACCAGGTCCGGGCAGTTGGCCGGCACCAGGCACCCGCGCACCTCAATGCCGGCTGATGAGCTTTTCGTATCGATTCTTACCAGTACCCGCAGGGTGTGTTCCATGCCAACTCCACGCACAAGGGATCCGCGGCTTCTGCTTAACCTGCCGAGAATGCTAGCAAGGCCGGGCACCCGTGTCGCGCCGGAGAGACTGCTCCACGAACTTTCGCGTGGTACCGGCTGGTAGGGGTTGCTGTGCCGGAACTGCGTGCCATGATGGGGCGCTATTCGCGTCCTGCCGCCAAAACGGTATCCGCCGTCGCCTCGGCGATCGCTTCTTCCTCGTCCGTCGGAACCACCAGCACGTCGATGGTCGAATCCGGACTGCTGATCCTGCGGACCTCATTCGAGCGGAGGTTATTGGCGGCGTCATCAAGCCGGACGTTCAGGGCACCAAGCAGGGCCACCACCCGGGCCCGGAAGGCGCCGTCGTTCTCCCCGATCCCGGCCGTGAAGATAATGGCGCGCGCGCCGCCCACGGCCACGTGGTAGGCGCCGATGTATTTCGCCAAACGGTAGGCGGAGACTTCCAGTGCCAGTTCCGACTGCTGATCTCCCGCCTCGGCCGCGGCAGTGATCTCCCGCATGTCGGCGACCCCGCTGAGCGCCAGCAGCCCGGATTCACGGTTCAGCAGGGTGTCAATGTCATCCGCGCTGTAGCCCTCACGGGCCAGGAAGACCAGGATCGAAGGGTCGATGTCGCCGCTGCGGGTTCCCATCACCAGCCCGGCCAGCGGGGTGAATCCCATGGAGGTGTCGATGCTCCGGCCGTTCTGCAGGGCGGTCACCGACGCCCCGTTGCCCAGATGGGCCACGACGGCGTTGAACTCGTCCAGGGGGGCGTCCAGGAATTCGGCGGCGAGTTCGCTGACATAAGCGCAGCTGGTGCCGTGGAAGCCATACCGCCGGATCCCGTAGCGCCGGTAGAGCGGCTGCGGGATGGCATACCGCCAGGCGCGCGGCGGCAGGGTCCGGTGGAATGCCGTGTCAAAGACGGCGACCTGGGGGACGCCGGGATAGCGTTCTGCGACCGCCCGGATACCCATGGCACTTGCGGGATTGTGCAGCGGTGCCAGCGGGCTGAGCCGCTCGATGGCGCGGGTGATCTCATTGTCCACCAGCACCGGCTGGCTGAAGCGTTCGCCGCCGTGGACCACGCGGTGTCCTACGGCTTCAATCGTTTTTCCGTGCAGCACCGGCCCGACTTCCTCACTGAGCCGCAGCAGGGCAGCCCGGTGGTCCGGCACCTCAGCCTCACCGATCCGGTCAATGAGGCCTTTGACCAGGATCTCGTGGGTGTCGGTATTGCGCACCTGGTACTTCAGCGACGAGGAACCTGAGTTAATCACCAAGATCAGCATTAGTCCTCCTGCGCCTGGATGGCCGTGATGGCCACGGTGTTCACAATGTCTTCCACCGTAGCGCCCCTTGACAGGTCATTGACGGGTTTCCGCAGACCCTGCAGAACGGGTCCGACGGCGACCGCCCCGGCGGATTGCTGGACCGCCTTATAGGTGTTGTTGCCGGTGTTCAGGTCCGGAAAGATGAACACGGTCGCCTGCCCGGCGACGGTGGATCCCGGGGCCTTGGACGCGGCGACGGAGGCATCCACGGCGGCGTCGTACTGGATTGGACCTTCAACGGGAAGCTGCGGGCGGGCCTTGCGCACAATCTCGGTGGCTTCCCTGACCTTGTTCACAGCCTCGCCGGCTCCGGAGGCTCCGGTCGCGTAGGAAAGCATGGCCACGCGGGGAGTGACGCCGAACTGGGCGGCGGTGTCCGCGGAGGCCTGCGCAATGTCCGCCAGCTGCTCGGCATTTGGATCCGGGTTCACCGCACAGTCACCGTAGACCAGTACCCGGTCCTGGAGCAGCATCAGGAACACCGAGGAAACGATCTGGGAGCCTTCCTTGGTGCGGATGAACTCCAAGGCCGGCCGGATCGTGTTGGCCGTGGTGTGGGCGGCGCCGGAGACCATACCGTCCACCCGGCCCAGCTTGACCATCATGGTTCCGAAATATGCACCTTGGAGCATGCGTTCCTGGGCGTCCTCCATCGTGACGCCCTTTTTGGCCCGCAGCTGCTGGTATTCGCGGGCGAAGTCGTCCCGCAGTCCGCTGGTGGCCGGGTTGATGATGGTGATTCCGGCCAGGTCGATGCCCTCGCTGGCCGCGAGCTCCCGGACCTCAATCTCGGGGCCGAGCACCGTCAGGGCGCAGACATCGCGGCGGCGCAGGATCTCCGCGGCCCGCAGGATCCGCACGTCCAGGCCTTCGGGGAGCACGATGTGCCGGCGCTTGGCCCGGGCCCGGACGATCAGTTCGTTCAGGAAACGCAGGGGAGTGGTCTTTTCCGGGCGGGGGAGCTCCAGCCTTTCCAGCAGCTCCTGCTCGTCCACGTAGCGGGACCAGATGCCCAGCGCCGCCGCGACCTTGCGGCGCTGGCCGGTGGCGATCTCGCCGCGGACCTGGCTGACGTCCCGGGCAGTGGAATAGGTATCGCTGTCCACGGCAAACACCGGGAAGGGAGCCTGGGCGAGAAGGGCCAGGACACCGGCGTCAAGGGGCAGGCCGCCGGTGAGGATCATGCCGCTGGGAACGGGGAACTCCGCCGAGAAGGAGGAAGCGAGGGCAGCGACCATCACGTCGGCGCGGTCGCCCGGAGCAATCACCAGCGAGCCGTCGGCCAGCTGGGTGATGAAGTTGCTGACGGTCATCGCTGCGACCTTCACGCCCGTGACATCGCGTTCCAGTGACCTGCTGCCGGCTATCTGCCGGGCGGAGAGGGCCTTGGCGACCTCGGAGATCGAGGGCTGGGAGATTTCATTCAGCTCCGGGAGCACGTAGACCGGCCGGTGGGAGGCGCCTGGCCGGACGTGTGACCGAAGCTCATCCACAGCGGGCTCCTCCGCCCGGTTGACCATCATTGCCAGCAGGTCGCACTTGGCGGCGGCCAGCTGGCGGCGGGCAACATCCACGGCGTCGGCAACCTCATCGACGGACATGTCCCGGGCGTTGACCACGGCCATGACCATGGCGCCCAGGTTGTTCGCCAGGCGGGCGTTCAAATCGAACTCGAGGGCGACGTCGTGCCCGGAAAGATCCGTGCCCTCCACGATCACCACATCGCAGTTGGCGGCAATCTCGCTGTAGATGGCCATGCAGCGCGCGTCCACTTCGCCGCGCTCTCCGGTCACCAGCAGGGCCCGCAGCTCCCGCCGGGTCAGCCCGCCGCGGCAGTTGGAGGTGCTGAGGTTAAAGCGGCGCTGCATCAGGCGGACCACCGGATCGTCCTCGCGGTCGGAGCCTTCCACGATCGGGCGGAAAAATCCCACCCGGTCGGCGTGCCGGTGGAGCATGTCCGCCAGGCCCAGACTGATCAGCGTCTTGCCCGATCCCGGCGTCATCGCGCTTACGTAGATTCCGCGGGCCATGGGAGCATCCGATCTCTAGGAGGGGCCCGCACCCGGTCCTCATGGGGCAAGCCACCTCCATCCTCCCAAATGCGCACTGCACTTCGCTACCGCCCTGTGACTACACTGGTACCCCTCGGCCCCACTGGGGCCCTTCCTGCCAGCGCCCCACAGCAAGGATTCCGGAGTGAGCCTTTTCCGCACCAAGCCCATTGAGAAATCACTGGCCGACGCCGATGAGGAAGGCCGCCGGCTCAGACGATCGCTGACCACGTGGGACCTGATGATCATGGGGGTCGCCGTCGCCGTGGGCGCCGGCATCTTCTCCGTGGGTGCCAAAGCCGCGGCCGACTTCTCCGGCCCGGCCGTCACGCTCTCCTTCGTGCTGGCCGCCATCACCTGCGCACTGGCGATCATGTGCTACGCCGAGTTCGCCACCGCGATCCCGGTGGCCGGTTCCGCCTACGTTTTCAGCTACGCCACGATGGGGGAGCTGGTCGCCTGGATCATTGGCTGGAACCTGATCCTGGAGTTGTTCACCGCGGCGGCGGTGATCGCCAAATACTGGGGCATCTACCTCAGTGAGGTCTTCGCCCTGATCGGCTGGGATATCCCGGCCAGCATTTCGCTGGGCCCGATCGAAATGACCTGGGGTCCGTTCCTGATCGTGGCGGCCTTCACCGTCCTGCTGGTCATGGGCACCAAGCTCTCGGCACGGGTTGGCAACGTCTTCACGCTGATCAAGATCGGTGTGGTCCTCTTCGTCATCGTCGCCGGCTTCTTCTACATCGACTTCGACAACTACACCCCGTTCATTCCGGATGCCGTGTCCACCGAAGCGGCCGGCACCGAAGGGGTCATGGCGCAGTCGCTCTTCTCCTTCCTCACCGGTGCGGCTCCCGCCCAGTACGGGTTGATGGGTGTGTTCGCGGGCGCCGCCGTCGTGTTCTTCGCCTTTATCGGATTCGACGTCGTCGCGACGTCCGCCGAAGAGGTCAAGAATCCGGGACGTACCCTGCCCCGCGGCATCTTCGCCGGCCTCGCCGTGGTCACGGCCCTGTACATCGGGGTTTCCCTGGCCCTGACCGGCATGGTTTCGTATACCGAACTGGCCTCCGTGGAGGCTCCCAACCTGGCGACGGCGTTCAGCCTCGTCGGCAACATGGGCGCCGCCCAGGTCATTGCCGTAGGCTCGCTGATCGGCCTGACGACGGTCATCATGGTGCTGCTGATGGGGCTTGCCCGGGTGGTGCTGGCCATGTCCCGGGACGGCCTGCTGCCCCGGGCCCTGTCCAGGACCAGTTCCAAGCACGCCACCCCGGCCCGGCTGCAGATCCTCTGCGGTGTGCTCGTGGCGTTCGTGGCCGGATTCACCCAGGTGGACGTCCTCGAGGAAATGATCAACATTGGAACGCTCTCGGCCTTCGTGGTGGTCAGCGCCGGTGTGCTGGTGCTGCGGCGGAAGCGGCCGGACCTGAGGCCGGACTTCCGGGTACCGTTCGGCCCGGTGCTTCCGGTGCTGTCCACCCTGCTGTGCCTGTACCTGATGACCAACCTGTCGGTGGAAACCTGGATCCTTTTCGCCGGCTGGCTGCTCCTCGGATTTGTGGTGTACTTCGGGTACAGCCGCCGCCGTTCACGGCTGAACCCCGCAGTGGAGCAGGAGGAAGCGGCCGCCAAGCGGACAGCGGCCGAGGAAGGCTAGGGCTGTGTTGCGCGTTACTACGCAGCGGTTCAGGTTTGTCCGGACCGGTGGCAGACTGGGCGCATGCTTGTAGCCTTCTCAGTTGCTCCCTCCGGCGTGGGTCCGGAGACCGGTCCCGGCGGCCCGTCCGCAGACGCCTCGGTGCACGACGCCGTTGCCGCCGCCGTGAAGATCGTCCGCCAGTCGGGCCTGCCGAACCGCACCGACGCCATGTTCACCACGATCGAGGGTGAATGGGACGAGGTGATGGACGTGATCCGCCGCGCCACCGAGGCAGTGGGGCGGTACGGCAGCCGCGTCTCGCTGGTGCTGAAAGCGGACATCCGGCCCGGCCACACCGGCGAATTGACCGGCAAGATCGAGCGCCTGGAGCAGGTCCTGGACGCCGAAGACGAGTACCGCGGGCACTCCTGATGGCCGGCCAGCACCGGGGCATCCGGACGGAGCACGGCTCCAGCCAATGGGCCGACGTCGACTCCTACCTCACCGGCGTCGTCGTCCGTCCCGATGCAGCGCTGGTCGCCGCGGTGGAGGACGCCGCTGCCGCGGGCCTTCCGCCGATCGAAGTGAGCCCGGGGCAGGGCAAGTTCCTGATGCTGCTGGCGCAGCTGGCCGGCGCCCGCCGGATCCTGGAGATCGGCACCCTCGGCGGGTTCAGCACGTCCTGGCTGGCCCGCGGGCTGCCGGCGGACGGCTCCATGGTGACCTGTGAATACGTGCCCCTGCACGCGGAGGTGGCGCGGAAGAACCTGGACCGGGCCGGCGTCGGAAATCTGGTGGATATCCGGGTGGGCGCGGCTCTGGACACCCTTCCCGGGCTGGAAGGCAGTGAGCCGTTCGACCTCGTTTTCATCGATGCGGACAAAGAAAACAACCCTGCCTACCTGGAATGGGCTATCCGGCTTTCCCGGCCCGGCACGGTGATTGTCCTGGACAACGTGGTCCGCTACGGCGGGGTGCTGGACGCCGGCGGCGATTCAGCCATCCAGGGCACGCGGGCCGCGCTGGAACTGATGGGTTCACACCCCCGGCTGGAATCCACTGCCCTGCAAACCGTTGGCGCCAAGGGCTGGGACGGCTTCGCCCTGGCGATCGTGACCTAGGCGCGGGGCAGGTTCCGCCGCGCCTAAGCTGGAAGCATGAGCTTTGCGCAATTTCCTCCGGCCGGTCCCTGATGGGCAGGAAACGTCCCGGCCGCACCGGCACGGAACAACCAGCCGGTGACGGTACCGGCCCCGTGCCCGGCCGGTACGAGATTGATACCGGCACGTGCGAGCTGCTCCCGGACCAGTTCTCCTCCTCCGGCTGGCTGCTGAAGATCAACGGCGTGCACTCCTCCCACATCGACCTGGCGGACCCGCGGGAACTCGACTTCGAGTACATGCGCTGGATTGCCGCGCTGGTGGAGTCCCGGTTCGCTCCGGAGACCAAACTGCGGGCGCTGCATCTGGGCGGCGGCGCCTGTTCCATGGCCCGCTACTTCGCCGACGTCTACCCCAACGCCAGGCAGGTGGTCGTGGAACTGGACGGCCGGCTCGCGGAGCTGGTGCGTGGCTGGTTCGACCTGCCGCGGGCTCCGCTGATGCGGCTGCGGGTCGGTGAAGCCCGTGAGGTCACGGAGTCGCTCACCGAGGACAGCAGGGACCTGCTGATCCGCGACGTCTTCGCGGGAGATAAAACTCCGCTGCCGCTGACCACAGCCGAATTCCTGGGCCACGCCAAGCGGGTGCTCGGCCCGGCTGGCCTGTACGTGGTCAACTGCGGGGACGCTCCGGACCTGCGCACCGCGCGCCGGGAAGCCGCGACGATCGCCGCCGCCTTCCCCCACACCGCGATCATCGCTGACCCGCCCATGCTCAAGGGCCGCCGCTACGGCAACATCATCATCGCCGGCGCGGATGTTCCCTTCGCGGAGGACCCGGGGCTGCCGCGCAGGCTGCTCGGCGGGGCCGTTCCGGCCCAGCTCTGGGATGACTCCAAGGTGCGGGCGTTTGCCCGCGGCGCCCAGGTGCTCCTGGACGCCGAAGCGGAGGTCCCGGCAGCGCGCTGAATACTGCCTTGACCAAAAATGGTGCCCCTGCCGGATCGGCAGGGGCACCATTTTTGGTGTGTCCGCTGGGAACTACACGCCCAGTGCAGCTTCGATCGGACCGACGCAGAAGAAGACCGCGAAGGCAGCGGCGACAACCCACATCACCGGGTGGATCTCCTTGGCCCGTCCCTGGAAGACACGGATCAGCACGTAGGACACAAACCCGGCGCCGAGCCCATTGGCGATCGAGTAGGTGAAGGGCATCAGGGCGATGGTCAGGAAGGACGGGAGCGCAAACCCGATGTCTGACCAGTCGATCTTGCCGACCTGGCTGACCATCAGGTAGCCCACGACGACGAGGGCGGGGGCCACGGCCTCGAACGGCACCAGGTAGATCAGCGGGGTCAGGAACATCGCCGCGATGAACAGCAGGCCGGTGACAATGGACGCCAGCCCGGTGCGGGCGCCTTCGCCGATGCCGGCGCCGGATTCGACGAACAGCTGGTTGGAGGAGACGCTCGCACCGCCGCCGACGATCGCGCCGGCTGCATCCACCAGCAGCACCCGCTCGGTGTTGGGGATGTTGCCGTCCTTGTCGATGCTTCCGGCCTCGCTGGACAGGCCAACCATGGTGCCCATCGCATCGAAGAAGATGCTGAGGAGGATGACGAACGCAAGCAGGGAAGCACCGATGATGCCCAGCTTCTCGAAGGAACCGAAGAGATTGAAGTTGCCGATCAGGGACAGATCCGGTGCGCCCCACTCGGGCATGCTCGGGGTGACCAGCGACCAGCCGGTTGCCTCGCCTGCGCCCTGGCTTCCGGGAGATGCCACAGCCTCGATGATCACGGAGAGCACGGTGGAGGCCAGGATGCCGATCAGAATGGCGCCCCGGGCCTTGCGGGCCATCAGCCCAATGGTCAGGATCAGGCCGAAAGCGAAGACCAGGGTGGGCCAGCCGAGCAGTTCACCGCCGTTGCCAAGCTGCACCGGCACGGTGGTTCCGGCGGCGTCGGGGATCCGGCGGACGAAGCCGGCGTTCACGAAGCCGAGCAGCGCGATGAACATACCGATGCCCACCACGATCGCAGTCTTCAGGCTCGCGGGTACAGCCTTGAACACGGCTGTCCGGAATCCGGTGAGCACCAGGATGAACATGGTGATGCCGGCCAGCACCACCAGGCCCATAACATCCTGCCAGGTGAGATTCTCATTGGTTGCCACGGTCACGGCAACGAATGCGTTGACGCCGAGCCCGGTGGCCATGGCGAACGGATGCTTGGCCCAGGCGCCCATGATGATGGTCAGGACGCCGGCTACCAGAGCGGTCGCCGCTGCGACCGCAGGCCCGCCAAGGGACCGGCCTGTGCCGTCCTCCCCGCCGAGGATCAACGGGTTCAGCACCACGATGTAACTCATGGCGAAGAAGGTGGCCAGACCTCCACGGATCTCCGTCCCTACCGTGGAACCGCGCTTGGAAATTTCAAAATACCGGTCCAGTCTGGAACCTTGCTTGAGCATGGCGGATTTCCTCTGAAGATGTTGTGGTGTCTGGGGGCGAGCGGACATGCCGCATACCGATAATAGTCCTGCACGGAACCGGCCCCTTAACAGAGCGTGCGTGTGTTGGATGTAAGTCACAGCGCCCCGCCCCGCGCAGTAGGCTGGGTTCAGGAGCGCAACCGATGGTGGTTGGGCGCTTACCCGAAGGGAGCCGGTAATGACCGATTCAGAGTGGAATGCGGCTGCTGCCCGGTCCGGGATCGTCGTCGGCGTTGACGGTTCGGACCAGAGTATCTGTGCGCTGACCTGGGCAGCGCGGGAAGCCCGGCGGCGTGATGTCCCGCTCCATGTGGTGACTGCCTATACGGTTCCGATCTTCGCCGCATCCTCGATGGATGCCGGCTACACGGCCGTTGATGACGCCGTAATCCGTGACGGCGCCCGCTCCGTCCAGGAGAAAACTCTGGCCAGGCTCAACCAGCACGGCCTGGAAATCATCCCCCGCGTCGAAAGCGGAGACGCTGCGGCCGTCCTGCTGGAACTCTCCGAAGACGCCGACCTGATGGTTGTGGGTTCACGCGGCCGCGGCGGATTCGTGGGGCGGCTCCTCGGCTCGGTCTCCAGTGCGCTTCCGGCCCATGCCAAGTGCCCCACCGTCATTGTTCCGCTGCGGACGGCCGGCCGGCTGCCGGAATCCGGTGTGGCCGCACCGGCGGGCTCTCCGGTGACCGACGACGTGCATCAGGCTGTCGTGGTGGGTGTTGACGGTTCCGAACACGCACGCGCGGCTTCGCTGGCTGCAGCCGAGCAGGCCCGCAGCATGGGCCTGCCGCTGCGGATTGTGTGCGCGCTGCCCCCGTTCAGCGGCTCCCTTGCCTGGGTGCCGGCACCCTTGGACGTCGAAGCGCTCCACGAGGAACTGATGGTGCAGCTCACCGCGGGACGGGAATGGCTGCAGAGCCACTTCCCGGACCTGGAGATGTCAGTGGAACTGGTGGACGGCCCGCCCGCGGAAATTATGGTGGAACGCACGGCGAAGGCCGAACTGGTGGTCCTGGGTACCCGGGGCCGCGGTGGATTCACCGGGATGCTGCTGGGCTCCACCAGCCAGAGCGTGCTGCACCACGCCAAGGGCCCGGTCATGGTGGTGCCCGATCATGAGGATCCGCGCCTGGCGGACCGTCCGAAGTTCGGACCGATGGTGGAGCAGTAACCTTTAGGCCGGCCTCCGGAGCCAGCGCTTAGGCGTGCCGTTCACCTTCGTGGACGGCATGCCGCTCGGGCTCGAGCTGGAAGGTGCAGTGCTCGGTGTCGAAGTGGCTTGAGAGGCACGTGCCCAGCCGGTCCAGGATGGTGTCCATCCCATGCGGGGTCAGGTACTCCTCGTCCACCACCACGTGGGCGGAGAAGACGGGAACGCCGGAGGTAATCGTCCAGATGTGGATGTCATGGGCGTCGCTGACACCTTCGACCGAGACAATGTGCTCGCGGATCATTTCCACGTCCACCCCCTGCGGCGTGGCTTCGAGCAGCACATCGATCACCTCGCGCAGCAGCGACCAGGCGCGCGGCAGGATCATGAAGGCGATCAGGAAGGATGCCCAGACATCCGCCTGCTGGTAGCCGGTAAGCATAATCACCAGGGCCGAAACCACGACGGCGGCGGAGCCCAGCAGGTCCCCAAGGACCTCCAGGTAGGCGCCGCGCACGTTCAGGCTCTCTTTACGGCCGCTGCGCAGGATGAAGAGCGACACCAGGTTGGCGAGCCCGCCGATGATCGCCGCGAAAAGCATGATGCCGGTCTGCACTTCCGGGGCATCCCCGATCCGCCGGATCGCTTCGGTGAAGATAACGACGGCGATCACGATCAGCAGCAGCGAGTTGGCCAGCGCGGCCAGGACTTCGGCCCGCTGATAACCGTAGGTCCGTTTCGACGTCGCGGGCCGTCCCGCGATCCAGGCCGCGAGCAGTGCGATGGAGACGCCGGCGGCGTCGGAAAGCATGTGCCCGGCGTCGGCCATCAGAGCCAGGGAGCCGGAGACCAAAGCCCCTGCTGCCTGGATGAAGACCACGGTGATGGTGATCAGGAAGACGGCAAGCAGCTTGCGGCGGTGCTTACCAGTCGCTGTGCCCTGCGGCAGGCCGTGGCTGTGGCCGGAATGATTCCCCATGCTTACAGGCTATCCCCAGCCGAGTTCGTGCAGCCGCGCGTCATCGATCCCAAAGTGGTGGGCCACTTCATGGATGACGGTAATCCGGATTTCGTCCACCAGTTCCTCCCGGGTGCCGCACATCCGCATGAGCGGACCGCTGAAGACCACGATGCGGTCGGGCAGGGAGCCGGCCCCCCACCAGGAATCCCGTTCGGTCAGGGGAGTGCCGTCATAGAGGCCCAGGAGCTCGGTGGCAGGGTCCTCGCCGGGGGCGGGAACATATTCGTCCTCGATGAAGACGGCCACGTTGTTCATGGCCTTGGCGAGGTCGGCGGGAATGGAGTTCAGGGCGTCGTCGACCGCTGCTTCGAAGTCGTCGGGAGTCATCTCGATCGGCACGTTTCCACTCTAATGCGTGGCTCCGGGGAGGGCCCGGGGTGACGCTGTTACTGCCGGGTCCGGGGCCGTGCGGGTGCCGATTTTGGAAATCCGGGAAGTAGGCCCTATAGTTTTATAGGTCCGCAGCCGGGAAATCTGACTGACACCGAACAGATGTTCGGAGTTGGTCAAGTTGAACGCTGCGTGTTCTGAGCCCCCATCGTCTAGCGGCCTAGGACACCGCCCTTTCACGGCGGCGGCACGGGTTCGAATCCCGTTGGGGGTACTCACGCAAGTGGTAAATGGCCGGCTGAAAAGCTGGTAGAGTTGACACTCGTGAAATGCAAGGCCCTGTAGCGCAGTTGGTTAGCGCGCCGCCCTGTCACGGCGGAGGTCGCGGGTTCAAGTCCCGTCAGGGTCGCTCAGATTTTCTGAAGCGATTTGGAAGATCTCGGTGATCATCGATTCGATGATGCCCGGCTCTGTAGCTCAGTTGGTAGAGCGTTCGACTGAAAATCGAAAGGTCACCGGATCGACGCCGGTCGGAGCCACCAGCTAAAAACCCCGTACTCACTGAGTGCGGGGTTTTTCTTTTGCCCGAATCCGGGTTACAGGCTCCCCGGGCGCCGGCACCCTTTTCAACTCCTCCTTTACCGGGTTCACTGGGACGCCCGACCCCTACCTGGAGGACAAAGATGTTTCCAAGCAGCGAGAGATTCGAGTGGGAGTCCGTGAGTCCCCACGAAAACCAAAAGCTCAGTGAGGCAGAATGCTGGGCACTGCTGAGCGGCGAGGACACCGGGCGCATCGCCTTCCTGCAGGACGGGAGGCTGCTCGTCTTCCCGGTGAACTATCTGGTGCATGGGAACTCCGTCTACTTCCGGACCAGCAGCCAGAGCGGGCTGGCGCTGCTGCCGGGAGACCTGAACACCTCTTTCCAGGTGGATTCCCACGACGGGGAGCGCATGGCTGGCTGGTCCGTGCTGGTCAGCGGGCGCGCCAACGCTGTCCGGGACGAAGCCCTGCTCACTACGCTGTGGGGGCTCCGGGCTGCGGCGCCCTATGGCGGCGGAGAGCGAAACCTGTTTGTGGGCATCGAGCCGACCGAGGTGACAGGCAGACGGGTGCAGATGGGCTGAGCCCTTCCCTGCCCAACGAAGCAGGTGAGGGGCTAGGCTTGGCTGTTATGGATGACGCCCAGAACACGCCGGGGTCCGGTCCCGCCGATCCCGGAGCACAGCCAGCATCACCGTTGCCGCCGCAGCCGGGCGCTCAGTCCGGCCGGCATACTCCCGCAGGCCAGCGCGGCCCCGCGGGGCCTCCTCCTGCCAGCCAGCCCCATCCCGCCGGCGGGAATGGTCCGGCCGGCGCATCGGCTCCGCCACCCGGGCCAGGACCCAAACCGCAGGAGCCAAGCGGCGGCCGGGCAGCCAACGCAGCGCCCGCCACTGCAATCCCGGATGCCGCAGTGCCCGGTACCGTTTCCCCTGCTGCGGAGATGCCTCCGGCAGTCCCCGTTGTCCCTGGTGAAGCGGCCGGCGGCCGGACTGCCATCTCCGAACAGGCCGTCGCGAAGGTTGCCGCGATCGCTGCGCGTGCGGTCCCGGGCGTCCATGCTCTGGGTTCCGGCGGCGGGCGGACGCTTGGGGCGGTCCGCGATGCCGTCGCCGGTTCGGACAGCAGCGCCACCGCCGGCGTGAATGTCGAAGTGGGGGAGACCGAAGCCGCTGTGGACATCACCCTCATCGCCGAGTACGGCACACCGCTGACCGGGATCGCCGATCAGGTCCGGCAGGCCGTTTATTCGGCGGTCGAAGACCTGGTGGGACTGAACGTGGTGGAGGTCAACGTCTCCATTGCCGATGTGCACCTTCCGGAGGCCGCGGAGAGCCGCGGCGCCAAACGCCCGCCCGGCGCAGGCGGCCAGGAGTAGCCGTGCGTGAACGGCGCGATGGCATTAACCGAATACCCAACGTGGCTCCAGCCCCGCGCGGAAACGAAAGTAAGGCAGGAATTATGAAACCGACCGTGGTGGGCATGGCCGTAGGCGCCGTGCTGGCCTTCACTGCCCTGATTTTCGACTTCTGGGGCTTCCTGCTGATGGCCCTGTTCATAGCAGTGGGAGCCTTCCTGGGCCGGGCAGCAGAAGGCAAGGTCGACTTCCGCAGCGTGCGGGATGCGCTGACCGGACGCCGTTCCTCCTCATGAGCAGTGCCGTTATGACCGCACCCGCCGGAACCCGTACGGCTTCCAAGCTGGCCGGACACAACCGGATCAGCACGCAGGCGCTGACCAGCACGGCGCAGGCGGTGGCCGCAGAACACTTCGGCATCCCTGCCGCAGCGGTCCGCGTCACCTGGAGCGACGACGAGGGGCTGCTTGCCCTGGCCCTGGCCCTGCCCGTCACCATGCCGCCGCTGGACGCCGTCGTGAAAGACCCGGGGCTGGTGGAGCGCACCGGAGGCTCGGTCTGGCACCGGGTCCACGCGGCGAAGCCGCTGCTGCTGCAGCGCATCACCTACCTCACCGGTTCGATCCTTTCCCTCGTTGACATCCGCGTGACTGGTATCCGGGTACAGGAAGGGAGCCGGGTCCGGTGAGTGCGACAACCGCCGCGCCGCCGGCAGAGGGCACCATCAAGCGGATCGTGCGGCGTGAAACCCATGCCGCGCGTACGGTTCCTGCGATCATCGCTGCGGTCTTCGGCATCCTGTTCTGCCTCTACGTCCTGCTCGAATCGGTCCTGCAGTCCCTGGGCCAGGAGGAATGGCTGATCGATCCGCCGACCTTCGCGCACTGGCTCGCCGGCCTGCCCCGGGACGCCGATCCGCTTTTCCTGGGACTCGCCGGGGGCCTGATCTTCCTGGCCGGGCTGTGGTTTTTCCTCATGGCTGTCCTCCCGGGACGCCGTGCACGCTACGCCATCCCCAACCCGCGTGCCGCCGTCGTGGTTGAAGCCGAAGTGCTGGCAGCGTCGCTGGCCCGCCGCAGCCGGGTCAGTGCCGGGGTCACCGCCGGCCAGGTCCTGGTAACGGTGGGACGGACCCGCGTTGAGGTCCGCATCCGCCCCACCTCGGGAATTCCGGTGAACGCCGACGCCGTCCGGGCCGCGGTGGAGGATGAATTGGCGCTGACCGGCCTGGATCCGCAGCCTGCCGTCAGCATCCAGATTTCAACCATGGGGGCGATCGGCCAGTGAACCGCACACCACGAACCCTGAACCGGGTCCTGCTGGGGCTGGGCGGCCTGCTGCTGCTGGCGGCCGGCGGGGGCCTGCTGCTGCTCAGCACCAACGCCGCGGCGGCCCGCTGGTGGCAGGACACGGCTCCGTCGCTGGTGGCCGATGCCGGACGGATGCTCGAGGACACGGCCATGCCCGGCCAATCCCAGAGCTGGCTGTGGCCGCTGCTTGCGCTGGCCATGGCCGTGACCGCCGTGCTGCTGGTCCTCTGGATTTCCGCCCAGGGCCGCGGGCGGGTGGACACGCTGCTGGAGGAATACGACGACGACGGCGCCCCCGGCCGCATCGCGGTCAGCGGTGCCGTGCCTGAGCAGGCACTGCGGGCGGCACTGCAGCAGGATCCGGACGTCACATCGGTGGCGGTCAGTACCTGGTCTCTGCGTTCCGGAACGGGCCTGCGGGTCCGTATTACGCCCCGCCAGGGGGCCGCGCCGCATCTGGTCGCCGCCGACGCCACACATCTGGTGGACGCACTGGACGCTGCCCTCGGCCGCAGCTCGACGGTGCTGATCAGCTTGGAGGCAGGGCCGCGCTACCGGCTCGGCCGCGAGGACCGGGTGCGCTGACGCGGCTGGACCGGTGACCTGACGGATCGTTGGAGGCGCGGGAACGATGGGGGCCCGGAACGTTGGAGGCGCGGGATCGTTGGAGGGGCCGGAACGATGGGGGCCCGGAACGTTGAGGCGCCGGGACTGGGTCACCGGACTCTGACACGCCGGGACGCTGGGACACCGAAAGGCTGGAACCCCGGACGCTTAGGAGGCGCGGGCCAGCTGACGGATGGGAATCCAGCGGCCGGCCAGCCGGCGGTAGGCGGCGGCTGCGCCGGTCATGTCTCCCTCGGCGAGGGATTCGATGCCCAGCCGCACGTCGGACGGGGAATCGTCCGGATACACCAGTTCCGCCACCGGCCCGTAGTCCAGCTCCAGCACCGCGTCCGGGGAGAAAACATCCAGCCAGGCCACCAGGTCGGTGAGTTCATCCAGCAGGTCCAGCTCCGGGGCCGCCAGCGCAAGGGCTGCGGCGGCGTGCCGCGCCCGTTCAATGCACTGGAGGATCGGTGCGGACAGCCTAACGGTGAGGACCCGGCCGTCATCCTCAATAACCTCTGCCTGGTCGTCCTCATGGATCAGCACAAACCAGCCGAACGGGACGCCCCAGGTGGCCGAGCGCGTGTGCAGTTTGGCGAGGGAATCCGCGAAGGAATCCGGATCGATGCGGGCAGCATGGGCTTCGCGGGCAACCTCCGGCAGCAGTACGTCCACCAGCGGCCCATTGACCGTCTCGCCAAGGGATTCGGCCGCCAACGACGTCCGCACTGCCAGCTGGTTGGGGCAGTAGAGGCGGGTGGTGGTTCCGTCCGGCCGGGGATGGTGCAGGACGCGGACCAGATCCGTCGAATTGTGCGGGAACGGATCCGATACGGCCCGGACCAGGCGGCGGACCGCGTCGCTGCGCTCCAGCACCTCGGTCTCATGCCGGGCCCGGGAGCGCTGGTCCAGGATCCTCAGCTGCTGGTCGTCGTCGAAGGCATCCAGTGGTTCATAGACGCGGAGGTAGGACACGTACGGGAACGTGCGCCACGCGGTACCCCCGGATGCTCCGGCCACGGCTAATCCAGCTCCACAATCACGGGCGCATGGTCAGAAGCGCCCTTGCCCTTGCGTTCTTCACGGTCAATGCTCGCGCCGGTGACCCGCGCCGCCAGGGCGGGGGAACCCAGGGCGAAGTCGATGCGCATGCCTTCCCGCTTGGGGAAACGTAGCTGGGTGTAGTCCCAGTAGGTGTACACGCCCGGGCCTTCGGTATAGGGCCGGGAAAGGTCCTGGAACCCGGCATCCAGGAAAGCCTGGAAGGCAGCGCGCTCCGGCTCGGTGACGTGGGTGGCGTTCTGGGCCCGGAACCAGTCGATGTCCCAGACATCCTCATCCCGGGGAGCGATGTTGAAGTCGCCCATCAACGCCAGGTTGAGCTTGGGGTCAGCCTCCACCCAGGAAGCCGCCTGGTCCTTGAGGACCTTCAGCCACTCCAGCTTGTACGGCATGTGCGGATCGCCAACGGCCCGGCCGTTGGGAACATACAGGCTCCAAATCCGGACCCCGCCGCAGGTGGCACCGATGGCCCGGGCCTCAGCAGCCGTGGTTTCCTCGGTCTTGCCGAAGTGCGGCTGACCGGGGAACGTGCGTTCGACGTCGTCGAGCCCCACCCGGGACGCAATCGCGACGCCGTTCCACTGGCTCAGGCCGAAGTGCGCAACTTCATAGCCGTTGGACTCGAACATGTCCCACGGAAAGTTCTCATCCTTCGCCTTCGTTTCCTGGATGGCGAGGACATCGACGTCGGAGCGCTGCAGCCAGGCTTCAACGCGGTCGGCACGGGCACGGATGGAGTTCACATTCCAGGTAGCAATCTTCACCCTTGCTACGTTACCCAATCCGGGCATCGGCGTCCTGCGGTGCTGGCTCGCGCGTCTCTTGGGCTGGCCGGGGCTGGGGTGGTGCCGGGGCGAGGCCGGTGCCGGGGTGCGCCGCGTTGGTGGGCGACCGCGGACGGGTGAGCGGCCTGCCCTTCCGTCCGCCCGCCCGTCCGCCCGCCGGGCGGACCGGAACGGCGGCAACGAAATTCCTTGCTCGCAGAGCTCGCCGGAATATTAAAGCCGCCTAACCCGGTCCGTCCGGAGGGCTGGATCGCGTTGCTTGACCCGACCGGCGGGGTGACCGCGTAGCTTGACCCGACCGGCGGGCTGGACCGATTGGGTGGACACTCTGGCCTCCGACCGCGGGCCGCGGGTCTGCATGGTCAGGTGTCGCGGCGGGCTGGATTACGTAAACCCGGACCGTCTGGGGGGGGCAGGACTGCTTACCTGGACCGTCCGGTGGGTTGGACTGCCGGGGTGGATTGCCGGGGTGGATAAGGCCGCCTCCGACCGCTGGCCGAGGTTTGCATGGTCAGGTATCTTGGCAGGTCGTTTCCGCCGAATCCTCCTCGTCCGGACTGGTGTGCTGGTCCGCAGTGCGTCCATGGGCAGGCAAAGGGTTGTTCGGAATGGAACCGCATCCGGGGTGAAGGCCGCACGGGGTCCAAGCCCGCCGTGAGGACGTTTGGCGATCTGCTTTCCCAGGTGGTGGTGCGTGTGGTGTTGGTGGGTTCCCCATGGTCACTTGGGCAACGGCAGGTGGGAATCTGAGCGCGAGCGGTCCAGCCCGAAGCGCGGTCGCCGGTAGCGGGACCTGCGGCTGAAGCCTCCGCAGAGATTACCGCCGCGGCGCCTCCCTGACCCGCCTCAGCTGGACCGTAGGCTTTGGGGGTGTTTTCCAAATCACCCTTGCTGCGCAGCGTTCCGGCGGTCCTCAGTGTTGCTGTTGGGTGTGCACTGGTCTGGTGGGCCGCCTCAGTCCACAGCCTGGACTTCAACGTCTACCGGGCAGGGGCGCGGGCCTTTTTGGGGCTGGACGGATCCGCCCAGCTGTATGACGAGAAGCTATGGAACATCGCCGGGGATGCGTGGCTGCCGTTCACCTATCCTCCCTTCGCGGTCCTGTTGTTCCTGCCGTACGCCGTGATGCCTGCCGAAACGGGTGCTCACATCCATTCGGTGATTCTGCTGATGTCCCTGCTGGCCGTTGTGCATCTGATCATCACCAGATCGAAGGGGATAGCCGGGCTCCTGCAGCGGCGGACAGATTGGCGGACTGCGGTTCTGCCTGGGCTGATTGTGGTCCTCATCGGCATGTGCGGCCCGTGGCGGGAGGGACTGTCCTTTGGCCAGATCAACGCGGCACTGATGGCCATCCTCCTGGCCGACCTGCTGGGTGCCCGGAAGCTGGGACTTCCGAGAGGCCTTCTCACAGGTCTTGCGGCCGGGGTGAAATTGACGCCCCTGGCCCTGGGGCTGTTCTTCCTGGCCCAGCGCGACTTTAAGGCCCTGCTCTGGATGGCGGCGGGTCTCTTCGGATCCGTGGCAGCCGGTTTCATCATCAGCGCCGAAGGGTCCGTCTACTACTGGACCGAAGCCCTGTGGACGGCTTCAAGGGTCGGCACCGTGGATGACATGTACAACGCGGCATTGCGGTCGTTCACGCTGCACCTCGGATTACCGGAACACGCGGCCACCGCCCTGTGGGCAGCCCTGTCGCTCGCAGCAGTGATCTCCGGGTACGCAGCTATCCGCCGGCTGCTGGCCGCATCCGAGCAGTTGGCAGCGGTGGGGGTGGCAGCCCTGGTGATGCTGATCATTTCGCCCATCAGCTGGTACCACCACTGGGTCTGGTTCATCCTGCTGCTGCCGGCGCTGGCCTTCCCGCCCGAACACGTTTCGCGGTTGGCCCGGAGGAGGATGCGGGTCGGCGCGGCAGGCCTCTACGCTCTGTTCCTAACGTCCTCCTACACCATGAGCCTCGTCTATTTCGGGCGTATTCAGGGCCATGGCCCTTGGTGGATGGAACTGCTCTCCTCGATCTGGCTTTTCGCTGCCATCGCCGCCGCAGCAACAATCACGAAGGACGCCCGCCCCTCACTCCGGACTCCGTCCGATGCTCCGCCGCGGGTCCCGCGGGAAGCTACCGAGCAGCCCTCCGGACGGGCCGGATAAGGCGGCTTTAATACTCCGGCGAGCTCTGCGAGCAAAGGAGTTTCGTTGCCGCCGTTCCGGGCCGCCCGGCGGGCGACCCTGGGGTGCCCGGCTGGCCACCCGCCGTGCGACGCCCGTGGAACCGCGATGGAAGGGAAAGGCCCGCCCCTACTTCCACCAGGAATCAAGCAGCGAAACCGGTGTGGTGCGCTTATGACGGGTCGCCAGATAGCGCTTCTCGATCTTCTGCGCGGTGTCTTCGGAGACTTCGCGGCCCTCGAGGTAGTCATCGATCTGGTCGTACGTGATGCCCAGTTCGGTTTCGTCTGTCTGGCCCGGAACGCCGTCGAGCAGGTCCGCCGTCGGGACCTTGCCGACCAGGGTGTCCGAGGCACCCAGGGCTGCGAGCAGCTGGCGGACCTGGCGCTTGTTGAGGCTGAACAAGGGCAGGATGTCCGCGCCGCCGTCGCCGTACTTGGTGAAGAACCCGGTCACGGACTCCGCGCCGTGATCGGTGCCGATGACCAGCAGGTTGTGCTGGCCGCCGACGGCGTACTGGGCTGTCATGCGCACGCGCGCCTTGATGTTGCCCTTGTTGAAGTCGCTGATGTTCTCGCCGGACATGGCGGTGTATTCCTTTTCGAAGCCGTCCACCGCGTCCCCGATGTTGTAGACCCAGGAAGTTTTGGGCCGGATGAAGTCCAGGGCGGCCTGCGCGTCGTCTTCGTCGTGCTGCACGCGGTAGGGCAGGCGGAGCGCGATGAAGTTGGCGTCGGTGCCGCCGTCGTTCAGCTCTTCCACGGCCAGCTGGGCCAGCCGGCCGGCCAGAGTGGAATCCACACCGCCGCTGATGCCCAGCACGAATCCTGCGGTGTGGGACGCGAGCATGTAGTCCTTGAGGAAGTCCACCCGCCGGCGGATCTCCGTCTCCGGATCGATGCTGGGCTGCACACCCATTTCGGCAATGATTTGTGCTTGTAGTTCGCGCATGGCGTTCAGCCTATCCAAAGCAGGGCCGGTGCAGCAGGTGATACGAATCACTGCGGAGGGACGGGCCAGGCACGGCTGTCCCAACAGTGGCCAGATCAACGTGCTCCGATAGGATTAGGACCATGACTTCCCCGCAGACCGCCGCGTCCCGTGCCCGCCTCCTGGAACTAATCAAGGAACTGGCGGTGGTGCGTGGAAAGGTGATCCTCTCCAGCGGCAAGGAAGCCGATTACTACATTGACCTGCGCCGCGTCACGCTGCAGCACGAAGCCTCCCAGCTGGTCGGCGAGGTCATGCTGGACATGATCGAATCCGCCGGAATCAGCTTCCAGAGCGCCGGCGGCCTGACCATGGGTGCCGACCCGGTGGGCACTGCCGTAATGAACGCTTCGGCCCGCAACGGCGGCACCGTTGACGCATTCGTGGTCCGCAAGGCGCAGAAGTCCTACGGCATGGGCCGCCAGGTTGAAGGCCCGGACGTGTCCGGCCGGGATGTTGTGGTGCTCGAGGACACGTCCACCACCGGCGGCTCCGCGCTCGCCGCCGTGGAAGGGGTCCGCAAGGCGGGCGGCAACGTGGTGGCCGTCGCGGTCATCGTGGACCGCGATACCGGCGCCAAGGAACGGATCGAAGCCGAAGCCGGCGTCCCGTACCTGTTCGCGTTCGGCAAGGATGAACTCGGACTCGACTAGGTCCAACACCTGCAGCGGGAGCCTATGACCGATGACCCAGAAGAGGTCCTGCGCTCGGCGTCGGACCTGGGACGCTACTCCCGGCGGCGGTTCCTGGTGGGAGCCGCCGCAGGCCTGACCCTGGCCACGGATCTGTTTGTCACCCGGCTCATCCAGGAGGGCCGCGAGGAACTGGAAATCCTGCCGGTGCGCGACGACGAGGCGGCCGCCCGCTTCCCGCGGTCCATGTGGTTCCTCTTTCCCGGATACAAAACCAGCTGGGAAGAAGCCGTCTGGATCCTCAATTCGCTGCGCCCAGCCCTGGCCAGCCGCGGGCAGATGGCCGCCGTCGGCTACTCCAACAAGGGCCTGGACGTGGATACCGTGGAGGCGGAGGTCTTCCGGTTCATCCGCACCCGCCGGATCAACCGGGTCTATTTCTACGGCCACAGCTTCGGTGGGATGCTCGCTGTGGAAATCGCCGCCCGGCTGCTGGCCCGCGGCGTGCAGGTGGAAATCATCCTGCTGGACTCCAGCCCGTCCGGCCGGTTCGACGTGCTGGACGCGGCCATGATCCAGGGCGTGGTTTTCCTCTACGAAGCCGGCGCGCGGATCCCCAGTGCACTGCGCGGCGGCTACGAGCTCGGCGAGCGGATCCTGCACAAGGACGAACGCAGCTGGAGCACCATCGCGGACCAGACGCTGGAGCAGCTCTCACCGCTGGCGCCGTCGAGCACCCTGATCCAATCGGAATCGTCCTACATTTACCACTACAACGCAGCCACCTTTGCCGGTGCTCTCGGGAAGGCCGAGCTCGCGTACCTCGGCAACCCGGATGACACCACGGTGAACTACTACACCGCCCGGCAGCGCTGGACCGAACTGTTCCCTCAGAACATGGTTTCCAACGGCCTGGTGACCGACGGCGCGCGGCCGGCGCACGCCAGCCCGCAGTGGAATCCGGTCATCTACCAGCAGGTGGTCCAGGACATCCTGGATACCTACGCGCCGCTCCCGGCCACCGGCGGCGGAGGCACTAAAACACCGTTCTAGCCTCCGCGCCGGAACCGGGAACTAAACCGTGTTGATCAGGTCTGCCACGGAGTTCAGCACCTGGGACGGGCGGAACGGGTAGCGGCTGATGTCCTCCCGCTGGGTGATCCCGGAGAGCACCAGCACCGTGGTCAGGCCGGCCTCGATCCCGGCGATGATGTCGGTGTCCATCCGGTCACCGATCATGCCCGTGGTTTCCGAGTGCGCGTCGATTTTGTTCATGGCCGAGCGGAACATCATCGGATTCGGCTTGCCCACAATGTAGGGGACGCGGTCGGTGGCCGCGGTGATCAGCGCCGCAATCGCGCCCGTCGCCGGGATGGGACCCTCCGCGGAGGGACCGGTGACGTCCGGGTTGGTCGCGATGAACCGGGCACCGTCCAGGATCAGCCGGATGGCCTTGGTGATCGTGCCGAAGGAGTAGGTCCGGGTCTCGCCCAGGACCACATAGTCCGGGTTTGTGTCGGTGAGGATCAGGCCGGCCTCATGCAGCGCCGTCGTGAGTCCCGCCTCGCCGATCACGAAGGCGCGGCCCGGGGACGAGGAGTTCTTGAGCTGGTCCTTGAGGAACTCCGCGGTGGCCAGAGCCGAGGTCCAGAGGTTTTCCTCCGGGACTTCCAGGCCGGAGGCATGCAGCCGGGCGGCCAGGTCCCGCGGTGTGTAGATCGAGTTGTTGGTCAGCACCAGGAACCGCTTGGAGGTGTCCACCCAGCGGTTGATCAGTTCCGAGGCCCCGGGGATCGGCTGGTTCTCGTGGACCAGCACTCCGTCCATGTCGGTCAGCCAGCACTCGATGTTCTCGTTTTCGCCCACGGTTCCCTCTTCCTGCGTTCAATGCCGGCTCGTCCCGCGGAACGCCGGGGCGCAAAGTCTCCGCCCCGCGCGGATGCGGGAAGGTCCAGTCTTTCACCTTAGGCTGGAAGGGTGATAGAGAGCCCCGAAACAATTGACGTTCCCGAGCCCGGACCGGCGGACTCCGCAGTCCACGTGGTCGGCGTCGGACCGTGGGAAGGGTCCTGGCCTGAGGGAGAACACTGGGACCCTGAGCTGCTGGCCGCCGGCGACCGCCGGAACGTGGTGGATGAATACCGCTATTGGAAGCACGACGCGATCGTCGCGGACCTGGATACCAAGCGGCACGAATTCCACGTCGCCATCGAAAACTGGCAGCACGACCTCAACATCGGTTCCGTGGTGCGCACGGCCAACGCGTTTATGGCCAAGGAAGTGCATATCATCGGACGACGCCGGTGGAACCGGCGCGGAGCCATGGTCACCGACCGCTACCAGCACGTGCGCCACCACCCCACGGTGGAGGACTTCACCGAGTGGGCCCGCTCGGAGGGGCTGGCGATCATCGGGATCGATAACTTCCCGGACTCCGTTCCGCTGGAAACTTACGACCTGCCGCGCAACGCCGTCCTGGTCTTCGGCCAGGAAGGTCCGGGCCTGACGCCGGAAGTCCACGAAGCCGCTGAAGCCACCCTCTCGATCGCGCAGTTTGGCTCCACCCGGTCCATGAACGCCTCCGCGGCGGCGGCCATCGCGATGCACGGCTGGGTGCGCCGGCACGTTTTCGGGCAGAAAGTCTCCTGAGCCCCGGCGAAGGAGTTTAACCACCCTGATGCTCCCGGGGCACTTGTGGCTAGGATGGGAGGAGCCAAAGAGGGCCCGTCCCTGCCGCATTTTCTCAACTTCGCTAAGGAGTCAGCATGCCTATTGCAACCCCCGAGATCTACGCAGAGATGATCGACCGGGCCAAGGCGGGGGGATTCGCATACCCGGCTGTCAACGTCACCTCCTCGCAGACGCTGAACGCCGCGCTTGCCGGCTTCGCCGAAGCGGGCTCCGACGGCATCGTTCAGGTCTCCACCGGAGGCTCGGCCTACTGGTCCGGAGCCTCGGTCAAGAACATGGTCACCGGTTCGCTGGCCTTCGCCGCCTACGCCCGCGAAGTGGCCAAGAGCTACGACGTGAACATCGCGCTGCACACCGACCACTGCCCCAAGGACAAGCTGGAGGACTTTGTGCTCCCGCTGCTGGCAGCCTCCGAGGAGCGGGTGAAGCGCGGCGAGGATCCCGTGTTCAACTCGCACATGTGGGACGGTTCCGCCGAAACACTGGATGAAAACCTCAAGATCGCCCAGGACCTGCTGGCCCGTACCGCGGCCGCCAAGATCATCCTCGAAGTCGAAATCGGCACCGTCGGCGGTGAAGAGGACGGCGTGGAGAACGAGATCAACGAGAAGCTCTACACCACCGTCGAAGACGGCATGGCCACCATCCAGGCCCTCGGCGACGGCAGCAAGGGCCGCTACCTCACCGCGCTGACCTTCGGCAACGTGCACGGCGTGTACAAGCCTGGCGGCGTGAAACTGCGCCCGGAAATCCTGCAGGAAATCCAGACCGCAGTCGGCGCTTCGATCGGCAAGGAAACCCCGTTCGACCTGGTCTTCCACGGCGGTTCCGGCTCCTCCGCCCAGGAGATCGCTGACGCCGTGTCCTACGGCGTGGTGAAGATGAACATCGACACCGACACCCAGTACGCCTACACGCGTCCGGTGGCGGACCACATGTTCCGTTACTACGACGGCGTGCTGAAGGTCGACGGCGAGGTTGGCAACAAGAAGCAGTACGACCCCCGCGTCTGGGGTGCCTCTGCCGAGAAGGGCATGGCCGCCCGCGTGGTCGAAGCAGCACAGTCCCTTGGATCGGCAGGAAAGCACCTCTAATGTCAGACGAATTCCGCAAGAACCTGCTCGGCCCCGAGCCCACTTATCTGCCCGAGGAAACGGACGTCCTCGCCCGCCTCGAGGCCGGTGACGAGCCCGTGGACCTGGCAGCTAAGTTCCCCACGTCCTCCCTGGTCTGGGCCCTGCTGGCCGACGATGCCTACGCCGAGGGCCAGCCGGTGGAGTCCTATGCCTACGCACGGGTGGGCTACCACCGAGGCCTGGACGCCCTGCGCCGGGCCGGCTGGCGCGGCACCGGGCCCATCCCTTGGGAGCACGAGCCGAACCGCGGTTTCCTCCGGTCGCTCTACGCCCTGGGCCGCGCGGCTGCCGCGATCAATGAGGGTGAAGAGGTGGACCGGATCGAGAAGTTCCTGGACAGCTCCGATCCGGCGGCCAAGGCCGCCATCGAAGCCGCATAACTGAAATAACCGATAAAAGAAATCCAAGGAGCCTGAGGGCTCCTTGGATTTCTTTTATTTCCCGGGAGTTATTTGCCGAAAAGCGCATGGTCTTTCTGGCACAGGATAGTCAGGGTTCTCTGCAGAGCTAATCCGGAAAAGTGAATGACGCTCATTAATCTTAGTCCTCTTGGGGTGCTTTCCAATGCCTGGACTGTATGCCGGCCTGGGATTCGGACTGCGCATCCATGCCGAAGCGGGCCGCCATTTCATGAATCTGGTGAAGTGTCAGTTGCTGGGCGCAGCGGCTGACCCCGGCCTTGTCTGCGCGGTAGAGGTAGTTATCGACTCCGCGCAGCCATTTCCGGCGCCAGTTGTGTACCGATTGTTCGGCGGCCGCGGCGCGCATCACGGCATGCTCACGGTGCAGGAGGGTCGAAACCTGGCGGTGGAAGCTCCGGTTGCTGTGGCCCCCTGACCGGCCAATCCGGCCCAGCGTGGTGTCCAGATGGGCATCCCAGAAGAAATCCCAGGAGACGCGTCGCCGGTCCGCCCATGCTGCGGAACGGGGACCGCGCATCATCGCGTCGGCTGCGTCGTACATCAGCAGGGCCAGCAGCGCGCGGCGGGTCTGTGCAGTGGCAAACCTGGAGACTGCCCACAGCGTCAGGTCAGAGGACAGCTCGAACAGTTCCTCCGCCAGATTGAGCCCCTGCTCACCGCCCAGCCGGTACAGCTGCAGGGAATCTTCGCTGCCGCTGTCCGGGCTGGAGCCGGCGGAGGTGTGCCTGCGGGTGCTCACCTCCGTGGGCAAAAGACCCAGCTCTTCCTCTGACTGCTGCCGCAAGGCGGCAAGGAATGAAGTAATCCGCCGCCCCGAGTCCGCCGCGCCGGAGAACCGGGTTTCAAGCAAAATGCCGCCCTTGGCGGGCCGCCGCGAAAAATACCAGCGCTGGGAATTCCATGTGCGGGCCTGCGCCACCAGGGGGGTGAGGATCAAGGTGCACGCCCGGTCAGTGGCGGCCTGGCTCGGGAGCTGAGTGGTGAGAACAGTCAAGGTCGCTGCCCGATGGTCCGTGTCCCTTCCGCTGCTGCGGTGTGTTTGCGTTGCCAAAGTCATGGTGCTCCTTTTTCCGGTACAGCTCGACAGGCGTGGGTCGCACAGGGGAAAGACTCGCGATGTCATGATGAAAACCCGGAAAGACTAATGAAAGCAAGGGTCCCTGCTGGAATGCAGAGGCATTTAGCAGCTTCCACTGCGATACGCATTCTGATCTTCTCGCCACAGTCCCGCGGTGTTACCATTTTTGTTTTCCCGGACCTTAATGGCGGAAACAATGAGGTCATTTAAGTCAATAGACGGCGGGTGCTAAGGGCGGCTGGGGAGGTCAAAACTCTAATCCTTATAAACCAGATGTTATTCAGCCGCCACGTGCACTGCCGTCTGTCTGCTCCTATAGCCCCTAACCAGGCCCAGGTATCCGGCGGGGCGGTTACCAGCCCCAGGTGCCAGGCGGGCCCTTGAACGGGCCGGTCACCCGGCTGGTAATCCAGCCGCCGTAAAAGTCGCCGTCCTGGGGCTGCACCTCCTCGCCGTCCACCCGCACGGAGTCCATCAGCCCGGGGTACAGGGCGGCCGTATCGGCCAGCTCCTCGTAGCCGGGTGCCGGGTGTGGATAGGCCCAGGCCGCCCGCGCGGCACGGTGGCCGCCTGCGACGACGTCGTAATAGGAAGCAGCACCCTTGAACTCGCAGAAGGTGCGGCCCGGCACCGGGTGCAGGGCGCCGGAGATGAAGTCCTCCAGCGGCAGATAGTAGACCGGAGGATGGCTGGTCTCCAGCACCCGCAGCGCCGACGAGGACTGCGCCAGCAGGGTCCCGCCCAGCCAGACTTCTACCGATTCATCGCTGGGTTCGATCCGGGGCGGGCGCGGGTAAGACCAGACGGATTCGGTATGCGGGTGAAAACGGTTCGCCATGGCCCGCTCACTTCGTCTCGTGCCGCCTCATGGGCGGTGATGGTGGTGGTGACTGCAAGGATCTGCGGCCGGGACGGCACCGAGGAGAACCCAAACCGCACCGGCGGGTTGACCGGTGCCAGTGGTCCCAGGTCCAGCCCGTTCCAGGAGCATTCCGCCGCCGCAATACGGCGGATGGAACGCACACCGTAATACTCCAGCCGGTCCCCGGTGGTTCCCGCGGTCCGTACCCCGCGCACGATCAGCCCGGCCAGCGGATTCACTGCCCGCAGCCAGGAAGGATGCACAGCCAGCGGCGCCGGCACGGTCTGCAGGACGCGGCCCAGGACCGTCACCCGTCCCAGCTCGGCGCGCAGCCGCAGCGGACCGCCGTCGACCGCCAGCGTTCCGCCGTTCAACCGTGCGCTGACCGGCACAACGTCCACCGCATCAAAGGAATAGGTGGAGGAAACGTACCGGGCCGTGTTTTCGTCAGGGGCCAGCAGCAGGCGGGAACCGAACCGGTTCTCCACCATGACATCGGTGAACGGGCCGAACGGGGAATCCGGCCAGTGGCCCACTACCAGGCGGGTTCCGGAGGCGGTGCCCAGCCCGGCGATATAGCCGCGGAAGCGCTCCATGGCTTAAACCGTACGCCCGGCCGGCCGCTTCCGGAGGGGGCCGGCCGGAGATCGGCTAAACTTGACTGGTAAGAGCCCCGCAGCTTGAGCGTGTTCCACGCCACGAGTGCAGGGGCGTTCTCATGCACGGTAGCGGTTCAGCGCCTGGCGCGGCTCCCTAGCGTAACTAATGGGGGAGGATCCCATGCCAGCAATTGTCATCGTCGGCGCCCAGTGGGGCGACGAGGGTAAAGGTAAGGCCACCGACCTTCTCGGCGGCCGCGTCGATTACGTCGTCAAGCCCAACGGCGGAAACAATGCCGGCCACACCGTCGTCGTCGGCGGTGAAAAGTACGAATTGAAGCTGCTGCCCGCCGGCATCCTGAGCCCCAACGCGATTCCGGTCATCGGCAACGGCTGCGTAGTGAACCTCGAGGCGCTGTTCGCCGAAATCGACGGTCTTGAGGCCCGGGGGGCGGATACCTCGAAGCTGCGGATCTCCGCCAACGCCCACCTCGTTGCCCCGTTCCATCAGGTAATGGACAAGGTCACCGAACGCTTCCTGGGCAAGCGTGCCATCGGCACCACCGGCCGCGGCATCGGCCCGGCCTACATCGACAAGGTTGCCCGCCTCGGCATCCGGGTGCAGGATATCTTCGATGAGTCGATCCTGCGGCAGAAGGTTGAAGGCTCGCTGCGGCAGAAGAACCAGCTGCTGCTGAAGGTCTACAACCGCCGCGACGTGGATCCCGAAGAGATGGTGCAGTACTTCCTCTCCTACGCGGACCGGCTGCGCCCGATGGTCATCGACTCGGTGTACGAGCTGAACAAGGCCCTGGACGAAGACAAGGTCATCCTGATGGAAGGCGGCCAGGCGACGTTCCTGGACGTGGACCACGGCACCTACCCGTTTGTGACCTCCTCCAACCCGACGGCCGGCGGCGCCTCGGTGGGCTCCGGCATCGGCCCCACCCGCATCAACCGCGCTGTGGGCATCATCAAGGCCTACACCACCCGCGTCGGCGCCGGCCCGTTCCCCACCGAACTCTTCGATGACATGGGCCTGTACCTGCAGAAGACCGGCGGCGAGTTCGGTGTGAACACCGGCCGTCCGCGCCGCTGCGGCTGGTACGACGCCGTCCTGGCCCGCCACGCTTCCCGCGTGAACGGCTTCACGGACTACTTCGTGACCAAGCTGGACGTGCTCACCGGCATCGAGAAGATCCCGGTCTGCGTGGCCTACGACGTCGACGGCGTGCGTTTCGACGAAATGCCGATGACGCAGACGGACTTCCACCACGCCAAGCCGGTCTTCGAGTACTTCGACGGCTGGACCGAGGACATCACCGGCGCCCGGACCCTTGAGGACCTGCCGGAGAACGCCCGGAACTACGTGCTGGCGTTGGAAAAACTGTCCGGCACCCGGTTCTCCGCGATCGGCGTCGGCCCGGACCGCGACCAGACGATCGTGATCCGCGACCTGATCAGCGAGTAGTTTTTTCCAGCGAAGGCCCCGCAGCCGTTTGGCTGCGGGGCCTTCGCCTGTCCTGCCGCCGTTTCGAGCCCGTGGCCTACTCCGAGCCGTCGCCGGAGAGGACGCAGAACTCGTTGCCCTCCGGATCCGCCATCACGACCCAGGAGACATCCGGTCCTTGGCCGACGTCGACCAGGACGGCGCCCAGAGCGAGCAGCCGCTCGACTTCCTCCTCCTGGGTGCAGCCGTCCGGCACCAGATCCAGGTGCAGCCGGTTCTTGGCTTTTTTGGGTTCGGGGACAGGGAAAACGTCGAGCGGTGGGCCGAGGAAACCGTTGCGTGGTGCCAGGCTCATCCCGCCGTCGAACTCCTCGGCCACCCGGTAATCCAGTGCCCGGGTCCAAAACCCGGCCAGCATGGGGACGTCAACGGCGTCCAGGGCGAGGGACGAGAATCTGCTGCTCACGGCTGGCTCCTTCGGCGGCGCGGAAAAGTACCTGCGAACTTAGCAGCGGCGTTCTCCGGGCGTCAATGGACAGCTCTCCCGGCCGCGGGACCGGACCGGGAACGATGCTTCTGCCGACCCGGGAGGCGCAGCTACCAGCGGTTCCGGGCCTCCTCCACCCAGCCTTCCAGCCCGTCGAGCTGGTAGCGGGTGCCGTCCGGCGAGGCCGCCCAGCCGGACCAGGTGCCGAAGGCCTGCCAGATTTTGGAGGACACCAGCACGGCGTTGGTGGCTGCCCGGCGCCGGTGGAACGGGGTCAGCACTGCGTCGATCCACTCGCCCCGGACCTTCCACGCTGCCATCGGATTGGTGAGGTCATAGCTGAACTCCAGTTCGCCGTCGTAATGGTGCAGCACACCGTCCACGATCAGTGCGTTCTCCGTCGCCGGTGTGCCGGCGGTCCACAGCCCGCCCAGCTGCAGACCCAGCCGGGTGCCGTCCACGGTCCCGGACCCGGCCGCCCAGATCCACCGCTTCGCATACGGCCAGCGGCCGCGGCCGCGGTCCAGCACGGCGAAAGCGCCGTCACCGACCCGGTACTCCCGGCCGTCCACGGTGACGGTTCCGCTGACCTCGCGGGCAACGTCCTTGAGCGTGTACTGGTAGCGGGTAGCCGACCAGGGGACCACGACGCCGAGCACGTCGCCGGCAGCGGGCGCATAAAGTTCGACGCCGATGCGTTCCGCGGCGGCGCGCAGGTGCGTGCCGCCGTCGTCGTCGTGGAAACGCAGGTGCGTCCCGCCCATGGTGCCGACGGCGGTCAGCGGCGGGGGCGTATTGGGCAGGACGGCGGTGGAACCGGGCGGGATGGTCAGCGGGTCATAGCTGATCTCCTTGCCGGTGGCCCGCTCCAGGACATAGAGCTGCAGTGCAGCCGCGTAGTCCAGATGAACGATCGTCATGTCGACGGCCAGCTCCGGAGTCAGCACACCCCAGTACTCCCAGCGCTTGGTCCGCCAGCCGTGCCGCAGCCCGGCGGGAAGGTCCGTGAAGCCATGCAGGGCCGTGCGGGAGAAGCCTGCGGCGGCGGGATTCAGGGTGCCGTTCTTCCGGGACAGCTGCACCGGTTCCTTGATCTCTTCCATGGCGCAACAGTCTAGGATGCGGGCGGCAAAAATCCCGGTTCATCCGGCCGCCATACTTCCCGGAGGCCCTGACGGCGGCGACGGCGGCGGCGTAGCGTGGCCCTATGACTACCCAGGCACGTGCCGCGATTCTGCGCGGCGTCCACGAACCCTTCGAAATCACCGACGTCACCCTCGATGATCCCCGGCCGGACGAGGTGCTGGTCCGGATTACCGCCTCCGGAGTGTGCGGGACCGATCTGGGTGTCCAGGCCGGACATATTCCCTTTCCCCTGCCCGGAGTCCTTGGGCATGAAGGCGCCGGCATCGTGGAGGCTGTTGGCTCCGGCGTCACCTCGGTTGTGCCCGGCGACCAGGTGCTGCTGAGCTTTTCCAGCTGCGGAGTCTGCCGGAACTGCCGCATGGGCCACCCGGCCTACTGCACTGATTTCCTGGACCTGAACCTGGTGGGCGGGCAGCGCATGGACGGCAGCGCCACCATCACCAAGGACGGTAAAGGGGTCCACGGGCACTTCTTCGCCCAGTCTTCCTTCGCGAACTACGTTCTGGCCGATGCCCGCGGGGTCACCCGGGTGGACCCGGACGCCGACCTGAGCCTGCTGGCACCGCTGGGCTGCGGCATCCAGACCGGGGCCGGCGCGGTGATGAACGTCCTGCGGCCGGAGCCCGGGTCCACCCTCGCCGTCTTCGGAGCCGGACCCGTGGGCCTGGCCGCGGTGATGGCCGCAGCCCTTTCCGGCTCCACCCGCATTGTGGTGATGGACCTGGTGGACTCCCGGCTGGAGCTGGCCCGCCAACTTGGTGCCACCGACGTCATCAATTCCGGCAGCACCGACGCGCTGCAGGCTTTGTTCGAGCTGACCAACGGCGGCGGCGTGACGCATGCGCTCGAAACCACCGGAAGTACCCGGGTGGCAGCAACCGCCGCCGATGCCCTGGCACCGCTGGGGAAGCTCGGACTGATCGGCGCCCCGGCGGCCGGGTCAACCGTGGAACTGGACGTGAACTTCATGCTCAACGGCCGGCAGGTCATCGGCATCACGGAAGGCGACTCCACGCCGCAGATTTTCCTGCCCGCGCTCGTGGAGCTGGTGCAGCAGGGCCGTTTCCCGCTGCAGAAGATGATCACCCGGTACGGGTTCAACGAGATCAACGACGCCGCAGCTGCGGCCAAGGCGGGCGAGGTCCTGAAACCTGTGCTCCACTTTGAGGACCTGCACTAGGCTGGAGGAAAGTCCGGTCCTCAAGGCAAGGCGGTAGCCCAATGTTGGTCAGCGTAGGTCAGTTCAGCCCCACCGGGGACGTAGCGGAAAACCTGACGGAGATGCGCTCGCTGGCTGAGAAAGCCAAGAGTGAGGGCTCGGCGCTGATTGTGTTCCCGGAAGAGTCGATGTTCAGCATCGGCAAGGTCGAAGGAACCCTGGCAGAAGCGGTCGACGCCGGCTGGAGCACCTTCGTCCAGCGGCTGTCCCTCCTGGCGGCGGAACTGGAAATCGCCGTGATTGCCGGCGGCTACGAGTCCTCCGGCGAGGAACGCCCCTACAACACCCTGGTGGCGATCGAGGCGGACGGCCGGATCGCGGCGACCTACCGGAAACTGCACCTCTACGACGCGTTCAGCTATTCCGAGTCCACCCGGATCAAGGCCGGCGACCGTGGAATCCAGGTGGTGGAAATCGGCGGCCTGCGGGTGGGCCTGATGACCTGCTATGACCTCCGGTTCCCGGAACTGGCCCGGGCCCTGGCCGTTCAGGGAGCGGACCTGATTGCCGTCCCGGCGGCCTGGTTCAAGGGCGAACACAAAATCGAGCACTGGGAAACGCTGCTCAAGGCCCGGGCGATCGAAAACACCGTCTGGGTCGCAGCCGCGGGTACGTCCAGCGGGCACACCATCGGACACTCGGCCATCCTGGATCCGATGGGTGTGCCGCAGGTCTTCCTGGCCGATGAGACCGCCGGGGTGGCCACCGCGGAAGTGACACGGAACCGGATCGAGGAGGTCCGGGAATTCCTGCCCGTGCTGCGCAACCGCCGGTTCGCCGTCAACGAGCAGATCGAAGCGGCCAACTAGCTCCGGGCGGAAGGTGTGGGCAGCTCGATCGGCTCCCGGCCCTTGCCCTTAACCAGGAACTGGTAGGCGGCCAGCATCAGCAGAAGCCACACCACGCCCACGGCCAGCGCCGTCCGGCCGGGACCGGTGAAGGCGAGGATGACGGTCACCAGGCCCAAAAACGCCAGCGTGACGTAGTTCAGCAGCGGCCATCCCGGGAAAGGGAAGCCCGCTGACGGGGTTCCCTCCCGGCGCATCTGGCGGCGCATGCGGTGGTGGCTGAGCAGGATGGAGGACCACGTGAAAATGGTGGCAAAGGTGGCGGTGGAAGCGACCACCAGGAACAACTGCTCGGGGATCCACAGGTACAGACCCAGGCCGCAGACAAGGCTGGCCATGATGATGGCGACCGGCCAGACAGGAACGCCGAACCGCGAGACGCGGGTGAATCCCTGCGGAGCGTGCCCCTGCTCCGCCAGGCCGTACATGGTGCGGGAAGCGGCATAGAAAATCGAGTTCATGGCGGAGAGAGCCGCCGTGAGGACAACGGCGTTGATCAGGTGCTCGGCGAAGGGAATGCCCAGCCCGGCGAAAACCTGTACGAAGGGGCTGCCTTCGGAACCGATCCTGTCCCAGGGCAGGAGGCAGAGCATGACACCCAGTGAAAGCACGTAGAAGAGCAGGATCCGCACGGGAACGGTATTAACGGCCTTGGGGATCGCCCGCGAAGGGTCACCGGTTTCACCGGCGGTCACACCCAGGGTTTCGACGCCGCCAAAGGAGAACACCACGATTCCCAGGCTCATCACGATGCCCCATACCCCGAACGGCGCAAACCCGCCGTGGTCCACCAGGTGGTTGACTCCGGGCTCGTACCCGCCGGTGCTGACCCCGAACACAATCAGGTAGATGCCGCCGGCAATCATGGCGACGATGGTGGAAACCTTGATCAGGGTGAACCAAAACTCCAGTTCGCCGAAGACGCTGACCCGCATCAGGTTCAGCCCGCCGATCAACAGCATGGCCGCAATCATCCAGAGCCAGCCCGGAGTGTCCGGGAACCAGAGGCCCATATACATGCTGACCGCGGTCATGTCCGCGATGGCAACGATGATCATTTCGAACGCAAAGGTCCAGCCGGTCAGGAACCCCATCCGGGGACCGAGATAGCGGCCGGCGTACTGGGCAAAAGAACCCGCGACAGGGTGGCGGACCGCCATCTCGCCGAGCGCACGCATCACCAGGAACACGGCGCAGCCGGCGATGATGTAGGCAATGAGCACAGCGGGTCCGGCGGCCTGGATGGTCTCGGAGGAGCCGTAGAAGAGGCCGGTGCCGATTGCGGAGCCGAGGGCGATGAAACGGATATGCCGCAGTGAAAGACTGCGTTTGAGCTCTGTGTCGTGGTGCGTGGTGGAGTTGCTGAGGGTCATCAATATCCTGTGCCGCGGGGCTTGGCCGCGGGTTGCTGGTCCGGCGCGGAGCTGGCGTTTTTGATCCCGGCCGGCCGCGCCGCGTCCGCCGTTGGTAAGGCGGAGCCCCATTAAGTCTCCCACATTCCCTGCCGGCGGTGCCTGGCCGGGAGGGCCTGCTGGGGTCACCGCCGGCGCCGGAAAAAGAAATTCCGGCTGCCGCGTAACCTTTTCGGCCTCCGGTGCGATTACCCCTGTGTAATGGCCGCGCCGGGGCTTATCCCCCCAACGAGCTTCGGCGTGGCTATTTCCCTGCAGGACCTGCCTAGGCGGGGTACGATTTGGTTCGCCCCAACGTCCCAGATCGAAAGACCCCGCCTTGGCTGACCCGCTGACAGAGCAGATGGTCTCCGAGGCGCGCGCGAACAACCCGGTGGCCCTGCGGTCGGTCTACCAGGCGCTGGCCCCCGGGGTCCTTGGGTATCTGAGGTCCAAGGGCTGCGAGGATCCCGAAGCGCTGGCGCAGGAGGTTTTCCTGACCGTCTTTTCCAAGCTGCAGAGCATTAAGGGCGGCGCCGCCGGGCTGAGGACCTTCGCCTTTTCGGTGGCCCACGCCAGGATGGTCGACGATCACCGCCGGCGGGAACGCCAGCCGGCGGCAGCAGCCTATGACCCGCTGGCGGATCCCCGGTACACCCAGTCGGCCGAAGCTGCCGTCCTGGACTCCGTTCTGGCGGCGGAGCCTCTTTTGGCAGGACTCACGGAGCAGCAGCGCGAGGTTCTGCTGCTGCGGGTCGTGGCAGATCTGTCTCTCGAGGATTCCGCCGAGATCATGGGGAAGACGGCCAACTCCGTCAAACAACTTCAGCGGCGGGCGCTCATCGCACTGAAGGAACGCATCGCAGGAAAGGAGGCAGCCGAGCATGAACGGTACGTCCAGCAACCCCAATGACGCGGAAGCAGTCCGGCACCTCTTGGCAGAATCAGGTGTGGAAGCCACCCAGGAGCTCACCGATGCTCTTCTGCGCCTGCGGGAAACCGGAGGGGAACCGGCACCGGTGCCCTGCGCCGAACTCGAAGCCCTCTTCACCGCCGGGGTCACGCCCCTGCGGAAATCCACCCGCCGGCGGGGCTTCCTGCTCGGCGGTGCGGTGATTGCCGCGATGGCGGCGGGCACCACCGGTGTGGCCGCAACCAACCATGACTTCTGGGTTACGGCCGAGACGTTGCACGAAGCACCTGCTCCCTTCAGCTTTCAGGAGGTTCCGGCCCCCATGCCGGAACCTCCCAATGACCCGGCAGCCGTCCCGGCCCCGGACGGGACGGCACAGCCGGAGCCCGTGGAGGAGGCCGCCGCTGATCCTGTCCCGGCCGCGCCGGCCCCTGCCGCTGAGCAAACCGCCGCTGAGGAGACCACCGATAAAACGGAGCCCGGTTCCGGTGCGAACCGCGGCTGGTCCACCGGTGACCGCGGGGACGGACACGGCCGTGCGGAACGTCCCGGGAACCAGTGGGACGACGACGATGATGACGATGAAGACTGGCTCCGCGGCCGGCAGCACACCGGGCAGCCCGGCGGGTGGCAGCAGGACCAGGGCAAGGGCTGGTCATCCGGGGACAACAGCCGCGGCGCGTCCCACCAGACCCAGCCCGGCGGCGGCAGCCGGAACCACGGCGGAGATTCCGCCTGGGGTTCCGGCTCCCGCTAGGCCTTCGTTCCGGGCCTGGCCTGGTTCCGGGGCAGGGCCGGACGGCTACGCCGTGAGCTGGCGCTTCGAGGAAATGACCCCGGTGTTGAAGCCGGCCAGGTTCAGGCCGCCGTGGAAGCGGGCATGCTCGATCTTCACGCAGCGGTCCATCACCACGTTCATTCCGGCGGCTTCGGCATTCCGGGCCACTTCCTCATGCCAGGAGCCCAGCTGCAGCCAGAGCGTCTTCGCACCCACGGCCTTCGCCTCTTCCAGGACACTCGGCAGATCATCGTGCCGGCGGAAAACGTCCACAATGTCCGGGGTCTCCGGCAGGTCCGCCAGCGAGGCATAGACCGGCTGACCCAGGATCTCCTTAGCCACCGGGTTCACAAAGTAGACCTTGTACGGCGAGGAGGAGAGCAGATAGGTGGCAACGAAGTAGGAGGCCCGGGACGGTTTGTCCGAGGCGCCCACGATGGCGATCGACTTGGCCGAGCGGAGCAGGGCGAGGCGTTCGGGGGCGCTGGGGCCGGCCCAGCTCCGGGTCTCAGTGTTGATCTCAGACATTGGCGGACTCCTCGGTTTCGACGGCGGCCGGGGCGGGCACGGTGCAGGACGCGGCAGCTGCTGCGGTCCCGGCGGCGGCAGCTGCGGCGGTCCCGGCGGCGGAAGCTGCAGTGCCGGATGCCGCGGCAGCTGCCGCGGTGAGGCCCTGGTCCAGGTCCCAGAGAATGTCCTCCAGGTCCTCCAGGCCCACGGAAATCCGCACGAGGTCCTCCGGAACGCCGGCCGCGGCCATCTGCTCGGGGGAAAGCTGCTGATGGGTGGTGGAACCGGGGTGGATCACCAGGGTGCGGGAATCCCCGATGTTCGCCAGGTGTGAGGCGAGCTGCAGCGATTCGATGAACACCTGTCCGGCTGCGCGGCCGCCCTTCACCCCGAAGCTGAAGACGGAGCCGGGGCCCTTGGGCAGGTACTTCTGCGCCCGCTCATGGTGCGGATGAGATTCCAGGCCGGCGTAGGACACCCAGGCGACGCGCTCGTCAGCCTCCAGCCACTCGGCCACGGCCTGGGCGTTGCGCAGGTGCTCGTCCACGCGCTGGGCCAGGGTCTCCACACCCTGCAGCAGCTGGAACGCGGACTGCGCGGAGAGCGTGGGCCCGATGTCGCGCAGCTGCTCGGAGCGCAGCTTGGTCAGGAAACCGTACTCCCCGAAGTTCCCCCACCAGGAGATGTTGCCGTAAGAGGGCACCGGTTCGGTCATGGCCGGGAACTTGCCGTTGCCCCAGTTAAAGGTGCCGGCCTCGACGACGACGCCGCCCAGGGTGGTGCCGTGCCCGCCAATGAACTTGGTGGCGGAATGGATCACAATGTCCGCGCCGTGCTTGAACGGCTGGACCAGGTAAGGCGTGCTCAGGGTGGCGTCGAGGATCAGCGGCACACCGGCGTCGTGCGCCACCTTGGCCAGGCCCTCGATATCGGTGACTTCACCGCTCGGGTTGGCCACGACCTCGGCGTACACGGCCTTGGTGTTTTCCTGGATGGCTGCCGCGTAGTCCGCGGGGTCCGTGCCGGGCACGAAGGTGGTGTCGATGCCGAAGCGGCGCAGCGTGACGTCCAGCTGGGTGACCGTGCCGCCGTAAAGCTGGGACGCGGCCACGATGTGGTCCCCGGCCTGGCAGAGTGCCGCGAACGTGACGAACTCGGCAGACATGCCCGACGCCGTCGCCACCGCACCGATGCCACCCTCCAGGGAGGCGATGCGCTCCTCGAATGCGGCCACCGTGGGGTTGCCGATGCGGGAGTAGATGTTCCCGTACTTCTGCAGCGAGAAGAGGTTGGCGGCGTCGTCGGTGTCCTTGAAGACAAAGGACGTGGTCTGGTAGATGGGAACGGCGCGCGCACCGTGGATGGCGTCGGGCGTGCCGCCCGCGTGCAGGGCGCGGGTACGGAATCCGAACTGGCGATCACTCATGGGACTGAGTGCTCCTTCCTTAGGGGGACCGCTGCGAAGCGGTAAGGCAATGGTTGCTTTATTGGGTGGTGGAAACCAACAATGTTGAGGACAGTTGCGCTGAGCGGGTTCTTACTCCGGCCGGAGCCTGAACCCCACACACCGGGAGTGGGCATGGAACAGTACGTGATCGTCGTCGAAACCGGTTACAAGCTGGCTTCCGCCAACCACAAGATCACCCCCACGGATCCCATGGACCGGATGGACGCGCAGCGGCTGTTCCTTGAACTGATGGAGAACGGGCATCCCGACCTGCTGCCGGAGAAAAAGGACACCTCGATCCTGGAGGTCTCCCCGGTTGAGTTCATCCGGCTGCACCGCGCCATGGGCGGGGCGGTGGAACTGGACCGGGTGACGCTCGCGCGGGTGCATTAGTCAGTGCTCCCGGAGCGCCGGGCCTCGCACGCGGCGTGAATCGCCGGAATGCACGGTTCGTTCTGCAGGCTGGTGGTGTCGCCCAGCGTGCTGCCCTCGAACAGCTGGGTCAGCAGCCGGCGCATGATCTTGCCGGACCGGGTTTTGGGCACATCGGGAACCACCACGACGGCGGCGGGCTTGGCGATCGGCCCGATTTCCTTGGCGACGTGGTTCCGCAGCTCCTTGGTCACCGCGTCCACATCCTTGGCCGCGGCCTCGGTCAGGACTACGAATGCGGCGATCGCATGCCCGGTCTTCGGATCGGCGACGGGGCAGACCCCGGCTTCAACGACCCAGGGGTGGGAGACCAGGGCGGACTCGATTTCGATCGTGGAGAGCCGGTGGCCGGAGACGTTCAGGACGTCGTCCACCCGGCCCAGGATCCAGGTGTCGCCGTCGTCGTCGTACCGGGCGCCGTCGCCGGCCAGGAACCAGCCCTGCTTCGCGTACTGCCGCCAGTAGGAGGACAGGTAGCGCTGCGGGTCGCCCCAGCAGGTGCGGGCCATCGACGGACCGGTCCGATCCACCACGATGAAGCCCTGCACATTCGGCGGAACGTCATTGCCGTCGCCGTCGACGATCCGGGTGGAGACGCCGGGCAGCGCGCGGGAGGCGCAGCCGGGCTTAAACGTGGTGTCGGTCTGGCGCGGGGAGAGGATGGTGGCACCGGTTTCGGACTGCCACCAGGTGTCGATCACCGGGACCTCGCCGCGGCCGAGGTTCTGCCGCAGCCAGCGCCAGGCCTCCGGGTTCACGGCCTCGCCCACGGTGCCGAGCAGTCGGATTGAGGAGAGGTCCCAGGTATCCGGAACGCCGTCGGGGAACCAACCCATCAGGGAGCGGACCAGGGTGGGCGCGGTGTAGTAGCTGGTGACCTGGTAGCGTTCGATGATTTCGAAGTGCCGGCCTGGATGCGGGGTGTTCGGGGTGCCTTCGAAGATCACCTCGGTGACGCCGTTGGAGAGCGGTCCATAGATTTCGTAGGTGTGCGCGGTGACCCAGGCAAGGTCCGCGGTGCACCAGTGGACGTCGTCGGCGCGGGCGGATTCGTCCGGGTTGGCGAAGAGGAATTCGTAGCTCCAGGACGCCTGGGTGAGGTAGCCGCCCATGGTGTGCACCAGGCCCTTGGGCTTTCCGGTGGTGCCGGAGGTGTACATGATGAACAGCGGGGTTTCCGCGTCGAAGGACTCCGGCTCGTGCACTTCGGAGGCCGTGTCCACGGCGTCATGCCACCAGACGTCGCGGCCCTCGGTCCAGGCGATGTCGCAGCCGGTGCGCTTGACCACCAGGACGTGCTCGATCGCGTTGGTGCCGGAGACGGCCTGGTCCGCGTTGTCCTTGACCGGAACGGCTGCCCCGCGGCGGTACTGCCCGTCGGTGGTGACCAGCAGTTTGGCCCGGGTGTCTTCCACCCGGAACTTCAGCGCTTCAGCGGAGAAGCCGCCGAACACGAGCGAGTGCACGGCCCCGATCCGGGCGCAGGCCAGGGTGATGATGATGGTCTCGGCGATGACGGGCAGGTAGATGACCACCCGGTCGCCTTTTTCGATGCCAAGCGCCAGCAGTGCGTTGGCGGCGCGGGAGACTTCCCGCTGCAGGTCCGCGTAGGTCAGTGTGCGCCGGTCGCCGGGCTCGCCCTCAAAGTGCAGGGCAGCCTTGTCCCCGCGGCCGGCGGCAACGTGCCGGTCCACGCAGTTCACCGCGACGTTGAGCTTGCCGCCGGCGAACCACTCGATCTCCGGGACGGTGTACTCCGCGTCGGCTTCAGGAACCTCAGGCGGGCTGAGGCGCTGCGGTGGGGAGAACCGGTGCGCGGTGTGCCATGGTTCCTCCCACTGCAGCCGCCGGGCGGCTTCCTCCCAGAACGCGATCCGCTCTGCTTCGGTGCCGAACTCCGGTTCAGTGGCCGGCTGGATTGCTGTTGTTACGCCCACTTCTTTACTGCCCACTTTTCTGCGACGCCCAGCAGGGCATCCGTTGTCTTGCCAATCACTGCCAGCAGCACGATCGCCAGGAACATGCGGTCGGTGCGGCCGTTGTTCTGCGAGTCCGTGAGCAGGAAGCCGAGCCCCATGGAGGAGGCGATCAGCTCGGCCGCCACCAGGAACAGCCAGGACTGCGCCAGCGCCAGCCGCAGGCCGGAGAACACGGCGGGTACGACGGCGGGCAGCTGCACCGTGGTGAGCAGCTTGACTCCGTTCAGGCCGAAGGCCCGCGCCGCTTCCACCAGGTTCTTGTCCACGTGGCGCAGTGCCAGGGACACGGTGGTGAAGACCGGGAAGAACGCGCCGATGGTGATCAGCGTGACCTTGGAATCCTCGCCGATGCCCATCCAGAGGATGAGCAGCGGCACCAGGGCCAGCGACGGGACGGCGCGGATGGCGCCGAACAGCGGGCCGAGCAGGACATCGGCCAGTTTGGACAGACCCAGCAGGGCGCCGAGCACCAGGCCCAGCGCGGCGCCGGCGGCGAAGCCGGTCAGCACGCGCTGGGTGGAGATGGCGATGTGCGTCCCCAGCTCCCCGCGTTCCAGCAGGTCGGTTGCGGAGCTCAGCACCGCTCCCGGCGAGGGCAGCTGCACGGCGCTGAAAACCCCCAGCGCCGAAACCAGCTGCCAGAGGGCCAGGATCAGCACGGGTACGACGAGGCCAAGGACCACCCGGACCCAACCTTTAGCCAGCGGTCCGGCGGGGCCGGCCTTGCGTTCCGGCCCGGAAGGCTTCGGGGGAAGAGCCGCCGGCGGGCCCTGGACGCCGCCGGATACGACCGATCCTACGGTGAGGTACGAATCGCTCATTAGGATTCCTTGATGGCTTCCGGATCGGCCTGCTTCGCGAAGGAATCGTCCAGCAGGCTGGCAATGGCGTCGTCGATCGTGGACTGCTGCGCGACGTCACCGGTCTCGACGAAGGTGGGGCCGATCTTTTCCAGGACCGAACGCTGTGCGTCGCCCGGAACGGCGTTCACGTCCAGGTTGCTGCGCTCCAGGATCACGGTCTTGGCGACCTCGAGGTCCAGGCCGGCGACGTCGGCCAGGATCTGCGCGGTTTCCTCCGGGTTTTCAGCGGCCCAGGTGCGGGCCTTTTCGTAGGCGTTCACGACAGCCTGCGCGAGTTCGGGCTTTTCCTCGAGGAAGGACTCGGTGGCGTTCAGGAAGCCGTAGGTGTTGAAGTCCAGGTTGCGGTAGACCAGTTTTGCTCCGCCCTGCTCGGCGCCTGCCATGATCGGGTCCAGTCCGGCCCACGCGTCCACGGCACCGTTTTCCAGTGCGGTCCGGCCGTCGGCGTGCTGCAGGTTCTCCACCGTCACGTCGGAAGTGCTCAGGCCCGCTTCCTCCAGGGCCTGGACCAGGAAGAAGTAGGGGTCGGTGCCCTTGGTGGCGGCGACCGACTTGCCCGCGAGGTCCGCCACCGAGGTGATGTTCGAGTCCGGGCCGACCACCAGGGCCGCCCACTCGGGCTGGGAGAAGATGCTGATGGTCTTGATCTCCGAGCCGTTCGCACGGGCCAGCAGGGCGGCGGATCCGGCGGTGGAGCCGACGTCGATCGCTCCGGCGCGCAGCGCCTCGTTCGCCTTGTTGGAGCCGGCGGACTGCACCCAGTTCACGTCCACGCCCTGCTCGGCGAGCGTTGCCTCCAGCCAGCCCTGGTCCTTGATGACCAGGCTCAGCGGGTTGTAGGTGGCGAAGTCGATGTTCAGGGTGCCGCCGTCGGCCGCTGAATTGTCGGCACCCGCGGAGGAGTCCTCACCGGCAACGCAGCCGGTCAGGGCCAGCGAAAGTGCGGCGGCGGTGGCGGCGAGCACCGCGAGCGGACGGCGGGAGAAGCGGGAACGGCTGTTCATGGGGATTCCTTCGGATGGAGAAATGCTGATGTGTGAGACAGGAGGATGCTGCGGGTTGGGGCTGCGTGCGGATACGGAGGACCCGCGGAATCCCGCCGGTGGGTGCCGGCGGGAGGGGAAACGGGGTGGTCCGCTAGTGGCGGTCGACGCCGAGGCTCGCCAGGAGCTCGCCGCGCATTCGCGCCAGTTCGGCCGAGGCACGGTCCCGGGGACGGGCGCCCGGAACGGTGATGGTCTGGGTGATGGTGGCGCCGGGTTTGCCCGGTTCGCGGCCGAGGACGATGATGCGGTCCGCGAGCTGCAGCGCCTCGTCGACGTCGTGGGTCACCAGCAGGACGGTGGCCGGGGCGGCGCGGTGCACGTCCAGCAGCAGGTCCTGCATCTTCAGGCGGGTCAGCGCGTCCAGGGCGCCGAACGGTTCATCCAGCAGCAGCACCCCGGGCCTGCGGGCCAGGGCCCGTGCCAGGGAGGCGCGCTGAGCCATGCCGCCGGACACTGCGCGGGGCTGGTGCTTGGCGAAACTGTCCAGTTCCACCAGCTTCAGCAGCTCGGCAACCTTGGCCTTGCCTTCGCTGGCGCTGGTGCCTTTGGGCAGGCCGATCGCCACGTTGGCCTGCAGGGTCTGCCAGGGCAGCAGCCGGGGCTCCTGGAACGCCACGGCACAGCGGTCATCGATGCCGCGGACGGCAGTGCCGTCGATCCGCACGCTGCCGGTCGAGGCGGCGTCGAGCCCTGCGGTGGCACGCAGCAGGGTGGACTTGCCGCAGCCGCTGGAACCGAGGATGGCGAGGACCTCGCCGGGACGGACCTCAAAGTTGACGTCCCGGAGCACCACATGGGTTCCGGCACCGGAGCCGAAGCTGCGGCCAACGCCGTCGAAGGTTACGGACAGGGCGGTGTCTGGTGCGGTGCCCGCGGTGGCGGACACGGCATGGGACCCGGAGGAAAGTACTGCAGTCATTGAACACTCCATCGGTCCTGGCAGTAGCACCCTACGGAAAACGTCCTGGGCCGGCTTACCGGCCTCCTGCGACGTCCACCTCGTTATCGCCGCGCCTCAAGGAGGAAACGCGCCGACCAGGGTTGCTGCGGCTTCACTGATCCAGGTCTCTCAGCCGCTCGGGATGGTCAAGGCACAACTAAACGCCCTCTGGCTGCCCGCGGGCAAGTCCCGGCGTAACAATTCGCCGCGGCGGCTTCCTCAGGCGGTGAACAGGCGGCGCACCACCCTGCCCTCGGCGAGGGCATCGAGCCCTTCATTGATTTCCAGCAGCGGACGGGTGTCCGTATGCAGCAGTTCCACGGGCAGACGGCCGTTACGCCAGAGGTCAAGGTAGGCCGGAATATCGCGGATGGGCACGCAATCGCCCATATAGGAACCCAGGAGGCGCAGGCCTTTTCCGGCGAACTGGAGGGCAGGAACCGACAGCTCCTGGTCGGGGTGGGGCAGCCCCACGGAAACCAGTGCTCCGCCCCGGTCCAGCAGCGGCAGGCAGGCCTCCATCACGGCGGCGTTTCCGACGGCTTCCACCGCCACGTCCACTCCGGATTCGGTGTGGGCGGCAGCAAGGGCGGCAGCTTCTGCGGGAGACCCCACAAAGTGGGCGCCGCACTTTAGGGCCAGCTCACGCTTGGCCGGCAGGGGATCGATGGCCAGGACAGTGGTCTCTGAAACCTGCGCGGCTGCCATCACCGCCATTAGCCCCACGGCGCCCAGACCGAAGACGACGATGCTCTGGCCGGCCCGGAGCTGTGCGGTGTTGAGGACCGCGCCGATGCCGGTGAGCGCGGCGCAGCCGAACATGGCGGCAACATCCCACGGGACGTCGTCCTCAATGCGAACCAGGGATTCCCGTGCCACCACTGCATACTCCGAAAAAGCGGAAACACCGAGGTGATGGTTGATCCTTGTCCCGGACGCTGACCGCAGGAGCGGTTCGCCGTGCAGGAGCCGTCCCTCCGCGTTGGCTTCGGCCCCCCGGCTGCACAAAGCCGGACGTCCGGACCGGCAGCTGCGGCACGAGCCGCAGGCCGGTACGAAGACCAGCACTACCCGGGTGCCCTCCGGCAGGTCCTGCACGCCTTCGCCCGGTTGGACGACGGTGCCGGCAGCTTCATGCCCGAGCGCCATGGGGAGGGGCCGCTGCCGGGACCCGTTAATGACCGAGAGGTCGGAGTGGCAGAGGCTGGAACGTTCGATTTTCACCAGGACCTCACCCCGCCGCGGGGCGGGAACCGGGAGGTTCTCCAAAGCCAGCGGAGTGCTGGCGGCGTAGGGCCGGTCAGCACCTGATTCGTGGAGGACGGCGCTAAGCATCTGCTGTGTCCTCGAAGCTCTGGATTCTGCGGTCGGCCAGCTTGGGGATGATCTGCGCTGCTCCGATCTCCTGGAAATGGTTTGTCTCCCGGTGCGCGGCGAAACCTGCAGCATCGGTGTACTGCTCCAGGATGACGAAGTGGCTGGGGTCCTCGAGGTTCTGGAAGAACTCATAGGACAGGTTCGCGGGTTCAGTGCGGCTGGCAGCTGCGAGGGAGCCCAGCAGCCCGGCCACCGCCTCCTCCTCGCCGGGGTGCGTCTGGTAGTGGGCAATAACCTGGAAAAACGTGCGGGTCATAGGGTGTGCTCCTTGGCGGTGTTCGTTGCGGATGTCAGGGACTTGGCGTTGGGAGCCCGGCGGACCGCCAGGTCCCAGAGTTCGGCTGCGCTGGTGGAAATTCCCTTGGCGCCTTCCTTCAAAGCAGTGGCTACGTCTCCGGCGGTCAGCACGAATCCGGCGGCGATGAAGGGTGACAAACCGGCCAGCTCGCCCGCGGAGAGGTGTGACACCACAGGCCATGGCATCAGCTGGACCAGATGCGGTTTGCTTTGTTCGATGGCGCTGCGGCTGCGCGGCAGGTTGGACCGGTCCGTGACGAAGACTTTTTGCATTGTCACCATCCCCATTTGGTTGGCGCGCTGGATCTGCGCTGTCCGGGTGCTGACGATTGCTTTTGTGCCGATCTTCTTTAGGTACTCAAGGGCGCCTTTGTCCTGGCCCAGGCCCGAGCAGGCATCGATGTTGACGAAGGTGAACTTTCCCGCCTGGTCCAGTATCCGCAGTGCGCCTTCGAGCTGATGCAGCTCCAGGTGCGCCAGGATGCAGGTCCTGCAATCGGATGCAAGGAACCCGGGAACCGCCTCGATGCCGAACACGGAGGCGATCACGGGGTTTCGTGCCAAATGGAGTTCAAGCTCCGGAGGGAAATCGATCATTGCTCTATCCTCGTCCACGATGCCTGCACGGTGGCTAGAGGCCGAGCTTGCCGGGGTTCAGCAGATTCTGCGGGTCGAGTGCAGCCTTGACCGCGCGCAGGACCTCAAATCCGGTGCCCAGCGAACGCTCCATGTAGGGAGCGCGGAGCAGCCCGACACCGTGGTGGTGGCTCAGGGTGGCATTGTGCCGAAGGATCACTTCGTTGGCCGCGTCCCAGGCCTGCCGGTACCAGACCCCACGCTCGGCTACATCCACGTCGCCGCGCAGGGAGAAGTAGAGGCATGCGCCGTCGACATAGGCATGGGATTGGTGGGCGGACCCGGCGAGGGTTCCCGGAACGGCGTTAATGGCGGCAACCACGTCGTCGTACACGGCCGGGAGGACGGCCCACGGACCGACCATTTCCAGGGTGTCCGCAACCAGCCCGGGACTGCGCTTGAATCCCTCGGCGCTCTTTCCGGTGAGGTAGCGGGTGTCGAGCCAGCGTTCAAAGATGGCGTCTGAGTCCAGTTCGGTGCCGGACTCTGCGCAGATCCGGTCGGCGATGGTGAGCCCGGCGTCGACCAACTCCCGGGTTCCTTCATCCGCGATCAGCAGTACGTTGGTCTCCGGGAGCCCGAACTGGAGTCCGCTTTCGAGCTCGTCGTAGAGCCGGAGCGCTGCGGGGGTGGCACCGGCCTGCATAATCTGCCGGCAGGCTTCGAGCCCGTCGGCAAAGGACGCGAACCCATAGGCGGTGGCCCGGCCGAACCCGGGGAGGCGGTGCAATTTGAAACGGACCCGGGTAATCACGCCCAGGGTGCCTTCAGAACCGATGAAGAGCTGCAGCAGATCTGGTCCGACTGCTGCGCGTGCACTCTCGCCCAGGGTGACCAGTTCACCGCTGGCAAGAACCACGTCCATCCCGTAGACCATGTCCTCGATCTTGCCGTACCGGGTGGAGAGCTGCCCGGCTCCACGGCAGGCGACCCAGCCGCCAACCGTGCTGATGGCGTACGAGGAGGGCCAGTGCCCCATCGTCATGCCGTAGTCCCGCTGGATGGTTTCCTCGAAGATGTCGCCGAAAACGCCGGCTTCGACCTCGATGATCTGGCTGGCCTCGTCAAAGGACACGAACTTGTCCAGCCCGCACACATCCAGGACGATTCCGCCGGCGACGGGCAGTGCTGCGCCCGTAACGTTGCTCCGCCCGGCTGAGACGGTGACCGGCAGGGATGCTTGTCCGGCGATCCGCATAACGGCCTGGACCTGCTCGGTACTGGAAACGTGAACGATCACCGATTCAGGGGTGGCCGGGCGGCCGCCGGTTTCGGCGATCATCGTTCCGGCCCACCAATCACGGGTGCCGTCCCGGACCAGCCCGGGATCGCTGACCACCTTGTCAGCTGCTGCTGCGAGGAGCTCCAGTGTCTGCGCATCAACGACGGCCGGCGCGGGCGAAGAGAAATACGGTTCCCCCGAGAGTCCGGCCCCGTCGAGGCCTGCCGCGTAGCCCGGCTGGCTGGGCGCACCCACCGTGTAGTTTCCCCGGTTGTACCCCCGCTTGACTGCTTCCTTGCTGATCATTTACTTGGCTCCCATCAGGATTGCTCGTTCATGTGTGGTCTGGTTCTTGTAGTCGGCTACCTGGGCGTCGACGACGCTGGCGGGAAGGTCGAGTTCCTTCATCAGCAGGGCGCCCACCCTGGGCGCAGCGGCAGCGGAAGCGTCACGGGCCATAATGCGTGCGCGTGTACGCCGGGAGAGGATGTCATCAACGCTCCGGGCCATCTCATGGCGGGCCGCGTAGACAACTTCGGCTTCCAGGTAGGGCAGGCCTTCGACGATGGGACGGTCGAGGGAAGGATCGCCGGCCAGGATGTCCGTGACAAACCTGGACTCCGTCCCGTAGCGCTCGCCCAGATGAGCAGCCAGGCCGCCGGATGCCACGACGGCCTCGGCGTCATATCCGGCTCCGCCCAGCAGCGGGGCGCCGGTTGTGCGGCAGCGCCGCCGCTGGCCCAGGACCTTCTGGGCTGCGTCCACTGTCTGCTCAGCCATGTGCCGGGATGTCGTCAGCTTGCCGCCGACGACTGTCACCAGGCCGTCCTGGTCGGTGCGGATCTCATGATTGCGCTTTACTTCGACCGTTTTTCCTCCCGGCGGAGCCACCAGCGGACGGCATCCGCCGATGCTGCCCAGGACATCCTCGGCTTCGAGGTCAAGGTTCAGGGCGCTGCGGGCACCGTCGAGCAGGAAATCCATTTCCTCCCGGGTGCAGTTCACATCGTCGAGGTCTCCGGCGTAGTCCTCATCCGTGGTCCCCAGATAGGCGGTGTTGCCCCAGCGGGTGATCGTGGCCCGCCTGGTGCGCCCGGGGACCGGAATCGTCACGGTGCAGTCGTTGCGGATCTTGCTCCACGGCACAGCAATATGCACGCCCTTGGCGGGGCGGATACTCGGGGCGTCGGCGTCCTTGCCCGCGCCGTTCCAGTCCCTGAGCCACGCGCCGGTTGCGATGACGACCACCGAGGCACGCACCCGGACCTCACGCTGGTCCACTGCCACCGTCACGCCGTCGACCCTCCCTCCACTGCGGGTCACATCCGTGACCTTGGCCCCGTTGAGAACGGTTGCCCCATGGAACGCAGCGGTCCGGGCCAGTGCCAGGGTCAGCCGGGCGTCATCGGCCCTGGCGTCGTAGTACATGAACCCACCGTCCAGCTTTTCCCCCTTGAACGTGGGGCAGTGGGAGAGGACTTCTGCCTTGCTGAGCTTCTGGTGCAGGACTCCTTCCCGCCACCCTCCGGCCAGATCGTAGGTCCAGAGCAGGCTTTCAAAACCGGCTGCGAGGCGCCGGTCGAAGATCCCCTCTTCGGAAAGCACCGGAAACAGGAACGGCAGCCGCTGAACCAAATGGGGAGCATTTTTCCGGAGCCGCTGGCGCTCCAGCAGGGAATGCCGGACCAGGGGCAGGTTTCCCTGCTCGATGTAGCGGAGCCCGCCATGGATCATCTTGGAGGATTTGGAGGAGGTCCCGGAGGCGAAATCGTCCTTTTCCAGAAGGGCTACACGGTAGCCCCGCAGTGCTGCGTCCATGGCGGTGTAAGCACCCGTTACACCGCCGCCCACAATAACGATGTCAAAATGCCCGGTTTCAAGTGCTGCCAGCTGTTCTTTTCGTTCCAGCTTCAGCGGGGTTTCGGAGACCATTCGGGTCCGGTTTGTCTTTGGTTTACGTGCGGGAAAAGAGATCATGGATATATTTCTTTCTGGTGCAATTTAGTGCAATTAGTGCAAACAAAATGGGCTTTTACGGCGCCGGGGGCGGCTTAGTGCGCAACCTGCTCAAGTTCCCGGTCAATGTGCCTGGCCCACATGCTTCGCCGTTCTTCCCGCTCGGATGCGGAGATGGCCGGTTCGAACCGTTCGCCCGGTCCCAGGGCGCGGGCCGCTGTTTCGAGCGAATCCCACAGGAGTCCGTCGGCACCGGCCAGGAACGCAGCGCCGCGCAGGCTTGCCGTGCCGGTGGCGGGCATCCGCCGCATCGGAATCCCGGTGAGGTCAGCCTGCATCTGGATGAGCGGATCGCTGCCGGACATTCCGCCGCCGACCCGGATCTCGGTGACCGATACCCCGGCGACTTCTTCGTTGGCGTGAACGCTGCTCGCCACGGAGTGGGCAATGCCTTCCAGGACGGCGTACGCCACCTCGGACCGGCTGGTTGCCATGGATAGTCCGCTCAGGGACGCCCGGACCCTCGGCTCGACGACCGGGACCCGGATACCCGTCAGCGCGGGAACAAACATCACGCCGTTAGCCCCGCTGGCCAGGGCAGCCAGCTCGCTGATCTGCACGGCGGACTCGAACCAGCCCAAGGAACCGCAAAGCCAGTCGAGCGCTGACCCAGTGGTGGCAGTGAAAGTCTCCACCGCGTAAACGCTGCGATGGTTGCGGCGCCACCCAGTGAGGGTCAGTGTCCCGTCATAGAGGCCGGGGTTTTCCGGCAGACGGGGCCCGGTGACCAGGTCAACGAAGCTGCCGGTGCCGTGAACGCACATGGCCTGGCCGGCATCCAGGCAGCCCAGTCCCACGGTGCCGGCATGCTGGTCACCCACCGCTGCCCGGATGGGCAGCTCGAGTCCGAGGAGCCGCGGATCGGTATGTCCGAGCTCTTCGGCGTCCTGGCGGAGTTCCGGGAGGATCTCCACCGGGAATTCCAGGGCTTCGATCCAGGGGATTTCATACCGGTGCTCAGCGAGCACATAGGCACCGGCGGAGGTGGCATTGGTGGACGTGGCCACGTAGGCACGTTCCCTGGTGAGGTTCCACAGGAGCCAGGTTTCCATGGTGCCGAAACCGAGCCGTTTTGCCGCGTAGGCCTCGGCCACGGCCGGGCTGTCCCGCAGGTGATGGGCTGCCCACAGGTACGGGGAGCGAACTCCAGCGGGGCGGCCGACCGTCTGGATCAGGTGTTCGTTCCAGGTGCTGCCCAGAGCTTCGAGCCCCGCCGCGTGGCGGGTGTCCTGCCACACCATGGCCGGGACCAGGGGATGGCCGGAGACGGTATCCCAAAGCACCGCCGTCGCCCGCTGGGTGGCGATGGCAGCTGCCTTGAGCTCGTAGCCCGCTTCCGCGGCACGCTGGACGACGATGCGGCATACTTCCAGCGTCTTGGCCAGGATTTCCCCGGCATCCTGTTCCACTACCCCGGCACGGGGAGTGGAGACCTGGAGGCGCCGGTACTCCTCGCCGTGGACCGTCCCGTCCGCGGTGACCCAGGCTGCCCTGGTCCCCGTGGTGCCTTCGTCGATGGACAGGATCGCCGGCTGCATCCGTGCCATCTAGACCCGTGCCGTTTCGTTCCGGGCCTGGTCACTCCGGAACTGCGGAGCATTCTCTTCTTCATCCGGGCTGACCGCTGCACGGGTGGGATCCCATTTGATCACCGAGCAAACGATGCAGGCGATCAGCGGCACGGCGGAAAGGATCAGGAAGGTGGGGCCGAGGCCAAGGTCCTGCTTGAGGATGGGGAAGACGAGCAGGCCCAGGGCTGCTCCGGTGCTGCCAAGCGCCCCGATGACACCGTTGGCTCCCGCTCGCAGTTCGCTGCGGAAGGACAGGGTGGAGATGCTCTTGCCGTTGGCGCCGGGCCCGCCGGAGTGGAACAGGATGAACAGGGACGGGATCAGGAAGGCCAGGAAGATCGGCAGGCTCTCGTAGAAGGCTCCCAGTATCACCAGCATGATGAAGACGGCGCCGAAGCCGACTGCCGAGGCCTTGCGCAGGCCGATTTTCCTGCCGATCACCGGCGAGAGGAAGCCGCCGACGATACCGAAGAGGTTGAAGACAAGCGCGCCCAAAGTGGCCACCACGAAGTCTTCACCGAACAGGGTGAGGCTAATAATCGGCAGGTACCAGCCGACGGCGAAATACTGGATGGACTGCCCCATCTGGATGGTCGCAGCGAGGATCGTCCGTGGAAGGTAGATTCCGCGGAAAATCAGCGCGATGTTGGCGAAACCCTTGGTCGCCTGGTTCAGGATCGGGGAGCGGTCTTCGACAGGCGCTGCCGTGAACGGCTCACCATAGATCTTCGTCATGGAGGCGGCCGCCTTTTCAAGCAGGCCCTTCCGGGCTGCCCAGGTGGGGCTTTCGACCATAAAAGCGAGCTGGGCGACAAAGAGTGCCAGGGCCACGATGCCCGCTGAGCCGACGGCGTAGCGCCAGATCGATTCTCCGACACCCATGTTGTAGAACAGGATGGCGAGAATCAGGTTGGAGCTCACCGCGGTGTACCAGATGCCCTGCCAGGTGTTCAGGCGGCTCTTGAACCGGGCGGGGGTAAATTCTGCCAACAGGGCCATGGCGATCGCAAAGTCGATGCCGTAGGCGGCACCCACGAAGAAGCGTCCGACCAGCACCAGCTCGAAAGCGGGTGCAAAGGCGGCCAGGCCGGCGCCGATCAGCGCCAGGAACTTAGCGAAAACCAGTGGAGGAATGCGGCCCCAGCGGTCCGCCATCCAGCCGCCAATCGGATTGAACACGATGGCGACCCAGGATGCGAGGGACGTCAGGATGGCAACCTGCGTGGCGCTCAGCTCCAGGTCCCTGGTCATGGGCCCAAGGCCGGCGCTCAGCGCAGAGTTGGAAAAGGCGTCCAGGAACAGGCCGCCCAGCGCGAGCCACCAAATGACCCCGGCCCGGCCCGCTATCTTGGGGCGGGCGTCAATGTAAGAAACTACGTCGTGCACGCCGCGGAGTGTAAAACTCGACATTATGGCCGACCTCTCTGTCGGGATTGCTCCTGTCAGAGACCACGGCCCAATAGAAACGCAAAAAGGGCAAGAAAAGACCTCCAACAGGAAGTCTCTATTCTTGCCCTGATAAATGTGATCTTAGACGCATAATGCCGTTTGTGGCAATACCCGGCCCGCGCTCTTTCCAAACCCGGGCATTACGCCGCGTGACACCCCGCAGCTTGCGCGCCACCGGGGGCGGTGTTCCATACTGGGCGGGCAGGATCATGAGTCCCAACGCGAAGCTCTGGCTGGTTGGGCGGCAACCCTCTCCCGTGGCGGGGTGCCCCAGATGACGATCCGGTCGCAGGCGCATCAGCCGGCGGCAAGTACGGCGCTCCCTTGACGGTGCGTCAAACCGGAAAAGGACTTCAATGGCCAATTCGCCCGCACCCCGACAGATCCGTTTCAACGCCTTCGACATGAACTGCGTGGGCCACCAGTCGCCCGGCCTGTGGCGCCACCCCGAGGACCAGTCCTCCCGGTACAACGACATCCGCTACTGGACCGAGCTGGCCAAGACCTGCGAACGCGGGCTTTTCGACGGCATTTTCATCGCCGACGTGCTGGGCACCTACGACGTTTACGGTTCCTCCAACGAGGCCACGCTGCGCCAGGGCACCCAGGTGCCGGTCAACGATCCGCTGCTGCTGGTCTCCGCCATGGCCCTGGTCACCGAGAACCTGGGCTTCGGCGTCACCGCCGGCACCGCGTACGAACACCCGTACCCGTTTGCCCGCCGGCTCTCCACCCTGGACCACATTACGAACGGCCGGGTCGGGTGGAACGTGGTCACGGGCTACCTGCCCTCCGCCGCACGGAACATGGGCCAGGAAGACCAGCTGGAGCACGACGAGCGGTACAACCACGCCGACGAATACCTGGAAGTGGTCTACAAGCTGCTCGAAGGCTCCTGGGAAGACGACGCCGTGGTCCGGGACCGCGAAACGGGTGTCTTCACCGACCCCTCCAAGGTCCATGACATCAACCATGAGGGCAAGTACTTCAAGGTCCCCGGCATCCACATTTCCGAGCCCTCCCCGCAGCGGACCCCGGTGATCTTCCAGGCCGGTGCTTCGCCGCGCGGCATCGCGTTCGCGGCCGGGAACGCCGAGGCGGTGTTCGTGGGAGCCCCGACCGTGGAGAAGCTGAAGGCCACCGTCACCAAGATCCGCGACGCCGCCGAAGCGGCCGGCCGGGACCGCTACTCGATCCGGATCTACACGCTGCTGACCATCATCACGGCCGCGACCCCCGAAGAGGCCCAGGCCAAGCATGAGGACTACCAGCGCTACACCAGCGACGAGGGCGCACTCGCCCTGATGTCCGGGTGGATGGGGGTGGACCTCTCCACCTACAACCTGGATGAGCCGCTGGGCAATGTGGAATCCAACGCCATCCAGTCCGCCGCCGCGAACTTCCAGAAGGTGAAGGACGACGGCGAGCCCTGGACCGTGCGGGACATCGCCGAATCCGCCGGGATCGGCGGGCTGGGCCCGCGGCTGGTGGGTTCCGGTGCCGAAGTTGCCGAGGAGCTGATCCGCTGGGTCGAGGAAACCGACGTCGACGGGTTCAACCTGGCCTACGCCGTCACCCCCGGGACGTTCGAGGATGTGGTGGAGTTCGTGGTGCCGGAGCTGCAGCAGCGCGGCGCCTACCCCTCCGGGTACGCGCCCGGAACGCTGCGGAACAAGCTCTTCGGTGCCGGCGATAAACTGCCCGAAACCCACCGGGGCGCCAGGTACCGCTTCGCCCCGGCGGTCAACGGCTAGGGCAGGCTAGTACAGCTTGATGGAACCGCCGTCGGCCATCAGTGTCTGTCCGGTCATGTACTTGGACTGTTCGCTGGCCAGGAACACAACGATCGGTGCGATGTCCGTTTCGGGATCGCCGAGGCGGCCCAGCGGGACGGCATCCACGACTTCCTGGTAGGCCTCGGGGAAGGCCTGGCTCCACTGGACGATTCCCGGGGTCAGGGCAATGGGGGAGACCACGTTGACGCGGATGCCGTCCGCAGCCCACTCATTGGCAGCGGTCCGGGAGATGGCACGGATGGCTTCCTTCGCCGCGGCGTAGGTTGCCTGGTTCGGCAGGCCCTTCATGCCGGCGCCCGAAGCGAAGTTGACGATGCTGCCACGGGTCTTCTTCAGCTCCGGGTACGCGGCGCGCATCAGGTGGAACGTTGCCATGGTGCCCGTGCCGAAGGAGAGGTCCCACATTTCCTGGGTGGTCTCCATGATCGGCGCCTGCTTGGAGGCATGGGCGTTGTTGACCAGGATGTCCAGGGCGCCGAAATGCTCCACGGTTTCGGCCACGATCGCGGCGGCATTCTCTTCCTTGGAGATGTCTTTGGCGATAAAGATGACATCGCCCAGACCTTTGAGGTCAGCCAGGAGCTGGTCGCCCTGGGCCTGGTCGATGTCGACCACGGCCACCTTCGCGCCCTCGGACAGGAACCGGCGGACAATTCCGCGTCCGATTCCGCCGGCACCGCCGGTGATGATTGCAGTCTTATCCTTCAGTTGCATTTTCTTCCTTCCATGAAACCGGGCGCCTTGCGGAGCCGGAGAATTGGCCAAGGGCCTGTTCGACGCCGCGGATGAAGTTGGCGACGACGAAGTCCAGGGAGCGGCGGGAAGCTGCGGAGCTGATGCCCTGGTCCTGGAACCGGGCCGCCAGCGGGAACCGTGCCACGGCCCCGGAGTTCCACTGCGCATGGTCGTTAGGTCCGGCCTGTTCGGGGCCGGACTGCGCCGCCGCTGTGATTGAGGCTGCGCCGATAACAGCCGCGGAGATCCCCAGCAGGCAGTCGAACCCCTGCTCCTCGGTGAGCCCGGCGCCCCGCAGCCGGGAGAGCAGCAGCTCCACCTCACCCGGTGTCGCCAGGTTCACCAGCCGGCGGGGGGTCAGCACGATGTGCAGCAGCCAGGGATGGGCCTGGAATGCCTGCCACTGGGCGTCGGCCATGTGTTCAAGCGTTGCCTGCCAGGTAGCCACGCCGGGAGGCAGGAGTGCGAAGTCCTTGGCGGCGTCGGCCATCAGCAGCAGGAGGGCGCGGCGGTCCGCGACATGGCGGTAGAGGGCCATCGCCGAGACGCCGAGGGTCCCCGCCACCCGGCGCATGCTGACGGCGTCCAGGCCCTCCGCGTCGGCTATCCGGACGGCGGCAGCGGCAATGGTATCGGGGTGCAGCGGGAGGGACCGGGCCATCGGCACCCCTTTCGTAAACGTCGGTGTTTACAGTGTATACCTCTCTTGTTTACGGTGTACGCACAGGTTCAGCGGACGCCGGGGCGGGCTCTGGCTCCGCCCCGGGAGCAGGGACGGCACCCGGACGGTCGAGTTCCTGGATGTCCTCTCCGGAACGGTCCTTGGTGGCCAGGAGCGAGATCAGCGACACCGCGGAGAACGCCGTCCACAGCCCGGCGACCAGCCACAGGGAGCCCCCGCCGGCGATCACCAGGGCGGTGGCGATCATGGGGGTGAATCCGGCTCCGAGGGTCGCCGCCAGCTGGTAGCCGATCGAGGCGCCGGAATAGCGTACGGAGGTGGGGAACAGTTCGCCGGCAAAGGCGCCGTAGGGTCCCGAGGTGAAGCCCTGCACCACCGAAAGCCCCAGGAAAATGGCCAGCATAAAGGCCACGGTGGAGCCCATGTCCAGCAGTGCCATCACGGGGAAGGCCAGGATCATGGCCCCGATGTTGCCCCAGATGAGTACGCGGCGGCGGCCCATCCGGTCCGAGAGCTTGGACGCCACAATGATCACGAGGATGGTGCTGACTCCGCCGAGGGCCTTGATATTGAGCACTTCGGTCTGGGCCAGGACTGCCTGCTGGACGGCATAGGAGATGGCCCAGGCTCCCATCAGGCCCTGGGCCATCTGCCCGGACAGGCCGGCGCCGACGGCGATGAACAGGGCCTTGGGGTGCTCCCGGAACAGCTCGGCGGCGGGAACGCGGCGCTTCTTCGCCTCGGCCTTGGCCGAAAGCTCGCTGAAGATCCGGGATTCGGAGACCTTCATGCGGATGAAAATGGCGAGGCCCATCAGGACGGCGGAGAGCAGGAAGGGGATACGCCAGCCCCAGGATAGGAACTGCTCCTGCGGCAGGGTGGACATGGCCGAAAGCATCAGGGTGCCGAGGATGGTGCCGGCCGGGGCGCCCATGTAGGCGAAGGCGGAGGCGAACCCGCGGGATTCCTTCTTGGCGTTCTCGAAGGCCAGCAGCATGGCCCCGCCCCACTCCCCGCCGACGGCGATGCCCTGGAAGAGGCGCAGGGTCACCAGCAGGATCGGCGCCCATACGCCCACCTGTTCACTGGTGGGCAGCAGCCCGATCAGGGTGGAGGCGATGCCCATCATGAGCACTGTGGTGACCAGGATGGTTTTGCGTCCGACCCGGTCGCCGAGGTGACCGAAGATGATGCCGCCCAGGGGCCGTGCGACATATCCGACGGCGAGGGTGCCGAAGGAGACAAAGATGGCGGCCTGCGGGTCCATGCCGGCGAAGAAGACCTGGTTAAAGACGATGCCGGCGGCGGTGGCATAGAGGATGAAGTCGTAGTATTCGACGGCGGTGCCAAGGAAGCTTGAAAGCAGGATCCGGCGCATTTCACGCGGGGAGGCATGGTAGCTGCCGGCCTGGGTGGCTGGGATGCTGGGCTGGGTGCTCATGGTATTTTTCTCGAATCCTAGAGGGTGGCGGCTGGGGCGCCGGAGACGGATGGGCAGGCGGCACCCTTGCCGCTGCCGAAGGGGATGACCGCCAGGTCATCGGGGATGCTGAGGTTTCCGGCGAAGGTTGTGCGGGCTTCGGTCCAGGCTTCGGGAGGGGAGTAGCTCGGCACCAGGTGGTGCAGCGCGAGGTGCCGCACTCCGGCTTCGGCCGCAATCCGGCCGGCCTCCGCAGCGGTGGTGTGGGCGCGGCGGTGGTGGTCCATGGTGGCCTGGAGCATCTGTGAGTCTGTGTACTGGCGGGCCAGGAGATCCAGGTTGATGGCCTCGTGCAGCAGCAGGTCCGTGCCGCTGGCCAGCCGCACCATGTTGGGGCACGGTGCGGTGTCTCCGGAAATGGTTACCGAGCCGGACCCGGTGTCGAACCGGAAGGCAAAGGCCGGGGCGGTGGGATGGTGATCGACCAGGACCGCGGTCACGGTGACGTTGCTGTCCCGGAAGATTTCGAGCGGTTCCATGTCCGGAGTGACGTTGGTGTCCGGATCAAACCCGAGGCTGGCCGGCAGGTTGATTTCGCGGGGCTGGAACTGCTCCGCCGGACTTTTGGCCAGGGAATCGAAGATCCTGTCGTTGCAGTCGGTGGCGTAGGCGGCCAGCAGGCCCTCGACCAGTCCGGCGACTCCCGGCGTCGGCCGTTCCGGTGCAACGGGGACCGGTACCCCGGTGGCCCGCGGCGACAGCGGCGGCAGCTTGCCCCGGTCACCCGGACCGATCACGGGGATCGGGCCCCGCGGTGTGTTTTTCAGTTCGAAGGCACCGAACAGCAGCAGGGAGGGCAGGTCCACAGTGTGGTCGGAGTGCATGTGGGTGATGAAGATTCCTCCGAGGTTGGCCATGTCCAGACCGGCGGCGTTGGCCTGGCGGCCCGCGCCCTGGCCGCAGTCCACGAGGTACCAGGTGCCGTTGACGACCACCGCCGTCGCGATTCCGAAGCGCGGGGTGCCCTGGTGGTCCTTCCACCAGCGGGGTCCGCCCGCGGTGCCAAGGGTGATCACATGCGGGAGTGAAGCGTCTACAGCCATAAGGGGTGCTCCGTGGGGTCGCTGGTTTGCGGGTTTCCTCAAGGATGGTGTCCTGCATCACATTTACCTAGCTATAATTACTGGCTAGACCCATAAGGTGATCTTATGAGCGAAATCACACTCCGCCAGCTCGAGTACTTCGCGGCGGTGGCGGAAACCCAGTCCATCACTGAGGCGGCACGCCGCTGCCATGTTTCGCAGGCGGCGGTGAGCCTGGCACTGTCCCAGCTGGAGCAGGCACTCGGCGTGACCCTGGCCATCCGGCGGCGGGGCAAGGGTGTGGCCCTGACCCCGGAAGGGCAGGTGGCCGCCACCCGGGCCCGGCAGATGACGGACCAGGTCACGGATCTGGCGGCGGCGCTCGATCAGGTGCACGGCCAGTTGTCCGGCCGGCTGGTCATCGGGGTGTTCAGGACGCTGGCCATGCATGTCATTCCGGCGCTGGTTGACTGGTTCACCACGCGGCATCCGCAGGTCGAGCTGGACTTTGTGGAAGGCAGCGGCCCCGATATCCAGGAGGCCATGCTGGCCGGGCGGCTCCAGCTGTGCGTGGTGTACGAGGCGCAGGTGCTGCCCGACTGCTCGGCCGAGCTGCTCAAGGAGACCCGCCGGCAAGCCGTTCTCAGCCCGGACCACCCCCTGGCCGGACAGTCTGCGGTGAGCCTGGCGGAGCTGGCCTCCTACCCCGCAATCCTCATGGACGAGGAGCCGGCGCTCCAGCGGACCATCGCCGAATTCGCCCGGGCGGGCGTGGAGCCGAATGTCCGCTGGCGCTCGGCGAGTGTCCAGGCCATTCACAACGTGGTCGGCCGGAACCTGGCGTACGCCCTGCTGATGCAGCCGGCTCCGGCCAGCCCGGAGGGACGGCCGCTGGTGTTCCTGCCGCTGGCCGGGAACACCCCGGCCAACTCCGTGATGGCCGCGCTGCCCGCCGGAGTGACCCGCAGCGCACTGGTGGAAGAGTCACTGGCCGCGCTCCGCGCTCACTGGCAGCCGGAGGCACCAGCCCATTGACCCTGCCCGGAGGCACTCCTACCGTGGAATGACGGCCGCCAGCGGCCCCAACTCCAGTGAAGGAGAAGCCATGGACCCCTCAGCCGGCGCCTCGGGGCGCGTGCTGTCCGCCGATGGAACACCGATCGCCTGGGAGCGGCACGGGGAAGGTCCTCCCCTGGTGGTGGTGGACCCGATCATGATGGACCGGACCACCTCGGGCATGGCCGGTGTCGCCGAGCGGCTTGCCGCGGGCCACACCGTCTACACCTATGACCGGAGGGGAAAGGGCGAAAGCGGGGACGGAGAGGAATACACGGCCGAATCCGAAGTCGACGATCTTCTGGCCGTCGTGGAAACGGCCGGCGGAACAGCGGATCTGCTGGGCACCTCCTCCGGAGCGATCCTGGCGCTGCGTGCGGCATCGGAATCCGCAGTGATCTCCAGTGTCGTGGCCGTGGAACCGCCGCTGGCCAGTGACGGCAGCCCCGGAGCGGACATCCGTCCCCAGCTCGCAGCACTCATCGAAGCCGATGACCGGGCCGGCGCGATCCGGCTTTTCCAGGAGTCCATCGGGGTCCCCGATGAGGTGATCCGGTCCTCCGAACCCAGCCCGTTTGAACCTGCCGCGCACACCATTTCCTACGACCTCACGCTGATGATCGATACCGATGTCCGCAGCCTGACCGGAGTCCGGGTTCCGGTGCTGGTCCTGGCCAGCAGCGGCAGCGACGAACGGCTGAAGAACTGGGCGCGGAATACCGCGGAGCTGCTCCCCGAAGGATCCTTCCAGCTCCTGGCGGGCGGATGGCACGGCATCGAAGACGCCGAGCTGGCCGCCGCCGTCGAGGCGTTCCTCGCCTAGGGCGCCACGCTGCCCCTCCACCGCCGGCGCTGCCGGCGCGTAAGGTAAGAATGTCTTCAGCCCGACCGACCGGAGGAAGCGGCCACATGACGCACCGTAACGATCCCGAGGTCATTTCCCGGCTACTCTCCGCCCGGGGGCGATGGGCCGTGGTGGGGTTGTCCAACAACCCGATGCGCCCTGCCGTGGGCGTCTCCCGGTTCATTCAGGAGACGCTGGGGATGGAGATCATCCCGGTCAACCTCAAGGGTGAGGACGTCCACGGAAACAAGGGATACACCCGCCTCGCCGAAATCCCCGGCCAGATCGACGTCGTTGACTGTTTTGTGAACTCCGCGAGGGTGGGCAGCATTGTGGACCAGGCCATCGAAGCCGGTGCCAAGGCCGTCTGGCTGCAGCTGCGTGTGGTGGATGAAGCGGCAGCCCAGCGCGCGCACAATGCCGGGCTCGACGTCGTGATGGATACCTGCCCGGTGATCGAAGCCGGGCGCTACGGACTCTAGGGCAGCCGCTGGTCTACAGGCAGGGAGCGGTGGGCCTTCCAGGCCGCAAGCATCTGCTGCCGGGTACCGCCCGGATTGCGGGTGTGCCAGCCGCGGGAGAAACGGTTCAGCTCAAACTGCGCCCCAATCGGGCGGGCAGCGCTGTCCCGGGTGGCATGCCAGTGGTCGAGCGCAGCGCCCATTGTCGCCGTGCCGTCATTGCCGGCGAAGAATTCCCGCATGGGCGCGTCGAACCGGAACCCGGGGCCAAGGGCGTTAACGAAGAACTCGCGCAGGACCTGGCTGCAGGGGTGCCCGGCCGGGATCACGGTGTGGATGGTCAGCGGGGGCAGCAGGCGGCGGACCCGGTCCTTCCTGGCGGCCTGGGCCGGCATGGCCGGAAGGGGCTTGCCGTCCAGGAACGCCGCGGTCCGCCCGGCCAGAATCTCCTTGGACCCCGAAGCGGGCAACCCCTGGCTTCGGGCAAAGGCCTGCAGCTCCTCCTTGAGCCAGTACCAGCGGCGGAACTCTGCCCCGCTCAGAGCGGGGGTGAGCGCGGGGCGTTCGGGAAGAGTCACGCCTCCTATCCTCCCGCACCGATCTCCACGAGGAGCACACCGCCGATGATCAGGACGATGCCCAGCCCCATCAGCCAGGTCAGGGGTTCCTTGAAGAGGATCCGTCCCAGGACCGCGGTCAGCGCCACGCCGGCAGCGGCCCAGATTCCGTAGGCAACTCCCAGGGCCATCCCATCGGCCAGGGTGAGGGCCAGCATGGTGAAGGCCACCAGGTAGCCCGTGAGAACACCGGCGTACCAGCGCTTGTTGTCCAGGGACATCCGCAGGCACAGGGTGCCGCCCACCTCGAAGACGATGGCCGTGCAGAGGAAGAGCCACGCCATTACGCCTCTCCTCCTGACCGCTTCTCTGCCGCCTGCCGTCCCAGCTCCACGCAGAGGACGCCGGCCATGATGGCCAGGATGCCCAGGGCCATCAGGGGCGTCACCGGCTCCGCGAACAGGAAGAAGGACATCACGGCGGTCAGCGCGACGCCGGCAGCTCCCCAGATTCCGTAGGCCACGCCCAGCGGCATTCCGGTCCGCAGCGTGGCCCAAAGCAGCACGAAGGCGCCCACATAGCCGGTCACCACGACGGCGTACCAGCCGGGTGCGGAGAGCGCGCCTTTCAGCGAGAGGGAACCGGCAACCTCCAGCACGATGGCACACCCAAGGAAAAGCCAGCCCCTCATGCGGGGCCCGGACCGGCAGCGGCGGATGCTGCCCGGGAATCCGCCCGGGAAGGGCCGGGAGAAAGTTCGGAAAACGACACAAAACCATCCTGCCCTACCTGCGGCATCCGGCGGGATGCCGCCCCGGAGCGCAGGAAAGGCCCGCCGCTCCCGTGACGTCACAAAGCCGTAGTGTGACGCCGGGTGCGTCACAGAGCGACGCACCGGGCCATACACGGAAATCTTCTTGTCCATCCGGGTCATCCCCGGCTTTTATGGACCCATAACCATCCAGAGCGGCTGAGAGACCTGGCTCCATGACGCCGCAGCAACCCCTTCCGTAATCCTGCGGAGGACAGGGGTGCTACCGCCAGGACCGATGGAGAAGCACCCGCTTTCTTTTGGTCCCCCATGGGTTCGCCTCAGCGCACCCATGGGGATGCCGTGCGGTGCTCACCTCTTGCCGGGCAATGACCGAAGGAGGACGGCATGATTCGGATCGAGAATGTTTCGAACGTTTTTGGCACCGGAGAATCCAGCTTCACCGCCGTGGATGACGTGTCACTGGAGATCCCGCGCGGCAGCATCCAGGGAATCATCGGCTTCTCCGGGGCCGGAAAATCCACGCTGCTGCGCAATATCAACCTGCTGGAGCGTCCCACCTCCGGCCGGGTCCTGGTGGACGGCGTGGACGTGACGGCACTGGATGACACAGCCCTGCGCGCCACCCGGCACGGGATCGGCATGATCTTCCAGCACTTCAACCTGCTTAACAACCGCACCGCGGCGCAGAACGTGGAGCTTTCCCTGAAGTTCTCCGGCGTCAGGAACGCTGCGGAGCGCCGCCGCCGGGCACTCGAGGCGCTCGCCGTCGTCGACCTGTCCGAAAAAGCGGGAGCGTACCCGGCCAAGCTTTCCGGCGGGCAGAAGCAGCGGGTGGCCATCGCCCGGGCCCTGGCCACTGAACCGAAGGTGCTGCTGTGTGATGAGCCCACTTCCGCCGTCGACCCGCGGACCACCGCCTCCGTGCTGCAGTACCTCAGCGACGTGAACGCCCGCTTCGGCATCACGATCGTGGTGGTGACCCACGAAATGAATGTCATCAAGGCGATCGCGGACAACGTGGCGGTGATGGAGGACGGGCGCGTGGTGGAACAGTTCGCGCTCACCGAGCTGCAGCGGCCGGGGTTCAGCCCCGCCACCTCGATCGGACGCTACCTCATCTCGGATGAAATCAGCCTGGACCGTGCCGAAAGAACCGCCGCCGGCCGGCTCGAAGGAGCCCACCATGCTTGAGCGCATCATCGAAGTCTGGCCGGAACTGCTCGCCGCGCTGGGCCAGACCGGCATCATGCTCCTGGTGGCCATTCCGCTGGCGGTGCTGATCGGCACCCCGCTGGGTGTGCTGCTGTATGCGCTTGGCCCCAACGGGCTGGTCCACAAACCCAAGCTGCACCGGATCCTGGACTCGCTGGTCAACCTGGTCCGGTCCTTCCCGTTCCTGATCCTGCTGATCGCCATCATCCCGTTCACCCGGTTCGTCGTGGGCACCACCATCGGCACCGCGGCGGTGATCGTGCCGCTGACCATCAACGCGATCCCGTACTTTGCCCGGTTCGTGGAGCAGAACATCACCTCCCTCGGCGGGGGAGTGGTGGAAGCAGCGCGGTCCATGGGCGCGACCCGGAGCCAGATTGTCCGCGACGTCCTGCTCGTGGAAGCCCGGCCGGGACTGATCAGCTCCGTGACCATCATGACGGTCAGCTTCATCTCCTATTCCGCGATGGCCGGGCTCGTGGGCGGCGGCGGAATCGGCGACTTCGCCATCCGCTACGGCTACTACCGCTATGAGACCGGGCTGATGATCACCGCCATCATCCTGATGATCCTGCTGGTACAGGCCGTCCAGCTGGGCGGCTCCTGGATTTCCCGGCGCGCAGACAAGCGTCTTTAGCCTTCAACCGAAAGAACCACCATGCCTATCCCCAGCACCCGTTTTTCCGGGCCGCGGCCGCGCCTGCTGCTCAACGCGTTCCTGATGAACACCACCAGCCACATCCGCGGCGGCCAGTGGCGCCACCCCGAGGCCGAGCAGCACCGCTTCAACGAACTCGGCTTCTGGACGGACCTGGCCCGGCAGCTCGAAGCGGCGAAGTTCGACGCTCTCTTTTTCGCCGACGTCGTAGGCCTGTATGGAAACCACGACGGCGGCTGGGCCTCCCATGTGCGCCGCGGCCTGCAGGTGCCGGCCAACGATCCGGTGCTGCTGCTCGCCGCGCTGGCCGGAGCCACCAAGGACATCGGGCTGGCCGCGACATCGTCGGTGGTTCAAAGCCACCCCTTCCAGTTCGCCCGGCAGATGTCCACACTGGACCACCTCACAAACGGCCGCGCCGGCTGGAACATCGTCACCTCGGTGCTGGAGAACGCACACCGCAATTTCGACGGCGCCGGGCTCACGGAACACGACCGCCGGTATGACTGGGCGGACGAATACACCGCCGCCGTGTACAAGCTGTGGGAAGGCTCCTGGGACGACGGCGCGCTGATCCAGGACAAGGCCAGCGGTGTGCACGCGGACCCGGAGAAGGTCCATAAGATCCACCACCGCGGCGAGCGCTACTCCATCGACGGACCGCACCTGAGCGCACCCTCGGCGCAGCGCACCCCCGTGCTCTTCCAGGCCGGCAGTTCCGGCCGCGGCCAGCAGTTCGCGGCCGCCAACGCCGAAGCCACCTTCATTTTCGCGCCCAACCCCGCCCACGCCGCCAAGGTGGCTGCCGGTGTCCGGTCCCGCGCCGTCGACGCCGGGCGCCTGCCGGAGGACGTCCTGGTGTTCACCGGACTCTCCTTCGTGGTGGGCGGCACCGAAGCCGAAGCGCAGCGGAAGAAGGCCGAGCTGGACGAATACCTTGATCTGGACGCCGTGATCGCGCACATCGGCGGCGGCCTGGGGATTGATCTGGGCGGGCTGGACCTGCAGACCCCGCTCGGCGACGTGCAGACGGAGGGCGGGCGCGGCGTGCTGCAGGCCATCATCGACTCCACCCCCGGCGGCAACCCGACCCTGGCCGATGTGGCCCGTTACCGGACCGAAGCGCAGCAGATCACCGGCACCCCGGAGCAGATTGCCGATGAGCTGGAGCGCTGGCAGGACTCCGGAGTGGATGGCATCAACATCATCAACGCCATCCTGCCGGGCTCCTACACCGACTTCGTCGACGGCGTACTGCCGGAGCTGCGCCGCCGCGGACTGGCCCAGAGCGGGTACGCGCCGGGAACCCTGCGGGAAAAGCTCTTCGGCGCCGGTTCCGGACCGCTGCTGAACGAGCGCCACCCGGCCGCCCGGTTCCGGGGCGCCTTCACCGCCGCCGCTCCCGAACACCCCGGCCTTGTACCCGCAGGAGAAACCCGATGACCGCCAGCCTGCTCCACCGTTACGGCCGCAGCACCAGCGCCGGCCAGGAGCACTGGTTCGCGCTGGCCGACGAGGCCGCCGCCATCCTCGGGGCCGATGCCCTGGAACGGGACCTGGCGAACAAGCCGCCCTTCACCGAAGTGGAAGTCCTGCGCCGGTCCGGGCTGCTGCCGCTGACCATTCCCACCCGCTTCGGCGGGGCCGGAATCGACTGGGAAACGGCGTTCGAGATTGTGCAGCGGATCGCGCGGGCGGATAACTCCCTTGGCCAGCTGCTCGGATACCACTACATCTTCCAGTCCTTCCCGTACATCGACCTGGACGCGGAACGCGGCCAGGCACTCGCGGATGAATGCCTGGCCCAGCAGTGGCTCTGGTCCTCCACCGGCACGCCGCAGGGACCGCAGGCCACCGCCCGCCGCGTCGACGGCGGCTACCTTGTCACCGGTAAAAAGCCGTTCTCAACCGGCAGCCGGGTGGCCGAGCGGATTTACGGCCGGGCGGTTGTGGACGGTGGTGACCGGCTGGCGCTGGTCATCGACACCGCCTCCGAGGGTGTGATCCGGCACGATGACTGGGACGTGCTCGGCTCCCGGCTCACGGCCACGAACACCATCGAATTCCGGGATGTGTTTGTGCCGGACACGGACGTGATCACCAACCTGGGAGCGCACGACGGCGAGAGGCAGCCGCACCAGGTCCTCACCACCCCCGCCTTCCAGCTGCTCTTCGCACACGCCTACCTGGCGGCCGCTGAGGGTGCCGTCCTGGCGGCCCGGGACTACACACTCGCCGGCGCGCGGCCCTGGTTCCACGCCGAGGTGGAGACCGCAGCGGAGGATCCGTTTATCCAGAACCACTACGGCTCCTTCGCCGCCCGGGTCCAGTCCCTGGCCGCCGTCGTCGACCAGGCCACCACTGCCCTGCAGTGGGCCTGGGACGCCGGGGAGGCGCTGACCGCCGCGGACCGCGCCGGAGTGGCGGAGCAGATCGCCGCCGCGAAGATCACCGCGCACGAAGTCTCCCTGGACGTCACGGCACGGATTTTCGACGTCACCGGAGCCCGGGCCGCGGGCAGCAAATACGGCTTCGACCGCTACTGGCGGGACGTGCGCACCCACACCCTCCACGATCCGGTGGCCTACAAATACAACGAACTCGGCCGCTACTTCCTCAACGGCACCGAACCCGTTCCCTCCGCCTACCGGTAACCATCACGCACGTCACCCACCCCATACGAAGGACAACCATGGAACGCAGGAATTTTCTCAAGCTGGCCCTGGCCGGCGCAGGCGCCGCCTCGCTCACCGCCGCCACCGGCTGCGGCCTCACCGGCGGAGCGTCTGCCGCGAATGACAAGACCATCAAGATCATCGTCACCGAGTCCGCCCCCTACCAGGAGCCGACGAAGATCGCCGTCGAGCTGCTCAAGGCCAAGGGCTGGACGCTGGAACCCACTTACGTCACCGACATCGTGCAGCCGAACCTGGCCGTCTCCAACGGCGAATTCGATGCCAACTACTTCCAGCACGGCGCGTACCTGCAGCAGTTCAATGTGGACCAGAACCTGGAAGTGCAGCCGCTGTTCTACGTCTACGGCTCACCCGGCGGCATCTGGTCCGAGCGCTACTCCAGCCTGCAGGAACTGCCCGACGGCGCACGTATCGCCTTGCCCGTGGACCCCTCGAACAACGGCCGCGCCCTGCTGCTGCTGCGCGACGCCGGACTGCTGGAACTGAAGGACGGTGTGGGTGTGATCCACACGTCGCAGGAGACCATCACCGCCAACCCGAAGAACCTGACCTTCGTGGAAGTGGACCAGCAGTCGCTCTCCAAGACACTGCCGGACGTGGACGCCGGGTTCCTGTTCGTGCGCCTGGCCGCGGAAATCGGGCACACGCCGGAGGACGCCCTGGCGTTCGAAAAGGAAGCCGACCAGATTCCCTTCCGCTGCGTCGTCGCCGGAACCGCGGAGTTCGCCGAATCCGAAAAGGCCGCGGCGCTCAAGGAGGCGTACCAGTCACCCGAGGTCAAGGAATGGTTCGCCGGCTACATGGGCGGGGTGCTGCCCACGCCGTGGGACGCTGACCCGCTGGCGGAACTCGACGCCTGGTGGCAGGCCTAGAGCTTGCCGAACCGGGCCCGCATGATGCCCAGGTACAAGCCGTAGCAGATCAGTCCCACCCCGACGGCGCCCAGCGCCAGCCAACCCTGGGGCGCCTCCTTCAAGGCGTGCAGGGCGCCGTCGAGGCCGCTGGACTTCTGCGGGTCAGCAGTGGCGGCGGCCGTAATGACCAGGCCGCCCAGGATGAGCAGTGAGATGCCCTTGGCAGTGAAGCCCGTGATCCCGGTGATGGTTACGGCGCGCCGCCAGGTCCCGCCCGGAACCGGTCCAAGGTCCTTCCGGAACGTCCGCATCACGCCCTTGTAGACGAAGTAGATTCCGATGCCGGCGACCACCGCTCCGATCAGGCCCACCAGGATCTGGCCGGAGGGCTGGCTGAGGAGCCGGGCCGTCCAGGTGGCCTGGTTCTGCCCGCTGTCGCTTGAACCGCCGAGCGCGAAAACGCCGAAGCTGACGCCGATCGCGCCGTAGACCACGGCTGAGCCGGCATCGGTGGCACGTTTCTTCCAGACGTCCTTCCGGCTGCCGGCTGAATCGAGGAAGGTGCGGGTGATCTGGAAGAACGCCAGCGCGAGGCAGCCGAGGAAACAGGCCCAGATCAGGAAGATGCCGCCCGGCCGGGAAGCGAGAGCGGACATCGCACCCGAGGAGTCGGCGCTGCCGCCGTCACCGAAGGCGATCTGCAGTGCGATGAGGCCAATCAGGGCGTGCAGCAAGCCGCTGGCCACGTAGCCCATGCGCGCGGCCCGCTCAAATGACTTGGAGTCGGCAGCACGCTCCGCGGCGTGCGTCATCCTGCTCCCGCCGGCGTTCGTCCGGTCCTTGCCCAATCCGTCCTCCAAAGGTTGCCGGCGCCTTGTGGGGCCGCCGAAGTAGTGCGTGTGCTTAGTGGTTTCTCCATCCTGCCATCTGTGGTGCGCGGGACCTACGCGGCGCTAAGGTCGATTCATGGACGCCGCAACCCTGAGGCAGTACTGCCTGTCCCTGACCGGAACATTCGAGGACTTCCCCTTCGGGCCCGAGTCCTCCGTGTTTAAGGTCCGGGCCGCAGGTGCCGGACGGGCGGCCAAAATGTTCGCTCTCTCGGCGCTTTCCGGAGACCCCCTGATGATCAGCCTCAAGTGTGAACCGGACCTTGCCCAGCAGCTGCGGTCCGTGCACCCGGAAATCACCGGAGCCTGGCATATGAACAAAACCCACTGGAACCAGCTGGATCTCTCCGGGAGCCTGGAGGATGAGCTGGTGCGGAACCTCGTGGAGGACTCCTATGACCTGGTGGTGGCTTCCCTGCCCCGCCGGGACCGGGAATCCCTGGCCTGGAAGGGCCTGGCCGGGGGATGACACAGCGGAAACTGACCTATGCGGACCCCGGCCGGACCGAGCGCCCGTACCCGATGCCGCTGGAGGGCGGCTGGCCCCGGCACTACCGCCTGGTGCTGCGCGAAGAACGCGTGCGGGTGCCGGATCCGGGCAAGGGATTCCTGCGCCTGGTGGATGGTGTGCTGGGCTGGGACCTGCACCGCGGCAGCGGGCTGCGGGTGGATGCCGGTACTCCCCGGGCCCGTCCGGGATTGGAGATGTCCTCCGGTGTGGGTATTGGGCAGCTGCGCTGGCACGCGCCGTGCCGGGTCCTGTGGAGCACTGAACCGGTGGTCGACGACGCCGGCCGCCCGGTGCCTGGCCAGCGGGCCGGTTTCGGCTACGGCACCCTGCGCGGACATCCCGAGGCAGGGGAGGAAGGGTTCTACGTCGAGCTCAGCGAGGACGGGCAGCTGTTCTTCCGCGTCGCCGCCTTCAGCCGTCCCGCCAACCTGCTCATCGCCGCCGGCGGGCCGCTGAACCGGCGCACCCAGGAGATGTTTACGAACCGGTATTTCCGGACGGCCCGCCGTCTGGCATTGGGGAAGGCGTAACGTCCTCGGGCGGGACAACAAAGAGACCGTTGACCAGGCTGAACGCCAGTAGCGAAGGGAGCCCGGTGCTTACCGTGGGCTGCTCCAGAAACAGAACTGCCACGACCAGCATGAGAACGCACACGCCGAGCAGGGCAACGCTGAAGTTGAAGCTTCCGCCCCGGCCGCGCAGCACCCGTTCCTTGGCACGAGGTGAGGAACTTGGATTCCGCCGGGACTGCGCAAGCCACCAGAGCCCGCCGGCGGTGGCCAGAACGCCGCAGCCGGTGGCGACCCACGGCACTCCGGCGTCCCACCCGCTGCCGCCGGACAGGTATGGAAGAGTCACGCTGATGGACACCAGTCCCATGACCACTAGCAGCAACCCGGCAAGAAACTTCGCCCGCTTCGTCCGTGCATCTGTCCTGGTGTTCACGTCTGTCCCCCTGAAAGTTACGGGCGACCCTACCAGCTCACCCCTCGGCGTCGGGCAGCTGGCTCTTGCGGTGCAGCACAAAGGCCAGGTCCGGACCCGAGGATTCCACCGGCATAAACCCTGAAGTCAGCAGGAGCGCCTGCGATGCCTCGTTCTGCTCGTCGGTGTACGCGGTCACCCGTTCGACGCCCGGCTGGGCGAGCGCGAACCGGCTGAGGGCTATCAATGCCTCAGTCGCGTATCCGAGACCCTGCCGTGACGGCACGATGTTGTAGGTGACCTCCACGGCGCCGTCGACCGGAGGGCCAAGGAAGCCGATGGTGCCGACCGCTGTCCCGCCGCGCTCACGGATCAGCCGGGCACCGAAGGTCCCGGCCTGCGGGCCGAGCAGCCCCGCCTGGAAGTACTGCTGAGCCGCGTCCTCATCCATGGCCTGCGGAAAGTCATCAGCCCAGGACGGACAGCGGATACCGGCAATCAAAGCATCAACGTCTGCCGCTGACATCTCCGCCAGCTCCAGCCGGTCGGACTGCAGGCTGCCCGCAGGCACCTGCTCCTCAGAAATCATGGTCACGATGAATATTCTTCCCCATCGATACGCGTGGAAACGCTCATTCTGCGGCAAAAATATCCAGAGTCCGCAGTTTCTGCAAGCCCCTGGAATCCGCGGGTTCCTGCGCCCGAACCGCCGCCCGGGCCCGGCGGGCCGGGGCCAGGGACGCCAGGCCGGTCCCGGACGTTATGCCCGCCCGCGTAACACGGGGCAGCGGAACGTCATTGACCTTCACTTCCTACCCGTTGCGGCAACCCCAGGGGCATACTCGTCTCCAAGATCAAGAGTCCCAACGGCAAGCTCTGGCTGGTTGGGCGGCAACCCTCTCCCGTAGCGGGGTGCCCCAGATGAGGATCCGGCCGCGCACAGAAACCGTGCCAGGCAAGTACGGCCCCCTTCGACGGCAGCATTCACCAACCGAGTGGTTCTGCGCGCCGGCAGCGGGTGCCTTGACTGAAGGACGCGATATGACCATCGTCGACACCGAAGTAAACCTGCGGGCAGCCCGCTCGCCCTGGAACGGACACGCTTCCGCAGAGGAGCTGGACCACTGGCGCAGGACCGCCGAGGACGTTGCCGCCGCACTGGCTGCGGATGTCCTGGAACGGGACCGCCGGAACGCTGATCCGCACGCCGAGGTGGACCTGCTGCGGCGCTCGGGACTGCTCAACCTGATCATCCCAGCGGAGTGGGGCGGCCGGGGCGGACATTGGGAAAGCGCACTGCACGCCGTGCGCATCCTGGCGCGCACCGACGCGTCGATCGCGCAGATCCTGGCCTATCACTACGCCAACCTTGGCGCCGTCGTGTTCTACGGCAGTGCATCGGTGCAGGAGCGGCTCTTCCGCCGCTCGGCCCAGGCCGGCTGGTCCTGGGGCGATTCGGTGAACCCGGTGGACCCCAACCTGGAACTCATTCCCGACGGCGATGGTTACCGGCTGGAGGGCATCAAGCACTTTTCCACCGGTGCCTCCGTGGGCAACGCCATCCTGGTCAACGCGGTGGTCTCCGCCGGCGAAGACCAGGGGAAATTCCTGGCACTCGCCGTCGACCACGACCGGGCCGGCATCGAATACCTTGGCAACTGGGACGCGCTCGGCCAGCGCCTTTCTGCCAGCGGTTCGGTGAAGTACACCGGGGTCCGGATCACCGCCGAGGACATCATCGGAGAGGTGGGGGAGGAACCCTTCTCCACACTGGTCACGCCCTACATTCAGCTGGCCTTCGGCAACCTCTATCTCGGTATTGCCCAGGGAGCCCTGGCCCGCGGACGTGAAATCACGCTGGGACGCAGGAATTCCTGGTTCCTTTCCAGTGCCGAAACCTACGCCCAGGACCCGCTGACCCAGCGGGTCTACGGGGAACTGGACTCCCGGATCGCGGCGGTGGAAGCACTGGCGGACCGGACAAACCGCAGGTTCGACGGCGTGATTGCCGCCGGCGGCCAGCTCACCGCCGAAGCACGCGCGGAACATGCCATCGAGATCGCCCGGCTGAAAGTTGTCTCCAGCGAGGTGGGCGTGGACACGGCCAACCGCATCTTCGAGGTGACTGGCTCATCCTCGGCTAAGTCAGAGGTGGGACTGGACCTGTTCTGGCGCAACGTCCGCACCCACAGCCTGCATGATCCGGTTGACTACAAAAAGGTCGAGGTGGGTGCCAGCTACCTGCTCGGCGAGGTCCAGCCGATTTCGCTCTACACCTGAGCCCGGGCTGCGACGGAGCCACTTCCACCCTGCCCGGATGGGCGAACCCAGGAGCACCACTATGACTGAGATCCTCACCGACACCCCCACGGCCTATGAACGGGCCGCCGCCAAGTACCGTCCGGTGTTTGAACGCATTGCCGCCGGCGCGCTGGGCCGCGAACTCGCCCGGGAGCTTCCGTTTGAACAGATCGGCTGGCTGCGGGAGGCAGGCTTTGGCGCCGCCCGCATTCCGGCCGAGTTCGGCGGGGACGGCCTGGACTGGGTGGAGTTCACCGGTCTGCTGATTGAGCTGGCCGCGGCGGACAGCAATATTCCGCAGGCCCTGCGCGGACACTTCGCCCTGGTGGAGGACAGCCTGTACCACCACGGCCGGGGCGCGGACCGCAGCGGCTGGCTCCGGCGCTTCGCCGCCGGTGAGCTGGCAGGCAACGCCTGGACCGAACCCGGGGCCGGCGGCACGGCAACCCTGCTGGCTGAAACGCAGGAAGGGCTGGTGCTCGACGGGCGGAAGTTCTACACCACGGGCACCATCTTCGCCGACTGGATCGATGTCACGGCGAAACGGCCGGACGGTTCGCAGGTGTCGGTGATCATCTCCACCCGGGCGGCCGGCGTCGAGACCTACGACGACTGGGACGGCTTCGGCCAGCGGCTCACCGGCAGCGGCACCACCATCTTCACCGGTGCCCCTGTGGACCCGGTCAACGTTTTTGCCTTCACCGACCGTTTTCCTTACCAGACCGCCCTCTACCAGCACGTCCTGCTGGTGGTGCTCGCCGGAATCGCGCAGGCGGCCGTTGAGGACGCCGGTACCCAGGTGCGGGAGCGCAAACGGGTCTTCGGCCACGGCAACGCACCGCTGGTCCGGCACGATCCCCAAATCCTGCAGGTGGTGGGGGAAATCAGCGCAAAGGCCTACGTTGCCCGCGCTGCCGCCCTCAGCGTGGCCAGCAGCCTGGACCGTGCCTTCGCGGCCCGGGAGCAGGACGGCGCCGTCGAGAAGGCCGCCAACATTGCTGCCGAACTGGAGTCAGCGCGGGCCCAGACCGTGCTCAGCACGCTGGTGCCGGACGCCGCGGGAGCGGTCTTCAATGCCCTCGGCGCGTCCTCCACCAGTGCCGGCAAGGCCCTGGACCGGCACTGGCGCAATGCCCGCACGGCCGCCACCCACAATCCGTTCATTTACAAGGCCCGGATCGTGGGGGACTGGGAAGTCAACGGGACTGAACCACCGTTCATCTGGGGCGTCGGCGAAGCGGACCAGTCAGAAGCCGGCGGGCCGCAGCCGGGATAGCCGGCGCCGCCGCGCACGCAACGCAAAACACCCGCCCGGGAATCCCGGGCGGGTGTTTTCGCAGAAGCGCAGGAAGGACTAGCCGAAATGCTTCGGCAGGGTCCCCTCGTGGGCTTCCTTCAGCTCATCCAGCGGCAGCGTGAAGTGGCCCTGGAAGTCCAGTGCCCCAACCTCGGTGTCGACGACGCCGATGCGCGAGTGTGCGAAGCCGCGGGCCGAGCACATGTCCTTGAACCGGACCTCTTCGCTGCGGGCCACGGAGACCACGGCGCGGGCCTGCGACTCGGAGAAGAGCAGGGTGAAGATGTCCACCCCGTCGCGTTCTGCCACTTCGTCCAGACCAATCCGGGCGCCGACGCCGAAGCGCAGCGCCATTTCGGCCAGGGCCGCCGCGAGGCCGCCTTCGGAAAGGTCGTGCGCGGAGTCGATCATGCCGTCGCGGGAGGCGTTGATCAGCAGGTCGCCGAGCAGCTTCTCCGCCTGCAGGTCCACCTTCGGCGGCTGTCCGCCCAGGTGGCCGCGCAGGTTCGCAAACTCGGATCCGTTCAGCTCGTCCCGGGTGACGCCCATCAGGTAGATCGCCTGGCCGTCTTCGCGCCAGCCCGACGGCGTGCGGCGGGCGACGTCGTCGAACACACCCAGCACGCCCACCACGGGGGTGGGGTGGATGGCGACGCCACCGGTCTGGTTGTAGAGCGAGACGTTGCCGCCGGTGACGGGCACGCCGAGTTCCTGGCAGCCGTCGGCGAGGCCGCGGACGGCCTCGGCGAACTGCCACATCACCTCGGGATCCTCGGGGGAGCCGAAGTTCAGGCAGTCGGTGACGGCCATCGGGCGGGCGCCGGAGGTGGCGACGTTGCGGTAGGACTCGGCGAGGGCCAGCTTGGCACCCTCGTACGGGTTCAGGTAGGTGTACCGGCCGTTGGCATCGGTGGAGATCGCCACGCCCAGTCCGGTTTCCTCGTCCACCCGGATCACACCGGCGTCGTCCGGCATGGCCAGGGCAGTGTTGCCCTGCACATAGCGGTCGAACTGGTTGGTGACCCAGGACTTGTCGCACATGTTCGGGGAGGCCATGAGTTCCAGGATGGCCTGCTTGATGGCTTCGCTGCCGACCGGACGGCCGTCCGCCGGGAAGGTGTCAGCCTGCACGCCGTCCTGCCACTCGGGGCGGTGGAACGGACGGTGGTAGACCGGGCCTTCGTGGGCGACGGTGCGCGGGTCGACGTCGACGATCGTCTCGCCGTCCCAGTCGATGACCAGGCGGCCGGTGCCGGTGACTTCGCCCAGCCAGGAGTACTCGACGTTCCACTTGTCCATGATCGCCTCGAACGCCTCAACGTTCTCGGGGGTGACCACGGCCATCATGCGTTCCTGCGACTCGGACATCAGGATTTCGCCCGGGGTCAGGGTCGGATCGCGCAGCAGGACCTTGGTCAGCTCCACGTGCATGCCGCCGTCGCCGTTGGAGGCCAGCTCCGACGTCGCGCAGGAGATGCCGGCGGCACCGAGGTCCTGGATGCCCTCGACCACGGAGGCCTTGAACAGTTCCAGGCAGCACTCGATGAGCACCTTTTCGGCGAACGGATCGCCGACCTGCACGGCGGGGCGCTTGGAGGGCTTGGTGGCGTCGAAGGATTCCGAGGCCAGCACGGAGGCGCCGCCAATGCCGTCGCCGCCGGTGCGGGCGCCGAAAAGGACCACCTTGTTGCCGGTGCCGGAGGCGTTGGCCAGGCGGATGTCCTCATGCCGCATCACGCCGACTGCCAGTGCGTTGACCAGCGGGTTGCCCTGGTAAACGGAGTCGAAGACCACTTCGCCGCCGATGTTCGGCAGGCCCAGGGAGTTGCCGTAGCCGCCGATGCCGGAAACGATGCCGTGCACCAGGCGGGCAGTGTCCGGGTGGTCGATCGCGCCGAAGCGCAGCGGGTCCATCACGGCAACCGGGCGGGCACCCATGGAAATAATGTCGCGGACAATGCCGCCGACGCCGGTCGCGGCACCCTGGTAGGGCTCCACGAAGGACGGGTGGTTGTGGGACTCGACCTTGAAGGTCACGGCCCAGCCGTCACCGATGTCGACGACGCCGGCGTTCTCGCCGATGCCGACCAGCAGGTGTTCCTTCATCTTCTCGGTGACCTTCTCGCCGAACTGCGAGAGGTGCACCTTGGAGGACTTGTAGGAGCAGTGCTCGGACCACATGACCGAGTACATGGCCAGTTCCGCTGCGGTGGGGCGGCGGCCCAGGATTTCGACGACGCGGTTGAACTCGTCTTCCTTGAGTCCCAGTTCAGCCCAGGGCAGCGGGGTGTCCGGGGTGGACGCCGCGTGGTCGACGGTGTCGATGTTGAACTTCTTCTGCTCGGCGGTGGAGCCTGCGGAAACGGTCATTATTTGCCTCCGGCAACGAGCGAGGTGAGTACTGAGGTGAAGATGCCGATCCCGTCGGTGCCGCCGCCCAGGGCAACGTCACCGTACGCGGAGGAGTCCGGGCCGAAGCCGGCTTCGATGGCGTGCTCGGGGTGCGGCATCAGGCCGACGACGTTTCCGGCGGCGTTGGAGATGCCGGCGATATCGCGGCGGGAGCCGTTGGGGTTGAAGCCGTCGTAGCGGAACACCACGCGGCCTTCGCCCTCCAGCTCGTCCAGGGTCTTTTCATCGGCGACGTACTGGCCGTCCTGGTTCTTCAGCGGGATGACCATGCCGGAGCCCTGGCCGTAGGCCGAGGTCCACGCGGTGGAGTTGTTCTCCACGCGCAGCAGCTGGTCGCGGCACATGAACTTCAGGTGATCGTTCTTGATCATCGAGCCGGGCAGCAGGTGCGCCTCGGTGAGGATCTGGAAACCGTTGCAGATGCCCAGCACGGGCATACCGCCCTTGGAGGCATCCACCACCTTCTCCATCAGCGGAGCGAAACGGGAGATGGCGCCGGCGCGCAGGTAATCGCCGTAGGAGAAGCCGCCGGGGATGATCACGGCGTCGACGTCGTGCAGGTCTGCGTCGCCGTGCCAGAGCTCGACGGCGGTGCCGCCGGCCAGGCGCACGGCCCGGGCGGCGTCGCGGTCATCGAGGGTGCCGGGGAAGGTGATCACGCCGACGCGGACCGCGCGCAGGGCGGGGTTTTCCGGCGCGGCGGAGTAGTCGCCGATCAGCGGGGTGCTCAAAATCAGGCCTCCGAGATAACTTCGACGCGGGTGACGTCTTCGATAACGGGGTTGGAGAGCAGCGTGGCGGCCGCGGTGCGGGCCTGCTCCAGGATTTCCGGAGTGACATCTCCGTCCACGGTCAGCTCGAAGCGCTTGCCCTGGCGGACACCGGTGAAGCCGGTCAGGCCCAGGCGGGGAAGGGCGCCGGCAATGGCTTTGCCCTGCGGATCCAGGATTTCGGGCTTGGGCATAACATCAACAACGATCCGGGGCATCCGGTGACTCCTGTGAGTAAAGAGGGGTGTGGCCGCGGATGTGCCGTCTCACGCTGATCCAGCGCTCCGCGAGCTTGCCGTTTCATTCTAAGGCTAAGCACCACGTAACGGCGCATCGGCGGCGCCCTGATGAAGACGCAGCAAGGTGCCCCCTTCGGAGTCGAAAAGGGCACCTTCTGAGCGTCTTCGGGTACGGGGCCCGGCGGGGGAGTCCTAGGCGGGAAGCTCGATCTGGAATCCGCAGGAGCAGCGCAGGATGGTGGTTTCCAGCCGGACCTCCGGCGGGGTGTCAGCCTGCTCGGTGCTGAGCGGCTCGAAGAGCGAGATGGTCCGGCTGTCCTTGGGCTGCATGGGTTCGCCGCAGTGCAGGTACTCCGCCTCGCCCGGCTCGGAAACCACCCTGCGGGCCCAGAGCGGAGAGTGCCGGACCGGGTGGCCGTAGAAGCGGTCGCATTCGCCGCAGGTGTAGCTGACTTCCAGGAACTCAGCTGCATCCGCCGTCGTCGAGGGTTCAACCGACTCGATGATCAGGTACTCATCTGTTCCGCAGTAGGTGCACCATGGCGCCAGCTCGGCGGGAGCTTCCGCAGCGGGCAGCTGCGGGTGTTCGGGTGTTGCTTCGATCGACAATCTAGGTTCCTCCGGTATTTCCGGCGCTCCAGCAGGGGCGCGGTCCGTGTCGTGGATAGTAAGCAAGCTGATTCAATAATAGAACACGCCAACGGAAACTTGGAACTTAGAATGATGCAGCTCACATTCTGTAGGGTGAAGCGGTGAAACTCCTTGCTGCCAAGCCCGCTGCTGTGCGCCGGTCCATGAACCTCTGGCCGCCCTTTGCCTTTTCCGGTATCCGGATCACGGACCTGCCGCCGGACTTTATGTCGGTCACCGTGCGGCTGCGGCTGCACTGGTGGAACCGCAATGTGGCCGGAGTGCACTTCGGCGGATCGCTGTTCGCGATGACGGACCCGTTTTGGATGATGCTGCTGCTCCGCCACCTGGGTAAGGAGCACATCATCTGGGACCGCGCGGCCGAGGTGGACTTCGTGAAACCAGGCAAGGGCGATGTTTACGCCCGGTTCCGCATCACCGAGGAGGACCTGGTTCGGCTCCGGGACGAAGCCGCCGGAGGGGCGAAGGTCCTGGAGTGGTTCACCGTGGAGGTCGTGGATGCCGATGGCGACGTCGTCGCCCGGGTGCGCAAGCAGGTTTACCTCCGGCGCAAGCGGGAAACCCCGGTGAAGGCCGCCGCTACTGCATTCCCGCCGGGCCGAGCAGCCCGCTAAGCGCGTCCCAGCGGCTGATCTGGCAGCCGTCGCTATAGGCGAAGGCGGCGTCAACGTTTTCGCCGTCCACCGTTCCGGTGACTGTGGCCCGCTGCGGGCCACCGTACTGCATGGTGCAGGCAACGTCCGGGCCGGGTTCAGCCATCAGCGCCGTGCCACGCTCGGCCAGTGCCGCGCAGGCGGCCGCCGGATCGGGGGCGCCGGAATGACCCACCGGCGCGGCGCCGTCGCACTCCAGGGTCCAGGTGTCAGTGACCGCTTCGCCCTCCGCCATCAGCTCCACGGTCAGCGAGGTTGCGCCCGCAGCCGGGGCTGAGCTGCCGGGCGAAGCAGCAGATGACGACGGCGATTCCGGGCTGGTTCCGGGGTTTGCGTCTCCGCAGCCGGCCAGGGCAAGGCCTGCGGCGGCAAGCAAAAGGGCAGTGCGGGACAGGCGGATCGTGTGCGGCATCGGTGAGACCTCCCGGTTGGTTGCGTACAGCCTAGCCGCAGAGCTGTTCCTGGAGCGGTCCCAGCAGGTCCAGGATGCGGGCGCGCAGCTGCTGGGATTCCTCGGAGAACGCCCGCTGAGCGGAAGCGTACTGCGCCCGTCCGGCCGGCGTCTCCACGGGAATCGGCTCATATCCCCAGTCCTGCAGATCGTAGGGGGAGGCGCGCATGTCCATTTCGCGGATCCGCCAGGCGAGTTCAAAGCAGTCCATCACCAGTTCACCGGGAAGCACCGGCACCAGCTTGTAGGCCCATTTGTACAGGTCCATGTTGGCGTGCAGGCAGCCGGGCTGCTCGAGGTCCCGCTGGTTCTCGCGGCTGGGGGTGAGCTCGTTCAGTTCTACGGCCTGCGGCGCGTAGAACCGGAAGGCGTCGAAATGCGTGCAGCGGATCCGGCTTTGTTCCACCAGGGCATCGGTGCCCTCGGCGCCCAGGCGCAGCCCCAGGTACTCGTGGCGGACGCCGTTGACGTCGGATTTATAGGCCATGGCCCACTCGTGCATTCCGAAGCAGCCCAGCGACGCTTTCCGGCCAGCGGTCCGGGAAAGCAGCATCCGGGTGAACTCCAGTGCCGGTCCGCGGGCGTCGGCGAAGGCACCGAGGTCCACGGTGACAGCGGTGCCGCCCGGGCTCAGCCCGGCAGCGGCGAGTTCCCCGTCCGCCAGCGGGCGGTAGAACTTCCAATCGAGCCGCTGTGCCGCTGCGGCTCCGGTGAGGACGACGCCGGCGCCCGGGTGCCAGCGCAGCAGCTGCCCCGGTTTCTGCGAGTAGTAGGTGAAGAGGAAGTCCTCGACCGGATGTTTCCGGCCGGCCGACCGGCGCTGCAGGTAGCCGTCCGTAAAGGGGCGGACACGTTTTTCGTAGGCCGCCTGCCGGGGGAGCCACTGGTCCTCGGCAAGGACCGTTACGGCGGGAGAGTGCTGCACACCGCCCATTATCCCAGCTGCGGCTGCTGGGTGGCTTCGATGAGCCGGCGCATAGCGGCATTGAGTTCGAGCACCTGTTCACGGGTGAGCTGCAGGCGCGCCATCATGGCGCCGGGCACCTCCACGGCCTTGTCCCGCAGGGCCAGGCCGGCGCTGGTCAGGTTCACCGCCAGGGCCCGGTCATTGCCCGGCGCGCGGTCCCGGGTCAGGAGCCCGGCCGCTTCCAGCCGCTTGAGCATGGGGGAGAGTGTGGCAGGTTCCATCAGCAGGGTGTCACTGAGGTTGCGGACCGTGCGCGGGCTGTCCTCCCACAGGGCCAGCAGCACCAGGTACTGCGGATGGGTGATGCCCAGGTCTTCCAGGACGGGGCGGTAGGCCCCGACGACGGATCGGGAGGCCACGGACAGGGCAAAGCAGAGCTGGTGTTCCAGCAGCAGATCCTCTGCCTGGTTCACGGGGTTCGTCACGGTTCTCCGATCCTTAGTGCACTAACAATTAGCGTACAGTAGGTTACTGATACACCTCGGAAGGGACGTCAAATGGCAGGCAAGGAAAGCTTAACCGCGCGGTTTATGCGGACAACGGGCAAAGCCCGGCTGATTTTCGGCCCCGCGCAGAGTTCTTCGCTGAACCATGCCATGACCGAGGAAAACAAGCGGCTGCTCGAGGCCCAACAGGCAGAAGAAAAGGCCAAGTGGGAGACCGTCACGCGGGCCGACGGCAGCAGCTACATCCTGCCCCGCAAGCCGGACTGAATCCGCACGGTTTTTTGCGTCCAGGGGTTCCCCCGCGGCCGCGGAATTTTATCCTTAAGGGACACCTTTGCCTCTAAGGAGGGGTTCCCATGGCAACAATCGTGCCGGACCCGGGCGACGGCGGTGAGCCTCGTCTGCCCAGCGGCGAAATCCCGGAAGTGCCGGAGTTCGACGAGTCAGAGATCGTCGTCGAAACCGACAGCGAGGGACACCATTACGGAGTGGACCGCGAGTTTGTCGAGGGCAAGCCGCACCGTGAACCGGCCGAGCCGGTGATCTACCAGGACTACTTCCACGCCCCGGTTTTCCGCGAACACGTGTACTAGGCCCGTTAGGGCCCAGCAGGGCACAGCAAAGGGCGCCCGGCCCGCCGGACGCCCCCTCTGGTTTGAGCCTGCTGCTTAGCGGCCGGTGCCGCCGTACACGGTAGCCTCGGCCTCGCCGTCGAGCCCGAACGCGGCATGCACCGCGCGGACCGCGTCATCCAGCAGTGCTGCGCTGGTGACGACGGAGATGCGGATTTCCGACGTCGAAATCATGTCGATGTTCACGCCCGCCAGGTGCAGCGCCTCGAAGAACTTGTGCGAGACGCCCGGGTTGGAACGCATGCCCGCGCCGATCAGCGAGAGCTTGCCGATCTGCTCGTCGTAGTCGATGGCGTCGAAGCCAATGGTGGCCTTGGCGGCGTTGAGCACATCCATGGCGGCCTGCCCGTCCACCATCGGCAGGGTGAAGGAGATGTCCGTCTTCCCGGACCCCTGGGTGGAGACGTTCTGGACGATCATGTCGATGTTGGTGTTCGCACCGGCGACGATCCCGAAGATCTCCGCAGCCTTGCCGGGAATGTCCGGGACACCCACAACCGTGAGCTTCGCTTCGGAGCGGTCATGTGCAACGCCGGAGATGATGGGCTGTTCCAAGGGTTCTCCCTCTTGAATCTTGATCTTGTCGTCCGGGCTGGGCAGTACCCAGGTCCCTTCGTGCTGGCTGAAAGAGGACCGCACATGCAGCGGAACGCCGAAGCGCCGGGCGTATTCCACGCAGCGCAGGTGCAGGATCTTGGCGCCGGAGGCTGCCATTTCCAGCATTTCCTCGCTGGAGATCTTGTCGATCTTCTGCGCGTTGTGCGCCACGCGGGGGTCGGCCGTGTAAATGCCGTCTACGTCCGTGTAGATCTCGCAGACATCGGCGTCGAGGGCTGCCGCGAGGGCGACGGCGGTGGTGTCGGAGCCGCCGCGGCCCAGGGTGGTGATGTCGTGGCTGTCCCGGCTCATGCCCTGGAAGCCGGCAACAATGGCGACGTCGCCCTTGTCGATCGCGGTCTTAATGCGGTGCGGGGAGACGTCGATGATCCTGGCGCGGCCGTGGATGGCATCGGTAATCATGCCGGCCTGGCTGCCGGTGAAGGACTGCGCGGAGGCACCGAGCTCGTTGATGGCCATGGCCAGCAGCGCCATGGAGATGCGTTCGCCCGAGCTGAGCAGCATGTCCATTTCACGCGGGTGGGTGCCGGTGGTGATCTGGCCGGCCAGGTCCAGCAGCTCATCGGTGCTGTCGCCCATGGCGGAAACGACAACGACGACGTCGTTCCCTGCGCTTTGGGTGTCCACGACGCGCTTGGCGACGCGCTTAATGCCTTCGGCGTCCGAAACGGAGGAACCGCCGAATTTCTGCACTATCAGGCTCATGCGTACACGCTCTCTGGAACTCTTCTTCGTTGCTGCCCGGCGGCGCTGCGCCGCAACGGCACTATCCGTGGAAAAGGCCGCCCCGGGCGGCCGATGTTCAAAAGTCTATAGCGGCCCTGCGGCGGCGCCGAAATGCCACCGAAATGCCGCTCAATCTCTCCTTAACGATCTCATGCTGCCGGCTAACCGTGCAGGCATGTTCCGGCCGCAACTCACCGGGGCAGTGCTGAGGCGGAAACACCGGTTGGCCTGGCCCGCCCGTATAGTCTGGCCGCATGGGGACAACAGAGCCGGGCGGTATTACCGCGGAGGGCGTGCAGCGCAGTTTTGGAACGGTCCAGGCCGTCCGGGGAATGGATTTCACCGCTCCGCCCGGTTCTGTCACTGCCCTGATAGGGCCCAACGGTTCCGGCAAGACCACCCTGCTGCTGATTCTCGCGTCCCTGCTGGCACCGGATGCTGGCACGGTCCGGATCAACGGTGCCGACCCGCTGACCCAGCCGCAGGCCGTCCGCCGCGCCGTCGGCTGGATGCCGGACACACTAGGTGTCTGGGATTCGCTGACGGCCACTGAAATCCTGGTCACCGTGGGAAAGCTGTACGGTATGGCCCCGGCGGCAGCAGCTGCCCGGGCCGCTGAGCTGCTGGCCGAGGTCCGGCTCTCCGCGTTCGCTGAGCAGCCGGCCCGGGTGCTTTCCCGGGGACAGCAGCAGCGCCTGAGCCTGGCCCGGGCACTGATCCACGACCCGTCCGTGCTGCTGCTCGATGAACCGGCCTCCGGCCTGGATCCGGGCTCCCGGGTGGAGCTGCGCCTGCTCCTGCGCCGCCTGGCCGCGGACGGCAAAACCATCCTGGTCTCCTCCCACGTGCTGTCCGAACTGGACGAAATGGCCGACCGCGCGGTGTTTGTTTCCGGCGGGAAGACGGTCAAAACCCAAACCCTGGACGAGGCCGGGAGCCAGCTGCGGTGGTATGCCATCCGGGCTGGACGCACGGGTGACCTCCTGCGTGCCCTCGACGCCCACGGGCTTTCACATCAGGCCGGCGACGGTCCACGCCGCGGCCAGGTGCGGGTCCAGCTCGCCGGCGAAGACCAGGCGGCGGCCCTGCTGCGGGACCTGGTGCTGGGCGGCGTCGACGTCTCGGCCTTCGCACCGGCCACCGGGGCGCTCGAAGAAACCTACATGAGCCTGGAGGCGGACAAGTCATGAGTGTGGCAGAAGCTTCTCCGCGGACGGCCCGCCTGGGGTACTGGAAGGGCATCAGTACGGTCTTCGCGCTGGAGATGAGGCAACGGGTACGTTCACGCGGCTGGTACGTGCTGCTCGGTGTGTGGTTCGTGGTGATCGGGCTGGTGGCAGCGTTCACCACGTGGGTGTCCGGTGAGACGCCCGACGCCGGGCAGGCCCTCTTCGAGCTGATGATCAGCTTTGTGCTGTTCTTCGGCCTCCTGCTGGCCCCGGCGTTGTCTGCCAATGCCATTAACGGGGACCGTTCGGCCGGCACCCTGGCGGTGCTGCAGGTGACCCTGCTGCGCCCCGGACAGCTCCTGGCCGGCAAATGGCTGGCCTCCTGGGTGGCGTCGCTGGGGTTCCTGGTGGCCAGCGTGCCCTTCCTGCTGTGGGCGCTTGCCCTGGGCGGTGTCCGCCCGGGTGTGGCTGTGGTGTCCCTACTGATGCTGGGCATTGAACTGGGCGTGGTCTGTGCCCTGGGCGTCGCGGTGTCCGCGCTGGCGAACCGCCCGCTTTTCTCCATTGTGGTGACCTACATGCTGGTGGCGCTGCTCTCCATCGGAACGCTGATCGCTTTTGCGCTGAGCATGCCGCTGGTCAAGGGGACGGTGCAGGCGAATTTCGCGCAGTATGAGCCGTACCAGCCCTACACGGCGCCGGACGAAACCTTCAACAGCAGCTACACATGCACCGGACCGCTGATGGAAATGGAGGTCAGCCATACCGAACGCTCAGCGTGGCTGCTGGCCGCCAATCCCTTCGTGGTCCTGGCTGACGCCCTGCCGTACGGTCCGCGGGAAGGTGCCGGCGGGCCGATGGAAGGCATCAGCTCGTCCGTCAGGTATGCACAGGCCGGGCCGGAGTTCAGCGGACCGCAGTGCATCAACGGTGAGGTGCGGGAAGACCGTGAGCTCCCGGCGTCGTTCCCCATCTGGCCGCTGGGCCTGGGTGTGCAGTTCGCCGGTGCCGCACTGCTGCTGGCCCTGGCACGACGGCGGCTGGTGACCCCGGCCCGCCGGCTCGCCTCGGGTACGCGGATCGCGTAGTGACGGCTGAGCCGCTTCGGTTGACCGTCCTGGGTTCCGCTTCCCCGTATCCCAGTGCGGAGAATCCGTGCTCCGGCTATCTGGTGTCCCACCGCGGTACCCGGATTTGGGTGGATGCGGGCAGCGGCACGCTGGGGCCGCTGCAGCAGCACGTCGGGCTGGCGGAACTGGACGCCGTCTGGATTTCGCATCTGCACGCCGATCACTGCGCTGACCTTTTGACTGCGTATTACGGCCTGCTGTTTGCGGACGTTCGGCGCTCCACCCCGCTGCCGCTGTTTGCGCCCGTGGGCGCTGCCGGGCGGCTGGCCGGATTCCTGACCAACGCCTCTTCCACCCAGCCCGCGCACCGCAGCCCGGTTGAGTCCGCGTTCCAGATCACGGAACTGTACGACGGGCACCAGGCGGGTGTCGGTTCGCTGCGGCTGACCAGCCGGGCCGTGGAGCACGGTATGCCGGCGTTCGCCCTGCGGGTGGAAGCCGACGGCGGCTCGCTGGTCTATTCCGGGGACACCGCTCCGTGCCCGGCGTTGGCGCAGCTTGCCCGCGGCTGTGATGCGCTGCTCTGCGAGGCGGACAGCGCCGGCGCTCCCGGGGACGGGGAGAAGGTGCACCACACGCCCGAGGACGCCGGTGCCACTGCGCTCGCAGGCGGCGCTGGACGGTTGATCCTTACGCACCTTGGCCCGTTCCTCAGCCCGGCCGAGGCGGTGGCGCGGGCGGCGGACCGGTACGACGGCGTCATTGACTACGCGGCGCCGGGGAGCGCCTTCACCGTCGGGGCGGCTGCTGCTTAGGTGAGTTGCGCCTGGGCGGGCTGAGCCTTAGGTGAGGCTGCGGCGGCCTTCGAAGGCGCGGCCGAGGGTAATTTCGTCGGCGTATTCGAGGTCGCCTCCCACCGGGAGCCCGGAGGCAAGGCGGGTGACGTTGATGCCCAGGGTCTTGAGCATGCGCACCAGGTACGTCGCTGTGGCTTCCCCTTCGAGGTTGGGGTCCGTGGCGATGATGATTTCGGCGATCTTCTCGTCGGAGAGCCGGCTGAGCAGTTCGCGGATACGCAGCTGGTCCGGACCGATGCCGGCAATCGGGTTAATGGCCCCGCCGAGCACGTGGTACCGCCCCCGGAAGGAACGGGTCCGTTCCACGGCGATGACGTCCTTGGACTCTTCCACCACGCAGATCATGGTGGGATCGCGGCGCGGGTCCCGGCAGATGTTGCAGGTCTCCTGCTCGGTGACGTTGCCGCACACCTGGCAGAACTTCACCTTCTCCTTGACCGTGGTGATCGCGGAAGCCAGCCGGGACATATCCTCGGGATCCGATTCCAGAATGTGGAAAGCGATCCGCTGCGCCGACTTGGGACCCACGCCGGGGAGGCGTCCCAACTCGTCGATCAGTTCCTGAACCGCACCTTCGTACACTTGGCCTTCTTAGGGAATAGTTGTTGGACCGGTCAGCGGCGCATGTCTTGTCCGTCGAGGCTGCGTTCCTCGATCAGCCGGCCGCCCAGGATGCGTTCGATGGCCTTGCGGCCCACCAAACCCGAGTCCTCGAGAGTCACATCGTCGGCGCTTGGCACGTCTTCGATGTAGCCCAAGTCTACGTTGCCCCGTCCTGCGGCAGGCTGCGCCGTGCCATTGCGCTGGGCAGCTTCATTCAGCAGTTTCTGGTACCGGCTGAGCGGGCGGTTACCTTGGTTCCCGGCCGGAGCTGCCGGTGCTTCTGCTGTCTGGGCCCGGGCCGGCTGCGGTGCTGTCCGAGCGGGCGCCTGCATCGTCTGCGCGCCGGATCGGTGTGTTGAAGATCCCGGTGCTGTGGAACCCTGTGCTGTGGAACTCTGCGCTGTGGAACCCTGTGCTGAGGATCCCTGTGCTGAGGACGCCTGCGCTGAGGATCCCTGTGCTGAGGACGCCTGCGCTGAGGATCCCGGCGCGGCGCTTCCGGGCGACCCGGCGGGGGTCCCGGCAGAAGAGCCCGCCGGAGCGCCTTGCCCGGTCCCCGGGCGGGCTGAAGCCTGTCCCCAGGACCCGGCGGCCTGCGCCGCGGGACGCGTGGAAGTGGTTCCGGCCCAGTTGGTGTTGGCCCACTCATCGTCGCTGACTGCACTGCTGACGTGGATGTCCTCAGGCGGTGCAGCAGTCTCCCAGGCGTTGCTCTCCGGCATATCCGCCGGATCGGAGGGCTCCTGCGGCCAATCATCGGGCAGCGGCGCCGCGGGGCGGGCTGCCTTGGGACGGGATGCCGCGGGGCCCCCCGCAGCAGCGCGGGCCGGGGCCGGCTCCGTGGCTGGCGGGGCTGTGGCGGGTTGAACCGTTGCAGAAACTGTGGCGGGCTGTGCGGCGGAAACGTCCGGCGCCTGCTGCGCTGCCGGAGCGCTCGGCGCGCTGAAACTACCCGGCGTGCGCTGTGCTTCTGGAGCACTCGGGTCGCTCTGCGCGCTGGAGGTACCCGGCGCGCGCTGGACGTCGGGACGATCCGCCGCCTGTGACTGGGCGGGGCGTGCAGCAGCGCGGCTGGCCGCAGCACCGGCTTCGGCCGCCGGCTGTCCGTTCGATCCCCGGGGCGGTCCCGGCTGGGACGTGGGCTGGCCGGATGGGGAGCCGGGCTGTGATACCTGCTGACCCGTCTCCTGTGAGGAGGGAACGGATGGGGTGCCCGGATTGGACACCCGACCCGTCTGCCGGGTGGGGTGATCGGCAGGAACGCTGGACTGAGGCGGGCGCTGGCCCGTTTCAGCCTGCGGGGATTGCGCCCCCTGCTGACCGGTCTGCCCGGCAGCCCGGGATGTGTCGGCTGATTCCTGCCGCTCCTGAGCTGCAGGCGCGCTGCTGTGGCCTGCCGGAACAGGGGCAGACGATGCGCCGCGCTGCGCCGGGGACACCTCGGACGTGGGCGCAGGCGCGCCTGCGGACACAGGTGCGGTGGCTCCTGTCGCGGACTGCTGGGGAGCCGGTGCCGGAACCTGTGCCGGCTGGTGAGGCCGGCTACCAGCTTTTGGGCCGGGTTCACCCGCTGCCGCGGTGCTGTCGTGGACCGCGTTGACCTGGCAATCCACTCCAAGGACCTGGTGGATGGCCTTGCGGAGATTCTCCAGGTGATCGGGCCGGTTGAAGTTTGTTGCCGCGCCGGGGTTCGAGAACGCGAGTTCCAGGACCCGGCCGTCGAAGGCCCGCGGCGAGGCGTTCTTGCTGACGTTCAGCCAGGTCGCACGGCGGATGCTGGTGAGGGCATCCATGATCTCCGGCCAAGCCCGCCGGATCATTTCAATCTGTCCGCCGCCGCCGGTGCGGCTGGCCTCCTGCGGAGCAGGCTGACCGGGCTGGCCGGGCTGACCTGCTGCTGCCTGACCCGGCTGAGGTGCGGCTGCCTGGCCGGGCTGACCTGCTGCTGCAGTGCCCGGCTGGGAAGCTGCCGCGGGAGCCCCGGACGGTGCCACACCCTCACGGGTTTGCGGGGCTTGGCCCTGCGGGGCAGGTGCGGCGTCGCGGGAAGGCACTGATGCTGCGGGAGCCTGCTGCCCTGCAGAGGACGACTGGGACGACTGGGACGCCGGCCGGGCCGGAGGCTGAGCGGCGCCGGATCCATTGGTTTGGGGGTTCGAACCCTGCGCGCTCACGGCGCCGCTGGACCCAGCGGATTCAGGCGCGGGTGCCGGCTGGGCCGGAGGCTGCTGCTCGGCTGCCTCGCGGGAAACGTCGTCCCACGTCCGGCTCGATCCGCCGGAAGCAGCGGAGGCGCCGGCAGCAGACTGGCCGGCTGCCGGGGAGGACTGAACTGTGGGAGCAGGTGTCGCCCAGGTTCCGCCCCAGTCCGCTGCGGCTGGTGCGGATTCCACGGGAGCGGGCTGCGGTGCTTCCGGCTGGGAAGCCGCTGGTGCCGCTGCTGCGGGACGCTGTGCCGCCGTCGGGCGTTCAGCTGCTGGAGCAGACGCGGCCGGTGACCCCTGCACTGTCTCGCCGGCCGCATAGGCCGGGGCGCCGTCGCCGGCGTAGCTGAGCCGCCGTTCGAGCCGGTCCACGCGCGCAGCCGTGCCGCGCTCCGACTGGTCGGCTGCTGGCAGCAGGATCCTAGCGCAGAGCAGTTCCAGGTGCAGCCTCGGGGAGGTTGCGCCCGTCATCTCGGTCAGGGCGGTGTTCGTGATGTCGGCGGCGCGGGAAAGCTCGGCGCCGCCGAACTGGGCGGCCTGCGTGTGCATCCGGTTGATCTGGTCTTCGGGAACGCCGCGGAGTACGGCAGCTGCGCTGTCCGGCATCGCGTTGACCACAATGAGGTCGCGGAACCGCTCCAGCAGATCCTCAACGAAACGGCGGGGGTCCTGGCCGGTCTGGATCACGCGGTCAATGGCGCCGAAGACGGTGGTTGCATCACCGGCAGCGAAGGCATCAACGACGTCGTCGAGCAGCGCCACGTGGGTGTACCCCAGCAGGTTCACTGCCAGTTCGTAGTCCAGCCCGGATTCACCGGCACCGGCCATCAGCTGGTCCAGAACGGACAGCGAGTCACGGACGGATCCGCCGCCGGCCCGGATGACCAGCGAGAGGACACCGGGGGCCACAGGCACGTTTTCCTGGCTGGCCAGCTTTTCCAGGTAGGCCAGCAGCGGTTCCGGGGGAACCAGGCGGAACGGATAGTGGTGGGTGCGGGACCGGATGGTGCCGATCACCTTGTCCGGTTCCGTGGTGGCAAAGATGAATTTGATGTGTTCCGGCGGCTCTTCGACGATCTTGAGCAGCGCGTTGAAGCCGGCCGAGGTGACCATGTGGGCTTCGTCAATGATGAAGATCTTGTAGCGGTCGCGCACGGGGGCGAAGGTGGCCCGTTCGCGCAGGTCGCGGGCGTCGTCCACACCGCCGTGGCTGGCTGCGTCGATTTCGATGACGTCGAGGCTGCCGGAGCCGTTGCGGGCCAGTTCAACGCAGCTGTCGCACTTGCCGCACGGGGTCGGCGTCGGGCCCTCAGCGCAGTTCAGGCACCTGGCCAGGATGCGGGCAGACGTAGTCTTGCCGCAGCCGCGCGGGCCGGAGAAAAGGTAGGCGTGGTTGACGCGGTTCTTTGAGAGGGCCGCCATCAGCGGCTCGGTGACATGCTCCTGGCCGATCACGTCCCCGAAGTTCTCGGGACGGTAGCGGCGGTAAAGGGCTGTACTCACAGATAGAACCCTATCGGTTGGCGCTGACGGTTCGCATCCGGTCCCGGGGCGGGGCAAAGGCCGCCGTTTCCGGATAAATTAAAGACCCCCCATGCACCTGCCAGAGCCCGCTTACCCTTGCTACCTTCCGGTCCTGGGGGAGTTCACAGGATGACACCACATGAGGGGCCGCCAACAAGTCTACCCGATTTTTCGCCTGCCCATTCCGGGGTGGTTGGCGGGTTGGCAGGTGGCCGGAATGGGGCGGAAATCTGGCCTGATCGTTTGTCAGGGGACCGGTGCCCGACGCCGGCTCCTAGGTTCCGGCGACGGGCGCGGTCCGGCGGGGGCTGGCGCTTCCTGCGGTGGGCGCCGGGGTTCCTGCGACGGGCGCGTGCCTGCGGCGGACGCCGGGGGTTCCTGTAGTGGCTGGCGCTTCCTGCGACGGGCGCGTTCCTGCAGTGGCTGGCGCTGCTGCCGGTCCTGGCATGTTGGTTGGGTTGGGTGGGTTGGGTGGTGTCTTGGTGTCTTGGTGTCTTGGTGTCTTGGGGCGTGGGTGCCGTTGAGCAGTTATGCAGTGATGCGTTGATGGGTGGGTGTGTGGAGGTTTGGGTGGGCCTCGATCTCGGCGGTGCCCCGCCCGTGCGGCTGCTGCCCGGAGTACGAGTGACTGCCCTATATAGGGGATGTCTGGGGAGTTTGGATTCGTGGTGCGCGGACGGCAGTCAGGTTTGCCAGACGAGGCTGGATCGGACGAGACAGATCGGGCGCCGGGGCCGGGGGAGAGCCGGGTGATGGCGGGCCGGGCGACGGCGGCGCCGTAGGGATGCGGGATGCGGGACGCTATTCGCGCCCGGAGTAAAGATCCCACGGACCTTCTACGCGGGGAGGTAAGAACGGAGGCCAGCACCTTCCTCTCTTTTCGACCCTGATGGAACACCCTCTATCTGGAAACCCCCTATGTGGAACCCCTATCCCTATGTGGAACCCCCCTATTTGGTGCTGAACGTCGTGCGCGACCTTTGCGCGGCGCTCGGCACGTGCGCTTGGGGGCAGGGGCAGGCTTCCCTCTCCGTCTCCCTCTCTGTCCCGCTCCTCTCTGCCGCTCCCTCTCCCCGTCGGGCCCTTTCTCTCGACCCCTCTCTCTGTTGGATCCGGGGCCCATGCCTTCCACCCCCCATACTTTCCACCCCCTTGTCTTCCTATATAGGCACCCCCGCCTATAGGCACCCCCCACCTATAGGCACCCCCCACCTATAGGCACCCCCCACCTATAGGCACCCCCCACCTATAGGCACCCCCGCCGTGGGCGCCCCCGCAAAGTTGTAGACCGCCCCACAAAGTGGCTCTATAGAGGGGCGCTCCATATAGGGAGACCGTCTTGGCTCATCCAGAGAGCTTGACCAGGACCGACCAGGGCCGGGAGAACCAAGACACGGCATGCAGGAATGCCGTTCGTAGCCGTCTTCCGTGGATGGGTAACGGAGCGTTTCCGGCCAGTTCTGCGACGTGGTGCAGGACACCTTGATTCGATTTGCACGCCCGCCCGGCGCCGTGTAATGTTTTCTGAGTCGCCGCGGCCGGGACGCTGAGAAAGCGCCCGAAGCATGGCGGCCAAACCCCAACTTCCTTTCGATGGTGGATCTGCTGCGCGCCTTGTGTGCCGGCGGGAAAGCCTGACAATGAATGCTGGGTTCGGACAGCCGGTTTGAACGGTTCGGAACGATTTCCACGGAAATCCGCCGAATTGCAAAAACCGGAAAGATGAAATAGAATTATGAAACACCGCAGCGGTGCGAAAAGAAAGACATTGATCCGGAAACGGAATGGTTTTTCTGAGTAGACCGGATGCGACTGTTGTTTGAGAACTCAATAGTGTGCCAAGTTTATTGATACCAATTATTTTGATTGGTTGAATTGGCTGTCCCGCCCACCCCGTGGGCT
>NZ_BCQM01000006.1 GCF_001552075.1 Arthrobacter luteolus NBRC 107841
GGTTGGGTGAGGCCTGGCCGCCGCTGCACCTGGTGTTCGGCAGCACCTTCAACGCCTGGGACCTCGCCGCCTATGCCACCGGTGCGGCCGCGGCTGCCACAGCCGACCTGCTGCTCAGCCGGGCCGGCGGGCGGGTCAGGCGCGCCGCAGCCCTCAGCCGAGCCGTTCGATGATGGTGACGTTAGCCTGCCCGCCGCCCTCGCACATGGTCTGCAGCCCGTAGCGTCCGCCGGTACGCTCCAGCTCATGCAGCAGGGTGGTCATCAGCCGGGCACCGGTGGCGCCGATGGGATGACCCAGGGAAATGCCGCCTCCGTTGACGTTCACCCTGGACAGGTCCGCATCCAGCTCACGCTGCCAGGCCAGGACCACCGAGGCGAAGGCTTCATTGATTTCGATCAGGTCCATCTCCGCCAGTGACATCCCCGTGCGCTTGAGGGCATGCCTGGTGGCCTCGATCGGTGCGCTGAGCATCATGACCGGATCATCGCCGCGGGCCGACAGGTGGTGGATCCGCGCCCTCGGCCGCAGCCCGTACCGGCGGACGGCGTCCCCGGAGGCGAGCAGCAGCACGGCGGCGGCGTCGGAAATCTGCGACGACGTCGCGGCCGTCAGCGTGCCGCCCTCCCGCAGCGGCGCAAGGGAGGCGATCTTGGCCCGGTCGGGGGTACGCGGCCCTTCGTCGGCGCTGAGGCCCGCCAGGGGCAGGATTTCCCGGTCGAACCGGCCCTCGGCCTGGGCTGCGAGCGCCCGGAGGTGGGATTCGACGGCGAAATCCTCCAGCTCGCGGCGGGAGAGACCCCAGCGCTGGACCATCATTTCAGCGCCGATGAACTGGGAAATCGGCTGCGTACCGTACCGCGTTTCCCAGCCGGCGGAGCCTGCGAACGGGTTGGGGAAGCCCAGCTCCGCGGCGGCGGTGTTGGCGTAGCCGATGGGTACGGCGGACATGTTCTGCACACCGCCCGCCACCACCAGGTCAGCTGTTCCGCTCATCACGGCCTGCGCCGCGTAGGAAATGGCCTGCTGGCCGGAGCCGCACTGGCGTTCCACCGTGGTCCCGGGTACGCGTTCGGAGAGCCCGGCGGCCAGCCAGGCGGTCCTGGCGATATCCATGGACTGCGGTCCCACCTGGTCGATCGAGCCCAGAATCACCTCATCGAATTCATCAGAGTCAATCCCGGTGCGCCGCACGGTTTCGCCGATCACCGCGGCAGCGAGGTCCGCGGGGTGGATGCCGCTTAGTCCGCCGCCCCGCCGGCCGACGGGTGTGCGGACCGCGTCGACGATGAGTGCTTCTGCCATGGCTGGCCCCTTTGCCGTGGTGGATCTGTACCCTTCACCACACTAGGCCAGGCCCGGCCGCCCCGGCAGGGGCTTCCGGTTTGCGCACGGCCGGTAAACTGGAAAAGCTGCCATTTGGGCAGTCCCGAAATCCCACCACACCTGAAAGCAGCGGCAGTGTCCTCACAGGTCCAGACCCCCGTCCGTGCGAGCGCCAACCCGGCGATCGGCAAGGAAGCCGTCCGCCGGCGCACCTTCGCCGTCATCTCCCACCCTGACGCCGGCAAGTCCACGCTGACCGAGGCGCTTGCCCTGCATGCCCGTGTCATCGGCACCGCCGGTGCCACCAACGGCAAGGACAACCGCCGGGAAACGGTCTCCGACTGGATGCAGATGGAGAAGGACCGCGGCATCTCCATCAGTTCCACGGCCCTGCAGTTCGCCTACCGGGACACCGTTATCAACCTGCTGGACACCCCCGGCCACGCCGACTTCTCCGAGGACACCTACCGCGTCCTGGCCGCGGTTGACTGTGCCGTGATGCTGGTGGACGCCGCCAAGGGACTGGAAACCCAGACCATGAAGCTCTTCGAGGTCTGCCGCTCACGGAACCTGCCGATCATCACCGTAATCAACAAGTGGGACCGCCCCGGACTGGATCCGCTGGCGCTGATGGATGAGATCACCGAGCGCACCGGCCTGGCACCCATGCCGCTGACCTGGGCAGTCGGCATCGCCGGTGACTTCCGCGGTGTCTGGGACCGGTCCAAGGACGAATACGTGCGCTTCACCCGGCAGAATTCCGGCGCCTCTCTGGCGTTGGAGGAACACTTCAGCACCGAGGAAGCCGCTGCGGCCGAGGGCGATGTCTGGGACGAGTCGGTGGGTGAAGCGGAGCTGGTCATCGACGGAAGCGAGTTTGACCGCCAGGCCTTCCTGGACGCGAAGGCCACGCCGATCCTGTTCTCCTCCGCCGCCCTGAACTTCGGCGTGAAGCAGATCCTGGACACCCTGGTGGATCTGGCCCCTCCCGCCGGACCCCGGGTGGACGAGGCAGGAAACCAGCGTCCGGTCGACGCACCGTTCTCCGGCTTCGTCTTCAAGGTCCAGGCCGGCATGAACAAGGCCCACCGGGACCACGTCGCTTTTATCCGTGTCTGCTCCGGCATCTTCGAACGCGGCATGGTGGTCACCCACTCCAACACCGGCAAAACGTTCGCCACCAAATACGCCCAGCACCTGTTCGGCCGCGAACGCGAGGTGATCGACCAGGCGTACCCGGGCGACGTCGTCGGGCTGGTGAATGCCTCCGCCCTGCGGGTTGGTGACAGCCTGTACGTCGAGGAACCCGTCCAGTACCCGCCGATTCCGTTCTTCAGCCCCGAACACTTCCGGGTGGCCCGCTCCCAGGACCCCAGCCGGTACAAGCAGTTCCGCCGCGGGATCGACCAGTTGGAGCACGAGGGCATCATCCAGGTGCTGCGCTCCGACCGGCGGGGCGATCAGGCCCCGGTGCTGGCCGCCGTTGGCCCCATGCAGTTCGAAGTGGTGGAAGACCGCATGACGCAGGACTTCAACGCGCCGATGCGGATGGAGCAGCTCAACTACTCACTGGCCCGGCTCACCGAGGCTTCGGCCGCGGAGGTCCTGAGTAACGTCCACGGCGCCGAGGTGCTGATCCGCACCGACGGCGCCTACGTGGCCGTTTTCAACGACATCTGGGCGCTGCGCCGGGTACAGAAGAACCACCCCGAGGTGCCGCTGACTGAAATCGGCACCGAATCCCCAAACAGCGCCGGCTACTGATTCCGGAGGCTGCCGCCGTGGATTCGACCCTGCTGAATATCGGTCCGGCGGCCTGGCTGCTGCTCGCGGGCCTGCTCGGCACGGCGGCGCTGATCTCCGCCCTGGTCCTGGACCGGTCCCCCGGAGCCGTGCTGGCCGCAGGGCTCCGTGCCGTGGTGCAGCTGGCGGTGGTCGCTTTGCTCATCAGCCAGCTGGCCAGGCATCCGCTCGCGGCCCTGGGCTTCGTGGCCCTGATGTTCTCCGTCGCCTCCCTCACCGCGGGACGGCGGGTGGCTGCGGGACGCCGCGGCGTACTGATGGCGCTGCCGATTGCCGCCGGAGTGCTGCCGGTCCTGGGGCTGATGCTGGCCTGCGGCGTCCTGCCCTTCAGTGCCCTGGCCCTGATTGCGGTAGCCGGCCAGCTGATCGGCGGGGCCATGACCGCCGCCACCCTCGCCGGCCGGCGGATCCTCGGTGAGCTGCACCAGCGCAACGGCGAGGTGGAAGCTGCCCTGGCCCTGGGATTCCCCGATGCAGAGGCCCGGATGCTCATCATCCGGCCGGTCGCCGGCGAAGCGCTGATTCCGGCCCTGGACCAGACCCGGACTGTCGGTATGGTGACGCTGCCTGGCGCCTTTGTGGGCCTGATCCTCGGCGGGGCCTCCCCGCTGGATGCGGCGCTGGTGCAGCTGCTGGTCCTGGTGGCGCTGCTGGCCGTCGAAGCCCTGGCCATCGCCGTCGTGCTCTATGGCTGCACCCATGCCTGGTGGCTGCCGCAGAACCCGTCAGCCCGGACTTCCTCCCCGCCCAAGCGGAAGCCGCTCTGGTCAATGAGACCGCTGCGGACCGGCCGAGCATAAAGGTTCCTAACCTCAAACTGATTTGAGGCTAAGTAATCGTGACAGATGGCTAGGCTGGGAGCATCAGCTTCCCGCGGGGGGATCCTGCTACCGGAAGGTCTCAGCCATGTCATCAGCAACGCTGCATTCTCCAGCAAGCCAGCTCGCGTCGGCCCCGGAGGATTCCGCGGCCTGGCACCGGCTGAAGAGCGCCGCCACCGGGTTCGCGCAGCTCCAGGAACAGGACGGATCCGTCCCCGAAGAGCACCACGCCGCCGCCGGGCCCCTGCTCGAAACCGTCCGGGACGCCGTCCGGGAACTCACTCCCGCCTTCGGACACGACGCCGATTACCTCGACCTCGCGGTGCGGGACCTGGACCGCTGGCTCGAAGCCGGACTGGGCGTTCCGGACTTCCTCGATTCCCTGCTGGCCTTCCAGCCGCAGCTGAGCCGCACCGATGGACTGCTGCACCTGGTCATCTTCCCCATGTACACGCAGAACGGGTCCCGTTCCCGCCTCCTCGAAGCCGTGATCGTCGAGGTCATCTGGCCGGAATTCATCGCCGGCCTCGAAGCCGGGGACTACTCCAACAAACTCTTCGTGCCGATCCGCTTCCGCGGCTTCACTCCCGGCTATGACACCAACTCCGCCGTCCTGTTCCCCGAAACCGTCGCCGTCCGCGAGACGCCGGCCTTCACCTGGGGTGCAATCTTCGCGGACCGGGAGGCCGCCCGCTTCCGCAGGGTGCTGCGCGCCGCCGCGGAGATCACCTCGCTCGAACTTCCTGAAGGCGCCGCAGAATTCCTGGACAACCAGGCCCTGACCGAAGAGACCTTCGTGATGTGGGACCTTATCCACGACCGCACCCATATGCGCGGCGACCTGCCCTTCGATCCCTTTATGATCAAGCAGCGGATGCCGTACTTCCTCTACTCGCTCGAGGAGCTGCGCTGCGATCTCACCGCGTTCCGCGAGTCGGTCAAGATCCAGCACAACGACGACGCCGATCCGCAGGCCCGGCGAACGGCGCAGCTGGTGCAGTACGCCGTGATCTTCGACCGGATCTTCCGGTTTGCCATCACCGGATCACGCGTACGCAACTACGACGGCCTGGGCGGGCAGCTGCTCTTTGCCTGGATGCACCAGCACCGGGTCCTGCACTGGACCGACGGCAAGCTGAGCATCGACTGGGACGAAGCCCCCGCCGTCGTCGTCCGTTTGGGCGAAGAAATCGAGGAACTGTACTGGCGTTCCATCGACCGCCCCAAGACAGCGCACTGGCTGGCAGCCTACGATCTAGTCTCAGGAACGCTGACCCCCAACCCGGCCTCGCGCTGGGCCAAGGGACCGGATGCCCTGCCGCTGGACGGCCCGCCGCGCGCCCTCACGGACGAAGTGCTCGACGACGAATTTCCGCTGTCCATGTTCTACGAAGCACTGTCCAAGAAGATGGCACCGGTCATCGAATCCACCGCCGGAATTACGGGGAGCAGCACGCTATGACCACTGCCGGAGCAGGGGAAACCGCCCTTCAGGGACTGACCGTCCTCGTCGCCGGGGCAGCCTCTGCCTCCGGCACCGCAGTCTGCACCGCCCTGGCGGCCGGCGGGGCGAAGGTGGTGGCCGTCGGCTCCAACGCCGCCCGGCTGGAAGGCGCCCTCGCCGCACTGCCCGAAGCAGAACTTCGCACCTGCGACCTCAGCCGCCCCGGTGACGTCGCCGGCCTCGCCGCGGACCTGGCGGATGAAGGCGGCATCGACGGGCTGATCCACCTGGTGGGCGGCTGGCGCGGCGGCAGCTCACTGCAGGAGCAGAGCGATGCGGACTGGGACTTCCTGCAGAACAACATCCTCAACACCCTGCGCAACACCAGCCGCAGCTTCTACGATCAGCTGGCGGCTTCCCCGCACGGACGGCTGGCGATCGTCTCCTCCACCGCCGTCGATTCCCCCACCCCCGGCAACGCCGGCTACGCGGCCGCTAAAGCCGCAGCCGAAACCTGGGTGCAGTCCATCGCCGCCGGATTCGACGGAACCGATGCCGCCGCCGTCGTGCTGGTGGTCAAAGCCCTGGTGGACGATGCCATGCGCGCCGCCCAGCCGGACCGGAAGTTCCCCGACTTCACCGACGTTTCCGAGCTGGGCCGGGCCGCCGTCCGGCTGTTCAGCACGCCGGCAGCGTCCCTTAATGGCAGGCGGATCAGCCTGCTGCCGTCCGACTACAGCTGAGGGCCATTTCCGGCCCTGCCCCAATGTGAGGAATACTGACACCCGTGATAGAAACCGCCTCCCTGCATGACCCTGCCCTGCGCGCCTTCGCCTCGGATAACTACTCCGGCGTCCATCCTGAAATCATGGACGCCCTGGCTGCCGCCAACCTCGGCCACCAGGTCGCCTATGGAGAGGACGTGTACACGGCGAAGCTCCGGGACGTCTTCACCGGGCACTTCGGCAACCGGATGCGGGCTTTCCCTGTCTTCAACGGCACCGGTGCCAACGTCACCAGCCTGCAGTCCCTGCTGCCCCGCTGGGGCGCCGTCATCTGCGCCTCCACCGCCCACATCAACGTGGACGAAAACGGCGCCCCCGAACGCATCGGCGGCATGAAGCTGCTTAATGTCCCCACCCCGGACGGCAAGCTCACCCCCGAACTGATTGACCGCGAGGCCTGGGGCTGGGGCGACGAGCACCGTGCCCAGCCGCTGGCCGTGTCGATCACCCAGTCCACCGAGCTGGGAACCCTCTACACCGTGGAGGAGATCAAGGCGATTTCCGAGCACATCCACGCCCGCGGCATGAAGCTGCACATGGACGGGGCCCGGCTGGGCAACGCCGCCGCAGCATTGGGTGTGCCCCTGCGCGCCATCACCACCGACGCGGGCGTCGATATCCTCTCCCTGGGCGGAACCAAGAACGGCATGATGTACGGTGAGTGCATCGTCGCCCTGGATCCGGATGCCGCCCCCGGCCTGGAATACCTGCGCAAGATGAACATGCAGCTGGCTTCCAAGATGCGGTTCGTCTCGGCCCAGTTCATCGCCCTGTACGGCACGGATCTCTGGCAGCGCTCGGCCTCCACGGCCAACGCCATGGCGGCCCGGCTGCGCGCCGCGGTGGAAAAGATCGACGGCGTCACCCTCACCCAGCCCACCGAAGCCAACGCCGTGTTCGCCACCCTGCCGGCCGGTGTGGCGGACAAGCTCCGGGACGCCTTCCGCTTCTACGACTGGGACCAGGCCACCGGCGAGGTGCGCTGGATGTGCACGTTCGACACCACCGAGGCGGATGTGGATGCCTTCGCCGCGGCCATCGCCTCGGAGGTTTCCGCCGCGCGCTGAGCCGCTGCACTGTCGGCCGGGCAGCAGCGGTACGTAAGCTGTTGCCCGTAACGATTGGGACTTTCCGGCGAGCCTGCACCGAAGGGCGCGGGCCCCGCCGTAACCTTCGAGGGTGAGTGCAATTGGTGACCTGTCACAGGTGCCCCCGGAATTCCTGACAGCCCTAGGGGCGCTGCGCCGAGCTAAGTGCCGGCCCGAGGTGCGGCTGGAAGAGATTCCAGCCCCCACCCGGCTGGCACCTTTCGCCGTGTCGCTGGCTGCCGACGTCGTTTGTTCCGGCCCGCAGCCGGTCAACGGAACCTTCCACGGACCGGTAGGTCCGGTCCTTCCCGAGAGCCAGGAGCTGGCCACCGGACGGTTCATCCTGCTGTACGACCCCGAGGGCAGCGCGGTCTGGAACGGCAACTTCCGGATCGTCACCTATATCCGCGCCGAGCTCGAACCGGATATGGGAAATGACCAGATGCTCGGCTCGGTTGCCTGGACCTGGCTGGTGGACGCCCTGCAGGAACACGGTGCCCGGTACTCCTCCGCCGGCGGCACGGCGACCCGGATCCTGTCCGAAAGCTACGGCACCCTGGCCGGGCGCAGTGACGCCATCGACATCGAGCTGCGCGCTTCCTGGACCCCGGACGGCGCCGACGTGCAGTCCCACCTGGAAGCCTGGTCCGATATGGTGTGCACTTTTGCCGGGCTTCCACCGCTTCCCGACGGCGTTTCCCCGCTTCCGCGACGCCGCCTCAACTAGCTCCAGCGGCCCCCGAGACGGGACCACCCCGCTGCACTCGATAGACTGGAAGCCTTATGACCGCGCAAACTTCCGGCAACGCCCTTTCCGAATCGCCCGCAGACGAGCCTGAGGCAGCTGCCCCCCTGACCGTTCTCGAGACTCCGCGTGATGGTGTACCGCTGGTCATCGACACCCCGCAAGGGCTGGAACGGGCGGCCCGGGCCCTGGCTGCGGGAACCGGCCCGGCAGGCGTAGACGCTGAACGGGCCTCCGGTTTCCGCTACGGCCAGCGTGCCTTCCTGGTGCAGATCCGCCGCGAAGGGGCCGGCACCTGGCTGATTGATCCTGAGCCGCTGCGCGACCTCAGCATCATCAATGAGGCCCTGCACGGCGTGGAATGGATCCTGCACGCCGCCACCCAGGACCTGCCCTGCCTGTCAGAGCTGGGAATGTGGCCGGACAAGCTTTTCGACACCGAACTTGCCGCGCGCCTCGCCGGGCTGCCCCGGGTTGGGCTCGCCGCCGTCATCGAACAGCTGCTGGGCTTCAGCCTCGCCAAGGAACACTCCGCCGCGGACTGGTCCACCCGGCCCCTGCCCGAGCCCTGGCTCCGGTATGCCGCCCTCGACGTCGAAGTCCTGGCCGAGCTGCGCGAAGAACTGGTCAAACTGCTCGAAGCCGACGGCAAGCTGGCCTTCGCCGAAGAGGAGTTTGAAGCCATCCGGACCGCGGAGCCGGCGCCGCCGCGCACCGACCCGTGGCGCCGGACGTCCGGTATGCATCAGCTGCGTGACCGCCGGCAGCTGGCGGCCGTGCGTGAGCTGTGGCTGGAACGTGAGCAGCTGGCCGAGCGCCGCGACACCGCCCCCGGCCGCCTGATTCCGGATTCCGCGATTGTTGCTGCCGCCCGGGCCATGCCCAACACGGTCCCGCAGCTGCTGGGCACCCCCGGCTTCCACGGCCGCGCGGCCCAGCGCGAAGCGCCGCGCTGGCTGCGCTGCATCGCTGCGGCCCGGGAGACCAAGGACCTGCCCGCACTGCATGTGCCCACCCATGCCCCGCCGCCGCCGCGTGTCTGGGCCCGGAACGATCCCGCCGCCGCAGCGCGCCTCCAAACGGCCAAGCCGCGGCTGGCCGCGCTGGCGGAACGGTTGAACCTTCCGGTGGAGAACCTGCTGACCCCGGATCACCTGCGCCGGGTGGCCTGGCGGCCGCCGGCAGAGATCAACCTGGACACCATCAGCGACGCACTGCGGAACCTCGGGGCCAGGGAATGGCAGATCGACCAGACTGCTGCGGTGCTGACGGTTGCTTTCCTGGACCCGGATCCGCTGGTGGAGAAGGAAAAGGAGTAACCGGCTACTGCAGGCGCAGGAGCTTATCCGGATTCCGCATCGCATAAACGCCGGTAATCCTCCCGCCCTCCGAACTGGCCTGGAAGACGGTGGTCACCGTCCCGCCCTCGCGGAAGGCAACCGCCGGCAGGCCGTTGAGCTCAATAAACTCCGGAACGGCACCGGCACTGTATTTACCGGCCAGTCCCAGCAGCAGTGCCGCGACCCGCTCCGGGCCGCGCACCGGCTTGCGGGCGGCACTGACTTTGCCGCCGCCGTCGGAAACCAGCACAACGTCCGGGGCCAGCACATCCAGCAGTGCCTGCACCTGCCCGGTCATGGCCGCTTCCAGGAAGCGTTCGACGGCGGCGCGGTGCTCGCTCTTCTCCGGCTGCTTCCGCGGCGTCCCCGCGCGGACCCGTTCCCGGGCCCGGTGCACCGTCTGGCGGGCCGCGGCCTCGCTGGATTCCAGCGCGGCTGCCACCTCGGAGTAGGAAAAGCCGAACACCTCGCGCAGCAGGAACGCCGCCCGCTCAGGCCCGGACAGGTTCTGCATCAGGACCAGCATCGCCGTGGACACCTCCGCTGCCGTCAGCGCAGCGACCTGCGGATCGGAGCTCTCCCCGCCGCCGGGGCCGGTGCGGAGGGGCTCCGGCAGCCAGTCCCCGATGTAGTCCTCCCTGCGCCGGGCCGCGCTCCGGACGGCGTTGAGTGCCTGCCTGGCTGCGGTCCGGGCGAGGTAGGCGCGCGGGTTGTCCACCTGGCCAGGCACCGCTGCGAACCGCAGATAGGTCTCCTGCACCACGTCCTCCGCATCGGAGACCGTACCGGTGATGTCATAGGCGATGGCGAACACCAGTCCGCGGTGGGCCAGGAAATCGCTGTCCCGGTTCAGCTCCACACTGCCGGGGCTGTGGGCTGCGGCGTCATCGTGGGACCGGCCGGCCATGTGTACGCTCCGCTCTTTGTGGCTTCCCCGCGGATCCACCGCAGGGTCATGCGGCAGATTACCTCTTTAAGCACGGCAGCGGAGCGGCCATGGAGGTGGAAACTCCGCGGTGTGTAGCCCGCAGTCAGAAACTGGACCGCTCCGTCCCGCCGCCCCAGGCTGACGCACTGGCCCAGGAAACCGCTGTTGTGGCTGGCCAGCGGCGTACCGGCGGCGGACCGCAGGATGTTCCCGGCGGCCTCGGCCCCCATGGGCATCGCGGACGCACAGGTCATGGGCAGGTAGCCGTAGCCAGGATCCGTGATCACCGCGGCATCGCCGGCACCGAAGATCCGGTCCTGTCCGTGGACCCGCAGGGTGGCGTCGACGGCAAGCCGGCCGTCGGCGTCGACAGGCAGTCCGCTGCGGGCGGCCAGCTGCGGCACGCCGAAGCCGGCGCACCAGAGAACGACGGTGGCTTCCGGGAGCCGCTCCGGGTCCACCGTTCCGGTGCGGACACGGATACCGGCGCGGTGCAGGCTCCGCAGCAGGCCTGCGCGCGCCCCGGCGGAGAAGTGCGGCACCGGCGCGCCGGCGCTGTACAGCGTGAGCGGATTCTCCGGGTAGGCCCGCGCCGTTTCCGCGGCCACCTCGACGGCGGTGAGGCCGCCGCCAACCACAGCTATCCGCTCCCCCGGAGCCAGCCGCGAGAGGCGTGCCCTCGCTTCCGCGGCGCCGGAGAGCCGGTCCGGAGCAAGGGCGCCGCGCGGGACCCGGCTTTCTCCGCTGCCCACGGCATACACGAGGTACCCGTAGTCCAGCCGGTCCCCGGAGGCCAGGTGGACCGTGCGTGCCGCGGCGCTGACCGCTTCGGCCCGGTCGGTGAGTACCTGGACGCCCGGGTTCAGCAGGGTTGCGTAACCCACCGTGGGGTCAGCACGGGTTCCGGCGGTGTATTCGTGCAGCCGGATCCGCTGGGTGAACCTTTCCTCCGGGGTCACCAGCCGGACCGGGTGCCCCTGTCCGGCCAGCCGGTTCGCTGCCATAACGCCCGCGTATCCGCCGCCGAGGACTACTGCCGTGGTGTCCATCAGAATTCTCCCTTGCTCCCATTTCAGCCGCCGGCATTTCCGGCCTGCCCATAAGACACCGCAGCACCGTTTTTTGTGACAGGTCTGCAACAATTCACGAAGAATGCGGCTTCGACCTGCGCTTTTCAGGATTCTCCAAGCCAGCGCCGTTATGATTTTTCCTACTATGGACGACCCTTCTCATAAACCCATGCCCTCCTGTGCTCCAGCTGTTTTGGATCGGGGAGGGCAGCCCCATGAATGACTCCTACGAATGGATCATGGTCGGCATCGGCCTGCTCCTGACTGTTGGCACCGGATTGTTCGTTGCCTCGGAATTCGCCCTTGTCAACCTTGACCGCAACGATCTCGAATCGCGTCAGGCGGCCGGTGAAAAGCGGCTGGGCCCCACCATCAAGGCCCTGAAAATCACCTCGACCCATCTCTCCGGTGCACAGCTGGGCATTACGCTCACCACGCTGCTCACCGGCTACACCTTCGAACCCGCCATCAGCTCCCTGCTGCGCAGCCCCATGCTTGCCGCGGGTGTTCCCGAGGCCGCCGTCGGCGGCGTGGGCACGGTGATCGGCGTCCTGCTGGCCACCCTGTTCTCCATGATCATCGGCGAACTCGTGCCGAAGAACTTCGCGCTGGCGCTGCCCCTGGCTACGGCCAAGCTGGTCATCCCCTTCCAGGCCCTGTTCACCACCATCTTCAAACCCGTCATCCTCCTGTGCAACAACACCGCCAACGCGGTCATCCGTTCCTTCGGCATCGAGCCGAAGGAAGAGCTCTCCGGTGCCCGCAGCGCCGAGGAGCTCAGCTTCCTGGTCCGCAGATCGGCGCTGGAAGGTGTCCTGGATCAGGACCACGCGGAGCTGCTGCACCGCACGCTGCGCTTCTCCGACCACACCGCTGAGGATGTGATGACCCCGCGCGTGCGGATGGTCGGCATTCCCGCGACGGATACGGCGGAGGAAATCATCGCCACGGCGGTCTCCACCGGCTACTCGCGTTTCCCGGTTATCGGCCGGGATTCGGACGACATCCTGGGCGTGCTGCACGTCAAGCAGGCGTTCGCCCTTCCGCTCACTGAACGGGCAACGACGACGGCGGCTGACGTCATGGTGGCGCCGCTCCGCGTTCCTGAATCAATGGGCGTGGATACCCTCCTGGGCGTCCTGCGGGCCCAGGGCCTGCAGATCGCCATCGTGACCGACGAACACGGCGGCACCGCCGGCGTGGTCACGCTCGAAGACCTCGTCGAGGAAATCGTGGGCGAACTGGAGGACGAACATGACCGCGCGAGGGTCGGCGTCGTCCGCACCGGACGCTCCGTCACCTTTGACGCTTCCCTGCGCCCGGACGAGCTCCTGGACCGCGCCGGCATCACCGTTCCGGACGGCGAGGACTACGAGACACTCGCCGGCTTCGTCACGCACTGCCTGGACCGGATGCCGGAACTCGGCGACGAGGTGGAAGTGGACGACGGCGTGCTCCGCGTCGAGCGCGTCCTCGGCACCCATGTCGAGCGGCTGCGCTTCACCCCGAACACCGGCTCCGAATCACCGCGCAGTGCGCACGACCGCCTGGTCGATACCCTGACGAAGGACATCATCCATGAGTGAGTACCTCCCCGGCATTATCTGGCTGGTGGTGCTGCTGGCCGTCAACGCGTTTTTTGTCGGCGCCGAGTTCGCTGTCATCTCTGCCCGCCGTTCCCAGATTGAACCGAAGGCCGCCCAGGGCAGCAAGGCCGCCAAGACCACCCTGTGGGCCATGGAACATGCCACCCTGATGCTGGCCACCAGCCAGCTGGGCATCACCGTGTGTTCGCTGCTGATCCTGAACGTCTCCGAACCGGCGATCCACCACCTGCTGGAGATTCCGCTCGCCGGGACTCCCCTGACGCCCGAAGCGATCAGCTTTACGGCGTTTATCGTGGCGCTGCTGCTGGTCACCTTCCTGCACGTGGTGGTCGGCGAGATGATCCCAAAGAACATCTCCTTCTCCGTTCCCACCCGGGCAGCCCTGCTGCTGGCTCCGCCGCTGGTCATCGTGGCCCGCATTTTCAAGCCCGTGATCTGGGGCCTGAACGCCGTCGCTAACGGGGTCCTGCGTCTGTTCAAGGTGGAACCGAAGGATGAAGCCACCAGCACCTACACCCTGGACGAAGTTGCCACGATCGTGGAGCAGTCGACCAGGGAAGGTGTGCTGGAGGATTCCAGCGGAACGCTCACCGCGGCCTTCGAGTTCACCTCCAAGACCGTGGCCGACGTTGAGGTGCCGATCGCGGACATGGTCCTGGTCCCGGCCGGAGCCACCCCCGCCGACATCCAGAAGGCGGTGGGCAGCCACGGCTACTCCCGCTACATCCTGGCCGACGACGACGGTGACCTGACCGGCTACCTGCACCTCAAGGACGTTATGGACCTGGTGGAACCGGAGCGGTTCAACACTCCGGTCCCGGCCAAGCGCATCCGCCGGCTGGCCAGCGCCTACCGCGGCAGTGAACTTGAGGACGCCCTCGAGACCATGCGCCGCACCGGAGCCCACGTGGCCCGCGTGCTCGACGCCGACGGCACCATCACCGGTGTCCTGTTCCTCGAGGACATCATCGAGGAACTCGTCGGCGAAGTGCAGGACGCCACCAGCGTCTAGCTTGTTTGCGCCGATGCCGGGGCTGGGACCGTGTTGATCGGTCCCAGCCCCGGTGCGTTCCACCACCCAACGGATCCACACCGGCCCAGACCTACCCTCCTGTAGACTGGCGCTCATTATGAGGGCAGGTATCCGGGCCGCAGCAGGCCATGCGTTGACCATCCGGTCGACGCCGCAGCTGTTCAGCACCGCCCTTGGCCTCCTGGCGGTCCTGGCCGGAATTCTGGGCATGCATATGCTCGCCGACCCGCAGGCAGCAGCAAGCCACTCCGGTGCCAGTCACTCTGTTTCCGGCCAGCCCGGTACCACTGCGCACTCCGCCGGGACGGCACTGCGCCACGATGCCGATCCGGCACCCGCTGCTGCACCTGCCTCCGACGGCGGCGGGCACGCCTGGGGGGCATGCCCCGATTGCGGACCTGCCGGCTGCGCAGCAGGCCTCTGCATGATGTTCCTGGTGCTGGTCAGCATCACGGCGGTACTTGGTCTGCTGACGTCCCGCCGGTACCGGAATCCGGACCGTCCGGACCCACCCCGGGCCTTCCCCTCCCTCCAGGCTCCCCCAGCCGCTCCTTCGCTCGTTCAACTCTGCATCAGCCGTACGTAAAATCCCGGCTCCGCGAATTCTCCGGAGCCCCTTTTGCATGCCTGCCCGCCGTGGCAGTGCTGATTGCCCAGAACGTATGAACTTACCGAAGGAACCACCATGAAGAAGCTTGCCCCTGTATCTGCCGCTGCCCTCGCCGCCGCCCTCCTTCTGGCGGGTTGCGGAGCAGACACCAGCGCCCCGGAATCGAGCCCAGTGGCGGAGAGTATGGGCCACCACGGCAGCAGCGGTTCCCCCGACGCCGCTGCGGACCACAACAGCGCGGACACCATGTTCGCCCAGATGATGATCCCGCACCACGAGCAGGCGGTCACCATGAGCGCCATGATGCTGGCCAAGGAGGGACTCGACCCCCAAATCGTGGAACTGGCAACGGACATCAAGGCCGCCCAGGGCCCGGAAATCCAGAAGATGGATGACTGGCTGGCGGCCTGGGGCGAGCCCCGGGAAATGTCCGGACATCATGAAATGGATGGCATGCTCTCCAACGAGGACCTGGCCACCCTGGAAGCAGCCCAGGGGATGGAAGCGGCAAAACTGTTCCTGGCCCAGATGATCGAACACCATGAAGGTGCCGTGAAGATGGCAGAAGAGGAAGCGGCGGCCGGCTCAAACCCCGGCGCCGTGCAGCTGGCCGAGGACATTGTGGCCAGCCAGAACGCCGAAATTGCCCAGATGCAGAGCCTGCTGCAGGGCCTGGCATGAGGCTGGGATTCAGCGGCCGCAGCGGTGCCGCCGCCGCCGTCGTGCTTCTGGCCCTGACCGCCTGTTCCTCACCCGCCGGCAGCCGGGAGGCGGACGCCTCGCCGCCGTTTCCCAGCCACGTGCACGCACTGGCACTGAAGCCGGGGACCACGGATGTGATCGTCGCTTCCCACGAGGGAATCTTCGAAGTCTCCGGCAGCGAGCTGCACCCCACCGGCACCAACATCGACCTGATGGGCTTTGCTGTTGCCGGGAACGGTGATTATCTGGCCTCCGGGCACCCGGGTCCGGGAGTCGACCTGCCGGAACCCGCCGGCCTGATCCGGTCCACGGACGGAGGGTCCTGGCGCGTGGAATCCCTGGGCGGCGAATCCGATTTCCATGCACTCGCGGTCACCGGCGGCGGCATCATCGGTTTCGACGGAACCCTGCGCCTTAGCCGGGACGGTGGGCAGTGGACCGACTCACAGACGCAGCTCACGCCCTATAACCTGGCCGGATCGCCGTCGGGCACACTGGCCGTTGCTACCACGGAAGCGGGCCCCTACCGGTCCCAGGATGCCGGGCTCACCTGGAGCGCAATCTCCGGCGCGCCTGTGATCATGCTGGCCGCGGTGACGGATCAGTCCCGGATTGTCGGTGTCCTCCCGGATGGCGGCATCGTCACGAGTGAGGACCAGGGCGGTACCTGGGCCCCGGCGGGGAAAGTCTCCGGCTACCCGGTGGCGGTGACAGCCGCCGAGACGGCAGACGGTCTGCAGATCTGGGTTATGACCGACGCCGGCCTGGAGCATTCAGCCGATGGTGGTCAGAGCTTCTCCACCATCGTCGGGCAGCCTGCCCAGGCGCCGTAGCCTGGCTGTAGTATCCGGGGCGGGGGTCCTCCCCCGCCCCGGACCCTTGCAGCCTAAGTTACTGACGAGTAACATTGGCGGGGAACTCATTTCCGCGTTCCCCGTCAAGACCTCAAAGAGGAGCAGTACGTGAGCCCACAGAGCCGAGCACGGCAAATCAGGGACGTTGTTTTCGTCGACGGCGTTCGGACCCCGTTTGGAAGAGCCGGCGAGAAGGGCATGTACGCCGACACCCGGGCCGATGACCTGGTGGTCAAGTGCATCCGCGAACTCCTGCGCCGCAACCCGTCGCTGCCGCCCGAGCGCGTTGACGAGGTAGCCATCGCCGCCACCACCCAGACCGGCGACCAGGGCCTGACCATCGGCCGCACTGCAGCCTTGCTGGCCGGGCTCCCCCGCACGGTTCCCGGCTTCGCGATCGACCGGATGTGCGCCGGTGCCATGACCGCCGTAACGACGACGGCGTCGGGCATCGGTTTCGGCGCCTACGACGTCGTGATTGCCGGCGGCGTGGAGCACATGGGCCACCATCCGATGGGTGTGGGCGCGGACCCGAACCCGCGTTTCGTTACCGAGCGGCTGGTGGATCCGGCTGCGCTGAACATGGGCAACACCGCGGAGAACCTGCACGACCGCTTTCCGGAGATCACCAAGGACCGCACCGACGCGTACGCCGCCGCGAGCCAGGAAAAGCTGGCCAAGGCCTACGCCGGCAACCAGATCCAGCCGGACCTGGTGCCCGTAGCCACCAAAAAGTCCGGAGCCGGCTGGACCCTCAGCACGGTTGACGAGGGCCCCCGCCCGGGCACCACCGTTGAGGATCTGGCAGAACTGCGCACCCCGTTCCGGCCGCACGGCCGTGTGACGGCCGGCAACGCCTCAGGGCTGAACGACGGCGCCACCACGGCCCTGCTGGCCTCCGCGGATGCCGCTGAGGAACTCGGCCTGCCCGTGAAGATGCGCCTGGTTGGCTATGCCTTCGCCGGCGTCGAGCCCGAGGTCATGGGCATCGGCCCGGTCCCGGCCACGGAGAAGGCACTGAAGCAGACCGGACTGTCGATCGAGGACATCGGCCTGTTTGAAATCAACGAAGCCTTCGCCGTGCAGGTGCTGTCCTTCCTGGACCACTTCGGCATTGCCGACGACGATCCCCGCGTCAACCGCTATGGTGGCGCGATCGCCGTCGGGCATCCCCTTGCGTCGTCCGGCGTCCGGCTGATGACCCAGCTGGCCCGCCAGTTCGAGGAAGACCCCTCGGTGCGCTACGGCATGACCACCATGTGCATCGGCCTGGGCATGGGCGCCACCGTCATCTGGGAAAACCCCAACCACCCCGATTACAACACCGAGTCCACGGAGGCTTCGAAGTAATGACCGCACCTGATTACCAGCGCCTGGCCGGGCTCTTCCCGAACGAGGTCATCACCCACTCCTACGTCACCGACGTTGAACTGCCCGGCGGCGCCGGCACCTTCGCGCTCATCACGCTGGATAACGACGTCGATCATTCGCGCCCCACCACGCTGGGCCCGAACACCCTGCTGGAGCTCGGCAGTGTGCTCGATTCCCTCAAGGAACGGGCCGGCCGGGGGGAGATCGTGGGCGTCGGCGTGACAGGCAAGCCCCATTACCTCGTCGCGGGCGCTGACCTTTCGGCAGTGAAGACCCTGGCCGAGTACGAGGACGGCGTGGCCATGGCAGCCCTGGGCCATGAGGTCTACGGCAAGCTCGGCACCCTGGGCGTTCCCAGCTTCGCGTTCATCAACGGCGTGGCCCTCGGCGGCGGCCTGGAGATCGCCTTGCAGTCCGACTACCGCACGGTTTCCACCGGTGCCGGTGCGCTGGCGCTGCCCGAGGCGTTCATCGGCCTGGTTCCGGGCTGGGGCGGCGTTTACCTGCTGCCGCGCCTGATCGGTCCCGAGAATGCCGTGAAGGTAATGATCGAGAACCCGCTGAGCAACAACCGGACCCTGTCCGGCCCGGCTGCCTACAAGCTGGGCGTGGCGGATGCCCTGTTTGAGCCGGCAGACTTCCTGGAGCAGTCCCTCGCCTGGGCGTCGCGGGTCATTACCGGCGCGGAGACCGTGAACCGGCCGAACGCCGTCGAGCCTTCCGACGTTGGCGACCGCTGGGACGCCGCCGTTGCCGCCGGCCGGGCCTTCGTGGAGGCACGCACCTCCAACGCAGCTCCGGCCCCGGCCAAGGTGCTGGACATCTTCGAAGCCGGAAAGAACTGGACCCGCGAGCAGTCCCGTGAGGCCGAGTGCGATGCGCTGGCTGAACTGATGCAGACTCCGCAGTTCCAGTCCACCGTGTACGCCTTCCTGGACCTCGTGCAGAAGCGCGGCAAGCGTCCGGCCGGCGCGCCGGACAAGAAGCTCGCGCGCCCGGTGACCAAGGTCGGCGTCGTCGGCGCAGGCCTGATGGCCAGCCAGCTCGCCCTGCTGTTCGCCAAGAACCTCAAGGTCCCCGTCGTGATGACGGACATCGACCAGGCGCGGGTGGACAAGGGTGTGGGCTACGTCCACGCCGAGGTGGACAAGCTGCTGGGCAAGGGCCGCATCTCCCCCGACGCCGCGAACCGCACCAAGGCTCTGGTCACCGGATCGGTGTCCAAGGAAGCCTTTGCCGACGCCGACTTCGTGATTGAAGCCGTCTTCGAGGAAATGTCCGTGAAGAAGCAAGTCTTCGCCGAGGTGGAGGCCGTCGTCTCCCCCGAGTGCATCCTCGCTACCAACACGTCTTCCCTGTCCGTCACCGAAATGGCAGCGGACCTGCAGCACCCGGAGCGCGTGGTGGGCTTCCACTTCTTCAACCCGGTGGCCGTCATGCCGCTGCTGGAGATTGTGCGCGCCCCGAAGACCGACGACGCCGTGCTGGCCACCGCATTTGTCCTCGCGAAGCAACTGAAGAAGACCGCCGTACTGGTCAAGGATGCCGCCGCTTTTGTGGTCAACCGCATCCTCGGCCGGATGTTCGGCGAGATCACGAAGGTGTTCGATGAGGGCACCGACGCCGCAACTGCGGACAACGCGCTGCGCCCCATGGGCCTGCCGATGACGCCGTTTAACCTGCTGGCCCTGGTGGGCCTGCCGGTGGGACAGCATGTGCAGGAATCCCTGCACGCTGCCTTCGGCGACCGCTTCCACGTCTCGGAAAATTCGCAGAAGCTGATCGACGCCGGCATCACGTCGCTGTGGCAGCAGGACGCCGACGGGAAGCCATACGTCCCGGAGGAAACCCTGGCGCTGCTGTCCTTCGGCGACTCACCGTCAACCTCGGAGGAAGTCCTGCGCCGCACGCAGGATGCCCTGGCTGAGGAAATCGGCCTGATGCTTGAGGAGGGCGTGGTGGCGGGCCCGGAGGACATTGACCTGTGCGTCATCCTCGGTGCCGGCTGGCCGATGCACCTCGGCGGCATCACGCCGTACCTGGACCGGGTGGGGGCCTCCGACCGGGTGAACGGAAAGCTGTTCAACGCCGGTGCTGTACCGGTGGCCGCTGGCTAGTCCTTTTACCGTTTCATCCGTTTGGCACGCGCCGGGCGGACCGGAACGGCGGCAACGAAATTCCCGCTCGCAGAGCTCGCAGGGAATATTAAAGCCGCCTAACCCGGTCCGTCCGGCGCTTTCGCGTTAGAGCGGCCATGCGAAGATGGGCGGATGAAAGCCCAGCCCGAGTTGCTTCTTGACGGTCCCCGTGGCCGGCGCCTGTGCCTTGAGCTCGCGATGGAACTTGATCCCGGCGTCAGGAACGCCGTCTTCCGGCTGGGGTACGAACTGGACCCCGGCAAAGGGACATCCACTGTCCTGTTCGCGTTGTCCAGCGACGGCCCGGGCGATTCCACAGGTCCGGGCGGATCCCCGTCGCTGGAAGACCTGGCGGCGGCACTGAGTTCCATCGATGCTTCCAGTCTCACGGAGGCGCAGCTGATGGCGGCGCTTGAGTGCTCGGTAGGTAACGCCCGCTACTGGCAGGAACCCGCCGGGGAGGACGTGCTCGCTGGGCTCCCAGCCATCGTCGAAGCTCTCCGCCCGCTCGCCGAGCACGTCCTGGCAACCCCCACGTGGCGGGAATGGTCCCAGTCCCGCCGGCCGGAACAGTGGGCCGTTGACTGGCGCTCAGCGGAGGACCCGGCGCCGCTGCCACGGGATCCGCAAAAGGCGCTGAGCAGGTGGGCGGAAGAGGTACGGACCGAGGAAGCCCGGGCTGCGGCGGAGCGGCCCGGGAACGTCTACGCCAACTTTTCCGGAAGCTGGTGGTCCTTCCCGCTCAGTCTTCTCCGGACAGCTGGGGCCATCCCGCAGGCCCTCAGCCTGGTGGAAGATTTCCCCGGCTGGGAGGAGGCAACCGTCATTCCGGTGTACGGCACCGGCCGGACCCTCGAGATCCGCACAGCGGATGACTGGATCTCACTTTGCCGCGCCCATCCGCTGGACGTCACCGCCTCCCGCCGCCACGATTGGTTCCGCACGACCGGACGGGACGGCTCCTGGGTCATCCCCGACTGGCAGCGGGTCTCCGGGGAGTGGGACGCGGTTCACCTCACGACCGCCGGCTACCTGCACACCGCTGGCCGGGCGCTCCAGGTGGGCCGGGATACGGCGTCAGTCCTTGCCGGGTGGGACCCTGATGGCACACTGTGGCTTGCAGATGCCGCCCGCGAGGCAGATGCCCCGCGGCAGCACTGGCACCGGGATCACAACGGCGATGTCTGGAGCCGGGTACGCCGCCCTGAGCAGTAAGGCCTATGGGCCTGCCGGGCGGCGAGAAGGCGGTCGCCGCCTGCCTAGGAGCATGACGACCACCAGCGCAATCAGGGCAACGGCGCTCACGAGGTAGAGCAGCATGCCCCAGGGCGTATGGTCACCGCCGGTTGTGGCAAAGGTATCGGCAATCCCCATACCGGCGGGGAACGAGGCGAACCAATGTGACGGCGCCGCAAGGACCAAAAGCAGTAAATCCATCCTGACGACCGTGCTCACCCAGAGTCCGGGACCCCACTGTGATGCGATGAGGACCAATCCTGCGAGCAGCACCCCAGTGACGGCCCAAGCGAGTACCAGAGGCATGGCTAGGGACTCGTTGGCTCCGGCCATAGCTGTCCGGATTTCGTCGAGCGTTGCCCCGGGCACAGCCGCCTGCGGATTCCAGGCCAGCACTTGGAAGGCCCCGACGGTCGCATAACAGGCAATCATGATCAGCCCGGTAACAGCCGCCCACTCGGCCCTCCACCGTTCGCCTGTTGCCGAATCCACCATGGCCCGCAGCGTAGCAGTCCGGAAAGTATGCCCCCACTCCAGCACCGTCCAGCGGGAAAGGTTCTCTCCGGTGCCGGGATCCCGCTCTGGGCATTCTTGGATTGCCGGTGCAGTACATCGGGGGAACCGTGATCATGCCGCTGCCGTGAAGGAGTCGAGGTTGGAGTCAGATAGACTGCCACAGCTTTGATTGGTGCCTTTGCTCTTGGAGTGGCGAAGGCCGCCGGCGGATGTCGAGGCTCACGAAAACCCAGTCCAGCGGAAAGAGGCAGGAAACGCGTGACAGAGTTCTGGCACAGCAGGCAGGTGCCGCATCTGGAATCGCGCCGGTCCTGCCGGGACAGTGCCTGCTACCGCCCTCACACCCATGACCGGTTCTCGATAGGCCTGATCGACTCGGGTACCACCGTGTTCAGCGGTGCCGTGGGAGACCCGGTCCGGCTGACGGCCGGCGATGTCATCCTCATTCCGGCAGGCCACGTCCACGCCTGCAACCCGGATGAAGGCCGCTGGCAGTACCAAATGATCCAGGCGGACCAGAACTGGATCACGGCCCTTCTGCCTCCGACGGCGGCACATCTCCTGGCCGGAATCAGGGTGTACCGGCAGCCGGAGATTTACCGTCGGTTCACCGCCATCAACAATCTGCTGTTCAACGATGCTGAACCCAGCGGAACCGAAACCGGGTTCCGGGCCGGCCTGCATCAATGTGCGGCGCTTGAACCGACGTACCGACTGGCTGCCGACGGCGATGCAGAGCTTCTTGCCCGTCTGCTTCCGGTCTTTGTCCGGCTGCGGCAGGATGAATCGAACCCGTCCCTCGAGGACCTGGCCGCGCTGGCGGGAATGGGAAAATACCAGCTCATCCGGGCCATGAAGCGCCAGACCGGGCTGGCACCGCTGGCCTGGCGCCAAAACGAACGCGTCATAGCGTCGCGGCGGATGCTCCGCGAAGGCCGGGCCCTGGCCGACACCGCCCATGCCCTGGGGTTCGTGGACCAGAGCCACTTCCACAGGGTCTTCCGCGCCCACGTGGCCGCGTCTCCGGGAACCTACCGCGGCTAACCGCAATTTCGTACAAGACTGCTCCCTGACCCAACCCGCATCCTGAACGAGGTACGTCGTCGAGATAGCTGGGGATAGATGGAGCAGTTCTTTGCTGTGGCAGCAGCACATTTTTTGGCCTTGCTGATCCCCGGGGTGGATTTCTTCCTGATCGCCCGCAGCGCGGTGAGCAGCGGATGGCGGACCGCCAGCGGCGCGTGCCTCGGGATCGCACTGGCCAACGGCGTCTTTATCGCTGCCGCGTTCTCCGGGCTGTCTCTGGTCTCGCATCCGACGCTGCTCGGCATTATCCAAACGGCCGGCGGGCTGTTTCTGACCTACATTGGCATCGCGTTCCTCCGTTCCAGTGCCCGCATCAGTGTCATGAACGAACCTGCAGCGCCTGGCAACACCTGGGGAAAGAATCTGGGACTCGGGTTAGCCTCCGGCCTGCTCAACCCGAAGAACGCGCTCTTCTACGTCGCCCTCGCCACTGGGCTCTCCGGCGCCGGCACCGGCGAATTGATGCTCTACGGCGCCTGGATGTTCGCCGTCGTCCTGGTCTGGGACCTGTTCATGGCCGTCGCGCTGGGATCTGACCGGGCGCTGGCGAAGCTCTCCCGTTTCCTGCCCTGGATCACGAAGGCAGCTGGGGGTTTCCTCGTACTGCTGGGCACCGGGATGATCATCACCCTCATCGTTGGCCTCGTACGGTAGGGGCGCCCCACCCATAGGTCAGGCCTGCCTTCCGCGCCGCCGCGGGGTGATGGCACTACGTTGGGGGCATGACGAATTCCCCGGAGACACAGACGAGTGGACAGACCCTGAAGATCGGGGTCGTGGGAGCCGGAGGGGTGGGCGCCTATTTCGCCGCGGCGCTGGCACGCGCCGGCCACGAAGTGCACTTGGTGGCGACACCGCGGCATATCGAGCCCATCCGGTCCTGCGGAATCCGCGTCACCAGAGGAGACGGGTCGGAGGGGTTCATGGCAAGGCCGGCCACTATCAGCACGAATGCGGCGGCGATTGGTGCCTGCGATGCGGTAATTGTGGCCAGCAAGGCCGGCCAGGTCCGCGAGGCGCTGCTGGAGGCCAAGGCCTTGGTCGGGACTGATACTGTGGTCCTCCCGCTGCAAAACGGGGTGAGCGCCGCACACCAGATCACCGACGCAGTCGGCGAGGGTCACGCGCTGGGCGGAGTCTGCATCATCATCTCTTACCTGACCGAACCGGGGATCGTGCATCACGTCGGCGGCCAGCCGGGCATCACCCTGGGAGAACTGAACGGGAAGGTCACCAGCCGGGTTGAAAAACTGGCGGCGGCGCTCTCGGACGCCCAGGTGCAGACCACCATCTCCGCGCACATCACTGCCGATATGTGGCGGAAGTTCATGCTGATCACCTCCTACGGCGGAGTGGGAGCCCTGTCCCGGGAACCGGTGGGCCGGACGCGTACCAACCAGCTCAGCCGGAGCCTCGTCCGGGACGCGATGAGGGAAGTGGCCAACCTTGCCACGGCTGCCGGCACTCCCCTGGACGAAAGCGACGTCGTGGCGATGATGCACCTGTACGACGCCTTCGATCCCGGCAGCACTTCTTCGATGCAGCGTGATCTAGCCGCCGGCAGGCCCTCGGAGATCGACGAGCAGACGGGGGCCGTTGTGCGGATTGCGGGGCAGTACGGAGTGCGCGTGCCGATTCACGACACAATCTACCGCGCCCTGAAACTGCGAGACGGCTGACCTGCCCTCGCTCCGCTACGCCTGGCTGATGTCAATGCCCGTAATGGGGTCGCCCGCAAGTTCGTAGACCAGGGAGACCGCTCCCTTGGGGAAGCCCTTGGGCGCCTCAGCCAGGGCGAAGGCCGCCGGAACCCCGGCGCCGTCAGGAAACAGCCGTTTGCCGGTGCCGAAGGTCAGCGGATACAGGAAGAGGTTGAGTCTGTCGACAAGCCCCGCCTCGAGCAGCGGGCGTGCCAGGTCTCCGCTGCCAATCACATGAATGTCGTTGAACCGGTCCTTGAGCTCAGCCACGTCCGCGGGGCCTCTCAGCACCGCGGTACCGTCCCAGGCGGGATCGGCCAGGGAGCGGGACACAACGAATTTGGGCATGGCATTGAATTTGGCCGCGATGGGATCCCCTGCGCTTTGGACGGGCCAAAACGCGGCAAAAATGTCATAGGTTTTGCGGCCGAGGAGCAACGCGTCCATGCTGTCGATGTTCGCCATGATCGACGCGCCGGTCTCCTCGTCGGAATATGCTGCCTGCCAGCCGCCGTATTCGAATCCGCCCTCCGGATCCTCATCGGGGCCCCCGGGGGCCTGGTACACGCCGTCGAGCGTGATGAACAGGTCCAGCGATAGTCTTCCCACGATGTGCTCCTTCACATATGCGGCAGCCCGGTTGTCGCGTAGACCGGCGGACCCGGCTGCCTTTTAATCAGTGGCCCTCAGTCCTCCTGCTGCCGGCGCACGATTTCCGTGATCCAGATGGGTGCGTACGGCGAGGTGCAGTTTGGCGGCGTCGGGTAGTCCTTGAGCACTTCCAGCCGTTCGCCAATGCTGATGGCCCGGGCGCGAAGCCCAGGGTGGGAGATGCCGATCTGGGCCAGGCAGTTGTTCATCGCCCATTGCAGGCGGTCCGGGGCATCTTTCATCTCCGCCTCAATCGTGTCCAGCAGGCCAGGCAGATCCAGCCCGTCGGGACTCTTGGATACCCGCTCACTGGTCAACGCCCAGCCGGCGCTGGCCACTACCGGATCCGGATCCGCAAACCAGAGAAGCCGCAGTTCTTCCGCATGCGGACTCTTCCTCACAACATAGTTGACGAACCAGTCGTGCACTTTGGGCACGCGGGCCTCGCGCAGCATGGTGTCCAGTTCGCCGCGTTCGAACGCTTTCGGGCGGCAGATCAGCAGCGCCACCAGCCGGGCCGCGGTGTCACCCGTCGACCACAGCTCCCGGGCAAGTTCCTGCTGCGTCTTCAACTGCTTTGCGACGGCGCGGAGCTTGCTCAGGTTCACGCCGTGATCGTCACCGTGCTTTTCGTTGACTGCCCGGGCCTTCGGATCCTCCAGCGCGGCCAGCTGGGCCAGCACCTCATCAACTGTGGTGGCGGTCGTTTCTGTCGCAGCCATTTTTGCTCTCTTCATCCGCTGAAATTCCAGCCTACCTTCGGTCAGCGTGCCGGGCGCTCACGTTGTACAAAGCCTCTACGCTGCGCCGGGCAAGGCCGATGCCGTAAATGCGGCGGCATCCTCGGGCCAGGGGTCTCACGTACCCGGCCAATGAACTCAACAACCGCGTCAGGGGTTGGGTCAGTCAGCTGCACCGGTGCGTCGCTCATGGGTGCACCCTACGCCTCTGGCTGATGCTGGCAAGCGCTTCTTTCCGGAGCACGAACAAGCCGTGGGATGAGCCGCACCAGGAGCAGCATGCCGGCCAGTTCAACCAGGGTTTGGGTGACGACGGCGAGAGGCGCCAACCCCAGCGGCGCAGGGAGGACGAGTGCCAGGGGAAGAACCACCAGGGAATTCCGGGTAGCTCCGCTGAAGATGACCGCCCGGGTCCCGGGGACATCCAGCCTGAATGCCTTGGCCAGGCCCAGGCCAAGGGGGACCATGACTGCGAGGAAAGCTGCGTACAGGGGCACAACGGGGAGCAGCGAAGGGAGTTGACCGCCGACGGCACTGATCTGCGAGCCAACCACAACGGCGAGGGTGAGCATCATGAGAGGCACCATCAGGTCCTGAACAAAGCGCGTGAACTTCCCCGCGGCGTCGGAATTCCGGCTGGCCGCCTGCGTCATCACCGCCAGGACCAGCGGGACCAGGATCAGCCACACGAGAGCCGCCAAAAACGGTCCGGGTTCAAGGACCGAGCCAATGCCCGGGCCCACAATAACCAGCAGGTAGAGAGGTAAAAGGAGCATTTGGAGCAGCATGAGCACGGGTGCGGCAGCCAGAAGCCGATCGCTGGATCCGCCAGCCAGGCCGGAGAAGACAATCACGTAGTCAATGCATGGAGTCAGGAGCACCATCGACACTCCGACCAGCAATGCCTGCTCCCCTGCGATGAAGCGGGTCAGCACATATACAACAACCGGTACCAGCAGGAAGTTCAGGACGAGTACCGCAGCCATAAACCTGCCGTCGTGGAGTGCCTGGATCAGCCTGCCGAACGGAATCCCGAGAAACGTTGTATACAACAGCGCGCCCAGCGCCGGGTTGACGGAGAACTCGAACGCCGGCGCGGCCGCCGGAAGGAACCAGCCAATCACGGCACCTGCGAGAAGCGCCCCAAAGTAAAGCCCGATTTGGTGCCGGTCCATGCGTTCAACGAGCCGGGGGAAGTTCACTCCCCCATCTTGGCACTTCCGTCCTGTAGCCTCTCCCCGGTGACCAAGGACGCGACCCATCCGCTTAGTCCTGCAGCAGCGAACCGAACCGCCCAAGCCAGCCACCGTTACCGGCGGCAGGAAGGTCCGGGTTAGGCGGCTTTAATACTCCCTGCGAGCTCTGCGAGCGGGGAGTTTCGTTGCCGCCGTTCCGGACCCTCCGGCCGCCACTTGGCCCACCGGCCGGGACCACCGTGACCTACAGCAGCTCAGCCGAGCCGCTTTAGCGCAGCTGCCAGGTACGGCGCTGTACGCGAGGCTTCGCAGGCAGCCACCTCGTCCGCGGTTCCGGCACAGATAATCCGGCCGCCGTCGTCGCCGCCGGCCGGGCCCATGTCAATCACCCAGTCCGCGGCAGCCACCACGTTCATCGAGTGCTCCACCACCACCACGGTGTTCCCGGCGTCCACCAGCCGGTTCAGCTGCGCCAGCAGCAGCTGCACGTCCTGGGGGTGGAGCCCGGTGGTCGGCTCGTCCAGCAGGTACAGGGTGTGGCCGCGGCGGGCACGCTGCAGTTCGGTGGCCAGTTTGATCCGCTGGGCTTCGCCGCCGGAGAGTTCCGTGGCGGGCTGGCCAAGCCGCAGGTAGCCCAGGCCGACGTCGAGCAGGGTCCGGAGGCTGCGGGCAGCCGCCGGTACATCGGCGAGGAACTCCGCCGCGGTCTCCACGCGCATGGCCAGGACGTCGGCGATCGACTTGCCGCGGTAGGTGACCTGCAGGGTTTCCTCGTTGTACCGGGCGCCGTGGCAGACCGGGCAGGGGCCGTAGGTGCCGGGCAGGAACAGCAGTTCGACGGCAAGGAATCCCTCGCCCTGGCAGGTTTCGCAGCGCCCGCCGGCCATGTTGAAGGAAAACCGGCCGGCGTTGTAGCCGCGGGCGCGGGCCTCATCCGTGCCCGCGTAGAGCTTGCGGACGGCGTCGAACAGGCCGGTGTACGTGGCGAGGTTGGAACGCGGTGTGCGTCCGATAGGCCGCTGGTCCACCCGGACGAGCCGATCCAGGTGTTCCAGGCCGGCAATGCTGCGGACCTGGACGCCGGGGTCCTCGTCCCGGGCGTCGGCGTCGCCGGCTTCGTCAGTCTCCTCCGGTTCCGGCGGAGCGCCGTTGACCCGGGTGCCGACTGCTTCGGCCAGTACCTGGCTGACCAGCGTTGACTTCCCGGACCCGGAGACTCCGGTGACGGCGGTCAGGACACCCAGCGGAATCTCGGCGTCGAGGTCCGTGAGGTTGTGCCGGGTGATGCCCTTCAGCGAGAGCCACTGCTCTGCCCGGCGCCGGGCGGGAGCGGATTCCTGCGCTTCACCGAAAAGGAAGGGGCGGGTGGCGCTCTCCGCGACGTCGGCGAGCCCGGCGACCGGACCGCTGTAGAGGACCGTACCGCCGCCGTCGCCGGCCTGCGGGCCAACGTCCACGATCCATTCGGCGCTGCGCACCACGTCCATGTTGTGCTCCACCACAAAAACCGAGTTGCCTGCGTCCTTGAGTTCCTGCAGGACCGCCAGCAGCGGCTCGGCATCCGCAGGGTGCAGCCCGGCGGAGGGCTCATCCAGCACATAGACCACGCCGAACAGGCCCGACCGCAGCTGGGTGGCGATCCGCAGCCGCTGCATCTCCCCCGGCGACAGCGTGGGGGTGGCGCGGGAGAGGCTGAGGTAACCGAGGCCCAGACCAATCAGCACCTCCAGCCGGGCCAGCAGGTCGCGGGTGATGGTAACCGCGACCTCCGTGTCCTCGTTCGACGCCGAGGCCCGGGACGCGGTGCCCGCGGCCTTGAGCTCCGCCGTCGGCCGGATGATCTCCGCCAGCTCCCCGAGGGTTGCCCCGTTCAGTTCGGCGATGTTCCGGCCGGCAAACGTGACGGCCAGTGCCTCCGGGCGCAGGCCCGCTCCCCCGCAGACCGGGCAAGGACCGGAGACCATGTACTCCAGCACCCGTTCGCGCATCTTGGCGCTGCCCGAATCGGCGAGGGTGTGCAGTACGTAGCTTTTGGCGCTCCAGAACCGGCCCTTGTACGGTTTGGCCACGCGGTCCCGCTGCGGGGTGATGGTGACCACCGGCTGTTCGTCGGTGAAGAGGATCCAGTCGCGGTCCTTCTTCGGCAGCTTCCGCCAGGGCACATCGACGTCGTAGCCGAGGTGGATGAGGATGTCCCGGAGGTTCTTGCCCTGCCAGGCACCCGGCCAGGCTGCAATGGCACCTTCGCGGATGGTCAGGTTGGGATCCGGGACCAGGGAGTCTTCGGTGACGGTGTGCGCGATGCCCAGTCCGGAGCATTCGCGGCAGGCGCCCGCCGCGGTGTTGGGCGAGAAGGCGTCGGAGTCCAGGCTGCCGGGGACTGCGTCAGCCGGGTAGGTGCCGCCGCGGGAGAAGAGCATGCGCATGGAGTTGGACAGGGTGGTGAGCGTTCCCACCGTTGAGCGGGAACTGGCGGTCCCTCGCCGCTGCTGGAGCGCGACGGCGGGAGGCAGGCCCGTGATGGCTTCCACCTTGGGATTGTGGCCCTGGGAGATCAGCCGCCGGGCGTAGGGGGCAACGGATTCGAAGTACCGTTTCTGCGCTTCGGCATAGATGGTGCCAAAAGCCAGCGAGGATTTTCCGGACCCGGAGATGCCGGTGAAGGCCACGATCGCGTCCCGGGGAATGTCGACGTCGACGCTGCGGAGGTTGTTTTCCTCCGCACCGCGGACCCGGACCATGCCGTTGCCGGATGTGCTGGCGGCACTGCGGGGGTTGGGAGCGGACTGGACGGCTGGTACAGGTTTGGTGCTCACCCCTTCGACGCTAACAGGGGGCGCCAATCTCCTTCGACCTGGCGGACGGGGTTTCACCACGGGCGTGATGACGGATTGTGGTTAGATACCCTTCCACACAAAGGCCACCTACCCGAGAACCAGGAACACCACCATGTCTTTCCAGGCGTACCTTGACACGATCGAAGCTAAGACAGGACTAACACCCCGGCAGTTGGTTGATCTCGCGAAGAGCAAAGGCCTGGACGGCCAGGACATCAAGGATGGGGAAATTCTCGAATGGCTCAAAACCGACTACGGGCTGGGGCGCGGCCACGGTATGGCCCTGGTGCATGTGATCAAAAAGGGGCCCACCATCGATGCCCGGCATGTGGGGACGTCCGGCCCGCACCGGGATGATTCCGTCACTCTGCGGCTGGATGGCAAAGCAAACCGTCCGTCCTGAGGGGTGACTGGCAGACCCCGCTGAAAACAGGCCCCGGCTGGGGGCGTGGACGGCCGGAGGGCCCGGGATTAGGCGGCTTGGATAATCCAGGAACGCGCTGCGAGCAGGGATTATCGTTGCCGCCGTCCCGGTGCCTCCGCCCGGCACACACACGGGTCAAGGCGGTTAGAAGAGCGCAACCTTCGGAGCCTGCGGGAAGATCCGGTCCAGTTCTTCCAGGTCCTTATCCGAAGGCACCCAGGACGCGGCTTCAGCGTTTTGCCGGATCTGCTCCGGCTTGGTCGCGCCGGCGATCACCGAGGACACCGACGGACGCGACGCGAGCCAGGAGAACGCCACCTGGATTTCGCTCAGTCCGCGCTCCGCGGCGAACTGCCCGAATTCGCGCAGCTGGTCGTAGTCGGCGTCCTGCAGCAGGTTTGTCCGCGAGTGGGTCAGGCGGCTTCCCTCGGGGGCCGAACCGGAACTGTATTTGCCGGTGAGCAGGCCGTTGGCCAGCGGGAAGTACGGCAGCACACCCAGACCGTAGGCCTCAGCAGCCGGAGTCACTTCGAGTTCGGCACGGCGGTCCAGCAGATTGTAGTGGTTCTGCGCGGAGATGAAGCGGGTGCTCCCGGCGGCACGGGCGGTGAACTCTGCTTCGGCGATCTGCCAGCCCGCCCGGTTGGAGTGCCCGATGTAGCGGACCTTGCCGCTGGTGACGAGGTCATCCAGGGCAGCCAGCGTCTCATCAATCGGCGTCAGCGGGTCCGGGGTGTGGAACTGGTACAGATCAATCCAGTCCGTACCCAGCCGGCGCAGGGACGCCTCCACCGACGTCATGATGTACCGGCGCGAACCGCGGGCATCGAAGTCGGGCCCGTTGACGCCCTTCATATCCATTCCGAACTTCGTGGCCAGGACCACGTCACTCCGGCGGGACCCAAGCGCTTTGCCGAGCCGCTCCTCGCTCAGGCCGGGAACCGCACCATAGGTGTCTGCCGTGTCAAAAAGGGTGATTCCGGCGTCGACCGCGGCATGCACGACGGCGTCGGTGCCCTCCTGCGATTCGGTGGCGGTGCCGGGGCGGCCCAGGTTGTTGCAGCCAAGTCCGACGGTGGAGACCGTGAGGCCGGAGTTACCAAGTCTGTTGTATGTGGTCATCGTCCCACGCTATCAACAGGACTGCCGCCGCTGCCTGCCGTACAGACGAGCGGGATGTCATGATGCTGGAACGCAGCGGATGGAGTCCCCATGGGCGATCAGCTTTTTGACCGGAGCACCGTCGAGTTCGGCCGGGGAATTTCCTTCTTCGATGCGATCTACGGCTTTGCCATTACCCTGCTGATCACCAACATCGACCTGCCTCCGGCCGCGGCCTGGGGCAGCGTGGAGGATCTGCTGAGCACCGGGCTGCTGAGCCAGCTGTTCGGATTCCTGCTGAGCTTCGCCGTCATCGCAGTGTTTTGGCGGGTGAATTTCCGCCAGATGGCCGGCGTTCCGGTCATGAGCCAGCGGCTGATCACCTGGAACATCGTGGCAGCATTCTTCATCATCCTGATCCCCTTCACCACCCAGGGCACCAGCGATCCGGCCGCAGCCGGCTACTCACTGCCCACAGTCCTCTATGCCCTGAATGTGGCGCTGGCGTCGCTCGCCCAGACCGCAGTCTTCCTGAGCGCTTCCCGGCACAATCTCGCAGGGGCAGCCGGATTGGGAAAGGGGGTCCGGCCACTGCTCCCCCACCTGGCCGTGCCTGCCGTTTTCCTGGCGTCAATCCCCGTCATTGCGGTGGCGGGGCCCGGCCCGGGACGGCTGGTCTGGGCTTCGCTCCTGATCCTCAGCCCGCTCGCCGGGCGTCTGTCCGGGGGAAACCAGAGATCCCCCGCGGCCTAGGTCCCGTAGGTGTTGAGGGCGCCGTTCAGGCTGGGGGGTTTATCGGTCTCCAGAATGTACTGGATGGGAATCGGCCCGGTGGGCAGGATTCCTGGGTAGACACGCTCATGGTGACGCCGCCGCGGCTGACTCCCGGAGGCCTGAACCTGGCGGGAAAACACGGCCGAGGAAACCGGTTCCTGTTCCGCCTGCTCGCACCAGATCATGTACATCCCGTAGAGGTCCGCAGCGGGCGTAGCTTCGGTCTCATCCAGTCCGGTGATTGTGCATTCCCGCAGGAAGTCCGCGACTGGGCCATCTAGTACCTGATCCATACTTCGACCCTAGCCACGGGCCCAGGAGTTGGGAAGGGTCCGGCAGATGAACACTAACCCCTGCTGCGCAGATGGTCTTCGAAGCTCAACGGTGCCGTGCCCGTCAGCTCGGCCACGTCGTCGCTGACCTGCGCTAGTTCCCCGGTGGCGATGGCCGCATAGCTGGTGGCCCAGGCCACAGCCTGCCATTCAGAGGCACCGGCGGCGCGGCGGGATTCGACCGCCTCGTCGAGCGATTCGGCATGGTAGGACACCTGCTGTCCGGTGACCCTGGTGAGGGTATCCGCGACGTCCTGCATGGTGATGGACTGCGGACCCGTGAGCGTATACGTTGCGCCGGCGTGGGCCTGCGGATCCCGGAGAATCCGGAACGCGGACGCAGCGACGTCGCTCCGGGCGACCGGAGCGAACCTGCCGTCGGCAGCCGGGCCCCTGATCACGCCGTCGCGTCCCACGAAGGAGGGGAGGATGTCCTGGTAGAAGCAGTCCCGCAGGAAGGTGTGCTTCAGGCCCCGCGCCTTGATGTGCTGCTCCGTGTCCCAATGGTCCCGTCCGAGGGTAAAAACGTCATCCGGACCCGCGCCCATAAAAGATGTGTACACAATGTGCTGCACACCCGCGTCCACCGCTGCATCAACAAACGTCCGCTGATCCTGTGCCCGGTACGGATTCTCAGCTGCCGAGACCATAAAGAGGGTCTCCACACCCTCCAGGGCCCTGACGGCGTGGTCCCGGTCCGCGTAGGAGAGCGCGAAAACCGGGGTGTCCGGCGGTGGGGAGATCCGGGCAGCGTGCCGCGCCAGCAGGCGGTGCGGTATCCCGGCATCGGTGAGCAGCCGGGCCACGGCGCCCCCGAGCGCTCCGGTGGCTCCGGTGACGGCGAGGGTGGGACTGTTCTGTGCCATGGTGGCGCTCTTTCCTGCCCCGCCGGGCCGCGGAGCCTACTTGATTTTCGGAATCTGTCCGGTGGGCGCCTGCTGGCCTGGCAGCGGACGGGCGAACGGTACCTTCGTGCCGAGGACCTGGGCGACGACGTCGTTGGCCACCTGGCGGGCGGTCAGTCCCACCCGTTCAAGCACCTCCGCACGCGTACCGTGGTCCAGGAATTCGGCCGGCAAACCTACCTCGTTCAGGGCCGTGTCCACACCGGCCGCACGCATTTCCTGCCGGATCCGGGATCCGACGCCGCCGGCGCGCACTCCGTCTTCGATGACGATGACAATCCGGTGGGCCGCGGCCATGCTGATGATCGACTTCGGAACGGGCAGCACCCACCGCGGGTCAACCACGGTGGAACTGATGCCCTGGGCACCCAGCCGCTCGGCGACGTCGAGTGCCATCTCGGCCATCGCGCCGACGCTGACGATCAGGACGTCATTGCGGGTGTCGCCGGAAGGCCGCCGGGCCAGGACATCCACGCCGTCTTCCGTGCGCTCCTCGGCATCAAGATCAGGACCTACGGTGCCCTTGGAGAACCGCACCACGCTGGGCGCATCGGAAATCGCCACGGCTTCGCGCAGTTCTTCCTTGAGCCGGGTGGCGTCCCGGGGTGCAGCCAGATGCAGGCCGGGGACGATCTGCAGCATGGACATGTCCCACATGCCGTGGTGGCTGGGACCGTCGGGCCCGGTCACGCCGGCACGGTCCAGGACAATGGTGACGCCTGCCTTGTGCAGGGCCACGTCCATCAGCAGCTGGTCAAAGGCACGGTTCAGGAAGGTCGCATACAGGGCCACCACCGGGTGCAGGCCCCCGTAGGCCATTCCCGCAGCGGAGGTCAGCGCATGCTGCTCGGCGATGCCGACGTCGAACACCCGGTCCGGGTGCTTGGCGGCGAAGCGGTGCAGGCCGACGGGAATCAGCATGGCACCGGTGATCCCCACGATGTCCTGGCGTTCGTCGGCGATCTCCGCGATCTCAGTAGCGAAGACGGAGGTCCAGGACTGCTTGCCGCCCGGGGCGACGGGGGCACCGGTTTCGGGGTCGATAATGCCGACGGCGTGGAACTGGTCCTCGTCGTTCGCCCGGGCCGGAGCGTAGCCGTGGCCCTTTTCGGTGATGGCGTGCACGATCACGGGACCGCCGTAGTTCTTCGCGGTCAGCAGTGCCTGCTCCACCGCGGCCAGGTCATGGCCGTCCACCGGTCCGACGTATTTCATGCCGATGTCTTCGAACAGACCCTGGGGCGCCCACCAGTCCTTGATGCCCTTCTTGGCGGCATGCAGGCTGTGATAGGCGAACCGGCCGACCGGGCCGCCGCTCTGCAGCCGTCCCTTCCACCAGTCCATGGTGTTCTCATACATGTGGTGGGTGCGCACGGTGTCCAGGGTCGGCCGCAGGGACGCGAGGTAGTCCGCCACGCCGCCGATGGTCGGGGCGTAGGAGCGGCCGTTGTCATTCACCACGATCACTACGCGGCGGCGCTGGTCCGCGGCAATATTGTTCAGGGCTTCCCAGGCCATACCGCCGGTCAGGGCGCCGTCGCCGACCATCACCACGGTGTAGCGGTCGCCTTCCCCGGTCAGCTGCCGGGCGCGGGAGATTCCGTCCGCCCAGGAGAGGGACGACGACGCGTGGGAGCTTTCAACGATGTCGTGCACGGATTCCGCCCGGGCCGGGTATCCCGAGAGCCCTCCCTGCTGCCGCAGGGTTTCGAAGTTCTGCCGGCCGGTCAGCATCTTATGGACGTAGGACTGGTGTCCGGTGTCGAACACAATGCTGTCGCGCGGGGAATCGAAAACCCGGTGGATGCCCATGGTCAGTTCAACGACGCCGAGGTTGGGTCCGAGGTGTCCGCCGGTCTGGGCCACATTCGTGATGAGGAAGGACCTGATCTCTCCGGCCAGGGCCGACAGCTGGGAGGCGCTCAGTTTGCTGAGGTCCCGCGGATCACGGATGGTTTCCAGAAGTCCCAAAAGGGCGCCTCCCTTGCGTCTTAGGCAACGGGCAAACGCACCGTCACAACCACTAATTCTAACGCCTGCGCACGGCCCGGCATTTCCGCCGGCACGCAAAACGCCCCGTTTCAGGGCTTCGATTACTCGAAAGCCTAGCGAAACGGGGCGTCTTACTGGAGCTGATTTACCTACTTTGCCGAAATCTGGCGCAGAACGTACTGCAGGATTCCGCCGTTGCGGTAGTAATCGGCTTCACCGGGGGTGTCGATGCGCAGGACGGCGTCGAACGTGACCGCTTCACCGTTTTCGGGTGTTGCGGTGACCTTGACCGTCTTGGGGGTGTTGCCGTTGTTCAGTTCGGTGACACCCTCGACCGAGAAGGTCTCGGTGCCGGTCAGGCCCAGGGAATCGGCGTTGACGCCGGCCGGGTACTGCAGCGGCAGGACGCCCATGCCGATGAGGTTGGAGCGGTGGATCCGCTCGTAGCTCTCGGCGATGACGGCCTTGACGCCCAGCAGCGCGGTGCCCTTGGCAGCCCAGTCACGCGAGGAACCGGAACCGTATTCCTTGCCTGCCAGGACAACCAGCGGAATGCCGGCGGCCTGGTAGTTGACCGAAGCGTCGTACACAGCGGCCTGCGGTGCATCGGCCTGGCTGAAGTCACGGGTGAAACCGCCCTCGACGCCGTCGAGCAGCTGGTTCTTGATCCGGATGTTGGCGAACGTACCGCGGATCATGACTTCGTGGTTGCCGCGGCGGGAGCCGTAGGAGTTGAAGTCCTTGCGGGCCACACCGTGTTCCAGCAGGTAGCGTCCTGCCGGGGTGTCGGACTTGAAGGAACCGGCCGGGGAGATGTGGTCGGTTGTGACCGAGTCGCCCAGCTTCAGGAGCACGCGGGCACCTTCGATGTTCTGGACCGGCTCCGGCTGTGCCTTCATACCCTCGAAGTACGGGGGCTTCCGCACGTACGTGGACTCCGAATCCCATTCGAAGGTTGCACCCTCGGGGGTCGGCAGCGACTTCCAGCGGTCGTCACCTTCGAAGATGGTGGCGTAGCTGTCGGTGAACATCTGCTGGTCGATGGAGGCATCGATGATCTGCTGGACCTCGGCCGGGTTCGGCCAGATGTCCTTCAGGTAGATGTCGTTGCCTGCTTCGTCCTGGCCCAGGGGGTCGTTCTCGAAGTCGAAGTCCATGGTGCCGGCCAGGGCATAGGCGACTACCAGCGGCGGGGAGGCCAGGTAGTTCATCTTCACGTCCGGGTTGATGCGGCCTTCGAAGTTGCGGTTACCCGAGAGCACAGCGGTTACGGCCAGGTCGGCGTCGTTGATCGCAGTGGAGATTTCGTCCTCGAGCGGGCCCGAGTTGCCGATGCAGGTGGCGCAGCCGTAGCCGACCACGAAGAAGCCAAGCTTTTCCAGGTACGGAATGAGGCCGGACTTTTCGTAGTAGTCGGTGACTACCTTGGAACCCGGTGCAATGGAGGTCTTGACCCACGGCTGGGCGGTAAGGCCCTTTTCAACGGCGTTCCGGGCCAGCACGGCGGCAGCCATCATGACGGACGGGTTGGACGTGTTGGTGCAGGAGGTGATCGAAGCGATCGTCACTGCGCCGTGGTCGAGTTCGAAGCTGCGGCCGTCGGGCATCGTGACGGGCACGCTGTTCTCGACTCGGCCTGCGCTGCGGTCGGCGACGGAGACCAGGTCGTGCGGGGAGTCCTCAACGTGGGTTCCGGCGTCCGTGTAGGTCGGGGAATCCGAGGCCGGGAAAGACTCTTCCAGGGCCTCGTCCACGGTTGCGCCGACTGCTTCGACCTCATGGTCGACGTAGTTGCGCAGGTCCTTGCGGAACTGTGCCTTGGCGCTGGTGAGTTCCACACGGTCCTGGGGACGCTTGGGCCCGGCGATGGAGGGAACCACCGTGGAGAGGTCCAGTTCCAGGTACTCGGAGTACTTGATCTCCGTGGAGGGATCGTGCCAGAGACCCTGTTCCTTGGCGTAGGACTCCACCAGGGCAACACTGTCATCGGACCGGCCGGTGAGGCGCAGGTAGTCCAGGGTGACGTCATCGATCGGGAAGATCGCAGCCGTGGAACCGAATTCGGGGCTCATGTTGCCGATGGTGGCGCGGTTGGCCAGCGGCACCGAAGCGACGCCTTCGCCGTAAAACTCCACGAACTTGCCGACGACGCCGTGCTTGCGCAGCATTTCGGTGATCGTCAGGACGACGTCGGTGGCGGTGGCGCCGGCCGGGATCTCACCGGTGAGCTTGAAGCCAACAACGCGCGGGATCAGCATGGAGACGGGCTGGCCGAGCATGGCAGCTTCGGCTTCGATGCCGCCAACGCCCCAGCCGAGAACGCCCAGCCCGTTGACCATGGTGGTGTGGGAGTCGGTGCCGACGCAGGTGTCCGGGTAAGCGCGGAGCTTGCCGTCAACTTCGCGGGTCATCACGGTGCGTGCCAGGTATTCGATGTTGACCTGGTGCACGATGCCCATTCCCGGGGGAACAACCTTGAAGTCATCGAATGCGGTCTGGCCCCAGCGCAGGAACTGGTAACGCTCGCCGTTGCGCTGGTATTCGATTTCCATGTTGCGCTCGAGGGCGCCGGCGTTGCCGAAGGCATCAATCTGCACGGAGTGGTCGATGACCATTTCCGCCGGTGCCAGCGGGTTCACGCGCTTGGGGTCGCCGCCAAGATCGGCAACGGCTTCCCGCATGGTTGCAAGGTCCACGATGCAGGGCACACCGGTGAAGTCCTGCATGATCACCCGGGCGGGGGTGAACTGGATTTCGGTGCTGGGCTCTGCCTCGGCATCCCAGCTGGCCAGGGCCCGCACGTGGTCGGCGGTGATGTTGGCACCGTCTTCGGTGCGCAGCAGGTTCTCCAGCAGGACCTTGAGGCTGAACGGAAGGCTCTGGGCGCCTTCGACGGAATTCAGCCGGAAAATTTCATACTCGTTCCCACCGACGTTCAAGACGCCTTTGGAACCGAAGCTGTCCACATTACTCATAACAGGACTCCTCTCGCCACCGTTTTATCTTTGTCCAGTGATCCGCCGCACGCCAGTTAGGATTTCCTAACCGGCAGAGCTGAAGGGGCCGGCCGGGGAATGGTGGGTGATTCCCCTGGCAGGTCGGTTCCCCTGCCGTGCATAGCGCCCCAGCGGGAATCCCTACGGCACGGAGCCAGACAACTACTCCCCATCCTAGCCGGAAGCAGGTTCGGCAGCCCGGCCCACCGCGCCGGGCTGCCGCATTAGGCTCGCCACATCCGTGCACCAAGCCGGCAGGCCAGTCCTGCCGGCTTCGGCCGGAACTGCCAGCTGCTGCCGGAACTGTCAGGGACGGCGCAGGACCGCGAAGGACTCCATGTGGTGCGTGTGGGGGTACAGGTCGAAGACGCGGAGGGAATCCAGTTCCCAGCCGGCTTCCCGGAACCAGCCCAGGTCCCGGGCAAAAGACGCCGGGTCGCAGGAGATGTAGCCGATGACGCGCGGCGAGGCAGCATTGATCTGTTCGACGACGGTTCGGCCCGCACCGGTGCGCGGCGGATCCAGCAGGACAACGTCCATGGCGCCTTCGTGTCCGCGCAGCACCTTGTCGACGCGGCCCTGGACGACCTCGACCTGCGGAGCGGCGAAGAGGTTCTTCCGGGCATCCCTGCTGGCGCCCGGGGAACCTTCAACCGAGAGCACGTGCCCGGTTTCACCGGCGGCCTCGGCCAGTGGTGCGGTGAACAGGCCCGCTCCGGCAAAGAGGTCAGCCACCCGCTCACCGGGCTGTACCGCGAGTCCGTCGCGGACAGCGGACGCCAGCACCTCAGGGGCGCTGCGGTGGATCTGCCAGAACCCGGCACCGGTCACGCGGAAATCATGCCCGAGGACGGTTTCCCGGACCCAGGTCCGGCCGCGCAGCCGGGTCAGGACGTGCTCTTCGGGATCCCAGGCAGCTACCGACACGGTCTCCCCGGCCCCGGCGTCGGCAGCAGTTCCGATTTCCCCGGCGATACGGGCCAGCGTGCGCGGATGTGTGCCCGGCGACGGAATGAGAAGAACCAGCGGCGCGCCGCCCGCCGCGGGGGCAGCAACCTCAACCCGGTCCGCACCGGTGAAGTCCACCTCCCACAGTTTCAGGGCGTTGATGGCCCCGGAGGCCAGCGGCATCTCCTGGACGGGAATCAGGTCCTCGGAGCGGTGCGGGTGCATGGCAAGCTTGCCGCCCGGAGCCACAGAGAAGCTTGCGCGGGTGCGCCAGCCCAGCCCGTCAGCACTCTCCTGCGGTGCGGCTTCCACGGACACGTCCTGCTGGACCCCGCCAAGGCGCTGCAGCTGCTCCGCGAAGATTGCACCCTTGATCCGTCGCTGCTCCGCAAGGTCAATATGACCGAATTCCGCGCCGCCCACGGGCAGCCGGTCCCGGCCGGCAGCGCGCAGCGCGTCGGCGGGGGCCCAGAAATGCTCCACCCGGTGCGGCGATGCCTCGAGGACCTCCACGGTGTCGGCCCGCCAGAACTTGGCCTTCTCCCCTGCGTCGGTCAGCCGTGCCCGGACGCGTTCGCCGGGCAGCGCGTGCCGGACAAAAATAACCCGCCCCTCGTGCCGGGCCACAAAGTGTCCCCCGTGCGCGGCTGCGCCAATGGTCAATTCAAGCTCGATGGGCATGGTTTCCTGGGGCATGGCTGTGGGACTTCCGTGTTGGTGCCAAAACACCATCACACCACGATTTCCGCCCGCGGCCGGACTAAGCTGTTCCTTGGCCCAAAACGGGCAGCAGCAGCAGGCGGTGCATCCGCCGGGAAACCGAGGTGTAGCAGGGTGGCGCATTACGTGATCATGGGATGTGGCAGGGTCGGGGCCATGCTGGCCCATACCCTCGACAATGCCGGTCATTCCGTGGCGGTCATCGACCAGGAGCCCCGGGCCTTCCGCAGGCTGCGTCCCACTTTCGGCGGGATCCAGGTTACCGGTGTGGGTTTCGACCGGACCACGCTGACGCAGGCCGGGATCGAAAAGGCCTTCGCCTTCGCTGCGGTGTCCAGCGGCGATAACTCCAATATCCTGGCCACCCGGGTAGCCCGGGAGACCTTCCATGTGCCGCACGTTGTTGCCCGCATCTACGACCCGGGGCGGGCGGAAATCTACCAGCGCCTGGGCATTCCCACGGTCGCGGCCGTCCGCTGGAGCGCAGATCAGGTGCTGCGCCGGATTCTTCCCGAGCAGAGCATCAACGGTGACTTCCGCGAGTCTTCCGGCCGGCTGATCCTGGGCGAACTTTCGCTTGACCCATCCTGGCTTGGCCACCCGCTGCATGCCGTTGAAGCAGCCGCCGGCGTGCGGATCGCCTATGTCACCCGCTTCGGCGAAGGCATGCTTCCCCGCCCCGATACCAGCTACCAGCAGGGCGATGTGCTGCACGCCATGATGAACGTGGACCGTACGGCCGAAATCAGCAGAATCCTGTCCAACGCCCCCGCTAAGGAGAACCAGTGAAAGTCGTGATTGCCGGGGCAGGAAGCGTGGGATCCACGATTGCCAAGGAACTGCTCTCCCACGGGCACCAGGTGCTGCTCATCGATCCGAAGCCTGAGACAGAGGGCCGCAGCGGGCTCGACGGCGCCCGCTGGCTGATCGGCGACGCCTGCGAACTCACCACGCTCAAGGACGCGAAACTGGACGAAGCCGACGTCGTGGTCTCGGCGACAGGGGATGACAAGGTCAACCTGGTGGTTTCCCTGCTGGCCAAAACCGAGTTTGGCGTGGCCCGGACGGTCGGGCGGGTGAACAACCCCAAGAACGACTGGATGTTCGACGATTCCTGGGGTGTGGACGTTGCCGTGAATACGCCGCGGCTGATGACGGCCCTCGTCGAGGAGGCCGTGGAAGTCGGCGACCTGGTGCGGCTCCTGACCCTGCAGACCGGCGTGGCATCCATGGTGGAATTCACGGTTCCGGCGGCCTCGCCCATGGCCGGCTCCCGCGTCGGCTCCGTGCCCTGGCCGCAGGACGCAACGCTCGTGGCGATCCTGCGCGACGACGCTCCCATCACACCCAGCAGTGACGACGTGATCGAGGGCGGGGACGAACTGTTCTTCGTGACGACGATCGCTGCGGAGGACGATCTGCGCGCCCTGCTTGCGCCGGCGGCCGGCGGCGGCTCCTAGCCGGAAATTACCGGCTGCTTACTGGCCCTTCACCGGCTGCGGCCGGGAAATCACCCAGGCGAGCCACAGGCCCAGCGCGTACAGCGGCACCCCCATCGCCAGCCGCATGGTCCCCAGCGCAGCAACATTGTCCGCAAGGTAAAGCGGCAGCTGCACGGCCAGGCGCAGGGCGAAGACGGCAATAATGATCCAGGTGGCCAGCGCATAGGCGCGCAGCCGTTTCGGTTCGGCGCGCCAGCCCACGTTCTCGCCGCGGATGAAGCCGAACAGCAGCCCGGCGACCGGCCACCTCACCGCGATGGAGACGGCGAAGGCCAGGATGTAGGCGCCGTTGGTGTAAAAGCCGGGGACAAAGTAGGTGGAGCCGCTGCCGCTGCGGAGCGCGAAGAAGGCGCAGATGGCCACGCCGATGACGCCGGTCAGCGACTGCACCAGGGGACGTTTCTGCACCAGGTTCGCGACGGCGAAGGCACCGGCGGCCACAACGGCAGCGCCGAGGGACAGATACAGTCCGCCCGTCACCGTGAAGAGCAGGGTGAAGAGCAGTCCGGGAAGGATGGCCTCGGCCAGCCCGCGGACCCCGCCGACGGACTTCAGCACGTCAATCTGCCCGTCGTCGCCGCGTTCGACCCCGGAGCGGGCGGCGTACTGACCTGCCAGCTCACTGATCGAAGGCTGGGGGTTGTCCCGGTCCTTGCCTTCGTGTTCTGGGCTGGTGTTCATTGTTCGCCTTCCGGACGTCCGATGATTTCATAGCGGGGGTTGAAGACGGTGGGGATTCCCCCGACCGTGCTCACCATGCCTTCGAAGGCTACCTGCGTTCCCGCAACAAGCCCTGGGATGCGCCGCTGGCCAATCCATACCAGCCGCACCCGGCGGCGGGCCTGAACAGCACCGGGATCCTTATACACACCCTGAAGTTCATCCAGGACCGCGCAGAAACGTGGAGCGGCGCCCGCCGGAGCCAGGGTGACCGATTCGACATAGCCGCTGCTGTGCACCCTGCCCCGGTCCGGGAGATCCGCGATCCTGAGCAGGGACGAAGCGCCCGCAGCCGGCGGCATCCGCCTGGCGGTCCTAGCCAATGGTCGTGATTTCCGGGCCCCGCTGCGGCGGCTCCGGCTTCGACGCTTCTCCCGTTGAGTCCGCGTTCTGCTTGGGCAGCGGGGAGGCGTCGCGCGGCAGGGTCAGCTGCAGCAGGTCACGGGGCGGCAGCGGGGCGTCGCCACGCACCACAACGACGTTCCGGAAGACGTCTTCGAGCGGCGCAGCGGCGTCCGGGTTCATGGCGGCGGGACCGCCGAAGACACCGCGGAGGAACCACCGCGGACCGTCGACGCCGACGAAGCGGGCTACCCGGTAACCCTTGGATCCGTCCTGCGCCTGCGCGGGAACCCTGGCCAGCAGCTCGGTGCCCAGGCGGCCCTCGAGTTCGTCCGCGGTGCCGCCCTGCGAGGAGACGGACTTAACGATCTGTGCGCGGATCTCGTCCCAGAGGGTTTCCGACCGGGGAGCGGCGAAAGCCTGCAGCTGGAGACTGGACCCGTCCAGGTCCAGGGTCACCGCGACGACGCGTTTGGTTTTTTCCTCGACTTCGAGCCGGAGGGCCAGGCCCTGGGTTGCCGCGATGCGCAGCGCGCCAAGGTCCACGTAGCCGTCTTCCGAAGGCCGGTCCGCTACGTCGAAGGGTCCGTGTTCGGGCCCGCCGCCGGCACCGTTCTGCGTGCCGGCTGCTGACTCTTCAGCGGATCCTGCCGACTCTGCCGGTTCAGCTGTGGTTTTCTTACGGCGCCCAAATGCCATCGCCTGGTCCTCTTTCCTCATCTGGAGCCGGGCCCTTGCAGCCCGGGATGTGCCGGCCTAGGCCGGGGGTGTGCCGAAACCGCCGGTGGAACCGAAGCCCCCGGCTCCGCGAACCGACTCGGAGAGTTCAGCCACCGGCTCGAAGTCCGCGTATTCCACGCGCTGGATCACCATCTGGGCGATCCGGTCTCCGCGCTTGAGGCTGATCGGCTCTGACACGTCTGTATTTAACAGTGTGACGGAGATTTCACCCCGGTAACCGGCGTCGACCGTTCCGGGTGCATTAACAATCGTCAGGCCGTGCTTGGTTGCCAGGCCCGAGCGGGGGTGGATCAGTGCCACGTAGCCGAAGGGGAGGGCGATCGAGACCCCGGTGGGCACCAGCCGGCGTTCTCCCGGTGCCAGCTCGACGTCGACGCGGGACCTCAGGTCCGCTCCGGCGTCGCCGGGGTGGGCGTAGGACGGCGCTTCGAGGCCGTCGTCGAGCATTTTCAGCTGGACTTTCACGCTGGGTCCTGCTTCCTGCACAGCTGTCTCCGGAATTCGCTAAGGGGTTGGTTCAAGGCATAAAACAGCGCCTCTGCAGGCGCCACCCCCACTTTAGCGCCTGCCCCTCCCCGCATGGCCCCCGGCGCGCGGGGAGGGCCGCGCGGCGGAGCCAAGATGAAAACGGTGGACAAAGGTGAAAAGCTAGGGGTATGTCAACCCCTGCCGACCAGAGCCCCTCCCAGACCGTGTTGTACTCCGAGCGGCTGCTGCCCGCTGTGTGGATCTGGCTGGTCATCGCCGGTATCGCCGGAACATTTGTCCTGGCCTTTATTCCGATCAGCCCGACAGTGGGTGTCGTCGTCGCGATCGTCGCAGCGGTGATCCTGACCGTGCTGCTGCTGATGTCCACCCCGGTGATCCGGGTGACCCCGGACACCCTCCAGGTGGGGCGCGCGCAGATCGAGCGGCGCTGGATTGGCGACGTCGGGGCCTTCCACGGCGAGGCGGCCACCCAGCAGCGCGGACCGGCCCTGAACGCCACGGCGTTCCTGTGCATCCGCGGCTGGATCAGCCCGGTCGTGAAAATCGAAATCACTGACCCGGCGGACCGCACACCGTACTGGCTTACCTCCACACGGCACCCGGAGAAGCTGGTCGACGCACTGCGGTCCTAGCTTCCGGAAGGAGCGTGGATCAGCCTTCGCACTCAACGCAGTAGTAGAGGCCGTCTTTTTCCTTGGCTATCTGCGACCTGTGCCGGACCAGGAAGCAGGAAGCACAGGTGAATTCGTCGGACTGCGCCGGGAGGACCCGGATCATCAGTTCCTCGCCGGACAGATCAGCGCCCGGGAGCTCGAAGCTGTCGGCTGCCTCGGCTTCATCTTCATCCACCACGGCGGATTGGGTATTGGTCCGGCGGGTCTTCAGCTCTTCAATCGACTCTTCGCTGGCGTCCTCGTCGGCCTTGCGCGGCGCGTCATAGTCTGTCGCCATAATCTTTATCTCTCACCATCGGTGTCAGTACTGCACGGGTAATACCAGCCGGTCCCGGCTCCGGGATCTTCCCGGTGTCGCTAGAGCGGCTAGGAATTATCAACGCCGCGGACGCACCGTTTGTGCCCGCCGAAGACAGATTTTTGCCGATGGAGAACGAAATAGCCAAGCCCGCCACTCCCCGGCGCCGCCCGAAGGCCTTAAACCGTGGCCCCGCAGGGTTCGGAATCCGCGCCACACCGGCCCAAACGATAGGATTTTGGGTGCCCGGGTGGCATTGTTTCAAGAAGGAGTTGCTATCGGGTGGAGGATTTTTTCATGCAGGATCTACGACTCGTGGGTATCCATGAGGGCGGCGAACATCTGCTGCTGAGCGGAAGGGGAGGCGAGACCTTCCGGCTGCGCATTGATGAAGCCCTGCGTGTTGCCGCGTCCCGCACCGGACGCCGGGCAGGTGCACCCGCGGAACCCGACGCCGGCCCCAGCATGACGCCCCGGGATATCCAGGCCCGGATCCGGGCAGGTGCCAGCGCGGAAGAAGTCGCCGAACTCTCCGGACACGACATCGCCCACATCCACCGCTACGAGGGGCCGGTCCTGGCTGAACGGGAACACATTGCCCGCCAGGCCCAGGGCGTTGAGGTCGCAGCCCCGATGTCCGCCACCCAGGACAGCCACCGCTCCGCGTTCGGCGACTCCCCCGTGAACCTCGGCGACATGGTCAGCCACCGGCTCCGGGCGTTCGGCGTCGATCCCGAGACCGTGGAATGGGATTCCTGGCGGCGCCCCGAAGGTTCCTGGGACGTCGTCGCCAGCTTCAGCCTCGGCGAGCAGTCCCGGGTTTCAGTCGGAGAGGAACCCCCGGCACGCTGGACCTACAACCCGCTGCGCCGGCAGGTGACCAATGCCAACCGCTGGGCGCAGCTGCTGAGCGAACTCGCACCCGTTGACTCCCCCGTTCCGTCCCGCCGGCTCTCCGCCGTCGCGGACCGGGTCTTCGATTTCGAAGCGGAAGGCCCCGCGGAGGAGCCGGATAACGTTACCGGGGAAGAGACCGATGAGCTGCTGAACGTTCTGCGCTCCCGCCGCGGGCAGCGGCTGGGCACCGATGAAGACGGCGACGACGCCCTGGCCGCCCTCCTGGCCAAGGGCAGCATTCCGGCCGCCCACCCCCGTGAGGGGCAGGCCGAACTTGAAGATGAGTCTGCTCTCCGCCCGCGGACCGGCCGGCTGAGCCTGGCTCCCGCCGCCCTCCCCACGGTTGAGGAAACCGCCGGCGAGGACGCCGAGGCAGAAGCGGACCCGCTGCGGCTTGATGAAGGTGTCAGCACCTCGACCCGCGAAATCAGCATTCTGGCCCGGCCGGTGCGCGGCGGCCGTCCGGAACCGGTGGAACCCGGCGCGGGCCGCGAAGACAGCGAGGATCAGCCCGAGGCAGAAGAGACACCGAAGGAACCCACGGAGCGCCGTCCGATTAAGCCCAAACGCTCCTCGGTTCCCAGCTGGGACGAAATTGTGTTTGGACGCAAGGGCGACTAGCCGCCCGTACGCTTTCGCCAGGCCGGGATGTCCCGGTCAGGCGAAGCGCCCGCGTTCGGCGGGGTTCCCACCCGGCGGGGCACCACCGCACCTGCCGTCCAAGCCCTAGCTGTCCTCGTCAGCGCCCTAGCTGTGCGGGGTATCGACGGCGCAGACGCCGGGATCCCCGCCAAGCTCCTTGAACCTGGCCGCCTGCTGGGCACCCATCCGCCGCATGTAGTGGCGCCGGCACAGTGTTTCGTAACCGACGACCGGGGCCGCCCCGGCTTCCTCCGGCGCGAAAAGGGCTTCCGGATCCGGCTCTGAGGAACGCTTGTCCACGTCACCCACGACCACCTGGTCTCCGGTCACCACCATCACGCCATTCACGGTCCGGGCGTTGTGGGTTGCCCGCCGCCCGCACCAGCACAAGGCTCTGACCTGCAGCACCTCAATCCGGTCTGCCAGCTCGATCAGCCGCTGCGATCCGGGGAAGAGGCGGGTGCGGAAGTCCGTGGCGATTCCGAAGGCGAAAACGTCCACGTCCAGCTCATCAACGATCCGGGCCAGTTGTTCAACCTGCTCTTCACTGTAAAACTGGGCCTCGTCACAGATCAGGTAGTCCACCCGGTCCCCCGCGCTGCGGCGGCGGACCACCTCTTCCCAGAAGTCGGTGCTGTCGCGCACTTCCACGGCGCGGGTGCGCAGGCCCAGCCGGCTGGAGATGACGGAATCACCGGCACGGTCATTTCGGCTGAAGAGGATGCCGCCCCTTCCACGGGCGCTGTGGTTGTAGTCCATTTGGAGTGCCAGCGTTGATTTGCCGCAGTCCATGGTGCCGGAGAAGAAAACCAGTTCGGCCATGACCTACTTCCGCCCGCCCTTGGCCGGCTGAGCCAGCGTCAGGAGCGGGACTTCGCGTTCAGCGCGTGTGAGTGACCCGTGCTGACCAACCATCTGCAGGGCAGACGGATTGGTCCGGCGCAGGTCATAGAGGGCGATAGGTTCCCGGGCAGCCACAAGCAGGTCCCCGATCCGCGGCAGGACCTCCGGCCGGACAGGCCCGAAGAGACCGGCATCGATGGCCTCGGCCCGGGTCAGGATCCAGGCCTTCGTTCCGTAGGCGCTGCGCCAGGCGGACGCCAGGCGGTCCAGGGTGCCTGCCGGGGCGTCGGGTTCAAGATACAGGTGCACCATGCGCGGCTCTCCGGCGGTGTGGCGGACGCCGTCCACCAGCAACGGATCAGCGGAGAAATCAATCCGGTCCTGCACGGCGGTGTCCACCATGCCGTGGTCACCGGTCAGCAGCACCAGGGTGTCCGGAGGTACCCTGGCGCTCAACCGCTTCAGGGCCGAGTCGATTTCCTCCAGCGTTCCACCCCACTCGGAGGACTGGGCACCGTACCGGTGTCCGGCTTTGTCCAGTTCGTTGAAGTAGAAATACATCAGCATCCGCTTTTCGGAGGCGAGCGTTTCCGCCGCCGCCTGGACCCGGGCATGGATTCCGGTTCCGGCCACGAAGGACCCCCCGCGAAGCGCTGCGCGTGTCATTGCTGAGCCGCCGAACCTGGGCAGGCTGACGGTGGCAACGGGAAGGTGCTCCGCCGCTCGTTCCAGCACGGTCGGGAACGGCTGCCACAGTTTAGGGTCTACTCCGGGGTCCCAGTTGCCGAGCATGTTGACGACTTTGTCCTGACCCGGATCAAGGACGTCATAGCCGACCATTCCGTGCTGCCCCGGCGGAAGGCCGGTGCCCAGCGAGCCAAGCGAGGCCGCCGTCGTCGTCGGGAACGCAGCGCTCAGCGTACGCCCGCTCTCCAGCAGGGAACGCAGGTAGGGGGCATGTCCGGCCCGCTGTTTGAGCAGGCTGCGGCCCAGGCCATCCACCATGACCACGCAGATGCGGCGTGCGGCGGGAAGGCCCAGGGTGTTGGCAAAACCGGGCACCTGCAGGGCGGCAGCGGCGCTGGTCAGGACTTCGGCAACAGAGCTTCGGCCGTACCCGGGTGCCTTGGGCAGCGGTTCCGCGGCAGCGGATGCTGAATCCATGCCCCTTACCGCTGGTGGTGGCCGCGGTTGAAGCGGCTGCCGATGCCCGGCATCCGCTGCCGGTCGGCGGCGGAATCGAAGCTGCGCATGTTCACGGTGTCGGTGTTGACCTTGCGCAGGGCGCGGGCAAACGCCTTCGCGTTCTGGACGGCCTGGATGCCGTCGGCCTCTGCGCTGACGCGCAGGACAATGTCTTCCTGGGCGATGGTTCCGGTGTAGCCGTGGTCGGCTTCGCATTGGGGATCGGCGCAGCCTGCGGGTCCCATGTCCAGCCGCTGCCCGCCGGACCAGGCGATGGCAAGGGTCAGTTCACGTGCCTGGTCGGACGGCTTGTAGTTCTGCGGCTGGGAATACATGTAGCCAAGGACCACGGAGCGGATCTGGGCCACCGGAACGGATTCGGTGGAGACCTGGGCCATCATCTGTTCCCCCTCCTCGTCCAGCTGCTGGTCATCCACGTGGGTGATCACCAGCATGTCGTCGGTGAGGACCAGGACGGTGATGTGCCGGTGCACCTCGGTGCGCTCGAAGTGGGTTTCCAGATGGATGATGTGGGAGAGCGGTTCACGCCCGTCCAGGGCATCGTGGACCACATCGGCCAGCAACGTGGGATAGAAGCCGGCGCGTTCCATGGAGGCGTCAAGGCTGCGGCGTTCAGCGGAAAGTAGCGGCGACATATCTCCAGTTTCCCCCAGACCGGGCCTGTGCACCTAAAAAGGCGCGCGCAACCTTGCCGCCGGTTCCCCGCGCGGCCCGGCCCGGCAGGCTAATCCCGCATCGCGCGGCGGGCGCTGTCCGTTCGCTGCTGGGGGTTGCCCAGCCGGATGTCGGCGCTGAGCACTGTGACACCCTGGACCGAGACAAGGACGGGGTTGATATCCACCAGGGCAATCTCCGGGTGCTCGTCCTTCAGCAGCGCGAGCCGGGAAATAACGTCCTCCAGGGCCGCAACATCCACCTTGGGCAGCCCCTGGTAGCCGAACAGGCGGCGGGAGGCGCGGGGCGCGCGGACAAGGTCGGCGATATCAACGTCGGTCAGCGGCGGGATGCCGTGCGCCCAGTCGTCCAGCAGGTTGACGGCATCCCCGGCAATACCGAAGGAGAGCACCGGCCCCAGCAGCGGATCTTCGATGGCGCGCAGGACGCAGCCCTGGCCGGACGGCGCCATGGACTGGACTTCGAGTTCAAACCGGCCATAGGGTTCCAACGCTGCACGCATTTCGGAAATATTGCTCCGCAGCGACTGCGGCGAGGAAATATTCAGCCGCACCCCACCCAGGTCCAGCCGGTGCCGCAGGTGTTCATCCATGGTTTTCAGGACCACCGGCCAGCCCAGCCGGTCAGCTGCTGCCACCGCTTCGTCTTCGGTGGAGAAGGGCAGCGAGGGCAGCAGCCTGATGCCGTAGAAAGCCAGCAGTTCAGTGGTTTCCTCCGGGCCGAGGCGGAGCAGATCGGTATTGGACACCCGGGTCATCTGGGCATCGATGAAGGCATGGGCCCCGTCAGTGTCCACACCGGCGGGTTCCGTGAAGTGCCCGTGTTCCCGCCCCGCCCACTCGGTGTAGCGGACGATCGCAGCCAGGGCGCTCACCGCGGCGCCCGGACTGGAGAACGACGGGAGTCCGGCAGGCGGCCGCACTGCTGTCCCTCCCCCGGGTTCGAGTCCTCCGCCGTCAGGTTCTTCGGCTTCGGCTTTGCCGGTTACCCCCGTGCCGGCCGCGCGGCTGGCCGGCGCGGCGCTCCCTGCGGATTCAGTGCGGGCTGCCAGGATGCCCTCGGCTAAGTGGCTGGGGTCCATGATGCCGGTGAAGACGGCGACCACGGGTTTGTCCGCCTCTGCCGCGCAGTCCAGCAGGCACTCGGCGATGCGGTCGGTGGTCAGCCCGGGTGAGGGCAGCAGGGTCACGACGGCGGAGTGGACGGCCTCGTCGGCCAGCGCCTTGGCCACCGCGTCGCGGAGCAGGGGAAGGGCAACACTCATGCCCCGGTCCAGGTCCAGGTCCGTGCGAAGGTGCACCGTCTCCAAATCCAGTGCGCCGGATGCGTCGGCCAGCACCCGGCCAAGAGCCACGGAATTACTCAGGACCGCCAGCCCCTTGCCCCGCGGCAGCGGCTGGCTGCAGGCAATCTGGGCCACGTCCATCAGCTCTTCATTGGTATCGACGCGGATAACGCCGGATTGGCGCAGCATCGCGTCCAGGGCGCCCTTGGGGGCCTGGGTCAGGCGGACGGCATGCCCCGGCGGCAGCTGCAGTCCGGTGACGTCGGACTTCGCCACAATGACAGGTTTGCTGGTCGCCAGCCGGCGGGCAATCCGGGAGAACTTACGCGGGTTGCCCACGGATTCCAGATACAGGCCCACCACCTGGGTGTCGGCGTCGTCTTCCCAGTACTGCATGGCGTCGTTGCCGGAGACGTCCGCGCGGTTGCCGGCGGATATTTTTGAGGAAATTCCGAGCTGCCGGCGCTGGGCCGCGGCATACAGCAGCACCCCGATCGCGGCCGACTGGCTGAAAAGGCCAAGCGTTCCCCGCCGCGGCAGCGCCGGCGCCATGGAGGCGTTCAGCGACACGTCCGGCCGGGTATTGATCAGGCCCAGGGAGGCCGGACCGAGCACCCGCATGCCGTTGGCCCTGGCATGCCGCACCAGGGTGCGCTGGCGGGCCAGGCCTGCTTCCCCGTCGTCGAACCCCGCACTGACCACCAGCAGGTGCTTCACGCCCGCGGCCGCGCATTCCTCCGCGACACCGAGGACCTGTTCGTGCGGGACGGCGATGACCGCCAGCTGGACGGGTTCGGGAATCTCGGAGATCTTCGCGTAGGAGACCATGCCGGCCAGTTCAAAGGCCTCCGGGTTCACCGCAAAGACGGACCCGGTGAAGCCGCCCTCCACGATGTGTTCCATGAGCTGATACCCCACGCTGCCCCACTCCCGGCTGGCTCCGATCACGGCAATGGACGACGGCGCCAGCAGGTCCGCGACGCTGCGCGCCTCCGCACGGTGTTCACGGGCTTCCATCACGGCACGGGACTTGTCCGTGGGATCAATATCGAAGTCCAGGGCGATAACACCGTCGTCGAAAGCCCGCCGGACCTCGTAGCCGGCATCGGCGAAAACACTGAGCATCTTCCGGTTCTCCGGCAGCACTTCGGCACTGAAGCGGCGGATTCCGTTCTCGCGGGCAGCAGCTGCCAGGTGCTCCAGGAGGATCGAGCCGATGCCGCGGCCCTGATGCTCGTCCGAGATGTTGAAGGCGACCTCCGCCTCGGTGGGATCATCGAGCCGGTCATAGCGGCCGATTCCGACGATCTCGGACCCGATTGTGAGAACAAACGCAACCCGGTCGCGGTAGTCCACGTGGGTAAAACGCTTAAGTTCCCGGCCGCTCAGTTTAGCCTTGTAGGTGAAGAACCTCAGATAGATGGAGCTCTGCGACTGCCGCATGTGGAATGCCTGCAACGCCTCGGCGTCGGCCGGTGAGACGGGCCGGAGATGACCCGTTCCGCCGTCCCGCAACACGACATCAGCTTCCCAATATTCGGGGTATTGTCCCTGCTCCGCCATAGACTCAGCGTAGTGGGGATTTTTCAGAACCCGCCACCGAACCGCCTGTGATCCGTACCGGGATTCCCCCTGGGCCCGGCAACGGATCACCACGGCAGGCAAAACTCCAACCGACAACCGCAAGGACGCAACAACTCCATGGCCCGGCGCTCCGCCTCCGCACCCCCTCCCGGCGAACCCATCGCCGAAAACATCATCGACATCGATGTTTCCACCGAGATGGAGGAATCCTTCCTCGAGTACGCGTACTCGGTGATCTATTCCCGCGCCCTTCCCGATGCGCGCGACGGCCTCAAACCGGTGCAGCGCCGCATCCTGTACATGATGTCGGAAATGGGCCTGCGGCCGGACCGGGGCCACGTCAAGAGCGCCCGGGTTGTCGGCGAGGTCATGGGCAAGCTGCACCCCCACGGCGACTCGGCTATCTACGATGCGATGGTCCGCATGGCGCAGGACTGGGCACTGCGCCTGCCGCTGATCGACGGCCACGGCAACTTCGGCTCCCTTGATGATGGTCCGGCTGCTTCCCGTTACACGGAAGCCCGGCTGGCTGCCGCTGCGCTGACCCTCACCGACCACCTTGATGAAGACGTGGTCGACTTCGTCCCCAACTACGACAACCAGCTGCTGCAGCCGGAGGTTCTGCCGGCTGCGTTCCCGAACCTGCTGGTCAACGGCACCACGGGCATCGCCGTCGGCATGGCCACGAACATGGCGCCGCACAACCTTGGCGAAGTCATCGCCGCCACGCAGCATCTGATCAAACATCCGGGGGCATCTCTGGAGGACCTGATGCGGTTCGTTCCAGGACCGGATCTTCCCACGGGCGGCCGGATCGTCGGCCTGGACGGCATCCGGGATGCCTATGCCACCGGCCGCGGTTCGTTCAAGACCCGGGCCAAGGTCGAAGTGGAGCAGCTCAGCGCGCGCCGCACCGGCCTGGTCGTCACCGAACTGCCGTACATGGTGGGACCGGAAAAGGTCGTCGAGAAGATCAAGGACGCCGTCACCTCCAAGAAGCTGCAGGGCATTTCCGATGTGGTGGACCTGACGGACCGCATGAACGGCCTGCGCCTGGTGATCGAGCTGAAGAACGGGTTCAATCCCAAGGCCGTGCTGGCCCAGCTTTACCGCTACACCCCGATGGAGGATTCCTTCGGCATTAACAATGTGACCCTGGTGGATGGCCAGCCCCGGACCCTGGGCCTGGTGGAACTCCTTCAGGTCTACGTGGCGCACCGCCTGGGTGTGGTGCGCCGCCGCACCGCCTACCGGCTGGGACGCAAAAAGGACCGGCTGCACCTGGTCGAGGGCCTGCTGATCGCAATCGTCGACATTGACGAGGTCATCCAGGTAATCCGCAGCTCGGATGAGACGGCCGAAGCGCGGACCCGGCTGATGTCCATCTACGACCTCACCGAAATCCAGGCCAACCACATCCTGGAGCTGCGCCTGCGCCAGCTCACCAAGTACTCGCGGCTTGAACTGGAAAAAGAGCAGGAAGAGCTGCGGGCTGCGATCGGCGAGCTCCAGGCCATCCTGGACTCGGAGGAACGGCTCCGCGGACTCGTTTCCGATGAACTGGGCGAGGTGGCCGCCAAGTACGCCACCCCGCGCCGGACCGTCCTGCTCGAGTCGGAGGCCGTAGCACCCCTGGCTGCCGAAACCGCTGCCGTAAAGGCGGGCAAGGGCGCCAAGGCTGTCCTCCCGCTGCAGATCCCGGATGATCCCTGCTGGGTGCTCCTGTCTGCCTCCGGCCAGCTGGCGCGCACCTCCAACCAGGAGCCGCTGACGGAAGGCGGCCAGCGGACCCGGCACGATGTTTTCCGCTCCGTGGTGGCGACGACGGCGCGGGGTGAAATAGGCGCGGTGACCTCCTCCGGGCGGATGATCAGGGTCCAGGTCATGGATATGCCTGCGCTTCCGCCAACGAACGGGCTGCCGAACCTGGCCGGCGGCGTTCCGGCGAAGGACTTCATGACCCTGACCAAGGGTGAGAAGCTGATCGGGCTGGTGCCGCTGAACGCCGTTCTGGCGCTGGGAACCCGCAACGGCGTGGTGAAACGGATTAATCCCGACTACCCCTTGAACCGCGATGACTGGGAAGCCATCACGCTCAAGGCCGGCGACGAAGTAGTCGGCGCCGGGGTTGCCGCCAATGATGACGACCAGCTCGTTTTTGCCACCAGGGACGCACAGCTGCTGCGCTTCTCCGCTTCACTGGTCCGGCCGCAGGGCAGGACCGCCGGCGGTGTAGCCGGAATGAAGCTGGGCAGCGGCGACGAGGTCATCTTCTTTGGTGTGGTGGCCGATTCTGACCCGGCCGCAGTCGTGGTGACCGTCGCCTCCGGTACTGAGACACTGCCCGGAACCCCGGGAGGGTCGGTCAAGGTCACCGATTTCGCCGAGTACCCGGCCAAGGGCCGCGCTACCGCCGGAGTCCGGGCTCACCGCTTCCTCAAGGGCGAAGACTCCCTGGTGGTGGCTTGGGCCGGCCACGGGCCTGCCAAGGCTGCTGCAGCGAACGGTGTGGCCCGGGCGCTGCCCACCGAACACGGACGGCGGGACGGTTCCGGCGTACCCCTGGCCAGCCCTGTGGACCACATCGGCCCCAGCCTCAGCCAGCCGGAATAGCCGGGCAGACAGAGCAGCAGACCGCCTGCGCGGTTTCGGTCACCGGCTGAAACCGCGCTGGCGGTTTTTTGCGACTCGCTTGCCTCTCTTTTCTACCTTTTTAGCCCCATTTTCAGCTCTTTTTCGCTTCCTTTTCCGCCTCTCTGTCGTGTCTCTTTCGGCTCTCTTTTTGTCCCTCCGGCCACGCCGGGACACTGCCTCCCGCCACTTCCTCCGCCGCAAACTGGGTACCCCAGAGGGGTATTCAAGGTCACGATGCCATAACTCCATTGCTTCCCAGTCTGGGCGCGGAATGTGAGCACCCTTACGAACAGTGCCGCAGCAGGAACCGTGCAGAATTACGCCGATAGCGAACTGATCATTGTTAGGGTTGCCAACGACCTCTCCGGGTCCCTGCCGCGCCGAATCCGGCCAGCGCAGGTTGCTGAGCACAGAACCAGAAACCCATGCGGGCTGGAGTTTTCAGTGTCGGTATGCATGGAAAGGGAACGATATTGAGTGAGAACGACACCATCCGGGACACCGTCCTGAAGGTGGAGAACGTCTACAAGGTCTTCGGCAAACGCCCCGCCGAAGCCGTCCGCAGGCTCCGGGACGGAGCCACCCGGACCGAGGTTGCGGGTTTGGGCACGGCAGCGGTCATCAACGCCTCCTTCGAGGTCAAGGCCGGCGAAATTTTTGTAGTGATGGGACTTTCCGGGTCCGGGAAGTCCACCCTCCTGCGCACCCTCAACGGGCTTCAGCCTGCAACCGCGGGTTCAGTCATCATCCAGGGCACGGACCTGTCCACCATTTCCGACAAGGAGCTGCGCGCAGTACGCCAGCAGCAGGTCTCCATGGTCTTCCAGCACTTCGCCCTGTTTCCACACCGCACCGTCTTGGAGAACGCCGCCTACGGACTCGAAGTCCAGGGCATGCCCCGGGCCGAACGGCTGGAAGCTGCGGGCAAGGTGCTGGACCTCGTAGGCCTTGGCAGCTGGGGTCACCGCTACCCGTCCGAACTCTCCGGCGGTATGCAGCAGCGCGTCGGCCTGGCCCGCGCCCTGGCCTCCGAAACCGGCATCCTTTTGATGGACGAAGCATTCTCCGCCCTGGATCCCCTGATCCGCCGGGAAATGCAGGAACAGCTGGTCTCGCTGCAGCAGGACCTCGGAAAAACCATCATCTTCATCACCCACGACCTGAATGAGGCCATGTTCCTCGGTGACCGGATCGCGGTGATGAAGGACGGGGAGATCGTGCAGATCGGTACCCCGGATGACATCCTGAGCCACCCGGCCAACGATTACGTTGCCCAGTTCGTGCAGGATGTGGACCGCACCCGGGTGCTGACCGCCGCCAGCGTGATGGAACCGGCACGTTCCGTCGTGACGCTCTCCGGCGGGCCCCGCGGTGCCCTGCGCACCATGCGGGACCTGCAGACCTCTGCCGCGTTCGTCGTCGACCGCCGGCGCACCTTCCTGGGAACGGTCACCGACCGTGACGTGATGGCGCTGGTCGAACAGCGCAATCCCGATCTTGCTCCGGCCATCCGGCCCGGTAACCCCGTGGACGGCGAGACGGCGCTGGCGCAGCTGTTTGGCATGGCTGTGGAAAGTCCCGTTCCGCTGCCGGTCACCGATGCCGCAGGCCGGCTGGTGGGTGCCGTCCCCCGGGTCACACTGCTGGCAGCGCTGGGCAACGTCCCGTCCTCCACCACGGATATTCCGGTGGTGGACGCCCCGCCGCCTCCCCTGCCCGAAAACCTCGTGACCGCCACACTGGATTCCTCGGCCCCCGCAGGAGGCATCGCATGAACGGCTTCCGCATTCCCCTCGGTGACTGGATTGAGGTGGCCCTGGACTGGGTCATTGATGTCTTCGGACCGCTTTTCGACGCCATCCGCACGGCTTTCCGCGGCGCATATGACGGCCTCGAATGGATCCTCCAGGCGCCCCCGTTCTGGGCGGTCCTGATTGTCCTGGCCGGACTGGCCTGGCTTTCGCGCGGCTGGAAGCTCGGGGCCGGGACCGCTGCCGGTTTCGTGCTGATTTACAGCGTGGACCAGTGGGAAAACGCCATGGAAACACTGGCCCTGGTACTCGTCGCGAGCGTCGTCGCCGTCCTCATCGGGATTCCGCTGGGCATCCTGGCGGCACGCTCCCGCGCGGCCTCCGCGGCGATCCGCCCGGTGCTCGACTTTATGCAGACCATGCCGGCAATGGTCTACCTCATCCCGGCACTGATCATCTTCCGGGTCGGTGTGGTCCCGGGCATCGTCGCGACGATCATTTTCGCCATGGCACCAGGTGTCCGCTTCACCGAACTGGGCATCCGCGGCGTCGACGCCGAAGTGGTCGAAGCCGGTGCGGCCTTCGGCTCCACACCGGGCCGCATCCTGCGGCAGATCCAGCTGCCCCTGGCCCTGCCCACCATCATGGCCGGCATTAACCAGGTCATCATGCTCTCCCTCTCCATGGTGGTTATCGCCGGCATGGTGGGCGCGGGCGGCCTGGGCCAGGACGTCGTCGCAAGCCTGACCCGGCTGGACCCGGCCCTCGGCTTCGAAGCCGGAATCGCCGTCGTCATCCTCGCCGTGTATCTGGACCGCCTGACCTCCAGCCTGGGCAGCCGGGCCCGCAGCCGCATCCCGGCTGCCGCCAGCGCCTCTTGACCTGACCTCAAACAGCCTGTGCACCCCTGCACAGCCGCGAAAGGAAAGAACCAATGAAGAACCTCGCTAAACTTGCCGCCGCAGTATCCGTAGCCGCGCTGGCGCTCACCGCCTGCGGCGCCGACGCCGACGCCAGCTCCGGACCGGAGAACGGAGACAAGAAAGACCTGACCATCGCCGTCTTCAACGGCTGGGACGAAGGCATTGCCGCCTCGGAGCTGTGGAAGGCCGTCCTGGAGGAAAAGGGCTACAACGTCGACCTCGAGTACGCGGACCCGGCACCGGTCTACGCGGGCCTGGCCAGCGGCGACTATGACCTCTCCCTGGATACCTGGCTCCCCATCACGCACGCCAGCTACCTGGAAAAGTACGGGGCGGACATGGTGGACCTCGGGGTCTGGAATGACGATGCCAAGCTGACGATCGCGGTCAATGAGGATGCACCCATCGACTCGCTCGAGGAACTGGCAGCCAACGCCGACCTCTTCAGCAACCGACTGGTAGGCATCGAGCCCGCCGCTGGCCTCACGGAGACGACCAGCAACGAAGTGATCCCCGGCTACGGGCTGGAATCCATGGAATACCTCACCTCCTCGACCCCGGCCATGCTCTCGGAGCTGAAGAGTGCCACGGCCAACGGTGAGAACATCGCCGTCACCCTGTGGCGCCCGCACTGGGCCTATGACGCCTTCCCGATCAAGGACCTTGCCGATCCGAAGGGCACGCTCGGAGACGCTGAGGGTATCCATTCCTTCGCAAGCAAGGACTTCGAAGCTGATTTCCCCGCCCTGGCCGGGTGGATCAAGGACTTCAGCATGGATTCCGAGACCCTGTTCTCCCTCGAGAACGCCATGTTCAACGGCGAAGACGGCGGCAAGGACTACTCCGCCGTGGTCAAAGCCTGGATGGAAGACAACCAGGAGTTCGTGGATTCCCTGACCCAGGACTGATTGGCCGGATGTACACCTGCGGCGCCCGCTCCCCTGCCTTCCAAGGGGTCGGGCGCCGCTGGCGTAAGGTGGGACGCGTGGGAAAGAAAGCACTGAGTACAGCCAGCGAGGACTACCTCAAGGTCATCTGGACCGCCCAGGAATGGACGGACGAGCCCGTCACCGTGTCCGCGCTCTCAGCCCATCTTGGATTTTCCGCGTCCTCCGTTTCGGAAGCCGTCAAGAAACTGGCTGCACAGGGATTCCTGACCCACGCCCGCTACGGTTCGGTGGCCTTGACTGCCGAAGGTGAACACGCTGCGGTGAACATGGTCCGCCGGCACCGGCTGATCGAGACGTTCCTCGTGGAGTACCTGGGCTACGGCTGGGACGAAGTGCACGACGAAGCCGAAAATCTGGAACACGCGGTCTCCGACAAGATGGTCGAAGCGCTGGCCCTGCGGTTGGGAAACCCGGTGCGTGACCCGCACGGCGACCCGATCCCGGCCCGTGACGGCAGCCTGCCGCCGCTGGAGGCGTCCCGGCTGAGCCAAAGTGAGACCGGCCGGCGCCTGCGGATTGCCCGGGTCTCGGATGACAGCCCGGAGCTGCTGCGCTATCTGGGCGGCATGGGACTCGGACTCGATGCAGAACTCAGCATCGTGGAACGCCAGGCCTACGCGGGAACCCTCACCCTCGACCGCGGCGGTGACCGGGTGGAACTCGGCTTGCCGGCAGCTGAGGCCATCTGGGTGGTTCCGGCCTAGTTCCGGGTGTTTCCCCGCGCCGGCAGCAGATCAGGCCGGCGCCGGATCACGTCAGCGGCAGGTCGAAGGTAATCTGCCGGCTCACCGGGGTGTAGCCCAGCTGCTCATAAATACGCAGGGCTCCGGAGGGGTTCTCCGTGTCAACTCCGAGACCGGCGTGCTCCATCCCGGACTCCCGGAACCGGCGCATCGCCTCGGAGAGCATGGCCGGTGCAAGCCGCATCCCGCGCCAGTCCCGCAGGACCCCCAGCAGTTCGGTGTAACCCTCGGTGTAGCCGAAGATGTCCTTTGTCTCCGGGTCATAACTCGCAAGCTGGTAGGCGGTGATGCCGCCCGAGGACTTTTCCACTACCGCGAAGCTCCAGTCGGCGCGGAACTGGGGATGGGTGACCGTGAACTTCCAGTTCTCCGCATCCCGCGGTTCGCTCCCCCAGTGGTCGAGGAAAGCCTCGTTGTGCGCCAGCCGGAACCGTTCAGAGAGCTCTTCCCGGAAGGTCACGAATTCCATGCCTTCCGGCAGCGGAACATCGGGCAGCTCCCCGGTCAGCGGCCGGGTCATCTCCGTGAAGTACCGGACCGCCTTGGCGCCGGCGGAGGAAAGCAGTGCCGCATGTGAGGCGTTGTTCTCTTCAGCGAAACTGCGCAGTACCGCGTCGCCCTTTTCCTTACCGGTGAGCCGGTTCCGGGCGCGGGACGCCTGCCAGCGGTAGACCGCGGTACCAATCCCCCGCCGGCGCCACTCCGGGTCCACCCCGCCGAATCCCAGGACCCGCCCGGAACCGGGGTTAGCGGTCACGGATCCGAAGGCCCGGATGGTCCCTTTGCTGTCATGGCCAAGGAGGGTGTCCAGTGCCGGGTCGTCGCTGGGGCGGGCGAGGATATGTTCCAGGTCAGCCCGGTCCTCCACCCAGCCGGGCTTGTCCGCCTCTGCCATCCGGCGGATCAGCGCGTGCCAGCCATCCAGGTCCTCCGTCGTGATGGGACGCCAGATCAAACCGGTCTGCGGCCCAGGGCGCTCCACGTTTTCCGGGACAGTCATGCGCCCTAGCGTACGGCAAGAGGCCGTCCGGCTGAACCCAGTTCGAGCCGCCGGCCGCACCATGCTGCATCAGCGGGATTGTGCGTCACCACCACCACGGACTTACCGTTGAGCCCCTGCCGCAGGTCAGCCATCAGCTGTTGTCCGGCGGCCGGGTCCAGATGGGCGGTCGGCTCGTCCAGAAGTACGACGTCGGCTTCCGTCAGCAGCGCCCGGGCCACGGCGAGCCGCTGGCGCTGGCCGCCGGAGAGGAAATGGCCTCCGTTGCCGATCCTGGTGTCCAGTCCGTCTTCCAGCCCGGCAAGCAGCTGCCCCAGGCCTACGGCCTCCAGTACTTCCAGCATCTCGGCTGTGGAGGGAGCCTTGGCCCGGTCCCGGGCCAGCAGGAGGTTCCCACGCAGGGTCGAATCGAAGAGGTGTGCTTCCTGCGGACACCACGCCATACCGCGGGCCTCGCGCGGAAATTCCGAGGCCGGCTTTCCATCGATCAGGAAGGTGCCCTGCTTGGGTTCCAGGAAGCCCAGCAGCACGCCAAGCAGCGTGGACTTCCCGCTGCCCGATTCGCCGGTGACTGCCAGCCAGTCGCCGGGCTGCAGGTTGAGGTCCACACCGTCGAGCACATCGGAGGCGGCACCCGGATAGCGGTAATGGATGCCTCGCAGTTCCAAGGCGCCGGGCTTTGTGGGCACTGTCCGGAGCCCGGTGCCGGGCTCGCCGCCCTCAACGGGCGGTCCGGCCTCCGGGGCAGTTCCGGAGTAAACCTCGCTGGAACCAAGATCCGGAAGGACCTTGTCTCCGAGGATCCGCCAGGCACCGAGTTGCTGAATCGAAGCGTTTACCGCAGCAAAGCACTCAAGCAGTGCCAGCTGCATCAGGACGATCACCGCGGCGACCGTAGCAGGCGCACCCTGGGCGAGGGTCATGATCCACAGGGCGGCTCCGGCGCAGGCAAGGGCTGTGACTGCATTGGCGAGGCCCTGCGCCCAGGCGCTGCGGCGGACGGCCTGGGCGGCAGCGGAATCGTAGCTTCGCTGCCTGGCAACCACCGGCCCTGAGCTGCTGTTTCCTTCCAGATCCGGCGCCGCAGCCAGCAGCTTGGTCATGCCGGCCATGGCCGTGGACTGCAGGGTCACAGTCCGGGCACGGGCGGATGAATCCGCCCAGTGAGCCAGCAGGGGTGAGACCACCAGACCGACCAGGCAGAGGCCAATCTGCACCCAGATGGCTTCGGGGACCAGGATCCAGGTCGCAGCGCAGGCCGCCACCGCTGTCACAAAGCCAGTGAGCGGTGCGAACACCACCCGGGGAGCAATATCACGCAGTTCATCGACGTCGCCCACCAGCCGTTCCAGCGCTCCGCCGCCGCGGGACAGCCGGCGCCACCCCTCCGGGCGGTTCAAGAGGCCGTTCCAAAGCCGGATGCGGATGGAGTTGGTCGCCCGGAAAACGGCGTCGTGCAGGTGAAGGCGTTCGCGGTAGCGCAGGACGGCGCGTCCGATTCCGAAGAACCGCACACCAACGATCGCGGTCAGCAGGTAAAGGATGGGCGGCTGCTCGGAGGCTCTGACGATGAGCCACCCGGACAGGGCGCTCAGCGCGACGGCGAAGATGGTGGCGCCGGTGCCGTACGCGAGTGCCTGCAGGAACTGGGGGCTCCAGGGACGCAGGATGAGCAGGTTCTTCCAGAGCGGCTGGTGCTTCGTGCCCTGAGCGTCGCCGGTCCCCGGGCTGGCCACGGTGTCAGCCGGCTCCTGGCGTACGGCCGCGGGGGCAGCCACCCCAGCGGGCTGCGGAAGGGTGGCCGCTGGGTTCACGCTGCCGGCGACGGGGATGACGGTGTCGGCAATGGCTGCCGTTTCCGGATCATGGGCGACCAGCAGGACCGTGCAGTCTCCCCGCAGGCGGGTCAGGGCGGCACGGACAGCGGCGGCGCTGCGGGAGTCAAGGTGTGCGGTGGGCTCGTCGGCCAGCAGGACCCGGACGCCGGAGCCGTTCTGGATGCGGGCTATCGCCCGGGCCACGGCGACCCGGCGCTGTTCGCCGGGGCTCAGGTCCCCGGACTGCGCGTCCAGCAGGTGCAGTGCTCCGATCTCAGCCAGTGCCCGGCTCGCGGCCCGGCGCCGGTCCCGGGGATCGGACAGTCCGGAGTACAGTCCGATTTCTGCTTCCACCGTGTCCTCGACGAGCACGGGGTGCTGCGGTATCCAAGCGGTTTCAGCACGGCCGATCCCCTCGACCTGCCCGGTAATTTCCGTGCCCGAGCCGCTGCGGCGCAGGCCGGCCAGGATTTCCAGGACCGTGGTTTTTCCACTGCCGCTGGGTCCGGTCAGGGCGGCGATGCTGCCCTGGGGCACCGTGAGGTCCAGATCCTGAAGCACGGGTTCAGCACGTCCCGGGTAGCGGACGGTGAGTCCCCGGACGTTTAGCCCGGGGCCGGCGGCGTTCCCCGCCGCGGCCGCGGGCGGGGTCAGCGGTTTGGTTTCGGGAACGTCCAGAACGGCGTTGGTCCGCTTCAGGGCTTCCAGCCCGTCTTCGCTGGCGTGATGCGCGGTCCCGAGATCGCGCAGCGGCTGGTAGCACTCGGGCGCCAGGATCAGTGCCAGCAGTCCCATTTCAAGCGGCATGTCCCCGTGGACCAGGCGGACGCCGATGAAAACGGCCACCACGGCTACGGAGATGGTGGCAATGAGTTCCAGTGCCAGGGAAGACAGGAAGGCGACCCGCAGGGTCTCCAGTGTGGTTTTGCGGTACCGGTCTGCGACGTCGCGGAGCGCGCGGGTCTGGGCGTTGGCGCGGCCCAGACCCACGAGCACCGGCAGACCCTTGGCCAGTTCCAGCATGTTGTCGGAGAGACGGTTCAAGGCGTCGATTGCCTTGGCGGTCTTATCCCCGGTGTGCAGGCCGATCAGCACCATAAAAACAGGTACCAGCGGAACGGTCAGCACAATGACGACGGCGCTGATCCAGTCGGCGGCCAGGATGCGTGCGCCCACCAGCAGCGGCACCACGGCGCAGGTAACCAGCGCCGGCAGGTACTTGGCGTAGTAGTTGTCCAGTCCGTCCAGGCCGCGGGTCAGGAGCACGCTGAGCGCACCGCTGCCCATCCCGGGAACCGTTCCGCCGTCGTCCAGCACCCGGTCGGTGAGCCGGCTGCGCAGTTCGTCCTTCACACCGGCGGCCGCCCGCTGGGCCACCGTTTCCTGCGCCCACATGGCCAGGGAGCGCAGCAGCGCACCGGACACACCGGTCGCCGCGACATAGCCCCAGTCCGGGCCGCCGGCAGCCAGCCCGGCAATGCCAGCGGCGATGCCGGTGGCGAGCAGGACCAGTCCCACGGCTTTCACAGCTGCGAGCAGGCCCAGCAGGTAAAGGGCCCGGCGGCTGGTGGCGCTGACCGGAAGGACGGGTTTCACTGGGCGTTGATCCGGTGGACCGCCGGGATGGAGTCAGCCGAGACGCGCTTGCGGAACACCCAGTAGGTCCAGCCCTGGTAAAGAAGCACGATCGGCAGCCCGAACAGGGAGACCCAGCTCATGACCTGGAGGGTGTAGGGGCTGGAGGACGCGTTCTCGACGGTCAGGTTCCAGGCGGAATCCAGCGTGGACGGGAGGACCACCGGGTACATCGCCGCGAAGATTGATACGGCACCGGCCAGCAGGAACAGACCCAGGAACGTGAAGGTCAGGCCTTCCTTCTCAAGCTGCGCCATGCGCCAGGCGATAAGGACTGCCAGGACCGCGACGGCCAGCGGAATCATCGAGAGGAAGTCGCCGCTCAGCAGCTGCACACCGATTGCCCAGGCTGCCAGGGGCAGGATGCCCAGGGGCAGCCAGCGGACCAGGGCGCGCCGGGCACGGACCCGGATTTCGCCGTCGGTCTTGAGCATCAGGAAGGCGCAGGCATGAATCAGGCAGAAGCCGACGACGGCGAGGCCGCCCAGCACGGCCCACGGGGTCAGCCAGGCGAAGGCTCCGCCCACCCGGTCACCATTCTCATTCAGCGGCAGGCCAGTGGAGGTCAGGGCCAGGGCGGCGCCGACGCCGAAGGCGCTGACCAGGGAGCCCAGGGACATCGCCCAGTCCCAGCCGCCGCGCCAGCGGTCCGAATCCCGCTTGCCGCGGTATTCGATGGACACGGCACGGAAGATCAGGCCGAGCAGCACCAGGACCAGCGGGACGTAGAGCGCGGAGAACAGGGCTGCGTACCAGAACGGGAAGGCCGCGAACGTCATGGCGCCAACGGTGATCAGCCACACTTCGTTTCCGTCCCAGACCGGTCCGATGGTGTTCAGCAGGACACGGCGTTCGCGTTCGTTGCGGGCAAAGAGCTTCATGAGCATGCCCACGCCCAGGTCGAAGCCTTCGAGGAAGAGGTAGCCGACCCACAGGAAGGCGATAACGATGAACCAGATTGTTGGAAGCGTCATTTTCTGTCTCCGGTGGCGCTAGTAGGCGAAATCAAGGACGTCATCGGACTTCCGTCCGCCCGGTTTGTCCGGAGTATCCTCCGAGTCCGGACCGTCGCCGGAGCCGCCGGCGTGGACCAGCTCAGGCATCGCTGAGGGAACACCGCCCCGGACGTATTTGAAGAGCAGCCGCACCTCCACGACCAGCAGCGCCAGATAGACCACCGTGAAGGAGATGACCGAGAACATCAGCTCGGCACGGCTCACGCCCGGCGAGACGGCGGCCGCGGTGAACATAAACACGTTGTCGATGCCGCTGAAACTGGGGTTGGGCACAACCACGAAGGGCTGGCGGCCCATTTCGGTGAAGATCCAGCCGGCACTGTTGGCGCCGAAGGGTGCAAGGATTCCGAACACGGCCAGGCGCATCAGCCACTTGGACTGCGGAACGGTTCCCTTGCGGGTGACCCAGAGGGCGACGGCGGCGGCCGCAGCCGCGATGGCACCGAAGCCGATCATGATCCGGAATCCCCAGTACGTCACGGCCATCACGGGGAGGTAGTTAATTTCAGCCCCGGCCTGCTCGCCGTACATCGGATCATCCGGCAGATGGGTGCCGTACTTCTCCTGGTACTCCGGGATCAGGGTGTTGACGCCGTCCACGGGAGTGTCGAAGTCTCCGTTGGCCAGGAAGGACAGCAGGCCCGGGACCTCGATCAGGGTCTTGACGTCTTCGCAGTTCTTCGCGCCGACGTCACCGACGGACAGGACGGAGAACGCGGTTCCGTTATGGCAGGCGGCTTCAGCTGCAGCCATCTTCATGGGCTGCTGCTCGAACATCAGCTTGCCCTGCAGATCACCGGTGATCGCCGTGCCGGCAAACGCGACGACGGCGACGGCGGCACCAACCCGGAGGGCTTTGATCCAGACCGCATGGTCCGTCTTGTCGCGTCCGATGGCAGCGTTCTCGCCAACGACAACGCGGCCGTTCTCATCGACAGTGTCGATTCCGTCGCGGCGCCGCTTCCACAGGTGGTACCAGGAGATGCCCAGCAGGAACCCGCCGGCGACTGCGAAGGCACCGGTAATGGTGTGCGGGAAGGCGACCAGCAGCGTGTTGTTGGTCAGGACTGCCCAGATGTCAGTCATCACGGCACGGCCGTCAACCAGTTCAACACCAACCGGATGCTGCATCCAGGAGTTGGCCGCGAGGATGAAGTACGCGGACAGGGCGGAGGCGCCGGTGGCCAGCCAGATCGTGGCCAGGTGCAGCTTCTTGGGCAGTCTTTGCCAGCCAAAGATCCACAGCCCCAGGAACACCGATTCGGTGAAGAAGGCCAGCAGGGACTCAAGCGCCAGCGGGGCCCCGAAGACGTCGCCGACAAACCGGCTGTACTCGCTCCAGGCCATGCCGAACTGGAATTCCTGCACCAGGCCGGTGGCCACACCCATGATGAAGTTGATCAGGAAGAGTTTTCCCCAGAACTTGGTGAGGCGGAGGTACTCCTCCTTGCCGGTGCGGACCCAGGCGGTCTGCAGCGAGGCCACCACCAGGCCCAGGCCGATGGTCAGCGGAACCATCAGGAAGTGATAAACGGTCGTGATACCGAATTGCCAGCGGGCAATCTCCAGTGCTTCCACGCGAGGATTCCTTCAGTTGAGGCAAGTTCTACAAGACGTAGAACAGTGTTCTTCTACAGATCGTAGAACACTTCGGAGACTTATTTCTACAAGACGTAGAGACTAGTCCTGAAAAACGGTATTGTTAACCCCCTCGTCACAACTATCTGGGGCTGGCCTCGATGGACATCCAGCCCGGGGACACCCCCGGCCGGAACCAAGGACGGACCCAACGAAGAAGGAACGGAACATGGCGACTCTCGGAGAGCTTGAGCGGGCAATGATGGACTTGCTGTGGGAGTCCCCCGAAGCAGCCACCGCGAATGAACTGCGGGAACAGCTCGCACAGAATGATGCCGGCCGCGCCGAAGCCAAGGGCCTCGCCGTCACCACGGTGCTGACCGTTCTGTCCCGGCTCGAGAAAAAGGGCCTGGTGGCCCGCGAACGGGACATCCGGCCGCACCGCTACCGCGCTGTGACGTCGCGCGCGGAGCACACTGCCGAACTCATGCACGAGGTGCTGGGGTCCGCGAACGATCGTGAGGCCGTCCTGGCCCGGTTTGTCGGCTCCGTTTCCGCCACCGAAGCCCAGACTCTGCGCAAGCTGCTGGAAGGCGCCTAGTCCGGCCGGACAGCGCGCCATATGTTCTGGGCCTCTTATTTCCTCGCCGGGCTGGCGATCATCCTCGCCTGGCCCGTGCCCGTAGTGCTTTCCCGCGCCAAATGGCCGGCGCGCTCCCCCTTCACCGCCATGGTGCTGTGGCAGGCGATCGCCCTTGCGGGCGGACTCTCCATGATCGGCGCGATGCTGACCTGGGGTCTTGAACCCATTGGCGACAATCTGGCGCAGGGCATCGCCGCACTCTGGGACATCCTGGTCCAGCGCCGGCCGGCCGAGACGCTGGGCCTGGTCCATGTTTTCGCCATCAGCGCGGCCCTGCTGCTCTCAGCCCACCTCGTCTTCACGCTGCTGCTGACGTTTTACCGGATCCAGACCGCCCGGCGGCGCCACCGGGACATGCTCAACCTGCTCAGTTCTCCTTCGCTGGACAAACCAGCAACCCTGGTTATCCCGCATCCGTCACCGGTGGCGTACTGCCTGCCGGGTGGTGCGCAGTCCGTGACGGTGCTGTCCGACGGGCTGATGGACATGCTCACCGAGTCGGAACTGTCCGCCGTGATGACGCATGAAAAGGCGCATCTGAGCCAGCGCCACCACCTGCTGCTGTGGGCGTTTGCCGCGTGGCGGGCTGCGCTTCCCTGGCTTCCGACGTCCCAGCTGGCACAGCGGTCCGTCAACGAGCTGATCGAGATGCTCGCCGACGACGAAGCCCTGAAGAAGGTGGACCGGCAGACCCTCATCCGGGCCGTGGCCATCGTGGGATCGGGGTCCGGGTCAGAGTCCGCAGCCGGCGTCCCGGCTTCCGGCACCGCTGCGGTCAGCGGCGGCGGCAGCGCTGACGCCGGCGTCGGAATCGCCGGAAGGCTGAGCCGGCTGCTCACGCCGCAGCCTCCGCTGCCGCAGTGGGTCAGTGTGCTGATCCAGGCGTGCTCCGTGCTGCTCCTGGCGGTCCCTACCGTGCTCCTGTTTGCGCCCGGCCTGATTCACTGAGCCGGCCCCCTGGCTGAACCGGCTCCCTTCCCGGGGCGGCCCTAGGAAACCCTAGGCGTCGATCCGGTCCCGGTCCAGCAGGGCGGCACCTGCGATGATGAAGTCCTTGCGGGGGGCTACGTCGCTGCCCATCAGCAGTTCAAACGTGGCTTCGTCCACGTGCTGATTAGCTTCGGCTGCCTCGCTGAGGCGGATCCGGCGCAGCGTGCGGTGCCGCGGGTCCATGGTGGTTTCAGCCAGCTGGTCGGCGTCCATTTCACCCAGGCCCTTGTAGCGCTGGATGGGTTCCTTGTAGCGCTTGCCTTCCTTCTCCAGCCGGGACAGCAGCTGGTGCAGCTCTTTTTCGCTGTAGGTGTAGACCATCTCATTGGCCTTTGAACCGGAGTTGATTACCTCCACCCGGTGCAGCGGCGGGACGGCGGCATACACCCGGCCATCCTCTACCAGGGGCCGCATGTAGCGGAAGAACAGGGTAAGGAGCAGGGTGCGGATGTGCGCGCCGTCGACGTCTGCGTCGGTCATGAAAATCACCTTGCCGTAGCGGCGCGCATCAAGCTGGAAACTGCGTCCCGAGCCCGCGCCGACGACCTGGATCAAGGCAGCGCATTCGGCGTTGGAGAGCATGTCCGCCACGGAGGCCTTCTGCACGTTGAGGATCTTGCCGCGGATCGGCAGCAGCGCCTGGTAATCCGAGGAGCGTGCCATCTTGGCCGTACCCAGCGCCGAGTCACCTTCCACGATGAACAGTTCCGAACGCTCCGGGTCATCGATGCGGCAGTCGGCCAGCTTGACCGGCATGGAGGACGTCTCCAGCGCGTTCTTGCGGCGCTGGGTCTCCTTGTGCACGCGGGCGGAGATGCGGGACTTCATTTCCGAGACGACTTTTTCCAGCAGCTGGGCTGCCTGGGCCTTGTCTCCGCGGGCCGTGGAATTCAGCCGGGCAGTGATTTCCTTCTCGACGACTTTGGCCACGATGGCCCGGACGGCGGAGGTCCCGAGGATCTCCTTGGTCTGGCCTTCAAACTGGGGTTCGGCCAGCCGGACGGTGAGAACTGCGGTAAGGCCCGCGAAAACGTCGTCTTTCTCGATCTTGTCGCTGCCGGCCTTGAGCTTGCGTGCGTTGGCTTCGATCACCTTGCGGAAGGTCTTGAGGAGCGCCTGCTCGAAGCCGGCCTGGTGCGTGCCGCCCTTGGGCGTGGCAATGATGTTAACGAAGCTGCGCACGTTGGTTTCGTAGCCAATCCCCCAGCGCAGGGCAATGTCCACCTCGCAGTCGCGTTCCAGTTCGGTAATCTGACTGTGCCCCCGCTCGTCGAGGACCGGAACGGATTCCTTGAACTTGCCGGTGCCGTGCAGCCGCCAGATGTCCGTGACCGGTGCATCCGCAGCGAGGAAGTCAACAAACTCGGAGATGCCGCCGTCGTGGTGGAAAACCTCTTCGACGGGGCCGTCCTCCCCCGGAGTGCCGGGCAGCCGGCGTTCGTCGCGCAGCGTGATGCGCAGGCCGGGCACCAGGAAGGATGTCTGGCGGGCGCGCGCTTCGAGCTCCGGGTAGGAGAATTTTGCGTCGGGGGTGAAGATCTGCCGGTCGGCCCAGTACCGGATGCGGGTGCCGGTTACCCCGCGCTTGGCCTTCCCGACCACTTCCAGTTTGGAGCTCTCAAGGAAGGGCGTGAATTTTGCGTCCGGGGACGGCTTGGACCCGGTGTCGGCGAAAACGCCCGGCTCCCCGCGGCGGAAGGTCATCTGGTAGGTCTTGCCTGCCCGGTCCACCTGGACATCGAGCCGGGAGGAGAGCGCATTAACAACTGATGCGCCGACGCCGTGCAGGCCGCCGGAGGCTGCGTAGGATCCGCCGCCGAATTTGCCGCCCGCGTGGAGCTTGGTGAACACAACCTCGACGCCGGAGAGGCCGGTCTTTGGCTCGATGTCCACCGGGATGCCGCGGCCGTCGTCGTGGATTTCCACGGAGTTATCCGCGTGCAGGATGATCCGGATGCTCTGGCCGTGGCCGGCGAGGGCCTCATCCACCGAGTTGTCGATGATCTCCCAAAGGCAGTGCATCAGACCGCGGGAGTCGGTGGAGCCGATGTACATGCCGGGCCGTTTGCGCACGGCTTCCAGGCCCTCGAGCACGGAAAGGTGTCGGGCGTTGTACTCAGTATCCAGGGGAACCACGTGTGCTGAACTCCTCGGGCCGGGGCGCGGCCTGTTGTACGGCGGATAGCCTTGACGGCTTGGGAACCGGCGGAAACCGGCCTCTCTCTAGGTTAATGCCCGGCGGTGACTCCGCCCGCCAGCGACTCAGCCGCCGGGGTTTTTCCCGGTGATGTCCGCGTCACTACGGCCGGGCCCGCAGGGCAGGTTTCCTACGCGCAGAGCGAAAGACACGCCCTGATGGAAAGGCTTGCCGCGCAAAGGTGGTTATATGAAGTATCAACACCCTTAAGGAGGCACTCATGACAGCAGCAGTTGCTACCCGTCATCTCAACACGCTGGACCGCTGTGACCGCTGCGGTGCACAGGCGTATGTTCGTGCGGTACTCGAATCCTCCGGTGGGGAACTGCTCTTCTGCGCTCATCATGCCCGTGCGGTGGAGGCCAATCTTCGGCCCCTGACGTCCGAGTGGCAGGATGAAAGCGCACGGCTGCACCAGAAGGCCGGCGTTTCGGAAGAGTAATTCCGCACCGGCATTTCCAGACTTAACGAAGGCCCCTCCCGGCGGGAGGGGCCTTCGTTTTGCCCGGATCTTTCTTTGCGCGGATACTTCAGTGCCCCGGCTCAGGGGTGTCCCGCAGCAGCTGCTGCGGGACACTCTTTGTTAACCCTCCGCGGACAGGTGCCCGTGGACCAGGTCCGGTTCCGGAGCCAGTTCCTGCAGGACCGCGCTGCAGGCGCTGGGAACCGGCTCGACGATCCGTGCCACGCCGGTCCGGCTGAGCCTGCGCGCCGTTTCACTGAGCGGGCCGCCGGCAATGATGACCGACTCGGCGCCGTCGTTCCGGCTGGACTCCCGGACTGCTGCTGCGAGTTCGAGGAACTGCTGCTCGGGGTCGGCAGCGAGAACCAGTGGCGCGGACCCGGTGAGCCGAACACCGGTAAACCACTGGCCGCAGCCGTGCTCCTCCACCAGGGCCGTCAGGGAACCGGCCAGCAGCGGGGTGCTGGTTGCCATGCCAAATGGGCGCCCTGCTCCGCAGGCTGACCGGATGGAGGCCTGGCCGATACCGATCACCGGGATGTCCAGCGCTTCGTCGAGCGCCCGCCTGCCCGGGTCGCCGATGGCAGCGACAACCACGGCCTTCACGTTCGGTGCGCCCGGCCCCTCCAGATAACGGAAGACAGCGTCCCGCACATGCTGTGCCGATTCTGCCAGCGCATCCGGATCAAGGATCATCCGCGGGCCGGCAGCGGCGGTCAGGGCAACCACTTCAATTCCCCGGGGCCCGAGGATGTCTGCGGCGATTCCAGCCATCAGGCTGGTCGTCGCCTGGTTGGTGTTGGGATTAACCAGGAGCACTTTGCCCCCTGTGGCAGGCCTAGTGCCCATAGATGGCTCCTCCCTCTTCATCAGCGTCCTCTTCCAGCGGCTGGCCGAACGTCTCCGGCGGGAACTGGACAGCGATCGCCAGAATAACGAACAGGCAGGCCAGAGCCGTAAACATGCCCATGAGTCCGGCAGTGTCAAAAATGACGCCGGAGATCAGGGGGAAAAGCCCGCCCGACAGCGAACCCGCCGCCAGGATAATGGAGGTGCCGAAGCCACGGGTGCGGGTCGGGTACAGTTCCGGGGCAAACAGCCAGATGGTCGTATTGAGGATAATGACCGCAAAGTTGAAGACGGCGCCGAAGAGGACGACGAGGGAAATGTCTGTTGCCAGGAAGGCCATCGACAGCCCCGCCGCACACCCCAGGACCGCCGCACCGGTGAGCACTTTTTTGCGCGGGAGACGGCTGGCCATGTAGGCAGCGGCGCAGGCGCCCACGAGCGACCCGGACTGCATGATGAGGGTGAACCAGAGACTGGTGTTCACCTCATAGCCGCGGGACACCAAAATGGTGGGCATCAGGGTAAGCATGGAGATCTGGGCTGCGTAGGACATGCACACCGCGATGCACATCAGCACGGTCCGCCGCAGGAGGCGGCCCCGCAGCGCGTCCTTCCAATGGCCCTTGGACTCGGTGACAACAGGGTCCGGAAGAGCCGTGATGTAGGTGTCCGGATCATCGATCCGTCCGGCCAGTTTGTTCCGGGCCAGCCGGGTGATCACGAGGTTCGCTTCGTCGAGCCGCCCCTGGGAAGCCAGGAACCGGGGTGTTTCCGGAACATAGCGGCGGAAGAACATCACCAGGAGGGCCGGGATGAAGAGCAGGCCGAAGACCCACCGCCACTTGTCCGGGCCGTCGAAAAGCGTGAAGACGAGGATGCCGAAGGCCGGCGCCAGCATGTTGCCAAGGCCCGCGGCGGTCACGTTGATCAGGCCAACGGCCGTTCCACGGTGCTTTGCCGCGAAGAACTCGGCCATCATGATCACCGCGACTGCGATTTCACCACCCAGGCCGAATCCCACAATGAAGCGGCCGGCGGCAAGGACGGGGTAGTTCGGGGCCAGCGCACACAGCAGTGATCCCCCGGCGAAAATGATCAGGTTGATCATCAGCATGTTCCGGCGGCCGTATTTGTCCATAATGAGGCCGGTAGCCAGCCGCCCCAAGGCCGTGGCTGTGAAGGTCATGGTGTTCAGGAATCCGATCTCACCTGCTCCCAGACCCCAGGACTCGCGCAGGACAGGGCCCGTGATACCCACAGCGTTCTGTTCCAGCGCATCAAAGAACACGCCCAGCAGAATCATCACCACGATCTGGCGGTGGGCCCCAGTGACGCCGATACGCTGGTAGGCGCCTTCTATCTGATGGCCGAGGCTGGTTTTCGAACTCCCAGCTTCCGCAACTTTCTCTTCCAATGTCCGCTCCTTTGAGCTCAGCAGCCGGGCACTCACCTTTGAGTACGCAAAGTCGACTTCCACATCGTGGATATTCCTTATCACTGAGAGGAATATGTGAGCTAAGTTACATTAGAGCGGAGGGGTGTTCAACGGTTCCGGGGAATCGCTCTCCAGTAAGGCCTTTTCGGCGTCATGTTGGGGCGCGAAGACACAAACACCTGGGCAATGAACCGCCTCACGGCACACAAAAGGGCCTGAGCCCGGTGTGTTACCGGATTCAGGCCCTTGTGGGCTATGCCTGTTTAGCTGTGTCTTTTTGACTGTACCTATTTAGCTGTGTCTTTTTGACTGTTGCTGCCGCGGCTGGCGGCAGCAACGGCCTGGCTTAGTCCAGGTAGTCGCGCAGGACCTGTGACCGTGACGGGTGGCGCAGCTTGGACATGGTCTTGGACTCGATCTGGCGGATCCGCTCGCGGGTCACGCCGTAAACCTTGCCGATCTCGTCCAGGGTCTTGGGCTGACCGTCGGTGAGGCCGAAACGCATGGCCACAACGCCGGCTTCCCGCTCGGACAGGGTGTCCAGGACGGAATGCAGCTGTTCCTGCAGCAGCGTGAAGCTTACTGCGTCAGCCGGCACCACAGCTTCGGAGTCCTCGATCAGGTCGCCGAACTCCGAGTCGCCGTCCTCACCAAGCGGGGTGTGCAGCGAAATCGGCTCGCGGCCGTACTTCTGGACCTCAACAACCTTTTCCGGCGTCATGTCCAGTTCCAGTGCCAGTTCCTCGGGAGCCGGTTCGCGGCCGAGGTCCTGAAGCATCTGCCGCTGGACACGGGCAAGTTTGTTGATGACTTCAACCATGTGCACCGGGATACGGATGGTGCGTGCCTGGTCGGCCATGGCGCGGGTGATCGCCTGACGGATCCACCAGGTGGCGTACGTCGAGAACTTGAAGCCCTTGGTGTAGTCGAACTTCTCCACCGCACGGATCAGGCCCAGGTTGCCTTCCTGGATCAGGTCCAGGAAGAGCATGCCGCGGCCGGTGTAGCGCTTGGCCAGGGACACGACGAGGCGCAGGTTCGCTTCAAGCAGGTGGTTCTTGGCGCGCTTGCCGTCGTGGATGATCTGCTGCAGATCCCGCTTCAGCTTGGGATCCATGTCCGGATCCGCCGCGATCTTCTCTTCGGCGTACAGGCCGGCCTCGATACGCAGTGCCAGATCAACTTCCTGCTCTGCGTTAAGCAGTGCCACCTTGCCGATCTGCTTCAGGTAATCCTTGACGGGGTCTGCCGTAGCGCCCGCGGACACCACCTGCTGGGCGGGGGCGTCGTCGTCGTCAGCGTCGGAGTAAACGAATCCGGATCCGGTGGGCGCAGCTTCAGGCGCGTCACCCTCGGCAGCATCGGTGTCCACGTCGGCGGGATCGACCTCAGTCTCTTCGGACTGGGCGTCGGCGTCCTCGGCTGCCTTCTTCGCTGCCGCGGTCTTGGCGGCGGCGGTCTTGGCCGGGGCCTTGCGGGCTGCCGGCTTGCGGGCTGGTTTGGCGGCCGTCTTGGTGGCTGCGGCTGCGGCTGCCTCGGCAACCTCGGGTGCGGCAGTCACAGTGTCAGTCTCTTTGACAGCAGTTGTCTTTCTCGCGGACACAGAAAACCTTTCAATACGGCGGGCTGCGGCGCCACCATGGGGGCAACACCACTATGACCCTGTCAAGTCCGTGCTAAAACCAAATGGTCGGTGCGCGGGATGCTTTCTATGAAAACGCACCGCGCCCGGTTCCTTATTCCCTCCGTTTGTCAACGGAAGGTGTGGAACGACACTTGATACACGAACCCAACCGGGTCTCGGTTCCCATTGTCGCATGTTTTCGGTCAACCACCAGCACACCGGCCGGCCCTGAGGACACCGTGTCTGCCGGCAGAGAACGGGGGCTGAAAGGCGCGGATCAGCCCGGGGCCTAGCCTGTGCCGCCGCCCCGCCAGGCGGTCTGCGGAGACTGCGACCATTCCGGAAGCTCACCCTGCATCACAAGGGCCTGCAGCAGCTGTGCCAGCCGGTAGCCCGGCTGGACGCGCAGGGCCCCCGACAGACAGAGATCTGCCCGGGAACTGCGTCCACGGGCCCACTCCAGCCAACCAAGCAGCGTCAGCACCGCTGCCGCCGATTCGCCGGACGCGGGCCCCAGCAGGGATGTGAGCGCCCCATGTGCGCGGTCCAGGCTGTCCCAATCGGGGACCAGGCTCCCCCGGCCAATTAGGACATTGCGGAAGACGCTGCGGGCTTCCAGGGTTCCGGCCTGCGGCAGGCCGGAACCCTTCCCACCTCCGGCCTCCCCGCCTGCACCCCACCCTTCGAGGCCGAGCCAGTACCGTGCGCCGGCTGCCGCGGCCGGCAGACCCATGGCCGCCAGCACCAGCACCGCATCCCTGACCGGCTTGGATTCCAGGCTCGCCAGGAGCAAGCCGTCACGCTCCGGGGTGCGGTGCCCCCTGAAACACTCATGCCAGGCCTCGAGCGTCCGGATGAAATGTTCCGGCTGTGTCCATCTGCCTGCCAGGCGCCTCCGGCTGGCTGCCTGGCTCCTGGCAGTCACAGGATCGGACGGGCCGCTGCCGGGGGAATTAATGCCCCGCAGCCCGGCATCAGCCTGCAGCGATGAGGCGTAGGCGCTGCCCCGGAAAACAAGTTCAGCGTTGAGCCGGCTTCCCGCGATCTGGTCAAGCGGAAAGCCCGGCCAGGGACAGCATTCCTGCGACGTGCAGAAGTAATCCCGCCAGTGACCGTTTCCGGACAGCCAGCCGTTCCGCAGCTCCAGCCCCCGCGACGCGAGGCCTTCACGAAGGCGGCCCACCAGTCCGTTGTAGGGCGGGGGCTCTCCGGCAGCCCAGGGCTGCTCCGTGTACACGATCACGAGGGCACCATCAGCCTCTTCGTCGCCGCTTAGGAGGCTGCAGATCCGGGCACAGTAGGCGGCTTCGAAGCCGGTGTCTGCGGTCCGCCGCCCGGTTTTTCCCCTGCGGGGGCCGGTGTTACGGCTTGGAAGATCGAGCCGCAGCGTGGCCCCGAGTCTGCGTCCGCGGAGGGCCAAAAGGACCAGCGATTCCTCCGGCGCGAAGCCCAGGCAGTGCGGCACGAACGCCAGGATGTCCTCCGGCGATCCCGCCGACAGCCCGGTGTTGCCGGTACTCCCGAACGGGTCCGGTCCGAAGGCCTCCGGCCCTGCGGCTGCGCCCGGCGGCTTCTCCGGGACGCTGCCGGCAGCAGAACCACCGGGAGAACCGGTGCCCGCACGGAGCGGCGCGCTGCCCGCTCCAGGAGGTACCCGCCGGCCGGCGTGATCGGAGGAGACGTGGTCTGAGGCGCCGTGATCGGCGGCGGAATAACCTGGTGCCGAGCTGTCCGCCAGGGGCTTTCCGGAGCTGTGTGGTTCGTTCATCCGGCAAGCCTGCGCTGCGCAGGAGCGCGCCGGACGGCGCCTGGACGCCGTTGTGGACGGGGTCCGGTCCCTGCCTCCGCCGACCTGCGATGTGGAGGAGCAGTGGATGTGGAGGAGCAGTGGATGTGGAGGAGCAGTGGATGTGGAGGTGCAGTGAATGTGGAGGAGCAGTGAATGTGGAGGAGCAGTGTTTGAAGAAGCCGTCTTTGAAGCAGCGGTGTTTTGGACGCCCGGGGCTTTGGAGGAGCCCTGTAGTGGAGGAGCCCTGTAGTGGAAGAGCAGTGCCGCTGGCGGACCGGGGCCGGGGCAGACGCCGTCGTCACATGCGGCCCGCCGGCGGGCGGGATGTGACGACGCGGCGGGCGGGCTAGTCCCCGGCCGGAGTGTCCTGCCCGGCGCTCCCCCGGCTTTGGCGCTCGTCCCGCCGGCGCTGGCGTTCCCGGGCCAGGGCTTCCCGCAGCGGGGGAAGATGCAGACCCTCCCCTGCCATGCGCGTACGGACCATGCTGCGGCTCCGCAGGATTCCGGCAACACCAAGGCCCATCACACCAAACTGGACGGCGAGGGCTATGCGGAAGGAGGAGAGGTTGTACAGGTCACCGTTCGAAAAACCGCTGGAATACAGCAGGTCCAGGACCAGCCCGATCAGGTACATCGAGATCAGGGACGCCAGGAACCCGCCAATGTTCACGATTCCGGTTGCCGTTCCCAGGCGGCTGCTCGGGTTGAAGGTCCGGGCGAAGTCAAAGCCGATCATGGACCCCGGCCCCCCAACTGCGAGCACGGCCACGAGAATCAGGAGCAGCCAGACCGGCGCCGGGCCGGGCCAGACCATCACCGCAAGCCAAGCTGCGGCCATGGCTCCGGCGATCAGCAGCACCATCAGGGAACGGCGCAGCGGATGCCGGCCCACCCAGGTTCCCAGCCAGGGTCCGCAGAGGATTGCCACGGTGACGAAGAACGTCATCAGGAACGAGGCGGTGGCCGGGGTGACCTTCTCAGCGCTGACCAGGTACGGGTAGCCCCACATCATCACGAAGACCGTGCCGGGAAACTGGATGGTGAAGTGCGTCCAGAGACCCAGCCGGGTGCCGGGATGCCGCCAGGCCGCTGCGAGGGAGGAACCGCCGGCCTGCCCGGCAGCAGGCGCCGCGCTGCTGCCCGCGGGGCGGTTGCGGATCAGCGCGGCCGCAAGGACCAGGGCCAGCACAGACAGTGCTGCGGCGCTGATAAACGCGGTGTTCCAGCCAAAACTGCGCAGCACGAAGGCGAAGGGAATGGCACTGGCGATCTGCCCGAGCTGCCCGACGATGCCGGTCCACTGCGTCAGGATGGGCACTCTTGCCGCCGGGAACCAGGCCGGCAGCAGCCGGAGCACCGAGATGAAGGTCAGGGCGTCACCCGCGCCCACCAGGGAACGGCCCGCGATGCCGGCGGTAACGGAGTCCGCAACGGCGAGCTGAAACTGGCCGGCACACATTAGCGCCGCACCGGCCGCAATCAGCAGCCTTGGACCAAACCGGTCCACCAGCATGCCCACCGGGATCTGCAGGCCCGCATAAACCAGCAGCTGCACAACCGTGAAGACGGACAGCACCGAAGCAGTCGCCGAGAAACGTTCGGTTGCTTCAACTCCGGCGACGCCGAAGGCCGTGCGCTGGGTAACGGCCACCATGTACGCAAAAACACCGGCTCCCCAGACGAGCCAGGCTCCCTTATGCTTCACGCTGCCCTCCCCGCGGCAGCGCTGGGGCTGCTACCCGGCCGGGGGCGTCCCCGCTCCACCGGAACGTCCGGGATCTTCGTCCCTGCCGGGAAGCGCGGTGGGGCCATTCGGTTCAACAGTGTCCTCGTCCTTCGTTACCTGCTGCGGATCGGGCTCTTCCGCGGATTCCTGGCCCAGCGCATCAAGCAGCGCCTCTGTTTCTTCCTCGGCCTGTGGGCTCGCAAGGTAGGCCTCGACGGCGGCGCCCAGTTCTTCGGCGTCGGGCAGCTCGTCGTTGTCCTTGACCAGGAGCGAGCGGCGGGCGGTGCTGCCGGTGAACTCGTCGTAGCGGCTTTCGAGGGTTGCGACGACACCCCGCACCTCCGCCGACGCTTCAACCTGTTCTGCAATCTGCTTGCCAACCTCGCGGCCGGCCTCACGGAGCCGGTCGGTGGGCAGCATCAGGTTGGCGGCGGCACCAAGGTATTCGAGCGCCGCCACGGCGGCTGGAGGAAACTCGGCGTCTGAAAGATAGTGCGGTACGTGCACCACGTGCCCGATGACGTCAACGCCGGCTTCGGTGAGCCTCAGTTCGAGCAGATGCCCGACGGCGGCCTGAATCTGGGCGGTCGGCTTCCAGGAGCTGATTCCCTCGATCAGGTCCGGACGGTTGCCGTGGGCTGTCACGCCGATCGGCCGGGTGTGCGGCACCGGCATGGGCACGGAATGCACCCAGGCCACCAGCGAAACCTCCAGGGTTTCAACAATCCGCAAAACAGCGGCCGTGAACCGCTCCCACTGGAAGTCCGGTTCAAATCCGGTGAGGAAAAGAAATGGTTCCCCGAGCCCGTCATAAAAGCGGTGAAGCTCGATTCGGGGCGGCTCATAGCCGGTGAAGTGGTCTTCCACGAAAGTCAGCTGGGGGCGGCGCGCCCGGTAGTCAATGAGCTGGTCCGCATCGAACGTCGCCACCAGCTCGTGCTCCAGGTTCTCGAACAGTTCGTCCCGCACCTGGCTTACTACGTGGCCTGCCTCGCCGAAACCGGTGAAACCGGCGATCAGCCGAAGGCCGCGCAGGTCAGCGGATGCGGCCAGTTCCGGGTTCAGGTTAAACAGGGTCAGCGGATCAAGCATGGTCTTACCTTCCTGCAACTCGTCCCGTTTGGTCGGCGGGCGGCGCTCTACAAAACAAGCGCGGTGTTGTCTATCCCTTACTACAGGGTAAACGTCATCGGGGACCCGATTCATTCCGGACCGCCGTGCGGCATCGGCCTGCCGGGCTTCGGAGAGACTACGATCGGTAAAGCAGAGCGTTACCAAACAGACAAAAACGTGAGGATGAAGCTTCGTGAGCAAAGCCAGTGAGCCCGACCTGCAGGTGGTTTCCCGGGATGCGCGCAAGGTCGCAGCGCAGGCCCTGGTAGTGGGGGTTGGGCAAAGCCCGGATGGCCCCGTGCTGGTTGACAGTCCGCTTTCGCAGAAGGCGTCTTCCGCCCTCGCCGGCTCCTTTGCCCTGCTCGGGGTCACCGGCGCCCCGGACCAGGTTGTCCGGATCCCGGGCCTGCCGGAGCACGATGCCCAGATGCTGGTTCTCGCCGGGCTCGGACCGGTTTCGGCCGGCGAATCCCTGAGCCCGGAAACCCTCCGCCGCTCCGCCGGTTCCGCGGTGCGTCAGCTGGCCGGGACAAAGAGCGTGGTCCTGGCACTCCCGGCGGCCACCATCGAGGACGCAGCCGCCGTCGCGGAAGGCGCCCTGCTCGGCGCCTACAGCTTCACTGAGTACCGCAGCGCGCATGCCTCGAAGGCTCCCGCCCCGGTGTCCCTGATTACCGTTGTCACCTCAGCGGCAAATGACGCAGCCCTGAAACCGGCAGTTGAACGGGCGCGGATCCTGGGCCGGGCCGTCAACGCCACCCGTTCCCTGGTTAACCAGCCCCCCAGCCACCTCTACCCGGAGAGCTTCGCCGCGGCAGCCCGCGACGCGGCCAAATCCCTGCCGGTCAAAGTGACGGTGTGGGACGAGAAGAAGCTGGAACGCGAGGGCTTCGGCGGCATCCTTGGCGTCGGCAAGGGCTCAGCCCGCCCGCCCCGCCTGGTCAAAGTCGAATATGCCCCTGCCCGGGCCAAAGCAAAGCTGGCCCTGGTCGGCAAGGGCATCACCTTCGATACCGGCGGCATCTCGCTGAAACCGGCCGCCGGCATGCAGGCCATGAAATCGGACATGGGCGGCGCCGCCGTCGTCCTTAACGCCCTGCTGGCGGTTGCCGAACTGGGGCTGCCCGTAAAGGTGACAGCCTGGCTGTGCCTGGCCGAAAACATGCCTTCCGGAACGGCGCAGCGGCCCTCCGATGTGCTGACCACCTACGGCGGGCGCACCGTGGAGGTCCTCAATACCGACGCCGAAGGCCGTCTGGTGATGGCCGACGGCCTGGCTGCCGCCAGCGAGGAGGCGCCGGATGTCCTGATCGACGTCGCCACCCTGACCGGCGCCCAGATGGTCGCCCTGGGCAACCGCGTCTCCGCCGTGATGGGCGAAGACGGCGTCCGGGATGCGGTGAAAGCCGCAGCGGACCGCGCCGGTGAACTGTTCTGGCCGATGCCCCTTCCGGAGGAGCTGCGGGCCAGCCTGGATTCACAGACAGCGGACCTTGCGAACATCGGTGAACGCTTCGGCGGCATGATGACGGCAGCGGTCTTCCTGCGCGAGTTTGTCGGCGAAGTCGACGGCGTGAAGATCCCCTGGGCGCACCTGGATATCGCCGGGCCCGCATTCAACGAAAGCGCCCCCTACGGCTACACCCCGAAGGAAGGGACCGGCGTCGCCGTCCGCACCCTGGTTGCTTACGCCGAAGACGTGATCTCGCGCTCGGTATAACACCCATTAGTGTTACCTGCGCAACGTATTAGGCAATTGTTGCGCGTGTTTCTCCTAACAATCCCTATTCCGCTGCCATTGCCGAGTGGCTGAGGCACAAAGGGGGAGATAGTGTGAGACCTGATCACAACCGCCCAAATCACTAACCGACGCGCCCTAAGTGCGTCAACCGATTACGCGAGGGAGCGTCCACGTGGCCGATAAGGCAACTGCGCAAGAATTCGACATCCTGATCCTCGGAGGGGGCAGCGGCGGATACGCCGCAGCCCTGCGATCCGTGGAACTGGGTTTTTCCGTTGGCCTCATCGAGAAGGGGAAGCTCGGCGGCACCTGCCTGCATAACGGCTGTATCCCGACCAAGGCCCTGCTGCACTCGGCTGAAATCGCCGAGAATGCAAAGACGGCGGAGAAATACGGGATCAAGGCCACGTTCGACTCCGTGGACATGAACGCAGTGAACTCCTACAAGGACAACATCATTGCCGGCAAGTTCCGCGGCCTGCAGGGCCTGATCAAGTCCAAGGGCGTCACCGTGATCGAGGGCGAAGGCCGTCTCACGAGTGAAAAGACCATTGAGGTGAACGGCGAAACCTACACGGGTTCCAACATCATCCTCGCCACCGGTTCCTACTCCCGCTCACTGCCGGGCCTGGAAATCGGCGGCCGTGTGCTGACGTCGGACCAGGCGCTGAACCTGGACTACGTCCCCAAGAGCGCCATCATCCTCGGCGGCGGCGTCATCGGCGTCGAATTTGCCTCCGTCTGGAACTCCTTCGGCGTGGACGTCACCATCATCGAGGGCCTCCCCTCCCTGGTCCCCAACGAAGACGCGGCCATCATCAAGAACCTGGAGCGCGCCTACAAGAAGCGCGGCATCAAGTTCAACACCGGCACCTTCTTCGACAAGGTCGAGCAGAACGACGACGGCGTCAAGGTCACCCTGGTGGACGGCAAGACCTTCGAAGCGGATCTGCTTCTGGTCGCCGTCGGCCGCGGTCCCGTCACCGCCAACCTGGGCTATGAAGAGGCCGGCCTCACCATGGACCGCGGCTTCGTTATCACCAACGACCGCCTGCACACCGGCGTCGGCAACGTCTACGCCGTCGGCGACATTGTTCCCGGCCTGCAGCTGGCGCACCGCGGTTTCCAGCAGGGCATCTTTGTGGCCGAGGAAATTGCCGGCCTGAAGCCCGTTGTGGTCGAAGACGTCAACATCCCGAAGGTCACGTACTGCGAGCCGGAAATCGCCTCGGTTGGCCTGACCGAGGCCAAGGCCAAGGAAAAGCTCGGTGCCGAGAACGTCCAGGTGCAGGAATACAACCTGGCCGGCAACGGCAAGACCTCGATTCTCGGCAGCTCCGGCCTGATCAAGATGGTGCGGGAGAAGGATGGCCCCATCATTGGTGTCCACATGATCGGCGGCCGCATCGGCGAGCAGATCGGTGAAGCACAGCTGATCGTGAACTGGGAAGCCTACCCGGAGGACCTGGCCGGCCTGCTCCACGCCCACCCCACCCAGAACGAAGCCCTCGGCGAGGCTGCCATGGCCCTTGCCGGCAAGCCGCTGCACGGCTGACACACAGCAAGTATTCCCTGGTGCACCCGGCAGCATTGATGCCGGGTGCACTAGGCTTCAAACCAACCAGCACCAGCGGCACGGCTGGTCAAAGAACTAACAAGGAGAAACGGGGACACTATGTCTGAAACCGTGAACTTACCCGCGCTCGGTGAGAGCGTCACCGAAGGCACCGTCACCCGCTGGCTGAAGCAGGTAGGCGATACCGTCGCCGTAGACGAGCCCCTGCTCGAAGTTTCCACCGACAAGGTCGATACCGAGATCCCCTCCCCCGTCGCCGGCGTTATTGAGGAAATCCTCGTCGCTGAAGACGAGACCGCAGAGGTCGGCGAGGCACTCGTGCGCATCGGCGACGGGTCCGGCTCCTCCGATTCCTCCGACGCCCCGGCGGCGGAAGCTCCGGCTGAGGAAGCACCGGCTGAAGAGAAGGCTCCGGAAGCACCGGCGGAAGAGGAAGCTCCGGCACAGGAGTCAGGTTCCTCTGATTCCGGCGACAGCACTGACGTCACGCTGCCGGCACTCGGAGAGAGCGTCACCGAAGGCACCGTCACCCGCTGGCTGAAGGCCGTCGGCGACGACGTTGCCGTGGACGAACCGCTGCTTGAGGTCTCCACTGACAAGGTTGACACCGAGATCCCGTCCCCCGTTGCCGGCAAGCTGCTGGAGATCCGGGTGAACGAAGACGATACCGCCGAGGTTGGCTCCGTCCTGGCCGTCATCGGCTCCGGCGCGGCCGCACCGTCGAAGGCAGAGCCGAAGGAAGCCGAGCCGGTTGCGGCCGCGCCGTCGACCGAACGCGAAGAGCCGGTCGCCGAGCCGAAGCAGGCAGCTCCCAAGGAAGAAACCCCGAAGGCTGCACCCAAGGAAGCTCCCAAGCAGGAAGCTGCGAAGGAAGACGCTGCGGGATCCGAGGGTACCTACGTGACCCCGCTGGTCCGCAAGCTGGCCAACGAGCACGGCATCGACCTCTCCACCGTCAAGGGCAGCGGCGTAGCCGGCCGCATCCGCAAGCAGGATGTCCTGGCTGCCGCCGAGGCGAAGAAGGCTGAAGCACAGGCCCCGGCCGCCGCTTCCTCCTCCGCAAAGGCAGCCCCGGCCGCCAAGATCAGCGAGGAAAGCGCCAAGCTGCGCGGCACCACGGTCAAGGCTCCCCGGATCCGGCAGACCATTGCCCGCCGGATGGTCGAGTCCCTGGATACGTCGGCCCAGCTGACGCAGGTCCACGAAGTGGACATGACCCGCATCGCTGCCCTGCGCCAGCAGGCCAAGGCCGGATTCAAGGCGCAGAACGGCGCCAACCTGACCTTCCTGCCGTTCATCGCCAAGGCTGTCGTCGAGGCACTGAAGCAGCACCCGGTCCTCAACGCCGCCTACGATGCCGAGAAGCAGGAAATCACCTATCACGACGCCGAGCACCTGGCGATCGCGGTGGATACCGATAAGGGCCTGCTGGTTCCGGTCATCAACGATGCCGGAGACCTGAACATCGCCGGCCTTGCCAAGCGCATCGCCGATGTCGGGGCACGCACCCGCAACAACAAGATCGGCCCGGATGAACTGTCCGGGGGAACGTTCACCATCACCAACATCGGCAGCGTCGGAGCCCTCTTTGACACGCCGATCATCAACCAGCCCCAGGTCGGTATCCTGGGCACCGGTGCGATCGTCAAGCGTCCGGTGGTCCGCACCGATGCGGACGGCAATGACACCATTGCCATCCGCTCGATGATGTACCTCTCCCTGACCTACGACCACCGCCTGGTGGACGGTGCCGACGCCGGCCGCTTCCTGCAGACCCTGCGGGCACGGCTGGAAGAAGGCAACTTCGAGGCTGATCTGGGCCTCTAAGCCTGACACCGCCGGCGGGCGGCTCCTTCATGGGGCCGTCCGCCGCCGGCGTTAACCCGCCTTCCCAACTGTTCTACCCGTTGTAGAATAGTTACCCCGCAAATTACGAACCTCTGACATAGTGTCGGTAAGATCGAAATATGGATTTCCTTCACAGCTTCCTTGTCTTCCTGCACATTCTTGGCGCTGCCATGGTTGTAGGCATCTGGATCGCACGGATCAAGAACCCGACCGTTATGCCCGGCCAGTTCCACGCCGCTCTGCTCCAGCTGGTCACCGGCCTGGCGCTGGTCGGACTGAACGAGATGGGCGACGGCGACGTCAACCACCTCAAGATCGGCGTCAAGCTCATCATCACCCTGGCCATCGCAGTACTCGCGTTCATCGGCCAGCGCAAGTACAAGAAGGACGAGCCGGTATCACGCACCCTGGCGAACAGCGTCGGCATCCTCGCCGTTGTGAACATCGCCGTAGCCACCATGTGGTAACAGCCGTTCCTCCGGGACCGCAGCAGCAGTCCTCAAGGTTCCTCCTCTCCGCCTTCGGAGGGGAGGAATTCTTTTTAAGCGGCCCCGCCGATGCGCAACCCGGGCTGGCCGGGGTCTGGCTCCTGCGTGGATGACCTGCAAGGATGGGCGGCAGCGCCGGCGTTGCCGGCCCCAGACCATCCCATTCTGAGGAGCATCCATGGCTACTGTCCGTTCAGCCCACACCGTCTGGCACGGCGATCTTTTCCACGGCAGGGGTGAAGTCACCCTCGATTCGTCCAACCTCGGCACCTACGACGTCACCTGGAAAGCGCGGGCGGAGGAAGCCGACGGGAGGACCAGCCCGGAGGAACTCATTGCAGCGGCACATTCGGCCTGTTTTTCCATGGCTTTCAGCAATGCCCTGGCGGAGGCCGGCAAGACTGCCGAACGCATCGAAACCTCCGCAGAGGTGACCTTCGTGCCCGGCACCGGCATTACCGGCAGCCACCTGCGTGTCTCCGCGGCAGTCCCGGGCCTGACCGCCGAAGAATTCACCGACATCGCAGAGTCCGCTAAGACCGGCTGCCCCGTGTCACAGGCACTTGCCGGCGTCACCATCACTATGGAAGCTTCGCTGGAGTCCTAGCACCCCGGCAGCTGCCCCAACGGCAGAGGACCCCCTCCCGGTCCGGGAGGGGGTCCTCTGCCGCAGCAGGAGCGGGCTAGGAGTCCGCTGCGGTGTCCTGCGGACGCGGCGGCAGCGGAGCCGGGCGCAGGCTGGGATACCCCTCCCGCGCCGGTGGCTGGTCCGTCGGAAGCTCGGAGAGCATCTCCTTGAGAATTCCCACGCCGTGTTCGAGCTGCGGGTCCTCCCCCGCGGCGTAGGCGTGCGGCGGGTAAGGAACTTCGATGTCCGGCTCTACGCCGCGGTTCTCCACCCCAAAGCCGATACCACCGGTGAACCAGTACGCGTACCTTGGCTGCGTCACTCCGGTGCCGTCCGCCAGCGCGAACCTGCCGTCGATGCCGACGACGCCGCCCCACGTCCGGGTGCCGATCACCGGGCCGATGCCCCGCAGCTTCGCCACCTGGGTGACGATATCTCCATCTGACCCCGCGAACTCATCTGCCAGAAGGACGACCGGGCCCCGCGGCGACTGGGCGGGATACGTGCCCGGCTGCTCCCCGCGCGGAAGGCTCCAGGCGGTGACCTTGCGGCCGATCAGCTCCGCCACCAGCTGCGAGGTGTGTCCACCCCGGTTATGCCGGACGTCGATGATCAGGGCATCCTTCGCAGCTTCGCTGTCCAGATCCCGGTGCAGCTGGGCCCAGCCGCTGGCAACCATGTCCGGAATGTGGAGGTAACCGAATCTGCCCTCCGAGGCGCTCCGGACCGCCCTGCGGTTCCCGTTGACCCAGTTCTGATAGCGCAGCCGCTCCTCGCTGCGCAGCGGCACCACGGCAATCCGGCGCTGCCCGGGGGCAGCTCCCTCCTCCGGGCGGACGACCGTAAGTTCGACGACCCGCCCGGCCGCGCCCACCAGGAGCGCAGCAGGGCCCTTGTCCGCCGGAACCGGCAGACCGTCCACAGCGGCAATAATATCTCCGGGCCGGACGTCGGCCCCCGGCGCGCTGAGCGGCGAGATGGCCTGGGGATCCGAGGACTCCGGGTCCAGGATCCGCACAACCTCCCAGCCTCCGGGACCCGGCCGCAAATCTGCGCCCAGGAATCCCTGTGCACCCGCTCCGGCCTCCGCCACGCCGGCCGGTGTGACGTACGCGTGCGAGGTCCCCAGCTCGCCGTGCAGTTCCCACAGCAGGTCAACCAGGTCGTCGTGGGACCCCAGATTCTCCACCAGCGGCCGGTAGCGTGCATGCACACCCTCCCAGTCAAGGCCACCCATGTCCGGGGTCCAGAAGAAGTCCCGCTGCAGCCGCCATGCTTCATCGAAGGCCTGTCCCCAGACCTTGACCGGTTCCAGCAGGACCCGGATACGCGCCAGGTCCACGTCGGTGCTCTCGGCGGAGTCTTCGTCGGCGCGTGCAGCAGCGGGCACAGCCCGCAGGCGGTGTTCGTGCTGCAGCAGCACGGTGCTGCCATCCCCGCTGAGTTCATAGTCCCCCAGCGCCGGCACCAGCACGGAGACGTCCTTCTTCTCCAGATCGAAACGTTCCAGCCGTTTGCCCGGAGCCCGGTCCCCGGAGTTCGCCCGGCCGTCCCCGGTCACGCCGTAGACATCCTCGGCGAGCCAGAGCAGGGCGCCGTCTGCCGCCCGCAGCTTGGAGTAGCGCCCCTGTGGAACCGGCACGGCGATCAGGCGTTCCGCCAATCGTTCCTGGTCCACCCGCACCTCCACGGCAGATTCGCTGCCGGGGGCCGCCGGATCATCCGATTCGACCGTATGTTCCGGTTCCGGCTTCTCCACGGCGTGGGCGGCAGGCCCGAACGGAGAGGGAGTCACCGCGGCCAGCGCCACCATAAAGGGTTTCGTGGATGTCGGGAACCCGAGATCAAAGCCGTGGGTGTCGTAGACCGGGTCAAAGCTCCGCTCCGAGAGGAAGGCAAGGAAGCGGCCGTCCGGCGTGAAGGAAGGACTGTGGTCGTGGAACCGTCCGTCCGTCACTTCCAGGGTGGCGGGCTCGGCCCCGGAGGTTTCCCGCAGCCGGATCCGGGCACGGGCGCCCTCGCCGACCACGGGTTCGGCCCACGCGAGCCAGCGCGAGTCCGGGCTGAATGCCAGCTCGTCGACAGCGCCGTGTCCCTCGTCCGCGATGAGCGAGAGCTCGCGGGCGTCGACATCCAGGAGGTAGACCTGCCCCTTCTCTGTGGCTACGGCCACCAGTTTCCCGTCGGGGCTGGGAAGCAGTTCGGCCGTGCGGGTGGGAGCATCGAAGGCGATCCGGGACACTCCGGTCTCCATAGCCGTGTCCTGCGATGCCAGGACGGCTTCCGAGGCTCCGCCGCCGCTGACTGCACCGGCGCCGGTGTCTTCTGCAGCCGCCTGGCTGGTTTCGGTACCGGCGATTTCGGCCGCCGGCCCGCCAAGCGACCGGCCGGCCGCGGATACGGGCCTGGGCAGCTCCGGCTGCTCCTGAACAGCAGCAGGCAGATCAGGTGCCGCCGGTGCCGGGGCGTGACTGCCCGAAGGCAGGGAGGCGAAAACGTCCTTGATGAACAATGCCTCTTCGTTACCCGGATCGGCGACGAAAACAGCGCGCCCACCCGGCAGCGGACGGCCCAGCCGCGCACGTACGCCTGCAGTTGCTTCGATGACGCGTGAAGGGCCGTCCTTGTGCGTGAGCCAGTGGAGCGTTCCGTGGCTTTCGACGACGCTGGACTTACCAGCGGCATCGGGCATGGCTGAGGCGAGGCTGCGGGCGGCGTTGAGCGGGCGGGGGCGGCGTCCGGTGCCTGCGGAGCCAAGACTGATATTCAGTCTTGCCGGTTCGGAGTCCAGATCTTCCATCAGCCACAGTTCACCCGCGGATTCGAAGATGATGCGGGTCCCGTCGCTGGACGGATGCCGCACATAGAAGTCCTGGAAATCGGTGTGGCGGCGGAGGCCGGTGCCCTGCGGCGTCACCGAATAGATGTTGCCGTAGCCTTCGTGGTCGGAGAAGAACGCGATCCGGCCCTGCACCCACATCGGATAGGCCAGGTTGCCGTCCAGCTCCGGCACCAGGCGGGTGAATTCGCCGTTTCCGTCGACGTCGATCCACAGCTTTCCGGCCGTTCCGCCGCGGTACCGCTTCCAGCGGGCCGGTTCCCGGCTAAGCACTGAACCGATGACCACGGGGCGTTCGTCACCCAGCACCGGGCCCTCGGCGAGCGTGTCAAGGGGACCGTAGGGCAGGCGCACCGGCGCGGAGCCGTCCAGCGGCACCTCATAGGCCCACCGCAGCCTGAAATCCTCGAATTCGAACGGGCTCGTGGCAATGACTTTCCCGGCCGGACTGAATCCGCGCACGCGTGTGTTCTGGTTGCCCCAGAACGTCAGCTGCCGGAAATCCCCTCCCTCGGTGTCAGCGGTGACCACTTCCGGGGCACCGCCCTGCACGACCGTCCAGGCAATCCGTGACCCGTCTGGGGAGAACTTCGGGTTCCGGGCCGGCAGCTGAAGGGAGGAAACGCGCCAGGCCCGGCCGCCGGAAAGCGGGGCAACCCAGACGTCGTCCTCAGCCACAAACGCCACGCGGTCGCCGTGGAGGTCGGGATAGCGGAGGTAAGGAGTTGAACTCATATCCCGATCCTATCTTTGTGCACCCCCGTCAGGCTCAAGCCCCGCCGCGGCAGGAAGCACCCTTGCGATCCTCCACCCCTGGCCGGTCCGCACGACTTCGAGGACAATTTCCTGCCGCCCGGCGGTCCCCGGTGCCGCCGTGGGGACGCCGTCTCCCCCCACCTGGGTGTAGGCCGAACTCTCGGTCGTGAGCGCTACCTGCTCCCGGGAATCCGGACCGCTGGAAGAGGTTCCAAGCCGCTCGGCCCGCACTACCTCGACCGTGAGGCCAGCGAGCCGCTCGCCTCTGCTGTGGAGCAGCTCCACCCCGGCAAGGTCGGCCGTTTCCGCCGCGGAACCGGGCTGGTTGACCCAGCTGAGGATCACCGGATCACCCTCCGCAAAGGCCCGGGCCCGGAGGACCGACAATATCCGGACGGCCGCCACCGGGTCCTCCCCCGACAGTACGGACAGCTCTGCCTCCGCCGGTGAGCCGTTCTCCCCGATTCCCGCTGCCGCAGCGGCTCCCGCCGGGGCCTTGGAAGCACCCGTCCCACCGGCACTGCCTGGTACACCTGGGCTGAGTTCACCTGCTGGGGCGGGTTCACCAGCTGGGCTGTGTTCACCTGCTGGGGCGGGTTCACCAGCATCACCAGCTCCGGCGGGAGTGGGGTCAACACCTGGGCTGGGTTCACCGGCACCAACCGGGCTGCCGCCAGCCCCGAGGGCGCCCGGCAGTTCCACCTCACCTGCGGGCCGCAGAACTTCGGGTGCCAGGACCGCAACTCCGCCAAGACCTGTTGTCATGGCCACGAGGACGGCCGCTGCGCCCAGCCACCCCGGACTCCTGGCACGCCGCGCGCCGGCCCGGCGCCGGCGGTGCGGCTCCGCAGGTTCCGCCGGCCCGGAAGGCGCAGATCGCGGAAGCCCGCCCCGCCACCGGTCAGCTTCCTCCCACGGCGGTTTCCTGGCCCGGCGCCCTTTCCGTGCGAGGCGGCGCTTTCGGGGTTTCTTCCCCTGCTCCAAGATGCTCCGGCGGGTGCGCAGTTCGGGGCGGACACTTGGGTGCACTGCAGCCAGCAGATCGATCGGTTCAGCCGGTCTGGCCCGGAACACCTCCGCAGCGAATTTCTCCGCTGCCGGACGCTGCGCCGGGTCATCATCGAGGGCAGCATCCAGCAGTGTCCGCAGCTCTGCTGCCAGTCGGGGCAGCAGCACCCGCAGCGGCGGCCGCAGCCCCGGCACCAGGGGACGGCCTGTCAGCATGAACCATCCCAGCGCCCCGAGGGCGTAAACGTCTGCGTCAAGGGCAGCGCCGGCAACCTTGCCCTCCGTGCCTGGCAGCGGGGGCGGCGCGGTGAACCCCGGTGTCCCCACTCCGGCGTCGCGTCCTTCTCCGAGCATCCGGCTGGTGCCGAAGTCGGCCAGCAGGGGTTTGCCGTTCGCGGTAAACAACACGTTGCCGGGTGCCACGTCGCCATGCGCGTTTCCCTCGGCATGCAGGCAGGCCAATGCACGTGCGACGGCCACCAGCACAGTAACGGTCTCACCCTCGCTCAGCGTTTTCCGGACGGCCACCAGACGGGCGAGACTGTCTCCGGGAGCGTACTCCAGCAGCAGCCCCGGACCGTCCGCAGTTGCCAGCAGCCCGTGGACGCCCAGGAGGTTCTCATGCCTGAGCCTGGAGCGGATCGCCAGCTCCCGCCGCAGCTCAAACTCGTCGGTGTCCCCCGGGCTGTGCGGGATTTTGAGGGCGAAACGGGTACCTTCGGCCGGCCGTTCCGCCAGCCAGACCGCCGCCGCGCCGCCCTGGCCCAGGCATCTGCCGATCCGCCACCCGGGTTCCTGCACCGAAGGACGGCGCGCCGCGCTCATGGACCCTGCGGCTTCTGCGGCTTCCATGGCTCCAGTGGCTTCTGCGGCATCGCCAGTGTCCGGCCGCGCTCCGGCGGGCAGGCGGATCTCCCTGCCTGCATCCTGGCTTTCCTGCCCTGCTCTTTCCATGCCGACAGTTCTAGCGTGGACTGCTGATTCCTGCAGAAGTTATCCACAGCCAGCCATGCACGTGACGCGGCTCATAGCATTCCCGGGTGTGACAGGCGCTACGCTGACCCTATGGAGTTGGAGTTTCAACGCGTTGGCTTTGCCCCGGATTATGTCGATTATCAGGACGGCTGGGATCTGCAGCGCAGCGTACACACTGAAGTGAGCGCCGGTACACGGCCCGGAACGGTCCTGATGCTGGAACATCTCGCCGTTTATACGGCAGGACGGCGGACCGAGGCACATGAGCGCCCCTTCGACGGCACCCCCGTTATCAACGTGGACCGCGGCGGCAAACTGACCTGGCACGGCCCCGGCCAGCTGGTGGGCTACCCCATCCTCCGCCTGCCCGATCCCGTCCTGGTGGTGGACTATGTTGCCGCCCTGGAGGACGCCCTGCTCACAGTGCTGGCAGGCTACGGGCTTCATGGCGAACGTGTCGAAGGACGCTCCGGCGTCTGGATCCGCGGGGACGGTACCCGCCAGGACCGGAAAATTGCCGCAGTCGGAATCCGGGTTGACCATGGGGTCACCATGCATGGATTCGCCTTGAACTGCAGCAATGACCTCAATCCCTACGCTCAAATCATCGCCTGCGGCATCACCGATGCCGGAACCACCTCCATCAGTGAGGAACTCGGCGCGCCGGTATCGCCGGCAGACATCGCGGACCGGGTGGAAATCGAGCTCCTCCGCACCCTCGGCGCCCTGGTGAACAAGCCGGGAGCAGCCCCCTCAGCCACAGCAGACACCGGCGCCGTCCGGAACGAAGGAGCCCTGAAGTGACACTCGCCCCCGAAGGCCGCCGCCTCCTGCGGATTGAGCAGCGCAATGTCGCCGTGCCGGTGGAACGCAAACCTGATTGGATCAAGGCCAAGGTCAACATCGGCCCGGAGTATGTCCAGCTTAAGAACCAGGTCAAAAAGGAAGGGCTGCACACCGTCTGCGAAGAGGCTGGCTGTCCGAATATTTTCGAGTGCTGGGAAGACAAAGAAGCTACCTTCCTTATCGGGGGTTCCGAGTGCACCCGGCGCTGCGACTTCTGCCAGATTGATACCGGCAAGCCCTCGCCCGTGGACCGGATGGAGCCCTTCAAAGTGGCCCGGTCCGTCCAGTCGATGAACCTGCGCTATGCCACGGTCACCGGGGTGGCCCGCGACGATCTGGCAGACGAAGGCACCTGGCTCTACGCGGAAACCATCCGCCAGATTCACGCACTCAACCCGGGGACCGGCGTCGAGATCCTGATCCCGGATTTCTCCGGCAAACCCGAGCACATCCAGGCGATCTGCGATGCATCGCCCGAGGTCTTTGCCCACAATGTGGAAACGGTTCCCCGCCTGTTCAAGCGGATCCGCCCGGCCTTCCGTTATGAGCGTTCCCTGGACGTGATCACGCAGGGGCAGGCCCTGGGCATGGTGACCAAGTCCAACCTGATCCTGGGCATGGGCGAAACGCGTGAGGAGATCTCGGGTGCCCTGCGCGACCTGCGGGGCGCCGGCTGCGACCTGCTCACCATTACCCAGTACCTCCGGCCCAGTGAACGCCATCTGCCGGTGGACCGCTGGGTCAAGCCCGAGGAGTTCGTCGAGCTCAGCGACGAAGCCACAGAGCTCGGTTTCCTGGGTGTGATGAGCGGGCCGCTGGTCCGTTCTTCCTACCGCGCCGGCCGGCTCTGGGCCGGAGCCATGCGCAAGAAGGGGCGCGAGCTTCCGCCCAACCTGGCCCACATCGAGGATTCCGGCACGGCAGCCCAGGAAGCATCCTCCATCCTGGCCCGGCGCTGACCTTCGTCTCCACACCAAATACCCGCTGCAATCCTCGCCGACTACCCGAGTCACAGGGAGAAGATGCCGCGCCTTCATCACGTAGAATTGACTTATTATGGCCAACAGCACTGATTCCGACGCATCCAAGGGCGCCCGCCGCGGCCTCTTCTCCCGCAAACCGAAAGCGGAAAAGAAGAACAAGCAGCCCGGCCGCATGAAACAGATCGCCGATGTCTTCAAGATGACGCGGCGCAACGATCCCAGCGTGGTCTGGTGGATGGCAGGTGCATTCTTCGGCATCATCATCCTCGGTCTGGCCATCGGCTTCCTGATCGACAACTGGGTCACGATGCTCATCATCGCCATCCCGCTGGGTCTGCTGGCCGCTGTCTTCATCCTCTCGCGGCGTGCCGAACGCGCAGCTTTTTCACAGATTGAAGGCCAGCCCGGTGCGTCGGGTGCAGCCCTGAGCGTGCTGCGCCGCGGCTGGATCCTGGAAGAGCAGCCGGTTGCCGTCAGCCCGCGCACCCAGGATGCCGTGTTCCGCGCGATTGGCCGCCCGGGCATTGTGCTGGTCACCGAAGGCCCGTCCAACCGGGTGCGGACACTCGTGGACGGCGAACGCCGGAAGATGAACCGCATTGCGCCGAACGTTCCCATCCATGTCATCCAGACCGGCCGCGGCGAAGGCCAGGTCCCGCTCCAGCAGGTGGCCAAAAAGGTCCGGAAGCTGAAGAAGTCGCTGACCAAGCAGGAAGTCCAGGCCGTCAACAAGCGCCTGTCCGCCCTGGGCCAGCGCCTCCCCATCCCCAAGGGCATCGACCCCTACAAGGCCCGCCCTGACCGCAAGGCAGCACGCGGACGCTAGCCAGGATGCCGGCAGCGGACAGCTGAACATCGAAAAGGACCCTTCGTTGAAGGGTCCTTTTTCGTGGGCGGGACTCTGGGGCGGCTGGTAGTTGAAGCCTCCGTCAGGGGGCTCCCCCGCCACTTGGGACTCCTGCCGCGGCACAACGACAGGCGCAACGACAGGCGCAACGGCAGGCGCAACGGCAGCGAAGTCCCGTTCCATCCGATTTGCCGCACCCGGCTCGCACGGACCTGTGATCGCTGGAACTGCTGCCGGCCGGCACCCGAACATGCAAAGAGAGGACCCCTTATTAGGGGCCCTCTCTGGTACGTACCTGTCGGTGGCTACCGGTTCCCGTGCTTTACCCGGACCAGGACGGTGTTCATGGCCTTGTCGTGGAGGCCGCGCTGGTCGGCGTCGAAAATCAGGGCCGGAATCACCAGGCAGATCAGAACGGACCGGACGACGCCGGCAAGGGGACCTGCGGCTGAACCGTCCACTTTTTGCACCTGGAGACTGAAAACCCGGTGCCCGATGCTGTAGCCGAGGAGGCTCACCAGAATGATCTGCTCCACGGCGAATACCAGCAGGTTTGCCGTTGCTGTTCCACCGAAGAACGCATAGGAGATGAGGGACGCCAGTGCCCAGTCGATGATGAGCGCGCCGAGCCGGGGACCTACCCGGGCAATGGATCCGGGACCTGTCCGGGGGCGGCCGAGCCGGCGGCCGGGCCAGTTTTCCTCATCGGACGGCGGGCCCTGGAGCCATGAACCTATGCTTCGTCTGTCAACCACGGTTTAAGACTACCGGCTGCGGCCGGTGCCCCGTCCCGCCGTCATGACTGCGGCTCCGGTGTGCTCCGGTGACCGGGCACACGCTAGGGTGGAGGAAAACGGCCCGGCGTATGTAACGTCGCGGAAACATTTGCGACACGGGCGGGTAATCGGGCCAGCCTAGAGTTACTGGAGTTACCGGATCAGCGGATTTTCCGCCCGGTGCCTGGACAGGTCCACCGCCCGGGGCCTTGCCACCCAAACATTTATAAGGAGCATAGACACGATGTTCAAGACTGCGGACGAGGTCCTCAAGTTCATCGCTGACGAAGATGTGAAGTTCGTCGACATCCGGTTCACCGACCTGCCCGGCGTACAGCAGCACTTCAATGTGCCGGCTAAGTCCGTTGACGCAGACTTCTTCATCCACGGCCAGCTCTTCGATGGTTCTTCCATCCGCGGTTTCCAGGGCATCGCCGAATCGGACATGCAGCTGATTCCCGATGTGACCACCGCGTTCCTGGATCCGTTCCGCATCGAGAAGACCCTCGCACTGAACTTCTCCATCGTGAACCCGCGCACCGGCGAACCCTACCTGCGCGATCCGCGCGGCGTCGCTGAGCGCGCCGAGGCCTACCTTGCCTCCACCGGTATTGCGGACACCGCCTTCTTTGCTCCTGAGGCGGAGTTCTTCATCTTCGACAACGTCCAGTACGAATCCGCTCCGCAGGGCAGCTTCTACAAGGTTGATTCCATCGAAGCACCGTGGAACAGCGGCCGCGAGGAAGAGGGCGGCAACCTGGGCAACAAGACCCCCTTCAAGGGCGGCTACTTCCCCGTCTCCCCCGTGGACAAGCAGGCTGACCTGCGCGATGCGATCTGCGTCGAGCTGGACAACGCCGGCCTTGAGGTTGAGCGGTCCCACCACGAGGTGGGCGGCGCCGGCCAGGCCGAAATCAACTACAAGTTCACCACGCTGACTCACGCAGCCGATGACCTGCAGAAGTTCAAGTACATCGTCAAGAACGTTGCCGATGCCTGGGGCAAGTCCGCCACCTTCATGCCGAAGCCGGTCTTCAACGACAACGGCTCGGGCATGCACTGCCACCAGTCGCTGTGGAACGGCGGCGAGCCGCTCTTCTATGACGAGAAGGGCTACGCCGGCCTGTCCGATCTGGCCCGCTGGTACATCGGCGGCCTGCTCAAGCATGCTTCCGCCGTCCTGGCCTTCACCAACCCGACGGTGAACTCCTACCGCCGCCTGGTCAAGGGCTTCGAAGCTCCGGTCAACATGGTTTACTCGCAGGGCAACCGCTCCGCCGGTATCCGTATCCCGATCACGGGCTCCAACCCGAAGGCCAAGCGCATCGAGTTCCGCGCTCCGGACCCCTCCTCGAACCCGTACCTCGCCTTCGCTGCACAGCTGATGGCCGGCCTGGATGGCATCAAGAACCGCATCGAGCCGGCCGACCCGATCGACAAGGACCTCTACGAGCTCCCCGCCGAAGAGGCCAAGCACATCCAGAAGGCTCCGGGCTCCCTTGAGGAAGCCCTGCTGGCCCTGGAAGCCGACAACGAGTTCCTGCAGGCCGGCGGCGTGTTCACCCAGGACATGATCGATGCCTGGATCACGTACAAGCGCGAGCAGGAAATCTTCCCGCTGTCACTGCGCCCGAACCCCTTCGAGTTCGAGCTCTACTACGGCGTCTAAGCCTCCCCCCTCCGGCATTCAACGCCGGTATCAAGAAGGCCCGTGCAGCTCCTGCTGCACGGGCCTTCTTCATCCCGCACGGCTCTTCCGTTGACCAGAGCCGGGACCACGGGCAGGGTAGGGCCATGTCTGAAACACGCAACGGCCTTCGGCAGGCCCTGCAGGCCCAGATCGGCTCCGGATGGTGTCCCGGTCTGGTGGCCGGCGTGCGGATCGGCGGCGGGACGGAAATCCTGGCGCTGGGCAGCTGCGGCTTTGAGGATTCCCAGCCACTGACCGCACAGACGCCGTTCCGGATCTCATCCCTGAGCAAGCTGGTGGGCGGTGCCCTGGCGCTGCGGCTGGTAGCGGACGGGGTGCTGGAACTGGACGACGACGTCGCCCGCTGGCTCCCCGAACTGGCAGGGCTGCAGGTGCTGACCTCCTCCGATGCTCCGCTTTCCAGCACCGTTCCGGCCCGCGGGCCGATCACCCTCCGCCAGCTGCTGACCTTCACCGCAGGCTTCGGAGTGGACTTCGGGCAGACTCCCTATTCGGCGGCAACCCGGGACTTCCTGTGGGGACCAAATCCTCCTGCGATGGATCCGGATACCTATCTGGCCCGCCTGGGCGCCCTTCCGCTGGCAGCCCAGCCGGGTGAGCGATGGATGTACCACGCGGGGGCCGATGTGCTCTCAGTCCTGCTCGCCAGGGCCGCAGGAAAATCAGTGGGTCAGCTGCTCGCCGAGCAGATCACCGGCCCGCTCGGCCTGACCGCAACCGGATTTCCTACCGGGCGTGAGCAGTTCCCCGACGTCTACGAGGTCACAGACACTGGGCTGGTGGAGGCGGAAGCCTACCGGGACGCGTTCGCGGCAGCACCGGCGTTCGAGTCGCTGGCCGGCGGCCTCATCTCCACGGTTCCCGATTATCTGACGTTCCTGACGGCGCTGGCCGACGGCGTCCTGCTCCCTTCCGGGCTGCGGGACGAGATGACCTCCGGCCAGCTGACAGACACCCAGCGCACCGGATTCACCGGAATGGCCGGACCGGATGAGTCCTGGGGCTACCTGACAGCCGTCCAGACCGGCCCCGGAGAGCCGTGGTCCGAACCTGGAATGTGGGGATGGGCCGGGGGCTCCGGAACCTGTGCCGCTGTCTATCCGAACGGGGACCTCGGGGTCCTGTTCACCCAGCGTTTCCTCACCGGTCCCGCGGACGGTTTCGACTGGTTTTGGGAACCGTTCGGGGCTCTGCGCGCAGGCGGGAACCAGTAGGCAGGAAGATCCGCAAACAGGAACGACGGCGGTGCGGTGCCGGCCTGTTGAGACCGTCCACCGCACCGCCGTCGTGCGCTGTTGCTATTGCTGCTTCTGTGGAGTCCTAGAGGACCTTGGCCAGGAAGTCCTGCAGGCGCGGGGACTCAGGGCTGTCGAAGAGGGCTTCGGGAGCGTTTTCCTCCACGATGTGTCCGTCGGCCATAAAGATCACCCGGTCAGCGACTTCGCGGGCAAAGCCCATCTCATGGGTGACCACAACCATGGTCATGCCTTCCTTGGCCAGGTCACGGATGACCTGCAGCACCTCGCCGACCATTTCCGGGTCCAGCGCGGACGTGGCTTCGTCGAACAACATCACATCCGGCTTCATGGCCAGCGCGCGGGCGATCGCCACTCGCTGCTTCTGGCCGCCGGAGAGCTGCGCCGGGCGGGCATCCGCCTTGTCGGCGAGCCCCACACGTTCCAGCAGGGCGAGGGCATTCTTCCGCACTTCGGCCTTGGAACCCTTCTTCAGCTCCACGGGCGCAAGCATGATGTTCTGCAGGACGCTCATATGCGGGAAGAGGTTGAAGTGCTGGAACACCATCCCGATCTGCTGGCGGACCTTGTTGAGGTCAACCTTCGGATCGGTAAGGTCGAACCCGTCCACCACGACCTTGCCGGCGGTGATGTCTTCGAGCTTGTTCAGGCAGCGCAGGAACGTGGACTTGCCGGAGCCGGACGGGCCGATCACGCACACGACTTCGCCCTCGGCGATGGACACGTCCAGGCCCTTGAGGACCTCGTTGGATCCGTAGGACTTGCGCAGTCCGATGGTTTGAATCTTGGTCACTTGTTGAACCTCTTATCCAGGACGTCCGCGAGCTTGGTCAGCAGCGTGATGACGATGAAGTACAGCGCCGCGACAATCAGCAGCACCTCGGCGGTACGGAAGTTCACCGCGTAGATTTGCTGTGCCTGGTAGGTCAGTTCGGCGAAGCCGATGACGGCAAGCAGCGAAGTGTCCTTCAGGGTGATGACGAACTGGTTGATGAACGAGGGCGTCATGATCTTGATGGCCTGCGGAATGATGACCTTCTGCATGGTCTTTCCGTAGCCCAGGCCGAGGCTCCGGGCGGCTTCCATCTGGCCGGGATCCACGGACTGGATGCCGCCGCGGACGATTTCCGTCATGTAGGCGCCGGCGTTCAGGCTCAGCGTCAGCACACCGGCGGTCAGCACGTCGACCGGCTGGCCGATGAGCTGCGGGAGGCCGAAGTAGAAGAAGAAGGCCTGCACCAGCACCGGAGTGCCGCGGAAGATGCTCACGTAGGTGGTGGCAATACCGCGCAGCACCACCTTGGAGCTGACCTTGAAGAAGCCGAAGATCACGCCGAGGATCAGCGCGAAGAACAGTGAGAGCGCCGTGGCCAGCAGGGTCAGGCCGAGGCCCTTGGCGAAGGCCGGAGCGTTGTCGGTGACCAGGGACCAGAAACTGGAGTCGGCAGCGCCGGCGTCCAGGTAGCGGTCCATGATCTCTTCGTATTCGCCGCTTTCCTGCAGGTTGGCCAGCCCGGCGTTGAACGCTTCCCGCAGTTCCGGGTTGGTGCCGGCGTTAACGGCGAAGCCGTAGGAGGAACCGGCTTCCTTGTCGGTAACGGTCTTGAGGCCGTTGCCGGACTTGATGCCGTAGGCCAGTACGGGGTAGTCGTCGAAGACGGCGACAGAGGAGCCGGCCTTCACGTCGTCGTACATCTGCGCGGACTGGGCGAACGCAATCACGTCGAAGCCGTACTGGTCCTTGATGGACTCGGCAAAAGCCTGGCCTTCGGTACCGGTCTTGACGGCAACACGCTTGCCTTCGAGGTCCTCATAGCCGGAGACATCATTGTTGTTCTCCGCTACTGCCATCTGGATGCCGGACTCGAAGTACGGGTCCGAGAAGTCGAAGACCTTCTGGCGTTCCTCCGTGATGGACATACCGGCGATCACGCCGTCCACCTGGTTGGACTGCAGGGCCTGAAGTGCGGCGTCGAAGCCCAGCGAACGGATTTCGACGTCGAAGCCCTGGTCTTCCGCGATGGCGTTGACGAGGTCCATGTCGATGCCCACGAGTTCGCCGTTTTCCCGGAACTCGAAGGGCGCGAACGTAGTATCGGTGCCGATGGTGTAGGTCTTACCCTCTACGCCGCCGGGCTCCTGCGTGGCCGCGAAGGCCCCTGAAGCAGGGATGCCCAGGAGCAGCGCCAAGGCCGCCAGCAGGCTGGTGAGGGGAACCGCGAGTGAGGCGGGGCCTTTCAGCGCCCGTTTGCCACTGTGCAAAGTAAACGTCTCCTAGCTAATGGTTCGCGGCGATGCGCAGCAAACGCCAGAAAAAACCTTACTAGGAATGCGGGCACCCAAATTACCGCCGGGCCCGCTGCTCAGTCCTCTTCGACACCGTATCCGTAGAAATAGCGCTCAAAAACGCCGCGTGCGCGCCGCGTCAGCCGGAGATAATCTTCTTCCAAAACCCCGCCCTGACCTGCGGCGTAGCCGCACCAGCGGGCCACAGCCTCAAGTTCGCGGCGGGAAGATGGCAGCACATCGGCGTTTCGTCCACCGCGAATCACATTTGCGCAACGGATCCGGCTGGCCAGCAGCCAGCTCTCCCTCAGGATCTGCGTATCAGTGGCCGGCAGGAACCCTGCGTCGCCGATCGCGTCCAGCGCCGCAAGTGTCGCCGTGGTGCGCAGCGCCGGGTAGGAACGGGCATACCGCAGCTGCAGGAGCTGGACCAGCCACTCGACGTCGCTGAGTCCGCCGCGGCCCAGCTTGATGTGCCGGGAGGGATCGGCCCCGCGCGGGAGCCGCTCAGACTCAACCCGGGCCTTGATCCGCCGGATCTCACGCACATCAGCTGTATCCAGGGACTCCGGATAGCGGAGCGGGTCGATGAGCGAGATGAAGTCCTCGGCCAGCCGGTCATCCCCGGCCATGGGCCGGGCGCGGAGCAGGGCCTGGGCTTCCCAGGCCTGCGACCAGCGTTCGTAGTACCCGGCGTAGGAGTCGAGCGTGCGCACCAGCGGTCCCTGGCGTCCCTCGGGACGCAGCCCGGCGTCGAGCTCCAGCACCCGTTCGGCCAGGACCGCCGGCTGGCAGGGCTGCTGCAGCAGGGACGAAATCTGTCCGACGATCCGCTCCGCCTGCCGCTGGGCAGCCTGGGCATCCGCTCCGGGAAGGGGCCGGTGGACATACAGCACGTCGGCGTCGGACCCGTAGCCGATTTCCCGCCCGCCCTGGCGGCCCATGGCCACCACCAGCATGTCGGTGAGCTGTTCCTCCGTGCCGTACACCTCGTTCTCCGCCGCGTGCAGCGTCCCCAGGACAGCGGCGCGGTCATTGTCCGCCAGGGCCCTGCCCACTTCCTCCTGGGAGAGCAGGCCGGCACTGTCGGCAAGGGCGATGCGGAGCATCTCCCGGCGGCGGATCAGCCGGATAAGACGCACCGCTTCCCCGGGCCGGGGGTGCCGGGACATCTTGGCGCGCATCTCCTGCCACAGGGAGTCGAATCCGACCGGCGCCAGGTCCTTGTCCGTACCCAGCCAGGCCGTGGACTCCGGGGAAACTTCCAGCAGGTCGGTGATGAACCGGCTCGAGGACAGAATCTGGCAGAGGCGTTCCCCCGCCGCCGAGGAGTCCCGCAGCATCCCCAGGTACCAGTGGCTGTCCCCCAGTGATTCGCTCAGCCGCCGGAAGCCAAGCAGTCCGGCGTCCGGGTCAACGCCGTCGGCCAGCCAGCCGAGCAGCACCGGCAGCAGCTGCCGCTGCAGGGCCGCCCGGCGGCTGATCCCCTTGGTCAGCGCCTCAATGTGCCGCATGGCGCCCTTGGGATCGGCATAACCAAGCGCAGCCAGGCGGGCCTGGGCGGCTTCGGGGGTGAGCCGGACTTCATCCTCGGAGAGGTTGGAGGCCGTATTTAGCAGCGGACGGTAAAAAATGCTCTCGTGCAGCCGGCGCACCAGCCGTTTGGTCCGCTGCCAGGTTTCCAGCAGCCGCTCCGCGCTGGGCCGCACCAGCTGCAGCGAACCCGCTGAGGACTTGGACAGCGCCCGCAGCGCGGAGGGAGCTTCCGGCATCAGATGGGTCCGGCGCATGTGCACCAGCTGGATGCGGTGCTCCAGCACCCGGAGGTAGCGGTAGGCGGCGTCGAGGTCCGCGGCGTCGCCCCGGCCGATGTAGCCGCCCTCGCTCAGCGCGGCGATCGCGGACGTGGTGGTCTGCACGCGCAGGGTTTCATCCACCCTGCCGTGGACCAGCTGGAGCAGCTGGACGGTGAACTCCACATCGCGCAGGCCGCCGGGACCCAGCTTGATCTGCCGCGCTTCCTCGTGGGACGGAATGTTCTCTGTCACCCGGCGGCGCATGGCCTGGACGGATTCGACAAAGTTCTCCCGCTCCGAGCTGGACCAGATCAGCGGTGCCACGGCGTCCTCGTAGCGCCGTCCCAGCTCCGGATCGCCGGCAACCGCACGGGCCTTGAGCAGGGCCTGGAACTCCCAGGTGTGCGCCCAGCGCTGGTAGTAGTGCAGGTGGGAGTCCAGGGTCCGGACCAGGGGCCCGTCCTTGCCCTCCGGCCGCAGGTTCGCATCCACGTCCCAGAGCCCGGGTTCCGGCGCCGAAGCGTTGATGACCCGGGAGATTCCCGCGGCCATTGCGGTGCCGATCCGGCTGGCCAGGGTTTCATCTAGGTCCGGCGCGTCGATCACATAGATAACGTCGACGTCGGAGATGTAGTTAAGTTCGCTGGCGCCGCATTTGCCCATGCCAATGACGGACAGGCGCACCGCCGAGACGTCGGCAGGTTCGAAGGATCCTGCAAGTTCGGCCCGCGAAACAGCCAGCGCGGCTTCCAGCGCGGCGCCGGCCAGGCCCGCGAGCTCCCGGCCCACGGCGGGCATAATGTCCTCCGGGGAGGCAGCACCCAGGTCCCGGACAGCCAGGTCCAGCAGGTGGCGGCGGTACCGTGTCCGCAGCTGGACATAGGCATCTGTCCCGGTCAGCCCAGCCACCGGGTTCGGGCCGGTACCGGCCCGGACAGACTCCAGCAGCGAGGCCCGCAGAGCCCGGGCCGGAACTTCCGGAGGCTCCGCGGAGAGTTCCGTATCCAGGAGATCCGCGTTCTCCGGATGCCGCATCACGAATTCGGCCAGGGCCTCGGAGGCCCCCAGTACCCGGAACAGGGCCTCGCTGCGGTCCGGCCCGGCGTTAACCAGGTCGCCCAGGGACGGAACCCGGCTCAGGAGCCGGACCAGGGACTGCAGAGCCATATCCGGATTGGCCGCCCGGGTAAACCCGGCAAACAGCCTCTCCTGGTCGATCCCGGCGAGTTCAGGCGCACCAAGGAACCGTTCGCTTTTCTCCAGGTCGGTGAATCCGGCTGCGATCAGGCGTCTGGTCAGGCTCATGGCAGCGCTTTCGCTAGAGGATACTCAGGTTCTTCTTCAGCTCGAAGGCGGTGACCTGCTGCCGGTACTCGTTCCAGTCCGCCTGCTTGTTGCGCAGGAAGTTCTCGAACACCTGCTCGCCGAGGATGTCTGCCACCAGTTCCGAATCCTCCATCACGCGGATCGCGTCGTGGAGGCTGGAGGGCAGCGGCGCGTGTCCCATGGCGCGGCGTTCAGCGGCGCTCAGCGACTCGATGTCGTCTTCGGCACCCGGCGGCAGTTCGTAGCCTTCCTCGATCCCCTTCAGGCCCGCGCCGAGCAGCACGGCGTAGGACAGGTACGGGTTGGCCGCGGAATCAATGCCGCGGTATTCGATCCGTGCGGACTGTCCCTTACCGGGCTTGTACAGCGGTACACGCAGCAGGGCCGAGCGGTTGTTGTGTCCCCAGGACAGGTAGCTGGGAGCTTCACCGCCGCCCCAGAGACGCTTGTAGGAGTTCACGAACTGGTTGGTCACCGCCGTGAATTCCGGTGCGTGGCGAAGGATGCCGGCCATAAACTGGCGGGCTGTGGAGGACAGCTGGAACTCGGCTCCGGCTTCAAAGAAGGCATTGGAATCGCCCTCGAAGAGGGAGAAGTGCGTGTGCATCCCGGATCCGGGGTGGGCGGTGAACGGCTTGGGCATGAACGTCGCGTAGCAGTTGGTCATCAGCGCGACTTCCTTGACCACGGTCCGGAAGGTCATGATGTTGTCCGCCGTCTGCAGTGCGTCGGCGTAGCGCAGGTCGATCTCGTTCTGCCCGGGCCCGGCCTCATGATGGCTGAATTCCACCGAGATGCCAACGGCTTCCAGCATGGAAACGGCCGTGCGGCGGAAGTCCTGGGCCACGCCGCCGGGAACGTGGTCGAAGTAGCCTGCCTGGTCCACGGGAACGGGTTCGCCATCCGGTCCGGGCTGGTCCGACTTCAGCAGGTAGAACTCAATCTCCGGATGGGTGTAGCAGGTGAAGCCCATGTCAGCGGCCTTGGCCAGCTGCCGCTTCAGGACGTTCCGGGGGTCCGCGGCGGAAGGCTGGCCGTCCGGGGTGAGGATGTCGCAGAACATCCGGGAGGTCTGCTCCTCGTCACCGCGCCAGGGCAGGATCTGGAAGGTGGAGGGATCCGGCTGGGCCAGCATGTCCGATTCGAAGACCCGGGCCAGGCCCTCGATCGAGGAACCGTCAAACCCCAGCCCTTCTTCGAAGGCGCCCTCCACTTCGGCCGGCGCCAGCGCCACGGATTTCATGGAACCCACGACGTCGGTAAACCACAGCCGGACGAACCGCACGTCGCGCTCTTCGATCGTTCGCAGAACGAATTCCTGCTGGCGGTTCATGCCTTACCTCTTTCGCTGTGGTCGCTTTCGCGGATCTGAATTTACTCTACCCAGCCATGACCGGTTTTCCGGCCCAGGACGGTGGTGTGGCCGGACATTACGCGCGGCTTTGAACAGCTGGCGGGCCGTACGCCCGGCCCCAGGTTTAGTAGGCTCAGAGGATGACCAGCGCTGAACAACCCAAACCGTACGGCACCCACACGGCCCAGACCCCTGTCCCGCCAAAGCGCGTGCGGATTTCCTACCTCCAGCAGCTCAAGGACAGCGGTGGAAAATTCGCCATGCTCACCGCCTACGACCAGTACACGGCTGCGATCTTCGACGAAGCCGGTATAGAGACCCTGCTGATTGGCGATTCAGCGGCGAACAACGTGATGGGCCATGACACGACGCTGCCGATCACGCTGGACGAGATGATCGTGTTTGCCAAGTCAGTCTCGGCCGGCGCCAGGCGTGCCCTGATCGTGTGCGACCTCCCCTTCGGGTCCTACGAGGTCTCCCCCGCCCAGGCCATCGAGTCCTCGGTCCGGCTGATGAAGGAAGCCGGCGTCCAGGCGGTCAAGATGGAAGGCGGCGCGCATTACGCCGGCCATGTCCGGGCGATGACTGCTGCCGGCATCCCGGTGATGGCGCACGTTGGCTTCACACCGCAGAGCGAACACGCCCTGGGCGGCTACAAAGTCCAGGGCCGCGGCTCAGCTGCGCAGGCCGTGGTGGATGACGCCACCGCCCTCGTGGAGGCCGGAGCGTTCTGTGTCCTGATGGAAATGGTCCCGGCCGAAGTGGCCGCCGCAGTGGACGCCGCCGTTCCGGTCCCGACCATCGGCATCGGCGCGGGCAGCGCAACAACCGGGCAGGTGCTGGTCTGGCAGGACATGGCCGGAATGGGCAGCGGCAAGGCCCCCCGCTTCGTGAAGGCCTACGCCGATGTCCGCTCGGTGCTCTCAGCTGCCGCCCGTGAATTTGCCGACGAGGTACGCAGCGGCACCTTCCCCGGCCCGGAGCACAGCTTCTAGCCCGACCGGGTCAGTCTTCGTCCTTATCCCAGGCTTCGTTCCGGGCCTTGACCTTCTGCAGCGCCAGTTCGGCCTCTTCCCGCGTCGGGTAGGGGCCGATCAGCTTTGTCCAGTCCGACTGCGGGCCAACCTCGACTTCGTGGGTCTGCACGTTGAACCAGTACTCGGCCATGGGCCCTCCTTCTGTTAGGCGCCCGCGCCCCGGATGGGCTGACAGACAGTGCACATTGTCCCGTCCATGCGGCGGCGCGAAGCGCTGGCGATAAGATCGATACTATGCCCCAGAATATTGCCACAGCACCTCTTGGACGCCTCCAGCCCGGAACGGTCGGCCCCCGCCGCCGCGTTCCGTCCTCGATCCCCCGTCCGGAGTATGTGGACAAGGACGCACCGGCGAAATTCACCGGATCCGAGGTGAAGACTGCGGAGACGATCGAAAAGATCCGCATTGCCAGCCGGATCGCCGCCCAGGCCATCGTGGAAGTCGGCAACCACATCCAGCCCGGCGTCACCACCGACGCGCTGGACGCCGTGGCCCATGAGTTCCTGCTGGACCACCGGGCATACCCCTCGACCCTGGGATACCGGCATTTTCCCAAGTCGATCTGCACCTCCGTCAACGAGGTGATCTGCCACGGCATCCCCGACACGACCGTGCTGCAGGACGGGGACATCGTCAACGTGGATATCACCGCCTACATCAACGGGGTCCACGGCGACACGAACTTCACCTTCCTGGTCGGCGACGTTGATGAAGAATCCCGGCTCCTGGTCGAGCGGACGGCCGAATCCCTCCGCCGCGCCATCAAGGCGGTTATGCCTGGCCGCGAAATCAACGTCATCGGCCGGGCGATCGAGTCCTACGCCAAGCGCTTCGGCTATGGCGTGGTGCGCGACTTCACCGGCCACGGCGTGGGCGAGGCCTTCCACACCGGCCTCATCATTCCGCACTACGACGCCGCGCCGGCCTACAGCCGGCTCATCGAAACCGGGATGGTGTTTACCATTGAGCCTATGCTCACTCTCGGGACCGTTGAGTGGGACATGTGGGACGACAACTGGACCGTGCTCACCAAGGACCGGAAGCGCACCGCACAGTTCGAACACACCCTGCTCGTCACAGACAGCGGTGCTGAAATCCTGACCCTGCCGTAGCGTTACGCCCTAGCACTGGAGAACCATGGCCAAGAAGCATAAAACCAAGCACGACGCCGTCATCGGGATCGACATCGGCGGCACAGGAATCAAGGGCGGAATCGTCGATCTTGCCAAGGGCAAGCTCATCGGCGAACGTTTCCGGATTCCCACTCCGCAGCCGGCAACTCCCGAAGCAGTGGCGGGCGTCGTCGGCCAGATCGTTGCCGAGCTCTCCTCCCGCACGGACGGCCCCGGCAGCGACGTTCCGGTTGGCGTCACCTTTCCCGCGATCATCCAGCACGGCGTGGCCCGCTCGGCGGCCAACGTGGACAAGAGCTGGGTGGACACCGACGTCGATGCCCTGCTCACCAAGGCACTGAACCGCGAAGTGCAGGTTATGAACGACGCCGACGCCGCCGGCCTGGCTGAGGCCCGCTACGGGGCCGGCAAGGGCGTCCAGGGAACGGTCCTGGTTATCACGCTGGGCACCGGCATCGGATCGGCCCTGATCTCCAACGGCAACCTCGTGCCCAATGCCGAACTCGGGCATCTGGAAATTGACGGCTATGACGCGGAGACGCGTGCCTCGGCTTCAGCCCGGGAGCGGGACGATATTTCCTGGGAAGAGTACTCCAAGCGCCTGCAGCGCTACTTCTCCCACGTGGAGTTCCTGTTCTCCCCGGACCTCTTCATCGTCGGCGGCGGCATCTCCAAGCGCAGCGAAGACTTCCTGCCGATGCTGGACCTGCGCACGCCGATGGTGACGGCCAACCTGAAAAACAACGCAGGCATTGTCGGAGCGGCGCTCCAGGCCGCCCTGCACTTCAAATACCTGAAGTAACGCTCCCTGCGCACCCCGGGCGCCGCACGGCGGCGGCCGGGGTTTACTGCGCTGGCCCGACGACTGCGCTGGCCTGGTTACTGCGCCGGCTTGGTTACTGCGCTGGCCTGATTACAGAGCTGGCCTGATTACTGAGCTGTGAGCGGGCGCTGGGCGCCGGCCGGAACGCTGCCCAGCCGCGCTGATTCGGCCCGCAGCGCCGCAATGGCAGCCTCGAAGTCCTCGAGTGACTCGAAGGACTGGTAGACGCTGGCGAACCGGAGGTAGGCCACCTGGTCCAGCTTCTGCAGCGGCTGCAGAATGGCCAGACCAACCTCATGCGCCTGGATCTCCGCCACACCGGAGGCGCGGATGGTCTCCTCGACTTCCTGGGCCAGCAGCGCCAGGTCATCCTCGCTCACCGGACGCCCCTGGCAGGCCTTGCGGGCACCGTTGATCACCTTGCTGCGGCTGAACGGTTCGGCCACCCCGGAACGTTTGATGACGCTGAGGCTGGTGGTCTCCACGGTGCTGAACCGCCGGCCGCACTCCGGGCATTGCCGGCGGCGGCGGATCGCGGAACCGTCATCGGCCAGGCGGCTGTCCACAACCCGGGAGTCAGCGTTCCGGCAGAACGGACAGTACATTCCTCGGTCCTTTCAAGCGCAGGCGGCGGGGTGCTTCGCGCACCCCGTTCAAAAGCTGTCTTAGGGCTAATCTACAGCCGGCAGCGGGACGTTGCGGCGCACGCTACCCCGCGAAGCGGATACTCACCGCGTCGCCGTGGGCGGGCAGGTCCTCCGCACGGGAGAGCGCCACCACGTGACCGCTCACCTCACGCAGGGCTTCCCGGCTGTAGTCGATGACCTGGATGGCGCGCATAAACGTGGTGACGTTCAGGCCGGAGGAAAACGCCGCGGTTCCGGCGGTGGGGAGCACATGGTTGGAGCCGGAGCAGTAGTCGCCGAGGCTGACCGGGCTGTAACTGCCAACGAAGACCGCCCCGGCGCTGGTGATCCGGGCGGCAGCCGCCGCGGCATCAGCAGTCTGGACTTCCAGGTGCTCGGCGCCGTAGGCGTTGCAGACCGCGATTCCGGCGTCCAGACCGTCCACCAGCACGACGGCGGACTGCCCTCCCGCCAGCGCCGTGCGCACCCGCTCCGAGTGTTTGGTTGCCGGAACCTGGACATCCAGTTCGGCCCGCACGGCTTCGGCCAGCTCCAGCGAATCGGTAACAAGGACGGAGGCTGCATTGGGATCGTGCTCGGCCTGGCTGATCAGGTCCGCGGCCACGAGCCGGGGATCGGCCGTGGCATCGGCCAGCACGGCAATCTCGGTGGGACCAGCCTCGGCGTCGATGCCGACGACTCCCTTGACCAGCCGTTTGGCGGTCGCCACGAAAACGTTGCCGGGTCCGGTGACGACGTCGACCGGTTCCAGCGCCGGACCGCCGGCAGCTGCGGGGATGCCGTAGGCGAACGCCGCGATGGCCTGTGCACCGCCGACGGCGTAGACCTCGTCGATGCCGAGAAGTTCCGCGGCCGCCAGGATGGTTGGGTGCGGCAGTCCGCCGAATTCCTTCTGGGGTGGAGAAGCCAGCGCCAGCGAGGCCACCCCGGCTGCCTGCGCGGGCACCACATTCATCACCACGGAGGACGGGTAGACGGCCAAGCCGCCCGGAACATACAGTCCCACCCGGCGAACCGGAACCCAGCGCTGGGTGACCGTGGCGCCGTCGGCAATGGCAACCTCTACGTCACCGGGACGCTGTGCCTCGGCGAACATCCGCGCCCGGCGGATGGACTCTTCCAGGCCGGCGCGTACCTCGGGGTCCAGGCCGTCCAGGGCAGCGCGCAGCGCCTCCCGCGGGACCAGCGGATGCAGCTGCTCAACGCCGTCGAACTTCGCCGCCAGGTCGGCCAGGGCGGCAAAGCCCCGGGTGCGGACGTCGCCAATGATCGCGGCCACTGCGTCAGCGGCTGCGTCAGTGGTGGTCTCGGCCCGCGGCATGGCCGCTTTCAGCTCTGCCGGGGAAAGCTCCCTGCCGCGCAGGTCGATAGTGCGCAGGGCCGAAAACGGCTGGTCGGAACGTACATCTGGGGTGGAGGAAGTCACATCTTCCATTCTACCTAGCCATCGAGGCACGCCGGTCCCAGCAGGACTTTCAAGTCACCGAAGAGGGACGGCGTCGGATTGACGCGCATGTCCACGCCCAGCTTCATGACCTCCACGGTGCGGCTGCCGTTGAGCCTGATCTGCACCTCGGACGTTCCCGGATGGGTCCGCAGGACGTCGCCCAGCTGGGTGACCACGGTTTCGGTGGCCTTGTAGGTCGCCATCGAGATAACCACAGGTCCCGAATGCCCCTCGCTGAGGTCCGGAACGGTAAGTTCCTGCGCGTTCAGGGTTACGGCGCCGTCGTCCCGGCGCTGCAGCCGGCCGCGGACGACGACGATCAGGTCCTCCGCCAGCACGGCGGCGATCGGACCGTACACCTGGCCGAAGAACATCACTTCCATGGATCCGGCGAGGTCCTCGATTTCACAGCGGGCATATGCGTTGCCGCTGTTCTTCGCGATCCGGCGCTGGAGGGAGGTGATCATGCCCGCAATGGTGACGATGGCGCCGTCCTGCGGGCCTTCCTCCCCCACGATCGAGGTAATCGAGGAATCGGCGTGCTGGCTCAGGATGCCTTCCAGGCCCTGCAGCGGGTGGTCGGAAACGTAGAGCCCGAGCATGTCCCGTTCGAAGGACAGCTTGTCCTTTTTCTCCCATTCGGGCAGGTCCGGAATGTCGATGCTGATGGAGGCCTCGGGTTCGGCCTCGCCGATCCCGGCGAACAGATCGAACTGGCCCACGGCCTCGTTCCGTTTGAGCACCACCACGGAGTCGATGGCTTCTTCGTGAATCATCGCCAGCGGCCGCCGGGCGTGGCCCATGGAATCAAAGGCGCCAGCCTTGATCAGGGATTCGATGGTCCGCTTGTTGCAGACCACCGCCGGGACCTTCATCAGGAAGTCCTTGAAGTTGGTGTACGCGCCCTTCTCCTCACGGGCACCAACCATGGCATGGACCACGTTGGCGCCGACGTTGCGGATGGCGCCCATACCGAAGCGGATGTCCTTGCCGACAGGAGTGAAGTTCACAGAGGACTCGTTGACGTCCGGCGGCAGCACGGTGATGCCCATCTTCCGGCACTCGTTCAGGTACATGGCCAGTTTGTCCTTGTCATCACCCACAGAGGTGAGCAGGGCGGCCATGTACTCGGCCGGATAGACCGCTTTCAGGTAGGCAGTCCAGTAGGACACCACGCCGTACGCGGCGGAGTGGGCCTTGTTGAAGGCGTAGTCGGAGAAGGGCAGCAGGATGTCCCAGAGCGCCTTGATGGCGGCCTCGGAGTAGCCGCGGTCGATCATTCCCTGGTGGAAACCCGCATACTGCTTGTCCAGCTCCGATTTTTTCTTCTTGCCCATGGCGCGGCGGAGGATATCTGCCTGGCCGAGGCTGAAGCCGGCCACCTTCTGGGCGATGGCCATCACCTGCTCCTGATACACAATCAGGCCGTAGGTGGTGTCCAGGATTTCCGCCAGCGGTTCCTCGAGCTCCGGATGGATCGGAGTGATTTCCTGCAGCCCGGTTTTGCGCAGCGCGTAGTTGGTGTGCGAGTTGGCACCCATGGGTCCGGGACGGTACAGGGCGATGACGGCGGAGATGTCTTCGAAGTTGTCCGGGCGCATGCTCTTGAGCAGCGACCGCATGGGCCCGCCGTCGAGCTGGAACACACCCAGGGTGTCGCCGCTGGCCAGCAGTTCGTAGGCTTCCTTCAAATCCAGCGGCAGGTCTTCCAGGACCAGGTCCTCGCCGCGGTTGGCCTTGATGTTCTCCACGGCGTCGGAGACGATGGTCAGGTTCCGCAGCCCGAGGAAGTCCATCTTGATCAGCCCCAGGCCTTCGCAGGTGGGGTAGTCAAACTGCGTGATGACCTGCCCGTCCTGTTCACGGCGCATGATCGGGATGATGTCGATGAGCGGGTCCGAGGACATGATGACACCGGCGGCGTGCACGCCCCACTGGCGTTTCAGGCCTTCCAGGCCCAGCGCGGTTTCGAACACACGCTGGGAATCGGGATCGGTGCGCAGCAGCTCGCGCAGTTCCTCGGCCTCGCCGTACCGCTTGGCTTCCTTGTTGTGCACATCAGCCAGGGACAGGCCCTTGCCCATCACGTCCGGCGGCATGGCCTTGGTCAGGCGCTCACCGACGGAGAAGGGGTAGCCCATCACCCGGGAGGAGTCCTTCAGCGCCTGCTTGGCCTTGATCGTGCCGTAGGTGACGATCATGGCCACGCGCTCGTCGCCGTACTTCTCGGTGACGTAGTGGATCACCTCTGAACGGCGCCGGTCATCGAAGTCGACGTCGAAGTCAGGCATGGAAACGCGGTCCGGGTTCAGGAACCGCTCAAAGATCAGGCCGTGCTGCAGCGGATCGATGTCGGTGATGCCCATGGCGTAGGCGGCCATGGAACCGGCGCCGGAGCCGCGGCCCGGACCAACCCGGATGCCGTTCTTCTTGGCCCAGTTGATGAAGTCGGCCACCACCAGGAAGTAGCCCGGGAAGCCCATCTGGGCAATGATGCCGACTTCGTAGTCGGCACGCTTGCGGACGTCGTCGGAAATGCCGCCCGGGTAGCGGAACTGCAGGCCCTTTTCGACCTCCTTGACGAACCAGGACTCCTCGTTCTCGCCCTCGGGGGTCGGGAACCGCGGCATGTAGTTCGCTTTGGTGTTGAACTCGACGTCGCACCGCTCGGCGATCAGCAGTGTGTTGTCGCAGGCTTCCGGGTAGTCGCGGAACACGGCCCGCATTTCGGCCGGGGACTTGAGGTAGAACTCGTCGGCGTCGAACTTGAACCGCTTGGGGTCCGCAAGCGTGGAACCGGACTGCACGCACAGCAGGGCGGCGTGGGCCTTGGCATCCTCGGCATGCGTGTAGTGGAGGTCGTTCGTGGCCACCAGCGGCAGGTTCAGTTCGCGGGCCAGCTTGATCAGGTCCGCCTGGACGCTGCGTTCGATGTCCAGGCCATGGTCCATGAGCTCACAGAAGAAGTTCTCCGTGCCGAAAATGTCCCGGAAGTCGGAGGCAGCCTGCACGGCTTCCTTGTAGAGCCCCAGACGGAGCTTGGTCTGCACTTCACCCGAGGGGCAGCCGGTCGTGGCGATCAGGCCCTTGCCGTAGGTCTGCAGCAGGTCCCGGTCCATGCGCGGCTTGTAGAGCTGGCCTTCCAGGGACGCCAGCGAGGACATGCGGAACAGGTTGTGCATGCCTTCGGTGGACTCAGCCCACATGGTCATGTGGGTGTAGGCACCCGCACCGGAGACGTCGTCGCGCCCGCCGCCGCCCCACTTCACGCGGGTCTTGTCCTGGCGGGCCGTGCCCGGTGTCAGGTAGGCCTCGACGCCGATGATCGGCTTGATGCCCGAGTTCCTGGCCTTGTTCCAGAAGTCGAAGGCACCGAAAACGAACCCATGGTCAGTCGTCGCCAGCGCATTCATGCCCAGCTCATCAGCGTGGCTGAACAGGTCTGTCAGCCGCGCGGCACCGTCCAGCATGGAGTATTCGGTGTGGTTGTGAAGATGGACAAACGATTTCGACGAACTAGTTACTGAAGCCACCTAACCATTCTAGGTGTCCCGCGGGGGCGCTTAGACGAGCCCGCTGTCCAGCGCGTCGAGGGCGTACTGCAGATCCTGGGGATATTCGCTGACGAACTCCACCCAGTTTCCGGTGCCTGGATGGGTAAACCCCAGTTTCCGGGCGTGCAGCCACTGCCGGGTGAGTCCGAGTTCGGCTGCGAGCCGGGGATCCGCACCGTAGGTAAGGTCACCTGCGCAGGGGTGCCGCAGGGCGGAGAAATGCACGCGGATCTGGTGCGTGCGGCCGGTTTCCAGGTGCACTTCCACCAGGGAGGCCCGGCCGAAGGCCTCCAGGACCTTGTAATGCGTCACCGATGCGCGCCCGTCGTCCAGGACGGCGAACCGCCAGTCGTGGCCGGGGTGCCGGCCGATCGGTGCGTCGATCGTTCCTTCCAGCGGGTCCGGCAGGCCCTGGACCAGGGCGTGGTATTCCTTCTCCACGGTGCGGTCCCGGAAAGCCTGTTTCAGCAGGGTATAGGCGTGTTCGGTCTTGGCAACAACCATCACCCCGGAGGTACCGACGTCGAGCCGATGGACAATCCCCTGCCGTTCCCCTGCGCCGGAGGTCGAAATCCGGTAGCCGGCTGCGGCCAGGGCACCCACAACGGTGGGTCCGACCCAGCCCGGAGACGGGTGCGCGGCGACACCGACGGGCTTGTCGATGACAACGAAGTGCTCGTCGTCGGCAAGGATTTTGAGGTCCTCAACGGGTTCGACGACGACGGCCAGCGGGTCGGGGAGCTCCGGTACGTCCGCGGCTACCTCGTCACCGGCGTGCAGCCGGTCCGACTTAGCCACGGGTTTCCCCGAGCGGGTCAGCCAGCCTTCGCCGCACCAGGTGGCCGCGGTGGAGCGGGAGATGTCCAGCAGCTTGGCGAACACGGCGTCGGCCCGGCCGCCGTCGTGCTCCTCACTGATCGTGAAACGGGAGTGGATCTCAGGCATCTGCGTTGTCCTTGCCGGAGACGGCGCGGGTGCCGTCCATGTTGATGCCGCGCAGGGTGAGCAGGCAAACGAGGATCACGCCGGACACCACGCACATGTCCGCGATGTTGAAGATCGCGAAGTTCGGCAGAGCGATGAAATCGACCACGTGTCCCTGGCCGAAGGAGGGCTCACGGAACAGCCGGTCGGTGAGGTTTCCTGTGGCACCGGCAAGGACCAGGCCGAGGGCGATGGACCAGCCCACGGAGCGCAGACGGAACATCAGGTACACCAGGAATCCGGAGACCAGCACCATGATGATGGTGAAGATCCAGGTGTAGTCCGTGCCGATTGAGAAGGCAGCTCCCGGGTTGCGGATGAAGTGCCAGCGGAGCAGCGGTGGCAGGACATCCGTGACCTGGCCCTCGGTCATGGTGGAAACCACCCAGATTTTGGTCAGCTGGTCCAGGATCCAGGCGGCCAGCGCGATGCAGGCCATGATCAGTGCGTAGCGGGTCAGCGCAGCTTTCGGGCGCGGCGGCGGCAATGGCTGCTCGGCGGGTGCGTCAGAGGAATCTGTCATGGTGCTTTCGGGGTCGGGCAGGCGGAAAATGCCGGCACTGAAGGTGCGTCGTGCGCAACGGTGGAACACTGCGCACTGGAACAGGTCAGGCCGGTGGCCGGGAAATCCCGGCCACCGGCCCGCAATTCTGTTACCAGTCTAATCCTGATTCATATCCGTCCAGACGGACCGAACGAAGCGTGAAGCGCTTTACGCGTCCGCAGTCTCCGAGGCCACCGAGCCGCGGGAATCCAGATCGCGCAGCTGGCCTTCGATGTACGCCTTCAGGCGTGAACGGTAGTCACGCTCGAAGCCGCGCAGCTGCTCGACCTTGCGTTCCAGGAGAGCCTTCTGCTGTTCGAGCGAGCTGAGGATCTTCCGGCTCTTCTCCTGGGCTTCGGTCACGAGGCCGCTGGCTTCGATCTGAGCTTCGGCGATGATCTTGTCCCGCTGCTCCACGCCGGCGCCGACGTAGTCGTCGTGCATCTTCTGGGCCATCGCGAGGATACCGGCAGCCGACTCGGCCGGGTTGGACACCGGAGCCGATTCCTGCTGGCGGGGAGCTTCAGCCTTGGGAGCCTCAACCTTGGGCTCCGGCTTGGCTTCGGGCTCAGGCTCGGGCTTCTTCTCTTCCTTGACCGGCTGGGATACCTGCTCGGTCTTGGAAGCGGCGGAAACCGGTGCCGGGACCTGGGTGCCTGCAGGGGCGCCAGCCACTGCCTCGGCAAGCTGCCGGCGCAGGTCTTCGTTTTCGGCGTTCAGGCGACGGAGTTCGACGACGATCTCGTCGAGGAAGTCATCCACCTCATCCTGGTCGTAGCCTTCTCGGAACTTGGTCGGCTGGAACCGCTTGTTGACAACATCTTCTGGCGTCAGAGCCATCTGGTCACCTCATACTGGTTATAAGACTTGCCCGTGTTGACGGGTTGTCTAGGTACAGAATCTCGAACATAAAATCAGGGATCAATTCACTATATTTTTCACATTATATCTTTTGTGAACTGATGACGAACCGGGGCGTCCCCGGCACTGCTCGGCCCTAGCTGGCCGCCACCACGATTTGCATGGCAATTCCGACCACGATAAAGAGCACCAGGAACGCAAGGTCAAGCGACACACCCCCCAGGCGGAGGGGCGGGATAATCCTGCGCAGTGCCCGGACGGGCGGGTCCGTAGCGCCGTAGACAGCCGTGGCCAGCACGAGGGCCGGGCCCTTAGGCCGCCACTGGCGGGCGAACATCTGCACCGCGTCGTAGACAATCCGCAGAATCAGGGCGAGCTGAAAAAGCATCAGCACCAGATACAGCAGGGCAAAAATAATACTCACGCGTGTTTTCGTTTCCGCCGTAGGAGGTCAAGCTGTCCGCACGGTCCCAGGGACCGGGACGGCGGTCAGCTCTGGTTGAAGAAGGCCGACTGGGATTCGCTGACCTTCTTGTCGTCTCCCAGCACCTCGACGTAGGACGGCGAGAGCAGGAAGACCTTGTTGGTCACCCGTTCGATCGTACCGCGCAAACCAAAGACAAGTCCCGCGGAGAAGTCAACGAGGCGCTTGGCATCGGCCTCTCCCATGTCGGTGACGTTCATGATGACGGGGATTCCGTCGCGGAAGCTCTCGCCAATGAGCTTGGCGTCGTTGTAGGAACGGGGGTGAACAGTGGTAATCTGCCGCAATCCTGCCACGTCTTCCTTTGCCGATGAGGGGGCACGCTTGATGGGTGTAACGGGCGCACGGTATTCCTCTACCGCGGTGGAACGGGCCGGCTGTGCTGCGGCGGCCGGTTCACGGTCGCTGCGCTCGTCTTCCGGTGCCCGTTCCTCATCCCTGGCCGGAGCCTCCCGCACAGGCTTCTGCTCGTCCTCGTACAGCTCATCGCCGTCGGCGAGCCCAAGGTAGATCATCGTCCTGCGCATTGCGCCAGCCATGGTTGCTCCTTCAGTCCTTCAGCGTCCCGCGTTGTCCAGTGTGGGCATTGTTTTCGCCTGTTTGCGGCGGCCCGCAAAATGGGACCCGCCATGCTTGACGCTACCGTACGGCGGGGCGGGGACCGAGAATATCGGACCCAATCCGCAGGTGTGTCGCGCCGTAGGCGACGGCGGTTTCCAGGTCCTGGCTCATACCCGCGGAGATGCCGGCTGCGCCGGGGTGGCGGGCGGTCAATTCGCGGGAGAGTTCCTGGAGCCGGCCGAAGGCTGCGGCGGGGTCCTCCCCCAGCGGAGCGACGGCCATCAGGCCCTTCAGCCGCAGTGCCGGCTCGCGCTCGACGGCAGCGGCAAGTTCAAGCATGTCCTGGGGCCTGGCACCCCCGCGCCCCGCGGCCTCGTCAGGCTGCGTGCGCAGGTCCATCTGCAGGAAGCAGTCCAGCGGTTCCCGCCCTTCCCTGCCTGCTTCCCGGCGCCTGGTGTCCTCGGCGGCCATCGCCTTTGCCAGGGCGGTGATCAGGCCCGGACGGTCAACTGAGTGCACCGCCCGGGCGTACTTCACGACCGACTTGGCCTTGTTGGTCTGCAGCTGGCCGATGAAGTGCCAGTTCAGCCCGGATCCGGGGAGCTCAGCTGCCTTCGACTCGGCTTCCTGGGCCTTGTTTTCACCCACGTCGCGCACTCCCATTCCGGCCAGGAGCGCGGCGTCGGACGCCGGGAAGTATTTGGTGACCACGATCAGGCGGGGTTCCCCGCGCCCGGCGGCTGCCGCGGCGTCGGAAATCCGCCGGCGGACGGATGTCAGGCGGGCCTGGAGATCGGCGGCCCGGTCCGGAGTTGCGCTGCTCATGTCTTCCTTGTGTTGCGTGTGCGGGTAATGCGTGTGCGGTCCGCCGGCGCCGCGGCGGAAGGTCTTCCGCGGCGGGCAGGCCCTGGACTGCTAGGTCGTTTGGGGGTGCCAGATCAGTCCGGCGAACCGGCCGGTGGGTGCATCCCGGCGGTGCGAGAAAAGGTCCGGTTCTTCCATGGTGCATCCGGGGAGCCGGACCGTGTCCACCCCGAGGCCCTGGAGCTGGGCCGCAGCGGCGGCCGGAAGGTCCAGCGCAGGAGTACCCCAGCTGGTCCGGGACGCGGCACCCGGGAGGTGGGCTGCGTCGGCGAGCATCGCTTCGGGGACCTCATAGCAGCGTCCACAGACGCTGGGGCCGATCCAGGCCGTCAGCTCTCCGGCTCCTGCGGCCCGCATGGCCTGGACGGTGTTGAGCAGGATCCCGCCGAGCAGCCCGGCACGCCCGGCATGGGCGGCGGCGGTTACCGGCGCACCGGCAGTGGAGGTCCCGGCAAGGACCACGGGCACGCAGTCGGCCACCATCACTGCCAGCGGGGCCGATCCGTCCGGACTGAGCAGGGCGTCAGCGACCGGGGGCGCTTCTTCCGGCCCCTCTTCCTGCGCCCCATCCAGGGCCGGGATCCGCGCGACGGTGGCGGAGTGGACCTGCTCCATGAACCTGAGGGATCCAGGAAGGATCCCCATGTGCTTCTCCAGGGAGCGGCGGCGCTCACGGACGGCCCCCGGATCATCGCCTACATGCAGCGCGAGGTTGCCTGCGGGAGTGCCGGTGAATGCAACCCGAAGGCCGCCGGGGCCGTGCCCCTCCCACCAAAACATTCGCTCAGACAACCTCGCGCCGATCTGCAGGTACTGCGTTCTGCTTTTACTTCAGCTGGTTCTTACTTCAGGAAGTCGGGAACATCCAGATCGTCCTGGCGTCCTGCACTCAGGTCGGGCTCGACGACGGCCGGAAGATCGATGTCGAATCCTGCGTCTGCGGGAATATCGCTCACCTGCGGGCGCTGGGCCCAGGCGGAGGTTCCGCCCGCAACACCGGCGGCCGCGGCAGCCGGAGGAGTCAGCGGTTCGGCCGGCTTGGCTGCGGACGGCTGGGACGTGACGTCCACCTGGTCGAAACCGGCGGCAATGACCGTGACGCGCGCTTCGTCGCCCAGGGCATCGTCAATGACGGCACCGAAGATGATGTTGGCTTCGGGGTGGGCGACTTCCTGGACCAGGCGGGCTGCCTCGTTGATCTCGAACAGGCCGAGGTCGGAACCGCCCTGGATCGACAGCAGGACACCGTGGGCACCGTCAATCGATGCCTCAAGCAGCGGCGAAGCAATGGCCAGTTCCGCGGCCTTGACGGCGCGGTCCTCTCCCCTGGCCGAGCCGATGCCCATGAGCGCCGATCCGGCACCCTGCATCACAGACTTGACGTCGGCGAAGTCGAGGTTGATCAGGCCCGGAGTGGTGATCAGGTCGGTGATGCCCTGGACGCCGGACAGCAGCACCTGGTCCGCCGAACGGAACGCGTCCAGCATGGATACGTTGCGGTCGCTGATCGAGAGCAGGCGGTCGTTGGGGATGACGATGAGGGTATCGACTTCGTCCCGCAGGGTGTCGATGCCCGATTCGGCCTGGTTGGAACGGCGGCGGCCTTCGAAGGTGAAGGGCCGGGTCACAACGCCGATGGTCAGGGCACCCAGCGAGCGTGCGATGCGGGCCACCACGGGCGCTCCGCCGGTGCCGGTTCCGCCGCCTTCGCCTGCGGTCACGAAGACCATGTCCGCACCGCGCAGCACCTCTTCGATTTCCTCGGCATGGTCCTCGGCAGCCTTGCGGCCAACTTCGGGATCCGCGCCGGCGCCGAGGCCGCGGGTCAGTTCACGTCCAACATCGAGCTTGACGTCGGCGTCGCTCATCAGCAGAGCCTGCGCATCAGTATTGATGGCAATGAACTCCACTCCGCGGAGTCCGACGTCGATCATTCGGTTTACGGCATTCACGCCACCGCCGCCGATGCCGACGACCTTGATGACGGCCAAGTAATTCTGCGGTGCTGCCACGTCCTGTGTCCCTTGTTCGAATCTGTGCAACTGATCAATGCGGCCGGGACTTCCCCAGCCAAAACCTTCAACCGAACAACCTTAACCCTCGAGTTGAGGGTTATAGTTATGTCAAGTAATGCTCTATCCACGACGCTATGGGGCTGCGATAGCTTCCGCAATTACCGTCCCGCGCGTGTCGGTCAGAATCTTTTGCCGGTATTTCCCGGCGGTGTCCGGTCACCGGGTTACCGGCCGGTTCGGGGTGCTCACATCGAACACCTGGACCGGCGGATCCGTGGCCGGAACCAGCAGCAGGGCTTCCAGTGCCTTCGCTTTTGCCGCGTTGGCGTCCGAGCTGCCCCAGAATACCGTCTGGCCGTTGGCCAGCTTGAGTTCAACCGAGTCGAGGGTCTCTGCCGAGGCATGGTCCAGCTGCGCCAGCACACCCTGGGGCAGGGCCGCCAGCACCGCGGTCACCGTGGAGAAAACCTCGCTGTTGACCGCATCCGCGCCGCCATCGATCAGCGGCAGAGCCACCGCTCCCCGCTCCCCCACGGCTTTGAGCTGACGCCCGTCTTCATCGATGAGCAGGAACTCGCGGCCGTTCTGCAGCACGGCCACCGGCACGCGTTCGGTGATGGTGACCAGCAGGTCCGAGGGCGGCACCGCCGCCACCTCAACTTTTTCCACTTCCGGGCGGGCCGCCAGCAGTTCTCCGGCATCCGCATCGGAAATGAGGGTCAGCGGGGTACCCAGCAACGGAGCAAGTGCCGCTTCGGCTTCTTCCACGGTCAGCAGTGAATTGCCCTGGACCTGGAGGTTCTTGACCTCCAGCGCCGGAGAGAAAAACAGCACCGCAAAGAGGGCAGCGAGCAGCGCGGCGGACACCCCGGTGCCGATCAGCACGTACCGGCGCCGTCGCCGTACCGGGGGTTCCGGGAAGGCCAGGATGCTGGCTTCGGCGGCGGATCCCTTGATCCCGTCCGCAGGGTCTGCCGGCTGACCTGCTGCGGCAGTGCCCCGGCTGCCGCCGGACCGGGCGGAGGGGGCCGCCGCCGGCTCCCAGTCCCGGGAGGCACCGATATCCCCGGAGGCCCCGTCCGCACCGGTTGTCCCGCGCGCCCCGGCTCCTGCGGCTGCCGCGCCGGGCCAGAGTTCGTGGATTTGGGCGCCTTCGCTGGGCAGAAGCTGCACCTTGGAGGAGTTCGCGGCGGAACGTGAACCGGCGGACGAAGCCGCTGGCTGCTGTGCCGGTGACTCCGGACCGGGACGGCCGGCAGTGGCGCTTCCCTCCAGGGAATCCGGGGAGGCCGCAGCCCTGCCCCGGCGGGCAGTTGAAGGCGGCCGGTGCTCTCCGCCCGCGCCGGCAGGAGGCTGTCTGGGCTTCCTACCTGCCATCGGCACCGCTTTCCGCTCCGTCACCGGCTGCGCTGAGTGCCTCAAGAATGACCGGCCCGTACTGGGTGACGTCACCGGCTCCGACGGTCAGGACAATGTCCCCTTCAACGGCACGGCCTGCGATGGCCCGCACTGCGGAGAGGGGATCCGGCGCGACTTCTCCGGGGGTGCTCAGCAGGTCGGTAATGAGCCCGCTGGAGACGCCGGGAATCGGATCTTCCCGGGCAGGGTAGATCTCCAGCACCGTTACGGAGTCGGCCAGGTCCAAAGCGGCGGCAAACTCCGCGGCGAAGTTCCGGGTGCGGCTGAACAGGTGGGGCTGGAAGAGCACGTGCACGGCGTTGTCCCCCGCTACCGCACGGGCTGCCTGCATGGCGGCGGCAACCTCGGTGGGGTGGTGGGCGTAGTCGTCAAAAACCCGGACACCGCGTGCTGTGCCCTTGGCTTCAAACCGGCGGGCGGCTCCGGTGAATGCGGCCAGCCCGTCCGCGGCGGTCTGGGGGTCAACCCCCAGGTCCAGTGCCACGGTAAAGGCGGCAGCCGCGTTGAGGATGTTGTGCCGGCCGGGAACCTGCAGCTGCAGCTGCTGCTCGAAGCCGCGGCCCGCGGCGGAGAAATGCAGTGTGCTGGAACTGGTCCGGCCGTCCGCGGTGGTGCCGCTGATCCGCACGTCCGCGTCCCTCGAGTAGCCGTAGGTCCTGGTCCGCGGGGGTGAGTTCCGCGCCAGCAGGTCCCGGACGCCCGGATCGTCGGCGCAGGCGACGAGCAGCCCGTCGGCCGGGAGCAGCTCCACGAATCTGTCGAAGGACGCGAAAACTGCCTCGGCGGTCCCGTAGTGGTCCAGGTGGTCGGCTTCGACGTTGGTCACCACGGTGATCTGCGGTGAGTAGTTCAGGAAGGATCCGTCGGACTCGTCCGCCTCGGCGACAAATACGCTGCCTGACCCGGCGGCGGCATTCACCCCCAGTGCTGCGACGTCCCCGCCGATGGCGAAAGAGGGGTCCAGGCCCGCTTCGCGCAGCAGGACGGTGATCATCGCCGTCGTTGTGGTCTTGCCGTGGGTCCCTGCGACGGCCACCAGGTCCTGGCTGCCCATCGCTGCGGCGAGTGCCACTGAGCGGTGGATGATCCGCAGGCCCGCTGATTCGGCGGCGGCCAGCTCGGGGTTGTCAGGGCGGATGGCCGTGGAAACCACCACGGTGTCAACGTCCCGGACGTTGGCGGCGTCGTGCCCCACCGAGACCCTGGCGCCCAAAGCTTCCAGGGCACGCAGCCCGGCTGAGTCCTTGGCGTCGGATCCGGAGACGGCCGTTCCGCGGCCCAGCATCACCCGAGCGACGGCGGACATTCCGGCGCCGCCGAGGCCGATGAAGTGGACGCGGCCCAGTGCCGGAAGGTCGATCGTGCTCATGCTTCTTTCCGTTCCGCTGCTTCCAGGATCAGCGCAGCCATCTGTGTATCGGCGTCCCGGATGCCCCGGGCGGCGGATGCGGCTGCCATGGTTGCCAGCGCCGCCGGATCCAGCAGCAGCGGTATGAGCTTCTCCGAAATCCATTCGGGGGTGAACAGGGAGTCGCGGACCAGCAGGGCGCCTCCGGCCTCCACCAGCCCGGCGGCATTGAGCGCCTGTTCACCGTTGCCATGCGGCAGCGGCACCAGGACTGCGGGCAGCCCGACGGCGGAAATTTCGCTGACGGTTCCGGCACCGGAACGGGCCAGCAGCAGGTCTGCTGCCGCATAGGCCAGTTCCATCCCGTCCACATACTCCACCTGGCGGTAGAGGGGGGCGGTCAGGGCCTTGCCTTCGGCGTCCGCCGCAGCCTTGCCGCGGCCGGTCACGTGGAGGGTCTGGATTCCGGCCGCCGCGAGAGCCGGCAGGGCGGCGGTAATGGCAGCGTTGATGCTGGCGGCGCCGGAGGACCCGCCGGTCACCACCAGGGTGGGCAGGTCCGGGTCCAGGCCAAGCGCGGAACGGGCGGTGCCGCGGGCGGCGGTCCGGTCCAGCTGGGAGATCTCCCGGCGCATGGGCATCCCCACCCAGCGGGCACCGGGCAGCTTGGTCTCCTCGAAGGCCACCCCCACGACTTCGGCGTTCCGGGCGCCGACCCGGTTGGCCAGGCCGGGACGGGCATTGGCCTCGTGCACGATGATCGGGATCCGGCGCTTGCGGGCCGCGAGATAGACCGGAGTCGAGACGTAGCCGCCAACCCCTACGACGACGTCGGCCTGGGCCTCGTCCAGAATGTCGCCTGCCTGCCGCACTGCGCGCGCGAGCCTGGCCGGGAGCCGGGCAAGGTCGCCGCTGGGGCGGCGCGGCATGGGAACCCGGTCAATCACGGCCAGCTCGTAGCCGGCCGCCGGAACCAGACGGGTCTCCATGCCGGAGGACGTGCCCACCACCTTTATGCGGACCTCGGGCCGCAACTGCCTAACGGCGTCGGCAATGGCCAGCAGCGGGCTGATGTGCCCTGCTGTGCCGCCTCCGGCGAGAACAACGGAAAGTGGGGACTGCGTCATGGAGCTGCGGGTTCCCTTTCAGGGATAGTGCGGGCAAAGGACAGGAGGACTCCAACGGCTGCCAGCGTGAAGGTCAGCGAGGACCCGCCGTAGGAGATGAACGGAAGCGGAACGCCGATCACGGGAAACAGTCCGGTGACCATGGCGATGTTGACGAAGGCCTGGCCGATGATCCACACCAGGATGCAGCCGCAGACGATCCGGATGAACGGCTGGGTGTGGCGCATGGTCACCCGCACGGTGGCCACTGCAAGGATACCGAAGAGCGACAGGACCACCAGGGTGCCGAGCAGGCCGAACTCCTCGCCGATGATGGCGAAGATGAAGTCGTTGTGGGCTTCGGGGATCCACGTCCACTTCTGCCGGCTCTGGCCGATGCCAACGCCCAGCCAGCCGCCCGATGCCAGCGCGTACATGCCAGCGTTGGCCTGGTCGCAGAGCCCCGCGGAGCAATCGATCTGGAGCCACGCACTGATCCGGCTGGTGCGGTTTCCACTGATGGCGGACATCAGCAGGCCGCCGGCGCCGGCTGCCAGCGCCAGGAGGCCCAGGAGCTTCAGGCGCACACCGGCGAAAAAGAGGGCGGCGAGCATAATGGCGCCCATAATCAGCACGGTGCCGAGGTCGTGGCCGGCCATCACGAGCGCCACCAGGATGCCGGCGCCGGGAACGGCCGGAATCAGGGCATGGAGCGGCTGGTCGATGAGGCCTTTCTTGCGGGAGAGGACCATGGCCAGCCAGATCGCCATGGCCAGCTTGGCGGCCTCCGAGGGCTGTCCGGTAACCGGTCCGAAGGTCAGCCAGTTCTTGTTGCCGTTGACCTCTTCACCGACGATCAGCACCAGGACCAAGAGGAAGGCCGCACCGAGCAGCGCGGGCCAGGCGATGAAACGGTAGAAACGCGGTCCGAACTTGGAGAGCATGAGCATCGCCGCAACACCGATGGCAGCGAAAATCAGCTGCTTGACGAAAAGATCGAAGGTGCTGGCCGCATTCGCACCGGAACCGGCGGCCGCAGCAATCGCTTCCACGGAGGAGGCGGAGAGCACCATCATCAGCCCGATCACGGTCAGCGCCAGCGTCGATCCGAGGATCATGTAGTAGCTGGACCCGGTGGCCTTCGCGTCGCTGCCCTCCAGCAGGACCATAAACCGCTCCAGGTGGTCCTTGAGCCGCCGTTTTGGGGCCGGAGGAACGGTTTTGCCAGCTGCCTTCCCGGCGGCTGGCCCCGTACCTGATCTGGTGCCCGGTTTCGGGCCCGGTGTGGCTGCGGGGGCCGCCGGGCGTTTCCGCGCCGCCGGCTTCCGGGCCTTGCCCGTGGGCGTGGTCACCATCTACGGCTCCTTGGTGGTCTGCGCCTGTCCTTCCACGTAACCGCGGACAGCTTCGATGAAGGCCTCACCGCGGTGGGCATAGGAACGGAACTGGTCCATGGACGCCGATGCCGGCGCCATCAGGACCGTGTCTCCGGCCTCCGCCGCGGCGGCCGCGGCCGCAACTGCTGCGGCCATGACTGCCTCGCCGGTGGGCGGGCCTTCTCTTCCAGTGTCCGCTCCCGCAGCGTCGATTACGGGAACGTCGGGGGCGTGTCGGGCCAAAGCGCCGCGCAGCTCACTCGAATCGGTCCCGATGAGCACGACGGCGCGGAGCCGGCCGCGGTGGGCCTGGATAAGGCCGTCATAATGCACGCCCTTGGAAAGCCCGCCGGCGATCCAGACAACCGGCTGGAACGCTGCCAGGGAGGCTGCGGCCGCATGCGGGTTGGTGGCCTTTGAATCGTTGACCCACAGCACATCGTGAAGCTTGGCGACCGGCTCGATCCGGTGGCCGCCGGGGGCATAGTTGCGCAGTCCGTCGCGGACGGCCACAGGTTCGACGCCGAACGCCCGGACCAGCGCGGCCGCCGCCAGGGCGTTGGCGGCCAGGTGGCGCGGCGTGTGGTCCCCGAGATCCCCGAGTGAGGCCAGTTCGGCGGCCGAATCGCGGCGCTGTTCGATGAACGCGCGGTCCACGAGCAGCCCCTCCACGATCCCGACCATGCTGATGGCAGGCATGCCGGTGGTGAAGCCCACGGCGCGGCAGCCTTCCACGACGTCAGCTTCCTCGACCATGTGCTCGGTTTCGGCCTGCTCGGCGTTGTAGATGCACGCAACCTGCGTGTTTTCGTAAACCTTGGCCTTGTCAGCCAGGTATGCCTCGTACCCTCCGTGCCAGTCCACATGGTCTTCGGCCACGTTCAGGCAGACGCTCGCCAGCGGGGACATGGTGTGGGTCCAGTGCAGCTGGAAGCTGGAGAGCTCGACGGCGATTGCGTCCCAGCCCTGCGGGTCGCGGATGGCGTCGAGGATGGGCGTGCCGACGTTCCCGGCGGCGATGGCGCGGAGCCCGGCTGCGCGCAGCATGCTCTCCGTCATCGAGACCGTGGTGGTTTTTCCGTTGGTGCCGGTGATCGCCAGCCAGGGAGCTGTCGGCCGTCCTTCACGGATCCTCACGCGCCAGGCCAGTTCGACGTCGCCCCAGACCGGCACGCCGGCGGCAGCGGCTTCGGCCAGCACCGGATGGGCCGGACTGAAGCCCGGGGAGGTCACCACCAGCTCGGCCTGCTCGCCCGCCACCAGCGGCAGGCTCTGCGCATGGTCCGGACCAAGCAGCACATCGTGGGCACCGACGATCCGCAGGGTGTCTGCCTTGCCGCGGTTCTCTTCGTTGTCACGGCCGTCAAACACCACCACCCGGGCGCCGAGCTCAATCAGCGTGTCTGCTGCGGAGAATCCGGAGAGGCCGATCCCGGCCACCACCACCCGCAGTCCCCGCCAGTCCGCATCCCAGGTGGTCAGCGGTGCGAGGCGGGGGGTCTCGGTGTAGGCAGTGCTCATTGTCCGGCCACCCAATCGGCGTAGAAGAGTCCCAGGGCCAGTGCGACGCAGAGCCCGCCGATGATCCAGAAGCGGACCACCACCGTGACTTCCGCCCAGCCCTTGAGCTCGAAGTGGTGCTGCAGCGGCGCCATTTTGAAAACGCGTTTACCGCCGCTGAGCTTGAAGTACCCCACCTGGATGATGACGGAGGCGGAGATGATGACGAACAGCCCGGCCAGGATGACCAGCAGCAGTTCGGTCCGCGACAGGATGGCGAAGGCCGCAATGGCGCCGCCGATCGCCAGCGACCCGGTGTCGCCCATGAAGATTTTTGCCGGGGAGGTGTTCCACCAGAGGAAACCGATCAGCGCCCCGGCCATGGCACCCGCGAGCAGAGCCAGGTCCAGCGGGTCGCGGACTTCGTAGCAGACGCCCGCGTCGGCGGGGGCACCCAGGCAGCTCTGGTTGGACTGCCAGATGCCGATCAGGAAGTAGGCGCCGAAGACCAGCACCGAGGCGCCGGCGGCGAGGCCGTCCAGCCCGTCGGCAAGGTTCACGCCGTTGGTGGCCGCGGTGATGATGATGCTGGACCAGAGGATAAAGAGGATTGCACCGATGATGGTTCCCGCGAAGGCCAGGTCGATGGCGGTGTCGCGGACAAAGGAAATGTTGGTCGAGGCAGGCGTGAGTCCGCCCTCGTCCGGGAACTGCAGCGCCAGCACGGCAAAGATGATGCCAACGATCGCCTGCAGCGTGATCTTGGCTTTCGCGTTCAGGCCGAGTGAGCGCTGCCGGGAGATTTTGGTGTAGTCGTCAATGAACCCCACCAGCCCCATTCCCACCATCAGGAACAGCACCAGGAGTCCGGACGCCGACGGGCCGAAGCTGGTCGGGTTGATGGCGTGGCTGATGAGGTGTGTGACGAAGTAGGAGGCCACCACGGAGGCGACAATCACTGCCCCGCCCATGGTGGGTGTACCGCGCTTGGTGTGGTGCGACGTCGGACCGTCGTCGCGGACGAACTGTCCGTAGCCCTTGCGGACGAGGAAACGGATGAAAAGCGGTGTGCCCGCAAAGGCCAGGACCAGCGCGAGGGAGCAACCGATCAGGAGTGAAATCATCACAGTCCACCCCGCAGGGAGGGATCAGCGGAAGTCTCCGCGGCAGCTGGACCTTCGAGTGGGGTATTCAAGGCAATCCGATCACCAAGGAACCGCAGGCCGGCTCCGTTGGAAGATTTAAAGAGAACGATGTCGCCGGGTTCCAGGGCGGCTTCAAGAACCGCCTGCGCCTCTTCGGCGTTCTGGACGAACTGGGACTCGTCGCCCCAGGAACCTTCCATGACGGCACCCGTGTGCAGGGCCCGCGCTCCGGTTCCGACGACGATGAGTTTGGAGATGTTCAAGCGCACGGCGTACCGGCCGATCGCGTCGTGTTCGGTGACGGATTCCGGGCCGAGTTCGAGCATTTCGCCCAGCACAGCCCAGGTCCGGCGGCCTTTGCCGAGTTCCGCAAGGGTGCGCAGGGCGGCCCGCATGGACTCGGGGTTGGCGTTGTAGGCATCGTTGATCACGGTGACGCCGTCGGGCCGGTCGGTCCGTTCCATCCGCCAGCGGCTGGCGGCCTTCTGCCCGGAAAGGCCGGCGGCGATGTCCGCGGGGGCGATGCCGGCGGCCCACGCCGCTCCGGCGGCGGCGAGCAGGTTCGCGGTGTGGTGCATACCGATCAGGCCGGATTCGACCCGGTGTGAGCTGCCGTCCGGGAAGCGGAGGGTGAACACCGGACGGCCCTCGGAATCGGTGCCGGCGTCGACGGCCCGGAGGGTTTGGTGGCCGCCCGGGAGTTCGTCGGAGGAAGAGGTGAAGAGCAGGACCTTCGCGGTGGTGCGTTTGTCCATGGCGGCGACGCGGATATCGTCTCCGTTGAGGATGACTGTCCCCTCAGGCGCGATGGCCTCCGCAAGTTCACCCTTGGCCTGGGCGATGTTCTCGACGCCGCCGAACTCACCGGCATGTGCTGTGCCGACGCAAAGGACCACACCGATGTCCGGACGGACCATGTCCGCCAGGTAGGAGATGTGCCCAACGCCCGTGGCGCCCATTTCCACTACCAGGTAGCGGGTGCCGTGGCCGGCGCTGAAGATGGTCAGCGGAACGCCGACCTCCCCGTTGTAGGAGCCCACCGGGGCAACGGTCTCTCCGTGGGCTGACAGGATGCCGGCCAGCAGATCCTTGGTGGTGGTCTTGCCGGCGGACCCGGTGATGCCGATGACGGTCAGCGGGCCGTCGGCCCGCAGCCGCCGCACGATCTCCGCGGCGATGCCGCCCATGGCCAGGACGGCGTCCGGCACCACGATGCCGGGGAAAACGGTGCCGCCGGCGTCGGTGACGGGGCGTTCGGTCAGCGCCAGGGAAGCGCCGGCTTCGAAGGCCCGGGCCACGAAGAGGTGGCCGTCGGAAACCTCGCCGGGCTTGGCGATAAACAGCGTGCCTTCCCCCGCCCCGCGGGAGTCGGTCGTGGCTGACGTCACTGAGATGGACGGGTCGGTGGCTGCTGCCCCCACCAGTGTGCCGCCCGTGATGGCCGCTATTTCGGCTGCATTAAGTTCAATCATGACGATTTAGGACTCTACCCCGTCGCCTGAAAGCACCGTGAATCCGGCCTGGGCCAGAGCGGCCCGCAGTTCGACCCGGTCATCCAGGGCATGGTTCACTCCTTTGACTTCCTGCCAGACCTCGTGGCCGCGCCCGGCCACCAGGATGGTGTCCTGCGGTCCGGCAACCTCCACGGCACGGACAATGGCGGCAGCACGCGGAGCAACCTCCAGGATGGTGCAGCTGCGTCCGGAGGCGGACTGCTGACTGTGTGCACCGCGGAGCACATCCGCCCGGATGGCGGCCTCGTCCTCGTCGTGCGGGTCGTCGTCGGTGACAATTACCACGTCGGCGAGCCTGGCCGCGATGGCACCCATCAGCGGCCGTTTGGTCTGGTCCCGTTCACCGGTGGCACCGAAAACCACGATCACCCGGCCGCCGGGGCGCCGGACGGATTCCAGTGTGCGCGACAGCGCATCGGGGTTGTGGGCGAAGTCGACAATCGCTGCCGGGGACTCGCTGATGAGCTGCATGCGTCCGGGCACTTCGACAGTAAACGGATCGTGCTCATCCAGCGCCCACTGGACGTCCTCCACGGAGGCGCCGGACTGCAGGACCATGGCCAGCGCCAGGGCGGCGTTGGAAACGTTGAAGGTTCCCGGCAGACCGGTCCTGACCCGCAGCGGCTCGCCCTTCAGCGGGCGCAGTTCGAACGTGTGGCCGAGCCCGTCGCGGGTGACGGCACGGACCTGCCAGTCGGCACCGGTGGCCTCACCGCCGGTGGAGAGGGTGATGCCGCGCTCCCCCGCCACGTCGGCCATCTGCCGGCCCCACGCGTCGTCAACGGTTACAACGGCCCGGCGGCACCGGCCGGCGCTGAACAGCGCGGCTTTCGCCTCGAAGTACTCTTCCATGGAACCGTGCAGGTCCAGGTGGTCCTGGGTGAGGTTGGTGAACCCGGCAACGTCGAAGACAACCCCGTCCACGCGGCGGTAGGAGATCGCGTGGGATGAGACTTCCATGGCGGCCGCATCGAGCCCCCGCTCGCGCATCAGCGCGAGCAGCCCGTGGACCTGGGGTGATTCCGGCGTCGTCAGGACGCTGGGAATGGGTTCACCGCCGGCCAGAATCTCGATGGTGCCGATCAGCCCGGTGGACTTCCCCAGCGCCTGCAGCAGCGAGTTGATGAAGTAGGTGGTGGTGGTTTTACCGTTCGTTCCGGTGATGCCGAACAGCACGGGCGCGGAGCCGTCACGCGGCTGGCTGTTGAAGACCGCGGCCGACAGCGGCCCGACGAGCCGCCGGATGTCCTCGGCCGTGAAGACCGGCAGCCCCGTCTCGGAAAGCTGAGCCAGCCCTGCGCTGTCGGTGAGCACCGCTGCGGCTCCCGCGGCGGCGGCGTCGCCAGCGAAGACCGCGCCGTGGTGGCGGGCGCCCGGAAGGGCCAGGTAAAGGTCTCCGGGAACAATCTGGCGTGAGTTGATGCTCACACCCGTCAGTTCTGTTCCCCACCCGGACGCGCCGGTGCCGGGAGCGGCCTGGATCGCAGGAGCTCCCGGGGGCAGCGCTGCCGCGGCATCGCCCAGCGTGACCGGGCGGACCCGTTCGGGGCGCATGCCGCTTCCGGCGCGCTGATTATTACTATGTGGCACTGCACTGCTCCAGCTTTAGTACTCGATGGGGTAAATGTCCGGTTCCCCCGTGGAGGGGGCAACGTTGTGGGTGGTCAGGACCTGTTCCATGACCTTCTGGAAGGTCTTGCCCGGTTCGACGTAGTAGAGGTCGCCTTTGGGGCGCTGAATGGTCACAACGGCGACGTACTTCGGATCGTCCATGGGTGCAATACCAGCATAGGAGACGGTGACGCCGTCATATCCGCCGTTGGGGCTGGGAGCCTCAGCGGTACCCGTTTTTGCACCGACACGGTACTTTTCCAGGGCACCTGAGGAACCGGATCCTTCCACCGTGACGGTCTCCAGCATGCGCTGTACCTCCTCGGCGGTCTTCTTCGAGACCACACGGGTACCGTCACCGCTGTCGATGGTGTGCTCGCCGCCGTCGGCATCAATGGTCGAGTCGACCAGCCGCGGGGCCAGCCGCACGCCGTCGTTGGCGATCGTCTGGTAGACCATGGCGGTGTGCAGCGCCGTCTGGGTCAGGCCCTGTCCGAAGAGGACGGTGTACTGCTGGCGGCTGTCCCACAGCTCCGGTTTTGCCAGCAGCCCCGAGGTCTCGCCGTTGAGGCCGGTGCCGAGCTCGGCTCCAATGCCGAACTTCCGCATCCAGTCGTAGCGTTCCTGCGGGGTCAGCTGCTCGCCGACCATCACCGTTCCGGTGTTCAGGGAATTGGCCAGGATGCCGGAGGCCGTCATCTGCAGCGTGCCGTGTTCGTACGCGTCCTTGAACGTCTGCCCGTCGACGGTGTAGTTCGAGTTGATCAGGAAGGGGGAGGTCGGGGTGATGAGCCCCTCTTCGATCGCAGCCGCCATGGTGATGACCTTGGTGGTGGAACCGGGTTCAAAGGAATCCGTGACCGACCGTGCCTTGCGGGAATCCGCTTCGGTGGCGCCGGGGTTGTTGGGATCAACCGTGGTGGATTCGGCCATGGCCAGTATGTTGCCGGTTGCCACCTCGACCACCACCACGTTGCCCCACTCCGCGTTGTATTCCCGTGTCTGGGCCGCAATAGCGTCCTGGGCAAACCACTGCAGGTCCTGGTCGATGGTGAGCTTGATCGAGTCGCCGTCCTTCACCGGGACGTCTTCGTTCGTGGCGTAGGGAATGCGGATCCCGTCGCCGCCGATTTCATAGGTCTTGCTGCCTGCCTCGCCCGCCAGGATGCTGTCCTGTGTCAGTTCCAGCCCTTCCTGGGCTCCCTCGGTGCCGAGGAAACCGACGATTGAGCCGGCGACGGCTCCGGAGGGGTAGGTGCGGAGGGTGGTGCGGTCGGCGTAGACTCCGGGGAATTTGACGGCGAGCACCTTGTCGCGGATCTCCGGCGTGACGGTCTTTGCGACGAAGTTGAAGCCCTTCTCCCCCAGGATGGAACGGCGCAGTGTGTCTGCGTCCTGTCCGAGGATCGCGGAGAGCTCATCGAATGCCTGGTCGAAGGTGACGTCCTCCCACTCACCTTCAGGGGTCCGGCGGGGGTACTCGTCTTTGTCCTGGGACAGCCGCTGGTCCACCACGATGTCGAAGCGTTCCACGCTGCGCGCCAGGTAGTTGCCGTTGGCATCGAGGATTCCGCCGCGCAGGGCGGGAACGGTGGTGGTTACCAGCCGGTTGGCGACGGCGGCTTCTGCTTTGCCTTCCGGGTCCAAGCCCTGGACCTGGAACAGCCGGACCCCAAGCACGGTGAGCAGGACAAGGGCTATCACCAGTCCTGCGCGAAGCCGTCCGGAGACGAGGAACACCCTGTGGTCCTCCGGGGCCGGAGTCTGTCCTGCTCTTGCCACAACGTGTCCTCGTGGGTGCTTGGTGGTTACTGTCCGCTTCTCTGGCTCGGGGCCGGAATGGTGCCGCCGTTCAGGTCTGCTTCGGGGACGGCAGGTGCCGGTGCCTCCGGGGATGCATCCGCGGCTGCCGGCGCACTGTCCTGTGCCTCCGCTGCCCGGACGTTCTCCGCCGGTTTCTCCGGCTCTGCCGGAGAGGCCTGGGCCGGGGTGACCGGCTGGGTCAGGACCTGCGGCAGGCCGATGAGGGCTTCGCGCTTGGTGCCCTCCTTGGCCGGCTCGGGATTGCCCGTGACGGCCAGGGTCTGCAGGTCGATCGTACCGAATGACGGTGACGCCACCATTCCCAGCTCAGCGGCCGTAGCCGCCAGCACCTGGGGTGCCTGGTGGTTTTCCACCTGCTGGGTGAGGGCTTCGTTCTTCTGTACGAGTTCCGTGCGCTGGTTCTGCAGCTGAACCAGCTGATACTGGCCGCTGGAGACGGAGATGTTCAGGAGCAGCACGGCTGCCAGGCCTGCTGCCAGGACTGCGAAACACAGGGCCGCGACGGGGACCCGCCGCCTGCGGGCCGCCGCTGGCACAAGGGAGAGCGGGGTCCTGCGGCGCGGGGCCGGCGCCTGCGGCTCTGCCGGTTCCCACTGCTCGCTGCGTGCCAGATTTCCCTGGACCGCGCGCAGCGGTGCCGCCGGACGGCGCCGCCGTGTGTCTTCAGTCATGACCGTGCCCCGTCCATGGTTGCCCGAATACGCTCAACTGCCCGCAGCTTGGCGGACGCCGCCCGCGGGTTTTCGGCAATCTCCTGCTCCGTGGGAACCTCGGTGCCCTTGGTCAGCCGCTTCAGCTGCGCCTTGTGCTCTTCGAGTTCCACGGGGAAGCCCTTGGGTGCCGAGGACCGGGATCCCGCGGCGAAGATGTCCTTCACGATGCGGTCTTCGAGCGAGTGATAGGACATCACCACGATCCGGCCTCCGACGCCCAGCACCGACAGTGCGGAGGGGATGGCGCGTTCCAGGACGTCCAGTTCCTCATTGACCTCGATCCGCAGGGCCTGGAAGGTCCGCTTGGCGGGGTGTCCTCCGGTGCGTGCGGCGGCGGCCGGAACAACAGAGCGGATGGCTTCGACCAGTTCGCCGGTGGTGGTGAAGGGTGTCTTGGCCCGGGCAGCCACGATTGCCGAGGCGATCCGGCCGGCGAACTTCTCTTCGCCCCAGCGGCGGATGATGGAAACCAGTTCGGCTTCGTCATAGGTGTTGACGATGTCCGCAGCCGTACGGCCGCGGCTGGTGTCCATACGCATGTCCAGCGGTGCATCGTAGGAGTAGGCGAACCCGCGGTCCCGCTCGTCCAGCTGCATGGAAGAGACGCCCAGATCGAAGAGTGCGCCGTCGATGAAGTCGAACCCGAGGTCCCGGACGACGTCGCCGACTTCGTCGTAGACCGCGTGGACCAGGTCAGTCCGGTCCTGATATGCGGCCAGCCGTTCCCCGGCCAGGGCCAGTGCCTGCTGGTCCCGGTCAATGCCGATCACGTGGAGTTTGGGAAAGCGCTCCAGCATCGCTTCGGTGTGCCCGCCCATGCCCAGGGTCGCGTCAACGACGACGGCGGTCCGGCCTGCCGCTTCGGCGGCCTCAATGCCCGGGGCGAGCAGATTAATGCAGCGGTCCCGCAGGACGGGGATGTGCCGGTCTTCGGTGGGACGGTCTTCGCTCATTGGTCTCTCCTTCCGCTGCTGATCCGGTACGGCGGTTCTTGGACCAGATCCCCATCCGCGCCTCACGGTGCCCGCCTGGCTCCGGGGAAGGTGAGCCAGGTGAACATTCCGCGGGGCGGCTGGAGATCTCGTTCAAGATCCCGCCGGCTTCCCGGTTCCTGTGTTTGGTGCCTGTACTTTGTTTCCTGCTGTTTACTGCTGTCCCGCTGATTTGCTTCTAGAAGATCCCCGGGATGGCGTCTTCATCGGTTTCCGAGAAGGCGTTTTCCTGCTCCTCCAGATAGGTCTGCCATGCCGTGGCATCCCAGATCTCAGCACGGGTGCCTGCACCAATGACGGCGAGTTCACGACCGAGCCCGGCATACGAGCGCAGTGCCGGCGGGATGGTGATCCGGCCCTGCTTGTCAGGGATTTCGTCCGAGGCTCCGGACAGAAAAACCCGAATGTAGTCACGGGCCTGGCGTGATGACAGCGGCGCCTGCCTCATCTGCTCGTGAACCTTTTCAAATTCCTTCTGGCTGAAGACGTAGATGCAGCGTTCCTGGCCCCGGGTCAAAACCAGCCCGTCGGCCAGCTCATCGCGGAATTTGGCGGGAAGGATGATTCGCCCCTTCTCGTCCAGGCGCGGTGAATGCGTTCCGAGGAACATCAGCCACCGCCTGTCCGATATGGGAGTTTTACCCCTCCTGCACCGCCCCTACCCTCTTACGTCCCCCACTTTACTCCACTTTGCTCCACAGTCAACGCAATTCGGTAACGGTTTCCGGCGCGGCGTGCCGCCGCTTCCCAGTAATGGCGCGGGAAGGACCGGCAGGGGGCACTGTGGAGGGGAATGGCGTCACCGGGACCGGGTTAAACGAAAAAAACCCGCCAAGGCGGGTCTTTTCAGGTTCCAGCGGAACGCTGGGGAGGAAAGTGGTGGAAGGCGGACCTACGGCTGGTCCCGCTTGCGTTCATCCCACTTGTTTTCGAGGTTGGACATAAAGCCCCGCGGAGCGGCTTCACGTTCCTTCTTACCTGCGGGTACGTGCGGTTGGCTCTGTTTGCCCTTGGTGGTCGCGTAGTACATACCGGCTCCCATGACCATAAAGCCAAGGATCCCGACGACGATATTGAACGGACTCTCGAGGGAAATTCCCAGGATCAGGACGGCTATGCCTGCCACTGCCACGAGTGCGCCCAGGACGATGCGCCGGGTCGACATTCCACGGCCGCCCGACGTCGCCATGGAATTGGCGAACTTTGGGTCTTCGGCGTGCAATTGCTGCTCCAGCTGATCAAGCAAGCGCTGCTCGTGTTCTGAGAGTGCCATCACTGCCTCCTTGCGGTCCAAATATGCCCTGTAAACCAAGCAACGAACCCGACGTGGCGGTTGTTCCCGCTGAGGTCTCGACGCTGATCTGCACTACTTCAAGGATAGGTTGCATTTGGGTCAGGGGAAACCCACGACTAAGCCTGCTTATCGCCGGCACCCCTGGTTCCCGGTTTTTCCGGCTTCAGGAGCCGGGCAGGCATGATTCCGCTGTCTCCGAACCTGCGGTTGATCCGGTCCAGGGCGTCTTCCGCGGAGCGCCAGTTGTCGTCTCGCCCGTCCAGGGTCAGCTGCTGGGCCGCACCCTGCGCCGGTTCAAGGTTTTCCGCACGCAGCCCGACGAGCCGGACGCTCATGGGCCTGCGTCCCAGCGCCTTCAGCAGCCCCCGCACGGCTTCGTAGAGCAGCTGCGCACTGTCAACTGGTTCTGTCAGGGTTCTGGTCCGGGTCAGCGTGGTGAAATCCTCGTACCGCAGCTTCAGTGCCACCGATCTGCACTGCAGGCCGGCGGCACGCATCCGGGCTGCAGTGCGGTGGGCCAGGCGCAGCAGTTCCGTCTCCAGGATTTCATCCCCGTCCACGTCCCGGGCGAACGTCTCCTCGGCACCAATGCTCTTTTCCACCCGGACAGGTGTAACAACCCGCGGATCCCGGCCCCAGGAGAGCTCATACACGTGCAGGCCAGCGGCACCCAGGAGCCGCTGCAGAACCGCAGGCGGCGTGTTCGCGACGTCAGCCACCGTAGAAATTCCCACACGTGCCAGGGCTTCACGGGTTTTGGCTCCCACCCCCCAAAGAGCCGAGACGTCAAGTGAATGCAGGAAGCGGATGGTGTCTGCTTTCGGAACCAGCAGCAGTCCGTCCGGCTTGGAGCGGGTGGAAGCGATCTTGGCCACGAACTTCGTGGCGGCGATTCCCACACTGGCGGTGATGCCCAGCTCGTCGGACACGCGCGCCCGGATCAGCTCGCCAATCCCGCGCGGCGGTCCAAGCCGGCGCATGGATCCGGCAATGTCCAGAAAGGCTTCGTCAACGCTCAGGGGTTCCACCAGCGGTGTGATGGAGTCAAAGATTCCCATCAGCTGGGCCGAGACGCGGCGGTAGACCTCCTGGTGGGGTTCCAGGACTGTGGCCTGCGGGCACAGCCGGCGCGCGTTGGCCATGGGCATGGCCGAACGGACGCCGAATTTCCGGGCTTCATAGGAGGCGGACAGCACCACCGACCGACCGCCCAGGCCGCCGACGATGACGGGGGCACCCACAAGGTCCGGACGGCGCAGCAGTTCCACGGAAACATAGAAGGCATCCATGTCCACGTGCATGATGGCGCAGTCGCGGTTATCCCCCACGGCGTTCGGCTCTGTTCCCACCATTTCATCCTAAAGCGCAGCGGTGACAGCAGTGGCCGGCCACCTCCCTCCTTTTCCCGCCGTGGCGCCGTGCCGCCGGGAGGTTCCGGGCGGTCGCCTAGACTGGATCCCAGGCCCTGTCCCTTCGTCGATGCGGAGTCCGAATGAAGAAGAAACTACTTGTCCTTGCCGGCAGCGCGGCCGTGATAGCCGGCTTAGCCGGATGCGGTTCGGGCGACAGCCCGTCTTCGGGTGCGTCTTCCTCCCCCACCGCACCGAAGTCTGCCGCGGCGTCACCGGAGGCCTCGGCACCCCAGTCCGCCTCGCCGTCGCCGTCTGAATCCCCGGCCATCGCCGAGGGGTTTCCGCAGACCCTGATTCCACTGTTTGCCGGCTCCACCCCGACTGCCACGAGTTTTGCTGAAGACGGCAAGCTGCTGACCGCCTCCCTGACCGCCTCCTCTGCCGCGGCTCCGGAGGAAATCGCAGCCTTCTACACGCAGCATTTCGAGGCCCAGGGCTTCGCCGCATTGGAAGGCGATGCCGTGGACTCCACCAGCACCAAGGACTTCGCCCGGACCACCGGCACGGAGACCGAAACCGCCAACGTTTCGATGGTGATCCGCGAGGGGCAGACCATTTATACAGTGGGAGCCAACGTGCTTCCTGAATCCGCAGAGTAGGACACCGCCATGAGCCAGGCCCAGGCACCCACAACGGGAGCAGAGCAGGCCTCCCGTGAACAGGACGCCTACCGGAAGCAGCTTGCCGCCGATCTGGAAGAATTCTTCGGCCGGCAGCGGGAGGTTCTCGAAGACGTCTCGGAGGAATCCGTGCCGCTGCTGGACGCTGTCCATTCCCTGGCAAAGGGTGGAAAGCGGATGCGTGCGCTGCTGAACTACTGGGGCTGGCGCGGGGCTGGCGGAGAAACGCTGGGAGCACCCGCCGTGCGATCCGGAGTTGCTCTGGAACTCTTCCAGAGTGCGGCCCTGATCCACGACGACATCATTGACCGCTCCGACACCCGCCGTGGGGCGCCAAGCGTCCACCGTCACTTTGCCAACCGGCATGCGGAAGCGGCCTGGTTCCTGGACGGATCCCATTTTGGTTCCTCCGCAGCCATCCTGGCCGGAGACCTCTGCCTGGCTCTCAGTGAAGAAGCCTTTACGTCCGTGGGAGACCGGGCGGGTTACGCGACCCGGGCCCGCGCCGTGTTCAACAGGATGCGCACCGAGGTCATGGCCGGGCAGTACCTGGACATCTTGGAAGAGGTAGTCGGGCCGGGACATGAGCCGGAGCGGGCCGTCGTGCGGGCGCGCAACATCCTGCGCTATAAGTCAGCCAAGTACAGCATTGAGCATCCACTGGCTATTGGCGGTGCCCTGGCAGGAGCCAGCGGGGAACTGCTGGCCTCCTACTCCGCATTTTCCCTGCCGCTGGGAGAAGCCTTCCAGCTTCGTGACGATGTGCTGGGCGTTTTCGGCGATCCTGCGGTTACCGGGAAGCCTGCCGGAGATGACCTGCGCGAAGGCAAGCGCACCGTGCTGATCGCCTATGCCCTCGGCAGTTCCGATACGGCGCGGCGCGAAATCACCGCCGGGCTCGGCCGCCCGGATCTCAGCGACGACGCCGTGGCGTCGCTTCGCCGGATCATCGAGGACAGCGGAGCCCTGGCTACGACCGAGTCGCTGATCGCAGAGCATACAGAGCAGGCGTTCAGCACCCTTGCCACAATGGCAGTGGACGAACAGACCCGCTCAGCTCTGGAATCCTTGGCGCATGCAGCCGTAACCAGGACCTCCTAACCGAAGCCTGCTACCAGGCCAGGGCCTGGGCGCGGCGGCGGATTTCCGTCTTGCGTCCTTCCAGCAGCGCGTCCACGGGACGGCCGGGCAGGGTTTCGTCCGCTGTGAAAAGCCAGCGGATCATTTCCTCGTCAGTAAAGCCCGCATCGGTAAGCACCGAAATGGTTCCTTTAAGGCTGTCCAGGATGGCGCCGTCGTTAATAAAGGCGGCTGGAACGCTGCGGATTTTCCGTTCGCCCAGGCGCAGCGCCAGGAGCGCACGCTCCTCCAGCAGGCTGTGCACCTTGCTGATGGAGATATCTAGTTGTTCAGCCACGTCGGGCAGGGTTAGCCAGTCGGAAACCAGTTCCTCAAGTTCATTCACCCTCCCAAGATTGCCACGCCTGTGGCGGAGCGGGCCAGTCGACACCGTTTTGCCGCCGCCCGGTCCTTGATTTATTGCTACTCGGGTATTGCGGAAGCCCCATTCTCGTGTAAATTCACATAAGTCACAGTATTCACATGAGCATCACCCGTATCACTACTTGTTTTTTGTCACACGGACTGCGGTAAAGGCCGCACCGCCAACAGATGAGGAAACAACCCCTTATGACCGTGCAGCCCAAACCCCGGCCGCGTTCAGCGACCGCGGGAATGCCCCGCAAACTGAGCGTCGCCGTCACTACGGCAGCGATTCCTGCCGTCATGATGTCCTCCCTGGCTTTGGCGGAAACCGCAGAAGCAGTCCAGCCGCAGACGCCGGCGAAGGCCCTCTTCCCGCAGCTTCCCCTGCAGGCGCAGAAGAACATTGCCGCCGGCGCAACCATCCCGGCTGCCCAGCTGGCCACGCAGATGCCCGCAACGGTTGCTGCTGAGTCCGCCGTCCCCGCGACGCACCGCATCGTTCCGGGCGATACCGTCAGCTCCATCGCTGCCCGGTACGGTCTGGACATGAACGAGGTTCTCCGAGCCAACAACCTGCAGCCGGCCTCGGTGATCTACGCCGGCAAGGAACTGAAGCTGACCGGAACAGCCAAGGCCCCCGAGGCTGCTGCCCCCGCAGCGGCTTACACCGTGGTCCCGGGAGACACGCTGAGCGCGATCGCAGCCAAGCACGATGTCTCCCTGCAGTCGCTCCTGGAGGCCAACGGCCTGAACATGACCTCGATCATTCAGCCGGGCCAGGAAATCTCCCTGGGCTCCGGCGCCGCCGAAATCTCCACCGCATCCAGCGCACCGGCCGCAGCGCCCGCAGCTCCGGCATCTTCCGGGACCTACACGGTTGCCGCAGGTGACACGCTTGGAGGCATCGCTGCCAAGCACGGTGTCGAACTGCAGTCCGTCCTGGCGGCCAACGGCCTGAACATGACCTCGGTCATCCGCCCCGGCCAGGAGCTGGCCCTCGGCGGATCGTCCTCCGTCACCACCCTGGCCACCCCGTCAGCGCCTGCCGCCCCCGCGGCTGAGGCTCCCACTGACCTGGTGCCCAGCACGTTCCTGCACTACACCTACCCGCAGCACGTCGTGGCTGGTGCGAACCTCAACAAGCAGGCGCTGAACTCCATTGAGGTTCCCTCCCGTGCCCAGATGCAGCAGCTGGTAGCGGAAACCGCCCTGTCCATGGGCGTGGATCCGGCCCTGGCCCAGGCTTTCGCTTTCCAGGAATCCGGCTTCGACCAGCGGGCGGTCTCCCCCGCCAACGCCATCGGCACCATGCAGGTCATTCCCTCTTCCGGCGAGTGGGCATCGGGCCTGGTCGGCCGCCAGCTCAACCTGCTGGACCCGCAGGACAACGTTACCGCCGGCGTCGCGATCATCCGTTCCCTGATCCGCACCAGCTCCAGCCTCGAAATCGCGATTGCCTCGTATTACCAGGGCCAGTACTCGGTAACGACCCAGGGCATGTATGCGGATACGGAGGCCTACGTGGCTTCCGTGCTCGCACACCGGGCAACGTTTTAGGCCTTAGCAGGAACCACGCTGAGCGTAGGACAAACAAAGGGCAGGAGGCGGGATCGGGTGTCGATCCTCCTCCTGCCCGTCCGCGCTTATAGGATCAAAGGGTGCATGAGCCCGTGAATGACCCACTTCTGGAGACCCTGGTAGATAACCGCTATCTGGTGCGCTCCCGTATTGCCCGCGGCGGAATGTCCACGGTCTATCTCGCCACAGACACCCGGCTGGACCGGGACGTGGCGCTGAAGGTGCTCTATCCGCATCTCGCCGCGGACCGGGGGTTCCTCGACCGCTTCGAGCGGGAGGCCAAATCCGCAGCCCGGTTGTCCCACCCCCATGTCGTCGGTGTGCTGGATCAGGGGATCGAGGATTCGCTGGCCTACCTGGTCATGGAGTACGTCCCGGGGCACACCCTGCGGGATGTCCTGAACGAACGCACGCGCCTCACTCCGCGGCTTGCCCTGGCGATGATGGATGCAGTGGTCGACGGCCTCGCCGCGGCCCATGAAGCCGGACTGGTGCACCGCGATGTAAAGCCCGAGAACGTGCTGCTGGCCAGCAGCGGTGCCATCAAGATTGCCGACTTTGGCCTTGCCCGGGCAGTCACCACCAGCACCAACACCGGAACCCTGGTTGGCACTGTCGCCTATCTGGCGCCGGAGCTGGTCACCGGGGACGGTGCGGACGAACGCAGCGACATCTACTCAGCGGGCATCATGCTCTACGAGATGCTTACCGGCTCCCAGCCCTTCACCGGCGAGGTACCCATCCAGGTGGCCTTCGCGCATGTGCACTCCACCGTGCCCGCACCATCTGCAGCCTGCCCCGGCCTCGCCCAGGATCTCGATGAGCTGGTGCAGTGGTGCACCGCCCAGGACCCGGAGGAACGTCCCGTGGACGGCCGGGCGCTCCTGGGGGAACTCCGGCATATCCGCACGTCCCTCACTGACGAGCAGCTGGACTTCCACGCTCCCGTTACGCCCGCGCCCGGACATCCAGCCGGAAACCCAACGCAGGCGGCACTTCCAGGTCAGCAGGACGGCGCCACGGCCCGGACCGCGGTGGTCCGCCCGGCAGCCCCCTCCGGTGCCACCGAGGTGATTGGCCGCACCGAACCCCACGCCACCGAGGTCATCCAGCGCGCTGATAACGCCACCAGTGTCATGCCGGGGCTGCGGGCCCAGGCCGATGAACAGGACTACGACGACGACGATGAGGACGAGGGCGGCGGCTATCCGGTGGTCTCTGCCCGTGCGGGGCGGCGGCAGGCGCGCAGGGACTTCAAGGCACAGCAGAAGCAGTCCTCCCGGGACGCCCAGCGTCCCGAGGTGTCGCTTCGGTCCGGCAGCCCGCGCCGGCGCGGTGTGCTGGTGGGCCTCCTGCTCTTCCTCCTGGTGGCGGCGGCCGCTTTCACCGGCTGGTTCTTCGGAGCCGGGCCGGGTGCACTGGTCTCCATCCCGGAGGTAGCCAATACGTCCGCTGCTGCGGCCTCCGCCCGCCTGGGCGATGAGGGGCTGCGGTACACCACCAACGAGGTCTATGACGAGGTGGTTGCTGCCGGTCTGGCTATCGGCACGGATCCGGCTGCCCCGCAGCAGGTACGGCGGTTCCAGACCGTCACGCTGCTCGTGTCCAGGGGTCCGGAGCTGTTCACTGTTCCCAACGTTATCCAGCGCACCGTGGAATCGGCCGGGGACGAGCTCGCCGAGGCGGGCCTGGCTGCCGGGAAGGTCACGGAGGAGTTCAACGAAACCGTCCCGGCGGGCCAGGTCATTGCCCAGGTCCCGGCTGCTGATGCGGAACTGCGGCGGGGCACTCCGGTGGATCTGACCGTGTCCAAGGGGCCGGCCCCCGTGGACGTGCCCTCCGTTGTTGGCCGGACAGAGGACGACGCCGTAGGGGCGCTGGAAAGTGCAGGACTCACAGCCTCCGTCGCGCCCAGCCGGGTCAACAGCACAGATGTCCCGAAGGGCTCCGTTGTGACCCAGACACCGGCATCCGGTCTGCTGGAGCGCGGCGGAACGGTCACCCTGACCATTTCGGATGGACCGCGGATGATCCAGGTTCCCAGCTACGTCGGCAAGCAGGCCGACACCGCCCGCGAGGAGCTTGAGGCGCTGGGCTTCCGGGTCCAGGTAAACGAGATCCTGGGCGGGTTCTTCGGAACCGTCCGCGCCCAGGATCCCTCCAGCGGAACCGCGCCCGAAGGGTCGGTTATCACGCTGACCGTCGTCTAGCCGGAGGGGCCGGAGAAACTAGCCTTTCTCGGCCAGTGCCCCTGCTACCAGGAACGCCATTTCCAGGGACTGCATGTGGTTCAGGCGGGGATCGCAGACCGATTCGTAGCCTTCCACGAACGCTTCCTGGTCAACCGGATCGGCGCCGCCGAGGCACTCGGAAACATCGTCTCCGGTCATTTCCACATGCAGGCCGCCGGGGAACGTACCCAGGGCGTTGTGCACTTCGAAGAATCCGCGGACTTCATCCATAACATCGTCGAAGTTGCGGGTTTTGTAGCCGTTCGGCGAGGTCACGGTGTTGCCGTGCATGGGATCGGTGACCCATAGGACCTGCGCCCCGGAAGCAGTCACCTTCTCCACCAGCGTGGGCAGCTTCTCCCGGATGTTCTGGGCACCCATCCGGGTAATGAAGGTCAGGCGTCCGGGTTCGCGGTTCGGATCCAGCTTGTCGATCAGGGCCAGGGCGTCCTCGGGGGTGCTGTTCGGACCAAGCTTCACGCCGATGGGGTTGCGGACGCGGGAAAGGAAGTCGACGTGGGCGGAATCCAGATCCCGGGTACGCTCCCCGATCCACAGGAAATGTGCCGACGTGTCATAGGGCTGTCCGGTGCGCGAATCAATCCGGGTCAGCGCGCGTTCGTAGTCCAGCAGCAGGGCCTCGTGGCTGGCGAAGAACTCCACCCGCTTCAGTGCTTCGAAATCTGCTCCGCAGACGTCCATAAAGCGCACGGCACGGTCGATGTCCCGTGCCAGGGATTCGTAGCGGGAGTGGGCGGGGTTGGCAGTGAAGCCCCGGTTCCAGTGATGGACCAGCCGCAGGTCGGCGAAACCGCCCTGGGTAAAGGCCCGGATCAGGTTCAGCGTGGATGCCGAGGTGTGGTAGGCCCGGACCATGCGTGCCGGGTCGTGGCGGCGGGATTCCGGCGTGAATTCGAAGCCGTTAACCATGTCGCCGCGGTAGGCCGGAAGCGTGGTTCCGCCCCGTGCCTCATCGTTGGAGGAGCGCGGCTTGGCGAACTGGCCGGCCATGCGGCCCATCTTGATGACCGGGAGGGAGGCGCCGTAGGTCAGGACCACGGACATCTGCAGGATGGTGCGGACCCGCGCGCTGATCTTGTCTGCCGTGGCGGCTTCGAAGGTCTCTGCGCAGTCGCCGCCCTGGAGCAGGAAGGCTTTGCCCTGGGCAGCCTGGGCGAGGCGGTCGCGGAGGATGTCCACCTCACCGGCAAAGACCAGCGGCGGAACCATGGAAAGCTCTGCCACTGCTGCGGCATATCCCGGATCGTCCTGCCATGTGGGCTGCTGGGAGATCGGCAGGGACCGCCATTCATCCAGGCCCGGATACACGGCCGCGCCGGACGAAGGAGGGAAACTGGGGTCGAGTTCTGCAGGTGTATGGCTCACGGGTTAAATCCTACTGGCAGGCAGGGACGCGGGGCGATCAAATGTGTCCTGTTACGCAGCCTGCCGGGACAACCCCTAGGCGCTGTGCGGCGTCTGTTCTGCTCCGCCGGTTTCCTGCGGGCCCTGCGGGCTGATGTCCGTGGGCGCGGGCTGAACAGCTTCCGGTGCGCCGATCACAGTGACTTCACCGGGTTCCTTGTGGTTCCTGCGCCGGCCGGCCGCGGGGCCCACGCCGGTCTCCGGCTCGTCCGGGGCAGGCAGCCGGACGGCGGCGCTGCGTGATTCTGCGGTTTTGGAGGCCTTGCGTGCCGCGGCCATCCTGTCCTTAACCGTGCTCGCGTACACATCAACGTATTCCTGCCCGGAGAGCCGCATCAGTTCATACATGATCTCGTCCGTCACGGAGCGCTGCACAAAGCGGTCATTTTCCAGCCCGGCATAGCGGGAGAAGTCCAGGGGTTCACCGACGATAATGCCGATGCGGCGGATGTTGGGGATCCGGCGTCCGATCGGCTGGACCTTGTCGGTGCCGATCATGGCCACGGGAATCACGGGGACCCCCGTCTGCAGCGCCATCTTGGCAACCCCCGTCTTGCCCCGGTACAGCCGGCCGTCCGGGCTGCGGGTACCTTCGGGATAAATGCCGAGCAGGTTCCCGCCTTCGAGCACCTTGACGCCGGCGCGCAGGGCAGCTTCCGATGCGGCCCCTCCGGACCGGTCGATCGGCAGCTGATTGGTCAGCCGGAAGAACATGGCGGTCAGCTTGCCTTTGAGTCCCTTGCCGGTGAAGTACTCCGACTTGGCCAGAAAACTCACCGGGCGCGGAACCGCGAGGGGCAGGAAGATCGAGTCGGAGAAGGAGAGATGGTTGCTGACGAGGATCGCCGGTCCGGTGGCAGGTACGTTGTCCATGCCCTTGACCCACGGCCGGAACAGGAGATTCACCACCGGTCCGATGAAAATCGTCTTCATCACCCAATAGAACACGCGGCCAGCTCTCCCGTCCGGACAAACACTTTTGGGCGCCTGTTTGGCTCCCCTACGTACTACTGTAAGGGCCGCAGGCACGGCATAGGATTTCTGCCGCGGCGCGGACCCGGAACTTTGTTATCTGCGGGGTGGAAAATCAGCATCCTAATGCAACCATAGAGCTATGACATCCCCTGGGGGCCCGACGCCGTTTTCGAGCGCCGGCGACGGCCCGAATGCTGCCACCGGCGTGCTGCTGAGCCATGGCTTCACCGGCTCCACCGTGAGCATGCTGGGCTGGGCCCGCTATTTGGCCGATGCCGGCTACGCCGTCAGCCTTCCGCTGCTTCCGGGACACGGGACAACCTGGCAGGAGCTGGCGCGCACCCCGTGGGAGCACTGGTACCAGGCCTATGACGATGCATATGCCAGCCTCGCTGACCGGACCGACCGGGTCGTGGCGGCAGGTTTGTCGATGGGCGGGGCGCTGGCGCTCCGCCTGGCTGCCCTCCGTCCGGTAGCCGGCGTCGCCGTCGTAAATCCCGGGCTGACTGTGGCAGATCCCCGCGCGCGGTATGCCCGCCTGCTCAAATACGTGATGCCTTCCGTTCCGGCCATCGGCAACAGCATCAAGCTGCCGGGTCAGGATGAAATCGCGTACGCCCGCACCCCCGTGGGCGCCGTGGCTGAACTCCTGCGGTTGTTTAAGGACACCGCGGCTCATCTGCCCAGCGTCACCGCACCCGTCATCGCTTTCCGTTCCACAGTGGATCCGGTGGTACCGGAATCAAGCATGGATCTGCTGCGGAAGCTGATCGGAAGTACCGAACTCGAGGTTGTCCCTTTGGAAAACAGTTACCACGTGGCCACCATGGACCACGATGCTCCTTTGATCTTTGAACGCTCCCATGAATTTATCCAACGGGTGAGTGCAGGTGCCCCGGCATGACTGACCGCGAACCGGAACGCAACGAATCCACTGACGACGCCACCTGGCAGGATCTGGTGGCCCGCCTGCAGGAGACCCCGGACCTCGATCCCGGGGCGGACACCCCGGAGCGGGACACCCATCCGGGACCGGCCGCAGCTGTGCAGCCGGACTCCCGCACGCCGTCTGATCCGAGAACACCGGCCGAACGCACGCGTGCCATCTTCGAAAACCAGCCCCTGCGCCGCGAACCGCTGACCGGTCCGAGCACCGGGCCGCGCGACTACAGCCCGCAGGAGGACGAGTCCGACGGCAGCTTCGTCCCGGAGGAACCGCCGCCGCTGGGCAGCGGGGAACCCCTGGTCATCCTCGCCTGGCTCGGGGCCGCGGGTGGACCGCTGCTGCTCCTGCTCTTCGCCATGTTCTGGCGCAGCGCTCCGCTCACCGTTGTGCTGGGCATCGTCGCCCTGTTTGTCGTGTCCTCCGGCTACCTGCTCTACCGCCTTCCCCAGCACCGGGATGAGGACGACGACGGCGCTGCGGTCTAGCCGCAGCGGGAACCAGTCAGCGCCGGGCGGCCACCCGGGAAAGGTCGGCCGCGCCGATCAGGCCCGCGGACGGGCCGAGGGCCGCCTTCTCGATCCTGGCCTCGGGCCGGAACCCCCGCCCCGTGAGGTTGCGGGAGAAGGACCTCCGGGCCGGTTCCAGGAGGAGGTTGCCGGCGTCGCTGAGGCCACCGCCGATGACGAACATCCCGGGGTCCAGGGCGGCTGCGAGGTTCGCGAGGCCCAGGCCCAGCCACTCCCCAACTTCGCCGAGGAGCTCGATGGCGGTCCGGTCCCCCTCGAGGGCAAGGCGGGTCACGACGGCGCCGGTAATGTCAGGGATCCGGCCGTCGACGCTGCGCAGCAGTTCCTGGGCCACCGGCGAATTGGCCTCCGCCAGTTCGCGGGCTTCCCGGCCCAGCGCATTACCCGAGGCATACTGCTCCCAGCATCCACGGTTGCCGCATTCGCAGCGCCGGCCCTGCGGCATGATGATCTGGTGCCCGAACTCGCCGGCCACCCCGAAGCGGCCCCGCTCCAGCCGCCCGTCCATGATCATGGCCCCGCCGATCCCGGTGCCCAGGGTGATGCAGACCATTCTGCTCTCCCCCACCCCGGCGCCAAAGCGCCACTCCGCCCACGCCGCGCCGTCGGCGTCGTTGGCCAGGTAAACGCGCCGCTTGAGCAGCTTTTCCAGGTTGGCCTGCAGCGGTTCATTCCGCCAGGCCAGGTGCGGGCTGAAGAGCACCGTGCTGCCGGCCAGGTCCATCCACCCGGCAGCACCGATTCCCACGGACCAGACGTGTTTCTCCGCCGAGAGTTCCCGGACCAGTTCCACGATGACCTGCTCTACCTCCCGGGGGTTCTGCCCCGGAGTGGAGCGGCGGACTTCCGCAAGGACCCGGCCGCTGGAATCGACCAGCCCAGCCGCGACTTTCGTGCCGCCGATGTCTATGCCGATGGCCAGGCCCCGCCGGCGCATCGGACTGGAAAGCCTGGCGGTCCGCCGCGGCCGGAAAGGATCCGCGCGCCGGGACCACCGGGCAGCAGGGAAAGGGGGAACAGGAGCTGGATTTACGTGAGGCATCAACAACCAATTCTAGGCGCCCGGGCTGGACCCGGTTCCGGCACCGTCAAGCGTTATGGTTTCGAAAGTTACCAGCGAGTACGAAAATGTGATCTAAGTTATAGGGTGGGGAACACCCCGCCGTCCGAAATGATATCGAAGGAGCTATCGTGCGCGAATACAGCGTCCCCGTCCTGGTGGAGTCCTCACCGGACACGAACACAACGGACCTGCTTCTGGAACAGGCTGCCAAGCCCTCCAACCCCGCTCTTTTCGCCGTGCGCTCAACCGGTGATGCATGGACGAATATCAGCGCCACCGAGTTCCTCGCCGATGTCAAGCGGATCGCCAAGGGGCTCATGGCCTCCGGCATAGGTGCCGGGGACCGCGTCGGCATCATGGCCCGCACCCGGTATGAATGGACCCTGGTCGACTTCGCCATCTGGTTTGCCGGCGGCATCTCCGTACCCGTGTATGAGACCTCCTCCCCCGCACAGGTTGCCTGGATCCTCGGTGATTCCGAAGCCAGCGCCATCATCGTCGAGGCAGCACGGCATGAAAATGTCGTCCGCCAGGCCGCCGCCGATGAAGACCTCTCGGGGGTGAAGCATGTCTGGCAGCTGGACGGCGGCGGGCTGGACCAGCTCCGCGAGGCCGGAGCAGCCATCACCGATGAGGAGCTTGAAGCCCGGCGGTCGCTGGCGAACCTGGAAGACACCGCCACGATCATCTACACCTCAGGAACCACCGGCAAGCCCAAGGGCTGCGAACTGACGCACAGCAACTTCGTTGAACTCTCCCGCAACGCCATGGCGGCACTGCCGGAGGTCGCCCGGGAGGATGCCCAGACGATTATGTTCCTGCCGCTGGCGCACGTTTTTGCCCGGTTCATCTCCGTGCTGTGCGTCGCTGCGGGAGCCACGGTTGCCCACACCCCCGACGTCAAGAGCCTGCTGCCCGATCTGCAGAGCTACCAGCCCTCCTTCCTCCTGGTAGTGCCGCGCGTCTTTGAAAAGGTCTACAACTCCTCAATGCTCAAAGCCGAAGACGGCGGCAAGGGCAAGATTTTCCACGCCGGCGCGCAGACCGCCATCGAGTGGTCCAAGGCCAAGGAGGAGGGCAAGATTCCGCTGGGCCTGAAGCTGCGGCACGCCCTGTTCGACAAACTGCTCTACTCCAAAATCCGCACTGCCATGGGCGGACGTGTCCAGTACGCCGTGTCCGGCGGCGCACCGCTGGGCGACCGCCTGGGCCACTTCTTCAACGGCATCGGCGTGATGGTCCTGGAGGGCTACGGGCTCACCGAAACCACGGCCCCGGTAAGCGTCAGCACGCCGAAGCTGATCAAGATCGGCACCGTCGGCGCCCCGCTGCCCGGCAACGCCGTCCGGATCGCCGACGACGGAGAAATCCTGGCCAAGGGCGTCAGCGTGATGAAGGGATACTTCAAGCGCCCGGACCTGACGGAGGAGAACTTCGTTGATGGCTGGTTCCGCACCGGTGACATCGGCCAGCTCGATTCCGACGGATTCCTGAAGATCACCGGCCGCAAGAAGGAAATCATCGTGACCGCCAGCGGCAAGAACGTGATTCCCGCCGTGCTGGAAGACGCCATCCGGGCCGACGCGATCGTCTCGCAGTGCGTTGTGGTGGGCGACCACCGGCCGTTCATCTCCGCGCTCATTACCCTGGACGAGGAGGCGCTGCCCGGATGGCTGGAGCGGCACAGCCTTCCGGCCGGGACCACCGTGGCCGAAGCCGCTCAGACCCAGCAGCTGCAGGATGAGCTGCAGGCGCTGGTGGATGGAGCGAACCAGGCTGTTTCCAAGGCCGAGGCCATCAAGGTGTTCCGGGTGGTCTCCACCGACTTCACGGAGGCCAGCGGCCACCTGACACCGTCCATGAAAATCAAGCGTGCGCAGGTGCTCAAGGACTTCTCGGACGTGGTCGAAGAGATCTACTCCGGGCAGCGCGTCTAGCCGCGCAGCCCGGCCGCACCGGCCAGCGAACAGCAGGGGCACGGGATTCCTCCCGTGCCCCTGCTGTTCTTGTTTTCCGTGGTTCCGGTCCGGTTTCGGTTCCGGGGTGCTGCTAGGGCCGGAGAGCGGCCGGTTCCTGCGGCTGGGTCTCCAGGGACAACAGGGCGTTCTCGATCACCTCGGTGAGCGCCGGGTGGATCCAGTACTGGCCGCGCGCCATGGTGTGCGCATCCAGGCCGAAGACCATCGCCTGGACCAGTGGCTGCAGCAGCATGGAAGCCTCATGGCCCATGATGTGGGCCCCGAGCAGGCGCCCGCTGGAGCGGTCGGCCAGGAGCTTCACAAATCCCGTGGTGTCCTCCATTGCCCAGCCGTACGCCGTCGAACCGTACTCCTGCACCACCGTTGCCAGCTCGAGTCCGTGCTCAGCGGCATACACCTTGGCCTGCGCCTCGGTGAGGCCCACGGAGGCGACCTGCGGATGGCTGAAAACCGCAGCCGGAACAAAGCGGTGCGACGAAGCCCGGAGCTCCCCTGGATGCAGCAGATTGTGGCTGACCACCCGGGCTTCGTGATTGGCAACATGCTTCAGCTGATGTTCGCTGCTCACGTCGCCCAGTCCCCAGATCCCGGAGACGGGACGGCCGCCGCTGAGCACACGCTGGTATTCATCGACGGCCAGCCGGCCGTCTTCCTCGAGGTCGAGGCCTGCGGCCTGCACGTCGAGCCGGTCGGTATTGGGAGTCCGGCCGGTGGCGACGAGGACCAGGTCGACGTCGATTTCGGCCGGGCCGGAGGGGCCGGACAGGACAGCGCGGACCGATCCGTCGGCGTTCTCCGCCAGCGAATCGAGCGTGTGGTGCAGCCGGACGTCCCACTGGGCCGCAGCGGCCGCCGTGAAGCGTTCCGAGACGGTTTCATCCTGTGCCCGGAGCAGCGCGCCGGAACGGACAGCCATGGTGACCTGCGAGCCGAACGCAGAGAAGACGAAGCCGAACTCGGCCGCGATGTAGCCGCCGCCCAGGATCAGGATCCGTTCGGGCAGGTCATCAACGCGCATCACTGTGTCGGAGGTATGGACCTGCGGCAGGTCGATCCCGGGGATCTGCGGCAGCACCGGCCGTGATCCGGCGGCGATCACGATCTGGTCTGCCGTAATTTCCTCACCGGATGCCGTCTCCAGGCGGTGGGAGCCGGTGAACCGGACGTATTCGCTGTAGAGGGTGACGTTCTCCAGCTCATCGGCACGGTAGCGCCGTCCGCCGTCGGAAATGGCATCGATCCGCCCGAAGATGCGGTCGCGGATCTCCTGCCACCGCACGCCGTCGAGGCGCAGGTCCACACCCAGGCGCCCGGCTTCCGCTGTGGAGCCGGCGAGCTGGGCCGGATAAACGAACATTTTGGTGGGGATGCAGCCGACGTTCAGGCAGGTTCCACCGAAGGTACCGCCGTCAATGACGGCTACTTTCCGACCGTCCCATTCCGGGGTGATCAGGGAGTTGCCGGAGCCGGAGCCGATAATGGCGAGATCGTAGTGAGTCACTCAGCCAGTCTATCGGCGGCCGGCCCCGGGCCCCGGGAGTGTCAGCTGGGCTCGATAACCACCAGGAGGTCGCCGCCGTCCACCTGCTGCACGCCGGCGATGGCGAGCCGCTTGACGGTTCCGGCGACCGGAGCTGTGATTGAAGCCTCCATCTTCATGGCCTCGATGGTGGCGACTGTCTCTCCGGCAGCGACCTCCGCGCCTTCCTCAACGGTCAGGGTCACTGCTCCGGCAAAGGGGGCGGCCACATGGCCGGCCTGCGCCGAATCAGCCCGCTCCGCTGCCTTGGCGCTGCTCTCCACGCGGCGGTCCCGCACCATGACCGGGCGCATCTGCCCGTTCAGGGTTGTCATGACCGTCCGCATGCCCTTGTCATCGGGTTCGGAGACAGCTTCCAGCGTGGCTATCAGGCGCACGCCCTTTTCCAGCTCGACGATGTGCTCCACCCCGGGCCGCAGGCCGTACAGGTAGTCCCGCGTATCCAGGACCGAGAGGTCCCCGTAAGCTTCCCGGGTCGCGGCGAATTCGCGGGCCGGGCCGGCAAAGAGCAGGCGGTTCAAGGTTGTCCGCCGGGTGGCGGAATCTCCGGTCAGTCCCTGTTCATCAACGTCGGTGAGCTCCACCAACCGCGGCTTGGGCGTGCGCCCCTGGAGTGCCTTGGTGCGGAAAGGTTCGGGCCAGCCACCGGGAGGGTCCCCCAGTTCGCCGCTGAGGAACCCGATAACGGAGTCCGGGATGTCGTAGTTCTGCGGATTCTCTTCGAAGTCGTCCGGTGAGACATTGCTGCCGACGAGCTGGAGCGCGAGGTCCCCGACGACCTTGGACGAGGGCGTCACCTTGACCAGGCGGCCCAGGATCCGGTCGGCGGCGGTGTACATGTCCTCGATGGCTTCGAACCGCTCCCCCAGGCCGAGGGCAATGGCCTGCTGGCGCAGGTTGGACAGCTGTCCGCCGGGAATCTCGTGCTGGTACACCCGCCCGGTGGGGCCGGCCAGCCCGGACTCAAACGGGGCGTACACGCGGCGGACCGCTTCCCAGTACGGTTCCATCGAGCTGACGGCATCCAGGCTCAGCCCGGTGTCCCGCGGGGTGTTGGCCAGGGCGGCCACGAGGGACGACGCCGAGGGCTGGCTGGTCGTGCCGGCCAGAGTGGCACTGGCGACGTCCACTGCATCAACCCCCGCCTCAGCGGCTGCCAGGAGGGTGGCCAGCTGCCCGCCGGCGGTGTCGTGCGTGTGGAGGTGGACCGGAAGGTCGAAACGCTCGCGGAGAGCTGCCACCAGTTTTGCCGCTGCAGCCGGGCGGAGCAGCCCGGCCATGTCCTTGATCGCCAGGATGTGTGCCCCGGCATCCACCATCTTCTGCGCCAGGCCCAGGTAGTAGTCCAGCGTGTAGAGGGTTTCCTTCGGATCAAGCATGTCGGCGGTGTAGCAGAGCGCCGCTTCGGCGACGGCGGTGCCGGTCCGGCGCACCGCTTCAATGGCGGGGGCCATCTGGCTCACGTCGTTCAGGGCATCGAAGATGCGGAAGATGTCGACGCCGGCTGCCGCCGCCTCTTCGACGAACGCATCCGAGACCTCGGTGGGGTACGGCGTGTAACCCACGGTGTTCCGACCGCGCAGCAGCATCTGGATGCACACGTTAGGCAGCGCCTGGCGGAGCGCGTCCAGCCGCTCCCACGGGTCCTCGCCCAGGAAGCGGAGCGCCACGTCATAGGTCGCTCCGCCCCAGGCCTCCACCGACAGCAGTTCCGGAGTCAGGGCGGCCACAGCAGGCGCCGCGCCAATCAGGTCGCGGGTGCGGACCCGGGTGGCCAGCAGCGACTGGTGGGCATCCCGGAACGTGGTGTCGGTAACGGCAAGGGCCTGCTGCGCGCGAAGGGCCGCAGCGAACTTCTCCGGTCCCAGTTCCTGCAGCCGCTGCCGGGAGCCGGGGCGGGGTTCCGGCAGGTCCTTCGGCAGTTTCTCCAGCGGGTTAACCTGCGCCGGCAGTTCCCCATGGGGTTTGTGCACGGTGACATCGGCCAGCCAGTTCAGAAGCTTGGTTCCGCGGTCTGCGGGTCCGCGGGCGTTGAGCAGTTCCGGCCGCTCTTCAATGAAGGAGGTGGCAACGTCCCCGGCAATGAAGTCGGGGTCATCCAGAACCGCCTGGAGGAAGGAAATATTGCTCGAAACGCCGCGGATCCGGAACTCCGCCAAGGCACGGCGGGCCCGGTTCACCGCGGCGGGATAGGTCCGCCCGCGGCAGGTGAGCTTCACCAGCATCGAGTCGAAGTGCGGGCTGATCTCGGCACCGGCGTACACGGTGCCGCCGTCGAGCCGCACACCGGCACCGCCGGCGGAGCGGTAGGCGCTGATCTTGCCGACGTCAGGCCGGAAACCGTTGGCCGGATCTTCGGTGGTGATGCGGCACTGCAGGGCCGCACCGCGGATCTGCAGTTCGTCCTGCACCAGGCCCAGATCGGCAAGGTTCTCCCCGGCCGCGATGCGCATCTGCGCCTGAACCAGGTCCACGTCGGTGATTTCCTCCGTGACCGTGTGCTCCACCTGGATGCGGGGGTTCATCTCGATGAAAACGTGCTGGCCGGCCCGTTCGCCGATGGTGTCCACCAGGAACTCGACCGTTCCGGCGTTGACGTAGTTCAGCGATTTGGCGAACGTGACGGCGTCCCGGTACAGCGCCTGCCGGATCCCTTCATCCAGGTTCGGCGCCGGAGCAATCTCAATGACCTTCTGGTGGCGGCGCTGCAGCGAACAGTCACGTTCGAACAGGTGGACAACGTTGCCCTCCTTGTCCGCCAGGATCTGCACCTCAATGTGGCGCGGGCGCAGCACAGCCTGCTCCAGGAACACGGTCGGGTCGCCGAAGGCGGTGTCCGCTTCCCGCATGGCGGCGTTCAGCGCTTCCGGGAGATCCTTGGCGGTATCCACCCGCCGCATACCGCGGCCCCCGCCGCCGGCAACGGCCTTGACGAAGATGGGGAAACCGATGTCCTCCGCTTTGGTGAGCAGTTCCTCAGGGTCAGCACTCGGTTCGGTGGAACGGAGGACCGGGATTCCGGCTTCCCGGGCGGCATTCAGGGCATGGACCTTGTGCCCGGCCAGCTCCAGGACATCCGCCCCGGGACCGATGAAGGTGATGCCCGCTTCCTGGGCCGCCTTGGCCAGCTGGGCATTCTCTGAGAGGAATCCGTACCCCGGGTAGATCGCGTCGCAGCCGGCCTCCCGCGCCACGCGGAGGATTTCATCGACGTCGAGGTAGGCCCGGACGGGATGGCCTTCGCTGCCGATCAGGTAGGCCTCATCGGCCTTCTGCCGGTGAATGGAGTTGCGGTCCTCATAAGGGAAAACCGCAACTGTCTTCGCGCCAAGCTCATAGGCTGCGCGGAAGGCGCGGATGGCGATTTCGCCGCGGTTGGCGACCAGGATCTTCGAGAACATTGCACTCCTGCACAGTTTCGGGTGGGTTAAGCGGACCAGCCATCAGCTTTCAGTCTCATGACGGCCGCCGAAAACGGCAAGAACCAGTGAGACAGATCACTTCGAGCATAGTTCAGCGCCGGGCGCAGATGTGCAAACCCGAGCCTGCCCGGCTTGTCGGCACACGTCACATAGAATGAGTGTGGTTCCCCGGCACGGACCCGGCGCCCGTGATCCTCGACACGTTAGGTATTGGTTCAACAAGTGCAAGTAGTGAGCATCAGCAGCCTGAAGGGCGGCGTCGGCAAGACCTCCGTGACGCTGGGCCTGGCATCAGCCGCACTGGCTGCCGGAATTCCTACCCTGGTCGTGGATCTTGATCCACATGCAGATGCCACCACCGGCCTGGCAGTCTCTGCGGGAGACCACCTGGGCATCGGAGAGATGCTCCGCACTGCGCGCAGGGCGGATCTGGCCGCCAACGTGGTTCCCAGCGGGTGGGCCGAAACGGCGCGCAAGCTCAATGGGCAGGGCACTCCCCGCCAGCCCGTCCTCGACGTCGCGATGGGATCAGCGTTCTCCGGCATCTACGACCGCCCGGACCTCGGCAAGCGGGACCTGAAGCGCCTCTCCACCCTGCTCGCAAAGATCAGCGGCTACGGGCTGGTCCTCATTGACTGCCCGCCGTCTCTCAATGGCCTCACACGGATGGCATGGACGGCCAGCAACCGGGTGCTCCTCGTGGCCGAACCCGGACTCTTCTCAGTGGCGGGCACCGAACGGACCATGCGTGCCCTGGACCTGTTCCGCCAGGAGTTCGCCCCGAACCTGGCACCCGCGGGCATTGTGGCCAACCGGGTCCGCTCGACCTCCAACGAACACACTTTCCGCCTCGCGGAAATGAAGCAGATGTTCGGTGACCTGCTCCTGGAGCCGACCATCGCCGAGCAGGCCAACTGGCAGCAGATCCAGGGCGCTGCGCATTCGGTGCACCACTGGCCCGGAGAATCGGCGAAGCAGGCTGCGGGAACCTTCGATGCCCTGCTGAAGAACCTGGTGCAGACCGGCAGCGTCCGCAACCGGGTGATGCGCCGCCCGGCCGGCTAAGCGCCGTTGCCGGCTCCAGGCCGGCTGCCAGACACAATGCAAGAGGCCGCTTCCCGAAGGAAGCGGCCTCTTGCATTGAAAGGATCAGCTGATTTTGCGGGCGGCGCGGCGCCGGCTGAGTTCGTCCTCAGCGTAGGAATGATCATCAACGTGCTCACTGGGCAACTGGGCCAGGCTTCCTTCGACCTCGCGCCAGACCCGGCCGACGGCGATACCGAAGACGCCCTGTCCGCCCTGGACCAGATCGATGACCTCATCAGCGGAGGTGCATTCGTAGACGCTGGCGCCGTCACTCATCAAAGTGATCTGAGCCAGATCTTCCACCCCGCGCTCCCGCAGGTGCTCGACGGCGGTGCGGATCTGCTGCAGCGAAACACCGGTGTCGAGAAGCCGCTTGACGACCTTCAGGACCAGGATGTCCCGGAAACTGTAAAGACGCTGGGTGCCGGATCCAGAAGCGCCGCGGACGGCGGGCTCCACCAGTCCGGTGCGTGCCCAGTAGTCCAGCTGGCGGTAGGTGATCCCGGCCGCCTTGCAGGCGGTGGGACCGCGGTAACCGGCATCTTCATCCAGGACCGGCAGGTCTTCGGTGAACAGCAGTCCCTGGGCACTGGCCGGAAGTACCTTTCCGGGTGCAACGGCGCGGTGTTCGCCGGCATCGCCTTTCGGACTCACTGTTCCTCCTAGTAATGGTCCCCGTGAAGTCGGCGGCTGCCAGAGGTCATCGGGACTGGTGTAACCCAGTTAGACACTTGCCTGTGAGGCACTCCGGGTAGGGTTTGCTGCCTTGGCCGGTATCTCAACCAGCCCCTGCGGACCCTGTCCCGGTTTTCGTCTAAGTGTCTTCCTGATGACCCATTAGCGCAATGGGAACTCTATGCTTCGACGTTAGATCCGTGGGCGCCCAAGGTCAAAGATGCGGCCTCTTTTTCTCTAGGCGTGTCGAGCCGCTCAGCGCTCAAAATCCTCGGGTTCAACGTCGGCAAGGAACTCACGGAACTGGCGCAGTTCCTGCTCTGCGTTTTCCTGCTCGTCCTCATCCTCATCGGCGTCAGCCTCCGTGATGCGCACTCCCGCCTCATCCAGCACGGTTTCGGCACAGAAAATCGGGCAGGGAACACGCAGGGCGACGGCGATCGCGTCGGAAGCCCGGGAAGAGACCCGGGTACCGTCGTCGAACACCAGTTCCGCATGGAAGACCGTGTCTTCCACCGACACCAGCCGGACTTCGGTGACGAGGTGCTGCAGTGCCTTGATGACACTGACCATCAGATCGTGGGTCATGGGGCGCGGTGGCACAATCCCCTGCTGCACGAAGGCGATGGCGCTGGCCTCGGGGGCTCCGATCCAGATGGGAAGGTGGCGCTCACCCTCCAGTTCCTTCAAAAGCACCAGGGGTTGATTGGAAGGCAGCTCGATCCGCACGCCTACCACTTCGACTTCCTGCATCGGCTTCAGCTCTCCATCCGGGCTATCTGGCCGTTGACCAGGGCGCTGTGCAGGTTCAGGCAAAGTTCGCTGATCTCCCGCGCTGTTTCTGCCGCCCGCGCTTTCGAGGCGACGTCCCTGCGTGAGGCAACGGGTGCGATCACCCGCTCCACCAGCCCCAGTTCCCGGTCTGCAGCGGCACGGAAGGGCCGCAAATGGCGTGGCTCTATGCCGTGGGCTTCCAGCTGCGTGCAGGCTCTGGCGACTTTCAGGGCGTGTTCATCATACTGCTGGGCCGGGGCGCTGATAAGGCCAAAACTGATGAGGCTTCGGACCAGCTCCGCTGTGGCACCGGATTCAGCAACCAGCTCATCGAAGGTGAACAGCCGTGCCCGCGTCCGGGCGGCGAGCTCCTCCGCAAGCTGTTCCGAAACGGCCCGCGGCGCCAGGCTGATGCCGCCGGGCAGCGATTCCGGGCGCTCTCCCCTGTCGATCGCGTCGAGGTAATCCTTGATGACTTTCAGCGGCAGGTACTGGTCCCGCTGCAGTGCCAGGACAAAGCGCAGCCGCTCAACGTCCTGGATGGAGTATTTCCGGTAACCGGCGGCGGTGCGCTGCGGCGCCACCAGGCCTTTCTCCTCCAGGAACCGGATTTTGGAGGCGCTGATCCCGGGGAACTCGCCGCTGAGGTCGGCAAGGACCTGGCCGATGTTGAGCACGCGCGGACGCGCACGCTCCCCGGCGGTTCCGACGGCGCGCCGCGCAGCCTCTGGTCCTGGCATTCGATTCCGCCTTTAGGCCGTACCGGCAGCCGGACGTGCAGCGTAGAAAGTGAGCCGGAACTTGCCGATCTGGACTTCGTTTCCGGTGCGCAGCAGCAGGGTGTCCACACGGTCGTTGTTGACGTAGGTGCCGTTGAGGCTCATGGAGTCCACAACCCGGAACCCTTCGGCGCTGCGCCGGAACTCGACGTGCTTGCGGGAGACGGTGACGTCATCCAGGAAGACGTCTGCGTTCGGGTGGCGCCCGGCAGTGGTGACGTCCTGATCGAGCAGGAAGCGGGCTCCGGCGTTGGGGCCGGAGTGGGCGATCAGGAGGGCCGACCCTGCGGGAAGTGCAGCAACCGCGGCACGCTCGTCAGCGCTGAGCTTAGGCTCGATCGACGCCGCATCCGAGATGGGCGGAAGGCTGATCGACGTCGTGTCCTCCGCACTGAAGCCACGCTGATCATCCGCACGTGCGGCGTTGTAGTCCTCGCCCGCCATGGTGTTTCCTCCCCAAAAAGAACCGGCCATCCCGCGTTGGTTTGCGGCTGGCCTGATTTACCCTGATCTAAATTGCTTACCGTTCGTGCCGTACCGGCTGTCTTAGCCTACCTGTTACACGGCCCGGGCGGCACAGGAGATTTTTCGTCCCCGTCCTGCTAGGCGGGCGGGGTGCCGTCAAAGAGGATGACCGGGACGGAGGGGAGGATCCCCTGACTGACGTCGAGGCTCTCCATCCGTCCGCGGAAGCCTGCATCAGCCAGCAGGACGGCGGAATCCCGGTCCCAGCGGCACCCGTGATCCCATTTGGCGCTGAACGGCGACGCCGCCCGCTGCAGCCCCCGCTTGAAGCTTCCCTCCGGTGCCGCCACGTGCTCTGCGAAGACGGCACGGCCATCCGGTTTCAGGACCCGCAGGACCTCTGCCAGCACTGCCTGCGGATCCGCGACCGAACACAGCACCTTCGTCGCCAGTACGGCGTCGACGCTCCCGGCAGCCAGCCCGGTGTCCTCAGCATTCCGGGCCAGCGCTGCCGGGTAGCCGCGGGCTGCTGCGGCCGCGTCCAGTTCCCGGCGCCGGCCGGCGTCGGGCTCCAGGCCGATCCAGTCGGCGTCGGCAGCCAGCAGCCCAAGGTTGCCGCCCGTGCCCGCCCCGATCTCCAGCACCGTGCCCCGGAGGGTGCCGATCACCAGCGCGCAGCGCCTCTCGAACTCCGCGTAACTGACCTTCGTCATGGAGACGAAGGTACTCCTGAACCGGGGCAGCGGGTACTGGCGCAGGTTATCCTTCCCGCACGGCCCGCTCCGCTGCTTCGTCGATGAGCCCGAGCAGCACCGTACGGGCCCGCTCCAGCACCCTGGTGGAGACGTTCGCGTCGTAGGAGTGGGCAATGGCCAACCCCTCAGCGGCGTACCGGACCACCAGGATCCGGTCCGGGTCCAGCCCGTCCTGTTCAAACAGTGTGAACCAGCTGTCGCTGTCCGCGTCGCTGAGAGCCTGCACGCCGGGGATTTTCTCCAGGGCGGGCCAGATACCGCCGAACGTCCCGTACTCGGCCAGGAGCGCGGAATCCGTTCCGCAGAGCGCACGCACGTAGGCACGAAGCACTTTGCCCGGACGGTTCTCCGACAGGTCCACCAGCTCCAGGACCCGCACCCGGAACCGTTCCAGGTAATCCTCCGCCACCGCGCAGAGCAGTGCCTCACGGTCCGGGAAATGGTGCAGCAGACCGCTCTTGGACAGACCCGCGGCAGTGGCAATGTCCTGCAGCGTGGCGGCCGTCCCGCGCTCGGCCAGCACACTGACCGCGGCATCGAGTACGGCGCGCCGGGTCCGCTCGGGGTTCCGCTTCCCCTCAGCGTCCGTCACGGCTGCTCACTCCGTCCGGAAAGGTGCGGGTCCGTGCCGGCAGCAGTTCCTTCTTCGGCCGGTTCCGGTACCGCGCCGGCGTTGGTTGCAGCCGCACCACTGGGTTCCTCCGCGCTGCGGGTTTCCCCGGCCCCGCTGGCCTCAACAGCCCCGCTGGCCTCAACAGCGCCGCTGGTTTCAACAGCCCCATCGACGGCGCCGCCGTCATTGGTCTCAAGGACCGCGGGGATGACGCGCCAGGCGATGGTGCCGGCGATCAGCAGGATCGCGGCAGCGACCAGTGCGGTGATCTGCATGGCTCCGGTGAAGGCGTGCTGGACTTCGGCGATCAATCCGGTCTGACCACCCTCGAGGGCGTTGAGGGCGGATGCCAAGGAGTCTGTCACGCCTGCACGGGTATCGGCCGGCAGGGCAGACAAATCCGGAAGACCGGTCCGGTAGAGGGCCGAAAGCACAGACCCCAGCACGGCGATTCCCAGGGCAACGCCGAGTTCATAGGCGGTCTCGGAGACCGAGGACGCAGCTCCGGCCCGCTCCCGCGGGGCAGAGGCGACCACTGCGTCAGTGGACAGCGTCATGGCCACACCGATACCCAGTCCGGTCAGCGCCAGCGCGGCCGCAATGCCGATATAGCCTTCGAACCCCTCAGTGATGGACAGCAGCACCAGGCCCACTCCTCCAAGGATCAGGCCGCCGCCGATGGCTGGACCAACCCCGGTGCGGGCCACCAAAGTGCCAACCACAAAAACGACGGCCATCATGGCCAAGGTCACGGGCAGCTCGGCAAGGCCCGCCTGGAGCGGCCCGAAGCCGCGCACCAGCTGCAGGTACTGGGAGAAGAAGAACAGCAGGCCACTCAGGGCAAAGATGGACAGCCCATTGGCGATGACGGCACCGCGGAACGCCGGACGCCGGAACAGCTCCACGTCCAGCATCGGATCCGGGACGCTGCGCTGGCGGCGAATGAAAATCCAGCCGGAAACCAGTCCCACCAGCAGCGCGGCGATGCCAAGGGGTTCAATACCGTAGCCGAACGCCCGCTTGACGGCGTAGACAATCGGCACGATCGCGGCAATCGAGAGGACGGCCGAGAACAGGTCCAGCTTGCCCGGCGCCGGATTCCGGGACTCCGGCAGCAGGATGGCGCCACTGACCAGCAGCAGGAGCATCACGGGGATGTTGATCAGGAAGACCGATCCCCACCAGTAGTTCTCCAGAAGAATTCCACCGACGAGGGGGCCCAGCGCCGCGCCGCCGCCGGCACCGACGGACCAGATGGCGATGGCACGGGTCCGCTCCGCCGGCACGGCGAACACGTTCCGGATGATCGACAGGGTCGAGGGCATGATGGTGGCGCCGCTGATACCCAGCAGTGCCCGGGCTGCAATCAGGATCTCCGGGGTGGGAGCGAATGCCGCGAGGGCCGAGGCGACACCGAATCCGGCTGCGCCGATCAGCAGGAGCCGTTTGCGGCCGATCCGGTCTGCCACGTTACCCATGGTCACCAGCAGGCCCGCCAGCGCGAAGGAATAAATATCGCCGATCCAGAGCAGCTGCGTAGAGGTCGGTTCCAGGGAAGCGCTAAGGGAGGGCACCGCCAGTGCAAGCACGGTGCCGTCCACAGCCAGAAGCATCACCGCGAGCGTGAGGACGCCCAGTGAGGCCCATTCGCGGGGTCCGGCGGAAGAGGGCGGGGCAGTCGTTCTTAACATGCCTCCAGTGTAGCCGACCAAATGGTCTGTACAAGAAACTGTTTAGTCTGCACGGCACCTCCCGGTGGGCCGCGGAAGCATCTGCACCGCCGCTCCCGCGGTCCGGAACCAGCCGGGTCAGTTTGCGGCAGTGAAGCGCTCCCTGCGGTGGGCGGGACGTTCAATTTCGTCGAGCATGGCCACTGCGTAGTCCTGGGTGGAAATACTGCCGCCGGCCGGAGAGTCCTTGGCAGTGACGTAGGAGCCGGTCCGGACACCGGGCGCAATCTCCGGGGCGGCAGCGAGCATGGTCCAGTCCAGCTGTGCCGGAGCTGCCAGGACAGCCTCGTAGGCCTCGGCCAAGGTGAGTGCCTCGGCCCGGTATTCCTCCGGGAACCCGGCGGTGTCAACGAGCCGCTTGCCGTCAACCTCCAAGGCTCCGGCGCCTCCCACTATGAGCAGCCGGGTACTGCCGGCACTGCTGTAGGCCTGCTTCATGGCCTCCAGCCAGTCACCGTGGTCTCCTCCTGTGCGGCTGGGTCCGGTGGCCAGGACGACGGCGTCGTGCGCGCCGGCAATTTCGGCGAACACGGCGGCATCACCCAGGTCTGCCTGGCGGCTGAGCGCCCCGGGAATCTCCGAGATGCTGCGCGAGACCGCCGTGACGTCATGTCCGCGGCGCAGCGCCTCTGCGGCAATCTGGCTTCCGACCATGCCTGTGGCTCCATAAACGGCAATTTTCATTGGTACTCCTCAAGTAACGCTCGGTGTTGCTGTCCCTTTGACACTCATGAGAGTATCTATTTGATACTGATAGCCTCAAAGAAACTGGGTTACCTATTGGATACCAATGAGGTCAACATTTTCGACCCGAACTGCCCCTCGCGGGTGATCTTCCAGCGCATCGGAGATAAATGGACCGGACTCATTGTCCAGGTTCTCGCCGATGGGCCGGTCCGGTTCTCCGACCTGCGCTCCAAGGTCCGTGCGGTGAGCCCCAAGGTGCTCACCCAGACCCTGCGGGCGTTGGAGCGCGACGGGCTGATCACCAGGACCGTTCATGCCCAGGTGCCGCCCAGGGTCGACTACGAACTCACGGACACGGGCCGTTCACTCCTGGAGCCAATGGCTCAGTTGAGGAAATGGGCCGAAAACCACGTTCCCACCATCCTGGAGGCAAGGGACAGGTACGACGACGCCCGCGATTCGGAGGTCCTGGCCGGCCGGTGACGCCCGCCAGCGGCGCCGGTGCCAGCTCCAGCCCCTAAGCGGTGGGGAGTACGGCAGCGATGGCGCTGATTTCCACGAGCGCGCCCGGCACACCCAATTCGCTGACGCGGGCGGCCAGCACCAGGGCTGGCTCGTCGGCGGCGAGTTCCTGTGCCACCGCCCCGTAGCCCGCCGCGAGGTCCGCTCCCTCGGTGAAAAGGACTGTCCACTGCACGACGTCGGTGAGGCTCGCCCCGGCGGCCGCGAGCGCGGTTTTGGCGTTTTGCAGGGCCCGGGCGGACTGTGCACCCGTATCGCTGCCGCCGATCAGGGAACCGGTGGAGTCAACTGCGTTCTGGCCGCCGATGTAAATGGTGGCCGCTCCGGGCGGCACGACGGCAACGTGGCTGAAGGCAGGGCTCACAACGAGCCCCTCTGGGCGGAGGCGCTGGATGGATGTCATCCCCAAACGATCACATGAAGCCGCGGCGTCCGGTAGGCGTACCGGGGCTGTCCGGACGCCGTCCCCCGGGTTTCCCGTGGCCGGTTCCCCCGGGCAATCCGGTTCCCGCCGATCCGGCCGGCGGCCCGAACCAGCGGACCGCAGCCGCAGGCAGGTCCGCCTGGCTGCCGCCACCGTTACCGTTACCGGTACCGGTACCGTCAGCGTCACCGGCCCAGGCAACGTGGCCGTCCGGCCGCAGCAGCAACGCGGGAGCGTCGAGTTTCCGGGACAGCTCCTGTCCCTGGTTCCCCAATTCGGTGACGAGGTCCACCCGGTCCTCCCAGCCAGCGGCGGAGAGCTGCCCGGACGTGTCCAGCAGGATGCCGCGCCCGGTGTGCATCCGTTCGTACAGCCGGCCGTGGGCCAGCTGCACATCCGGCAGCCGCCGGCCCAGCAGCCTGTGCCCTTCACCAAAGTCGTAGCGCAGGCCGGTGGCCGTGACCTTCTCGGTCAGGTACCGGTTCACCTCCGCGAACTCCATCAGCTCAGCCAGCAGCCGGCGGACCGCCTGCGGGCCCGGCTCGGACAGCGTCAGCTCCGACTGGGCCCGGGTGTTGTCCAGCACCTGCGCCGCCACCGGACGCCGCTCGGCCGCATAGCTGTCCAGCAGCTCCGGCGGCGCCCAGCCGGTGATCTGGGCCGCCAGTTTCCAGCCAAGGTTGAACGCGTCCTGGATCCCCAGGTTCAGCCCCTGCCCGCCGAACGGCGGATGAACGTGGCCGGCGTCCCCGGCCAGGAGGACCCGCCCGGACCGGTAGCGTTCCGCCAGCCGGGTGGCGTCGCCGAAGCGCGACAGCCAGCGCGGTGAGTGCGCCCCGAAATCCGTGCCCGCCAGCCGGATCAGCTGCGCTGACAGCTCCTCCAGTGCGGGTGGGACAGTCCGGTCCCCGGCCACGCCGGCAGCGGGCACCACAACCCGGTAGGCGCCGTTCCCGGCCGGTCCGGCACCGAAGTCCTTATGCGTTTTGCGGACTTCGGCCACAACGGCGGCCACTTCCTCCGGGGCGGCTGTCAGTTCCAGCTCCCCCATGAGGTGGTCGTGCCGGCTCGGATCCCCGGGGAAGCCGACGCCGAGCTCCCGACGCACCGTGCTCCTGCCGCCGTCGCACCCCACCAGATACCGCGAGCGCAGCCGCGTGCTCCCGCTGAGCACGGCCTCCACACCGTCATCGTCCTGGGTGAATCCGGTAACCTCCGTTCCGCGCCGGATTTCGACGCCGAGATCCAGGGCATGCTGCGTCAGCAGGCGTTCGGTGGTGGTCTGCGGAATCCCGAGGACGTAGGGGTGCGTGGTGTCGAGACCTTCCGGCTGGGAGGTGGTGATACCGGCGAAGAAGCCGGCGAGCGGGTGTTTCGTGCCGAGGTCCAGGAACTCATCGGCTATACCGCGCTGGTCCAGGATCTCGAGGCTGCGCGCGTGCAGGCCGAGTCCGCGGACCACCTTGGTGGGTGCGTCTTCCTTGTCCAGCACCAGGACCTCCAATCCCTGGAGCCGCAGTTCACTGGCCAGGAAAACCCCGGTGGGTCCGGCCCCGGCAATGATGACGTCGATCATGCTGCACCTCGGTTCGCAATGCGCGGTCCCGGCAGGCCGGCGGGTGTTTGCCGCGCTTTTCCGGCCGCGGCTGACCATTCTCCCCGCGGACCCCGGTCTTGCCGCAAGCCCCGGGTCCGCGCCTAAACTGGAAAGGGCAGGGAGTTACAGTGGGGCGATGAATGCCGATGCGCGCCTGCCCCGGGTTGAGGTCCATCCCGCCACGGTCGACCGTTTCGATGACCTCACCGCTGTTCTGGCGGCCAGGAAACCTGCCACCGCCGCCTGCTGGTGCCTCAGCTACCGGGTCCCGGGCCCGGAATTCCGCACCCTCGCCGGGAATGAACGCCCTGCGCGCCTGCGCCGCTTCGCTGAGGACGGTGTTCCCCCGGGCGTCATCGCCTACGTCGACGGGGTTCCCGCCGGATGGTGTTCCGTCAGCCCCCGTGCTTCCCATTCCCGGCTGGCACATTCCCGGACCATTCCTGCCGTGGATGAGCTCCCGGTGTGGAGCATCGTCTGCCTGGTTATCAGGCCTGAGTTCCGCAGGCGGGGCCTGGCCTATCAGCTGCTCGACGGCGCCGCCGGTTATGCCCGTTCGCAGGGCGCACCGGCGCTCGAGGCCTATCCGGCCGATGCCGCGGGCGAGCGGCTCAGCGCTGCTTTCGCCTATACCGGCACAACGGAGCTCTTCGAAGCCGCCGGGTTCCAGCGCATCCTGCCAACCGCATCCAGCACCGGAGGTAAAACCCGGTGGCTGATGCGGCTGGCGCTTAATCCACCGACCTGACATACCGCTGACGGGCTAGTCCTCTGACGCGCTAGTCCACTGAGCGGGGTCCAGACGCAGCACCTGATCGTCGTCCGGTCCGGGATTGCCCCGCCCATCGGTGTTGTTCGTGAGGATCCAGAGTGAACCGTCCGGTGCGTTGACGACGTCGCGGAGCCGGCCGTACCGGCCGGCCAGGTGTTCTTCAGATGATCCCAGCGCGTCCAGCGGCACCTCCCGTAACCGTTCCCCGCGCAGGTTCGCAATGAAGACCGAACCGCCGGTGACGGTAATGCCGCTGGGACTGGCATCCGCCGGGGTCCACTGCTGGAAGGGATCCAGGTATCGGCTCTCCCCGGCTATCCCCTCGACCTCCGGCCAGCCGTAGTTCCCGCCGGGCAGGATCACGTTCAGTTCATCCCAGGTGTTCTGTCCGAATTCGCTGGCGTAGAGGCTACCTCCTGCGTCCCAGGCGAGGCCCTGCGGGTTGCGGTGCCCATAGCTGTAGACAAGGGACCCGGGAAAGGGATTGCTTTCCGGGACGGAGCCGTCCGGAGCAAGGCGCAGGATCTTCCCGTTCAGGGACCGCAGATCCTGCGCGCTGGCCCGGTCACCGGCGTCCCCGGTGGTGGCGTAAAGCTCTCCGTCCGGACCGAAGGCAATGCGCCCGCCGTTGTGGATGGGCCCGGCCTCGATGCCGTCGAGGATTGTTTCGGCCTGGCCCAGGCCCAGGGAACCCGGGCTGCCGGTCAAGGCGCGGCGCTCGATGCGGTTCTCCCCTCCTGCGGTGAGGTAGGCATAAAGGAAGCCGTCCCGCACTGCGATTCCCAGCAGGCCGCCCTCTCCCTGCCCGGCCGCATCGCCGATGGTGCCGGCCTCGCGGAGGTTTCCGCCGCTGAGTTCGAGGATCCGGGCGGAATCCCGTTCGCTGATAAGCGCAGTACCGTCGTGGAAGGCGATGGACCAGGGCGCTTCGAGTCCGGCCGCGAGGACCTCCGGTGCGTCCTCCGCTCCGGTGGCGCCTGCCTCTGGGGATGCCGGGGAGGGCACCTGAGGTTCCGGTTCTCCTGCGGTGCACCCTGCAATGGTGGGAACCGCCAACACGGCGGCCGCGAGCCAGGCGGCCAGGCGCCGTCGTCCGTTCATTGCCTGCTGCCGGCTCAGTCCGCGCTCATGCCGGCGGTCAGGTTGAGGACGGAGCCGTTCAGGCTGTCCGCGCCGCCGTGGGCCAGGAAGACGGCTGCTTTGGCCACTTCGCTGAGCGTCGGAAGCTTCCCCGTGGTGGTGAGGGCTTCGAGGAAGCGGGTGAACTCCTCCAGAGGCATGGGCAGGTCCGGTGTGCTGCCGATGGTTTCCAGGATGCGCTGGGGGCGCAGGCAGACCACCCGCACGCCGGCCGGCCCCAGCTCGGCCGCGAACGTCCGTGTCAGCGCCTCAACGGCGGAGCAGGCCGCGGCGAAACCGCCCACACCGGCAATCGCAACGCGGGCCGGTGACGCGGACAGGGTCAGGATGACTCCGCTCCCCCGTGGCACCATCTGGGCTGCCGCAGCCCTCGCGGTGATGAACTGCGTCCGCAGCCAGGCCGCTGCCGGAGCGGTGACGTCCTCCACGGACATGTCCAGCAGCGGGGTCCCCTGCACCAGGGGAAGGCTCACAGCATTGAGCAGCACGTCGATCCGGCCGGCCTCATCAACGACGGCGCTGGTGTGGGCGTCTACCGCCAGCGGATCGCTGGCGTCCACCTCGCTCACATGCACCCGTGCCGTCCCGGCCGCCCGGATCCGCTCCGCTGTTGCATTCACGGAGTTCCGGTGGAGTCCGGCCAGGAACAGCTCCGCGCCGTGGCGGGCGAACTCCTCCGCCACGGCCCCGCCAATCGCGCCTCCGGCGCCGTGGATGATGACCTTTTGTGCGGGCGCGTCAGCCGCCATGGACCTGCTCCTGTCGTGAGGCAGACCCGGGAACCTGCTTCGGTTCCCGGTGGGACGACGCTAGCAGTGCCGGTGCCGGCAGTCACCTGCGGCCTGCCGCCTTCCGCCCGGCCCGGCCCCAATCGCCCCCTGCTGCCCCTGCCGTCCCGGCCCGGGACGGCAGGGGCAGTTTCGTTCTAGGAGTCCCAGATGGGGCCGAAGGCCGGAATGCCGCGGCGTTCAAACTCGCTGACGACCCGACCGGTGACGGACTTGTTGGAAACAATAATCACCGCGTCCGCTCCGGAGGCCACAAACGCGTCATAGGACAGTTCGAACACATCGGGTTTGCCCTGCTCCGTGGTGTTCCAGATGACGGCGTCAGGCTGCGCGGCCTCCACCTCGTCGACCAGGGCGTCTCCGTAGGTTGCCCGCGGAGTCTTGGTGACCCAGACCAGCCGGGCACCCTGGGTGTCGGTGAGCAGGTGCCCCAGGGCAGGACCGATCCCGCTGCCCGTGGTCACGTAGAGCACCCGTTTGAACAGGCGCTTCGCGTTCGCGACACCTACGGTGGGGATGCCCCGGACCCAGACGTGTGTCGGCGGGTTGTTGATGAAATCGCCGGTCCAGCCTCCCGCCCGGGAAACCACCATGCGGTAGCCGGACTCCCCCGGCGCGGCCGGCACACAGGCGAACGGGTGCCAGCCCAGGAGCGGATGCCGGCTCATCGCCCGGGTGGTGCCAACCTGCGGAACGTAGCCATGGTCGAGCCGCACAATGATCGTGTGGTCGGAGGGCCGCTCGGTGGTGATCGGAACCCTGCGCAGCAGGATCCACGGCCATACGGCGAGACCGGTGGAGATCACCAGCATCCAGAAAATCGGAGAAGTCAGCAGCGCTTCGCTGAAGCTGCGCGCCGGCGTCTGCAGCTTGGCGAGGAGCAGCGCGTTGGTCCAGCCGAGCACCAGCACGGTCCAGGTGCCGAAGCGGTGCGACGCTTCGAAGACGTCGTGGTGGCGGGTCCGGAATCCGGGATTGGCCAGGACGCAGATGGTGATGAGCACCGCGGAGACGACGAGCGCCAGGGCAACCGAGACGTCGTCGTACCCGGCTTCTCCGTCGGCCCAGGCCGGGGCCAGCAGCACGACGTACGCCACGTACCAGAAGGTTCCGGCAATGGCGCCGCCGACGTGCAGTCCGCCGACGTGGTAGTACTGCGCCAGCCGCCAGCGCAGCCGCAGCGGCCACGAGACGGGAGCCCTGGTGGCCAGGTAGGAAATCAGGTTCACCATCCAGTGCTGCCGCGGGAGGATGGAGAACAGGATGTTGATTTGGGAGATTGCCGCGATCACCTGCAGGCTGCGGGCGTGCGGCTGCCACCAGCCGGCGGCGAGGCCCCACACAAACAGTGCCGCGTTCACCACCAGCACTCCGGCGAACAGTGCCACGTAGGTCATGACCCGCGCGCGGCCGCGTGAGTGGGTATCAACGGTTCCGGCAGGCTCGGCTACCGCGTCTTGAGTTGTCTTCACACCCCCATCTTCTTGGACTGGGTCCAAGATTTCGCATTATGACGGTTCACTCACCCATGTCCGGGCGGTTGCTGCTGCTTCTCCGGAACTGTCTGCGGGGCCCGCTCCCCGTCCGAAAACGGGATGCTGGCCCCGCAGGAGCGCCGCAGTCAGGCCATGCTGGCGGCATACCTGGCCGGATCCGCGTCAAAGGCGGGTCCGCAGCCGGCACAGCAGAAGTAGTAGCGCTCCCCTTCGTAGTCCCGGTAGAGGCCGGCTGCCTCGGCGGCGGTTTTGCTGACGGGGCTGCCGGCCATCACCGGACAGGTGGTCAGGTCATCCGCCTGGCTGCCGAGCAGGTTCGCGCGGCCGTTGCCTGCCGCGGCCGGGTTGGGAGCGCTGGTGCCGCAGCAGCCGGCGGCCGCCTGGGAGTCATTCGTCATGGTGTGCCTCTCGTGTTCTGCGTGATTGATGGGAACTGATGCCCTGGGCCCGGCTACTGCTTGGCGGTGCTCTTGAAGCCACGCAGCCGCAGGCTGTTGCCGACGACGAAGACGCTGGACAGGGCCATCGCGGCTCCGGCGAGCATGGGATTGAGCATCCCGAGCGCCGCGACCGGAACAGCGGCGACGTTGTAGGCAAAGGCCCAGAACAGGTTGGTTTTGATGGTTCCGAGGGTTTTGCGGGACAAGCGGATGGCATCGACCGCGCTGCGGAGGTCACCGCGCACCAGCGTGATGTCGGAGGCTTCGATGGCGACGTCCGCGCCGGTGCCCATGGCCAGGCCAAGGTCCGCCTGGGCGAGGGCCGGGGCATCGTTGACGCCGTCGCCGATCATCGCGACCACCTTGCCTTCGGCCTGGAGCCGGCGGACGACGTCGACCTTGTCCTGCGGGAGGACCTCGGCAATGACTTCCTCGATGCCCACCTCGTCGGCAATCTGCCGGGCGACGGCGTCGTTGTCGCCGGTGAGCAGGACCGGGGTGAGGCCGATTGCCTTGAACTGTGCGATGGCTTCAGCGCTGGTCGGCTTCACGGTGTCCGCCACAATTAGGATGCCCCGGGCCTGCCCGTCCCAGCCCACCGCGACGACGGTTTTGCCTTCGCCCTCTGCCTGGGCCTTCGCGGCGGTTAGTCCGGGGCTCAGCTTCAGGGACCATTCGGCGAGCAGCGACTCGCGGCCGACCACGACGGCGTGCCCGTCGACGACGCCCTGGACGCCTTTGCCTTCCACATTCGCGAATTCCCCAGGTGCCGGCAGCGGGCCGGTCTCCTGGACCGCGCCCTTGGCGATGGCCTGGGCGATCGGATGTTCCGAGGCGTCTTCCAGCGCTCCAGCCAGCCGGAGCAGTTCGGCCCGGCTGGTGCCGGGCTCAGCGAGCGCGTCGACCAGCGTCATTTTGCCGGTGGTGACGGTACCGGTCTTATCCAGGACAACTGTGTCGACTTTACGGGTGGATTCCAGCACCTCCGGCCCCTTGATCAGCACACCCATCTGGGCGCCGCGGCCGGTGCCGACCAGCAGTGCCGTCGGTGTGGCCAGGCCCAGGGCACAGGGGCACGCGATCACGAGCACGGCGACGGCTGCGGTGAACGCCGCTGTCACGGGGAAGCCGGCTCCCAGCCAGCCCCCAAGGGCGATGACTGCAATCACGATCACGACCGGTACGAACACACCCGAAATCCGGTCCGCGAGGCGCTGCACCTCGGCCTTCCCGGTTTGGGCATCCTCGACGAGCCTGGCCATCTGCGCCAGCTGTGTGTCCGCTCCGATCCGTGTGGCGCGGACCACCAGCCGGCCGCCGGCATTGGTGGTCGCACCGGTGACGGCATCACCCTCGGCAACCTCCACCGGGACGGATTCACCCGTGAGCATGGACGCGTCCACGGCGGACGTCCCGGAGACCACAACGCCGTCGGTGGCGATCTTCTCGCCCGGGCGGACTATGAATTCGTCGCCGGCCTTCAGCTCCTCGACGGGGATCTTCGCCTCGACTCCGCCGCGCAGCACCGAAACGTCCTTCGCGCCGAGTTCAAGGAGTGCCCGCAGGGCGGCGCCGGCCTGCTTCTTGGACCGCTTCTCGAAGTAGCGGCCGGCCAGGATGAACATTGTTACCCCGGCGCCCACCTCAAGGTAGATGTTCGCGGCCCCGTCGGAGGGCGCCAGCGCGAACTCGAACGGATGTGTCATGCCGGGAGTGCCGGCGGTGCCGAAGAACAGTGCATAGAGCGACCAGAGGAAGGCAGCGGAGGTGCCCATGGAGATGAGTGTGTCCATGGTCACGGCGCCCTGCTTGAGGTTGGCCCAGGCCGCCTTGTGGAAGGGCCATGCCCCCCACACGATCACCGGGGCAGCCAGCGCCAGCGACGCCCACTGCCAGTAGGTGAACTGCAGCGCCGGGATCATGGCCATGGCGATCACCGGCACCGTCAGCACCACCGCGCCGATCAGCCGGTGGCGCAGCGAGACCAGCTCCGGGTCTTCGTCCCCGGCGGCGCTGGATGCAGCGCCGCCGTCCTTGCCGCCCTTCGGCGCGGGAACGACGGCGGTGTACCCGGTTTTTTCCACCTCCGCGATCAGCTGCGCAGGGTCGTAACCCGCCGGAACGGTGACTTTCGCCTTTTCGGTGGCGTAGTTCACGGTCGCCGTGACGCCGTCGAGCTTGTTGAGCTTTTTCTCGATCCGCATGGCGCAGGAAGCGCAGGTCATTCCGCCGATCTCCAGCTCGATGCCGGTGCCCACGCCCGGGGATGTTGATGTGCTCATGTGTTGTTCCTTCGCTTAGCTTCTCTGCTGGGGCGGGTTGTTTGCCGGTGCCGGGTTTTTTGCCGGTGCCGGGTTTTTTGCCGGGACCGGGTCAGTGGCCGGGACCGGGTCAGTGGCCGGGTTCAGAATGCGGTCCGCCTCCGGTGTCCGGGGAGGCGCTGCTGCTGGTGGCGCTGCCGTGCGCGGCGTCCAGCACAAATGCGGCGGTGTGGACCTGGCCATCCACCTGGAAATCCAGATACAGCAGGTAGCGGCCCGCCGTGGGGACCTCGGCTGCGAATCCGATCTCCGGCCCGGAAGTCTCTCCCGGTGCAGGTTCCTCGCCCTGGGGGTGGACATGCAGATACGCCAGGTCCCCGTCGCGGAGCGCCACGAGGTGCCCAAAGGCGCCCAGATAGGGTTCCAGGGTGGTGACCGGCTCCCCGCCGCGGGTAACCGTAAGAGTGAGGTCGCTGGAGGTGCCCGCTGTCAGGTCACCCCCAAGCGAGACGGTGAAGCCCTCCACCTGGGCCGACCGGGTGGGCTGCGCTGCTGCGGGCGTGAAGTCTCCAGCCACCTGCACCGTTCGCGTCAGCGTCAGGGACCCTGCGTCCTCCCCGGCTGCTGCCGGCGTGAAGTCCGCGTAGACACGGTAGCTGCCGGCCTCAGTCCATTCCCAGGGGATTGACCAGGTACCGGTGGATTCATCGAGCACCGGGTGCACGTGGCGGAAGTGGCTGCCGTCGGTGCGGGCAACGATCAGGTGCAGGTCCTGCTCGTGCGAGGTTTGGTAGTCCGTGACCGGCTTCCCGGCAGCGTCCTGGATTTGGAAGCTGAGGGTGCCCGTCTCCCCCGCTGCTCCGGGTGCCTGGACCGGGGACAGGAGATATCCGTCGGTACCGGCCGCGAGGCCCTTGACGCTCTCCGGTGCCGGCGTTGCTGCGGCCGGCGTTGTGTTGGCAGTGTCCTGCTCCGCACCGTGGGCTTTCATATCGGTTCCTCCTGCCGGGCTGCCTTCGGTCCATTCCACAACGGCGCTCTCAGGGACTACGGCGCCGGCGGCGCCGAAGGCGCCGCCGAAGGCCACCACCAGCCCAGCCCCGTAGAGCCCCAGGCGTGAGCCGGCGTTCATGCTGTCCGCACCGCCGAATAGCCTGCCTCCTCCACCGCGGTGAGGACCTGGGCGTCGTCGAGCGGAGCGGAGGCCGTCACGGCAAGCTTGCCGGACTGGGCACTGACCTGGATGTTCTCGACGCCGGGGATCTGCTCCACTTCTTCGCGGACCGAGAGTTCGCAGTGCCCGCAGGTCATTCCGGTTACCTGGTATTCGTTCGTGGCCATGGTGTCTTCCTTCCGTCGTGGCGCATACCCCCACTGGGTATGACCTATGTCGCCGACTATATACCCCATGGGGGTACTACGCAAAGGGGTCAACCGTACGATCGACCTGATTGCCAACCTATACCCCCTATGGGTATAGGTTATACCCCTACCGGGTATTCCGGTTTCTCAGTCTCAGGAGGAATTCCATGTCACCCCATCCACCCTTATCACCGGCGAAAAGGTGGTTCGGCCTGGCGCTGATCGCCACAGCGCAGTTCGTCGTCATCATGGACACCTCGATCATCGGTGTCGCTTTGCCCGACATCCAACGAGGCCTCGGCTTCACTCCGGAATCCCTCTCCTGGGTATTCAACGCCTATGTGGTTGCCTTCGGCGGCCTGCTGCTGCTGGGCGGCCGCCTGGCAGACGTCTTTGGCGCCAGGAAGATTTTCGTACTGGGCTGGCTTGTCCTCATCGCAGGATCCCTGCTCGCAGGAGCCGCTGACAACGCCGGGCTCGAGATTGCCGGCCGCGCCGTCCAGGGCGCCGGTTCCGCACTGATCGCTCCGGCTGCCCTGACCCTGCTCATGATGCTCTTCGGGGGAACATCCGATCTCCCCAAAGCCTTTGCCGTCTACGGCGCGGCCGCACCGATCGGCGGCACGGCCGGCGTGTTCCTCGGCGGAGTCCTGACCGAATACGCGAGCTGGCCCTGGGTGTTCTATGTCACCGTTCCGATAGCCCTCCTGGTCCTGGCTTTCACGGGCAGCGCACTCCCCCGGACCGAACGAAAGACAGCGGGATCGATCGATATCAGCGGTGCCCTCACCGTGACAGCAGGGCTGGCCGTGGTCGTCTACGCGGTCGTCAATGCTCCGGAGATCGGCTGGCTCACGTGGCCAACCCTGGGTGTGCTGGCCGCAGGCCTGGTGCTGCTGCTGGTCTTCTTCCTCATCCAGGCGCGGATCCGCAATCCACTGCTTGGCCTTGGACTGTTCCGCGCACCCCAGCTTGGTGCAGCCAACGGCGCGCAGTTCCTGCTGGGCGCAGCTTGGGTGTCGATGTGGTTCTTCCTGAACCTCTACCTGCAGCAGATTCTTGGGGCATCAGCCTTCGTCGCCGGCGCCGCGCTCCTGCCGATAACCGGCCTCGTGGTTGTGGTCATGCTTGCGCTGGCACCGCGGCTGCTGGGCCGGTTCGGTTCCAAGGCGCTGATCGTTACGGGGCTGCTGTTCCTGGCGGCCGGGCTCGTCTGGCTGTCGTTCGTGCGTCCCGACGGCACGTACCTGGTCGATGTCCTCCCGGCATCGCTTCTGGCAGCCCTCGGAATGTCGCTGGCGTTCGTCCCCTCGCTCGGCACGGCCATTAATGCCGCACCGCCCGCCGAAACCGGCGTGGCGTCCGGTCTGGTAAGCACCAGCTACCAGATTGGTTCGGCCCTCGGCCTCGCCGTGCTCACGGCCATTGTCTACGGCATTTCCGGTGTCCAGCCATCACCGGAAGAACTGACCCAGGGGTACTCCGCAGCCTTTTCCGGTGCCGGAATCCTCGCCCTGGCCGGTGCCGTGATCACGGCTTTGGCGATGCCCGGCCAGCGGGTATCCGAACCCGCTGCCGGCGAGTCGGTACAGGTGTAGCAACCGGACCGGCCGTTGCTCACAACTCATTGCCCATAACTGAACGGAGAACCAAGATGCCCACACCAACACTGATTTTCGCCTACTTCGGATCACCCGGGACGCAGGGTGCACTCGCTGCGGCAGCCAGGCTCTTCCCCGCCCTGCAGCGGTGCTGCTCCTTCCGATCCACCCGGTAGAACCGGAAATATCCGCGGCGCAGCGGCCGGGGCCTGGCCGGACATTCGTTCGACCGGGCCCCGGCCGTGCTGCGCCGCACCGGTCAGCCAGGGACGGCGGCACGCCCAGCACGAAACCGTGTCAGGCCAGATGCCGGACGAAGAACCGGGCTGCGTCCTCCGCTGCGAACTGCGGAACACCGGTGTGCCCGCCCAGGTTGGCCTGCAGCGTCTTTTCCACGGAACCAAAGGCATCGAACAGGTCCAGGGCCAGCTGCCGGTCGTTTCCCTGATCGTCCCACTGCAGCAGGACGTGCAGCGGAATCGTGATCCGGCGGGCCTCATCAAACATGGCCCGGGGCACAAAGCTCCCGGCGAAGAGACCGGCGGCTGCGATGCGGGGTTCGGCGAGGGCCAGCCGGATACCGATGGCGATCACTCCGCCGGAGAAGCCAACCGGAGCGCGGAGATCCGGGAGCGGAAGAAGCGCGTCCAGGGTGCTCTGCCATTCCGGAACGGCGGCGTCGACCAGCGGGAAGACCAGCCGGTCGATGATGTCGCCGAGCTGCCCGCCGGCCGCCAGCGCCCCGTGAAGATCAGCGCGGGCCTGTTCGGCGTCGAGCAGGCGGGGCCGGGTGCCGGCCCCGGGGAGTTCAATGGTGGCTGCAGCAAATCCATCGGCGGCGGCTTGCCGGGCCCGTCCCGCCAGCCGCGGATACATCGCGCGCAACCCGCCGGGGTGGCCCAGCAGGATCAGCGGCGCCGGAGTTGAAGCGGGAGTGGAGGTTGGAGTCCACAGGATGCCCGGGATCTCGCCGAGGGTGAATTCACGTTCGAGGAGGCCGTCATCGAGTCGTTGTTCGGAAATGAAATGCATGGTGGTGCCTTTCGGGAGTGCTTTGGCAACGGCGCTCCCGGGCGGCTACCGCCCGGCCATGACTCCAACGAGGAGCACCCACATCACATCGTTCACGGGTACCACCTCCTCGTTCGCCGGCACAGCGCCACAACCGTAGCAGCGGCAGCAGCGCCCCCGCCAGGGGTTCCCCAATGTTCGCTCCGGCGTTCAGCCGAGCCTTCACTGCGGCCGAAACGGCCCGGTTGAGACGCAGCCCCTGGCCGGACGGCGGCGGACCCGGGAAACTGACAGTGGCGGTTCGGCGCGCCCCGACGATGAGGAGGCAAACATGGGAGTCCTGTTTGTGCACGGTGCCGGCGGCTGGGTCGATGACCAGCCGATGGCCGATGAACTGCGCACGCGCCTTGGGGTGAAGGTCGACATGCCGCAGTTCCCCGACCAGGATATGTCTGCTGCGGCCTGGCGGGCCGAGCTGGACCGACAGCTGGATTCCCTGGGACCGTTTGCGGTGATCGTTGGGCATTCGTTTGGGTCTTCGATGCTGCTGCTCCGCATGGCGGACGGCTGGCCCGGCCATCCGCTGCCTCGGGGACTCGTGCTTGCGGCGACGCCGTATTGGGGCTCGGAGGGGTGGCAGGCGGAGTACGCCCTGCCGGCGGACTTCACGCCACCGGCAGGGCTGCCGCTCGTTTTCCACCACTGCCGCGACGACACCACGGTACCGTTCGACCACCTGGCCCGGTTCGAGTCCCTCCTGCCGGGCGCCGTGGTCCGCCTGCATGAGTCCGGCGGCCACCAGTTCGAGGGGCGGATGGCGGCGATTGCCGACGACGTCGGTTCGCTGGGCTGAGGCCGTATGCCGGCGTCAGCGCCTGTGGAGAGAACCGCGTGGAGCGCGTGGATTTCGTCAGTGAGTTCCGCGACGGGACCGGCGACGTCGGCGCCCGGCACAACGGCGGCGATCGGCAGGGCAGCAACTGCACCCGCCGGAACATTCCATTCTGCAAGCCACTGGGATAACTGCTCCGTGCCGGCGGCGTAGACGATGTGCCCGAGCCCCACCCAGCCATGCGCGGCCGCGCACATCGGACAGTGTTCCCCGGAGATGTTACCCGGAGGTGTAGACCGTGCTGGCTGCACGCTCCGCTGGTGACTGGTGTTCTGCAGCCCACCGGGCGATCTCAAACTCGGGGTGGCGCGTGGCGTCTCCCTCCTTGCCCCGGTTCCGGTCTTTGAAGAGCACCCGGCCTTCGGCGTCGACAAGCACCGAGCCGAACGGCTCGTCGCCGTCCTCCAAGGCAGCGCGGGCAAGCTCCACGCAGCGGCGCAGCTGGTGCAGTTCGACAGCGGTGGGCGCATAGAACGTGGTCATAGCCCCTACGCTAGCAAGGTGACTGCTCACCGTGACTCCGCCCGGCCGCCCCACCTGCGCTGGGCCCCCATCGCCCTCGTGGCCGTTGGGGGTGCGTTCGGTGCAGCCACCCGCGAGGGCCTCTCACTCCTTATCCCCAACCTCGGCGAAGTACCGGTCTCCATCGCCATCATCAATGTGGCCGGCGCGTTTCTCCTGGGCTGCCTTTATGAAGCGCTCACCCGGCTGGACAGTGCGCGGTCCGCGGGTGTGAACCTCAAACTGCTGCTCGGCACGGGATACTGCGGCGGCTTCACCACTTACAGTGCTCTGGCCACGGATACGGCGATGTTCCTTAGGGACGGTCTCCCATGGGCGGCAGTTGCCTACCCTGCCGGAACGGTGCTGATAGGCGCGTTCGCCACGTGGCTCGGCATTGCCGTTGCCGCTGGGACCAATTCCCGGCTGCAGGCAAAGGCAGCCGGACCGTCGGACGAGGATCACCCAGCCTGTGATCGGGAGGCTGGCTCATGACCCCGCTCACCTTCCTGGTCCTGGCCCTGGCTGGCGGGGCCGGTGCTGCGGTGCGCTTTCTTTTCGACGGGCTGATCCGCACCTGGCTCCAGACGGAGTTTCCCTGGGCGACGACTCTCATCAACGTGTCAGGTTCGCTCGCGCTCGGTGTCCTCACCGGACTGACTCTCGGCCAGGTGCTGCCGACGGACCTCGGCATCGTGATCGGAACCGGGTTCCTCGGCGGGTACACAACGTTCAGCGCGGCCAGCTATGAGACCGTGCAGCTCATCAAACAGGGCCGGCACATCGCGTCCCTGGTCAGCGGCGTTGGAATGCTGGTGCTTTCGGTGGCCGCTGCCCTACTGGGTCTCTGGATCGGAACGGCGCTCTAACCGTCCTGCCCGGGCCGGTCATCCGGCTGCCCGCGGCGCGGCCAGAAGGACATGGCCCGCTCGGCCAGCGCGGTGATCGTGAGTGAGGGGTTCACGCCCGGGTTCGCGGGCACCGCCGCCCCGTCGACGATGTGCAGGCCCGGATGGCCCCACACCCGGTGGAACTGGTCGATGACGCCGTGCTCGGGCGAGTCCGAGACGACTGCCCCGCCCAGGAAGTGTGCGGTCATCGGGAGGCCGAACACCTCGGGCCATGAGCCGCGCGCCGCCGCGGGCACAGCGCCGTCGCGCTCAAGCCGGGCGGCGATGGCCTGGACCGCCCGGTGCGCACCCGGGAGGTGGCTCGGGTTCGGCTCACCGTGTCCCTGCGCGCTCGTGAGCACGCGGCGGCCGAAGCTCCGCTTCAGCGAGAGCGTGAGCGAGTTGTCGGCTGTCTGCATCACGAGCGCGATGATGCCCCGCTCGCTCCAGCGGCGGAGCGAGCCGAGCCGCAGGGCCGTGACGGGTGCCCGGAGGAACCCTCCGATGAGGGCGGCGAGCCGCGCACCGAGTGGGGCGTCACCCGGCACGAGTCCGGTCGCGAGCCCGCCCATGAGGTTCGAGCCCGGACCGTAACGCACATTCTCGACATGCGTCGTCTCGTCGACATGGAACGAAGTGGTGATCGCGGCCCCGCGCGCGAGCTCGAGCCCAGCAGGCAGCGAGACGGCGACCGCGCCGTCGAGCGCTTCAGAGTTCGTCCGGGTGAGCCGGCCCAGCGAGTCGGAGAGTCCGGGCAGAGCGCCGGAGGCCTTCATGCGGTGCAGCAGCTGTTGTGTTCCCCAGGTCCCCGCGGCGAAAACCACCTGCTCGGCCGTGACTGAGCGCCGGTCACGGCCGAACCACGCGCCCGGGCGTTCCGTCGTGACCCGGTAGCCGCCTCCGGCAAGTGCCCGCACCTCGGTTACGGTGCGGAGCGGTTCGATCACCGTGCCGAGCCGCTCGGCAAGCGCAAGGTAGTTCTTCACCAGCGTGTTCTTCGCCCCGACGCGGCAGCCGACCATGCAGTTGCCGCACAGTGTGCACCCCGTGCGTCCGGGACCCTCGCCGCCGAAGAACGGGTCAGGCACCGTCTCGCCCGGCTTGCCGAACCAGATGCCGACCGGGGCGCGCCGGAAGGTGTGGCCAACGCCGAGATCTTCCGCGGCACCCGCCATGATGCGCTCCACCGGCCCCTCGTGGGGATACTCCTCGACGACGCCGAGCATCCGTTTTGCGGTCGCGTAGTGTGGCGCGAGCTCGGCCCGCCAGTCGGCGATGTGCGCCCACTGCCGGTCGGCGAAGAACACCTCGCCCGGCTCGTAGAGCGTGTTCGCGTAGTTCAGCGAGCCGCCGCCGACACCGGCTCCCGCGAGCACCATAACGTGCGGCAGCTTGTGAATGCGCTGCACCCCGAAGCACCCGAGTGCAGGAGCCCACAGGTAGCGGCGCACATTCCATGAGGTTTTCGCGAAGTCTTCATCGGCGAATCGGCGGCCGGCCTCGTAGACGTGCACTCCGTAGCCCTTGGCGCGGAGCCGAAGAGCAGCGACCGAGCCGCCGAATCCCGAGCCGATGATCACGACGTCATGGTCAAACCGGGTCCCGCCCATGGCCTTGCTCATACCTGCCTCCGCGGGGCGACGGCGGCGTCCGGCGCGGCGCCGGGCACGGTCTTGGGAACCAGCACCGTGAGGGCGCCGGGCAGCAGCGAGAAACGCACCGCACCGCCGCCGAGCCGCTCGCCGTCGGCGTACACCACGAGCCCTGGCGCGTCGACCTCGATCGTGCCGGCCGCCGTCGACGTCACCTCGCTGCGTTCGATGTGACGGCCGCGCAGCAGCAGCGGGAAAAGGCGGATGAGTTTGAGGCGGCCAAGCGGCGCGATGTGCGTGATTTCGAGCAGTCCGTCGCACGGGTTGGCGGCGGGGCAGACGGCCATGCCGCCGCCGTAACTCGCCGTGTTGCCGACTGCTATGAGGGTGCCCGGCAGGTGCTGCCGGGGTGCACCGTCGACGCCGATTGAAAACGGCACCGGGCGCAGCCGGACGAGTTCCACGAGCAGGGCAAGGTAGTAGCGCGCCGTTCCGCGCGGCCAGCGCAGGCGGTTGGTGCGCTCGCTCACCCGGGCATCAAAGCCGAGCGCTGCGACCGTGAGGAACCGCCGCACCCCGCCAGCCGTCTCAGCCAGTCCGATGTCGATGCGGCGCGGCACTCCGCTGAGCGCGAGTTCGGCAGCAGCTGCGACGGCGGCAGCAGAGGACTCGTACGGGAGCCCGAGCGCGCGGGCGAGATCGTTGCCGGTACCTGCCGGCACGAGTGCAATGGGAATGCCTGCGCCGACGACCACGTCCAGCACCGACGACAGGGTGCCGTCGCCGCCGACCACAACGAGGGCGCGGGGCCGGCCGGCGGCCGCCTGGGAGGCCAGGGCGCGGGTGTCGTCGACGGAGGTGCCCGTGAACTCCCGCACCTCGGCGCCGAGCTCACGGAGCCGGGCGACCGCGGTATCGGCCGCTGTGGTGCCGCGGCCACGGCCCGACACCGGATTCACGAGCAAGGCGATGTGCCCGGGCACCTCAGCGGCTCCGGGTTTCGGCGGCACCTGCCGCCAGCAGCGCACCCGGATTGAGGATCCCGGCGGGGTCGAGCTCGGCCTTCACCGCGCTGAGCACGCGCAGGCCGAGTCCGCCGATCTCGCGCTCTAGCCAGGGGGCATGGTCGCGGCCGACGGCGTGATGATGGCTGATCGTGCCGCCGCCGGCCATGATTGCGTCGTTCACGCGCGGCTTCACCTCGTCCCAGACCTCAAGGGCGTCGCCCTTCACTCCCGCGAGGACCGTGAAGTAGAGCGCAGCGCCCGTGGGATAGACGTGCGAGACGTGGGAAAGCACCAGCGATTTCGCCCGGTGCGCGGAGAAGCCGAGGGTGATCGCCTCGGTAACCTCGCGCTTCAGCCGCTCGAGGTTGGACCAGGTCGTGGCGGTCTCCAGGGTTTCGCAGAAAACCCCGTGATCGAGCAGCGAATCGCGCAGGTACGGCGCGTTGAACCGGCCGTGCACCCACTCTTCGGCTGGCCGCTCTCCTGCGTGCGTCCCACCCGCGGCCGTGAGGACGGCGGCCGTGCGCGCCCGCCGGTCGGCCGTGATGGCGGCCTCGCCCTCGAAGACCGTGATGACGCTGCATCCCTTCGTGAGCGCCTTGCCGATGCGCCCCACCTGCGCGAGGCTCACCCCCGTCTCGGCCTCATCGGAGAGGCGGATGACGGTCGGCCCGGTGCCGAGCTGCGCGACCTGCCGCAGTGCGTTCGCGCCCGCGGTGAAGTCGCGGAAGGTCCAGGCGTCGTGCAGCCGCACCTCCGGCACCGGGTGCACCCGCAGCCGTACCTCGGTGATGACGCCGAAGGCACCTTCGGAACCCAGGAAAAGCTGCACGAGGTCGGGGCCGGCAGCCGAACCCGGCGCGCGCCCAAGATCGAGTTCGCCGCTCGGGGTCACAACACGCAGCCCCGTGACCATCGCGTCGAAACGGCCGTACCCCGAGGAGTTCTGGCCGGAGGAGCGGGTGGCCGCGAAACCGCCGATCGTCGCGTAGCGGAAACTCTGCGGGTAGTGCCCAAGTTCGAAGCCGTGCGCGGCAAGCAGCGCCTCAGCCTCCGGCGCGGTCGTGCCCGCGCGGAGGGTCGCCTCGCCGCTCAGCACGTCGAGTGAGACGAGCCCGGAGAGCCGGTGCAGTTTGAGGCTGACGACGGCGCGGCGGTGACTGCCGCCGCGGCCGGTCCCGCCCTCGGGGTCCAGCCCGCCGACAACGGACGTTCCCCCGCCGAACGGCACTACGGCGATCCCGCGCTCACCCGCGAGCCGCAGCACCGCGGCGATCTCGGCGTCGTCGGCCGGGTCGACGACCGCATCCGGCGCGTGCTGCCGCACCGCGCGGCGCCGCAGCAGGTCCAGCGTTGACTTACCGCCCGCATGCCGGATGCGTGCCTCGCGGTCGGTGCGCACATGTTCTTCGCCGACGATGGCTGCCAACGCAAGCCTGTCGGCCTCGGAAAGAGCGGAGTCCGCGAGTTCGACCTCATCGATGGAGACGGCGGGTGCGGGGCGCGGGATACGGCCAAGCTTGACGGGCAGCAGAGCCCGCACCGCGCCGGGCAGGTCTTTGGCCTTGGCGGGGTCACCCCAGCCGTTCCAGCGCATCGGTCCGGGGGCGGCACTGGGATTTACACTGTGGGCTGCGTCATCGTCGAGCATGCGTTACAGTGTGACAGATTATGGAACATCGTCAAGCCGCAGCAGGTGCTGTCTCAGGTACCCAGGCCCGCCCCTGGTCTGCCAGGCAGGCCGTTGAGTGGCCCGTATGGGACGCGACCGAGCAGCGGATGCTCGATGCCGCCGCCGAGCTCATCGCGGCACGGGGAGTGCACGGCGTCACCATCGCGGAGGTCGCCCGCAATGCTGCGGTGAGCCGCCCAACCGTCTACCGCCGCTGGGCGAGCGCCGACGACATCGTTCGCGCTGCCCTGCTGCGCGCCGCCGTCGGCATCATTGACGCTTTCGGCGCGCCCGCAACGACCCGGGCCGAGATCGTGCGCGATGTGCTGCGCTTCTCGGAGCTCTTCCGCGAGGATGCGCTCTACGGCCGCCTGCTCGAACGCGAACCCGAGGTGTTTATGCGCTACACGCTGCAGCGCATCGGCACGAGCCAGCGCGTTATCCTGCACTGGCTCACCGCCGCGGTCACGGCCGCCCAGCGTGGCGGCACCGTCCGGGAAGGCAACCCCGGGGAGATCTCGGTCATGCTCCTGCTCATTGCACAGTCCGCGATCCTGTCGCACAACACCGTCTCCACCCTCATCGACGAGTCACATTGGAGCACTGAACTATGGCACGCACTCGACGGGCATCTGCGCCCCTAAGCCAGGCCGCACCCGGCTCCGCCGCCCTTAACGCGGGCCGCCGGGCGCGCGAGCTCGACGCGCTCAGCGCAGGCGGTTCCCCCGTCGACGTGCTCGTGATCGGCGGCGGCGTCACGGGTGCCGGGGTCGCGCTCGATGCGGCCGCGCGTGGGCTCTCGGTTGTGCTCGTCGAAGCGCACGACCTCGCGTTCGGCACCAGCCGCTGGAGTTCGAAGCTCGTGCACGGGGGCCTTCGCTACCTCGCCTCGGGCAACCTGGGCGTCGCCCGCGAGAGTGCCATCGAGCGGCACCTCCTGATGACCCGCACAGCACCCCATCTGGTCCGCACACTCCCCCAGCTCGTGCCCCTCGTGCCCGCGGTGACGACGCGGCAGCGGGTCCTCGGCGGCCTCGGGTTCGGCCTCGGCGACGGCCTGCGGCTGACCGCCGGCACACCCGGCTCGGTGCTGCCCCACCCGCGTCGCATCGGCCGCGGCGAGACCCTGCGGCTCGCTCCCGCCACGCGGCGCGAGGGCCTGCGCGGCGGGCTGCTCTCCTACGACGGGCAACTCGTCGACGACGCCCGGCTCGTCATCGCTATAGCCCGCACCGCGGCGGCGCTCGGCGCGGCCGTGCTCACGCGGATGCGGGCCACCTCGGTAACGGCCGACGGCGCCCTGCTCGAGGATACGCTCGGCGGCGGATCGCTGCGGGTGCGCGCCAGGACCGTCGTGAATGCGGCCGGCGTCTGGGCGGGCGAGATTGACCCGGGCATCCGGCTGCGCCCGAGCCGCGGGACACACCTCGTGCTCGACGCGGCGGCTATGGGACATCCCCTCGCCGCACTCACCGTGCCCCACCCGGGTTCCATCAGCCGCTACGTCTTCGCCCTGCCCCAGCAGCTCGGACGGGTGGTCGTGGGCCTCACCGATGAAGATGCCCCGGGACCGGTGCCGGAGGTGCCGGCACCGACCGACGGCGAGATCGACTTCCTGCTCGCGACGCTCTCCACCGCACTCGAACGCGAGCTGGGGCGCGTCGACGTGCTCGGCGCCTTCGCAGGCCTGCGTCCCCTCATCGACTCAGGCGGGGGCGCGACGGCTGACTTGTCGCGGCGCCACCATGTGGGCGTCTCTCCCGGCGGCATTGTCAACGTGCTCGGCGGCAAGCTCACCACCTACCGGGCGATGGCCGAGGACGCCGTGGGTCTGGCTATGCGGCACGGCGGACTCAACGGCGGCGAGTGCCGCACACGCGCGTTGCCGCTCGTCGGCGCGCCGGGGTCACCCGTTGCGGTGACGCGGTCAGATCCATCTGGTGCCACGGATGCGGCTCTGCCACCCTCGCTCGTGGCCCGGTTCGGTGCAGAGGCGCCCGCCGTGCTCGCCCGGGCGCGCACCGCCAACCCGGCCACGCTGATCGCACCCGGCATCGACGTCACCCGCGCCGAGATCGAGTTCGCAGTCCGCTCCGAAGGAGCCCTCGACGTCAACGATGTGCTGGACCGGCGCACCCGCATAGGCCTCGTCGCCGCCGATCGCGAGAACGCCCGGACCGCGGTGGAGTCACTCGTCGGGGAGGCGCTCACGCAGGTCAGTTGAGTATCCGGGGCACACCCCTCTCACATCAGGTGCCCGACGAAGATCCTGGCCGCGTCTTCCTCCGCGAACTGCGGGACACCGCGGTGACCACCCATGTCGGCTTGCAGGGTTTTCTCCTGGGAGCCGAATGCATCGAACAGATCCAGGGCCAGCTGCCGGTCGTTCCGTTCGTCGTCCCACCGCAGCAGGACATGCAGCGGAATTGTGAGTTGGCGGGCCTCATCAAACATCGCCCGGGGCACGAAGCTCCCGGTGAAAAGGCCGGCGGCCGCGATGCGCGGTTCGACCAGCGGCAGGACCAGCCGGTCAACAATCTCGTCGACCGGTTTCCCGGCGGCCAATGCCCGGTGTAGATCGGTGCGTGGTAGCCCGCAGTGCCTCCCTGACAGGAGGTTGCAGCTTAGAGCCGGCGCTGCCGGGTGCCCCCGCGCCAGCCGAGAAATGCCCCCACCGATACAGCGCAGCCAACGGCAACCATTCTGCGGGTTTTTGTGTTGCGAAGCTCCCGACCCTCCAACTGCGACTGCAGGTGTTCGATAGCTTCACCCTGGGAACTGCAGCTGCAGCAACCAACAGAGACAGGTACCCGTTCGGCTACCTGTTTGGCTTCGACGTTGCTGCCCAGCAAGTCCTCCAGATCATTGATTTCACCAGATATCCGCACGCGTGCCTCGACCAGAGATTTACGCGCCAATGCGTTGACTGCACCATTAAGCGACCAATTCGGAATCCGTGACTTTTCGCGTCTGGAATAAATAAAAGTACTTACCGACACGGACACCATAATTAACACGAGAGCAAGGATTATCTCCCACGGCATGGATATTTCACCAAGCAACGCAACTGCCACGGTCATGACCAAGGAGAGGACAACAAAAAGCGGAAATATCCATGAACCCCATCTGACGACAGCATAGAATTCTGTGAGGAAATTGTACCGAGCATAAGCATATGCGCCCACCAGCACAGTGGTTGGAATCAAATTGAAAAGAAGAACACCAGGCACCTGAGCCGGCTCCTTGAACGCCGGAAGAGCTGCTGCCGCTGTGATGAAGAGGACATTGCCCACAATGACCAGCAGCGGCCGTCCACGCGCACCCCTGCCCAAACCCCTTGACCTAGCCACAACCTTGCTCAAGTCCCCATGAAGCCGGCTCGCAGATTCTTTGCCTACCACAACAAAACGACCCAGGTTCGTGGCCAGAAAAAACATCAGGCAGAATGTTGGAACAACAACAATGATCATCCCAAAGCGTTCCGGTCGGTTGAAGGATCCGAGAGCAATGAAGACAATCATGGTTGCCGCGGCCGCTGTCATCATTTCAGCGGCGAATCCCAACTCATTCCTGGACTTATCAGCGAGTTGCTGGTCACTGTAAAACTGTCTCCCCAAAGATGCCGCATAGAATCCCAGCAAGACCGTGATATAAACAGTCAGCACCCATCCGAGCTGATCGAAAAGAACATTTCCAGCGCTGATAATCGACTCATTTTCCCATAAGGGAACTGCCTCACCTGCGAAGGCAAAGGCCAACACCAACATCACAACCACGAACAGAAGGCACAGAGCAGACGTCTCAATACTTGTCTCCCGGTACGATCTCATGTTTTGGCCTACCTTATTCATGTGCAGCTGACCCCATTTGTCCTTCGCAACCAGTAGCGGGGCAGATCCCACACCGAATTAATAATCGGCGGTTCCCACCAACAAGTTAGGCAACTTCGACCGGGACCTAGACCCGTGGGGCCAGGACCGCCCACCCTCGCCGCAGGTGGGTTCAGCGCCCGTTCTGGAGTGCGTGGAGCGCACGCATTTCGTCCCGCAGTTCAGCAACCGGGCCAGCTGTGTCAGCACCGGGCACGACGGCGGTGATCGGCAGGTTGGCCACCGGCCCAGCCGGTACTCCCCACTCCGCCAGCCACTCCGAGAGCTGTGCGCCGCTGGCGGCGTACACGACGCGTCCAAGCCCCACCCAGCCGTGGGCCGCCGCGCACATCGGGCAGTGTTCCCCGGAGGTGTAAACCGTGCTGGCTGCGCGTTCGGCGGGTGTTTGGTGCTCGGCAGCCCACCGGGCGATCTCGAATTCGGGGTGACGGGTGGCGTCGCCGTCCTTGACGCGGTTCCGGTCTTCGAAGAGCACCTGCCCGTCGGGATCCACGAGCAAGGAGCCGAATGGCTCGTCCCCGTCCTCCCAGGCAGAGCGGGCAAGCTCGGCGCAGCGGCGCAGGTGGTTCAGTTCAGTGGGGGTGGGCACGTAGAACGTTGTCATGGCCTCAGGCTAGCAAGGCATTCATCCACACCCGCCACGGGGATCAGCCGTGCCGGCACCCCGCCGGCTCGTGCTCGGCGATGTGCTCGGTCTCGATTTGGAAGGTTGAATGGTGGATGGAGACCTCAAAGTGCCCGGCGACGCAGGCCTTGACCTGTTGCAGCGTCTCGGCGGCGTGTCCGTCGGTGAAACACTCGTCGTCGACGACGACGTGGGCGGTCAGGATAGGCAGGCCCGTCGCGACGGTGGAGGCATGGAGGTCATGCACGTCCTTGACGTGGTCGAGTTCGAGGATGTGCGTACGCACCTCGTCGAGGTCGAGGCCCTTGGGGGTGAACTCCATCAGCGCCCTGGTCGTCTCCCTCATGAGTTTGAAGGCGCGGGGCACAATCAGGGCTGCGATGAGCAGGCCGGCAATGGCGTCGGCCTGCATAAAGCCGGTCGTGGCGATGACAATTGCCGCGACAACCACTCCAAGGGAGCCGAGTGCATCGTTGAGGACTTCGAGGAAGGCCGCCCGCATGTTGAAGTTCGAGTCCCGGCCGGAGGCAAGGACGGCGACCGCGATGATGTTCGCTGCGAGGCCAACGAGGCCGAAGATGAGCAGCTCGCCGGCGGGCACCTCTGCGGGTTCGAACAGCCGCCGGATGCCCTCGATGACCGCATAGGTTCCAACCACAAGAAGCAGGGTCGACTGGCCAAGAGCGGCGATCACCTCGATCCGCCGGAACCCCCAGGTCCGCGTGGAGTTTGCGGGTTTGAGCATCAGGGTGGCAGCGATCAGTGCGACCAGAAGCCCGGTCGAATCCGCGACGGCGTGGGCGGTATCGGTCAGCAGGGCCAGGCTGCCGGTCAGGACCGAGCCCACCGCCTGGGCAAGAACGATGACAGCCGTCAGGGAGAAGGCGATCCACAGCTTCCTGCGGAAGTCTCCGGGATGCCCGGACCCGCCGGCAGCGGGACCGTGATAATGTCCTGCACCCATCGCTAAACCTCCTCCGTAGCTGATGCGGGGAGAGTGTGCGGCAGCCGCAGGTGTGTGCAGAGCGTGGCCTGTGTGCCGGTCGCGTCGAGGAGGTGTTCGGCGGCGGCGATGAGGGTGCGCAGCAGCTCCGGCTCGGTCAGCGAGTACCAGGTCGAACGTCCTTCGGGACGCATGGCCGCGAGTCCGCACTCAACGAGGAAGCCAACGTGCTTGCTTACCGTCGACTGGGCGAGGCCCATATGGTCAACGAGGTCCCGGACCCGGTGCTCGCCCGAGGCGAGGTGCTGCACGATCGCCAGGCGCGTCGGCTCAGCGAAGGCCTGGAACAGGTGTGCATACGCGGCCGTCGCCACATCATCGAGGGGCGTCAACCCCGGCTTTATAATCGCCATAGGGCGATCATATCGCATTATGGCGATGAGTTTGGCTCCAACCCACAGGGCCACCCAGCGGATCCTGTGGCAGACCCCCGGAAACGACAAAAGCCCGACAGAACTTGCGTTCCATCAGGCTTATCGTCGGGTTGACAGGATTTGAACCTGCGACCCCTTGACCCCCAGTCAAGTGCGCTACCAAGCTGCGCCACAACCCGTTACTTCATTGACCCGCTAGCCGGAGCATTCCCGGCCGAACCAACTCAAATACTCTACAACAGACTTGCCGATTTCCCCGCATCGGAGCTGCCCCGGAGTTCATATTGGCTCCGGGGCAGCTCCCTATGCTAAAGACTGCTAGCGCTTGCTGTTCTTGCCGCGCTTCTCGCGCACCCGCATGTTGACCTCAATGGGCGTACCTTCGAAACCGAAGGTCTCCCGCAGGCGGCGGGTAATGAAGCGCCGGTAGCCGGGGTCCAGGAATCCGGTGGTGAAGAGCACGAACTTCGGCGGACGCGAGGAGGCCTGCGTGCCGAACAGGATACGGGGCTGCTTGCCGCCGCGCACCGGGTGCGGGTGGGCCGCCACGAGCTCGCCCAGGAAGGCGTTGAGCTTGCCGGTGGGGATGCGCTTGTCCCAGTTCTCCAGGGCCGTGTCCAGCGCCGGGACCAGGCGGTCCTTGTGCCAGCCGGTCTTGGCCGAGATGTTGACGTGCGGCGCCCATTCGACGTGCGCAAGGTCGCGCTCAATCTCGGTCTTCAGGTAGCGGCGGCGTTCGTCGTCAAGCAGGTCCCACTTGTTGAACGCGAGGACCAGCGCGCGGCCGGAATCGATGGCCAGCTGCAGGATGCGGACATCCTGCTCGGAGAGGACTTCGTCAACGGCGAGGAGGACGACGGCGACCTCCGCCTTCTCCAGCGCGGCCTGCGTGCGCAGGGAGGCGTAGAAATCGGCGCCCTGGGCCATGTGCTGGCGGCGGCGGATGCCGGCGGTGTCAACGAAGCGCCAGGTGCGCCCGCCCAATTCGATCATTTCGTCGACCGGGTCGCGGGTGGTGCCGGCCGTGTCATCCACAACCACACGCTCAGAACCTGCGAGCTTGTTCAGCAGGGAGGACTTGCCGACGTTCGGGCGGCCGATGAGGGCAATGCGGCGCGGGCCGCCGCTGCGGTCCAGTCCGCCGTATGCGGAGTACTCCGGCAGGACGTCCAGGACGGCGTCGAGCATGTCGGCCGTACCGCGGCCGTGCAGCGCGGAGACGGGGTAGGGCTCGCCGAAGCCCAGGCCCCAGAGGGTGGAGGCGTCGGCTTCGTTCTGGATGTCGTCCACCTTGTTGGCGACGACGATGACAGGCTTGCCCTTGCTGCGCAGCATCTTCACGACGGCTTCGTCGGTGGCGGTGATACCCACGGTGGCGTCAACAACCAGCATCACGGCGTCGGCGACGTCGACGGCGATCTCGGCCTGGTCGGCGACGCGGGCGTGGATGCCGCGGGCGTCGTGCTCCCAGCCGCCGGTGTCAACGAGCGTGAAGTTCACGCCGTTCCAGGTGGCGGGGTAGGACACGCGGTCGCGGGTGACACCCGGGGTGTCTTCCACTACGGCCTCGCGGCGGCCCAGGATGCGGTTAACCAGGGTGGACTTGCCGACGTTCGGGCGTCCAACAATGGCGACCACGGGATCCAGCAGGACCGGAGCGTCTTCGTCGATCTCGTCGAAGCCGCCGGCCAGCAGCGCAGCGTCTTCCTCATCGAGTTCGTAGTCGGAGAGCCCGGCGCGCAGGGTTTCCGCGCGCAGGTTGGCTTCGTCGTCGTCGAGGGCGGCAAGCCGCTCGTCGATCTGATCCTCGCCTGCGGGCACGTACTCCTCGCCGGAGTCGCCGTCAAAGGTAGGGTTGGCGTTCATAAACTATTGCTTTCTTTCCGTTGAGGCCTCAGCGCATACGCGCCCGGCCGTCTCCGGACGTTCAGCCCGGGTAAGTATTTTGGGGTTAATGCACGAAGATTCCCGTGCAGCCACCAGTCCATTGAAACACGGCAAGGAGCGCCGGACCCCATTGGGGCCCGGCGCTTCACCGCTGCAAAAGTCAGTGCGTGCTGCTGTAGACAACGTCCAGGACAGCCTGGACAGTTTCTTCAAAGTCCAGGTCGGAGGAATCGATGGTCACCACGCCGTCGGCTGCCTTCTGGAAGTTCACCACGGTGGAGTCCTTTACATCGCGGGTCAGGACCTGTTCGCGCAGCTGCGCGGTGGTCTGTGATCCGCCCAGCTGGACGCCGCGGCGGCGCAGGCGGGCCTCTTCCGAAGCAGTGAGCAGGATCCGCACCTCAGCCGTGGGCGCCACCACCGTGGTGATGTCCCGTCCCTCGGCGACGATGCGCAGTCCGGAGTCCTTGATCAGCTGCTGCTGCCGGCGGACCAAATCTGCGCGGGCACCGAGGGTGGTGGCCACGGCGCTGACGTTGGAGGAGACCTCGGGTTCGCGGATCGCCTGGGTGACGTCCTCTCCCCCAACCCGCACCCATTCCTGGTCAGGGTGGGTGCTCAGCTGAATGTCCGCGGCACGGGTGGCGGCCTCGACGGCGACGGCGTCGGTCAGGTCGATCCCGGCACGCATGCAGGCGATGGTGACGGCACGGTACATCGCACCGGTGTCGAGGTAGGCGGCGCGCAGCCGGCGGGCCGCTTCCCGGCTGATGCTGGACTTGCCGGATCCGGACGGACCGTCGATGGCAACCACCAGGGGCTTGCCCAGCCGGAACTGGGCCGGATTACGTTCTTCGCTCACTCCACTACCTTCCACCCGCGCGAGGTCAGTTCGCTGACCAGCCCGTGCACCTTGCTCGGCAGAACCGAGATTTCCGCCCGGCCAACCTGGCGTCCGGAGGCGTGCTCCAGCCGGAGGTCTTCCAGGTTGACGCCGATTTCACCGATTTCGGTCAGCAGCTGCGCGATCTGGCCCGGGGTGTCATCAACCAGGACCGTGAAGCTGGTAAAGGACTGCGGCGGTGTGCCGTGCTTGCCCGGAATCCGGGCCTGTCCGGTGTTGCCTTCCGCGATCAGCTGGGCCATGTCCAGCCGGGCGCCGTCCGCCTCCGGGTTTTCCAGCGTGTTGATCAGCCGGTTCAGGTCCTCGCGGACCCCCTGCAGGATGGAGACCAGCCGCGGAGCGTTGCCGCTGAGAATCTGCACCCACAGCTTCGGTTCGCTGGCGGCGATCCGGGTCACGTCCCGCAGTCCGTTGCCGGCCAGCGCCAGCGACGACGGCGGAGTTTCCTGCAGCCGGCTGGCCACCAGCGAGGACATCACCTGCGGCAGGTGCGAAATCAATGCAACGGACTGGTCATGGTCCTCGGCGTCCATACGCGACACAACGGCACCAAGATCGATGGCCAGGGCCTCCGCGGTCTTCACCGCCTCGGCTGAGCTGTGCTCCCCGGCGCAGATCACCCATGGATTGGACATAAAAAGGTCACCCAGGGCGGCCACCGGACCGGACTTTTCGCGTCCGGCCATCGGGTGTGTTCCCACATAGCGGGACAGGTCGGCTCCGGTGCCTTCGAGGCCGGCCAGGACGGCGGCCTTCACGCTGGCGATATCGACGACGACGGCGCCCGGCCAGTCCTTCAGTGCCTGCGCCACCAGGGGCGCGGTGACATCCGGCGGAGCCGCGACAACAACGAGCTGGGGCGCGAAGCCCGCCTCGACGCCGGAGAGCAGCCGCCCGGCACCGATGTCCTTCGCCACCGCTTCCGTGGAGGGAGAGATGTCCGAGAGCACGACGTCGATCCCCCGGGCCCGCAGGCCCAGGCCGATGCTGGCGCCGAGCAGGCCGGTGCCGATCACCAGGACCGGCCCGGACAGGTGTGTACCCCCGTTAACCAGTACCGTCACCGGCTACAGCCCTACGGAAGCCAGCAGGTGGCCCACTTCATGGCGGCCGAGGACGCGGATGCTGCCCTGGCGCTGGTCGTTGAGGCGGATCGGACCCATCTGGGTGCGCACCAGGCGCTCGACCGGGTGACCAACGGCCTCGAACAGGCGGCGGACAATCCGGTTCCGGCCGGAGTGCAGCACCACTTCCACCAGGATGTGGCCCGGAGTGGAATCGACCAGGCGGAAGGAATCCACCTTGGCGAAACCGTCTTCGAGTTCCAGGCCTTCGCGCATCTGGGCGCCGACGCCGTGGGCCATGGGACCGCGGACCTGCACCAGGTACGTCTTCGGAACCTCGTAGGAGGGGTGGGTCAGGCGGTTGGCCAGCTCGCCGTCGTTGGTCAGCAGCAGCAGGCCCTCGGTGTTGTTGTCCAGGCGGCCGACATGGAAGAGGCGCTCGTGCTTGTTGGTGTTCTTGAGGTAGTCGCTGATGCACGGACGGCCTTCCGGGTCCTCCATCGTGGAGATGACGCCGCGGGGCTTGTTGAAGACGTAGTACTTCTGCGTCTCGTCCAGCTGCAGGCTCATACCGTCCACATGGATGGAAACCGTCTTGGGGTCAACGCGCACACCGAGTTCGGTGACAACTTCGCCGTCGACCTCCACCCGGCCTTCCTGGATCATCTCCTCGCACACGCGGCGGGAGGCTACGCCTGCACTGGCCATGACCTTCTGCAGCCGGATGCCTTCGGGATCGTGGTGTTCGGACACCACGGGCTTGCCCGGGCGGCGGGTGTGCGGACGCTTGGTAACCGGGCCCAGGTTCTGTCCGAAGCGTTCGTTGCGGAAGGCACGGTCGCCGCCGCCCTTCTTGGGACCGCCGGACTTGAAGCCACCGGACTTAGGCGCGCCGGACTTGTAACCGCCGGTCTTGGGGGCGCCGGCTTTGGGGGCGCCGGACCGGTAGCCGTCAGCTGCAGGTGCCTCGTCGCGGGCCGGCCTGGGGGCACCGGACTTGAAACCGCCGGACTTAGGCGCGCCGGACTTAAAGCCGCCCGACCGGGGTGCACCGGACTTGAAACCGCCCGACTTGGGGGCGCCGGACTTGAAACCGTCGGACTTGTAGCCCTCGGAGGGGGCGCCGCGGTCCGAAGCGGACTTCGGTCCGCCGGTGCGGCCGGTGGAGGGCTTGGAGCCCTTGCCGAAGCCCCGGCTGCCGCCTGAGGCCCCTCCGCCGCGCGGATTGCTGCGGCCTGCTCCGGAACGGGGTGCCTGTGTCATTAAGAATCCTTCGGGTGTAGCGGTTAGTAAGTAGTCTCTTCAAATTCTGCAAGGTTTTCCAGCCCGGGCAGGTGGGGTGCGATCTGCGGCAGCTCCTCCAAGCTGCCCAGCCCCAGTTTCTCCAGGAAGTACGGTGTCGTGACGTAGAGCAGCGAACCGGTCTCCGGTTCGGTACCCGCTTCCTCGACGAGCCCGCGCTGGATAAGCGTTCGGACCACGGAGTCCACGTTGACTCCCCGGATAGCTGATACCTGTCCCCGGGACACCGGTTGGCGGTAGGCGATCACGGCCAGGGTTTCCAGTGCTGCCTGCGAGAGGCGGGCACTTTGCCCTTCCAGCACAAACTGCCCGACGATGTCCGCATAGCTGGGACGCGAGTAAATGCGCCAGCCGCCGGCCACTTCACGGAGCTCGAAGCCCCGCGGTTGGGAAACGCGCAGCCCGGTGGATCCACCCCCAGTATAGCCGTCATAGTCTTCGCGCAGATCGGCGAGGACCTGGGCCACCTCGGCTGCGGGAACCTCCAGGGCTGCGGCCAGCTGGGCGGCGGTCACGGGTTCGTTGATCACCATCAGCACGGCTTCCGCCGCTGCCCGGAGTCCGCCGGGCCGGGAATGGATGCTGTTCGGCTCAGGCGTCGGCGGGTGCTGCATGCATCTCCTCGTCGTATTCTTCCGTCAGCGCTTCCGCGGACCATTCTCCATCCGCACCGGGTGTCCCGGTCCAGATAATCCGCAGTTCGCCCAGCGGCTCCGGCTGGTCAAAGGCCAGGACTCCGTCCCGGAACATTTCCAGCAGGGCCAGGAACCGGGCCACGGTTTCCAGCGGAGTTGCTCCGCCGGTCAGTTCGGTGAAGGTCAGCGGGCTGCGCTCCGCCAGACGGCCGCTGATGATCTGTGCCTGTTCCCGGACGCTGACGCGCGGAGCGTGCAGGTGCGCCAGCCCCACTTCGGTGGGTATTCCGGGTTTGGGTTCCAGCGCCTTGACCGCCAGCCGCGCAAATTCTTCGGGCGGTGTCCGCCAGACCAGCTCCGGCAGCATCGCTGCCACATGCGGTTCCAAGGCGGTATCGCGCGGGAACCGGAGGCCTTCCTCGGCCAGCCGGGTGCCCATCAGCGAAGCCACTTCCTTGAACGCGCGGTACTGCAGCAGCCGGGCGAAGAGCAGGTCCCGTGCTTCCAGCAGGGCAACGTCTTCGTCGTCTTCCACATCCCCGGCCGGCAGCAGCCGGGCTGCCTTGAGATCCAGGAGCGTTGCCGCAATAACCAGGAACTCGCTGGCTTCGTCGAGGGCCCAGCCCTGGCCGGAAGCGGTCAGGGCACGGATATAGGCAATGAACTCGTCCGTGACCGTGGCCAGGGCGATTTCGGTGATGTCCAGCTCGTGCTTGGAGATCAGGCCCAGCAGCACGTCGAAGGGTCCGCGGAAGTTCTCCAGCCGGACTTCGAATCCGCCGGGCTGGTGTCCCTCTGCGTCTGCTGCCTGCTCCTGGGTCTCCCCTGCCCCGGCGTCCGCCGCGAGGCTAGGGTGCGCCGCCGCGGGCAATCAGTTCCTTGGCAAGGCGGCGGTAGGACTCCGCACCGGCGTGGTTGCCGGCGTAGGAGGTGATCGGCTCGGCGGCGACGGTGGCGTCGGCGAACTTGATGGTGCGCTTGATGACGGTCTCGAAGACCTTGTCGCCGAAGGCCTCGACCAGGCGGCCGATCACTTCGCGGCTGTGCAGGGTCCGTGCGTCGTACATGGTGGCCAGCACGCCGTCGACCTGCAGTCCCGGGTTCAGCCGGTCCTGGACCTTCTCGATGGTTTCCACCAGCAGCGCCACCGCGCGCAGGGCGAAGAACTCGCAGATCAGCGGAATGATCACGCCGTGGGCGGCGGTCAGCGCGTTCACGGTCAGCAGGCCCAGGGAAGGCTGGCAGTCGATCAGGATGACGTCGTAGTCATCCGAGACCCGGCGCAGCGCGCGCTCCAGCACCTGCTCACGGGCTACCTCGTTGACCAGCTGGACTTCTGCTGCCGAGAGGTCGATGTTGGCGGGGAGCAGGTCGATGTTCTCGACGTGCGTCTCCTGGATGGCATCGCGGATGTCCACCTTGCGGTCCATCAGCACGTTGTAGACGGTCACGTCCAGTTCATGCGGGTTGGTCCCCAGCCCGGCGGAGAGGGCGCCCTGCGGATCAAAGTCCACCAGCAGGACCTTGCGTCCGGCTTCGGCGAGGGCGGCACCCAGATTGATGGTCGACGTCGTTTTACCGACTCCGCCCTTCTGGTTGACCATGGCGATGATGCGGGCCGGACCGTGGGAGGTCAGGACCGGAGGCTCGGGGAATTCCGTCAGCGGGCGGCCGGTCGGACCCATGGCTTCATCGGCAGCACCCTGCGTTGCGTCCTGCAGAGTTGTGGAACTCTGTTCAAAGCTCACGTATAAATCCACGCTTCCGTCTCTAGCTGTCCTGCGGCTGTCCTCTCCAAGATTACAACTGTGCAACACCGATACCGCGAATCAGCGGCGTGGAACGCCGCGAGCCTTGACGCTCAACCTTAACTAGAAGCTTTGGACGGCGGGCACCGGATCCTCCCTCAGCAGGCCAGCCGCCGCCGCCGGGGCAGCCGGCTGGAACCGCTGAAAGGGACCCAGCATCCGGATGGCTACAAGCGCTGGAAAAGGTTCAGAATGTTGCCCTCCGTATCCGTAAACCAGGCGGCTTTCCCCACGGGCGTGGAGGCAATGCCGCCTTCTGTTTTCAGGCCCGGGAAATCGTATTCCTCGAAGACAACGCCGCGGCTCCGAAGATCGGCCACTTCACCGTCAAGATCGTTGGTCTCCCACCCCATCTGCGTGTTCTTGGCGCTGCCGGCGTTGTCGGTTTTGTACAGCAGGAATCCCGTTCCATTCCCGCTGTGATAGAGCAGGTTCTCATCATCCAGGACCTGCGGCGGATCGAGGCCCAGCACGTTTGCGTAGAAATCGCTGGCCCTTGCCATGTCCGTGGCGGGGAGGACCGCCATGATCTCTTGTTCCTTCAGCAAAATAACCCCTCCTTCTCAAAAGCCCGGGAGAGCATTTCCTCCTGCGGGCGTACCCTCCCAGGCGGATTTGTGCTGATCCAACCATTGTCCCCGCCGGCGGCCGCCGCCCGGTAGGGGTTCCCCAACATCGCCCCGGACACCCGGCTGCCCCGCCCAGCACAAAGGGCGCCCCCGCTGACTGCGGGAGCGCCCTTTGGCCCGGTATCCGGACCCTGCACCGGATACCGAAGCTGTGAGCGGTCTTAGCGGACCGTGGCGGTTTCCAGCTCGGGATCCGCTGCGGGAGCCGCGGGCTGGTGGTGATCGTCATCCATGGTGGCTTCGTCGAACGGGCGCTCCCGGTTCAGGACGGCGTTGACCTGCTCCTTGTCGATTTCCTTGGTCCAGGTGCCGATCAGGACGGTGGCGACGGCGTTGCCGGTGAAGTTGGTCAGCGCGCGGCCTTCGGACATAAAGCGGTCGATTCCGACGATCAGGCCGACGCCTTCCACCAGGTCCGGGCGGTGGGACTGCAGGCCGCCCGCCAGCGTGGCCAGACCGGCCCCGGTGACACCGGCCGCACCCTTGGAAGCGATGATCATAAAGACCAGCAGGGAGATCTGCTCACCGAATTCCAGCGGCTTGTTCATGGCCGAGGCCACGAAGAGAGCCGCCATGGTCAGGTAGATGGCCGTGCCGTCCAGGTTGAACGAGTAGCCGGTGGGAACGGTCACGCCGACCACGGGCTTGGAAACGCCGAGGTGTTCCATCTTGGCGATCAGGCGCGGCAGTGCGACTTCCGAAGAGGACGTGGAGAAAATCAGCAGGTATTCACGGCCCAGGTAGCGCATCAGCTTGAAGATGTTCACCCCGGTGCAGAGCTTGAGCACACTGCCCAGGACAACGGCGATAAAGAGGATGCAGGTGATGTAGAAGGCGATCATCAGGACGGCCATGCTCTTGATCGCGCCTACACCGGTTTCGCCGACGACGGCGGCAATCGCGCCGAAGGCTCCGATCGGCGCCAGCCACATCACCATGGCGAGGATGCGGAAGACGAGCTTCTGGAGGTGGCCGATGCCGGTCAGGATGGGCGCACCGGCGGGACCCATCTTCTGCAGGGCGAAGCCAACCAGCAGGGCAACGAAGAGGGTCTGCAGGATGCTCTCACCGGTCAGTGAGGCCAGGAGCGTGGCGGGGATGATGCTGAGGACAAAACCGACCAGTCCTTCACCGTCCTCCGGAGCGGCGGGTGCATCAGCAGCGCTGGCTTCGAGGTTCAGGCCGGTCCCGGGGTGGATCAGGTTTCCCACCAGCAGGCCGATGGCCAGGGCGAAGGTGGACATCAGGATGAAGTAGCCCAGCGCCAGCCCACCCACCTTGCCGACCGTGGCCGCTTTGGCGATGGAGCCGATACCGAGGACAATCGTGCAGAAGATCACCGGGGCGATCATCATCTTGATGAGCGCAATGAACGCCGTTCCCATGGGCTTCAGCCCCTTGGCGAAGTCCGGGCTCAGCAGGCCCAGGACGGCGCCGAGGACCACCGCCAGGATGACGGCAATGTAGAGGAAATGCGTTTTATCCTTGGTGCGGCGGCTCGTCGGTGAGCCGGCGCCGTTGGGAGGGGTGGCAGATGCCATGTGGGTACGGCTCCTAGGCTTTGGTTGTTGATCCGTCCGGCACGGCAGGTTTTCCGCCGCCTCCGTCTTCGGAGCCGGCCTGTTCCCCGGGGACGGGATCGCTCCTCAATATCGTCGCCGCGCAATGTGATCGCTGTCACGGTTGTGGTCATACTGTTCGCAGCCCGGCAGGACAGCAGCGGGCACCTGGAATAAGTCATCGGAGTTTGTGTGGGGAAGTGGAGTCTCGCCAGCCGGCTGCTCATCGGGCAGCTGGTTTTTATCGTCTGCCTGTCCGCAGGTCTGTCCTGGGCGCTCTATCACCAGGCAGAAAAGCGCAGTTACACGGAGACCGCTGCGCGGATGCTGGCCATCTCCGAGACAGTGGCAGCGGATCCGTTTGTGCTCTCCGCCGCTTCCTCCCCGGATCCAAGCAGCACACTGCAGCCCTTTGCCCGCGCGGTGATGGACGCCGCCGGGATCGATTTTCTGACCATCATGGCTCCCGACGGGACCCGGTTTACCCACCGGAGCGAGGAGCAGATCGGCAGGATTTACCTGGGGTCGATTGACGAGGCACTGAGCGGAGAGCCCTTCACCGAGGTGTACACCGGCACCCTCGGCCCCTCGGTGCGGGCCATCACTCCGGTCATGGGGCCGGACGGCGCCGTGACCGCCCTGGTGTCAGCCGGCATCACGGTGGACCGGGTGGGGATTGCCCGGGACGCCCAGCTCCCGGCCGCGTTCATCATTTCGCTGGCCGCGCTGGCCTGCGGGTCCCTGGCAGCCTACGGGCTGAGCCGGTACCTGCGGCGCACCACCCGGGACCGCAACCCGGAGGAACTGCGGGATATGTTCACGTTCTACGACTCCGCGCTGCATTCCCTGCGCGAAGGCCTGCTGCTCCTGGACAACGACGGCCGGCTGGTGCTCTGGAACGAGCATGCCGCGGAACTGCTGGGCCTGCGGCTCAGCAGCGGCGCCGACCCGGAGGATCCGCGGCACCTCGGACTGCCCGCTCCCCTCGCCGACCTGCTGCACACCGGCCGGAGCGCCCAGGACGAATTCCATTTCACCCGGGACCGGATCCTGGTGGTGAACCAGTCCCCCGCGGTGCCGCCGCCGGGCAGGAACGGCACGCCGGGCCGGCGGTGGATCGGCCGGCCCCTGACCGCTCCGGCACCGCGCCGGATGGGGACGGTGACCACGCTGCGCGACCATACCGAGGTGGAGGCCCTCACCGGCGAGCTTCAGTCCATGCGCACCCTGACCGATGCACTGCAGTCCCAGGCACACGAGCACGCCAACCGCCTCCACACGGTGGTGTCCCTGATTGAGCTGAACCGCCCGAAGGAAGCACTCGAATTCGCCACCCGGGACCTGGCGCACGCCCAGCAGCTGGCGGACGACGTCGCCGCCTCCATGGGGGATCCCGCACTGGCAGCGCTGCTGGCCGGCAAGAAGGCACAGGCGAGGGAGCGGGGAATCCGGGTAGGGATCGAACTCGCCGATGATCCGGCCGCGGAAACCGGGCCGGCACTGCTGGAGTCCGGTGAACTGGTGACGGTTCTGGGCAATCTGCTGGACAACGCCTTCGACGCTGTCCAGGGTCTTCCGTCGCCGTGGGTGGCCGTCCGACTGGCCGTGGACCGCGGCACCACCGGGCACGGTTTCGAGATCAGTGTCCAGGACAGCGGTCCGGGCATACCGCCGTCGTCCCGGGAGAAGATCTTCGAACAGGGATTCAGCACCAAGGACGCGGCGGGGCCGTTCTCGGCCGGGGCTGGCCGGGGCTTCGGGCTGCCCCTGGTCCGGCAGGCGGTCCTGCGGCTTGGCGGCACGCTGGTGCTCGATGACGCGGACGGCGGCGGTGCCAGGTTCACGGTGCGGATCCCGCTTCCGGCGGGGGTGCGGCAGTGAACGCGGCAGATCAGGTCACCGTTCTGGTGGTGGAGGATGAACCCGTGGTGGCCGAAGCCCACGCCGAGTATGTGCGGCGCTGCGAGGGATTTGCCCTGGCCGGTGTCGCCCATACGGCGGCGGAGGCCCTGGGATTCTTGACGGCGGCCGGTTCAGCCTGCGACCTGATCCTGCTGGACATGAACCTGCCGGACCTGCACGGCCTGGACCTGCTGCGGCGGATCCGGGGCAGCGGAATCCCGGCGGACGTCATCGCCATTACCGCTGTCCGGGAGCTGCCGGTGGTCCGGCAGGCGATGTCGGCCGGCATAGCGCAGTATCTGATCAAGCCGTTCACGTTTGCCGTGTTCCGCGCCAAGCTAGCCGCCTACCGTGAGTACCGCCTGCTGCTGGCCGGGCAGGGCGCTTCGACCACTCAGTCCGAGGTGGACCAGGCTCTGGCTGCCCTGCGCCCCCAGCATGCTGCGGCCCTGCCGAAAGGCCTTGCGCCGGAAACACTGGCGGCGGTGTCCGGGGCTTTGAAGAACGCGGCCGCGCCCCTGTCGGCGTCGGAGCTGTCCGCGGAACTGGCGATGTCCCGTATTACCGTCCGCCGCTATCTGGAGCATCTGGAGGCACAGCGTGCCGTGGAGCGCTCCCCGCGCTACGGTTCCCCCGGCCGGCCGGAGCTGGAGTACGCCTGGCGGCGGTAGCCCGGGTTTCAGTCCGGACACAATCCGGCCTTCCCTTTGACCCATCGCCCTGTTCGGCAATAGCGTTTGGTAAACATAAGTTGACCTTGAGGCATATCTTGAGGCAGAACCCGTGGCTTCGCCCGGTACCGCCTCCTATCGACAGGATTTGAATGGACTACCTCAACGCGGCGATCGTGGTGGCTTACCTCGTTGGCATGCTTGCCTTCGGCTGGTGGGGCAAGACCCGCACCCGCAGTGAAAGCGACTACCTCGTCGCCGGGCGCCGGCTCGGCCCCCTGTTCTACACCGGCACCATGGCCGCCGTCGTCCTGGGCGGCGCCTCCACGGTCGGCGGTGTGGGCCTAGGCTACCAGTACGGCATTTCCGGCATGTGGCTGGTGGTGGCGATCGGCGCGGGGGTACTGCTGATCAGCGTGCTTTTCGCTTCCAAGCTGCAGAAGCTGAAGATCTACACCGTCTCGCAGATGCTCTCCCTGCGCTACGGTGCGCAATCCACACAGATGTCCTCAATTGTGATGCTGGCCTACACGCTGATGCTGTGCGCCACCTCCACGGGCGCGTACGCCACCATCTTCGTGGTGCTTTTCGGCTGGGAGCGCTGGGTAGCCATCGCCATCGGCGGCGCCGTAGTGCTGATCTACTCCACGATCGGCGGCATGTGGTCCATCACCCTGGCGGATATGGCTCAGTTCATCATCAAGACCATCGGCGTTTTTGCCCTGATGCTGCCCTTCACCTTCTCCGCGGCGGGCGGGCTGGACGGCATCCGTGAGCGCGTGGACGCAGAGTTCTTCAACATCACCGGTATCGGCGCCCAGAGCATCATCACCTACTTCGTCGTATATACCCTGGGCCTGCTGATCGGGCAGGACATCTGGCAGCGGGTCTTCACGGCCCGCACTCCGCTGATCGCCCGCTGGGGCGGCACCGCCGCCGGTATTTACTGCATCCTGTACGGCGTCGCCGGCGCCCTGATCGGTATGGCCGCCTCGGTGGTGCTGCCCAGCATCGAGTCCAAGGACGATGTCTACGCCGACGTCGCGATGAACCTGCTGCCGGTGGGCCTGGGCGGCCTGGTGTTGGCCGCGGCCGTGGCAGCGATGATGTCCACCGCCTCCGGCGCGCTTATTGCTGCCGCCACCGTGGCGCGCACCGACGTGGTGCCGTATGTCCGCAGCTGGTTCGGCGCCGCCAAACCGGAAAATGGCGAACGTGCGGCCGGCAATCCGGAGCACGATATTGCCCGCAGCCAGGTCTGGGTCCTCGGCCTGGGACTGGTGGCCATCACCCTGGCCATCGTGGTCCAGGACGTGGTCGCGGCACTGACCATCGCCTATGACATCCTGGTCGGCGGACTCCTGGTTGCCATCCTCGGCGGACTCATCTGGAAGCGGGGCACCGGCCTTGGCGCCGCTGCCTCGATGGTCGCCGGCACCATCGCGACCCTGGCAACCATGATCTTCCTGGAAGTCACCGGCGAACAGCCGTACGACGGTGTCTACGCCAACGAGCCGATCTACTTTGGGCTGATCGCCTCGGCCGCCGTCTACGTGGTCATCTCCCTGCTCAGCCCGCGGACTGATGAAGCGGTCATGACCTCGTGGGAGGACCGGCTGGCCGGACGGATCCAGGAAGAGCCGGAAGCGGAGAAGTCGTCCAGCCCGGCCTAAGCTGCCCGCGCTGACCAGATACGCGTATTGAACAGGTTAAAGGCCGCCCCGGTTACTCCGGGGCGGCCTTTTGCCTGCCCCGGGCGAACAGCTGGGGGTGGGCCGGCGCCAGGAGGTCCACGAGGATGATGCCGGCGGCGAAGGGAACAATGCCAAGCGCCAGCATGCTCAGCCCTGCCGTCCCGGAGAAGTCCACGGCTTCGTGGCTGAGGACCAGCTGCGCGCCGGCCTGGAAGGCAGTATGGAATCCGACAGTGGTCCACACCGATCCGGACACCGTGCGCAGGTAGCCCAGCCCCAGCCCCATGCCAAGAAAGAGGAACAGGTCAGCGGTCCCGGTCCAGCCCCGCAGGGCAAGGGCGAAAACCGTGAAGAGGACAGCCTGGACTACGTTCGCTCCTAGCCCCGGCAGCCGTTCGCTGAGCACCCGCAGCACGCAGCCGCGGAACACGATTTCCTCCGGGAACGCTTCACAGAGCAGTACGGCGGCAAAAAGGAGCAGCACGGTGCCGGCCAACTCGGCCGGCCCAACCACCACGGTGAGCGGGAACCCGGTGAGCGCCAGCACCCCAAAGGCAGCGGCGGCAGGCACCAGCCACGCGGCTGCGCCCATCACAAAGGCCCGCAGCCCGTCCGGGAAGGGCACAACGCCGTCGTCCCGCCCTGAGGTGCCCGCCCCGCGGCGGGCCCGGCCGAGAATCCATCCCAGTACGCAGGCCGACACCACCGCACCAGCCACAAGGCGCAGAACGAGGGTGGGCACCGCAGCCGGGTCGCCTCCGTCCGTCAGCCGGGACAGCGCGGCCAGCGCGGCGCCGAGCCCGGCGACGGGCAGCAGCACCCGCCCGGCGAACCGGGCCGGATCCGTTATACCGGCGTTCCGGAGCCGCGCCGCCATGGTTAGGCCTCCCGCTGCACCGCCGGGCGCAGCAGCGGCACCAGGGCGTCCAGCACCGACCGGTCCTCAATGGTGGAGGGCACGGAGAAGTCCTCACCGTCGGCGATCTGGCGCATGGTCTTGCGCAGGATCTTTCCGGACCGGGTCTTGGGCAGCCCGTCGACCACGCGGACGTCGCGGAAGTCCGCCACCGGGCCGATCTGCCGGCGGACCAGGTCCGCGAGCGCCGCCTGGACTTCGGCCTCGGTGGCCGTGGACCCGGCCTTCAGCACCACGTACCCGCACGGCCGCTGGCCCTTGAGGCTGTCCCGGACACCGATCACCGCACATTCGGCGACGTCCGGGTGCTTCGCCACGGCCTGCTCGATCGCCCCGGTGGAGAGCCGGTGCCCGGCCACGTTAATCACGTCGTCGGTCCGGCCCATCACAAACACGTACCCGTCCTCATCCACATACCCGGAGTCCCCGGTGGCGTAACTGCCCTCGAAGGCTTCGAGGTAGGACGCGCGGTAGCGTTCATCGCTGCCCCACAGGGTAGACAGCGTGCCCGGCGGCAGCGGCAGGTCCAGCACGATGTTGCCCTCTGCTCCCGCAGGGACCTCAGCCCCGGTACCATCGAGAACCCGCAGCCGGAACCCCGGCACCGGGAAGGTGGGCGATCCGGCCTTCAGCGGCTGGGGGTCCAGCCCCATGGGATTGGCGCAGATCGCCCACCCGGTTTCGGTCTGCCACCAGTGATCCACCACCGGGATTCCCAGCGCATCCGAGATCCAGCGGAAAGTCTCCGGGTCCAGCCGCTCCCCCGCCGCGAACAGTGTCCGCAGCTTCGCCAGGTCGTACCCGGCGGCGAGCGCCAGCTCCGGATCTGCCCGGCGGATGGCCCGCAGCGCGGTCGGGGCGGTGAACAGGACTTCCACGTTGTGCTCCGCTGCCACCCGCCAGAAGGCGCCGGCATCGGGCGTTCCCACCGGCTTCCCCTCGTAGAGCACTGTGGTGGCACCGGCAATCAGCGGTCCGTAGACGATGTAGGAATGCCCCACTACCCAGCCAACGTCCGAGGCCGTCCACATCACCTGCCCGGGGCCGGCGTCGTAAATACTAGCCATGGACCAGGCCAGCGCGACGGCGTGCGAACCGTTGTCCCGCACCACCCCCTTGGGTGAGCCGGTGGTGCCGGAGGTGTAGAGAATGTACAGCGGGTCGGTCGCCGCCACACTCACCGGCCCCTGGGGCTGGGCGTCCGCGGCCAGCCCTGCCCAGTCTGCCCACCGGGCGCCGCCGGCGCCATCGAACTCCTGAACCGTGTGCGCAAACCCCTCCCTGGCAGCCACAATGACGGCCCGCACCCGGTGGGCGGCGCCTTCCAAGGCTTCGGCCACGGTGGGCAGGTACTCAACCCGGCGCTTGGGCTCCAGTCCCCCGCTGGCGGTGACGACGGCGTCGGGCCGGGCATCGTCGATCCGCGCCGCCAGTTCGGCCGCCGCGAACCCGCCGAACACCACCGAGTGCACCGCACCCAGCCGGGCGGTGGCCAGCATGGCGATGACGGCTTCCGGGATCATCGGCAGGTAGATGACCACCCGGTCCCCGGCCCGGACGCCCTGGGCATGCAGGACACCGGCGAAGGCCTCCACCTCGGCCAGCAGCTCCGCGTAGGTGTACGTGCGCGTCAGGCCCAGCATGGCGGAGTCATAGATCAAGGCCGCCCGGTCCCCGTGTCCGGCGAGCACGTGCCGGTCCAGTGCGTTGAAGCTGGTGTTCAGCCTGCCGTCCGGGAACCAGCGGTAAAACGGCGGGCGGCCCTCGTCCAGGGCCAGGGCCGGGGCCACATCCCAGTCCACCAGCTCCGCGGCGCTGAGCCAGAATTTCTCCGGGTTCCCGCTTGCGGCGGCGTAGGTTTCTGCGTAGCCCTCGGTGCCCATGAATCCTCCTTGATTCGCGGCTGGTATCGCAGTGCCCGTCTCCTCCGGAGGGCCACTGCCGTACCGGCCATGGTAGGGCACGGAGGTCTCAGGCGAGCCAGAATGCCACCAGCAGGATCACGGGGAAGGAGAGGAAGGAGGTCAGGAACACCACGTCCCGGGCAACCACGGACTTCATGCCGAACTGGCTGGCGAACAGGTAGACGTTCTGCGCGGTGGGCAGGGCACTCATCACCACGGCGCCGAAGAGGGCTTCCCCTTCCAGTCCGAAGACCCATCGCGCGACGGCGTAGCCCACCAGCGGAGCAGCCACGATCTTGAACATGGTGGCGGTGATGATGTCTGCCCGGACCGACCCGTCGGCGAGCGGCCGCTGGCCGAACAGGCTCATTCCGAACACCAGCAGCAGCAGTGGAACGGAGGCGTGTCCCAGCAGGGACAGGGGCTCCCACACCACGGTGGGCAGGTTCACGCCGGTCAGCGCCACAACCAGCCCGGCCACGGTCCCGATCGTCGCCGGGTTGGCAAAGGGCAGCAGGACAGCCCTGGCAGCGGCCAGCGGATGACGGCGGCGGCGGGCCGGCGCTGCCAGTGCTCCCGGACCCGCTGCCAGCCGCTCCCGGGCGAGTGCCTGCCGCCGGGCGGTAAAGGTGAACAGGGCAAGGTAGGCGGGCGCCACGATGAGCAGCTGGGCGACCAGCACGGAGATCACGGGGGTTGCGCTGCCCACCGCATAGAGCGCGATCGGCAGCCCGATGTTCCCGGCGTTTACGTAGGAAGCGCTCATCGCACCAACGGCGGTGTCAGCCGCATTCCGGCGGAGGAACAGCTTCGCCACCAGGGCATAGAGCAGCCCGCACACTGCGGTGGTCGCGAGCGCGGCCGGGGCCAGTGTCCCCAGCACCTGCTGCACGGGAGCCTCGGCCAGGAGAATGAACATCAGGGCAGGGTTGGTGATGTAGTAGATCACCGCGGTCAGCGCCGGTTTGAGGTCCTTTCCGCGGCCGAGCCGAAGGGCCGCGGCCGCGTAGCCCACCACCACGATGATCAGTACAACGGTGAATCCCTCAACAACTCCCAGCACCTGCGCGGGCCCCATTCCCTTGGTCTCAGTTTCCCTTTGTCCCAGCGCTGCCGGGGCCCAGGCCGGCGCACCGCCGCCGTTCCCATCCTGTCAGACCACGGTGGATCCAGGCCGTGCCGGGCGTCACACGGGGTCTCTCTGCACTTCCGAATCCGTCCACCTGTGTATACACAGCGGCAGCCAGGACTCGGAAATTCTGGAAACTTTCCCTCGGCGCCTGATTCTCTGTATACACTGGTGCTTCAGCGTCACACCAGTGGGAAGGAGCGCGCCATGCGTGCCAGCGACCGCGCCTACGCCATGCTCCGCGAGGACATCGTGGAATGGCGCCTTCCCCCGGGCACAGTCCTCGGCGAAGTTGAACAGTCCCAGCGTCTCGGGATTTCCCGCACTCCCCTGCGCGAGGCCCTCGGCCGGCTCACCGCCGACGGGCTCGCGGCACCGCACAACGGACGCGGCGTCGTCGTCACCCCCATTTCCCCCGAAACCGTGGGCGCGCTCTTCGAACTGCGCCAGGCCCTGGAATGCCAGGCAGCCGCCCTCGCCGCCGGCCGCCGCGATCCCGCCGTTTTCCGGGAGCTGCGCAGTGAGTTCGACGCCGCCGCGGCCCGGCTGGGAGCCGACCCGGAGGAAGATCCAGCCCGTCAGGGCTACTACGCCCTCGTGGCCCGTCTCGATACGGCGATCGACGCAGCCGCTGCCAATCCCTACCTGACCCAGGCGCTCGGTAATGTGCGCCTGCATCTTGCCAGGGTCCGCCGCCTGGCCAAGGACAATCCGGCCCGGCTGCGCGAGACCGCATCCGAGCACGCCACGATTGCCGGGGCAATCGCCTCCGGCGACCCTGCGATGGCAGCGGCCGCCACCGCCGTCCACCTGCACAAAAGCCTTGAGCACTTCAGTACCGTCCACCACCCCTGACCGAGAGGACTGCCCACCGTGAAAGCCCATAACCTGCGGGTCTACCGCAGCGATGAGAACCTTCCCCGCGAAGACCAGCTGGCCTGGAAAATCGCCGAAGTCGCCGCTGACCCGGTTGAGGTGAGCGCTGACGCCGCAGACATGGTGATCAACCGCATCATCGACAACGCCTCAGTCGCCGTCGCGTCGCTGAACCGCGCACCCATCGTGGCCGCCCGCGCGCAGGCTCTCTCCTTCGCGCCGTCGTCGGGCGGGTCCGGAGCCAGCGTCTTCGGCGTGGAAGCCAAAACCTCCCCCGAGTGGGCCGCCTGGGCCAACGGTGTCGCTGTGCGGGAACTGGACTACCACGACACGTTCCTGGCAGCCGACTACTCCCACCCCGGGGACAACATTCCGCCGATCCTCGCCGCCGCACAGCACACCGGCGCCTCCGGTGCGGACCTGCTGCGCGGCATCGCCACCGGCTACGAAATCCAGGTGAACCTGGTCAAGGCCATCTGCCTGCACAAGCACAAAATCGACCATGTGGCGCATCTCGGCCCGTCCGCCGCGGCCGGCCTCGGCACCCTGCTGGGACTGGACACCGAAACCATCTTCCAGGCCATTGGCCAGGCGCTGCACACCACCACCGCCACCCGCCAGTCCCGCAAGGGCGAAATCTCCACCTGGAAGGCCCATGCACCGGCCTTCGCCGGCAAGATGGCCGTCGAAGCGGTGGACCGGGCGATGCGCGGCCAGACCTCCCCGACCCCCATCTACGAGGGCGAAGACGGTGTGATCGCGTGGCTCCTGGACGGACCCGACGCCGCCTACACGGTGCCGCTTCCCGCTCCCGGTGAGGCGAAGCGCGCCATCCTGGACACCTACACCAAGGAACACTCCGCGGAGTACCAGGCCCAGGCCTGGATCGACCTGGCCCGGCGGATCCACCGCGAACACCCCGAGGCCACCGACCCGGCCAACGTTGCCTCGGTGCTGATCAGCACGTCGCACCACACGCACTACGTGATCGGCTCCGGCGCCAACGATCCGCAGAAGTACGATCCCACGGCCTCCCGCGAAACGCTGGACCATTCGATCCCCTACATCTTCACCGTCGCCCTGCAGGACGGCGCCTGGCACCATGTGGATTCCTACTCCCCGGAACGGGCCGGCCGGCCGGACACGGTCAACCTCTGGCACAAGGTCACCACCGTCGAGGATCCGGAATGGACCCGCCGCTACCATTCCCTGGACATCGCGGAGAAGGCCTTCGGCGGGCGGGTGGACATCACCCTCACCGACGGCCGCGTGATCACCGATGAAATTGCCGTGGCCGATGCCCACCCGCTGGGCGCCCGGCCCTTCGTCCGCGCCGACTACATCCACAAGTTCCGCACCCTCGCCGCCGGCTTGGTGTCCGAAGCGGAGATCGACCGCTTCATCGCCGCCGCCGAACGGCTGCCCGAACTCGCCCCGGGCGAACTGGACCAGCTCAACATCACCGCAGCCGCCGGCGTCATCGATCCGGCGGCAGCCCCGAAGGGACTGTTCTAAATGCTGTACTCCTCCACCACCCCCGAGCAGAAGCGCATCGCCATGCGGGAGGGCCTCACCTCCGGCACCCTGCAGCAGTATCCGGGCGCGTTTAATCCCCTTTCGGCCCGGCTGATCCAGGAGAAAGGGTTCGACGGCGTCTACATCTCCGGCGCTGTCCTCGCCAATGACCTGGGCTTGCCGGACATCGGGCTGACCACGCTCACCGAAGTCGCCACCCGCGCCGGCCAGATCGCCCGGATGACGGACCTGCCGGCCATCGTCGATGCCGACACCGGTTTCGGCGAGCCAATGAACGTGGCCCGCACCATCCAGGAACTCGAAAACGCCGGCCTGGCCGGCTGCCACATCGAGGATCAGTTCAATCCGAAGCGCTGCGGCCACCTCGACGGCAAGAACGTGGTGGACCTGGACACCGCCACCAAGCGGATCCGGGCCGCGGCGGACGCCCGGCGGGATCCAAACTTCCTGATCATGGCCCGCACCGACATCCGCGCCGTCGAGGGTCTGGAAGCCGCGCAGGACCGGGCCCGGGCCCTGGTCGAGGCCGGCGCCGACGCGATCTTCCCGGAAGCCATGAAAACGGTGGAGGAGTTCGCGGCCATCCGCGCCGCCGTCGACGTCCCGATCCTGGCCAACATGACCGAGTTCGGCAAAAGCGAGCTGTTCACCTATGACCAGCTCGCCTCCGCGGGCGTCAACATGGTCATTTATCCGGTGACCCTGCTGCGCAGCGCCATGGGTGCGGCGGAACGGACCCTGGACGTGATCCGGGCCGAGGGCACGCAGGCTGCCGCGGTTCCCAGCATGCTCACACGTGCGCGCCTGTACGATCTGGTGGATTATGAGGCGTATAACCGCTTCGATACCTCAGTTTTCAATTTCCAGGTCCCCGGGAACCCCGGAACACCGGCCCCGGCCTGACCTGGCCGTCCAGAGCCACCCACCAAGAAGAAGGCGCCGCCCCACCCCTGATCTGCGTACCACGACGAAGGAGTCCCAAAGATGACAGAAACAACCATTCACAAGGGCCTGGCCGGAGTGCTGGTGGACACCACCAGTATTTCCAAGGTCAACCCCGAGACGAACTCCCTGCTCTACCGGGGCTATCCGGTCCAGGAGCTCGCTGCCCGCTGCAGCTTTGAAGAAGTGGCCTATCTGCTGTGGAACGGCGAGCTGCCCACCGCGGAGGAACTGGCGGAATTCACCGCCGGCGAGCGGTCCCAGCGGGCCCTGACCCCGGAGCTGAAGGCGGTAATCGATGCCCTGCCGTCGACGTGTCATCCCATGGATGTCTGCCGGACCGCAGCGTCCGTTCTGGGCGCGGAGCACCCGAAGGCCGAGGACTCCTCCCGGCTGGCCAACATGGAGAAGTCCGTCAGCCTCTTTGCCGCCATGCCCGCCGTCGTCGCCTACGACCAGCGCCGCCGCCGCGGCGAGGACCTGGTGGAACCGCGGGAGGACCTCGGATACGCGGCGAACTTCCTGTGGATGACGTTCGGGGAAGAGGCCGCGCCGGATGTCGTGGAAGCCTTCAACGTTTCGATGATCCTGTACGCCGAGCATTCCTTTAACGCCTCCACGTTCACGGCGCGGGTGATCACCTCCACGCTGGCAGACCTGCACTCCGCAGTCACCGGCGCGATCGGTGCCCTCAAAGGCCCGCTGCACGGCGGCGCCAACGAAGCGGTGATGCACACGTTCGAGGCGATCACCGCCAGCGCACAGGGCGACGACGTCGCGGCCCACGCCGCGGCCTGGCTGGACTCCGCGCTGGCGGACAAGAAAAAGATCATGGGCTTCGGCCACCGGGTCTACAAGAACGGGGACTCACGCGTGCCGACCATGAAGGCCTCCCTGGACGCCATGGTCAAGCACTATGACCGGGCGGATCTGGGTGAGCTCTACACGGCCCTGGAATCGGCGATGGCCGAGCGGAAGAACATCCTGCCGAACCTCGATTACCCGGCGGGTCCGGCTTATCACCTGATGGGCTTCGACACCGCCACCTTCACGCCGCTGTTCGTCGCAGCGCGGATCACCGGGTGGACAGCGCACATCATGGAACAGCTCGAGTCCAACGCCTTGATCCGGCCGCTGAGCGAATACAACGGCGCGGACGAGCGGCACCTGGGCTAATCTGCCGCTTCAACTAATAACGCCCGCTGCGGGTTCGGCCTTCGGGCCCGCGGCGGGCGTTTTTTGTGCAGATTCAAGGCACGTTACCCGGCTCGGGGAGCCGGCGGGCCCGGTGCGGAGAACATCCGGCGGGACGCGTCCTGCTGGGCGAGCCTGCGCAGGGCCAGCAGCAGCGGCTCCACCAGGACGGTTCCCAGGACGACGTACCGCATGGCGTCGGGCGGGTTGATAGGAACCTGCTCCACCTCCCGGGTGGCCAGCTCCCGCATCGCGGCGGCATACATGTCCAGGAATCCGGCCGGAGGCTCGAAGCCGCCGTCCTCCAGGCCCTGCAGCGCCCGTTCCAGGCCGCGCCGCGCGTTATGGTCCTCCGGGTCGATCTGCCAGCCCCACGCTTCCAGCAGCGCGTCAGCCCGGGGATGCTCCGCCTGCTGCTGCTCCTGCTTCGGCTGGGCACCGGCGTCCAGGGCATGATGTGCAGCCCCGAGCAGATCATGGCCCGATTCCGGCGGATCATCGAGCTGGCGCAGCACCTCTCCCGCAGCGGCTACCGACAGGCCGCCCGCCCCCAGCAGGGCGCGGATCAGCCGCAGCCTGGCCAGGTGGCCGTCGTCGTAGTCGGCCTGCCGGGGCGCCGTCTGCCGCCCGTCATGAAGCAGGCCGGTCCGCAGGTAGAACTTGATGGTGGCCACCGGCACATCTGACGCGGCGGCTAATTCTGAGATCCGCATGGCAATCCCCCCTTGTGCTGGATAGTGTAACTCTCTAGTCTGGATAGCATCACTATCCAGCAGTGAAAGGGGCCTGGTTATGGCTCGCATCGTCAGCCAGCGTTCTACCCATCACCACACCGGCCCGCTGGTGGTCTTCCTGATCGGCATGCGGATCAACCGTCCGTGGCGTCCGGACCTGTGGATCCCGGCCTTTGCCGCCATGCCGCGGATGCTGGCGGAGCTCTCGGCCGATCCAAACTCCGGCCTGCTGGGATACCGCCTCACCATCGGGGCAGGAGGACCGCTGGTAGTTCAGTACTGGAAGTCCGCCGAGCAGCTGTTCGCCTATGCGAGCCAGCCGGACGCGGCTCACCGCCCGGCCTGGGCGGCGTTCAACCGGCGGGCCCGCAAGGCACCGGGCAGCGTCGGTATCTGGCACGAGACCTATGTGGTGGACCGTGCCGAATCGATGTATGTCGGCATGCCGCTGGCGGGGCTGGCCAAGGCCACTGCGGTGGAGCTGGTGGATGACGGCAGCCGTGCGGCGGACCGGCTGGGTCCCGCGGCGCACTAGCTCTGTCCGGAGCGGGATCAGGAGGGCCAGCCGGGCCAGGCAGGGCCAGTGCCAGCCAGATTCAGACGGGTCAGGAAAAGACGACGCTGCCCACGCACTCGTTGTCCGGAGCGAGGGTGACGGCGGCAGCAAAGTAGTCCCCGGAAAGGACCTTGGGCAGCCAGTACGCCGAGTCCTCCCACATCTGGGTATAGGGCACGGCATCCACGGAATACCAGGCAGGCGTGATCTCGGTGGACGGCTCCGGCTCCCCGGTCCAGTTCCAGGTGCGGTAGACAACGGTGGACATGTCCCACTCCGGCCGGGCAGGGAACATAAACTCAATGCTTCCAGCGGGTTCGAGGTCCTCCTCCGCGACCATAACGCCGGACTCCTCAAAGACCTCCCGCACAGCGGCCTGTCCGGAGGATTCCCCCGGCTCGACGTGCCCGCCGAGGGTGACAATCCGGCCGATGCCAAACCCCGTCTTCTTCAGGCCCAGCAGCACTTCCTGCCCGCCGTCCGGGGTTTCCCGGAACAGGAAGCAGAGCACCACAGGGGTGGCGCGGCTGGACGCCGGGTCCGGCGCTTCGCCCGGGATCCTGCTCACAGCGCGCGGGGGTGGGCCGCGGCGTACACCTCGCGCAGCGTGTCGGCGGTGACGAGGGTGTAGACCTGGGTGGTCGTCACGGATGCGTGGCCCAGCAGCTCCTGGACCACGCGCACATCGGCTCCGCCCTCCAGCAGGTGGGTGGCAAAGGAATGCCGAAGCGTGTGCGGGGAGACATCCCGGTCGATTTTTGCACGCTCGGCAGCGGCTTTCAGGATGGTCCAGGCGCTTTGCCGGCTTAGCCGTCCGCCGCGGGCATTCAGGAACAGGGCCGGTGTGCCTTTACCCTTGGCCGCTGCGCCGGGCCGGCCGCGGACCAGGTATTCGTCCAAAGCGCGGGCGGCGTAGGAGCCCAGCGGCACCAGGCGTTCCTTGGAGCCCTTGCCGAACAGGCGCACGACGTCGGGGCCGTTGGCCGGAATCCGTTCGAGGGACAGGTCGTCGATGTCCAGGCCCACGGCTTCGCTGATGCGGGCCCCGGTGGAGTACAGGAACTCGAGCAGAGCGCGGTCCCGCAGGCCGGCCGGGGTATCGAGTGGAACCGCCTCGAGCATGCGGGTGACTTCGTTGACGCTGATGGCCTTGGGCAGGCGTTTGCCCGGCATCGGCGGATGGACGTCGCTCGCCGGATCACTGGCGGTGACGCCTTCGAGCGCCCAGAATTTGTGCAGGCCGCGGACAGCCACGATGGTCCGGGCAGCGGACCGGATGCTCAGTGCTGCGGCGCCGTCCGACCCTTCAACGATCGAACGGGCGAACGCGGTGACGTCGTGGTGGGTGATGGCGGTGACGTCGGTGCGGCCGCCGGCGGCCAGGAAACGGGCGTACCGGAGCAGGTCCCGGCGGTAGGCATCAACGGTGTTCCGGGCCAGCCCGCGTTCAACGGCCATGTGCTGGAGATAGCTGCCGATCGCGCGTCCGACGGCGGTGGACCGCAGTTCGTCCTCGGCTGACCGCTTGCTCCGGGCGGCGGGGTCTCCGGCGGCGGGACGGCCTGTGCCGGCGGCTGCGGGCTTTGCAGGGGCCGCAGCGGCAGATTCAGCAGGAGCCGAGGCTGCCAGGAACGTGGCAGCAGCCAGCTCCGAGCTGTCCAGGATGAGGGTGGGGTTGAGCTGGGACTGCAGAACCAGATCGATGGTGTCGTTGATGGAAGCCCGGTCCTGCGCGGACCGGCTACCGGGGCCGCTGCCTGCGGCGGGGACGGCGGTGGACACCCATTCCCCTAGCGGACGGATCCGTGAGGCCAGGCGTGGTGCTCTGAGTGATGCTCCGGCCACGGCGCGTCGGCCGGCCGGAGGTTGTTGTAGCCGGACGGGCGTGCGGCCGCTGCGGCCAGGACGGCAGCGGCTGCCGAGGGACTGTGCAGCCGGCCTTCGAGGACCGCCTGCACGGCGTCGTCCAGATCCACCCAGAGCATCTTGATTTCGGCTTCCTCATGGAAACGTTCGTGACGTTCCGCTTCGGGAATTTCCTGGAGCCCGCGGGCCAGGTAAATGCGCAGTTCTTCGCGCGAGGAGCCGGGTGAGAGGAACAGATCGGTCAGGACGCTCCAGTCCTCAGCCACCAGGTCGGCTTCTTCTGCCAGCTCGCGTACGGCGGCCGCCAGGTAGTCCTCGCCCTCCACATCGAGCAGGCCGGCGGGGATTTCCCAGAGCGTCATCCGCACCGGATGCCGGTACTGGTTGATCAGCAGCACCTGACCGGCGTCGTTCATGACCAGGACGGCCACGGCGCCGGGGTGTGAGATGAAGTCGCGGACCAGGGGTTCGCCGTCGTCAGTCAGGGTGAATTTTTCCTTCACCACGTCCCAGATGGGACCGCTGTAGGCAACTGTGGATTCCAGCAGCCGTCGCGGACTTTGTTCGTCGGCGAACCCCCGGTCGTCGCTCATGTTCCTACGCCTCCGCGCCCTGGTGAACCAGTGCGGCCTTGACCAGCCCGGCGAAGAGCGGGTGCGGCCGGGTGGGCCGCGAGCTCAGTTCCGGGTGGGCCTGGGTGGAGACGTAGTACGGGTGAACGTCCTCGGGCAGTTCAACGAACTCCACGAGTGCACCGTCCGGGGAGGTGCCGGAGAAGACCAGGCCGGCTTCGGCGATCTGACCGCGGTAGGCGTTATTGACCTCGTAGCGGTGCCGGTGGCGTTCGGAAACGGCCGTCTTGCCATAGGTCTTGGCCACAACGGAGCCTTCGTCAAGCTTCGCGTCCCACAGTCCCAGGCGCATGGTGCCGCCCATGTCGCCCTGTCCGGCCACGATTTCCTTCTGCTCTGCCATGGTCGCGATCACCGGGTACTTGGTATCCGGTTCGAATTCGCTGGAGGAAGCACCTTCGAGGCCAACCACGTTGCGGGCGTACTCGATGACCATGCTCTGCAGGCCCAGGCACAGGCCCAGGGTCGGCAGCTTGTTTTCGCGGGCGAACTTCAGGGCACCGAGCTTGCCTTCGAGGCCGCGGATGCCGAAGCCGCCGGGCACACAGATGGCGTCGACGCCGGCCAGGGCCTTGCGCGCACCCTCTTCGGTGGCGCAGTCATCCGAGGGAACCCAGCGGATCTGGACCTTGGTGTTGTTGGCGAAACCGCCGGCACGCAGGGCCTCCGTGACGGAGAGGTAGGCGTCGGGCAGGTCGATGTACTTGCCGACCAGCGCCACCTCCACGTGGTGCTTCGGATTGTGGACTGCTTCAAGCAGGCGGTCCCACTTGGTCCAGTCGACGTCCTTGAACTTCAATCCCAGGTGCTGGACGATGTACGCGTCCAGGTTCTGGGAGTGCAGGGTCTTGGGGATGTCGTAGATGCTCGGGGCATCCGGGCAGCCGATGACGGCGTCGACGTCAACGTCGCACATACGGCCGATCTTGTCGCGCATGGCATCCGGAACCGGGCGGTCCGAGCGGATGACGATCGCGTCCGGCTGGATGCCGATGGATCGCAGGGCTGCCACGGAGTGCTGGGTCGGCTTGGTCTTCAGTTCCTGGGACGGACCGATGTACGGAACCAGGGAGACGTGCAGGAAGAAGACGTTGTTGCGGCCGATGTCCTGGCGGACCTGGCGGGCCGCTTCGAGGAACGGCTGGGACTCGATGTCGCCGACCGTGCCGCCGATTTCGGTGATGATGACGTCCGGGTGCTTCTTCGCCTCGGAGGGCAGGCGCATCCGGCGCTTGATCTCGTCGGTGATGTGCGGAATGACCTGGACGGTGTCACCGAGGTATTCGCCGCGGCGTTCCTTGGCGATGACGGTGGAGTACACCTGCCCGGTGGTCACGTTGGCCGACCCGTCGAGGCTCTCATCAAGGAAACGCTCGTAATGGCCAATGTCGAGGTCCGTTTCGGCGCCGTCATCGGTCACGAAGACTTCACCGTGCTGGAAGGGGTTCATTGTGCCCGGATCCACGTTGAGATAGGGATCGAGCTTTTGCATGGTCACCGAGAGGCCGCGTGCCCGAAGCAGGTGACCGAGGCTGGAGGCCGTCAGTCCCTTGCCGAGGGACGATGCCACGCCGCCGGTGACAAAGATGTGTTTGGTCGTAGAAGACGACTTGGGAAACCTGGAATTTGATCGCTGCACCACGGAATTCGAGCCTATCACCTTTTGTTGGTCTGGGTAGTTGCTTCACCGGGGACGGCAGCCGTCGCCAGCAGTTCCTCGGCGTGGGCGCGGGCCGACTCCGAGTCCTCGTGGCCTGCGAGCATCCGGGCCAGTTCCCTGATCCGGGCCTCGCGGTCCAGCACCACGACGTCGCTGGCGGTTACGCCGGATCCGTCGCCTGCCGAGGTTGAGGTTTTAATCACGCGGATGTGGTGGCCGGCGAAGGCCGCCACCTGCGGCAGGTGCGTGACCACAATGACCTGAACATGGCGGGCCAGCATGGCCAGCCGCCTGCCGATTTCGATGGCGGCCTTGCCGCCGACGCCGGCGTCAACTTCGTCAAAGACAAACGTCGGGACCGGGTCCACCTCAGCCAGCACCACTTCGATGGCCAGCATCACACGGGAGAGTTCACCGCCGGACGCGCCCTTGCCCAGCGGGCGGGGCGGCGCCCCGGGGTGCGGGGCCAGGAGGAATTCGATGGCGTCCGCGCCGTGTGGTCCCATCTCGCCGGTGTTTTCCACGTTGATGACCAGGCGGGCATCCGGCATCGCCAGGGCCGCGAGTTCGGCGCTGACCCGGCTGGAGAGTTCCCCGGCGGCCTCGGCGCGCAGCTTGGTCAGCCCGGCGGCCTCATCCTGCAGCCGGGTCTCAAGCGCCGTCAGCTCGGCTTCGAGGAATTCGATCCGGTTGCCGTCGTCGCCCAGGTCCGCAAGGCGTGCCCGGCTCGTTTCGGCCCATTCCAGGACCTCGTCGATGGACGGCGCATATTTGCGGACCAGCGTCGCCAGTTCGGCGCGCCGGGACTCCACTTCGGCCAGCCGGCCCGGTCCCTCGCCGTCGAGCGAGGCACTGTAGCTGGAGAGCTCCGCAGCGATGTCCGTCAGGATGTAGCCGACTTCCGCCAGCCGCTGGCCGGCCTGCGCCAGCGCTGGGTCGTGTTCGCCGGCCTGTTCCAGCTGGCGCTTGGCGGCGTCCACCAGGGAGGTCGCGTCGGATCCGTCGGCGAAGTCCCCGGCCACCAGTGCCTCGTGCGCCTTGACGGACGCTGTCCGCAGTTCTTCGATGTTGCCCAGGCGCATGGCCTCGGTCTTCAGCGTTTCATCTTCCGCCGGCTCGGGTGCCGCGGCGTCGATCTCTGCCAGCGATGCTGCCAGGAACTCCGCCTCCCGTACCCGTTCCCGTGCGGTCTCCCGCAGCTCCGAGAGCTCAGCAGCAGCGGCCCGCCAGCGGGCGTACCCGGTGCGGTAGTCCTCCAGCGCGGCGCGCAGGGACTCCCCCGCGTACTTGTCCAGTGCCTCGCGCTGGGCCGTGGCACTCTTGAGCCGCAGCTGGTCGGTCTGGCCGTGCACCGCAACGAGGTGGCTGCCCACTTCCCCGAGGACTCCGACGGGCGCCGAACGCCCGCCCAGGTGGGCGCGGCTGCGGCCGTCGGCGTTAACGGTGCGGGCCACCAGGAGTTCGACGCCGCCGTCGACCTTTTCGAGCTCTGCCCCGGCTTCCACGGACCGCAGCACGGCGGGGCTTTGCTCCGGCAGCCGGACCACGGCTTCGGCCAGCGCTGATTTGGCACCGGTGCGGACGGCTCCGGCATCCGACCGTGCGCCCAGCAGGAGTCCCAGGGCCGTGATCACCATGGTCTTGCCGGCACCGGTCTCGCCGGTGACGACGGTGAATCCGGACCCCAGAGTCAGCGTTGCATCGGTGATGACACCAAGGTCGCGAATGCGTATTTCCTCGATCACGGAATTCCTCCTCCGCCTTCGGCTGCGTCTGCAGGATGGTTCACGGGTCCGCGCCAGCCCTGTGTGGGCAGCTGGAACTTACGGACCAGCCGTTCCGAGAACGGAGTTTCGTGGGTGCGTGCCAGGCGGACCGGCACGCTGGACCTGGTGACTTCCACCCGCGCTCCGGGCGGGAGATTGAAGCTGCGCCGTCCGTCGCACCAGAGCACACCGTTTGCGGCGTTCCGGGCCAGGATCTCCACCGCGAGGATGGATTCCGGGGCAACGACCAGCGGCCGGGAGAACACGGCGTGGGCGCTGATCGGCGTGATGAGCAGGGCTTCCACTTCCGGCCAGACCACGGGACCGCCGGCGGAAAAGGCATAGGCCGTGGAACCGGTGGGGGTGGCCATGACCACGCCGTCGCAGCCGAAGGATGAAATGGGACGTGCGTCCACCTCCATCACGATTTCGAGCATGCGCTGGCGGTCGGCTTTCTCCACGGCGGCTTCGTTCAGGGCCCAGGTATGGGCCAGCAGGGTGCTGTCCAGCCAGACCTTGACGTCGATCGTCATCCGCTCTTCGACGGTGTAGGCCCGGTCCACGACCCAGCGCACCGTTTTTTCCAGGTCCTCGCGTTCACTTTCGGCCAGGAATCCCACGTGCCCCAGGTTCACGCCCAGCAGGGGAACCTCGGTGCCCCGCACCAGTTCCGCGGCGCGGAGGATGGTGCCGTCACCGCCGAGCACCATGCCCAGGTCCACCCCGCCGAGCTGGACGTCGTCGTGCAGGATCTCGGTGGGTGCCGTGAGCTGCCCGTATTCGGCCTGGATGTCCTCCAGGTCCTGGGCACGCATGACCGGGGTCAGCCCGGCGGCATGCAGCTGGGTGCAGACTTCCTGGGCCGCAGCCATGGCGGCCTTCCGGCCGGTGTGCGCGAGCACCAGTATTCGTCTGCTCATATTTTTCCAGTCCTGTTCTGCCCCGCGAGGGGCAAGTGTGTTGCTGTCCGGTCAGTCTTGTACGCCTTCCGGCACCTCTGCAAACGCCGGTCCCTCCTCGGAGGTTTCCTCGAACACGTCATTGACCAGTGCTGATGCTGCCGTCGACCGGTCGGCTGCGGCACGCACGGAGCTCGCTGGAACCGTCATCCACATAAAGAATTCCACATTCCCGTTCTGGCCGGGCAAAGGACTGCGGGCGATTCCGGCAATTTCCAGACCCGCGCCGACGGCGGCCTCGGCCACACGCTCAACTGCCAGGCGGTGCCGGGCGGGGTCGGTGACGACGCCGGTGCGGTTCAGCAGTTCGCGTCCCACCTCGAACTGCGGTTTAACCATCAGCAGCAGGCTGCCGCCGGGACTGGTGGCAGCAGCCAGCGGCCCGACAACCATGGTCAGGGAGATAAAGCTAAGGTCGGCAACCGTGAGCTCCACGGTGCCGCCGATCTGGTCCGGGGTGAAGTAGCGGACGTTCATACCCTCGAAGACACGCACCCGGGGGTCGGCGCGCAGCGAGTCCACGAGCTGTCCGTGGCCCACGTCCACTGCGGCAACCTCCCGCGCCCCGGCACGCAGCAGCACATCCGTGAACCCGCCCGTGGAGGCACCGGCGTCCAGGCAGCGGAGCCCGGCCGGTGACACCCCGGGGAAGGCCGCCAGCGCGCCGGCCAGTTTGTGCCCTGCCCTGCTGACGTAGTCCGGGCCGCCGTCGTCCGCGATGCTCAGCAGCTCCTCCGGCTGGACGGCAGCCGAAGCCTTGGTCAGCACCGTGCCGTCGCGGGCGACCCGGCCGGCAGCAATAAGCTTCGCCGCGTGGGTGCGGGAGCGCGCGAGGCCACGGCTAACGAGTTCCTGGTCCAGCCTGCCCACGGCTACCCCGCTCCCGGTCCGGGAACGGGGCTCCCCTGGGTTCCCGGGGATTCCTCGTTCAGGGCCGCAAGCAGCCCGTCATGCAGTCCCGCATAAAGGCCGGCGTGTTCTGCCACCGGGAGCTCAGGCACCCGGTCCAGCCCGGCCAGCACGGCGTCGACCCGGGGGTCGCCGGTTGTGACCGGAGCGTCCGGAACACGCATGGCAGCGCTTTCCCGGGCGGGATGGTTTCCGGCCGCCGGAACCGCCTCCGTTCCAGGATCCTCTTCGTTTTTGTCCACGGCCTCAGCCTAGCTGCCGCTGCCGACAGTCCAGCGGACTTCGGGGCTGGTCGCCGCCGGGGAGTCCGGGTGGGCGTCCCACCACGCTGCACAGGCCGCCCGCCACCCGTCGAGGGTCTCTTCGGGCGCCGTGATCTCCACCGCGCCTCCCACCACCCGGGCGAGGGCGTCCCCGCAGCGGTAGCCTTCCCCGGAACGGGCCACCTCCGGGTAGGGCTCATAGAGGGCCGCGAGGTTCGGGATCAGATGGACCGGCCGTTCCGCGGCGCGGGCTGCCAGCGCAGTGGCCGGGGTGTCCACGCCGGTGAGAACCAGCGCTGTTGCGTAGCCCGCAGTGTTGCCGCCGAGGATGTCGGTATCCAGCCGGTCGCCGACGACGAGCGGCCGCGAGACACCAAGGTGCCGGGCCGCCGTCGTAAACAGGGGTGCCTCCGGTTTCCCGGCAACCAGCGGTGTCCTGCCGGTGGCGGCCGCCACCGCGGCCACCAGTGTGCCGTTACCCGGGGCGATGCCGCGGGCCTGCGGGATGGAGAGGTCGGTGTTCGTAGCGACCCAGACGGCCCCGGCCGCGACGGCGAAGGCCGTCTCTGCCAGGTCCTTCCAGCCCAGTTCCGGATCGAAACCCTGGATCACGGCCACCGGCCCGTCATCGGCGGAGCTCACCGGTTCCAGATCCTGGGCACGGACCTGGTCCGCCAGCGTGGCGCTGCCGGTCACCAGGACCCGGCTGCGGGCAGGGACCAGTCCGGCAAGCAGCTCGGCCCCGGCCTGCGCAGAACCGAACACGGTTTCGGCGGTGGCCGGCGCGCCCAGGTCCCGCAAGTGCGCGGCAACCGTTTCCGAGGAACGGGAGGCGTTGTTCGTTACGTAGGCCAGCTTGATGCCGGCGGCTTCCAGCCGCTGCAGTGCCTCCGGTGCACCCGGGATGGCGTGCGGTCCGGCATAAACAACGCCGTCGAGGTCCGCAAAGACCGCGTCGAAGTTCTCTACCAGCGCCCTAGTCATGACGCTCCGCGGTGTCCTCGGCTTCCACATCGCTGCCAAGGCCGGGTTCCCCCGCCTCCGCCTCTACGGATGCATCGTCCTCATCGGCTTCTTCTGCTTCTTCGGCACCAAGGAGGGCTTCACGCTCGTCACCGGGCAGGGCGTCGTCGGATTCGTCCTCTTCAGAGGCCGGAACGGCGGCCTCAGGGACCTGGGCATAGTTGCCGGAGCGGTCCTCAGCGGAGGCTGCGGCATCCCCTTCGGCGGAGTTTTCTTCGACGGAGTCCCGGCGGAAGCGCGGCTTGGCCGGAGCTTCGTCGTCGTCGCCCAGATCCATAATCTCGGGTTCAGCGAACTCTCCCATGCCGAGCACGCTTTCGGCCAGCAGTGCCTGCCGGCGCCAGGGCTCGGCTTCGCCGCCGCGTCCTGCGAGTTCCAGGGCATCGGCGTAGGCGCGGAACAGCCGGGGGCTGTAGGGGAACGCACGGTTCTTATCCAGCTGCGGGATCTCCAGGGCGTGAACGGCGGCGTCGTACTGCTCCATGTCCATCCGGGCACCCGAGGCTGCGATCGCCATGTCCACCTTGCCGGCAGCATCCATTTCGGCTGCTTCTTCTGAGCGTGCCAGGTCCAGGGCACGGTCAGGACGGCCCAGCCCGCGTTCGCAGTCAGCCATCATGGCCAGGTATTCGTTCGAGCCGCTGATCCGCCGGTGGGTACGGAACTCGCGCAGCGCGTCACCGAACTCCCCTGCGGCGTAGGCGGTCAGGGCGACTGCTTCACGGACGGCTGCCATGCGTCCGCCGCGGCGGCTGGCTGCGAGAGCGTGCTGGAAAGCCAGCTCCGGGTCGGTGTCAATCAGGCGTCCGGCCATCACCAGGTGCTTGGAAACCCACTCGCCGTTGACCTCTTCAAGGTTGCGCAGCTGGGCGCGGGTGACCTTGTCCAGCTCCTGGCCTGTGACGTCATCATCAATCTCCGGCGACCGTTCGCGGTCTGAGCGGTTGGCGCTGCGAAGATCCCGGGCATTGTGCTTGCGCTCGGTAACCGGCGCCTCATCGGTGCCGCGTGCCCGGTCGTTGCTCCTGTCGGTGCTCCGGGAATCATTGCTCCGGAACGGACGGTCGGACGACGGACGGCGATCCGAGTCCTTGCGGAACGGCTTACGGTCACCGCGGCCGGCACCACCGGCATAAGGCTTACGATCACCACGGTCATTGCTGAACGGCTTACGCTCACCATCACGAGCCGGACGATCACCAAACGGCTTACGCGCTCCACGATCATCGCCACCAGCAAAGGGCTTACGATCACCACGGTCACTATTGAACGGCTTACGCTCATCACGGCCGGCATACGGCTTACGGTCACCACGATCATTACTGAACGGCTTACGGTCACCACGATCACTGCCGAACGACTTGCGCTCACCATCACGAGCCGGACGATCACCAAACGGCTTACGGTCACCACGGTCACTATTGAACGGCTTACGCTCATCACGGCCGGCATACGGCTTACGGTCACCACGATCATTACTGAACGGCTTACGCTCATCACGGCCGGCACCACCGGCATAAGGCTTACGATCACCACGATCACTGCCGAACGACTTACGCTCACCATCACGAGCCGGACGATCACCAAACGGCTTACGCGCTCCACGATCATCGCCACCAGCAAAGGGCTTACGATCACCACGATCACTGCCGAACGGCTTACGCTCACCATCACGAGCCGGACGATCACCAAACGGCTTACGCGCTCCACGATCATCGCCACCAGCAAAGGGCTTACGATCACCACGATCACTGCCGAACGACTTGCGCTCACCATCACGAGCCGGACGATCACCAAACGGCTTACGCGCTCCACGATCATCGCCACCAGCAAAGGGCTTACGATCACCACGATCACTGCCGAACGGCTTCCGCTCATCACGGCCCGCATAAGGCTTACGATCGCGATCGTTGGAGAAGGAACGCCGTTCTCCGTCGCGGGTCGGACGGCTGGCGGACGGCTGGCGGTCGTTGTATGACTTGCGCTGCGGAGGCTTGCGATCGTTCGCCTTGGGGCGTCCCTGGCTGTCGCGTTCTTCTCTGTTGTTCTGCTCGGACATGCTGAGTTCCTCTCGTCGTGAGCCGACCAACGGATTAACTGCAGTCGCTCGTCACTATGTATGTGTAGGTGATGTGCAGGATCTGGCCTGCGAAAGTCGTGGGACCACCTTGGGTCATCTTCAATTCTAAGCCAGTACGGCAGCACAGCCGTCCCCAGTCCCCGCTGTGGCAGTTTGACGCCAGTGAATCTCGCCACTGTCGTCCAAGGAGCGGCAGAGTCCGCTATGTCCCGAATGTGGAATTGTCCATGCGGAGCCGGTTTCACCACGGCATCTCCTACGGAGGCTGGCTCGGGGTCAGCCTACGCTCAGCGTTGGATAATCGTGTTTTAGTTGCTGCATGCCTTCCAAAGAATGGCCGATGGTGTGGCCTGCCGTGCATGAAGAACGACGGGCGCTCATCGACGACCTCACATCCCTCCGGCCAGAACAGTGGGCGGCCCCTTCCCTATGTCCTGGCTGGGACATCCACGATGTCCTCGCCCATCTTGTAAGCACAGCGAAAACCACCCGGTGGGGATTTCTTCGCGGCATGATCGCGGCCCGGTTCGATTTTGACCGCGATAACGCAGCGGGAATAGCTCGGGAACGGGCGGCGACTCCGGCTGGCACTCTTGCTGAATTCCGTCGCGTCATAGATGAAACGAACACGCCGCCCGCGGCACCTGCAACCCGGCTGGTCGAGGCAATCGTTCATGCCGAGGATATTCGACGCCCTCTGGGTAAGACTCGTGAGTATCCTGTCGAGCACGTTGCCACAGCACTGCGTTATCAGCTGAAGACAACCGTCGCCATGGGAGGCGGCAAACAGCGGGCTGTAGGATTACGGCTCATGGCGGACGACTCCGGTGTCGTTTCAGGCTCCGGCGGCATCGTGCGGGGATCGACCCTATCCTTGCTTCTGGCAGTCTCAGGCCGCCCAGTCCACCCGGACGAGTTTACGGGCGAAGGCACCGCTGATTTTTTGAGACGACTCGCCCTGACCGACTAAGCACCCCTCCGCACCCGCGCACCGCAGCCGACTACTCCCTCGCCAACAGGCCTGCCCGCTGCTGGCCCGTCCACTCCAGTACGCGTTCCCACTCTTTGTTGCGTCCCGGGGCTGGTGTGACCTCAGGAGGTTACACCTGTCACGGAGAGTGGGAAGGCGTGTCGCTGCGATGGCCGAGTTGTTCAGATACGGCGGCAGTCGGGGTTGGGGAGAGTGGGTGACCGCCGTGTTTCCCAGCCGTCGTTGCCCATGAGGTGGGTGAGGTCACAGCAGGTCACTTCTGTCACGAGGGGTGGGAACTGCGGGCTTATTTGGCCCCGGACGTCATGAGAGTGGTTGAGGTTCCCGTCTGGGTGCGCAGCCCTAGTGGCCTAAGCGTCGGCAGTCCACGTTAGGTGCGCACCGGGCGTCCACATGCGGAGCACTACCCAGGCAAGTGTGCGTGGGTGCGCAGCTCTGGTGACCAAGAACGCCAACAGCCCGCATTACCTGCGCACCGAGGAATGCAGGTGTGGAGCAACACCCGGCAGGTAGGCGTGGGTGCGCAGCTCCGGCTGCCTGGGCCCCAGCAACCCGCATTATCTGCGCACCGAGCAACTTGTGTGGGAGGCCAGCATCGCTGGGTGCGCAGCTCTGGTGACCTGGACCTCAGAAGTCCGCATTATCTGCTCACCGAGCAACGGGCCGGAGGCGCCGGCATCGCTGGGTGCGCAGCTCTGGCCACCAGGAGCGCCTGCAACCCGCGTTAGCTGCGCACCAGGGTGTCCGACCGCGGAGCACCACCTAACCAGGTTGGCGTGGGTGCGCGGCCGGTGGGATGAACTTCACAACACCCGCCATTCCCCGCGGACCGGACGCCGGCTGAACGGCAGTCGAAACCGGCCGGCCCGGTCCTGGGCTGGTGCTGCGGGGGGTTAAACGGG
>NZ_BCQM01000007.1 GCF_001552075.1 Arthrobacter luteolus NBRC 107841
GGCGGCGGCCGTGGAGCGCGGGCGGCGCGGCGACGCGGAGCCGGGCGACGCGGCGCGGCGCGAAGCGGGGCGGGACGGAGCGAAGCGGCGCGGCGCGAAGCGGGGCGGGACGGAGCGAAGCGGGCGATGGCGGCGGCGCGGAGCCGACCGTAGCGGGGCAGCGGCGCCAACGGCGGCGGAGCACCGTCGGGACGATGTGGACCGGCAGAGTCGGAGCGGAGCCCGGCACCACCGAAGCAGTAACCGGCGACGCGGCCCGATTCTTCTCCTCCACAGGTGCCGGTCCCCACCGGAGGCAAGGATTCTTATCCACAGTTGGACCCTCCACTGTCCCGGGGACGGCTAGTGGTTTCTAGTCTTTGACCATGTTGGAGATGGAAGCGGCACCACACGGCGGAACTCATTGGGCGGGTTCCGAGATGCCCATGCCACGCCCGAAACGCCATATGCCGGCGAGCCGTCCCTTTCTCCCTGAGTCGAAGGGTGTTCACCCTAAGTCCACGGACGTTCTCTCGGAACACGCAAAGGCGAGTCCGTTCTCGGACCAGAAAGCGACCCACCCGTCCCTCCAACGGGCAGGCCACGACCGAGTCGTCGAAGTCCGTGAATGGATTAGCCGTTTAGAGGACAGTGACTTGGACGCTGTCCTTTTCAACGATTCCGAACTAATTGACCTGACTCGGGTCTTGGAAGAGTTGAAGTCTGCGGCAGCCGCAGCGCAGGCACGCGCAGCGGCTGCGTTTGATGCCTCTCAGCGGCTGGCCCGGGCCAGGGCCGGGATCCCGCCGGCCCAGCTTGGGCGCGGTGTTGGAGCGCAGATCGCACTGGCCCGAAGAGACTCACCCCACCGCGGGGGCCGGCACCTCGGCCTTGGCAAGGCCCTGGTCCACGAAATGCCCCACACTCTCCACGCCTTATCCACCGGAGTCCTCAGCGAATGGCGCGCCACCCTTCTGGTCCGGGAAACCGCCTGCCTCGAGGTGGACGACCGCCGCCGAATCGATGCCCTGATCTGCGGGAACCCTGCCGCATTGGAAGGGGTCGGAGACCGCAAACTCATAGCCAGGATCCGGTCCCTCACCCAGGCCATCGATCCCGCCTCGCAGGTGCGCCGGCACACCAAAGCCGTCGCAGACAGATACGTGTCCTGCCGCCCGGCACCGGACACCATGTCCTATCTGACCGGGCTGCTGCCCGTCGCCCAGGGCGTAGCCGTGTTCACCGCCCTGTCCCGGACCGCTGATAGCTTGCGCTCCTCCGGGGACGAACGAGGCCGGGGGCAGATCATGGCCGACACCCTCGTCGAACGAATCACCGGGCAGGCCGCCGCATCCCAGGTTCCGGTCGAGGTCCAGCTCGTCATGACCGACCGGACCCTCTTCAACCAGACATGCTTCACCAACAGCTTCGGGTCCGAGATAGCAGTTCCCGGAGGAACCAGTGACCCAGTGTCCGAACACCAGATCTTCCGAGCGCCTGAACACGCTTCCGCACTGCCACCCGATTCGGCCCCAGCGCCCGATCCGGAAGCAGCGCCCGACCCGGAAGCAGCGACCGTTCCCGAGTCAGCCGCATCGGCTGCTTCCGCCTCAGTCCTGGCCACGAGAGACGAGAAATTACCGACACCACCGCAGGACGAGCCGGCGTACTTCCCCGGTTACGGGACCGTTCCCGGCCAATGGGCCAGGGACCTCATCACCGACGCCCTACACGGGCTGGATCCGGACCCGGCAGCCGAGAAAATCCCGTCCGAAGAAGGTATCCCGCATCCTCGGCATAGCCCGCCCCAACACCACGTCGGGTCCGAACAACCCAGCTCGCCCGGCCAGCCCGGCCAACCCAGTTCGCCCGGCCAGCCCAGCCAGCCCAGCCAGCCCGGCCAGCCCGGCCAACCCAGCCAGCCCAGCCAGCCCGGCCGACCCGGAACGCCAATCACCGGAAACAACCCGGACCTGCACCCACCCGAGGTTCCGCTTCGGGAACAGATCCGCGGCCATGCCCGCGAACATGCCCGCGAACATGCCCGTGTGACCCTGCGCCGGCTCTATCTGGACCCCGCCACCGGTGAACTGATCGCCATGGACTCCAAAGCCCGGTACTTCCCGCCCGGACTGGCCAGATTGATCCGTACCCGGGACCGAACCTGCCGCACGCCGTGGTGCGATGCACCCATCCGGCATATCGACCACATCCGCCCCCACTCCGCCGGCGGACCAACCAACTACACCAACGGACAAGGACTCTGTGAAGCCTGCAACCACACCAAAGAAGCACCCGGCTGGACCGCTGAAACAGCAGCCGTCCAGGGCCAACGCCACACAGTCCGGACCGTCACACCCACCGGCCACACGTATCTCTCCGCCGCACCGCCCCTGCCTGGAACACCGCCGGACAAGGTAAGCGCTTCCGCTGAGAACCGGGCCGCTTCTCCCAGTCCTGGATTACCGGGTTCGTGATTCATCTGACCGACGCGGCTGCCTGTCGAATCAACCGGGAACCTCTTGATGACTTCGTAGGATCCGGTCTCAATGATGGCAACTGAGCCCCGCGCAGCACAGAACAGAACAGCAGCACAGCACAGCAGGACAGCAGCGCAGAACAGGCAAGACAGCACAAACAGAAACAGGCGCACCAGGCCAATGGCCAGGTGCGCCTGTTCACAGGGGCAACTCCGAAGCTACTCCGCCCCGCCGAACCGCAGCAGGACCTTGCTGCTCACGGATGCGTCCCGGGCTACCCCGAACGCTTCCAAGGCATCGTCTGCGGCGAATTCATGCGTGATAACGGGATCGATCTGCAGGGTCCCGTCCGCCAGGGCAGCAATCACCTCGTCAATCTCATCGTTGAAGCGGAAGGAGCCAACCAGTTCCAGCTCCCGGGTGATGGCCAAGGAGATCAGCGCCGGCTGCTCGCCGGACGGCAGCAGCCCAACCATGACCACCCGGCCGCCACGGGTAGCCCCCTGGACGGCGGACATCAGGCCGCGGTAGCTGCCGGAGGACTCGAAACAGATGTCCGCATCCACGGAGGCAATAGCTTCGGCATCCGTTGCGAGGATGGAGCGGTCCGCACCCACTTTACGGGCGGTGGCCAGCGGCTGCTCGTGCATGTCGGTTGTGATGATCTCACCGGCGCCGCGGGTCTTCAGCACTGCCGTGATCAGCGCACCGATGGGCCCGGAGCCAATAACCAGCACCCGCTTGCCGCGCACATCGCCGGCCCGGGAAACAGCGTGCCAGGCAACAGCAGCGGGCTCCACCAGGGCCGCACGCCGCATCGGAAGCTCGGCCGGAAGCACGCGGAGCATCCGCGTCGGCAGATTGACGTACCGGGCAAAGGCGCCTTCGGTGTGGGGGAACCGCGCTGCGCTGCCGAGGTAGGTGCAGCCGGGCGAAAGGTTCGGCCGGTCCTCGGGATAGCGTGTGCCGTCGCCCGGACCCGGGGTCGCCGGATGCACGGCCACGGCGGTCCCTACAGCCGGGCCGGTTCCATCGGACGCAGCCTGGGCCACCCGGCCCACCACCTCGTGGCCGAGGAGCATCGGAGCCTTCAGGATGGACTCACCCGCGGCGCCGTGCTGCCAGTAGTGCAGGTCGGACCCGCAGACGCCGCCGTAAGCCACCTCGACCACGGCCTCGTCGGCCGCCGGGGCAGCCAGAGCAACCGGCTCGACCCGCAGGTCACCCGCGCCATGGGCGACAACGCCAAGAACAGTTTCCGGAATCATGATTACGCCTTTCAGACCACTGTGGTTATGCCGCCGTCAATAAAGACGACCTGACCGTTGATGAAGTTGGAAGCGTCCGAGGCCAGCCAGATTGCCGGACCAACAATGTCCTCCACGGTCCCCCACCGATGAGCCGGCGTGCGTCCCAGGATCCACGAGTTGAACGCCTCGTCATCGACCAGGTTCTGGGTCATTTCCGTGTGGATGTACCCCGGAGCGATTGCGTTGATCTGCAGGCCTTCACCTGCCCACTCTGCGGTCATCGCACGGGTAAGGTTCCGGATTCCACCCTTGGAGGCGGTGTACGGGGCAATGGTGGGACGTGCCAGGTCGGTCTGCACCGAAGCAATGTTGATGATCTTCCCGGCGCCGCGCGGAATCATGTGCCGGGCTGCTTCCCGGCCCACCAGGAACGCGCTGGTCAGATTGGTGCGCATCACGCGCTCCCAATCGGCGACGTCGAGGTCCAGCATCGGCACGCGGTGCTGCACGCCGGCGTTGTTGACCAGGATCGACAGCGGACCAACTTCCCGCTCCACCCAGGCCACGCCGTCGGCCGCTGCTTGCGCATCGGTGACGTCGAACTGGCGGGCGAGGATTCTGTCTCCACCGAACTCGGCTGCCATTGCCGCGCGGGCGTTTTCCAGCCGCTCGGCGTCGAGGCCGTTGAGGACCACAACCGCGCCGGCGCGGGCGAGGCCGCGGGCAATTGCGTTGCCGATCCCCCGGCTCGAGCCGGTGACCAGGGCGATCCGCCCGGAAATATCGAACATGTTCTCAGCCATGTGCTGCATTCCTTTCCTGCACCGCCAGCCCCAAAAGGGCGGTGGTGCCAAAACGGCCGGAGGCAGCTGCTGCCGCCCCCGGCCGTACTACATTGCTAAACGCTCGATGCGACCAGGTAGATCGCAAGGGCCAAGATGAAGCCGACGGTGCCGATCAGCGCCTGGCCAACGGTCCACGTCTTCAGCGTGGTCTTGGTGTCCATCTGGAAGAAGCGGCTCACCAGCCAGAAGCCGGAGTCGTTCACGTGGCCGGCGAAGACCGAGCCGGCGGCCAGTGCCAGGACGATCGCGACGGTCTGCACCGCGTTGAAGTCCGGGTTGTCCAGGACAACGGGCTGAACGAGGGCGGCCGCGGTGGTCAGGGCCACGGTGGCCGAACCCTGGGCCAGGCGGACGATCGCAGCGATCACGAAGCCGGCAACGATGACCGGCAGGCCGATTGCGTCGAGCGAGTCGGCAATGGCGTTGCCGATACCGCTGGCACGCAGGACGCCGCCGAACATACCACCGGCACCGGTGATGAGGATGATGGAACATACCGGGCCCAGGGCGCTGTCAACGACGGTCTCGATGAGCGTGCCCTTTTTGCCCTGACGGCGGCCCAGCAGCCACATGGCCAGGAACACGGTGATCAGCAGGGCGATCGGGGTTTCACCAAGCGTGCGCAGGATCTGCACCCAGGTGTCCTCCAGGGACACGAGGTCGGCCGAGGCGGCCATGTTCAGGCCGGTGTTCAGGAAGATCAGGACGAACGGCAGGAGCAGCAGAGTGATGATGGTGCCCAGGCTCGGAGTGGAGCGGAACTCCGACTCGGCTGAACCCTTGGGCGCGTCCAGGATGGTCGGAACCGGGATGTTGAACTTACGGCCCAGGAAGTGGCCAAAGAGGTAACCGGTCAGGTACCAGGTGGGGATCGCGACGATCAGGCCAAAGACCAGGACCAGTCCGACGTCGGCGCCTAGGAGGCCGGTGGCGGCCACCGGACCCGGGTGCGGCGGAACAAAGATATGCATCACGGAGAATGCGGCCGCGGCGGGGAAGGCGTAGGTCAGCAGGGAGCCGCCCATCCGGCGGGCAACGGTGAAGATGATCGGCAGCATAACCACAAGGCCTGCGTCGAAGAAGATCGGGAAGCCGAACAGCAGCGAGGCCACGGAGAGGGCCAGCGAGGCCCGCTTCTGGCCGAATTTGTTAATCAGGGCGTTGGTCAGAACCTCGGCACCGCCGGAAACTTCCAGCATGCGGCCCAGCATGGCGCCGAGACCGACCAGCAGCGCGACGCTGCCCAGGGTGGAGGAGAAGCCGCTCAGCAGCGTCGGGACCAGGTCGGCAGCCCCAACGCCGGTAGCGATGGCGGTGAGCACGGAGACCGTGATCAGTGCCAGGAACGCATGGATGCGGAACTTCATAATCAGCACCAGCAGCAGCGCAATGGCTGCCACGGCGACCAACAGGAGGCCGGGAGTACCCAGCGTCCAGTTGAGCTCAAGATCGGTCATCGTTGTCCTATCAGGGTGGAGAGAGTAAACCGGGCTCAGTGCCCGGCGGGGTCGAAGGCTTCCGCTGCGGCGGCCGCGATTTCGTTAAGGCTCAGCGAGATGTCCAGCCGGATACCGGCTTCATCCTCACCGAGGGGTTCAAGGGTCGCAAACTGGGAATCCAGCAGCGTGAGGGGCATGTATTCGTGGTCCCGCTGGGTAAGCCGCTCCGCGATCAGTTCCCGGGATCCATCCAGGTGGATGAACTGGGTTTCCGGTGCGTAGGAGCGGATCAGGTCGCGGTACTGGCGCTTCAGGGAGGAGCAGGCGATCACCGTGGCGGTTCCCCGCTGCAGTCCGGCTGCCAGCTCACAGCCGATGGCGCGCAGCCACGGTTCGCGGTCGGCGTCGGTGAGGGGATGCCCGGAGGCCATTTTCTGTTTGTTGCTGACCGAATGAAGGTCATCTCCATCCAGGAAGGGCAGTCCCAGGCGGGCGGCAACAGCCTGGCCCGCTGTGGACTTGCCACAACCCTGCACTCCCATAACCACCAGTGGGGTATACGGCTTGTCCGCCAACGGCATGGCAAAACTCCTCAGACGCTCCATTACATCTGATTTGGTTGTGGCTGAGCCAGTAATAAATCAGATTTATCAGGTCCAAGATAGCACAGGGAAAGACCTCAGCCCGCAGGCTGCCGCACGGAGACGTACTCGAAGATCACGCTGGTATTGGTTCCGGCAACCTCCGGATGAACACTGATGTTGTGGGCCACCAGATCCCGCAGGGCTTCCGAATCGGACAACGCCACATGAATCAGGAAATCCCGGTCCCCGGTCACAAAGAAAATGCTCTCCACGCCCGGCAGTTGCGCCAGATAGTCCTTGAAGGTCGCCAGATTGGACCGGGCGTGGGCATGAAGCCGAATGGCAATCATTGCCTGCAGTCCCCTGCCGGTCGCCGCCGGATCCACGTCCGCATGAAAACCGCGGATCACACCGTTTTCCTGCAGGGTGCGAATCCGCCCGTGGCAGGTGGAAGGCGCAATCCCGACGGCGGCCGCGATGGCATTGTTCGGCATCCGGGCATCCGCCTGGAGGAGTTCGAGAATCCTTCGGTCCAGCGCGTCCAGCTCCCGCCGATCCTTCGGTCCAGCGCTGGAAAACTCTGCCGCAGTCGAATCATTTGTCATGCACGCGAGCCTACAGAGAATCTTCTGCAAAACCATTGCCATTGTGATGTGGATTATTCGACGATTGCGCTTAACTCAATCACTGAGACCAATCCAAAAGGAGCCGCCATGTATCCCCGTGCCACAGCCCCGCGCACCGCCGTCGTCGTAGGAGCGGGAATGGTGGGGCTTTCCACCGCCTGGCACCTCCAGGAACAGGGCGTCCAGGTCACGGTCCTGGACCGTTCCGGAGTGGGCGCCGGTGCATCCTGGGGCAATGCCGGCTGGCTGACCCCGGGCATGGCGATGCCGCTCTCCGACCCGTCCCTGTGGAGCTACGGGGCGAAGGCACTGCTGGACCCCGCAGCCCCGCTGCACATTCCCGCCCGGCTGGATCCGCAGCTGTGGTCCTTCCTGCTGCGCTTCGCCGCTCACGCCACCCCGGGCGCCTGGGCCAAGGCGATGGCGGCACTGACACCGATCGACCAGATGGCCCTGGAGTGCTTTGACGAGCTCACCGGCGCCGGCGTCCAGGCGCAGACCCGCAAGGGTCCGTTCATCATCGGCTTCGAGAAGGAAGCCCAGTCGGTGCCGTTCGTCGAGGAAATCCACCATGTGGAGGCCGCCGGGCAGCAGGTTCCGCTGGAGCGGCTCGAGGATGCCCAGCTGAAGGTTCCGCAGCTTTCCGCCAACGTGGAATCGGTGTTCGCCATGGAGGGCCAGCGGTTCCTGGAACCGGGCCCCTTTGTCGAAGCCCTCGCCGAAGCGGTCCGGGAACGCGGCGGGCGCATCATCACCGGCTCCGAGGTGCAGTCGCTGCGCCACGGACCCGCCGGCATCGCCGTCGAAACCTATGCACAGGAACCCATTGCCGCCGACGTCGTTGTCCTCGCCACCGGCGCGTGGCTGCCCAAGCTCGCCCGCCCGCTGGGCGTGAAGACCCTGGTGCAGGCCGGCCGCGGTTATTCCTTCAGCGTGGCCACGGATCAGCCGGCGGAATTCCCCATCTACTTCCCGGCCCGCCGCGTTGCCTGCACCCCTTACCAGGGCAGGCTGCGCATCGCCGGGACCATGGAATTCCGCGGCCCGGACGAGCCGCTGCAGACCGGCCGGATCGACGCCATCCTCGCTTCGGTGCGCCCGCTGTTCCAGAACATGGACCTTACTGAGCTGCAGGACATCTGGGTGGGACCGCGCCCGGTCACCCCGGACGGGCTGCCGCTAATCGGCGCCACCAAGGCACCGGGTGTTTACGTGGCCGGAGGCCACGGCATGTGGGGAATAGTACTGGGACCCGCCACCGGCAAGCTCCTCGCGGAGCAGATTGTCACGGGCTCCACTCCGGCCGCCATCCGGCCTTTCGATCCGCTGCGGTAAGGCTGCGGTAAGGCTGCGGCCCAGCTGAAGCATGAGGGTACCCCCTGGGGTATTTGATTCTATACCCCAGGGGGTATTACCGTGGAGGGACATCCCCAACCCCCACGGAGGACATCCCATGCTTATCGAACGCATCTATGACGAGGACCTGGCCCAGGCCAGCTACTTCATCGGCTGCCAGCGCCGCGGCGAGGCGATCGTCGTCGACCCCCGGCGGGACATCGCCCCTTACCTCTCCCTCGCAGCCGCAAACGGCATGAAAATCACCGCCGTCACGGAAACCCATATCCACGCCGACTACCTCTCCGGCACACGTGAACTCGCTGCGGACACCGGTGCGCAGATCTATGTCTCCGGCGAGGGCGGCACGGACTGGCAATACGGCTTTGACGGCGAGCGCCTGTTCGACGGTGATGCGATCAGGATCGGCAACCTCACCATCAAGGCGCTGCACACCCCGGGGCACACCCCCGAGCACCTCTCCTACCTGGTGACCGACGGCGCGTTCACCGACCAGGCCGGGTACCTGCTCTCCGGCGACTTCGTCTTCGCCGGCGACCTGGGCCGCCCGGACCTGCTGGACGAAGCCGCCGGCGGCGTCGACACCCGTTTCGAAGGTGCCAAGCAGATGTTCGCCAGCCTGCGGGACAAGTTCCTCACTCTGCCGGACTACGTTCAGGTCCACCCCGGCCACGGCGCAGGCAGCGCCTGCGGCAAGGCGCTGGGCGCCATCCCCTCCTCCACCGTGGGCTACGAGCGCCTCTACGCCTGGTGGGGCCCTTACCTGGCGGCCGGCGACGAGCAGGGTTTCATCAACGAACTCCTGGACGGCCAGCCCGAGGCGCACGCCTACTTCGCCCGGATGAAGCAGCAGAACCGGCAGGGTCCGGCAGTGCTTGGCCCCCGCGAACCGCTCGCCGAACTCACGGCCGACGACGCCGCTGCCCGCCTTGCGGCCGGCAACGCCACCTTCGTGGATACCCGCAGCGTTCCCGAACTTCATTCGGGCACCGTTCCGGGCGCCCTGCACATTCCGGCGGGCGGCAAGACCGCCAGCTTCGGCGCCTGGGCGGTGAATCCCGATTCGGAGGACACCCGGCCGCTGCTCCTGCTTGCGGCGGACCAGGGACAGGCGCATCAGGTCCGCGATGCCCTGGCCCGGGTGGGGATTGACGACGTCGCCGGCTTTGTTCCCAGCCTGGCAGGACTCCCGCAGGCTGTCCCCGCCACTGTCTCCGCCACGGAGCTGGACTCGTTCGACGCAGCCATGATCCTGGACGTGCGCGCCCGCACCGAGCACGAGGCGGGCAGCATCCCCGGCTCACACCAGCTGCACGGCGGACGCGCCCTCTGGAACCTCGAGCAGCTGCCATCCGAGGGCAAGATCGTGGCGTACTGTGCCAGCGGCATGCGCAGTTCAATCGTCGGTAACGCCCTGCGCAACGCCGGGTACGACGTCGTCGAACTCGAGGGCGCCTACCCCGCCTGGGCTGCCGCGCACGCTTCGTAGCGGGAACGCCACAGCCAGAAAAACCCCGGTCCGCATTCAGCGGGCCGGGGTTTTTCTGGTTCGAGGGTTAGATGCCCAGGATCTCCTGGACCAGGACGAACGTTCCCATGGCCAGAACAAACCAGCCAAAGGCCTTCCGCAGGGCGGCTTCCGGAATCCTGCCGACCAGGCGGGCTCCGATGAGGGATCCGACAATGGCCATGGCTGTGACGGCCAGGGTCATGCTCCAGTCGATCTGCACGGTGGTCAGGTATCCGGCCAGCCCGGCGAAGGACTTCATCGCGATCACCACCAGCGAGGTGCCCACAGCCATCGCCATCGGCATGCCGCCAAGCAGTGCCAGGGCAGGCACCACCAGGAAGCCGCCGCCGGCGCCAACCAGGCCGGTTACCAGGCCGACGACGGCACCGTCAGCAAGGATGCGCAGGATCGGCAGGTCGGAATACGCCTTGTCCGGGCCGGTCTTGCGCCGGCCGCGCAGCATCGCGATCGAGGTCGCAATCATCATGAGCGAGAACGCGATCATCAGCACCACGGAAGGGATCCGGCTGCCCAGGAGGCCGCCGGCAAACGCGCCGGCCATGCCTGCCGCACCGAAGATCAGTCCGGTCTTCCAGCGCACGCGGCCGCTGCGGGCATGGCCGATCACACTGACAGCGGAGGTCACCCCCACCACGAACAGTGAGGACGCGATGGCTTCCTTGGCACCAAACCCGGCCACGTAGACCAGGATCGGCACCGTAAGGATCGAGCCGCCGCCGCCCAGCAGGCCAAGCGAAAGTCCGATCAGCAGCGACAGGCTGAGCACCAGCACCAGGGAAGGCGTCATGAGGCTACAGGTCCGCCCTGCTTGGGCAGCGACTGAATGGCGGACTCACGGGTCGGCTCAGAGCCGGCCTTGTTCCACGGCATCCTGGCCAGCGCCGCACCCATGGCGCAGGAGTTGGTGGCAGCGGAGAAAGTGAGGCCGGCACCGATACCGCCCGCGAGCACCCGCAGCTTGGGTGAGACCAGGCGGCCACCGGCCAGGCCCAGTACGACGGCGGATCCCGCTACCAGCCGGACCTGCCGTTCGAGGTCCCAGCGCTGCCGGCCGCGGACAACGTCGCCGCCGGCGGCAGCGAAAGCCGGTACGCCGCCGGTCAGGACGTGGGCAGAGCTGATGCCCGCCGAGCCGAGCCGGGCGCGGGCCTGTTCAGCGCGGGTTCCCGACTGGCAGACGAGCACCACCCGCTTGCCGAGCCGCTCCGCGACGTCGTCCGTGTGTTCGGCCAGCAGCGGCAGGGGGACGTTGTAGGAGCCGCGGATATGGAGGGTTTCAAACTCGGCGGCAAACCGGACGTCAATGACGATCAGGTCGTCAGGGTCCTGCAGCCAGGCGCGCAGCGTCCGGGCGTCAATGGAGGTTACGGCCGCTGGGTCATGGGCGGTCATGGTGGGTCCTTTCGGAGTCAAAATGGGGGAAGCTCCACCGTCCCATATACCCATGGGGGTATGCAAAACACCCCCGGGGGTATATTCGGGCATGCATCTTCTCCGCACGCCGCGGTTCTGGGAATGTTTCCCCATGGACATGGTGCTGATCGGACTGGCCGCCGGCCTGGTGGTTGGTGCAGTGGTGGGCCTGGTGGGAGCCGGCGGTGCGATCATCACGGTTCCGGCCCTGGTCTACGTCGTCGGGCTCAGCCCGGAAGACGCCGTGCCCACGTCGCTCATCGTCGTCGGGCTGGCCTCCGCTGCCGGAGCTCTTCCCCGCCTCCGCAGGGGCGTCAGCTGGCCGCTGGTCCTGATCATCGGCCTGGCCGGAATCCCCGCCTCCTGGGCCGGAGCCGCCGCCGGCTCCCTGCTGGACGGGGACTGGCTGATGCTCATCTTCGCCGGCATCATGATCCTCGCGGGAATCCGCATGCTCGCGGGCTCCGCCGCCACCGCCAGCGGCACCTCCACGGAACACCGGAACTGGAGCGCACTGCTGCTCCGCGGCATTCCGGTGGGCCTGATAGTCGGCTTCCTGACCGGACTGCTGGGTGTCGGCGGCGGTTTCCTGATCATCCCCGCACTGACCCTGCTGCTGCGGGTGCCGATGTCCCGGGCCGTTGGCACCTCGCTGGTCATCATCTGCATCAACTCGGCCTCCGGTTTCGCAGCCCATCTGGAGGGTCTGTCGATTGACTGGACGCTCACGCTCAGCTTCGCCGCCGCGGCCATGGCCGCGTCACTGGCAGCGGCGCGTGCCGCGCACCGGCTCAACGACGCCGTGGTCACCCGGGTATTCGCAGCGGTCATTTTCGCTGTCGCCCTGGGAGTCCTGCTGCAGACCCTTCCGGCACTCCTGCGCCAGGATGCGGCTCCCGCACCGGAGGCGCAGGCTCCGGAAATCAGTGCCAGCCTCACCGTCAGCCGGCTCAGCATCGGCGAGCGCAGCGTCAACCTGGTCATCACGAACAACACGATTGAAGACCTGGAAATCGCTGCCGCCGCCCTGCACTCCCCCTGGTACACCACTCCGGCACACTGGCTGTCCGCGGACGGCGACGGGACCACGGTGCGGCCAGGAGGCAGGGTTGCCCTGCCGGCCGCGCTGCCGGCCGCAGTCTGCGGCGACGGGACGGACAGCTCCGGCGATACCGCAGCCACAGTGCGGCTCACCCTCAGCGACGGCAGCACACACACCCTGCCGGCTCCCGACCCTTACTCCTCCTTGGCGGGGGTCCACGGCCAGGACTGCCTGCAGCAGTCGGTGGACTCAGTGGCGGTCCTTGCCTTGCCCGCTGACCTCAGCGTCGCCGAAGACGGCCGGAGCGCAACTGTCTCGATAGCTGTCAGCCCAGCCGGCGGGGACGGAAACCTGACTCTGGAGGCAATCGGCACCACCACCCTGATCACCGAGGCTCCCGGGGAACCGTGGCCGCGGCAGGTGGTCATTTCCGGCAGCGATGCGCCGTCGGTGCTGGAGCTGAACATTGTTCCCATGCGCTGCGATGCCCATGCATTGGCCGAGGACAAGGTCGGTACACGCCTGCCGCTGGAGATCAGTGCCGGACCCTACCGCGGACAGGTGCGGCTGGAACCGCCGCGGGAATTTACGGCCGCGGTGTACGAGTTCGTCCGCTCCGCCTGCACTCAATAACTTGTTCAATAGCTTGCACGCGAATCACGCCATTGTGATCCGCGTTACAGGCGATGGTACCTGTCCCCGTCGCGGAAGGCTAAACGGTGACACGCACACCTCTCTGACCTGCGGTGTTGGGTCTTCGTGAAGCGGCGTCGGCGCTGCGTGAGACGATAATTTCATGCCTGCGACCATGCCCCTCGTCGATGTCACCGACATCATCCGCGTGGTCGGCGGCACCGCTTTCCAGCGGGGGCAAAGCTATGCCAAGGGCGGCGCCGTCGAATCCCTGGACTGGGATGCACCCGGCAACGTGCTGCGTGCCCGGGTGCGCGGCCATGCCGATGCGCCCTACCGCACCATGCTGGTGCTGGAACCCAAACGGCAGGGCGACTTCCGTCTGGCGGACAATCACTGCAGCTGCCCGGTGGGTTATGACTGCAAGCACGTCGCCGCAGCAGCGCTGCAGAGCAACACCGAACACCTGATCAGCCGGCAGGAACTGCGCAGCCCCCCGGCGGCTCCCGCGGTTCCGGCCTGGCAGGAGACACTCCAGCATCTGCTCGAAGGCACGGCAAGCAGCGAGCCGCGGCACAACACTCCCCTGGGCCTGCAGTTCGAACTGCGCCGGCGCGACGGCGGCGCCAGCGGTGTCTGGGGTCCGCCGCCTTCGCGGCGCGGCACCCGGGCACCGGCCTGGCGGCTGGGAGTCCGGCCCGTGGTGCGCAATGCCCGGGGCGCCTGGGTCAAAAACAACCTGGCCTGGACCAACCTGGCCTACCAGACGTACGGGCTGAAACTCGACCCGGAGCAGCACCGCTGGTTTTCCCAGTTCCCGGCCCTGCACCGGTCCAACGGGGTAACCTACTTCGGCCAGAACGATTCGTGGCTCTATCTGGACGACTTCGCCAATCCCCTGCTCTGGCAGCTGCTGGAAGAAGCACAGCGCCTGGGCGTGGAATTCGTGGGCACCAAGAAGGACATCACGGTGCAGCTGGGCTCTGAGGCGATCCTGGCCCTTGATGTGCGCGCCACCGCCGCCGGGGAATCGGCCCCGCTGCAGCTGCTCCCCAGCCTGGAAATCGATGCCCAGCACTATCCGCTGGACACAGCCGGGATTATCGGAAGCCACGGCCTGTACGTCCGATCCGCCAACGGCACGATCCTGCTGGCGCCGAGCCCGCGGACCCTGACCGAACAGGACCGCGCACTGCTGGCCGGCAACGCGCCGGTGACCATCCCCCAGGCCGACACAGCCCTGTTCCTGGAAAAGTTCTATCCCAAACTCCGCCAGGTGCTGCCGGTGACCAGCAGCGACGAATCGGTGCAGTTCCCGGAGGTCGAACCTCCACTGCTCGTCCTCACGGCCGCCTTCCAACCGGACGATCACCTCGCTCTGGCTTGGGAATACGAGTACCGGCAGGGCACCAATGCCCACCGGATTACCCTGGACGCGCACCCGGCCGGCAACGGACCGGCGGCCCGGGATGTCAGTGCCGAAGCTGAGCTGCTGACCACCGCCACCCGGGTGCTCGGCGCCGCCCCGCGGAACACCGTTCTGCAGGAGATCGACACCGCTGAATTCAGCGAATACACCCTTCCGAAGCTGCAGAAAACCGACGGCATCCGGGTGGACATCCTGGGCGAGCGGCCCGACTACCGCGAACTGACCTCAGCGCCGAAGCTGAAGATCACCACGGTGGAGACCGAACGCAGAGACTGGTTCGACCTTGCGGTGATGATCACCGTGGACGGCCGGCAGGTGGCCTTCGCAGACGTTTTCAAGGCCATCGCCAAGGGAAAAACCAAAATCAAACTGGTGGATAACACCTACCTGTCACTGGACCGGCCGGAGTTTGAGCAGCTCCATGCCCTGATCGAAGAGGCACAGTCCCTGCAGGAATGGGACACCGGGGCCCTGTCGATCAGCCGGTACCAGGCCGGTCTCTGGGCGGAGCTCGAAGAGCTGGCGGAAGAGACTGAACAGGCCGCCGCCTGGAAGTCCTCGGTCAGCGGCCTGCTGGAACTCGATTCCGTGGCACCGGTCCCGCTCCCGGCGGGTCTGAACGCCGAGCTGCGCCCGTACCAGGTGCAGGGCTACAACTGGCTGGCTTTCCTCTGGGACCACGGGCTGGGCGGAGTCCTCGCGGATGACATGGGCCTGGGCAAAACGCTGCAGACCCTGGCCCTGATTGCCCGGGCGCGGGAGAACCAGGCGCTGGAGAACCAGGCACTGAAGGCCAGCCAGCCCGCCCGCCGCCCGTTCCTGGTGGTCGCCCCGACGTCCGTGGTGCCGAACTGGATCTCCGAAGCAGCCCGCTTCACCCCCGGCCTGAGGGCTGTCGCCGTCTCCGATACCAGTACCAAATCCCGCCGGAAGCTGGCGGAGCTGATCGACGGCGCGGACATCGTTGTGACGTCTTACGCCATCTTCCGGCTCGACTTCGCCGCCTACCGGGCACAGGACTGGGACGGGCTGATCCTGGATGAGGCGCAGTTCGTGAAGAACCGCACCACCCGGGCCAACCAGTGCGCCCGGGATCTTCCCGCACCGTTCAAGCTCGCGATCACCGGCACCCCGATGGAAAACAACCTCATGGAACTGTGGTCCATGTTCGCCATCGTGGCACCGGGGCTGTTCCCATCCGCCAGGAAATTCGCCGACGAGTACCAGCGCCGGATCGAAAAGTCCCAGGACATGGAACTGCTGGGCCGGCTCCGGCGCCGGATCAAACCGCTGATGCTGCGCCGGACCAAGGAAGCCGTGGCCTCCGATCTGCCGGCCAAGCAGGAGCAGGTCCTGGAAGTGGAGCTGAGCCCCAAGCACCGGAAAATCTACGAAACGCACCTGCAGCGCGAACGCCAGAAGCTGATGGGCCTGCTCCAGGACATGGACCGGAACCGGATGATCGTGTTCCGCTCCCTGACCCTGCTGCGTATGCTCAGCCTCGATGCTTCCCTGGTGGACGCGGAGAACCAGGGGGTTCCCTCCGCCAAACTCGACGCGCTGCTGGAGCAGCTGGAAGACGTGACCGCAGAGGGGCACCGCGCCCTGGTTTTCAGCCAGTTCACGTCTTTCCTCAAACTCGCGGCCCAGCGGCTCGAAGCCGCCGGCATCCCCTACGCGTACCTGGACGGGTCCACCCGGGACCGGGCCGACGTAATTTCCGGGTTCAAGGACGGCGAAGCTCCGGTCTTCCTCATCAGCCTCAAGGCCGGCGGCTTTGGCCTGAACCTCACCGAGGCGGACTACGTTTTCCTGCTGGACCCCTGGTGGAACCCGGCCACGGAAGCGCAGGCCGTGGACCGCACCCACCGGATCGGGCAGACCCGCTCCGTGATGGTCTACCGGATGGTGGCCCGCGGGACCATCGAGGAGAAGGTCATGGCGCTCAAAGAACAGAAAGCCGCCCTGTTCTCCTCGGTCATGGACGACGACGCCGTCTTCAGTTCCGCGCTGACCGCCGAGGACATTCACTCGCTGCTGCAGTAACCCCCAGCGCCCGGAGGCTCCGGCCATTCCCAGCATCCGGTTCGGTTTGTACAGTGGGGGGATGGCTACCCAGGAACGTCCCATAGGCTTTTGGCTCAAACTGGTGGATCAGCTGGTCGACGAACAGTACGGTGCGAGCTTCGAGGAACACGGCGTCACCCGCCGGCAGTGGCAGATGATGAACATGCTCACCAACGGGCCTGCCACGGAAAAGGAACTCTCGGACCAGCTCCGTCCCTTCTTCCCTCCGGTTGAGGCAGGCACCTCCAAGGAACTGATCGATGAGCTCGCCGAAAGCGGCTGGGTCGCGGTGCAGGACGGTGAGTACGCTCTGACCGACCTGGGGTCGCGCAGCCTGGAAAACCTGCGCGGCGCCGTCGAACGCATTCGGGAGCAGCTGACCTCCGAAGTGTCCGAGGAGGAATACGACGCACTGGTCGGCGTGCTGCAGCGGATGGCCGGCAACCTCGGCTGGAGCGAACCCCGCGGCACGATGGACGCAGACACACCTGGACTTTAAAAACCCCGGCCTCTAAAACCAGCCCGGCCCCGGTAGGCTCCCCCCTATGGGGAAGCAGATCTACGTGGAGATACCTGTCCGAGCACCGCTGGATACCGTCTGGACGCTGACGCAGCAGGTCGATCTCCACTCCCGGTGGGACCTTCGGTTCAGTTCCATCGTTCCCGTCGCGGACGGACCGCCGCAGGAGTTCCGCTACGAATTCCGGCTTCCGTTCCGCACCATTCACGGGACCGGTGTTTCCCTCGGCGGCCGGACCGGGGCAGGCGGCGCCGCCACCTCGGTCCTGAAGTTCAGTACCAAGGATCCGCTGTCCCCGATTGGTCCGGGCGCCGGCTACTGGCGTTACCTTTCCGGCGCCGACGGCGGCACCCGGTTCATCACGGGCTATGACTTTGCGCCGGGCTGGGGCCGGCTGGGCAGCTGGCTGGATAAGCCGTTCATCCGCCCGGGGCTGGGCTGGGCCACGGCGTGGAGCTTCGACCGGCTGCGGCTGTGGGCCGAAGAGGGGCTGGATCCGCGGCGCACCCGGAACCGCTGGCTGCTCGACGGCGGTCTCCGCCTGGGCGCGGTGGCCGCGGGCATCACGCTGGTGTTTCGGAAGCCGGCGCCGGCAACCGTTCTGGCCGCCCTGACCGCTGCCGCCGCTGCGGGCCTGGCTCCCCGGCATCGGAGTATTCCGCGGGCAGCCCGCTGCCTGCGCAGGCCACCCGAGCGAAGCGCTGGCCAGGCGCCGTCGGCTCTTGCATCCTTGGCGGAACCGGCATGATTCCGGACGGCGGGTCCACTGCGGCCCGGTCCATGTTCGCCCGGGCCCTGGGAGCCGACTTCGACCGGCTGCACCCGATGCTGCAGCGGCGCTTCGGTGTGGATCCGGCGGCCGGGTACGCCTGCGTGGGCAGCGGTGTGTTCGCTGAGGTGCGGCGCGGTGCCTGGTGGACGGTGCCGTTCCTGAAGTTTGGTGCGTACCGGAACATCCTCTTCCCCGAACGCGGCACCAATGTCCCGTTCACCATCGAGAACTATCCCTACACAGACGGGTTCGGGCGGCCCACCGTCACCTTTACCCGCACCCTGGAGGTGCGCCCGGGCAAACCGCGCCGTTTCGACGCGACCATGGTCTTCAGCGAAACCCGCGGCACCGTGGTGGATTACCTCGGCAGCCACCAGCACCTGGCCACCGACCTGCAGCTTGCTGTCCGGGAGGATGGCTCACTGCATCTGCGCTCCACCGCGCTGCGCTTCTACGAGGGGCCGGTCCAGTTCACCGTTCCCCGGTTCCTCACCGGTTCGGCGGACCTCTACGAAGCCTACGACGACGAGCGGCAGGTCTACACGATCCAGCTGCAGGTGCGGAACCCCCTGTTTGGTTTCCTCTTCGGCTACCGCGGCGAGTTCACCTGCAGCTTCGCGCCCGTCACCGGCGCGGAGGTACCGGCCGGGCTCAAGCCCCTGCGGGAGGAGCTGCGGGACTAATGCCCCGGGACAGGTGACGCGTCAGCGTGCGGGCCGTGCCGTCGTCGAGCACCAGGTCCGTGATCACGCCGGCCCGCAGCGCTGCGAGCAGTCCCGGCACCTTGTGATCGCCCGAGACTACGCAGAGCCGGCGGGGAATTTGCCGCAGCTCCTGCGGGGTGGGCCCGGACGCCCGGCGGTTCAGGCCGATGTCCGCATAGCTGCCGTCCTCGCGCAGGAACACCGTACACACATCGCCCACCACCCGATGCGTGGCGAACTCGCGGAACGCGTCCTCCGTGAGGTAGCCGCCGCTGTACACCTCCGAGGGCGAGGGCCCTTGGAATGCGCCCACGCTGAACACCGCCAGATCCGCCTCGGCCCGCACCGCCAGCACCCGCCGCACCGTGGATTCCTGCCACATCAGCTCCCTCGTCCGTTCGTCGTCGAAGAAGGCAGGGGCAGGAAACTGGATCAGCGCGGCGTCAAAGGAGGCCGCCATCCGCGTCAACAGTCCGGGAGAGGCCGTCAGCTGCGCCGACCGGGCGCTCACCGCGCCGTTCATCTGTACTACGGTCGCGTCCCGGGTGAGCTTCGGCTGGAGCGCAGCCGCGACTGCCGACGTGGTTGTGCCCCAGGCGACAGCCATAGTCATCCCGTCGGTGAACCAGTCATGGATCAGCACCGCTGCGTGCCGGGCGGCGGCCTTCAGCCGTTTCGCGTTGGACGCCGTAGCCGGTGCTGCAGCCAGATAGGTGGTCACCCCGAAGGACTTCCGCAGGGTCCGCACCAGCTCGTTGCGCGTGTCAACCGGCGCCGAGAGGGTGATCCGGACAATGCCCCGCTCCCGCGCTGCCTGCAGCATCCGCGAGACGGTGGAGCGGGAGACATTGAACTGTTCCGCGACCGTCTCCATCGTCGCGCCCTGGATGTAGTAAAGCTCTGCTGCCCGGTACAGATCAGCATCTTCGTGCATGGCATCTCCCTCGGCTGTGCACGTCCGTTCATCTACGTTGATCGTACTCCCAGCTGGGGCCTAAGGTTCGACGAAGACTCCGGACCTACAGGTCCGGCCCGAAAGCGAAAGGCCTCCACATGTCAACTCGCCTGCCCTCCACAGGTAACCGCGACGCCGTCCTGGACGGGCTCGCTGATGGCCCCGAACTCGATGTCCTTGTAGTCGGAGGCGGGGTGACCGGTGCCGGCATCGCCCTGGACGCCGTCTCCCGCGGCCTGCGCACCGCCATCGTCGAAGCCCAGGACTGGGCCGGCGGCACCTCCCAGTGGTCTTCCAAGCTGGTCCACGGCGGACTGCGCTACCTGCAGCAGCTGGACTTCAAGCTGGTAGCGGAGGCGCTGCGCGAGCGTGAGCTGCTGCTCGATTCGCTGGCCCCGCACCTGGTCAAGCCTGTGCCTTTCCTATACCCCATCACCCACCGCGGCTGGGAGCGCCCCTACGTCGCCGCCGGCATCGGCCTTTACGACACCCTGGCGCACGTCGGCGCCAAGCACGCCACCATGCCTATCCAGCGTCACCTTGGTATGAAGGGTGTCAAAGAGGCCTTTCCCGATATCAAGGAAGGCACTATGGTCGGCGCCATCAAGTACTGGGACGGCAAGGTCGACGACGCCCGTCTGGTCCTGACCCTGGTACGCACCGCCGCACGTCTGGGCGCCACGGCCATCACCCGCGCCAAGGCGGTCTCCTTCCCGCAGGATGCCTCCGGCCGGGTGTCCGGCGCCGTCGTCCGTGACCTGGAGACCGGCCGCGACCGCACCATCCGCGCCAAGACTGTGATCACCGCCACCGGCGTCTGGACCGAAAAAACCCAGGACCTGGCCGGCGCCGACGGCGGCCTGAAGGTACTTGCGTCCAAGGGCATTCACATCATTGTGCCGCGCGAGCGGATCTCCGGTGAATCAGGGCTGATCCTGCAGACCGAAAAGTCCGTGCTGTTTGTGATTCCCTGGGAGCGCTACTGGATTATCGGCACCACCGACACTCCGTATCACCAGGAACTGTCGACGCCGGTGGCCACGAGCGCGGACATCGACTACGTCATCGAGCACGCCAATGTGGTGCTGGACAAGCCGTTGACCCGCGACGACGTGATTGGCACGTACGCCGGCCTGCGCCCGCTGCTGCAGCCGGGCACTAAGGGTGACGAACAGTCCACCAAGATCTCCCGCGAGCACACCGTCACCGAAGTCCTGCCGGGCCTGATCGCGATCGCCGGCGGCAAGCTCACCACCTACCGGGTCATGGCCGAGGACGCCGTGGACCTGGCCCTGGGCGAACGCGCCAAGGAACTTCCCTCGGTCACGGCCAAGACCCCGCTGCTCGGTGCCGACGGCTATCTGCCGCTGACCCGCCAGGCCGCCTCACTGGGTGCGAAGCACGGCTGGACCGAACAGCAGGTGGTTCGGATGCTGGACCGCTACGGCTCGGCCATCTCCGAGATCACCGAACTCGTGGACGAGCGGCCCGAGCTGGCCACCCCGCTGCAGGGCGCCCCGGCCTATCTGCGTGCGGAGATCGTGCATGGCTGCACCCATGAGGGCGCCCTGCATCTGGAAGATCTGTTCGACGTGCGTACCCGCCTCACCTGGGAGGCCCCGAACCACGGCCTGGACGCCGTCGAGGAGATTGCCGATCTGGCCGCCGAAGCGCTGGGCTGGGACCAGGCCCGCCGTGACGCCGAGGTGCGGGCGTACCGCGCCCGCTGCGAGGCCCAGGATGCCGCCGCTGCAATCGCGGACGAACCCACCGCTGCAGCCGTGCGCTCCGAGGTGCCGGACGTTGTCGAGGCCGTGGTGCGCACCGTGGGCTGAACGGCTAATGGCCCTTAAAGGCCTCCGCCAGCCACCAGGCACCGCCGTCGGACGCAATCTTCGCGTCGATCACCAGCGGCGCGTCCCGGGGGCCGGCCAGCCACGCCTCGACCGCAGTCAGATCCTCCCGGCTGCGGACCGTAACTCCGGAGGCACCGTAGCCGCGGGCGATCGCCGCAATGTCGGTATCCGGGAAAGTCACCGTGCCCAGGTCCGCCGGCGCCTCCCCCGTACCGAAATGGTGCACCTCGGCGCCGTACGCGGCGTCGTTGTAAACAATGGCGACCAACGGCAGGCGCAGCCGGACGGCGGTTTCCAGTTCGGCTATTCCCATCAGAAAGCCGCCGTCGCCGGTGCCCAGCACGGGCAGGCGGTCGGGGCGCGCCAGGGCCGCCCCGACCGCCGTAGCCAGCCCCAGCCCCACGGACTGGAACGCCTGGGTGAAACAGAAGCCAAACTCATCCGGCACCTCAAGATGAGTGGAGGGGTAACCCATGAAGTTACCGGAGTCCACCGACACCAGCCGCTCCGCCGGGAGCAGGGCATCGAGGTCCAGGCTCAGCACCCGCGGATCAATTTGTGTGGCGGTGGAGAGATCCTGAACGGGGACGTCGCGCCAGCGTGAACCGGCCGCGATCCGCGCCGCCGTGGCGCGCGTCCGGTACTTCTCCGCGGCTTCCGGCACGGTGGCCTGCAGTTCGGCCAGGACGTCTTCGGCCGTTGCAGCGCAGTCTCCGGTGACGCCCAGGTGGACTTCCCGGTTGGCGCCCAGCGCGGCGCCGTCGATATCCACCTGGAGGACGGCGGCTTCCGGATTGATCAGGGACCCGTGCCGCATGGTCCACATGTTCAGGGTGCAGCCCCAGCCAACAATCAGGTCGGCGCCGCTGATCAGCGCGGCGGTTTCCGGCGTCGAGAATCCTCCGGCGATGCCCAGGTTAAACTCCTCGCCGTTGAAGAGTCCGTTGGCGACGGCGGAGGTGGCCAGCAGCGCTCCGGACTGGGCGGCGAGCGCCGCGATTTCGGCTCCTGCCTGCCGCGCGCCCCGGCCGGCGACGAAGACCGGGCGCTGTGCGTGGGCCAGCAGGTCGGCCATCCCGCGGACCAGGATGGAATCCGGGCGGATACGTCCCGCCGGGGCCACCGGCGGGATAAACTCCGGCACGCCCTCCGGGGCAGGCTGGGCCTGCACATCGAGCGGCAGGCTGAGGACAACGGTGCGGCGTTCGTTGAGCGCCGTACGGAAGGCGCGGACGGTGTCCGCCAGCGCGCTTTGCGCCGAGTGCACCCGCTCCGGGACGGCACCGAGACTGCGGGCGAAGGCATCCTGGTCGATCCGGAAATTGGAGCGGACGGCAGCGCCGGCCGTGTCCGCGGTCAGCACGATCATCGGGGTACGGGACTTCGCGGCTTCGCCGATGCCGGTCGCAGCGTTGCTGAGTCCGCAGCCCTGGTGGGTGGTGAGCACACTGACCTGCCCCGACATACGGGAATAGGCGTCCGCCATCGTGGCGGCTCCACCCTCATGCCGGGCCGCTGTAAACGGCACACCGTGGTCCCGCAGGGCATTCGTGACATGGAAGTTCCCGCTGCCCACCACGCCGAAGGTATGTCCTACCCCCAGCTGTGCCAAAGTGCGGCCCACCAGCGCGGCGATATCCATGGTCTCCATCCGGTGCGGCTCCTGCCCTGGTTCTTCATTGCTGTTCCAGCAAGAACTCTAGGACCCCGCGGGCAGGACCCTCCAACGGGCCGCCGTCATAACCCGCTCGTGTGACTTCGCTTTACCTTCCCCGCAGCGCCCGAACGGTATCCTCAGGCAAACGATCCTCCACCCTGGACAGGACCAGCACCCATGAGTCTCCACAGCACCGAACCCGGTGTCCTCCCGGCCCTGCTCGCCGCGCTCGACGGCGGGTCACTGGAAATCATCGACCTCACCGCACCGCTGAGCGCCGGGATTCCCACCCTGAAGCTCCCGGCCCCGTTCGTGAACCTGATCGACTTTCAGCTGGAAGAGGTCAGCGCGTTCAACGAGCCCGGACCATTCTGGAAACACAACAACATCCACACCGGTGAGCACATCGGCACGCACGTGGATGCGCCGTCGCACTGGGTCACCGGCCGCGACGGGGACGACGTCTCACAGATCCCGGTCCAGCGGCTGGTGGGTCCCGCCGTCGTCCTGGACTTCAGCGCCGAAGCGGCAGCAGATCCGGATTTCCTGGTCGAGGTGGAGCACATCCAGGCCTGGGAGGCCCAGCACGGGGCGCTGCCGGACGGCGGCTGGATGCTGCTGCGCACGGGCTGGGACAAGTTCTTCGATGACCCGGACGCGTTCCTTAATACTGACGACGCCGGCTCCCACACCCCGGGGCTTTCCGCAGCCTGCGCGAAGTGGCTGGCGGAGGAAACTCCGATCGCCGGACTCGGTGTGGAAACGGTGGGAATCGACGCCGGAAACGCCGGTGCGTTCGATCCCCCGTTCCCGGTGCACTATTACCTGCTGGGCAACAACAAGTACGGGGTGACGCTCCTCCAGAACCTGGTGCAGCTGCCTCCGACAGGCGCCCTGATTCTCGTGTCGCCGCTGAAAATCGTGGGCGGGACGGCCAGCCCGGCGCGCGTGCTTGCGCTGGTGGAACGCTCCGGCGCCTAGCGGAACCCTCTCCCGGCCAGTTCGCCTACGCCGGGCGCGCCTGGATCTGGGCGAGCAGCTGCTCGAAGGGCAGCGATTCGTTCGGGTCCTGCCGGGGCGCCGGTGCAGGTGCGTCGCCGAGCAGCGCGACGAGCTCGGAGCCGGCACGCCGGACCCGGCTGTCCAGGCTGCCCGACCCATCGGTTCCGGCTCCCCAGTCTTCCGGCGCGGCGAAGACGGCGGTGGGTGTGATGCGCGCGCGCAGGTAGCTGAACATTGGCCGCAGGGCGAAGTCCAGGACCATGGAATGCCGGGCACTGCCGCCAGTGGCACCCACCATCACGGGCTTGCCGTCCAGGGCGTCCTTGTCGATCACGTCAAAGAAGGACTTAAAGAGGCCGCTCATCGACGCGGTAAACACCGGAGTCACCGCGATCAGCGCATCGGCATCGATGACCTCATTGATGAGCGCTTCCAGGTTGGGCGGGGCGAAACCGGACACCATGGCGTTGGCTATCTCGACGGCATACTCGCGCAGCTCATAGGTGGTCACGAAAGCCTGGTGCCCCGAATCCTGCAGGCTCTGCCGGGCTGCGGCGCTCAGCTGGTCAGCCAGCATGCGGCTTGAGGAAGGCGTACCCAATCCGGCTGAGAGAGCTACGATCCTGCGTTCGGCCATGACGGCCCCTTTCCTAGATTCCAAACTGTAGATGTCATTGCATCTACTTGGGGAACCCTGCGGGGCAGCCGGTTATTCCCGCCCTAGGATGGGCCTATGACCGCTTGCCGCCAGGATTACTCCACCCCCGTCCCCTTGCAGGGCAGCACAGTCCGGCTGGAACCGCTGAGCCGTGAACATGTGCCGGAACTCATCGATGCCGTGAAGGACGGAGAGTTGTGGAACCTTTGGTATACCCGCATCCCCAGGCCCGAGGGCATGGCGGCGGAGGTGGATTCCCGGCTCGCCCAGCAGGCGGCCGGGAGCATGGCACCCTGGGCGATCCGCCGGCTGGACACCGGGTTGGTGTGCGGCATGACCACCTACATGAACATCAAGGCCGAACACCGGCGGGTGGAAATCGGCTCCACCTGGCTGGCGGCGGGCGCCCAGCGGACCGCGGTGAACGCCGAAGCCAAATATCTGCTGCTGACCCGCGCGTTCGAGGATCTGGACTGCATTGCCGTGGAGTTCCGCACGCATTGGCATAACCACGCCTCACGGGCGGCCATTGCCCGGCTGGGTGCCAAGCAGGACGGGGTGCTGCGCAGCAACGAACTGTGGGTTGACGGTTCCCGCCGCGACGTCGTCGTTTTCTCGATCCTGGAGGGCGAATGGTCCTCGGTCCGCCTGGGCCTGCGGCACCGCCTGGACCTTTCCTAGCCCTGCAGTGTAGCGAAAACGACGTAGTTGTCATCGAAGTTGCCCGTCGCCGGATCATACCCGTCGCAGGTGATGAGCCGCAGTTCTGCCGCGTCGGTGTTGCCGTAGACCTCGAGGGTGGGGAAGGAATCCTTTCCGTATTGTTCCCCGCGGTCAACAACGAACCTCCCGCTCGACCCGTCTTCCCGGGCAATCTCGATCAGATCCCCCGGCTTCAGGGACCTCAGGTCCGCGAAGACACCCGGCCCGCCGTCGGTGGCGTTGACATGCCCCAGCAGGACAGCCGGTCCCAGCTGTCCAGGGGCCGGAGAGCCGGTGTACCAGCCCGCTGGAGCCCCGGGCCCGTCCGGCGGGACCTCCAGGGTTCCGTCCCCCCGGAGCCCGAGGCGCAGCAACTCGCTGCTGGTCCCGGTTGCCGGAATGGCCAGGGACACCGGTGCCGACACCGGGGGGACTTCCCCGGTCCCGGTGGCAGCGGGAGCGGGCAGCTGCGGGGCAGCCTGGCTCGAAACTGCCGAAGGCGGCGGGGTGCTGCCGGCGCCGTCGCCGGAGCCGGCGCACCCACCGAGCAGCAGGAGGAGAGCCGCCGCGCAGGTGATCAGACCTGCGCGGCGGCCGTGCTGGGATGCCGTCATGGGAATCTGGGCCACAGATCAGACGAAATCAGCCAGTAACGCATCAGCCGCGGGCACGGCGGCGCGCCATCATCAGGCCGGCGAGGGCCAGACCGCCAACCCCCAGGCCTGCAGCGGCCACAGTGCTGCCGGTGGCAGCAGTGCTTCCGGTTCCGACCTCTGCCCCAGTGTCGGCCCCGCCGCTGGGCATCGCCCCCATCTGCGAGGTGCTGACCGTGCCGCAGGCAGCCGGCAGGGTGGCTGCCGCCGGCAGCGACGGATCCAGGTCGGACATCTTCGCCGCCGCAGCTTCAGGCATCAGCGTGGGATCCACACCGTGGACCACGATCACCGCTTTACCGCTTTCGAGGGACGCGGCTGTCTCGGGATTCAGCTCGAACGTCCGCTCATAGGAGTAGGCGGAACCGCCAGGGAACCGTTCCACAGCCAATCCGGAATCCGCGCTGGTGTCACCCTCCGTGGTGAGGGAGGTGCCGATGTGCCCGTAAAACGGGTGGCCTTCGGTGGTGTTGACGACGCCGTCGCCATCCGTGTCCGCATCAGGGCCCGGGCAGACTCCCTGGGCAGCGATGTGGATGTGCTGGGCATGGGGGAAGGGCCCATCCATAAACGTCTCGGCCGCACCGGCGACATTCACGGTGACTTTTGCTTCGGTGCCGTGGACCTCGACCATGGCCTGGCCGCTGGTGCCCGAGTTGTTCATGGTATTGAGGGTGGCCTGTCCGGACCAGGAGTCCGGCCCGTGGGCCATCCCCGGCGCTGCAGAGAGTGCCAGGGCACCCAGGGCCAACGTGGGAACGGCGAGCAGTCGCATCTTCGTATTCATAATCGGTTTCCTTCGTTGTGGCGGGTGCACATCGGTGTGTGTACAACCACAGTTCGGAGGCGAACGTCCTGCGGATGGGTGGGCAGCAGAAAAAGATTCCGGGTCACTCCCATCCACAGCACAGCCGGTGGCGAATAGTGACTGTGAGAGCAGCAGGAATATGGCAGAGTTCACAGCACAGCCGCCCGGCCAGTGATCCGGTGCGGGGTGGAAATGCCGAAGGGATAAGCAGTGGGAGCGCATGACTGACCCGGTGACAGGACAGGGGGAACCACACGGTTCACCCTCCGATACGCTGGGGAACGACCTCGCGGATTTGGTCCGGCGCAGTGAACAGGGCGACGAAGCCGCTTTTGCTGCGCTCTACGATGCCACGTCGTCCAAGGTGTACGGATTGGCAGTGCGGGTCACGCGCTCGCCGGAGCTCGCGGCCGAAGTGGTCCAGGAGGTCTACCTGATGGCCTGGGAACAGGCGGCGCGTTTCATCCCCTCACGTGGAACAGTGCTGGGATGGTTATGCACCATGGCACACCGGCGGGCCGTGGACCGGGTCCGCCAAGTTGCGCGTGAACGGGACCGGGAACAGTTGTACGAGAATCGACGGACGGCATCGCCGTCAGACCACACGTGGCAGGAGGTGGAGCAGACAATGGACGTCCAAGAGGTGCGTGCCGGTCTTGGCACACTCACTCCGCTTCAGCGTGAAGCCGTCGCCCTGGCCTATTACAAGGGATGCACCTACCAGGAGGTCGCGCTGCACCTGGAAATTCCGGTGGGGACCGCGAAAGCCCGGATTCGCGACGGGTTGAAGAACCTTAGGTCAGCTTTGGGGGGACAGCCGTGAACAACCAGCAGCAGCACCCCGCAGACACACCGCACGATCTTGCACCCCTGTACGCCGTAGATGCGCTGGAACCAGCAGAACGGGCAGAGTTCGAGCAGCATCTCGCCGACTGTCCCGCGTGCCAGGCAGAAACCGCCGGTTACCAGGACGCTGTTACGCAGCTGGCTGCCGAAACGGCCCAAGACCCGCCCCCGGCCTTGCGCGCTTCAGTGCTCGCTGCCGTTCACGGAACCCGGCAGGAGCCGCCATCCAACCAAGAAGAGGAGACCGGCCGGACTGGTTCCGGGACTGTTGCCTCGCTGGCAGACCGGCGGCAACGACGGCGGCGCCTGCTGTCCGTCGCAGCTGCGGCTGTCCTCGTCCCCGTGATCGCCCTGACCGGATGGAATCTGGGTGTGCAATCGGAACAGCGGGCGCAGGAGCAATCCGCTGCCCAGGAACAGAGCCGGGAGAACCGGCTGTTGTCTGCCGCCGATGTCAGCGTCCGGCCCATCGATGTCAGCGGTCAGCCCGCCGCACTGGTCCTTTCCGAAGAGCAGGACGCCGCCCTGTTCATCGCCGGCAGCCTGCCGGCCCCCGGGGAGGGCCGCGAATACCAGCTGTGGCTGCTCGAGGATGGCACCCCGATCCCGGACGTGCACTTTTCCGGTGGAGAAGTCCGCGTCTGGCTGGAAGGGGACCTGGACCGGGCCGGGGCAGTAGCCCTGACGGTGGAGCCGGCCGGCGGATCCACGACCCCCACCTTCCCGGTGGTGGCTGCCACCGAGTTGAACTGACCGGGCTGGAGAGCTGACCTGCCCTTCGGACGCTGGCATAGTCCGTACGAGGCAGGCGGATGGTCGAAAGGTGCCCGGCCGGCGCAAAAAAGACCGGAATATCCGCCTTGCAGGGGAGGTCAAAGTGACCATAGTTCACTAAGCTGGCTTTCGTCATGCGTCGGCGGCCCCTGCAACCGCCGGCACGTACCCGCATCGCAGACACTCTGAGGGGAACCATGTCCGAGCAAGTGCCTCCGGCAAATAACTACAGCTACAACGCCTACTCGAGCAACCAGGCTCCGGCTGCACCGCCGGCTCCGGTCCGGCCCCAGCAGGTGGATCTGGGTTTCTGGCTGCTGATCGCAGCCGCCGTCCTGAGCGTCATCAGCATCCCGGTCGGCATGGCCTGGCTGAACTCCACCGGCTACCAGGAATCGATGACTGCTGCCGGCATCTCCGCGGACCAGCTGGACGCCCTGATTGCCGCCACCGTGGTAACTACCCTGTTCTTCGCCGTCATCAGTGTGGCCATCTCGGTGCTCGTGGCCCTGTTTATCCGTAAGGGCCACAACTGGGCCCGGATTGTGGCGACAGTGTTCGCTGCCTTGTCCCTGTTCAACCTCACCGGTCTGGCTGCCGGTGGATTGATGGCTCTCACCACCGGTCTTGGTGTTCTGCTCCCCGTGACGGCAGTTGTCCTGCTGTGGCTGAAGCCGTCCACGGACTACTTCAAAGCCGCCAAGGCCTACCGCCAGTACAAGAACTTCAACCCGGGCGCCTAACCTGGACCCACCGGGGCCGGTACCGATTTTCGGTACCGGCCCCGGTGTCGTTTAACCCGGCCTCAGTGTGCGGCCGCCCGGCCGGCGGCGCGGCCACTGAAAAGGCATCCGCCCAGGAACGTGCCTTCCAGCGATCGGTAACCGTGCATCCCGCCGCCTCCGAACCCGGCCGCCTCCCCCGCAGCGAATAGCCCCGGAACCGGGGAACCATCGCTGCTGAGCACCCGGGAGTCCAGATCCGTCTCCAGTCCGCCCAGCGTCTTACGGGTCAGCACGGAAAGCCGGACGGCGATCAGCGGGCCGTCCTTCGGCTCCAGGATCGGCCGCGGAACAGCGGTGCGGATCAGCCGGTCCCCCAGATAGGAGCGGGCACCACGGATAGCCGTGATTTGGGCGTCCTTGGTAAACCGGTTCGCGATCTCCCGGTCCCTGGCCTGCAGCTGCTCCAGCACCGGCGCAGCGGAAATCACTGGCGCGTTACCCTCCGTAGAGGACTTGGCGAGCGAGTTCATGGCTGCCACCAGCTCTTCCACAGTGCCCGCGGTGAGGAAGTCCTCGCCATGATCCAGGAACTTCTGCACCGGTCCGGGCACCCCGGCACTTGCCCGGCCGAGCACGTCCCGGACGGACTTCCCGGTCAGGTCCGGATTCTGTTCAGATCCGGAGAGGGCAAATTCCTTCCGGATAATCGCCTTATTGAGAATGAACCAGCTGTAGTCATATCCGGTGCCCCGCAGGTGCTCCAGCGTCCCGAGCGTATCGAACCCGGGAAACAGCGGGCCGGGCAGCCGGTTGCCGGCAGCGTCCAGCCACAGTGAGGAAGGGCCCGGAAGAATCCGGATCCCGTGATTGGGCCAGACCGGGTCCCAGTTACGGATGCCCTCAACGTAGTGCCACATCCGGTCAGGGTTGATAATCCGTCCGCCGGCGGCCTGCGCCGCTTTCAGGCCGCGGCCGTCCACGTGTCCGGGGACTCCGCTGAGCATCCGTTCCGGCGGGGTGCCCAGTCGCTTCGGCCAGGCAGCGCGGACCAGGCTGTGGTCGCCGCCGATACCTCCGCTGGTGACGACGACGGCGCCGGCCAAGAATTCGAATTCCCCCTCCGCGCCGCGCACGGCTGGGCGGCCGCGCGGCGTCGTCGTCCGTTCCAGGATGGTGCCGCGCACCCCGGTGACCGCTCCGCCGCTGGTCACGAGCGACTCCATCCGGTGGTTGCAGGCCAGGCGCACCAGGCCGCGGTCCATTCCGTCGCGGAGCTTGGCTTCAAACGGTGCGGTGATCCCGGGGCCGGTGCCCCAGGTGATGTGGAACCGCGGGACGGAGTTTCCCGGACCGGTGGCGCCGTAGCCGCCGCGTTCAGCCCATCCAACCACTGGAAAGGAGCGATGCCCCATCTGGTGCAGCCAGGAGCGTTTCTCACCGGCGGCAAAGTTTACGTAGGCTTCCGCCCAGCGGCGTGGCCAGTAGTCTTCCTCCCGGTCAAATCCTGCTGTTCCCAGCCAGTCCTGCCAGGCCAGCTCCACCGAGTCCTTGACCCGGAGGCGGCGCTGTTCGGGTGAATCCACGAAGAACAATCCGCCGAAGGACCACCAGGCCTGGCCGCCCAGGCTCTGTTCGCCTTCCTGTTCCACCAGGATGACGGAGCGCCCGGCGTCGATAAGTTCAGCGGTCGCTGCCAGCCCGGAAAGGCCGGCGCCGACCACAATGACATCTGCGTCAATTGGCTGCATCCGGCACACGCTACCGGCCGCGGCTTGCTCCTGCCTAGACCCTTCCGGGGACGCAAGCTGCTGTCCTGAGCCCCTGTCCACGGGCAGCCGCGCTTCCTAAACTGGGACAACAAGGGCCGTTCCGCGAACGAGCCGGCACCGGCCGGCTGCAACCCAGGCACGGACCAACCCCACGGGAGGTACTCATGAGCAGCACTCCACATGATGAAGACCGCAGCCACAACGAAAGCCCGGCGGAAGGCGACCAGGCCACCCAGCCGGACTCCAGCCGCGAGCATTCCCAGGAGGCCGCCGAGGGCGACGAGGACCAGGCATAGCAAAGGCCTCCTGCTCCCGGTCCCTGCAACGGTTCCGGGAGCAGGAGGCCCTGCTCCTAGGATGCGGGCGTTGGCGCTAGGAAGCCTTGGCCCGGCCGGGATTTCTGCTGGCGTCCGCTACCACGTCGGCGTCCTTGCTGTGGTCCACCACGGGGCCAGTCCCCGCGATTTCGCGCAGTTGCTCGATTCCGGCCGCGGCTGCTGCCTTGGTTGGGAACATGGCCGAAACAGCCATGAGCGCACCGTCGCCGGAAATGAGCTTGATCCGGAATGCGCCGTCGTGGGCGTCAACCAGCTTAAAGTAGCCCGACATCACTTACCTCCTTGTAAGGGGTACCTTCAGTGCCATTAATGGTAAGTCGACTGATGAGTTTTTGGACCCCCTGTGGAGGAACTGTCCGCGAAGATGCGTGATCGATATCCAGGCCCGGGGATTAGCCTGCGCTGCGGGACGTCCCGGAAGTCAGCGCCTGCAGGATCTCGTCCTGAGTGGCGGGCAGCGAGGTCAGCAAGGCTGCCAGCATCCGTGCCTGAGCCGGGCCAAGATCTCCCCCGGGAATGGCCCCGGCACGGACCAGGTCCACTCCGCCGCCGGCACCGTAGACGGGAACCACCGGCCCTGACTGAACCCTGGAGCACAGGATCACCGGGCAGCCGCCGCGCACCGCGTCCTGGACAGCTTCGGCGAAACCCGCACCGGCGTTTCCTGTTCCCGTGCCCGCCAGCACGATGGCGTTGGCCCCGGACCGGACAGCGTAGGTGAACAGGTCCGGCGTCGTCCCCAAGGCACAGTTGATGATCTCCACCTGGGCGTTGTCGAAGTCCTCACCGGGCAGCGGCAGCGCGGCCGGACGGACGGGCATCGCCGTGGCGTGAAGCGTGCCGGCGATGAAGTGGGCCACCGGAACCCCGCCGGAGAACGGGTTGGCGGCCATGGTGTGTGTTTTGCGGGTTCCGCGGGCTGCCAGGACCTGCCCGGCGAAGGAGATCAGGACGCCTGCTCCGCGCAGCTGGTGAGCTGCTGCCGCGGCGACGGCTTCCTCCAGGTTGGCCGGGCCGTCCGCAGCGGCGCTGTCCGCCGTCCGCTGCGCACCGGTGAAAACAACCGGCTTGGGCGACTCATGGACCAGGTCCAGCAGGAAGGCTGTCTCCTCCATGGTGTCAGTGCCGTGCGTGATGACAACGCCGTCCACGCCTTCATCTGCCACGGCTTCCCGGACGGCTTCGGCGATGCCCCGGACATCGGAGAACCGCAGCTGGAAACTGTTGACGTTCGTGAGGTCCCGCACCGAATAGCCGTGCCGTCCGGAGAGCCCTGCCGCAACTTCCTCGGCCCGCTCGGCTGAGGTTGCTCCGTCCTTGCCCGTGCGGGACGCGATGGTCCCACCGGTCGCCATAATCCTGATGTGGGCCATTGAACCCCTGTCCTCTCACCGGCGTCACCACAGCCAACATAAGCCTGCCTGCTGCACCCTGGCTAGGACTTCACGCATTCACGCGGTCCCCGGCAGGCAACCCGTTCCGGGTCCTAGACTGGCGGCATGGCAGATACGGTCACTCCGGAGCAGCGCAGCCGGAACATGTCCCGCATCCGGGCCAAGAACACCAAACCGGAGCTGCTGATCAGACGGATGCTGCACCGGACCGGCTACCGGTTCCGGCTCCACGGGGCTGCCCTCGGCGGGAGCCTCCCCGGCAAACCGGACCTGGTCTTCGCCGGCCGCAGGAAGGTCATTTTTGTCAACGGCTGCTTCTGGCACACGCATTCCTGCCCGGCCGGAACCCGCGCACCGGCTACCAACGCGGAGTTCTGGGCGGCTAAACGCGCACGGACCGTCGCCCGTGATGCCGCTGCGCTGGAAGCACTGACCGCGGCCGGCTGGACGGCCCTGGTGGTCTGGGAATGCGAGCTGCGCGACACCAGCCTGCTTGAAGCCGAGCTGGCCGCGTTCCTCGGCCCACCCGGCACGGCTTCGGCAGCCTCGCTAGACTCAAGGAACCCACAGCACCGAAACAGAGGGGACGGACCTGCATGACTGAGATTCGCGGCGTGCTTTTCGACGTCGACGGCACCCTGGTCGATTCCAACTACCTCCACACCGTGGCCTGGTGGCAGGCATTCCGCCGGCTGGACTATGACATTCCGATGGCACACATCCACCGGGTGATCGGCATGGGCGGGGACAAACTCATCGGCCACCTTGCCGAAGGTATTGACCCTGAGCAGGAAGAAGAGATTGATGCCTCGCACGGGGCGGTTTTCTCCACCTTCTGGCCCGCGCTCCGGGCGTTCGACGGCGCCGCGGACCTGCTGCGCGCGACGTCCGGCCGGGGGCTCGCCGTCGTCCTGGCTTCCTCCGCTTCGGCACCGGACCTCGATGCCCTGCGTACAGCGATCGACGCCGACGACGCCATCACCAAAGCCACCAGTTCCTCCGACGCCGCCGAGAGCAAACCGGCGCCGGACATCCTGCAGGCAGCCCTGGACGCGGCCGGAATGGCGGCCGGGGACGCCGTTTTCGTGGGCGATTCCGTGTGGGACATCAAGTCCGCCGCGAAATTGGGCATCCCCACAGTGGCCCTGACCTGCGGCGGCACCAGTGAAGCGGAACTGCGCGACGCCGGCGCCAAAGAGGTGTTTGCCGGTCCCCGGGACCTGCTGGAGCACTTCGACGACAGCCTGCTGGGCCAACTGGCCGCCCGCTAGCCCCTCCCCCTTCGAAAGGACCGCAATGACCACCGAACCCACGCATAACGCCGAGAACATCCGTGAGGAGCAGGGCACCCATGCAGCCGGAACTGTTCCCGCAGCCTATCTCGGCGGATCCGGGCAGGACGGCCGGCGCCCGGAAGACGCCCTCAACGAACCGGACGCAGCCGACGCAGCCGACGCTAAAGAAGCTGAAGACGACTGACCCCGGCAGGACAAATGACCCCTAGACCAACCCCGCGCGGCGCAGCGCCTCGGCCATCGCTCCATCCGGAGCGGGAGCAGCCGGCACCTTCCGGGCGGCTGCTCCGGCCTTGGCATCCTTCGGCTTAATGCCTTGCCGAGCCCGGCCGGCCTGGCTGTTCCCCTTGGTTTGGGTATTCCGGGCCGGCGGCTTGGGCCCGCGGCGGTCGTTAGCGCCGTTTCCTCTGCCGTGGCCGGAGCCGTTGCCGGAGCCGGCCGCCGGAGCGTCGTCGTCGAGCCGCAGGCTGAGGGAAATCCGGTGCCGCTCCGGGTCTGCCTCCATGACCTTGACCTTGACGACCTGCCCGGACTTCACCACGTCGTGCGGGTCGGAGACGAAGGAGGCGGACATCGCGGAGATGTGGACGAGCCCGTCCTGGTGGACACCGATATCCACGAATGCACCGAAGGCGGCCACGTTGGTGACAACACCGTCGAGCACCATGCCCGGCCGCAGGTCGGCGATCTTTTCGATGCCGTCGGAGAACGTGGCTGTTTTGAAGGCCGGACGCGGATCACGGCCGGGCTTGCGCAGCTCGGACATGATGTCCAGGACCGTCGGCAGCCCGGTGGACTCGTCAACGAACGCGGAGGGATCCAGTCCGGCCAGCTCCGCTCCGGCAGGACTCATCTCCGCCTTCGCCTCGGCCAGGATCCGGCGCGCGATCTTATAGGACTCCGGGTGCACGCTGGAGGCATCCAGGGGCTCAGTTCCGCCGGTGATCCGCAGGAAGCCCGCGCACTGTTCAAAGGCTTTCGAGCCCAGACGGGGAACCTTCATCAGGTCCGCCCGCCGGGCGAAGGGTCCGTTGGCATTGCGGTGCGCCACAATGTTCTCGCTGAGCAGCGGCCCAACGCCGGCCACCCGGCTCAGCAGCGCCGGAGAGGCGGTGTTGACGTCCACGCCGACAGCGTTGACGCAGTCCTCGACCACCGCATCCAGCGACCGGTCCAGCTTCGCCGCCGTGACGTCGTGCTGGTACTGGCCGACACCAATGGACTTGGGATCGATTTTCACGAGTTCGGCGAGTGGGTCCTGCAGCCGCCTGGCGATGGAGACGGCGCCGCGCAGGGAGACGTCTATGCCCGGCAGTTCCGCCGAAGCCAGCGCGGACGCGGAGTACACGGAGGCCCCGGCCTCGGAAACCACCAGTTTCTGCAGGTTCGCCTCCGGCACCAGCCGCATCAGTTCACCCGCCAGTTTGTCGGTTTCCCGGGACGCGGTGCCGTTGCCCACTGCCACCAGGTCCACCCCGTGCTTTTTCACCAGGTTCGCCAGCTGGACCAGGGCGTCATCCCATTTGCGGGCGGGGGCATGCGGATAAACCGTGTCCGTGGCAACCACCTGACCGGTGCCGTCCACCACGGCGACCTTAACCCCGGTCCGCAGGCCCGGGTCCAGCCCCAGGGTGGCACGGTTGCCTGCAGGCGCGGCGAGCAGGACGTCCCGGAGATTGGCCGCGAAGACCCGTACGGCCTCCGCTTCGGCATCCTGGAACAGCCGCACCCGCAGGTCGACGGAGAGCTTCGCCTGGATCCGGCGCCAGGCCAGCTGCACGGTCTGGCGCAGCCACGCGTCCGCGGCACCGCCCTTGGCCGCTACTCCGAGGCGCGCGGCCACCGAATTCTCAAACCGCTGCCGGGCAGCAGCCAGCGCTTCGGCGTCGGCCGGGTCCGCCTCGGCCAGCCCCAGTTCCAGAATGCCTTCCTTCTCCGCGCGCAGCAGGGCCAGCACCCGGTGCGATGGCATCCCCGAGGGCGCCTGGGAATAGTCGAAGTAGTCGGCGTACTTCTGCCCCTCGGTTTCCTTGCCCGGACGGACTGAGGAACGGAACCGTCCCTGCTTCCACAGCTTTTCCCGGGCCTCGGTCAGCAGGTCGGCGTCCTGGCCGGCGCGTTCGACGAGAATGGCGCGGGCGCCGGCGAGCGCTTCCGCGGCATCGGGGACGGCTTCGCCCAGGAACCGGCCGGCTTCGGTCTCCGGGTCCAGGGCGGGGTTGGCCAGCAGGGCCTCGGCCAGCGGTTCCAGCCCGGCTTCCCTGGCGATCTGTGCCTTGGTGCGGCGCTTGGTTTTGTACGGCAGGTAGATGTCCTCAAGCCGCGATTTGGTGTCCGCGGCCTCGACCGCCGCGCGCAGCTGCGCAGTGAGCTTGCCCTGCGCCTCGATGGCTTCAAGGATGGCCCGGCGGCGTTCGGCCAGTTCGCGCAGGTACCGGAGCCGCTCATCGAGTTCACGGAGCTGCGCGTCGTCCAGGGTGCCGGTCACTTCCTTGCGGTAGCGGGCAATAAAGGGAACGGTTGACCCGCTGTCCAGGAGTTCGACGGCGGCCCGCACCTGCCACGGCGCGACGCCGAGTTCGAGGGCGATCTGCGCATGGAGCTGCTCGGCCGTCTCGGTGCGGATGGGCACCTGAGAGGCCGGATCGGGCTGTTGGGATGCTGGCTGCGGGGCGGCGGTGAGACTCACCCGCCCAATTGTTCCTCATCAGCGCCGGATGCGGCCAAACCCGGGAGAAGTCGAATCCAGATTATTGGGAGGTCATTGACACATTGGCTCACGATCTGCGGAACCGGGCCGGCCATGGGGTAGAACATAGGGATGCGCCGACCGGCCGCGCCGCGGTGCCGGGACGGAGTAGACACGTTTCAATGGAGAAAGGTCGAAGATGACTCAGATTGCCCCGGTACCAGCCCCCGCTGCAGCACGGGCGGAGGTGAAGACCGCCGGCCATGTCATTGTCGATTCCCTCATTGCGCACGGTGTGAAGCGCACGTACGTGGTTCCGGGTGAGAGCTTCCTCGACGTCCTGGACGGACTGCATGAAAGCCAGGTCGAAACCGTTGTCTGCCGCCATGAAGGCGGAGCCGCCTACATGGCCGAGGCGGACGGAAAAATGAACCAGCTGCCCGGAATCGCCATGGTCACCCGCGGACCCGGGGCCGCGAACGCACACGTTGGGCTGCACACGGCGTGGCAGGACTCCACTCCCATGGTGCTCTTCGTCGGACTGATCCCCTTCGAGCACCGGGACCGTGAAGCGTTCCAGGAATTCGATATCAAGGCCTGGTTTGATACCGGAGCCAAGCGTGTGATGGTGCTGGACCATCCCGAACGCGCGTCCGAAATCGTGGCCGAAGCGTTCTTCGCCGCCATGAGCGGCCGCCCGGGCCCCGTCGTCGTCGGCCTCCCGGAAGACGTGATCCGGAAGGAAATCAACGCCACGCTGCACCCGCCGATTCCGGTGGCCCCAGGCGGTATGACCGTCACGGACTGGAAGGCGCTGCAGACTGCGCTGAAGGAAGCGGACAAGCCGCTGTTCGTCACCGGCGGCAACGACTGGACCCAGGAGGGCGCGGATAGCCTGACCCGCTGGCTGGAAGAGCACCACCTTCCCGCCGCGGCCGAATGGCGCTGCGAAGGAACCATTTCCTTCGATTCCCCGTCCTACGTGGGCCCGATCGGCTACGGCAGGCCCAAACCGACCTACGACCTGCTGGAGGAAACCGACCTCCTGGTTTTTGTGGGCACCGTTCCCGGTGACGTGATCACCGACGGTTTTGTGGTGCGGCAGGACTGGGACAAGAAGAACTTCCTGGTCACCATCGACCCTTCCATGCGCGGCCGTTCCGGCCCGGTCTCCTACCAGATCGTCGCGAAGCCGGACGTGTTTATCCGGGACCTGGTGCTGATGGACCTGCCGGTCAAGGAAGAGTGGAAGGCCTGGACCTCACGGATGCGGCAGGAACAGGAGAAGTTCGCCGCGCTGCCGCCGGCTGAGCCGGCCAGCGGGCAGGCCCGGATGGACACGCTGATGGCACATCTGGTGCCGACGCTGCCGGAGGACGCCGTGATCACCCTCGGCGCCGGCGAGCATACCAACTGGGCGCACCGCTACTTCCCCACCCGGCGCTACGCATCCATGCTGAGCGCCCGCAACGGGTCCATGGGCTACTCGGTGCCGTCCGCCATCGCCGCCTCACTGGCAGCCCCGGGCCGCCGCGTCGTGACGATCGCCGGTGACGGCGAGTTCCTGATGAACGGACAGGAGCTGGCCACCGCCGCGCAGTATGGCGCCACTCCCCTGGTGATCGTGATGGATAACCAGGAGTACGGCACCATCCGCACTCACCAGGAACGCCACTACCCGGACCGGGTGTCCGGAACGCAGCTGAAGAACCCGGAGTTCGCGCTGATGGCGCAGGCCTTCGGCGGTTTTGGCGTGAAGGTGGAGCACGACGCCGAGGTGCCGGCCGCGCTCGAAGCGGCGCTGAAGGCGATTGATGAGGACAAGACGTTTGCCCTGATCCACCTGGTCGTGGAGCAGCGGGTCAAGGCCTACTAGGCCCTGGCTGATGCTCCGGCCGGCGGAAACCCGCCGGCCGGAGTGGAGCCGGTTAGAGACCCCGGGGTTCCGGTCCAGGCGATTCCCGCAGGCCTGCGGCCACCCGTTGGGTTTCGGCCTCGAACCGGACCAGCAGCCGCACCAGGTCGCTGCGGTCCTGGGCGTCCCAGCCGTCCAAGAGCTGGTCAACGAGTGAGCTCCCCGAACGCCGCAGGGCCTTTCCAGCCTGCTGCCCTGCCTCGGTCAAGGCGATCAGCGAGGCCCGCGAATCCAGCGGATCCTGGGTGCGGTGGACCAGCCCGGCCTGTTCGAGGCGGGCGGTGATCTTGGAGATGTTGGACGCTCCGGTGACCATCCGCTCGCTCAGCGCCGACGGCCGCTGGGCGCCCGCATTGTTCAGGATGGACAGCAGGGTCAGCGCCGCCGGATCCAGGTCCACCCCCTCGCGGGCCGCCACTGCGGTGGTGAACCCGGGCGCCGTCCATTGCGCCAGAAGCCCGTTCAGGACTTCAATCAGCACAGCATTCTGATCCGCTGCCGCCATGGCTAGGCTTCGGTTCCGCCATCAACCCGCAGCACGACGCCAGTAATAAAGGCGGCCTGGTCGGAGAGCAGGAAAGCGGTGGCGTTGGCAATATCTTCCGGCTGGCCCAGGCGCTTCATCGGGATTTCTGCGGCGTAGCCGGCCTTCGCTTCGGCCGGCAGCGACGCCAGCGCAGCGGTTTCGATGGCGCCCGGTGCCACCGCGTTGATGCGGATCCCCAGTTCAGCGTTTTCCTTGGCCACGCTGCGGGTCAGGGACACCACCCCGTGCTTGGCTGCACCGTACGGGGTCAGGTTGGGGGTGGCGCTGATGCCGGCCAGGGAAGCGATGTTCACGATTGACCCGCTCCCCTGCTCCACGAAGTGGGCGACCTGGGACTGCAGGGCCAGGAAGGTGCCCCGCAGGGTCACGTTGATGGTGCGGTCCCAGTCAGCAGCGGTGATGTCCTGCACGGGCTTGGGCATGGCCCCAACCCCCGCATTGTTCACTGCCAGGTCCAGCCGCCCGAAAGACTCGACCGCGAACGGGACCAGCGCGTTGACTTCGTCGGTATCGGCCACGTTGGCGTGCTTGTAGACGGCGCGGCCATTGGCGGCTTCAATCAGCGAAACGGTTTCAGCTCCGGCCTCATCGTTGACGTCGGAGACGACGACCGATGCGCCTTCGGCGGCCAGGCGCAGGGCGATGGCCCGGCCAATACCGGCTCCGGCGGCGGTGACAAGTGCTGTTTGGTTCTCAAAAAGCATGGAAAAGCTCTTTTCTCAGATCATTATTTACTGTCGTCCGGACAGCATATACCCGGGAGGGTGGTTGCCAGGCGGGTCTGTGCGGCTGCCCACTGGGTGCGGTGACCTAGCCGTCGTCGCCGGCCAGGATACGGCGGCGGGTGCTCAGGAGCTGGACTTCGGGACGGCCGGCCACCAGCCGCTCGGCAGCGTCCAGGACTTCCACCACGTGCGCACGGTCAGCGGCGACCACCGCAATACCGACGCCGGCACGGCGGTGCAGGTCCAGATGTCCGGACTCGGCGGCAGACACGGCAAACCGGCGGTGCAGTTCCGCGACCAGGGGGCGGACCACCGAACGTTTTTCCTTGAGCGAGTGGACGTCATCCAGCAGCAGATCGAATTCCAGGCTCCCCGTCCACATGTTTCCCATCCTTGCCGTCCGCCGGCAGGTGTCAACAGGTGTCAACAGCGCAATCCTGTGCGGGACCCATGGGTTACCGGCACGGGGTACATGGCCGGCGGCAGCGGTGCTAAGTTCGCACGTATGACGCCGTCCCCCACCGCGCGTTTCCCGGCCCCCGATGCATAGCCACGGCGCGTTTGCAGCGGAATCCCTGTTCCTGATTCCCGCAGTCGCCGCGGTTGCCGCCTACTGGGCCGGGCTGGCCTCGGCGAAATCCGGCCGCTGGCCGGCCTGGCGGCTGGTGTGCTTCATCGCCGGTGTCCTGGCCATTTTGGGAACGCTCCTGGAACCCCTGGCCGGCTGGGCCCACCGGGACTTCACTGCGCTGGCCTTCTCCCATGTGCTGGCCGGCATGGTGGGACCGCTCCTGCTGGTGGTGTCCCGGCCCGCGGCGCTGGCGCTGCGGACCCTGGACGTGTTTCCGGCGCGGCGGCTGGGCCGGGTCCTGGCCAGCGGGCCCGCCCGGTTCCTCTCCCATCCCGGCACCGCCACGGTGCTGGTGGTCGCCGGGATGTGGACGATGTTCCACACCGGCCTGTTGACGGCCATGCAGGAATCCATGCCGGTGCACTGGCTGGTTACGGGCTACCTGGCCGGCACGGGCTGCCTGTTCACCGCCGCTGTGCTGGGCGCCGCGCCCGTACCGCACAGCTTCCGGCAGCGGGCTGCTGCCCTGCTGGCGGCGGCCGCGGCACACGCCGTCCTCGCCGCCGGGTTGCTGGTGTTCCCGCCGGCCGGAGTGGCTTCCGGCGCTGCCGGCGCCCTCGTGCTGCTGGGTTGGGGGGCGGCGGTTCAGGCGGTGCTCGCGCTGCTCCTCCTGCGGCAGCGGCAGGCCCTTGGCCGGCAGCTGCCGCAGCCCCGCGGAACCTGACGCAGGCTTTACCTACAACACCTGTGGGAAGCCGAGGTCGATTTCCGACGTCGCCGGGTCCGGCCAGCGGGTGGTTACCACCTTTCCGCGGGTATAGAAACGGATGGAATCAGGTCCGTACATGTGGGTGTCCCCGAACAGCGAATCCTTCCAGCCGCCAAAGGAGAAGGATCCCACCGGCACCGGAATCGGCACGTTAACCCCCACCATTCCCGCTTCGACGTCGAACTCGAATGCCCGGGCGGCACCGCCGTCGCGCGTGAAGATCGCGGTGCCGTTGCCGTACTGGTTCTCATTCACCAGCTGCACGGCGTCCGCATAGGTGGGGACCCGGACCACGGAGAGCACCGGGCCAAAAATCTCGTCGTCATAGGCCTTCATGCCCGGCTTGATGTGGTCCAGCAGGCTCACGCCCAGGAAGAAGCCGTCTCCGTCGAAGGACGCTTCCCGGCCGTCCACCACTACGGTGGCTCCTTCCTCCGCGGCGCCGGCCACGTAGGAGGCCACTTTGTCCCGGTGCTCTGCGGTAATCAGCGGACCCATCTGTGACGCCGGATCGGTCCCGGGTCCGATCTGCAGCTCCACCATCCGCGAGCGCACGGCCTCCACCAGGTCATCGGCAATTGACCCGACCGCCACCAGGACGCTGACTGCCATGCACCGCTCCCCCGCGGAGCCGTAGGCTGCGGAGACGGCGGCGTCGGCTGCCATGTCCAGGTCGGCGTCGGGCAGGACCACCATGTGGTTCTTCGCTCCGCCCAGGGCCTGGACCCGCTTGCCGTGTTCCGCGGCCCGGCGGTAGATGCTCCGCGCCACCGGTGTCGAACCGACAAAGCTGACCGCTTTCACCTCCGGGTGTTCCAGCAGCACGTCCACGGCTTCCTTGTCTCCGTGCACCACGTTGAGCACCCCGGCGGGCAGGCCCGCTTCAGCGAAGAGTTCGGCGATGAACACCGCGGCGGACGGGTCCTTTTCGCTCGGCTTCAGCAGCACGGTATTGCCGCAGGCCAGGGCGCTGCCAATCATCCACAGCGGCACCATGGCCGGAAAATTGAACGGGGTAATACACGCCACCACACCCACCGGCTGCCGGATGGAATGGACGTCGACGCCGGCGGCCACCTGCTCCGCGCGCTCACCCTTCAGCGTCAGGGCAAGGGCAGAAGCGAACTCGATGTTCTCCAGGCCGCGGGTGATCTCGCCTTCCGCGTCGGAGAGGACCTTGCCGTGTTCGCTGGTGAGGATGGCGGCCAGTTCGGCCTTCCGTGCTGTGAGCAGTTCACGGACCTTGAAGAAGATACCGGTGCGGCGGGCCAGGGAGGTGGTTCGCCAGCCGGGGAGGGCTTCGCGGGCCGCCTGGATGGCTTCCTCCACCCGGGCCGCCGAGGCCAGGGCCACTTCCTTCTCCTGGACCCCGGTGGCCGGATTGAACACCGGTCCGTAGCGTTCGGCCTCGGAAATCTGCTTGCCGTTGATGACGTGCGGGATGCGCTGCATGGGATCTCGATTCAGTTGGGCGCCGCTACGGCGCGGGGATCTGGTCCGGTGTCGCGGCGAGCGAGCCGTCCACCAGTTTGACGATCATGGAGCAGTCCTTGCCGGACTGGCCGGCGTCGATGAGCCGGCCGAAGAGCTGCTGGACGTGTTCGCCGATCTCCAGCGGGGTGCCCGTGTCCCGGGCCGCGGCGAGGGCAAGGTTGATGTCCTTGTTGGCCAGCTCGGCGGTGAACGTCGGTTCAAAATTGTTGTTCGACGCCGCGGTCTCCACCACACCGGGCACCGGGTACCAGGTCCGCAGCGCCCAGCTGTCACCGGAGGAGACCGACGCGATGTCCCAGAAAACCTGTTTATCCAGGCCGAGCCGCTCGGCCAGCACCGCGCCCTCCGCGGTGGCAGCCAGGTTGATGAACAGCATCAGGTTGTTGCAGATTTTCGCGGCCTGCCCCGTGGTGGGACCACCGGTGGGAATCACGTTGCCGGCCATTGGTTCGATGAACACCGCGGCCTCCGCGGCGGCGTCATCTCTGCCGCCGACCATAAAGGTCAGGGTGCCGGCCTGGGCGCCGCTCATCCCGCCGGACACCGGAGCATCCACAAACCGGAATCCGCCGGCCGCGGCAGCATCGTGCAGGGCCTGTGCTGATTCGACGTCGATGGTCGAGGAGTCGATGAGCAGCGTCTGCGTTCCGGCGTGGGCCAGGATCCCGTCCGGTTCCAGGTACACGGCACGGGAATGCTCACCCTTGGGCAGCATCGTGAAGACCACATCCGCACCGGTCACGGCTTCGGCGATGCTGCCGACAGCCTGCACCCCGGCCGCTTCCGCAGTGGCCACCGCCCGGGGGCTGAGGTCGAAACCCCGCACGTTGTGCCCGGCCTTGACCAGGTTCGCAGCCATGGGCGCGCCCATGTTTCCCAGTCCGATCCATCCGACTTCCGCCATGGCTAAGCTCCTTTGCTTAGAGTGCTGCTGCTTGGATTGTGCTGCGCGTCCCCGCGGAACCAGACTTGCACCCTGTTAGGGTGCGTTCAAGACCAGAATCCACAGACACCATGTGCATCCGTGCACAGCAGCGCGGCGGTCCATCAGGCTGGGCCGCGGTGCGGGCCGGAAGAGCGGATGGCCGTGTCCCAGATCCGGAGGAGGTGACCGGCCATGGACGCCGAACGCCGCCTGCCCAGCCCGGATGACCTGCTGATCCTGCTGACCGTGGCCCGGCTGGGCCGCTTCAACGCCGTCGCCGAAACCCTCGGAACCACACACACCACTATTTCCCGGCGCATCATTGCCTTGGAAAAACAGCTCGGCGGCCGCACTCTGTCCCGCACGCCCCGGGGCTGGGAACTGACCAGCCTCGGCGTGGAGGCGGTGCGGGCCGCTGAAGCCATCGAGGAGAGCCTGGGGAGCCTGCAGTGTGTGCTGGCCCGGGACGCGGATCCCCTGGCCGGTGTGGTGCGGATCAGCACCGTGGACGGATTCGGTGCGGAAATCGTGACACCGGCGCTGGTGGGGCTGCAGGCGAGGCACCCGAAGATCAGCGTGGAAATGTTCTCCGCCACCCGCAAGGTCAGCCAAAACCGTTCGGGCGTGGATTTGGAAGTCGTGGTGGGGAACACCGATGTCCGCACCGCCCAGACCATCCTGCTGGGCCACTATGTGCTGCGGCTTTATGCCGGGCCGGGTTATCTGGAACGGCATGGAACGCCGCAGGTTCCGGAGGACCTGGCCAGCCACTGCTTCGTTTCCTATGTGGAGTCCGCGCTGCTGGTGGAGGAGCTTGGGCACCGGTCCACCGGCCTGCCCGTCCCGCGCACCAGTTTTCAGGCCACCAGCATTTTCGCCCAGGTGGAGGCGGTCCGCCTGGATGCCGGCGTTGGGCTCCTGCCGAACTTCATGGTGGCCGGCCGGGACGGTTTTGTTCCGGTGCTGCCCGCCGGTTTTGAACGCCGGCTCCCCATCTGGGCGGTGGCCCGGCCCGAAGCCCTGCGCTCCGCCCGGGTCCAGGCCGTGGTCGCCGCGATCCAGGCGGAGGCCGCTGCCCGGCAGGACCTTCTGGCGTCCTGACGGGCGGCGGCCTGAGCCGCCGGTTACTTAACTGCCGGCAGATTCCTGAGTGAACGTTTTGCCGCCGGATTTGGCGGCGGCCAGCAGATCGGCGGTTCCCTGGGCGTCCGCGGCATCGACGTCGTGCAGTGAAACCCCGTTGGTCTCCCGCAGCACCAGCACCGAAATTGCGGTGACAATGCAGGCTCCGAGCAGGTAGAGCGCCACCGGCACCGACGAGTCGTAACGGGCCAGCAGGGACGTGGCGATGATCGGCGCCAGCGATCCGGCCACGATCGAGGTGACCTGATAGCCAAGGGAGACTCCGGAGTACCGCATCCGGGTCGGGAACATTTCAGCCATGATGGACGGCTGCCCGGCGTACATCAGGGCGTGGAACAGCAGGCCGATCGTCACCGCCGCCAGGATCACCAGGTCATCTCCGGTATCCATCATCGGGAAGGCGAAGAACCCCCAGGTGGCCCCCAGTACCGCGCCGGCCAGATAGACCGGACGCCGGCCCAGGGTATCGGACAGCCGCCCAGCCAGCGGAACCGCACAGAAGTGGATAAAGTGCGCGACCAGCAGCAGCAGCAGGATCCGCGAGGTGTCCGTCTCGACGACGGTCTTCAGGTAGGTGATGGAGAACGTCACCACCAGGTAGTACAGAATGTTCTCCGCGAAACGCAGGCCCATGGCGGTAAAAACGCCGCGCGGGTAGCGGCGGAAGACTTCCAGGACGCCGTAGCCCTTGGCCTCGGTTTCCACTTCCTTCTGCGCTTCCAGGAAGATCGGCGCATCCGAAACCTTGGTCCGGATGTAATAGCCCACCAGCACAATCACGGCGGAGAGCCAGAACGCCACCCGCCAGCCCCAGCCGAGGAACGCCTCATTGGACAGCGTGGAAGAGAGCAGGAACAGGACACCGGTCGCGAGCAGGTTCCCCATCGGCACGGCGGACTGCGGCCAGCTGGACCAGAAACCCCGGGACTTGTCCGGGCTGTGTTCGGCCACCAGCAGCACGGCTCCGCCCCATTCGCCGCCGACCGCGAACCCCTGGACGAACCGCAGCGCCACCAGCATGGCAGGCGCCCAGTAGCCGATCTGGTCGAAGCCGGGCAGGCAGCCCATCAGGAAGGTGGAGATGCCCACCAGGATGATGCTCAGCTGCAGCAGTTTCTTGCGGCCGAACTTGTCGCCAAAGTGGCCAAAAACGATGCCGCCGATCGGCCGCGCCACGAAGCCGACGGCGTAGGTCACGAAGGCCGCGATGATGCCGTCGAGTTCGGTGTCTGCATTGGGGAAGAACAGGTGTGCGAAGACCAGGGTCGACGCCGCTGCATAGAGGAAGAATTCGTACCATTCCACGACCGTCCCGGCCATGGATGCCACCACGACTTTGCGAAGACCCTCCGGGACCGGGGCCTTGGCACCGCCGCGCCGCTTGGGAATATTAGTGCTCATCCACATTCTCCTTTGGTGTCCACGTTGACACTCGGCCGCTCGGCCGCCGCCCGGCAAAAGGCCCGCCCGGCGGAGTTAGGACGAGTATGGTGCCTGCGCTGACACCGCTCAACTGCCAATACCGCAAGGCGCATCTGCACAAATGCACACCGGGCCGCATCGGTGCAGGTCCTGAGGCCTTCCCCCGGAACCCGCCGGACCGGACCATTGTGTCCTGCCGCACCTTCCCCTCAGAATGGAGGATGCCAGTTACGCTCAGATCCCTCGAAACTGCTGTCCCTCCGACTGTCCTGGTCCAGGACCAGGTCCGTGACGTTTTCGCTGCGCAGCCAGGCCTGACCAGGCTCGGCACCCGCCTGGTGAACACCTGCTTCAATTCGGCGGCCATCGATACCCGGCGAACGGCCCTGGAGGAGCTGACCCTCAACTCTGCGGCTGAGAATCCACAGTTCTATGATCCGGCGACTGGGCTGCTGCTAATCCCCAGCACCAAGACCCGCAATGACATTTTCGCCGTCGAAGCCACCAAGCTGTTTATCGAGGCGGGGCGCAGGGCAGTGGAGAACTGCCCGGGCATCACGCCGGCGGACGTGACCCATGTGGTGACGGTGTCCTGCACGGGTTTCTATAACCCCGGGCCGGACTACAAACTGGTCCGCGCCCTGGGCCTGAATCCGTCGGTGCAGCGCTATCACCTGGGCTTTATGGGCTGCTATGCCGCGTTCCCTGCCATGCGCGCCGCCAAGTCCTTCTGCGACGCCGACCCGGACGCCGTCGTCCTGGTGGTCAGTGCCGAGCTGTGCTCACTGCACGTGCGCTCCTCCAACGATCCGGACAGCATCATGGGTTCCTCGCTGTTTGCCGACGGCGCCGCTGCGGCCGTGATCACCGCCCGGGACCTGCCCGGCGAGAGCCCCGCGATCGTCCTGGACCACTTCGAAACCATCCTCACCCCGGTCGGGGAGGAATCGATGGCGTGGAACATCGGCGACTACGGCTTCGAGATGGTGCTGGGCACCTACGTGCCGCACATTATCGACGACCATATTGTCGGCGCGCTGGAGCCGCTGCTCGCCCGGGACCCCTCCCTGGCGGGGCTGAACTACAACGAAATCGATCACTGGGCCATCCATCCGGGCGGGCGCAGCATCCTGGACAAGGTGGAAGCCAAACTGGAGCTCACCCCGGAGCAGCTGGTACCGGCCCGGGAGACCCTGCGGAACTACGGCAACATGAGCTCGGCGACCGTGATGTTCGTGCTCAAGCACATCCTGGAACAGCCCTTCACCGGAGGCAATGAGCGCATCTGCTCCATGGCCTTCGGTCCCGGCTTGACCGTCGAAACCGGGCTCTTCACCCGGGTCCCCGGGACAGCGCCCGCAGCCGGGCAGCAGACCGCCTCGGCCGCTGAGCCGGTTCCGGCGGCCGTGGGCTAGGCCCGTGCCGCTGTTGGCCGCCGGTGCGCCGCCGTTTTTCCCGCCGGACCTGAGCCGCCGGGCGGTGGAGGCAGTGGAGGAAATGGACCGGCCGGACTGTGATCCGGTCCGGCTGGAACGCACGTATGCACAGTTCCCGCTGATCAACGCCGTCGTCTCCGGGTGGCGGCGCAACTACCGCCGGTACGTGCGTCCGGTCCTTTCCAGCCAAGGCGGGGGCAGGGTCCTGGACATCGGTTCCGGCGGCGGGGACCTGGCCCGCGCGCTGGCGCGCTGGACGCGGCAGGACGGCCTCGCCGTGGAGGTCACCGGGATTGATCCGGATCCACGGGCCCATGCCTACGCCGCGTCCCGGCCAACCGTTCCTGGACTGACGTTCCGCGCCGCGTTCAGCTCGCAGCTGGTCGCTGAGGGCCAGGAGTTCGACGTTGTGCTCTCCAACCATGTGTTGCATCACCTGGATGCGGAGGCCTTCCACGGCCTGCTCTCAGATTCACAGTTGCTGGCGCGCGGCCTGGTGCTGCACAGCGACATCGAACGGAATCCGTGGGCGTACGGCCTGTTCTCCGCCGGCACCCTGCCCTTCTTCCACGGGTCCTACATCCGGGCTGACGGCCTGACCTCGATCCGGCGCAGTTACACGGCCGCCGAGCTGGCGGCCGCGGTGCCTGCGGGGTGGGAAACCCGGCGGCAGCGGCCGTGGCAGAACCTGCTCCTGTACCGGGCCGGGCGATGAGCGGCGCGGCCTCCGCCGGAGAGGTCCTCAAGGTTGACGTCGCCATCGTCGGGGGCGGCCCGGTGGGCCTGGCCCTGGCAATCCTTCTGGTGCAGGAGGGGGTGCGGGTCACGGTCCTGGAGCGGCGGACCGAACGCAGCAGCCATTCCCGGGCCATCGGAATTCATCCGCCCGGGCTGGCGGCCCTGGAAGGCACCGGAGTGACCGGACAGCTCGCTGCGGAAGGCGTCCAGATCCGGCAGGGTGCCGCCCGCACCCGGGATCGGGGCCTGGTTTCGATCCGGTTCACCCGGACCTCCACCGCCTACCCCTATGTGCTGGCCCTGCCCCAGGAGCGCACCGAAACGATCCTCGAGGAACGCCTGCAGTCCCTGGATCCCACCGTGCTGCTGCGCGGACGAACCGTAACGGCACTGGTGGACACCGGATCTTCCGTCCTCCTCGCTGGTACCGGCGCGGGCAGCGGCGGGAAGGGGGACGGGGATGGGGACGGGGAGGACGGCGAGGAGCCGGGTTTCGCCGTCCATGCAGCGTTTGCGGTAGCGGCGGACGGCGCCCGCTCCCCCGTGCGCAGCATGCTGGGTGCCGCCGTCACCGAACGGACCCTGCGGGACCACTATCTGATGGGCGACTTTCCCGACAACACCGGCGACGGACCAACTGGTGTGCTGTATCTGGAGCCGGAAGGAATCGTAGAGTCCTTCCCCCTGCCCGCAGGTACCCGTCGCTGGGTGGCGCATACCCGCACCCTGCTGACGGACGCCGATGCCAAGCTGCTGGCCAGGATCGTCCGGGAACGCACCGGCCGGCAGCTAAGCGCGGCCGGGAATTCGATGCTGAGCGCCTTTTCCGTCCGCACGGCTCTGCCTGGACGGCTGGTCCACGGCCGGACGGTCCTGGCCGGCGATGCCGCCCATGAGGTCAGTCCGATCGGTGGGCAGGGCCTGACTCTGGGCTGGCTCGACGCCGCAGAGCTCGCACCGGTCCTGGCCGCAGGGGTCCGCGGCGGGGACATCGACGCGCAGCTGGCCGGCTTCGACCGGCGGCGCCGGCGCGCGGCCGGGATTGCGTCGGCACAGGCCCGGCTGAACATGGCCCTGGGACGGCCGCTTCCCCGGCCGGTCATGCGGGCCCGCAACGCCGCCCTGGCCGCCCTTTTCCGGGCCAGGCCGCTGGGCGACCTGGTGGCCCGCCGCTTCACCATGCAATAGCGGCAGCGGGCAGGCAGGCAGGAACAGGGACGGGGCAGGACCGGGCAGCCTACCGGGGGCCGTGATCCAGGGTGACGGTCCGCAGGTCCAGGCGCCGCAGGACGCGGTCCACGGCTTCGGGATCCACGCCGGTCTGCCGGCGGGCGGCCAGAACTTCCTTCCGCGCCGCGGCGAGGGCTTCGCGCTGGACGGCGTCCATCACTTCCAGGGTGGCTTTCAGCTGCAGCATTTTCTGCGGGTCATCCTCGGAATCCGCGCCCAGGATCGAGTGCAGCGAAGACATCCGGCGGGCCAGCGCGGCGCGGCGTTCGGGCGGCAGCTTATCCGCCGCCGTCGAGCGCTTCATGGTTTCCAGGGCAGTGCGTTCGGCGCGCCGGGCCAGCTCCCGTTCCTGCCGCTCAATCGCCTTGTGGTCGCTGGGAAGCTTCAGTTTGCGCATCAGCCACGGCAGGGTCAGGCCCGGCAGCACCAGTGTGACCAGCAGGACAGCCCCGGCCGCCACGATCATGAAGTTCCGGCCCGGCAGCTCCTCGCCGGCGAGGTTGGTGGCGGGCAGGGCCAGCGCGAGCGCCAGCGTGGCCAGGCCCCGCATACCGCACCAGGTCAGGACCAGGACTTCCTTGAGCGATCCAGGCACGCTGCTGCGCTTTTCCGTTCCACCGAACCGGTAGATTCCGAACATCCACAGGAAGCGCACCAGCACCACGGCGGCGCAGACCGCAGCGACGCCGGGAATGAAGCTGAAGATCTCGCTGCCTTCATCCTCAATGACGTAACGCATTTCGATCCCCACCAGGCCAAAGGCCACCCCGGTGGTCAGCAGCTCCACCACGTCCCAGAAGGCCGTGCGGGTCAGGCGCTCCTGGGAGTCCTGCGGCCTGGCCCGGCGGCCAAGTTCCAGGGCGGTGACGACGACGGCGACAACACCGGAAAAGTGCACTTCCTCGGCCAGGATGTAGACGGCGTAGGGCGCCACCAGGGTCACCGCGGAGCGGGCCACGAGATTCGGCACAAAACGGTTGAGCGCCCCCACGAGCCAGCCCATCGCCAGGCCCAGCACCACGGCACCGGCCGCGCCGATGAGGAAGCTGGGAATGATGCTCCAGCCGACGTCCCCGCCGCTCACGGCAGCCGCCACGGCGGCCTGGAAGATCACGATTGCGATTGCGTCGTTGAACAGGCCCTCGGTCTGCAGGACCGTCACCAGACGGCGGGGCATGTTGACCTTGCCGGCAACGGCTTCGACAGCCACCGGATCGGGCGGGGCCACGATGGCGCCCAGGGCAATCGCCGCGGGCAGGCCAATGGCGGGCACCAGCGCCCAGGAGATACCCGCCACGGCGATCACGGTCACGGCGACCAGCGCCACAGCCAGCAGCACGAGCGAGCGCCAGCGGAGCCGGAACACGGACCAGGAGCTGCGCTGTGCGGCCGCATACAGCAGCGGCGGCAGGAACAGGGGCAGGATCAGTTCCGGGTCGATGTGGATCTCCGGCAGCACCGGCAGGAAGGCGAACAGGGCCGAGAAGATGAGCATCAGCACGGGGTAGGGCAGCCGGATCCGCTCACCGATGCCCACCACCAGCACGGTTCCAAAGAGCAGGCCCACCAGCAGGATCAGGAATTCCACGCCTGGAGCCCTTTCCGGGCAGCTGAGCGCCGCCTAGCCGGGTTGTGGTTCACCGAGACCTCCCAAGTAGTTGCCTAAGTAAACTTTATCGCAGCTAGCTGAGAGGTCTCCGAAAACCTAGGGAGCCAGGTGCGTTGGTGCGAACAGCCGCAGCAGGGTTTCCACCACGACGACGTTCGGCCCTTCCTGCGCGAAGGATTCCTCCAGCACCTGACGGACGTTCCCCGGTTCCGCACGGCGGGCAGGGATCCCAAAGGACTCGGCCAGCTGGACAAAGTCGGGGCCGGCCAGTTCCGTGGCCGTGGCCTTGCCGAACGCATCCACCATATATTCACGCAGCACGCCGTAGCCGCCGTCGTCCACAATCAGCCAGGTAACCGGGGCATTATGCTGCCGTGCGGTCGCCAGTTCGGCGATGGAGTACATGGCCGAGCCGTCACCGGAAACGGCGAGCACCCGTTCACCGAGGCCAACGGCCGCGCCGATCGCCCCCGGATAGCCGAAGCCCAGGCCGCCGGCTCCCTGGGCGGAGTGGAAGCCGCCGGACTTCGAGTCCCAGCAGCTCCAGGCCCAGTAGGCGGCGATCGTCATGTCCCAGAAGGTCTGCATGCCGGCAGGCACGGCAGCCCGGATGTCCGCCATGAACGTCCGCTCGTGGCTGAGGTCCTGGGCATCGAGGCGGGCTGTGATGCGCGCCAGGGTGTCAGCGGTCAGCGCTTCAGGCGTCTGCCCATGCCAGTCCGGCGCCTGGGCCGGGGCCGGGAGCGCGGCGTCGAGGGCGGCGAGCGCCTGGCCGGCGTCGGCCCGGATACCCAGGGCCGGACCGTTGGATTCCAGCACCCGGGGTTCGGCGTCAATCTGGATGATCCGCCCGCGCGGGGCGAAGGTGAAGTAGTTGGACGTGACTTCCCCGAGGGAAGACCCGATGACCAGCAGGACGTCGGCGTCTTCCAGCAGCTCGGTGGCCCACCGGTCCTCCACCCAGGACTGCAGCGAGAGCGGATGGTTCCAGGGGAAGGCGCCCTTGCCGCCGGGGGTGCAGATGACCGGTGCCCGGAGTTTCTCCGCGAGGGAGAGCAGATGTGCCTCGCCGCGGCCGCGGCGGGTGCCGCCGCCGGCAATGATCGCCGGGCGGCGGGCCGTGCTGAGCCACTTCACCGCTTCGGTGACCAGTTCGCGGCGCGGTGGATTGTCGAACGGTTCAGCCAGGGCGTCCTCCACGGCCGGCACCACGATGGGCGCGAGCAGCACGTTCTGCGGCACCTCCACCCATACAGGTCCCATGGGTGAGGAGATCGCTTCCGTCCAGGCGTCCTGGATGGCCGAGGGGATGCCGGAGGCGTGCTGGATCAGGCGCTGGCTCTTGGTGACATTTGCGGCGGAGGCCTTCTGGTCATCCAGCTGGTGGAGCATGCCGCGGCGGCGGGCGCCGAGTCCCTCGATCGGGATCTGGCTCGCCACCACAACCATGGGCACCCCGGTCGCGTAGGCCTCCTGCAGCCCGGCCAGCGACGTCAGTGCCCCCGGCCCGGTGGAGAGGAAGAGGACGCCGACTTCGCCGGTGGCCCGGGAGAACCCGTCAGCGGCAAAGGCGGCGTTGTTTTCCACCCGGGAGGAAACAAACTCCAGGGAGGAACGGGACAGGGCATCAAACAGCCCGAGCGCATGCTGGCCCGGGATGCCGAAGACCGTGGTGGCGCCCAGCGCTTCCAGGGTTTCGACGACGAGGTCTCCACCGTTGCGTACCGCGGCACCGGGCGCCACCTGGCTCATGCGGAGAGCCCCATCAGGGTGATCAGGTCATACGCGACGTGGGACGCGGCCACAGCGGTGATGTCCGCGTGGTCGTAGGCCGGGGCAACTTCCACCACGTCCGCCCCCACGAGGTTCATGCCGCGCATGCCGCGCAGGATTTCCAGCAGTTCCCGGCTGGTGATGCCGCCGGCCTCCGGGGTTCCGGTGCCCGGAGCGTGGGCCGGGTCCAGCACGTCGATGTCCACCGAGATGTAGAGCGGCCGGCTGCCGATCCGGTCCCGCAGCTTGGCCACGACTTCATCCACACCCTGGCGGAAGACGTCGGAGGAGGTCACGATGCCGAAGCCGAAGCGCTTATCGTCTTCCAGGTCCTTCTTGCCGTAGAGCGGCCCGCGGGTGCCGACGTGGGAGATGGCCTCAGTGTCCAGGATCCCTTCCTCCACCGCCCGGCGGAACGGGGTGCCGTGGGTGTACTCGGCACCGAAGTAGGTGTCCCAGGTATCCAGGTGCGCATCGAAGTGCAGCATGGCGACCGGTTCCCCGGCCCGCTCGGCAGCTGCACGCAGCAGCGGCAGCGCAATGGTGTGGTCGCCGCCGAGGGTCACCAGCTTGGTGCCGCCTTCGGTCAGTTCCAGCGCACCGGCCTGGATCGTTTCGATGGCCTCATTGATGTTGAACGGGTTCACGGCAAGGTCACCGGCGTCGGCAACCTGCAGGTTCTCGAACGGAGAGGTGTCCTGCGCCGGGTTGTAGGGGCGCAGCAGGCGGGAGGCTTCGCGGATGTGGTTGCCGCCGAACCGGGCGCCGGGTCGGTAGGAGACTCCCGTGTCGAAGGGGACGCCGACAACGGCGACATCGGCATGCTCTACCTGGTCCAGCCGCGGAAGGCGGGCGTAGGTGGCTGCCCCTGCGTAGCGCGGAATCTGCGCTGCGTCGATCGGGCCCACTTTGCCGTTGACGTTAATGCGCGGCTGGTTCTTTTCCACTGAGTATCACTCCTGTTTGATTCTGAAGGTGCCGTGGTGGCATCTGCTTAGATGCTATCCGGCCAGGCTCCGAAAGTTATCCAATAGGCATCAAATGTTTATCGCCACGCTAAAGTGGAAGACCGCTTGGCGTCAAGACTAGGCTGTGTCTATGGCGGACCGGGTGAGCTTTGCGAACAATGATGGAATGAACTACGACGTCGACGTCCTGATAGTGGGTGCGGGACCGACTGGGCTGGCCCTGGCCGCCCAGCTCTCCGGCTACGGCACCAGCTTCCGGATCATCGACCGCAGGCAGGCGCCTTCCCCCCAGTCCCGGGCCCTGGCCGTGCAGCCACGCACCCTCGAAGCACTGCGCCCCTTCGGCATCAGCGAAGCCATGGCGCGCAGCGGCAATCCTGCCCACCAGCTCCACCTCCACCTGCCCGGCGACGAAACAGTCTCGATCGGTCTTTTCGACACCGGTATCGAAGATTCCGCCCATCAGCAGCTGCTCTTCCTCCCGCAGGCAGATACCGAACGCATCCTCTCCTCCTACCTCGCCAGCCGCGGAGTGCGCGTGGAACGCGGCGCGGAGCTCCTGGACCTCGAACAGCTTGACCCCGAGGACCCGTTCGCCGGAATGGAAGCCCGCGTGCAGCGCCAGGACCGCGGCATCGACCGCATCCGGGCCCGGTACGTTGTGGGGGCCGACGGCGTGGACAGCACCGTGCGGCGCCGCGCCGGGATGGACTTCCGCGGCTCCGGGTACACGGACACCTTTGTACTCGCGGACCTGGAGATCGACGGCGCCGAACCTGCTGCCGTGCATGCCTACCCCACCGAGGATGGCTTTATGGTGCTCTTCCCGCTCGGGCACCCCGCCAGCTGGCGGATGATCAGCCTCAAGGACCGCGGCGACCGCCGCGGCGCCACCTTGGAGACCCTTCAGGAAACCGCCGACCGGTTCTCCGGCGGAGCCCTCACCCTGCGGGACCCGAAGTGGATCAGCAGCTTCAAACTGTCCCACCAGATGGCCGAGTACTTCCAGTGGGGGTCCGTCTTCCTGGCCGGCGACGCGGCTCACGTGCACTCCCCCGTTGGCGGACAGGGCATGAATACCGGCATCCAGGATTCCCTGAACCTGGGCTGGAAGCTGGCCTTCGGCGCCCGCGGCCTGGCGTCGGAAGAATTGATCGACAGCTACGCGGCTGAACGCCGCCCGGTTGCCCGCGGCATCGTGGCCTTCACCGACCGGCTCTTCAAGCTGGCCACCAGCCGCAATGCCCTGAAGAAACTGCCCCGGACCAAGCTCCTTCCCGCGCTGGCACCTGTCGTCGCAGCCAGCGAACACCTGCGCAGCCGCGCCTTCCGCACGATGTCCCAGCTGGGCATCAACTACCGCGGCAGCAGCGTGTCGGAAACCGGGCCCAACCGGCTTCCTGCCCTCCTCTCGTCGGGCCCGCGGCCCGGGGACCGGCTGCCGGACGCCGTCGTGCAGTATCAGGACCACGAACGCCGGCTCCAGGACCTGGTCGCAGCCCCCGGTTTCCATGTCCTGCTCACGGGTCCGGGCTGGCCGGAAGACACGCCGCAGCAGCTGCATTCCGCCCTGTCCGCCCTGGGCGGCCTGCTGAGCGTGCAGCGCCTGGTCGTGGGCAGCCGGCTTATGCCCGGCGGCCCCGGCATTATCCAGGACACCAGCGGGTTGGCGTTTGAGCGGCTTGGCCTGTCGGCCCGCCGTCCGGAAATCATCGTCATCCGGCCCGACGGCTACATCGGCTACCGCTCCTCCGGCACCGACATTAACGGCGCGGTTGGCTATTTGGAGCGGCTCACCGGTGCAGGCGAACGGTCTTCACTTCAAACGGCCTGAAATGCAGCGGATAGCTGCCGCCTTCCGCCGCAAGTTCCGCGGACGGGCCAGCCGGCCGTTCCAATAGATCGGTCAGCACTGCCCGCTGGACGGTAAAGCCGGGCGTCAAGGATAGCTCCGCGTGTCCGCCCAGTGATTCGTACAGGCGCAGGATCACGTCGCCGCTGCGGTCATCGGCCAGTTTCACCGTCTCCACCAGCACGCTCGACGGCGTGAGCACGGCCGTTGCGGGAACACCCGCAGGGTCTGCGCCGGAAACCGTCCGCAGCGGCAGGTTCAGCCGGTAGCCCTCGGCAACCGCGTCCGCCACTGTGGCGTCCGGCCGCAGGGCGAACCGCAGGACGTGCTCCCCGCGGTCCGCCCCCGGATCCGGAAAAAGCGGTGCCCGCAGCAGGGAGGCCCGCAGCAGCGTGCCCGTGCCGGCGTCGCGGTCCCCTATCCGGGTGATGTCGTAGCCGTAGGTTGAATCGTTGGCCAGGGCCAGGCCGATCCCGTTTTCCCCCGCATGCACCCAGCGGTGCGCCGGGGTTTCGAAGCGGGCGTGGTCCCAGGAGGTATTGCTGTGGGTGGGGCGCTGGAGGTGGCCGAACTGGATCTCCGATGCAGCCCGGTCGGCCAGCACCGCTGCCGGAAAACCCAGCTTGAGCAGTTTCTGCCGTTCCTGCCAGTCCACGCGCACCTCCAGGTCCACCGCCCGTCCGTCCGGGCTCAGGGACACGCTCTCCTGGATCGTGGAAGACCCGAATTCATGGCGGATCAGGAGACGGTTCCCTTCGGCGTGCACGGAGGCAGCCTGATCCAGTGCCAGAACGCCGGACCGGTCGGCGGCATCAACGTCCCAGGCATCCCATTGGCTGGGGGTGTCCCGGAAAAGCTGGAACAGGTTCGCGGGCTGGCCCGGCACCAGCATCTCGCGCCCGCTGGGACCGCGCAGCGACGTCATCAGACCGGAGGGAGCCACCAGCAGTTTCAGGTACGGCGAGGACAGTTCCCAGCCGCCGCCGGTTTCGCTCAGGTCCGCGTTCTCCGTACCCGATCCCGGCCCTGATACGGGCACCGCGGCAGCCAGTGGAGCGGTCCCTTCCAGCGGCACGGGTGCGGCGTTGAAGACCAGGGTGGCGTTTCCCGCTCCGGCCAGCACCTGCTGGGACCTGCTGATCATCGGCTCCAGGACGCCGGCCACCTCGGCGTAGGCCCGCTCGGCATCCTGGTAGACCCAGGCGATGGAAGACCCGGGCAGAATGTCATGGAACTGGCCCAGCAGCACGGTGTGCCAGGCAGCCTCGAGCTCCGCATAGGGGTAGGGCTCTCCCCGCTGGACGGCAGCGGCGGCCGCCCACAGCTCCGCCTCATGCAGCAGCGACTCGCTGCGCCGGTTGCCCCGTTTGGTACGCGCCTGCGAGGTGTAGGTGCCGCGGTGGAACTGCAGGTACATCTCCCCGGACCAGACCGGCGGCGCGGCATAATCCTGTTCCGCGGCCTCGAAGAAACGCTGCGGGCTGGAGAGCTGGACCCGGGGCGATCCTTCCAATGACGCGGTGCGCCGGGCGGCAGCCAGCATTTCGCGGGTTGGTCCGCCGCCGCCGTCGCCCCAGCCGAAGGGCACCAGGGACAGGTTGGTGGCGCCCTTCTCCCGGAACTGCCGCTCTGCGCGGGCCAGCTCCTGCCCGGTCAGAGCGGAGTTGTAGGTATCCACCGGCGGGAAATGCGTGAACACCCGGGTTCCGTCGATCCCTTCCCAGAGGAAGGTATGGTGCGGCATCACATCGGACTCGTTCCAGCTGAGTTTCTGGGTCAGGAACCACCTCGACCCCGCCGCCCGCACGATCTGCGGCAGCGCCCCGGAGTAGCCGAAGGAATCCGGCAGCCAGACGTCCAGCGGCTCGACGCCGAAGTTCTCCAGGAAGAAACGCTTGCCGAAGGTGAACTGGCGGACCAGCGATTCCCCCGACGGGAGATTGGTGTCCGTTTCCACCCACATCCCGCCCGCAGGCACAAAGCGGCCCTCGGCCACCCGTTCGGCTACCCGGGCAAAAAGCCGTGGATGGTCTTCCTTCAGCCAGGCGTACTGCTGGGCCGAGGACGCAGCAAACACAAAGTCCGGGTCCTGGTCCATCAGGGCCAGCACATTGGCGAAGGTCCGGGCCACCTTGCGCCGGGTCTCCCGGACCGGCCACAGCCAGGCGCTGTCGATGTGCGCGTGGCCGACGGCGTGGACCAGGTGGGCACTGGCGGCGGCCGGTGCGCCGAGCGCCGGGGCCAGCTCCGCCCGGGCCCGGGCCGCAGTGCCCGGAACGTCGTCGACGGAAACGGCAGCGGCTGCGCGTTCCATGGCCCGGAGCAGGTTGGCCCGGCGGGGTGAGTCCAGCGGCAGCTCATGCATCAGACCCCACAGCACGGTGAAATCCTGCGCCAGGTTCCACACCTGTTCGTCCAGGAGCGCCGTATCTGCCCGGCGGAACACATACAGCGGTTCGGTTCCTGCCGTCCCCGGATCCCCCAGCGGCGTGGGCAGAAAGCTGAAATCCCCGATCACATTGGGCATCGCGGAGGCCTCCACGTAAAGCTGCAGCGGACTGCCGGCCGGGAATGGCAGCCCAACTGCCATATTGGTGGATTCCAGCGCCTTGAGCACGGTCCCGTCAGCGGTGTAGACAAGTCCTTCCGCCTGGAACCCAGGCATGTCTGTGCTGAATCCCAGATCAATAACGGCCTCCGCAGCGAAGCCGGGAGGGGCCTCGGGGACGGTGCCGCTGAGCCGGAGCCAGATGGTCTGCCAGGGCTGGCCCCAGGGGCTCCCCGGCGGAAACGGACGGTATTCCTGGGCCGCCGCCGTCGTGAACGGAACGGGTTCCCCAGGGCACACCCAGGCCTCGGCCTGGAGGGGAACGGGCGAGGCCCAGATCCACGGGGTCAGGCGCTGGGCCAGGAAGCGGGCGATACGGCGCTCGGTCAGCTCTCGGTCCTGGTGCATGCGCCCCACTGTGCGCGTTCGGAAAGCCGAAAGGGAAGAGGGCTAGGCGGTGCCGGGGCTCACCAGTGTCCAGATGACGACGGCGGGGGAACTGTCATCCGGGTTCCGCCAGGAATGCGGTTCCTTCCCCGGGAACGTGACGGTGTCCCCGGCGGACAGGGCCATGGTTTCGGTGGTGAAAACCAGGTCCAGTCGCCCCTCGGCCACATGCAGCACTTCGACGTCGCAGTCCACGGAGTACAGGTCCGACTCCCCCGAACCGCCGGGCACTATCTCGGAGCGGATGACCTGAACCCGGTGTTCGGTGCGCGGTGTGACCAGCCGTTCGTTGATGCCGTCGCCGCCGAGGTTGATCCCGGGTGCCTCGGGCCAGCGGACCAGCGTGGTTTCGGGCGGGACAAAAAGGTCGCCGATCGAGATGGAGAGGACCTGGCACAGGGTCACCAGCGAGGCGACGGAGGGAGAAGTGAGGTCGCGCTCCACCCGGCTAAGGAATCCCTTGGTCAAGCCGGTGGAATCGGCTACCTGCTCGATGGTGAGGTGGCGGGCCTGGCGTGCCGTGCGGATCCGGGATCCGATCGCCAGCGGAGCGTTGCTGGGCTCGACGGAGAGTGCCTTCATTGGCTGGGGGCTCCTTTCCTCACCGTTCCGCGAGCATACCCGGGACTACTCCGCGGAAGAATTTCCGGTAACCAAGATGTCGCCCGCGCAGTGGACAAGTCGCAGGTTCGCTGCTGTGTTTCACAGCTTTTGACGATCCCTGTCAGACACAACTAGCGTACGGGTAAACAATCGTTTCCCTACAGCAAACGCCGGCTGCCCGGCCCCCTGGCTGCATCGGGTCCGGACGGATCATCCCCTGCCCGTCCGGGCCCGGTGCTTTTTTCTACTGGGAAGCGTCGGCGTCGGCTGTCTCAGCCACCTCGGCGGGTTCGGCGGGATCGCCGGTGTCCTCCCCGGTCCAGACCTTGATGACAGCCCAGGTGACGGCGGCGATCGGGACGGAAAGGATCGCGCCGATGATGCCGGCCAGAATGGTACCGGCAGTCAGCGCAAGCAGGATGACCAGGGCGTGAATGCTGAGGGTCTTGCCCATCACCACCGGCTGGAGGAAGTTCCCCTCAAGCTGGTTGACGGCAATAATCACTACGACCACGATCAGTGCCACAACCGGACCGTTGGCGACCAGCGCAATGAGCGCCGCCAGGATTCCGGCTGCCGTCGCGCCGACCAGCGGAATGAAGGAACCAACAAAAACGATCACGGAGAGCGGCAGTGCCAGCGGCACGCCCAGGATGAACAGTGCAGCACCAATGCAGACCGCGTCCACGGCCGCGACAATCGCGGTTCCCCGCACATAGCTGCCGAGCACCTCCATGGTCCTGGCACCGGACAGTCTGGCCTTTTCCAGCCGTTCGCCGCGGAACCAGCGCAGCATAAAGGCCCAGATCCGGTCCCCGTCCTTGAGGAAGTAGAAGAGGACCACAGCCATCAGCAGAAACCCTGTAGCGAAAGAGCCGGCGGCGCTCAGGCCGGCGATGGCTCCGCTGCCTGCCGCGCTGGAGGTTGCGAAGTCCAGGACGGCGTCCCGGGCGTCCTCGATCGCTGAGGCATCGATGGTGAACGGGCCGTTCTGGATGAGTTCGTAGAGCTGGTTGAAGCCGGCAGCTGCCTGGTCCACCAGGGTGGACCATTCGCTGCGGATGGCGAAGACGATTCCCGTGATCAGCCCGCCGAAGACGCCCAGCAGGAGCAGGAAGGACACTCCGGTTGCCAGTGCCCCGGGCCAGCCCTTGCGCCGCAGCCAGTTCACGAACGGAGCGATGGCCGCAGCGAGGATCAGGGCCAGCAGCACGGGAATAACAACCAGGCTCAGCCGGGTCAGGGCGAACACGCCGAGGCTGACCAGGATCAGCACCAGCAGCACCTGGGCTGACCGCAGCGCGGCATGACCCAGACCGTCCTCCCAGTAGCGGCGCGGCTGGGTTAGGTTGGGCCCGGAATCAGGCTGGCTGTCCATCGTGTGTGTTTCCCCCATTGGGTTTGTAGGCGGGTTTTGCGGTGCCGGTTCTAGGATGCAGATCCGGCCTCAGGGCCGGTGTCCTTGTCGGGCTTCTTATCTGGGTCTGTGCCCTGCAGCGATTCGCGCACGTGCCGCCGGAGGACCTTGCCGATCAGTGAGCGGGGCAGGTCCGGAATCTGCACGATCCGGCGAGGGACCTTGTAGGCGGCCAGTTCGTTGCGCACGAAGGACCGCAGCTCGTCAGGGTCAAAGACAGCATCCGGCTTCGCTACGACGGCGGCAACCACTTCCTCGCCGCCGCCCGTGCGGGTGAGGCCCACCACCGCTGCTTCTGCAACGGCGGGGTGACGCTTCAGCGCTTCCTCCACCTCTGAGGGGGAGACGTTGAATCCGCCCGTGATAATCAGTTCCTTGATGCGGTCCCGGATGGTGACAAAATCGTCGTCGTCAACCGAGACGATATCTCCGGTCCGGAACCAGCCGCCGTCGAGCAGCGCCGCCCGGGTTTCCGCCGGCTTATTCCAATAGCCCTGGAACACCTGGGGGCCGCGGATCAGCAGCTCCCCTGTCTCTCCCCGCTGCCGCTCTTTGGTGGGATCCTCAGGATCGACCACTTTGATGTCGGTGAGCGGGAACGGCACTCCCACAGTTCCGGGTTTGCGGCTCGGACCCATGGGGTTGCCCAGCGCCACAGGCGAGGTTTCCGTCAGGCCATACCCCTCGATCAGGTATCCGCCGGTCGCGTTCTCCCACGCTTCGACCGTTGCCGCCGGAAGGTTCATGGCACCCGAAATGGCGAAGCGGACTCCCTTCAGGGAGACTCCGGATTTCTCCGCGCCAGCCACTATCCGGTCATAGATCGGCGGGACCGCCGGCAGGAAGGTGGGCGGAGTCTTGCGGGCAGCTTTCAGGACCAGGTCGACGTCGAACTTCGGGAACAGGACCAGGCGCGCACCAATGCTCATGGCGAAGGTGAGGCTGAGGGTCAGGCCGTAAGCATGGAACATCGGCAGGACGCCGTAGACGGTCTCCTTGCCGGGGCGCACCCCGGGAATCCAGGCCCGCCCCTGGGCGGCGTTAGCCATCAGGTTTCCGTGGGTGAGCATGGCACCCTTGGGATCCGCCGTCGTTCCGGACGTGTACTGGATCGCGGCGAGATCTTCGGCCTTGGGCTTGGGGTACCGCCGCGGCAGCGGCCTGTGCTCCAGCAGCTTCTTCCAGGTCAGGACCCGGCGTCCGGCGCTGCGCGGCTTTTTCTCCGCCGCGAGGGCCTTCCGGCTTTTGCGGGCGGCCGGCAGAGGGAGCTTCAGCGCCAGCTGGGCCACCGTCGGCATCGCGCTGATCAGGTCAACGGACACGATTGTGCGGACCGGGATATCCGCGGGAAGCGACTGGATCCGGTCCACGGCCTTGTCCCAGGCGATCGCCACGGTGGCGCCGTGATCCTCAAACTGGTGGCGCAGTTCCCGGTCGGTGTAGAGGGGATTGTGTTCCACCACCACCGCGCCCAGGCGAAGCACAGCGTAAAACGCGACGACGTGCTGCGGGGAGTTGGGCAGCACCAGGGCAACCCGGTCCCCTTGCCGGACGCCGAGCCGTTTGAGGCCGGCGGCCGCGCGGCGGATCTGTTCGCCCAGGTCCCGGTAGGACGTGGTGGCACCGAAGAACTGGAGGGCCGGCTTGGACCCGTAGCGGCTGACTGAGGCCTCAACCATGTCCACGAGGGAGCCCTCGGGCAGCGAGAGGTCCGCCGGCACGCCCTCGGCGTAGTGGCGCGTCCAGGGGCGGTGGTCGAAGAGTGCTTTGGCAGCTTTACTCACGGCATTGACTCTATCGGCTGCAGGGCCAGGCTCAGGCACGCGGGTGGCAGGTAGACGCCTCAACGTTCGTTCGCCCTCCTCGGGAATCGCGTGGAGGTTCTCCGCTACACTGGGAATTTGAAGGGGAGTAGCTCCGGTCTTATTCCAATTTTAGTGACGGCTCAGGCCGTACTGAAACTGGCAGTGATTCCGAGGCCTGTCGACATACTGGCTGCAGCAGCAGCCCGGCAGTCCACCGCGGTGCAGCGCGCCCGGCGAGCGAGACCTTCGGCCAGTATCCCAACAGCTGGCCGGAGCCCCCTGCCGCTCCGGCCATGACCAGGAGCGTAAGTGACTACCCCACCGGTGCCAGGGCCTTTGCCCCCTGGCCAACCCCGGCCCAGCCCCGCCGACCGCCGCCGCTGGCGGCAGTACCTCGCCGATGAACAGGCTGAGGCTGCGACCTACCGCTATCTCGCTGAACGCCGTGACGGTGAGGAACGGGACATTCTGCTGGCCCTGGCCGAGGCCGAAGGCCGCCACGAAGAGCACTGGCGCAAACTCCTCGGCCCGGAGGCGGACAAACCTGTCCGCCCCTCCCTGCGCAACCGGGTCCTGGGGCTCCTGGCCCGGCGCTTCGGCTCGGTCTTTGTCCTGGCCCTGGCCCAGCGCGCCGAGGGCCGCTCGCCTTACAGCAGCGAGCCCAGTGCCACCAGTGCCATGGCCGCTGATGAGCAGATCCATGAGGAAGTGGTCCGTGGGCTGGCGACGCGCGGGCGCATCCGCCTCTCCGGAAACTTCCGGGCCGCCGTTTTCGGGGCCAACGACGGTCTGGTTTCCAACCTTGCGCTTGTGATGGCGATCGGTGCCACCGGAGTTTCCAGCACCTTTGTTCTTTTCAGCGGTTTCGCCGGACTGCTGGCGGGTGCGCTGTCGATGGGCGCGGGCGAATATGTTTCGGTCCGTTCGCAGCGGGAACTGCTTGAAGCTTCCCGGCCGACCCAGATCACCCTTGCCGCGGCCAAGTCTCTGGATATAGATGCCAACGAACTTGTCCTGGTGTACCGCGCCCGGGGTATGTCCCAGGAGGCGGCGGAACACCGTGCCGCGGAACGCCTGGGACTGTACAACTGCGACTGCGATCCGTCCCTGTCGCTGCAGCCGGAAAAGCAGGAGGAGTCAGGCGAAGAGCATGAGACGGTGGGGACCGGCCTTGGCGCCGCAATCTCAAGCTTCTGCTTCTTCTCCTCAGGCGCCATCATTCCGGTGCTGCCGTATATCTTCGGCATGGAAGGACTGGCCGCCGTTGCGCTGTCCTGCGCCCTCGTTGGTCTGGCATTGCTGGTGACCGGCAGCGTGGTTGGTTTGCTCTCCGGCGCCTCTCCCGTGCGCCGCGGGCTGCGCCAGCTGGCCATCGGCCTTGGCGCCGCCGCCGTGACCTATGCGCTCGGACTGCTGTTTGGGACCGGAGCCGCCTGACAGAACCGGCTGCGGACACAGCAGCAGGGGGCTGCCCGGCACCATGCCGGACAGCCCCCTGCTGCTGAAATCAGGTTCTACGCTTTGGGTCCGGCGGAAGTTGTCCCGACCTGGCGCAGTTCCGTGGTGCTGGGGCCGTTGCCTTCGTCCTCGGTGCTGATCAGGACGTTGCCTTCACCAATCGCCTCCGGCATTACCTCGGGCTCCAGCCTGGTGGCCAGTGCCTTCTCCTTGATGAACAGGCACAGGATTGTGGCCACGACTGCAAGCGGCACCATAAACAGGAACAGCGGAATCAGTGCCTCGTTGTAGGACCTGATAATGATGTCCTGGACCGCCTCCGGCAGTTCGTGGACCAGTTTGGGCGTCAGCGAGTTTCCGCCTCCGGTCGCCGATGCGGCGTCGGCCGGAAGCCGCTCGCCCAGCAGATCCGTCAGGCGGTGGGCGAACAGGCTGCCCACCACGGCAGAGCCGAGGGTCGCGCCGATCTGGCGGAAGTAGTTGTTCGCGGCCGTGGCGGTACCCACCTGGCGCAGCGGGAACGAGTTCTGCACCACCAGGACCAGGATCTGCATGTTCAGGCCCAGGCCCAGGCCCAGGATGCCGATGTAGGCGCACAGCTGCCAGACCGGGGAATCAGCGCTGATGGTGCCCATCAGGAACAGTGCCGCCACCATGATGGCGGAGCCGGTAATCGGCATCCATTTATACCGGCCGGTCTTGGAGACCAGGGAGCCGGAGAGCACAGAGGTGAAGAGCAGTGCTCCCATCATGGGGATCATCAGCATTCCGGCTTCCGTGGCGCTGGCGCCGGTGGCCATCTGGAGGTAGGTCGGCAGGTAGCCGATGGCCCCGAACATGGCGACGGAGGTGAGCAGGCCGGAGGCCGTGGCGAGGTTGAAGTTGCGGTCGTGGAAGAGCTCCATCGGGATGATCGGCTCCGCGGTGCGGCGCTCCACCATCACAAAGATCACGGAGGCAATCACTGTGCCGGCAATCAGGCCGAGGATGATCGGATCGTTCCAGGCGTAGGTGCTGCCGCCCCAGCTGCTGACCAGCACCAGGCCGGTCGTGGCGAGGGCAATAAACACCATGCCCCAGAGATCGATGCGGGGACGGGACGTGACGGCCCGCGGCTTGAGGAAGAACAGGGCGCCAAGCAGGGCCAGGATACCCACCGGGATATTGAACCAGAACGCCCAGCGCCAGCCCGGCCCCTCGGTCAGCCAGCCGCCGATCAGCGGTCCCACCACCGAGGAAAAAGCGAACACGCCGCCCATCCAGCCCATGTACTTGCCGCGCTCACGCGCCGGAACGACGTCGGCAATGATCGCCTGGGAGAGGATCATTAGGCCGCCTGCGCCGAGGCCCTGGATGACCCGGGCGACGATCAGCCAGGTCATGTCCGGAGACAGGGCGCCGACCACGGAACCAGCCAGGAAGATCAGGATCGCAGCCACCAGCAGGTATTTACGGCCGATCAAATCACCCAGCTTGCCGTAGATGGGCATCATCACGGTGGAGGCCAGGATGAAGGCGGTAATCACCCAGAGCATCAGGTTCGCCCCGTTGAGCTCCCCGACAATCGTCGGAAGCGCGGTGCCCAGGATGGTCTGGTTCAGAGCCGAGAGGAGCATGGCCAGAACCAGTGCGGTGAAAACGAGCACGAGGCTGGGTTGTTTGCCCGTGTTCTTGGGGGCTGCGGCTGCAGCTGTTCGCGTCATAAAATTTCCTTGAAAACGTCTCGAAGAAGTTCGAGGCCCTCCTCGAGGGCCTCGAACTGAAGAGTGTGGGTGGGATTGGACCAGGTCTTTTGCATGACGTGGCGCATGCGGGTGCTGGCGGCGAGCACGATGGTGAAGGCGACGTCGTCGACGCTGTGCCCCTGCCATGCTGAATCCGGCGCCTGTTCGTTCCACCGGCGCGACTCCGCCAGCTGGGCGCGAACGGTATCAAGGACCAGCTGCTCGACCTTGAGAATGTACTGATACCGCCGGTGCCGCAGGTGTGGATAGACCTGGTAAATCTGGCTGCGCAGTTCATTGGAGTCATCGCCGCCCTGCATGGTGCGCAGTACCGCCAGCATGAGCCGGCTCACTTCCGTGAGCAGGTCCCCTTCAATATCGAAGCTGCCGAGGGCGGTCTGTTCCACCGTTGGTTCCTGGAGACCCAGGACGGCGTCTTCCTTGCAGGCGAAGTAGTTGAAGAACGTGCGGGTTGAGACGCCTGCTTCCTCCGCCACCACGTCAACGTTCACACATTCCAATCCGTCCTTGATCGCACGGCGTGCGGCAGCTGCATGCAGCGCCGCCCAGGTTTCGGCGCGTTTGCGATCACGGAGGGAAAGTTGTTGACTCACCGAACTACTTTGTCATCCGGAGGAATTTTTCACAACTGCAAAATTGCATGCATGCAAGAAACTCTGCGAATCACATGGGTAGTTCTCCCCATGTGCAGATTCCAGAATCCGGCTTAGCGTTGCTGATGGGGATGACATTCGGAACAACGCCACCGCTCCCCCGGTGAGATGCCGGTCTTTAGGGCCGGACGCCGGAGCACTGGCAAGGACGTATAGGTGAAAAATGCTGAGGCACTGCAAGGGGACAACCGTACGGCTGGTTCCGAAGGAACGGCTGCCCAGGACGCTCTGCCGGCGTAACTGGAGCCGGGTTCGGCCCTGCGTCCGGCCGGTGTAACCGCCTACCCTCGACACAACGCCTTCACCCCTGCACAATGCCGCAGATGAGAAGGCCGGATCCGCGCTCCCTGTGTGTACTTGCCGCAGGGATCGTGCTGGCAGCAGGATCAGGCGGAATCCCGCCACCTGCCGCCCCCGCCGCCGGTCCCCCAGCCGGCGGCGCCGAGCTTTCGGCCACAGAAGTCGGCCGTGGACAGCAGGAGCTGGCGAAGGCCCTGCTGGAGAGCCTTGGGGACCCGGGATGGACGTACCTGGATGGAACAGAGTACGCAGCTCCCCCCGTCCCCCGCGCCGTCCCCTGCCCGGCTGAGGGAACCGGTCCCAGCCGGCACAAACTCACGACGGAGTTCAGCGGACCGGCTCCTCCTGCTCCGGAACGCGCCCGAGACCAGGCCCAGCAGGCTCTCAGGGCCGCCGGAGCCGAAATGCTCTCGGCACTGACTCCCGGCCCCGGCGCCCCGCCGGAAACGGACTTCACCTTCCTGGGCGCCTATGCCGGAAGCACTGTGCGGTACTCGGCCAACGAGTACCGGCAGCTGCTGGACATCAGCAGCCCATGCTCCTCCGGGCTAGGCCTGGCGCAGCTGAAGCTCGACTTCCTCCAGTGAAAGCCCGCGGGTCTCCGGCAGGTACCGCTTCACAAAAAGTGCCGCGCACAGGCCCAGGGCAACAAAGATGAAGAACGTGCTGGAGATTCCCAGCGCCGACATCAGCATGGGGAAGGAGAAGCCGACGGCAAAATTCGCCATCCACTGCACAAACACCGAGATCCCCACGCCCAGCCCCCTGACCCGCAGCGGGAAAATCTCGGAGAGCATCAGCCAGGTCACCGGGGAAACAGCGCCCTGCTGGAAAGCCAGGAACAGCACGGTCATGGACAGAACCGTGAAACCGCGGACCGGACCCTCCGGCAGCAGGATCGATGCGACGCCGATGATGGCAAGCGTGCTGGAGGTACCGATGAGACCGGTCAGCAGCATGGGCCGGCGCCCCACCTTGCCGAGCAGCCAGATGCCAAGCAGGGCCGCACCGACCGAGACCACACCGTTGGCAATGTTGGCGGTCAGCGCAGCTTCGGTGCCGAAGCCGGCGTCGGCCAGGATCTGCGTGCCGTAGTAGATGATCGCGTTGACGCCGGTGATCTGCTGAACGATGGAGAGTCCCATCCCGATCAGCAGGACCCGCATCAGCCAGGGTTCGGCGAAATCCTTCAAGCGGCCGGTGCGGGTGGGCAGACTGCCGGCCAGTGCCTTGGCTTCCTCATACTCCGCCTGAGCGTCTTCGGCGCTGCGGATCCGCTGCAGCTCGGTAAGCATCTGCGCATAACGGCCCTTGGAACCGAGCCAGCGGGGGCTTTCCGGCACGAAGTTCATACCGACCCACAGTGCGATGGCCGGCAGGGTGGCAACCAGCAGCATCCAGCGCCAGACGTTGCCTTCCTCGCCCCAGAGGTTGCCGATGACGGCATTACAGACGAACGCCGCCAGCTGCCCGCTGACGATCATCAGCTGGTCCCGGGTCACCACCTGGCCGCGGCGGGCGGCCGGCGCCAGCTCCGCCAGGAACATCGGGACGACGGCGGAGGCGCCACCCACGGCCAGGCCGAGGACCACACGGGCCAGGACCATCAGCCCGACACCGGGAGCCGCGGCGGTGCCCACCGCTCCCAGCAGGAAAACCCCGGCCAGGATGATCAGCAGCCGCCGCCGGCCGAGCCGGTCCGCGAGCTGTCCGGCGCCCAGCGCGCCGAAGGCTGCGCCGAACAGCAGGCTGGAGGTGATCAGGCCTTCGGTGAACGGGGTCAGACCCAGATCGTCCTGCATGTACGGCAGGGCACCATTGATCACCCCGGTGTCATAGCCGAAGAGGAAGCCGCCCAGGGTGGCAATCCAGGTTGCCCGGCGGAGCGCATTCCGGTGACCGGCCGCAGGTACGGAGGAGACGGTGGGAGTTCGGTGCATGGTGTTCTTTCGTACAGTGAGACGCACAAAACCCCCGTGCACCGGAGTTATCCGGACACGGGGGTTGTGCTTGAGGGAGCCTACAGAGCTGCGAAAACCTCGCGCAGCAGGTCAGCGGTCTCAGACGGGGTCTTGCCGACCTTCACGCCAGCAGCCTCGAGGGCTTCCTTCTTGGCCTGGGCGGTTCCAGCGGAACCGGAGACGATGGCGCCGGCGTGGCCCATGGTCTTGCCTTCGGGAGCCGTAAAGCCTGCCACGTAGCCAACAACCGGCTTGGTGACGTTGGCCTTGATGAACTCTGCGGCACGCTCTTCTGCGTCGCCGCCGATTTCGCCGATCATCACGATCGCCTTGGTCTCGGGGTCAGCTTCAAACGCCGCGAGAGCATCGATGTGCGTGGTGCCGATGACCGGGTCTCCGCCAATGCCGATGGCAGTGGAGAAGCCGAGGTCCCGGAGTTCGTACATCATCTGGTAGGTCAGGGTGCCTGACTTGGAGACGAGGCCGATCGGGCCCTTGCCGGTGATGTTGGCGGGGGTGATGCCCACCAGGGCTTCGCCGGGGGTGATGATGCCGGGGCAGTTCGGGCCGATGATGCGGGTCACCTGATTGCCGTCGGCGTCCACCTTGGACTGGGCGTGTGCCCAGAATTCGGCGGAGTCCTGGACCGGAACACCTTCGGTGATGACCACAACGAGGCCGATGCCGGCGTCGATGGCTTCAATCACCGCGTCCTTGGTGAAGGCCGGCGGAACGAAGACGATCGAAACATCGGCTTCGGTCTTGTCGATGGCTTCGGCAACAGTGCCGAAAACGGGCAGTTCGACGTCGCCGTGGGTCACGGTCGTGCCGGCCTTGCGGGCGTTCACGCCACCGACAACCTGGGTTCCGGCCTTGAGCATCAGGGCGGTGTGCTTGGTGCCTTCGCCGCCGGTGATGCCCTGAACGATGACCTTGGAGTCCTTGTTCAAGTAGATAGACATATGTGAATTCTCTTTCTGGGGGTCGGCTCGGTCAGCGAGCTGCGTTGGCGAGCTCGGCAGCCTTGTCGGCGCCGTTGTCCATGGTGGTGGCGAGGGTAACCAGCGGGTGGTTGGCCTCGGCCAGGATGCGGCGGCCTTCTTCGACGTTGTTGCCGTCCAGGCGGACAACCAGCGGCTTGTTGGCCTCGTCGCCGAGGATCTCCAGCGCTTTGACGATGCCGTTTGCCACGGCGTCACAGGCGGTGATGCCACCGAAGACGTTCACGAACACGGACTTGACCTGCGAATCGTTCAGGATGACGTCCAGTCCGGCTGCCATCACGGAAGCCGAGGCGCCGCCGCCGATGTCCAGGAAGTTGGCGGGCTTGACGTTGCCGTGCTTTTCGCCGGCGTAGGCCACAACGTCCAGGGTGGACATAACCAGGCCTGCACCGTTGCCGATGATGCCCACTTCGCCGTCCAGCTTGACGTAGTTGAGGTCGTTTTCCTTGGCCTTGGCTTCCAGCGGGTCCGCGGCGTCCTTGTCCTCGAGCTCGGCGTGGCCGGGCTGGCGGAAGTCGGCGTTCTCGTCCAGGGAGACCTTGCCGTCCAGGGCGACGATGTCGCCGGCGCCGGTCTTGACCAGCGGGTTGACCTCAACCAGGGTGGCGTCTTCCTTGACGAAGACGTCCCAGAGCTTGATGATCGCGTTGATGACGCCTTCGCGGAGTTCCGGTGCGAAGCCTGCTGCGTCGACGATTTCTTCGGCCTTGGCCTGGTCGATGCCGACGGCCGGGTCCACAGCGACGCGGGCCAGGGCGTCGGGACGCTCCACTGCCAGCTGCTCGATCTCCATGCCGCCTTCAACCGAGCACATGGCCAGGTAGTTGCGGTTTGCGCGGTCCAGCAGGACCGAGAAGTAGTATTCCTCGGCGATGTCGGCACCCTGGGCAATCATCACCTTGTTGACGGTGTGGCCCTTGATGTCCATTCCGAGGATGTTGCTGGCGTGCTCGAAGGCTTCGTCAGCGGTCTTGGCTACCTTGACGCCGCCGGCCTTGCCGCGGCCTCCGACCTTAACCTGAGCCTTAACGACTACAACGCCGCCGATCTTCTCGGCAGCAGCTTTGGCTTCTTCAGGAGTGTGCGCCACGATTCCGGCAAGCACGGGTACACCGTGCGCCTCAAACAGATCGCGCGCCTGATATTCAAACAGGTCCACGGGCTAGTGTCCTTCTACGTCGAAGTAGGTTTACAGTCGATCAGCTGATCGGGGAGCAGATGCGTGAAGCCGGGCTGCTCCAAAGGAACTTTAGTCCCTTGGCGCCGGAGGCCCCTCACAGAGTACCGCTTTAGTGATGAAGCGCACAGTTCTATGGTTTGTAGAAAAAGGCGTCCTTCGGCTATGGCGGCAGATGGCCAAATGGGCCCGTCACCCTTCCTTGGTGAGCGGCGCGTAGCGCAGCAGCAGGCGCTTTTCGCCAACGTCGAACTTCACCTTCGCCACCGTTTTATCCCCGGTTCCTTCCACCGAGAGCACAGTGCCGTGGCCGAACGAAGTGTGGTTGACGTTATCCCCCACCACCACGGAGATAACTTCCTTCTGCGGCTGCACACGGCCCATTGCCTTGGCCACCGGTGCGGCTGAAATGTTGCCGCCGGTACCGCCTCCCAGGGAGGACGGCGCCCCGGCACCCCAGTGCGAACCGCTGTAACGGCTGGAGGTGATGCTGCCTCCGCCGCCCCAGGCCGGCCGCTCCATGCCTTCGCGCTTCCACTCGATCAGTTCCGGGGGAACCTCGCCCAGGAACTGGCTGGCCGGGTTGTACTGGCTCTGCCCCCACATACTGCGCACTTCCGAGCGCGTCACGTAAAGCCGTTCGCGGGCCCGGGTGAGCCCGACGTACGCCAGGCGGCGTTCCTCGGCCAGCTCGGCCGGGTCGGTGGCGGAGCGCTGGTGCGGGAAGATGCCCTGCTCCATGCCGGTCAGGAACACCACCGGGAACTCCAGCCCCTTGGCGGTATGCAGCGTCATCAGGGTGACAACGCCCTGGCGCCGGGACTCTTCCACCGCAGCGGCGACCTCCTCCGCGGATCCTTCGGGTGCGTCCGGAATCTGGTCCGCATCGGCCACCAGGGATACCTGTTCCAGGAATTCGGACAGGGTTCCTTCGGGGTTGTCGCGTTCAAATTCCCGGACCACGGCGACGAGTTCCGCGAGGTTCTCCACCCGGGACTCGTCCTGCGGATCGGCGCTGGAGCGCAGCTGGGCGAGGTAGCCGGTCTGCTCCAGCACGGCTTCCAGGGCCGCGGAGGCACCGGAGCCGGAGGCCACTTCAGCGAGGTCGTCGATCAGCTTGACGAAGCCGTTGACGGAGTTCAGCGAGCGGGTGGCCAGGCCGGGCGCTTCTTCGGCCCGGCGCAGCGCATCCATAAAACTGATCCGCTCGCGCTCAGCGAGGGCAGCCACAGAGTACTCGGCGCGGTCGCCGATCCCGCGCTTGGGTTCGTTGAGGATGCGGCGCAGGTTCACGACGTCGTCCTGGTTCGCCAGCACCCGCAGGTAGGCCAGCGCGTCCTTGATTTCCTTGCGTTCGTAGAAGCGGGTGCCGCCGACAACCTTGTACGGCAGGCCTACCCGCACCAGCACGTCTTCGAGCGAACGGGACTGGGCATTGGTGCGGTAGAAGATGGCAACGTCGCCCGGGCGCAGGTTCTCCTCGTCCTGCAGCCGGTCGATCTCCTCGGCGATGAACCTGGCTTCTTCGTGTTCATTCTCACCGACGTAGCCAACGATCTTGGCGCCGTCGCCCTCCGCGGTCCAGAGCTTTTTCTCCGGCCGGTTTGGGTTGCGGGAAATCACCGCGTTGGCGGCGGTGAGGATGGTCTGGGTGGAGCGGTAGTTCTGCTCCAGCAGGATGGTGCGGGCGGAGGGGTAGTCCTTCTCGAAGTCCACAATGTTGCGCACGTCCGCGCCGCGGAAGGCATAGATGGACTGATCGGAATCGCCCACCACGGTGAGTTCGGCCGGCGGAATATCAAGTGTGTTGCCTTCGCCCGGCACGCCAACGAGTTCGCGCACCAGGGCGTACTGGGCGTGGTTGGTGTCCTGGTACTCGTCCACCAGAATGTGGCGGAAGCGGCGCCGGTAATACTCAGCTACGCCGGGGAAGGCCCGGAACATATAAACGGTCTGGGCAATGAGGTCGTCGAAGTCCATGGCGTTGGCCTGGCGCATGCGCTGGGTGTAGCCGGTGTAGACCTGGGCGACTGCCTGTTCGAAGGGGTCCGAATAGTTGGCGCTCGAGGCGTAGGACTCGTCGTCGATCAGTTCATTCTTGAGCCCGGAGATCTTGTTCGCGATGGCCTTGGGCGCAAACCGCTTGGGATCCAGGTCCAACCCCTTCGCCACCAGGGTGATCAGCCGCAGCGTGTCCGCGGAGTCGTAGATGGAGAAGTTGGAGTTCATTCCCACGGCTTTTGCCTCGCGGCGCAGGATCCGCACGCAGGAGGAGTGGAAGGTGGAGATCCACATGGTTTTCGCTACGCCGCCCACCAGGGATTCGATGCGTTCGCGCATCTCCGCGGCGGCCTTGTTGGTGAACGTGATGGCCAGGATCTGGCCGGGGTTGGACCGGCCGGTCGCCATCAGGTAGGCAATGCGGTGGCTGAGCACCCGGGTCTTGCCGGACCCGGCGCCGGCAACGATCAGCAGCGGCGAACCGGCGTGCTTGACCGCTTCCTCCTGCTGCGGGTTCAGCCCGCGCAGCAGGTCCGCTGCCCGCGCTTCGTCGACGCGGGGAGAGCGCGCGGAGTGGCCGCCGTGGGCCGGCGGTTCAGGCGTGAGGGCTTCGGGAACGGCGGCGCCGCCGCCGTGGGCGGTGTCCTCCTTGGCTGCCCCAGGGGCGGTCTTGGACTTGCCGGGCGTGGAGAAGTACGGATCAAAGAGATAGTCCATGGTGCGTTTAAGTCTAGGTGCTGCCCCGGACATTTTCCCGGAGAGCGCTCCGGGTGCGCGAAGGCACCCGGAGCGGGAGCCTAGTTCCCGGCCAGCAGCTGCTGGATTTCCCGAACAGCGGTGGCCGGACCGGCGATGTGCCAGCGGAAGCCATGAACCTCCTGGATGGCGGTGGCTCCCCCGGCAGCTTCGACGATGGCCTTGCCGGGCAGCCAGTCCCACTCCGGGCAGCTGTGCTGGAACCAGGCCCCCAGCGCCCCGGTTGCCACCGAGCCAAGATCGCAGGAACCGGAGCCGAGCATCCTGATCGTGGCCGCTTCCTTCGCCGCCTGAATCCAGGGGCCGGCGACTTCCCCGCGCTGCAGCCAGGTGGGGTGCAGATATGTGCCGGCACTGAGCCGCCCCAGTCCGGCGTCGGTGAGCGCGGGCAGCGGCTCTCCGTTCAAGGTGGCAGCCCGGCCCGGCCCGCCGAGCCACAGCTTGTCCTCCTGCGGCTGGTAAATGGCGCCCAGCAGCACGTCCGGAGCAGGGTCGGGCAACTCGGCGGTGTCAGCACGAAGGGCAAGCGCGGAGCACCAGTAGGTGGACCCGGAGAGGAAGTTGTAGGTGCCGTCCACCGGATCAATGACCCAGGTCCGGCCGGAGGTGCCTGCATGGCTGGCACCTTCCTCACCGATGATCCCGTCCTCGGGGCGCAGCCGGCGCAGCGTGTCCACGACGAGCTTCTCGGCAGCGTGGTCCGCTGCCGTGACGACGTCGGACACAGAGGTTTTCTGCGTGCCGGTGACCCCTTCCTGCCGCATCCGGAAGGCCAGTTCGCCGGCCTCGCGGACGAGGCCGGCGGCCAGGGCAAAGTCAGATTCGGTGGCAGGCGCGCTCATGCTGCCAACCCTATCCGGCCCTGCAAGGGACCGGGGATGCCGAAGCCAGCCTCAGCCATACTGTTGGTATGGGAAAAACTCCGGCACAGCGCGCAGCGAAGCACGGCGATAACGCCGTTTCCCCTGCCGCCTCTCAGCCCTCCGCCAACGAAACGACGCAGCGTACGCCGCAGCAGGCCAAGAACAATGCCAATCTGCTCCTGATCGCCGCGGCGGCGACAGCTCTGTTTATGTTCTGGTACTACCACTTGCTGGTGCTTGACCAGATGACGCAGCTGTCAGGGGGCCTGGCCATGCCTGACTCGCTGATTGGCGGGTACAGCATGGATCATCTGGCGGCGCTGCGCTCCGCCCTGGACGCTGATGCCCTCGGCCAGCTCAGCTATGTCCATAAAACGGCGGGAACGCTGTTTCCGCTCATTTTCGGCTTCGCCTGGCTGCTGATCATTGGCCTCAACACCCAGCGCAAGGCACTGCGCTGGGTGTTGTGGACCGCTCCGATCCTCTTCGCGATCGTGGATCTGTGGGAGAACGTCGCCATTGACAACGTCCTGGGCGCCGCCGAACTCTCAGCCGGTGATGCCGGCCTGGCCAGCGTGCTCACGGTCGCCCGCTGGGTCCTGCTCGGGCTGAGCCTCGTGGCGTCCGTGGTTGCGGTTTTTAGCTCCCGGACGCCCCGGCCACCAGAACTTCTCCCCCAGGACAAAGGCTAGGGCCGGCACCACGACGGTCCGCACCACCAGGGTGTCCAGCAGGACGCCGATCGCCACGGTGATGCCCACCTGGGTCAGGGTGACCAGCGGCAGGACACCGAGCACGGCGAACACGGCGGCCAGCAGGATTCCGGCGCTGGTGATCACGCCGCCGGTGGAGCGCAGCGCCGCGAGCATTCCCTTCCGGGTGCCAAGTGCGGCTGCGTTCTCCCGGGCACGGGTGACCAGGAAGATGTTGTAGTCCACGCCGAGCGCGACCAGGAACAGGAAGCTGTAAAGCAGTGTCAGGGTATCCAGCGCGGGGAACCCGAGCACGTTCACGAACAGCAGCCAGCTCACGCCGGTTGAGGCGAAGAAGGTTAGCAGCACCGACGCCACCAGCAGTACCGGGGCAACCAGGGAGCGCAGCAGGACCAGCAGCACCAGGAAGACCAGCACGATCACCAGGGAAACCACCAGGGTCACGTCATGCGTGTTTGCCGCGAGCTGGTCAACGCGTTCGGCGGCTTCGCCGCCCACGATTCCCTCATATTCCGGATGCCCGCCCAGATCGGTCCGCAGCTCCTCGATGAAGGTATTGGCGTCCGCGCTGCCGGCTTCGTAGCTGCTGACCAGGTCGATCCGGGTCAGGCCGTTGTGTTCAGCAGCGACCGTGGCGGTTTCGACGCCGTCGAGTCCGTCAAGTTCCGCGGCAGCCGCGTCGGCACTGTCCGAGTTGACCAGCACGATCACCGGCGACGTTGAGCCGGCGGGGAAACCTTCGGCCAGGGTTTCGGCAGCGGTCACAGCCTGCGGCTTCTCGGTGAACTGCTCGTTCTCGCTGAGGCCGATCTTGGCGCTGAAGAGCCCGGAGGCCATCACCAGCAGGACGACGACGGCGATCCCGGCGATCGTCTTTGGGCGGCGGGCGGTGGCTTCACCGAGGCGGCCCCAGAACTTGCCCTCGCGGGCCGGGTCGCCAACCTTCGGGACGAACGGCCAGAAGAGCTTGCGGCCCAGCAGCACCAGGGCTACCGGCAGCAGGAACAGGGCGCTCAGGATGGCGAAGACGATTCCCACGGCGGCTGAGAAGCCCAGTCCGCGGTAGCTCAGGGTGTCCGTAAAGAGCAGGGTAAGCAGGGCCAGGATAACGGTGCCGCCGGAGGCGATGATGGCCTCACGGGTGCGGCGCAGGGCAACGCCCATGGCTTCGAAGACGCTCTCATGGACGCGGAGCTCTTCGCGGTAGCGGGCAATGAGCAGCAGCGCATAGTTGGTCGCCGCGCCGAACACGAGCACGCTGGTGATGCCGACGGCGGAGGGGTCCACCTCGATTCCGGACACCGGGGCCAGGAAGTCCACCATCCGCAGTGCGAGCTGCTCGACAGCTGCCACGATCACCAGCGGCACCATCCAGAGCCACGGCGAGCGGTAGGTGATCAGGAGCAGCAGGGCTACGACGGCGGCCGTGACTGTCAGCAGCGTGAAGTTGGCTCCGGAGAACACACCGGCGAGGTCGGCAGTAAATGCTGCGCCGCCGGTCAGCTCCGCTGTAATACCCTCGGGGGCCGCACCGGAAATCGCTTCACGCAGGCTCTCCACTTCGGCACCTACGGCGTCGCCGTCGTCGCTCACTGCCTGGAGGGTTACCGGAACCAGCGCCACCAGTCCGTTGTCGGAGACGATCGGCGGAACCTGTGCCGGCGGCGTCGAAACCCCGGCCTGCGCTGCGGCCGCGCTGATGTCAGCAATGGCCGCGCGGTCAGCGTCGTTCATGGCAGCGCCGTCGGTGCGGGACACCACGATCAGCGCGGTGGACTGCTGGGCGTCGGGGAACTCATCAAGCAGTTCCTGCACCTGCGTAGTCTGGTACTTGTCGGTGAGGCCGCCTACGGTGGAAGCCTCGTTCTCCTGCACGGGGAGTGAAAAAAGCCCCACTATCACCGCCAGGCCAATGAGCAGCGTGACCCACGCTGCCTTGGCCGAGCGGACTATCCCTGCATGCATCTGATATCTCCTGTGGGGGCTCGGCAAAGTAACTAGAGAATAAAGTATCTCCAAAATAGAGATACTTCAAGGTGAAGCTACTATGGGACCGTGGACACAAACGAGCTGAGGCGGGAAATCGTCAATGCCGTCCGGGGCATGGGCCTGGACGGCCAGCAGGTCGCTGATGCTTTCGCGCACAGCCACGGCCTGAATTCCACGGATATGCGCGCCCTGACCCTGATCATGGAGGCGGAAATACGCGGCGAGCCCCTCACCGCGGGCCGGCTCAGCAGTCTCCTCGGCACCTCTACCGGCGCGACGACGGCCGTCATCGACCGCCTGGAGCGCATCGGCCACATCCACCGGGCCCGCTCGGACGAGGACAGGCGCAAGGTCACCCTTCACTTCGAGGCCCTTGCACGCCAGCTGGCCGGCGCCTTCTTCGGTCCCCTCGGCGCACTGACCAGCGAAGTCATGGACCGCTACTCGGAGGCCGAGCTGCGCACCATCCACAGTTTCCTTACCGGGATGCGGCAGGCCTACACCACTCATCTCCAGGCATTGGAAGAGGAGTCCCGCAGCTAGGCCGGGAGGTATGGCCGCCACCCTGCCGCGCCGATCCTCCCCGGCGGACCCCGGCGCACCGCCCGCCGCACCCGCTGATGAAAGCAGGTAAGCTGTTTATCGCTGCCGTCAACGGCAGTCACGCCTCCGTAGCTCAGTAGGATAGAGCGGCCCTCTCCTAAAGGGCAGGTCGTCGGTTCGATTCCGGCCGGGGGCACTTTTTTGTTTGTGCGGCCGTCCAGCTCCTGCTGGACGGCCTGCTGCCGGCCGGCTTGCCAGCGGCGCGTCAGGAGCAGTTGAACAGGCTTCCCCCGCTGGTGGGGCTGGACGCTGCCTTACCCTGCACCCACACCGTTACGGTCTTGCCGCCGCCTACGTATTTGGTGCTCACGCTCTCCTGCCCGCGCAGCTTCACCAGCGGCATCTCTGAGCAGGACCAGCCCGGGGCCAGGGTCACGCCGTTGTTGCTGTCCGCCACGTTGGCGTTCAGCTTGTATCCGGGATCCGCCAGATTGAGCGTGAGTTCCCATTCAACGTCTTCAGCCTCGGAGGGAGAGGTGACGGTTGCGTAGAAGTTGAAGTTGTCCGGTTCCGGATAGCCCCAGGCATCCACCCGCACATCGGTGACGTCGCAGGTTTTGGTGCCCGTCGGGTCATTGAGCACAGTGCAGCTGACCATCGGAGCCTCGATAGACGGCTCGTACGTCCAGATTCCGGGGACCCCCCAGGTTCCGATGGTCAGCGCTACGCCCGCGACGTCGTCCGGGTTATAGGCGGGCACCGCTACGGTTGCCGAGCCGCTGGCATCCGCCGCCAGATCCGTGGAGCCGGCCGCCAACGCGGCACCGTCTTCATCAAACAACGTCAAGGCGAGTTCCTTGCCTGCGCAGGCGGTGCCCAGGCCGGACACCGTCACCGTGGACGCCTGGCCTGCGGTGGTGGTCCCGTTGGTCGCCTTGACTGCTGGCGTACACCGCTCGGCGACAGAGGCGCTCGGGACGCTTCCGGGCAGAAGCGGAAGCTGCGCGGCTGCGCCCGGGTGCACGGCGAGGACCAAAAGCAGAACCAGCGCTGCGAGGAGGACAGCCGCGGACAGCGGTCGACGCCGTGAGGGCGCGTTACGGTACCCCTGACGGTTCAGTGCAGGACTCCTTCCTTTGCGCGGGCAGATTATGAGGTGGGCAAGTTTGAGGCAGGCAGGCTGAGGGCGGGCAGCTTCTCCGTCCCGGGGGCCGCATCGGACTCCGGCCTTGCCTCGTGATCCTGGCTAGCCTCGTGATCCTGGCCGGCCGCGGAATCCTGGCTGGCCGCGGAATCCGGACCCTCGGAGGCTTCGGCGGCCTCTTCCTCGCCGGACTGGGGCCACAGGAAGAACGCTGCGGCGAGAATGAGCAGCGACCCCCAGACGCCGGGGTTGCCAAAGCTGTAGAGGATGTTTCCCAGCTGCGGGATGTGCACCGCGGCAATTCCGACGATTTGTGAATTATCCGGCTTCCACGGGTCAAGGAAGTCGTTGTTGTCCCCCTGCAGGATCCATCCTGACTCAGCGTCTCCGCCGACAATCCGGTGAATCACCTGCGCACCGTTGGTGTCCGCCGGGCTGTACACAACGATGTCGCCGACGGAAGGCTCCCCACAGCGGGACCATACGAGGTCACCTGTGGCGTAGGTGGGGTCCATGGAGTGTCCTGAAACGATCGTCAGGGTGCTGCATCCTCCGAGGGAGGACGGCCAGAGGAAGTACAACAGGCCCGCAACAAAGGCTGCCAGGACGGCGCCCGTAAACCATGACCGAAGCCGGCGTGCGCGGGGCACGCCGGCGGTCGTCCCATCATCTGAGGACGGTTCGGCCATCACACTGCGGTTAGGAGTGGATGACAACCGCAACGTTGGAGACCTCCGAGGCCGGGACATCGGTCAGCGGAACGGTAACAGAGGTTCCGGACACGGTCCCGGTTGCCTCTGCACCGAGCGCGGTGCCGTCAGCATCAGAGAGCGTCACCTTGTACTTCAGGCCCTGGCAGGCTGAGGAGATCGACGTGAGGTTGAGGCTGGACGCCTTGTACCCCGCGTCAGGTCCCGGCGCGAAGCTGGTCTCGAAGTTGACGCCGATCGGCGTCCCCTCGTCCTGGCAGCTGGCGACGACGGTGGTGCCCGCGCCCAGGCTGCCGGTGCCGAGGTTCAGCTGAGCAGCGGCAGCGAGGGACAGGCCTGCTACACCTGCGGCAGCGAGGGCAGCGGCAGCGGCCTTACGGACATTGCGGTTCTTGCGGGTATTGCGGGTATCGGTAGAAGGCATGTAGTCACTCCGTGTTCGAAAGGGCGCTCACTTCAGGAGCGCGCAGACAAACTCCGACCACGCCAGCACCGCCGACAGGGCCGCCTGGGCTCAGCACCCAGGACGAGGACCACCGCGGCAGGGGGAATCACCCACCGGTGCGGCGCTACAAATATTAATAAAAAATTTGTGTGGATCATGCAAACTGAACGCACGAGACGGCGGACACGCCCATTTCCCGGCGAAGAGCCGCCCAGCCGGTCCTAGGCCGTGGCCCCTGCGGAGGCGCCGGGCTCCGCAGCGGTGCCGGCAGCGGCAGCGTCACCATCGGCGAACTGGGTGCGGTACAGCTCGGCGTACCGGCCTTCCTGCGCCAGCAGCTGCGTGTGCGTGCCCTGTTCGGCGATCCGCCCGTCCTCGATCACCAGGATCCGGTCCGCGTTGCGGATCGTGGAGAGCCGGTGGGCAATAACGACGGCGGTACGGCCTTGCAGGGCCTCTGTCAGGGCAGCTTGGACGGCTGCTTCCGAGGTGGAGTCCAGCGCAGCGGTGGCTTCATCGAGGACCACGATGCGTGGCTGGGCCAGGAGCAGGCGCGCAATGGTCATGCGCTGGCGTTCACCGCCCGAGAGCCGGTAACCGCGCTCCCCCACCATGGTGTCCAGCCCGTCCGGCAGCGACCGGATGAGTGGCTCAAGCCGTGCCCGGCGCAGGGCATCCCAGATCTCCTGCTCACTGGCCCCCGGATTAGCAAGCAGCAGGTTGGACCGGATGCTCTCGTGGAAGAGGTGCCCGTCCTGCGTGACCATGCCCAGGGCAGAACGCATTCCCGCGAAGCTGAGGTCCCGGACATCCGTCCCGGAGAACGTGACGGAACCGGCGTCGACGTCGTACAGCCGCGAGAGCAGCTGGGCGATGGTCGACTTCCCTGCACCGGAACTGCCAACCAGGGCAACGGTCTGCCCGGGTTCCACCCGGAAAGAAATGCCATGCAGCACATCTTCGCCGCCGCGGCTGTCCAGGACGGCCACGTCCTCCAGGGAGGCAAGGGAGACCTTGTCCGCCGTCGGGTAGGCGAACCTCACGTCATTGAACTCCACGCCGAGCGGACCTTCCGGGACCGCAGCCGGCTGTTCCTTTTCCGAGATGAGCGGTTTGAGGTCCAGGATCTCGAAGACCCGCTCAAAGCTGACGACGGCGCTCATAATCTCTACCCGCGCGTTCGCCAGCGAGGTCAGCGGTGCGTAAAGGCGGGTCAGCAGCAGCGCCAGGGTCACGACGTCGCCGGCGTTCAGTGTCCCGGTCATGGCCAGGTAACCGCCCAGTCCATACACCAGCGCCAGCGCGAGGGCGGAGACCAGGGTAAGGGCCGTAACAAAGATGGACTGCATCATCGCCGTCTTCACGCCGATGTCCCGCACCCGGGCGGCGCGGACCGCGAACTCGGTGGATTCCTGGTCGGGCCGCCCAAAGAGCTTCACCAGGGTGGCCCCCGGAGCGGAGAACCGCTCGGTCATCTGGGAGCCCATGGAAGCGTTGTGGTTCGCCGCTTCCCGGCGCAGTGCCGCCAGCTTGCCGCCCATCCGGCGTGCCGGAATGAGGAACACCGGCAGCAGGAGCATCGCCAGTACGGTCACCTGCCAGGACGTCGTGAGCATGACTATCAGAGTCAGAACCAGCGCCACGATGTTGCTGACCACGCCGGAGAGAGTTCCGCTGAACGCCTGCTGCGCCCCAATGACGTCGTTATTCAGCCGGCTCACCAGGGCACCTGTGCGGGTGCGGGTGAAGAAGGCAACCGGCATCCGCTGCACATGGTCGAACACGGCTGTCCGCAGGTCCAGGATCACCTGCTCGCCGATCCGGGAGGAGAACCAGCGGGTCGCCAGGGAAACACCGGCGTCGGCCACCGCCACCACGGCGATCAGGCCGGCCAGCCACAGGACCCTGTCCACCGCGGTTCCGGCGACAATCGCGTTAACAACCTCACCGGCTAAAACCGGTGTCGCAACGGCAAGGAAAGCGCCGCCGATGGAGAGCAGCAGGAACCCGATGAGCTGCCGCCGGTAGGGGGACGCGAACGCGAGGATCCGTTTCAGCGTTTCCCGGGAAATCTTGTTGTCTGATCCTTTGGCGGTGGAGATCTTGTAGAGGGAACTCCAGGCCGCGCCTTCCATACTCATATGACGGTTTCCTTACGTAACGGCACCCTCCAGCTTAGGCGCTGGCGCAGTCCATCCACTGCGGGGCATAACGGCCTGGTCCAGCGGCGAATTCCCAGGCGCAGACACGCGCGTCATCTGTGCCCATTACCACGGGAAACCGGGCTTCTGCTGGGATACACTGCAAACGGTCCGCAACCGGCCGGACACACAGAACGAAAGGCACCTATGCCTACGGCGCCGACCTCCCAGGACTCCTTCACGGACAGCCGCAGCGATGACCTCCCGGCGCTGGTGGCTGTCAGTGACTCCGGCCTTCGGGCGGCGGTTGAGGAAGCCCTCTCGCTCGCTCAGCTGCGTCCGGTGTCCGCCGGCAGCGGGCCGGATTCCACGTTCCCCGTCCTCGCCGTCGTTGACACCGCAGCCGTGGAAGCCGCCGGACCGGATCTGCGCAGGTGGCTGCTTCCGTCTGCCGAGGGGTCCGGGCCTCCGGTCATCCTGATCACGCCCGGTGAACTGCTCGACGTCGAGGACATGGTCCGGCGCGGCATCACCGATTTTGTACTCAGCCCCCTCACGGGCAATGAACTCGCGTACCGGGCTGCGCTGATCCGTGCGGAGTCACTGGCTCTGCGCCGGCGCCGGGAAGCCAACAACCTCCTGCGCGGAAAAACACGGGTGATCTCGGCTGCAGTACGCGCCACGAACGACCCGGACATCATGGCTGAGGCTGTGGTCTCCGGGCTGGGCGATGCCTTTGGGGCGGACCACGTTCTGCTGACCATTTTCCCGGATGAGCGGGTGCCGGAGCTGAAGAACACCTGGAGCCGTCCGGGTGCGGCAGCGTCCATTCCTGCTCCGGATCCCGAGCAGGCAGCCGCCGTTGCCGATCTGCTGTGGGACAGCGGCAAGATGCTTGCGGCGCGGGACCACCGTGACCCGGAGTGTGACACCCATCCGATTCTCCATCCGGCACCCCTGGCTGCAGGGCTGCGCACATCGGTAATCGTTCCGCTGGGCCACGGCGACCGTCCCTTCGGCATCATCTGGCTGGCCGGAGAGAACGCTGCCCGCATCTGGACGCCCACCGAGCTCGCTCTGATCCAGCATGTCAGCGGCAACCTGGCCCACGGTTTGGTCCAGGGACACCTGATTACTGCGCAGCGGACCGTCCTGGCCCGGCAGCGGGAGCTTGACCGGGAGAAAACTGACTTCGTGGCAACAATCAACCACGAGCTCCGGACTCCGCTGACCTCGATCACCGGCTACCTGGACCTGATCCTGGATGGCTCCGGCGGCGGGATCTCCCCTGAGACCGCACAGATGCTGGAAATCGTGGGACGCAACGCCAACCGGCTCAACCACCTCATCGGTGATCTGCTCACCATCTCGCGCAGCGACGCCGAAGAAGTCCGCCTGGACGTGGAGGAAATTGTCCTGCAGGATCTGCTGGAACAGGTCATCGCTTCCCTGACGCCTGCTGCAGCGAGCCGCAGCATCGATCTCTCACTGGCTTGTGAGGACGCCGGGCTGCGGCTGGACGGGGACAGGGAACAGCTGGAACGGGTCTTCACGAACCTGGCCTCCAACGCGGTGAAATTCACCCCGGTCAGCGGCTCGGTCCGGCTGCTTGCGGACCTGGTTCCGGGCGCGGACGGTGCACCCGCAATGGTGCGTGTCCGGGTCCAGGACACGGGCATCGGCATCCCGGCGGAAGACCAGCCCAAGCTGTTCAGCCGGTTCTTCCGGGCTTCCAACGCGACGGCTGCGGCTATCCCCGGCACCGGGCTGGGCCTGGCAATCGTCCAGGACATGATCCACCAGCATGGCGGGCGGATCACACTGAAGTCCGCCGTGGGCGAGGGCACCTGCGTAGAAGTGCTGCTGCCCAGCGGCTAGGTGTCCGCCCCGGCACCGGCGGTCACTGAAGACTTCGCCTCAATGCGCTCCGGGAAGGCGTAGCAGTTCAGGGAGGTCCCGCGACTGAAGCCCACGAGTGTCATCCCGGCATCCCGGGCCAGGTCCACGGACAGTGCCGAGGGCGCCGAGACGGCTGCGAGGACGGGAATACCCGCCAGCTGCGCTTTTTGAACAAGTTCAAAAGACGCCCTGCCGGATACCTGGAGCACGGTTCCGCGCAGCGGCAGAAGCCCCGCCCGCAGCGCCCACCCCACCACTTTGTCCACCGCATTGTGCCGGCCGACGTCTTCCCGCAGGCACAGCAGCTCGCCTTCGGCGCTGAACAAGCCCGCGGCATGCACGCCGCCGGTCTTCTCAAAGAGTGCCTGGTGGTCACGGAGCTTGTCCGGCAGTGAGGCCAGCACCTCAAGCGGAACCCGGACGCCGTCCTCGGCGACGTCGAAATGCGAAGACTTACGGACTGCCTCAATGGACGCCGTCCCGCAGATGCCGCAGGAACTCGATGTGTAGACGTGCCGTTCCATGCCGGTGTCCGGAAGCGGGGTCCCGGGGCGCAGCTGGACGTCGACGACGTTGAACGTCTGCTGCCCTTCCTCGTCCACCCCGGCGCAGTAGCGCAGACTGATGAGCTGCCCGGCCTCCCAGATGACTCCCTCAGAGACCAGGAAACCTGCCACCAGGTCGAAATCGTCGCCGGGGGTCCGCATGGTCACCGTGAAGGACCGGCCCTCGAAACGGATCTCCAGTGGTTCCTCACCTGCTAATACGTCATCCCGCCGGCTGACCGTGCCATCCGTGCGGAAGCGCGTGACGCGGCCACGCCGTGAAACCCGTCCCATGCCATAGCTCCTTGATAAGTCCTAGACTGGCCCTAGCAACAGACTAGGTGATTTCCTACACAAGGACGTGGTGGCTGTGCCAAGCAAGGCTCCGAAAGATGGAATCGACGAATCCGAGCTGCGGATCGGTGAACCGAAAACACATGCCGTCGGTCTGCCGGCCGTCATCAATTCCCTCCGCCTCTCCTTCGATCAGATGGGGCCGCTGCGCAGTGCACAGACGCTGCTGCAGGTGAACCAGAAGAAGGGCTTTGACTGCCCCGGGTGCGCCTGGCCGGAGGGCGACAAGCGGCACGCCGCGGAATTCTGCGAAAACGGCGCCAAGGCCGTCGCGGAGGAAGCCACCAAGCGCCGGGTTCCGCCGGAGTTCTTTGCCCGGCATTCGGTAGCGGACATGCTGGCGAAGGACGACTACTGGCTGGGCCAGCAGGGCCGCCTCACCCATCCCATGCTGCTCGACGCCGGCGCCACGCATTACCGCCCGGTCACCTGGGACGACGCCTACGACCTCATCGTCGAAGAGCTCGGGGCCATGGACTCCCCCGACCAGGCCGTGTTCTACACCTCCGGGCGCACCTCCAACGAGGCAGCATTCCTCTACCAGCTGATGGTCCGGGGAATCGGCACCAACAACCTGCCGGACTGCTCCAACATGTGCCACGAGTCCTCCGGCTCGGCCCTCACCGAGACCCTGGGCATCGGCAAGGGCACCGTCAGCCTGGACGACGTCCAGAGCGCGGAACTGATCATCGTGGCCGGACAGAATCCCGGCACCAACCATCCGCGGATGCTCACGGCCCTGGAGCGCGCGAAGAAGAACGGGGCCACCATCATCGCGGTGAACCCGCTGCCGGAGGCCGGGCTGCTCCGGTTCGACAACCCGCAGAAGGCATCGGGTCTCCTGGGCACCAGGTTCGGCGGCGGCACCCAGCTCGCTGACGACTTCCTGCAGATCCGACTCGGCGGGGACCAGGCGCTGTTCCAGGGCCTGGGCAAGTACCTGCTGGAGCAGGAGGAAGAGCACGGCAACGTCTTCGACCACCAGTTCATCAACTCCTACACCGACGGACTGGACGGGTACCTTGCCGCCATCCGCCAGGTGTCCTGGGAGGAAATCTGCAAGGCCAGCGGCCTGACCCGGGCTCAGATCGAGTCGGCCGGGGCGCGCATGATTGCCGCGAAGTCCACCGTGGTCTGCTGGGCCATGGGACTGACCCAGCACAAGCATTCCGTGCCCATGCTCCGCGACGTCGTCAACGTCCTGCTCCTTCAGGGCAACATGGGACGGCCCGGGGCCGGTGTCTGCCCGGTCCGAGGCCATTCCAATGTCCAGGGCGACCGGACCATGGGCATCTTCGAGCGGATGCCCGAGGCCTTCCATGACCGGCTCGACGGCGAGTTCGGCTTTGCGTCCCCGCGCAGGCACGGTTTTGACACCGTCAACGCGATCCGGGCCATGCGGGATTCCAAGGTCCGCGTGTTTATGGCCATGGGCGGGAACTTCATCCGGGCCACGCCGGACTCCGACGTCACGGAAGAGGCCCTGCGCAACACCGCACTGACCGTGCAGGTATCGACGAAGCTGAACAAATCACACCTGGTTCACGGGCGGCGTGCACTGATCCTGCCGGCACTTGGCCGCACGGACCGGGACACCCAGGCCGGCGGCGACCAGCGGGTCACCGTGGAGGACTCCATGAGCGCGGTCCACGCCTCCCAGGGCAGGCTGGACCCGCCCGGGCCGCAGGTACGGTCGGAGGTCGCCATCGTGTGCGAGCTCTCCGAGCGGCTTTTCACCGGGACCCGGGCTCCGTTCCGCTCGAACGCCCCCAAACTGGACTGGATCGCCGCCCGGGCTGACTACTCGGTGATCCGCAGCCACATCGAAAACGTGATCCCGGGCTTTGAGGGATTCGAAGGCAAGCTCAAGCGCGGCGGCGGAGGATTCGTGCTCCCCAACGGCCCCCGGGACGGCCGCAAGTTCGCCACGGCCACCGGCAAGGCCCGTTTCACGGCAAATGAGCTGCAGTACCCGAAGGTTCCCGAAGGCAGGCTCATCCTGCAGACACTGCGTGCACATGACCAGTACAACACCACGATCTACGCCAAGGACGACCGTTACCGCGGCATTTACGGCGGGCGCCGCGTTGTGTTCGTCAACGCCGAAGACCTGGCTGCGGCCGGCCTGCAGGACGGAGACCTGGTGGACATGGTCTCGGAGTACGAGGACGGTGTAGAGCGCCGGGCCGAGAGTTTCCGGGCCGTCGCCTACAGCACGCCTGTCGGCTGTGCTGCCGCCTACTACCCGGAGGCGAACGTGCTGGTGCCGCTGGACTCCGTCGCCGATGTCAGCGGCACCCCCACCTCCAAGTCGGTGATTATCCGGCTGGAGCCTGCCGCACCTGCCATGGCAGGGGAAGCGCGGTAACCGTCTCATCCGCGGTGCACCCGGCTTCGGGGATCACCATCACAGCGTCGGCGTCCGCCAGGCCGCGGAGCATCCCCGAACGGTAATACTGCGACGGTACGGAGCGTCCGTCCTGGATCCGGCTCGGAACCAGCCGGGTCCGGCCGGGCAGCGGATCGATGTCGACGCCGGCCAGGACGTGGCGCTCCCGGGGGAACTCCTCACCCCGCAGCCCGGCCAGCAGCGGCTGCAGCACGGTGAACACGGCCATCATGGCAGCGAGGGGGTTCCCTGGCAGTGCCACAACGAACCGTCCGTCGGGCAGGCGGGCCAGCAGAGTGGGATGGCCGGGACGCATCGCGATCCCGTCGATCAGCAGTTCAGCATCAACTTCGCTGAGCGCACGCCGCAGATGGTCTGCAGCGGAGGTCCCCGTGCCGCCGGTGGTCACCAGTACGTCCCCGGAGGACATGGCCAGCGATGCTTCGTCGACGGCGTCGGTGCTGAGCGCGGCAATAACGTCGTCCAGCCGGTCGGCGAGGCGGCAAACGGCGTCGACCCGGCCTCCCAGCATGCCGATCAGCTGCGGCATCTGCGGCCCGAAAGTGTCCCGGACCTGCCCCGAATCCGGCAGCCCGGCTTCGATCACTTCATCACCGGTCAGCAGCAGGGACACGCGCGGAGCACGCAGCACTGGCAGGGTGTCATGACCGCAGACGGCGGCCAAGGCAATATGCGCCGGGTTCAGGACGGTTCCGGCAGCAATGACGGTCTCCCCCGCTGCTGCTTCTTCTCCCGCCGGCCGGATGTGCTCGCCGGGGCGTGGCTCGTCGCTCCGGGCCGAGGGCCCCGGGACCAGTGTTGCAGGTTCCTCCGTGCTCAGCTGGCCGTGTTCTGAACGCAGGATGGCTTCTCCTCCCGCAGGAACCAGTCCTCCGGTGAGGATGGGTACCGCTTCGCCGGGCTGCAGCGGCCGGCGGCCCGACTCCTTGTGGATCTGCCAGCGTTCGTGCTCGGGTTCCTCGGAGCTGACGATCTTCCAGGGCGGCGGGCCGGCCACGGCCCAGCCGTCCATGGCCGAGGAGGCATAGTGCGGAACCGGCTGGAGAGCGGGGGCATCCACCGCCAAGGTCAGTCCCAGTGCCTCCGCAAGCGGTACGGTCTCAAACGGCAGCGGACGGGCGGCTGCGTAGGCCGCTTTGCGGGCCTGGTCCCAGGAGGTGTTGGGCTGCAGCGGAAGGATCACCGGCACCGGCCCGTTCACTTGCCTGCCTCCGGAGCGGCGGCGTCGCATTCCCGTTGGGCCGCCCGGATAGCCGCGCGCATGGCGAGGTTCTCGTCGGCTTGTCCGCTGCCCGCCGCCAGACCGGCGGCGAGGCCTGCGATGAACGTCGTCAGCGGCGCCGCCGGACGGACAACGTTATGGGCTGCTGCCGCTGCGAGGTCCAGGACGGCGTCAATGTCGACTGCTGTTCCCTCAAGCTCCAGGGAGCGCAGCAGCTGCTGCGTCCAGGCCTCAAGTGTTTCCTGCTGGCTTCCCATCATGGCTCCTTTTGTTCCTGGGCGTCGCTGCGGAACCGGCAGGGTCTCAGGCAGTGCGGTTACCCGGCCTGATCCCCCACTTTCCGGCATCAGCCCAGGTGTCCACATCAGCGGTGCTTCCCTCCGGCACGGCAACCTCTCTCCACTGCACCCTAGCAAGGAGGCGGAACATTGATAGATTCTCCAGGCTGCCGGGCTGTCCGCCCACGGCAGTGCGCAGGTCGCCGGTCCGGTACAGGGCGGCCAGGGGCTGCAGTGAACCACCGCTGTCCTTCGCCATGATGGACTGGCCTGCCTCACCGGCGGCCTCGGCAAGAAGCGCCCGGACAGCACCGCCGGCGTCGGGCATGTCGCAGGCCAGCACCAGGGTCCAGGGCGGCGCCGGATCGCCGGGACCAGGGACAGGCTCAGCGCTCCCGGCGGTATCGGTTCCGTAGAGGGCGGTCACGGCAGCCCCGACGGCGGCAGCGGGACCCGCGAAGACCGGCTCCTCGCGGACAAAGAAGCACTGCGGCGGTACGGCGGGCAGGGCAGCTTCCAGCTGTGCGGGCCCGGCAATGGCGACTCTGCGGGCCTGGCGGACAGTGCCCAGCGTGCGTTCGAGCAGGCTCTGTCCGTCAATCCGGAGTTCGGCCTTGGGCACTCCGCCCAGCCGCGAGGACCTCCCGCCGGCAAGGATGATGGCGTTGAAGGCGGGTGGCTGGGCGGCGGCAGGCGCCATCAGGCAGCCGTATCGCCGAGGAAAGGACTCCATTGCGCCGCCGGCTGTTCGAGTTCGCGGATCTGCCAGCGGACACCGATCGGCGGCCGTGGCGTGAAGCGCAGCTTCCAGCCGAGCTGGTTCAACGTTTTGTCCCCCTTGTTGTTGTTGCAGCGCAGGCAGCACGCGACCAGGTTCTCCCAGCTGTCCTCACCACCCCGGGATTTGGCTACCACGTGGTCCACGGTGGATGCCTGTTTGCCGCAGTACGCACAGGAATGGCCGTCGCGCCGCAGGACTCCCCTGCGGGTGGCAACGGTCTCCGCACGGTAGGGAATGTTGACGTAGCGGTTGAGCAGGATGACCGAAGGCCGTCCAAAAACATCGGCCGGGCTGACCACGGGCACACCGCTCTCGGCCAGCACGCTCGCTTTCCCGGTCAGCACCAGGACCAGTGCGCGCCGGAAGGTGACAACTGCCAGCGGTTCGTAGCCCGCATTCAGAACCAGCGTTCGCATGCACGTTCCTCTTCGCCTGCCCGCGGGCCCGGCGAGAGAAAAAGTTCACCGGCACACTGCGGTACTTCGAATCTTCATTGCAAGGGTAAGCCGCGACCGGGGATTCCCGCTATTTATCGGCCGCGAAACTCCGGATGCTTTGCACCCCTGTGTAGCAGCAGGAAACAACAAAGGACCCTCCCACAGGGGAGGGTCCTTTGGCGAACTGTGTCAGGTTCTGGGTTTGCTGCTAGCCGCCTACGCGGATGTAGACGCCGCCGGAGCCAAGCTCGGCCGGTGCTACAACCGTCTGGTTGCCAAAGAAGCCGCCGTGGACGGCCTGCCCGTTGCCCACGTAGACAGCAATGTGGGCCATGCCCATGCCGCCGTCGGCGTAGTAGATCAGGTCTCCGGGAATCGCTTCACCCGCACTCACGGTGCGGCCGAGGGAGAGGTAACCCGCCGGCCATCCGTGGAAGTTGATCCCTGCTGCTGCCAGCGCGTTTGTCGCGAGCATGGTGCAGTCCTGCATCACACCGAGCTGGGCGTAGGCAGCCGCTGCGATAGTGGCGGCAGTCCCGGAGGAGGCAGCCGGGGCAGCGGAAGCCGCCGGAGCGGCCGCTGCCTGGGCAGTTGCCGCCTGGGCAGGAGCATCAGCTGCAGGGGTGTTGATTTCCTGCGACTGCACGGTCACGGTCTCGGCTACGGGCGCTTCGGCCACAATAACGCCCGGGACCGGAGCGAACTTGAGCTCGGGGCCTACGGCATCTGCGGGAACCTGCAACGGAATGGAGGACAGATCCAGCTTGCTGGTCTGCACATCGCGGGACAGTTCCGGCGCCGCAGCATTAGCGGCGACGCCGGTGCTCAGCACCAGCCCGGAGGCGGCGGCGATGACGGCGGCCTGGCGGCCCACCGTTCCCGCGTTGGAAGTGACGGCGTCGGCCAGTGCAGTCAGCGAGCTGGTGCGCTGGACGGGCGCACGGTGACGGGCGCGCTCAGTTGTCGAGGTCATGACGGTGTGCTCCGTTTATCTGGCAGCGTCAGCTGACGCGGACGAAGCTTGCGCCGGGAAGGTCGGACAGGGAGTGGAGGCCGGTGTTCATACCGTTGAGGCCACCGCTGATGACCTGGCCGTTTCCGACGTAGATCGCGACGTGCCCGCCGGTGATGACCAGATCGCCGGCCTGCGGGGTGCCAACTACGGAGCCGAAGGCGTAGAACTGGCTCGGGGCGAGGTCACCAACGGACTTGCCGACGGAGCGCAGGGCCTTCTCGACCATTGCGGTGCAGTCCTGCGCCACGCCGATCTGTGAGTAAGCGGAGGCAACCAGGCCCGCAGCAACGCCGCTGGCGCTGACTTCGGGAGCAGCTGCTGCCGGTGCGGAGGAGGCGGTGGTGACGCCGGAGGCGGCCGGTGCCGGTGCGGCTGCGGCCTGCTGGGCGGCGTATGCCTCCTGCTGGGCGGCAACAGCGGCAGCGGCTTCTTCTGCCGCGGCAAGCTCGGCGGCTGCAATCTGTGCGCGGGTTTCGGCCCCGGAGAGCGATCCCGCAAGGGGAGCTACCGGAAGGTCGAAGGGTGCCTGCTCGGAGACCGTCACGGTCCCGTTGGAGGTCACAACGTTGAGGGGAGTTGATTCAAGGGCCTGGCGGTCGGTGGAAACCGGTGCGGCCTGTGCCGGCAGGCCAGCGGCCAGAACAAGGCCGGAAGCTGCGACGACGACGGCGGCCTGGCGGCCGACGGTACCTGCGTTGGCGGTTACGGCCTTGGAGAATGCCGTAAGCGGGCTGGATTGAACCGAGGCAGCACGATGGCGGCCGGAATTGATTGATGACACAGTTTTTGCCTCTCCCAATGCCTACGAGGTGAGCTGTCGGATTCGGATGGGAGTCACCCGGTTGCTGGACCGCTAAGTCCGGCAACTTAACCCCTAGGGCTTCTTGCGAAACCCGAAATTGGTTCCCCCGCCTCTGCCATGCGATTTTGCGAACGGATCTCAAACGGTGGCAGAGCTCGGCGATCTGTTTGAGAGTGCCTGATCTTTGGCCAATCAGGCACGGTGACGAGAATATAACAACATCAAGGAAATGTCACGCTCAGGTCACGAAAGGGTGTTGGAGCGGTCACAACCAGCCGAGAGGGTCGACAGGCGAGCCGTTGACGAGTACTTCAAAATGCAGGTGGCAGCCCGTGGAGGCACCCGTGGTGCCGCTGGCTCCCACCAGGTCCCCGCGCTGGACTTCGTCGCCCACAGAGACGCTGATGGCCGACAGGTGGTTGTAGGTGGTTTCCACACCGTTGCCGTGGTCCACCACCACGCGGTTCCCGCCGCCGTAGGCATGCCAGCCGGCAGACTTGACCTTGCCGCTGGCGGCGGCGCTGACTTCCGTGCCGCAGGCCGCGGCGAAGTCCTGCCCGGTGTGCAGCTCGCCTGCTGCTCCGGTGATCGGGCTGACCCGGTATCCGAAGGATGAGGTCTGCACCAGTTCGGAGTCCAGCGGAGTGGCGAGAGTGCCCTGCGCGGCTGCCGGCGTGACGTCCGTACCGGCGACAGTGAGTCCCTGCAGTTTCGCATCCGGATCGAATTTGCTGGTCAGCGCGGCCCGGTCAAACTCCACGGTGGCGTTGGGATCAGCCGAAACCGGGGCCGGAGCCGCGGCGGGCTCCTGTGCCGGCAGGGGATCCACGGCCGCCGCGGTCGTCGGAAGCGCAACGGTCAGCACCAGCCCGGAGGCGGCAGCGGTGATGGCAAATTTCTGGGCTGATCCCCCCAGCGGGCGGCGGACAGGTTCAGCGCGGCGCCGGCCCGTGGACCCGGCGGCAGCGCGTTGACGCAGTGGAGCGGCCGAGGTTTCGGCCCTGCGCCTGCCCGAAGCAGTGTGCTTCGACAAGTGGTTCCCTCTCTACAAAGCCTGCGAAGTTAGCTGTCGGATTCGAGTAGAGAACTCGGCCCACGACGCACGGGGGTATCTGCTGTGCGGATACTCCTGCGCTGCTCGGAGGCTTCACCCCAAGGCAGTGCTGCCACTGCCGGTTGATGGGTCCTCCGCCCCTGCCTGCGAACGGTTGCACCTGCGGTCCAGTGGCAGGGTTAGGCTGTCGGACCGGTGAACGGTGTTGTTGCTGTAGTCAGATGTCACTATAGGGGAAAAATGCCAAAAGATACCATTCCGTTACCGACGGTCAGGCGGCGGCGCAGCCGGCGCCGGCCGCTGCCGGTGAATGGCTGCGGGTTCCGGCGGCAGCGGACCGGCTAGGCCGGTCCGGTGACAAACACGTGCGCCGCGACTTCGGTGGGCAGCTCCAGCGCACCTTCAATCCCGGGAACACGGACGGAAATGTAGCCTCCGACCACCTCGGCGGTGATCGTGGCACCGGGCCGCAGCCCGGCCTCATCCAGCTGTGCCAGCAGCTCCGGGTCAACCTGGATCGGTTCGGCGAGCCGCAGCAGGTTCATCTGCGCCCCGGGGGTGGCTGCACTGACTGCGGAGACCAGGTCCGTGTAGCCGGCGGCCGGGGCCAGGGCGGTGGTTCCGCCCAGCGCTTCCAGGCCCGGGATGGGGTTGCCGTACGGCGACTCCGTGGGCTGCCCCAGCAGGTCATAGAGCCGGCGCTCGACGCGCTCACTCATCACATGCTCCCAGCGGCACGCTTCATCGTGGACGTACGCCCAGTCCAGCCCAATCACGTCAGCCAGCAGCCGTTCGGCAAGGCGGTGTTTGCGCATTACCTCCGTGGCGCGCCGGCGGCCCAGTTCGGTCAGTTCCAGCTGCCGGGTTCCCGACACCACAACCAGCCCGTCCCGTTCCATCCGCCCGATGGTCTGCGAGACTGTTGGGCCGGAATGGCGCAGGCGCTCGGCAATCCGGGCGCGCAGGGCCACGATGTTCTCCTCTTCGAGCTCAAGGATGGTTCGAAGATACATCTCAGTTGTGTCGATGAGGTCCGTCATGACCAGCCGCTCCTAGAATTCGTGCGGAAGAAAGGATTGAAAACCAAGGTGGCACAGACTGCGCCGCAGGTTCGTTTCCACGTTAGCCCATGCCACCAATTCGGGGGCAATTATCCACTTTCACGGCCCGATGCCAACTCCCGTTCATAAATACCGGCGGCAGGGGGCGGAGGTGCAGAATAGAGATGTATCTACAGCACCCTGCCAATCCGCTTGGAGCAAACAAAAATGGGCGAAACCGCCACGCTTACGATCCCCGCAGAACTTCTTCCCAAGGACGGGCGTTTCGGTGCTGGTCCTTCCAAGGTGCGCCCCCAGCAGATCGAGGCACTGTCCTCGGCCGGCGCCAAGCTCCTGGGTACCTCCCACCGTCAGGCACCGGTCCGGAACCTGGTTGGCTCCATCCGCGAAGGGCTCAGCAGCCTGTTCTCCGCGCCTGAAGGATATGAAGTAGTCCTGGGCGTCGGTGGTTCAACAGCGTTCTGGGACATCGCCTCTTTCGGCCTGGTGGAGAACAAGGCACAGCACCTGTCCTTCGGTGAATTCGGCTCCAAGTTCGCCGCCGCCACCAACAAGGCTCCCTTCCTGGCCGAATCCAGCATCATCAAGGCGGAGCCGGGTACCCGGCCCGAAGCCCGCGCCGAAGCCGGCGTGGATGTCTATGCCTGGCCCCAGAATGAGACCTCCACCGGCGTTGCCGTACCGGTGCGCCGCGTTGCCGGCGCCGATGACGGTTCCCTCGTCCTGATTGATGCCACCTCCGCTGCGGGCGGCCTCGACGTGGACCTCGCCGAGTCGGATGTCTATTACTTCGCGCCGCAGAAGAACTTTGCCTCCGACGGCGGCCTGTGGCTTGGGATGTTCTCCCCCGCCGCGGTTGAGCGCGCTGCCCGGATCAATGCCTCCGGCCGCTGGATTCCCGATTTCCTGAACCTGCAGACGGCGATCGATAATTCTCGTCTCAACCAGACGTACAACACGCCGGCGCTGGCCACCCTGGTGACCCTCAATGACCAGGTCCAGTGGCTCAATGCAAATGGTGGTCTGTCCTTTGCCGCGGGCCGCACGGCGGATTCAGCGGGCCGGATCTACTCCTGGGCCGAGGCCTCGCCGGTAGCGTCCCCGTTCGTAACCCGGCCTCAGGACCGGTCCAATGTCATCGCCACGATCGACTTTGATGATTCGATCGACGCCGCGGCAATCGCCAAGACGCTGCGCGCCAACGGCGTCGTTGATGTTGAGCCGTACCGCAAGCTCGGCCGCAACCAGCTGCGCATTGCCACGTTTGTGGCGATCGAGCCGGATGATGTCAGCGCCCTGCTGAACTGCATCGACTACGTGATCGAGCACTCCTAGGCCTCAAAACAGGCTAAGCACCGGGCAGAACCGACCGGTCATGTCCCGGGACAGGACCCCACGCGCTACTGCGCTTTGGGGTCCTGTTCTGTTTCCCGGCTCGTGACCACCAGCCGGCGGCGCACCGTGCGGTCATAGTGCAGCCGCAGGTGGTGGGACCGCCAGGCCCAGACCAGGCCGATCACGGCGGTGATCAGTCCGGATGCCGCGGCGACCCCCAGGCTCCACCGCGGCCCGAAGGAATTGGAAACCCAGCCGACAATTGGGGCGCCCAGCGGGGTGCCGCCCATAAAGATGGCGAAGTACAGGGCCATGACCCGTCCGCGCATCACCGGCGCCGTCGTCGTCTGCACGTACGCGTTCGCGCTGGTCATCAGGGTGAGGGCAAAAAGCCCGGTGGGGATGAGGGAAAGCGCGAAGATCCACAGCGTTGGCGAGACTGCTGCCACGGCACAGGAGAGGCCAAACGCGCCGGCGGCCCCGAAGATAAACCGAAGCCTTGGTTTGTCCCTGCGTGCGGACAGCAGTGCTCCGGCGACCGAACCAATGGCCATGATCGAGTTGAGCAGTCCAAAGATCCCGGCGTCCTGTCCGAACTCGGTGCGGGCCATCGCTGCGATGTACACGGCGAAGTTCAACCCGAAGGTCCCCACAATGAAAATGGCCACCAGGACCATGATCAGGTCCGGCCGGTACCGCACATATTTCAGTCCGGCACGGATCCGTCCCTTCCCGGCCGGAGCCTTGGGCAGGATCCGCAGTTCTCCGGACCGCATTTTCAGCAGCGCCAGGACCATGGCAGCGAATGTCACCGTGTTGATCAGGAACACCCAGCCGGGACCAACGGCAACGGTCAGCAGGCCGGCCACGGCCGGACCGATCATCCGCGCACCGTTGAAGGAGGCACTGTTAAGCGCGACGGCGTTGGGCAGGTTCTCTTCGCTGACCACTTCGGAGACGAAGCTCTGGCGGGCCGGGGCATCGATGGCGGACACAATGCCGAGAGCCAGCGCGAAGGCGTAGACATGCCAGAGATGGGCATGGCCGGAAAGCACCAGCAGGCCAAGCCCCGCTCCGAGGGCGGCCATGGCCACCTGTGTGATCAACAGGACCCTGCGGCGGTCGTAGGTATCCGCGATGAGTCCGGCCCACGGCGCCAGCAGCAGCTGGGGGCCAAGCTGCAGGGCCATCACAATGCCCATGGCTGCCGCATCCTGATTGGTCAGGATGTCGTAGACCAGCCAGTCCTGGGCGGTGCGCTGCATCCAGGTACCAATATTGGAGACCAGTGCCCCCAGGAACCAGATGCGGTAGTTGAAGATGTGAAGCGAACGGAACATGTGGGTTCACTCCTCCCTATCGGGATGATGAACCGTGTTCCAAACACTCACCGGTTATTCGTCCTCCATCACTGAAGCCTGGGGTTCGGCAGCCTGTTCAGGTTCCCCGTCTGCCGGTTTCTGCTCACGTTCAGCGGCTGCGTCCGCGGTGGCCTGGGCGGCGGCAGCCTCAGCTGCGGCCTGGGCGGCCTCAGCGGCGACATCCTCGGGCCTGATCCGCTCGGACCAGGGAACCCATTCAGGTGCCAGCACTGAGTCTGCCGAGGGCAGCAGCCCCACCTCACAGACAGTGGCCACCTTCCCGCGGGGAACGCGGGCCACAGTGGCGTACCACTGCCAGCCCCGGTAGCCGGGACGGTTCGCCTGGAACCGGTGGGTTACCAGCCGGTCAGCTTCCGGCACGGCACCAATATGGTCGCCGATCTGGGCTTCGGGGACAACCTCGAGCAGGCCGGCCCGTGCCGTTTCGATGGCAGCAGCCAGCACGGCATCCGGCTTCGTCGGACGGCGGGGTGCCTTCCGGACAGCGGACTTGGCGGGCTGTTCTTCTGGAGCGCTCGTGTCGTTGGTGTTCACTCGGAGGTTCTGCCCCTAGGCGTCAAGGTCGTCGGCTACGGCCCGCAGAACCGCGGCGACCTTCGTTGCATGCTTCTTCTCCGGGTACCTGCCGCGGCGCAGGCCATTGGAAATACCATCCAGCAGCTTAATCAGGTCTTCCGTAATCACTGCCATGTCATCCGCAGGCTTGCGGGTGGCCTTAACCACCGACGGCGGCGCCTCCAGGATCCGGGCGGAGAGCGCCTGCGGGCCGCGGCGGCCGTCTGCCACGCCGAATTCCATGCGGGTGCCGGGCTTCACCTCGGTCACACCGGAGGGAAGCGCTGAGGCGTGCAGGAAAACTTCCTGGCCGTCGTCAGTGGCCAGGAAACCGAATCCCTTGCCAGTGTCGAACCACTTGACCTTGCCGATGGGCACTTCGCTTACCTCGTTCTTGTGTAATGGATGCGGCGCGCTCGCCCGCACGTTGTTACTGCTCGCCGTACTGCAACTGGGGTGCCTCCGTGCCGCACCGGTACTGGTTACATTAATACGGCACGTCCCGAATACTGCACAGGCCCGCCTGCGGCAACCTGCTGTATCCCGCCGGTAATGGCCGGGCACCTTCAGAGATACTACGGTGAAGTCTGTTCCCTTTAGAATATCCCCTGCCCCGGTTCCTGCCCCCGGACACAGCTTTGTGGGCGTGGAATTTTAGCTGCTAGCGTTTAAGACCATGGAACCCCGCACGCCCGATTCCGGGAAATCAACCGGCCGCACCGCCGATTCCGCGCCTGGAAACTCTGATAACGGCGCGGACACTCCGCCCCGGTCCCGCCGGTCCCCGCTGCGGCTGGTTTTGACTGTTGTAGCCGCTGTCCTGGCCGTGGCCGGTGTCGCCAGCCTGGGCCTCCTCCTCCTCGAAGCGCTTCGCGGAGCGGAGATCTGGCCCGGGTTCGCTGCCGGAGCTTTCTACGCCCTGCCCGTCGCGTTTCTCCTGATGGCCGGGCTGGTAATTGACTCAATCGTGCACCGGCGGCGCGGCTAACCCGTTTGTTTTTGGTCCCACTCGGGTAACGTATTGGACGATGTCCGCGATCCGAGCCTTGGCTGAAGACCTTGCAGCGCGCAGTGACGAACAGCTGCGTGAGCTCCTGACCGCCCGGCCGGATCTGGCACTGCCTCCGGTACCGGATTTCCAGGCCCTGGCAGCCCGTGCATCAACGCGCATCAGCGTACAACGTGCCCTGGAAAAACTCACGGCCCCGCAGCTGCAGGTCCTGGAAGCACTGGATCTGACCACCAACGAAGATTCCCACCTGAGCACCACGGCGTCCTGGCTCAAGGCCTCCATTGCAGGTTCCACCATCAAGGCCCTGGACTCGATCCTGGGCTATCTGCACAGCCTCGCCCTCCTGCGCCGGGCCACCCCGCATCCGGGCGCCCCCAAGGCCGACGCCGGACGCCGCTTTTATCTGCCCGTCTCCGTCCTAGGGGACGCACTGGGTGCATATCCGGCCGGGCTCGGGCGGCCCTATTCCACCCTGGCTGCCCAGCAGCCGGAGTTCGGCCAGCGCCTGGTGGGGATCGTCGAGGGGCTGCGCGAGCGCGGACTCCCCCTGGAGAAGGCCGACACTCCGGCAACCGCCGCCCACTCCCTGCATCATCTGGTCTCAGACCCGGCCGGCTGGGAAGCCCTGATCGCTGACGCTCCGCCGCAGACCGAAGACCTGCTCCGGCGCTTCAAGTACTCCCCGGTCGGGACGATCCCCAAGAAAGCCGCGATCAGCCGGGCCGTCCTGGACAACCCCTCCCCCACACCGGTGGAATGGCTCGTGGCGCACGGCCTGCTGGTTCCCCTGGACGCACTGCACGTTGAACTTCCCCGGCCGGTGGGCCAGGCATCGCGCGGACACGTGATCGTCTCGGATTTCCAGCTGGAACCCGTGGCGCCCACTCCCCGGCCCGTGCCGCACACACTGCGGGACAATGCAGCGTTTGGCGCTGTAGCGGAAACCCTCCGCCTGGTCACCGAGCTGCTGGCCCTGGCGAGCACTTCTCCGGTTGGCACCCTGCGGTCCGGCGGGGTCGGGGTCCGGGAGGTCCGCCGGGTCTCGGAAGCCCTCCGGCTGGACATCGGTGCCACCGCCTGGCTGCTGGAGCTGGCGGCGCTCTCCGGGCTCCTGGTCCTCGACGCAGCCACCGCCCGGTGGGGAACGGCCCAGAATGACTGGCTGACACTGGACCGGGAACAGCAGTGGCGCCGCCTGGTGGAGTCCTGGCTGGAAGCAGAACGGGCGCCTTCACTGGTGGGCGGACCGCTGCCCGGCGGAGGATCCCTGAACGCCCTCGCCGGAGAACTCTCCCGCCCCGACGCACCGCTGGTGCGGCGCCGGACACTGGAAATGCTCGCGGCGCTCACCGCGGACGGCGGCGACAGCCAGGACGCGCATTCCGGTGCCTTCGACGTCGAGGATCTGCTCAGCGCCCTCACCTGGCACCAGCCGCGCCTGCAGCGGCGGTTCGCCCGCCTGGTTCCCGGGATCCTGAAAGAAGCCGCCCAGCTCGGGCTGATCGGGTCCGGAGCCCTGACCGAACTCGGTGAGGCAGTTGCTGCGGCGGATTTCGAGCGGGCCACCAGCCGCCTGCGCGAAGCCCTGCCGGAACCGCTCAGCTCCTTCCTGCTGCAGGCTGACCTCACCGCAGTTGCACCCGGCTACCTGGAGCCGTCAGTAGCCCGTCAGCTGGCGCTGATCTCCACCCCCGAGGGCCAGGGGCCGGCGGCGATCTACCGTTTCTCTGCCGACTCCATCCGGCGGGCACTGGACGCAGAGATGGATGCGGCATCCATCCTGGAATTCCTGGCCCATTACTCCGCCACCGAAATCCCCCAGCCGCTGCGCTACCTGGTGGAGGACACCGCCGCCCGGCACGGACGCCTGCGCATCGGGGCGGCGTGGAGTTACCTGCGCAGCGACGACGAAACCGGGCTGAACGCCCTGATGGCCGACCCGCGCTCCGCGTCCCTCGGCCTGACCCGGCTTGCACCGACGGTGATCTCCTCGGCAGCGACGCCGCAGGAACTGGCTTTGGCGATCCGGGACCTGGGCTACGCCCCGGTGATGGAGGGCCGGGCACGCGAAGCGAACGGCTCGCACGCCCGCCCGCCGGTGCCCGCGCCGTCGTCGTCCCGCACCCGGGTGAACCAGTGGGAACTGACCCAAGCGGACCTGGACGCGCAGCTCGCCGCCCTGCGCGGCCGCGGTCCCGCCGGTGCCCCGAAAAACGACGAGTCGATGCCGCTTGTGGGCCTGGAAACACTGCGCACGGCCATCCGGACCAAAAGTTCAGTCCGCATGGGCGTGGTGGACAGTCAGGGGAATGAGCGGCAGGAGATCTTTGTTCCCCTCTCAGTGGGCGAAGGCCGGGTACGGGTCTTCGATCCGCGGCGCGACGTTGAGCGCGTAGTGTCAATACATCGGATAATGGACGTGGAAATAGTGGAGGGCAGCCCGGCACATGGTTGACGGACCTTTGATTGTCCAGAGTGATAAGACCATCCTGCTGGAAGTGGACCACGAACAAGCCCAGGAAGCGCGCCATGCGATCGCCGCTTTCGCGGAGCTGGAACGGGCCCCGGAACACATCCACAGCTACCGGCTGACACCGCTGGGCCTGTGGAACGCCCGGGCCGCGGGACTGGATGCGGAGCAGGTGCTGAACACGCTGCTGACCTACTCCCGCTTCCCGGTACCGCACTCACTGCTGATCGACATCGAGGACACGATGTCCCGGTACGGCCGGCTGCGCCTGGAGAAGGACCCGCAGCACGGACTGGTGCTGCGGACCAACGATTACCCCGTGCTGGAAGAAGTGCTGCACGCCAAGAAGATCCAGCCGCTGCTCGGGCCGCGGATCGACGGTGAAACCGTGGTGGTGCAGTCGGCCATGCGCGGCCAGCTGAAGCAGCTGCTGCTCAAGCTCGGCTGGCCTGCGGAGGACTTCGCCGGCTACGTTGACGGAACACCCCACCCCATCCTGCTCAACGAGGACGGCTGGGCGCTGCGGCCCTACCAGAAGCTGGCCACGGAGAACTTCTGGGCCGGCGGCTCCGGCGTCGTCGTCCTGCCCTGCGGGGCCGGGAAAACCCTGGTGGGGGCTGCGGCCATGGCGACCAGCTCCACCACCACCCTTATCCTGGTCACGAACACCGTCTCCGCCCGGCAGTGGAAGGACGAGCTGCTCAAGCGGACGTCCCTGACCGAAGACGAGATCGGCGAGTATTCCGGCGCGGTCAAGGAAGTCCGGCCCGTCACGATCGCCACGTACCAGGTGCTGACGCTCAAGCGCGGCGGGTTGTACCCGCACCTGGAGCTGCTGGACGCCAACGACTGGGGCCTGATCATCTATGACGAGGTCCATCTGCTGCCGGCTCCCATTTTCCGGATGACCGCTGACCTGCAGGCCCGCCGCCGCCTCGGCCTGACCGCTACCCTGGTGCGCGAGGACGGACGCGAGGGCGAGGTTTTCTCCCTCATCGGGCCCAAGCGTTATGACGCCCCGTGGAAGGATATCGAGGCGCAGGGCTACATTGCGCCCGCCGACTGCATCGAGGTGCGGGTGGACCTGCCCCGGGACGAGCGGGTTGCCTACGCCATGGCGGAGGACGGCGACAAGTACCGGCTGTGTTCGACGTCGGAAACCAAGTCCAAGGTGGTTGAACAGCTGGTCCACCGCCACGAGGGGGACCAGATCCTGGTGATCGGGCAGTACATCGATCAGCTCGATGAACTCGCCGAACGGCTCGATGCCCCGGTCATCAAGGGCGAGACTCCGGTCAAGGAACGGCAGCGGCTGTTCGCGGCCTTCCGGGAAGGCGAACTCAAAACGCTGGTGGTTTCCAAAGTCGCGAACTTCTCCATCGACCTGCCCGAAGCCTCCGTGGCCATCCAGGTCTCCGGGTCCTTCGGCTCACGCCAGGAGGAAGCACAGCGGCTGGGGCGCCTGCTGCGCCCCAAGGCCGACGGCCGGGCAGCGCACTTCTACACCGTCGTCGCACGCGACACCCTGGACCAGGACTTCGCGGCCAAGCGGCAGCGGTTCCTCGCGGAGCAAGGTTACGCGTATTCCATCCAGGACGCGGCGGACATCGGGAAACCGGTCTAGATTAGAAGCGATCGCCTCCAGTCCGGGAGCGGATCCGGCCCATAGCCGTTCCACCATGGGCCGCCGTTCAGCACCTTGAACCGGGTTTTCCGGTTCCAGCGGTACTCAGTCGTAGAAACCGGAAGAGCGATCGCCAACCAGCCATACCCTGCACCCGTATCCGGGCCGGCGGGGCCGGGACCGGATGCCGCGGCCCGCCCACGGCTCCTTCGCCGGCTGGATGAGGCGGCTGCGTCGCCGTTGACCATTGTCCGCGGACCCGCGGGCACCGGAAAAACCAAACTGCTGGCCGGCTACGCCGCCACACACCCCGAAGCGGCTTCGTGGGTTTCCCTCTCCCGGGTTTCCGCCCCGGGGCAGAATCCCGTCCACACGGAAATGGGACTCGTCTGCGCGCTGCTGACCGCGCTTTCCAGCGGTGCCTCGGCCGTCCAGGCGGCCGGCTGCCAGCAGGCCGCCTCGGCCTTCGCCTCGGGCGAGTCCCTTGCCAGTTCGCTGTCCCTGGTCCCCGGCCCGGGGACCGGGCTCCTGCTGTTCCTCGACGATCTGCATGTGGTGACCGATGAGCGGGCCCAGGATGCCCTGCTCGAGCTGCTTCGCTTCTTTCCACTGCTGCGGATCATCGCGTCAACCCGGAGCCTGACCCGGTTTGAGCGGCAGCGGGGAACCATCAACCTGGACATCGCGGTGATCGGCCCGGAGGAACTCTCCCTGACGCAGGAGGAGTGTGCCGCCGCGCTTTCCGGAACTCCCCTGTCGGCGGACGCCTCGGCCGTCTGGGAACTGACCGGCGGATCGCCGCTCTGGGTGCGGCTGCTGGTCATCAAGGCAGGCGGCGCGCCACCCTCCCGGAGTACGCTCAGGAGCGTTGCAGCGGCTGCCTCCGCTGACATTCTCCGGTTGTCCTCGCCCCCCGAAGTTTCGGCGGAGACCCGGTCCTTCCTGCTCGCCACGAGCGTGCCGGAGTCGCTGCCCGCTGAGCTGGCGCAGATCCTCCATCCGGGGCCGGAGACCGAGGAGCTGCACCGCCGGGCGGAGATGGCCGGCCTGCTCAGCCGTACCCCCGACGGCGGCGGCGAATATGTGCCGCTGGTGCGGGACGCCCTGGCCAAAGCCCTCGAAAAACAGGACCCTGCACGGCAGCGGACGCTCGAACGGACCGCGGCGGAGTTCTTCCTGGCGCAGGATCAGCCGCTCGATGCGCTGCGCCACGCAATCGGTGCTGATGACCTGGCACTGGTCACTGAGGTGCTGCGGCGCCACGCCATCCTTCTCTTCACGCACCACAGCACGGCTACCCGCCAGGAGCTGGAACGGATTTCGCTGTTCCGTCTTTCCCGGCAGCCAGCACCGGCACTGGCCTTGGCCGTGCTTTACAGTTCGTCTGCGTTCCGCCGTTTCAAGGGCCTGGAACTCAGTGCCTTGGCAGCGGCAGCGGGACGGACCCTGTTTCGCTCCATGCCACCCGCGGAAAAGCTGCTGCTGACATTCGTTGAGGTGATAGCGCTGCGTCTCAGCGGCCAGGTGGAGACAGCAGCGGCCCGTGCCAGGCAGGGGCTGCGGAGCTATGCTGAAATGCCGCTCCTGGAACGTGAGCGGATCGGTTCGCTCGAATCCGCCCTGGTATCGCATCTTGGAATAACCCTCTGGCGGGCAGGCCACCATGCCGAAGCAGTAGAGTCCTTCCGCCAGGCAGCCACCGTGGCCGCTGCCTTGGGCCAGCCCGACTTCGAAGGTTATTACCACAGCCTCTCGGCCTGCATGCTGGTGCGGGAGGGCGACATCACCGGCGCTGTCCGGTTCCTGGAGCTGAGCCGGGCGCTGGGCTGGTGCAGCGAGCCGGTGCACAGCTACGCGGAAACACCCCTGCGGCTGGCCGAAGTCATGGTGGCGCTCGAAAGCCTGGACCCCGCTGCCGCGCGGGCACCGCTGGGGAACATTCTCGCTGACGCAGATACAAGCGAGTTGTGGCCGCAGATCCGCTGCTGCGAGGCCCTGGTGGATCTGGCGGATGGGCGCCCTGCCGAGGCTCTCAGCCGGCTCCAGGGCCTGCTCACCCGCCTGCAGCATCTGCCGCCCATCGGCCGGGCGGAGCGGCTGATGCTGGACACGGTGCAGGCGCACCTGCTGATCGCCGTCGGCAGTCCGGGCCAAGCTGTTGGACTGGTGAACCGGATGCACAAGGGCGGTGACAGTGCCGCGCTGCTTTTTGCCCACATCCAGCTGGCCAGCGGCCTGCCGCACAAGACCCTGGCAGCGCTGGCTCCGCTGGGCCTCGGCGATACGCCCCGAGGTCAGGCGGAGATCGCCGCTCTGGCAGCCGCTGCCTATACCCTGGCCGATCAGCCGTCCAGTTCCCGGCTGGTGCTGGTCCGGCTGGCGGGACTGCACTCGGACTACGGCCTGACCCTGGCCACCGGCCTGCTCCCCATTCCGGACCTCAAACGGGTCCGTTCTGCTGCCATGGACGCCGGGCTGGAGCTGGGTGTGCCGGGAGGGTTTGCAGGCGTTGTGGAGGCCAGCCCGGCGCCGCTGGCCCTCACCTCACGGGAGCAGGCCATTCTCGAGGCCCTCGCCCTCACGGGTTCGATCTCGGAAATCGCGGCACTGAACTTCGTTTCCACCAACACGGTGAAATCACAGCTGCGAAGCCTCTACCGCAAGCTGGACGTCTCCCGGCGGGAGGAGGCCCTGGCGGAGGCTGTCCGCCAAGGCCTGCTCTAGTCCTTCAGCAGCGTCTCCGCGCTATCCGCCGATGCGCCGGCGGTAGACCAAATAGCCTGCCCCCGTCAGCACCAGCAGGCCGGCTGCTGCGGCCAGGACCGCGGGGACAGGACTCCCGGCGCCCGGCTCATCTGCCGCCGGGCCGCGGGCACCCTGAGCAACCGCAGCCGGTGCAGCGGGAACAGTCCCTGCCGGGGCCGGCTTAGCCACAGCGGATGCCGCGGCAGCCGGTGCGGGCGTTGATGTGGACTGCGCGGGTGTCAGCACCTGAGTGGGCACTGTCAGAGGTGCCGCCGGCGCCGCAGGTGCGGGCAGCTGTGGCACCGCCGGTGCAGGAAGCGCCGGAGCAGACGACGGCGCCGGTTTGGGATCCCGCGTCGGTTCAGGTTTCGAGTCCGACGTCGGTGAAGGGTCCGGCGTCGGTTCCGGCGTCGGTGTCGGTGTCGCCGTTGGTGTCGGATCAGGCGTCGGTGCCGGCGTCGGTGTCGGATCAGGCGTCGGTGCCGGCGTCGGTGTCGGATCAGGCGTCGGTGCCGGCGTCGGTGTCGGATCAGGCGTCGGTGCCGGCGTCGGTTTCGGTGTCGCCGTTGGTGTCGGTTCCGGCGTCGGTGTAGGCGCCGGTTTCGGAAGAACCTGCACCGGAGCTGAGATCCCCGTGCCCGTGACAAGTTCGGCGCCGGCGAAACCAGTGGCAGTTGTTTGGCTGCTGATCATGCCGCCCTTGCCGGCGTCAGCTTCCCGGGCCGTGTAACCGGCGGAAATGGTTGCGCTTTCGCCCGGTCCAAGGTCCGGGAGGGGGATCGGGGTGCTGCCGTACCCGTCGAGCTGCAGGGCGTCCCCGGAAGCGTTGACGAAGCCGGCTTCAGTCAGATTCACTCCCCTTAGGCCTAAGGTTCCGGTGTTGGTCACGGTGTAGGTGAACATCGCGGTTTCCCCGGGCATAATCCGCGCCCGGTCTGCTGCTTTGGCTACCGTAATCTCCGGGGCATCAACGTAGGAAAAACTAGTAATGGTGAATCCGCTGGACCGTGAGTACACGGTGGATGCCAGCACGCTGCGGATCAGGTTTCCTGACGCATCGCGCGAAGGGAAACCCGCGACGGCACTGAACTCGACCACGGCCGTCTCACCCACGTTGAGGGCCCCGCTCCATTTCCACCCGCCGGCCGCAGGCAAGAGGCTCCCGCCGCCCTGGATAATGACCGGTTCCCCACTGATCGCTGCGCCGGGAGCCAGTCCGCTGGTGATGCCTTCGAACGAGGCTGGATGGCCGTTCCCAAACGCAGAATCACCTATGTTCTGCAAGCTGACCCGGTACCGCAGCACATCGCCGGGACGGACCGATCCAACGGCAACCGGGTCCATCGTCGCACCCTGGTACACCCCTTGGTCGAGGCGGGCGGCCAAGCTGGCCAGTGGAGTCGTGGTGGATGTGGACACCCAAGCGGCTCCCGATGAATGGTTCGCGGTGGCTGTCATGTCCGCATGGAGCGTGGCTCCCGCCGGGTATCCTGCCTGGACCTCGAAGCGAAGGGACACCGTCACTGAAGCTCCGGGGTCCAGCATCCCCGCCCAATGCACGTGACTGGTGTCGAGTTGGTACAGGTTTCCCTGAACAGGTTCGGCGAAGGAGAACCGGGCGTTCGTCCAGAAGATATTCGCATACGCCTGGAACCGCTCGGCGCTGGTGTTCGTCACAGTGAACCTGCTGACAACGAAATCACCTGCAATGACCGGAGCCGTGGACTCACTGACCGCCGTCACGCTAAGGGCGGCGGTGTTGGCCGGGGCAACCGCGGTGTTCGGGAGCTGGGCACTGACCGCGGCCAAGGGCCTGCCGATTCCGGCTGCATACGCCGTTGTTCCAGCCGAACCTGCCAGCACCAGCGCCGCTGCGGCGACCGCCACCAGCCGTTTCCCAATTCCCAGCAACTTTCCGTCCCCCAGTGATCATCGGCAGGACGGCCCCGCGGCCGCCACTGAACTGCTGCCGATGGAACTGGAGACCGGCAATACGCCGAGTTCCGGGGTGTCCTACCCTCTGATGCTTCCAATCCGGGGCATCGGGAGAAGACCGTTTGACTGGATTTCACCCCGTGCTTCACCCCACAGGGTCATATTGGATGTTTCCAGCTGGCTTAAGGCCGGTCTACAGACAACGTCCAGCTAAATGTAAGAAACTAGGCGGGTGAACAAATCGTCTGCACCCGAAGCACGCCTCCTTGTTGTCGATGATGAGCCCAACATCCGCGAGCTGCTCTCAACGTCGCTGCGTTTCGCTGGCTTCGACGTCGTCGCGGCCGGAAACGGCAGGGAAGCCCTCGCCGCGGTTGATGAGCACAGCCCGGACCTGGCCGTCCTCGACGTGATGCTGCCTGATATGGACGGTTTCACCCTGACGCGCCGGCTGCGTGCTGCCGGACGCCACTTCCCGGTCGTTTTTCTGACCGCGCGGGATGACACGGAGGACAAGGTCACCGGCCTCACGGTCGGCGGCGACGACTACGTGACCAAGCCCTTCAGCCTCGACGAGGTCGTCGCCCGGATCCGGGCGGTGCTCCGGCGGACCCAGCCGCTGGACGACGATGACGCGGTGATCCGGGTGGAAGATCTGGAGCTCGACGACGATGCGCACGAGGTACGCCGCGGCGGTGTCACGATCGACCTCTCCCCCACCGAGTTCAAGCTGCTGCGCTACTTGATGCTCAATCCCAACCGCGTGCTTTCAAAGGCGCAGATCCTGGACCACGTCTGGGAGTACGACTTCAACGGTGACGCCTCGATCGTGGAGTCCTACATCTCCTATCTGCGCCGCAAGATCGACCGCAGCCCGGACGCTCCGGCGCTGATCCAGACCAAGCGCGGCGTCGGCTACCTGCTGCGCACGACGGAGAAGCGCTAAAACGTTGACCCGGCGCTGGAAATCGGCCTCCCTGCGATCACAGCTGGTGGCCATCATGGCCGTGCTGATGGTCGTAACGGTGACTATCACCGGCCTGGCCACCATCTACGTGCTGCGGCAGATCCTCGTCACCCGCCTGGACGCCGACATCCAGGACAACGCCACCGCGATCTCCCGCTACCTCATTTCCGGCGGTCCCGCCGCTGACACCTCGCTCTTCCGTTTCTACGGCCTCTACCTCAACGAGGACGGCGAGCACGGCCCGGAGACCCACTCCGAGGACAACTTCGACACCCCTATGCTCGGCACCATCGATTCGGGAACCGTTGACGAGATCAACGGCCGCGGCTTCGACGTGCCGGGCACCGCCCCGGGCAGCAAAGGCTGGCGGGTACAGGTCTTCCACATTGCCAATTTCCCGGGCTCGGTGGCCGTTGCCGTCCCGCTGGACTCGGTGGCCGAGACAGTGGACGAAGCAGCCTCGCTGGTCTTCTCCGTTGGGCTCCTTGGCACTCTTGGCGCCACCGGCATTGCCTATTGGGCTGTCACCCGCCAGTTCCGCCCCCTCAGCCAGGTGGAGAAAACAGCTGCAGCCATCGCTGCCGGAGACCTGTCCCGGCGCGTGGAGGTAGGCAACCCCGCCACTGAGATCGGCCGGCTCTCACGTTCCCTGAACGCCATGCTGGCGCACATCGAAACCGCCTTCGCCGCCCGGACCCAGTCCGAACAGAAGATGCGCCGCTTCGTCCAGGACGCATCCCATGAACTCCGCACCCCCCTCGTCACCATCCGCGGTTTCTCCGAGCTCTACCGGCATGGGGCGCTGCAGAAACCCGAGGATGTGGAGGCGGCAATGGGCCGGATCGAGAGCGAGGCGAAGCGGATGGGCCAGCTCGTCGAGGACCTCCTGACGCTGGCCCGGGTCGATGAACAGCGTCCGCTGGAATACCGCCCCGTGGACCTCATGATCCTGGGCAATGACGCCGCTCTCGATGCCAGGGCCAGTGCGCCGGACCGGGAGATCAAGGTTATCGGGCTGGGTGGCAGCTCTCCGCGAAGCGCACCCACCATGGGCGATGAAGCCCGGCTGCGGCAGGTTGTGGCCAATCTGATGACCAATGCCCTGCGCTACACGCCGGCCGGCTCACCCATCGAAGTGGCCGTCGGCGTCGCGCCGGTGATCCATGACCGCATGGACGCCGTGCTGGAAGTCCGCGACCACGGTCCGGGTATTTCCGACGAAGACGCCGCGAGGGTTTTCGAGCGTTTCTACCGGGCCGATTCTTCGCGCTACCGGGAAACGGGCGGGACCGGACTCGGCCTGGCCATCGTTGCAGCCCTGGTGGCCCAGCACGATGGCACCGTGCGGCTGACGGAGACGGAGGGCGGCGGCGCCACCATGTCCATCCGGCTCCCCTACCAGCAGCCGGACAGCATTCCGGACCATGAGGACGACGGCGGCACGGGCGGGACAGCGGCGGACAGCCAGGTGGGCAGCCCGCCCGGCGCCGGGGAAGAGACCGCGGACCGGAACATCGACGTGCCACGCAGCCCGGAGCCCGGCGCCTCGGCGAACGGGAACCCGGCAGCAGGGGAAGAACCGCCGCACCAGCAGTAATCCGTGCCTGGCCGGTGACGTGCACTCCTCCACACCCAGTTCCACAGCTCCCCTGCCGGCGGCTGATCCACAGTCCTGCGCACAGCCTCCGCGCTGCCGAGCGCCCCCGGCCTAGGATCTGAGCAGGACCGCACCCGGCGGACCAAAAGGACTGGAGGGTTTCCATGGCGGGTTTCTACGTTGACAGTGACATCCTGGCGGCCAAGAGTGCTGAGGTACGCGGCACCATCGACCGTTTGCAGGCGGACGTCAACATTATGCAGGCCGGGCTCCAGTCACTGGGTGAATCCTGGCAGGGGCAGGCATCGGCAAACTTCCAACTGCTGATCAGCGATTGGCGTGCGACCCAGGCAAGGGTGGAGGAGTCCCTGGCCAGCATCAACCAGGCACTGGCGTACGCCTCGGCCCAGTACGCGGACACGGAGGCCGCCAACACCGCGCTCTTTATGCGCTGAGCGGCCCAGGACGGCCCGCTCAGGGGCTGTACAGCGAACATGAAAGGGCGCGGCACCCAACGGGGTACCGCGCCCTCTCAGCGATTGGAACGCTCACCGGCTCTCGCCGGCGGGGGTGGGGACTAGAAGCCGCCCATACCGCCCATGCCGCCCATTTCGTCGCCGCCGCCCATTGCCGGCGCAGCCTTCTCAGGCTTGTCGGCTACAACGGCTTCGGTGGTCAGGAACAGGCCGGCAATGGAAGCCGCGTTCTGCAGTGCAGAGCGGGTTACCTTGACCGGGTCGTTGACGCCGGCTGCCAGCAGGTCTTCGTACTCGCCGGTGGCCGCGTTCAGGCCGAAACCTTCGGGAAGGCCGCGGACCTTGTCAGCGACAACGCCCGGCTCGAGGCCGGCGTTGAAGGCGATCTGCTTCAGCGGGGCGTCGATGGCAACCTTGACGATGTTGGCGCCGGTTGCTTCGTCGCCTTCGAGCTTCAGGTTGGCGAATGCCTTCTGGCCAGCCTGGATCAGTGCAACGCCGCCGCCGGCAACGATGCCTTCCTCGACTGCTGCCTTGGCGTTGCGCACAGCATCCTCGATGCGGTGCTTGCGTTCCTTGAGCTCAACCTCGGTTGCCGCACCGGCCTTGATGACTGCAACGCCGCCGGCCAGCTTGGCCAGGCGCTCCTGCAGCTTCTCGCGGTCGTAGTCGGAATCGGAGTTCTCGATCTCGGCACGGATCTGGTTGACGCGGCCTGCGATTTCGTCGGCGTCGCCGGCACCCTCAACGATGGTGGTCTCGTCCTTGGTGACAACAACCTTGCGTGCCTTGCCCAGCAGGTCCAGCGTGGCGTTCTCGAGCTTGAGGCCAACTTCCTCGGCGATGACCTGGCCGCCGGTGAGGATGGCGATGTCGGCCAGCTGTGCCTTGCGGCGGTCGCCGAAGCCCGGAGCCTTGACGGCAACGGACTTGAAGGTGCCGCGGATCTTGTTGACAACCAGGGTGGCCAGGGCTTCGCCCTCAACGTCTTCGGCAATGATCAGCAGCGGCTTGCCGGACTGCATGACCTTTTCGAGGACGGCAACGAGGTCCTTGACGTTGGAGATCTTGGAGTTGACGATCAGGATGTACGGGTCCTCGAGGACAGCTTCCTGGCGCTCAGCGTCGGTGACGAAGTAGCCGGAGATGTAGCCCTTGTCGAAGCGCATACCCTCGGTGAGCTCAAGCTCCAGGCCGAAGGTGTTGGATTCTTCGACGGTGATGACGCCTTCCTTGCCAACCTTGTCCAGTGCCTCGGCGATCAGGTCGCCGATCTGCTGGTCGCCGGCGGAGATGGAAGCCGTGGCAGCGATCTGCTCCTTGGTTTCGATCTCCTTGGCCGAAGCAAGCAGTTCAGCCGTAACGGCTGCGACTGCCTTTTCGATGCCGCGCTTGAGGCCGAGCGGGTCGGCGCCGGCAGCAACGTTGCGCAGGCCTTCCTTCACGAGGGCCTGGGCAAGGACGGTAGCCGTGGTGGTGCCGTCGCCTGCGACGTCGTCCGTCTTCTTGGCAACTTCCTTGACCAGCTCGGCGCCGATCTTCTCGTAGGGATCGTCCAGCTCGATCTCCTTGGCGATGGAAACGCCGTCGTTGGTGATCGTGGGGGCACCCCACTTCTTTTCGAGTACGACGTTGCGGCCACGCGGGCCGAGGGTGACCTTCACGGCGTCGGCGAGGGTGTTCAGGCCCCGCTCGAGGCCGCGGCGTGCCTCTTCGTCAAATGCAATGATCTTGGCCATAACGGCTATCGTCCTTCCGGAACAGTCATGCTTGGATGTTGCATTCCTGGCTGAGGTGCCCGCGACGGACGGGGCGAAGCGCACGATCTCTTTACGTGCGTCCCGGCCCCTCACCCCAGTGGCTTGCTGGTTCACTCAACACCGGCGACTTAGCAGTCAACCCGTAAGAGTGCTAAGTCAATAATTAGCACTCCCGCCCTTTGAGTGCAAGCAGTCACGGAGGCTTGTGACCCGGGTTTCAGTGTTAATTCCATCCCGCGGCGAACACGCGCGGACATTCTGCCTGACGCCTCACCCGATTGGCCTCCGGGCGGCGTAGATTGGTTCTGCAGCAGCTCCCCGGAGCCTGCCTGCCCGCGCAGGCCGGCAGCTCTTCCCCGAACCCCGTGAGGACGGATCATGTCCATGAACCAGCCGCCGAATCACCGCCCTTCTGAGGAAGGGGGAGATGGCACCGGCGGATCGCCTGCGCCGTCCCCGCACGGCGCGAGTGCTGCTCCTCCCCCACCTCCCTACGGCCGTGCACCCGGGGAGTACGGTGCACCGGACCCGCAGCAGGGGCCGCCCGCCGGCTGGAACCAGCAGGCACAGCCCGGCTACGGCACCCAGGGGCAGTCCGAATACGGCACCCAGGCGCAGTCCGAATACGGCACCCAGGGACATCCGCCGTTCCCGCAGGCACCCCAGCCGCAGGGCTCCTACCCGCAGGGCTCTTACCCGCAGGGTCAGCCCGGCGGATACTACCAGCAGGCACCGCAAGGACAGTACCCTCCCGGCTACTACTACGCGGTTGATCCGCCGAAGTCCCGGCTGGCCGCCGGACTGCTGGGGATCTTCCTCGGCGGCTTCGGCGTCCACCGGTTCTATCTCGGGTACACCACGATTGGTGTGGTCCAGATCCTGGTGACGGTGTTCACCTGGGGTATCGGCGCAGTGTGGGGTTTCGTGGAGGGCATCATGATCCTGGCAGGGGCCCAGACGTTCCGCACCGATGCCCGCGGAGTACCGCTGCGCGAATAATCGTGCAGCCTCACCCTCCAGGCCAGACAGCAAAACAGCGCCGGCGGCCGATGTTCGGCTGCCGGCGCTGCTGTTGAACCGGGCTCTCACCCGGAAATCGAACTACACAGTCCTGACGTCTTCGGCCTGCGGACCCTTCTGTCCCTCGCCGATTTCAAATTCCACCCGCTGACCCTCTTCCAGCGTCCGGTAACCTGCGGACTGGATCGCTGACCAGTGAACAAAAACGTCGGTCTGGGCCTCGTCAACGGTGATGAATCCGTAGCCCTTTTCCCCGTTAAACCATTTGACGATCCCCTGCGCCATGCTTCTCTCCCCTTTTTCGGCTCCGTTCCGGCGGCCATTGATCCACCGGAACAGCCGCCCGATCGAGCCTGGCCGAGGTAGGCCAGGTCTCTGATTCCGGGCGGCTGGCCCTTACTTTAGCCACACGCGTGAACTTCACACATGGGCCGGGAGGATAGTTATCGAGATTTTACTTATGGGCCGGGCAGCCGCTGTGCGGCCTACTGGAAACCTGGGCCCGCCACGACGGTGACGTTGGTGAACTCGGGAGATTCGCTCAGCGTGGGGATTCCGAGGAGTGCGGACAGTTCCTCCGCGTTGGCCCGCTGCGCTTCGCCGTTGTAGAAGATGATCGAGGTCTGCAGGGGTGTTCCCGCCCAGTTTCCGACCTGCGCGGTGACCCAGCCGTCGGCACCGATCCGGGCAGAGATGCCGGCTCCCAGACCGGAGATACCGCTGGCGTTGAGGACGACCACCGGCTGCGTCCGGTCGGCGGCCAGTTCCGAGGGGGTCGGCGACGGAGTCGCTGACGGGGAGGCGGACGGCGCTGACGAAGACGGGCTGGGAGACGGCGAATCGCTGGGGGAACCGGACGGGGATTCGCTCTGCTCTGCGGCGGGTGTGTCGGACGCGGCAGGGGTGGCATTTCCCTCAGCGCCGATCCCCAGCCGGGGCAGCACGAAGTAGGCAGCCAGTCCGACGAGGAGAGCAAGGACACCAACGGTGATGATCAGTCCGATGCCGCTGGAGCGTGCGGGAATAAGGCGTTCACGGTGGACACCTTGCCGCGTCGAGGTCTCCGGGACCTTATCGAACTCGTCCCTGGGGTATTGGCTCATGGTTGTGTTGTTGTCCTTGGTCTGTGGCTCGGCCTAGGCGTCTGTACCGATACGGCGGGCGGTCCTCGCGCGCTGGCGTGTAGTACGTAGTCTACGCAGCCGTTTTACCAGCATGGGATCGTGGGCGAGTGCTGCCTCGGTATCGATCAGTGCGTTGAGGATCTGGTAATAGCTGGTCGCAGACAGTCCGAACAGGTCCCGGATGGCCTGTTCCTTGGCGCCGGCATACTTCCACCAGGACCGCTCCAGGGAGAGCATCTGCTGCTCGCGTTCGCTCAGGGGACTGTCGGGATCGACGGCACCGTCCAGCGTAAATTCCCCGGTGTCGGCTGATCCTGCCACTGCGTTGTCCCCGTTTCCCGTTCCGTTCCCTGGGCACGGCCGCATGGCGCGGGGTCCTGGGAAAAGAGTCTGCTTCCTGCAGCAATCGTAAACCGGAATAACAGTGTTGTCATTTAGCTGACTCCGGCACCGGCTGGGATCTTTTCCATGAATAGCCAAGACTGGGAGGGTGATCAGCAGCGATGAACCGGCCCTTTTTTCCTACGATCCCCAGTCCGCTGGCCGCCGTGGGGAGCCCGGACCGGACCGGACAGGCTCCGCGGAGACAGCCATCCCGTTCACCAGCGGCACACCGCTGACTGATGTGATGGCCGAGGATTGGGCCCGGGCGCTGGAGCCTGAGGCGTCCCGGCTGTATGCCCTCGGCGGCACATTGGAACAGCAGCGCCTCGCGGGAGCCCACATCCTGCCCGCCCCGGGCAACATCCTGCGTGCCTTCCAACGCCCGATGGCCGAGGTCAGGGTCCTGATCACCGGCCAGGACCCGTACCCCACCCCAGGGCACGCCGTCGGCCTCTCCTTCTCCGTCGATCCCGGGGTGCGGCCGCTGCCGCGCTCCCTGGCGAACATCTACAAGGAGCTCGCCGCAGATCTGGGCATCCCTCCTGCACCGCACGGAGACCTCAGCGCCTGGACGGACCAGGGTGTGCTGCTGCTCAACCGGGCCCTGACGGTGGAGGCCGGTGCGGCCAACTCGCACCGGGGGCTCGGCTGGGAAGCCATCACCGACCTCGCAGTGCGCGCGCTTGCTGCCCGGCGCCGGCCGGACGGCACCCGTCTTCCCCTGGTTGCCATCCTGTGGGGCCGCCAGGCACAGGCCCTGACTCCACTGCTAGAGGGTGTCCCGCGGATTGAATCGGCTCACCCGAGCCCCCTTTCGGCATCCCGGGGATTCTTCGGCTCCCGGCCCTTCAGCCGCGCAAACGAGATGTTACTGGCCCAGGGTGCAGCCCCGGTGGACTGGCGGCTGCCCGGGGTACGGTAGAGGCAAACCCACCAAGGAGAACACCCGCTATGCCTGATGTCCCTGCCACCCGTGTCGAGGCCCCGGCGAGGCGTCCGCGCCCGGTCCACACCATGGAGGTGCTGCGCCGTGAGCAGCTTTCCCCGCACATGGTGCGCATCGTGGCCGGCGGAGACGGCTTCGATTCCTTCGTACCGAACGGACGCACCGACGCCTACTGCAAAATCTGGTTCGGGCCGGATGGCCGTCCGCTCGACGGCTCCCTGAGCCTGGAAGCCCTCCGGGAGCAGACCGACCGCGAAAACTGGCCGGTCTCCCGGACCTACACCGTGCGCTGGGTCGATACCGTGAACCGCGAACTGGCGATGGATTTTGTGGTGCACGGCGCCGAGGGCATCGCCGGTCCGTGGGCTGAATCAGCCCAGCCCGGAGACCTGCTCACCTTTGGCGGCCCCGGCGGCGCCTTCTCCCCCGATCCCGACGCCGACTGGTACCTCTTCGCCGCCGACGAGTCAGCCCTGCCCGCCACGGCAGCAGCCCTTGAAGCGCTGGATGCCGACGCGGCCGGGCACGCGCTGATCGAGGTGGGCGGTCCTGCCGATGAGCTGCCGCTGACGGCCCCGTCCGGCGTAAGTGTTACGTGGGTGCACCGGGGCGAAGCCGCACACGGCACACCGCTCGCGGACGCCGTCGACGCTTTGGCCTGGCGTGCCGGCAGGGTTCAGGTCTTCGCACACGGTGAGCGTGAGTCGATGAAGGTCCTGCGGGAAATATTCTTCACCCGGCATGGACTCGAACGCAGCCAGGTATCCCTGTCCGGTTACTGGGCGGCGGGACGAACCGAGGACGCTTTCCAGGCCGAGAAGAAGACCCCGGCCGGAAAGGTCCTGTAGCGCCGGACCCACGTCCGCGCTGGACCGGCGGCCCGGGACGCAGGTCCCGGGTCAGCGGCGGCGGTTGCGCCTGTCGTTTCCGTTCAGGTTCCGGGTCAGGGGACGGGCCAGATTGTCGCCGAAGACCACCCCTCCCGCGATCGCCAGGATCACGGTCAGCGCGTTGAAGAGACCTATCACGCCGGCCGACACATCCTCCAGGCCGATGCTCAAGCCGTACATGGAACGGAAAATGCTCAGCCCGGGGAAGAGGAAGAGAACCGCGGGCACCGCGATCACCAGCTGCGGGGCACCCATTCGCAGTGCCACGATGCGCGCGGCCATGCCGATCACGATGGCAGCAATCGCCGGGGTCAGCCTGGGCCCCACACCGACGGCTTCGGAGAGACTCCCCACCAGGAACCCGCCCAGGCCAATCAGCACCGTGGGCAGCACGAGGTTCACCGGGGACTGCTCCGTGACGCTGATCGTGGCCAGGGCCACGGCCAGCAGCAGCACCGTCACCGCGAAGGGGTACGGCGATGATGCAACTTCTGTGACTTCCAGGCGGGGCATACCCATCAACGCCCCCACCACCAGGGCGACGGCGATTCCCGCGACGATGGCGCCGAAGGTCAGGAAAGCGGACAGGAAACGCCCGGCTGCCGTGACCGGGAACCCGTTGATCGCATCCTGCACCGCCGACACGAGACGGCCGGTCGGCAGCAGCAGCAGGATACCGCCGGCCACCACAATTCCCGGCGCGATATCCAGCTCCAGGGAATCGGTGGCGTCCAGCGCCCAGAACAGCATGGCCAGGGCCGTGACCAGGAATCCGCTGGCAGCCGTGGTGAAGAAGTCCGGCACGCGCCAGCGGCCCAGCAGCCGCTGCAGCAGACTGACCAGGATGGTGCTGAAGAATGCCACGGCGGAGCCCAGCGGCCCGCTGCCGATGAAGGCCACAATGGCCGCGGCGAACAGTCCGGCGGAGAACGTTACCGCCCACCGCGGGAAGGGTTTGGGCTGGTGAACTATGGTGTTCAGCTGCTGCGCGGCTTCGGCGCGGGACACGTTGCCGTCCACAATGTCAGTGACCAGTCGGTGGACCAGGGCGAGTCCGGCGTAGTTGTTCGTCCAGGAGCGCACAACCCGCATCACCGTGATGGGGGTCTGGTCCTTGGGCGAGTAGTTAAGCAGGACGGACTGGTTGGTGATGTCCACCTCGATGTTGTCCAGGCCGTAGGCGGCGGTGACAGCAATCATCGCTGTCTCCACCTCAAGGGCACCCGCACCGTAGCGGAACATCGTTTCCGCCATGCTCAGTGCCAGGTCCAGTGTCTTCCGGGCGCTGGCATCCGGCCCGCCCGAACGCACCCGCGGGTTCGCGTAGGGGCTGCCGGCCAGGCGTTCGACGATCGACATGGCCTGGGTCGGAGGAGTCTCACCCTGGACCAGCCGGCGCAGCATCCTGCGCGCTGCGGCCGAGGAGGAGTCAGCGCGCTGCGCTGCGCTCTGGCTGTGCTGGCGCGGAGTGGTTTTGCGGGCACGCGGTTTGCCGGGCCGGGCCGGAGCTCCGGGCCGCGGACCGGCGGGTGCCCCGGCAGCCTGCGAGAGGGCGGACTTCCGCGCAGCAGCCTTCGCCAGCCGGGGAACTGAGGTGGTGGCCGGCGGCGGCTTGGGTTTGGTGCTCCGGAGCCCGCCTGTCCCCGGCATGGAAAGCGGAGCGGTTTCCTCCGGCCGTTCCCGGCGGACGCCCGGCGCAGTCCCGGGCCGGCGCCCGGGCTCCTTGCCGGTGCGTTCCGGGACCTTGATGACCGGAATCAGGCCCGCCACAGGCTCCGGGTTGGAGGCAGGCTTGCGGCGGTCGTCGTCGTTATCCACGGTGTCCACCCCAAGGGTCCCTTCGTGCGTGCGGTTTAGTAGAACGGCTGGTGGTGACGGCGCCAGTAGACCTGGCGCGTCACACGCTCGCCAATGGTGTTCCAGATCCGGTATCGGAGCGGATCCAGGACCAGGTCATAACACCCGGCGAAGTCGGTGACGGTTTTGGAGAAACTGGTCTTGAACAGGCCCAGGCCGTGGTGGGGATGTTCCTTGTTCTTCAATTCACTGCTCGGCGGAGTCCCGCAGAAATCGTATTCCTCGATCCCGAAGTCCTCCTTGAGCTCGGTCAGCGCGGTCCACTGCACCAGATGGGAGTCTCCGTACTGCTTGCGCCGGGGTTTGGATCCGCCGTCCTTGTAGGTGCCCTTTTTCCCGTAGGCAATCACGAAGGCACCGACGCTCGGCTCACCGTCTTCGAAGGCGAAGTAGAAGCGGCCCTGGCCCGCAGCCACGAAGTTGGACCAGAAGCGGCGGTAATACTCATAGGAGCGCATCCGCGCGGAGGACCGGTCCTCGATGTGGCTCATGAGTTTGTACATCGCCTGCATGTTTTCCTCGGTGGGCTCCACCCGGCGCACATCGGCACCTTCACGGATGGCACGGCGGACGGCATTGCGCGCGCGGGAGGAGATGTTCTTGAGGATCTGTTCCGTGTCCGGAGTGGTGTCCAGCAGGGCGGTGGAATCGTTGGGCTGGAGGTTGAAGGTCTTGACCAGGCCCGCACCGGTGAACAGCTTCTGCACGTCCTCGCCGTCCACCACATCGGGCTCCACCTTGAGGGCAAAGACCCTGCGTCCGGTCTGCTTGATGAAGCTGGCCACTGCCTCGGCCATGGCCGGCACGTCCTCAGCCGCGGCGGCGTCGGGCCCCTTAATCAGGTACCAGAGGCTGCCCAGGACGGGAACCTTCTTTTCGATCGCCAGATTGTAGGAGGTGTAGTCCGCGCACGTGATGACCAAATAAACTGGATTCCAGCCGTGGTGCGATTTAACCTCGGCGTAGGCTGCGGATTGCAGGACGTTGCCGCCGTTGGGATTCGCCTGTACGTGGCTGTCCCAGTCCGCTATCTCCTCGGCAGTGGCCAGGCGTGCACTAAAGTCTCGCAAAGTTCCTCAACTAGTCCTCGGTTGGTGGATCAATCCTTTTGCCCCCGCACGGAGCTCCGGCTCCGGGCCGTTTCCCAGTCTATCCGCAGGCCGCCCGGCACCAGTACGGCAGGCTGCGGCGGGTCCGGCGCCGCCCGGCCGCCCGCAGGCGCGGTCCGGAGAGCTGCCACCGGGAATAGGTCAGGCGCCGCAAGGGTTGTCCGCAATAATAGATGCATAAGCATACGACGACGGGTTGGTGGAGTGAGTGGCACAGCACATTGAACTTGGACTGGATACTTTCGGGGACGTGACCTTCGACGCCGCCGGGGACAAGCTTCCCATGGCGCAGGTAATCCGCAACGTGGTGGCGGAGGCCGTCCTGGCCGATTCGGTGGGAATCGATTTCATCGGAATCGGTGAGCACCACCGTGACGATTTCGCCGTCTCCTCACCGGAAACGGTGCTGGCGGCGATCGCAGGGCAGACCAGCCGGATCCGGCTGGGTTCCGCCGTTACGGTGCTCTCCTCCGATGATCCGATTCGGGTCTTTGAGCGGTTCGCGACCGTGGATGCGGTGTCGAACGGCCGGGCCGAGGTCATCCTCGGCCGCGGGTCCTTCACGGAATCCTTCCCCCTGTTCGGCTTCGAGCTGGCGGACTATGAGGTCCTGTTTGAGGAGAAACTGGAACTCTTCACCCGGCTGCTCCGCGAGGAACCGGTGACCTGGCAGGGTTCCACCCGTCCCCCGCTGGAAAACCAGCTGGTCTACCCGCCCACCGAGGGCGGTTCCATCCCGGCCTGGATCGCCGTCGGCGGCACACCCCAGTCAGTCGTGCGGGCCGCGCATTACGGGCTGCCCCTGATGCTGGCCATCATCGGCGGGGAACCGGCGCGCTTCACGCCGTTTGTGTCGCTCTACAAGCGGGCGCTGAAGGAGTTCGGCAAGCCCGCGCTGCCTATCGGTGCGCACTCCCCCGGCTACATCGCCGAGACGGATGAGCAGGCGCTGGAAGAAGCCTGGCCACACTACGAACGGATGCAGAACCGGATCGGCCGCGAGCGCGGCTGGCCGCCGGCAACGCGCCGGGACTATGAGGCCATGGCAGGCCCCGGCGGAGCCCTGTTCATCGGGTCCCCGGAAACCGTGGCGGCCAAGATCGTGCGCACGGCCCGGACCTTGGAACTGTCCCGGTTCGATCTCAAGTACAGCCTGGGCACCCTGCCGCACGAGAAGCTGATGACGGCCATCGAGCTGTACGGCACCGAAGTCGCTCCGAGGGTCCGCGAAGCCCTGGCAGCGGAGGCCTAGGCCGAGGCAGGGAGGAACCACCGGGTGCGTGGTTCCTCCACTGCCATCGAGGCAGCCCGGTCAATGTTCGCCCGGTCCTCACCGGTAAGCCGGTCATGCTCCTGCCGCATGTACTCCCGCCAGGTGGGCACGTCGTAAATCTCCCGGAACTCCCTGGCATCGGTTACGGAATGCACCAGCTCCCACACGCTCGCTCCGGTCCGCATCCGGGAAAGCCGGACTTCGTGCATGGCTTCCAGGAAGTCCGGCACGGCGTCCGGCTCGAGTTCGTAGGCCACCAGGACAGTCACCGGTCCCTCGTTTGGCTTGGGCTCGGTTTCCACTTCCAGCCCCAGGTCCGGCTCCGGGACGCTGCGGTCCAGCTTCCCGGTGCGCGGCAGCAGGGGAAGCACCAGGACACTCAGGCCCACCAGCACCAGCACGACGCCGGAGGCTGCCAGCACGGGAGCGTAACCATAGGCGGTGGCCAGGGATCCCCACAGCAGTGAACCCAGCGCCTGTGTCCCGGTGAGCACCATCAGGTAAACGGACAGGCCGCGTGCCCTGACCCACTCGGGCAGGGTCAGCTGCATGGCGCTGTTCAGCGTGGAGAACGTGTTAATCCACGCGGCACCGGACAAGACCAGCAGAATAGCCAGCGGCAGAACCGGCAGGAAGCCGGCTGCAAAAACACCTGCGGCGAAAACACCTGCGGAAAGCCCCAGCAGGGCATTGTCATGCAGGAGTTTCCGGGTCCGGGAGAGGAACACCACGCCGAGGATCGCACCGGCTCCCAGTGCGGCCAGCAGCAGTCCGTATCCGCTGGAGCCCAGCTGCAGGTGGCCATTGACCGCCACCGGGAGCAGCGCATACAGGGCGCTGGCGGGGACCATGAACAGCACGCAGCGCAGCAGGATCCGCCGGATCCGCGGTGCTGCCCGGATGTATCGGATGCCTGCCGCGAGCGCTTCTTTGATCTGCTCGCGGTCTTCCGGGTCATCCGGAGCGTTGCGCCAGATGAACACCGCGAGCGCTGTGCCCAGGAAGGACACCGCGTTGATCCCGAAGACGAACGCCGGTCCGGCCAGGGAAACCAGCAGCCCGCCGACCGCGGGGCCTATGGCGCGGGCGGCGTTGGCCGCCACTGAGCCCAGCGCAGTTGCTGACCGGATCTGCGTCCGCGGCACCAGTGCCGGGGTGACGGCCTGCCATGCCGGTGCGCTTAGTGCCACGCCGCATCCGATCAGGAAGGTATAAAGCAGCAGGGCGTCCGGCGTCAGGAGTCCAAGGGCCGCAATCACGGTCAGGAGGATCCCGGCCCCGGCCGCGAACAGGTTGCTCCCTAAAATCAGCCGGCGGCGGTTGAACGCATCTGCCAGGACACCGGCGATCAATCCCAGCAGCAGGGTCGGCGCCAGCGACGCCGTCTGCACCAGGGAGACCAGGGCCGGGTTGGCCCCCGTTTCCACCAGGTACCACTGTGCCCCGACCGTCTGCATCCAGGCGCCGATGTTGGACCCGAGCTGGGCCAGCCAGAGGATGAAGAACATCCGGTTCCGCAGGGGCGCCCAAGGAGATTCCATTGGATCCCTCCGTCAGCGGCTGCGCTCCGCTGCCCGGTCGTTGCCGGAAGAACCAGCACCCGCTTCCTGAAGGTTAAGTCCGTCCAGCCCGCGGCGTCCAGAGCCTGCGCGCCTCCCGGCCGGGACCCGGTGATTCAGGGGACGTCCGGAAAGTCCTTCCAGAGGCGGCGGAACTGCTTTTCCGCGGCGTCCGCCCGGTGTTCCTCGATGGCGTGCAGCCGGCCGTAGGTGAATCCGGTCTCTCCGGCACCGGCGGCGCTGCCCAGACGGCGCAGCAGCGCGCGGGCCACCACGCTGTCCTGGTGCTCGCCAAGCACTTTCTGCAGCCCTTCGGCTGCATCCACCATTGACTCCGCCGCTTGTCCGCCGGCAGGTCTCCAGATCTCAGCGGCATACCGCAGCCGCTTCGCGTCTTTCCGTGCTTCATGGAGAATCTCCGCACGCGCTTCCCGGTCCTCCTCCCGCCGGGCGAGGCGGACCCGTGAGCGCAGGCGTGCACGATCCTTCCGGATCATTCTGCTGGCGGCGGAGCGGTCCTGGCCCGCTCCTTCGGCCGTCCAGGCCGGCTCCGCGACGAGGGCCTTGAGCCCTTCCACCGCCCGGTGGTAGCGCTCACCTGCCAGCTCTTCGCTGATAATGCGCAGCGCTGCGTTGTAGTCAGCCAGCAGTTCTTCATCGATCCGGGCCGAAACGGAGCCCAGGACCAGCTCCGGCGGTTGGGAAGCCACCAGGTCCTGCAGCCTGTGCCGCATGACCTGGGCGTCGCGGGCGGCTCCCAGCACCTGTGCCAGCCACTTGAGTTCAGCGCGAAGGAACCGGGCCGGCTCGGGGGAAAGAAGCTTGCGGTAGCTGGCCAGGGCTGAGCGCAGCCGGCGGGTGCTCACCCGCATTTTGTGGATTGCGTCAGTTTCCCCGGCCTGGACCCGTTCCTGTTCCCTGAGCAGTTCTCCCAGCTGTTCCTGCAGGTAGTCCAGCAGCAGCTCCCGGGCCGGAACCTCTGCGGCTGGACGGATTCCCGGGCCGCCCTGCACGGGGACATCAGCGGCAGGCACTGGATCGTCCCGCCACTGCGCACGCGCGGCGGAAAGGTCTGGGGAAGCCATGGCTCAGTATAGGTCGGTGGGCTGCCCGGCTGGCAGCCCCCCGCGGTACAGACCAGCTCAGACCGGCTCCCATCAGCCCGGTGCAGGCGCATCCCGCCGCCAACCCTGTACCCTGCGGGGCCGTCCCCGTAGCATCGGCAGTACCGATGCAGGCGCCGGTGCACCTGCTGTCCAAGGCTTCCTGGAGGCAAGGTCCATGAACTCCATGCGCTACGTCAAACTCGGCCATTCCGGGGCAACCATCTCCGCCGTCGGCCTGGGGTGCCTCAGCTTTGGCGACCCGCACCGCGGGCCCCACGGCTGGACGCTCCGGGAGGAAGAGGCACGGCTGCTCATCCGCCGGGCCGTCGAACTGGGCATCAATTTCTTCGACACCGCCAATGTCTACTCCAACGGAGACAGCGAACGGATCCTGGGCCTGGCGCTGGGTGAATATGCCCGCCGTGAGGAAGTGGTGATTGCTTCGAAGGTGCACGGGGAAATGGGGCCCGGCCCCAATGGCTGGGGGCTGTCCCGCAAACACATCCTGTGGCAGGTGGAGGAGAGCCTGCGGCGGCTTGGCACCGACTACATCGATCTGTACCAGGTGCACCGCTGGGACGCGTCCACCCCTCTGGAGGAAACCCTCGCTGCCCTCGACCAGCTGGTCCGGGACGGGAAGGTCCGCTACCTTGGCGCTTCCAGCATGTACGCCTGGCAGTTCTCCCGCGCCCTTTGCCTGCAGCGCGAACACGGCTGGGCGCCGTTTATCACCATGCAGGACCACTACAACCTGATTTACCGCGAAGAGGAACGGGAAATGTACCCGCTCTGCCTGGACCAGGGCATCGGCGTCCTGGCGTATTCACCGCTGGCCCGGGGCCGGCTGGCGCGGAGCTGGGATGAGGTGAGCCGCCGGCGGGTGCAGGACACGCTGGGCGATGCACTGTACGGGGCGCAGGAGGCCACCGACCGCAGGATCACCGAGGCCGTTGGCCAGGTCGCCGAAGCCCACGGTGTCTCGCGGGCGCGGGTGGGCCTCGCCTGGGTGCTGGCGCATCCGGTAGTGTCCGCGCCGCTCATCGGGGCCACCAGCGTGAGTCATCTGGAGGACGACGTCGGCGCCCTGGACCTGGAGCTCACCGCGGAGGATCTGGAGCTGCTGGAGGAGCACTACGTGCCGCACGGCGTCGTCGGTTTCTAGTCCGGGTCCAGGACCTGAGTAGAACTAGCCCTTGACTGCTCCCGCGACCAGACCGGAGGCAATGAAGCGCTGCAGGAAGAGGAACAGCGCCATCACCGGCAGCGCCGCCAGCACAGCGCCGGCCGAGAAGACGCCCCAGGTCCGGGACTGGTTATCCCCCACGAAGGAATAGAGCCCGACGGCGAGGGTCTGGGAGTCCGGATCATTCAGCACGATCGAGGCGATCATAAACTCCCCCGTGGTGGTGATGAAGGTCAGCAGCCCCACGATGGCCAGGATCGGGGTGACCAGGCGCAGGATGATCGTGAAGAAGATCTGGAAATGCCCGGCACCGTCAATGCGGGCGGCCTCGTCCAGGGTTTTCGGCACGGTGTTGAAGAAGCCGTACATCAGGTAGGTGTTCACGCCGAGAGCGCCGCCGAGGTAGACCATGATCAGGCCCAGCTGGCTGCCCAGTCCCAGCCAGGGCACAACGTCGGAAATCTCCGAGAGCAGCAGGAAGATGGCCACGACACCCAGCATCTGCGGGAACATCTGCAGCAGGAGCAGACTCAGCAGTCCAACGCGGCGTCCCGTGAACCGCATCCGGGAGAAGCTGTACGCGGCAAGTGCGCCGAGGAACACCGTGGCCGCGCTGGTGACCAGTCCGATGACCACCGTGTTGAGGAACCAGCGGCCGAACGGTTTCTGCGGATCGGTGAACAGGGCCTGGAAGTTCTCGAAGCCAATATCGCGGAATAGTCCGCTGGAGGCGACCAGGGTGCCGGTGGGACTCAGCGCGGCCGAGAGGACATAGGCCAGCGGCAGCAGCGCGAAGGCCGTCATGACCAGGCCCACCAGATGCCGCCAGCCGGTGTCCCGGAACCAGGCACCGAAACGTCGGCGCGGCGGGCGGACGGCCGGCCCGGGACGTGGCGCGGGCGAAGTGGAGCGGGGCGGAACAGTGGTGGTGGTACTCATGAATTCACTTCTTCCAGCGACTTGGTCTGCCTGAAGCTGACGGCGGAAATGACTGCCACAATGATGAAGATCAGGATGGCCAGGGCACTGGCGAGGCCGTAGTCACGGCCGGTTCCCTGCCCAAAGGCAACCTTGTAGACCACGGTGATCAGCAGGTCCGTGGCGCCGATGTCCTGGCTGGTGCCGGGGAACCGGGGACCGCCGCCGGTGAGCATAAAGATCACGTTGAAGTTGTTGAAATTGAACGCGAACGTGGAGATCAGCAGGGGCGCCGTGGAGACCAGCAGCAGCGGAAGCTTGATCGAGCGGAAGATCCGCCAGGCCGTGGCTCCGTCCATCCTGGCCGCCTCGTTGACCTCTTCCGGCAGTGACTGCAGCGCCCCGGTGCAGACCAGGAACATGTACGGGAACCCAAGCCACGTGTTGACCAGCAGCACGCTCACCTTGGCCAGCCACGGGTCATTCAGCCAGGGGATGGACGCACCGCCGAGCAGGGAGTTATTGATGAACCCGAACTCCTGGTTCAGCATGCCGGACCAGACCAGGCCTGCCAGGAAGGCCGGGAAGGCATAGGGCATGATCATGAGGATCCGGTAGGTCCGCTTGCCCTTGAGGGTCGGGTGGTTGAACGTAATGGCCAGGAACAGTCCCAGTCCGAAGCAGAGCGCCACCGAGGCGACGGCGAAGGTGAAGGTCCAGCCGATCACGCTGAGCAGCGGTCCGCGCAGTTCAGGGTCGGTGACGGCACGCTGGAAGTTTTCGAAGCCGACGTCGATCTTCCAGCCCGTGGCCAGGGCTTCTCCGCTGTCGGAGACGAAGGTGCCCTCCCCGCTGTCACGGTAGACCGCACCTGTCTCGGTGTTGGTAAAGGTATCCGCGGCTTCGTCATAGACCAGCACCGGTTTGTAGACGTACGCGTTGGACCCGTCGGCGGTCTTGAGCGTGCCGTCGTCGAGGTCCTCGGAGAAGGGAACAGTGAGCTCCAGGATCTCCGACTGACGGTTGAGGAGGTCATTGAAGGCGAGAGTTTCGTAGCCCTCGACGCCGGCCGCCTTGCCGGTGCTGCCCAGCTGCGCGTCCTGGACTTCTTCGAGGGGCTGTTCGGCGCCGCCGAGCTGGACCCGCCCGTCCGGGTCGGTCACCAGCAGGAAGAGCTCGTTCCCCTTCTCCAGCACGGACACCTGGTAGGCCGCCGAATCCGGCACCCGCTGCTGGGCTGTCAGCGAGATGGCGGCGACGGCGTCGTCCTTGGTGCTGTTGTGGCCGTCCCCGTAGTTGGTGAAGGCGACGTATCCGCTGTACACCACCACGAAGACCTGGAAGATCAGCAGGAACAGCACCCCGGGAGCCAGGTACTTGGCCGGAAGGCCGCCGCGGCGCAGGTAGATCCAGTTGATTGCCAGCGTCACGGCTGCGGCGACAGCCAGGACAACCCATTCCTCCGCCAGGAACAGGACAATCAGGACGTAGACCGCAAACGCGTCCACGAGCCCGAGCAGCAGGATCTTGGCCAGCGTGCCGGCCAGCGAGTCCGGGCCGCGCTTCGGCTTGCGGACGGGTGCGGGTTCGGTGGGGCGGACAGCGGTGTCCAGGGATACGACCATGGGGTTCTCCTCCAGCAGGGTCCGGGCGGGATGCACCCGCCCGGTCCCTGCTGATGCCTGCGGCGTGTTGTGCGCCGCTACTTGCTGATCTTGGACTGGATGTTGGAGACCATGGCGGCCCACGCTGCAGCGGGATCGCCCTCGCCCTTGATCAGGGCAAGTTCCGTACCGCCCCAGTCAGCCCAGACAGCTTCCATTTCCGGAATGGCGGGCATCGGCACGCCTTCGGCGCCAATCGCGCCGAAGGCGGCCACGATCGGATCCGAGGCTGCCTTGTCGAACGAGGCGGTCAGCGCCGGCGGACGTCCGCCGGCTTCGAACATCGCGTCCTGCACGGCCTCGGTGGTGAGGTAGTTCAGCGCAAACTCGTTCGCGGCCAGGGCATTCTGGCTCTTGGAGCTGATGAAGAAGCCGTTGACGCCGACGAATGGCTGGGCGGGCAGGTCTCCGGCAGTGGGCAGCGGATCCACCGCAAGGTTAATGCCCGCGGCTTCGGCGTCCGGGACGTTCCACGGCCCGGTGAGGAAGTACGGCGAGGCGCCGGCGTTGAACTTCTCCTTGGCGATGTCCGGGGTGATGTTGGAGTTCAGGATGCCTTCTCCTGCTTCGCCCCAGGCAAGCAGCTTCGCTGCGAACTCGGCACCGCCGGGGTTGCCCAGCTCCAGCTTGGATGCGTCGTAGCTGCCGGTCTCATCGGTGCCGAAGACCGGGGCACCCATCGATGTCTGCAGCGGGTAGAGATGGTACGGATCGCCCTGCTTGGGATCGAGCCCCACAAGGAAGGGGAATTCGGCGCCCGCCGCCACGGCTGCCTTGCCGTTGGCGATGACCTCGTCCATGGTCGCGGCCGGAACAGGTGCCAGGTCGGTGTTGCGCAGCAGGCCTATGTTCTCGATGGAGTACGGCACGCCGTAGGTATTACCCTCATAGGTCATGGCCTGCACGGCGGCCTCCTGGAACTGCCCGGCTTTATCGCCCAGTTCGACGGGTGCGACCACGCCGTTCTGGACGAACTTGCCCAGCCAGTCGTGCGGGCCGACGATCAGGTCCGGGCCCTTGCCGCTGGGAACCTGGGTGATGAAGTCGTCGGATACCTGCTGGAAGTCCTTGGTGACCAGTTTGACTTCGATGCCGGTGTCTTCCTTGAACTTGGCAGCGACGTCGGTCAGTGCGGGCGAGCGTTCGGCATCTACCCACATGGTCAGGGTGGTGGCTCCGCTGGAGGCCTGGTCGCTGGGTTCCGCGGACTCACCGGCGTCGGAACCGCCGCAGGCGCTGAGGACCAGGGCTGCGGCGACCGACGCGGCACCGAGAGTAAAGGTACGCCGGCCAAACGCCGGCGTACCCGTTGTGCGCACCTTCATTGGTGTACCTCTTCTGTGGTTTAGGTCTGGGATGAAAGCCCTTGCGGGCCGGGGAAATGCTGTTTGCCTGCCCGGGGCCCGGACGTCGGCATGGGAGAAAGTGTAAGCGCGTGCACACTGTGCGTCTAGTCACAGCCCAAATCGATGTTGATGAACCGCTTGCCAGGCGACTCTCGAAGCAACTTTGCAGACAGGACCGGAAATGCCGAGTCCCGACACACCACAAAACTTTGCGCAAGCGTTTGCAATCTGGCTCGGGGTGTCCCTTAGGATGCAAGGCATGCTTAGCTCCGTCGCTGCCCCGTCCGCACTGCTGCCGGGAGCCTCCCCTGTTCCGGTCCATGAGGCTTCCGCTGAACGTGACCGCCAATGGTGGCGTTCCTCGGTGATCTACCAGATCTACCCCCGCTCCTTCCGCGACCTCCGCGGCGACGGCATCGGCGACCTGCCCGGCATCACCGCCGAAATCCCCGCCCTCGCCGAACTGGACATCGACGCGATCTGGCTCTCCCCCTTCTACAAATCCCCGCAGAAAGACGCCGGCTACGACGTCGCGGACTACTGCTCCGTGGACCCCATCTTCGGCACCCTCGAAGACTTCGACGCCCTGGTCGCCACCGCCAAGAACCACGGAATCCGCGTGATCGTTGACCTGGTCCCCAACCACTGCTCCGACCAGCACGCCCTCTTCCAGGCCGCCCTCGCCGCACCGGAGAACTCCCCCGCCCGCGACATGTTCATCTTCCGCGACGGCACCGGCAAAAACGGCGAAAACCCGCCGAACAACTGGCAGTCACACTTCGGCGGCCCCGCCTGGACCCGCATCACCAACCCCGACGGCACCCCCGGCCAGTGGTACCTGCACCTCTTCGACTCCACCCAGCCCGACTTCAACTGGGACAACCCCGCCGTCCACGACGAGTTCGAACGCATCCTGCGGTTCTGGCTCGACCGCGGCGTCGGCGGCTTCCGCGTCGACGTCGCACACGCCCTGATCAAAAAGTCCGGGCTCCCGGACTGGGGCGGCCGCGCCGACGGCGCCTCGACCGAAGGATTCCCCGGCCACGAGGCACCCATGTTCGGGCAAGCCGGCATCCATGACATTTACCGGTCCTGGCGGAAAATCCTGGAGGACTACGACGGCGACCGGGTGCTCTGCGCCGAAGCGACCATCGACCCGCTGGACCGGCTCACCGACTGGGTCCGGTCCGACGAAATGCACCAGGCCTTCAACTTCGCCTACCTCCACCACCCCTGGGACGCCGCCGACCTGCGCAGCACCATCGAAACCTCCCTCCAGGCATTCGACAAAGTCGGAGCCCCCACCACCTGGGTACTCTCCAACCACGACGTCGTCCGCCACGTCTCCCGCTTCGGGCTTACCGGCGGCCATGCCCGCTCCGGCGACGGCCTCGGTCCGGAGGACAACCAGCCCGACCATGTGCTCGGCCAGGCCCGGGCCCGGGCAGCAAGCCTGCTGATGCTCGGCCTGCCCGGCGGCGTCTACCTCTACCAGGGCGAGGAACTCGGCCTGCCCGACCACACTGCACTGGACCACGGCCACCGGCAGGACCCGACGTTCCACCGGACCAACGGCGAGCGGTTAGGCCGGGACGGCTGCCGGGTGCCGCTGCCCTGGGTGGCGGATGCGCCGTCGTTCGGGTTCAGCAGCACCGGAAAAGCCTGGCTCCCCCAGCCCGACGAGTGGCGCGGACTCGCGCGCAACCTGCAGGCCCTGGACCCGGCGTCGACCCTTAGCCTGTACCGGACGGCCCTGCGGCTGCGGCGGGAGCTCTCCCTCGGTCACGGCTCGCTCGCGTGGTGGCCGGAATACGACGCCGAAGGCGTTGTCGCCTTCCTGAACAACGGGGTGCTGGTGGCGATGAACATGGGTACCTCATCCGTGGAACTCCCGTCCGGAGAACTGCTGGTGAGCAGCGCGCCGGAAGCAGGCAGGGATGGTTTCCTGGCTCCGGACACCGCCGTGTGGCTTCGGTTAGCCTGAACAGCGTGGAACGGAACGCCCGCGGGGCAGGTATCAAGGAAGTGGCTGCCCTGGCAGGGGTCTCGGCGGCGACTGTTTCGCGGGCGCTCAGCGGAAACGGGAGGGTTTCGGAGGCCACGCGCCGCAAGGTTCAGGAAGCGGCAGATGAGCTTGGATTTGTCATTTCCTATAACGCTTCTTCCCTCGCGTCAGGGCGCAGCCGGAACATCGGCATTGTCATCCCCACGGTCGGGCGCTGGTATTTCTCGCAGGTCCTTGAAGGTGCAGCGTCAGCGCTGATCGAGGCCGGCTATGACCTCACGCTCTACAACACCAGTGACGGACCTGGTCACCGTGAGAGCGTCCTGAAGGAGATGCTGCGCCGCAAACGGCTCGATGCCGTTATTACGGTGGCCCTGCGCCTGACCGATGAGGAACTTGGGCAGCTGCGGGAGGTCGGCAAACCAATCGTGGCCATCGGCGGGCCGCTGCCAGAGACACCAACCATCCGGGTCGATGAGTTCAGCATCTCGGCGCTGGCGACACGGCACCTCATTTCACTTGGCCACACCCGGATCGCGCACATTGGCGGCGGCGAAGAACTCGAACGCGACTTCGGGCTGGGCAGCACCAGGCAGGACGGCTATCTGCAGGCCATGTCCGAAGCCGGGCTGGCAGTGGATCCGCGCTGGCTCAGCAGTTCCGAATTCAGCGTCGCCGGAGGATTCGCCGCAGCGAAGCGCCTGCTGGCCGATCCTGCCAGCCGGATAACCGGAATCTTCTGTGCCGCAGACGAGATTGCCGTTGGCGCCATCCTGGCCGCACGCGAGCTTGGCCTTCGGGTTCCGGAAGACGTCTCGGTGATCGGCATCGACGGACATGAACTCTCCGCGGTCTTTGGGCTGACCACCATCAGCCAGGATCCGGCCGGCCAGGGCGCCGCCGCCGTCGGCGCTGTCCTGTCCCTGCTGCAGAACCACCCGGTTCCGGAGGATCTGCTGCATGGGTTCTACCCCACGGAATTCGTGGTGCGCTCCAGCACCGCGGTGCCTTCAACCCTCCGGGCCTGAAAACCACCAATCGATGTGGAAACCCGGGCCCGGCAGGCGGTATGACCGCGAAGCCCGGCCGGAGTGTCTACCCCTCCCGGCACAGAAAGACTGGCTGCGGCCCCGCCAGGACGGCAGGGCCGCAGCCAATCGTTCACATCGCGGGTTCAGTCCGCTGCGGCGCGGTCGCTACAGTCCGGAGGGGAATCCTCTCCGGCGGGCGATGAGGAGCCCCGCCCCGGCGAGCAGGACGACCGCCGCCGCACCAAGGGCCAGGGCACCGAGATTCAGCCCGCCGGTGCTGTCGGCCCGCTCCTGATCAGCCGGCGCCTCTCCGGAGAGCAAACTGCCGGCACGGGAGTCCGCGTTGGCCGGGTCCCGGGGCGCTGCGGAAGGCTCCCCTGCGGATGTCTCCTCCTCGGGTTCCCCGGCAGATTCGTCCTCGGTCCCGGTTTCTTCGCCGCTGTTCCCACCCGCCGGTGCCAAGAGGTTGGGAAGGAGCGTACCGGCCGGCCACACAGGATAGCTGCGCTGGCTCGGCGCCGGCTGGGGCGCAGCGGCGCCGGGCAGGATCACTCCCGCTCCCGGTCCGGTGGGACCCGGAACCGCGGGAGCGGACGGGGCCGGCGTAGGTTCCGGATCCCGGGTGGGATTCGGGGTCGGCGTCGGAACCGGGGTCGGCGTCGGAACCGGGGTCGGAGAAGGATCCGGAGTGGGATCCGGGGTCGGAGTAGGTTCCGGGGTCGGCGTGGGATCCGGTTCCTGACCGGCATCTCCCGTTCCAGTCAGCACCCGGGGAACTGAGCGGACCATGTTGCCGCTCGTGTCGGCAGCCTCAGCAAACCACAGGCGGTCCCCCGCGGCAGGCTCAAACCTTACCGAGTGCTGCTTGCCGGATTCGACCTGCACTGTTTCCAGCACGGACCCGGCACCCGTGAGCGCCCAGGTTCCGGTGGAAAGGGTGGTGCTGCGCAGCAGCGACACGGCAGCCACGAACTCGTCGTCCGAAGCGTCGTAGCGGGCGGCATCCCCCCGGAAGGCAGGTTCGTCATACTTCCAGGCCTCGAAGGAATCCAGCGTCGGTGAGTACGCGTTGACGGCCATCAGCCCGGCGTCGAGGTCGAACTGCAGCAGGCGCTGGAAACCGGTGTCCCGGTCCAGGAGGTCGCTGCGGGTGGCGGCCGGGTCCTGGAGCAGGGTTGAGCGGTACCCCTGGTAGTCGGCCAGCATCTCCACGACTGTGCGACCTGTGGCACCAACGTTCGAGATCGCGTAGGTCTGGTTCGCAAGGTCGGTGGCATCCACCTGCCCGCCGGTCACCGGATCGGCGTAGTTGGTCACGGTGCCGTGGAAGTGGCCGCCGAGCACCAGGAACACGTTGTCGTTGGGGGCAACCACGGTATTCCAGAGTTCCTCTCCGGTAGCTGTATACCGAAGGTCAACGTTGTCCCGGACAGCGCTGGTGTGGATGTAGGCGTGCGTGGCCAGGATGACGTTGCGGTCCGGATGGGCTGCTGCCTGCTGCGCGGCCCAGGCCATCTGCTCGTCCGAAGAACGGTAGGGCAGATTGATCACCAGGAAGTCGACGCCGCCGGCCGAGAAGTAGTCTGTGTGGGCAGAGTTGTCTCCCGCCGCCCAGGCCTCGCCGTACCAGTCCTTGCCCTCATACATACTGACCGGGAAGTACTCGTTGTACTTGTCGTTGTTGTGCCCCCACATATTGTCGTGGTTTCCCGGCAGCACACCGTTGGGCACGTTGGCATCGTTGAGCAGGCCCATGATGTCCTGGGCGGACTGGAACTCGCGGTTGGCGCGTTCGGCGGAGTTGTTGCCGTTGATCCAGTTTTCGATGATGTCCCCGGTGAGCGAGTTGTACTCGATCTTGCGGGCATCGGCGTTGGCTACCACCCAGCTGGTCATCCGGCGGAAAACGTCGCGGAAGCCCTCGGAGTAGAACTGGGTGTCGGTCATGTGGTTCACGGCGAAGTCATACTGGCTCGGGTCGGCGAAGGCCTGGTCGGTGACCCCGCCTTCATCGAGGAGGCCCCCGTTGGTCCGGGGACCGTCGATCACCAGGACGTCCGCCGTTCCGGCGGCCAGGGCCGCAGCCGGCAGCGGGGCGCTCAGGGTGATGTTCCCGTCGGCGCTCGGAACGGCTGCGTCCAGGGTCTCCCATGCCGTGCCCGTCCAGGCGAGCAGCTGAATTTCGTTACGCGGCTCCGTGGTGCCGCTCCACACGAACTCCGCCGCGGCGTCGTCCACTGGGATTTCGAAGCGCTGGAACGGGAAACCCGTTGCCGTGCCGGGGGTTTCCAGCCCACGGGCGTCGGGAACGATCTGTTCGCCGTCGATCTGGAGGGAGAGCGGAACGGGAAGGCTGCTGATGCCCGCACGGACCACCGCTTTATCAGTGCCGAGGACCGGAGCCACCCGGGTGCTGACGTCCAGCAAGCCCCCGTCGGCGTCCAAGACGCTGACGTCAGCGGCCAGGCTGTTTCCCTCACCGCCTGAAACCGCGGGGGTGCCTGGGACAGAGTTCGCGGGCAGGGAAACAGGATCCAGTTCGCCCGGCAGCGGAAGGGCGGGGTCGACGTATACGGCGTCCTGCAGGACACCCGGCGTTCGGGCAGCCATGCCGTAGTCGTTTTCGTTGTCCCCGGTGTGCCGGGTGCGGGTAACGCTCTCCCCTTCCTCAAATTTTGTGTAGTTGCGCACTTCTTCGCCCTGGCGGCACGGGGTGGAGGCGTTAACCCCCAGATCGTAGACGGCGACGGCGTCGACCCGTGCCCCGCCGGGATCGGTGAGGTACATGCCGTAGCCCTCGGCCTGGTTCAAGCCGGTGGCGTAGGTTGCCTGGGCCGCTGCGCGCAGCTCCGCCGGGGCGCTGGCGGGTGCCATCAGATAGGTCTGGCCCGGGTGCAGCACCACGTCGCCGAGATCCGCCACCTGTGCCTCAGCCCCGAGGCCCGGCTGGCCGGTGCCGTAGCAGCGGTAGGCGGAGAAACCCGAGAGGTTGACCGGAGCTGAACCGTAGTTGGCAATCTCAACGAATTCGTCGTTGCCGCCCTGCGGACCTGCGGCCGTCAGTTCACTGAACGCCACATCGGTGTACGCCGAGGCCGAGGCCGTCTCCAGCACGGCACCGGAATCATGCGTTCCCGGCGTCCGCGTGGTGGTGACGGCAAAGTCCACGGCGTTGTTTCCGGTGTCAGAGACCCGGTGGTAGACCTCGTTGTCGAAGGCATTCAGTTTCTGCTCCAACGGCGCACCAGTGGTGCAGGAGCTGTTGCGGTTGTCGTAGGCACCCACACCGTCCACGATCTCGTCGTCGGCGGTCAGCAGCATCACGCCGAAGTCCCGCCAGTGCATGCCGGTGGAATACGTGGCGTCCGCCTGGTCCCGGTAGGCGCCGGCTGCATGCGCAAAGAGGAAGCTCGCCCCGGGCTGGACAACGGACCTGGATGCCACAGCGCCGATCTGCAGGTACTGCGTACCGTTCTCGCCGCAGCGGAATAGCTGGTAGCCGGACATATCCACGGGTGTGCCGCCAAGGTTGGTGACCTCGACGTACTGGTCAGAAGTGGAGGCGGAGCCGCTGTTGGTCAGCTCCGTGACGCGCAGGCCGTTGCCGGCACTTTTGACCGTGGAGGACGTGGCGTTCGGAGCGTCCACGGTACGGGTGGCGATGACCCAGTCCTGCTCCAGGTCGCCGGTGTTTGAAACCCGCTGATGGGACTCGTCGAGGCGGTGCTGCAGGGAACGCTGCAGCCACTTTCCGTCCAGTTCGCAGTCGGTGGCGACGTCGGGGTGGTAAAAACCCACGGCGTCCACGCGCTGGCCGCTGGCGTCCTCCAGGAAGGCGCCGAATCCGAAGTCGTGCAGGCTGGTGTCGTAGAAGGCGTCGGCGGCGTACCCGGAGGTGTCCCTGGCAGCGGTGAATTGGTCCCCGGGCGAGAGCACGGTGCCCTCCGGGACCACGGCCTGCGGACCGTAACCGCCGCCGGTCTGCCCGCAGCGGAAGATCTTCCAGCCGGAGATGTCCATCGGGCCGCTGCCGTAGTTGGTGATCTCAATGAAGTTCCTGGCCGCGGCCCGGTTGGCCTGGGAGTTTGCGCCGGCGCCGCCGTTGGCCACTTCGCTGATCAGCACGTCCGAGCCCGGCTGGACGTCGAAGCGCAGGGGCAGCGCCGAGTGGGCCGGCAGGACGGATCCGAGGCCGAGCACTGACGCCAGGAGCGCGGCACCCGCAGCGCGTGCGGCTAATCGCTGGGAGCGGTGGCGGGATGATCCTGCAGCCCGGGTGCTCGCTTTTCTTTGGGGTAACACGTTGTGTGGCCTTTCGCTGGAGCCCGGCGCGGCGCCTCGGCGTGCCCGGCTGGGGAGGTAGACAGGCCGAGTGTCCCCATCCCAAATGGACGCCGGGTGAACGGAGCGGAAAGTGTTACGCACGTCAGCCCGGCTGGATAGGATGGCGGTGCCGGGCTTCCGGCAACTCAGGGGGGATGAAGGATCATCGATGCTGGTGTTTCTATGGGTGGCAGAGATCGTTATGGCGCTGCTCTACTTTGGCCTGGGGGTGATGCGCCTGGTCCAGCCGTATCCGAAGCTCGTCCGGGTGCTGCGCTGGCCCGCCGATTTTCCGGCCTGGGCAGTCAAGCTCATCGGCGTCGCTGAAATTCTCGGAGCCGTAGGTCTCCTGCTCCCGGCCGCCACCGATGTTGCGCCTGTCCTCACACCGATCGCGGCATCCGCCCTGGCAGTCATGATGGCCTTGGCCGTCGCTGTCCACCTGCGCCGCGGCGAACGTCACCGGGTCGCACTGCCGGCCATCCTGGGCCTGGTGAACGTCTTCGTGGCCATCGGTCGGTTCGGCCCTTATCCGGCATGAGCGCAGCCAGGAGTTCTTCCGGAAACGGTGCGGCAGAGACCGTGACCGGGCTCTATGGCCTGCTGCCCGCCGGATTCACTGCGGCCCGCAACGCCGCCTCGGCGGAGGCTGCCCGCGGCGGGGACAAGGACCTGGGCCAACGGCTGAAGGGCCTGCCGAAACCATCGGCCGCTGCTTGGCTGGCAAACCTGCTGGTCAGGAAGCGGGACCGTGCCATCGCGGATGTCCTGGGCCTGGGTGCTTCACTGCGGGAGGCCCAGCAGGACCTTGACCGTGAGGAACTGCGCCGGCTCAATGCCGAACGGCACCGGATGCTCCGCACCCTGGTCCGCGAGGCGCAGGATCTGGCCAGGGAAGCAGGGAACCCGGTCAGCCCGGCGGTGGCCGCTGAGCTGGAGCAGACGCTGTGGGCCGCGATGACCGATGCGGAAGCAGCCGAGGCGCTGGCCACCGGGAGACTGGTCCGCAGCTTGGAAGCCAACGGCTGGGAACCGGTGGACCTCGACGGCGCGGTGGCGGACCCGGATACGGCCTCCCCGCTGGTGGCTGCGGGCAACAGTAAAAAACGGCAGCCCCGCGGGCCGGCGGAACCGGCCGAAGCCGGGGACGGCCAACCAGCCCGTCAGCAGAAGGCTGACCGGGCCAAGGCCCGGGACGCCGCCGAACAGGAGCTGGCAGCGGCGCGGGACTCAGCCGGCCAGGCAGAATCCCGGCTCACTGCCATCCTGGCGGACCTGGAAGAACAGACCGCTGCCCGTGACCGGCTGACGGATGAGATCGACGAACTCCGGGAACGCATCCGCGAGCTTGAACACCGGGTCACGGCTGTCGACCGGCAGCGGGGAACCCTGGAGCGGTCCCGCGATTCCGCCCGCCGGGAAGCCCGGTCCGCGCGGCGGGCCGTGGAAAAGTCCGAAACCAAACTGGATCAGCTGCGCTGACTCCGTGGTGCCGTTAGGGCTGATAGCTGCGCCGCTGTTCCTGCAGCGCCCCTTCGCGGAGAAGCTGCAGCCTTAGCGTGCGGGCAGTCTCCATATGGGCCCGGGCAATCTGCCTGGCCGCCTCGGCGTCCTGCCTGTCGATCGCTGCCACGAGCCCGGCGTGTTCTTCCAATGCGTCTTCCCATCGCTGCCCGATCGACAGGGTGGACCGTGGCGCGTGGATCAGATGTGTTGAGAGCCGTTCCAGCAGGTCCTGGAGCACGGGATTGTGGGCACAGGCCCAAACGGCCGCATGAAACTCCAGATTCGTGTTAATCCGGGTCTGGTCATCAGGGCTGCTCAGGCCGCGGTCCCTTTCGAGGAGCGCTTCAAGCCGCATCTGGTCCGTGAACTGCCGCGCCCGGGCTGCTTGGCCGGCAGCTTCCTCCTCCAGCAGAATCCGCATGTCATAAACCTGGATCACCTGCTGCGGGTCCACTTTGGGCACATGCAGTCCGCGCGCAACCCGCTCCAGCAGGCGTTCCTGCTGCAGGCGGGAGAGCGCCTCTCGGACCGGGGTCCGCGAGACGCCAAACCGTTCAGCCAGCGTCACTTCGCGCATGGGGGTTCCGGGCTGATGCACGCCGGAGAGAATTTCCGTCCGCAGGGTCAGGAAGATCGACTCGCCGTCCATACGGGAGGATGCCGGTTGCGCCACTGGATTTCCTTGCAAGAGAGCCGTTGGTGGAAGTGTCTTCGTTCCACGGCAACTTTACGCGAGCATCCCTGCCCGGCGGCCGAAGACGCAGCCGGCTGCCAGCCCGGAGCCGCCGGGGTAGTTCACGCTGAACAGGCCCCCGAGCATTTCCCCGGCCGCATACAACCCGGGGATATGGTTGCCGGCTGCATCAAGCACCCGCCCATGGGTGTCCCCCTTGACTCCCCCGAACGTGAAGGTAATCCCGCAGGTGACGCCGAAGGCATAGTACGGACCTGTTTCCAGCGGACTGGCCCAGTTGCTCTTGGCCGGCTCGGTGCGTGCCGAACGTCCGTCCAGTACATTCGGATCCAGCGGCACCGAACGGTCTATGGAGTTGTTGAACTCCGTCACCGTCTTGTCCAGGGCTTTCGGGTCGATGCCGATTTTGGCGGCCAGCTCCGGGAGGGTCTGGGCTGATTCGACCGAAACTCCGGGCATGTCATATTCCTCCGGCCGCAGCAGCGGGCGGAGCCCGGCGTCGAAGATCTGGTAGGCGACGGAACCGGGCTGCCGCAGGATTTCACGGCCGTATTTGGCGTACGTGTAGTTGCGGAAGTCGGCGCCCTCGTCGAGGAAGCGTTCGCCGTCGCGGTTGACGATGATGCCCAGCGGATAGCTCTGCCGGGTCAGCCGGTTGGTCAGTTCCCGGTTGGATTCGTTGAGCGCGGTGAACGCGTCCCACTGAACGCTGTGGCAGGTGTTCCAATCCCCGCCCCGGGCCGCCCCGATGTCCAGCGCCGCCATGATCATCTCCCCGGTGTTGCAGGGGGTTCCCCGGACCTTGGCGTTTTCCCAGCCCTCGCCCAGGAACTCGCGCCGTTTGGCTGGATCCGATTCGAAGCCCCCTGCGGTCAGGATGACTGACCCGGCGGAGAAGGTGCGGACCCCGTCCGGGGTCTCGGCACGCACGCCCACGACGGCGCCCTGCTCGACGAGCAGTTCGGTGGCAGCATGCCCGTAGCGGACGTCGACGCCCAGTTCGGCGGCGACCCGGGCATGGTCGGCCATCATGCCCTCCCCGCCACCGACGTTCCCGACATGCAGGCCGCCCCAGAAGAGGTAGCTTCCGTCCGGGCGCTCGTAGGCCTGGCGTTCGTACATCAGGCGGTACCTGAGCCCCAGCCCCTGCAGCCAGCGGAGCGTCGACTGGCTTTCGGCGATCAGCACCTCGGTCATGGCTGGGTCGTTCCGCCCCTCGGTGACCTTGGCCAGGTCCGAGGCGTAGTTCTCCGCAGTGTAGGCCGGTACCTCGGTCACCGGGTGGCGGTCGTCTTCCTCAATCAGTCCCTGCAGGTCCCCGAGTCCGCCATGGACGATCCTGGTGGCCCCGGCGGTGTAAAAGCTGTTTCCCCCGGATAGCTCCGGGGTGCCCTTCTCCAGCAGCAGGACTGACCTGCCGCGCTGTGCGGCGGCGTGGGCTGCGGAAAAGCCTGCGTTACCCCCGCCGACAACCACAACGTCCGCGTCCACCAGATGTTCCTGTGCCATGTTCACTCTTTCTCGCGACCTTGTATTCGACTGTATACAAGCTACCGCAAAAAAATCCACAGATTGCACGGCTGTCAATTTTCGTTCATGGAACACCGCTCCATAACAGCCCATGACCCATATGGCTAGGGGGTGTTGGCAAGTTTGCAGTGACCTGGATCACGGTATATACAGGTACTTCATTGTGTACAAGCTGCCGGGAAACGGTGCCGGCGGCCCGGAAACAACAACGGCATTTGGAACAGGAACCATGAAGCTAACCTTCCGCTCCGGCGCATTCACCCTGATTGCAGTCCTGGTCACGGTGCTCGCGTTCGTCAACGCTGCTTCCTCAGGAGGGACAGCCACCGCGCGCAGCAAGCTCACACTGATCGCCCCAGCCGCCCCCGGAGGCGGCTGGGATGGTTTTGCCCGGGAATCCCAGCAGGCCCTGCGCGGCAACGGCATCGTCAACAATCCCCAGGTGGTCAACGTCCCCGGCGCCGGCGGCACCATCGGCCTGAGCCAGTTCGTCCAGACCCCCGGGCGGGAAGATGCGCTGCTGGTCACCGGCGGCGTGATGGTCGGCGCGATCGAGCTTGCGGACAACCCGGAATCCATGGCGGATGTGGTCCCCATCGCCAGGCTGGCCGACGACTACGCGGCCCTGGTGGTGCCGGCCGACAGCGAGTTCCAGACCCTGGACGATTTCCTGGCCGCCTGGATCCAGAACCCCGGCGGCACCTCGATCGGCGGCGGCTCCCTCGGATCCATCGACCATCTGCTCAGCGGTCTGCTGGCCAAAGAGGTGGGCCTGGACCCGAAACTTGTGAATTATGTGGCCTACTCCGGCGGCGGCGAGGCACTGACTTCCCTGCTTTCGCACACAACAGCGGCAGGTATGTCCGGCTACAACGAGGTAGCGGACCAGATTGAAGCCGGCTCCCTGCGCGCCCTGGCCATCTCTTCCGACGAACGCCTTGACGGTGTGGACGTCCCCACCTTCAGGGAACAGGGGGTGGACGTCGCCATGTCCAACTGGCGGGGCGTGGTCGCCGCGCCGGGCATCTCCGACGCTGCCCGGGAGGAGTTCGTCGCCATCATCACGCAGATGCGGGAGTCAGAGGACTGGCAGGACACTCTGGCACGCAACAGCTGGACCGACAGTTTTGCCACCGGTGAGGAGTTCGAAGCCTTCATCGCCGAGGAAGTCTCCACTGCACGCGGGATCGTAAAGGACCTTGGACTATGAGCATCACTGGAAGCAAACCTGCCGCCGACGAACGCGGAAACACCGGGCGGCCGGAGGATAAACCCTCGTTCGGCACCGGACGCGGCGAGCTGCTCGTCGCCGTCGTGCTCTATGCGCTTGCCGTGTTCCTCACCGTGGGCACCGTCAGCATGAATGTCCAGGGCACTGCGGCTCCGGGCCCGCAGTTCTTCCCGGTCCTTGTGTGTGTGCTGCTCTACGGTGTGGCCACGGCTCTGACCATCCAGGTCCTGCGCTCGCGGAGCATTCCCGATACCCGGAAGCACCCCGGACGCGGCAACTTCTCCCCGGACATGCTCCGGGACCTGGCCAGGCTCCCCGAAGAGAGGGCCAAGGCCGGCTCACCGGAATCCTGGCGGACCTACTCGGACTGGAAGACCGTGGGAATGGTGGTGGGCGGTGTGGTGGTGTTCACCGCCGCCCTGAACATCCTGGGCTGGATCCTCAGCGCCGCGTTCCTCTTCTGGATCATCTGCCGGGCGCTGGGCAGCAAGCGTCCCGGTTTCGACGCCGGTGTCTCCCTGCTGTTTGCCTCCGCCATCCAACTCGCCTTTAACGCCGGCCTCGGGCTGAATCTGCCCGCCGGTTTCCTGGGAGGACTTCTCTGATGGACCAGCTATCCCTTCTCCTGGACGGCTTCGGAGCCGCCCTGACCCCCATCAACCTGCTCTGGGTCCTGATCGGCGCTATCCTCGGCACCGCCGTCGGGGTCCTGCCCGGCCTGGGCTCCGCCATGGCCGTTGCGCTGCTGCTGCCCGTGACCTTCTCACTGGAGCCGACGGCGGCATTCATTATGTTTGCCGGAATTTACTTCGGCGGGCTCTTCGGCGACTCAACGGCAGGAATCCTGCTCAACACTCCCGGCAACTCCTCGGCCATTGCCTCAACGTTCGAGGGCCACCGGATGGCAAAAAACGGCCACGCTGCCAAGGCACTGGCGACGGCGGCGATCGGGGCCTTCATCGGCGGTCTCATAGCCACCACGTTGGTGGTCTTCTTCGCGCCCACTCTGGTCAAGCTGGCCACCGTTTTCGGTCCGGCGGAGTATTTCGCGCTGGCGGTCTTCGCCTTCCTCGCCATCTCCGCCGTCGTCTCCGAATCCGTGGTCCGCGGCCTCGCGGCGCTGGGCATCGGCTTGGCCCTGGCCCTGGTGGGCATTGACGGCCCCTCCGGCACGGCACGCTTCACGCTGGATCTGCCGCAGCTGTTCGACGGTATCTCCATCATCGTGATCACTGTGGGACTCCTGGCCCTCGGCGAAGTATTCCATGTGGCCTCCCGCATCCACCGGGATCCGGCAGCGACGCAGATCAAAACCAGCGGCAAGGCGCGCATCAATCTGCGGGATATCCGCCGGGCCCTGCCGGCCTGGCTGCGCGGCACCGCGTTCGGTGCACCCTTTGGCCTGATTCCCGCCGGCGGCGCCGAGGTTCCCACCTTCCTGGCCTACGGCACCGAAAAGAAACTCGCTGCCCGCCGGAAGGACCCGGAGTTCGGCACCACCGGCTCCATCAAGGGCCTCGCGGCACCCGAGGCAGCCGCGAATGCGACGGCGGGAACCGCCATGGGCGCGCTGCTGGCGCTCGGCCTGCCGACGTCGGCCACCGCTGCCATCATGCTGGCAGCCTTCCAGCAATACGGCATGCAGCCCGGGCCGCTGCTTTTCGACCGCAGCGGGGACCTGGTGTGGGCCCTGCTGGCCTCCCTGTTTATCGGCCTGGTGATCCTGCTGATCATCAATCTGCCGTTCGCTTCGGTGTGGGCGAAGCTGCTGAACATTCCCCGGCACTACCTGTATGCCGGCATCACGGTGTTTTCCATGCTTGGTGTGTACGCCGTCAGTTCCTCGGTCCTTGACCTGTGGCTGCTGATCGCCATCGGGCTGCTGGGCTTCCTGATGCGCCGGTACAGCATCCCGCTGGCACCGGTCCTGATCGCCGTCATCCTCGGGCCCATGGCCGAAACCGAACTCCGCCGGGCGCTGGCAGTCTCGGAGGGGAACCTGGGGATCCTGGTCGGCAGCCCGATCACCGTCACGCTCTACCTGGTCCTTGCCGGTGCCCTGCTAGTTTCCGGCATCCAGCACCTGCGCCACCGCCGGTCACGGAAGGCAGGCAGCCAGGAGCCGCAGGAACTGGTCCGCACCTAGCGGCAGGTGGCGGCGGGAGCTACTCCAGGACTGCCAGCACGCCAAAGCGGCTGCGGACGCGCGCCAGGTCAACCTCGTGTGCCAGGCCGGGGAACGCGCCGTCGTAGTCACTGAAGCCGATCACATCGAGGCGGCAGCCGGAGTCATACAGAACGTCCACCAGGTTGCCGAAACGCTGCCAGGCGTTCGGGCCCGGACCTGCCGTTCCGGGAACCTCGGATATGACCCAGTGCCGGTATTCACCGGCGAGCGCAAGATAATCGGAGGCCGCGGACCGGGATTCGCACAGCTCGGCGAACCGGAACCAGATCTCGCCGTTAGCGGCCCGGTCCGCGGTGAGGGGTACGCTCCCGGGTTTCAGGACCCGGGATTCTTCCGGTGCCGGAGGGTGCAGGCCGGCAGCTGCCAGCAGGCCCGCCCCGGCGTGGCGCAGGTGGTATCCGGCGGCGAACCCGGACCGGAGCCGGCGCGCACCGGGCAGGGAACGGTAGTCCACCGAGCCATCCAGGGCGGCCACGTGCAGGTTGCTGCGGATGAGTTCGATGCCGGGCTCGAAGAGATGGTGGAACATCGGGTCCGGAAGCAGCTCCTGAGGCGCGTAGTTGGAGGTTGCCACCAGGACGATCCCGCGGTCCAGGACCTGCTCCAGGAAGCGGGTGACAAAAGCAGCGTCTGCCGGCCCGTTCACATGGAACTCGTCAAAGCAGAGCAGCCGGGCATCCCCCAGGAGCGAGTCCAGGCCGTCGGCGAAGGCCGATTGCTGGCGGAAACCCTTCGTGCCGTACCCCGCGAAGGTCCGGGCGTGGAGTTCGCGGAAGAAATCGTGGAAGTGCAGGCGGCGTTTCTGCCGGATCGGCACCGCCCGGAAAAATGTGTCCAGGAGCCAGGTCTTTCCGCGTCCCGGCGGACCCCACAGATACATCGAACCGCTGCCTGCAGATCCCGCCGGCGGCTGGAGCGCGGCCTCCGCCGCGCGCGCGAGCGCCGGCAGCACGGCCAGCTGCCCCGCGTCGAGTTCCAACCCCTGTGCCGCTGCCTCCCGGACCAGCTCCGCTGTGGTGTGGTCCTGCTGCACAAAGGTCATATACCGGTTATACCCAGCCGCCGGGGCGGGTCCAAATGCGCCCCTGTGGCAAGATTTCCAGCGAACGTACTACGAGCTTGGGGGCAGGGTGCCTGCGTTATTCGAAGGCCTGGATTTTTGGACAGTTGCCCAGGCAACGGCTCTGGTGTCCGCCGTTTTTGGCGTGTTCACGGTAGCCAGGGCCTGCTGGGACAACACGGGGCTGCCGGCACTGCAGGACCGCTACCTTGAACTGGTCTCTGCACGCGCCGCGGAACTGCGCAGCGGGGATCCCGCCGGCCGGCAGGGCGCCGCCGCCTATACCCGGCAGATGGTCCGCTCGGTGGCCGATCCACGGCTGATTCTGCGGCGAACGGACAGCAGCGGCTGGCTCCGCCGGGTTGAGCAGTCACGGCAGTCACGACCCGGCGCCGGGCAGCGCCGCCAGGCCGCCGAGTCCCTTGCGGCACTGCTCAAACGCCCCGATCTGCTTCCCGGGCAGGAGGCACTGGTCAGCCGGGCCCTGGCGGACCTGGAATCCGCGGTCCGGGAGGCGGACACCCTCGCTGACCTGGCCGCCGTGCGGCCGCTGCGCTCCACGGCAGCCGCTACCCTGCTGCGCGGTCCCGCAGCCCGCCGGTTCCTGGGAGTCTTCCTCCCGGCCATGGGCCGCTACCTGGACTTCGTGGGCCGGGGCAGCGCCCTCGGCCTGGCAGTGGGGGTGCTGGTCTCCGGCGGCCTGAGCGCCGAAAGCCAGCTGGTGGGCATGCTGACCACGGTCTGCGGGGTTGGCGGTGCCATCATCTTTACCATCACGGTGATCCGCTGCGACGCCCGCTCCTGGCCGGCCCGCAACGGACGGCTGCCAGCCATGCTGCGGCCAGGTTTCCCGGAAGCCTCGTTCCTGCTGCGCCTGGTGCTCACCGTCATGGTGGTGCTGGCCACGGTGTCACTCCTGCGCCGGTAATTCACCGGGGTCCGGCCTGAATTAGGGCCCGAAAATTCGTGCTAATTATTCGCTGCCAACGGTGGTACGTTCGGACTTCAGGCAAGAAGCACTCCGGCATCCCGCACAGGAGGAACCATGACTGACCACGTTGCACCCGTTTCCGACTGCTCTGTCCACAACTGCGACTTCAACCACGACGGCTGCACGGCATTCGCGATTACCGTCGGCGGAGCCCCGGAACACGCCAGCTGCGCGACGTTCATCGATACTTCCGCCACCGGCGGGCTTCCCAAGGTCCTTGCGACCGTCGGTGCCTGCCAGCGGGGCGAATGCCGTTTCAATGACCATCTGATGTGCGATGCGCATGACGTGCGCGTCGGCCCGGGGGCTGAGCTCGCTGACTGTCTCACCTACCAGCCGCGTTGAGACGGCACTGAGACACCCTTGAGACCACACTCTTCCCGGAACTGCCGGTGACCGCTGTTCTGCTGGGCTGGGATCCAGTATGGCCGGAAGCCTGGCAGCCGGATTATTCCGAGGCGGCCGGCGGCGCTGAGGACGCCGGTTTTTTCCGGGCTGTCTGGGACATTTCGGGAAACCCCGGAGTTGAACCCGGCTCTGACGCCTGGTTCGTGCTCCCCGGTGAGATAGCCGCCGTGGCGGGCCACGGCGTCGTCGTCTCCTATCCGTACCAGCTCGCTGACCCGGACGAAGGCACCCTCTTCACCGTGGCTGACGTTGATATTGACCTGCTGCTGCCGCTTGGAGAGCAGGTGCCCCTGGCCGAGCTGGTACCCGGCTTGACCACGGCGGACTTCGGTAACGACGCCGGCGTCACCGTGCTGGACCGCGGCGCAGGGAGTGCGCTGCGCGCCGCGTGGGCCCGGCAGGTGGCCGGCGTTCCAGGGCCGGCCATCTCCCCTGTGCCGGGAACACTGCCCCAGCAGGCACTGCGCTGGTCCCTGGCGAGCCGCTACGAGAACGACCCCGACGCTGTCCGGATCTGCCTGGTCCACCATGGTCCGGTGTGTTCGGCCTGCGGCTTCGATTTTGCTGCCGCTTTTGGCTGTGAGGGTGCGGACCTCATGCAGGTCCATCACATTGTGCCGCCGCAGCTGGTGCTGGAGGACTACGAACTGGATCCGGCAACCGACCTCGTACCCCTGTGCCCCAACTGCCATGCCATGGCGCATGCCGGCACCCCCAATCCCTACACTCCCGCGGAGCTCCGCCGGCTGATCGAAGCGCAGCACCATCAGGTTCCCTCAGCGGCTGTGAACGGCATGATCCTCTCCCCGGAGGCAATGCAGGCCCAGAAGGACGCGGCCCGGCTGCTCGGAGTCCGGACGCCGCGCCCGGACTAAACTCGGGACCATCATGAGCATTCCAATGAGCACCCCGAAAAGCGTGCGGATCGACGCCTGGCTGTGGGCCATCCGCGCCTACAAAACCCGTTCCGCCGCTACTGCCGCGTGCCGTGCCGGGCATGTCAAACTCAATGGCCACGCGGCGAAAGCCGCGCAGCCGGTACAGCCCGGGGACAGCATCCGTGTCCGGCAGCCCGGGTTCGAACGGATCCTGGAGGTCCGGGCCCTGATCTCCAAGCGTGTTGGTGCCGAAGCCGCCTCCCACTGCTTCACCGACCACACCCCGGAGCGTCCCCCGGCCCCGGCTCTTGGCCTGCCGCAGCGGGACCGCGGCACCGGGCGCCCGACCAAGAAAGACCGCAGGGAGATGGAACGCCTCCGGCGTGAGCGCTAGTCTCTGACGCAGGATCCGGCCCGGAGGAAGGACCAGCCCATGCCAAGCAGCCAAGGCGCTTCCGGGCTGCTCAGCCGATTGGGTGCCTTGGGCCAGGAAAAACGGGCTGCGTCCCTGCTCCTGCTCTTTACCGTGCTGGCGCTGCTCTGGGCCAATTCCGCCGTGTCCCTCAGTTACGCAGAGTTCTGGGAAACCACGGTCGAGCTGCGGATCGGCAGCTGGGACCTGGAGCTGACCCTGCAGGAGGTTGTAAATGACCTCCTGATGGCGGTCTTTTTCTTTACCGTCGGTCTGGAGGTGCGGCGCGAGTTTGCCCTCGGGGAGCTGACCAACCGCTCCCGTGCCGTTGTGCCGGTGGCCGGCGCCGCAGCGGGAATCGCCCTGCCCGCCCTGGTTTTCCTGCTGATTGCCGGGCGGACGGAGTACGCCCACGCCTGGGGTGTTGTGATCTCCACGGACACCGCCTTCCTGCTCGGAGCGCTGGCAATCGTGGGACCGAAGTTTCCCGGACGGCTGCGGATCTTCCTGCTGACCCTTGCCGTGGTGGATGACGTCGCTGCGCTGAGCATTATTGCCCTGGTCTACACCGATCACCTGCAGCTTATGCCGCTCCTGGCGGGGTTCGCCGGGCTGGCCGCGGTGGCTGCCTCCCGGTACCTGCCCCGCGGCCGGGGTGCCGCCTACGCCGTGCTCGCCGCCGCGACGTGGCTGGCGTTCTACTACGCCGGGGTCCACCCCACCCTGGCGGGTGTCGCCGTCGCCCTCTTTGTTCCCGTTTTCGCTCCGCGCCGGCACGAGGTGGAGCGGGCGCTGGAACTGGCGCAGACGTTCCGGCAATCGCCCAACTCGGAGTACGCGCGGGCAGCGGCCGGCAGCCTGCGGGAATCCATTTCCATCAACGACCGGCTCCAGAGCGCCCTCAGCCCCTGGGTTTCCTACCTGATCCTGCCGCTGTTCGCACTGGCCAACGCCGGCGTGGAGCTCGACGGCGCCACCCTGTCAGCGGCAGCCAGGTCCCCGCTCACGTGGGGTGTGGCAGTCGGCCTGGCCCTGGGCAAGTTCACCGGCATCTTCGGTGTATCCGCGCTGCTGCGGCGGCTGGGGCTGGGCGAGTTCGGGCCCGGCCTGACGCTCGGCCGGATCGCCGGCGGCGCCGCCCTGTCCGGCATCGGGTTCACCATCTCACTGTTCATCATCAGTCTGGCCATCAACGACGACGCCGCCCAGAACGAGGCACGCGTCGGCGTACTGACCGGGTCGGTGCTGGCCTTTGGGCTGGGCACGGTGATCTTCAAGGTGCTGGAGGCACGGGCTCCGCTCGAGCCGGTCGGCAAGCACCTGGCCAGGCCGGTGGACCCCGGCCGGGATCACGTTTTCGGCAATCCCGAAGCGCCGCTGACTCTGGTGGAGTACGGAGACTTCGAGTGCCCGTTCTGCAGCCGGGCCACCGGCGTCGTTGACGAGGTCCGTGAGCACTTCGGCGCGGAGCTTCGCTGGGTGTGGCGGCATCTGCCCCTCACCCGGGTCCACCCCCATGCCGTGCAGGCCGCGGAGGCGGCGGAAGCCGCCTCCCTGCAGGGCCGCTTCGGACCGTATGCGTCCAGGCTCTTCGAGGACCAGGACCATCTGGAGCCGGCGGACCTGCTGTCCCTGGCGGAGAACCTTGGGCTGGATCCGGACCGGTTCGAGTCGGATCTGCGGTCAGCCGACGTCGTAAACCGGGTGCGGGACGATGCCCTGGACGCCGAGGCCATGGATCTGCATTCGACCCCCACGTTCTTCGTGAACGGCGTCCGGCACCGCGGCCCTTACGACGCCGCCGCGCTCATCCGCGCACTCAACGCGACCCGCACGGACACTGCCTGAGTTCCCGCCCTGCCCCCGGTTCAGGGCTGCTTCGAGTCTCCCTCGCAGGACCTGCACAGCCGCCGGCCGCCGACGTCCCTGCCGGCGCAGATCTGCAGGGCGGGCTTGTTGAATTCCCAGGTCCGCTGCACCACCTGGCACCAGCCGGGGTGGTACGCGGTGCCCCGCCGGGTGATGTACACCTGTCCCGGTTCAAGCCGCGGCAGCACCGGCCGCGGCTGCGGTTCGCAGGCCGGCAGCCACCGGCTTCCGGAGGTGACCATCCCGGACGGTGAAACGAGAGAGTCCACTGTCCGGGTCTTCCGTGAAAGTACGTTATATGTCCCCATGCACCTGACCATAGCTACGCGCTGCTCAAGGTTCGCTGTGGAAATCCGCAATCTTGGCACAAATCGCGGCGTGTCCTTTTCTGGAATCCCCGAAACTTCCGGGACGGAACAGTATGCTCCCCGCCATTGGCCCCGCCGGGACAGGAAACTCCCTGCCGTGATCCAGCTTGGGCGGCTATCCTGTGGTGATGCTGAAGAGAATTGCCCGGAAAGTGGCTGCCGCCGCGCTGGTTCTTTTCGCGTTTACGGCGGGGATGGTGGTCCTGGGGGTCTATGCACTGATCAGTTTCGCAGCCTGGGCCATCTGGGGCGCAGTGCCGCCGGCATATACGTTCGCCCTCGCGTTCGCTGTGCCCCCGCTGGGGATCGGTGCGCTCACCGGATTGCTGATTGCGGCCCAAAAAACGTCCAAGGCCCTCGGGCGCCGGCGCAGAACCCGCGTTGAGGCCCAGGCCCGGACCGGTTCCTGGGACGCGGCCTGCCGCCGGCGGGATGCCTCACTGGTGGCTTGGTCCCGGTATGAAACCGATGTTGCCCTGCTGATCGATTATCCGGTGATGACCGACTACTCCGATCCCGTGATCCGGGAGGTCCTCGTGGCCATGCAGGGTATCCGCGAAGCCGAGCGCGGTTCCGATCCGGCCCGCCTGCACCTGGCCGTGGACCGCTTCGACGTAGCGCTGCGGACGGCGGAGAACTATGCCCGCCGCTGCGGCCAGTCCAAGCTGACGGACCAGGAACGGAGCCGGCTCGCGACCGCCCGGACGGCCCTGAACCTTATCCTCGACGGTGCGGCTTCGCCGTCGGAGGTCGACGGCGCCTACCGCAGCCTGCGCGGATCGCTGCGCGGGATCATCGACCTGCCCGCCCCGGCAGCAGCGGACCTGGACGCCCGTGCGCGCAACGCCCGGATGCTGGGCACTGCTCCCGTCCGCTCCTGAACCAGCCGCGGCCGGAAACCCCGCGCGGCCGGTTCTCAGGCGGTGCCGGTTCTCAGGCGGCCGGTTCTCCGGCGGGCTGCCTCGCTGTCTGTGCTGCCGTGTCGAAGACGAGGCTGCCGGCGAACCAGGTTTGTTGCGCCGTGATGTTCCGGACCTCGTCGATGGGGATGGTGTACGGATCCGCGGACAGCAGGACGAAGTCTGCCGATTTACCCGGCGCCAGCGATCCAGCCACGTCCTCAATTCCCATCGCCTCGGCGCAGGCGGTGGTGTAGACGCGGATGGCTTCTTCGAGCGTGATCGCCTGTTCGGGCCACAAGGCACCGGGGAACCCGCCCAGGGGATTCTGCCGGGTCACCAGCCCGTAGACGCCCTCCCAAACGTTCGGGGAAACACTCACCGGCCAGTCGGATCCGCCGGCGATCCGGGCGCCGGCGTCCAGCAGCGAACGGTTGGGTTGCATCCGCGAAGCCCGTTCGGCTGGCAGCACCGTGGCGATGGCTTCGGAAATCACCCCGGGGAACCACAACGACGGCGAGATATCGGCCGTGACGTTGAGCTCGGCAAAGCGGGCGATATCCTCCGGATGCACGAACTGGCCGTGCGCAATGTGGTACTTCGGCTTGTCCCAGCCTGCGGCCCGGACCTTCGCGACGGTATCCAGCACCAACCGCACGGAGGCATCTCCGGTGCAGTGGATTTTCGCTGATATGCCGCGCGCAGCGGTTCCCAGCAGCCAGATTTCAAGGGCGTCCGCGTCGAGTGTGGTTTCCCCGCAGTGGCAGGCGGGGAAACCAGCGGACGGCAGGTAGGGCTCGATGAAGGCAGCTGTTCCGGCCGGCGGAACACCGTCAAGGAAGATCTTGATGAAATCCGGCCGGTGGTGGAGGCTGCGCAGGTCCCCGCGGTGAGCAATGATCCCCTCTCCCAGGGGCTCTGTTCCGAAGATGAAATCGTTCGCCTGCATGGACGTCACCACCCAGGCCTGCAGGGTGCCGGCGTCATCAAGTTCCTTGAGCGCCTGCATCAGCTGCAGGGAGGTGGCCGCGTCCTGGAATCCGGTGATGCCGTAGGAATGCAGGATCTCAATGCCGCGGGCCGCTGCCCGGGCCAGGTCCCCGGTGGAGACGGGCTGCAGCCGCGCCAGGGTCTTTTCCGCCAGTACGCCGGCAGCTTCGACCAGCACCCCGGTGGCCCGTCCGTCCGCGCTGCGCAGGATCTGCCCGCCGTCCGGGTCCGGTGTGTGGGCATCAATTCCGGCCAGCTTCAGTGCCGGCGAGTTGGCCCACCGGTTGTGTTTGCTGTCATCCTTCAGCAGCGCCGGGCGTCCGCCCGTTGCCGCATCAAAACGGGCAAGGGCCTCGGGGGTGCTGATGGCCTGCATCAGCCCGGCACCCCAGCTGCCGCCAAGCAGCCACTCGTCCGGTCCCAAACCGGCCGCGTACTCCGCGACGGCAGCCAGCAGTGAGTCGAGATCGAGTGTCGGAGGAACATCGAGCTCGAAAAGGTCCATCTGGCCGGCCAGCAGGTGGTGGTTGTGCACGTCCAGGAGACCCGGCATCACATATCCGCCTGCCAGGTCCAGCACCGCGGTGGACGGCCCCCGGGAGTCCAGGGCCTCCTCCCCCGCCGCCAGGACCTTCCCCCCGCTGACCGCCAGGGCATGTGTCCGTGGCATGCGGGCGTCAAGGGTGTCGATGACGCCGTTGACCAAGAGCAGATCAGCCTGCTGTGAAACCATGTGTCTTCCCCTTTGCATTCCTCAACGGTTCGGGTTTCGCCGTCCGGGTCAGGGACCTTCGGGCGAAACCACGCCTTTGTCTGCCCAGAACGGCTCGGCGAGGCGGCGCAGTTCATCTGAACCTACCCGCTCCACCAGCTCTACTGCGGCAAGGTTGGAGCGCAGCTGTTCAACGCTGCTCGCACCGAACAGGGTGGTGGCGTTGGCGGGGTGGGTCAGGGTGAAGGCGATGCACAGCTGGGCCGGGGTGGTGCCGAGGTCACTGCTGAGCGCCTTGATGCCGGGAAAGCTGTCAATAATCCGATCCCGGATGCTGCCCGGGTCCCTGCCGACTTCCCGCCCCGGGTTCAGCTTGCCCGCCAGGATGCCGCCTTCCATCACATCGGATGCCTGCATGGTCAGGCCCTGCCGGAAGAGCGCCGCAAACGGTTCACCGTCGGCGATGGAACGGCGGGAGAGGCTGTACTTCAGCTGCGCCATCTGGGGACCGTTGACACCTTCCTCCGCTGCGATGTCCAAAAGCGCCTGGATGTTGCCGGCGGACCAGTTGTTAACCCCCCAGCACCCCAGCAGGCCGGATTCCTCGAGCTCCGCGAGATCCAGGACCAGCCGGCGCAGGTCGATGCCGTCCTTCCGCAGGTCCCCCAGCACGGCGATGTCCGCATGGTCCGTGCCGGCACGGAACAGGGCATTCTCCAGCTGCGCCCGCAGGCTCTGCTCCGGGTATCCCTCCAGCCAAAGCTTGGAGGAGAGCAGATACTGGTCCCGCTCCACACCTGCCGCCCGGATGATGGCTGAAAAGAGGACGTCGGTAAAGACCGGCGGCTGGTGTCCCGGAAAGCCGTAGACACCGACGTCGAACATGTTCAGGCCGTGGTCTGCGGCTTCACGGACCATGGCGACCGAATCGGAAAAATCCATGCGGTCGTAAATATGCCAGGAGCCCAGTGAAAGCACTGAGGCCATCGGCCCCTTAGTGCCGATCCGGCGTTTTGGCAGGAGGGTTGTTGAAGATGAAATGGTCATTGTTGTTTCCTCACTCGCTAGGGCAGCCGCGGATCGACGACGGCCTTGATCTGGTTGAGTTCCGACATGGCTGCCAGGGCTGCCGAGGCGCCCTGCAGGCCCACCGGTTCGCTGAAAAGCTCGTCCCAGGGCATACGGCCGGCGAAGGTGGAGAAGAACTGGATGGCCCGGTAGTAGTCGGAAATATCGCCGTTCAGCGAACCAACCACGCTCAGTTCCTTCCCCATCACCATGCCCAGCGGCACCTCGTTGTCCGCCGGTCCGGTGCTGCCCACCACCGCAACCGTGCCGCGCTGGGCTGCCATGGCGACAGCTTCCTTGCCAACGGAGGGTGCACCGGCGAAATCGAAGACATGATCTGCTCCCTTCCCGTCTGTCAGCTGCAGGACTTCCTGGACACAGGCGTCAGAGCCGAGGGCAACACTCACAGTGGCGTCGGCTCCAAACCGCCCGGCCATCCGCAGCCGCTCATCGGGGGCTCCAACGGTGATGACCTTTCCTGCGCCGGCAATCCGGGCGACTGCCGTGGCGAAGATCCCGAGCGCTCCGGCACCCTGCACCACTACCGTTGAGGCGGGCCGGATCCCGCCGACCCGGTCAAAGGACCGCAGCACCGTCTTGGCGGCGCAGCCGGCCATCGCCGCCCAGGTGTCCTTGACGTCGCCGGGCAGGAGAAGCTTGGCCGCGCCGGGCGTGACATAGCAGTGCTCAACCAGGCCGCCGGTAGCGTACGGCCAGGTATCTGCCCGCTGGCGAAAGCCATAACCGCGGTCGCTGCAGGCAACCGGCTCGCGCAGTACCGTGCAACCAAAGCAGTTCCCGCAGGTGGACTCCGACCAGCCAATGCGGTCGCCGGCGGACAATGGACGACCCAGGGTATCCGCTGCGCCGTCACCCACAGCCACGATGGTTCCGACCATCTCGTGTCCCAGGACCATGGGCAGCATGCCTGGAAAAGTCATTCCCCCGGCCCAAAGATGGACGTCCGTGCCGCACAGCGTGGTGCACGTAATTTCAACCAGCGCGGCGCCTGGTTCCAGTTTGTCCGGCAGCGGAATGTCCTGAACCGCCAAGGCGGAACCGTGAGCCGTCAGGACGGCAGCACGGGTTGTTGCGGGAAGCGACATGGTCCTTTTTCCTCCAAGGTATGGCGTGGGTCACGTAATTTGAAGTTAGTCTACATACGTTGACTGAAATCACCAGTGCCTTGGAGGCAAAAATGGGCCAGACCCCGGCCGGACCCGGAATCCCTGCGGACCTCATCCTTCGCGGTGGATCCGTCATCACGATGGACGGCAGGAATTCCGAAGCCGAAGCCATAGCCGTGAGCGCCAACGAGATCGTCTTCGTCGGCTCCAGCCAGGACGCGATGCGTTTTGCGGGGAACAATACCCAGGTCATTGAACTGAACGGGAGGGCCGTTATCCCGGGCATTAACGATTCGCACCTGCACGGGGCCTGGCTCGGTGCCCTCTGGCCGGACACCATCATCGGCGGGGCCGGCTTCCAGAGTCCGGCCGCCAGGCTCGAAACCGGCGAAGACCGCCGGAATGCCATCCTGCGCACCGGCAGGCTGCTGGCCTCCCTGGGTATCACCAGCTACACCGAACCGGGGCTCGGCCCCGGCGAGGACAACGGACCCACCGGCTGCTTCGGCAGCGGCGTCCTCGACGCCTACCGGGAACTGGCCGACGCCGGCGATCTGACCGCACGGGTCACGGTCCTGAACCTCTTCGGCGAGCTGGACGGAGCAAGCGACATTGAGTCATTCGAGCGCGGACTTCGCGGCTTCCGGCCCTACAAGGGGGACCAGAAATGGCTGCATCTCGCCGGGGTCAAGATTTTTGCGGACGGAATTCCTCCGATGCACAACGCCTGGACGCACCACTGCTATCCGGACGGGTCCTCCGGGGATCTCCTGGTCGATGGAACCGACACCGCTGCCCGGGAGGGCAATCTTCGCCGGATGATCCTCAGTGCCCACGCCGCCGGTCACCAGATCGGTGTGCACGCCACGGGCGACCGGTCCATTGAAACCTTCCTGGAGGCGGTCGAATCCGCCGGCCCGGAAAGCGCCCGGGCAGCCAGGCACTATGTCATCCACGGAGACCTGATCAGCGGGGCGGCACTGGCACGGCTGGGCTCGCTCGGCATGGGCATCAACATCCAGCCCGGCATCGCCGTGGCCACCGCCCCAATGCTGGCCGGAGTTCTATCCGACCAGATTGCTGCCTCCTCCTGGCCCATCCTGTCCGCCATGGGCGGGCCGGCGAAACTCTGCCTGAGTTCGGACGCACCCGTCCTGTCCCCTGACTGGCGGCAGGGAATCGCCGCGGCGGGGGAATGGATCGGAACCGGCCACGGAATGGGGAACCGGGAACTGATGACCGGACTCCTGAAGTCCTACACCTCCCATGCGGCCTGGCAGGACAAAGCCGAGGCTTGGAAGGGCACCCTGGAGCCCGGCAAGGCCGCAGACCTCTGCGTCCTGGAGCATAACCCGCTGGAAGTCTCCCCCGGCGACCTTCCCGGGGTCCGGGTTGACCTGACCGTGGTCGACGGCCGCATTGTCTATGACCGGGAGTCCGCGGCCGGAGAGCCGGATTCAACCGTTGCGCATTTTTAGTATACGGCCGTAGACTCAAAATTCACCGGTAGCCCAAGGAGGAACTATCTTGTCCGCAGAAACGAAAATGCCGCAAAGGAAACTTGGAGCGGATGGTCCGCTGGTCCCGGTCTATGGCCTGGGCTCCTGGAATACCTGGGACCGGATGGAGTTTGACGACGCCGTCGGAATCCTGCGGCGCTCCGTGGACGCAGGCGTCAATTTCTTCGACGTCGCCCACTACAACATGGGGCCGCACGCGGAACAGTCCACAACCGATCTGATCTTCGGTAAGGCCATCCGGGAAGCCGCCATTGCCCGGGAGGACTACCTGCTCTGCGGCAAGCTCTGGCTCTGGGAATACCCCGCCGCGGGGTTCGCGGCCCAGCTCAACGAGTCGCTGGACCGGGTCGGCGTTGATAAGGCGGACCTCGTCGTCGTCGGCGACTATATGGAACGGCCAGACGTCCGGGCCATTGTCACCGAGGTTGCCGAGCAGGTCCGGGCCGGCCGGTTTGACGCCTGGGGGGTCAACAATTGGATTGCCGCCGACCTCCACCAGGCGATTGACTTCGCCCGTGCGGAAGGCCTGCCGGCACCCTGCTTCGCGCAGCTCAAATACAGCGTGGTCCGCCGAACGATGGCCGAGGGGCCCTTTTACCAGGAGCTCTTCGACTCCGGCAGCTTCGCTATGCAGGCCTCGGACATCCTCGAAGGCGGGATTCTGGCCGGAAAGCTGCACCCCGAGCGGAAGATCGGCGCCGACCCGGGTGGTATCCGCGGCGAAATCAGGGAGGCAGCAGCAGAGCTGGCGGAGATAGCCGGCAGCTTCAACACCTCGGCCCCGCAGCTGGCACTCGCTTTTTGCCTCGCCAACCCCGCCGTTGCCAATGTGCTGTTCGGGGTAAGCCGCCGCGAACAGCTGGAGGACAATCTGGCCGCGCTCGAGCTCTACCACCGGCACGGCAGCGCCCTCCGAGAGGCCGTTCAGCATCTGTGGGTTGATCGGGACAAAGTACAGGCAGACGGCAGCTGGCTCTAGGCCGGCACTAAGGAGATCTTCAGCATGCGAACAACCCAGAACCCCGCAGATACCTCGACCTGGCTGCCCCTGGACGGCCTGGCCCCGGGATTCGATGCGAACAAGGCGCCGCTGTCCGGTACCCTCGCCGGACGCTGGATCAACCTGACCATGGCCGACGGAACCCGGATCGCGCACAAATTCGGCACGGAGTCCGTCGCCTGGAGCTTCCAGCCTCCCGGGCATGCCGTGCAGGAAGGCGAAGATCCCTATGAGGCCTTCGAGGTTGCCCCTGGGCTCTTTTACGCACAGTTCCAGCATGTCTCGTCGCCCGGGGAAGCGGTTTCACTCTTCCTGGACCTGGACAGCGGCCGTGCTCTCTCTGTCATCTCGACCATCGGCACAGCTTCCCCGGCCCAAACGGCCGTGGGCCAGCAGTTCATCACCGGAACCATCGACGGCGCTGAGGTGGAAGGCAGCGAACCGGCTCCTTCCACGGCTCTGGTCGGAGGCCGCGTCCTGTGGGAGTACAGCACTGAACATGCCTACGAACATCTCTATCTGAGCCCGCGCTGGTACACCTGGCAGTGCCTGTCCGGGCCGGAGCGCGGCCTCGCGGACACCGATCAGCAAACCACCTATCAGCTGCGCCCAGGCATCTTCGTCTTCGCGTGGCGGGAGAAAGTGGTGCCGTGTGCGGCAGTCACGGTGGCGGACCACCGGGACGCCGCGGCGCTCCGCTCCCACGGCAGCCTGTTCGGGCTTCACCAGGACGGCAGCCAACCGGTGCATTTCACCTTTGGTGCCCACGGGCGGCTGCTCAGCCGGACAACCCACCCGGCAGCCTTCGATCCCGCGCGTAGCTGGTAGCCCGTGGCGCTGATCCACAGCGGTTCGGCCGTCACCGTCCTGGGTCCGGTCGAGCCCGGGACGCTCGGCCAGACGCTGGTCCGCGAACACCTCGCCGCCAGCTTCGCACCGCCGTCTGACACTCCCGCCGGCTGGCAGGCTGCCGGCCGGCGGCAGCCTGTTGCCGCGGCGGACCGCAGGTTCTACGAGACCCCGCTGTGCATCGGCATGCTCGGCGCCGCCGCGCTTGGGGCCGCGAACCGGGACAACGAGTCCCTCGGCGACATGGGGGTGGCGGAAGCTGAGCTGCTTGGTTTCACCAGGGCAGGGGGCCGCAGCATCGTGGACGCCACCACGCGCTCCCACCGGCGGAACGCCTCTGCACTGGCGCAGCTGTCCCGGAGCACTGGCGTGAACATCGTGATGGCCGCCGGCTGGCACCATCCGGATTGGAGCCCGGAAATCTCCGGCCGCAGTGCCGGGAGCCTGGCTGCGGAAATTATCAGGGAGCTCAGCGACGGAGTTGACGGCGTCCAGGCGGGACTGATCGGGCCGCTGGGTCCGCTGGATCCTGCTGTGCCTGAAGAACGGGTTCTCCTCCTCGCCGCGGCTGCCGCAGCCTGTGAGACCGGCGCACCCCTGGTCCTGGACCGGTCGGCAGATCCCGCGAAACGGAATGCAGCGCTGAAGCTGCTGGTCGCTGAGGGCGTGCCTCCGTGGCGCATGGGCCTCGGCCGCTGCGGAGGGTTGGCACTGGACATCAACGACGCCGAGCAGGTTCTTGGCTACGGTGTCTGCCTTCAGTTTGACGAGCTGGGCAGGATCCCCTCGGTCCAGACCCGGACCGCGGATCACGACGTAGCTGCCGCCATCCTTGAACTGGCACGCCGCGGGTATGCCGAACGACTCCTGGTATCCCATTCCATCTCACGCAACACCGGGCTTAAGGCGTATGGCGGTAACGGGTACGGCTTTCTCCTGGAGCAGTTCACGGGCTACCTTGCCGGGCTCGGTGCCGGCGAGGCGGAGCTGCGGCTCCTGACCACCGGGAACCCGCAGCGGTTCCTTACCTTCTCTTCCCAGGAGCCGGCATGAGCCTCCATGACCTGAGCATTCCGAACCTGGCCGGCAGGGCCCTGACCGTCGCCGGTCCGGTCGATCCCGCTGTCCTGGGCGAAACGCTGATGCATGAACACATCTTCCTCAACATCCGCCGGCCGGGGCATGCCCTGCGCCCCGGCGAAGACTCCGCCGGGGCAGCGCGGCCCCTGACCCTGGCCAACCTTGCTGAAACCCGGCGGGGCGCCGTCAACAACGACAATGACCTCCTGGGCGACTTCGATGAGATGCTGGAGGAAATCCTTGCGTTCAAGTACGCCGGAGGCGGGAGCATGGTGGAGGTGTCCAACCTCGGCCTGGGCCGGGACCCCAAATCCCTGCTGCGGGTTTCGCGCGCCAGCGGCCTGCACATCGTGATGGGGGCGGGCTGGTACACGGAAGCCTTCCACCCGGTGGACATGGATTCCCGCAGCGTCGAGGACCTCACCGAAGTCATCGTGCGGGACATCGTGTGCGGGGCCGGCGGCACGGGCATCCGGGCAGGAATCATCGGCGAGGTGGGAGTGGAAGGCAACCCGCTCTCCCCCAATGAACTCAAAAGCATCAGGGCCAGCGGGCGGGCCAGCCGGCTGACGGGCGCACCCATTACCTTCCATTTCGGAGGTTTCGGGGAAGAGAAATTCCAGGTCCTGGACATCCTGGAAGACGAAGGAGCGGACCTCTCCCAGGTTGTGATGGGCCACAGCGGAGCCCTGGGGGAAGATCTGCCGTTTGCGCGGCGGCTCCTGAGCCGGGGTGTGTTCGCGGAGTTCGATTTCCTCGGAACCACCGGAAGCCCCTGGGGCACGCTGTGGCCGACCACCGACTACAAGGTGGGGCAGGGCATCGCGGCGCTCGTCGAGGATGGATACGCCGGGCAGATCGTGCTCGGCCAGGACGTCTGCACCAAGATCCAGCTCAAGCGCTACGGGGGCCACGGGTACAGCTACATCTCCGAGCATTTCCTTCCGGCCCTCGGCGCCCTGGGCATCGACGACGCCGTTCTGCGGGCTTTTATGGTCGACAATCCACGGCGGGCGCTGACGTTCGCCGAACCGCGCCCCTGACAGAGGGAACGGTCCGGCGAACGGACATCAGCTGTTGATGAAGTCCAGGGCCGCCTGTTGGAACGCACTGCCGTGGAGCACCTGCAGATGGTCGCCGGGCACGGTCAGCATGCGGGCACCCTTGACTGCCTCAGCCAGAGTTTCCATACCCGCAGCGATCTGGTCCCCGCTGCCCCGAACGAACAGCACGGGGGCCTCCGGAGCCCCGGCGTCCGGCTGGAACGGCTCGGCCCGGAGCCCTTCGATCACAGCCAGCAGCGATTCGGGGTCGCGTCCCGGCGCAGTGATCATCCCGCCGATCATCGCGGTCAGGGGATCCTGCGGCGCGGCACCGTCACGGACCAGTGCCGTCAGGCTGCCCATGTCCAGGGCACCGAAAGGCTCGAACGGGCTGAGGCCGCCGAGCACCAGGTGCCCCACGCGCCGCGGGCTGATCCGGGCCAGGCTCCACGCGAGCCGTGCGCCCAGCGAATAGCCCACGATGTCCACACTGTCGCCGGGCATACCGGCGATCACAGCTGCCAGGGCCGCGCTCTGGCTGCTGGTGCTGAGCGAGTCCGCCGTCCCGGGCCGCGCGCTTGCGCCGTGCCCGGGCAGGTCCGGGATATAGACCGGCCGGCCGGCAGCGGTCAGCGCCGCCGGAAGCCCGGCATCCGGCCAGTCGTCCGCACCGTTGGAGGAAAAGGTGTGCAGCAGCAGCACCGGAACCCCGCCGGCTCCGTTTTCCGGGGTAAGCACCCGGCAGGGCAGGGAAGCCACGGGGGAATCAGCAGTCACGGCCTGGCCTTTCGCTGAGAACATCCGCCGGCGTCAAACTGCATCAGCCACAATCACCCGGGGGCTGCCGGGAAGGGAAATCATCTCCCGGAAGGCCCAGCCGGCTGCTTCCAGCCATTCCCGGACCACTGATTCGGGATACACCACGGTCCCGTCGATGTTGTAGTACTCCCCGGCGTGCAGTGCATCGATCCGGCGCTGGACCGGGTCATCGTCAAGGTAGAAATCGAGCATCAGCAGGGTTGCGCCGGGGGCGGCTGCCGCCCGTGCATTTGCCAGGATGCGCGCGTTCTCCGCGGCACCGAAGCGGTGGGCAACATGGTTGACCATCACGAGGTCATGCGCGCCGCCGGGCTGGGCATCCTCGGTCTCCGCGCCTTCAACAACGGCACGTCCGCTCAGGCCGGCTGCTTCGACTGCCTGGCGGACACCGTCGGCGAAGTCCGGTGCCACCACAAAGCGGGTCTTGAGGTCGGGGTTGGCCTGCATCGCCTTGATGGCGAAGTCCGGGCTCAGACCGCCCAGGTCGAGGGCCGATCCAAAACCGGTGAAGTCGAAGTGGCGCGCCAGCATCTCTGCGTGCAGGGCGTTGTAGGTCATCACACCCTGCATGAAGTCAGCCCAGCCGGCCTCGTCGAGTTCCAGGGTTCCGGCAGCATCCGTGTCAACAGTCTTGTCGTAGCCCCGCCACTGGTCGTAGCTGGTGGAACCCAGGAACGCGAGGAACGGTGCCAGGTCCAGCTCGGCGTGTCCGCCGGTGAGGTAGGCGGCGGCGTCGGGGGTCAGGCTGTAGTGGCCCCCGGCGCGCCCGAGCAGGCCCTGCGCAGCCATGCTGTCGGCCAGGACGCGTACCTGGCGGTGAGGCACGCCTGTTGTGCTGGCGAGTTCCTCGACCGTTGACGCGCCGTCGGCAATGGCGGTGAAGAGACCAATGCGGCTGGCGGCGAAGAGCTGTTTCGCTCCCATAAAGCCGATGGCGATGTCCACGATTGCTTCCGGGGTGGCCGTCCGTGCGGCCGGGTGGGTTGCAGATGTCACGGGTCCTAGACCTTTCGTTAATGCGGTGCCGCCTGGTTCTGAAGGCCCGGAAACGGGCGCGGCCGTGGCAGGAGTCTACGGTCGTAGACTCCTGATGTCCAGAGATCCAGCCGGGAAGTGAGGGTGCTGGTTTTTGCGTCTACGTGCGTATACTCTAAACCCCATGCGCTGCACGCGGCCGCGCTGGAAGGGGGAATAACCGCAGATGAGCAAGGCCCGAAATATCCTCGTGACAGGCGGGGCAGGCGGCATCGGCCGCACGGTTTCCGAAGCATTCGCAGCCCTGGGCGACCATGTTGTCATCGCCGACCGGGATGGGGAGGCAGCAGCCGAAGCGGCGCGGTCCCTCGGCGGCACCGCCCTCGCCGTCGACATCACGGATACCGCTTCTGCCCCGGCCGCGCTCGATGAAGCGGCCCGTGCCTGCGGCGGCTTCGATGTCCTCGTCAACAACGCCGGCCTGCTGTCTGTCCACGGGGCCCTGACTGAACTCAGTGTCACGGACTACGAGTCGATCCTGCGGGTCAACGTCCTGGGGACCTACCTGGTGACGCAGACGGTCGCCCGGCAGATGATAGCCGCGGGACGGCAGGGCAGCATCGTCAACATTTCCTCCATCGGCGCCCGCCAGCCAACACCCGGCATGGGCGGATATGAGTCCAGCAAGGCCGCCGTGGATTCGCTGACCCGCTGGGCGGCAATCGAACTGGCCGCCCACGGAATCCGGGTCAATGCGGTGGCTCCGGGCCCGGTCCTCACCCCGATGCTGAGCGCCGGCCTGCCGGAAGGATCCGAGGCGCGCCGCGCCTGGGAATCCCGGATCCCCCTGAACGCACTGGCATCCACCTCCGACGTCGCTGCCGCGGTCCTGTTCCTGGCCGGCGCCGGGCACATCACCGGGATCAGCCTGCCTGTCGACGGCGGCCAGCTGCTCACCTGAGCCACCACCGTCCACAGCCAGCCGTCCTCCGAAAAAACAAAGACGTAGAGAAAGGCAAGATCCGATGCCGCAGGCCCCTGCCGTTGGAATCACCCCGGTCCCGTTCGCACCCGAACTCGCACCGGTTATCCAAGCCATGGCTGCCAGCCCGCAGCCGCCCATGTCCAGGGAAACCATCGCAGCATCCCGCGGCGGCAGCCAGGGAATGTTCCCCAGTCCCACAGAAGTCATCGGCAGCCGCCCGGTCGAAGCCATTGAACGCATCATCCCGGGCCCCTCCGGTGCTCCCGACCTCGAGATCACGGTCCTGCGCCCCAGCACTCCAGCACCCGGCGGGCAGGCTGTTCCCGGCCTGTTCAACATCCATGGCGGCGGAATGGTCGTAGGACACCGGGACTGGGAGACCGGCCGTCTGGTGGAGCTCGTGGAGAAGCACGGTGTGGTCGCAGTCAACGTTGAGTACCGTCTGGCCCCGGAGGACCCCTACCCCGCCGGCGTCGAAGACTGCTATGCCGGACTCGTCTGGATGTCCGAAAACGCGGCGGAACTCGGCATCGACCCGGACCGGATCGTTGTGATGGGAGGCAGCGCCGGCGGCGGGTTCTCGGCTGCATTGACCCTGATGGCCCGCGACCGCCGCGGCCCGGCCATCGCCGGCCAGCTGCTGCTCTGCCCCATGATCGATAACACCAACACCAGCATCTCAAGCCGGCAGTACGCCGGATTGGGAACCTGGACGCGGGAAGCCAACCTGCTCGCCTGGGAGTGCGTCCTCGGCCCGGACCTGGCGTTCAGCCCCGAGGCACCCGCTTTTGCCGCCCCCACCCGCGCCGCCGATCTGGCCGGACTGCCCCCGGCATTCATCGAAGTCGGCTCCGCAGAACCCTTCCGCGACGAGGACGTCGAATACGCCACCCGCATCTGGGCCACCGGAGGGGAAGCTGAGCTGCATGTCTGGTCAGGCGGATTCCACGGCTTCGATATCTACGCGCCGGAGAGTGAACTGACCCGGGCGGCACTGGCTTCCCGTGATTCCTGGCTCCAGCGGCTCCTCTTTCCCCAGCCCGAATAGCGGACCCGGACAACCGGCCCACGTTCAAGGAGGCAGCAGTGTCTACAACCCCGGTCCCGTACGATCCGGAGCTGGTGGCCGGTCTGGCCGCCTTCCAGTCCCTGTTCGAGCCCTATCCCCTGCGGGCAGACACCATCCTCCCCAGCCGCCGGCACGTCGCCGGTCTGATCCCGCCGCTGGCAGAGCAGATTGGCTCCCTGCCCGTGACCGGGACGGACCTGCTGATACCCGGACCGGCCGGGGCGCCGGACATTGAGGTGACAGTCATCCGCCCGGCGGCCGCCCGAAGCGGGCCGGCACCGGCGGTCCTGGGTATCCATGGCGGCGGGATGGTGCTGGGCACCAGGTTCTTCGGCACCGGCGAACTCATTGACCTGGCCCACCGGCACGGTGTTGTCGGCGTGGCGGTGGAATACCGGCTGGCGCCGGAGCATCCCGGCCCGGCCGCGGCTGAGGACTGCTACGCGGCGTTGGCCTGGCTGGCTGCCCATGCCCCCGGACTGGGGGTCGATCCGGAACGGATTATTGTCTCGGGTGCCAGCGCGGGCGGCGGGCTCAGTGCCTCGGTGGCGCTGATGGCCCGTGACCGGGGCGGTCCGCGGCTGGCCGGGCAGCTGCTGAACACCCCAATGCTCGACGACCGCAACGGAACAGTCTCCAGCCGGCAGTACAGCGGGGTGGGCATCTGGGACCGCGGCAACAACGAAGCTGCCTGGACCGCTGTTCTCGGCCAGGCGCGGGGCACTGCGGACGTACATCCGTACAGCGCCGCGGCGCGGGCGGAGGACCTGTCGGGCCTGCCTCCGGCGTTTATCGAGGTCGGAGCCGCTGAGGTCTTCCGCGACGAAGCGACGGCGTACGCCACCCGGCTCTGGGCAGCCGGCGGCACGGCCGAGCTGCACGTCTGGTCCGGTGCCTATCACGGTTTCTCCGGCTCATCCCCGGCAGCGAGAGTGTCCCTCGCGGCTCAGGAGGCGCGGGAGAGCTGGCTTTGCCGGACCCTGCGCCTCGGCCCGTCCGCTTAGCCTCCCCCTTTCCGCCGCCCGTCCGGGTCCTCGGCCAGGCCGTCAGAAACAGGAACCCATGTCTTCCCCTTCCGTCACTACTGTCCCGGCCCACGGCATGAGCAAACGCCGAATCGTCCTGGTCCTGGGCGCCCTTGAAGCTTTCGGCCCGCTCTCCATGGACCTGTACATGCCGGCGCTGCCCCATCTGGCTGAGTCACTGCAGACGACCGACACCCTGGCCCAAACCACCATGTCCGTATGCATGATCGGGCTGGGTGCCGGCCAGCTCATCGCCGGACCGCTGAGTGACCGGTTGGGGCGCCGGCGTCCGCTTCTGGCGGGCATCGCGCTGTTTACCGTCTTCTCGCTTGCCTGCGCCTTTGCACCAACCATCGAGCTGCTCCTGCTGGCACGGTTCCTGCAGGGCCTCGCCGGGGCCGCCGGCGTCGTCATCGCCCTGGCCGTGGCCCGCGACCTGTTCAGCGGCATTGAACTGTCCCGGATGCTGTCGCTGCTCGCCCTCGTCGGCTCCTCCGCCCCGATCATCGCTCCCGTCCTCGGCGGCCAGCTGGCCCGGGTGATGGACTGGCGCGGAATGTTCGGGATCCTGGCGCTGATCGGAGCCCTCATTCTGCTCCTGGCTGCCGTCTCGCTGCAGGAGACACACCCCGCACACCGGCGCACCACAGAGGGCATCCGGGTGACCGTGCGGCAGTTCGGCCTGCTGTTCCATGACCGGTTGTTTGTCCTGCTGCTTGTGACGTCGGCCGCTGGCGGCGTCGGCTTCTTCACCTACCTGTCGATGTCCAGCTTTGTGCTGCAGAACGAATTCGGGCTGACTCCACAGCTGTTCAGCTTCGTGTTTGCCGCAAATGCGCTGTCCAGCATGGCCGGCGCGCAGATCAGCAGGTTCCTGGTGGCGCGGCTCGGTCCGGCCAGAATGTATCTGCTGGGGTACGGGCTCACCCTGCTGGCAGCCGCCGCCCTGTTCACCGGCGCGGTGCTCGCCGCGCCTCCGGGTCTCCTGCTGATATTCCTTGCCGGCTACCTCATGACCAGTGGCATGGTTTCGCCGAATACGACCACACTGGCGATGGACCGCCACCGCGAGCGGGCCGGTACGGCCGCTGCGCTCTTTGGGACGGCATCCTTTGTGGTGGGTCCGGTCATAGCGCCGCTTGCCGCGCTCAGCGGTGCGACGGCGGCGGCCATGGGTGCGATGATTGCCGGCGCCGTCGCCTGCGCGGCTCTGCTGGCGTTCCTGTGGGTTCGTCCCCTCCTGCGGAGCTCCGTCTCCGGGTAGGCCCCGGGCAGGACCCGCCGCCGCCCCAGCCGACGATGGTCTGAGCGGACGTTTGTCTGAGGGAATGTTTGTCTGAGGGAATGTTAAACCGAAAAGCACCGGGAACCTGAGGTTCCCGGTGCTTTTCCTTCCGCTGACTGGTGGCTTTCAGTTTCCGGCCACAGCCAGCGCCTCCGGCTCCTTCCGGAGCGCAAGCCACTCCTGCCGGCGTCGTCGCTGGGCCTCCGGGTTGGCGATGGGCGAGGCCATCAGCAGCCGCCGCGTATAGGGATGCTGCGGATCCGTGGTGACCTGGTGTCCGCTGCCGGTCTCAACCAGCTTGCCCCGGTACATCACCGCGACCCGGTGGCAGACGCGGCGCACAACACCGAGGTCATGGGTGATGAACAGGTAGGAAACACCGGTATCGCGCTGCAGTTCAATGAACAGGTCAAGTATGGACGCCTGGGTGGTCAGGTCCAGCGCGCTGACCGGTTCATCACAAATAATCAGGCGCGGTTTCCGGACCAGTGCGCGCGCGATCGCAATGCGCTGGCGCTGCCCGCCGGAAAACTCGCGCGGATACCGGTCGACCACGCCGGCGGGCAGTTTGACCCGGTCCAGCATCTCCTTCACCGCGGCATCCGCGCCGCGGCGCTCCAACCCGGAACTCGTGAGCGGCTCAGCCAGGATCTGCCCGATCGTCATGCTCGGGTCGAGGGATCCGTACGGGTCCTGGAACACCACCTGGATGCTTGAGGACAGCTTGCGCCGTTCCGGCCTCCGAAGGTGCGTGATGTCGCGTCCGTCGAAGGAGATCCGGCCGTCCGTGACCGGGACCAGCCCCAGGACCGCCTTGCCCAGCGTGGATTTTCCGGACCCGGATTCACCCACCAGGCCAAGGCATTCACCGGGCTTGATCTCCAGTGAAACGTCATCCAGCGCACGGAAGTTTCTGCGCCCGGACAGGGAATAGTCGATGGCCAGGTTGTCGACGGACAGCAGCGGGCCGGCTGCGTCCGCCGCTGGGTCGGGCTTCGGGGTCATGCGCGTGCCGCCTTTCGCTGGTCAGGGGTGCCGTCCGGATCCAGTCTGGTTGCCGGGTCCGTCAGGCGGTAGTCATCGTCGAGCTCGCTGCGGGTGGCCGCATCGTCCAGGGAGGCGGCGATGAGTTCGCGGGTGTAGTCACTTTCCGGGGCACTGAAGATTGTCGAAACGTCTCCCGCTTCCACGATCCGGCCGTCTTTCATCACCACAACGCGGTCGCAGATGTCCGCAACAACCCCAAAGTTGTGCGTCACGATGATCAGTGCCATCCCGTACTCCTGCTGCAGTTCACGCAGCAGTTCCAGCACTTCGGCCTGGACGGTGACGTCCAACGCCGTCGTCGGCTCGTCCGCCACCAGCACCGAGGGCTTGGCCGCGATGGCGCCGGCGATCAGGACCCGCTGGGCCATACCGCCGGAGAGCTGGTGGGGGTAGGACCGCATAACCCGCGCAGGATCCGCGATGCCGACCTTTTCCAGCATCAGCACCGCCCGCTGCCGGGCGTCCGCCCGGCTGAGCCTGTGCACGGTGCGCAGCGGTTCCATCAGCTGATAACCAATGGTGTAGGACGGGTCCAGGTTGGTCATGGGTTCCTGCGGAATATAGCCCAGCACACCGCCCAGCAGCCTGTGCCGTTCCTTGCGGCTCTTGGAACTGATGTCCGCTCCGCCGATCCACAGCGCGTCCATGGTGGCGGCGCCGCCGGCCGGCAGCAGGTCCAGGATGGAGAAGACCGTCTGGGACTTTCCGGAACCGGATTCCCCGACAATACCGAGGACCTCCCCGGGCGCTACCTGCACGGAAATCCCGTGGACTACTTCAATGTCGGTTTCCGCACCCGGGTAGCTCACCCTGAGGTTCTCCAGGGACACTGCGGCTGCGGCCGACGCCGGTGACGGCGCTGCTTCCGCAGCGGGTGCGTTGGCGCGGCGCGGACGCCGGACGCGCTTTGCCACCGGAGTGCGCACGCTCACGACGTCGCCAAGGGTCGAGCCCATAACCGCCAGCGCGGCAATGGAAATACCCAGGGCGAGTGAGGGCCACAGCAGCAGCAGCGGATCGGTCAGCATTACACGGAAGCCCTCGTTCATCATGGCGCCCCAGCCCGGGTCCTTGGCTCCCCCGATGCCCAGGAACTGCAGGCCGGCCTGCATCCCCATCGCCATCCCGGCCGTCAGGGCCGTCTGGATGATGATCGGTGCGTACACGGCCTGGACCACGTGCCGGGCAATGATCCGGCCGTTGGACAGCCCGGCAACCAGGGCGGCGTCGATATACGGTTCGTTCCGGACCGTCATCGTGGTGGACCTGGTGAGCCGGAAATAGCCCGGCGCCATAAATACGCCCACCGTAACCATGATGAGGTTGAAGTCGTTCCGGGTGGCGGCGGCGACGATGAGCAGGATGATCATGCCGGGCACTGCCTGCAGCGCGTCACTGATCCAGGTGGCAATCCGGTCGAAGGTCCCGCCGAAGTAGCCCGCAGCCAGTCCGGCCGGAACACCGATGCCCAGGGACACCAGGATCGAGATCGCGGCTCCGATCAGCGTGAGCCGGGCTCCGTAGATCAGCCGGCTGAGAATGTCGCGGCCGTTGGCGTCACCGCCCAGCCAGTGTTCCGGACCCGGCGGCGCCTTGGCGATCGACAGGTCTACGAAGTTGGGATCATGCGGCGCCAGCCAGGGGGCAAAAACCGCGACCAGGACAATGACGGCGAAGACGGCGGCGGAGGCCGCGCCCGACGGACGGCGGATGAACCGGGCGAACAGGGAGCCCCGGCGGGGTCCGCGGGCATCCAGCGGGTTAACGATGGGAGCTGTCATTTCACGCGCGCTTTCGGGTTGATCCAGCCGAGGACGACGTCGAGCAGGAAGTTGACGATCACCACGAAGGCCACGGAGATAACGGTGATGCCAAGCAGGATGGGAATGTCGCCGTTCTGGGAGGAACCATTGGTCATGGCCCCGATGCCGGGCAGGGCAAAGACCTGCTCGACGACGATGGCTCCGCTGAGCAGTGCAACGAACATCAGGGCCAGGATGGTGATCGACGCCGGCGCAGCGTTGCGCAGCAGGTGGACCACCACGCGTGTCTGGGAGAGCCCCCGGCTGCGCAGGGTTCGGACGAAGTCCTGTCCGTTGACCGAGATAAAGGCGTTGCGCAGCTGCTCCGCAATCATCACGACCGCGCCGAGGGCCAGGGACACCGCGGGCAGCGTGATCGACCGCAGCCAGCCCTCGATGGACATCGTGGGCTGGACGTAGCCGACGGCGGGGAACCACTTCAGGTTCACTCCGAACCAGATCACCAGCACCAGGCTGACCCAGAAGCCGGGCAGTGCGAACAGGACAACCGCTGCCGCTTTGACCAGCTTGTCGATGATGGTTCCGGGGTTGAGTCCCGCCAGGACCCCCAGCAGGCCGCCGAAAACTGCTGAAAGCAGAATCGCGGCGGCAACCACGGACAGGGTCACCGGCAGTTTCGTGGCGATCTGGGCCGTCACCGGCTGGAAGTTGCGCCAGGAGTCGCCGAAGTCTCCGAGGACGGCGTGCCGGGCCCAGTCGGCGAACTGCACCAGCACCGGGCGGTCGATGCCGATCTTCTCGGCCAGTGCGGCCTGCTGGGCGGGGGTGGCCGAGTTGCCGAGCAGCCCGGCCGTCGGGTCGCCGATGGCGAGGTGGGCCAGGAAGAAGGTTCCGGTAGCCACCACCACGAGCAGGATGATGCCCGAGGCAAGCCGCTTGAGTGTAAATCTGAGCATGTAGTGTCCTTCAAAGTACGGCGGCGGGAGGGCGGCCGCAGCGGCCCTCCCGCCACCAAGGGGTTCTAGCCCTTGACGCTGATCTGGCGCAGCGTCGGGAACATCATTCCGGTAACCGGGGTCACCTCAATGTTTTCCGCACTGACATAGCTGTTGTTTGCCTGGTAGAAGACGGAGAACCAGGCCTTGTCGGTCACCAGCCGGTTGAGCGTCTCGACCTCTGCCAGCTGGTCCGCCGGCGCCGCCGTCAGGACCTTCTCCACCTGGGCCTGAACCTCGGGGAACTTGTCCATCTGCGGGTTCGGGTTGTACCACTGCGGGGTGGAGATCTGGCGAAGGACGTTGGCCACGGGGTGGGAATCCATCGACAGGAAGGAGACGAACATCGGGTAGGTGGCGGCCTTGGTCTGGTAGTCCATGTACTGCATGTCTTCCCAAGTCACCTTGATACCCAGCTCTCCGAAGACCTGGTCGACCGAGGGCTGCCAGACCTGGAAGACCTGCGACATCGGCATGGTGATGTCGAAGCCGTCCGCGTAGCCGGCGTCGGCCAGCAGTTTTTTGGCCTTGTCCAGGTTCACGGCGTACTGCTCATCGATCTCCGCGACGTGGCCGGGCATACCGAACGGGAAGACCTGGTTGGTCGGTTCGCCGGCGCCACTGCCAAGGGTGCCGAGGATTTCAGCGCCGTTGAACGCGTAGTTCAGGGCCTGGCGGACCCGCTCGTCACCCAGCGGTTCGAAGGAGTCTCCGGCCCGGTCGGTGAACTGCAGGCCCACCCATCCGGAGACCTTCTTGGCTACGTTCCAGCTGTTCGCTTCTGCCTGGTCGAGGGCGGCCTGGTCGGCGTAATTGAGATTAACCTGCCCGGAAAGCATGGCGTTATTGCGTGCCGTGGCATCCTGGATCGGATAAATCGCCAGCGGTTCGAACTTGAACTGATCGGCAGCCCAGTGATCGGCGACCTTGTCGAAGTGGTATTCGGCGCCGGCGACACTGGACGATGCCATGGTGTAAGGGCCGGATCCGACGGGTGCCTCGGCAAGTGTGCCGGATTCAATGGCCTTGGGAGACATCATGTAGCTGCGGCCGAGTCCCATGAAGTACAGCAGGGTGTCATCCCGCTCGGCGAGGTTGATTTCGATGGTGTCTTCATCGACAGCTTCGAAAGAATCAACCGACAGGTAGGCCTCCTGGGAGCGCGCACCTTCTTTGAGGTATTCAAGGCTCGCCACTGCAGCGTCTGCATTGAAGGGCTCCCCGTCGCTGAAGACCGCATCCGTTCGCAGCTCCATTGTGACGGTCAGGAAATCCTCGGAGACCTCCCATTCAGTGGCGAGGGCGGGGGTGGGGTTTCCGTCCGTGTCCACGCCCAGCAGGGGATCATAGACAGCGGACAGGTACGGGCCGTCGAAGCCGATGTCGGCGAGGGACGGGTCCCAGGACGTGACGTCGGCAAACTCGCCGATATTCAGGGGTACGTTGCCGCCAGCCGCTTCGGCATTGCCGTTGTTGTCGCCACCGCTGGAGCAAGCGGACAGCGCGAGTGCTGAGACAGTCAGGAGTGCTGCTGTCGTTGCCTTTTTCATGCGTTCTTCTCTCATTGCCAGTGGAGTGACGCCTGCAGGCCGGCCCGTCGACCAGCCCGCATGGTCCATTGTCCGAACGGGGCCCCACGGCCGCAGTGTCCGTGTGCTGTGGATCACTTTGCGACTCGTTGTGGGGTAAGTCTACAGTTGTTGACTAGAAAATCAAGCACTGTTTTCGGGGTGCTGGCAGGGGCTAAACGGGCAGCAGAAAACCGCCCTCAGCCGGGGTGAAAGGCGGGCTGTGCGGGCCTTGGGAGGCTAGGCGGCCGGGGACCGCGTGATGCGGTCAAAGAAGGAATCAAGGTGCCGGTGCTGCAGTTCAACCGTGGAAAAGTCCGGCCCCACAAGGCTCATGATGTTTGCACCAGCGTTGAGCAGAACCAGTTCGTCAACCAGCTGTTCGTCGGATTCGGGGGACACAATGTCGCCGTCCTCGCGGCCCTGGCGGATGTACTCACGCAGGGAATTCCGCCACCGCATCAGGTGCGCCTGGTACACCTCGAACAGCGCTTCCTTCGACAGGGACAGTTCCCAGAACGCCAGCAGGACCCGGCCGGCGGTAATCCGCTCCTCATCCAGGGGCATGGCTGCCAGCGTGAACTGCCGCAGCGCGTCCAGCCCGGTCTTGTCGCCGAGCGCCGCAGCCACATGGGACTCCATGATCTTCAGGGCCCGCTGGTAGGTGGCCTCCACAATCACGTCTTTGCTGTCGAAATACCGCTTGAGAGCTCCGTTGGCGAAGCCTGCCTCCTTGGCAATTTCCCGCATGGTGGCTGCTTCCAGTCCGCCCTTGACGATGAGGTTCCAGGTGACATCGAGAATGTCCTGGCGGCGCTGATCGCGGTCAATCACCTTGGGCATGAGGGACTTCCTTACCTGGTCTCCGGAGGCTGGTGCCCCTCAGTTTATGCCACGCGTCTACAGACAAAGACGATCCCGGATGCGGTGATCTCCGCTCCGGGTCTGCCCTCTCCGCGGCCGGGCGCGTACGGTAACCCCCATGACTGCACAGGGACCGAAAAAACCCCGTCCCCGCGGAGGACGCCAGCTCCCCGCGGATGACCGGTGGCGGTCTATTGGCCGGGAGTTCGGCCTCTACACGATCAGTGAACTCGCTGACCGGCTGCGGTTCGGTGCACCGGAAAACCTCCGGGCCAAGCAGCTCACCGGCAAGACCCGGGTGCTGGCCGTGGCGGACCGCGGGACGTTCCTGTACCCGGGATTCCAATTCGATGAAGCCGGTGCCCGCATGTTGCCGGTGGTCGAGGATATTGTCCGGCAGGGCAGGCTGTCCGGTTGGACGGATGAGGAGCTGGTGCTGTGGTTCTGCCGGCCCAACAGGGCACTCAAGGGGAAGCGGCCGGCGGACGTCCTCGGTGACGAGCAGCTGATCCGCCAGGCAGCAGATACGGACTTCCCCGCCAGCGGCGCCGTCTCCCAGGACGGCTAGCGGCCGGGCGCGGCCACGAACGCCGTGGGAGTGCCCGGATCGATTTCGGTCAGGCCGGCGTCGACAATCAGCGGCCCGGCCCCCGGCTTCCTGGACAGGGCCTGGAAGCTGCGCTTCGGAACCTCCTGTGCTGCCGCTCCGGGGCGGGCAGCCCACGCCTGCTGCTGGCCGGCGTCCAGTTCCAGGAACCACGCCAGCAGTGCATGCGCAGCCTGCGCGGCGGCTTTTCCGGTGGACATGGACAGATCCCGGTTCAGGATGATCACCGGCGTTCCCGGGACAGCCGCTGCCGGTTCCGTGTCCGGCAGGTGTGTTCCGGATACCTGCAGAGCGCGCAGTACCCGCGGCATGTCCTCATAGCGCTGCGGCTCGAACGCGGCTGCCTCCGCTGTGCCGATCTGCACGACGCCGGAGGGAGCCTGGGCGCTGAGCTTGGCAAAGGGCTTGGGTCCCGCACGCCGTACGGTTTTCGTGAAACGGCCGGTTACCCAGTCCTCCCAGGCCTCATCCCCGGTCCGGTTCGCATAGGCCAGCACGCCGGCGGTGGCGGCCGCCGCCACTGCGTCGCAGTGGGCGGCCGGATCCTCCTTGTCGACGCGCAGGATGATTGGCTGGACGGTATCGCTGGGCTGCACCCCTCCAGCTTGCCATGGCTGCGCCTGTCAGCGAGGCGCAGGGGATCCCGCGGTGGCCAAAAGCCGGGGTGCCGATAGAATTTCCGCGTGACCATCGAACAGGCCCTGCTGGGTTTCACTGCCGTTGCCGTACTCCTGACGATCATGCCGGGGCTGGACTCGGCCATGGTGCTCCGCTCGGCGATCAGCCAAGGCCCGCGGCACGCCGTCGCGACCGGCCTGGGCATCAACACCGGCGCTTTTCTGTGGGGTGCCGCAGCCGCCGTGGGGATCTCGGCGCTTCTGACGGCGTCGGAAACTGCCTATACAGCCTTGAAACTCGCGGGAGCCGCCTACATGCTGTGGCTCGGCGGGTCGCTGCTGTGGAAGTCGTTCCGCCGGCGCCAGGCGCCGGTGGAAGTCGATGGTGTGCTTCCGGCCAGCGGCGAACGGCTGGTGACGGCGTGGGCCAAAGGCCTGGGGACGAACCTGCTCAATCCCAAGGTCGGCGTCTTCTACATCGCCATGATTCCGCAGTTCATCCCCGAGGGTGTCTCTCCCCTGCTGATGGGGCTGGTTTTGGCGGGAATCCATGTCCTGCTCAGTGTGGTGTGGTTTGGACTGATTCTCACCGCGGCCCATTTGGCGCGCAAATCCCTCCAGAGCCCGCGGTCGGTGAAGCTGACCGACCGGCTGACCGGCGTGGCGCTGCTGGGCTTCGGCACGTCCCTCGCGGTACGGCACTAGGCCCGGCGCTCCGCTGGAGACCTGCCGCCGGCAGAGGTCCAGCCGGCACAACCTCCCGCTGGTAACGTTTCAGCATCACGCCTCCACTGCCCTCTGACTAGGGCAGACGCCGTCAACTGCGGCTGTTAGGACTGAGGGAACGGAGATTCACTCCGTACCCCACCGCCTAGGAGATTCAGCTGTGCCGTCCAAATCCCTGTTGCCCGTTCTCGCCCTGACCGCCGTGACCGCCCTGCTGGCCACCGGCTGCACCGCGTCCACCGCCGGTGATGTAAACGCCGATGCAAGCGGCGATGCCGCCGCCTCCGGCGCCCCGGCGGAATCGCGGCTGGACCTGATCGAGTCCCGCGGCTCCCTGACGGTCTGCACCACCGGCGATTACCGCCCTTTCACCTACAAGGACCCGGAGACCGGCGGGTTCTCCGGAATCGACATCGCCATGGTCCAGGACCTGGCGTCCCGGCTGGAGGTGGAGGTCGAGTACGTGCAGACCTCGTGGAAGGACCTGATGCCGGACTTCCTCGCCGGCTGCGATATTGGGGTGGGCGGGGTCTCCATTTCCCTGGCCCGGGCCGAGCAGGCTTTCTTCAGCGATCCTGTCCTTGACGATGGCAAAACCCCCATCACCCTGTGCGGCAAGGAAGAGCTCTACGACACCGTGGAAGAGATCAACGCGCCGGGAGTCCGGTCGATCACCCCGATCGGCGGCACCAATGAGATCTTCGCGGACAAGAACTATCCCAACGGTGAGATCATCCGTTTCGAAGATAACAACACCATCTTCGACGAGATCGTCGCCGGCCGGGCGGACGTCATGACCACCGACGCAGCCGAGGTGAAGTGGGTGGCCAACGAATACCCGGAACTCTGCGCCGTGGATCCGGACCACCCGTTCAACTTCTCCCAGAAGGCGTATCTGCTTCCGCTTGGGGACACGGTTTTCCAGGAGTACGTCAACCAGTGGCTGAACCTGGCCGCCAATGACGGCACATACGACGCCGCCAAGCAGCCGTGGTGGGGCTAGGGCCGGGCCAGATCCCCGCGGAAGTACTCCATCACGTCGGCGCTGTCCCAGATCTCCGCGTACTTTGCCTGCAGGTCATAGAGTGAGCCGCCGTGCACCGCTGCGTCCCGGTCCCCCACCGCGTTGCCCACCACGATCGGGATAAAACCATGCTGCATTGCGTCCACGGCCGTGGCCCGGATACAGCCGCTGGTGCTGGTGCCAACGATCACCAAGGTGTCCACGCCCCGGGCATGCAGGAGCTGGGCCAGGTCTGTGCCGAAGAAGGCGCTGGCGAACTGCTTCACCAGCACCGTCTCCCCCTCCACGGGTGAGACTTCGGGCATCAGCTGGCCCAGCTCCGTTTCTCCGATCAGCAGCCGCAGGGCCGGAACCTTGCGGATAAAGACACCGCCGTCCGCCCCCCCGGGCCCGAAGCGGACCCGGGTGTGCAGAACCGGCACCCCGTTGCCCCGCGCCGAGCCCAGCACCTCGGCCGCGGCGTCCAGGAACTCCTTGTCCGGCAGGCACAGCGGGCTCTGCGGATCGAAGTAGGCGCGCATCAGATCCACGGACACCACGGCGGGCCGGATGCCCGGCGCCAGGGTGCCGTCGAATCCCGCGTCGAACGTCCTCAAAGCAGCGCCACCGGCGGGGCCGGGGCCGGCAGCCCCGTCTCGGCCAGGGCGTTGGCCAGCAGATCCGCCATCTCCCCGCCGCGGTTGAACAGCGGCAGCGGCTCTTCCCGGCCCGCCCGCAGCCGGTCCCGAAGCTCCGCGGTGGCAGCGGCGTCGAGCACCCCGTCCGCTGAACATTCCACGCCGTACCCAAGCGCCCCCTGCGCCGTGACCAGGCCGCGGCGGACCTCCTTGCAGACGAGTTCGGGATCCCGCTCCAGCGGATCTCCCCAGCCTCCGCCTCCCCAGGTCACAAAGTGCAGGACATCACCGGGGTACACCGCCACGTCGTGGACCTTGGAGGGCAGGACAACGGTGGTGCCGTCCGCCTTCTCGATCCATTTCTTCCCGCGGGCACCCGGTTCCCCGCCGCGCACACCCCAGGGGTAGGTGAGCCAGCGGTCGTCGTGGATGGCGATGGTTCCCGGTTCCAGGAAGCGGTACGCGACGTCGACGCCGTTGCCGCCGCGGTGCAGGCCCGCACCGCCGGTGTCCGCGATGGTCTCCCACCTCTCGATCACCAGCGGATAGTAGGACTCCAGGTATTCGCACGGGATGTTGGTGAAGGAGGGCCACAGTGAGTGTCCGTCCGGACCGTCACCCACCGGGCGTCCCGGAATCCCGCCGAAGCCGATCGAGTAGAGCTGGAACCACTCCCCCTTACGGTCCCCGGAACTGTAGTTCCCCGAGTACATAAAGTGCGGCGACGAGGAGAATCCGGCGCCGTTGAGCAGGTCCGGGTTGGCCTGGCCCAGCAGCCCGCCGAAGAGGTCGAACAGCCGCCCGATCCCGTGGTTCCGTCCGTTCAGTGCCGCCGGGTAACGGGGTTTCCAGAAGGTATCCTCCGGTATCTCGACGTCGACCAGCGGGTAGAACCCGTCGTTCCAGAGGATCTGCGGGTCCGCCACGGTGATCATGTAGATCCCGAAGAACATCCGGATCAGGTTTTCGTTGATGTAGTAGTTGATCGGTCCCTGCGCCTGCGGGCTGCTGCCGGTGAGGTCGATCAGCACCTTGTCCCCGGTGCGGGTGATGGTCATCTTCAGCTCGTACGGGCCGAAACCGCGGCCGTCGTCGTCGATGAAGTCGGTGAAGGAGAGCGGTTTGCCTTCCTCGAACACCATGGACAGCAGCGTTTTCATGGCCCGGTAGTTACGGTCCAGCAGGGCATTCAGCGCCGAGGTGTAGGTGTCCACGCCGAAGCGAGCGCACATTTCCTGGACCCGGCGGGAGGCGGTGCTGCACGCAGCGACCAGTCCGTTGAGATCCGCCCGGTTCCAGTCCGGCTTGCGCACCTGGTTCAGGATGATGCCCAGCGAGGTATCGTCGCGTTCCCCGCGGCGGTAGAGCTTGAACGGCGGGATCACCACGCCTTCCTCGAAGATGGTGCGCGCGTCGGTGGGCATCGAGGCGGGGGTTTTGCCGCCGACGTCGGTCATGTGGCCGAACTGCGAGGCCCAGCCCACGATCCGCCCCTCGTAGAAGATCGGCATCACCACCAGCCAGTCGTTGGCATGGCTGATCGCCGCACCGCAGGAATACGGGTCGGAGGTCATCAGGACGTCGCCCTCTTCAATGGTCCCGTGGAAGTTCGCCAGGAAGTCCGGGATGGAGAGCCCGAACTGCCCCACGATCATTTTTCCCTCGGGGTCCGCGATCAGCGGGAACTCGTCGTGCTGTTCCCGGATGCCCGGGCTCAGCGCGGTGCGGAACAGGGTTTCGTCCATTTCATAGCGGGCGCTTCGCAGCGCGTTTTCGATCAGGTCGAGGGTGACGACGTCGACGTCCACCGAGCGCAGCGGCTCGGTGGCGGTCTCCACTAGCTGGGCCATGGGGCTACTCCTTCGGGTCTGCGGCAGGGCGGATGAGCAGGCTGCCGTGCGCGTGCACGGTGGCGGTATGTCCGGGAAGGACAAGGGTGGTGGAGTCCATCTCGGCGATGACGGCCGGCCCCTGCACCACGTTTCCGGCGAGCAGGAGGTCCCGGTCATATACGCCGGCATCAACCGTGGCTCCGTCCACGAAGATGCTGGTCCGGGTCCGTTCGGCGGCGGAGGGGTCCGTTCCTCCCGCCTCCAGGGTGATCGAGGTGACCTCGGGGTGCGGGCCGTTGACAGTCGACCGGACCGTCACCAGTTCGTGTTCGTTGTCCAGCAGGAAGGAGAAGAGCCGCTCATGTTCCTTGTCGAAGGCGGCCCGCAGCCCGGTGAACCCGCCGCCGTCGCCGGCAGCAAACGCGGCGTAGTCCAGCGGCACCGGGATTTCGAAGCCCTGGCCGTGGTAGCGGACGTCTGCTGAGTAGCTGACTGTAAGGTCTTCCTCGCCCAGCCCAGCGGCCAGCAGGGTGTCCCGGGCGGTCGAAGCAAGTTCGTCCAGCAGCCCGGCCAGTTCGGTGTCCGTGAAGTCACCGAACGGCCGCACCAGCGTGCGGGCCGCTTCATTGCGGAGGCTGGTGGTGGCGTCTCCATAGGCGGAGAGCACGCCGGGCGAGGGCGGGATGATGACCGGCCAGGCCCCGGTCAGTTTCCCCAGGGCGTTGGCGTGCAGGGGCCCGGCGCCGCCGAAGGCCACCAGGGCGAAGTCCCGCGGATCGAATCCCTGCTGGGTGGATACCAGCTTCAGCGCGCCGAACATGTTCTCGTTGACGATGTCCACGATCCCGGCGGCGGCCCGTTCGACGTCGTTCAGGCCCGTCGCGTCCGCGATGGTTTTCACTGCGGCAGTGGCGGCTTCGGCGTCGAGCCCGATTTCACCGCCGGCGAGCTGGGAGGGCAGGTACCCCAGGACCACGTTGGCGTCGGTGACGGTGGGGTCGGTGCCTCCGCGGCCGTACGACGCCGGTCCGGGGACCGCACCGGCGGACTGCGGCCCCACGCGCAGGGCCTGGGTCAGCGGCGGAACATGGGCGATGGATCCGCCGCCGGCGCCAACCGTCCGCACGTCCACGGACGTGGCGCGGACGGTCAGGTGCCCCACCGTCGTTTCGCGTCCGATCCGGGGCTGAAGGTTCTGGACCAGGGCCACATCCGTGGAGGTTCCGCCCATATCGAAGGTCAGGAAGTCAGTGAAGCCGGCCTGTTCGGCGGCCCAGGCGGCCCCCGTAACGCCGCCGGCCGGGCCGGAGAGCAGCAGCGAGACCGGGTTGTCGGCGGCGACCGCACCGGAGACGAGGCCGCCGTCGCTGCGCAGGATGGAGAGCTGGGCGTCCATACCGGCACCGGTCAGCTGGGCGTCGAGCTTGCGGACGTAACCGGAAACCTGGCCCTGCACGTAGGCGTTGGCAACCGTGGTGATCGCCCGTTCATATTCCCTGAGCTCGGGGAGCACCACGGAGGAGCGGGAGACTGGAATACCGGGCAGCTCCTCCGCTGCGATCTCAGCGATCCGGGCTTCGTGGGCGCCGTTAGCGTAGGCGTTGATGAGGCAGATGCTCAGCGCTTCCACTCCGTTCGTCCGCAGCTTGGCCAGCTGCCGGCGGACATCTTCCTCGTCCAGCGGGGTCAGCACCGCCCCGGTGGTGGAGACCCGTTCGGTCACTTCCACGGTGTCTTCCAGGTCCGCCAGCGGTTCCGGTTTGGGCCAGATGATCCAGCCGGCCAGGCCGCCGGGCACAAAGGACCGGGCTATCTGCAGGACCTGGCGGAAGCCCCTGGTCGTGACGAGCCCAACCCGCGCCCCTTTCTGTTCCAGGATGGCGTTGGTGGCCACCGTGGTTCCGTGCAGCACCTCGCTCACCTCGGCCGGCTCGATGCCGGCCGCCGCACAGACCTGGGCGATCCCGTGCAGCACGCCGACCGATTGGTCCTCGGGCGTGGACGATGTCTTATACCGGTGGGTCTGGCCGGTGTCCTCGTTGACCAGCAGAATGTCCGTGAATGTGCCGCCGACATCCACGCCTAACCGAAACGCCATCAGTTCTCCTTGGGGTGGTGCTGCTCTGCGCCTGCGCGCCGGGCAGCGAAGGATCCGTGCCGGGAATGCGCCGTTCTTGATCAGCGTCCTGACCGGCCTCAGGGCCGGCGCTTTAGCCGTAAATGTTGTCTGCGTCACATTCGTGGCATCAGGCTAGGTGTGCAGCGGCAGTGTGTCAAGAGATTGCATACAACCACGCGTTTTCGATGCTTCCGCTCCCTTGACAGTGCCGGATGTGCCTGCCAAGTTGTATGCAGAATGCCAAATAGAGGTACAGCCAGGCGCACAGCTCAGGGAGGAGCAGCCATGACACCTGCCGGACAGGCAACCGGTCCGCTGGAGGGAGTGCGGGTCGTGGAGATGGGCCAGCTGCTGGCCGGGCCCTTTTGCGGGCAGCTCCTTGGCGATCTGGGGGCGGACGTCGTGAAGATCGAGGACCCCGCACACGGAGACCCGCTTCGCCAGTGGGGGCGGCAGCTGCCGCAGGGAGTCTCGCTCTGGTGGTCCGTCGTGGGGCGCAACAAGCGCTCCGTCACCCTGAACCTGCGCGAACCCGAGGGTCAGGAACTGGCGCGCCAGCTGATCCGGGAGGCGGACATTGTGGTGGAGAATTTCCGCCCCGGAACCATGGAACGCTGGGGGCTGGGCTTCGAGGATCTGCGCCGGGACAATCCCGGACTGGTGATGGTGCGGGTTTCCGGCTTCGGCCAGGACGGGCCCTATTCGCAGCGCGCCGGATACGGAGCGATCGGTGAAGCGATGGGCGGACTCCGCTACGTCGTCGGTGATCCCGCCAGTCCGCCGTCCCGGGTGGGTATTTCCATCGGCGACACCCTGGCGGCGCTGTTCGCGGCCATCGGAGCCCTGGCGGCTCTGCAGGAACGCCGCTCCAGCGGGCAGGGTCAGGTGGTGGACTCCGCCATATACGAAGCTGTGCTGGGGGTGATGGAATCATTGGTCCCCGAATGGCAGCTCACCGGATACCAGCGCGAACGCACCGGCGCGGTCCTTCCCAACGTGGCACCCAGCAACGTCTACCCCACCAGGGACGGACAGTGGCTGCTGATTGCAGCCAACCAGGATACGGTTTTCGCCCGGCTGGCCAAGGCCATGGATGCTCCCGAGCTCGCGTCCGATCCGCGCTATGCAACCCACGGAGCCCGCGGCGGGCGCCAGGCGGAACTCGATGACCTCATCGCTGCTTTCACCTCCGGCCTGGACGCGAAGGTGCTTGAGGCCCGGCTGGAAGAGCACGGCGTGCCGTCCGGGAAAATCTTCCGGCCGGTGGATATGTTCACGGATCCGCAGTTCCAGGCCAGGGAGTCGATCACGGAAGTGGAGCATCCGGTCCTCGGTCCGGTGGCGATGCAGAACGTTTTCCCCCGCCTGAGCCGCACCGGCGGGACCGTGCGCTGGCCGGGTCCTGAACTGGGCGCCCACACCGCAGAGGTGCTGGCGCGGATCGGCGTGGATGAACCGGCGCTGCAGGACCTCCGTGCCCGGGGCGTGGCATGAGCCTGCCCGGGCTTCCGGCCTCGGTCCGGCTGGTGGAGGTGGGGCTCCGGGACGGGCTGCAGTCCGTCCCGGAGCCGTTGCCCACCGCACGGAAGCTGGAGCTGGTCCAGCTCCTGATCGATGCCGGCGTCCGCGAAATTGAGGCCGTGTCCTTCGCGCATCCCAAGGTGCTTCCGCAGCTGGCCGACGCCGCGGAGGTGATGGCCGGGGTACCGCGGGTGCCCGGAGTCCGCTACCGGGGTTTGGCCCCCAACTTCCGTGGCGCGGAACGGGCCGTCGACTGCGGGCTGGATGAACTGGTGGTGGTGGTTTCCGCTGACGAGGAAGTCAGCCGGCGCAACCAGCACCTCACGGTCAGCGAGGCGCTCTCGGATCTGGCCAGGATCGGCGATCTCGCGGAGGCCTCCGGCCTGCGGCTGGTAACCGCCGTGGCCTGCGCTTTTTTTGCCCCTGCCCGCGGCCCGGTGCCCGCAGCGGAGCGGCACCGGGTCCTGGAGGCAGCGGCAGCCGCCGGATCTGCCGGGGTGTATCTGGCCGGCACCTCCGGGCAGGAGGAACCGGGGGAAATCTACGACGGCGTTGCGGAGGTCCGCAGCGGCTACCCGGGCCTGGAGGTGGGGGTGCATCTGCACAACCGCAACGGCTTCGCCCCGGCGAATGCGCTGGCAGCGCTGCAGGCCGGCGTGGACTGGCTTGAAGGGTCCTTCGCGGGGCTCGGCGGGGACCTGTGGTTCCCCGGAGATCCGGCGGTCCTGGGCAATGCACCGTTCGAAGACCTGGTGCATCTCTGCGGCGGGCTTGGCATCAAGACCGGAATCGATCTACCGGCGTACATGCTGGCCTCGGAGCGGATCGCGGCACTCACGGGGCGCGCCTCGGCGTCGTTCGTTTCCCGTGGCGGCACCCGCACGGAACTGGCCGCTGCCAGCTGGCCTGCCGCCGCCGGTTCAGCCGCTGGCAAGGGATAACGTAGTGGGCATGGAGCTCTCCCCCGCAACCATGGAGCCGTCGGATGACAGTGCCTACGCCCGGCTGCGCACCCTGATTACCTCCGGGGACATCGCCCCGGGGGCACGGCTGCGCGAAGCGGCACTCGCTGCCCGGCTAGGCGTCAGCCGCACCCCGGTCCGGGAGGCGCTGAACCGGCTCGCGGCGGAGGGAATCGTGGAGATCAGCCGCAACAAGGGCGCGCAGGTGGTGTCCTTCACGCCCGAGGACGTAGCCGGCCTCTACGACGTCCGCGCCGGCTTTGAACCGCACGCCGCCCTGCTGGCCGTTCCCCGGCTGACCGACGACGACGTCGAACACCTGGCGGAGCTGAATTCCCGCATGGAAGCTGCAGCCGCCGCCGGTGACCTCGCGGCGCTGGGAGCCCTGAACAACGAGTTCCACGGCATCTTCGTTGACCGCTGCGGCAACCGGCACTTCGCCATCGCCCTGCAGACACTGATGCGCCCCGCCGTCGTCGCCCATACATTCGGCAAGTACAGCCCCGAGGCGCTGCGGCGCAGCATGCTCCACCATGCGGAGCTGGTGGCTGCCGCCCGGGCGCGCGACGGCGAATGGGCCGAGGCAGTGATGCGCACCCACATTCTGGCGGCACGAAACGCCGCCGGCGCGCGTCCCCCCGGCGCGTAGATCCGGGGGTGCCCCCAGGCCTAATGCCCGGCGCCGCTGCCGCCGGCAGGGGTGAAGCGCAGCCGCTCGAACATAGCTTGGTGAGCCGGTTGTGTGGCTTCGCTGCCGGCCGTGCGCCGGTTGACGTAGCGGGCGAGCTTGTCTTGGAGCAGGCGCGCCTCCTGCTCGTTGAAAATGCCGCCGGCCAGGGATCCGGCCCGCTCCTCCAGCTCCGGCAGCCGCGCCATCCCGGCGTCGTCGGGGGCCATGGCGATGCCGAAAGCGGCGTCCAGGACTGCGCCGGCGCGCTGCGCGCCGCTCGCCCCGGGATTGGCGTCGGCGGCCTGCAGCGCACGTTCCGCTACTTCCCGCGCCGGATCATAGGCCTGCTGGTCCAAGAGGAAACTGAACAGGGCGGCGCTCGGTTCGAAATCACTGATTGGGCCGGAGAACCATTCCTGCAGGGCAGACTGCCACCGCTCATCGCCGGCAGAAAACAGCAGAGCCGTGGCATAACCGGCAACCTCGCTGCGCAGCCGGCGTTCCTCCGGAGCGGCTCCGGGCTGGAACCCGTGCAGGCCTGATTCGGCCACCTGGCTCACCTGCGCCGCCAGACCGGGATCCTGGAGGGAACCGAAACCACACCATCCGCCCTGGTCCTGGACGTACCCATGAAGCTCCCGCATCAGGTGCGGCACCCAGCCGCTGGCAGGACCGAATTCCTCGAGGGCAAGGAAGAACGCCCCGGTCAGGTAGTTCAGATCCCGCGGACGGCGGTGGTCCCATCCCGCGTCATACACATGGACCGCCACCTCGCGGTCATGGTTCAGGGCGGGCACCGATTCGGTGAATTCCCAGGCCCGCTCGCACAGGGCTGCCCCCTGCTTCGTATCACCGGCCGCCAGCAGCGTCTTTGCTGCCTGCAGCACCGTCATGACATAAACCTTCGGATGCGGTATTCCGGCCGCTTCCATGCCCTGGATTGCTTGGATCAGATCTGCGGCGGCATGCGCCGCTCCCCCACGTTGTTCATTCCGCATGTGCAACAGATTAGCTGTTCCCAGCCGGTGGCTGCGGCGGGATTGCCCGCCACAGCCACGCAAACGACTCTGGATTGCTAGGAATCGAACCCCAGCCCCACGGCGTCGAGCGTCTTGAGGATGATGTTCCGCTTGCCGTTATTGTGATCGGCCCGGTCCATCGACCACCTGGTGAGGTTGATGCCCACCGAGGCCAGCGGTTCGGGCGGGAACGGAAGCGGGCGCCTGCGCACCATCTCCACCCGGGTCCGCTCGGTGTCCTGGCCGGACAACAGGTCCAGGAGGACATCGGCGGCAAAGGCGGTGGCCCCGACGCCCAGCCCGGTGAAGCCGGAGGCATAAGCCACCTTCCCCTTGCGCGCCGTGCCGAAAAAGGCGCAGAACTGCGTGCTGGAATCGATGGGACCTGCCCATTTGTGGCTGAATTTCAGCCCTTCAAGCTGCGGGAACGTGGTGAAGAAATGGGAAGCGAGTTTTTCCCAGGTCTCCGGCCGGTCCTCATGCCGGGGATTCACCCGTCCGCCGGCGAAGTACACCGCGTCGTAGCCGCCGAACAGGATCCGGTTGTCCTTGCTGAGCCGGTAGTAGTGGAACTGGTTCGCCAGGTCTGCGAGTCCCTGCCGGCTGTTCCAGCCGATCGCCTCGAGCTGCACGGGAGTGAGGGGCTCCGTCATCAGCGCGTAGTCGTACACGGTCACCGTCATCAGCTTGTTGCGCTTCAGCAGCGACGGATAGGCATTCGTTCCCAGCACCACCTGGCCCGCCCGCACCTCGCCGTGTTCAGTCACCACCGTGACGCCGCCGTCGTGCTCCGTCAGCTCCGTGACCCGGGTTTTTTCGTGGATCTGGACGCCAAGGCCGGCAACCGTCCTCGCCAGCTCCAGCCCCAGCTTGTAGGGATGAACCATGGCCACGGAATCCTTGTACCAGCGCCCGGCCAGATAGGTGGGTGAGTTCACCTCTGCCCGGACCGCGTCCTGGTCCAGGAAAACGCCGCCTTCCGATCCGTCCTCCTGGAGCCAGGGCACCTGGTGCGGTTCAACAGCCACGCTGAGTGATCCGGTGCGTTCCCAGTCGCAGTCCATGCCGTATTTCTGCACCGCCTCCTGCATGCGGTCCAGGTTCTCCAGGCCCAGGCGCTCCAGCGTACCGATTTCCTCCGGCCAGCGGCTCCGCCCGTTCTCGTACCCGTGGGTCAGGCTGGCTTCGCAGAATCCGCCGTTGCGCCCGGAGGCCGCCCACGCCACCCGTTCGGCCTCAAGCAGGATCACGGTGCGCTCCGGATTCCGTTCCTTGGCACGCAGCGCCGTCCAGAGCCCGGTGTACCCGCCGCCCACAATCACCAGGTCGGCGCTGGTGCTGCCCTCAAGCCGGGGATGGCTGGGTGCGTTCTCCTGAAGTCCGTCGATCCAGAACGGCCGGTGCACGGCACCTTCCAGCGACTTGGCGACGACGGCGGACTGGGGGACGTTCCGTTCGAAAACGGTGGTATTCACGGGTGTTCTCCTGTTTCGGGGTGCGGCGGGAACCGCGCCCGGATGGTTCGGCGGCAGGGGCTGCCGCCGTTTGTGGCACACTGCCTGATCCTCGCTGGATCAGGCCGTGGCCGGCTCCTCGTCCCACAGCGGGCGGGGACGCGAGCCGATGAGGTTCCGGGTGTATTCTTCGCCGGGATCCTCAAGAATGCGGGCGGTTGGCCCCTGTTCAACGATCCGGCCCTGGTGCATCACCAGGACGTTGTCGCAGAGCCGGGAAACGACTGCCAGGTCGTGGGTGACAAACAGAATGGTCAGGCCGAACTGGCCGCGGAGTTCCTCCACCAGATCAAGCACCTGGGCCTGGACCGAAACGTCCAGTGCGCTGGTTGCCTCGTCAAGGACCAGCAGCCGGGGACGGGCGGCGAGCGCTTTGGCGAGGGCAACCCGCTGGCGCTGACCGCCGGAGAGTGCGCGCGGCAATGCGTCACAGCGTTCTTCGGCGATTCCCACCCGCCCCAGCAGTTCCCGCGCACTGGCCAGGGCCTCGTGGCGGCCTTGCTGCTGGTGCAGGCGGAAGACATCCGCGACGGCCTTGCCGACCGGAATGCGTGGGTCCAGGGAAAGGTACGGGTCCTGGAAGACAATCTGGACGTCCTTGGCGAGGACTTTCCGTTCCGCGGCCGCCAGCCGGCGCTGCGGCCGCAGGTTCCCGCCAAGCGTGAGGTCACCTTCGGTGGCTGTTTCCAGCGCTACAACCAGCCGGGCGAGCGTTGACTTCCCGGAGCCCGACTCCCCCACCACGCCGAGCGAGCCGCCCTCCGGCAGGCTGAAAGCGGCATCGTCCAGTGCGGTGAGGATTTCGCCGCGTGCCAGTTCGTAGCGCTTGGAAAGCCCCTTGGCCTCAAGCAGCGGCTGGACGCCAATCACGGCGGCCGGTGCGGGGATCTCGTCCAGGTCGATGACGGGTGTGGCGTTGACCAGCTGCCGCGTGTAGTCCTGCTGCGGGGCCAGGAAGACTTCCTGGGTGGCACCCTGTTCCACGACCCGGCCGTTCCGCAGCACGTAGACGCGTTCGCAGAGGCTGGCGGCGAGGTTCAGGTCGTGGGTGATAAAAAGCATGCCCATGCCCCGGGCCTGCTGCTGTTCGCGCAGCAGGCTCACAATGCCGGCCTGGGTGGTAACGTCCAGCGCCGTGGTGGGTTCATCGCAGAGCAGCAGCTTCGGGGAGTTCAGCAGCGCGGCAGCAATCATCACGCGCTGGAGCATGCCGCCGGAGAGCTGGTGCGGGTGCTGGCCGGTGAGTTCCTTGGCCCGGCGCAGCCCGACCTGTTCGAGGGCGGCGACCGAGCGCTGCGCTGCTTCAGCGCGGGAGAGTCCCTGGAAACGCAGTGTCTCGCCCAGGAAATCCCCCACGGTGCGGACCGGGTTGATCCCGGCCCGGGGGTCCTGGAAGATCATGGACGCGTCTTTGCGGCGCAGGTCCATCAGGCGCTGCCTGCCGGCGGTCAGCGTGTCCAGCCCGCGGACGGAAACCGTACCGGATACCTGGGCCCGCTCCGGGAGGAGTCCCAGCGCTGCCCTGATGGTCAGCGACTTGCCGGATCCGGACTCTCCCACCAGGGCGACGGCCTCGCCGTCGTCCACATGAAGCGAGACCCGGTCCAGCAGCGGTGCCTTGTCCGGGAAGCCGAGGGTGAGGTCCTGGATCTCCAAAAGCCTGCTCATGCGAGTTTTCCTCCGATTCGGTCTGAAAGTTCCTCGCCGATGATGTTTACGGCCACCACCACCAGGACGATCACCAGGGCAGGCCAGAAGGCCGGCAGCAGATGTCCGCCCAACAGTGCGCCCCGGGATTCCTCGATCATGGCGCCCCAGTCACTGGTGGGCGGCTGGATGCCCAGCCCAATGAAGGAGAGTGCTGCGAGGTCGGCCAGCACGTAGCCGAAGTTGAGCGTGGATTGGGCGCCGACGGTGGGAATGAGGTTGGGCAGGACCCTGCCCAGGACCACCCACGGTGTCCGGAACCCGAGCACCTGGTACGCCTGGACATAGGGGCGGCTGCGTTCGGCAGTCACGAGCGACTGGGTCAGGCGGGCCACGTAGGGAACGTAGGCGATGGTCATCGCGATAATCGGCGCGGTGAGTCCCTTGCCGAACAGGGCGATTGCCAGCATGGCCAGCAGCAGCGCGGGGAAGGCAAAAAGCAGGTCGAAAACCCGGCTGAGCAGCTTGCCCAGCCATCCCCGGGACCAGCCGGCGGCCAGTCCCAGGAGCAGGCCCAGGACGGTGGATGCCACCATCACGATTGCCGGTCCCAGCAGGGAGGTCCGGCCGCCGTGCATGAGGCGGCTCAGGAGGTCACGGCCCAGCGCGTCGGTGCCGAGCAGGTGCCCGGCTCCCGGACCGGCGAGCACGTTGTTCAGGTCGACGTAGTCCGGGTCATAGGGTGCCAGGACGGGAGCGAATACCGCCAGGAGAACCACCAGGGCGGAGAAAACCGCCGCGGCCCAGCCCAGGGGTGAGAGGTACTGCCCATAGCGGCCTAGGCCTGCCTGCTGAGGCAGGCGGAGCGTCAGGGTCATCGGGTCTCCGTTCCGGCCGCGATACGCGGATCGATAAGGGGCTGGATGAGGTCCACCAGGGTGTTGACCAGGACAAAGGCCGCCACAACAACCATCACGATGGCCTGGACGACGGAGAAGTCCAGACGGTCAATCGACTGCACGAGCAGCTGACCGATCCCGGCGAGTCCGAAGGTCCGCTCAATGATGGCGCTGGACACCAGCAGGCCGGCCACCAGCACACCGCTGACGGTCAGGATGGGGCCCAGGGCGTTGCGCAGCACGTGCCGTCCCACGACTGCCCCGCGGCTGAGGCCGCGGCTGGTAGCCACTTCCACGTGCTCACGGACCAGCTGCTCATTCATGGAGGAGCGGGTCACCCGCGCCACCATGGCAATATAGGTGATCCCCAGCGCCAGCGCGGGCAGGGTCAGATGCCATATTCGGTCCCAGCCGGCGTCGCCGCTCCCGAAGGAGGGGAACCAGCCCAGTCCGACGGAAAACAGGGCGACCAGGGCGATGGCTGCCACAAACGGCGGTACGGCGCCGGCGGCGGTCAGCGTGATGAGGATAAAGCGGTCGCCGAAGCCCTTGTTCAGGCTGGCCACAATTCCGGCCAGCAGCCCAAGCACGGTGATGAACACGGCTGCCAGCGCCACCAGCTGCAGTGTGGTGGGCAGGCGGCTCAGGAGGACCTCAGAGACGTCCTGGCGGTAGGTCAGGGAGCGTCCCCAGTCACCCTGGAAGATGCCGCCGAGCCAGTTCAGGTACTGTTCCCACGCGGGTTTATCCAATCCGTACTGGCGGGTGATCTCCGCCAGGGCATCGGGGTTCGGGCTGCGGCCCCTGAGCAGGAAGCGCGCCGGATCGCCGGGAACCAGGAAGCGGGAGAAGAACACGGCCAGCGAGGCTGCGAACAGCGTGAGCGCGAGGACCAGGAGTTTCTGCAGGATGTAGATGAGCGGCCGGCTGGCCCGGCCTTTGGCCTTATGCGCGGGAGCTGGCCCCGGCGCACCTGCAACGGATGGTGCCTGAACTGCAGTGGTCATGTCAGCGACCCCCTATCTTGGCTGCCCACGGGAAGTACATGTAGTTGATGGACGGGTCCGCACCGGTGATGCGGTTGCCCAGCCACATGGTGGTGACGGTTTCGTAGAGCGGGCCCCAGACGACTTCCTCCGCGGCGAGCTGGGCCGCTTCGGCGGTGACCCGTGCCCGTTCGTCGGGATCCTGGACCGCGAAGGCGGAATTGACCAGGCCGTCGAACTCCGGGTTGTTCCAGCCGCCGTAGTTGCTGAAGTCGCCGGTCCGGAGGACGCTGTACATCTCCAGCGGCTCATTGGCGGAGAGATACCAGGAGGTAATCAGCAGGTCCACGCCAACCCGGGCCTCCGGATCGGAGAACAGGGTGGTGTATTTGTCGTTGGACATGGTCTGAATCTCGGGGTCCAGGCCAATTTCCTTCGCCGCCGAGGCGATGGCCCGGACGGAGATGTCCATGGCGGCGTTGATCGAGGCGGTCGCGAAGACGAATTTGCTGCCCTCGGCTCCGGCCTCCCGGACCAGCCGCCGGGCCTCCTCCAGGTCGTATGGCATGGACGGCAGCGCGTCGAAGGCCTCGTCGACGATCTCCGGCGAAGCTTCGTTCCAGACATTGCGTGTGGTCAGGGCATCGGTCTCGGTGGCGTAGCCCTGTTCCGCGGCGTCGATCAGGGCGGGACGGTTGATGGCCATCATCAGTGCCTGGCGGACCCGCACGTCCTTGAACGTGCCTTCAAGGTCGGTGAAGACCATGCTCTGGACGGAGCTGTCGGTGCCGAAGTACAGGTCGCCTGCGTCTGTGTTGGCGCGCAGGATGTCAATGGCGTTGGAGGGGATCATGAACCCGCCGTCGAGCTCGCCGGTCTGGAAGGCATTCGTCCGGGCGTTGGCGTCCGGCAGCATCCGGAAGGTGATCTGCCCGGCTTTCGCTGCCAGATCCTGATCCCAGTAGTCCTCGAACCGGCCAAGCGTGATGCTCTCCCCCGGTTCCCAGCTCTCGAACTGGAACGGACCGGTGCAGTTCACGCCAGTGCTGGAGTTGCCGTAGTCCGGGCCCGCTTCCTCCAGTGTTTTGGCCGATGCCACCACCCCGGGAGCGCCCACCAGCGAGGCGTTGAACAGATAGTCCGGCTGGAGCATCGTCACGGTGACCTCATAGTCGCCGGTCTGTTCGATCGATTCCACGTTCTGGTAGGAGGAAGCCCAGAAGGACCCCACCTCAGGGGATACGTGGCGCAGCATCGAGGCCACAACGTCTGCGGCTGTCATCTCCGTGCCGTCGTGGAACTTCACCCCCTCCCGGATGGTGTAGATCCAGGTCAGCGGATCCGGGTTCTCGACACCGGTCGCCAGCCCCGGGGACGTCGTGAGGTCAGCGTTCCAGCGGAACAATGACTCGCAGACGTTCGAGAGCACGGTGTTATCCGGATAATCGAAGGCATAGGCGTAATCAAGGGAGAAGGGCTCCGCGTACATGCCCCAGTTGACGTTATCGATCTCCGTACCCGGCGACGGGCTGGAGGCGCTCAGCGTGAACTTCTCCCCGTCCTGGTTCGCATCCGCGCCCTGGCTGCCACCGGAACAGCCGCTGAGGACCACTCCGACGACGACGGCGGCGGCACCTGCCGCGGCGAAACGGGACCGGCTCCGCCGGTAACCACCTGTTACTGCCGTCATTTCAGCACCCCGGCTTCTCGGTTCGCAGCGGGTTCTGCGGCCGCTGCGGACTCTTCAGACGGGCGCTGGTACACGCACTCCCCGCCGATCCAGGTCTGGGTGACGGCCGCACGGTGCAGGTCCCCGGCGTCGAGCCCGAAAAGATTGCCGTCCAGAACGGCCAGGTCCGCCAGCTTCCCCGGTTCCAGGGTTCCCGTCTGGTCATCCAGGTGGTTGATCCAGGCGGAGCCCTGGGTGTAGGCGTCCAGGATCTGCTTGAGGCTGAGCTTCTGGGACTCCGGGCCGAGGGGCGGCAGGCCGGAGTCCGGGGCTGCCCGGTTGACCGCCACGTGGATAGCGGCCACGGGATCCGCGGTGGAGACCGGCCAGTCGCTGCCCGCCACCAGACGGGCACCCTCGGCTGCAAGCTCACCGAAAGGGTAGTGCCGGCCCTCGGCGCCTGGCTCCAGGAACGGCAGGGTGAGCGTGTCCATCTGCTCCTCGTGGCAGGCCCAGAGTGCCTGGACGTTCGCCGCTGCGTTCAGCGGCGCAAAACGCCGGGTGTCCTCAGACCGGACCACCTGCAGGTGCGCCAGATGATGCCGGTTGTCGTTCGGCCCGTTGACCTCCCGGGCTGCTTCCACGGCGTCCAGCGCGTCGGTCACGGCCCGGTCGCCGAGCGCGTGGAAGTGGACCTGCATGCCGGCGGCGTCGATCGCGGTGACGAATTCCTTCATCTCGGCCGGGTCGAAGAACTCAATGCCGCGGTTCTCTGTGTGGTGCCCGTGGTGGTCCAGATAAACGTGATGCATGGCGGCGGTGTAGTTTTCGGCGACACCGTCCACCATGACCTTGACCGAGTTCGCGTTCAGCCGGCTCGGATCGAAGCCAGCGGCCACCAGATCGCGGCGCTCCACGATCTCCTCCAGCTGCCCGATCCCGGCGGTCCGGTCCCACCACTGGCAGGCAGTGACCCGCACCAGCAGGTCCCCCGCCCTGGCAGCGTCCATGTAGACCTTGAGGTTGTCGGCATGCCCGCCCTCGGGGATGGGCACCCAGGCATCCTGCCAGGCGGTGATGCCCTGTGCCAGCAGGACCTGCTGAGCGGCCAGCAGGCCCTGGTAAGCGAGCTCGTACGGCACCGCCGGCTTGACGTGGTTAAACAGGTCCGCCGCTCCCTCGTGGACGGTTCCGGCGGGAGTACCGTCGGGCTCGCGTTCAAACCGGCCGCCGTCCGGATCGGGGGTCCCGGCGGTGATCCCGGCGGCTTCGAAGGCTGCCGTGTTGGCCCAGGCCCCGTGGTGGTCGCGGTTCTGGAGGAAGACCGGCCGGCCGGGGACCACGGCGTCGAGCTGCTGCCGCAGCGGTGTTCCGCCCGGGAAAAGGTCCATGGACCAGCCCGCGCCAAGGATCCACGGCTCGTCCGGGTTCTCCTCCGCGTACCGTCCGATGACCGCCAGTGCTTCGTCCGCCGATTCAACCCCCGTCAAGTCGCACTGGAGCATCTCGATTCCGGCGAAAACGGGGTGGATGTGGGCGTCCTGGAATCCGGGGACCACCAGCTGCCCCCGCAGGTCGACGCGCTGCGTATCCGGTCCCACGACGGCGTCAATAACGTCCCCGGTGCCGACAGCGAGAATACGTCCGCCGGCTATGGCCAGGCTGGCTTGGACGGGGGCGGCATCGTTGCCGCTGTATACCCAGCCGTTTTCAAGGAGAGTCTCCGCGTGCACCAAGGTGTCCTTTCGTTGCAAATAACGAGTCCTGCCAGCCACGATATGGCGCGGATCACATTTGGTCAACAGTGTTGACATCAATGATGACATCAACATTGACGCAGGCTGCAGCCCCCTTGAATCATGTACCTTGGGGATAAACCCGGATCCGTTGGAAGGCGGCAGAAAAGATGGCACAAACTGCCCCTCCACCGGACCGCCGCAACCGGCTGGACCCCGGAACCATCGTTGACGCTGTCCTGCGCCTGGCCCGGCAGGACCCCGGCGAGCGCCTGACCGTCCGCCGGCTGGGGCAGGAGCTCGATGCGGATGCCACCGCGGTCTACCGGCATTTCAAAAACCGGGACGCCATTGTGCGCGCGGCGCTGGACCGGCTGTTTGCCCTGTCCCTGCAGCGCACACTGGCCGCGGCGGGAACCGGCGCGCCCTGGCGGACCCGGCTGGAGCTGTACGGCCGCGAACTCCTGAACGCGTTTATGGAACACCCGGCATTGGGCAGCGAGTCCTTTGCCACGGACACCTACGGCCCCGGCGAACTGCAGGCCATCGAATTTGTCCTGCAGTGCCTCACGGACGCCGGGCTGCCGGATGACCGGGTGGTGCATTACTACGCCGCCCTGGAGAGCTACACCCTGGCACTCGGCACCGGGATCTCGGCGGAGGTCCAGCGGCTGCCGGATTCCGGCGGCCACGACCCGTGGCTGAGCCCGGGGGTATTTGCCCGGCTGTCCGGCTACCCCCTGCTCGAGAAGCACCACGCCGGCCTGGGGAACCTGGACTCCCTCCTGGCGTTCAACGCCGGGGTGGCGGCAATTCTCGACAGCGCTGAACGCGAGAGCCAGCGGGGCGGCCGCTAGCTTTTCGACGCTGCGCGGAGACTGCCGGTGACGGGTGAACAGGTGGCCAAACCCTGGAGCTGGCTGCGGCAGCGGCCTTCACCGCGGCCCCCACCGTCCACGCAGCTTTGGCCTAAACCCTGACTACGGCATAGCTGCTGCGCTGGCTGGCGAAGTACCGGCGTCGAACACCGAGGCAATCGTCCGCAGCGCGGGGCCGAACTGGTGCGGGTGGGCGCCGGCGTAGTTCAGGCGGAGGAAGGAGCCCGCCGATTCCGTGGGAAACCAGTCAGTGCCCGGCGCAACCAGGACGCCGGCCGAGCGGGCCCTGGCAGCGAGCGCAGCACTGTCCGTGCCGTCGGGAAGCTGGACCCAGAGATTGAGTCCGCCTTGGGGCAGCAGAGTGAGGGCGTCCGCCCCGAGGTGCGTGCTGATCTGCCGGGCCAGTTCGTCACGCCGGGTCCGCAGTTCTGTCCGCAGCCGGGAACGGTGGCTGTCCCAGCCGGTCGAAGTCAGCACGTCGACGGCGGTGGTTTGCAGCACTCCGCTGACGTACAGGTCATCCACCGTACGGTCGGTCTGCAGCCGGGCCCGCGCCGGCCCCCTCGCCACCAGTGCCGCAACCCGGACAGCAGGCGAAATGCTCTTGGTCAGCGAACGGATATACACCACGTGCCCGTCCGGGTCATCCGCGGCCAGCGGGGCTGGATCGGCATCAATGCAGAAGTCACGGGCCCAGTCGTCTTCGACCAGATAGGTTCCGCGGGCACGCATGAGGTCCATGACGGCGGCACGGTCTTCCGCATTCCACAGCGTCCCGGTGGGATTGGCGAAATGCGGCTGCGCGTAGAAGATCCGGGCGCCGCTCGTGGCCAGGGCTTCCTCCAGGTCGCTGGCCAGCGGCGCCCGGGCGCCCCGCGCCACCGGAACGATCCGCAGCCCCGCCTGGCGGGCCGCGGCTATGGCACCCCAGTAGGTGGGTGATTCCATCACGACGGCGTCCCCCGGGCCAGCCAGCGCACGGAAGACCGAGGCCAGGGCGCTCTGCCCTCCGGGGGTGATGAGCACGTCCTCGGCGCTGACCGGGGCCGCATCAGCCTTGGACCGGGTCAGCTCGCCGGCAAACCAGCGCCGGAGCGCGGGCAGCCCCGCTGGATCAACCCGCTCCACCGCTGCCCCGCCCCGGGCCGTGCGTCCCAGGGCTGAGCGGACCAGCCTGGCCGGCAGCAGATCCTCCATCGGATAACCGCTTTGCAGCGCGATGCTGCCTTCGGGCGTCGGCTGAAGAGTCGCCCCGACGGGGTTGGGTGGTGTACGTGCCGGACCCAGCGCCGTAGTCTGCCAGGCGAAATCGGCGTGCCGCACGGCGGTGCGGCGGGCCACGAAGTTCCCGGCACCCGGACGGGTCTCCACCAGGCCCTCCGAAGCCAGCCGGCGGATCACCCGCTGCACGGTCACCGGGCTGGCGGAATACCGCGCAACCAGCTCACGTGTGGTCGGCAGCCGGCTTCCCGCCGGGTGGGAACCGGTGAACCGGCGCAGCTCGGCTTCCAGACCCGCCGGAGAGGCAGACTCCGTTTCCAGTTCCGACACCGGCCTACCGCCTTCAGTTCGTCATTGAGGGATTTCCATCAGGCAGACATATTGCTACTCTGAATAGTGAAGACTAACAATAGCGCTACTCACCTACTTGCGCCACCGTTATCCGGCCGCAACGTACGGCCCGGCGGCCGTGCCCGCATTCCCCAAGGGCCGCTGTTTGGCTTCCTGGGAGTGCTCGCATTCTCCTTTACCCTGCCGTTTACCCGTGTTGCGGTGGAGGACCTGGACCCGCTGCTCGTCGGCGGCGGGCGCGCGGTCATAGCGGCGCTCCTCGCGGCATCCGTGCTGCTGGCCACCCGCTCGTCCAGGCCCAACGCATCCCAGTGGTGGCGCCTGGCCATTGTGGCCACCGGGGTGGTGGCGGGCTTTCCGCTGCTGACTTCCTTCGCGCTGCAGAGCGTTCCTGCCTCCCACGGGGCGGTGGTGATTGGCTTGCTTCCCGCTGCCACCGCAGTTGCCGCTGTTTTACGCGCGGGTGAACGTCCCTCAGTGCGGTTCTGGGTGGCCTCGCTGGCCGGCGCCAGCGCTGCCGTGGGGTTCGTCCTGCTCGATGCCGGCGGGTTCAGCGGACTGGGCGCGGGGGATCTCCTCCTGCTCGGCGCCGTCGTGCTCGCGGCTTTTGGCTATGCCGAGGGCGGCCTGCTGGCCAGGGAACTCGGCGCATGGCAGACCATCTGCTGGGCGCTGGTACTGGCTCTTCCGGCCATGCTGATTCCCACCGGCATGGGGCTGTCCGCCGGCTCCCCAGACGCTTCGCCGGCCGCGTGGCTGGCATTCGCGTACCTGGCCGTCATCAGCATGTTCCTGGGCTTCTTCGCCTGGTACCGGGGATTGGGGATCGGGCCCATTTCCGCGATTTCCCAGATCCAGCTGGTGCAGCCGTTCCTCACCCTGGCATGGGCAGCGCTCCTGCTCGGTGAAGCGTTTACGCTGGCGAACGGGATCGGGGCGGTGGTGATTGTGGTCTGCGCCGGGGCGGCAGTCCGCAGCCGGGTGACCCGGCGGACCTAAGCCCGGCCGCGGGCCGCCTGCGGATCGAAGCCGGATGCCGCGGTCTGCGGGCGCGCCTGACCAGGGAAGGCCGCATCCCCGCCGTCGTCCGGGACCCAGCGGAGCAGATCCCCTGGCTGGCAGTCCAGCACCTCGCACAGCGCGGCCAGGGTGGTGAACCGGACGGCTTTGGCCCGCCCGTTCTTGAGTACCGCGAGGTTGGCGGGCGTGATCCCGATCCGTTCGGCGAGGACACCGACCGGCATCTTGCGGCGGGCAAGCATCACATCGATGTCCACGATGATCGGCATCAGATCACCTCGTCGAGCTGGCTGCGCAGATCCCTGGCCGCGGCGTCGGTGGCCGTTGCCTGGGCCAGCAGCGCGCGCATCACCACAACAACCAGTGCGACGCCGGCGATTGTCACCGCGGTCCCGCCAAGGAGCAGGACCACTCCGGGGGCCACCGCTTCCCCGGGGGCCAGGAGGGAACCAAGAATGACGGTCAGGACCGCGGCAGAAGCGACGGCACCGATGATGGTGTCCACCCAGCGGAAGGCTTCGGCGGAGAACACTGTCCCCCGCCGCACCATGGTCAGCAGCCGCCAGACACAGATGAGCGTGACTTGGAAGCTGATGATCCCCAGCAGCACCACAGCGAGCACCGGCACACGGATGGCGGCAATGCCCGGTCCGGCTTCGCCGAGGTCAGTTCCCAGCAGCGGCACCAGAACGGCCTGGGCGAACAGTGTTCCTGCCAGCACACCCGCCATCAGGATGCGCAGCACAACGATGGTCAGCTTTCCCATGACGGCCCTCCTGCTCGATTGACAGTCAGTTTAGATCGACTATCGAGAGATAGGTGCGCCGCATCCGCAACTTTCTCCTGCTGTCGTGATGACTGCGCTGACTGTGCCGCTGGCACCCCGGTGACGAACTCGCGTGCGGCCTCTGATACTCTCTGCGTGTGGTTATGCCCTTCTTTATCTGACGGTCTGTGTCTCGCCCGCGCAGCACTTCGCTACACCGGCCCGGGCGGCTTCTCTTACGTGCCCCGGCCCATCCAGGCCACCGTCGGATCCGGCATTTTGATCTTTCATTCAAAGTGCCCCTCGCAGAAAACCACTCTCTCCATGAACCTGCCCTGTACGCATCCCTGTGCCCGCCAACGTCCGCCTGGACCCACATGGCAGGTCTCTTCACCAACATCCACCGCCCGTCCCGGCAACCGGTCTTCCGTCCCGAGCATGAATGGAGGACTGAACTGTGGCTGAGCGCGTTACCTACCTGCAGGTCCTGCGGACACCGGGAGCAGCGAGAGTTTTCCTTCCCGCCCTTATCGGCAGATTATCGCTGGCTATGGTCGGGCTGGCGCTCCTCCTGGCGGTCCAGGATGCCACCGGTTCGTTTGCCATCGCCGGATTACTCACCGGAGTATTCGGGTTTGCCAATGTGGTTGCTTCCCCCTGGCGCGCCCGGTTCGTTGACCGCTGGGGGCAACGGCGGGTCCTGAACCTGCTGGCGCTGGTCCATGCCGGGAGCCTGTGCCTCATGGCCTATCTGCTGTCCCTTGGAGTGGAGTCCGTATTTCCCCTGGCTCTGGCGGCAGCCGCTTGCGGAGTTAGCACTCCGCCCCTTGGAGCTTCCATGCGGGTGCTCTGGGCCTCGGTGACACCTCCCGGGCCGGTGCGTACCCGGGCCTACAGCGTGGACGCGGTTGCAGAGGAACTAACGTTCACCACCGGCCCCGTGGTGATCGCAGCAGTCATCGCTGCCAGCTCTCCGCTGGCCGGCCTGGTGGTATCTGCAGCCGCAGTGGTAACCGGAACATTCGGAATGACTTCAGGGGCGGTCTCGGGAAAGCAGCGCGGGACCCCTCATCGGTTGCCGCCGCAGGACAAACCTCTCCGCCAGCGGGGTTTCCTGCCCATCCTGCTTCTGATCCTTGGTGCCGGTGTTGTGCTCGGCACCATCGAAGTCGCCGTCCCGGCGTACGCCGACAGGGAGAACTCGGTAGCTCTCGCCGGCTGGCTGCTCTCAGCCTTCGCCGCCGGAAGCGCTGCCGGAGGGCTTCTCTACGGAAGGCATACGTGGCGCTCGTCCCTGCGGAGCCGTTTGATCGCCCTCTGCATCCTCCTGGCCCTTGGCGCCATCCTCCTGGCACTCGTCAGCTCGACTCCCGCCATGGTTGCTGTCCTGATAGCAGCCGGCCTTTTCCTGGCCCCATCACTCATCACCGGGTATTTAGCCGCGGACAGCGTGACCGCCCCTGCAGCCCACACCGAGGCATCGAGCTGGATCAATACCTCAGTGAACTTAGGCGCAGCGGTGTCAGCTTCAGTTGCCGGGGTCCTCATTGATCAGCACTCGCCGGAAGCTGCCCTGATCATCTGCGGCATCACGGTGCTCATCCTGACTGCTGCCACGGCAGTCGCAGTTCGGCAGCTGCCTGGCGCACGGGTTCGCACTGTTTGTGCACCGGAGTGACTGGTGTGACCCCGCTGGGCACAGGAGGCTACATAGAGGAGGAACGTGTGTCGCCGAACACCGGCCCGCCGGCCCGGCAGTACCCATGGAAAAACCCCTCCTGTTCAGGCGTGACGCCTAACAGGAGGGGTTTGGAAAAGCAGTGGAGCCCCCTGCCGGATTCGAACCGGCGACCCCCTGTTTACAAGACAGGTGCTCTGGCCAACTGAGCTAAGGAGGCATGGCCGGTAAACCGGCCCCGCGCCGTCGTCGCCGGTCAACAAACCAACCGACTAAACAGCGCTAGACAAGATTAGCCCAGAGCGGCCTCCGGAACGAAACCATCCACGGTTCCGTTCCGGAGGGCACCCCGGCCATCAGGTGGTGCTAGGCAGCAGCCTCTGCCTTATTGGCGTCGATCGCGGCCTGGACCGTCTCGACGAAGGTGTTCAGGTCGCCCTCGGAACCGTTGATGTAGACGGTCGGGGTGCCGCTTACCTCGGCCGCGCGGGCCATGGAATCTGCGTACTTCACGTAGGTGCGGAAACCATCATTGCTGATGCAGTCCTGGACGTCCGTGGCACCGGCGGCCTCGGCCATGTCGACCATCGCAGCGTTGTCGATTTCGCCGTTCGGGTACTGCGCGAAGATCGCCTTCATAAAGCCCCAGTAGGACTCGGGGCTGGAATCAGCCACGCAGGCAGCGGCATTGGCGCCGCGTGAGGAGTAGTTCGTGGGTGAACCGCGGTCCAGGAAGGCAACCGTGCGGTATTCGTAGGTGACCTCGCCGGCGTCGAGCCAGGATTCGATCTGGGATCCGTAGGTGGAGGCGAAGTCGGCGCAGTGCACGCAGTTGACGTCCACGTACTCCACGATCTGGACGGGTTCGCCCGGGGCTGCAGCTTCGACGCCGGCGGGAACGGTTTCGCCGGCGGCGTTGGTGGTCGTTGCCTCGGGCAGGTTATTGATGTCCACTTCCAGCGGCTCCGTCGGTTCCAATGTGGAAGAGGAGGTGAGGGTGATGCCGCCGTTAATGTTGCCGTTGGCAGGTGCCGGGCCCGCATCCGGAATGCCGCCGCGGACGCTGTTGATGACGACGACGGCGATGATCACGAGGACCGCGAAGATCCCGACCACAATGCCCCAGCGTGTCAGGAGCTTGTTGCGGCGTTCCTTCTTCAGCTGCGCCTCACGCAGGGCACGGGCCTTTTCGCGCGCTGCGGCTTGGCGGTCAGCCTTGGTCGGCTTGGGGTTCCGGTCACTCATATTTCCTCATGTCTCTCAAGCGGCCGCCCTCACGGCGGCATCGGGCAACACAGTGCTTCAGGGACAACGATATCCCCGCACCCCATCGACAACGTTTCGGGGCGGTACAAAGTTTCCCCGGTTGGATAGAGTGGCGAAGAGACAAGTCGACTTAGGAGTGCAAAAAGTGAACGCTGTTGCCGCGGAATCGAAAACAGAGATTTCAACGGACGGGTACGGCGATTACGACTTCATTGTGGTCTCCAACCGGCTGCCCGTGGACCGGGTATCCGACGGCAACGGGGACTCCTGGCGCCGCTCCCCCGGCGGGCTGGTCACGGCCCTCGCTCCGGTGATGGCAAAGGCCGACGGCGCGTGGGTTGGCTGGCATGGAGCGCCGGACGAATCCCTGGAACCCTTCGACCACGGCAACATGCATCTGCGTCCGGTGCCGCTGAGCGCCTCCGAGGTGGAGCTGTACTACGAGGGTTTCTCCAACGCCACACTCTGGCCGCTCTATCACGATGTCATCGCCCCGCCGGAGTTCCACCGGACCTGGTGGGATTCCTACCGCACGGTGAACCGCCGCTTCGCTGAAGCCGCCGCCGAGGTGGCCGCCGAGGGTGCCACTGTCTGGGTGCAGGACTACCAGCTGCAGCTGGTGCCGCAGCTGCTGCGCAGCCTCCGCCCGGACCTGAAGATCGGGTTCTTCAACCACATTCCGTTCCCGCCGCTGGAGATTTTCGCCCAGCTGCCCTGGCGCAAGGACATCATCGCCGGCCTGCTCGGCGCGGACCTGATCGGCTTCCAGCGCCCCAGCGACACGGCGAACTTCCTGCGCTGCGTCCGCCGGTTCGCCGGGCATTCGGTACGCCAGCAGCAGGTGCACGTCACCGGTGAGGACGGCTCCAGCTACGTTTCGCGTGCCGAGGCCTTCCCGATCTCCATCGATGTTCATCAGATCACCGAACTCGCCAAGCGCGAGGACGTCATCGAGCGCTCCAAGCAGATCCGACGCGAGCTCGGTAATCCCGAAGTCATCCTGCTCGGCGTGGACCGCCTGGACTACACCAAGGGCATCAGCCACCGGCTGAAGGCCTACGGCGAGCTCCTGGAAGACGGCCGGATCAGTGTGGAGGACGCCGCCCTGATCCAGGTCGCCAGCCCCAGCCGCGAGCGCGTGGAGCAGTACCGGCTGCTGCGCGAAGAGGTCGAAGGCACCGTGGGCCGGATCAACGGCACGTACGACACGATGAGTAACACTGCCATCCGCTACCTGCACCACTCCTACCCGGTGGAGGAAATGGTTGCCCTCTACCTGGCGTCCGACGTCATGCTGGTGACCGCGCTGCGGGACGGCATGAACCTGGTCGCCAAGGAATACGTGGCGGCCCGCACCGAGAACACCGGCGCCCTGGTACTCAGTGAGTTCGCCGGTGCCGCGGATCAGCTGCGGCAGGCCGTGCTGGTCAACCCGCACGACATTGACCGGCTGAAGGATGCGATCGTCAACGCGATCAGCATGCAGCCCCGCGAGGCCCAGCGCCGGATGCGCCTGATGCGGCGGCAGGTCCTGCAGAACGACGTCGAGCGCTGGTCCCAGAACTTCCTCAGCGCCCTGCGGATGGAAGGTGAACAGCGATGATCCCCATGGAGCTCCGCACCGCCCTGGCCACCCTGGCCACAGCTGACGAGCTGCTGGTCGCCGTGGACTTCGACGGCACCCTGGCACCGCTCGTTGAACGCGCCGAGGATGCCCGGCCGCTGCCGGAAGCAGCCGCCGCACTCCGCGCCCTGGCTGGTATGCCGCACACCTCAACCGCCCTGATTTCCGGGCGGGCGCTGGCAAGCCTGCGCCACGCGGCCAGCCCCGAGCCGGAAACACTGCTGGTCGGCAGTCATGGAGCTGAAACCTGGACCGGGCCCAATGCGCAGCCGCTGCAGCTCACGCCGGAGCAGGCGGAGCTGCTGGCCCGTGCCCGGCAGGCCGTTGCGTCCGTGGTGGACGCTTCGCCGGGGTGCCGGCTAGAGGACAAGCCTGCCGGCGTCGTCCTGCATACCCGGGGAGCCCCCGACGACGTCGCCTCCGCGGCGGTTGATGCCGCCCGTGTCCGGCTGGGCGAGCTCGACGGTGTGCAGGTGACGGACGGCAAGCGGGTGCTCGAGGCGTCAGTGGTGCACTCCAATAAGGGCGAAGGCATCCGCGCGCTGCGTGAGCTGACCGGTGCGGAGGCGGTGCTGTTCGCCGGCGACGACGTCACGGACGAACACGGGTTCGCTGCACTGCAGCGCGGTGACGTGGGAATCAAGGTGGGGCCGGGTGCCACCGCCGCCGGTTTCCGGGTGGACTCGACCGCGGATTTCGCCGAGGTGCTGGAGCACCTGCTGCAGCTGCGCCGCGCCGCCGTCGAAAATTAACCTCCCGGCCACCTCGATTCCTTCTGCCCTCTTTACAGGCGTGGCATACTAAGCGTGATGGACGCCACAGGGCGTCCATCACGCTGCTTCAAAATTACATATCCACCCATTCACAACGGATCGTCGGGCACGTACCTGCCCGTGAAGGGAAACACCATGGCAACGGTAACGTTCGACCACGCTACGAGGCTGTATCCGGGCACTGACCGCCCCGCAGTCGATAACCTCAGCCTGGAAATCGCCGACGGCGAATTCCTGGTGCTCGTTGGCCCCTCGGGCTGCGGCAAGTCCACCTCCCTGCGCATGCTGGCGGGCCTGGAAGACGTCGATTCCGGGCGCATTCTCATCGGTGACCGGGACGTCACCGACGTTCCCCCCAAAGACCGCGACATCGCCATGGTTTTCCAGAACTACGCGCTGTATCCGCACATGTCCGTCGCGGACAACATGGGCTTCGCCCTGAAGATCGCCGGCGTCCCCAAGGAAGAACGGCTGGACCGCGTCCGCGAGGCAGCAAAGCTGCTGGACCTCGAGGACTATCTGGACCGCAAGCCCAAGGCACTCTCCGGCGGGCAGCGCCAGCGGGTGGCGATGGGACGGGCCATCGTGCGCAATCCGCAGGTGTTCCTGATGGATGAGCCCCTTTCCAACCTGGACGCCAAGCTGCGCGTCCAGACCCGCACCCAGATCGCGTCCCTGACCCGCCGCCTCGGCGTCACCACGGTCTACGTCACCCACGACCAGGTCGAAGCCATGACCATGGGCGACCGGGTTGCGGTCCTCAAGGACGGGATCCTGCAGCAGGTTGATACCCCGCGCAACCTCTATGACAAGCCGCTGAACGTGTTCGTCGCCGGCTTTATGGGCTCCCCCGCCATGAACCTGCTCGAGCTGCCGGTCACCGAGGGCGGCGTCAGCTTCGGCGGCACGGTGTATCCGGTTCCGCGGAGCATCCTCGACGCCGCAGCAGGCAACACCGTCACCTTCGGAGTGCGGCCCGAAGACATGGACATCGCCGCTGAAGGCGAGGGCCTGAAGGTGGAAGTCGACGTGGTGGAGGAACTCGGGGCGGATGCCTTCGTGTACGGCCACACGTTCCTGGACGGCCAGGAACACGAGATCACGGCCCGGGTGGATGCCCGGAAGCCGCCGGCCAAGGGCGACACGCTGTTTGTCCGGCCGAAGCCGGGCCATGTGCACCTGTTCGACACCAGCACCGGAGAACGGCTCGCGGACGAGGCCTAGGCCCCCGGCGGTTCCGTGCAAGTGCGGTGGCCTTTTCCCTGAACTAGACTGCTGGGAGAAGGCCACCGCACCGGTTTAACAAACCGCCGGTTTAGTACAGAGCCCACAGAAGGCATGCCGCCCATGACTGAAGCTGCGCGCGCCAACCAGCGCGATGAACCCACGGACCGAGAGCAGCCCGGAACTACCCCGCGGGGCCAGACCGATGAGGCCCAGGCGCCGCTGGGATCCCTGCATATCACCGCCGCTTCCATGGACCCGGCGCTGCTGGATCTCCCCTGGTCCATCCCGCTGGAGGAGTGGCCCAAGGAGAACCTCGCGGCGCTCCCCCGCGGCATTTCCAGGCACGTTGTCCGGTTCGCCAAACTTGGCGATTCCCTCATCGCGATCAAGGAGACCAGCGAACGGGTGGCCCTGCAGGAGTACGAGATGCTCCGCAAGCTCCGGCGGCTCAATATCCCCTGCGTTGCTCCCGTGGCCGTGATTACCGGCCGCACGGACAAGGACGGGGAGGAACTCGCTCCGGTGCTGGTGACCCGGCACCTTCGCTTCTCCCTGCCCTACCGTGCTGTGTTTTCACAGACGCTGCGGGCGGTGACATTGACCCGCCTGATCGACGCCCAGGCGCTGCTGCTGGTCCGCCTGCATCTCGCAGGCTTCTACTGGGGTGACGTTTCGCTCTCCAACACGCTGTTCCGCCGTGATGCCGGAGCTTTCGCCGCTTACCTGGTCGACGCCGAAACGGGGGAGCTTTACCCGGAGCTCTCCCCCGGGCAGCGCGAGTACGACCTTGAGATTGCCCGGGTGAACATTGCCGGCGAGCTTATGGACCTGGCCGAGGGCGGCCTGATCGAGGAAAGCGTTGATCCGCTCGCCACCAGCGAGCGCATCATGGAAAGCTACCGGAACCTGTGGGCAGAGCTCACCGAGCAGGAGTCCTTCGAACTCGGCGAACGCTGGCGCGTCAACGCCCGGATCCGCCGCCTGAACGAGTTGGGGTTCGACGTCGACGAGCTCACCATCCGCACCACCCCGGACGGTTCGCAGGTTCAGTTGCAGCCCAAGGTGGTCGACGCCGGCCACCACCAGCGCCGCCTGCTCCGCCTCACCGGGCTCGATGCCCAGGAGAACCAGGCCCGCCGGCTCCTGAACGATCTGGACTCCTACCGTGCCGACAACCATCCCGATCTGGATGAAGAGCTCAGCGCCCACCTCTGGGTGACCCAGGTCTTCGAACCGATCGTCAAGTCCGTGCCGCGTGAGCTCGGCAGCAAACTGGAACAGGCAGAGGTGGTCCACGAGGTCCTGGAACACCGCTGGTACCTCTCCGAAAAGGAGAACCGGAACGTGGGCCTCGCCGAAGCGGTGCAGTCCTATCTGGACACGGAGCTGCGGCACCGCCGGGATGAAGCCGCGATCCTGCTCAATCCGGATACCAAGACCATGCGCATCCTGGAGGGCGGCGGATCACCGGGGCAGCCCTAGCCCGTTTCCGCGTGCGGAAGCCTCCGGCAGGCATGACGCCCAGGGCATACGAAACTCCCCGGGCATGCGAAAGGCCGGGCCCGAGGGCCCGGCCTTTGCTGGTTTCCAGCGCGGATGATGCCGCTGGTCCGCGAAACTACAGGGACTGTTCGAACCCCGTGGAATTAACCCCGCACTCGTAGGTCATACCGTCAACGAAGTGGGTCCCCGGACCGTACTCCTGGCAGACTTCCACCACATCGAACACGGCACCGGCGGCGAACACGAAGAGGAAAATGGTGGCAATCACGGTGATCGCCAGCACGACGGCTCCGATGATGATGCCGGCCAGGGCAGGGCCGTTGCTTTCCTTGGCTTTCCTGGACTGGACCAGGCCTATGATGCTCAGGATCAGGCCCGCCACTGAGGCGTACGGGATGAAGAACAGGCAGGACAGAACCAGGCCGACGATTCCCATGACCTTTCCGGGCTTCTGCGCCGGAGCCTGGTAAGTGCCGGGATAGCCGTAGTTGGGGGTCCCGTAAGGCTGCTGCTGGCCGTAGGGTGCCTGCTGACCGTACTGCTGCTGGCCGTAGGGGGTCGGCTGGCCCTGAACCGGCTGGCCCGGATCCGCCTGCTGGCCATAAGACTGCTGCTGCCCCTGCCCGTACTGCTGCTCGTGCGGAGCAGCCTGCTGGCAGTACTGGCCTTCGGTGTTTTGGCCCCCGCCGTACTGGCCTTCGGTGTTTTGGCCCCCGCTGTATTCGCCATAGAGGGGCTGGGTGGGTGCACCGCCGCTGGGCGGAGTGTCGCCGGCCGGCTGGGCCGGTCCGGTGGAACCGGCCTGGCCGGCTGCCGTGGGCCCTTCCGGCGTCGCCTCGCCGTGCGGCTGTCCCGGCGCTGCGAAGCCGTTGGGCTCGCCGGCCGGCTGGCCGGCGTCGTCGTTGCGGTTCTCTGGCATGCTTCTCCCCCTGGGGCACTGGTTCTTAGGTACCTGGCCGGCGGACAGCCGCAGCTGTTCCGGCGATCGCCGCCAGTCTATCCTGTGCAATTGCGGCTAGGCTGGGCCCGTGAGGGTCCTTCCCCAAGTCAGCGACCCTTTCCATGTGCGATGCCAGGCCTTGACGCCTAGCTGTCCGAACCGGTCGTGCAGCTGTGGGAACAATCACCACCACACATCGGCACATGTGCCGGGAAGCCGGCGTTAACCAATACGTAAGCAGCCTGACCAGCGTGAAAAGGATGATTCCGTCCATGGACAATGCCCTCCGCGAAACCTCACGGCCTTCAACCGAGCTCCAGCTGGTGCCGGTCCACGAGGCTTCCGCTGAACGTGACCGTCAGTGGTGGCGCTCCTCGGTGATTTACCAGATTTATCCCCGCTCCTTCCGCGACCTCCGCGGCGACGGCATTGGCGACCTGCCCGGCATCACGGCAGAAATTCCCGCCCTGGCCGAACTGGACATCGACGCGATCTGGCTCTCCCCGTTCTACAAGTCGCCGCAGAAGGATGCCGGCTACGACGTCGCGGACTACTGTTCCGTCGACCCCATCTTCGGCACTTTGGAAGATTTTGACGCCCTCGCTGCCACCGCCGCGAAGCACGGCATCCGGGTGATCGTGGACCTGGTCCCCAACCACTGTTCCGACCAGCATGCGCTGTTCCAGGCTGCCCTCGCGGCGCCGGAGAACTCCCCCGCCCGGGACATGTTCATCTTCCGCGACGGCACCGGTGAGCACGGCGAAAACCCGCCGAACAACTGGCAGTCCCACTTCGGCGGACCGGCCTGGACCAGGGTCACTAACCCTGACGGCACTCCGGGCCAGTGGTACCTTCACCTCTTCGACTCCACCCAGCCCGACTTCAACTGGGACAACCCGGCTGTGAAGGACGAGTTCGAGCGCATCCTGCGCTTCTGGCTCGACCGCGGTGTCGGTGGCTTCCGCGTCGACGTCGCCCACGCCCTGATCAAGAAGTCCGGCCTGCCGGACTGGGGCGGCCGCGCCGACGGCGCCTCCATTGACGGCTTCCCCGGCCACGAGGCACCCATGTTCGGCCAGGCGGGGATCCACGACATCTTCCGCTCCTGGCGCAAGATCCTGGATGAGTACGACGGCGACCGCGTCCTGTGCGCTGAAGCCACCATCGATCCGCTGGACCGGCTCACTGACTGGGTCCGTTCCGACGAGATGCACCAGGCCTTCAACTTCGCCTACCTCCACCACCCCTGGGACGCCGCCGATCTGCGGCACACGATCGAAACCTCGCTGAACGCCTTCGACAAGGTCGGTGCCCCCACCACGTGGGTACTCTCCAACCACGACGTCGTCCGCCACGTCTCCCGGTTCGGGCTGCAGGGGCATCAGCTGCGCAGCGGCGACGGGATCGGCCCCAGCGACGCACAGCCGGACCACGTCCTCGGGCTGGCCCGGGCCCGTGCTGCGACGCTGCTGATGCTCGGCCTGCCCGGCGGGGTCTACCTCTACCAGGGTGAGGAACTGGGCCTTCCGGACCACACCATGATTCCGCACTCCTACCGCCAGGACCCGACGTTCCACCGGACCGACGGCGTCCGCGTGGGCCGGGACGGCTCCCGGGTGCCGCTGCCCTGGGTGGCGGATGCACCGTCGTACGGGTTCAGCAGCACCGGCAAGAGCTGGCTGCCGCAGCCAGGGCTCTGGGGCACCCACTCCCGGGATATCCAGGAACGCAACCCGGACTCCACACTGCACATGTACAAAACAGCCTTGAAGCTGCGGCAGGAACTCGGACTGGGCCATGGCTCGCTGTCCTGGTGGCCGGAGCATGACGCCGAGGGTGTTGTGGCCTTCGTGAACAACGGGGTGCTGGTGGTGATGAACATGGGCACCGAAGCCGTAGAGCTGCCGGAGTTCGAAATCCTGCACCAGAGCTCACCGGGCGCCATGGAGCACAACCGGCTCCGCCCCAACCGGACTGTCTGGATGCGGGTGGCCTAGGTTCCTGGCAGGTCCAGTTCCTGATCCGGCCGGGTTCCTGATCCGGCCGGACCGGACCAGGCCAGGCCGGCCGTGCCAGGCCGGCCATGCCAGGCCGGCGGACCGGACCAGGCCGGCGGCTAGATGCCGGGGATGGCCTTGCCCGGGTTCAGGATTCCTGCCGGGTCAAAGACTGCTTTGACCCGGCGCTGGAGTTCCAGCACCTCGGCTTGCTGCTCCTGCGCGAGCCAGCGCAGCTTGAACTGGCCGACACCGTGTTCGCCGGTGATGGTTCCGCCAAGTCCCAGGGCAACCGTGATGGATTCGTCCAGGGCAGCAGCCAGGCGCGCGGCGCCGTCAGCGCCCTCCGCGGTGTTGACCCAGAACGTCGGGTGCAGGTTGCCGTCACCCGCGTGGGCAACAACCTTGAGCCGGACCCCATGGCTCAGGGCCATCCGCTCGAGCTCGGCAACGTAGTGCACCAGCTGGGAGCGCGGCACAGCTACGTCTTCCCCTACCCGCAGTTCATGGTCGACGTCGTCCCCGCGGCTGTGCCGGCGTAGTTCCACGAGCCGCTCGGCTTCGGCTGAGCCTGCGGAGCTTACCGTTCCGCCGAGTCCGGACAGGACGCTCCGGACCGCGTCGGCTTCGGCTTCGGCGCCGAACCCGTCGGTTTGGATCAGCAGCAGCGCCCCTCCGCGGGTCCCGAGGTCCGAGCCGTGGGCGCCGTCGAGCGCTGCCATCGTGGCGCCGTCGAGCAGTTCCATGATCGCTGGCTGGACCCGTGCCGCGCCGACGGCGAGCACACCGGCCGCAGCCGTCCGGAAGTCCGGGAAGAAAGCTGCGACGGTCCGCACCTCACGGGGCAGGTAGCGCAGCCGGACGGTAATCCCGACGACGACACCGAGTGTGCCTTCCGATCCCGTGAACAGGCCCGTCAGGTCATAGCCCGCCACGCCTTTGAAAGTCTCATGCCCGGTGCGGATCAGCGTGCCGTCTGCCAGCACTACGTCCAGGGCCAGGACCGAGTCCCGCGTTACACCGTACTTCGCGCAGCGCAGGCCGCCGGCGTTGGTGGCGACGTTGCCGCCTATGGTGGAGATCCGGTAGCTGGCCGGATCCGGTGCGTACATCAGCCCATGCGTTTTGACGGCCTCATTGAGGTCCGCGTTGATGACCCCGGGTTCGACGACGGCGAGCTCATCACCCGGCCGAATGTCCAGGATCCGGTTCATCCTCTCGAGGCTGAGGACAATGCAGTTCCTGGTGGCGTGGGCTCCGCCTGAAACCCCGGTACCGGCTCCGCGCGGCACAACAGCTGTGTTCGTGCGCGACGCCCAGCGCAGGATGTTCTGCACGTCAGCCACGCTTTCCGCCCAGACCACCGCGAGTGGATCGATGAGGTCCTGCACCGGACCGTGGTCCTTGGCATACGCTGCCAGGGTTGCAGGATCGGTCGCTACGGAAGCGCCGGGGATGGCAAGCGTAAGGTCATGCAGAACGTCAGTGGTCATATCAGAAGGCTACCGGGCGCCCATGAACCGGGCGTAACGTTGCACCACGTTGCGCCACTGTCCCGCGAGCCGCTCACGGACCTCTTCTCCATCGGGAAGCCGGCCGAACCCCGAGTGCAGCACCGTCACCAGGGTGCCCTCTTCCTGCGGCTCAAACTTCAGCTCAACACTCGTGGCGGTGGTTGGGCTGTGTCCCAGGAACCAGTCCATGGCCAGCAGTTCCCCCGGTCTGATTTCCTGGACCGTGGCCCACAGCGCGGTCTCCTCGTCGAGGCTGGTTTCCGTCAGGGAGCCGCCTTCGAACTCCGGATGCATTCCCTCGCCGAACGTGCTGAACTCTTCCGGCCACCACAGGTGCAGGTACTCGTGGAAACCGCTGAACGCCTCCTCCGTTTCACGGGGAACAACGCAGCTTTCGACGATATCGGCGACGGCGGCCGTGGCCTGCTGCGGCTCGGGGTCCGGCGCATGGGAAAACAAGGAAGATGACATGCCTTCAGCCTACGTACTCCGCGGCCTGCTGGTCTGCAGTTCTCCTGGCCCGGCGTCCTACCCTGCCGGCCAGGTACGAG
>NZ_BCQM01000008.1 GCF_001552075.1 Arthrobacter luteolus NBRC 107841
GCGCAGAAAGCAAATAAACCATGGTCTACACACTCGGCCTCGACGTCGCGGCCCTGGACGCCATCGACACCCACGTCCACATTGAAGTGGACGACCACGGACACAACGCGCTCCCGCAGGAACTCGTTGACGCTGCCTCCAAGCACTTCAAGACCGACGGCCCCCGCCCCGGACTGGACGAAATCGCCGCGTACTACCGCGAGCGGAAAACCGCCGCCGTCGTCTTCACCGTGGATGCGTCCAAGTCCCTGGGCCATCCGCCGAACTCCAGCGAGGAAATCGCGGAGGGCGCGGCCCGCAACAATGACGTGCTGATCCCCTTCGGCTCCGTGGACCCCACCTCCGGAACCGACGCGCTGGCCCGGGCCAAGGTCCTCGCCGGTGACTACGGGGTGCGCGGCTTCAAGTTCCACCCCACGGTGCAGAACTTCGACCCCAGCGACCGCGCGTTCTATCCACTCTGGGCCCTGCTCCAGGACCTGGGCGTCCCGGCCCTGTTCCACACCGGGCAGACCGGCATCGGATCCGGCCTGCCCGGCGGCTTCGGCCTGAAACTGGGGCTCTCCAACCCGATCCTGCTCGACGCCGTCGCCGCGGACTTCCCCGAGCTGCAGATCATCATGGCCCACCCATCGGTGCCCTGGCAGGACGAAGCCATTGCCGTGGCGACGCACAAGTCCAACGTATGGATCGACCTCTCCGGCTGGTCGCCGAAGTACTTCCCGGCCAACCTGGTGCGCCATGCCAACTCCCTGCTCCAGGACAAGGTGCTCTTCGGCTCCGACTACCCGCTGATCACGCCGGACCGCTGGCGCCGGGACTTCGATGCGCTGGAGATCAAGGACGCGGTGCGGCCTAAGATCCTCAAGGAAAACGCCGTGCGGCTGCTGGGACTGGGCTCATGAGCGCCAGCGACGGCACGCTGGACGCGGCAGCGTTCTACCCTTCCGACCGCTACGGCTACTCCGAACTCCTGAGCAGCGCCGAACTCGGGGCGCTGGGCCGGCTGCGGACCGTGCTGGATAAGCAAGTCAGCCCGCTGCTGGGAGAGTACTGGGAAGCCGGTGAATTCCCGTACCAGATCCGCCAGCCGCTGGTGGACCTGAACCTCATGGCACCCGAGGGCGCAACCGACAGCCAGGGACGCACTTCCGGGCTGTACACCGGCTTCCGGAACTTTGAGCTGGCCCGCACGGATGCATCCGTGGCCACGTTCTACAACGCCCAGTCCGGCCTGTTCCGCACCACCGTCTTGGAAGGCGGCAGCCCCGAACAGGCGGCGGACCTGGATCCCAAGATCCGCTCCTTCGAGTACACCGGCGTCTTCGCGCTCACCGAACCGGACCACGGCTCGGATATTGCCGGCGGCCTGGAAACCTCCGCCCGGCGCGACGGCGGCGACTGGATTATCGACGGCGCCAAGCGCTGGATCGGCGGGGCGTTCACCGCTGACGTGCTGGCCGTCTTCGCCCGGGACGAAGCCGATGGCCAGGTCAAGGCCTTCCTGGTCCCGCGCGAAACCCCCGGCGTCTCGATGAGTAAAATCCTGCGCAAAACCTCGCTGCGGATGATGCAGAACGCGGACATTGAACTCCGTGCCGTCCGGGTGCCCGATTCCGCCCGGCTGACCAACATCAACTCGTTCAAGGACGTTGCGGCGCTGATGCGGCGGTTGCGCTCCGACGTCGCGTGGATCGCCACCGGGCTGCAGGCCGGCGCCTACGAGGCTGCCCTGCGCTACACCCTGGAACGGCAGCAGTTCGGCCGGCCACTGGCCTCCTTCCAGCTCACCCAGCAGAAGCTGGCCACCATGGCCGCCAACGTCACGGCCTCCCTGGGCATGGTGGTCCGACTGACCCAGCGCCAGGAAGCGGGCATCTTCCGGGACGAGGACTCAGCCATGGCCAAGATGTTCACCTGCACCGCGATGCGCCAGACCGTCGCGCTGGCCCGCGAAGTGGTGGGCGGCAACGGCATCACCCTGGACACCGACGTCGCGCGTTTCCATGCCGATGCTGAAGCGGTCTACTCCTACGAGGGCACGCATGACATCAACGCCCTGATCCTGGGCCGCGCCCTGACCGGGACGGGCGCCTTCCGCTGATAGGGTCGGCGGCCATGGAGAAGAATCTCGCGGATTTCCTGGCCAGCTTCAACACGGCCGTCGACCTGGCGCAGCAGCAGCGGTTCCAGTCCCCGGACCGGGAGCGGCTGCGGGATGCGATCAGCCGTTACCTGGGACGTCCCGCCATGGACGTGCCGATCGTGACCGAGACAATCCCCTTCCACCGCTTCGCGGACCTGGATATTGCCCTGGAACGGCTGGGCGCTGCGGACCCGGAAAACGCGCTGATCGGGATGGGCGGCGGCCAGCAGCGACGGCACCTGACCCTCTCCGATGTGGTGCAGGAGGAGGGCTACAGCAACGTTCCGGTGGGCCAGCCCGACTTCGCCAACGTTGCCATCGGCCCCGATTCCAGCCGCGAAGCCCTCGCCCTGGGTATCCGGCTTTTCCGCCACGGCGGGGTTCCCGTTGCTGTGATGCAGCGCAGCAGGGATCCGCAGACCGGCAGCCCGGACGCGAGCATCGCCGTGATGGCAGCGGAGCGTCCCGCGGCGGCCGCCGTGCTGGCAGCTATCCAGGACGACCTGCGGACCAACAGCGTCCTGCGCGGACAGGTGGTGTCGCTTGGTTTTGACCCCTATGGCCAAAACGGCGCCGGCGTTACGTTCCTGCCCCGCCCCCGGCTTCCCCGCAGCGAAGTGATCCTGCCCGACGGTGTGCTGGAACGGGTCCGCAGCCACGTCCTCGGCATCGCAGGGCACAGGGGCAGGTTGAAGGCCGCCGGGCAGCACCTCAAACGCGGGGTGCTGCTCTACGGGCCGCCCGGCACGGGGAAAACGCACACCGTCCGGCACCTGCTCAGCGAGAGCCCGGGAACGACGGCGGTGCTCCTCTCCGGCGGTTCCCTCGCCGCCGTCTCCCACGCCGCGAAACTCGCGCGGGCCATGTCCCCGTCCCTGGTGGTGCTGGAGGATATTGACCTGATCGCCGAGGACCGGAGCATGGGCCACGGACCGCAGCCGCTGCTCTTCGAAGTCCTCGATGCCCTGGACGGTCTCGACGCCGATGCGGACATCGCGTTCATCATGACCACCAACCGGGTGGATGTCCTGGAACGGGCCCTGGCCCAGCGGCCCGGCCGCGTGGACCTAGCCGTTGAAATTCCGCTGCCGGATGCAGCCGACCGCGCCCGGCTGCTGGAACTGTACGCACCCTCCGGCACCTTCTCTCCCGCCGCGCTGGCACAGGTGGCGGAACAAGCCGAGGGGGCAACCGCGTCGTTCGCCCGGGAACTGGTGCGCCGTGCCGTGCTGGCAGCAGCGGAAGCGGGGGAGGACCCCGCCGACGGGCACCTGCTCGGTGCGGCCGAGAGCCTCTCGGGACAGCGGGAAGCGCTCACCCGCAGCCTGCTGGGCGCCGGGCCGGATACGGACGGCGCGGAGCCCGCAGAGTCCGATGTTGCAGGCGGTTTCGCCGCAGGACCGCGCGCCGGTTTCGGCTGGTCTCCACTGCCGTCCGGGGGCCTGGACTAGGCCGGGACCTCACAAAACCCACCCGCCGCGCGTCTACAGTATGTGGAAGTGAAACCGTTCGAAGTGATCGTCAGGGAACACGGCGCCGCCGTGCTGCGGGTCTGCCGTGCCGTGCTGGGCCCGGACGACGCCGAAGACGCCTGGTCGGAGACGTTCCTCGCGGCCCTGCGCGCTTACCCGGAGCTGCCGGCCGGAGCCAACGTCCAGGCCTGGCTGGTCACGATTGCCAAGCGCAAGGCCATTGACGTGCACCGCGCCGCGGCCCGCCGCCCGGTGCTGGTGCCCGAACTCCCCGAGCCCGAACAACGACCCGGACCCGGTCCCGGTGAGCATGACGGGCTGTGGGCCGCGCTGCGGTCCCTGCCTCAGCGCCAACGGGAGGCACTGGCCTACCACCACCTCGCCGGGCTGCCTTTCGCCGAGGTAGCCGTGCTGCTGGGGGGAACCGAAGCAGCCGTTCGCCGCTCTGCCGCGGACGGCATGAAGAAGCTGAGAACCATGGATGGAGAGGACCTCCGATGACCCCGTCTACGGACACCGTGCTGGAAGCCGGACTGAACTCCGCCCTGACCGCCGGCGAAGACCAAGCCCTCGACCGGCTGCATGCCCGGCTCACCGCCGGTGCGCAGGAGCAGGATCTGCTCGACCTTGCCTACACCGTGGTCAATACCCCCATTGGTGAGCTGCTGCTCGCCGCCACCCCCGCCGGCCTGGCCCGTGTGGCCTTCGGCAGGGAAGGCCACGACGCCGTCCTCGCCGACCTGTCCCTGCGGATCAGCCCGCGGATCCTGGAAGCTCCGGACCGGCTGGCCGAACCGGTCCGCCAGCTGGGCGAGTACTTCGCCGGCACCCGGCAGGTGTTCGACCTTCCCCTGGACCTACGGCTGGCCACCGGCTTCCGCCGCACCGTCGTCGAGCACCTCTCCGAAATCACTTACGGATCCACCGCCAGCTACGCGGCCCTCGCCGCCCTGGCAGGGAACCCCGGAGCGGTCCGCGCCGCCGGAACTGCCTGCGCCCGCAACCCGCTGCCCGTGGTGGTGCCCTGCCACCGGGTAGTCCGCTCGGACGGGACCATCGGCAACTACCTCGGCGGCAGCGACGTAAAGCGGACCCTGCTCGCAATGGAAGCCGCCGCATGACCGGACAGCTTTTCGCGCGGGAACGTTCCGCTCCGTCCGCCGGCGCCGTCCATGTTCCCGACTGGCTGGATACCGCCGCGCAGCGAAGCGTCGTGGAGGCCTGCCGGGCCTGGGCAGTCGGACCCGTGCCGATGCGCTCCGCCGTCCTGCCCGGCGGGCACAAAATGTCGGTGCAGACGGTCTGCCTGGGCTGGCACTGGCAGCCCTACAAGTACACGCGCACAGCCGACGACGCCGGCGGCGGCCGGGTGGCGGACGTCCCGGACTGGCTGATTCAGCTGGGCCGCGACGCGCTCCGTGCCGCCTACTTCGCGGAGGAGCAGGCCGGCTACGACCCGGAGGTCTTTGACCCGGCGGACTACACGCCTGACACGGCGCTGATCAACTACTACGCCGACGGCGCGCACATGGGCATGCACCAGGACAAGGACGAGAAATCCAGCGCCCCGGTGGTCTCGCTCAGCATCGGAGACAGCTGTATATTCCGATTCGGGAATACACAAACCCGCACCAAGCCCTATACCGATCTTGAACTGCTTTCCGGCGACCTCTTCGTGTTCGGCGGCCCGTCACGTTTCGCGTACCACGGCGTACCCAAGACGCTGCCCGGCACAGCGGACCCGGAGACCGGACTGTCCCACGGCCGGATCAACATCACCCTGCGCATGACCGGACTGGAATGAGCGGCCCGGGTAGGCAGGCAGAGGGGCTGAGCCTTCCTGGGGTTCCGGCGGCGCAGCCAGCGGGGGAGGAACCGTCAGGCCGGACCCTCCAGCTGGAAACCAGCGGGCCGTTCCCCTGGCAGCCACTGGTGCGCAGCCTGGCCGCGCACGCAGTTCCCGGGCTTGAGGCCGTGGAAAGCACCGCCGCAGGCGCCGCCCTGACCCGGCTGCTGCCGACCCCGGAGGGTCCGGTGCTGGCCAGGGTGGAGTTTGGCTCAGCGGAGGGAGTGATCGTGCGTTTCGACGGCGGCGGCTCCGCAGGTGATCCCGCGAGCCGTGCCCTGGTCCGCCGCTGGCTGGACCTGGACGCGGACACCTCCGCGGTGGACGGCTTTTTGGCGTCCTTCCCGCGCCTGGCCCCACTGGTGGCCCGGCACCCCGGCCTGCGGATTCCCGGCGCCGTGAATCCGTTCGAGACCGCAGTGCTGACCGTCCTGGGGCAGCAGGTCTCCCTCGCTGCTGCCAGGACCTTTGGCGCCCGGCTGGTTTCCGCGTACGGAACACCCGGGCCCGGCGGGTACCGGATGTTCCCGCAGGCCGCTGTGCTGGCAGCGGTTTCAGCGGAGGAGCTGCAGGCCGCCGTCCGCATCACCGGCGCCAGGGCCCGGACCATCCAGGCCCTGGCTGGTGCCGCCGCGGACGGCCTCGACCTGGGGAACGGTCCGCCCGCTGCGCTGCTGGCGCTGCCGGGCATCGGCCCCTGGACCGCCGACTATCTGGCCGTCCGGGCCGGCGGGGACCGGGATGCGTTTGTTCCCGGCGACCTCATCCTGCGGCGCGCCCTTGGCGTGGCAGCGGCCCGCGAAGCGGAAGCCCTGGCTGAACCCTGGCGGCCCTGGCGGGCCTATGCCCTCTTCCACCTCTGGACATCCCACGCGTACGACGGCGCTCCGCTGCCACCGGCGCAGCCCGGATCCTAAGACCCCATCAGTGTCAGCAGCAGGGCGAGCAGGGCGGGGATTCCGCGGATCAGGGCGATCCGTCCCAGGGGCCATTTCCCGGCCAGCAGCACCACCGACGCAAGAGCCATGCAGGCAGTGGAAAAGCTCATGAGGGTCAGCCCCGCCACCGGATTGCTCACGCCGAGCAGCAGCACACCCAGGACGGCGCCAACGCCGAGGAACAAGTTGTAAAAACCCTGGGTGTAGGCCAGCGGCTGCGTTGCCTCGGCGTCCTGCGGGGACGTGATTCCATAGGCTTCCATGGTTTCGGCCGCGGTCCAGCGCAGTGACTCGAGCGCAAAGAAGTAGAAGTGGACGGCGGCGGCAACCAGAGTGAATACGGTGGCGGCAATCAGCACTGCAACCCCCTCGGGGCTGGGACACTGGCGGACCGGACATTGCGGCATACGTTCTGCAGCTGTGGTCTGCGGTGCCGATCATCCTCCCATCCTGCAACCGGAGAGCCAAGGGCAGCGGGCACTCCCAGTTGGCGGTGAAGACTAATCGGCGGCTAGCCTTGAAGTTGCGAGGGGAAGCGCAGTGCACATTGCGCTGCCACCCGGACGCCCGATGCCATTTCCCCCAAAGGAGCCCACCAACGTGCGCACTTCCCGTCCGCTTCGTACCCTGGCAGCCGCAGCCGCCGCAGTGCTTGCGCTCTCAGCCTGCGGCTCCGACTATCCGTTGGGTGAGGAACAGCGGAAGGCGGCGGAGAACAGCACCTCCACTCTCGCCGGCATCATCTCCGGCTCCGGCTCGACGGCACAGGGGCCGGCCATGGATGCCTGGATCGGCGGCTTCCGGGTGCTGCATCCCAAGGCCCAGGTGCAGTACTCCCCGGACGGCTCGGGCGCAGGGCGCAACGCGCTGCTCGCCGGTGCCGTGCAATTCGCCGGCTCGGACGCGTTCCTGCAGGACGAGGAACTCGGCGAAGCGCGCGAGGTGTGCGGGCCCGACGGCGCGCTGGACATTCCTGCCTACATTTCCCCCATCGCGGTGGCCTTCAACCTGCCGGGCATCGAGTCCCTGAATATGGATGCCGGCACCATCGCCAAGCTGTTCCGCGGCGAGATCGAGTTCTGGAACGATCCCGTGATTGCCGCGCAGAACCCGGGCGTGGAGCTGCCGCAGACGCGGATCACCGCCGTCAGCCGCGCGGATGATTCCGGTACCACCGAAAACTTCACCGAATACCTGCACGAGGCCGCCCCGGAGGAATGGCCGAATGATCCCTCCGGCTCCTGGCCCGGCGGCCTGGGCGGAGAAAACGCGCAGGGCAGCGCCGGTGTGATCAGCACCGTGACCCGCACCGAAGGCGCTGTTGCCTACTCGGACGACTCCGTCGTCGACGATTCCCTGGGAACCGTAAACCTGAAGGTGGGTGAGGAGTACGTGCCGATCAGCGCCGAGGGAGCCTCGATCGCGGTCGAGCAGGCCACCCGCGTCCAGGACCGCGGCGAACATGACATCGCCCTGCATCTGGACCGCACCACCACCGCGCCCGGCGCCTACCCGCTGGTTCTGATCTCCTACCAGATTTTCTGCAGCAGCTACGAAGATGCTGACACCACGGAGCTCGTGAAGACGTTCGGACAGTATGTGGTGAGCGAGGAAGGCCAGCAGGCCTCCGCCGAAGCCGCCAAGAGTGCGCCGATTCCGGACAGCCTGGCTGTGCAGGCCCGCGCTGCCATCGAGAGCATCACCGTCCGCCCGTAGGCCGAAGCGGGTCCGTCCGGGATGGTCTTTAGTGCCCCCCTTGCGCCCCTGAGGGGCCGGTGGCACGGTGGACCTACCGCGAAGGAAAGGGGGCTGCCGTGCAACCTATCAGGATCGAACGGTGGTGGCCGTATCTGGACACCACGGCCAAGCAATGGCTTCGGGAGAACCTCCGCCACGACGGTATTCCGGCGAAAATCCAGGACCGGATTGCCGAAGCCGGCGGGCCGGTTATCGACCCGATCCTCGGTGTTGGGGATTGGGACTTCATCGAAACGCAGTCAGAGCTGGTGGACTAGCCGCCGCGCCCCGCGCGGCGCACCCTGCTGATCAGGGTGGCCGCGGCGAACGCGGCAGTAAGCTCCAGAACGGTCAGCAGCAGCATGGCGGAGGCATGTCCGTCCCGGCCTGCCGGGACCACCGCAGCCGCTGCTTCATGCCCCGCATGCACCGGACTGCCGCCAAGCAGCAGGACCGCGTGCAGCACCGCCATGGCAAGGGCTGCGGACATCATGGTCCGGGCAGCCCGCACCCCGGTCTGCCGCCACAGCCCCGCAGCGCAGGGAAGGCAAACCGCGGCCATAACCACCATGCCGGCGCCAAGTGCCCAGCCGTGCCCCGGCGCCAGCCACAGGTGGGCCAGGGCACCCAGCATGCCAACCGCAGCGCAGGCCCGGGCGTGCACGCGATGCCGCGTGCCCGGGCCTGCGCCGGTGACCGCACTGTCCACCATGGACGCGCCCTAGCTGTGGCAGTGGCCACCGGCGGCCGGGGTGCTGGCCGGCACGTCCAGCACCGGGCTGCGGTCGAAGAACCCGTCCGGACGGAGCTTGAACCCGGCGGTGTCCACCGGCATGATCGGCCAGTCCTCTATCCGCGGGTAGTGCGTCAACCCGAACGTGTGCCAGAGGACAATATGCTCGCCGTCGATGCTGCGGTCCTGGGCCGTGTACGCGGGGAGGCCGGCTCCGCCGGAGTGCTGGTTCACGAAGTCGCCGGTGGGATAGCGCTCCTCCTCGGCATACCGGGTCACCCACAGGTCCTTGGTGGCGAAGGCCGCCCGCTTGGCCACTGAGGACCCGGGATCGGCCAGGAGCATCGGCTGGCCCTCGGAGATCAGCTTGTATGCCACGGGTTCCCCGAGCCGGTTCAGCGATTCCGGGTTGGAGATGTGCCAGGTGCGCCCGACGGCGGGATCGGCACGGCGGATGGCCTCGGATTCACGGGCCAGTAGGGTGCGCTTGCGGGTAAAGGCGTTGCCGCGTTCGTTGCCCGGGCCCATGGGAACCCGGACCGCGTCCTCTTCCTCCACCCGGTTGGTTGTCCCGTCCAGGGCCATTTCCAGCCGCGCGCCGAAGAGGTGCTGGTGGAAGGGGGCGCCCAGGCCGGGAGCGAGCTCCGAAGCGTAGGGGTAGTCCTTGCCGGGATACGCGCTGGTGAAGACGATGCCGGTGGCTTTCGCTTCGAATTCGATGGTGCCGTCGAGGTAGAGGTACCAGTAAAACCCGTAGTCGTAGTTGCCGATCGTGGTGAAGAAGGAGATCACCAGGCGCCGGTTGCGCCGGGTGTAGTTGATGCCGGTCCACAGGTCCGAGTGCTTGGCCAGGATGGACCAGTCTTCCTCGTGCATGCAGATGCCGTTGCGGATGGTGCGCGGATTCCCGAAGCCGTCCGCAATCACCGGGCTGAGGTAGGTGATTTCACCCAGGCAGTCGCAGCCCAGCTCCAGGGAGTTGGCATACTGCCCCACCAGATACTCACCGGTGTCGAAGTAGTTCTGCCAGGAGCGCACCGGTGCCGGGTCGCCGTACGGCACAACCATCTCGGCGATGGACGCACGGTTGATGATGGAGCGCCTGCGGCCGCCGTCCTGGAATGCCAGATTGTGCAGCACCACCCCTTCGCGGGCATCGAAACCGATGTCCACGCTCCACTTTTCCCATTCCACATGGTTACCGCCGGTGACGGTGAAGGAGGGTCCCTCCGGCTGGGTGATTTCGATCGGCTTCTGCGTGGTGCGCAGTTCCCCGGTCAGCTCCGGATCGGTGTAGTTGCCGTGCTCCTCGGGAACCGGCATAACGCCGAAGTCCAGGACCTGGTCCACGGAGCGGTTCACGATGTCGACGTAGCCCACCAGGCCGTCGATCGGGTGCGCCCAGGCGCTGTCTTCGGGGAAGTTCTGCAGGAAAGCGAGTCCGCGCAGGATCCGGCGGCCCTTCTCTTCGGGGTATTCGAAGACCCCGGCGGAGAGCGGCGCCACCCGGACCTTCGCCACGTCGAGCCCCCGGCGCTCCAGTGCGGCCAGCCAGTCCGGGTCCGCCGCGAGGATCTGTTCCACCACCTCGAACTCTTCCTCCAGCACCGGCAATTCGCCGGTGGCCGAGGTATCCAGTTCCACCGAGGTCAGAACCGCCCCCTGGGTCAGGGAAACCGTGACGTCCCGGGGCGCGGCACCGGCGGTGTCGAGAAGGAAGGCGCGGAAGCGGCGGTCTGCGGCGGGGGCCGCTGCCGCTGTGTCCGGGCTGGTGCTGCGCTGCGGATCCAGCAGGCCCAGGTAGGCGAACCGGGTGCTCCCGGACGCGAGGCCGGCGTCTTCCAGGAGGCGGCGCACCTCCTGGATCTCCTCTGCCGTGGCCAGGGCATAGGCGGATGCGGTCTCGGTGGGGATCGTACTCATGCTGCTCCTCGGCGTCGTTTTTCTATGACTGTAGAGAATAGCGGGAAGTAAGCTGGGTCACAAGGGTTTGGCTGGGCCGTATTGTTTGAGCCCGCCCGGGCCCGGCGGATACGGACAAAATGGGGGATCACCGGGTGCCAAAAGTTGTTGACCATGACCAGCGCCGGGTTGAACTGGTGCAGGCGACCTGGCGGATTATTGCCCGGGAGGGAATCGACCGCGCCACGATGCGCGGTATCGCTGCCGAAGCCGGGTTCGCGAATGGAGCGTTGAAGCCGTATTTTCCGGCGAAGTCCGAACTCCTGACCTACGCGTTCGGCTATGTATTTGATCAGACCAATGCCCGCATCGCGGAGGCTGTCGGGGGACTGCGGGGGATGGCGGCGCTGCGCGCGTTCGGACTGGAAGTCCTGCCGCTGGATGATGAGCGCCTGGATGAGGCCCGGATTGTCATCCCGTTCTGGCAGGCGGCCGCCCATGACGCGGAGAAGGCCCGGATCCACGCCCGGTCGATGGAGCAGTGGAGGCGGACACTGGAAAAGCACGTGGGAGAGGCATTATCCGGCGATGCCCGGCGGCAGGCGGACCGGGTGCAGGCGGCCGGCGCGCTGCTGAATTACCTGCTGGGCGCCCAGGTTGCCGCCGTCCTGCTGCCCGCCGGCAGCTCGCCGCTCGAGCTGACTGCACAGCTGGATGGCTGGCTTGCCTCGCTCGGCGCCGCTCCCGCCCCGGGTGCGGGGCGGGAGCCGTAATGGGTTCCTAGGCCTTGGGTGTGAGGACGGCTGGTTCCTCAGCGGCCGCCGTGCCCGCCCGGGACGGCAGGGCCGCGCCTGCGGCAAACACGATAACGAGGGTGGCTCCCCAGACGATTGCCGCAACGCTGCCGCCCACGAGCAGCGGGAGGTTCCAGATCGAGAGCGCCAGGACCAGCAGCAGGCCGATGCCTCCCAGCACTGCTGCCGCGGTGACCAGTCCGGACGGTGCCTGGCCGGCTGACTTCCGGGCGCGTGAACCGAAGGCCACCACAGCGAAGCTGGTCAGGGCCATCATCACGATGACGCCGATGGCACCGGCTCCCGAGTACCACGTGTAGATCTGTTGAACCGGGTCCAGCTGCGCCAGCGCTGATACGACGACGACGGCAGATGTCACTGCGCTGACCCACAGTGATGCGCGGGACGGGGCATGGTGCCTGTGGTGCACCTGGGCCAGGCTTCCGGGCAGTACGCCCCGCTGGCCGAGGGTAAACAGGTACCGGGTCACAATGTTGTGGAACGCCAGCATGCAGGCGAACATGCTCGTGACCACCAGCACCTGGACTATGTCGGCCATGATGGGGGCGACCACCTGCCCGGCCAGGCCGATCACCACCTGGTCCGGGTTCTCGCTGGAAGCGCTCACCGCATTGCCCTCGCCGAGTCCGCTGATTACCAGCCAGGAGGAAAGAGCGTACAGGGCGCCGATCGAGAGGACGGCAATGTAGGTCGCGCGCGGAATGGTGCGTTCCGGATTGCGGGCTTCATTGCGGAAAACCGCAGTCGCTTCGAAGCCGAAGAAACCCAGGAAGACAAACAGCACGCCCAGCCCCGGAGCGCCCGACATCGCTTCCACCGGGCTAAACGGAGTGGATGTCAGTTCCCGCCCGGAAAAAAGCACACCGAGATCAATGGCCAGCACGGCGACGACTTCCAGTACCAGGACAATGCCGAGGACCTTTGCTGAAAGATTGATATCCCGGTATCCGAGGAATCCGACCAGGACCAGCATCACTGCCGAGATTAGCCACCACGGCAGTTCCATTCCTGTCCAGAGCTGGATCAGGTTACCTGCCTGCACGCCGAGATAGCAGGTCATGGAAACAGTCAGCAGCACGTAGGCAAACAGGGCTATTGCAGCCGTGCCGAGGCCCGCCCGGCGGCCGAGTCCGCGGTCCACGTAGGAGTAAAAGGCGCCGGCGTCCGGCACATGCGGCGTCATCCAGGAGAATCCGACCGAGAACAGCAACAGGATGAGCATTGCTGTCAGAGCCATCAGCGGCACGGCGATTGAGCCCGAAACGGTAATAATGATGGGGAAATTCGCCGCGACTACGGTGATCGGAGCGGCCGCTGCGATCACCATTAAGACGATGCCGGGCACCCCAAGCCGGCGGTTCAGAGTGGTTTCCAAAACGTTCCTTACTTCCTACGGGGTGAATGGACGCACTTGCCTCGCCGAAGCGCACTCTTGCACCGCTGAACAGCCTTACTGGTGAGCAACAAGAATGCCGTCAGCTCACGGCTGATAATAGTCAATTCCGGATGCCGGCCCTTAATGCCGGTGTCACATCTCTTCGTTCGTGACGTTCCGATTCAGCGTGCTTTTGAAACCGCCGGGGATAGCGGGAGCCGGCATTAGCGTCAAAGGATGCGCTGTCCGGGCAAAAAAATAGTCCCGAGCCGGCTAATGCCGGTTCAGGACCATTTTCATAGTGGTTGCGGGGGCAAGATTTGAACTTGCGACCTCTGGGTTATGAGCCCAGCGAGCTACCGAACTGCTCCACCCCGCGTCGTATTTAGAACTCTACAGTACCCCTGCCGGAGCTGCTAATCACGTGGTTCCGGTCACAATTCGCGCCGTCTGCAGGTGTTCATCGATCGGTGAAGGTTGTTCGACGCGGGGAGAAAAATAATGACTTTCCGGTTCCGGTGGCGTAGATTCAGGCTCGTGTGACGCACCTTACTTCGAGGGAGAAGCATGAGTCCTGCAGCCGCCGCCCCGGCTCCCGGTACGGACACGGAACCTGCCGGCCTGCCTCCGGGCGACAAGGTTCCGGCTGGCCCGCCAGTTTCCGCCCCGGGCCCGGATACCTCCGAAGCGGCCAGCTTCGCGGAATGGCGGACGCTGGTCTCCGATTCCTTTGTCCCGCTTGAGGCCACCCCTGTGCATCCCGGCATCCCCCGTTTCGCCGGCAGGCTCACCGGCCGGCGCCTGCGCGAGCTGGCGATCGTCCAGATTGACGCCATGGCGCACCGGGTTGAACGCACCCCCGGGCTGATCAGCGGCGGCGGAGAAGGGTTCTACAAGCTCAGCCTGCAGATGTCCGGGTGCGGGGTGCTGGTGCAGGGCGGCCGGGAAGCAGTCCTGGAGGCGGGTGACCTCGCGATTTATGACACCGGGCAGCCCTACACGCTCAGCTTCGAGGAGGATTTCACCACCCTGGTCCTGATGTTTCCCAAACAGCTGCTGGGCCTTTCCGCCGAGGATATGGCTGAGCTGACCGCCGTCCGCCTGGGCGGCGGGCACCGGCTGGGCCGCGCCGTCGTGCCGTTCCTGACCCAGATTGCCGGGATGCTGCCGGACCTGGACGGTCCGATCGGCCACCGGCTGGCCCTGAATACCGTGGACCTGCTCTCCACCCTGCTGGCCGATGAGGCGTACGCCCGCCCAGGCGCGGACAGCGGGGGCCATGAACGGCTGCTCCGCCGCGTCCAGCACTTCATTGACGGCCAGCTCGCCAACCCCGAACTCTCGCCCGGTTACATTGCCGCGGCCCACTTCATGTCCACGCGGAGCCTGCACAAACTCTTCGAGGATTCGGGCACCACGGTGGCTGCCTGGATCCGCGGACGGCGACTGGAAGGCGCCCGGCGGGACCTCGCCGACCCGCTGCAGGCCGACATTCCCGTCGGAGCGATCGGCACCCGCTGGGGGCTGCCGGATCCGGCGCACTTCAGCCGGGTGTTCCGCGCCGCCTATGGACTCTCTCCCTCGGCCTACCGCCTGCGCCGCTGAACCCGGCCGGGAAAGCAGCACTGCACGGTTCGTCAACAACTGCTCGCGCAAAGCCAAGCACCGGCACTGTGTTCCAGGACACAGTGGGAAGGCACCCCGTCCGGTCCCGTGTCCGTCCCACGGATTCCGGCCCCGAATCTTGGAGGCTCACGTGTCACTGACCCAGCAGAGCAGTCAGCGCGCAGCGCTTGGGAGCCGCCGGCTCGGCGTTCCCGCCCTGGTTTTTATGATCATCGCTGCGTCCGCGCCGCTGACAGTCGTAGCCGGGGGCGTCACCAGCAACTACGCCGTGACCGGGCTGCTGGGCATCCCGCTGTCCTTCGTCATCCTGGGAGCGGTGCTGGTGCTGTTCTCGGTCGGTTACTCCGCCATGAGCCAGCACGTGCACAACGCCGGAGCGTTCTACGCCTACATTTCCCGCGGACTCGGCAAGCCCGCCGGGGTGGGCGCCGCCGTCGTCGCCCTGATTGCCTACAACGCCATGCAGATCGGCATTTACGGCCTCTTCGGCTTTGCCCTGTCCTCCTTCGTGGGCGGAGCCACCGGGGCGGACGTGCCGTGGTGGCTGTGCGCCGGCGCCGGCTGGATCGTGGTGGCCCTGCTTGGAATCAACAAGGTGGACCTCTCGGCGAAGGTGCTGGGCGTGCTGGTCGTCCTCGAGTTCCTGATCGTGGTGGTCTATGACGTCCTCGCGCTCAACGTTGCGCCGGAAGGACTCAGCGGCCAGTCGCTGGAACCCGGCAGCCTCTTCGCTGCCGGCGTCGGCGCGGCGCTGGCCTTCAGCATTGCGGCGTTTATGGGCTTTGAATCCGGAGCGATCTACAACGAAGAGGTCAAAGACCCGCGCAGCACTGCCCGCCGCGCCACCTTCATCGCCATCCTCATCATCGCCTGCTTCTATGCGTTCTCCGCCTGGGCCATGGCCGTGGGCGAGGGCGACAGCCAGGTGGTGGCACGCTCCGCCGAGTTCGGTCCGGACCTGATCTTCGTCTTCCTGGGCGAACACGCGCCGGGATGGTTCGTGGACCTGGCCAACCTGCTCTTCATCACCAGCCTGCTGGCCGCCCTGGTGGCTTTCCACAATGTGGTGGCCCGCTACTTCTTCTCGCTCGGCCGTGAAGGGGTGCTGCCCGCCGCACTGTCGCGGACCAATCCCCGCAGCCAGGCACCGGTGGCCGGTTCCCTGGCCCAGTCCGCTCTGGCCCTGGTCCTGCTGGGCGTGTTCGCCGCCGCCGGAACCGGCCACGAGTACGGTCCGCTCTTCCCGGTCCTGACCATGTTCACCTGGCTCACCAACCTGGGTGCGTTCGGGCTGGTGCTGCTGATGGCCCTGACGTCCTTCGCCGTGGTCGGCTATTTCCGCCGCAGTCCGCACGGACACGGAACCTGGACGCGGACGGTTGCCCCGGCTGCCGCCGGCCTCGCGCTGACCGTGCTGTGGCTGCTGATCGTCGTGAACTTCGACGTCCTCATCGGCCTGGAGGAAGCAAGCGTCCTCGGCTGGCTGCTGCCGGCGATCGGCGTGCTTCCTGGCCTGGCCGGCATTGCCTGGGCGCTGTGGCTCCGCTCGGCCCACCCGGCGGTCTACGCCGGAATCGGCGGCGCGGACTCCGTCCCCGAGCCTGCCGACACCGCAGCTGCCGGAAACCGGCCCTGACACTTTCCCGTCCACCCCTTCAAAAAAGGAGCAGTACATGCAGACCCCCGTGACCCTCATCAGCTTTCAGGACCTGCTGGCCGCGATTAAGGCGCCCGGTGATTCCCGGGACATCCTGGACCCGGCTACCGGCGAGGTGGTGGCCGGCGCCCCGGTGCATACCACCGCTGATCTGGAGGCCGCGGTCGCCGCTGCTTCCGCCGCTCAGCCGGCGTGGGCCGGTCTGGGCCATGCCGAGCGGTCCGCGTACCTGAACCAGGCCGCTGACGCGGTTGAGGCCGCTGCCGAAGGCCTGGCCGAGCTGCTCTCTCGTGAGCAGGGCAAACCCCTGAACGGGCCCAACGCCCGTTTCGAGGTCGGGGCGTGCGCGTCCTGGCTGCGGGCCACGGCGTCGTTCGAGCTCGAGCCCGAGGTGCTGGTGGACGACGGCGGCGGCCGCGCCGAACTGCATTACCGGCCCCTGGGTGTGGTGGGAGCGATCGGCCCGTGGAACTGGCCGATGATGATCAGCATCTGGCAGCTCGCCCCGTCGCTGCGGATGGGCAACACCGTGGTGATGAAGCCTTCGGAATACACGCCGCTGTCCGTGCTGGCCCTGGCCGCGGTCCTGAACCAGGTCCTGCCGGCAGATGTGCTGCACGTGGTTTCCGGTGGCCGGGACGTGGGTGAGGCCCTGTCTGCGCATCCGGGGATCGCGAAGGTCATGTTCACCGGTTCCACTGCCACGGGTAAGGCGATCATCCGGTCCTCCGCGGACACGGTGAAGCGCCTGACCCTGGAACTGGGCGGGAACGATGCCGGTATTGTGCTGCCCGATGCTGATCCGGCCGCGATTGCCGAGGACCTGTTCTGGGGTGCGTTCATCAATACCGGGCAGACCTGCGCGGCGTTGAAGCGGCTGTATGTGCATGAGGATATTTACGACGGTGTGGTTGATGCGCTGGCCGGTGTCGCGGCGGCGATGCCGATGGGTGTGGGCCTGGACGAGGCCAATGTGCTGGGTCCGCTGCAGAACAAGGCGCAGTTCCAGATCGTTGCTGACCTGGTGCAGGCGGCGAAGGATGCCGGGGCGCGGATTGTGACCGGCGGGAACCCGGTGGATAACCAGCCGGGGTATTTCTATCCGGCGACCGTGGTGGCGGATATTGCGAATGATAATCCGCTGGTGGCGCAGGAGCAGTTCGGTCCGGCGCTGCCGATCATCAAGTACTCCACCGTGGATGAGGCGGTGGCGATGGCTAACGGCCTGGATGTGGGGCTCGGCGCGTCGGTGTGGTCTGCGGATAAGGACGCGGCGCTGGCCGTGGCTGCCCGGATCGAGGCCGGCACGGTCTGGATCAACAAGCACGGGAACGTGGACCCGCGGCTGCCGTTCGGTGGTGCCAAGCAATCCGGCTACGGCCTGGAGTTCGGCGTCGAAGGCCTCAAGCAGCTCGGCGCCCCGCAGGTTCTCAGCTACTAATCCACCTCCATAGATCGAAAGGCCTGAGCAATGAAGCTTCCGGTTGAAACCCCCTACCTGGTCATTGGAGCCGGCTCTGCCGGCAACGTCGTCGCCCGCCGCCTGCTCGATGCCGGCAAACAGGTCCTGGTCCTGGAAGCCGGGGACCAGGACACCAACCCGGACATCGCGCACCTCAACACCCTCGGCGCCCTATGGCACAGCCCGCAGGACTGGAACTACTACACCACCGAGCAGGCCGGCGCCTCCGGGCGGCGCATGCATCTGCCCCGCGGCAAGGTGATGGGCGGCTCGCACGCCCTTAATGCCTCCATCTGGGTGCGCGGGGACCGCTGGGATTACGATTCCTGGGCCGAGGCCGGCTGCGGTGGCTGGTCCTGGGACGAGGTGCTTCCGGTCTTCAAGGCCATCGAAGACTACGACGGCGGTGCCTCCGACACGCGTGGCACCGGCGGACTGCTCGATGTGGTGCAGGACTTCCCGCGCAACCCGGTCCAGGAGGACATGCTGGCCGGAGCGCAGGAAATCGGCCTGCCGCTGAACCCGGACTACAACTCCGGCAGCGTCGAAGGTGTTTCCCGGATGCAGCTCAACGTCCGGGACGGCAAACGGTTCAATACCTGGCACGCCTATCTCAAGCCGGTCATGGACCATCCGAACCTCACCCTGCTCACCGGCGCCCACGTGCGCCGGCTGCTCCTCGAGGACGGCACCGTCGCCGGCGTCGAATTCGAGTACGAGGGTGCTCTGCGCAGCGTCCGGGCCGCTGAAACCATCCTGTGTGCCGGGGCCATCAACTCAGCCGAACTGCTGCTGCGCTCCGGCATCGGGCCGGCCGCGGAACTGGAGGCAGCCGGCGTCGAACCGGTCCTGGACCTGCCCGGCGTGGGCAAGAACCTGCAGGACCACCTGCTTGCCCCCGTGGTCTTCTCCTCCGGATCGCGGCCGGTGCCGGACGGCGAGGTGGCACCGGCGGAGGTGCACCTGTTCTGGAAGTCCCGGCCGGAGCTGCCGGTGCCGGACACCCAGCCCATTTTCTTCTCCGTGCCGATGTACTCGCAGGACTACGCGATGGGGGAGATGACGGGCCCGGCGAACGGCTTCTCGATGCTGGGCGGCCTGGTCCGTCCGGCTAGCCGCGGCGAAATCACCCTGACCGGCCCCTCGCCGGAAGACCCGCTGCGGATCGATCTGGGCGCACTGAGTGAGCAGGCGGACGTCGATGCCCTGGTCGCCAGTGTGCGGCAGTGCCGGGAAATCGGCCGGTCGGAGGCACTTTCCGGCTGGGAGCCCAAGGAACTGCATCCCGGCCCGGCCGTCTCGGACAGCGATGAGGACCTGGCCAAATACGTCCGCGACTCCGTGGTGACCTACCACCACCAGGTGGGGACCTGCCGGATGGGCACTGACGATCTGGCCGTGGTGAACCCGGCGGACCTCCGCGTACACGGGCTGGCGGGGATCCGGATCGCCGATGCCTCGGTCATGCCGATGGTTACCACCGGCAACACCAACGCCCCCACGGTGATGATCGCCGAGCGGGCCGCGGGAATGATCACCGGCTAGCTGTCCTGAGGGCTAGCTGTCCTGAGACTGAGACTGAGACTGAGACTGAGACTGAGACTGAGGCAAACAGCTAACCGGCGGATCCGGCCGGCGCGCTTACTGCGCGCTTACTGCGCGCTGGCCGGATCCATCCACATAAATTCCCAGATATGCCCGTCCGGATCGGTGCAGGAGCCTGAATACATACCGGGCATCATGTCCCGGGCGGGGGAGTAGATGGCCCCGCCGCCGGGCTCGACCTTCGCCAGCAGGGCGTCGACCTCGGCGCGGCTGCCGCAGCTGATGCCGTTGATGACCGCCTTGCTGGACGCATCCGTATGGACCGCATCGCCGTCGGCCAAAAAGCTCTGAAAGAAGCTCTTTTCCAGGAGCATCACTACGATCGCATCCGAGATGACGACGGCGGTGGCCCGCTCGTCACTGAACAGATCATTCTTCTCGAAACCGAGTCCCAGGTAGAAGTTGGTGGACGCGGCCAGATCACTGACCGGCAGGTTGGGGAAAATCATGCGTTCCATGGCTGCTCCCATGCAGGTGGACGGCGTGTGTATGGCCCCAAATCTAGCGGCGCAGACTCCCGGGTCAAGGCCCTTGCGGCGGGAGCACTGAACTGGCAGCCGGAAGTTGGCTATCATTGGAGACAGCCACGCACTGTCCGGCCGCTACGCCGGATACCGGCACGACTGGACAGCAGCCGCGAACTTGATGGGCGGGACGACCCGCTCTTTTCCTTTGATACGGGGACGGCCCCGTTGAACAGGACGCCGCTGTGAGCCATCCTCCTCTCCGCTCCATCATCACCCCCGCCGCCATCCTCCGCATCGTGCTGGGGTGGGGAACGTTCCTTGGCCTGGTTGCCGCCGGGCCCCTGCTCGAACCGCCGGTTCCGGCTCCGGTGCTGATCACCGCACTCACTGTCATTGTCGGCGTTATCCTGGTCTGCGCCTTCGGTGTGGTCCACGAGGCCGAGCACCTCGCCCGCCGGCTCGGCGACCCCTACGGTTCGCTGGTCCTGACCCTGTCGATCGTGATGATCGAAGTCATCCTGATCGCGGCCGTGATGCTCGGCCCGGGTGAGCACGCCACCATCGCCCGCGACTCCGTGATGGCCGTGTCCATGATCATCCTGAACGCCGTCATCGGCCTGTCCCTGCTTGTGGGAGGGCTCAGGCATGGGGGCATGCGGCACAACCGCACCGGCACCTCGGCTTATCTGTCCCTGCTGGTTGTCCTGTCCGCGCTGGCGCTGGCCCTGCCCGCCCTCATCGGCACCGGGGGGTCCTACACCACCGGGCAGGAAATTCCGATCATCGTGCTGACCCTGTCCCTCTATGTGTTCTTCCTGTTCCGGCAGATGGGCCGGCAGGCCGCGGACTTCCGGGAAGTCCCAGCCGCACCGGATCAGGCCCCGGCGGCAGGCGAAAAGCGCTCCGTGGACGATAGCGCCCGCCCCCGAGTCACACAGGTCATCGCCAGGCACCGGACCGAACTGGTGCTGCGCGTTGCCGTGCTGCTGGTGACGGTCCTGCCCATTGTGCTGCTCTCTCATGACATGGCCGCACTGCTGGACGACGGGCTGGAGCGGGTCGGAGCGCCAGCCGCGCTGGCAGGGATCCTGATCGCGATGATTGTCTTCCTGCCCGAATCGATCACGTCCGTCCGGGCCGCGCTGAAGGGCGAGGTCCAGCGGGTCAGCAACCTGTGCCACGGGGCCCTCGTCTCAACGGTCGGCCTGACGATTCCGGCGGTCCTGATCATCGGCGCCCTGACCGGCCAGACCGTTGTGCTGGGCGAATCACCCGCCAACCTGCTGCTGCTGGGCGTGAGCCTGCTGTTGTCCATTACCACCTTCGCGGCGAAGCGGACCACGGCCATGCACGGGGCAGCGCACCTGGCGGTGTTCGGCGTCTACGCTTTGGTGGTCTTCGCCTAGCCGGGGGCGGAGGTCAGCTGTGCGGCAGGACCGCGTGGCCCTCATCGCAGAGCAGGTGGTACCAGCTGTCCGCCAGCACCTCGATCGCGTGTTCACGGTTGGGTTCGAGCTTGCGGCGGGTCCACAGGGTGGCCACGTAATCCAGCTGCGTGAAGGCGAGGGTCCCGCGGATATGGTGGGTTTCTTCGGAAAAACGGCCGGCCTGCTGCATACCGCGCACCAGGTCGGAGATGACTTCTTCATGCCAGGCTTCCACCATGGCCCGGACCTCCGGGTCCACGGCCGCCGCTTCGTCGAGAACATCGAGGTACGGCCGGAACACCGGCCACAGGGCAGCGCGGGATTCGAGCCAGGACAGGATGCCGGAGAGCTCCCCGGCCCGCACCGCGTCAACCAGTTCGACGGCGGTGGACGTGCTGTCGGGAGCGCTGGCTCGGTCGAGGACCGCGTTCACGCGTGACATGAAGTCCCGCATCAGGTCGGTGCGGGAAGGGTAATACGCGTAGAAAGTCACCCGGGTGGTCCCCGCCGCCCCCGCGATTTCATCGATGGTGGTGGCCGCGTAGCCCTTGGCAGTAAAGAGCTCCAGGGCGCGTTCAACGATCGTGTCCCGCGTGAGTTGTTTCTGGGCTTCTCGCAGCGACGACATGGGACAACCCTAACCTGACATTGGTGGTGCGGCTGCCCGGATTACACGCGGGCAGCCGGGCGGAGCGCGGCCGGTCCGCCGTCCGCGAGCCGGCGCAGCCTGGGGACCGGAATCCGGTAGTTAACGGCGGCGGCGGTGCCGGAACCCTCCGGGTTTTCCCAGCGGAGCAGCTGCGCATCTTCCGAACTGCCGGATTCGCTGAATACCGGGTCACCCATAGCCGGGGTGGGCCCGATAACCTTCAGCGCCAACCCGAATCCTTCCGTCCAGAAGTATGGCTGGAACGCCAGTTCCGGGGCGGCATCCCCGTGCAGGAGCCCCAGCGCCGCTGCCTTGGCCTGTTCGATCGCGCTGGTCCAGAGCGGAACACGGGCCATGCCCTGAGGGGTGGGGAACCAGGCAACGTCCCCGGCGGCGGCGATTTCCGGGCGGACGCGTCCGCGGGAATCCGCGTGCAGCTCTCCGCCGGCGGTCAGCAGGCCGGTCCCGGCCAGCCAGCCGGTGTTCGGCTGATCGCCAATGGCAGAGACAACCAGGTCTGCCTCCAGTCCGGTGCCGTCGGCCAGGAGCACCCGGGCCGCACCGCCGGACTCAGCCAGCTGTGCCCTCCCGCCGAGGACCAGGCGCAGGCCGCGCCGTTCCGCCGCAGCGGTGAAGAGTCCTGACAGGTGTCCGCCCAGCTGGCGGGAGAGCGGGGGAGCGTCGGACACCAGGGTGACGTCGCAACCGGCGGCCAGGCATCCCGAAGCCACCTCCATGCCGAGTGCGCCGCCGCCGACCACCACCACCGAGGGCCGTCCGGCAACCCGTTCCTTCAATGCCACCGCGTCTTCGATGGTGCGCAGCGTGAGTTCCGGTGGCCCGCCGTTATGCCCGGGAGCCAGTCTCCTGGCGCTCGATCCCGAGGCGATGACCAGCCCGTCGTACGGCAGGTCCGTGCCGTCGTCGAGCCGTACGATCCGGGCGCCGGGGTCCAGGCCGGCGGCGCTGACGCCAAGGATTTCGGCGGCCCCGTGGGACGGCGCGGGCAGCTCATGGGCGGTGAGCTGGTCATCGCCGTGCAGCAGGGCTTTGGACAGTGCCGGGCGGCTGTAGGGCTGGTGGCGTTCGGCGCCCACTACGGTAAGTTCACCGTCGAAACCGGCAGCCCGCAGGGTATCGCAGGCGGTCAGGCCCGCGATGCCGTTGCCGGCGACGACGATCCTCCGCAGCGTCATGAGGCCAGCCGGAGCGCGGCCACGGGGCAGACCCGGACGGCGGCCTTCGCGGCTGCAGCATCCGGGCCGTCCACCTCCGGGACATCGATGATGAGCTCACCGTCATCGTCGAGGTGCATGAGCTCCGGTGCCGCCTCTTCGCAGAGGCCGTGGCCCTCGCAGCGGGGCCGGTCGAGTTCGATCCTCATGCGGCCACCACCTTGACCACCGGCAGTTCCTCGAAGCTGCGGGTGATATTGCTGGGTACCGTAACCTCGGTTCCGGTCTGGATTTCCTTGATGTGCCGGGCCAGGGCGGCGATCACGGCCTGGCCTTCGAGCCGGGCCAGGCCCTGGCCTGCGCAGCCGTGGGGGCCGTAGCCGAAGGACAGGTGATCCACCGGATTGCGGGTGACGTCAAACGTGCCGGCGTCGTCGTAATGGCGCGGATCGTGGTTCCCGGCGCCGAAAAGAATGCCCAGCTGCGCACCGGCCGGGATGAGCGTGCCGTCGACTTCGACGTCGCGGGTGGCGGTGCGTCCCCACACATGGATCGGCGGCCAGAAGCGCAGCACTTCAGCAAACGCTGAGGGCACCAGCTCCGGGTTCTGCCGCAGCAGCTCCAGCTGCTCCGGATGGCGGCCGAACAGGGCCACGGCATTGCCGATCGAAGCGATCGTGGTGTCCACACCGGCGCCAAGGTACTGGTGGATGATGTGCCCGGCGGATCCCTCGGGGATGTCGCCGCGGGCCTCGGCTTCGAAGATTCCGCGGCCAATCGAGCCGGGCGTCAGGTCCTCGGCAGTGACTGACGCGCACCAGCCGTAGAGCTCCCCGGCAATCGGAAAGTTCTCCTGGGTGCGCTGGTTCAGCGGGCCCAGCACCTGCATGGCGGCCTGGCCCCAGCGAAGCATGTTGTCCTTGACCTGGCCGTTAAAACCGATCAGATCCGCCACGATTTCGAGCGGGAAGGCCCGTGCCAGATCGTCGATCGCCTCAAAGCTGCCGCGTGCTGCGAGTTCGGACACCAGTTTGTCCGCTTTCTCGTCGATGACCACCTTGAGCCCGCGGAGGGCCCGGGGTGTGAGGTTTTCGGACAGGGCGGCCCGCAGCTGTGTGTGCCGGGGCGGATCGGAGGCCAGGGAAGTGCCCTGCAGGGCTTCGTTCACCATCGGATTGAAGCCCAGGGAGGTGGAGGAGAATGTCTCCGGGTCCCCCAGGGCATCCCGGATCAGGTCGTAGCGCGTGAGGACGTACAGGTCGTTCTTCGGCAGGTAGACAACACCGGCCTGCTCCCGCAGCGCAGTGTAGGTGGGAAAGGGATCGACCAGGACGGCGTCATCCCAAATGTCGATATCTGATTCAGCGCGTGCAGTCACGGAGGCCTCCTGTTGGGCAAAGGATGGAGAAAGGTAATGGGCGGTTGTGGATCGGTGCAGCCGGAAGCCGGTGCGGGTCAGTCAAGGGCAGGCACCGAATCGGCGGGGGCAGCTTCCGTGGCCTGGGCCGCGGGGGCCGAGGAAGAACGTCCCGGGACAAAAAGGGTCAGGAACGCGGACACCGTGGCCGTGATTCCGGCCACCAGATAGACGGTCTGGAACCCCTGTCCGAGCGATGAGCCGGCCGCACCCTGGATGCCGGGCTGGGCAGCGTTCAGCGCCTGGACCATACCGTCCACGGCGGTCTGCGGCGCGCCGGAGGCCAGTGCCTGGCCGGTGAATCCGGCAATGATGTCCGGCCAGCCGGAGAGGAAGGCCAGCGGCGGAATCTGGGCGAGACCAGCGGCGGCTTCCGCCGGGAGTCCCGCCCCGCCCAAGAGCCCGGCCAGGGGCGCGGCAAAGAGGGATGCGCCAACGCTGAAGGCGATAGCCGAGCCGACAATCGGGCCCAGCGCGAAGCCGAGGTCACGCAGCAGGTTGGTGGTGGCCGATGCCATGCCGATCTCCTGCGGCTGCACCGTATTGATCGCCACCGCGGTCACGGAACCAACGGTCAGGGCGAATCCGGTGCCCAGAAGCGCCAGCGGCGGGATGAAAGCGGTCCAGGGGGTGCCGCCAAAGGCTTCGGGGGTTCCGAGGGAGAAGGTGGAGAGCCAGTAGCCTGCAGCGGCCATCAAAGCGAAGCCGGAGGTCAGGACCCAGCGCGGGGCTACATGGTGGATCAGCCAGCCCACCACGGGAATGAAGATGAAGGCCGGGCCCTGGATGAAGACAAAAAGCACGCCGACCTTCCACGTCTCGGTCAGGGCCAGCCCGCCGACAGCGACTGAGGTGCTGAAGCAGACAGCCAGGAAAGCAAACATGCCGGTGACGGCCACGATTCCGGTGATCGAGTACGCGCGGTTCTTGAACAGCGAGAGATGGATCAGCGGCTGCGGTGTCCGTGATTCGATGAGAATGAACAGGGCAATCAGGACGGCGCCGGTGAGGTAACCGGCGATGACGACCGGAGCGCCGAAACCGGAGTCGACGGCGGTGACGGTGGCAAAGAGCACGGCGATCAGGCCCAGTGCCAGCGTGGCCTGGCCCGGGAGGTCCAGTTTCCGTCCCTGCGGTGCAGCGGAATCCTTGGCCCGCACTGCCACGATGAGCAGCAGGACGGCCAGCCCGGCCGCGGCGTAATAGGCAACGCGCCAGCCGCTGAAGACATTGGCAGCGCCCGGCTCGGCACCGGGAATCGTGAAGATCTGGGCGGTGAGCCCGGCCAGCACGGGGGAGATGACCGCGCCCAGGGAGAGGAACCCGGCCCAGGTGGCGATCACGCGGGCACGGGCACGGGGATCGGGCGTGATGGCAGCGATCATGGACAGCGAGATGGGGAAGAGGATGCCGGCACCGATACCGCCGATGGCCTGCGCGGCGATCATGACCCCGGTTGCCGGGGCGAGGGCGGCGAGAACGGAACCGGCAATGCTGAGCACCGCACCGGCGCACAGCAGCTTCTTGCGCCCGAACAGGTCTCCCAGGACTCCCCAGCTGAGCTCGAACACCACCACGCCAACCATAAAAACGCCGGCAATCCAGGTCAGTCCGGCTCCGGAGGTGTGAAACTCTGCGGCGAAAGTGCCGTTGAGAGCTCCGGGGAGGGCGTTGGTCATCTGGGCGAGGGTGACGGCGCCGTATGCGGCCAGGAACGTGGCCCGTGCCGAACCTGCCCCCGTCTTTGTGCTGATCTGGCTCATCGGTGAAAACTCCTTTGTTTCCGCGTGACCTGCGAACTGGGGTGGGCTGGTGGCTTGCACCGGGAGGGATTGAGTGAACGCCCGGGAGGTGATTGGCGTCACAGCACACAGTGTGGGTCACCCTTTACATCGTGTCAATAGCACCAACAGTGCGTCTGCGTAACAAACGGGACGCAAAGAGTTTTCTTGACATCGTGTAAAGGAAACTGTGAGGATAGCCACACCGCAGCGGAAATATGGCCCTGGTCACAAACCCCGCATCCGTATCCAAGCTTCAAAGGAGAGGCCCCGTGAGCCACTTCGCAGGCGGAGACGCCAGCAGCACATCCACCACTTCCGCAGGAGGCGGGACGGTAAACACCGTCCTGGGCCCCGTTCCCGCCGGCGAGCTGGGGGTTACCTCGATCCACGAAGCCCTGCTCTCAGTCGTTCCGGGTGCCGAATATGCGCCGGAGATCAGCATGGACCGTGCGGAAATCTTCGAACTCCTTGCCGGCAAACTCCGCGAGTTCGGCCGGCAGGGCGGACAAACCATCGTGGACAGCACCGGCATGTTCCACGGCCGGGACCTGCGCCTGTACGAGGCGCTGTCCAAGTCCACGGGCATCCACATCATCGCCTCCACCGGCATGGGCCCGGAGGAAATGCTGGGCGGATACTTCCTGACTCCGCAGACCAACCCGCCCACCCCGTGGCCGGCGGAGAAATTCGCGGACCTTTTCACTAAGGAAGTAACGGAGGGCATGGTCATACCGCGCCTCGAACGGCGCGCCGCCGCAGGGCTGGTGGCCACCGCCGCGGACCGCAGCGGCATCACCCCTACTGAGGAGAGCCTGTTCCGGGGCGCAGCCCGGACCGCGCTCGCCACCGGGATCCCGGTGTCAGTGCGGTTCGGAGCAGATGCGGTGCGGGACCTCGACGTCGTCCTGGACGAGAAGCTCCCGGCGGACCGTGTGGTCGTGGGCGGCCTGGACCGGAAGGACGCCGCCGGTGCCGGTGCCGCTCTGGAAATCGCCCGCCGCGGCGCCTACGTGGGGATCGACCACGTTGGCCTGAACGACGACGACGCCTACCTCGACGATTCCGCGCGGGCCAACCTGGTGCTCGAACTCGTGGCAGCAGGCCACAGGGACCGGATCCTGCTCTCTTCCAACGCCATTGGTGTGGCCAAGGGCCAGCCGGATTACGACCTGCCCTTCGGCTACGTCCTGACCAGCTTTGTCCCGTTCCTGCAGTCAAAGGGCCTGTCTGCCGAGGATGCCCGGTGCATCCTCTCGGATAACCCCCAGGCCCTGCTGTCTGTGCGCTAGCCGCGCCGGCGTTCAGATTTCTCCTATTTATCGAGGTGTTGGTTTGTCGAAGGTAAACACAGTTTTGGGAACCGTCCCGGCCGAAGAGCTGGGCATCGTGGCCATCCACGAGCACATCGGCTACGGCATGCCGGGCAGTGAGCTGGATGCAAAGTGGTGGAAGACGCCGGAGGAGCGCTACGGGGAAACGGTGCCGAAACTGCGCCGGTTCCACGACCACGGCGGCGGCACGTTCGTTGATGCCACCGGCATCTGCAACGGCCGCGACGTGGATTACTACAAGTCCCTCTCCGCAAAGACCGGCGTCCACATCATTGCCTGCACCGGGTTCGTCGGCGGCGACACCGCCCTGCCGCACTTCGCCCGGGCCTCCGTGGATTACCTGGCCAAGGTCTTCATCCACGAGATCACCGTAGGCATCGGCAACACCGGCAGCAGGGCCGGCGTCATCAAAGTCGGCGTGAGCCGCGGAGGGCGCATGACCGAGCTGGATAAGCGCATTTACCGCGCAGCCGCCCGCGCCGCCGTCGTCACCGGCGTTCCGATCCTCACCCACCTGGCCATCGATCCGCAGCCGGCGATCGAGATCTTCGACCAGGAAGGCCTGCCGCTGGACCGGGTGCTCTTCGGGCACGCCGACGACGGGCTGAACGCCCCCAACACCCCCAGCGAATGGATCATGGGCCAGGGCGGCCGGATCGGCTTCGACACTTTCGGCTATGAGACCGAGCTGCCGGATCCGCCGTTCTGGGCCCGCCCCCGCGCCGAACGCCTGAACCACTTCCTGGACCTGGTGGAGAAAGGCCATCTCGGCCGGCTGCTCGCCTCGGCTGACGCCAACTGCAGCCCGCTGGGCTGGCCGGGGGTTAAGGGCCACACAGTCAACTACATCTTCGAAGACCTCATCCCCGATCTGCGGGCAGCGGGCTTCGACGAAGCGTCCATCAACACCCTTTTCGTCGACAACCCCGCCGATTTCCTCTCCCTCCACGCCTAGCCCACCTCCTCAACTTTCGACGGCGCAGCGACGCGTCCGTCCCAGAGAAAGCGACCCAGCCATGAAGATTTCCGAGATCAAAGACCTGCAGATCGCCATTATCGGCGGCGGGTACGGCGGCGCGGCCGCTGCCATCGCGCTGCGGAACATCGGCGCCGAAAACGTCCATGTCTACGAGCAGGCCCCGGCCCTGGGGCAGGTTGGCGCCGGTATCGGCCTTCGCCCGATCACGGTTGAGCTGTTCCGCAGGTGGGGAATCTTCGAGAAAATCGCGGCGGTGAGCTCGCCGAGTGACTACCTGGAGATCCTCAGTGCCGACGGGAAGCATGTGCTGGCGCAGGAAATCTGGCCCCAGCTCAACGATTTCGCGCAGCCGAACCATACGCGCATCATCCACCGCGGAGACTTCATTGACGCCCTGCTCGGCGTCCTGCCGGCGGAAATGGTGCACCTCGACCACAAGTTCTCCGGCATCGAGGACCTGGGGGAAAAGGCCAGGGTCACGTTCGAAAACGGCGCCACCGTCACCGCGGACCTGGTCATCGGGGCTGACGGTATCCGCTCCCTGGTCCGCAAGGAACTCTTCTCCGACCAGGAACCCGTCTTCGCCGGTGAGCACGCCTACCGTGCGGTGATCTCCCTGGACGATGCCTTTGGCCTCGCCGCGGACGACAACAACCCGCGTTTCTACATGGGCGAAAACGGCACGATCGCCTACAACCTGCCCCTGCGCCACCGCGGCGAGGTCTCCTATGACATCACCGCACCCTCGCAGGACGGCTCCTGGGCACCGGAAATCACCAACGACTACCTGGTCTCCCTGCTGGAAGGCTTTGACCCGCGGATCGTGGACATCGCCCGCAACCTGGACCTCAGCACGGTCACCAGCCGCTCAGTGTTCGATATCGACCCGGTCGAAAACTGGCACACGGACAGCGTGGCACTGCTCGGCGACGCCGCACACGCCATGCTGCACCACCAGGGCCAGGGTGCGAACTCGGCGATCCTGGACGCCGGCGGCCTCTCCGATGCCCTGCTGGAAGCCGCCTCGGTCAAGGAAGCGCTGGCGCTGTACCAGGCCACGCGCAAGCCGGTCACCGATGAACTGCAGCGCCTCTCCCGGCTGGGCTGGAACGCCAACGCCGTCGAATCGGCGTTCCCCGAGCAGGCCGCAGCCAAGTAACGAAGGTCAGAAATGCCAATTCATCCCGAAATAGCCAAGCTCCTCGCCACCCTTCCGGCACCGCCACCGGGTCCGCTTAACCCGGACGCCATGCGTGCCGGCGAAGCCGCCCAGGTTCCGCCGCTGGAAGACCGCCTGCCGCTGCACGCCGTGGAAGACACGGTCGCCTCGACTCCCTCCGGTGAGGTTCCGGTCCGGATCTACACCCCGGAGGCCGCCGAATCCTACGGCGTGCTGGTCTACTTCCACGGAGGGGCGTTTTTCCTCGGGAGCCTGGACACCCATGACCACGTGGCCCGGGCGCTCGCGGTGGAAAGCGGCTGGAAAGTCATTTCCGTGGGCTACCGGCTGGCCCCGGAGGCTGCTTTCCCGGCGGGCCTGGAGGACTGCTACGCCGTCGTGACATGGGCGGCGGAGCAGGGCGAAACGCTGAAATGGGACGGGGTGAACCTCGCCGTGGCCGGCGACAGTTCCGGCGGCACGTTCGCTGCCGCCGTCGCCGCGATGGCCAAGGACAGCGGTTTCGATGCGATCTCACACCAGATCCTCTTCTATCCGTCGCTGGACCTGGATTTCGACGTCGAACGCTATGCCTCGATGCGGGAGAACGCGGTGGGATACGGCCTGGAAACCGCGGGACTCAAGCCGTTCAACGCGTTCTACCTGAACAGCGGCGCCGACCCTGCTGATCCGCTGGTGTCACCGATCAAGCGCAAGGATCTCGCCGGCCTGCCGCCGGCGCTGGTCATCACCGCGGAGTTCGATCCGCTGCGCGACGAGGGTGAGCTGTACGCGCAGCGCCTGCGCGCCGCGGGCACCGCGGCAGTCCTGAGCCGCTACGCCGGGGCCAACCACGGATTCGTGGCGAACTTCTCCTGGATCCCGGAGTTTTACGGTGCGTTCGCCGAGGCAGGGAAGTTCCTGCGCCAGAGCGAATCCTGATGCCCGCCGCCATCCATCCGCTGGTTTCGCCCTGGGGCCGGTTCGGGCTGTACAGCTACTTCATCGACGCACCGGAACCAGCGATTGTGGACACCGGCATTGCCTCCTCCCCGGCTGAAGGTCTGCTGCCTGCCCTGAAGGCGCTTGGCCGCAGCATCGAGGAGGTCCGCTGGATCCTGCTCACGCACGGGCACATCGACCACCTCGGCGGGGCCCGGGCGCTCCATGAGCTCACCGGCGGCAAAGCCCAAGTCGTAATCCATGAAGCCGATGCTCCGCTGCTGCGCTCCCGGCAGGCCCACGTGGACGAATACCTGCACGGCCGCAGCCGCTACCTGAACGCGCCCGGCGGCGCGGAACAGCAGGCCGAAACCGCCGGCGCGGTCATTTCTGGCGAGATGGAACCGGACGTCCTGCTCCGGGGCGGGGAAACGCTGTCCCTCGGCGGGGACGTGCGCATCTCGGTGCACAGCGTGCCGGGGCACACCCCTGGCTCCGTCGCCTATGAGCTGGACGGTGCGGTGTTTGTGGGTGATGCCGTGCAGATCCACGGTGCCGCCAACCGGTTCCCCGGCTACACCGACCCGGACGCCTACCGCAGAAGCCTCGAGTACCTGCGGGACGTCCTCCGGCCGCGGCACCTGTACCTGGGCCACCCGTACCGCGGAGCGGACGGTGAGCCGAACGGCGTCGAACTCGATGCTGCGCAGGCACACCGCGCGCTCCAGGAGAGCCTGGAGCTCGAGGGCCGCATCCGGGCCAGCGCCGGCCGGGCGCTGCGTGCCGGGCTCCAGGAGTCGGAGTCGGCATATTCACCGTTCGCACCGGTGGCCGCCGATCTTGGCTACAGCTCCGACCCCACGCTGGAACCGTCACCGTTTTTTACGACACTCGACGGCTACCGCACGCTGTTCAACCAGAAGCCTGCCTAAAGGAGCACCCCCAGGATGATGCCCAGTTACCAGAGGATCAATGCCGGCGGAATGCCGATCGCCGTGCAGAAGGACCTGCGGGTGCCGATGCGCGACGGCGTCGAACTCGCCGCGGATGCCTACCAGGGCACCGCTGACAAACCGCGCCCGGCGCTGGTCGCGCTCAGCCCGTACGGCAAGGAGCTGCAGGCAATGGCACTGACCATGCCGCCGCAGCGCCGTCCCAGCCCCATGTGGGACGGCTGCATCGAGGCCGGGGACATTGCCCGGATCGTTCAGGAGGACTACGTCCACGTCATCGGCGACCTCCGCGGTTCCGGGGACTCCGGCGGCGAGCACATCGGCAACTACAACGCCGGCGGGGTTTCGCTCGGCCAGGACGCGTATGACTTCATCGAATGGGTCGCCGCGCAGCCCTGGTACGACGGCAACGTGGGGATGGTCGGGATTTCCTACTTCGGCTCCATGCAGGTGCTCGCCGCCGCCGAACGCCCGCCGCACCTGAAAGCCATCTTCGTTTCCGGCGGCCACTACGATCTCTACGAGACCACGTACCACGGCGGAGTGATGTGGTTTATGCCCCGCGCCGCCCGCGAAGGCCGCGGCGGAGACTCCGGCTGGGCGTTCACGGACCGGGTGAAGTCCCGGATGGTGGAAAAATACTCACCGGAAGAGCTGAAGAAGCTGGTCGCCGAGCGCCTGGCGGATCCCGACGTCGCCGCCTGGCCCAACCTGGTGCACGTGCTGAACTACCCCACGAACCACGAGGCCTGGTTCGACATCGTGATGAACGACCTCGACGGCGACTGGTACGAGGAACGCAATCCGGTCACCCTGGCGCCGAACATCGACATTCCGGTCTGGCTGCAGCTGGACCAGGGCCGCGGCTGGACGCTGGACGGCACGGTGGAGCTGTACAACACGCTGAAGGGGCCGAAGAAGCTGGACATCGGCCCCTACCCGCCCATGCAGTCCCGCCCCTTCATCGAAGAGCACGACAAGATGTTCCGCTGGTACGACTACTGGATCAAGGGCATCGACAACGGGGTGATGGACGAACCCGCCGTCAGCGTCTTTGTGGAGGGATCCCGCGAGGTGGTTACCGCGGCTGCCTGGCCGCCCAAGGATGTGGAGTACAAACCGCTGTACCTGCGCACCCGCCGCAAGCTCACCTCCGAACCCGAGCTGATGGGCACGGAGTACGCTGCCCCGGACGGTTTCTACCAGGCACCGCTGACCGTCACGGACAAGGTGGAGATCCTGGACTGGTCCACCGATGTGTTCGAGGAGCCCACGGAAATGATCGGCACCGGGGCAGCGCACCTGTTCGTGGAGATCGACCAGCCGGACACCAATCTCATTCTGCGGCTCTGGGATGCGGCGCCGAACGGCAAGCGGCAGCTGATCACCACCGGGTACCTCAAGGCCTCGCACCGCGAACTCGACGAGGAACGGACCACCGAGGGCAACCCATACCACCCGCACACCCGTTCCATCCCGGTCGAGCCGGGGAAGATCGAGGAGTACGTGGTGCGGCTCTATCCATTCGCGAACACGTTCCTGCCCGGCCACAAGCTGGTCGCGGAGCTCTCCAACAATGAGCCGCTAGCTGACGAGCACAACGCGCTGCTGCCTCCGGATGCCTTCCACCTGCCGGTGGGCCGTCCGGTGACGCACAAGATCTACCGCGACGCCGAACATCTGTCCCGGCTGGTGCTGCCGTACACGCTGCCCACCCCGGGCTAACCTCACTGCCGGTCGGTCAGGACCTCCAGGAAATCCTCGTCGACCCTGCGCAGCTGCGGCAGTACCGGGCGCAGGGTCGCTTCCGGAGCGGTCAGCTGCCAGCCTTCGTCGACGTCGTCGTCGGTGATCACCGCCGCCACGTGGCTCTCGAGCACGGTCATGTGGAGGCCGTGCAGGACAGTGATCAGCTGCTGGGCGCCTTTGGTTCCTCCGCGGGTTCCGTAGGTCAGGACGCTTGCCGGCTTGTCCCGCCACTCCACGTATAAGTAGTCCAGGGCGTTCTTCAGCACGGCCGGGTAACCCCAGTTGTACTGCGGAAAGACAAAGAAGAACCCGTTAAACTCACGGACCAGCCGACTCCACCGGCGGGTGTGCTCGTGCTGATAGTCCTGCAGCGCGGGTTTGAGTGGTTCATCGAGCAGCGGCAGGTCCACGTCCGCCAGGTCCAGCAGCTCGTACTGAAGCGGGCTGCCGGACTGCAGTCCGGCCTGCGCCCAGGCGGCCACCACCGGGCAGATCCGGGCCGGCCGCGTGCTGCCCACAACGACGGCGATTCGGCTGGGAACCTGCATGGGACACCTCCCGGAACAGCGGCTGGTTCCGGAACCAATTGTCCCGCACCAGGGCCGTGAAACTAGGGGGTCTGGTAAGCCCCGGCCGCTGCCCGGGCCAATCGGCGGCCGGTGTCGATGGGGTCAGCCGGTGAACCCCGCAGGAAAGCGGCCAGCGTACCGGTATACGCCAGCAGCACTTCATCGGCCAGGCTGCCCGCCTGCGGGCCGGCGACCGGTTCGGAAAGGTGCCGGAGCCGATCGGTCAGCAGGGTGGTGTCAGCAGCCAGCACCTCGCCGATTTCTCCGGCTGCGTCGGGCAGTTCCGTGGCAGCGGCAAGGAAGGCACACCACCGGGCCGCCTGGCCGGGTCTAGCCCGGTAGGCTGCCAGGGCGTCGAACACGGCCAGCAGCCGGCCCGTGTCATCCCGGGCCGCAATGATGTGCTGGTCCCAGACCGCTCTCCATTCCGCCAGCCGCTGGCGGAGCGTCTCGGCAACCAGCCCGTCCTTGCTGCCGAACTGCGCGTACAGCGTCGCCGCGGAAACATCCGCCTGGCGCAGCAGCTCATCCACCGGCGTCGCCCGGATGCCCCGGTCAAAGAACACCCGGTCGGCAGCCTGGAGCAGCCTGTTGCGGGCGGATGGTCGCTGGACGGTGGTCATCTTCCCACTGTAGCCACACCTCGAACAGAACGATAGTTCTGGTCTAGCGTAACGAGCGTTCTTGTTTTTGGATTCTGCGGAGGTGAAACATGCGGCCCCTGGTTATCAGCGGCATGGTTTTGATTGCGGCCACCTATGGGCTGGCACGGTTCGGTTTCGGCTTCTTCCTGCCGCGCTTTACCGAAGCCTTCCAGCTGGCGCCGTCCGTCTCCGGGGCGATCCAGGCCGGAAGCTTCCTGTCCTACTGCGTCACTGCCGCTGCTGCGGCGCGCCTGGGCGCCCGGCCGCGCCTCGTCGTCGCCTGCGCCGGTGCCACAGCGGCCCTCGGATCAGCGGGAGTTGCTGCCGCACCAAATGCCGGGGTCCTGGCCGCCGGTGTGGTGATTGCCGGGGCCGGAGCAGGTTTCGCTACCCCCGGACTGGTCAGGCTGATCGAGCGCAACATCGCTGCCGAACGGCAGGAAAGCGCGCAGACAATCGTGAACGCCGGAACCGGGGCGGGAATCGTGGCAGCCGGCGTCCTGCTGATCCTCACGTCGGGGCAGTGGCGGCTGGGCTGGGCCGGGATCGCCGTCCTCTCCGCCCTTTCAGCCGCCGCCGTCCTCCGTTCCGACCGGTCTTCTTCCGGACCGGCCGCGGGAGACTCAGGGACAGCCGATTCGCCGCCGCTGCGGCTTGGCCTCCTGGCTGCGCTGGCCAAGCCGCTGGCCGCGGCCCTCCTCGCCGGTGCCTCCAGCGCTGCCGTCTGGACTTTTGGCCGCACCATCATCGCCGGTTCGGGCACCGGCACGCAGATGTACTCCGTCACAGCGTGGATGGTTTTGGGAGCGTTCGGCGTACTGGGTGCTTTCGCGGGCAGGCTGGTCCAGGCCGCCAGCCTGCGAACAGCATGGGCCGGGACGGTGCTGGCGATGGCCGCCGCGACCTTCCTCCTGGGTATGGCGCCGGGGGCTCCGGTGGCCGCTTATGCCGCAGCCGCACTCTTCGGCGGAGGCTATACCGCGATGAGCGGTGTCCTCATCGTCTGGGCGGTCCGCGCTGTCCCGGACCAGGCCTCCGCCGGCACGGTGGTCCTGTTCATCGCCCTCGCCGCCGGACAGGCAGCCGGCTCAGCGGTACTGGGAGCCCTGTTCCGGGAGGATGCTCCGGCGCTGGTCTTCACCGCCGCCGCCGTCGTCGGCATCCTGGCCGTGCTGCCCGCTGTGTGGTCCCGGCAGAAGACGCCGCGGCGCTTGTACGCTGGCTGAAACCTGTTAGGCGGGAGCCGGAGCGGGAGCGGGAGCGGGAGCCGGAGCCGGAATTCCGGGGAGCCCGGAGAGACTCCCGGGCACCTCCGTTTTGTCCGGTGGACCGTGTCCCCCTACCGTGGTTCCGTAGGTGCGCGCCGTCGTCCTGCGGAAAGGACGCCGGATCCACATGGGGAACAGTACTGCCGTGGTGGCGGCGCCGGAGCGGACGAAGGCACCGGATGCACCAGCCGGCAAGGCCGGGCTGGTTCTGCTGGCCGTCTGCATTGTGCTGATCGGCTTGAATCTCCGCACGGTCTTTTCCAGCTTCTCCGCGATCCTGCCGGAGATCACCGCGGCATCAGGGATTCCTGCCAGCTTGGTGACGGTCCTGACCACCGGCCCGGTGCTGTTGCTTGGGCTTGCTGCCCCGGCCGCACCGCCGCTGGCCCGCCGGTTCGGCACCGAACGGACGATCCTGGCAGCGATGCTGCTGCTGACCGCGGGTTTGGCTGTGCGCGGAGCCGGAGATTTCGTGGCGATGACCGCCGGAACCATCGCGGCGGGAGCGGGGATCGGCGTCGTAAATGTCCTGCTGCCCACCCTCGTGAAGCGCGACTTCCAGCACCGGCTGGGCCTGATGAGCGGCTTGTACACCGGTGCCATCTGCGCCGCTGCCGCACTCGGCGCCGGGCTGACGCACCCGCTGCTGGAGGCCACCGGCTCCTGGCAGGCAGCCCTGGGATTCTGGGCGCTGCCGGCCGCCGCCGTCGTCCTGCTGTTCGCCCCGCTGGCCCTGCGGCGCCGCCCCAGCGGCAGTGACCGGCAGGCAGCCGCCGGTCCGCCGGTCTGGCGCTCGCCGCTGGCCTGGCAGATCACCGGTTTTATGGCCCTGCAGGCCATGATGTCCTTCAGCGTTTTCGCCTGGCTGGCACCGATCCTGCGTGACCGGGGGATCGACGGCGGCACGGCCGGTTACGTTGTGGCCGGCTCGATCGTGGTGCAGGTCCTGGGATCCTTCCTCGCTCCGCCGCTGGCCGCGCGGCTGCGCAGCCAGAGCTGGCTGAATGCCGTGATCGCGCTGCTGACCGGCACCGGATTCGCCCTGGTGATCCTCGGCCCGCTGGAGCTGGTGTGGCTCTGGGCCGTCCTGCTCGGTGTTGGGCAGGGCAGCCTGACCGCGCTCGCGCTGACCATGATTGTGCTGCGCACCCGTGACGCAGGAACCGCGGCACGGGTGTCGGGCATGATGCAGTGCGTGGGTTACGGCGTGGGATCTTCCGGCACCCTGCTGGTGGGTGTCCTGCACACCGCCACCGGATCCTTCACCCCGGCCGCGCTCATGTTCCTGATCATCGGCGCCGCTGCTGCCGTGATGGGCAGCCTGTCCGGACGCCGCCGTTTTGTGGGCGGATAAGCCGTTTCCGCATCCGGGGCAGTGCCGGGCTGTTAGCGCCCCAGACCGGCAGCCACGCGTGAGAACGGCGCCGCGATGGTGCAGCCGTCGAGCGGGCCGGGGGCGGAAAGGCCCGTTGCTGCGCTGGTGACGATAACCCGCGGATCCGGTCCGTCCGTCAGGAGGACGCTGGTTGGCTGGGCCACCGGCAGGGCCAGCGAAGCCAGCAGTGAGGCATCGGCGGCATAGACGTCCAGGCGGGCTGCGCCCCAAACCGCATTCCAGATCCGGCCCAGTCCGTCAACATGCATTCCGTCGGGTGATCCACCCGTTGTCTGCGCAAAGGGCACTGTGTCCGCGGGATCCGACAGCGTGGAGCGCAGGATCCGGCCCGCTGCCGAATCGGCGATGAGCATGCCCAGCCCATCCGGCAGGAAAACCGGACCGTTGGGGATATCGATGCCGGCCAGCATTTTCACCGCACCGCCGCCTGCTGGATCCCAGCGCCAGAGCGCGCCGTCCGGTTCGGAGCCGTTATGCACCATCGTGCCGAACCAGAAAGAACCGTCCGGTGCCAGCGCGCCGTCGTTCACGCGGTAGCGGGCCGGATCGAGTCCGGTGTCTGCCAGCGGAACGTCCGTGCCGTCATTCAGAAGCACGACGACGCCGGTTCCGGCAGCAGCAATAAGGCGGCCGGTGCCGTCCTCCTCGGCCAGGCCAAGGGGCGTGCCGAGCTTGTGTGTGCGGCGGGGAAACGCCGGGCTGCCGGGCGTCCAGGCGTACATTTCCCCCTTCAGCAGATCAACCCACCGGATCCCGTCCGGGGTGCGGCGCAGTCCTTCTCCCAGCTCGTGGCGGTGGGCGCTGATCCGGGTCCATGCCTCTGTGCTCATGCCGTGCCTTCCTGCGGTAGCCCCTAAGGCTAGCCGGTCCCCGCCATGCGGCAGCGGATGTTATTCTCATCACTGCGAAGGCGGGCACGATCGTTGCTATCAACCTGGCATTTTCCCGTGGCGGAAAGACCGCCGGGATTCTGATCGAGGGGGAAGTTCCCATGACCACAGATGCCGCTTACCTGGAACGGGCCATTGAACTGGCCACCAGCAACGTCGCCGGCAACGGCGGACCGTTCGGAGCAGTGATCGTCGCCGCGGACGGGCAGGCCTTTGACGGGGTTAACCGCGTCACTGCCAACAACGATCCGACAGCGCACGCCGAAGTCACCGCGATCCGCAACGCCTGCGCCGCCCTGGAAACGTTCGATCTCTCCGGAGCCGTGCTGTACACCAGCTGCGAACCCTGCCCCATGTGCCTGGCCTCGGCACTGTGGGCTCGCGTGGACCGGGTGGTGTTCGCCGCGGACCGGCACGACGCCGCCAGGGCCGGGTTCGACGACGCCGTCTTCTACGAGTACTTCGAAACCCCGCTGGAGGAGCGTTCCATGCCGGTGACCCAGATTCCCGGGCAGACCCGCAACGATCCTTTCGACGCCTGGAACGCTGCCGCTGACCGGACCGAGTATTAAACCCGGCCCGGTTTTCCGCTAGGCGAGAACCGGTTGCGGTAAAAAACAGCCCCGGCGGATGCATGTCAAAATGGAAGGGATGACTTCCCCTAACATTCCCCCAGCTGCCCTGAGCGTGCCCGGCAACAAGCCGCAGGTGCGCCCCGCAACCGAAGGCTGGGAGCAGGCCAAGGAGCCCGACGGCCGCCCCCTGCTGCAGTTCAAGTCGCCGCGTGTGTCCCAGCCGCCGGAACACCTGGCGGACCTGACGCTTGCCCAGCGCCAGGAGAAGCTGAAGTCCCTGGGCCTGCCCGCGTTCCGGGCCAAGCAGCTCTCGGTGCATTACTTCCAGCACTACACCACCGATCCGGAGAAGATGAGCGACCTCCCGAAGGAGCGCCGCGACGAGCTGGTGAAGGAAATGTTCCCGACCCTGCTCACCGAGGTGAAGCGGCTGACCACGGACAAGGGCGACACCATCAAGTTCCTCTGGCGCCTGTTCGACGGCTCGCTCGTCGAGTCGGTGCTGATGCGCTACCCGGGCCGCATCACCCTGTGCGTCTCCAGCCAGTGCGGCTGCGGCATGAACTGCCCGTTCTGCGCCACCGGCCAGGCCGGGCTGACCCGCAACATGTCCGCCGCGGAGATCCTGGACCAGATTGTCCAGGCCAACCGGGTCATCGCCGAGGGCGGACTGGGCGGCAAGCGCCGCGACGGCGGGCACGACGCCGAGCGCGTCACCAACATCGTCTTTATGGGCATGGGTGAACCGCTGGCGAACTACAAGCGGGTGATGAACGCCGTCCACCGGATGGCTGCGGAAGCTCCCGAAGGCCTGGGCATGAGCGCCCGGAACATCACTGTCTCCACCGTGGGCCTGGTGCCGGCGATCAAGAAGCTCGCCGAGGAGAACATCCCGGTCACCTTCGCGCTGAGCCTGCACGCTCCGGATGATGAACTGCGTGATGAGCTGATCCCGGTCAACAGCCGCTGGAAAGTGGATGAGGCCCTCGACGCCGCGTACAACTACTACCGGGTCACCGGACGCCGTGTCTCGATCGAGTACGCCCTGATCAAGGACATGAACGACCACGCGTGGCGCGCCGATCTGCTGGCCAAGAAGCTGAACTCCCGCGGCCGCGGCTGGGTCCACGTGAACCCGATTCCGCTGAACCCGACGCCGGGCTCCATCTGGACCTCCCCGGAGCCGGAGGTGATCCAGGAGTTCATTGACCACCTGCTCGACGCCGGGATTCCCACCACGGTGCGCGATACCCGCGGCAAGGAGATCGACGGCGCCTGCGGCCAGCTGGCAGCGGCGGACTAACGCCTGGCTTAAACGAACGACGGCGGGAGGCCGGGTGATAAACCCGGCGCCCCGCCGTCGTGCGTTAAAGCTCTACTTCTTCAGGTGATCCACCAGTGCATCGGCGATACCCGTGTAGCTGGCCGGCGTCAGTGCGAGCAGACGCGCCTCGGCCTCGGCCGGCAGGCCCAGCCCGGAGACGAATTCCTTCATGCGGTCGGCGTCCACCCGGTTGCCGCGGGTGAGCTCCTTGAGCCGTTCGTAGGGGTTTTCCATGCCCGGGGCGCCGGCAATGGCCTCGGCGCGCATCACCATCTGGATGGCTTCGCCGAGCACCTCCCAGTTGGTGTCCAGGTCCGCAGCCAGGACGTCCTCCGCGACGTTCAGCCGCTCCAGGCCCTTGGCTACGTTGGAGATCGCCAGCAGTGAGTGGCCGAAGGCGACGCCGATGTTCCGCTGCGAGGAGGAGTCGGTGAGGTCGCGCTGCCAGCGGGAGGTGACCAGGGTGGATGCCAGGGTGTCCAGCAGGCCGTTGGAGATCTCCAGGTTGGCTTCGGCGTTTTCGAAGCGGATCGGGTTGACCTTGTGCGGCATCGTGGAGGACCCGGTGGCGCCGGCCACGGGAACCTGTGCGAAGTAGCCGATGGAGATGTAGCTCCAGACATCGGTGCAGAAGTTGTGCAGGATGCGGTTGAAGCGGGCCATGTCAGCGTAGAGCTCGGCCTGCCAGTCGTGGGATTCGATCTGCGTGGTGAGCGGGTTCCAGGTCAGGCCGAGGCCTTCGATGAACGTTTTTGCGACCTGCTGCCAGTCGGCACCGGGAACGGAGGCGTAGTGCGCGGCGTAGGTGCCCGTGGCGCCGTTGATCTTGCCGAGGAACTCGGTGGCGGCGACGCGGTCCAGCTGGCGGGTCAGGCGGTGGACCGTAACGGCCAGTTCCTTGCCCAGCGTAGTGGGGGTGGCGGGCTGGCCGTGGGTGCGGGAGAGCATCGGCACCGAACGGGTGTCCTCCGCCATGGCGGCGATCTGAGCGGCCATCTTCCGGGCCGCGGGCAGCCAGACGTTCTCCACGGCACCCTTGATACCCAGGGCATAGGAGAGGTTGTTGATGTCCTCGGACGTGCAGCCGAAGTGCACCAGGGGTGTGAGGTCCTCGATCCCGATGGCGGCCAGCCGGCGGCCGATGAAGTACTCCACAGCCTTCACATCGTGGACGGTTACCTGCTCGATCTCCGCCAGCTCATTCACGGAGTTTCCGTCGAAGCCGGAGACGATGTCCCGCAGCGCGGCCTGCTGTTCCGCTGAGAGCGGCGAGGTGCCCGGAAGGACGGAGTTCGAGGTCAGGTGGATCAGCCACTCGACCTCCACATGGGTGCGGTCCCGGTTCAGGGCAGCTTCGGAGAGGTAGTCCACCAGCGGGGCGGTTGCGGAACGGTAGCGCCCGTCCAGCGGGCCCAGCGCAATCGCTGGAGTCACGGAGGCAAGGGGGACGCGGGATGCTGAAGCAGAATCGGCCATGGGGCAATTCTTTCATGTCCTGCGTGACGTCCGGCTCTGTGACTTCCGGCGGCACTTCTCCTGCACAGTGGGGGAGCAGCGGGGGGTGTCCCCAATCTGCAGAAATGGGGGCGCTGCGGCCCGATTCAAGCCGTACTTTTGTTCGCGGAAGCGCATGGCAAGCAGCTTATGAAAGGCGGAACAGCCGGTGACACTGCCACTTGAGGAGGGGTACGCACGGGACCTGGCCGAGAACGCCGGACGGGCGGCCCAGGCACTGGAGGCGCACGCGGGGGAAATCCGCAGGCTGCAGGATGAGTGCAGCCAGTTCGACCTCCAGCGCTGGCGTTCCGGGGCCGGGCAGCGGTTCCTGGAGCGCCTGCAGGACATCATCCGGGACCTGTCCGTGTGTGGCGAGGCGCTGGCACTGGCCGCAGCGGCCCGCCGCGAGCTGGCCCGCACGCCGCAGGACAGGGCCTGGGGCTAGAAATGTCACCCACCTGCCCGGTACCGGGGCCCGGGTATACGGTCGCCGGAGGGCCCGGCAGCATCCTCGTGGAGTATGACGCCTTGGAGGAGCTGGCCGTCGCGCTGGAGTACGCCGCCGGGCAGATGAGCGTCTTGGCGGATGACTTCCGGCGCATCCAGGGGGAAGAGCACGCGCTGATGTGGCTGCAGCCGCCTTCGGCTGCCACAACGGCCCTGGACGAACTCTCCCGGGCCGTGTTTCATCTGTCCCGGTGCCGGGAGGCTGCCCTGGACAGTGCTGCGGATCTGCGGACTGCCGCAGCCCGCTACCGCGATGCAGAGGGCCGGTCAGAACGGATGAACCGGGGGGCTGGGCTGATTCCGGCCTTCGCCCTGCTGTGGCTTGGCCGCGGAGCGGGGGGCTTTCCGGAGCGGGCGGTGGTCGAGCGCCTTCCGCTGCGGTTCATCGATGCGGGGATCCTGACGCTTGCTGTGGCTGCCGCCTCACCGGGGAGCCACGGGCTGCGCCCCATCACGGTGGAAAAGTCCCCGCAGTCAGGAGCCAGGATTCCGGTGGACGGCAGTGCGGCAGGCCTCCTGAACCGCAGCGCCGTGCTCCTGGAGGAGAACGATCCGGGCGTTATCGAGGTCCTGCGCATTGACCGCAGCGGCGGCCCGGTATTTGTGGTTACCCTGCCCGGGACGCAGCCCGGCGGACGTACGGCCGGAGCCAACCCCTTCGACAATTTCGGCAATGCTGAAGGCCGGGTCCATCAAAGCAGATACATCGCGGCGGCAGTGGCAGAAGCACTGCGGCAGGCGCAGGCCGGGGCAGGGGACGCCGTCATCCTGGTGGGCTACAGCCAGGGCGGAATCCATGCAGCAAATGCCGCAGGGCAGCTGGAAACCGAGCTGGGAGTTGAAGTCCGCTATGTCCTGACCGCCGGCGCCCCGGCGGGAGACGCCGAGATGCCGTCCGGCACGCAGGTACTGCACCTGGAACACCAGCAGGATTGGGTCGCCGGGGTGGACGGCACCTCTAACCCGGATACACCAAACCGCACGACGATGACCCTCACCGACCCCGTGCCGGGCACCCCGGGCGAGACCGGCGGGCTGGGGCCGGCCCACAAGCTGCCGGTCTATCTCAACGGAGCCGCTTCCGCCGATGCCAGCTCTGATCCGTCTCTTCGGGCATCGCTGGAAGGGGTGAGCGCAGTGGTGGGAGCCGGGAGCATCGCAACCCGGGAGCTGTACCGGTTCACCCGGACACCAACGCGGCCCACGGTAAAGCCGGTCCCCCGCGGGCTGCCGCCCCTGCCGCGTCCGCCGGGACCGCAGCGGCCGCAGCAGTAAAAGCGGGTGCTTCCCGGAATTATCTCCGGGCGCCCGTCAGGGAACCCACAACCATCGAGATGAGGCTGATAATGATCGAGCCCAGGATGGCGGTCCAGAAGAAGGAATCCACCTCAAAGTGGACCGGCGTGAAACTGGTCAGCCACGCGGTGAGCATCAGCATGGCTGCATTGATGATGATCGTGAACAGGCCCAGCGTCAGAATGGTCAACGGCAGTGCCAGCAAGCGGACGATCGGACGGACAAAAGCGTTGACCACGCCGAAGATCAGGCCGATAAAGAGATACGCCAGCACCAGGTCCAGAGTGGAGTTGCCGGTCGCGGAAGCCCCTTCTTCACCCAGCGTGATGCCGGGGAGGATCCAGCTGGCCGCCCAGAGGGCCAGGGCATTGATGATTATACGAAGCAGCAGGCGCATGGCCCAATGCTGGCACAGGGAAGCCCGGTTCCCAAGACACTGCCGTTCGCAGCTGTGGACTATGTCACACGGGGGTGCCGGAATCAGGCTTAGTGTTAAGTCATGACCACTACCGAGAATGACATCAACGCTGCTGGAATTCCGGCGCCTGGAATCCGTCCGCGTCCGGTTGTCGACCGGCTGCCGCGATATGCCGCCGGCAAGCCGCCGGCCGCGATTGAAGGGCTGCAGAGCTACAAACTTTCGTCCAACGAAAACCCGTTCCCGCCGCTCCCGTCCGTACTGGAGGCCATCAGCGCGCACCCGAACGTGAACCGCTACCCGGATCCGCTGTCCACGGCACTCCGGATGGAGCTTGCTGCGTTCCTGGACGTTCCTGCCGAGGACATCGTGACCGGCGGCGGAAGCCTCGGCGCCCTGAACCAGCTGCTCGCCACCTTCGCGGGACAGAATGAGGACGGCGTTGCTGATGAAGTGATCTACCCGTGGCGCTCCTTCGAGGCGTATCCCATCAGCGTCGGACTCGCCGGTGCCCGCGATGTCCAGGTACCCCTCCGGGCAGACGGCAGCCACGACCTCGACGCGATGGCCGCCGCCGTCACCGACCGCACCAAGATGGTGCTCCTCTGCACGCCGAACAATCCCACCGGCCCGGTCCTGGCCAGGGACGAGGTGGAGGCCTTCCTCACCAAGGTTCCGGAAGACGTGATCGTGGTGATCGACGAGGCCTACGAAGACTTCGTCCGGGATCCCGACGCCGTGGACGGCGTCGACGTATACCGCCGCCATTCGAACGTGGTGGTCCTGCGGACGTTCTCCAAGGGGGCAGGCCTTGCCGGGCTCCGGGTCGGCTACTCCATCTCGCACCCGCACCTGACCCAGTACCTGCGGGTCGCGGCGGTGCCGTTTGCTGTTTCGCAGATCGCCGAACAAGCCGCAATCGCTTCCCTGCGCCATCACGATGAAATTGTGGAAAGAATACAAGAACTGGTGGCTGAGCGGACACGCGTCGTGACCGGCCTCAGGGACCTCGGCTGGGAAATCCCACAGGCTGAAGGCAACTTCGTCTGGCTCAACCTGGGGGAGGATACCCCCGAGTTCGCGGCGCTGGCGGAGCAGCAGGCCCTCTCGGTGCGTGCATTCGGCACCGAGGGTATCCGGGTCTCGATCGGAGAAGCCGAAGCGAACACCCGTTTCCTCGCTCTATGTGCGACCTATACAAAAGGTCCCCGGCTTTCCTAGCGTGTCTTAAGTGCTTGTGTGATCCCTGCCCTCGTTAGGCTGTGTGGAGTAACTTCCACGTATATGTCTTGTCAGGTACTTATTCCTGCGCAGGTATATTTCTAGCGGGGCAGGGTCGCAAACCCGCCCGGCGAGGAGAGGTATGGCCTTGGAACAACTGCCCGCCAGCGAATTCGATTCGGCGGAGCTGGACGATTCCCTCATGCGCGCTGCCGGCAGCCCGCCGGACGGAATGGTCCAGCTGCTGTCACCGGACGGCGTCCGTACCGGCCATGAGCTCTACGGACGGTACGCCGAAGACATCGACGGCGAGGCGCTGCGTTCCTTCTACCGGGATATGTTCCTGATCCGCCGCTTTGACACCGAGGCCACTGCGCTCCAGCGCCAGGGTGAACTGGTGATGTGGGTTCCACTGACCGGCCAGGAAGGCGCCCAGATTGGCTCCGGCCGCGCCCTGGCAGCGCAGGACTACGTGTTCCCCACCTACCGGGAACACGGAGTCGCGCTGACCCGCGGCCTTGAGCTGTCCCACCTCCTGAGGCGGTTCCGCGGCATCTCCCATGGCGGATGGGACCCGCGGGAAGCCAATTTCCACCTCTACACCCTGGTGCTCGCGGCTCAGGTGCCGCACGCCGTCGGCTACGCCATGGGTATGGCACGGGACCAGAAACTGGATCCGTCGCAGCCCGCCGGAGCAACCGTGGCCTACTTCGGCGACGGTGCCAGTTCCGAGGGAGACGTCCACGAGTCGATGGTCTTCGCCGCGTCCTACGACGCCCCGGTGGTCTTCTTCTGCCAGAACAACCACTGGGCCATCTCGGTGCCGACCGAAGTCCAGTCCCGCATCCCACTGGCCAACCGGGCCCAGGGATACGGGTTCCCGGGTATCCGGGTGGACGGCAACGACGTCCTGGCCGTGCACGCCGTCACCAGGTGGGCACTCGAACACGCACGCGCCGGCAAGGGCCCGGTGCTGATCGAGGCCTTTACCTACCGCATGAGCGCGCACACCACCGCAGACGACCCCACCAAATACCGGGTCTCCGCCGACGAGGAAGCGTGGATCGGGCGCGATCCGCTGAGCCGGCTGGAAAAGCACCTGCGTGCCAGCGGAGCCGCGGACGAGGCGTACTTCGCTGCCCTGGCAGCCGAGGGCGACGAACTGGCAGCCAAGCTGCGGGCCGACGTGCAGGCCATGGAACCGCCGGCGTTTGAGGAGTCGTTTGCGGGTGTCTACGCGGAACCTCATGCGCTGATCAATGAGGAACGGGCCTTCCACAGGTCCTACGAAGCCGGCTTTGCCGATACGGAACACATCACGGAAGACAACGCGAAGGAGGCCGGCGCATGAGCACCATGACCATGACCATGGCCAAGGCCATCAACGCGGGTCTGCGGGCGGGCCTCGCCAACAACCCCAAGGCACTGCTGATGGGTGAGGATATTGGCTCCCTCGGCGGGGTATACCGGGTCACCGAGGGGCTCAAGGCGGAATTCGGCGCTGACCGGGTGGTGGACACCCCGCTGGCGGAATCCGGCATTATCGGCACGGCGATCGGCCTGGCGCTGCGCGGCTACCGGCCGGTCTGCGAAATCCAGTTCGACGGATTCGTGTTCCCCGGGTTCAACCAGATCACCACCCAGCTGGCCAAGATGTACTCCCGCAGCGACGGCGCGCTCAGCGCTCCCGTCGTCATCCGCATCCCGTACGGAGGCGGAATCGGCTCGATCGAGCATCACTCCGAGTCCCCGGAAGCCCTGTTCGCTCACACGGCCGGGCTGCGCATCCTCACGCCCTCCAGCCCCCAGGACGGCTACTGGATGATCCAGCAGGCCATGCAGGGCAAGGACCCGGTCATCGTCTTCGAACCCAAGCGCCGCTACTGGCTCAAGGGCGAAGTGGACACCACTGCGCCGTCGGGCGACCCGTACACGGCCCAGATTCTGCGGGAGGGGACGGACGCCACCATCGTCGCCTACGGACCCCTGGTGCCGGTGGCCCTGGCGGCCGCGAACGCTGCCGAGGAAGACGGACGCAGCATCGAAGTCATCGATCTGCGCTCCATCTCGCCGATCGACTTCGACACCGTCACAGAATCCGTGCGCCGCACCGGGCGGCTTATTGTGACGCACGAAGCCCCGACTTTCGGCGGGATCGGCGGAGAAATCGCGGCACGCATCACGGAGCGGGCCTTCCTGCACCTGGAAGCCCCAGTCATCCGCGTAGGCGGCTTCCACATGCCCTACCCGGTGGCCGCCGTCGAGGAGCACTACCTGCCGAACATCGACCGGCTGATGGACGCCCTCGACACCGCGTTCTCCTACTAGCCAGCCGGCCCCTGACATCCTCCATCCCGCCGGTGCGCCGGCCAACGCCAGATCGAGATTCCATGACTGAGAAAACGTTCAACCTGCCCGACGTCGGCGAGGGACTCACTGAAGCCGAGATCGTCCAGTGGAAGGTCAAGGAAGGCGACACCGTCGCGATCAATGACGTGATCGTGGAAATCGAGACGGCTAAGTCCCTGGTGGAACTGCCGTCCCCGTTCGCCGGGACTGTCACCGGCCTCCTCGTGCAGGAGGGACAGACCGTGGACGTCGGCACCCCGATTTTCCAGGTCTCCTCCGGCGCACCGGCAGAGTCAGCGGCCAAGCCCCCGGCCCCCGCAGCACCGGCGGCAGCTCCGGCAGGCAATGACAGCCCGCCGTCGTCCTCCCTCACCGGCAGCGGCCCCAAGGCGGACGCCGTCACGCGCCGTCCCCGGCGCGCGGGCGTCCCAGCTCCGGCCCAGGATGCACAGGCGGCCCCGCAGGCGGCCCCTGAGGCCGCGCCGGCGTCCCCGGAGTCGGCATCCCCGGAGTCGGCATCCCCGGCGGTCTCCGCCGGCACGGCCGCCACCGGGGCGTCCGAAACCCAGCAGCCGGCCCGCCAGGATCCGCGGACCCAGGCCGTCGCCACAGCCGGAGCAGCCGTCCAAGACCGCCTCAACCAGCTGCTCCAGCGCGTCCTCGCGAAGCCGCCGGTCCGCAAGGCGGCGAAGGACCTCGGGATCAACCTGGCAGACGTTCCGGCCACCGGAGCCGGGGGAGAGGTCACCAAGCAGGACTTGATCAGCTACCAGGCCCAGCGCGAGTCGGAACAGGACTCGGCAGATACCTTCTGGTCACCCGCCACAAAACCGCAGGAACGCAGGATCGAGCGCATCCCGGTCAAGGGCGTCCGCAAGGCCACAGCGAAAGCAATGGTGGACAGCGCCTTCACCGCCCCGCATGTGAGCATCTTCGTGGACGTGGATGCCTCCCGGACCATGGAGTTCGTCAAGCGGCTGAAGGTCTCGCGGGACTTTGAGGGCATCAAGGTCTCCCCGCTGCTGATCCTGGCCAAGGCCGTAATCTGGGCCGCGGCCCGCAACCCCTCCGTCAACGCCACCTGGGCGGAGGACGAGATCCATGTAAAGCACTTCATGAACCTCGGCATTGCGGCGGCTACCCCGCGGGGCCTGATGGTTCCGAACATCAAGGACGCCCAGGACCTCTCACTGAAGGAACTGGCCATCGCGCTGAACAACCTCGCAACCACGGCCAGGGCGGGCAAAACCCCGCCGGCCGACATGCGCGGTGGAACGCTGACGATCACCAACATCGGCGCCCTGGGCATCGACACCGGTACTCCGATCATCAACCCCGGAGAGGTCGCGATCGTCGCCTTCGGCACCATCAAGCAGAAGCCCTGGGTGCTCGACGGCGAGGTCATCCCGCGCTGGATCACCACCCTGGGCGGTTCATTCGACCACCGGGTAGTGGACGGGGACCTGTCCGCCCGCTTTATGGCCGACGTCGCTGCCATCCTGGAGGAACCTGCCCTGCTGCTGGACTAGGCTCGAGGGCAAGGCAACGATCGGAGCAGCATGGCAATGAACCCAGGACCCGGCGGCAGCGGCGGCGGACCCAAGATTGACTGGAAGCGGACGCTGTGGATCCTCGTGGGCGCCTTCATCGTCTCCAGCCTGCTGATTATCCTTTTCCCTGGCCTCGGCACGCTCTGGCGCCTGGCCATCATGGCACTGCTCTTTGTGCTCGTGGTGCCCCTGGTGGACAAGCGGCGCCGGAAATAGCAGGCCTGCCGCCCCGGGGAGAGCTTCGGGCTAGGCGGCCGGGCCCGCAACGGCCCGGCGGATCACCGGAGCGAGCCGGCGGACGCCCTCGGCGATGTCCTCGGGTGACACCGCGCTGAAGGCCAGCCGCAGCTGGGAGCTCGGGGCATCACCCGGGGTGAAGGCGGCCCCGGGGATGAAGACCACCCCGGCGTCGATGGCTTCGGTCAGCAGCGGATACGTGTCGGTGCCGTCGGGCAGGCTTACCCAGATGAAGAAGCCGCCGTCCGGTACCGTCCAGGTCACGCCGTCGGGCATGTGATCGCCGAGTGCGTTGAGCATGGCGGTGCAGCGTTCGGCGTAGAAAGTCCGTGAGGCCTCCACACGCCCCATCCAGTCGAAGTCCCGAAGGTACGCTGCGGTAATCATCTGCGTCAGGGGCGAGGGGCAGAGCACCACGGCCTCGCAGGCCAGGTAGAAGCGGCGGAACAGATGCTTGGGCACCAGCGCCCAGCCCAGCCGGAGGCCCGGCGCGAAAATCTTGGAGAAGGAACCGAGGTACAGCACGTCCTCGGGGTTCGCGGCACGGAGCGGAACCAGCGGTTCCCCGTCGAAGCGCAGCAGCCCGTAGGGGTTGTCTTCGAGCACCAGGATGTTGTTCTCCCGGCAGATGCGGACGACGGCGTCCCGGCGCTCCGCGGAGAGGGTGATCCCGCTGGGATTGTTGAAGCTGGGGATGGTGTAGAGGAACTTGATCCGTTTCCCGGCTTCCCGGAGGGCCTGGATCCGTTCTTCGAGCGCCGATGGGATGAGCCCGTCGGAGTCCATGGAGACCGGCTGCAGGTCCACTTCGTAGGCCTCAAAGGCATTCAGTGCGCCCACGTAGGTCGGATCCTCACAGAGCACCACGTCGCCGGGATTGCAGAACACCTTGGCGGCCACGTCCTGTGCGGACTGGGAACCGGTGGTGATGACGATGTCTGCCGGGTCAGCGTCCATGATCCCTTCGGCAGCCATGACCTCGCAGGCCAGTTCCCGCAGCTCCTGCAGGCCCTGGCCCGGACCGTACTGAAGGGCGGCCAGGCCGTGATTGCGGATGATGTCCGCGGACACATCGGCCAGCTGGTCCAGGGGGAGCGACTGGAGGTAGGGGCTTCCTCCTGCCAGGGAAATCAGGCCCGGCTGGATCGAAATGTCGAAAACATCCCGGACAGCCGACTGCTTGATGTGGAAGGCCCGGTCTGAGAGCAGCTCATGGTGCCGGTGGGCGGAATCGGTGGCCCGGTCCAGGGCCACCTGTGCTTCCGGGGTCAGCGAAGATCCCGTGGTTTCCTCGAAAGTCATGCCACATCATGGCATCGGAGTTGACTGGGAAGCAACACGTGTTTTCTAGATCCAGCCGGCTTTATGCGCCTTCACGCCGGCTTGGAACCGGCTTTCGGCCTTCAGTTCCTCGAGCATCCAGGCGATATGGCGCCGGCAGGTCCGCACACTGATTCCCACCCGGCGGGCGATCACTTCGTCGGAGTGCCCTGAGGCCAGTCCTGCCAGGACCGACCGCTGGGTGCTGTTGAGCCCGGCCTTGCCCGGATCTTCGTCGAGGAAGGGTTCCGCGAGGCTCCAGGCGAACTCGAAGAGCATGGCGAACAAACCGATCAGGTTCGGGTCGCGGATGACCAGGCCCGCACGGTCATAGCTGTGCAGCTGCCGGGCCACCACCGCCACCTTGTCATCGAAAATCAGGGTGCGGAGGGGGACATAGGGCAAGGTCCGGAACTCGCCGCCGGCACCGCTGATCATTTCCACGGCCTTGCGGGTGGGCACATGGTCCCGGGTGCTGGCGTGATAGAGCGTCTGCCGCCGGACGCCGGCGCGAAGCAGGTCCAGGTCCTTCTGGACGCTTTCCTCTTGGAAGTCCGCGTTGGAGCCGTGCCCGGGCCGGGCGATCAGCACCCGGTCGGATGCCGAGCGGCCGTACTCGATGAGGACGCGCTGCACCTGCTCCGGATCTTCCAGCACTTCAACGGAGGCATCGGCCGCCGCCTGCTTTCTGGCTTCGGTAAAGGTGGGCACCAGGCTGGCCAGCTCCCGGCGTTTGGCACCAATGCGGGAGCGCAGTTCCAGCATGGCGCGTTCATCCGGGTCCACGAGTTCCGCGAGTGCGACGTCGGGGGACACCGCTGTGTAGATGGGAGCGTCCGTTCCTTCCGCAAAGAGCAGGCAGCGGGCGCGGAGCTCATCGACTGCCTGGTCGATGGAACGCGTGGTGTACCCCAGGGCGTCCGAGGCTTCGGCCGGGGTCCAGCCAGGGTGGGCGACCGCATAGCGGTAGACCTCAACCGACACCTGATCAAGCACCTTATCCTCCTCAAGCCGCGGTGTACGGGCCGTTGCATCTGTCAGCGCCGGCGGGTTGCCATCCCAGCAAGGGCAAAGCGTTCCCGGGTCGAAATTGGAACCCGGAGAAAATGACATGGCATGTTAATGCCATTCTCCACTGAATTCCCCAGTTTGGGCACCTAAGTCTGTGAAATCCGTGCTTTCCAGCGTGTCGCCGAGCTCCTGCGAACAGGTTACAAGACGGTTACGGGCATCAACCGGCCATGACAGGAAGCTGAAATTGGGAAGTGTGGACATGCCCTCTCGGGGCGGGGGAAGCTTTCGGAGTCAAACACGACCGGCTGTGCAACCAGCCGAACTAAAAGAGGGGATACGACCATGGAGAAAGTTACAGGATCGACGGTTTCCATCAAGAGCTGGGAATGGTTCTGATTTAGTCCCCTCGCCTTGGGGGAAGAACCAACCAGCAGCACACATATAGACCCGCCCCAGCGGTGGTAACCAGCTTTGAACCCGGAGGAAGATCGCCATGAGCCAGCTAACAGCAGTTCGAAACGCCTCGCGAACTAATGCAAGCACTCACTGGTGGACGCTTTCTATCTACACCGGCGGCTTCGATGTAGCGGACGGCATCATTGGAGAACTGGTTACCCCGCTGGCGGCGCAGGCGCAGCTTTGGGGAGCGCAGCGTTGGTTTTACACCCGCTGCTCCGAACCCTCAAACGCCCACGTGAGGATTAAGATCCTTGCGCCGCATGAAACCCTGGAGCGGCTGCAGTCGCTTCTCGGTGCGCTGCAGGAACAGGCAAGCGGTGTCATCGGGCACCTGAGCGTGACGCATGCTTTTGGAGATCCGGCCTGCGACCGGCTTGGTCCGGGCGGCGCTGAGCAGCAGGACCCGCGGGTGGAGGCCGATCTCGCCAAATATGGCGGTGTAGACGGACTGGCCCTGGCCGAAGAAGTTTTTGAACTCTCCTCTGACCTGGGTACCTGGGCAACGGCCCGCTTCCCCAAGGTTCAGAACAGGTGGGCGCTGGGCTCACTGCTTCTTTTCGATTCGGCCCGCAGCATGATGAAGGGTCCGCGCGCCTCCAGCTGGCCGGACCGGCGGCGGCTTTCCTGGGATTACTACTGGGACAGCCATCTGCGCAGCTGCACCGCAGGCTTCGGTCCCCGCGCCGCGAGCGTCCGTCAGGCAATGACGGTCCAGGTCAGTGCCAAGGTCATGCCTACGCACCGCCTGATGGCAGCCACGGCCGCTGAATCCGCGGTTGAGAACTGGCGACGCCGCTGGTTCCGCACCATGGACACCTATCTTTACCGGGCAGACAAGGCCCGCGTCAGCCGCAGCGCCCAGCACCTCACCGTTTACCAGGCGCACATGCTGCTGAACCGGCTTGGCCTGTCCCTCCGCGAAGAGGCTGCCATGGGCCTCTACGCGAGGACCTGGAGCACAGAGCGCGAAGCCCTGCTCCTGGACAAGCACTAGCCGATCCGGACGGTCCGGGGGAACATCTTGCAGAAGAAAGAGGTCGTTGCTGTGGCACAACGGAATGAACTGGTTCTGGCCGCGGACCAAAAAGATCTGGGAGCCGTCCTGGGATGCAGCGAAGACACGATCGAAGACATGCGCGACATGGGGTACGTCGAGTCGCGTGGAGAGCTCTGGAGTGTCGGGCCGGCGCGTGACTATCTGAGGGATGCGGCTTGGGCAGACGGTCTCTGGGACTGAACTGCACCACACAAACGTCCGCCGAATCGGGACGGTTCCACTGCGGGAGCCAATGACGAAGCGGCGGCGAGGGGTATGACACCCCACAAGGACGGATCTGCCTGTGTCCCCCCTGCAGGCGGATCCGTCCTTTATGTTTTTCTCTCCCCAGTTGTTCAGTAGCCTTACTAATTTTGTATAGGGTAGTTGTGGGGCGGCGCCGTGCGCCGCTGCAATGTTCGACGAGATGGAGGCTTTCATGGCTGATCAGAGCACTTCCGCAAACGGACTGCCCATTCCCGGTGCACCGGCTCCCCAGGCCCCGGGCCTGGCGGAACCGGTCGAGCCGCATGAACCCCTGCCCCCCAAGCCCGATCAGGACGGGCCGGAGACGGTTTCCCCCACGGGGGTACCGACGGGAGCTCCGAAGACCGCGAATGCGCAGTCCGGCCGTTACCTGACCACCGCACAGGGTGCCAGGCTGCAGGATACCGACCATTCCTTGAAGGCCGGCCCGCGCGGGCCGGTGCTGCTGCAGGACCATCACCTGCGGGAGAAAATCACCCACTTCGACCACGAGCGGATCCCCGAGCGGGTGGTCCACGCCCGCGGGGCAGCCGCGCACGGTGTCTTCACCGCCAACGGGGCGGCAGAGGGAATCACCCGCGCCGGGTTCCTCGCCAAAAACGCCCAGACGCCGGTCTTCGTCCGTTTCTCCACGGTCCTCGGCTCACGGGGATCCTCCGATACGGTCCGTGATACGCGCGGGTTCGCCACGAAGTTCTATACGGACGAGGGCACCTTCGACCTGGTCGGCAACAACATCCCGGTGTTCTTCATCCAGGACGCGATCAAGTTCCCCGATGTAATTCACGCCGGCAAACCGCACCCGGACCGGGAGATCCCCCAGGCCCAGAGCGCCCATGACACCTTCTGGGACTTCGTTTCGCTGCACACCGAGGCGCAGCACCACACGATGTGGAACATGTCCGACCGGGGTATCCCGCGTTCCTACCGGACCATGGAAGGGTTCGGCGTCCACACCTTCCGCATGCTCAACGCCAAGGGTGAAACGTCCCTGGTGAAGTTCCACTGGAAGCCCCGGCTGGGTGTGCACTCGCTGGTCTGGGAAGAAGCCCAGATCATCAACGGCATGGATCCCGACTTCCACCGCCGGGACCTGGCGGATGCCATTGAATCCGGCGCCTACCCGGAGTGGGACCTTGGGGTCCAGGTCTTCCCGGACACGGAAGAGGAGATGTTCGAGGGCATCGACCTCCTGGACCCGACCAAGATTGTTCCGGAGGAGCTGGCCCCGGTGCAGATTATCGGCACCATGACCCTGAACCGGAACACCACCAACTACTTCGCCGAAACCGAGCAGGTCGCCTTCCACCCCGGTCACCTGGTCCCCGGCATCGACGTGACGAATGACCCGCTGTTGCAGGGCCGGCTGTTCTCCTACATCGATACGCAGCTGACGCGCCTGGGGGGACCGAACTTCCACCAGATCCCGATCAACCGCCCGCACGCCCCGGTGAATGACATGCTCAGGGACGGCTTCCACCAGGATGCCGTGCACAGCGGGGTGGCGCCGTACCGGCCCAATTCTCTGGACGGCGGGTGCCCCTTCCTGGCGGGTGCGGACATGGGGGCCTTTATCGATGTCCCCGTTCCGGTGGCGGAATCGCGGAAGGTTCGGCAAAGCCCGGCCAGCTTTGAAGACCACTACAGCCAGCCGCGGCAGTTCTTCCGCTCGCTGACGCCGGTGGAGCAGGACCATTTGATTCAGGCCTACACCTTTGAGCTGGGCAAGTGCTACGAGGAGAACATCCGCATCCGCCAGCTGCAGGAGCTGGCGAACATCGACGAGCGGCTCTGTGCTGAAGTGGCTGCCGGTCTGGGTCTGCCCGCGCCGGCGCCGGCCGTGACCGTGGAAGACGCTGATCCGAGCCCGGCCCTTAGCCAGGTCGGTAAATCATGGCCCGTCGCCGGCCGCATCATCGGCATCCTGGCGGACGACACCACCGACCTCGCCGCGTTGGAGCAGATACGCGCAGCGATTGATGCTGCGGATATGGTTCCCCTGATCATCGCGCCGCGCGGCGGAAAGCTGGGGGGCCAGGTGCCGGCCCAGCGGACCTACCTCACGGCCCGTTCCACCGAGTTCGACGCCGTGATCGTCGCCGGTGCAGGCGAACATGGCGCTGATGACGCGGACAGCCTTGATGCCAAGGCCGGAAACCCGGCGGGACATCCCGCCATTGATCCCCGCGTCGCGATCCTCCTCACCGAGGCCTACCGGCATTCCAAGGCGCTGGCGGCCTGGGGCCCGGGTGCAGCGGTGCTGGCGGCCTCGGGTATTCCGGGAGACGCCCCGGGCATCATTTCAGCCTCTCCCGCGCAGATCGTCCCGGCACTGACGGAGCTGCTGGCGCAGCACCGGGTATGGGAGCGCTTCCCGGCGGCGCCCAGCGCCTAACCGGACTGCCATCGGACCTGGCAGCACCAACGGCGGGCCCGGAGCGGAGGAATCCTGCTCCGGACCCGCCGCTGGTTTCAAAGCAAACGGCCAGCCTTCAATGGAAAACGTCCAGCTCCAAGGGAAGCTCCAAAGGAAGACGGCCACCGTGGACAGGCAGCCAGCGGCGCCGGTGCCCGGGCCGCCCGGTTGCTAGGCGGGGTTCCGTTCCTGCGGCGGGGCGGGGTGCTCCATCGCCTTGATGAGGACCAGCAGCGCCTGCCGCAGGTCGTCCGTCTCCGGCTTGCCCTCACAGGTTTGCTTCCTCAGCGCAAGGTCATCCAGGATTTGCTGCCCAGCCCCGCTCCTGGACCACATCTGCTGCGGGGACGGGTCGGCATATCCGGCGGCGTCCAGGGCAGCCAGGCCGGCGGCTGCGTTGCCCGCCGTCAGGCCCGCCTTTTCGGCAACCTCGGCCACCGGAACTCCGCCTGTGGAGAGCGCCCTCAGGGCGGCGAGGGAATCTTCCGTCAGTGACAAACCGGCCAAATAGTGGATTCTGGCCTGTCCTGACAGGTGGGCGGCAGCACCCAGCAGCAGGTGCAGGTTACCGGCCGCAGGCACGGGCTGATCAGCGCCCAATGCGCCACCCTGGGGGAGTCCAGCCGGCTGGAACTTCGTGGCCTGCGAAGGTCTCGCAGGCCGAACAGGTGTAGCTGACCACACCGGGACCGCCGTCGGACGGGGCCGTGTAGTACTCATAGATCAAATAATCGTCGACGCCGCAGTCATGGCACTGCGGCAAATGCGCCGGAAGGCCCATTTATAACTCCGTAAGGTATCCAGAAGCCATGGCCGCGTCTTGACCGTATCCCGATATCGTAGTATCTAACCTCGGACACGACAATCGGGGAACTCAGTGCGGGCACAGGGCGGGGAAATAAAACATGGATGACCTCAGGTCCGGGACGGCGACGGCGGCCCGGCTGCAGGATCTGCTGGTGCACCACGAAGACGTTCTGGAGTTCCTCCAGCATCTGGCCCGCCTGAGCGCATCCTCGCTGTCCTCCAAGGGGATGGTGTACTGCGGCATCACCCTGCAGCGCTCCCGCGAACTCAGCTTCACCGTCGCGAGCAGCGACAGTACTGCGCTGGAGATGGACGAAATGCAGTACGCCTTTGACGACGGACCCTGCCTGCACGCACTCCGCGTCCACGAACCCGTCCATGTCCCCGACACTTCCCTCGACGAGCGGTGGCCGCAGTACCTGCAGCACGTCGTGGCCCAGGGCGTGAACACGATGTACGCCGTGCCGCTCGACCTTGAGGGGCACTCACGGGCCGCCCTGAACCTCTATTCCCGCTCCGCCGGGGTGTTCGACGAGGAGTTCCAGCGCGTAGCCCGGACCTACGCGGCCGAAGCATCCCTGGCACTGCGGCTGGCCGTGCGGATGTCCCAGCGTGCCACCACGGTCGAAGACCTGCAGGCGGTGCTGCAGTCCCGGACCGACATAGACCTGGCAGTCGGCATCATCATGGGGCAGAACCGCTGCACCCAGCGCGAAGCGTTCGAGACGCTGAAACGGGCTTCAAACAGCCGCAACCTCAAGCTCAAGGTCCTGGCCGGTGAGCTGGTGGCCCGGCTGAACGGCGCTCCATCCGAAACCCACTTCCAGCCCTCATGACCGGCGGCCTGGAGCAAGCCTTGCCCATCCGCACGGCCCTGTTTGGTTTCGGGCTGGGCGGCAGGGTGTTTCATGCCCCGCTGATCGGGCAGGACCCGCAGTACTCACTGGACGTGATCGTCACCGCCGATCCCGCACGCGCAGCCGCCGCAGCGGCTGCCTACCCGGCCGCCGCCGTCGTGCCTTCCGCCGAAGCGGCCCTGGAACGCGCAGGCAGCCTGGACCTCGCCGTCATCAGTACCCCGCCGGGCACCCACGCACCGCTGGCCCGGGCTGCCCTGGGAGCGGGGCTCAGTGTTGTGGTGGATAAACCCTTTGCGCACACCCCGGACGCCGCCGCGGGCCTCATCGAACAGGCCGCAGCCGCCGGGAAGACACTGACGGTGTTCCAAAACCGCCGCTGGGACGGGGATTTCCTCACCCTGCGCGGAATCCTGAACCGCGGCGAACTGGGAACCGTGACCCGCTTCGAGTCCCGGATGGAGAGCTATAAACCCGCCGTCAGCAAACCCTGGAAGATTGCCTCTCCAGCGGCCGACGGCGGCGGGATCCTCTTCGATCTGGGCCCGCACCTGATCGACCAGGCGCTGGCGCTTTTCGGGCCGGCCGAGCCGGTGTACGCCGAAATTTCCGCACGGCGCGGCGACGGGGGACCGGACGACGACGTTTTTGCCGTCCTGCAGCATGCTTCGGGCGTGCAGACACATTTGTGGATGAACTCGCTCGCCCCTCAGTCCGGAGAGCGTTTCCGGGTGACCGGGTCCGGGGCGTCCTGGGTCAAGCGCGGGACGGATCCCCAGGAAGAGCAGCTCGATGCCGGGCTGCTGCCCGGAGAGCCCGGCTACGGGGCCGAGGAACCGGCACAGTGGGGATTGCTGGGGCGGGACGGGTCCGCCGTGCGCGTGCCCACCGAGCCGGGACGCTACCAGGATTTCTACGCCGGTCTCGCCGGCGCCCTCCTGCGGGGGGATGCGGTACCGGTGGATCCGGCGGACTCGCTGTGCGGGTTGGAAATCATACGCCTGCTCCACGCCGGCCTGTAAATCCGCGGGCGGGCCGGGCGTAACCAGCCGCCGCCGACGCGACCCAAATCACGGTGTGGCGCTCGTCTCCCCTAGCATTTTAGGAATGCACCTCAAAGACCGGATCGAAGATTCCACCCTGAGCCGGCGGCAAGTCGGAATCATTGCAATTTGTACAGCTCTCTACATGATCGACGGTTTCGACGTCCTGGTCATGGCCTTCAGTGCAGCGGATGTCTCCAAGGAATGGGACCTCAACGGCGCCCAGCTCGGTTTCCTCCTCAGCGCGGCCCTGGTCGGCATGGCGGTCGGATCGATCTTCGTTTCCACCATCGCCGACGTGATCGGCCGGCAGAAAACACTGCTGCTCGGCGTCTGCGTCGTGGCCCTGGGCATGCTCGGTTCGGTCTTTGCCCCGTCCTACGAAGTGCTGCTGATCCTGCGTCTGGCCACCGGTGTCGCCATTGGCACACTGCAGGCCACCATTAACGTATTCGCCTCGGAGTTCTCCAACGCCAAGCGCCGGTCCACCGCGCTCGCCATCGTGAGCATCGGCCAGCCGATCGGCGGTGTCCTGGGCGGCCTGGTCACCGGTGTGCTGATCACTTCCTTCGGCTGGCGCTCGGCATTCGTCTTCGGCACCGTGGCGACCCTCATCATGATCCCGCTGGTCCTGAAGGTCCTGCCGGAATCGATCGACTACCTGGCGGTGCGCCGCCCCGCCAACGCGCTGGAACGCATTAACAAGACCCTGCGCAGCATCGGCCAGGAACCGGTCAGCGAACTGCCCGAGCCGGCCCCGCGCAGCGAAAAGTCCCGCTTCGCCGACGTCCTCACCGGCAGGAACGCGCGCCGGACCATCCTGCTCTCGCTGGCCTACTTCATCCTGATGGCAAGCTTCTACTTCGCGAACTCCTGGACGCCGAAGCTGATCACCGCGAGCGGCTTCACCGCGCAGGACGGAATCACCGCCGGTGTGCTGTTCAGCGTCGGTGCCATCGCCGGCGCCGTCGTCCTGGGCGTCTTCGGTGCGCGCTATGAGATGCGCAAGGTCCTGGCGGTGTTCTTCGTCGTCGGTGCCGCCACCTTCGTGGCTTTCGCAAACTCCACCGAGGGTTCCCTGCCGCTGGCCCTCTTCGCGGCGGCCCTGGTCGGCTTCGGCTCCAACGCCCCGATTGCCGGCATGCTCGCCATCAGCCCCACGTACTACGACTCGGATGTCCGCGGCACCGCCCTGGGCCTGGTCATCGGCATGGGCCGGGTCGGCGCCATCGTTTCCCCGATCTTGGCCGGCACCCTGATCGACGGCGGCTGGACTCCGGGAGATCTGTACTTCTTGTTCGTGATTCCGATGGGCCTCGGTGCCGTCGTCATTTCGATGCTCGGCGCACCCGTGCTGCGCGGTGCCGCAGCCAAAATCCCGGCAGCCCACTAGACACCCTGGCCAACGGAAGAGGCCGGCAGCCCGAGGGGCTGCCGGCCTCTTCCTGCATTGCGGAGACCCGCGGGGTCAGCGAGCCACCAGCTCCGTCCAGCTTCCGGCCAGTTCCAGGCCGTGGGCTTCGGACACCGAGTGGTGGGCCACCCTGCCGCCGGCGACGTTCAGTCCGCGGGCCAGGGCCGGACTGGCGTCGAAGGCCTCCCGGACGCCCTTGTCCGCCAGGGCGACGGCGTACGGCAGTGTCACGTTGGTCAGCGCGTACGTGGAGGTGTTCGGCACAGCGCCGGGCATGTTGGCCACGCAGTAAAACAGGGAACCGTGCACCCGGAACGTCGGGTCCTCGTGGGTGGTGGGCCGGCTGTCCTCGAAACACCCGCCCTGGTCCACGGCAATGTCCACCAGGACGCTGCCGGGCTTCATCCGGGCGACCATGGCATTGGTAACCAGCTTCGGGGCGCGGGCACCCGGAATCAGCACCGATCCGATCACCAGGTCAGCATCCAGCAGCGCGCGTTCGATTTCGAAGGCATTGGATGCCACTGTCTTGATCCGCCCGGCGTACTGGGCGTCGAGCTCCCGGAGCCGGTTGATGTTGATGTCCAGCACGGTGACATCTGCGTGTGCGCCGACGGCGATGGCCGTGGCATTGGTGCCGGCAACGCCGGCGCCCAGCACCACCACTTTCGCCGGGCGCACTCCGGGAACGCCGCCCAGCAGCAGGCCGGGCCCGCCGGCCGGTGCCATCATGGACTGTGCGCCCACCTGCACCGCCAGGCGCCCGGCTACTTCGGACATCGGTGCCAGCAGCGGCAGTGCACGGCCTTCCTGAACGGTTTCGTAGGCGATCGCGGTCACCTTGGCATCCAGCAGGGCCCTGGTGAGTTCCGGTTCAGCGGCGAGATGCAGATAAGTGAAGAGAACCAGGCCCGGGCGGAAGTACCCGAACTCGGCGGCGACCGGTTCCTTGACCTTGAGAATCAGGTCCGACCGGTTCCAGACTGCGTCTGCGGCAGGGACAACCTCGGCCCCCGAAGCCTTATATTCCGTGTCGGTAATATTCGACCCGGCTCCCGCTCCGGCCTCAATCAGGACGGTATGGCCGCGCGACGAAAGCTCATGCACGCCGGATGCGGTGATGGCCACCCGGAACTCGTTGTTCTTGATCTCCTTGGGGATACCGATAATCACGTTTTAGCTCCGGTTCTTCAGGGCGGAAAAAACAAACAGGTAAGGCAGCTACTTCTCCTGGCCGGCGGCCTTCGCCGCACTGGCGGCACGCTGCGCCTGCAGCCAGGATTCGACGTCGGACATTCGGATACGCCGGTGGGTTCCACGGTATTCCACCGGGATCACACCGGCGTCGGTCAGGTTCCGAAGGTAGGTATGGGAGATGCCGGCGGCGGATGCCGCCTGCGACGTTGTCAGCAGCGGATCGTGGCTCGCGGCCTCCGCCGCTGCGGGAGCAGCAACGGAGGAGACGCTCACGGACGCGCCGGAGCCCAGCCGGCCGAGCAGGTCCAGGACCGCGTCCCGGGCCGCAGGCGGAAGGCGCAGGGCTGTGCCGTCCACGAAAACAGTAACGTCACCGGCGGAGAGTGCCCGGGCCAGCATCTTGGCGTCCTTGCCGGGAAGTGCCTGGGTGGTCGTGGTGCTTTGGCTCATGGACATCATCTTGCCAAATGGGAGGGCCGGGTAACACGAACCGGGGCTCCAACCCCGTGCGCGTCGGACCGGAACGGCTTGGCGGCTTGCCGTCTCCGTGCTGGAATGGCAGCAGCATCGACCCACCCGGCCGCCAACGGCCGGGCCCAGCCACGGATTCAAAGGGGAACCCATGAGCAGCCGAACCATCCGCGGGGCCGTCCTGGAACGCACCGGCGCCGAACCGCCGTATGCCCACTCACGGCCGCTCACGGTCTGCGACCTGCAACTGGACCCGCCGGGCCCGGGCGAGGTGCTCGTCAGGATCGAAGCCGCAGGTATCTGCCATTCGGATTTGTCAGTGGTTAATGGCAGCCGGGTCCGGCCGGTGCCGATGCTGCTGGGGCATGAGGCCGCCGGCCGGATCGAAGAAACCGGACCCGGGGTGCCGGGCCTGGAGCCGGGCCAGCGGGTGGTGATGGCCTTCCTGCCCCGCTGCGGTGAGTGCGCCGCGTGCCGCACGGACGGGCGGATGCCCTGCACTCCGGGCACCGCCGCGAACAACGCGGGCACCCTGCTGGGCGGCGCGCAGCGCCTGCACCGGGACGGTGAACCCGTGCGGCACCATCTGGGGGTGTCCGGCTTCGCAACCCACGCCGTCGTTCATTACCGTTCCGTAGTTGCGGTTGACGACGACGTTCCGCCGGCAGTTGCCGCCCTGCTGGGCTGCGCGGTGCTCACCGGGGGAGGGGCAGTGCTCAACGTTGCCCGTCCGGGGCCAGGCGATGACGTTGCCGTCGTTGGACTGGGTGGAGTGGGGATGGCGGCCCTGCTGGCGGCACGGTCGCTGGAGGTGCGCAGCGTGGTGGGCATTGACGCGCTGGAGGAGAAGCTGAAGCGGGCCCTTGACCTGGGTGCGGACGCTGCCTATTCCCCGGAGCAGGCGCTCGAGGCCGGAATCCGGCCGCACCTGGTGGTCGAGGCGGCCGGGCATCCCCGGGCCTTTGAAACCGCCGTCCAACTCACCGCGCCGGGCGGAACCACTGTCACTGTTGGGTTGCCGGCGCCGGACCAGCGGGCCGAAATCGCGCCGCTCACGCTCACCGCGGAAGCCCGGACGATCATCGGCAGCTATCTGGGATCGGCGGTGCCCGTGCGGGACATTCCGGTTTACGCGGAGCTGTGGCGGCAGGGAAAGCTGCCGGTCCAGGAGTTGGTCTCCGCCGAAGTGGGGCTTCAGGACATTAACCAGGCGATGGATACCCTGGCGGACGGACGGGCCGTCCGCCAGGTAATCCTGTTCGACTGAGGAATTCGACTAAGGAACTAGTCCACCAGCTCGTAGGCGGGAAGGGTGAGGAAGTCCGGGTAGTCCGGGGCGAGGCTGATCCGGCCAATCAGTTCGCTGGCCGGGGCGTAGAAGCGGTTGAATTTCTCCTCATCCACTTCAGAGCGCAGCCGCTCGGTTTCCTCCGCCAGGAGCCGCGTGACCAGTTCCTCGGTCACGGTTTCCCCGGTGTCTTCGAGCACCACGCCGTTGCGGACCTGCTGCCAGACCTGGGAGCGGGAGATTTCCGCTGTGGCGGCGTCTTCCATGAGGTTGTGGATCGCCACTGCGCCATTGCCCGAAAGCCAGACCGCGGTGTAGGCGACGGCGACGTACAGGTTGGAGCGCAGCCCGGCTTCGGTGATGGAGCCCTGGGCGGTGGTGACGTTGAGCAGGTCCTTCGCGGTGACGGAGACGTCCTCCCGAAGCCGGTCCACCTGGTTCGGCTTGTCGCCGAGGATGGAATCGAAGACCTCACGGCAGGTGGCGACCATGTCCGGGTGGGCAACCCAGGAGCCGTCGAAGCCGTCGTTGGCTTCCCGGGTCTTGTCCGCAGTGACCTTCTCGAACGCCTTCGCCGTGATTTCCGGTTCGCGGCGGTTCGGGATGAACGCGGCCATCCCGCCCATGGCGAAGGCTCCGCGCCGGTGGCAGGTCTTGACCAGCAGTTCGGTGTAGGCGCGCATAAACGGTGCGGTCATGGCGACGTCGGCCCGGTCCGGCAGCAGGAAGTCCTTGCCGGCGTCCCGGAAGACCTTGATGATGCTGAAAAGGTAATCCCAGCGCCCGGCGTTAAGGCCGGAGGCATGGTCCCGCAGTTCGTAGAGGATTTCCTCCATCTCGAAGGCGGCCGGGATGGTTTCGATGAGGACGGTGGCCCGCACCGAACCCTGCGGGATGCCCACGTAGTCCTGTGCGAACACGAAAACGTCGTTCCAGAGCCGGGCTTCCAGATGGCTTTCCATCTTGGGCAGGTAGTAGTAGGGCCCCTGGCCGTTTTCCAGGAGCTGCTTGGCGTTGTGGAAGAAGTGCAGGCCGAAGTCGACCAGGGCTCCCACGGCCCGTTCGCCGTCGATCAGCACGTGCTTTTCCGGCAGGTGCCAGCCGCGCGGGCGCATCACGACGACGGCGAGGGGCGCGTCGGTGCGCAGCGCGTATTCCTTGCCCTCGGGGGAGGTGAAGGACAGCTCACCGCGTGCGGCCTGGTACAGGTTGTACTCCGCGTCCACCACGTTGTGCCAGGTGGGAGTGGAAGCATCTTCCAGGTCGGCCAGCCAGACCTTGGCCCCCGAGTTCAGCGCGTTGATTGCCATCTTCGCGGGGGACGCGGGGCCGGTCATTTCGACCCGGCGGTCCTGGAGTGCGGGCGGTGCGGCGGCGACCTTCCAGTCCCCTTCGCGGACTGCGGCGGTTTCGGGCAGGAAGTCCAGCGATCCGCCGGCGGCGATGGATTCCCGGCGGGCGGTGCGGGCGGCAAGGAGGTCGTTGCGGGTCGGCGCAAAGCGTCTGTGCAGTTCTTCGACGAAGGCCAGTGCTTCGGGGGTGAGGATGGTTTCGCCACCCTTGGCAGGGTTCGGATCAGTTACTTCAATGGCCATGGCCTAACTCCCTCTTGCAGGTCTGCTTCGTCGCGCTGGTCCGCCAGTTAATGTAACCGAGGACTTCAATGAAAAATGAAAAAGTTCTTCCGTATCGTGATAATACGGTGCCGGGTGAGGGAATAGCAAGGGTCTCTGGTGTGCTTTCGGGAGATCCGTGCTTGGGAGAACACTGGCACGGCTGGGAGCCACGCGTGGCCGTCCTGGCCCGACAATGACAGGCGAGAATCGTGCGGCGTCCGGAGGGAAAACTGCGCCAAGACGGCCGGTACGTCCCAAACCGGAGGGAGTTAGGTTTCGCCGGCACGCTCAATCGCCAGCACGGTGACGTTCACCGGACCCGCGGCAACACCGGTGGCGCGCAGGGCCTGGGCCACCCGGTCCTGCACGTTGGCCGCGACGTCGAGCGCGTTGTAGGCAGCGTCGGTGGCGAGGTCCACCTCGATCGTTGCCGTGCCGCCATGGATCACAGCGACGACGCCGTCCCGCAGGTTTGGGGCATCCGGGTCTTCGGGGCGGCGCGCAGCCCAGCCCGCCGTCGTACGCCAGGACCGTGCGGCACCCGTCCGCAGGCGGGAGAGGACATGGCTGCGGGCTGTAGCCAGCCGCAGCACCCCCGGTGTCTCACGCGCCGCACGTGCGGCGATGCCTGCCACCAGGGCACTGTCCACCAGCTGGCCGCGGAGGGGCTTGTCGGACATGGTCCCCGCCTTTCCAAGTACGGCCCCGGTTCCCAGCCGCTTCACCCCGCAGTGTTGCAGCGCGGTGTTTCAGCCGGGTGTTTCTGCAGAGGCCCCCGGATGCTGCCGGTCCTGCAAATATCCCACCCGCACGGCAGCAGCGGAACCTCCTCCGTGGAATGGGAATATCCGGGGTCAAAGGCCCGAATAGTTCCGCCGGGAGTGACGGTACGGGCTTTCGGCCGTCTTAATGGAGATAGGCGATCCGGCCCGGATCCCGATCGAGCAGGAGATGAGTGTCATGGCAGAAACCGCCAGAAACCCTGGACCATCATCCGCCCCGACCGCAGAAGCGGTGTCCGGTGAACGCACCGGCAGCGAACACGAGATTGAACAGCAGCGGCGCTCGGGGCCGCTCCACACGCCCAGGGGAGATACAACAATCGAAGAAACCGTGGTGCAGAAACTGGCCGGCATGGCCACCCGGGAAGTTCCCGGAGTCTACGCCATGGGTAACGCGGCCCGGCGGGCTTTCAGCGCCGTCACTGACCGGATCCCCGGTTCACAAACCAACGTCAGCAACGGCGTCACTGTGGAAAAGGGCGAACGGCAGGCGGCTATCGACGTGAGCATCGTCGTCGAGTACGGCTACTCAATCGTGGAAGTCAGCCAGGGTATCCGCCGGAACGTCATCCGCTCAGTGGAGAACGCTACCGGCCTGGAAGTGCTGGAAGTGAACGTCAACGTCACCGATGTGCAGCTGCCCGGAGATTCCAGTGACGACGGAGACGACGGCGGCAAGAAGGCGCCCTCGAACCGTTTGGAGTAGCGGGTATCCGCCCGGTGCACTGCGGCGGATTCAACTAGGGAACTAAGGAGAACACCATGTCTGCAACAAGATGGTGCCTGGCTGTTGGTCTGGTTCTGGGGATCGTGCTGGCCTTCGGTGGGTGGTTCGCCTTTTTGGTCACCCTCCTCTTCGGCCTGATCGGCCTGCTGGTGGGGCTCACGGCTGACGGCAAGCTCGACATGGCCGGGTTGTTTGGCCGGGCCTCGAGCCGATGACCACCACGGAGGTGCCCGCTGCCGGCCGCTCCCGCCGTGACGTGGGCAGCCGGGGCAGCACATCCATGTCCAAGAAGGTCCTGGAAAAGATCGCCAGCCAGGTGGCCCGGGATGAGACGCAAGCAGGCGGAACCTCCGGCGGTTTCCTCGGCATCGGCTCGCGGGTGGACTTCACGGCCCGCCCGGATGCCGACGTCGAACTGGCCGGGAACATCGCCAGCCTCAAGGTGACGGTGGGGCTTCCGTACCCGCTGCCGCTGCGCCGGGCAACGGACCAGCTGCGCCAGCGGATCGCAGAACGGGTCACGGACCTCACCGGGGTGCAGGTGCGGCAGGTGGACATCACCGTCGCCTGGCTGCGGCCGAAGGCCCTCACCTCCGGCCGAAGGCAGCTGCTGTGAGCCGGCCGGGCGCGCCTCCGGTGGCGCTGCGCCAGCGTCCGAGCAGATCGGTTCCGGCAACCATTTGTGCCGCCGTGCTCCTTGCCCTGGGAATCGTGCTGGTTTGGGTGGCCCTGGTCCGCCTGACCTCCGGGTCCTGGCCGGAGGCATTTATTGCTCCGTTCACCTGGGTTGCGGGGGTGAGCTGGAACGATCCCGCCGTCTGGACCATCGGCGCCGCCGTGGCCGCGGCCGGGCTGATTCTGCTGCTGGCCGGCATCCTTCCCGGCCGGTTCCGCGACCTTGGCGTACGTCTCCCTGCTGCTGATGAAGCTGATTCGGAAGCAGCAGTGGAAGGTGACGCCTCAGTGGTGATGTCCAGCCGGGCCGTGGCGCAGCTTGCCGCGGCAACCTGCGAACACATCGACGGCGTCTCTTCCGCATCAGCGACGGCAACGGACCGGGAAGTGCGGGTGTCAGTTAACACGGCCCTGCATGACACCAGGGACCTCCACCGCTGGGTGGGCGACGGCGTCCGGTCACGGCTGGTTGCCTCGGGCCTGGACCCGGCACCCCGCGTCAAGGTATTCATCCGCTCCCGGGACTGACCCGGGACCGGCCAGGAACGGAAAGGACGCGCCATGCGACACCATGCGGGGGCGATGAACCGGACGTGGCTGATCATCATCGGCGTGCTGCTTCTGGCCGCTGGAATCTTCGCACTGCTGGTTTCCGCGGGATTCCTGAACCAGGTCACCGGGGGAGCGGTCTCCGGCGCCCAGTCACCGGTGCTGCAGCAGGACCCCGATACCCTGCTGGCACCGGACTGGGTGGCTCCCGCCGTACTGATTGGCGGGCTGATCCTTGGAATCCTGGGCCTGTGGTGGATCCTCGCCGAAATCCCCCGCCGGCGCGAAGCTGCGGGCTACCGGCTGCAGGAGGACCCGGCCCGCGGCATCACCCGATGCGACCCCGGGGTGCTGGCCGCCGCCGTCGAGTACGACGTCAACCGGATGCCCGGCGTCGTCAATTCCTCCGCGCTGCTTCGGGGCACGGCCGGGGCACCGGACCTCGCCCTGCGCGTCACGGTCAATGAGCGCGCGGATATCCAGGAATCCCTGCGCCGGATCCGCTCGGAGGTCCTGCCCAACCTCAGTCTTGCGTTAGAGGCCCCGCTGCACTCCGTGGGCATCCAGCTGGACGTCAGCGGCAAGCCGGCCCAGCTGGGCAGCACCGTCGGATCGACCGGAACGGTGGTCTACTGAACAAGTCATCTACTGAACAAACAGTGGTCCAGCGAGCAGGGGCGAGTCCAAATCGTTACTCGGACAGGTGCCCGGATTCTGCCTGATCAGGTGTTGCCCGCGGGACTGAGACGGTAGCGTGACCGGCACTTCGGCAAAAAACCTGCTCACGAACGGGTCCACGACGATGGTGCAGCACTACAAAGAAGCGCTTCCTCCCAACGACTACCCGATCTGCGTCACCTGCGGCACGCAGTACTCGGAACCGCGCGCCACCTGTCCGGTGTGCCTGGACGAACGTCAGTACGTGCCGCTGTCCGGCCAGGCCTGGACCACGCTTTCCAGACTCCGCTCAGGAGCCCGGCGGGCCAGCGTGCACCCGCAGGGACCCGGTGTGCTCGGCATCGGCTGCGAACCAAAGTTTGCGATCGGGCAGCGGGCCCTGCTGGTCAAGGCCGCGGACGGCAATGTGCTGTGGGACTGCGTGCCCTATCTCGACGAGGAACTCATCGACATCGTCAACGCCGAAGGCGGGCTGTCAGCCATCGCCATCAGCCATCCGCACTACTACTCGACCATGGTGGACTGGGCCCGTGAATTCGAGGTCCCGGTCTACCTGCACACCGCGGACCGGCAGTGGGTGGGCCGCAGCGACCCGGTGCTGCAGTTCTGGGACGGAGACCGGCTGGAGCTGGCATCGGGCCTGGTCCTGTACCGCCCGGGCATCCATTTCCCGGGCGGCACAGTCATGCACTGGGACGAGGACCCCGACGGCGTGGGCGCCCTCTTCAGCGGCGACATCATCCAGGTCATCCCCGACTTCACGCATGTGGCCTTTATGTACAGCTATCCCAATCTCATCCCGGAGCGTCCCGACGTCGTCGAGGCCGCCGCGGAGCTGCTGGCCCCGCTGGCCTACGAGCGGCTGTACGGCGCCTGGTGGGACTTCATCCTGCCGCGGGCAGCGGACCGGATTGTCCAGGACTCCGCTACCCGCTACCTGAAGTTCACCCGCGGCTAAAGGACTCCGCGGCTTCCCGCTCTCCGGCGGCCATCGCTTGGTATTCGGCCACCCGGGCCTGGTGCAGCGGAGTGCGGCGCAGCACGGCGTAAATACCGCCCAGGAGGGCAAACCAGATGGGTGTGACGAGCAGGGCCATCAGGGTGTCCGGCTGCGTCGTCAGGGCCCACACGATGAACACGAAGAAGGCCAGCACCACGTAGACCATGACCCGGCCGCCGGGAAGCTTGAACGTCGATTCCGCATGCAGGTGCGGACGGCGGCGCCGGTAGGCGAGGTAGCTGAACAGGATGATGGTCCAGACAAACATGAAGCAGAGCGCGGAGATCGTGGTCACCAGTGTGAAGGCCGCGCTCACCGACTCGCCCGCGTACAGCAGCACCACGCCGGCGAGCAGGAAGGTGCAGGAGAAGAACAGTGCGTTCTGCGGAACCTTGCGCCGGGACAGGCGGCTGAAGGGGCGGGGGGCATCGCCGTCGCGCGCCAGGCCGTAGACCATGCGCGAGGTCGAGTAGATGCCGGAGTTCGCCGAGGACGCCGCGGACGTCAGCACCACGAAGTTCACGACGGCGGCAGCCGTACCCAGCCCGGCGAGGGTGAACATACCCACGAACGGACTTTCGTCCGCGCTGAAATCGGTCCAGGGGATCACCGACATGAGGATGACCAGGGCGCCTACGTAGAACAGCATGATGCGCAGCGGGATCGAGTTGATCGCCTTGGGCAGGTTCTTGGTCGGATCCTTGGTCTCGGCCGCGGCGGTGCCCACCAGTTCGATGCCCACGAAGGCAAAAACGGCGATCTGGAAGCCTGCCACGAAGCCCATGGGACCGGTGGGGAAGAACCCGCCGTTTTCCCAGAGATTGCCGAAGCTGGCTGTCTCGGCCGGCCCGGACTGGAATCCGGTGAGGATCATCACCAGGCCCACCACGATCAGGGTCATGATGGCCACGATCTTGATCAGGGCGAACCAGAACTCGGTTTCACCAAACGCCTTCACGGTGGGAAGGTTCAGCGCCAGCAGCAGTGCGATGCAGGCCAGGGCCGGAATCCAGAGCGGCGCACCGGCCCACCAGTAGGTGACATAGTGGGCGATCGCCACCACATCGGCGATGCCGGTAACCACCCAGCAGAACCAGTAGGTCCAGCCGGTGAAGAAACCGGCCCACGGGCCCAGCAGGTCAGCGGCGAAATCGCTGAAGGACTTGTACTCCAGGTTGGAGAGCAGCAGCTCGCCCATGGCCCGCATCACGAAGTACAGCATGAAGCCGATGATCATGTAGACGAAGATGACCGAGGGGCCCGCAACGGAGATGGTCTTACCGGAGCCCATGAACAGGCCGGTGCCGATGGCACCGCCGATCGCGAGCAGCTGGATATGGCGGCTGGACAGCGACCGGGAGAGGTCCGGGTCCTTGGAACTGGAAACAGCTGCGGACTGCGCACTGCTGGACGGGCGGGTGGAGCTACCTGACATGGAGTTCTTTCTCGTAGGCACCAATTCGAGGCGCCGCCGCCAAGACACGCTGCGCTCACCGTTACCGGTGAAGCTTCATGAGATGCGGCGTCACCGCCGATCATTTCAGTTTCGGGAGTGCCTGCGGACATGTCAATTTGGGAGTTTGCGGCGGCTGGTTTATATACGGGCGCGCCCGGGTTGGCAAGGGTCCTGCGTCATACCTTGAAGGCGCAGGTGCGGCCGACTAGAGTCAGCTACGCAGCTACAACTGAATATGCCTTTATCAGCCGTGGCGGGAGAGTCCTGCAGCAGCGAACATCCGACGCCGCGGGCGCCGTAGGAGCAAACCCTCCCCGGGAATCTCTCAGGCCCCTGTACCGCCACAGCGAGGCAACTCTGGAAAGCAGGACCGGATCACTCCGGATCCTCACCGACGGTGCAAGCGGGCCATTCCCGCGGAATCTCTCAGGTCCAATACAGAGCGGGGAGGAACCAATCGTCTCATCGGCGTACCCTCGCCCGCCTTTTGGAGCCTCCCATGACAGCAGTTCCGTCCACCGCAGCCTTCGTCGACCGCCACATTGGTGCGCGCGCGACTGAAACCGACGCCATGCTCAAGGCCGTCGGATATGACACCCTCGACAACCTCGTGGACGCTGCCGTTCCGGCCGCCATCCGCCAGGACACCCCGCTGGTGCTGGGCACGGCCCAGAGCGAGCAGGAAACGCTGGCCGAGCTCCGCCGCATTGCCGCGAAGAACAAAACCGCCGTGCAGATGATCGGCCAGGGTTATTTCGACACCCACACTCCTCCGGTGATCCTGCGCAATGTCGTGGAGGATCCCGCCTGGTACACGGCCTACACGCCGTACCAGCCTGAAATCTCCCAGGGCCGGCTGGAGGCCCTGCTGAACTTCCAGACCATGGTCCAGGACCTCACTGCCCTGCCCGTCGCCAACGCCTCGCTGCTGGATGAAGCCACCGCCGTCGCGGAGGCCGTGCTGCTGATGCGCCGCTCCAACAAGGCCAAGTCGGAGGGCAAAATCGTCCTGGACGCCGACGCCCTGCCGCAGACCATCGCGATCGTCCGCGGCCGGGCCAAGGCCCTCGGGTTCGACGTCGAGGTCGCTGACCTTTCCGCCGGCCTGCCCGACGGCGAGATCACCGGTGTTGTCCTGCAGCAGCCCGGCGTCTCCGGCGCCGTCCGGAACCAGGCCGCCGTTATCGCCGAGGCCAAGGAGCGCGGTGCCCTGGTCACCGTGGCAGCCGACCTCCTGGCCCTGACCCTGCTGACTCCTCCCGGAGAGCAGGGCGCGGACATCGCCGTCGGCTCCGTGCAGCGCTTTGGCGTTCCGCTCTTCTTCGGCGGCCCGCACGCCGCGTACATGGCCGTGCGCAAGGGCCTCGAGCGCTCGCTGCCCGGCCGGCTGGTCGGCGTCTCCAAGGACTCCGCCGGCACCCCGGCCTACCGCCTGGCACTGCAGACCCGCGAGCAGCACATCCGCCGGGAAAAGGCGACCTCCAACATCTGCACCGCGCAGGCGCTGCTGGCGATCGTGGCCTCCATGTACGCCGTTTACCACGGTCCGGAAGGCCTGAAGGCAATTGCCCTGCGCGTCAACGGCCACGCCCGTGCCCTGGCCGGCGCCCTATCCGCGGCCGGCATCGAGCTGGTCTCCGACACCTTCTTCGACACCGTCACCGCCCGGGTTCCCGGCCGCGCAGCCGACATCGTTGCCGCTGCGGAGGCGAAGGGTATCAACCTGCGGCTGGTCGACGCAGACACAGTCGGTGTGTCCGCTGACGAGACCACCACGGACGCAGTGATTGCCGACGTCGCCGCCGCCTTCGGCGCCGAGCCGGCTGAAGCCGCCGGGTTCGAACTCCCGACGGAGCTGCTGCGCACCTCGGAATTTATGACCCACCCGGTGTTCTCCTCCTACCGCTCCGAAACCCAGATGCTGCGCTACCTGCGCCGCCTCTCGGACCGCGACCTGGCCCTGGACCGGACCATGATCCCGCTGGGCTCCTGCACCATGAAGCTCAACGCCACCGCCGAAATGCAGGCCATGACCTGGCCCGAATTCGCCTCGATCCACCCCTTCGCCCCGGATTCCCAGACCGAGGGCTGGCGTGAACTCATCTCCGACCTCGAGGCCCAGCTGGCCACCATCACCGGCTACGACCAGGTGTCCATCCAGCCCAACGCCGGTTCCCAGGGCGAGCTGGCGGGCCTGCTCGCCATCCGCGGCTACCACCACTCCCGCGGCGACGTGCAGCGCAACATCTGCCTGATCCCGGCTTCCGCCCACGGCACCAACGCCGCCTCCGCTGTCCTGGCCGGCATGAAGGTCGTGGTCGTCGGAACCGCCGGCGACGGCGCGATCGACCACGCGGATCTGCGCGCCAAGATCGATGCGCACCGCGAGAACCTCGCCGCGATCATGATCACCTACCCCTCCACCCACGGTGTGTACGACGACGACGTCCGCGACGTCTGCGACGCCATCCATGAAGCAGGCGGCCAGGTCTACATCGACGGCGCCAACCTCAACGCCCTGGTCGGGCTGGCCCAGCCGGGCGAGTTCGGCGGCGACGTCTCCCACCTGAACCTGCACAAAACCTTCTGCATCCCGCACGGCGGCGGCGGCCCCGGCGTCGGACCGGTGGCTGCCAAGGCCCACCTGGCTCCGTTTATGCCCGGCAACGCCGCGGCCTGGGACGGCGGGGAGGATATCCCGATCTCAGCCTCCCGCTTCGGGTCCGCCGGCGTCCTGCCGATCTCCTGGGCCTACGTCCGCCTGATGGGTGGGGACGGCCTGACCTCCGCCACCAAGAGTGCACTGCTGGCCGCGAACTACGTTGCCGCCCGCCTGAACGACTACTTCCCGGTGCTCTACACCGGCAAGGGCGGGCTGGTGGCCCACGAGTGCATCCTGGACCTGCGCGACCTCACCGCCAAGACCGGCGTCACCGCAGAGGATGTGGCCAAGCGCCTGGTCGACTACGGCTTCCACGCCCCCACACTCTCCTTCCCGGTGGCAGGAACCCTCATGGTTGAACCCACCGAGTCCGAGGACCAGGGCGAGATTGACCGGTTCATCGACGCGATGATCGCCATCCGCGCCGAGATCGACCAGGTTGCCGCCGGCGACTTCACGGTCGAGGCCAGCCCGCTGCGGAACGCCCCGCACACCGCCACCGTGGTGGCCGGCAACGACTGGGACCGCTCCTACCCGCGCGAACAGGCCGCCTTCCCGCTGCGCAGCCTGCGGACGGACAAGTACTTCCCGCCCGTGGGCCGCATCGACGGCGCCGCAGGGGACCGCAACCTGATTTGCTCCTGCCCGCCGATCGAAGAGTTCGAGAACTAGGAGACTTTGACAATGACCGAGCAGTACACCGCGCTTTTTGAAGAGCACAAGCGCCTCGGCGCCTCCTTCACCGACTTCGGCGGCTGGCAGATGCCGCTGAAGTACAGCTCCGAACTGGCTGAGCACCACGCCGTCCGCAAGGCCGCAGGCCTGTTCGACCTCTCCCACATGGGCGAAGTCCGGGTCTCGGGCCCGCAGGCGGGCGCGTTCCTGGACTACGCGCTTACCGGCAAACTCTCCGCTGTGGCCGTGGGCCGGGCCAAGTACTCGCTGATCACGAACGCCGACGGCGGGATCATCGATGACCTGATCAGCTACCGGCTGGGGGACAATGAGTACCTGGTGGTCCCCAACGCCGGGAACGCCGCCGTCGTCGCCGCCGAACTCACCGCCCGCGCCGAAGGATTCGACGTCACGGTCAAGGATGAAACGGCGGCCACCTCGCTGGTGGCCATCCAGGGGCCTGTTGCCGAAGCAATCCTGCTGGATCTGGTCCCTGCCGGGCAGCAGGAGCTTGTCACGGGCATGAAGTACTACGCCGCCGCTCCGGTTGAGCTGAACGTGGACGGCAGTGCGCACAGCCTGCTCGTGGCCCGCACCGGCTACACCGGTGAAGACGGGTTCGAGGTCTACGTGCCCAACGACGCCGCACCGGCGCTGTGGCAGGCGCTGCTCGCCGCCGGAGCGGACCGGGGCCTGGTTCCTGCCGGTCTGGCCTGCCGCGACTCGCTGCGCCTCGAAGCCGGGATGCCGCTCTACGGCAATGAACTCAGCCTGGACCTGGACCCCTATGCAGCCGGCCTCGGCGGTGTGGTGGCCCTGTCCAAGGACGGCGACTTCGTCGGCCGCACGGCGCTGGAAGCCAAAAAGCAGCAGGTCCCGGCCCGCAAGCTCGTCGGCTTGAAGGGCTCGGGCCGCCGTTCGGCCCGCTCGCACTACCCGGTCCTGAAAGACGGCCAAGTGGTCGGCGAAGTGACCTCCGGTGCTCCCAGCCCGACCCTCGGCTTCCCGATCGCCCTTGCCTACGTCGATGCCGCCCTCTCCGAACCCGGCACCCCTCTCGACGTCGACCTCCGCGGTAAACCCGAACCGTTCGAAGTGGTTCAGCTCCCGTTCTACAAGCGCGAAAAGTAAGCAGTACCAAACTTGGGCGGTGGCGGAACGTTCCGTGTAGCCCCGCATCGCCGAGCGAGGAACGAGCGAGGTGTCTAAGGGGCGGCGGAGCGTTCTGCCACCGCCTCACACCTAGACTTTGAACCAGTTGTTCACCACTTGAAAGGCACACACCATGAGCAAAGTAATTGAAGGTCTCCGCTACTCGGCCGAACACGAATGGGTGGATGGCTCCAGCCCCGTGAAAGTTGGCATCTCCGCCGTCGCCGCTGACGCGCTGGGCGATGTTGTCTACGTTGACCTCCCCGCCGTCGGCGACACCGTGACTGCCGGCGAGACCTGCGGCGAGGTGGAGTCCACCAAGTCCGTTTCAGACCTCTACGCACCGGTGTCCGGCACGATCGTGGAAATCAACCAGGAAGCCGTGGACAACCCGGCCATCCTGAACGAGGATCCGTACGGCGCCGGCTGGCTGTTCACCGTTGAGGTCTCGGAGGAGGGCGAGCTGCTGAGCGCTGCCGAGTACGCGGAGAAGAACGGCGGCGAGCTGTGACCGATTATCTGAACGCACACCTGTCGGAGATCGATCCGGAGGTTGCCGAGCAGATCGACAACGAGCGGCGCCGCCAGCAGGACGGCCTGGAGATGATCGCGTCCGAAAACCACACTTCGGTCGCGGTTATGGAAGCCCAGGGCTCCGTGCTGACCAACAAGTACGCCGAGGGTTACCCCGGGCGCCGCTACTACGGTGGCTGCGAGTACGTGGACGTGATCGAAAAGCTGGCGATCGAGCGGGCCAAGGCCCTGTTCGGTGCCGGGTTCGCCAACGTCCAGCCGCACTCCGGTGCGCAGGCCAACGCTGCGGTGATGCACGCGCTGATCCGCCCCGGTGACACCGTCCTGGGTCTCTCACTGGCCGACGGCGGCCACCTGACGCACGGTATGAAGCTGAACTTCTCCGGCCGGCTGTACAACATCGTCCCCTACGGTGTGGACGAAACCACCCACACCGTGCGGATGGAGGAAGTGGAGCGCCTGGCGCGCGAACACCAGCCCAAACTGATCGTGGCCGGCTGGTCCGCCTACGCCAGGCAGCTGGACTTCGCGGAGTTCCGCCGGATCGCGGACGAGGTTGGCGCTTACCTGATGGTGGACATGGCGCACTTCGCCGGACTGGTGGCCGCCGGCCTGCATCCCAGCCCGGTACCGCACGCCCACGTGGTCACTTCCACCACGCACAAGACCCTGGCCGGTCCGCGCGGCGGCATCATCCTCTCCAACGAGGCGGAGATCGCCAAGAAGCTGAACTCGGCCGTCTTCCCGGGCCAGCAGGGCGGCCCACTGGAACACGTGATTGCCGGTAAGGCCACCGCGCTGAAGATCGCCGGGACCCCGGAGTTCCGGGAACGCCAGGAACGCACTCTGGCCGGCTCCCGCATCCTCGCCGAGCGGCTGCTCGCCGAGGACGTGGCGGCCAAGGGTATTTCCGTGGTTTCCGGCGGCACCGATGTGCACCTGGTCCTGGTGGACCTGCGCAACGCTGAGCTTGACGGCCAGCAGGGCGAAGACCGGCTGGCGCAGATCGACATCACGGTCAACCGCAATGCTGTTCCGTTCGACCCGCGTCCGCCCATGGTCACCTCCGGCCTGCGGATCGGAACACCGGCGCTGGCTACCCGCGGTTTCGATGAGGCAGCGTTCCGTGAGGTCGCGGACATCATTGCCCAGGCACTGATCGCCGGGGCGGACGAGGACCTCAGCTCGCTGAAGGACCGGGTCCACGCGCTGGCCGCGGCCCATCCGCTCTACCCGCAGGTCGCCGACCTTGCCGGAGCACCCACCCGCGTCTAGGCGCGAACCAAAGGACACCCGCATGGCTGTTGGCGTTTTCGATCTCTTCACCGTTGGCATCGGCCCCTCCAGTTCCCACACCGTGGGACCCATGCGGGCTGCCGCTGCCTTCGCTGGTGAATTGGCGGAGGCCGGCGTCCTGGAGTCCGTGGCCGGCCTCCGCGTGGACCTGTACGGGTCCCTCGCGGCGACCGGCCGCGGGCACGGCACCTTCCCTGCGGTCCTGTTGGGACTAGAGGGTTTTGCTCCGGAAGAGATTCGTCCGGAGCAGATGGAGGAGCGGCTGGCCGCCATCGAGTCCGCGGGGAAGATCCATCTGGGCGGCCAGGACGGTGGGGTCCTTCTGGACTACGGGATCGCGGACATGGTCCTGCACCCGCTGACCGTCCTGCCGCGGCACACCAACGGCATCCGCTTCGCTGTCAGCGGCTCCGGCGGGGGCGTGCTTCATGAAGCCACGTTCTTCTCCGTCGGCGGCGGTTTTATCGTGCGCGACGGCGAGGAAGACACCGCCGCGCAGGAGCTCGCCGCGTCCAAGCAGCAGCTCCCGTACCCGTTCCGCACGGCGGCCGAGCTGCTGGCGCACTGCACCTCCTCCGGCCTGGACATCAGCGGGGTGATGCTGGCCAACGAGCTGGTGTCCCGCCCGGAGGAAGAGATCCGGTCCGGGCTGCTGCACATCCGGGACGTGATGGATGACTGCAAGGATTCCGCGATCGCCCGCACCGGCCTGCTGCCCGGAGGGCTGAAGGTCCGCCGCCGGGCACCCCAGTGGCACACCCGCCTGCGCCAGGAGGACCCCAACCGGGATCCGCGGTTCTGGCAGGAATGGGTCAACCTGGTCGCGCTGGCCGTCAACGAGGAGAACGCCTCCGGCGGACGGGTGGTCACCGCGCCCACCAACGGCGCCGCCGGCATCATTCCCGCCGTCCTCTTCTATGCAACGCATTACGCTCCGGGCATGGACACGGCCACGCCGGAGGAAAAGGACGACGCCGTGGTCCGCTTCCTGCTCGCCGCCGGTGCCGTGGGGGTGCTCTACAAGGAGCAGGCCTCCATTTCCGGCGCAGAGGTGGGCTGTCAGGGCGAGGTGGGGTCGGCGTCGTCCATGGCCGCCGCCGGGCTGGCCGAAATCCTGGGCGGCACACCCGAACAGGTGGAAAACGCCGCAGAGATCGCGATGGAGCACAACCTGGGGCTGACCTGCGATCCGATTGGCGGCTTGGTGCAGGTCCCGTGCATCGAACGCAACGCCATCGGCGCCGGCAAAGCGGTGAACGCCGCAAAAATGGCGCTCTGGGGCGATGGGGAGCACCGGGTCTCACTCGATGAAGTCATTGTGACCATGCGGGAGACCGGCAAGGACATGAGTTCCAAGTACAAGGAAACCGCACTGGGCGGCCTCGCCGTGAATGTGGTGGAGTGCTGACACGCGGCATGGTCCGCGGCTTGAGCGGCTCCTTGAAGGGTGATAGACCGTAAGGACGCTTAGTAACTTGCCGACCGGAAGGAAAGCACCATGGCCGAACGCGGAAACAGCACCCACGGACGCCGCATGGACGAGGAGCTGAAGCACGAAACGCAGAACCTCACCCGCAGCGCCGTCCCTGACCACACGCAGGAATGGCGGAACCCCGAACCCATGGCGGATGACACGGACAGTGCCGAGGTCCAGGCGGCCATGGGCGTTGTGTCGATGGAAGCCGCTCCGGAAACGGAAGCGTGGGCCGGCGTGCCGGAGGGGGAGGACTAGGAGTGCCAAAGACCTCCCAGCGCGGCAACGCGAAAAAGAGCGAGCTGCCCTCGACCCTGCAGCGGTCGGACAAAAAGGCGCAGGACACCTTTGCGAAGACCTACGACTCAGCGATCGAGGAATACGGTGACGAGCAGCGGGCGGCACAGACTGCCTACGCCTCGCTCAAACACACCTATGAAAAGATCGGCGACCACTGGGAGCCCAAGGCCTCCAGCGGACCGTCTGACCAAAAAGCGGCGGAGGGCAGGAACTCCACTGCGGACACTGCCGGCGGGGTGGACGCGAACGCGTCCAAAGAGCATCTCTATGAGGTTGCGTCGAAGCTGGACGTTTCCGGGCGTTCCAAGATGACCAAGGATGAGCTGGTCACCGCTATCCAGCAGGCCAACGAAAAGAAGACCCGGGAAGCCCGGGGGGACTAGCCCGGACACACCCGGCGCATCCAGGGCGTCCCCGCCGCGCCGGTTTAGCCCCGGCCCAGGAAGGGCATGCCGGCTGCGGTCAGAACCACCGAACCGGGGTTTGCTGAGGCCGGCAGCCCGGCCATAAACAGGACCGTCCGGGCAGCCTCCTCCACCGGGAATGTCGGTTCCACCCGGCGGGAGCCATCCGGTTGCAGGGCCCCGCCAGTGGTGATCCCGTCCAGCAGCCCGGTGGCGGCGTTGCCGATGTCGATCTGGGCGCAGCTGATTCCGAAGCTGCGCCCGTCCAGGTCGATGGACTTCGTCAAGCCGGTGACGGCGTGCTTGGTCGCGGTGTACGCGGCCGCCAGCGGGCGCGGCGCGATCGCGGAGACCGAGCCGTTGTTGATGATCCGGCCGCCCTGCGGCTCCTGCCGTTTCATCTGCCGCATTGCCGCGGCGGCGCAGAGCATGGTCCCGGTGAGATTCACGGCGAGCGTGTTGTTCCAGTCGCTCAGGCTGATTTCGTCCACGGACCCGGCGGGCCCGAAGCTGCCGGCGTTGTTGAATAGCACATCCACCCGCCCAAACGCGCTGGCGGCGGCGCTGAACAGGCGCTCGACGTCGTCGGGCAGCGTGACATCCGCCGGTACCACCAGGGCGCGCGGATTAGCTTCGGCCGTTTCAACCAGCGCTTCTTCGCGCCGGCCGGCCAGTGCCACCTGCCAGCCGGCGGCGAGGAAGGCGCGGGCCGTGGCCCGGCCAATACCGGAGCCGGCCCCGGTAATTACGGCGGTGCGGGAATTGTTTGAACTCATGAATACATCCTGCCCCAGCCCGGCAAAAGGCGTGCCGCTGGAATAGCGGAAATGGGTCTATTAGGCACCCAAAGGAAGAGTTTCTGGTGTTTCGCCGGCAAAAGGAGACGGGAAAGCGTTGACCCGCCCGAAGCGCAAGCCTAGGGTCAACCCAACCTAAGTCCCGATGCGGACCGGAGCGATCCGGCCGAGCAAAAACAAGGGAGTTTTTGTGGGTATTCCTACGGCGCAGTTTGAACAGGTCCTCGATCCGGTCGGCAGTTCCCTGGTACTTTCAGCCATCCTGGCTGCGCTGCCGCTCCTCCTGCTTTTCGTCCTGCTGGGCGTCTTCCGCCTCAAGGCGTACCAGGCGGGAATCATTGCCCTGGTGCTGTCCATTCTGCTGGCGGTCTTCGGCTGGGGAATGCCCGTGGACCAGACATTGTCAGCCACGGCACTGGGCGCGTTCTACGCGGTATTCCCCATCCTGTGGATCCTCATCAACGCGCTCTGGATTTACAACCTGACGGTGGCAACCCCCTGGTTCGACGTCCTGGGCAGGACAATCCGCTCCATCTCGGATGACCTGCGCATCCTTTCCATCCTGATCGCGTTCTGTTTTGGTGCCCTGCTCGAATCCCTGGCCGGATTCGGCGCGCCGGTGGCGATTGCGGCGGCCATGCTGATGGCCGCAGGGATGAAACCGCTGAAGGCGGCCATGGTGTCGCTGCTGGCCAACACCGCGCCGGTGGCGTTCGGTGCGATGGCCGCCCCGATTATCGCGCTGAATGGGGTCACCGGGATCCCGCTGCACGAACTGTCCTCCATGACCGGCCGGCAGACGCCGTTCATCGCCCTGGTTGTCCCGCTGATTCTGGTGTTCCTGGTCGACGGCAAACGGGGCGTCCGGCAGACCTGGCCGGTGGCGCTGGTGGCGGGGTTCGTTTTCGGGCTAGCCCAGTTTGTGGCCTCGAACTTCTTCGTGGTCGAGCTGACCGACGTGGTGGCCGCCGTGGCAACCGTGATCGCCGTCCTGGCCATGCTCCGGGTCTGGCAGCCCAAGGAACTCATCAGCATGTCTGGGGAAGCCGTTAACGACGACGCCGCCGAGGGGCTCCGCGGCGAGGGCACGAGACTGGGCGCCGCGGAGGCAACGGCCACTTTGACCCGGACCGGAGGCGGGAGCAAACCCGGATCCCGGGCGGACGGCGGGGACGGCGGGGAACAGGCCCCGGCCCGGCCTCCGGGCCGCAGTGTGTGGCTCGCCGTCGCTCCGTACCTGATCATCATCGTGATCTTCTCCCTGGCGCAGATCCCGCCAATCAAAGCATGGCTGACCGCCGTCGGCGGCGTTACCTTCCACTGGCCCGGCCTGGACGTGGTGAACTCCGCAGGGGATCCCGTGGGGGCGCAGAACCTGCGGTTCGACCATCTGAAGGCGACCGGCACGCTGCTGCTGTTTTCCGGCCTCCTGACCATGCTGCTCTACCGCGTCAAGCCCTCCGCGGGCATACGCATCTACGGGGAAACCCTCAAGACGCTGCGCTGGACCATCGTGACGGTGTGTTCGGTGCTTGCGCTGTCCTTCGTGATGAACCTGTCCGGCCAGACCACCACCCTGGGTGTGGCACTGGCTTCGGCCGGCGGTTTCTTCGCCCTGCTGTCACCGCTCCTGGGGTGGATCGGTGTGGCCCTGACGGGCTCGGATACCTCCTCCAACTCGCTTTTCGGCCAGCTGCAGGTGGCCGCCGCCAATGAAACCGGGCTGTCGCCCACGCTGATGGCCGCTTCCAACTCCTCAGCAGGCGTCCTGGGCAAAATGCTCTCACTGCAGAACCTGGCCATTGCGGCAGCGGCGGTGGGCCTGAACGGCGTCGAAGGCACACTGCTGCGCAAACTCATCGGCTGGAGCCTGGGCCTCCTGGTCCTGATGACCCTGCTCATCTGGCTGCAGTCCACGCCCGTCCTGGGCTGGATGGTGCCGTAGTGAGCACCGAATCCCTGCCGTCCCGCACAGCTTCCGGGCCGGCCGCCGGACGGACGGCGGCGCTGCTGGCGGAAGCGGCGCATGCTTCAGTCCTCTCCTCGGACCGGGAGGCCGCCGGCACGGACCGGTCCGGGTATCAGCCGCCCAGCCTGCCGGACGGAGTGGTTTTCGCGCACGACGCCGGGGAGGTTGCCAGCGCCCTCCGGCTCGCCACTGCGCACCGGGTTCCTGTGGTGCCCCGCGGTGCCGGAACCGGGCTGGCCGCAGGTTCCACGGCGCGGGCCGGGGAAGTGGTGCTGGATCTCTCCCGGATGAACAAGATTCTGCGGATCGATCCGGAGGAGCAGCTGGCAGTGGTCCAGCCCGGCGTCCTGAATGCTGAGCTGAATGCGGCAGCGGGGGAGTACGGACTCTTCTACGCTCCGGATCCGGCGAGCACCGCCATCTGTTTCATCGGAGGGAACATCGCCACGAACGCCGGCGGAATGCGCTGCGCCAAGTACGGTGTCACCCGGGAGGCGGTCCTGGCGCTGCGCGTCATCCTCGCCGACGGGCGGGAACTGCGCACCGGGCGCGAAACCATCAAGGGGGTCAGCGGCTACGACCTCAACGCACTGATTATCGGTTCGGAAGGCACCCTCGGCATCGTGGTGGAGGCGACCCTGCGGCTGCGGCCGCTCCCGGTCCAGACGGCTACGGTCGCGGCGTTCTTCCCCTCCGTGGAGCAGGCTGCGCGCGCTGCCTCGGCGGTTGTTGCGTCCCGGATCCAGCCCTCGATGATGGAACTGATGGATGGACAGACCCTGGAGGCCGTGGATGCCGCGCTGGGCACGGATTACCGTTCCCGCGGCGCCTCCTTCCTCCTGGTGCAGACCGACGGGCACGGCGCGTTCCTGGAACAGGATGTGGTGATGGACGCCGTCGCGCCCTTTGGCACCTGTGAAAAGGCGGTCGATGACGCCCAGGCAGCCGCCCTGGTCACAGCCCGGCGGGAAGCAATTCCGTCGCTGGAAAAGCTGGGCCGGGTCTCGATCGGTGACATCGGCGTGCCCCGCGGCAAGCTGGCGGAGGTGGTGGCCGGGCTGGAGGAGATATCAGCGCGGACCGGGGTGCGGATCTTCACCGTTGCCCACGCCTCGGACGGGAACCTGCATCCGATGATCGTGATGGATCCGGAGGATTCAGTCACGGAAGGACCGCCGAAAGCGGCGCTGGGGGAGATGTTCCACCTGGCCAAGTCCCTGGGCGGCACCCTCACCGGTGAACACGGCATCGGCCTGCTCAAGCGGGACTGGCTGGAAGAGGAGCTTGGCAGTGTCTCCCTGGAGGTAATGCACGCGGTCCGGCAGGCACTGGACCCGCTGGGCATCCTGAACCCGGGCAAGGCGATCTAGGCTGACGGTTTGTCCGCCCGCCCACTTCCGGGAATACCCGGCCGGGGAATTGGCTTCTATTCATGCATATGCATACAGTTGGATTGGCTGCAGCCAATCTGCCGCACCAGCATGAAAGGCCCTATCCATGCCCAAGAAAATCGGCTTCCTCTCCTTCGGTCACTACCGGGACGTGCCAGGCGCCCGCGTGGGCACAGCGGGGGCCTCGCTGCGCGACAGCGTGGAACTGGCCGTGGCTGCCGAGGAGGCAGGGTTCGACGGCGCCTGGGTCCGGGTCCACCACTTTGATCAGTCACTCGCAGCCCCGTTCCCGCTGCTCGCCGCGATGGCAGCGCGGACCACCACGCTCGACGTCGGTACCGGCGTCGTCGACCTTCGCTACGAAAACCCGCTCTACATGGCAGAGGAAGCAGCGGCCGTTGATCTGCTCAGCAACGGACGGCTGCAGCTGGGGATCAGCCGGGGATCACCCGAACCTGCCGCCGATGGGCAGGCTGTCTTCGGGTACACCCTCGGTGAGAACGAAACCTGGGCCGAAAACACGCGGGCGCGGGCCAGTCTTTTCCGCCGCGCAATCAGCGGCCAGCCAGTGGCTCATTCGCAGCCCGCCCTCAGCCGGGGGCTGGCGCCGGACCTGGCGGTCCAGCCCCAGTCGCCGGGGCTCCCGGACCGGATTTGGTGGGGAGCGGCCAGCTACGATTCGGGCCTGTGGACTGCCCGCTCCGGCATGAATCTGCTGAGCTCCACGCTGCTGCTGGCGGACGACGGGCGTCCCTTCCATGTCCAGCAGGCTGACCAGGTGCGGGACTACCGCAAGGCCTACGCTGAGTGCGGGCATACCGGACCTGGGCTTTCCGCAGTGACCCGCAGTGCGTTCCCAATCACCACGGATGCGGACCGGCGGTACTTCGGCCTGCGGAACGAGGCGCAGGAAGGTGTTGGTGTGATCGACGGCCTGGCCGCGCGCTCCGGGCCGACCTTTGCCGGCGCTCCGGAACAGGTAGCCCGGCAGCTGGCCGCCGATGATGCCGTGACGGAGGCCGACTACGTGCTGTTCGCGCTGCCCAGCCAGCTCGGCGTGGATTACAACGCGCATCTGATGCGAAACATCGCCGATGTTGCCCGGGAACTGGGCTGGAAGGACTAGCCCGCTCGGCTGGATCCGTGGTGCCCGCTTCTCTGCGGAGAAACGGGCACCATGTTTTTGCTTCAGCGGGACGCCGCTAGGCTCCCGGGCGTCCTAACTCCGCGGCGGGAAGATGCCTTGCAGGGCGATGATGAAATTGATTGCCAGATACGGGGGCATGTTGTTATGCGGCTGGTTGCCGCCCACTACCCCTGTCGGTGCCATGTCAGCGCCTGAGTTGATGGGCCCGTAACTGCCCCCGCGGGCGGGGACCTTTCCTGCGGGCCGGTCGGAAACCTGCTCAACCGACCCGTACTGAGCATGTGCGTGGGCAGGCATCTCCTGGTGATTAAGCACAACCGCTTCCTGGCCTCCCCGCTGCCCCTGGTTGTAATAGGAGCCGCTGGGAGATGCTCCCATATGGAGCGGAAAGGTGCCCTGGAGATTCGGCAGTGCAAAGGTGTTCATTCCATCCCCGCCGTACGTGGTTCCAAGCAGTGAAAACAGTGCCGAGTTCTGCTGGATCGGCAGGATCTGTCCGTTGCAGTGTGCCCAGCCAACGGGGGCGAACTGGAAACCAACCATGCGGATCTCACCGAGATACTGATCGCTCATAACTGCTGTCCTTTGGGTAGGTGGGTAAAGACGGCCAGCGCACGCCGCCCGTATGAGGTCAGGAAGAGGTCCACCGGACCGATTCCCGGGTGGCGGACGCAGTGCAGGCCTTCGGTCATGTCCGCGGAATCGGATTCCATCACCAGCCGGAAGCCCGCTGTGGAGCGCTCGACGCCGGCGAGTCGAACCTGCAGGCCGCCGACGGACAGGGTTTCACCGACCAGCGGCTCCCACGTCTGAGCCGCATAGGGATCGGGCTTCCCGGTGGCGGCGTATGCCGGCACCCCGCTGGCTGCGACTGCTGCCAGCGCAGCCGTCCCGGCCAGGAAAACCCGCCGGCTGGGCCTCTTGGCCGGGATCACGGCTGCGCGCCGTTGAAGCCAAGTGCGTACCGGAGGTTCTTCACCGGCAGCCCGCCGGTGGAAGCGTAGCCGATGCTGACCGAGTCCCCGGCGGAGACAGTGACCGGTGTGGCCGGGGCGGTGCAGGCAGCGATCATATTCGCAAGCGTGCAGGCCAGACCGGTGTCCGAGCCGTTGACCCGGACAGTGAGGGTCACCGTGCCGGCCCGTGGGGTGACGGCGCCGGTGAAACCGGACAGGGTGCCGCCCAGGGGCAGTGCGGTTGCTGCGTCAGGCTCAGCGGCGACCGCCGAGGTCCCGGACAGCGGGATGAAGGCGGCGGTGTCCGAAGGATCGATGAACGTCAGGGACCCGGTGAAAACCGATCCGTCGCCGGGGGCTCCCTGAGGCCCCTGCGCCCCGGCCGGTCCTGCCGGTCCGACGGCTCCTATGACGCCGGTTGGACCCTGAATGCCCGGCACACCCTGAGTGCCCTGGGCCCCTTCCGGGCCAGTCTGCCCCTGCGGCCCCTCCGGACCTATTGGTCCCTGCGGTCCGATAAGGCTTTGGGTTCCTCCGGGCCATGTGCCGGAGGATTTTGGTCCGTAGACGGCGAAGGTTGTTGTCTCCAGGTAAAAATCGCCGTCCACACCAAAGTTGGCAGCTGGCGCACCCACGCCATTGCGGATGGTATTTCCGTCGCGGCCGGGAAGTCCGGCAGCCCCGTCGGTTCCGTCCGCCCCATCAGCGCCGTTGGCTCCGTCAGCGCCGTTGGCCCCGGCGGGGCCTGTTGCTCCGGCGGGTCCCGGTGCCCCGTCAGCGCCGTCAGCGCCGTCGGTCCCATCGGCACCGGCCGGTCCTGCTGCTCCCGGTGCCCCGTCAGTTCCAGCCGCTCCAGCCGCTCCAACCGTCCCGGCTGCCCCGTCAGCTCCAGCTGTTCCGCCGGCGCCGTCGGCGCCGTTGGATCCAGCCGTTCCGTTGGATCCGGCCGGACCCTGTGCTCCGGAAGCGCCAGCCTCGCCCTTCACGCCGGCCTCGCCCTTCTCGCCGGCGTCGCCCTTTTCGCCCTTGTCTCCGGGTTTGCCTGACGCGCCGTCGGCGCCGTTGGACGGCCCGGCGGTCGCGGCGAAAGTGGGTACTGTTCCGTCAACAGGCCCAGCAGCCAGCCATGACACCGGCAGCTCATTCGGGCCACAGGACAACGTGCCGGCCTCCGAGGTGATGCTGGAGAAATCCAGTGTTGAACTGTCGAGGCAGGCATGGATTGATGCGGCATCCTCAGCTGACGATGCTGGTGTGCAGGCGCCGAGTGCAAGGACTGCGGCTGCCGCTGCGGCGGCTAATGAGAGATGTTTGGGGCGCAGGCGGTTCAAGCTGGCTTCTCCTCGGTCGGCAGAAATGATGTGCCGGGGGAGAGGCGGGGTGGGAAGCCGCAGTGCATGGGAATTCGTCCCCCCAGGGTCATCCACTGCCGATGCCAAGCGTAAAACGTTTTGGACCCAGTCCAATATTTTATTTCGAAAAGCGGGCGCAATATGACGGGGACGCCACCGCCACACCGCCCCCGCCAAAAGGTTCCCCAAATAGGACCCGCCAAACAGCAGCTGCCCCCGGCCGGGGCCGGGGGCAGCTGCTGTTTTATCTGAAGGGGGAAATGCGGGCGGCTAGGCCTGCTTCACCGGTTCGGCCTGCTCAGGGACCTCGTGCGGGTGCCGGCGTTCCAGCGAAGCACCCTCGACGTCGACGTCCGGCAGGATCTTGTCCAGCCACTTCGGCAGCCACCAGGCCTTGTCCCCGGCCAGGTGCATCAGCGCCGGGATCAGCAGCATCCGCACCACAAAGGCGTCCAGCAGCACGCCGAAGGCGAGGGCAAAACCGATGGGCCGGATCATCGCACTGTGGGAGAAGACGAAGCCGCCGAAGACCGAGACCATGATGATGGCCGCGGCGGTCACCACGGACCTCCCAGCCCGGACACCCTGGACCACGGCGACGCGCGACGGCGCTCCGTGGGCATACGCTTCCCGCATCCCGGAGCCGATGAACAGCATGTAGTCCATGGCCAGGCCGAACAGGATGCCCACCAGGATGGTCGGCAGGAAGTTCAGGATCGGGCCGGGGGTCTCCACGTTGAAGACTCCTGCGAGCCAGCCCCACTGGTAGATCGCCACCACGCCGCCGAGGGCCGCGAAGTAGGAGAGCACAAACCCGAGCGTGGCGATGACCGGCACATAGATGGACCGGAACACCAGGATCAGGATCAGCAGGGAGAGGCCGACGACGACGCCCAGGTAGATCGGCAGCGCATCGGAGAGCTTGTCTGAGATGTCGATGTTCCCGCTCGCGGAGCCGGCCACGCCGATCTCATACGTTCCATCCAGCGGGGACATATCCCGCAGGGTGTGGACCAGGTTCTCGGTGGACTCACTGGTGGGCCCTTCGGTCGGGACCACCTGGAAGGCCACGGTGCTGCCGTCTTCGGAGGAGCCGACGGGCGCTACTGCGGAAACGCCGTCCTGCTCGAAGAGGATCTGGGCAATCTCGGCCTGCGCGGCCGTAGCTTCAGCCTCGGTCGGTTCGGACGGGAGTTCGGCGACAACCAGCAGGGTGCCGTTCTGTCCCTCGCCGAACTTCTCCGACAGGGCCGAGTACGCCTGGTACTGCGTGGAGTCATGCGGTTCGGAGGAGCCGTCCGGCAGCCCGGTCCGCAGATCAAGTGCAGGAACGGCGATAACCAGCAGGGCAGCGATCGCCGCCACCGCGGTCAGCACCGCGCTGAGCGTGGACATGGGCTTCACCGGGGCGGCTGCGGCGGCGGGCTGGCCGGCCTCGGCTGCGGAGGAGATGGAGGCCCGCTCCTTCTTGCTCAGGATCCGCATGCCAACGAGCTTCAGCAGCGCCGGCGTCAGGGTCACGGCGATCAGCACGGCGATCGCAATACACGCAGCGCCCACGGTGCCCATCAGGCCCAGGAACGGAATACCGCTGATATTCAGGGCCAGCAGTGCAATCAGCACGGTCGCGCCGGCGAAGACGACGGCGTTGCCGGACGTGCCGTTGGCCAGGCCGATGGACTCTTCGAGCTCGAAGCCGTTTTTGAGCTGGCGGCGGTGCCGGTTGACGATGAACAGGGTGTAGTCGATGCCCACGGCCAGGCCGAGCATCAGGCCCAGTACGGGAGTCACGGAGATCATTTCGACGACGCCGGAGAACGCCAGGGCACCGAGGGCGCCGATGCCGACGCCGATGAGGGCGGTTACCAGCGGAAGTCCGGCACCGACGAGGGTACCGAGCATAACCACCAGGACGATTGCCGCGATGACCAGGCCGACAACTTCGCCCACGCCCACGATGCTGGGGATGCCCTGGGTGATGTCAGCGGAGAAATCAGCGGTTACGCCGTCCACCGGTGCGCCGTCGAACACCGCAACGACAGCATCCTTGGTCTCCTGCGGGATCTCCATCTGGGTGTCCTCGAAGACCACGGTCAGGACCGCGGTGCTGCCGTCCTCGGAGACCATGCGGATTTCCTTGGCCATGTTCAGCAGGGCAGCGCCCTGCTCCAGCTGCGGCGCCTGTTCCTCGGCTGCGGCGGCCTGGGCTTCCAGCTCCGCCCGGCCGGCGTCGAGCTGGGCCTGCTGCGCGTCCAGCTGCGGTGCGGCCATAGCGAGCATGCCCGCCGCCTCGGCCTGGGCCCGGGCGGCGTCCAGCTGCGCCTGGCCGGCGTCGAGTTCGGCCCGCGCTGCCTCGATCTGCTGCAGCCCGGCCTCGAGCTGGGCCTGTCCATCGGCGAGCTGCCGGGACTGCTCCTCCCGCTGCGCCTCGGTGGCGAAGGGGTCGACGGCGTTTTCCACGCCGTCCACGGCCTTGGTTTCCTCGACCAGCGCACTGATGGCGTCACGCTGTTCGGCGGTGAACGCCGAACCGTCCTCGGTCTGCAGCACGATCGAGCCGGTGCCTCCCGATGCCTCGGGAAGTTCCTGCTGCAGCCGGTCGGTGACCTGGGTGGTGGGGGTATTGGGAATGGAGATCGCGGAGGAGAGCGTGCCGCCGAACAGCGCGAACGCTATTCCGGCGACAGCCAGCACGGCGATCCACACCGCCAGTACGGTGCGGGCACGCCGCGCGGCGGCCTGTCCGAGGCGGTACAGGAATTCAGCCATTGGAGGTCCTTGTCGGAGGATGTTGGTTTGCTGCGGGGAAGTTGGTCAGTTGGGGGGGTCAGGCAGTGCTGGGCGGTGTTCCAGAGCCGTGGCCGGTGCGGAGGGCAGCAATCAGGCGCTGGAGCAGTTCCAGCCAGGCGCCGCGGGATTCGGGTGTGTCGACGGCGCCGGTTTGCGCGCTCCAGCGTTCGTAGATGACGCTCACGCCGCCGGCGAAACTGCCGACGAGGAGCTCGATGTCCAGTGGGTCAGCATCCGGGTGGCGGGACAGGAGGCCGCCGATGACCTGGTTTCCTGCCATGGTGACGGAGCGGAACGCCAGGATTGCCTTTTGCGGTGTTGACCGGCTGTCGGCACGGCCCAGGACCTGGGTCAGGTAGGAGACAGCCTCGATGAACGCCGGCGAGCTGACCAGATCCACCAGGTCATCCAGCGGGGACCGGCCCTCCGGGGCCGTGCCTGGCGGCAGGGCGAGTACAGCGCCCACGATGCCGGTTCCCACTTCGGTGACCACGTCATCCAGGGAGGAGAAATGGTTAAACACCGTCCGGCGGGAGACATCGGCGCGCTGGGCGAGTTCATCCACTGAGAAGTCCGTGCCGCGCCGTTCGGAGAGGAGGGCTGCGCAGGCATCGACGATCGCCTGCCGGTGGCGGCTTTTAAGGGCCGCCCGGCGGTCCGGGACAGAACAGGCTGGAAGCACATAACTACACTAAGTGCACCGTTGCACTCGGTGCAAACGGCGCGGTCCGGTGCCGGCGCCGGTCATTGTGGCGTCGGCATTCCCTGTGGATCCTGCGCCAGTTCGGCGCGGATCTCCTCGCTGAGCCGTTCGGTCATGTACTGCCGCCACTGCGGCAGCCCGTGGACGTCGTCGTGGTACAGGGCGAAGGGAATCGCGGCATCGACCGCCCCGCGCAGTTCGGCACGGCCGGGAACACTGCCGAACCGCAGCTGGACCGGGCGCACGGTGGCAGCGGTGACCGTGAGGACGAAGGTGCCGCCCGGATCGAGCCTGCCGATGATCAGGACTCCGGCCCAGGTTGGACAGGGACAGCCGCCGCATCGCGGTGCGTGCCTGCAGGGCCCTGGCCGGAAGGCTCACGCTCCGCAGCAGCTCGCCGGGGGTGAGGGACGTTTGCCCGTCGCCGGTGACCAGGTCCGTGACCGGCAGGGTGCGCGATGTGCCGTCCGGCGAGAGCACCAGGGCCTGGCCGTCCAGCGCCGCGGTCAGGGAGGTCATCGGACCGGCGGGCAGTGCAGTGCAGAGGTTGCCGCCCACCGTGGACACGTTCCAGACCTTGAACGACGCCACAAAAGCGTCACAGCAGGGGCGGAGCAGTTCCAATGCGGTCCAGCCGGCGGCGGCGGCCGGCAGGTCACCGGCAAAGGCATAGAGCTCGGCAACGGTGCAGGTGGCCGCGATCTCCAGACCGCTGTCCGAGGCGCTGAGCGGTTCCCAGCCGGCCCGGGTGATGTCCAGGACCCGCTGCAGGCTCTGGCTGCCGGAGGAGAACAGCACCGTGCCTCCGCCCAGCCAGGCGTCTCCGGGACGCCAGTGCGCCGGGTCGCCGGTAGGGACCAGGTCCGGAATGGTGTTGATGTCCACGCGCAGGGATCTCCTAGCTGGCTGTGAGGTGTTTGATTGATCGGGATGAGGCGTGGACAGGGCCGGTGAGGCCGGACAGTGGCAGGCCGGCGGCGCCGATGTGGCGGCGGCCGTCGCTCCGGCCAAGACTGACGGTGTCACTTCTCCGGGGGGTGGCAGCATCAAGCTTCGGTCCCGGGAGTTCCCTCGGCAATCGCCTCGACGGGGGCGTGCAGGTGGCGTGCAGCGCGGCGGTCTCCACGCATCCGCCGCTCACCGACCCCCACACCCCGCCACCGCTGCCGATCACCCGTGAGGTTCCGGGTGGGCCCTAAATCTGCGCTTCCAATTCTTTTTCCTATTGCCGCTATGCCGCGTTGCCGAATACATTTCGTGTCCATTGCATGTCCGAAGAAATGCACACGGCAGCATATCGGGCCGGAATTGGAAGGAGCCTACCACGGGATACCCGCCGCATCACCTGGACGCCGCTAACCGGTTGAAAGAAATATTCTTGACCGCTTCACGGGCCGCGGCCTACGCTGGCGGCCAAGTGCCGGCGGCCGCCGGACTTCTTGGATCAGCAGACAAGTTCCACTGAGCTGGCCGCCTTTTATGGTGTCCGGCAACTGCGGCATCACAGCGGCATTGACCCGCAAAGGATCCGCCATGCAGACCTCCTCCCCAGCCGCCTTCCCAGCCGCCCGCATCTGGATTCGGAATCCGCTGGCCGTCTTCACCGCCAACCGCCTCGATGCCAGCGGGGGACTGGTCATCGAGGCGGGCCGGATCACCGAGCTGGTGGCTGCCGGGGGCCGGCCCGCGGCGCCGGTCACCTCCACCTTCGATGCGTCGGCCCACGTGCTGCTGCCGGGTCTCATCAACACCCATCACCACTTCTACCAAACGCTCACCCGGGCCTGGGCTCCCGTGGTGAATACGCCGTTATTCCCCTGGCTGAAGAACCTGTACCCGGTGTGGGCCCGGTTGTCCCCGGAGGATCTGGAACTGGCCACCACCGTGGCGCTCGCCGAACTGCTGCGCTCCGGCTGCACCACCGCCGCCGACCACCACTACCTGTTCCCGGACGGGCTGGAACAGGCCGTGGATGTGCAGGTTTCCGCGGTCCGGCGGCTGGGTATGCGGGCCATGCTGACCCGCGGATCCATGACCTTGGGGGAGGACGACGGCGGCCTGCCGCCACGCGCAACCGTCCAGGCCGCGGAGGTGATCCTGGCGGACAGTGAGCGGCTGATCGGCGCCTATCACGAGCGCGGCGACGGCGCCGTCATCCAGATCGGGCTCGCCCCGTGCTCACCGTTTTCGGTGACGCAGGAGATCATGAAGGCCAGCGCAGCCCTGGCGGAGGCCCATGATGTCCGCCTGCACACGCACCTCGCCGAAACCATGGATGAGGAAGCGTTCTGCCTGGAAATGTTCGGCCTGCGGACGGTGGATTATCTGGAGAGCGTGGGCTGGCTCGGGGACCGCACCTGGCTGGCGCACGGCGTGCACTTCAACGACAGCGAGATAGCCCGGCTGGGGGCCGCCGGCACCGCCGTCGCGCACTGCCCGACGTCGAACATGCGGCTGGCCTCCGGCATCGGACGGATGGCCGAACTCGAGGACGCCGGAGTGCCGGTGGGCCTGGGCGTGGACGGCTCGGCATCCAACGATGCCTCCAACCTGATCCTGGAAGCCCGGCAGGCGCTGTACCTGCAGCGGCTGCGCTACGGAGCCGAAGCCATCACGCCGGAGCGGGCCCTGGGCTGGGCCACCCGCGGGTCCGCCCGGGCGCTGGGACGGAGCGATATCGGCGAACTGGCGCCGGGCAGGCAGGCGGACCTGGCCCTCTTCCGGCTCGATGACCTGCGGTTCTCCGGCTCCCACGATCCCCTCTCCGCGCTGCTGCTGTGCGGCGCGGACCGTGCGGACCGGGTCATGGTGGGCGGGGAATGGAAAGTGGTCGACGGCGAACTGCCGGGCCTTGACCTGGAAGAGCTCACCGCACGGCATTCCGAAGCGGCCCGCCGCCTGGTCGCGGGCGGCTGACGGCCGGTGCGGCGGGAAGCGCAGATATTATGCGCTGCCGCCGCGAAAAGGGCAATCCCTATTTCGGAACTTTTTGCGTTTGTTTGTAAAATCCACATCACGGCCCAGGTACAGGGTTACGCGCGGGTTAAAAGGAAAGCGTAAAAATGCAAACCCTTGACACGCTGGAGGGCGGACTCCAGACTGTTCGAAATAGAATTTCCGCATCGAGGAAATCCTCTCCAGCATCTTTAACAGAAACATCAACAGGAACTTCACCGGAACATCGAATCAAGTCGGCCATGGCCGATGGTCAAGGGTGTTCAGCGCCGGGAAGTCCTCTCCCTCTGACCTCTGACCGAAAGCTGACACCCGTGGCCCTGCCTCTTTCTTCGGACCCGTCTTTGAACGTTTCCCCGGACTTCCTCTCCGCCTTCAACGCAGCGTCCATCTCCGACGCCCAGGCGGCGCTGAAGCCCTGCGTCGACATCCCCCGGTGGACCTCGGAAATCGCGCTGGCCCGGCCCTTTGGGACAGCCGCGGAACTGCTTTCCTTCGCTGAACTGGCCGCTCCCGGCTGGACCGAAGCCGAAATTGACGCCGCACTCGCGCATCATCCCCGCATTGGTGAGCGGGCGGCCGGCAGCGGCAGCGAAGCGGAAATGTCCCGCCGTGAACAGTCCGGCGTCGAGACCTCAGCGGATGTCCAGGCCCAGCTGGCGGCGGGCAACCGCGCCTACGAGTCCCGGTTCGGCCGGGTGTTCCTGATCCGCGCCGCCGGCCGCAGTGCCGAAGAAGTCCTGGCCGCGCTTGGCGCCCGCCTGGAGAACTCTCCGGAAGAGGAACTCGAAGTCATCGCCGCGCAGCTGCGCGAAATCGCCATCCTCCGACTCGAAGGGCTCCTGAACCAGTGAAAAGCCAGATCACCACGCACATCCTGGACACAGCCGCCGGCCGGCCGGCCCAGGGCATCCCGGTCTCCCTGCAGGCCCAAACGGCGCAGGGCTGGCAGGAGATCGCCACCGGCACCACCGATGCAGACGGACGCGTCACCGACCTCGGCCCGGACCGGCTCGAGGCAGGGGCCTATCGGATCGAGTTCACCACCGCGGCCTGGTACGAAGCCGCCGGAACGCCGTCGTTCTTCCCCTCCGTCACCCTCACTTTCAATGTTGCTGGAACCGGGGAGCACTACCACGTTCCCCTGCTGCTGAGCCCGTTCGCCTATTCCACCTATCGAGGAAGCTGAGCCATGACCTCTACAACGCACCCCGCCGGAGCCAGCGGACCCGGTACCTCACGGGTCGTGCTGGGCCCCAACCAATACGGCAAGGCAGAAGTCCGGCTGGTTAAGGTCACCCGGGACACGGCACGCCACAGCCTGGAGGACCTCAGCATCACCTCCCAGCTGCACGGCGGGTTCGAGGCCGCCCACACCGAGGGCGACAACGCCCGGGTGGTTGCCACCGACACACAGAAGAACACCATCTATGCCTTCGCCCGGGACGGCGTCGGCTCCCCGGAGGAGTTCCTGCTCCGCCTGGCCGGCCACTTCACCGGAGAATTCGACTGGGTCACCGGCGGACGCTGGGCCGCCGAACAGTACTTCTGGAACCGGATCAGCGACCACGACCACGCCTTCGCCAAGGACAAAAGCGAAGTCCGCACCGCCGTCCTGCTGGCCGCCGGAAGCCAGCGGCACCTGGTGGCTGGAATCTCGGATCTGACCGTCCTGAAATCCACCGGCTCCGAATTCCACGGCTTTCCGCGGGACCGGTACACCACCCTCGCCGAAACCACCGACCGGATCCTGGCCACCGATGTGACGGCCAAGTGGCGCTACAACACTCTTGACGGCGTCGACTTCAACTCCGCCTACGCCTCGGTGCGCACCGCCCTGCGGGACACCTTCGCCAACACCCATTCACTGGCACTGCAGCAGACCATGTTCGAAATGGGCCGGGCCGTGCTGGATAGGCACCCGGAAATCGATGAAGTGCGGCTTTCTCTGCCGAACAACCACCACTTCCTGGTCGACCTCGAACCCTTCGGCCTGGACAACCCCGGCGAAGTCTTCTTCGCCGCGGACCGTCCCTACGGGCTGATCGAAGCCGCGGTCCAGCGGGAGGGCAGCACCGGGGACAGCCCCGTGTGGAACAGCATTGCGGGGTTCTGCTGATGATCCGGCGCAGGGCCGCTGCGGCCAAGGGATCCCGGCCGGGCCGGCCGGAGGATGAGGTGCTTCCGCTCGGCAGCATGTTTGCCTACGGATTCCAGCACGTCCTGACCATGTACGGCGGCATCATCGCCCCGCCGCTGATCATCGGCACCGCCGCCGGCATGGACTCGGCGGACATTGGCCTGCTGATCGCTGCGTGCCTCTTCGTCGGCGGTGCGGCCACCCTGCTGCAGACCATTGGCGTGCCCTTCTTCGGCTCCCAGCTTCCGCTTGTCCAGGGTGTCTCCTTCGCCGGTGTCGCCACCATGACCGCGATCCTCAGCGGCGGCGGCGGCATCCAGGCTGTGTTCGGAGCCGTGATCGCAGCGTCGGTGATCGGCCTGCTCATCACACCGATCTTCGCCAAGGTGATCCGCTTCTTCCCGCCGGTGGTCAACGGCGTCGTTATCACCACCATCGGGCTGACGCTGATGCCCGTGGCCGCGAACTGGGCCATGGGCGGCAACTCCAAGGCCGACGGCTACGGCAGCGTCTCCAACATTGGGCTGGCGGCACTCACCCTGGCGGTGGTCCTGCTGCTCAGCAAGGTGGGAGTCAGCGCCATTTCCCGGCTGTCCATCCTCCTGGCGATCGTGATCGGCACAATCTTCGCCGTGTTCGTCGGCAAGGCGGACTTCTCCAGCGTGGGAGAGGGCCCGGTCTTCGCCCTGCCCAGCCCGTTCGCCTTCGGGATGCCGACCTTTGAGATCGCCGCAATCATTTCCATGTGCATCGTCATCCTGGTGACCCTGACGGAGACGACGGCGGACATCTTCGCCGTCGGGGAAATCGTGGATACCAAGGTTGATTCCAAGCGCATCGCCGACGGGCTGCGGGCCGACATGCTCTCCAGCGCCCTCTCCCCGGTGTTCAACTCCTTCACTCAGAGCGCCTTCGCCCAGAACGTGGGACTGGTGGCCATCACCGGCGTGAAGAGCCGCTTCGTCGTCAGTGCCGGCGGCCTGATCCTGGTGATCCTGGGCCTGCTCCCGGTCCTGGGCCGCGTCGTTGCCGCCGTCCCCACCCCGGTGCTGGGCGGCGCTGGCATCGTGCTCTTCGGCACCGTGGCCGCCAGCGGCATCCGCACCCTGGCCAAGGTCGAATACAAGAACAACATGAACCTGATCATCGTGGCCGCCTCCCTGGGCTTCGGCATGATTCCGATTGCCGCGCCGGCGTTCTACGACCAGTTCCCCTCCTGGTTCAGCACCATCTTCCACTCCGGCATCAGCTCCGCCGCCGTGATGGCGATCCTGCTCAATATCCTGTTCAACCACATCAAGGCGGGGAATTCGGAAGACCCGAGCGTCTTCGCCGAGGCGCCGGTCCGGGCGATCCGGACCGACCAGCTCCGGATCCTGCGCGAAGGGGACCACATCAAGGATGGAAAGCTGATGGATGCGGAAGGCCAGGAGATCGCCGTCGTGCCTCCAGGCCAGCCACAGGGCAGTCCGGATATGAAGTAACCGCCGTCACATCAACAGACCCTGCGTTGGGATAACTCAGGGGCTGGAAAGTAGTCTCGTTCCTATGGCTCCATTCCGAAACAGCCGCGCTGCCGCGCTGCCTGCGAAACTGTCCCGCTCCTGGCTCCTGGCATCTGCCGCGGACGAATCAAATTTCGGGCCTGCCCTGGCCTCCGAAGCGGACTCGGTCATCTTCGATATGGAAGACGCCGTCCCCTCCGATGGCAAGGCCGCAGCCCGTGAACGCGTGGTCGAGGCCCTGTCCACCGGAATGACGGCCTGGGTCCGCGTCAACGGGATCGAAACCGATTTCTGGGCAGACGATCTCGCGGCCCTGTCCAAGGCTCCGGGCCTGCGCGGAGTCATGCTGGCCATGACCGAAAAACCGGAGCAGGTCACGCATACGGCCATGCGGCTGCAGGCCGGCACCCCGGTCCTCGCCCTGGTCGAATCGGCGCTCGGCATCGAGAACGCGACGGCGATCGCCAGCGCTCCCGGTACGTTCCGACTGGCCTTCGGTGTAGGCGACTTCCGCCGCGACACCGGCGCTTCGGATGATCCGATGGCGCTGGCCTACGCCCGCTCCAAGCTTGTGGTGGCATCCCGCGTGGGTCAGCTGCCGGGCCCGATCGACGGTCCGACGGTGGGAACCCTGGGCGAGAAACTGTTGGAGGCCTGCAAGGTCACCGCTTCGATGGGCATGACCGGCAAGCTGTGCCTCATGCCCGAAGCCGCGGACACCATCAACCAGGGCCTGTCCCCGAGCGAGTCGGAAATCGTGTGGGCGCACGAACTGCTGGAGGCACACGCCGCCGGTGCCGTGGTCGGTGACGGTTCCTACCTTCCCCGCCTGGCCCGCGCACAGAAGATCTCTTCGCTGGCGGATTCCTACGGTCTCTGGAACGCGTAGCGGTTCCCCGCCTCAACTGCCGAAAGCCGCAGCCTGCTCCTCCTCAGGGGCGGGCTGCGGCTGTTAGCCGTCCATCCCGTCGTTGATGCCGGCCAGCAGCTCCAGGACGCTGAACGTCAGGGCATGGGCATAGTCCTCGTCATAGTCCGGTGAACTGATGTCCACGAAGAAATGGGAACTGCCCGGATAGAGGATGAGCTTGACGGACGCGTCGTTGAGTGTGTCAGCGGCGGCCCAGTCTGCGTCCCCGGCTATCGAGTCGACGAGGTTGCGGGCGGCGTCCAGATCCCCTTCCTCTACAAAAACCGGGTCATCGGCCATGGCATGGATCTGCAGGGGAACGCCGGCCGGCCAGGTGTAGGCGTAGGCGCCAGGCGGAACGCAGGAGCTCACCAGGACGGCGCCCCGCGCTCCCGGCCGGGTTTGCGCCAGCCGCTGGGCCGGGAGAACGCCCAGTGAAAAACCGATGTAGACCAGGTCCTCCGGCAGCTGCTCGGCGATCCGCACGCCCAGGGCCTCGATTGTCTCCAGCCCGATCTCCCCGGCATACTCCAGTCCGGCCTCCAAGGTACCGAAGACCTGCCCGTCATAGAGGTCGGGCGCGGTGACGGTGTGGCCGGCGTCCCGGAGCAGATCAGCGAAGGCATCCGTTCCCGGGGTCAAGCCCAGTTCGGAGTGGAACAGCAGGACGTCGGCCACGCTGTGCTCCTACCATTCGACCAGGATGCCGTCTTCATCGGCCCAGAGCCTGGCGCCGGGGCGGAACGTCACGCCGCCGAACTCCACCGGCACGTCCACTTCGCCCGCCGATTCCTTGGCACTCTTGCGCGGATTGGAGCCCAGCGCCTTGACGCCCAGGGGCAGCTTGGCGACGGCGGCACGGTCGCGGATGGGGCCGTTGATCACGACGCCGGCCCAGCCGTTGGCCACGGCGGCTTCGGCGATCATGTCCCCCATCAGGGCCGTGTTGAGTGAGCCGGCACCATCCACCACCAAGACCGCACCATTGCCGGGGGAGTTGAGGACGGACTTCACCAGCCCGTTGTCCTCCAGGCAGCGGACGGTGCGCACCGTCCCGGTGAAGCGGGTCTGTCCGCCCAGATCCTGGAACTGCAGGGAGACCGATGCCAGCGCCTCGCCCTGTTCGTCATAAAGGTCAGCTGTGCTCATTTCCATGGCACAACTGTGTCACACCGCACCCTGCCAGCCCGGGCAGGCACGGCCAGGCAGAGCCAGGCCAGGAAGTTCCGGGCATCCCGGGCAGCTCAGATACGGCAGGCGGGGGCCTGGGCCTTGAGGACGTCGACGATCTCCAGCAGTTCCTCCACCGGCCCCGAGGTCGGCGAGTTCTTCTCCTGGGGCCAGCCGCCGGGAAGGCCTTCGTTGTAGTACAGGCCGTCACCCAGGAGCATGATGGCCCGCGCGATCGGCCGGTCCCCGACTTCGTCCAGCACCAGGTCAAACCAGTCACGGTGGATCTGCTGCAGCAGTTCCGAGGCCGCGGCATCGGATCCCTGGGCCAGCCGTACGGCTGCGATCAGTGCCCGGTCCAGGGGGCTGCCGACATAAAGCGAGGTGCGGACCAGGTACCGGGCCGGACCTTCGGGATCGGTGCGCATCTGCTCCAGGTCCGCGGCGGCCAGTTCCTTCAGCCGTTCAATCACCCCGGCGGCGAGGGCTTCCTTGTTCTTGAAGTGGTAGAGCAGCCCGCCTTTGGAGACTCCGGCCAGCGCCGTCACGGCGTCGAGCGTGGCCCCGCGCGGACCTTCATTAATCAGCAGTTCCTCGTACGCGGACAGGACGCGGTCCCGGGCGGATGTCTGTGCAGGCATGGCTTTACGGTACGCCATGCCATCCTGTACAGTCTAGACGGTACAGTAACGTTCAGCCGGTTTCGGTGACGTGCTGCCGCGTCTTTTTAACCCACAAGTTTTCGGCAGGCGAAGCCCTGCCAGCTTCCAAGGAGGAATTGTGCCTGCGGTACAGGAACGGCCCGTGCTTGCGCGGGCTGGACAACGTGAATGGCTGGGACTGGCGGTCCTGATGCTCGCCGTCCTGCTGGTGGCGGTGGATAACACCGTGCTGAGCTTTGCCGTGCCTTCACTGTCCCGGGCACTGGCTCCCTCCGGTACGGAGCTGCTGTGGATCATCGACATCTACGCGCTGATCCTGGCCGGCCTCCTGGTGCCCATGGGCAGCCTCGGGGACAGGTTCGGCCGGCGGAAACTGCTGATGATCGGCACCGCCGGTTTCGGCCTGGTCTCCGTGGCGGCGGCCTTCGCTCCGTCCGCTGAGGTCCTGATCGGTGCCCGGGCACTGCTCGGCTTCTTCGGTGCCATGCTGATGCCCGCCACGCTGTCCATCATCCGGAACATGTTCGTGATTCCCAGCCAGCGCCGGATCGCCATTGCCGTCTGGGCTGCCGGGTTCTCCGGCGGCGCAGCCCTGGGTCCGATTGTCGGCGGCACCCTGCTGGAACACTTCTGGTGGGGCTCGGTCTTCCTGCTGGCCGTCCCGGTGCTCATTCCGCTGCTGGTCTTCGGCCCGCGTCTGCTGCCGGAGTCCCGGGATCCGAAGCCGGGCAAGATCGACCCGCTCAGCATCGGACTGATCATGGCCACCATGTTCCCGCTGGTCTACGGCATCAAGACCGTGTCCACCCACGGGATCGGCGTCGACTCCCTGACGCCAACGGCCGTGGCACTGGTCTTCGGTGCCGCCTTCGTCCGGCGCCAGCTGCGCCGGGACGAGCCGATGCTCGACGTCCGGCTGTTCCGCAATCCGGTGTTCAGCGGCTCCATCTCGGCCAACCTGCTCAGCGTCTTCGCGCAGGTGGGATTCATCTTCTTCTTCTCCCAGCACCTGCAGCTGGTCCTGGGGCAGACGCCGCGGGAAGCCGGCGTGATGATGCTGCCCGGGCTGATGCTCACCATCGTTGCCGGCCTGGCCGTGGTGAAGGTGGTGCGCCGGGTGCGCCCCGCCTACGCAGTGGCCGGCGGGCTGCTCTTCAGTGCCGTCGGATACACCGTGGTGCTGTTCACCGGACACCAGGAAAGCCCGCTGGGCCTGATCATCGCCTTTATGATTCTCGGCATCGGCGTCGGGTCGGCGGAGACCATTTCCAACGACCTCATCCTCTCCAGCGTCCCGTCCGAGAAGGCGGGAGCGGCGTCGGCCATCTCCGAAACCGCGTATGAAGTGGGTGCGGTCCTCGGCACCGCAGTGCTGGGCAGCATCCTGACGGCGGGCTACCGCAACGGCGTTGTGCTCCCGGAAGGCCTGGACCCCGCCGCGGCCTCCGCGGCATCGGAAACCCTGGGCGGTGCCGTGGAAGCAGCAAACAGCCTGCCCGGCCCGCAGGCCGCGGAGCTGCTGGCCTCGGCCCAGGCCGCGTTCGACTCCGGTGTGGTGGCGACGTCGGCCATCGGCATCGCCCTGATGGTTGCCGCTGCTGCCGCCGCCCTGGTGGCACTGCGCCGCGTGGCACCTGACCGCGGTGAGCCGGCAGTCGAAGCTGGAGCTGAACAGTCCGCAGCTGAACAGCCTGCGCCGGCCGCCGCCGGACACAAGGCTTAACTGCCGCGCAGGCGGGGCGCACTGCAGGCAAGTGCCCGTGCAGGCTAGTGCCCGCGCAGGCCTACGTGCGTACGGGCAGGCACCCCGGCGGGAGACTAAGAGTCTGATTCGCCGGGGTGCACAATCAGCACCGGGCAGTGGGCATGAGCGGCCGCTGCGGAGCTGACCGAGCCGAGCAGCAGCCCTTTGAAGCCTCCCCGGCCGCGGCTGCCCACCACCAGCATTTCCGCACCCCTGCTGGCCTCAATAAGCACCTGAACCGGCTGTCCGGCGACCACTGTTTTTGTCAGCCCTTCCGGAAGGTCCTTGCCAAAGGCGGCCTGAAGGGTTTCGTCCAGCGCCGTTTCCGCTTCGACCCGGGGAGTCCATTCCGTGGACGGAATGGGAACGGCCAGGGCAACCGGATAGGACCACACCGTCACTGCCTGGATGTGGCAGCCGAGCAGGCCGGCAAGCCGGTCGGCAGTCCTCAGCGCGACCAGGGAGAGCGAGGACCCGTCCACCCCAACCACAATGCGTTTGTGTTCCGCGTTCATAGCTCTGCTTCCTGTCTGTCACCGGGCATGGGAAAACTCCCGCCCAGTCTGCCTTGTGGCCAGCCGGTGCACTAGGTCCGGCACGTGTTCTCCGGGCAGAACGGCGCAGAGGCAACCACAGTGGGCGTCATGGATTCTCCAGTCAAGGTGCCGGTCCGTAGGATCAGGAGGTGCCTCCCACACCCGCCCCGCAAGCCAGCAAAGCTCCCCTGGGCACCGGCCTGCTGCTGGTGCTGGCGTTCCTTGCCGCCACCGGTCCGTTCACCACGGACCTGTACCTGCCGTCCTTTCCCGAGATTGCCGGGGATTTGGGATCTTCCGCATCCGGTGTCCAGCTCACGCTGACCGCCTTCCTGATCGGTATGGCCGCAGGGCAGCTGGCCTTCGGCCCGATTTCCGACCGCTACGGCAGGTTCCGGCCGCTGATGCTGGGCTCCGGCGCGTTCGTCCTCGCCTCGGTGGTGTGTGCGGCTGCGCCGAACCTGGAGGTCCTGATCGGAGCGCGGTTTGTGCAGGGATTATGTGCAGCTGCCGGGCCTGTGATCGCCCGGGCCGTGGCCTCGGACCTGACCTCCGGTGCCGCCGCCGCCCGGACCTTTAGCCTGCTGATGACCATTGGCGGAGTTGCGCCGGTGCTGGCCCCCGCACTCGGCGGTGTGCTCACCGGACTGTGGGGCTGGCGCGGAGTCCTGTGGACGCTGGCCGGGATCGCCGCCCTGATGTTCGCCTGTGCCGCCGCGGTGGTGCGGGAAACCCTGCCCGCGGAGAAGCGCACGCCGGGGCCGGCCTTTAAGGGGCTGGGACTCGTGGTCCGCCGCCGTCGCTTCCTGGGTTATGTGCTGCTCTTCGCCAGCTCCTTCGGGGTGCTGATGGGCTACATTTCGGCGTCGCCCTTTATCTACCAAAGTCTCATGGGTCTTTCCCCGGAGACCTACGGCCTGATGTTTGGCCTTAACGCCGCCGGCATGGTGAGTGCAGGGTTTATTGCCGCCCGCCTCACCCGCCGCGTTCCCGCCCGATGGATGGTGGTCCGGGCGGTGGCGGTGCTGATTGGATTCTCCGCGGCCATGCTGGTGCTGGTCCTGGCGGGGGTACCGCCGCTGCTGCTGGCTGTTCCGCTGTTCTGCTCGGTCTGTTCGCTGGGATTCATCATGGGCAACACCACGGCGCTGGCCCTCGCCGAGGCGGCCGGCGCCACCGGCAGCGGTTCCGCCGTCCTTGGCGGAGCACAGTTCCTGATGGGCGCCGCCGTCTCACCCCTGACCGGCCTGGGCGGCGAGTATTCGGCACTGCCGCTGGCCCTGGTGATGCTCGGATCCGCGCTGATTGCCGGTTCTGCCGTCGTCCTCACCCGCGAGCGGCGTCCCACGTAGACTGAGAAGACCATGCGACACATGAACAAGTACCGCACGCCCATTGTCTGGCTCCTCATCATCGGCCTGGTGGGAAGCATCAGCGTCGGCTTCCTGGGCCTCTTCTTTTAGCGGGCTTTCCCGCGGGCCTTCGAGCGGGTCCGCCCGGGTTGAACCCGGCCCCTCCGCCGCCCTAGGGTAGTAAGCATGCTTACCTAAAGGGTTGGCGGGCCGCTGCGTGCGGCTCCACGTCCAAGAACTGTGGAAAGTTGGGATAGTCAATGGCCAATAAGCAGACCGCGGACCAGTACACCTTCCAGAATCCGGTCACCCGGTATCCGTCCATCTCGCCGCCCAAGCAGGACCAGCCGGAACCGGGCCTGGACGCAGATCTGGAGCCGCAGACCGACCGCGGCGAGGATTCCTACCGCGGCACCGGACGGCTTGAAGGCCGCAGGGCGTTGATCACCGGGGCTGACTCCGGGATTGGTGCGGCGGTTGCCATCGCCTTCGCCCGGGAAGGGGCCGACGTCGCCCTCGCCTATCTGCCGGAGGAAGAGGAAGACGCCGCGCACGTTATGGAGGTCATCCGGAAGGCCGGGCGCACCGCCGTCGGGCTCCCCGGAGACGTCCGGGACGCGGCGTACTGCGCCCAGGTGGTCCAGGATGCGGTGGACGGGCTCGGCGGCCTCGACATTCTGGTAAACAACGCCGGCAAGCAGATCGCGGTGGAGGGCCTCGAAAACCTCAGCGATGAGCAGCTGGATGACACGTTCAAAACCAACATCTACTCCTTCTTCCGCATCACCAAGGCGGCCCTGCCGCATCTGCCTGCGGGCTCCAGCATCATCAACTCGACGTCGATCCAGGCCTACAGCCCGTCTCCGCACCTGCTGGACTACGCGAGCACCAAGGCCGCAATCAACAACTTCACCAAGGGCCTCGCCCAGCAGCTGGCTCCCAAGGGCATCCGGGTAAATGCCGTCGCCCCGGGTCCGTTCTGGACGCCGCTGCAGGTTTCCGACGGCCAGCCTAAGGAGGCCCTGCCGGAGTTCGGCAAGGACACCCCGCTTGGCCGCGCCGGGCAGCCGACGGAGCTCGCCCCGGCCTACGTGTTCCTGGCCTCCTCGGAATCCAGTTATGTGGTGGGGGAGACCCTGAACGTCAACGGCGGTATGCCCAGCCCGTAAGTTTGTCTAACTACAGCGAAACGGGGCCGTCTCCAGGAGGAGGCGGCCCCGTTTGGCGTTGGAAGCGGCTGGAAGCCGGCGCCGGTTAGACGGTTTCCTGAACCGGCGGGAAGTGGGCGCGGTCCACGCGGCGGTGGAACCGCATGCCCGCCAGGCCGCCCAGGAGTGCGCCGATCAGGCTCACGGCCACGCTGGCGATCACGGCCAGCCAGGTTCCGGCGGAAATGGCACCCAGGTCCTCGGGCAGCGGCGCCACCGAGTTCAGCTGGGTAATGCTGCGGATGTCGTTGCCGAAGATCAGGCCCACAATAATGACGACGGCGGCCGCGGCCAGCGCCCACAGCCACACGGCGAGGCCCTGCTTCAGTCCGTTGAAGCGGGCCATCCGCCCGGCCACGTAGCCGCCGGCGTAGTACGCCAGCAGCAGCACGGCCAGGGTGATGATCGCGCCGGCCAGGCCAGCGGACTGATTCGCCGCCGCCTGGTCCAGGGCCGCCCCGAGGTCTGTATCGGTGGAGACGCCGACGGCGGCACCAATCGCGGCCGCCGCAGCTGACAACAGGACCACCATGCCGGTTGCGGTCAGCCAGCCGAAGAAAGCCGCGCCGAACTTAAAGCCGCCAAAACGTTCGCGTTCCGCGGCCAGCAGGGCTTCGCGGTTGGGCAGCCCCTGCGCCCGCGGGCCGCGGCCGGTGCGTCCGGCGTCTTGACCGGCGGCGTTTCGGCCAACGCGTCCGGGCCTGGTTCCGTCCTGCCCAGCTGCGTCCTGTCCGGGTGCGTCCTGCCCAGGTGTGGCCTGCCCGGTACGGTAGGCCGCATCGCTGGGGTCGCGGGTGCCGGTGACTTCGGCGTCGTAACGCCTCGTGTCAGCGGTCCCCAACACCTGGGTGTCGTTTTGGCGGGTGCCGCTGTTCCCGGTGTTTCCCAAAACCTGGGTGTCGTTCTGCCGGGTGCCCAGTACTTCGGTGTCGTTTTGGGTGCCGGGGTTCCCCAACACCTCGGTGTTGTTATGCGGGGTTCCGGCGGCTCCGCTGGTGTTCAGCGGGCGGGTCGCATCCGGCTCGGTGCTGCTGGTGCTGCTGGTGCTGCTGTCCTCACGTGCGGCGACATCCTCTGCCCGCCGCCGGCGTTCGCCTGCGGCTGTGCTGCCTGAATCCGTGCTCATCTGCTGCTCCTTGCCGTCGGGTGCTGGCTGGCTGAAGGTGATGACTTCATAAGTAACCTTACTGTATGGGTGTATCGGGGCGGATCGCGGTGGATCGGCAGGCTGAGGGGGTGGACCGCGGCGGATCGGAGTGGGTCGGGGCGCTACCGAGGCGGATCGGAGTGGACCGGGGCGGATCGGCAGGTTGGCGGGGCGTGGCGTGGCGCACGCAGTTTCCCAGGCAGTGTTGTCCCCGTGACTGATGGGGCCACGTGTCTCACTCCAGTAACGAAGGGTGGGAAACTGTGCGGGTTACGTGCCGTCGCGGCACGCGTTCCCAGTCTTTGTAGCCTCCCGTGGCTGGTGGGACCACGCGCGTCACTCCAGTAACGAACAGTGGGAACCCGTGTCGCGAGCGGGGGGGGGATAGCGATCTGGAGGCGCCTGGCTCGAAAGCTGTCCCCGAACCAGCAGGTGAAAGACTGTCCTGCATGGACACCGACCTTTTTATTACCGTCATAGCCGGCCTGCTGATTGCAGTGGGAGTGGCGGGCATTGTGGTGCCGGTGCTGCCGGGGAGCATCCTGATCCTGCTCACCTTCCTGGGCTGGGCGATCGGGGTCAGCAGCGGTGCCGGCTGGTGGTCCTTCGCCTTTGGGGCGCTGTTTGCCGTGACCGGAATGTCCGCCAGCGCCGTCCTCACCGGGCGCCGGTTGAAGCAGCGGCAGATCCCTAACCGGTCGGTGCTGATCGGGCTCATCGCCGGGATTGTCGGAATGTTCGTGATTCCGGTTGTCGGGCTGATCGTCGGATTCGCCGGAGGCCTGCTGATCAGCGAGTTCGCCCGCCAGCGCAGCCTCTCCGCAGCAGCGTCCTCCTCCTGGGCAGCCCTGAAGGCAACCGGCCTGGGGCTGTTGGTGGAACTGGCGCTCGCCCTCGCCGCAGGAACCGCCTGGATCATCGGCGTCTGGGTCCATTTCGCGACCCGCTAGGGCGTTCGGCAAAACCCCGCGCCCCGTCTCGGCCCGCTAGGGTGTTCGGCTCAACCCCGCGCCCCGTCACGGCCCGCTAGGGCGTTCGGCTCAAACCCACGCCCCACGTGCCCCGCTGGCAATGCACCCCAACCCGCCAGCGCATCCAGCGACACCAGGCCCGCACTTCACGACGGCGAAGCCCGCCTGGGGCGGTACGTCCGGCCGAAGCTGCGTTCGGCCCCCTCATGGATCTCGACGAGCTCCCAGTCGTAGCGCCGCCCGCCGGGAACGTCGAAGATGCGGATGCCGTCACCCAGGAAGACCGGCGCCACGAACACCTGAAGCTCATCAATCAGATCGTGTTCCAGGGCCTGCCGGGCAATGTCGGCGCTGATGATCTGCACGTCCCTGTCGCCGGCGATTTCCCGGGCGCGGCCGATGGCCTCCACGATGCCGCAGTTCAGCGCGGTGATGGACTCGTCGCCGGCAAGCTCTTCCGGCCGGTGGGTGAGGATGAACTCGGTACCCGACCAGGCGCCGCCGTACGCCTCGGAGGTCGTTTCGTCCCGCTCGTCCCGCTGGGCCTTGGCGGCGTCGTACCCGTCCCGGCCGGCGATGATCACCCCGACCTCACCGGCCAGACGCTCCGTCATCCCCTCCGGCAGGGGTTCAGCGGCAGAGAACCAGGTCATGTCGTGGCCCGGCCCCGCCAGGAAACCATCGAGCGAACTGGTAAATCCCCAGGCGACTTTGCCCATGATCCCCTCCTTGGCTGAACGCCGGGTCCGGCAGTGGCTAGCCGCAGTTCCCGGGATCAGTTGACTGCCATGCCCGGCACTGCGCCCCGACGTCTGAGGGTGAACGTATCGAAACAGCCAGCCCCGGCACAAGGTCCGCGGCTGTCATAAAGCGACGCCAGTCACCTGGGCTTGTGCGCCGCGTCACATTCAATTATGGTTCCATTAGTTCTCTATACGAAACACATGTTCGATTATCGAACTAGCGGCCGGTTGGCCGCCAAGGTCCAAAGGATTGCCAATGATTGCCAGCCCGAAAGACAGCACGCCGGAGCGCGTGCCCAACTACCCGCCCGCCGTCCTGCGGCCCCGCGAGCATCACTTCCGCGGCAGCCTGGGCCGCTTCGCCACCGGCGTCGCCATTGTGACGTTCGACGGCGTTTCCAAGCGCCACGGCCTGACCGTCAACTCCTTCACCTCGGTGTCCATGGATCCGCCGCTGGTGCTGGTGAGCATCGCCCGCACCACCAAGGCCCATGACGAGCTCGCGGACCGCCCCTTCACCGTGAATATCCTCGGCGCTGAGCAGCAGGCCCTGGCCATGCACTTCGCCGGCCGCCCGGGCTTCGAGCCCACCTGGATCGAGGGCGACGTCGCACCCCGGCTGAGCAACGTCCTGGCCTATTTCGAGTGCAAGCCCTGGGCTGCGTACGACGGCGGCGACCACACCCTGTATCTCGGCGAAGTCGCAGACTTCAACTACCGCAGCGGCGACGCCCTGTGCTTCGCCAACAGCACCTTCACCACCATTCCGGAAAGCCAGCTCGGCATCGAAGAGCTGCTCTAAGCAGTCCGCCGGTCCCGGACCACCAGCACCACCTGCCGTAAATCACCAAAACAGCCTCAGCGCAGAAGCTACAAACAGAACTGGAGAAAGCCCATGGGCATCCGCACCGGACAGCAGTACCTCGACGCAATCAACGCCATGCGTCCCCACGTTGTGATCGACGGCGAAGTCGTCACCGAGAACATTGCCGAGCACCCGGCCTTCCGCAACAACGCGCGGACCTACGCCAAGCTCTTCGACATGCAGCACGATCCGGCCTACCAGGACCGGCTGACCTACACCTCCCCGTCCACGGGTGACCTGGTGAACTCCTCCTTTATGGTGCCGCGCAGCCTGGAAGACCTGGAAAAGCGCCGCGACGCCATTTCCTGCTGGGCCGAATACTCCAACGGCTTCCTGGGCCGCTCCGGCGACTACATGAACTCCTCGCTGACCGCCCTGGCCACCGCCAAGAAGTTCTTCTCCAAGGCTGATCCGGTTTTCGGTGAGCGCATCGAGGCGTACTACGAGAAGGCCCGCGAGCAGGACCTCCTGGCTACCCACACCCTGATCCCGCCGCAGGTCAACCGTTCCGTCTCCGGCTCCGAGCAGCTCGGCGGCCAGCTGGCTGCGCGCATCACCGAAGAGCGTGAAGACGGCATTGTCATCAACGGTGCCCGTATGCTCGCCACGATCGCCCCGATCGCCGACGAAATCCTGGTCTTCCCCTCCACCGTGCTCCGCGGCACCCCGGAAGACGCTCCGTACTCCTTCGCCTTCGCGCTGCCCAACGACGCCCCCGGCATGCGCTACCTCTGCCGCACCTCGCTGCACAACGGCGGCAGCACGCACGACGAGCCGCTGGCCAGCCGCTTCGAAGAGATGGACGCCGTCGTGGTCTTCGAAGACTGCTTCGTGCCGAACGAGCGCATCTTTATGCTCGGCCACCCGGAACTCTGCAACGCCTGGTACGCCGAGACCGGTGCCGGCCACCTGATGACCCACCAGGTGGTCACCCGCACCATCGCCAAGAGCACCTTCTTCCTGGGCCTGGCCTCGGAGCTGGCCGCATCGATCGGCATCGACGGCTTCCAGCACATCCAGGAGGACATTGCGGAACTGATTGTCGACGTCGAAATCGGCAAGGCGCTCATCCGCGCCGCCGAGGTGGACGGTGAACTGAACGACGAAGGTGTTTACCTGCCGAAGTGGGACACGCTGAACGCCGCCCGCAACTGGTACCCGAAGATCGCGCAGCGCTTCCCGCAGATCATCCGCAAGTTCTCCGCTTCCGGGCTGATGGCTCTGCCGGGTGAGGCTGACGTGAACTCGGATGCCCGCGGCGACATCGAGAAGTACCTGCAGGGTAAAACCCTCACCGGCCCCGAGCGTGTGCGCCTGTTCAAGCTGGCCTACGACGCCTCGATCTCCGGGTTCTCCGGCCGCCAGTCGCTCTACGAGTACTTCTTCTTCGGCGATCCGGTCCGCATGGCCGGCGCCCTGGTCAAGAGCTACGACGCCGGGCCCGCCCGGGCCCGCGTACGTGAATTCCTGACCCGCGAAGACTAGGCACTAACCGGACAAAACCCGGTCCGCGGATCGTTCGCGGGCCGGGTTTTGTCATAAAAAGAAAAAGCTGTGTCGTCCATCACAGTTAACGGTATCTTTGGGCGACTGGTTACCGACCGTTCTTTCAGTTAATACTGTCCAGGCCTTAAACAACGGAGTTTCAATGACTACAAAAAGCGCGTCTGCTGAGCCGTCCCAGCGGATGAGCCGGGAGGAACGCAAGGTACTTGCGGGCACCCTGGTTGGTACCACCATTGAGTGGTACGACTTCTTCATCTACGCCCAGGCTGCCGGCTTTGTCCTGGCCACCCTCTACTTCGCACCGGTAGGTGAGGGCACTGCCCTGGCGCAGATTGTCTCCTTCGCCTCCATCGGCATCAGCTTCCTGTTCCGTCCGCTGGGCGCCATCGTCGCCGGCCACCTGGGCGACAAGCTCGGCCGCAAGCAGATGCTTGTGTTCACCCTCATCATGATGGGTGCCGCCACGGCCTTGATCGGTGTGCTCCCGACCTACGCGCAGATCGGCGTTGCTGCCCCGATCCTGCTGCTGGTCCTGCGTATCCTGCAGGGCTTCTCCGCCGGTGGCGAATGGGGCGGTGCTGCCCTGCTCTCCGTTGAGCACGCACCCGTGAACAAGCGCGGCTTCTTCGGCGCCTACCCGCAGATCGGTGTTCCGGTCGGCATGATCCTGGCGACGTTCGTTATGTTTGTCATCTCCAGCACCCTCAGCGAAGAGGCCTTCCTGGAGTGGGGCTGGCGTATCCCGTTCCTGTTCTCCGTGGTCCTGATCTTCGTGGGCTACTTCATCCGCCGCTCGGTCGATGAGAGCCCGGTTTTCAAGGAGATGCAGCAGCGCAAGAAGGAGTCCTCCGCTCCGCTGGGCCAGCTGTTCAAGTACAACTCCCGCGAAGTTATCCTGGCCGCACTGATCTTCATCGCCAACAACGCTGCCGGTTACCTGGTCATCGCGTTCTTCGCCTCCTACGCAGGCAAGGCCCTGGGCATGGAGCGTCCGGCAGTACTGCTGGCAACCACGGTCGGTTCCTTCGGCTGGCTGATCTTCACCATGTACGGCGGTATGCTCTCCGACAAGATCGGCCGTATCCGCACCTTCCAGATTGGCTATGCCTGGGTGTTCCTGTGGGCTATTCCGATGTTCCTGCTGATCGACACCGCCAACATCTTCCTGTTCGGCCTCTCGATCTTCGTGCTGACCATCGGCCTTGGTCTGTCCTACGGTCCGCAGTCCGCCCTGTACGCCGAAATGTTCCCGGCCCGCGTCCGCTACTCCGGCGTCTCCATCGGCTACGCGCTCGGTGCCATCCTGGGCGGCGCATTTGCGCCCATGATTGCCGAGATGCTGCTGAACGCGACCGGCTGGTCCGGCTCGATCGGCATCTACATCATGGTTCTCTGCGTCATCTCCTTCGTGGCAGTGACCATGGTCAAGGAAACCAAGGGCGCCGATCTTGGCGTCGAGGAGTCCCACCGGGCTCCGAAGGCTGGCTAACCAGTCCGCTTTCTGCCCCCGGTAAAAACCTCACAGTAAAAACGCAGTAAAGAACAGAGGACCGGCCCCTTGGAGCGTCAAGGGGCCGGTCTTCTGTCTGCGGCAAGGGGTCCCGGCCGGGTGTTGGCCGCGGTGGCTGGCCGCAGCCCAACGCCCTGCCGGATTCCAGCGAAGCAACATGATAGACATGGACGTTTAGCCTGCGCTGACGCCAGCGGCGGTTCAGGGTGCGGGCTTTTCCGATGGATGGAAGGACGCAACGATGCTCGGTACCTCCCGGCAAGTACAACGGCAGGAACGCACTGCACGGTTCGGGTTCGCCTTCATCGGCGTCCTGCTGATTGCTGCCAACCTTCGGGGATCGTTCGTCAGCGTTGGCCCGGTCCTGTCAAACATCAGCGCCGACCTGGATCTGAGCACCACCGCAGCCGGGTTCCTGACCGGCCTTCCACTGATCGCGTTTGCGGTCTTCTCACCGATGGCTCCCGGTGTGGCCGCCCGGCTCGGCCTCGACCGGACCATGTGGGTGTCCCTGCTCATCCTCGCCGCAGGCATCGTGCTCCGCTCCCTGCCGGTGCCCGGGTTCATCTGGGCCGGCACCGCAATGATCGGGCTGGCCATCGCCTTCCTCAACGTTCTGGTGCCATCGCTGGTAAAGCGGGACTTTCCCCTCAAGGTCAGCCAGATCACGGGCAAATACACCGCGGTGCAGGCCGGGGTCGCCGCGCTCGGTGCCGCCGTCGTCGTTCCGGTGGCCCAGACCTCCCCGGCGGGATGGCGGCTGGCCCTCGGGATCTGGGTGGGTGTCGCGCTCATCGCGATGGCCGTCCTGCTGCCCTGGCTGCGCCGCGGGCCGTCCGACGCCGGCACCCGGCAGGCGCCCGCAGAAGCGGAGGAAGCCTACCGGTCGCCGTGGGGATCGGCCTTGGGCTGGCAGGTGACGCTCTTTATGGGGCTGCAGTCGGTCGCGTTCTACGTCCTTATGGCCTGGCTGCCCACCATCGAGCAGGATCACGGGGTTTCCGCCACCACAGCCGGCATCCACCTGTCCGTTTTTCTCCTGGTCAACGTCTTCGCCAGCCTCGCCGCCGGAAGCCTGCTGCACCGGGGAACGGATCAGCGGCTCATTTCCTTCGTCAGCGGCGCGCTGATGGTGGTGACGTTCCTCGGACTGGCTGTGGCGCCGGACCTGACACTGCTGTGGGTCCTGCTCGGCTCCATCGGATGCGGCAGCCTCATTGTGATCGCCCTGTCCCTGTTCAGCCTGCGGAGCGTGAACTACCCCCAGGCAGCGTCGCTCTCCGGTATGGCGCAGTCTGTCGGCTACACCCTGGGCGCGATGGGCCCGGTCATGTTCGGCGGTCTGCGGGAGCTGAGGGGGGACTGGACGCTGCCGCTGCTGGCAGCGGCAGCCATCATGGCGGTCCTCGCGGTGACGTGCCTTTTTGCGGGCCGGAACCGGGTCATCAGCGCCGCCTGAGCTGCCGACCGCCGAACCGGCGGCGCGGCCGCCCGGAGCAGCCTGGGGCGCTGCCGCCCTGGGAGCAGCCCGGGGCGCTGCCGCGCAGGAGGGCGCTACCGGGTGAGGGTACCGATTTCCTTACCCGCGCCGTCGTAAATCCGGAGCGTGTCAGCTTCCGGCACGGCGGTGACGGCGCCGCCGAGCCACTGGTCGACGTCGGGGCAGGCCATCATGGTCATGCCCATTTCGGAGAAGTGAACCGTGCCGTCCTCGAACGTCCAGCTGCCCATCAGGCGGTTGCAGCCGTCCGTTCCGCTGATCCGGCCGTCGGAACCGAGGTTCAGGGACGGTTCGCGCATGTTGTCCGGGTTTCCCCAGGTGCCTTCCACACCCTCGGCGGAGGCGGCAGGTGCTTCAGTGGAGGGCTTGGACGACGGCGGTTCCGAACCGGTGGAGCCTGAGCCGGCGTCGGTGGCGCAGGCGGAAAGGCCCAGTGCAAGTGCCAGGGCGAGGATGAGGTAACGGGGACGCATATCGGGGCCTCCTAGAGCCAGTTGTTCCGCTTGAACGCGGCGTAAAGCATGATGCCCAGCACGACCATGAGGCCGAGGGCCATGGGGTAGCCGAGCTCCCAGTTGAGCTCGGGCATGTTCTCGAAGTTCATTCCGTACACCGTGCCCACAAGGGTAGGCGCAAAAAGGATGGCGGCCCAGGCGGAGATTTTCTTGGTCTGCTCATTCTGTGCCACGGAGGTTTCCGCCAGCCGGTTGGACGCCAGGGTGGAGCTCAGCTGCAGGGCGTTGTCCAGCAGGGCACGGTAGGAGGAGATCCGGTCGGTGAGCCGCAGGACGTGGTCCAGCACGTCGCCGAGGTTGTCACGCAGCTCATCCGGCATGCCGTAGCCGCCGGGGTTGCGCTGCAGCTCGCCCACCACGGATTCCAGCGGGGTGATGGCCCGCTGGCAGGCGATCACCTCGCGGGAGAGTTCGTAGATCCGGCGGGAGACTTCAGCATCTCCGCCGAACAGCTCATCCTCTATCTCATCGATGTCGTTCTCCAGGCCGATGGCCACCGGAGCGTATTCGTCCACCACCTGGTCCAGGATCGCGTACAGCACGGCGTGCGGGCCGAGGGCCAGCAGCGCCTCATCCTGTTCCATCCGCTTGCGGACCCGGGCCAGGTCCGGGGATTCCGCGTGCCGCACCGTCACCACGAAGTTCGGTCCCACAAACAGGTGCAGCTCACCTAGTTCCACGCGTTCGACGTCGTCCAGGTAGCGGGCCGGGCGGAGCACCACAAACAGCTGGTCACCATACTGCTCCAGCTTGGAGCGCTGGTGGAGGGCCAGTGCATCTTCAACGCTCAGCAGGTTCAGGCCGAATTCTTCGGCCACGGCCAGCAGCTCCACACTGTCCGGGCGGTACAGCCCGATCCAGGCCATGCCGCCGGTCTCGCGGGTGAGCTCGAAGGTCTCCTCGAGCGTCTGGGGGCTGTGCAGGCGCTGACCGTCCACGTACACCGCGTTGTCGACCAGCGTCACAGTTCCTCCTTGGGGGTGGGACCGGCCAACGCGGGAAATTGCCGGGCCGGATTCCCGGGGTGATAGTTCAAAAAGCTTACTTGGCCTGCACCGGGAAGTCCGATTGTGCGCCTAAAGACAAGTTGCTTTCACTCGCGCACAAGTGGAAGTCCGGGCCCACGGCCATCCTTGGTCTTAGAGTCCACTCGGCCGGCCGGGCACGGACGCACCTGGGGATGAACCGCCGGCACCAGTGCAACAGTACAAAGGGGTACGACATGGCATCACAATGGATCCGGGTTTCACTCGCCGCCTGTTCCGCGCTTGCGCTGGCCTTCAGCGTGAGCGCCTGCGTGCCGGAGGAGGAAGGCGCCAGTAACGCTCAGGGCGGCACCGAGAAGACAGAACTGCAGTGCGGTATGGCCAACGGCGAAGCCGCCTCCGGCGAACCGATTGTGGTGCGGGCCGTCGCGACGGCGTCCGGCGGCGTCGACTTCTCCTCCTCGCCGGTGGCAGCGGCCGCCTACTTCGACTGCGTGAATGAGAATGGCGGGATCAACGGCCGTCCCATCGACTACAAGTTCGAGGACGATGCCCTCGATCCCGGGAAAACGGCCCAGATTGCCTCCGGCTTTGCGGCCAACCCGGACATTGTTGGCCTGGTCGGCGATGCCACGTTCGTGGGCTGCGACGTCGCCAACGCCGAGTACGTGAAGGCGGGCCTCTACTCCATCACCGGGGTGGGTGTGCCCCAGGCCTGCTTCGAGTCCTCCAACATCGCGCCGATTAACACCGGCCCCCGGCTCAGTGCGATCGCCTCCCTGCAGTATCTGGAAGGCGAAGGTTATGCCGACCGCTTCTTCACCGTGGGCCTGAACACCCAGGGCAACGGTGACTGGGTTGCTGCCGGCATCAACGACTATGCGGCTGCCAACGGCATCGAAATTGTCGGCGAGGAACTCAGCGACCCGGCCGAAAGCAACTGGCTGCCCTTGATCCAAAAGCTGAAGGCCTCCGGCGCCACATCGCTGAACATCGCCGATCCGGCTCCGATTGCCGCGTCTATCCTTTCGGCCGCTGAACAGCAGGACGCCCGTGGGGACATGATGTGGACCTGCACCGCCTCCTGCTACGACGCCCAGTTCGGCGAGCAGATCGGCAGCTACTGGGACGGTTTCATCGTGAACTCCGAGCTCCAGTTCGTGGACGCCGACGGCGAGGACAACGAACTGTGGCGCTCAGTCCTGGACGCCTACGCCCCGGATGCCATCCGCGATAGTTTCAGCCAGGCGGGCTTCCTGGCCGCGAAGATCTTCACGGACGCCCTGCTGGAGCTGGATGTGGAGCAGATCAACCGGGAGACCGTCTCCGAAGCAATGGTCGGCGTCACCAACTACTCCTCCGACCTGCTGTGCTCCCCCTGGTACTTCGGCGAGGGGGACGCCCACAATGCCAACCACGCCTCACGGATGGCGATCATCCAGGAGGGCAAGTTCGAGAAGCTCTCCGAGTGCATTGAAATCAACGATCCGGCCCTGGCCCCGATCCTTGAGCAGGAAAAGGCGCTGGGGCTTGCTGACTAGCAGCCGGCTGCCAGGTTACCGGGGAGATGGGCCACTGAGATGATTCTTCCGTTTATCGTCGCCGGGCTTGTCACGGGTGCCCTCTTTGCCCTCTGCGGGGTGGGAATGCTGGTGCTGTACCGCACCACCGGGGTCCTCAACCTGGGCTACGGGGCTCTGGGTGCGATCTCCGCGATGGTGGCCTGGCAGCTGGTGGAGATGCGGCTGCAGCCCGTCCTGGCATACCTCATCGGGGTGCTCTGCGCGACGCTGCTTTCGCTGGCCTTCGGCTGGCTGGCCGGCCCCTACATCGCTTCCGTGCCAACAGTCGTGAAGGCAACATCAACGCTGGGGCTGGCCCTGGTCATTCTGGGAACGATGCTCTTCCTCTGGAATGACAAGGCCCGGACACTCCGCCTCCCAACAGACACCGTGGGCTTCACCGTCTTTGATACCCGGGTGACGCTGACGCAGCTGGTCTGCCTGGGCCTGGCCCTGGCTGTGGTGATCGGCACCTCGCTGTTCCTGCGGACCAGCTCCACCGGCGCGTCAATGCGGGCCCTGGCCAGCGACCGTGAGCTCGCGGCGATGCTCGGGGTGCCGGTCCGCCGGGTGGAGCTCCAGGCCTGGACCGTTTCGGGTGCCCTTGCTGGGCTCTCCGGCATCCTGCTGGCCAGCCAGACCCGGCTGGAACCGGGGTTCCTGACCTTCCTGATCATCCCGATCCTGGCCGCCGTGGTGATCGGCAGGTTCCACTCCCTGGCCGGAACCCTGGCCGGCGGACTGATCGTGGGGGTGATGCAGGCCGTCGCGTCCGCCTACCCGGCCACGGCGTCGTTCAGCAATGCGACGCCGTTTGTGGTGGCCACCATCGTCATCCTTTACCTGCAGCGCAAAAAAGTGGTCAAGATCGAGGTGACGGCATGAGCCGTGAACAGCTGAGCCCCGGGGCAGCAAAACTGCTGACCGGGAGGAACGCCGCGCTGGTGGTCATCATCGGAGCCGTACTGATCGCGGGTCCGTCCCAGGCCGGAGCCTATTGGACCCGGGTACTGACGTCGGTGGCGATCTACGCCATCGTGGCCGCCGGCGTCGCGCTGCTCTATGGCCGCCTTGGCCTGGTTTCCCTGGGCCAGATCTCTTTGGTGGGCGTCGGAGGGTGGCTCACCCTGCGGATTGGGCATGCCACGTCCCTGCCCTTCGAGGTGCTGCTTCTCCTGGCAGCTGTGGGGACCGCCGTCATCGGGGTGCTCGTGGGGCTTCCGGCGCTGCGGCTCTCCGGCCTAAACCTGGCAATTGTCACGCTGATGCTGGCCGGGGCCTTTGAAATCGTTTTCACCTACCTGGGCTTTCCCAATGGCGGAACCGGTTTCCGGGGCCGAGCAGAGGGAGGTGTGCTGCAGCAGCCGCTGCCGCGGCCGGTGCTCGGGGGCGACGACGCCGCCTACTTCCGCTATGTGGTGGTGGCCGCGGTCCTCTGCTTTGCGCTTCTCGCCTGGCACCTTCGCGGGAGGCCGGGCCGTGCGTGGGCTGCGCTGCGGCAGAGCGAGGCAGGTGCCCTGGCCGCCGGGGTGAACACCGTCGGCTACCGGTTGTGGGCGCTCGCCCTGGCGTCGTTCGTCACCGGGCTCGCGGGTGGACTGCTGGCGGGAACCACAGGTTTCCTGGATCCCATTTCGTTCAAGGCCTCGCAGTCCATCCTGTTGTTCGCGACAGTGCTGATCGGGGGAGCGTTCAGCCTCTCCGGCGCCGTGATCGCCGGACTGTTCTTTCAGGGAGTCCCGCCGCTGCTGGACAGCTTCGGGCTCAACGGGAACCTGATCTTCGTGCTGCTGGGGCTGGGAATGATCCAGACCATTGCGACGGCGCCAAAGGGTATCGCCGGCCAGCTCGAGGGCCTGGCGCGGCGGCTTCGCCGAAAACCGGGGCCGGAGCCAGCGTCCTCCGCGGAGCCCGCCGAGCCCGCAGAGCCTGCGGATCCCGCGGAGCCGGCGTCCCCCGCCGAGCCCGCGGCCGGACCGCCGGAACCGCTGCCGTCCCCGCAGGCGGCCCTGGAAACCACCGCCGCACGGGAAGCCGGCAGCACCCCCGGAAAAGCCGGTGCTCCGGAAACCGCCGGCGCTCCGGAACGCGTCAGGAAGGGCCACGCCGAATGAACACGGACAATCAGCTGATCGTGGAGGGCCTTACCGTTCAGTTCGGCGGGGTCAAGCCGCTGAACGATGTCTCGCTGGAGTTCGTCTCCGGTGTCTGCGGCCTGATCGGACCCAACGGAGCCGGCAAAACGACGTTCTTCAACGTCCTGTCCGGTTTTGCGGCACCGGTCAGCGGCCGCGTGCGGGCCGGCGGTGTCGACCTGCTGGGACTCTCCGCCTATAAACGGGCCAAATGGGGCCTCCGGCGGACCTTCCAGCAGGAACAGGTGATTCACACCCTCAGCGGGTGGGAGAACATCCTGGTTGCGTCCGAGCACACCGGCAGCGACCGGGAGTCGGTGGAGAAAGCCATCCGGTTTACCGGTCTCACCGGATTGGCCCGGCCGGGGTCTGAACTGACCATGATGGAACGGAGGCTGGTGGAAATGGCCAAGGCCGTCTGCGGCTCGCCCCGGATCGTGGTCCTGGACGAACCGGCCGCCGGGCTGGACGTTGCCGAGACCCAGTATCTGACGGACCTGATCGCCCGGATCCCCGAAGAGTTCGGTGCCCTGGTGGTGCTGGTTGACCACGACATGGACCTGGTCTCCACCGTGTGCTCCACCACCGCCGTCCTGGACTTCGGCAAACGCATTGCCCTTGGGCCGACCCTGGAGGTGCTGGCATCAGCCGAAGTGAAACGTGCCTACCTTGGCACGGCTGATGTGGAACCGGAGGAGGCCGCATGAGCAGCCCCGATGCCCTGGCCATCTCGGGCCTGACGATCAAACGCGGTGGGCGCCAGGTGGTCCACGGCGTGGACATCACCGCCCAGCCGGGAGTGATCACGTCCCTGCTGGGTCCGAACGGCGCCGGGAAGTCCACCCTGGTGCTGGCGCTCGCCGGCGTGCTCCGGCCGGCGGCGGGAAGCGTGGTCCTGGCCGGAAAGGACATCACCGGCAGGAGCCCCGCGGAGATCCGGGCCGCCGGCCTGGCCACGGTGCCGGAGGGGCACCGGGTGCTGAAGGACCTCACTGTCGCTGACAACCTTCGGGTGGCCTCGCTGCTGTCTCCGGCCGCCGGGCGCCGGGAGGGGCTGGACCGGGTCCACAGCCTGTTCGAGGAGCTCAGCCCATTGGGCTCACGGATGGCAGGGTCCCTCTCCGGCGGGCAGCAGCAGATGCTTGCCATCGCGCAGGCCCTGGTCCATCAGCCGCGGTTCCTGGTCATCGACGAAATGTCCCTGGGCCTGGCCCCCATTGTGGTCCGGCGGCTGATACCCACCCTGCGCAGGATCGCTGAGGACGGGGTGGGAGTGCTGTTGATCGAGCAGTTCACGCAGGTGGCGCTGGGGTTGTCCACCGAGGCCTTTGCGCTGGCCCAGGGGCGGGTGGTCCTGGAAGCACCGTCCGCAGATCTGCTCGCCGAACCCAGGCTGCTGGAGCAGGCCTACCGGCTGCGCTGACCGGGCCTGGACACCCCATGACCCCCGGGATGTGCTCTGGTATGGTCTGGGACTTGAACCGGGACGACGACGTTGTGGTTCTTCACTCTTTCGGAGGTGGTTTTCTGTGGCGGCTTTAGGCATGGAGAAAATGAAATCTGCGACAAAGATAACATCCAGCAATCTCGCTGAATTCCAGGATTCGATTCTCAAGTCCTTTGTTCCGCTCAAAGTCCGCTCCCCGCATCACCTTACTTTCGGCGGGCAGATCAAAACCCGCTCCCTGGGTGAGATAAGCGTTTCCGAGATCTGCGCTGCCGGCCATAACGTCGAACGGACCCAGGCGCTGATCGCGCAGGGGGACATCAACAGCTACAAGGTCAGCCTGCTGCTCTCCGGTGAGCAGGCGGTCTCCCAGGACTCCCGGGAGGCGATTCTGCAGCCCGGAGACATCGCGGTCTATGACACGAGCCGGCCGTACCACCTCTCGCACCGCGAGGACGTCCGGCTGGTGGTTCTGCGGTTTCCCAAGAAACTGCTGGGACTTCCGGAATCCATGGTGCGCCGGTTGACCGCCGTCCGCCTGTCCGGCGACTCCGCAGCGGGGGCATTGATCAGCCCCTTCCTGATCCAGCTGGCCAACAGCATGGACCAGTTGGGCGACGCGGCGGCCAGCCGGCTTTCCTACAGTGCTCTGGACCTGATTACGGCCATGATGAGCAGCGAGCTGGACCTATCCGCTGACACCGTGAACCCCCGGGACGTGCTGCTCGAAAAGATCCGGACCTACATCAAAGGCAATTTGTCCTCGCCGGATCTTTGTCCGGCGGAGATTGCTGCGGCGCATTTCATTTCCGTCCGGCATTTGCACGGTATTTTCCATGAACAGGGCACAACGGTTTCGGCCTGGATCCGCGCCCGCCGCCTGGAAAACTGCCGCCGGGATTTGCGGGATCCGCTGTTCAGCCACGAGTCGGTGACCGAGATTTCTTCGCGCTGGGGATTCCTCGACTCCGCCCATTTCAGTCGGGTTTACAAGGCACGGTTCAGCATTTCGCCGAGCGAAGAGCGGCACACCGCGCTGGGCCGTTCCCCGGGGCTGCCCAGCGCTTCCGGAACGCCCCGGACCAGCAGCGGCCGGTCACTGCACGGACAGACAACTCCTGTGCTGGCTAAATCAATACGTTGAGCTGCCGTTCGCCAATGATGGGGGCATGACCCAACACTCTCTGCCTGCGGCCAGCCGCCAAGTAGTTTTTCCCCGTCCGGGGGAGATGGAACTCGTCAAGACGGAGCTGCCGCCGCCCGGGAAGGATGAGGTGCTTGTCCGTATCCACCGGGTCGGGGTCTGCGCAACGGACCTCCACCTGCTGGCCGGGCATATCGGGGATCCGTTTCCCCTGGTCCCGGGGCACGAATTCGTCGGTGAAGTCGCAGCGCTGGGCGAGGACGCGGCCCGGACGCGCCCACTCGCCGTCGGGGACCGGGTTGCGGTGGAGATGCTGGTTCCCTGCCGGACGTGTGAAAGGTGCCGGGAGGGACGGTACAACCTTTGCGAGCAGGACGATCCGGGGCCCGGAAAGCCCGGCGGCCGGCAGCTGGGCGTCAACATTCCGCAGACGGTGCTGCCGGGGCTGTGGGGCGGTTACTCGGAGTACCTGATGGCACCGGGAGAAGCCATCATCCACGTCCTGCCTGAGGACCTGGACTGGGACATTGCGGCCCTGGTGGAGCCCCTGGCAGTCGCCTACCGCTGCCTGGCCCGGGGCAGGGTGGAGCCCGGAAACCGGGTGGTTGTGATCGGCCCGGGGCCCGTCGGGCTGCTCGCAACAGCCGCGGCGCGGGCCGCCGGTGCCAACGTGATGCTGATCGGAACCCGCGACGAAAGGCTCCGCCACGCGATCGCCTTTGGCGCCTCCGCGGCGGTGAACTCCCGGCTGGAGGATCCGGCAGCGGCAGTGCAGAGCCACTTTGGCGGGCTGGCCGACGTCGTTATTGAGATCGCCGGAGTGCCCGCGGCCCAGCAGCTGGCGGTTTCGCTGGTCCGCCGGGGCGGCCGGGTGGTGCTGGCCGGCGCCTGCGGAAGCAATGCCCCGGTCACCTTCCTCGCTGACGAGGAGCTGCTGACCCGGGAGATCGACATTCTTCCCTCGTTCCTTTCAGCCGGCGGGTACGAACCGTCGGTGGAACTGCTTAGCCGGGGCGGGTTTCCGTTCGCCGACCTGATCAGCCACAGCTTTCCCCTGGAAGACGCCGCGGAAGCCTTCCGGGTGATCGAAGCCCGGGAAGGGAATGTGCTCAAAGTCCTCCTGGATCCAACCTCGATTCCCGTTTCAAACGAAAGGCAAGTCCATGCCCAAGGTCTCTACTGATCGACTCACCGCTGCGCCCGCTGATCAGTGGCGCAGCTACGACGAATTCGCCGCCGGAATCGACACCTACCGGCTGCCGCCGCTGGACCTGGGCGGAACCACGGTGACCGTCGTGCTGGAGGGCGGGCCGGAGCTGTTCCTGGAGTTCCTCGACGGGGAGTCGGTCCGCTGGAACGCCAGCGGGGACCTCGATACCGGCGGGTTTGTGGAGGACCGGTATGACGCCGTCGCGGTCCGGGACGATGTCCACTTCGTGAACCTGCTCTGCGGATTTGCCGACGGCGAGGCGCTGACGGTGGTGTACTCGACCACCTCGCACCGCGCCATGGCGGTGCGGTCACAGATCCAGGGCGAGGCAACCGAGGGCGTTCCGCAGGTCCGGCAGACCTTCTGGGCCGGCACCACGGGCGCTGACGCGGCGGGAGACGTGCCTGGGCCGTCGCGGGATCTCATCGGCCAGCGCAATGTGTACCGGTACAGCCCGTACCACCTCTACGAACACGTGTACCTGTCCTCGGAGCGGTACGCCTGGCAGTGCCTGCAGGGGGTGCAGCGGGGCCACGGGGACGTGGACCTGTCCACGGTGTGGAAGTTCGAGGACGGCCTGTACCTGTTCTGTTTCCGCGAATTCAAAATTGCTGTCGCCAGCGTCTGGGTGCATGACCTGGGCTATGACCTGCGGACCACCGGCATCTTCCTGGGCCTGAACGGCCAGGGCCAATCCGAGCATTCACGCGCCGGCGGGCACATTTACCCGCTGGGCTCGGTCCGGTACCCCGATGTGCAGCCGATCTAGGGAACTCCAGGAAGGGAGACAGGCCATGAGCAGGAACAAGGATGTTATCGATGCCCACTATGCGGCGTCGGACCGCGGCGACCTCGCCGGTATGGTTGCGGACTTCGCCCCGGATATCCGGTGGACGGAGGCTGCGGGTTTTCCGCTGGCAGGCACCTTCACCGGGCCGGACGCGGTGATCGAGCAGGTATTCAAGAAGCTGCCCGAGACGTGGGCCGACTGGTCCGTCTCGATTGACGAGGTCCTCGACGCCGGCAACACCGTCATCGGCGTGGGCACGTACTCCGGGGTGAACCGGGTTACCGGCCGGGACTTCACCGCCAGGGTCGCGCACCTGTGGCGGCTGGACGCCGGAAAGGTGGTTGCGTTCGAACAGATTCCGGATTCCGCAGTGGTCCGGGAGGCCATGTAATCACCTGCGGATGCGCCGTGGCCGAGCACATGAGCTCGACCACGGCGTGTGGTGTTCGATGCGCCTCCGGCCGGGGCCGGAGGCATGCAACGGGCTAGACGGTGACCGCTCGGCCCGACTCCGGGGACCCCGGCAGGACAGTCGAGGACGCGCCCGGAAGATTCGCGTCGCGCACCTCCCGATACGGGCGCAGGTGGGTGTACAGCTCGTCGCGCAGCGGGTTGCGGTGCCGCTTGACGATGGTGAATACCTGGTAGACCGCTACCGCGATGTTGGCAGCCAGCGAGATGGCCGAGACGACGAACAGTGCGGTCGGGTTGTGGGAGGACTCGACGGCGAACGGTGAGGTGCTCACGAAAGTCGGGACCGCCATGGTGAACATCATCCACAGCGCCAGCGTGTGGGCGCGGTGCTGCAGCCAGGCGCCCTTCTTGAGGAAGAACGCGGGGATGGTGCAGGAGATGAGCAAGGCCGCTCCGGCGTAGAACGAGTGGTCGCCGACGCAGTTGTAGACATAGGCGAAGTTCCACAGGTCGTAGGCGATGATCCAGAACCACATCATGTCCGGCCAGATCATGTCCTTGGACTTGTCACGGGAGACGATGATGCCCGTCCAGCCGCAGATGGTGAGCAGGTTCAGGATGCCGGCGATGGCGTTCATGTAGTTCCACGGACCGCCGACCATAAAGACGCCGTCGTGCATGCCCTGCAGGCCAGCCACCTCAAAGTCGCGGATGACAGCTTCGGCGATGTTGATCGCCAGGATCAGCGCAGGGAACATCAGCATCCAGCGGTTCTTCGCCAGGCGCGGGACGTAGCGGATGAGCATAAAGCCCAGGCACCCGAGGAGCGCCGAGTACACCTTCACCCAGTGGAACCAGGTGCCTGTGGACGACCCTTCTCCGGCCGTCGAGGGCCACACGAACACGGTCAGGAGGATGGGCAGTGCCACGAAGAAGGCCAGACCGGCCCACTTCCAGCGTCGCGTCACCTCGTTGAGTGCGATGAGGGCAACCAGGACGACGACGAACATCGCCCAGGAGTACCAGGGAATGGATTCGAACAAGAACATCTTGGGGGACCTCTCCTTAGCGGCCCGCGGCATGCGTGCCGTCTGATTCCACGGTAGAAAAGGCCCGGATGATGGGTCATTAGACATCTGGGGCGATGTGTCCAAATGAGGCCCGGTGGTACGGTCGGGCATGACCGGTGAGGGCTCCGAGGCGCAGCGTCATACGGATGCACGGGCGGCCCTGGTAGCCGCGCTCAAGGTCAGGCTTCGCACCCAGCCCCTCGATAAGGTGACGGTCACGCAGCTCACGCGCGACTGCGGTGTGACGCGGCAGGCGTTCTATTACCACTTCCCCGATGTGCGGCACCTCGCCGCATGGGTCTTTGAGACCGAGGTAGCCCGGCAGGTCCGCGCCTTTGCCGCTGAAGTGGGGTGGGCCGACGGGCTGGTTCGGTTGATGCTGTACATGCGCCAGAACCGCTCAGCGACGCTGGGGGTGCTCAACGGGGTGGGCCAGCCGGGGCTTGAACGTTTCCTGTTCCGGCAGATGCGGCCCGTCACCGAGGCCGTGATGGAACAGGACGGCGGGGGACCGGCCCGCCCGCAGGACCGCGTGATGGTGGTCGACTTCTACACCTCTGCCGTGCTTGCCGTGGTGCTGCGATGGGTTGCGGACGGCATGGCCGAACACCCGTACCGCTTGGTTGGCGATCTGGAGATCATGCTGCACGGCGCCGTGCGGGAGTCCGTCCGCCGGCTCGACGCACGTGCCGCGCCGCCGGGCAGAAATCGGCCGCAGTGAGCGTGCTCAGTGCCCGGCGTGAAGCCGGCCGGAGGAGGCGGCGGGGAACGCCCCTAGGGTGAGGCCAGGGAACCGCCGGACCCATCAGATGACTGGCTCCAGGCCAGTGCCAGCTCACCAAAAGCGCGGCTGGCCGCACTCTGGTAGGCGCCCTCCCGCCGGAGCAGGGCAGCAGTGCGGTGCGGTATGACCGGTGACAGTTCCACCAGATGAAGCCCCGCCTGCGTCCGGGTAATACCTTCGGGCAGCAGGGCGGCAAGCTGGCCCCGGCGGATAATTTCCACGATTGCGCTGATGGAATCCGCCTCGATCACTATGCGGGGAGCAATGCCGTGGTCCCGGAAATACGCGTCGAGATGCCGCCGGGTGGCAAAGTCACTGCTGAGCAGCACCAGACGCTCCTGTTCCACCTCATGCAGGGCCATGGGCGCAGCCGTACCGGCGCGGCGGTGGTGGCTTCCCACCACCAGTCCGAGAGTTTCCACAAACAGGGCCTCCGCCTCAATCCCGGAAGAATGTGCCGGGGCAAACGCGATGCCCAGATCCAGGGCATCCGCGGCCAGCGCTGCCTCGATGCGGTCCTGGGTCATTTCCTGCACGCTCAGGGTGATCCCGGGGTGGCGGACATTGAAGCGCTCAATCAGCGGGCCAATCAGGTAGGCGGTGAACGTGGGCGTCACCGCCAGGCGCAGGGAACCGCGGCTCAGGTCCTGCACATCGTGCACTGCCCGGGTTCCGGCGTCGAGCTCCTGCAGTGCGCGCCGGGCGTAGACCAGGAAGTTTTCACCGGCGTCCGTCAGCCGCACGGTTCTCCCGGACCTGTCCAGCAGCTGGACGTTCAGCTGCTTTTCCAGTTGTTTGATCTGCTGGGAGAGCGTGGGCTGCGAAACGCGCAGGGCTTCCGCAGCCCGGGTGAAGTTCTCATACTCCACCACCGCGGTGAGGTAACGGATCTGCTGCAGCATTCCATCTCCAACTATAGGTTTTTTCTATTGAAACCATCGTAAGTGATTCTTGGACACTATCGCTGATTTCAGTCAGTCTTGAGGTGTTCGACAATCAACAAGGAGACGGCCCATGCAAGAGATCATCGACGGCGTTCTGAAATTCCAGAGGGAAGCTTTCCCCCAGCGCTCAGGGCTCTTCAAAGAACTGTCCACTGCGCAGAAACCCAAGGCCCTGTTCATTGCCTGCTCCGACAGCCGGGTTGTTCCGGAGCTGCTGACCCAGCAGGAACCCGGCGACCTGTTTGTGATCCGCAACGCCGGAAATATTGTTCCCGCCAACGGCCCTCAGCCCGGCGGCGTCACGGCCAGCGTGGAATATGCGGTCTCCGTTCTGGGGGTCACAGACATCATTATCTGCGGCCATTCCGACTGCGGCGCCATGACTGCCATCGCCTCCGACGCCGATATGGGACATCTGCCGGCCGTAGCCGGCTGGTTGGCCCACGCCGATGCCGCCAAGGCTGTTAACGCGGCCCGCACCCATGCGTCAGACAGCGAACGGCTGGACGGAATGGTCCGCGGGAACGTCCTGGCCCAGCTGAACAACATCAAGACCCACCCCTCGGTGTCCCTGGCGCTGGATCAGCACCGGGTCACCCTTCACGGCTGGGTCTATGACATTGAAACCGGCTCCATCGACACGCTGGACGGTGCCAGCGGAAACTTTGTTTCCCTGGCCCAAAACCCCGGCGCCAGCGCCACCGCCGGCGCCGCCCAGAGCAGCGCCGCACCGGCCACCACCGCACCGGCCGCCTGATTTTCCCCTCACACCCCACAAAGAAAAGGAAGAACACCCCATGATTCACTCCCAGAACAGCCAGGGCCCGCGCGAAGAGCTGACCGCCGCCATCGTGGATGCCAAGATGCGCACGAACCTCAGCTGGCAGGACCTGGCCGACGGTACAGGCCTCAGCCTTGCCTTTGTCACCGCCGCTTTGCTGGGCCAGCACGCGCTGCCCAAGGAAGCCGCGGACATCGTGTCCGAGAAGCTGGGGCTCGATGCGGATGCCAGCATGATCCTGCAGACCATCCCCCTGCGCGGCAGCATCCCCGGCGGAGTCCCCACGGACCCCACTATCTACCGCTTCTACGAAATGGTGCAGATCTACGGATCCACGCTGAAGGCCCTGGTGCACGAGCAGTTCGGTGACGGCATCATCAGCGCCATCAACTTCAAGCTGGACATCAAGAAGGTTGAAGACCCCGACGGCGGTTCACGCGCCGTGATCACCCTGGACGGAAAGTACCTCCCGACCAAGCCGTTCTAACCCAGCGGTTCCACCTCTGCGCCGCCCCATCTGTATGTTTGGCCGGTTGTCCGCCTCCCGGACCGCCTGTTGCCGGTCCGGGAATCGGTCTATAGCATCCGGCCATGGATTCAGTTGACTACCATCCGCGCCGGGACCAGCTTGTGTATACCTTCGGGGGAGCTGCACCTGTGCTGCGGGTCAAACCCGGAACCGCGCTGAACTTGTGGTCAGAGGACGCGTTCAACAATGCACTGACCTCGGTGGATGATATGTCCGCCGAGAAGGTGGACCTGAATTTCGTCAATCCGCAGACCGGCCCGTTTTATGTAGAAGGCGCGGAGCCGGGGGACACGCTCGTCCTGCATATCGCGGCCCTGCGTCCGGCCCGGGATTACGGAGCGTCGGCGACCATTCCGTTCTTCGGCGGGCTGACCGGCACAGACCGCACCGCCCTGCTGCAGGATCCGCTGCCGGACAAGACCTGGATCTACCAGGTGGACACCGCCCGCCAGACGGTCGGCTTTTCGGCCCGGTACGGGGACTTCGAGCTGGCGCTCCCGCTGGAGCCCATGCTCGGCACCGTGGGGGTGGCTCCGCCTGGCGGGGAGGTCCGTTCCTCGCTGGTGCCGGAACGGTTCGGCGGCAACATGGACGCTCCGGATGTCAAAGCCGGGACCACCGTCTACCTCGGGATCAACCAGCCCGGCGCGCTCTTCTCCCTTGGCGACGGCCACTACCGGCAGGGCGAGGGCGAGGCCTGCGGCACCGCCGTGGAAGGGGCCATGCACTCCACGATCATTGTGGAACTGGTGAAGGGCGGCGCCCCCGCCTGGCCGAGGCTGGAGACCGACGGCGCCTGGATGGCCGTCGGATCCTCCCGGCCGATGGAGGACTCCTGGCGGATCGGGCAGGTGGAGATGGTCCGCTGGCTGGGGGAGCTTTATGGCCTGCACCAGATGGACGCCTATCAGCTGCTCACCCAGACGGCGCTGGCGCCCATCGCCAATGCCGTTGACGCGAACTACTCCGTGGTGGTGAAGGCGCCCAAGGCACTCTTTCCCGCAGCGTCCGCCTACGACGGCATCCACGACGAGCTCCGCCGCCGCAGCGCAGAACTTCTCTAACACCGGACACTCCGGCGGGCTGCACCAGCCCGCCGGGCCTGAACCCAAGCGGCCCTCGGGCCTGAACCGGAGGAATCATGGACCTGCAGTTGAACGGCAAGACGGCGCTGGTCACCGGGGGAACCCGCGGCATTGGCCGGGCCATTGTGGAGGCGTTCGCCGCGGAGGGAGCGAACGTTGCCTTCTGCGCCCGGGACGCGGAGGAGATCGCCGCCACCGAGGCGGCCCTGGCCGAGGCCGGCACCGGGGTCAAGGTTGAGGGCACTGTCCTGGACGTGGGCGACGGCGACGCCGTGGCTGCCTGGGTGGAAGCCGTTGCCGGCCGCTTCGGCGGGCTGGATGCCGTGGTCAGCAACGTCAGCGCCCTGGCCATCCCGGACACACCGGAGTCCTGGGAGGCGAGTCTCCGGGTGGATCTGATGGGCACAGTTCGCCTGATGCAGGCGGCGGTCCCGCACGTGGGCCGCAGCGAGTCGCCGTCGCTGGTGGCCATTTCCAGTGTCTCGGGGCGCGAGGTGGACTTTGCCTCCGGCCCGTACGGCACGGTGAAGTCCGCGCTGATCGGCTACATGGCCGGGCTGGCGTTCCAGCTCGCCGACACCGGGATCCGGGCCAACACCGTCTCGCCGGGTAACACCTATTTCGACGGCGGGGTGTGGCAGGGACTCGAAGTGGGGGCCCCGGACATGTTCGCTTCGTCCCTGGCACTGAACCCCACCGGACGGATGGGAACACCGCAGGAGGTGGCCGACGTCGTCGTTTTCGTCTCCAGTCCGCGCGCGTCGCGGATGACCGGAGCGAACGTGCTGGTGGACGGCGGGCTGTCCCGCGGGATCCAGTTCTGAGGCTGGCCGCCGGCCCCCGCGCTGCCAGTTTGGGACATCGCTGCCACCGCGGACCGGAGCGAAATCCCAAACCGGCAGCAGAAGCACGGGAGGGACGCCAGCCGGAAATCCAGCCGCCGTCCCTCCCGCCGTCGTGCTCCGGCTGTTTGTCCGCGCGGAACTAGAGCTGCGAGCCGACCTTGAAGTCGGTCTCGTCGCCGCGGGTGTAGGAGAAGCCGTCAGCGCCGATGGTCACTTCCATTTCGGAGGAGTCGGTGCGGGCCACCACCTGCTGCGGGTTGCCGTCCAGGTCCAGGACCAGGGAGGCCTCGGTGTACCAGGACGGGACCACGGGGTTGCCCCACCAGTCGCGGCGCTGGTTGTCGTGCACGTCCCAGGTGACGGTGGGGTTGTCCGGGTCGCCGGTGTAGTAATCCTGCGTGTAGATCTCGATGCGGTGGTCATCCGGATCCAGGATGTACAGGTAGAACGCGTTGGAGACGCCGTGGCGGCCGGGGCCGCGCTCGATCCGGTCGGAGATGCGCAGGGCGCCCATCTTGTCGCAGATCTGGATGATGTTGTGCTTCTCGTGCGTCGCGAAGGCAACGTGGTGCATGCGCGGGCCGTCGCCGCCGGTGAGGGCGGTGTCATGCACGGTGTCCTTGCGGTGCATCCAGGCGGCGTAGGTGACGCCGTCGGAGTCCTTGATGTCCTCGGAGACGCGGAAGCCGAGGTCCTCGAGGTAGCCGCGGCCGCGGGGAACGTCGGGGGTGACCTGGTTGAAGTGGTCCAGGCGGACCAGCTCGCCGGCGGAGTACAGGTCGTAGCGCTGGGTCAGGCGTTCCACGTGATCGACTGCGTAGAAGAACTCGTACGGGAAGCCCAGCGGATCCTCCACTCGGACGGAGTCGCCTACACCCTTGGTGAAGCCTTCGGCCCGGCGCTCGGTGCGGCAGCCCAGTTCCTTGTAGTACGCCTCGGCGACGTCCACGTCTTCCGGGGTGCGCACGCGGTAGGCAAAGGAGGCGACGGCGGCGACCGGTCCCTTGCGCAGCACCAGGTTGTGGTGGATGAACTCCTCGAGGGAACGCAGGTAGATCGCGTTCTCATCCTCTTCGGTGACGTGCAGGCCCAGGACGTCCACGTAGAACTCGCGGGACCTGGCCAGGTCGGTGACCACCAGTTCCATGTAGGCGCAGCGGACGATGTCCGGCGGAGCGATGGACGGCGTGGGGATCGGGTTGGGGTTGGCGTTCATGGTTTCTCCTTACGGGGCCGGTCTGCTCTGACCGGGTCCTGTCTGTGGCTGATTAAGCGTCTGTGGGCTGGTTAGGCGCCGAATTTGGGGGTGTGGACGGTTCCGAGGGTGATGTGGACGGCCTGCTGGTCGGTGTAGAAGTCGATCGAGCGGTAGCCGCCTTCGTGGCCGAGGCCGGAGGCCTTCACGCCGCCGAACGGGGTGCGCAGGTCGCGGACGTTGTGGCTGTTCAGCCACACCATGCCGGCCTCGGTGTCCTGCGCGAAGTTGTGCGCGCGGGTCAGATCCTGGGTCCAGATGTAGGCGGCCAGGCCGTACTTGGTGTTGTTGGCCAGTTCCAGGGCCTCGGCGTCGGTGTCGAACGGGGTGATCGCGACGACGGGGCCGAAGATCTCCTCCTGGAAGATCCGCGCGTCCGGCTTCACATCGGCGAAGACGGTGGGAGCAATGTAGTTGCCCTCTTCCAGGCCTTCGGGGCGGCCGCCGCCGGCCAGCAGGCGGCCTTCGGTCTTGCCGATCTCCACGTAGGAGGCGACCTTGTTGTAGTGCTCGGGGTGCACCAGCGCGCCGACCTGGGTCTTCGGATCGTGCGGGTCTCCGACCACGATGTTCTTGGCGCGGGCGGCGTAGCGCTCGCAGAACTCGTCGTACACCGGGCGCTCGACCAGGATGCGGGATCCGGCGGTGCAGCGCTCGCCGTTGAGGGAGAAGACGCCGAACAGGGCGGAGTCGATCGCGGCGTCGAGGTCCGCGTCCGCGAAGATCACGCACGGGCTCTTGCCGCCGAGCTCCATGGACAGGCCCTTCAGGTTCTCCGCCGCGTTGCGGAAGATGGTCTGGCCGGTGGTGGTTTCGCCGGTGAAGGAGATCAGCGGAACGTCCGGGTGCTTCACCAGCGCGTCGCCGGCTTCCTCGCCCAGGCCGTTGACCAGGTTGAACACACCGGCCGGCACACCGGCTTCGGTGAAGATGTCCGCCCACAGGGAGGCGGAGAGCGGGGTGAACTCGGCCGGCTTGAGCACCACGGTGTTGCCGGTGGCCAGGGCCGGGGCGAGCTTCCAGGACTCGAGCATAAACGGCGTGTTCCACGGGGTGATCAGGCCGGCGACGCCGATCGGCTTGCGGTTCACGTAGTTGATCTGGCTGCCGGGGACCTTCATCGCGTCGTCGAACTGGGCGACGATCAGGTCCGCGAAGAAGCGGAAGTTCTCTGCAGCGCGCAGGGCCTGGCCCTTGGCCTGGGTGATCGGCAGGCCAGTGTCGAAGGTTTCCATCTCCGCCAGGCGGGCTTCCTGGGACTCGACGGCGTCGGCGATCTT
>NZ_BCQM01000009.1 GCF_001552075.1 Arthrobacter luteolus NBRC 107841
GGCTCCGCGTCGCCGCGCCGCCCGCGCTCCACGGCCGCCGCCGCCGTCGCGCACCTCCGCCCGCGCCGCGGCCAACACGACTATCCCTTCGAAACCTCCGGCTGCGTGAAGATCCTCGGTTCGTCCTTCCAGACGCTCTCAACTTCAGACTTTGTCCGCCGCATGATTTGGTCCATCGCTTCGCGGGCTGCTTCCGGCCGGCCGGCCTGGATGGCGTTGGCGACGTCGACATGCCACTGCAGTGCCTCTTCGTGCGGATGGGTGGGCATCAGCCCGTAGTCGGTCCGGCCGCGAAGGACCTCGGCGATCATCGACTGCATCTGGCTGAACATTTCGTTGCCAGAGGCGGCCAGAACCAGTGCGTGGTAATGGATGTCCAGCTCCAGGAACTGCTGCAGATCCCCGGCCCGGCCCACGGCACGCATCTTCGCGGCAACGGCCATCAGCTCTGCGGCCATGTCTTCCGGCGCGTGCTGCGCCGCGAGCTCAGCGGCAGCAGGCTCGACGGCGGAACGCAGCTCGGTCAGGGACCTCAACTGGGCGCCCTTACCTGACTTGGCTGCGAGCCGCCACCGCACAATATAAGGATCGAAGACGTTCCAGGACGTTTCCGGAAGCACCCGGATCCCCACCCGCTTAACCGTTTCGACCAGGCCAAGGGACTGCAGCACACGGACCGCCTCACGGGCAACGGACCGGGAAACGTTCAGCTCCGACTCCAGCTGCTCGGAGAGCATGGTGTCGCCGGGGGCGAGTTCACAGGAGACAATTCTCCGCCCGAGCGATTCGATCACCAGGCTGTGCAGGCGCGAACTCATGGGAGTCTTCGGGTAGCAGTCACCCAGTCATCATATGCAACACTGACCGCGTCAGTTCTGCGGTTTGACCACGGGAAACATTCCGCCGGGCTCTTCGCCCTCCTCGTAATGGCTGGCCGCCGGACCCACGATCAGCTGATCCGGTGCGTGCGCCACGCTCAGGTCCTTGTTCGGATAGTCCACCCCGTGCAGGACAAAACGCATCGCCTCGAGCCGGGCACGCTTCTTGTCGTTGGATTTCACCACCGTCCACGGCGCATCGCCCGTGTCCGTGTAGAAGAACATGGCTTCCTTGGCCTCGGTATAGTCATCCCATTTGTCCAGGCTGGCCAGGTCGGTGGGGGAGAGCTTCCACTGTTTGACCGGATCCGTTTCACGCGCCGCAAACCTCGCCAGCTGTTCGGCCCGCCCCACCGAGAACCACAGCTTGCGCAGCAGGACACCGGAGTTCACCAGCATCCGTTCCAGCTCGGGCACTTCCCGCATGAACTCCAGATACTGGGCCGGGGTGCAGTAATTCATGACGCGCTCGACGCCGGCACGGTTGTACCAGGAACGGTCCATCATCACGATCTCCCCGCCGCTGGGAAGCCGGGAGACGTACCGCTGGAAGTACCATTGCGTGCGTTCCTGATCGGTCGGCTTTTCCAATGCCACAACTCGGGCGCCACGAGGATTCAGATGTTCGTTGAAGCGCTTGATCGCGCCGCCTTTTCCGGCGGCATCGCGGCCTTCGAAGATGATCAGCATCTTCTGCCCGGTTTCCTTGACCCACAGCTGCATCTTCAGCAGCTCGATCTGCAGCTGGCGCTTCTGCAGGTTATAGGAACGGCGGGAGAGCTTCTTGTCATACGGATAGTTGTGCGTCCAGGCGGCGTCGTCGCCCTTTTCCGGCCTAACCGCCGTCTTGGAGTCCAGCTCCTCCAGCTCATCGAGCTCCGCAGCATAGTCCTCCGCAACCGACATCCGTGGGTCTGCACCGTCGGATGCGGCAGACCGTTTCCCTTCGGGATTCGCCTGCTTGGGGCCGGTGGGGATGGTGTTCTTGCCGGTGGCCATGGGTTCTCCTCGTGAGGGGTTGCACCACCGAATTTACGCGGCCGTACGGGCCAGCGAAAGGGCGCGCCGTGAGCCTCCCCGGCTTTCCGGTAAAGGACGCCGATAATTGATGCCAAATGAAATACCTGCGCTCCACTCTGCTGTCCTTGTCCGTCGTTTCGTTCCTCCTCTTCGGAACCGCCTGCGTCCCCCAGGAATCCGGGCCCGCAGCCGCCGCGCCACCCACGCAGCAGGCCCAGGCCGGAACCGCACTGGAGCAGCTTGCCGGGATCACCATCAAGGGACGGGCACCGAAAACCGGTTACGACCGGGAAGAATTTGGGCCGGCCTGGGCCGACGTCGACCGCAACGGCTGCGACACCCGCAACGACATCCTGGCCCGGGACCTGGTGAACCTGGCCTTCCGGGAGGGCACCAAGGACTGCGTGATTACCTCCGGCACCTTCCTTGACCCGTACACCGGAACCTCCATCAGCTTCGTCCGCGGCAACACCACCAGCACAGCGGTGCAGATTGATCATGTGGTGGCGCTGTCCGACGCGTGGCAGAAGGGTGCCCAGCAGCTGAGCGCGGACCAACGCCGCCAGCTCGCCAATGATCCGCTGAACCTCCTCGCCGCCGATGGCCCCGCCAACGGCGCGAAGTCAGACTCCGACGCCGCCACCTGGCTGCCGCCGAACAAGGGCTTCCGCTGCGAATACGTCGCGCGGCAGACCGCGGTGAAGGCGGAGTACGGGCTCTGGATGACCCAGGCTGAGCACGATGCGATCGCCACGGTCCTCTCCGGCTGCCCGGATGAGCCGGTTCCGGCCCGGGAAGGAACAGCCGCCCGCGCGGCAGCCGCCGGATCAGCCAGCGGTACAACCGGAGGGACTGCGACGCCGGTCTATGCGAATTGCTCGGCCGTCAAGGCTGCGGGTGCCGCACCGATCCGTCCCGGCGATCCGGGCTGGGATCCAAAGTTCGACGGCGACGGCGACGGAGTCGGCTGCACCTCCTAGCCATAGGGTCGGCTAGGCATGGGGTGGGCCAGGGCGAATCTTGGAACCGGGGAAAAAGACCCGCCGGATGCGGACCGTACCTGTCCTGAACTGCGTCGTCCGCTGCTGTGCATGCTCATAGCCTTAATCCCAGATGCGGCGCTGGTTCCCGATGCAGCGTTGTTCCAGGTGCAGCGCTGATTCCAGGCCAGCACTTGGCACGATGCGGGAGACGGAACTTGGCGGCCGAGAACCGGCAGGGCAAGGAGAGGGAAGCACATGGGGCTGATGGAGATTGAGCTGGCAAAACTGGACTACCGGGAACGAGTGGCCGAGGCAGCGCGCGCAAACACAGCCCGGGCAAACAGAGAGCGCCGCCGGAGAGCCGGGCGGACAATCGGGCGAAGCGTGGAACAGAGAGTCGGGCGGAGCATGGAACAGAGAGTCGGGCGGAGCGTGGAACAGAGAGTCGAGAACAGCCGGAGCGGCGGCCTAGCTAACCAGGTTGCCGGCCACGGGGATCGCCGGACTGCTGGCGTGGGCAAGGGTGCCGGAGCAGAGCCGGAACAGGATGCCTCACAGGCAGTCCACAGCCATCGGGAAGCCAAGATTGATTCCCCGGTGCTCTCCATCGGACTGGGAAGATTCCGTTACCGGCTGTGGTTCACCCGGTACGTTGCCGTCTAGGGCTGCGGGGCTGCGGGGCTGCGGGGCTGCTGACTGCGCCCCCAGGTTCCTCGCCGCCGCCGGTCCGCGCTGCAGCAGGGATTGTCAGTGCAGAACCTATCGCAGGGTTATCCGCCGCAGGTCTTACCCGGCGTCCATCCGTTCCAGAACAAACACCGGGATTTCCCGGTCCGTTTTCGCCTGGTAATCGGCGTAGGGCGGATAGGCCTCGACGGCACGTTCCCACCACAGGGCCTTCTCCTCACCGGTGACTTCGCGGGCCTGCATGTCCCACTTCTGCGGGCCGTCCTGCAGCTCCACATGCGGATGGGCCTTGACGTTGAAGAACCAGACCGGATGCCGGGGAGCGCCTCCGAGCGAGGCAACCACCGCATAAACGCCGTCGTGCTCCACGCGCATCAGCGGGGTCTTGCGCAGCTTGCCGGTCTTGGCGCCCTTGGTGGTCAGCAGGATGACGGGGCGTCCATTGAGCGTGGTGCCGCGGGTGCCGCCGGAGGACTCAATTTCCTCGGCCTGCTTCGCTGACCAGTTGCTGGGACTTGGGACATATTCACCGGTGAGGGGCATGCCACCAGTGAACACCTCAGGGGCAGGACCTGGCCACCCCCCCCCGAACCCGGCAATGCGCCGCCGCCCGGCCCGGGCACGGATAGCCCAGGCACCGGCCAGCTCCGAAATCGGGCAGGTTAGAAGTCCGGCCAGCTCAAAGTCCCGGCGGTTCAAAGACCCACGGATGCAGCGGGAGCCGGGCAGGGTCAAACACAGCCAGGGCCTCCGGCAGGGTTCCCGGCAGGCCCAGCGAACCGAGGATCATCGCCGTCGCCTCCTGGGCTGAGATGCCCAGCTCCGCCAAACCGCCAAGCGTCACGGCGCCGTCGCGCTTGGCCAGCCGCTTGCCGGTAGGCCCCAGTACCAGCTGGACATGGACGTAGTCCACCGGAGGCAGCCCCAGCAGAGACGCGAGGTATGCCTGCCGGGGGGTGGAGGACAAGAGGTCGTCACCGCGGACCACCTGGTTGATGCCCTGGGCTGCATCGTCGACGACGACGGCCAGGTTGTAGGGAGGGACGCCGTCGTTGCGCAGCAGCACCAGGTCATCAACCACACCGGTGTACTCGCCGTGCAGGACGTCGTGGACGGTGAACTCGGTGACCTCGGACCGAAGCCGCAGGGCCGGCGGACGTTCGCGCCGGCGTCGTTCACGTTCCTGCGCCGACAGGTTGCGGCAGGTCCCCGGATAGGATCCGGGCGGGGAGTGCGGGGCACGGGGTGCGTCGGAGATCTCACTGCGTGTGCAGAAGCACTCGTAGACCCTGCCCTCGTCCTGCAGCCGTTGAATCGCTTCGAGGTAGACCGAAGTGCGGTCGGACTGGCGGAGGATCCCGGCGTCCCAGTCCAGCCCGACGGCGGCCAGGTCACGCAGCTGCGCAGCTTCCGCCCCGGCACGGGCCTGGTCCAGATCCTCCACCCGGAGGAAGAATTCCCGGCCGGTGCTGCGGGCGAATAGCCAGGCCAGCAGGGCGGTCCGGAGGTTGCCGACGTGCAGCTCACCTGAGGGGCTGGGAGCAAAACGTCCTGCCCCGGCCGTGGGAACACTGGCGGGGGCGGCGGGAATCTCAAGGGGCACGTCTTCCAGCCTACAAACCCGGCTGCCCGGATGCCGCACCGGAGGACTAGGCTGGGCCACCACGCACCCCAGACGCCAGGAGTCCACGATGCCTGATTACGGCCGCGACCTGCTGTTCGGAGCCTTCATCACGCCGTCGGCCTCCCCGCCGCAGCGCGCTGTGGAGCTGGCGCAAACCGCTGAGACAGCCGGACTGGACCTGGCCGCGTTCCAGGACCACCCGTACCAGCCGCGGTTCCTGGACACCTGGACGCTGCTCTCCTACGTGGCAGCGCGGACCACCAGGATCCGGCTGGCCACCGACGTGCTGAACCTGCCGCTGCGGCAGCCGGCCGTCGTCGCCCGCAGCGCGGCCAGCCTCGATCTGCTCAGCGGCGGCCGCTTCGAGCTCGGACTCGGCGCCGGAGCGTTCTGGGACGCGATCGCGGCCGCCGGCGGAGACCGGCTCAGCCCGGGTGAGGCGGTCACGGGATTGGAAGAGGCCATCCGGATCATCCGCGGGATCTGGGATGTCTCCGCAGGCGCGCCGCTGCGGGTGGAGGGCACGGTCCACCGGGTGGACGGAGCCAAGCGCGGTCCGGCACCGGCGCACGACGTCGGTATCTGGCTCGGCGCCTACAAACCACGCATGCTCCGGCTCACCGGAGAACTGGCAGACGGCTGGTTCGCCTCGCTGGGGTACCTGCCGGGAGGCCCGGAGGAGCTGGCCGGACTGAACGCCCGGATCGACGACGCCGCGGCCGGAGCCGGGCGCATTCCGTCCGCTGTCCGGCGGCTGCTGAATATCAGCGGGTCCGCCACCTCCGCCGGGCTGCTGGCGGAACTGGCACTGGAGTACGGGATTTCGGGCTTCATTCTGGCCAGCGACGATGCCGCCGCCCTGGCCCGCTTCGGCACTGAGGTTGCTCCGGAGGTGCGGGAAACCGTGGCGGAGGCACGGGGTGCCGTTGAGCTACCACACGCCCCCGGAGCCTGAAGTTCGCAGGGCTCTTCCCTGCCGGGGGCTGCGGCTCCTACTGTGGGGCCATGACATCGGAGTTGTTGCTGCCCGCCCTGAACGCCGCCCGGAAGGGCCTGGCTGAAGGCGGTATTCCCATTGGGTCGGCTCTGTACGTTGAAGGCGCGATTGTGGCGACGGGGCGCAACCGCAGACAGCAGCTCGGCAGCGTGATCCGGCACGCGGAAATGGACTGTCTTGAGCAGGCCGGCCGGCTGCCCGCCGGTTCCTATCGGCGGGCCACTCTGGTCACCACACTTTCGCCCTGTGACATGTGCGCGGGTGCGGTGCTGCTCTACGGAATTCCCCGCGTGATTATCGGTGAAAACCGGAACTATACGGGTGCGGAGGACCTGCTGCGGAGCAGGGGAGTGCAGCTTGAGATCCTGGACGATGAAGCCTGCGCCCTGCTCGTGGAGGAATTCATGACCGAATACCCGTCACTGTGGAATGAGGACATCGGTGCAAGCTGAAGCCCCTGTGCGCGGCTCCAACCGGCTTAAGCCTTCGCCCGCACCTCGGCTGCCAGCCCGGCAACCGGCCCGTTCCACGGAGCCCCATGGCCGGGCAGAACCCAGTCGACCTGCTGCAGGCCGGTGACGCGTTCGAGCACTTCCAGCGCCTGGGCCGGATCGTCGGTGAACGGGGCCGGCTGCGGACCACGCTGTCCGGTCAGGACATGGCGGGTGGTCAGGGCGTCGCCGACAAAAAGCGCACGGGCGGCCGGCACATACACGGCGACGCTCCCGGGCGAATGTCCCGGCAGGCCAATGATCTGCGGGGAGCCGGGCAGGTCCAGCACGTCGCCGTCCTCCACGGGGACGACGTCGGTCAGGTACTTAGTGCGCCAGCCGCCCTTCCGGATGGAGTAGGCAAGGAAACTCAGAGTCGGGCCCAGCCGCATACGGCCAGCCGATGCTTTGGGTTTCTCCCCGCCCTTGGCCCGGGCGGCGTCCGCGCTGTGCACGTAGACCGGAATGCCGGAGGTGAGGCGCAGCCGCTCGGCAAACCCGAGGTGGTCGGTGTCCCCATGGGTCAGCACGATTCCGCGCACGTCGGAGAGGGGACGCCCGACGGCGGCGAGCTCGCGCTGCAGGTCCCGCCAGTGCCCGGCGAGTCCGGCGTCGATGACGGTGATGCCCTCATCGGTGAGGACGAGATAAGCGGCAACGATGTCGTTGCCGATCCGGTGCAGGTGCGGTCCAAGCTTCACTGTTTCCTCCTTCACCGGCCAGGGCGTGTCCCGGCGATATAGCTACGGTAATTAGCTATGATGGCTAATGTCAATAGCTTACGTTTCCGGGTCAGGAGTTTGGTATGCCCACACCGCAGCGCACATCGCTCGCAGAAATCGTGGCCGCGGGCCGTGAAGTCCTGGAGTCAGGCGGCCCCGGCCGGGTGACCATGCAGGCGGTCGCTGAGCGCGTGGGGGTCCGGCCGCCGTCGCTCTACAAGCGGGTGCGGGACCGGGAAGCGCTGCTGACGCTGATCGCCGCGGCCACGCTGCAGGAACTTCAGGAACGGCTCGCAGCGCAGGACTCTCTGGCCGGGATGGCCCATGCCTACCGGAATTTCGCCCATGAACGGCCGGAGGGTTTCCGGCTGCTCAGTACCCGCAGCGCTTCGGCCGAGGACCTGGCCCGGGCCAGCGCGCCGGTTCTGGCGGCCGCGCGGGCCGCCGTCGGCGAGGCGGATGCCCTGGAAGCCGCACGGTTTATGACTGCCTGGCTGACCGGCTTCATTTCCATGGAACTCGCCGGCGCCTTCCGGCTGGGCGGAGACCTGGACCGGGCCTTCGCCTACGGCATCGACCGGGTGAACGCTGCGCTCGCGGGCTAAGCCTGTGGCCGGCTCCCTTCCCCTTCCCTGGTGCCGGTCAACCAAAACTGCCGGCCCAGGCTAGCGGAGGTCGTCCAGCTCCTGGAACAGGGTCAGCTGCAGCCCGGCTGGACCGTTGAGCCGGGAGTTCAGCGACCGCCAGGGCGTCTCGCGGGGTTCGGCAACCAGCTCCGCACCGCCGTCCACCGCCTGCCGGGTCGCGGCGGCGGCGTCGTCCACCTCGAAGGCGACACGCAGCTTGAGGCTGGGGCGGCCATCGGCCTCGACGCGGTCGATCATCCGGACCTGGGCCGGATTGGACAGCTCCAGTGTGGCGCGGCCGGCGTCCAGGATAGTCACCCGGGCATCGTCTTCGCCCTGGTAGGCCTCCTGTTCGGGCAGGCCGAGGACATCACGGTAGAAGGTGAGGGCGGCGTCGTAATCTTCTGCTTCGACCACCAGCCGCAGCTGGCGGACGGGATTAGGGGTCTCCATGCCAGCACCAACCCCGCGCGCGGCCGCCGCATTCCCTGGCCCTGAAAACCCAGCGCTGCTCCCTGCAAGACACGACGCTGCTCCTGACAAAAAACGACGACGGCGGCAGCTGCCTTTCCTCGAAAAGGCAGCTGCCGCCGTCGTACTGTTGGGACGCCTGGGCGGGTCAGCCGGCCGGCGCGGCTTCGGGACCGCGGGGAATCAGCGGCTTCTCCGCGCGTGCCTTGATCTGCTGCACCACCCAGCTGTTGCCGTCCGGGTCCTCGAAACCGAACATCGTTCCGCCGTCGCGCTCGTCGAGGACCATGATTCCGCCGGCCTCAACCCCGCGGGAGAGCAGTTCCTCCCGCGCCGCCGCGGCATCGGAAACCACCAGCTGCAGGCCCTTGAGGGAGCCCGGCTCCATCTCCGCCTGTCCGGGAAGGTTGCCGATCACGATCGAGCAGCCGGAACCCCGCGGCGTCAGCTGGGCGAACTGCATCTGCTCAGTGACGGTATGGTGATCGAGCTTAAAACCCACCCGGTCGGCGTAGAAAGCGATGCTGCGGTCCAGGTCGCGGACCGGGAGCACGACGACTTCCAGAGTCCAGTCCATGTTTCCTCCACACGTTGTCTCCGGCAGGGTGTCAGGCGGTGGCGAAGGCCAGCAGCTGCTCGAGCTTGTCGTAGCCGGCGGCCATTCCGGATTCCATGCCTGAGGAGACGAAGTTATCCCGGGTTTCCACCGAGGGATAGAGCGAATGGCCGATAAGCCTGGAACGCCCGTCCGGCAGGTCCTCGAAGTGCATGTAGTCCAGGCTCGCCTCGTCCGGGTAACCCTCATACTCGAAGGTCTGCAGAATGAACTCGTCCGGGCGGACACTGTGGAAAACGCCGCGGAAAGCGAATTCGCCCTCGCCGTCGGTCTGTACAAAGCGGTAGCTGCCGCCCGAGGTCGGTTCGAACCCGTCGATCCGGGTCTCCAGTGCGTCGGGTCCAATCCACTGACGGTAGGATTCCGGATCCACATGGGCGCGGAACACCTCGCGGGCGGGGTAGTCGAACTCGCGGACGTAATCGATGTACGGAACGCCGTCCGGAACCGTGACTTCCAGCGCGTTGGTCATGATGCCTCCTGAGGGGTCTTTTCGCTGAGAGTGCCCAGCAGTTCTTCGAGCCGGTCGTAGCCTTCGCCGAGGCCCTCCTCCATGCCGGAGGCAGCCATACCGTCGCGCGCTTCCATGCTGGGGTAGACGGCGTGCGCGGTGAGCCGGGTCCTGCCGTCACCCAGGTCCTCGAACGTCTGGGATTCGATGCTGACGACGTCGGGGTAGCCGGAGAACTCGAAGGTCTGGATCGCGAACTCGTTCTCCCGGACAGTGTGGAAGATGCCGGAGAAATCGTACGGAACGCCGTCGGGCCCGGTGTGGGTGTACTTGTAGGAGCCGCCGGTGGTGAAATCGTAATGGTCGATTTCCATCTTCAGGCCCCTCGGCCCCAGCCACTGAACAATCAGCTCCGGATCCCGGTGCGCCTGGAACACCGCCGCGACCGGGAAATCGAGCTCGCGGGAGAAATTGATAAAGGGAACGCCCTCGGGGACGGAGACTTGCAGTGCGTTGGTCATGATGGATCCTTTGCCTGCGGGCCGCTGCGCGCGGCCTGTTCGAAGAGCACGGCGTCCAGGCTGCGGAACTGCTCCTCGCGGACCAGCCGATACCGGTCGATCCACGCAGTGAGCGCCTCCAGCCGTGCGGGGTTCAGGTGCACGGGCCGGCGCTGGGCGTCACGGGTTCGGGTGACTAGCTGCGCCTGCTCGAGGACCTGGATGTGCTTCGAGACCGCCTGCTTGCTGATCGCGAAGGGTTCCGCCAGTTCGTTGACCGTTGCCGGGCCCCGGGAGAGCCTGGCGATGATGCGGCGGCGGGCCGGATCGGCAAGGGCCAGGAAGGCCTTGTCGAGGAGGGCGTCGTCACGGGTTTCGTTCATGTGTGGGCCAACGTTTCGTGTGCTGTAACCAAAAAACTGTGCTTACCAACCGGCAAGCGTATTCAAGGTTGCGGTTTATCAACCAAATGATTGATTACAAACCAAAGTACCCCCGGTGCGGGATACCGGCAAGGGGGAAGCAGGAGTTTTTTGACGTTTCCTAGCCGCTGCCGCGAACCACCAATTCGGGGGCCAGCCGCACGCTGTCCACAGCGGCGCCGTCCATCATCCCGCGGAGCGCCAGCAGTCCTTGCCGGCCTATCTCATGCATGGGGGAGCGGATCGTGGTGAGATTGACGCCGCCGGCCAGAGGTGTGTCATTAAAACCGCCGACCGCGACGTCGCCGGGGACATTGAGGCCTGCTTCACGCAGCACGCCGATAGCCCCGATTGCCGCGAAGTCGTTGACGGCGAAGATGGCCTCGGGGGCGCCGCCGGCGGCCAGGATCCGGGCGGCGGCCTCCTGTCCGGAGTGTGCGTCGAACCCGCCGTGGATGAGCCACTGTTCCGGTACGGTGTGCCCGGCATCAGCGAGCACATCCAGGAACCCGGCGCTGCGGTCGCGCGAGGTCGAGGTTGTCGGCGTGCCCGCGATGAGTCCGAAACTGGTTCGGCCAGCCGCAAGGAAATGCTCGGCCATCAGCCGTCCGCCGGCATAGTCGTCGCACGTGACGCTGACGTGCCCCGCGGACGTCCGGCTGACCAGCACCAGCGGAATACCCCGGCCACGCAGTTCATCCAGGTATGGCTCCTGGAGGTGCGCATCTCCGAAGATCAGTCCGTCAGCACGCCGGTTCAGCAGGCGTTCTGCCTTCACCCGCTGAGCGGAGGCATCATCCAGGGAGTTGGCCACCAGCGCCAGCAGGCCGTGTTCGGTTGCCGCCTCGTCAATGCCTTCGTAAATGGTGGCCAGGACAAAGTCCTGCAGTCGGGGAACTATCACTCCGACAGTGTCGGAGCGCGAGGTCCGCAGTGATGCGGCATGCGGATTCCGGCTGTAGCCAAGTTCCTTGGACAGGGCAAGGATCCGCTCAGTGGTGGCCGGTGCAGCCCACTTGGAATTTGCTCCGGCCGGGTCGTTGAGGACACGGGACACGGTGGAGACGTTGAGGCCGAGTTCCTTCGCCAGGTACTTCAGGGTGACTTGTCCGGGGGCGCCCATGTTTCCGTTTCATGTCAGATGCGGACTGAATGTAAAAAATGCGTGAACGTGTTGCGCTTCACACTCTTAGGCCCATAGTATCGCTTCCAACGCTTACACAAACGTTTGCGGCAAACGTTTGGTAACGGATGCAACAGGAACTTGAGGAGTAACCGGGCAGTGGCTCAGATTCATGTACTAGGAACCGGCGGCACCATTGCCTCCCGGGCACAGGGTGCCGGCGGTGCAGTGGCGTCCGACGGTGCGGAGTCGCTGACTTCCGCTCTGGAGAGCCGGCACACCCTCGTCTCCCGCGACATCCTCACCACGGGGAGCTACCGTCTGGCCCTTGCCGACCTCCGCCTCATCGCTGAAACTGTTCGGGAGGTCCTGGACCGGGATGAGGTGGATGGCGTGGTCGTCACGCACGGAACCGACACCATGGAGGAAACCGCCTTCCTGCTGGACCTGGTGCACGATTCGGCGAAGCCCGTGGTGTTTACCGGTGCGCAGCAGACCGCAGACAGTTCCTGCCCCGATGGGCCGGGGAACCTGGCTGAGGCTATCGCCGCCGCTGCGGAACCCGGGCTGCGGGGTGCTGGGGTGATGATCTCCTTCGCCGGCGAAATCCGCTCCGCCCGCGGTGCGCGCAAATCCCACACCACAGCCGCGAGCGCGTTCGCCGGCGGGACGCAGGTGGCGCACCTGGCCGGAGACGACGTCGTTGTTTCCGCCCTGCCAGCCCGCCGTGCTCCGCTGGCAATGCCGGAAGCCCGGTTCGACGCGGTCCGGGCCGACATCATTACGGCCTATGCCGGAGCCACACCGGAACTGCTCCTCCACGCGGCGGGGGACGGGGCGCACGCCCTGATCCTGGCCGGAACCGGCATCGGCAACGCCGGACCCGGTTTCGCTGAGGCCGTCGCGGAGGTGAGCGCGGCCGGAGTACCGGTGGTCCTCAGCAGCCGCACTCCATGGGGTCCGGTGGTGCCGACCTATGGAAACGGCGGCGGCAAGGACCTGGTCCGCGCCGGCGCCATACCGTCCCGGGACCTCAATCCCTTCCAATCCCGCATCCTGGCCGCCCTGCTGCTGGCCGGGAACACCGATCCGGCGAGTTTCGCCGCACGGTTCTCCGCATACACCTAGCCCGTCTGATCGAAATACCGCCACCACGCAACCAGGAGGAAACACATGTCCAAGAAAATCTATGTTTCAGTCGGAATCGACGTTGACGCCGTTGGCGGCTGGCTCGGCTCCTACGGCGGAGAAGACTCCCCGGGCGACATTTCCCGCGGCATCTTCGCCGGCGAAGTGGGCGTACCCCGCCTGCTCAAACTGGCGCAGGACCGCGAAATGCCCGTGACCTGGTTCTGGCCGGGCCACTCGATCGAGACGTTCCCGGAGCAGTTCGACGCGACCGTCGCCGCCGGCCACGAAGTCGGCGTGCACGGCTACAGCCACGAGAACCCCATCGCCATGACCCGCGCGCAGGAAACCGAAGTTCTGGATTACTGCATCGACCTGTTTACCGAACGCACGGGCAAAAAGCCCGTGGGCTACGTGGCGCCGTGGTGGGAGTTCTCCAACGTCACCAACGAAATCCTGCTCGAGCGCGGATTCCTCTACGACCATTCCCTGATGCACAACGACTTCACTCCCTACTACGTCCGCGTCGGCGACTCCTGGACCAAGATCAACTACGACGCCGCTTCCGCGCGCGAATGGATGAAGCCGCTGGTCCGCGGCGAAGAAACCGACCTGATCGAGATCCCCGCCAACTGGTACCTGGATGACCTGCCGCCCATGATGTTCATCAAGGGCAGCGCCAACAGCCACGGCTTCGTCTCGCCGCGGGACATCGAGCAGATGTGGAAGGACCAGTTTGACTGGGTCTACCGCGAAATGGAGTACGGCGTCTTCCCGCTGACCATCCACCCCGACGTGTCCGGACGTCCGCAGAACCTGCTGATGCTCGAGCGCCTGTTCGAGCACATCGCCGGGCACGACGGCGTTGAGTTCGCCACCATGGAAACCATCGCCCGCGACTTCGCCGAACGCCGCCCCCGCAGCGCCAGCTAATCCGCCGCGCTCCCGGCGCACCCCGGATACTCCCACTCCACCCTTGTAGAAGGACCCCAACATGAGTACTACTGCCGCGCCCAAAAAGCGCCCACCCACCACTGCCGTTGCCCCCTGGGATGTGCAGATCACCCCCGAGGTTGTCCGCAAGGTCTCCCTGGTCTGTTTCATCGCCTGGGTGGTCTCGGTCTACGACTTCACCCTCTTCGGCACCCTGCTGCCGGTCATCGCCGAAGACTTCGGCTGGACCGCTGCCCAGTCCACCGCGGTGAACACGATCGCCCATGTTGGCATCTTCATCGTGGCGCTGGCCGTCGGAACGATCATTGACCGGCTGGGCCGCAAAAACGCCTTGATCGTGCTGATGCTCGGCGGCGCTGCCGCGGCCGGATTCACCGGTATGGCGGCCGGCGCGGTCAGCCTGATCATCATCCGCTCCTTCTCCGGATTCTCCATGTCCGAGGAGGTCGTCAACGCCGTCTATTTGAACGAGATCTACAAGAACGTCAAGAACCGCGGCCTGATGTACTCGATCGTCCAGGGCGGCTGGCCCGTTGGAGCACTGCTGTCGGCGGGGCTCTCCGCCCTGCTGCTGCCGGTCATCGGTTGGCGCTGGAGCTTCGCGGTGGCCGCAGTGATGGCCCTGGGTGTCGCCTGGATGGCCTCCCGCCTGCCGGAATCACCCACGTTCGCCGCCATCAAGGAAGTCCAGCGACGCCAGGCGGACGGCGACGTCGAGGGTGCAAAGGCACTCGCAGCGCAGCACGATCTCGAAGAAGGCAGCCAGCACAAGACCGGTTTCAAGGACGTCTTCACCCCGGAGCTGCGCCGCCACACCACTCTGCTGTCCCTTGCCTGGCTGTTCAACTGGGCTGCCATCCAGGTGTTCTCCGTCCTCGGCACCACGGTGCTGGTGGAGGCCAAGGGCGTTTCCTTCGAGAACGCGCTGCTGATCCTGGTCCTGGCGAACGCCGTCGGTTTTGCCGGCTACGTTTTCCACGGCTGGCTCGGTGACTGCATCGGCCGGCAGAAGACCGTCATCATCGGCTGGTTCGGCGGCGGCGCCGCGAGCCTGGTCATGCTGCTGGGGCCGAGCAGCGAAGTCTTCATCATCGTGATGTACGCGCTGACCCTGTTTTTCCTTAGCGGCCCCTACGCCGCACTGCTCTACTACATGGGTGAGTCCTACCCGGCGCACGTGCGCGGCATGGGCACCAACGTGGCGCACGTCATGGCACCGCTCGGCGGCATCGCGGGATCCGGGCTGCTCAGCCTGATGCTGTTCATGGGCATGGAAATGCAGTGGGCAGCCATCCTCACCGGCACCGGCGGCCTGATCATTTCCGCGCTGTGCATGCTCGGCACCCGCAAGGTTGTGCAGGAGAGCACCAAGACCCCCAAGGAGGCGGCAGCATGAGGCGCGACGACGGGCTCGAAGGAAAAGCCGCCGTCATCTCCGGCGGCGCCAGCGGGATCGGACAGGCGCTGGCAGTGGCCTACGCCCGCGCCGGCGCGCACTCAGTGATCGGCTACCTGCCCAACGACCCGCACGACGCCGGTGAAACGGTGGCCCTGGTCGAAGCAGAGGGTGCCCGCTGCGTGCCGGTGCCCGTTGATGTCCGCCGGTATGAGGACACCGAGGCGCTGGCCCAGGCCGCCCTCGACAGCTTCGGCAGGCTGGACATCGCCGTCGCCGCGGCAGGCATCCTGCGCCGTGCCTCGCTGGCGGAGATGACCGATGAAGCATGGGATGGCATGATGTCCGTCGATCTTTCCGGTGTGATGCGCACCTTCCGCTCCTGCGCGGCCCGGATGGAGCACGACGGCGCCATGGTAGCCACCTCGTCGATTGCGGGCGGTGTCTACGGCTGGGAAGAACACAGCCACTACGCCGCGGCGAAGGCGGGCCTGCTGGGCATGTGCCGTTCCCTCGCCGTCGAACTGGCACCCCGCGGCATCCGCGTGAACGCTGTCATCCCGGGCCTGATCGAAAGCCCGCAGTCCCTCGACGGGGTCAACTCCCTGGGGAAGTCCGGCCTTGAAGCCGCGGGCAGCATCATCCCGCGCGGCCGGGTGGGTACCGTGGACGAAGCCGCACGCGTCATCCGCTTTCTGACCAGTGACGACTCTGCGTACGTCACCGGACAGCAGATCATTGTCGACGGCGGCCTGACCGTCCGCTGGCCCAGCTGACCGCTCCACCGCCACAGCGAAACGAAAGAAACCATGACACAGCAGCTCAGCGGACAAACCGCAGTCATCACCGGTGCCGGCAGCGGAATCGGAGCCGCCATCGCCCGGCTTTATGCACAGGAGGGTGCCAACCTGGCGCTCCTGGACCTGGACGAGGCGCAATGCCGGGAAACAGCCGCGGCCTGTATCGAGCTGGGTGCGGAAGCGACTGCCCGGAGGACCGATGTTGCCGACAGCGACGACGTCAAAGCAGCCATGGACGCAGCTGCCCAGGACTTCGGCGGGATCGACATCCTGGTCAGCTCGGCGGGCATCCTGGATGAGCGGCCGTTCCTGGAGCTCAGCCCGGAAGCGTTCGACCTGACCATCAACGTTGACCTGCGCGGCGTTTTCCTGGCGGCCCGCTGGGCGGCCCCGCACATGGTGGCAGGAGCACGCGGCGGGCGGATCATCAACATCTCCTCCCAGCTTGGAATCAAAGGGGGAACCGGCCTGGCACACTACTGCGCCGCGAAGGCCGGAGTGATTGGCCTGACCAAGGCCCTGGCGCTGGAACTGGCGCCGCACTCGATCCTGGTCAACGCAATCGCCCCGGGCCCGGTCTTCACGCCGCTGATCGACGGGCTGTCAGAGAAATGGAAGGCAGCGAAGCAGGCGGAACTGCCGGTGGGACGGTTCGGCACGGCGGAAGAGATTGCTCCGACGGCACTGCTGCTGGCCTCCTCTCCGGGCGGTAACCTCTATACCGGCCAGACCCTGGGCCCCAACAGCGGCGACGTGATGCCGTAGGAGGTCTTCGATGTGTGGAGCGTGTCCCGGCGGTGCTTCCGTCTCCCGGATTTCCGCCTACGCGGCGCTGGCGGGAATTAAGCAGGAAGTGGCTGGCCTCCTCCAAAGAGCTGCCGGCCCGCGCTTGACCATTCGGGCGTTTGGCAACGGCTGGACCGTCCGGGACCGGCTGGGCCGTCAACGCGTGCTGCCAGGTTTGGAGGAGGTTGCCGCCGCAGTAGCTGCCGGGCCGCTGGACTGGGCAGCGGTATCTGCGCTCACCGGGCAGACGATCACGGGAAGAGTTCCGCGGCTCACCTGCGAGGCGGCCACGGAACTGCGACGCGTTGCCACCCGACCGCTTGCGGGGCCGGCGACGTCGGCGGGGTGGGCAGGTCAGGGACAGCCGGTGCCTCTCACCGCCGGTGGATTTACGGCCGCCTTGCTGATCCGGGCGGCCAACGCCCGTGCAGAAACCGACGACTCTGCCGGGACGGTTGCCTAGCACTTGAGGTGGCCAGATCGACCGCCCAGGGACACACCCAATCGGATCGTTACGCAGGACACACCTTTCCTCCACAGCTGCTGCTAGCGTGTTGGCCGATGCGTTCGCATCCACGTCTTGCACCTATTCCTGGGGGAATCCATGTTTGTTCTGCCTCTTCAACGCCCTGTGCCCATTAACCGTGCGGCACGTCCTGCCCGTTCCCGGGCAGTCACTGTCGGTGCGATGGTGCTTGCCGTCGTCACTCTTTCCGGTTGCGGGGGAAGTTCAGAGCCAGCGGCTGCAGGGACACCGGCTCCCTCCACAACGAGCGCCTCGCCTTCTCCAACGCAGACGCCGCTCGCGAACCAGGCCTGCAAAACAGCCAGTGCCACTCAGACGCAGACCGCGAAGGCCAGTCCGAGTGCAAGCCAGAGCAGCAGCTCCAGCGCGAAGGCATCCTCGATGACCTCACCCTCCGCCACGGAACCTTCGCCGTCTGCGACGCCGACCTCCGGAAGCACGGTCTACGTCTGCACGGAGAATGAGAACGGCAGGCTTGTCTGGCTGGACAAGGACAGCTCAGAGAAGCTGGTTGCCGCGCGTCAGACCGAAGCGGACAAGAAGGCCGCCGAGGACGCAGTGGCAGCGGCCGAGGCCCAGCGGCTCGCTGATGAAGCCGCGGCAGCCCAGGCAGCTGAGACCCAGCGGCTTGCCGATGAAGCTGCGGCGGCCGCCGCAGCAGCCGCAGCGGCCGAGGCACAGCGCCTCGCTGAGGAACAGGCTCGCCAGCAGTACGTAGCTCCCGCACCCGCGCCGGCTCCTGCGCCCGCCAACGTCTACTATGCGAACTGCTCGGCTGCCAGAGCAGCCGGAGCTGCCCCGGTGTACATCGGCAGCCCCGGCTACGGCAAGCACCTGGACCGTGACGGCGACGGAATCGGCTGCGAATAATCGGCCAAAGCTCCAGGCCCTGAAAAGGCGCCCTGGTTCCACCCACGGGTGGGTACCGGGGCGCCTTTCCTGTTGACAGCTACCTCTCAGCCCGCACCCGGCGACGCGGAGGGGGAACAGGCGTACCGTGTTTCTTCCGGCCGAGCCGCCAGGCGGGGCCCTCGGCAGCAGGAGGGGACGGACCATGAGCTCAATGGATCACAGACACGGGGCCACGCCTGCCCGCCACGGGACGGGTCTCCACTGGCCAAGTTTTGCCCTGGGCATCGTTTTTATGCTGCTGGTCCTGGCACAGGGGGAGGACAACGGCGCACCCGGGTTCGTTGGAATGGCCGGCCTGATCCTGCTGGTCACGGGCCTGTACTCCGCGGCCACCGGGCGGAAGTCCTGGCTCCGGCTGACCACCCGGGCCGCAGCGTTTATTGTGGCCGCCGCCGGGGCAGTGTTGATGCTGGTGGCCCTGGGACTGCGGCTGGCCGATTTGTGACGCGCCCGGCTGCAGGATGGTCCTTGGCGGCCGTTACGCTGGGCGGATGCTCACCGATGAACGAATTGATCCGCCGGACGCCGGCAACGAACGCGACACCCTGAACGGATTCCTGGATTTTCTGCGGGCCAGCGCCGTCTACAAGGCCCAAGGGCTCAGCGACGCCGACGCCGCCCGGCAGGTGCTGCCTTCCATCACCACGGTCTCCGGTCTGCTCCGGCACCTGGCCGACGTCGAGCGGTCCTGGTTCCGCGAACGGATGGACGGACAGGCCGGCGTTCCCACCCGCTGGAGCGATGCTGATCCCGACGGCGAATTCCAGGTGACCGAAAACGACAGCTTGGCCGAAATCATCGCCGACTACGAGGCAGCATGCGCCGAATCGCGTGAGGTGGCCGCCCGGTACCAGCTCGAGGACCTGGGCAAGGCAGAGGGTATGACCCATAACCTGCGCTGGGTCCTGGTCCACATGGTCGAGGAAACCGGGCGGCACTGCGGGCACCTGGACGTCGTCCGCGAACTGCTGGACGGAACAACGGGGGAGTAACAGCGGGGGAGCAGGGGCCTAGCCGGAAACCGGCAGCCAGAGAACGGCAATAATCCCCACGGCGCCCAGGATAACGACGGCGAGGGACAGAGCCAGCGCCGCCCCGGTATTCGGCTGGCCGGCTTCACCTGAAATGCCGGTGGACGCCTGCCCGTAGCGGCGCTTTTGCGTGAGCTGAATGCCCGCGGCGGTGACCAGGGTGACGGCGACGAGGACTCCGGCAAACCAACCGTGCTGCGGCATCCAGCGCAGGAAGATGGCCCCGGCAACCACCAGGGCCAGGGCCGTGCGGCCCCAGGCCAGCGCCGTCCGCTCAGGCTGCAGACCCGGATCCTGGTGCACGGACTGCGGTGCAGCCATCTAGGCCGGCCGCAGGACGACGAACACCACCAGGACAGCAGCGGTGATCCCGCCGCCAATGGCGAGGAGCGGGGCGAGCAGCGGCAGCGGCAGCGGGGTCTTATTCCGCATCGCCCGTTCCACGCCCAGCCAGCGGAAGAACGCCCCGCCGCCGATGGCCATGGCAAGGAGCAGCAGCAGCAGGGCCACGGCTTTCCGAATCTCGGGAACGAACAGATCCGCGGTGAAGGCCTCCACCGCAATTCCTCCGGCCAGGAGGGCCAGCGAGGTGCGGATCCAGGCCAGAAAGGTGCGCTCATTGGCCAGCGTGAACCGGGGATCGGGTTCCTCTCCACCCCGGAGCAACCGCGCAGAAAGTCGACCGCGCCCAGCGGGTGAACTTAGCGTTTTGGGGGACGGCACGTCAGCCTTCCTTCGAACTTTCGGGAAACACTCTCCTTTGGATGGTAACGCCGAGCGGTTCCAGGGACCGTACCGCGGTGTCCCCGTGCGCCCTCCTTTCCACTGCCCGGAAAGCCTGTAGTGCGGTGAATCACGCTGAACCGTAACGTGCATTACTGAACTGCTGCGCCCGCCCGGCGCAGGTGGGCTGAAAGGAACAGCTGGGATGGCTCAAGGAAGCAACGGCAGGACAGTTGTCCTGGAGAAGAGGGAGACGCTGGCCGACGGCGTCGTCCGCCTGACGCTGAGGAACCCGGACCGGTCCGATTTTCCGCAGTGGCAGCCGGGCTCCCACATTGATCTGGTCCTGCCCGATTTCATCCGCCAGTACTCGCTCTGCTCGCCGTGCGGTGACCGGTCGATGCTGCAGGTATCCGTCCTGCACACTCCGAATTCCCGGGGCGGATCAAAGTACGTCCATGAATCACTGGCTGCGGGCACCGAGTTCACCATCAACGGGCCGCGCAACAACTTTCCGCTGCAGGATTCCCGAAAGTACCTTTTTATTGCAGGCGGGATTGGCATCACTCCGATCCTGCCCATGATTGAGGCTGCCGAAGCTGCCGGGCGGGAGTGGCGCCTGGCCTACGGCGGCCGGAGCCGCTCCTCGATGGCGTTTGCCGACGAGCTCGAGGCCACCTATGGCAGCGGGAAGGTCCTGCTGTATCCGGAAGACACCCACGGGCGCATCGATCTGCAGGGCCTGCTGGGCCTGCCTCGGGCCAAGATGCTGGTTTATGCCTGCGGCCCGGCACCGCTGCTGAACGTCATTGAGGACTTCTGCATGGGCTGGCCGCCCGGTGCGCTGCACACGGAGCTGTTCTCCGCAGCCGCGCTGGACGGCAGCGGGGCATCAGCGGAACCATTCGAGCTTGATCTGCGGAACTCCGGCCTGCGCCTGGAAGTGCCGGTGGACAAGACGGTTCTGGAAGTCGTGGAGGAAGCTGGGATCCGGGTGCTCTCCTCCTGCCGGCAGGGCGTGTGCGGCACCTGCGAAATCCGGGTGGCGGCGGGCGAAGTCGACCACCGGGACGCCGTGCTCTCCGCTGAGGACAAAGCCTCCGGCGAGACCATGCTGGTCTGTGTGTCGCGGGCCGCGGCCGGCTGCAGCTCCCTCGCCCTGGAACTCTAGGCACCCAGCCTGCCCCGGCTGAGCCGCCCCGGATCCAGCCTTCCCCGGACCGTCAAAGACTTTGCTGATAGGAACCCCATGACACTCAAGACTGCTAACGCCACGGCGGGCACTAACGCAACGGCGGGCCGGAGCACAGTACCGTCGCTTGCCGATGATCCCTTCTCCCTGGTGAACCTCGCTGATCCCTATCCGCTGCACGAGAAGCTGCGCGAGGCCGGGCCGGTGGTGTGGCTGGAAAAATACGGTTCCTACGCCGTCACCCGGTACGAGCCGGTATACGAAATTCTCACCGATTTCGAGACCTATATCTCCGGCGGCGGCCTGGGCCCGGCGGACCGCAGGAAATCCGCGGAATGGCGGCCCGCCGGGATCCTGGAGTCCGATCCGCCCACGCACACCGCCATGCGCCGTGGCCTGTCCAAGGTGGTGAGCCCATCCTCCGTCCGCCGGCTTCGGTCAGAGTTCGAACCGCCGGCACGGGAACTGGTGCGGGAACTGGTGGCCCGCGGGAGCTTTGACGTGGTCCGCGATCTCGCCGAGGTCTACCCCCTGCAGGTCTTTCCCGACGCTGTGGGCATCCCCCAGGATGGCCGGGAGAACCTGCTGCCCTACGGGTCCATGACCTTCAACGCCTTCGGCCCCCGGAACGATGTTTATGAAGAAGCCTTCAAGGACGCGGATGCCATCTCCGCCTGGGTCCTGGAAAACTGCGAGCGCGGGAACCTGCGGCCCGGAGGATTCGGCGCCGGGATTTGGGAAGTAGCCGACGACGGCGGCATCACCGCCGATGAAGCGGCACTGCTGGTGCGGGCGCTGCTCTCTGCCGGCGTCGACACCACCGTCACCGGGATCGGTAACACGCTGCTGTGCCTGGCCCGGAACCCGGAGCAGTGGGAGAAACTGCGTGCGAACCCGAACCTGGCAAAATTCGCGGTGGACGAGGCTCTGCGTCTGGAGTCGCCGTTCCAGATGTTCCACCGAACGGCGGCCGTGGATTCGGTGATCGAAGGTGTGCGGATCCCCGCCGACTCGAAGATCCTGCTGTTTATGGGCGCAGCGAACCGGGATCCGCGCAAGTGGGGCCCGAACGCGGACAGGTTCGACCTGGACCGCAGCGCGTCCGGGCATGTGGCCTTCGGGATGGGCCTGCACCAGTGTGTCGGCCAGCCCATCGCCCGGCTGGAAATCGAACTGGTGCTGCAGGCCCTGGCCGAGACAGCCGAACGGATCGAACTGGCCGGCGATCCGGTGCCCCAGATCCACAACGTGCTGCACGCCTTCTCTTCGATCCCAGTTCGGGTGGTACAGGCAGTCGCCGGATGACCCTCATGGCCGGAACATGACGCCGACGCGGCGCCCGAAGCGCCCTGATGGGGGCGCCTCGGGCGTTTCGCTATATAACAAAAGAAGCCCCCGCGGGCGGGAACACAGATCTACCGGAGGATGACGCAGTGGCAGGACAGGCAGCGGCCAAAGGGAAATCGGTCACATCGCGGGCGCTGAACATCCTGGGTGCGTTCGACGCCGACAATGTGAAGCTGACGCTGTCCCAGATCTCCCGCCGCTCGGGAACTCCCGTGGCCACCTGCCACCGTCTCCTGGGGGAACTGCTCGAGTGGGGCGCCGTTGCCAAGCGCGGCAACAACTACTACGTGGGGCACCGGCTCTGGACGCTGGGGCTGCTGGCCCCGGTGGAAAAGGACCTCAAAACCATTGCCGGCCCGTATATGCAGGACGTGCTCTTCGCGACCCGGCAGGTGGTCAACCTGTTTGTCTTGGAGGGCGAGCAGGCGCTGCTGATCGAACGGTTTGCGGGCACCGCGGTGGGTAGACCGGTGGCGCAGGTGGGGGAACGGCTTCCGCTGCACGTCAGCGCCGCGGGGAAGATCATCCTGGGTTATGCCCCTGCGGAGGTCCGGGCGAAGGCCTTCGCCAACCTGGCCCGCCGCACCCCGTACACCGTGATCGAGCCCGGCAAACTGCACCGCCAGGTCCAGGAAGCGCGGGACAAAGGCTACGCAACCACCCGGGAAGAACATGCTCTGGGCACCTCCGGACTGGCGGTGCCGGTAGTGAATTCCAAGGGCCAGCTGATGGCAGCGCTGGGTGTGGTCTTCATCGGACCCATGCGCGAACCAGAGCGGATCATTCCGGCCCTGCAAGTGGCCGCCGCCGCCGTCGGCCGTGAAGTGGGCGGCCTGGCCGGACTGGCCGGTTAGCGTGCGGCTGCCAGCACCGGGACGCCCGCGATCTCAAACCGGTTGCCCGGGGCTGCCACGGTGACGCGGCCGTCGAACTCCGTCCGCACACCCGCCGTCCACTCTTCATCGCTGGCCAGCCCGGCCAGATGTGAAAGCACCACATGCGGGACGCCGGCCTGTGCGGCGACCCGGCCAACACCGGGGGCTGTGGTGTGGGAGATCCGCTGATGGTTCAGGAACTCCGGTGCCATGTCCAGGGCGGCGAAATAGTCCAGATTCACTGCTTCGTGAATCAGCAGATCGGCGCCGGTGGAGAGCGTGACCATATTGGCGCACTCCGTGGTGTCACCGGAAATGACCACGGACCCGTAGCGGCTCTCGATGCGGAACGCGAAGGCGGGGAACACCGGAGGATGCTCCACCAGGATTGCGCTCACCCGCACCAACTCGTCCTCATACACGGTGAACGGTTCCATGGCAGGGGTGTGGATCCCGTTCGCGGTGGCAGCCACTCCGGACGGCAGCTCGACGTCCGCGGCGAGCACCAGGTCCCGCAGGTCCGGCCGCCCCTCATCGTGGATCCGGATGTTGATGTCGTAGGAAAAGGCCTCCAGCAGGTGCCCCACCATGGCGCCTGTTCCGCCGTTCTCGCCGGGGATTCCCTGCGGATCCGTTCCGGGACCGAAGACCGTCACGGGACCCGTAATGCCGTTGACCGGCCGGCCCCAGTTCCACAGGAAATAGCCCGGAAGCTCCGCCACATGGTCCGAATGCAGGTGCGTGATGAAGCAGGCCCGCAGGTTCTCGCCGCGCAGCCCGGCGCCGTGTGCGGCACGGGTGATCCCCAGGCCAAAGTCCACCAGGTAGAAGCTGCCATCCACCACCACGGCGGTCGCCATCCCGGGATGCGGGCCGCGGATGGCCGGTCCGGCGGCCGTTCCGAGCGTGATGACGGACATGCCGGCCGCAGGCTCCGGGTGGGGGTTCTTCATCTCGTGTGCTCGCATATCTTCGCCAGACCCGGCGAGGTTGGAAGTCGGTTGACTCCAGAATGCCTGCCAGCGGAGAGAAAATCCGGACAAGCTTTCCGGCCACCGGAAAGCTCAAATTGTTGCTCAGATCACACGAATCTACAGTCGAGGAAATAACGCCCCACCGGATGCCTGCGCGGTATCCGATTACGAAAGTCTGGTAGGCACGTGTCCCTCAAAGAACCCTCCACGCCTGTTCGGCAGGACCCTGGCAATCCGCGCTACTGGTCCGCAGCCAGACGCAACCGCTACGCCTGGTTCACCACCGGTTCCCTCCTGGTCCTGATGATGCTCAGCTGGGCGGACAAGGCTGTCCTGGGTATTGCTGCTGTCCCGCTGATGCGGGACCTGGGCATCACGCCGGAGCAGTTTGGCCTGGTGAGCAGCGCCATGTTCCTGACCTTCGTGATCATCCAGTTCATTGCCGCGCCGATTGCCAACAAGATTCCGACCAAATGGATCCTGCTGGTCCTGTGCCTCACCTGGTCCGTGGCCCAGCTGCCGATCCTGATTTTCGCCACGCTGCCCGCACTCTGGCTCTCCCGGCTGCTGCTGGGCGCCGGTGAAGGGCCGCTGGCTCCGGTGATGATGCACAGCATTTACAAATGGTTCCCGGAGAAGAAGGGCGCGACGCCGGCGGCGGTCGCATCGTCGGGCGTCACCCTTGGTGTGGTCGCCTTCGCTCCCGTCCTGGCCTGGGTGGTCGGTTCCTTCGGCTGGCAGACCGCCTTCGCCACGCTGGCAATCATCGGGCTCCTCTGGTCGGTCTTCTGGGTGATTACCGGCAAGGAGGGTCCCTACACGAGCCGCCAGGCGGAGCGCGAGATCGACGGCCCGGACGCCGGCGGTGCAGCCGACGCGGAAGACAGCACTGCGGCGGTCCCCGAAACGAAGATCAGCTACAAAAAGACCATCTTCACGGCCAGCTGGATCCTTGCCGTGCTGACCTCCTTCATTGGCTACTGGACCTTCACGCTGGCGATGTCCTGGGGACCGGCTTACTTTGAAACGGTTCTCGGCTATTCCAGCCAGGCTGCGGGCAGCATGATCGCCCTGCCAGCCGCCTGGGGTGCGGTCGCCACGATTTCCCTGAGTGCCCTGACGCAGCGCCTGCACCTGCGCGGACTACCCACCCGCAAGGCCCGGGCCTTCGTCCTCGGCAGTGCCGCCACCCTGGCCGGCGCGGCACTGCTCGGAGCCACGATGGTGTCCTCCCCGGCGCTGTCCCTGGCGCTGCTGGCTGTGGGCCTGGGAACCGCCCCGGCTCTGTTCGCCATCACCTACCTGATCGTCTCCGAGCTCACCACCGTCGCCCAGCGGGGAGCGAACCTCTCGATCGCCAACGCGGTTCTCTCCTCCGGCGGCATCTTCGCCCCGGCAGTTTCGGGCTTCCTGATTGGCGGCGGAGCGACCCCGGCCGAGGGCTACACCGCGGCGTTCGCCCTGGCCGGCGGGCTGATGCTGGCCATGGGCATCTTGGCCCTACTGTTCATCAACCAGCAGCGCGACGTGCGCCGGCTCGGCCTCGCGGATACCGCAGCTGCCGGCAGTTTCCAGCGCTAAGCAGTTAGGTCCTCACTGGGGCCCGGCTTCGCGGCCCCACCGCGTCGCTGCGAACAGGGGGGCCTGCGAACAGGGGAGCGGGGCGCACCTGCGGCCTCCCCACGTCGCTGCGAACAGGGGGGCCTGCGAACAGGGGAGCGGGGCGCACCTGCGGCCTCACCACGTCGCTCGCGAACAACGGGGCCTGGTGCTCGCCTGGGACCACACCTTCCCCATCCATGACGATGGTTGGGGAAGCCCGCAGCTCTAAGGGGCACTTTCGAGGAAAACCCTCCGCTTTGGGACAGATCGACCCTCCTGGGATAAATCGGCAGCGGCGCACCGGAGGGAAATCCCAAAGCGCCCGGAAAATCCCAAACCGGAGGGAAACCGTGTCACAAACCGTCGGAGCTCTCCCAAACCGGAGGAAAACGCGACACATGGCGGAGGGTTTTCCCAAACCGGAGGGTAACGCGACACAGGGCGGAGGGTTGTTCGGTTTTCCCAAACCGGAGGGAAACGCTGCACATTGCGGAGGGCCTACGGAAACACCGATTTCTGCGGTCGCCGGGCTCATCAGAGGCACGGGCCATCAGCCATGTCGCCGTTTCCAATCCTATGTGACGAAAGTGAGCTACTGGGGCCACACCTTCCCCCCTTCGTAACGAGGGCTGGAAATCCCGTAGTTTGCGATCGATTGAGAAAGGTCCCCTTCCGGATTGGAAGGGGACCTTTTCGTGTTTGCTGGGTGGTCTATGCTCGCGACATGCCTGACGCCCTAGACCCTTTGGAACAGGAGCCCGTACTACCGGATCCTGAAGGACCAGAGCCGGGCAAGGCTCCAGGCAGCTGGAGAAACACCCTCATCACAACCGCCATGGCGACGCTGGCACTGCTGCCGGTAAATGCCATCGCCGGCGTTGTCCTGCTTTTTTCGCTAGAGACGTACGACGACTCCGGCCGTGGCGCCCCGTTCCGATCCTGCACGGCGGAATCCACCAGCTGCGCAGAGCCCAGCTATGGCATGGCTGCCGCAGCTGGGCTCTGTTGCCTGGGAACGTTTTTTCTCGCGGCCTGGGCCGGGCGTCACATCGGCCGGCTGCCCAGGCGGTTCCTTTTCCCGCTCGGAGCATTCAGTGCTGGACTGACGCTGGCCGGAGCCGGGGTGCTCGGTGGCTTGGCTGTCGTTTTTCTGTTGGCCGGATGACCCTGCTTCCCCCCCCCAGCTCTTGGAGCCGCTGCGGCCCAGCCCTGCGGGTGACTAGCCTGCCGCAGCCCCGGACACAGCAGCTCCGGAGGTGGCAGCTCCGGACACCGGGACCGCCACACCCGCCGCCGGTATCGAGTGCTGGCCAGTCACAGCATTCACGGTGCGGGTCTGCAGGTACTCGGACAGGCCCCAGCGGCCGCGTTCCCGGCCCATTCCCGAGGCCTTCCAGCCGCCGAACGGCGCGTCCAGCTCCACCTGCGTGTGCTGGTTGATCCATACTGTGCCGGCCTCGATCCGGGAGGCCAGCTCTCCGGCGCGGTCCAGGTCGGGCGACCACACCGACGCGCCGAGTCCAAATTCCTGCCCGTTCAGGTGAGCCAGGACATCCTCGACGTCGTCGTACACGGAGACCGGAAGCGCCGAACCGAACTGCTCGGAGCAGACCAGTGGGGTGTCATACGGGGCATCGGCAATGATCGTCGGTTCCATGAAGTACCCGGGCAGTGGGGTGCCCGTGCCGCCGCCGAAGGCGAGCCGGCCGCCGTCGTTCACTGCCTGCGTGACCAGGCTGGAGACCAGGTCCCGCTGCGCGGCGTTGTGCATCGGTCCCATGCCGGTGCCTGTATCGAGGCCGCGGCCCACTACCAAGCCGGCCGCCGCAGCAGCCAGGGCCTCCGTGAGCTCGCCGGCCAGGCTGCGCGGCACAAACACGCGCTTCACGGCCATGCAGACCTGCCCGGCGTTGCGGAAGGCCGAACCGATGATGCCTGCCGCGGTGAAGGCGGGATCGGCGTCGGGGAGCACGATCGCCGGATCGTTGCCGCCAAGCTCCAGCGTTACCCGCTTCACCGTGGGGGCGGCCTGGGCCATGATCGCGGTTCCCACCTCGGTGGAGCCAGTGAAGGAAATCTTCCGTACGCCCGGCAGGGTGCTCAGCGCCCGGCTGAGCACACCCCGGCCGGTCACGGATGTGAGCACATGCGGCGGAAGGAAACCGTTCATCAGCTCCACCAGGGCGATGGTGGACAGCGGGGTGCTCGGGGAAGGCTTGGCGATCACCGTGCAGCCGGCCACCAGCGCCGGAGCCAGTTTGACCGCCAGCAGAGAGATCGGAAAGTTCCACGGCGTGATGGCACCGACCAGGCCAACCGGACGGTAGTGGACTGCCAGACGGCGGCCGTCGCGTTCGGGCAGCTGCTCGGTCTGGTACCACTCAAGATCGGCGTAGTACTCGAACAATCCGGCGGCGACCTGGAACTCCATGACTGCCTCGCGCAGGACCTTGCCCTGTTCGCGGCTGAGGATTTCTCCCAGCCGGCCGGACTGGTCCCGGACCGCAACGGCGATGGAGCGCAGCGCCGAGCGACGGGCCTCCCGGTCAGCGGCCCAGGCCGCGGCGGCGGTGCCGGCCAGGGCGACGGCGCATTCAACGTCCTCGGCTGTATGCAGGGGCGCGGTGCCGACGACTTCCAAGGTGGCCGGGTCGAAGACCTCATAGGTGGTGGGGTAAACAGACACGGGCCGTCCTTTTCGCGTTGTCACTGGTGGTTCCAGCCTTGTCCGTTGCGGGGAAACGGACAAGTCGCATTATCTGTCCAGTGGAAAGGCGGCCTTGCCTGGGTGCGTGTGGAGGAGAAGATTGGTCAGCGAAGAGCCGTGGCCGCTGCCGCGGAAGCACGGAGAAAACGGAGACGAAGCATGGGCATGTTTGCAGGACAGAGGATTGTGGTTACCGGAGCTGCCTCGGGCATCGGCGCAGCCACGGCGGCGGCGTTCACTGCTGCCGGTGCTGAGGTCATCGGCATCGACCGCAACCAGGCCGAGGATTTCTCCGGGGAGTTCATCCAGGCGGATCTCTCCACTCCGCAGGGTGTTGCCGACGCCGCCGAACAGGTCAGCGGCGCCATCCATGGGCTGGCGAATATCGCCGGTGTACCGGGCACCGCACCGTTTGAGCTGGTGCTCACGGTCAACGTCTTCGGCCTGCGGGAGCTGACCATGGCTCTGCTGCCGCAGATTTCCGACGGCGGATTCGTCACCAACCTGGCGTCCTCGGTGGCAGCCGGCTGGGCCGGGCGCCGGGAACAGCTGTTCGCGTTCGTCTCCGCCGCCGACTGGGACGAAGCGCTGGCCGGCGCGCATCAGGACCCCGAGATTACCGGCAACTCCTACCGTTTCTCCAAGGAAGCGGTCCGGCTGCTTACCGAGCTGCAGGCCAGCGAAAACCTGGGCCGTCTCCGGGTGAACTCGGTGAGCCCGGGCCCGGTGGAAACCCCGATCCTGGCCGACTTCAAGAAGGACCACGGTGTGGAGAAGGTGGAGGGCGCAGTGGCGCTGCTGGGCCGTGCCGCCTCCGCCCGGGACATCGCCAACGTGATCACCTTCCTCGCCTCGCCGCAGGCCGGCTGGGTAAACGGCACGGACATCCGGGTCGACGGCGGGCTTGGTGCCCACCGCGGCTCGGTGCAGCTGCTGCCTGTGGGGTAGCGGGCAGCACGGCGGGAACAATGCAGCACGGCGGGAACACTTCAGTGGGCTGCCCATACTGAACTGTGCCGCCAACACTGAACGGCTCCCCAGCCTCAGCCAGGGAGTCGTTCCAAGGCCCGGCCATCGAACCTACTGGTCCCGGCCATGTGGACCTGACGGCCCTCCACGGAGGGAGGACCTAGTTGGGATTCTCTGCAGCAAACCTCAACCTCCTTCCAGTAGAGCACCACCACACGCGGAGGGAACCCCGCACCCCGAATTTCTTTGGCTCGGAGCCTCCAGCCAGCATCACCGCAGGTCAGCGTCCCAACAAAGGGAGAAAGACGTGATAGACACGAACCATGGCAACCACAGCATTTAAAGAGAACCCTGTCCGTACCTCCGGTGAGCTTCCCGCCGTCGGCACCTCCGCTCCGGCCTTCGAACTGGTCGGCACCGACCTCGCCGCCGTGACCCTGTCCGGGTTCGCCGGCCGCCGCGTGGTCCTGAACATCTTCCCGAGCGTGGACACCGGTGTGTGCGCGCAGAGCGTCCGCCGCTTCAACGAAGTGGCCGCCGGGCTGGAGAACACCGCCGTGGTGTGTGTTTCCAAGGATCTTCCCTTCGCGCTCGGCCGCTTCTGCGGTGCAGAGGGCATCGAGAACGTGGTGGCGGCGTCCGCCTTCCGCAGCAGCTTCGGCGAAGACTTTGGACTCACCCAGGCTGACGGTCCGCTGGCCGGCCTGCTGGCCCGCGCCGTCGTCGTCCTGGATGCCGAGGGCACCGTGCTGTACACGCAGCTGGTTCCGGAGATCACCACCGAACCGGATTACGACGACGTCGTCGCGGCTCTCGCATAGTCTTCAGTACGCGTTTGAGGCCCGTTCCGCCGTAGCGGGACGGGCCTCTTTCTTTTGGGAAAAGCCGCAGGTCAGGGGCCTAGAATGGACCCGGGGCCACCGGCAGGACGGCCGTGCCTCGCACTTTTTGCACGCAGGTCTCAATGCTTGGGGGAACAGATGAATAAGGAACAGGGCCAACCTGGGCTCGGCGGCGACCAGGGACCGAACGAGGCAGAGCAGCCTGAAGCGGTCCGGGAAGCTGGGGGAGCAACACCGGGCGGGCCGGTGCCGGCTGAGCCAGCCGCAGGAGAATCGGCCGGCCGGGCAGCCGGGTTTGAGGACGCCGGTACCGGGCCGAGGGCGGACGACAGCTCGCGGCTCGCACCGCCCAGCGGATTCGCTTCGCCGGGCGGGTCCTTTGCGGCTCCCAGCGGTGGTCCGGCAGGCTCTGACGGCGCTCCGGACCGCAAACCGGGCAACACTCCGGGCAACCACGCCGATGCCGGCGCCCAGAATCCGGGTGGATCCGGCGGTCCGTACGTTGTTGCCGGGTACCCGGCGTCTGCCCGCCCTTTGACCTCTTATGACCGGCCCAGCGGAAATCCCTACGCCGGGATTCCGGCAGCCGGCAACACCCCGCCCGGTGGTTCCGCACCACTGCCGCACTACCCGCCGGCGGGCGCTCCCACCGGGTCAGCTGGCCAGCCGGGAGCCGGAGGTGCCGGAGCCGGACTTTCTGCGGGTGAAGTTCCCGGGGGCGTCGGCCCGGGTGCTGCTGATCCAGGCCCGGCTGATCCAAGCTCCGCCGATCCGGCTGCCGGTGCGCCGGAATACGTCAGACCGACCTATGGAATGCCGGAGCAGCCCCCGCAGCAGTACACAATGCCGGGCCAGGCTCCCCAGCAGTACGCCGCGGCAGGCCAGGCCCCTCAGCAGTACGCGATGCCGGGCCAGGGGACGCCGGGAGGTTACGGACCCGGATACCCGGGCACCCCCGGATCCCAGGGCCCGGGCTACCCCGGAAGCCAGGGCTTCCCGGGATACCAGGGCTACCCCGGAAGCCAGGGCTACCCCGGCTACCCGGGCTACCCGGGCACCCAGCCGGCCCGGACACCCGGGAAGGCATTGGGTATCGCTGCGCTGAGCGTCGCCGGCGCAGGGCTGATCATCTCCTGGCTGCCGTTCTTCAATGTGTTTACCTTCGTACTTGGCGTCGTGGCCCTGGGTCTGGGTATCCCGGCGCTGATCAAGGGATTCCGCGCCCGCAACGTGGCCCGGGTGCTCGGCATCGTTGCCCTGGCCGTCGCTGTGCTGTCGATGATCATTGCCGGCAGCGTCACTGCCCTCATCGTGGATTCGTTCCGGCAATCGAGTATGGGCCAGTATGACGCCGAGTCGGATCCGCAGCCTGTCCGTCCACTGCCGAACGCTTCCGGATCGCCGGATGCGCTCGCATCCCCGGACGAGTACACCTTCGAAATCAGCGACTCGTTCATGGCGAAGGTGCTCTCCGCGCCGGCGGTTTCGGCGGGCGACGAGGTTCAGGTGGGCGACTACACGGTCACCCTGGTCTCCGTGGACGGCAACGCATCCGCCGAGGTGCAGGAGCGGGACCCTTCCGCGGGTGCACCGGACCACAACTACGTGATCTTCGAGTTCACCACCGTCTACAACGGAGACGGTGAAGGCCGGCTATGGCTGGACCTCGCCCCCGAGTTCATCGGTGCTGACAGCCGCTCCTACAGTGTCCTGGACTGCTCCATGGATCTCGGTGTGAACGCCTTCGACCAGCCAAATCTCAAAAAGGGAGACACCCGCACCTACGAGTTCTGCATGGACCTCCCCGATGAGGCGATCGGAGAGGACAGCAGGACCAGCCTGCGGATGATCCTCGCCGACAACAACGAACCGGTGTACTGGCGCCTGCCATAACCCTGGACCCCGGTGAACCTGCAGCACCCGTAGAAGCGTAAATCTGTAAACCGGCCAAACACAGTGGCGACGCCGGCACCCGCCTGGGTGCCGGCGTCGTCCATTTTTGTGGGCCCGGAGTCCGTCCTGACGGGCTTTTCCATGATTTCTACACGGCGTAGAAGAGGAGTAGTGTGACTGTCGGAAGTCGGTGAATTTTGCTCCTGGCTTTCGAATTGCGCTTCGTTGAGTCAAGGAGTTTTACGTGCTTTCAGATACATCCCGTCCCGTAGTTGAGGCCACTTTGCCGGTGGTTGGTGAGCACATCGGGGAAATCGCGAAACGCTTTTATGCACACATGTTCGCCGAGAAACCTGAACTGCTTGACGGCCTGTTCAACCGCGGAAACCAGGCCGAGGGCCGGCAGCAGCAGGCGCTGGCCGGATCGGTTGCCGCCTTTGCCGGTTTCCTGGTGAATCAGCCCGGCGAGCTGCCCGACCATTTGCTGGCCCGGATTTCACACAAGCACGTTTCCCTGGGCCTGCGGCCGGAACAGTACAAGATTGTGCACGACCACCTGATGTGGGCCATCGGCGATGTCCTGGGCGACGCCGTGACACCCGAGGTGGCGGCAGCATGGGACGAGGTGTACTGGCTGATGGCCAACGCCCTCATCAACCAGGAGCGGGCCATGTACACGGCTGCGGACCTCACACCGGAAAGTGTCTGGAGCACCTGGCGGGTGACGGAGAAGATTCAGGAAACCGCCGACGTCGTGACCTTTGTGGTCGAGCCCGTCGACGGCGGCACGATGAAGCCGGCGCTGCCCGGCCAGTACGTTTCGCTGAAGGCACTGATGCCCGACGGCGTACACCAGCCGCGGCAGTACAGCCTCACCCGGGCGGACGACGGGCTCACTCGCCAGTTCTCCGTCAAGCGGGTTCACGGCCGTCCGACCCCCGACGGCGAGGTCTCCAACCTGCTGCACGCCAAAGTGAATGTGGGCGATGAGGTGGTGCTGTCGGCCCCGTTCGGCGAGGTGGTGCTTCGGGAAACCGGCCGGCCGGTGGTGTTCGCCAGCGCTGGCATCGGCATCACGCCCATGGCCGGAATGATTTCCCACCTGGTCCAGTCGTCGGCGGTCCGTCCCGTGACGCTGCTGCATGCCGACAAATCGGCGGAGTCCTTCGCGCTGCGGGAACAGGTGCGGGCGGATCTGGCGCAGCTGCCGGATGCCTCGCTGACCACCTGGTTCTCGGAGCCTGCGCCTGCGGGTCAGGAGGATGCCCGTCAGTTCTCCGGTGCCATGGACCTGGCCGCCTTCGAGCTTCCCACGGACGCCGATTACTACCTGTGCGGCCCGCTCGGCTTTATGCAGGCGACCCGCAGCACGCTGATTGCCCGTGGGATTCCCGCCCAGGACATCCAGTACGAGGTCTTCGGCCCCGACCTCTGGCTGGCTGCGCCTCAGTAGCGGGAAGGGCCGGGAGTGGCGTCCCGGGGCGTGCCGGGGCCGGTGCCGCCGCCCGCCGGTGCCGGAGCCGGGCCTCGCCGCCGGGACGTGCTGCTTACCGGTCGAGCTGCGCCTGGATTTCTTCCCACGAAGGCTCGGCCGCGCCGCGGTTCCAGGGCAGGTAGGAGAGTGCCTTGCCCATGGCGCAGGTGTTGGACAGCGAGGAGAAAACCAGACCGCCGCTGATTCCGCCGGCCAGGACCCGGAACTTCGGAGACGCGGTGCGTCCGGCCAACAGGCTGATGCCCACCAGGCTGCCGGCTACGAACCGGACCTGGCGTTCCATGTCCCAGACCTGCTTTCCGCGCACCACGGTGCCGCCGGCCTTTTCGAAGTCTGCGACGCTGCCGGTGAGCACCGAGCCACCCTGGAGGCCTGCCGCGGCAAGGCGGTCGTGAGCCTGTTTGGCCCGCACGCCGGACTGGCACAGGATCACGGTGTCCTCACCCAGCCGTGCGGCCAGTTCGGCCGTGTGCGCGGAGAGCAGCGGCAGCGGAATATTGTGCGAGCCGGGGATGTGCGCGGATTCGAATTCGGCGGGATTGCGGACGTCGACCAGCATCACGGCCGGATTCTCCTGGACCAGGGACGCGAGCGTCCGCGGGTCGATCGAGGTTGGACCGTTCGGGGTAGCGGTGGCGGCGTCTGTAGCGGTGGCAGCGGCAGAGGAGGTGCTCATGCGGGTTCCTTCGGTAGTGGTGGCCGGAGCGAAGTCACCACCGTAGGACCCGAATCTGGGAGATGTCCCGGGATATTACGCAGTGTGGCCTTGGATGGCCCACGATGGCGTCAAGTAAGCTCGCGGCCATGGGGAATCACGCAGACGCGGACGACTACCGGCTGTACGCGCGGCCACAGGATGGTCAGGCTCAGGACTCGGTGCACATTGTCGACGACGGCGGTCCAGCCCCGTCCGCGGGACGGGCTGGCGGGGCCGGCGGGGCCAGCGAGGCCGGGGCCGGCGAGGCCGGGGGCAGAGGGACCAACGCCGCCGGTGCCGGTGGGGCATGGGACAGCGTGAACAGCGCTGCCGGGACCGGCGAGGGCAGGACCGGAAGGGATAGCGTGAACAGCGCTGCCGGGACCGGCGAGGGCAGGACCGGCGAGGGCAGGACCGGCGGGGACAGTGCCGCCGGAAACATTGCGGCCACCCGCCGGCTACCCGGTGGGAGCGGCAGCGGGAACGGTACTTCCGGCCGGCAAGCTGGCTCTGCGCGGGCTGAATGGGCTGAAGACCTGGGGGATCCGACCGGCACCGACGGTGTGCAGGGCCCGGAGGCTCCCGGTGGTTTCGCTGCATCAGATGGACCCCGCCGCCGGTTCAACCCCTACCTCTGCGCAGCCTGGGCGCTGGTAGCCGTCATGCTGGCTACTGGCATGTCCTGGCTGACGGGAGCCCTCGAGCCGACCACATATTTCTCGGTTGACCCGTCCACGGGTCAGGGGATGGAGGGCGGGCCGGGTGTCATCGCTTCCAACCTGTACGGCATGGGTCCCTTTGTGCTGTTGTTCGGTCTCTTGGGTGCCCTGACGCTGCTCACCGTGCAGGCTGCGGCGTTCCGGCGGAGCTACGGGCGCTAGCCGGACTCAATGCTCTGCCCGACCTACGGCACGACGCGTCTGGTCGCCCCGAACTCCTCCGCCTTGGGACGTCCCTGCGTTCTGTAGCCCCGTTTTCCTCCGGTTTGGGGCTTGCTTCCCGTTTGGTAGCCCCGTTTTGCTCCGGATTGGGGCTTCCCTCCGAATGGGGGACTTCCCTCCTGTTTGGTGGCCCCGATTTCCTCCGCCTTGGGACGTCCCTGCGTTCTGTAGCCCCGTTCTCCTCCGGTTTGGGGTTTCCCTCCCATTTGGTAGCCCCATTTGCCTCCGGTTTGGGATATCCCTGCCGTTTTGGGATTTCCCTCCCCTGCGCAGAGGCAGGGAAATCCCAAACCGGTCGATTTCACCCCGAACGGAGGGTTTTGACCGCGTCCTTCACCGCCCCGCCCTGGCTGCACAGCCCCCCGATACGGCTGGGGCCTGTGTTAACCCAGCCGTGTTTGTCGCCTCAAAGGACCCGGGCTGTGAGTGGAGAGGAATGCGCGCGGTTTCCCTGTGCCTGTTGAAGGGGTTGCCTGGTGTGACCTCAGGGGTAACTCCTGTAACGAGGAATGGAAACTTCGGCGCGTCTGAGGCTCTGGGCGACCTGAATGCCCGGTTTCTGGCTGGTTGGAGTCTGGGCGGCCCGGGGGCGACCGAAGGAATCGACAGCACGGCGGGGAGGCTTGGCCCTCCTCCTCGCCAGCTAGGGAGGGCGGCCCAAGAAATCGGCAACACGGGCGGGTTGGCCCAATCAGGCGGCAGCCGGGGCGGGGGAGGCTTGGCCTACCTCCTCGGCAACACGGGCCGGTTGGCCCAAGCCGCCGGCAGCGCGGGGCGGGGGAGGCTTGGCCTACCTCCTCGGCAACACGGGCCGGTTGGCCCAAGCAGGCGGCAGCCGGGGCGGTCTGGCCCACCCCATCGCGAGCTAGCGAGGCCTGACCGTCTCGGGCCGCAAAATACCGCCGGACGCCGGGTTCGGGCCGCTACAACGGGGAAGGGGTGCCTGCGAGGCCAAAGTATTCGTGCACGGTTGGCCTGGCCGCCGGTGCCTGTTCACCACTGATTAACCTTCGCTGGATGAACTCGGAGAGCCCCAACCGAGCACGACCCAGAGGTTCCATGAATACCGAGCTGTACTCCACTCCGCAGGCTCCTGCAGACGTTCCGCCCGCAGTCGGCGGATTGTTCAATTTCCGTGACGCAGCAGCAGGAACCGAAACTCCGGGACTGCGCCGGGGACTGCTCTTCCGGTCCGGAGCCCTGAACGACCTTGACGCTGCCGGTCTCGCTGAACTGACTGCAGCACGGATCGCCACGGTGGTGGACCTGCGCGAGCCGGTGGAGGTTGCCTCGGCTCCGGATAGTGTCCCGGCGGGTACACGGGTGCTGAACATTCCGCTCTACCGCGGAAGCATCCCCGTCTCCGAACCGATCGAGGCCGTCTACCAGCATCTGCTGCAGGACTGTGCACAGGCTCTGACCAGCGCCGTCGGCGAGGTGATCCGGAACCTTGACGGCGGAGTTCTGGTGCATTGTGCTGCAGGGAAGGACCGCACCGGGCTGGTCATTGCGCTGGTGCTGGACGCCGCCGGGGCCTCCCGCGGCGCCATTGTGGAGGACTACTCGCGCACCGAAGCGGCCCTTCCGCAGTCTTTCCGTCAGGCGGTGCTGGCCCGGCTCGGCAGCCGGATCGTCGATTCCGCCGAAATGGCCACCGCTGTCCGCCTGCATCTGGCCAGCCCGCCCGAGGTTCTGGACAGCGCATTGGAGATCCTGGCCGAGGAGTCCTTCGCAGGTGAGACGGGTGCCGCCGCCTACCTGCTGCGGCATGGTCTGGGCAGGGGCCTGCTGGACCGGGCCCGCGTCCTGCTGCATGGCACCGGAATCCCTGCGGCATGAACGGGTCCGGGTACACCCTGATTCATCTCACGGACACGCATCTGCATCAGCCGGGTGAGCCGCTGTTTGGTGCCCTGGATACATGGGCACGCACCGCCGAGGCCCTGCGCGCCGCGGCCCGCTACCGGCCCGACGCCGTCGTTATTACCGGTGACATCGCCGATTCCGGCGGCGATATCTACGCTGCCGCCTCCGGACTTTTCGCCCGGGCCGGCCGGGAGCTGGGCTGCCCGGTCATCGTGCTGCCCGGCAACCATGACGTTCCCGGCACCCGGGCGTGGGCCGCCGAAGCGTTCACGGGTTCGCGCACCGACACTGGCCCCGGCCCGGGTAACGACGTGCATTTCGTCGGGGGACTGCGCCTCATCACGCTGGATTCGGACGACCCAGGCCAGCCCGCAGGCCGGCTCACGGGAGAGCAGCTCCACTGGCTGGACACCGTGCTGGCTGAGCCTGCCCCCGACGGCACCGTGCTGGCCCTGCATCATCCGCCCATCGATTCGCTGCTGCCGCAGCTGGCCGGCCGCGGCCTGGCCCGGCCTGCAGAACTGGCCGGCGTGCTGGCCGGCACGGACGTGCGCGCGGTTCTGTGCGGTCACTATCACCATGCGGTGTCCGGCCGGCTGGGCACGGTGCCGGTCTGGGCCGGCCCGGCCGTGTCCTACAGCCAGGATCTGCTCGCGCCGCCGGAAACGGTGCAGGGCCTGGACAGCAGCTGGCTCTCCGTCATCCGGCTCGGCGAAAAGAGCAGCTTCAGCGCCGTTCCGGTGCCGCTGCAGCCCGCCGGAACCCTGTGGGCTGCCGGGACTCTGCGGCCCACCGGCGCCGTGGTGTTCACCAAGGCTGCTGTGCCCCTCAAGGCCGCAGCGTCTCTCAAAGCCTCACCGCCCCTCAAAGCAGCGAACCCCAAGGCCACCGCGAACCCCAAGACCGCCGCGCATCACATCGCCGCAGCTGCCACAGCGCACCTAAATTCCACGCCGGACTCCGACTTGCCCGGGGCCGTCCCCGCCGCGGGCACCCGTTCCACCCGTCCTATCCCGGCGCCCGCACGGGCCCCGGGCCACCCTTACCCGCAGCAACCGCTGCTGCCGGTTTCCCAAGGAGAACCCATTGCTGCACCGCTCTAAGTACCCCGCCCTTGCCGCCGTCTCAGTTGCATCGCTGGCGTCGCTTGCCCTCCTGACCGCCTGCAGCGGCAGTGCCGACGGCGCCGAAAACTCCCCGGCAGCCGCATCTTCCAGCGCTCCGGCCGGCGCCACCGGCACCCTCACGGTGTACACCTCGGAGCCGCAGGCCAAGATCGATGAACTGGTCGCCGCCTATAACGAGGTCAATCCGGAGGTCAGTGTTGAGGTCTTCCGCGCCGGCACCGGCGAGCTGAAGACCCGGATCGCGACCGAGAAGGAGACCGGCGGCATCCAGGCCGACGTGATCCTCGCCGCCGACGTCCCCACCTTCGAGGCGTACGCCGCCGAGGGCGACCTGCAGGTCCTGGACATCGACAACGCCGGTGAACTGAATCAGGACGTTGTCGACGACGAGGGCTACTACGTGGGCACCCGCATCATTCCCACCGTCATCGCGTACAACACCACGCTGGTGGACAACGCCCCCGGGTCCTGGGCCGAACTGACCAACGAGGAATACAAGGGCATGATCGCCATGCCGAACCCGGACGTCTCCGGTGCCGCTGCCTTCAACACCACCGTCTGGCTCGAAACCCCCGCCCTGGGCGAGAACTGGCTGAAGAGCCTGATCAACAATGAACCGACCGTTCTGGAAAGCAACGGCCCGGTTGGCCAGGCAGTGGCCGCCGGGACCTCAGGCATCGGGATTGTGGTGGACTACGTGGCACGCGAACTGGCCGCGAAGGGCTCGCCCATCAGCCTGAACTACCCGAGCGACGGCGTTCCCTACGTCTCCCAGCCGGCAGGCGTCTTCACTGACTCGACGAACCCGGACGCCGCCAACGAGTTCGTGGAATTCCTGGTCTCGAAGGAAGGCCAGGAACTGGCGGTGGCGCAGTCCTACCTCCCGGTCCGCGACGACGCCGGTGTCCCCGAGGGTGCGCCCTCCCTCGCCGACCTGAAGCTGCTGAACCCGGACCTCGCGGTGATTGCCGAGAAGCAGGCAGGCGCCGTCGCGAAGTTCAATGAGCTCCTCAAGTAATTCCGTTGCCCTTCCGGCGGGGCTCAGCCCCGCCGGCCGGGGGCGGCGCGGGCAGGGGCAGCTCAGCCCCGCCGGCCGGGGTCCCCTCGGGCAGAGCCCCGCCGGCCGGGGGCTGCGGGGACAGACCTCCGCCGGACAGACCGCAGTCAGCAGAGGACCCCGGGGCGACGGACTGCATTGGCTCCGGCTGGCGGTCTGGGCCGTGCTGGCCCTCCTGGTGCTCCTGCCGCTCGGTGTCATTGTGTTCCGCGGAGCCCAGCCGTCCAACGCGGATGTGCTCACGGACCCCGATGTCCTGGCTGCAGCGTGGAACTCCGTGTCCTCCGCCGCCGGATCCGCTGCGCTGGCCACCGCGTTCGGTGCGCTGCTCTCCGTCGTCCTTGACCGGACCGATCTGCCGGGCCGGACCGTGCTGCGCTGGATCTTCCTGCTGCCGTTCCTCATTCCGCCGTTCATTGGGGCGATGTCCTGGATGGCGCTGCTCTCTCCGGCCGGTACCCTGAACCAGGCGCTGATGGCGCTGACCGGATCCGCGCGTCCGGTGCTGGACATTTACGGCGGCGGCGGTGTGGTGTTCCTGCTCGCCGTGCACTCCTATCCGCTGGCCTACCTGGTCATCAGTGCAGCGCTGCGCAGGGTCCCGGGCAGCCTGGAGGAAGCGGCCCGGATCAGCGGTGCCGGCGGGCTGCGCACGTTCTGCCAGGTGACCCTTCCGCTGGTGCGCCCGGCCGTGGTGGCAGCATTTGTGCTTACGCTCGTCGCTAATCTCTCCGACTTCGGTATTCCCGCGCTGATCGGCCTGCCCGAGCGGTACACCACGCTCACCACCCTGGTATACCGCTACCTCGCCTCCGGCACCGTCACCAATCCGCTGCCCGCCGTGGCCGCGATCGGCGTCGTGCTGCTGGTCCTGGGCCTGGCCGCGGTGCTGCTGCAGCGCCGGCTGCCCGGGGGCAGCGAACTGGGCGGCGCCGGAGCGGCTGCGCTGCCGCTGCAGCTGGGGTCCGCCCGCTGGGCGGTGACGGCCCTGCTCTGGTGCACCGCCGCCGTCGTCTGCGTCCTGCCGCTGCTGGCGCTGACCGAGCAGGCACTGCTGCCGGCTCCCGGCGTGCCGCTGACCTGGGAGAACCTGACCCTGGCGAACATCGCCCGTGCCGTCACCAGCGGCGGAGCGCTCACCGGCATCGCCAACTCGGTGCTGCTTGCCCTCGGCGCAGCGGTGGCCTGCGGCGTGCTGGGACTCGGTGTTGGTGCGCTCCTGACCCGGACCAAACACCGCTCCAACGCCGCACTGGACGTCACCGCCATGCTGCCGCAGGCACTGCCGGGCCTGGTCCTGGCCGTCGCCTGGCTGCTGATTGCCCCGGCGCTGGGCATCTTCAACACACCCTGGGTGGTCCTCGGCGCCTACGTCATGGCGTTCCTGGCCCTGGTGGTCCAATCCGTGCGGGCACCGCTGGAATCCGTGCCGGTGTCCCTGGACGAGGCCGCACGGATCTCCGGTGCCGGCCCGCTGCGGGCACTGGGCGACGTCGCGCTGCGGCTGAGCGTACCCGCGGCGGTGAGCGGCGCCGTCGTCGTCGCCTTGACCGCCGTGCGCGAACTGACCATTTCCATCCTCCTGGTGGCGCCCGGCTCCCAGACGCTGGGTGTGGTCATCTTCAACCTCCAGCAGGCCGGGGACTATAACTCGGCTTCCGCCCTGGCGCTGCTGGTCACGATCGTCGGCGTCGCGGGGCTCTCCGCGACCGCCGCCCTGGGTGCCCGCCGCACAGCGCGCACCCGCTTCCGGAAGGGAAAGTAAATGTCTTCGATCAGTCTTCAGGGCCTGCGCCACGTCTACGCCAACGGCCATGTTGGCCTCTCGGACGTGGACCTGGACGTGCACGACGGCGAGTTCCTGGCCTTGCTGGGTCCGTCGGGTTCCGGCAAAACCACGCTGCTGCGCAGCATTGCCGGGTTTGTTCAGCCGGAGGGCGGCACCCTGTGCCTCGGCGGCCAGCCGGTGGCGGGGCCGGGTGCCTGGGTGCCGCCGGAGAAGCGGAACCTGGGCATGGTCTTTCAGGACCACGCGATCTGGCCGCACTGGTCCGTGGCCCGGAACGTGGGGTATCCGCTGCGCCTGGCGGGTGTGCCGCGCAAAGCTGCGGAGGCCCGGGTTCGCAGTGTGCTGGGGCTGGTCGGGTTGGAAGGGCTGGGGGAGCGGGCACCGGCTGCCCTTTCCGGCGGGCAGCGCCAGCGCGTGGCCCTGGCGAGGGCGATCGTCGGCGCTCCGCAGGCCCTGCTCCTGGACGAAGCGTTGTCTTCCCTGGATGAACCGCTGCGGGCCAGGTTGCGTCTGGACCTGAAGGCGCTGACGAGTGAGCAGGGACTGACGTCGGTCCACGTCACGCACGACCGCGCGGAGGCCCTGGCCCTGGCGGACCGGGTGGCGGTGCTGCGGGCCGGGCGGATTGAGCAGGTCGGTACTCCGGAGGAGCTGGTGCGGACACCTGCGTCGGCGTTTGTGGCGTCCTTCGTCAGCGATGCCGTGCTGCTGGACGGGACCTGGGCGGAGGGCCGGCTTGAAGTTGCGGAGGGCATCAGCATTCCCGGCGAACGGCTGGAAGCCGGGCCGTGCGTGGGTCTGGGTCACAGTGCGCTGGCGGTTACCGCCGCGGTGTCCCCCCTGGACCTGGTGCTGCACCCGGTGCACCCGAACCTCGCCGGCGACACCGGCTGGGCTCGGACGGGTGTGGTGACTTCTGCGCTCTACGGACCGCACGGGTTCGATGTCTCCGCGGACTGGCAGGGCAGGACGCTGCGGGCGCATGTCACCGGCTGGGTACCCAAGCCCGGGGACCGGGTCCTGCCGGAGGTGCTTCGGGCCCATGTGTTCGCGACGGATGCGTCCGGGGATGTGGCGAAGGATGTGCCGGGTTCTGCGGTGGGGACTGTGGGTGCCCTGGGCGATGGCGCGGGCGCTGCGATGGGGCCGGCGGGGGATACGGAGGCTGGCCGCCGGACGCTGGTGACGGCGTGAAGGGCGACGCGAAGGACGACGGCGTGAGGGACGGCGTGAGGGGTGCGGGCGTAAGGAGCGCAGCGGGGAGGAACGATGCCTTGAGCGATGCAGGCATGATGCATGCCGGCGGAAACGATGCCGTGAGTGGTGCCGTAAGGCCGCCGGAACGGCTGGTCCTGGTGCGGCACGGCGAAACGGACTGGAACCAGGAGCGCCGGCTGCAGGGCCGAACCGATAACCCGCTGAACGGCGTGGGCCGGGCTCAGGCCCGCAAGGCCGGACGGCTGCTGGCCGCTGAGCCGTGGAGTGTGGTGGTGTCATCGCCGCTGCTGCGCGCCGTGCAGACGGCTCACCTCATTGCCGACGCGGCAGGACTGCAGCCGGCCGGCACCATCCCGGAGCTGATCGAGAGGGACTACGGACCGGCCGAAGGGCTGCACCTGAACGGGCTGACCGAACCACAGCTCACATCTGCACTTGGCATCGGCGAACCGGAGCAAGCGGTGGCGGATCGCGGTCTCGCCGCTCTGCGCGGGCTGGCCGCACAGTATCCCGGCCAGCGGATCATCGCCGTGGCGCACGGCACCCTGATCAGGCTCACTCTCTCGGAACTTACCGGCCAGCGGTATCCCCGCGTGCTGAACGGCGAGGTGGTGGAGGTTCCGCTGGCTGCACTGCTCGACTCTTCTCCGGTGTGAGGATCCATCCCGCCGCCGTATGGCCGGGTGTGCCGGTGGATGGCCGGGCTGTCCTGCCTCGCCGGTGGGTGGTCTGATTTGGGGCTCGCGGGGGTGCTGGGTCGATCGGGCTGCCGGGGGCTGGCCGAACGAGGGTCAAGTAGGCTCACCGCCATGGGGAATTCAACGGGTACCTCCGATGAGGAGTACCGGCTGTACACACGATCAACAGTCCGGCGCCGGTTCAATCCTTATCTCTGTGCTGCGTGGGTATTGGTAGCCGTGCTGCTGATGGCCGGCCTCGCCTGGTTGACCGGCGGCCTCGAGCCGCGGCGTTATGCCAGCTACCTCTATGAAGCGTCCAGCGACCAGGGGAGCGGCCGTCCCAGGGGACTTTTTGCGCTGAACTTGTCCAGCTTGGGCCCCATTCCGCTGCTGCTTGGAGTCATGGGCGCCTTCACGCTGCTCACCGTCCAGGCTGCTGGCTTCCGGCGGGCGCGCGGACACCAGTCGTACGCAGTGCCTGTTCTCCCTGAAGATGTGGCGAGTCGTGAGCGTCTGAGAGAAGGACCGGACTGAAACGGGTGGCAGCTGCCGTGTCCTGACTATTTCCTCCGGTGCGCGAATCCCAGCCGTTGGCCGGCGCCGTTTTCCTCCGCCTTGGGACGTCCCTGCATTCTGTAGCGCCGTTCTCCTCCGGTTTGGGATTTCCCTCCGAATGGGGGTTTCCCTCCCGTTTGGTAGCCCCGCTTTCCTCCGCCTTGGGACGTCCCTGCGTTCTGTAGCCCCGTTTTCCTCCGGTTTGGGATTTCCCTCCGTTTGGTAACTCGTTTTGCTCCGGATTGGGGTTTCCCTCCCATTTGGTAGCCCCATTTGCCTCCGGTTTGGGATATCCCTGCCGTTTTGGGATTTCCCTCCGCTGCGCAGCGGCAGGGATATCCCAAACCGGTCGATTTCACCCAGAACGGAGGGTTTTGACCGCGTCCTTCACTGTCCCGGCGAGGCTTTCCAGCCACCGAACTGGATGGGCCTTGTGCTGTTCTGACGGACGCAATCCCGGCCCCGGCCACCCCGACCCATGTTCCTTAGCCCTCGCGACGGCTTTTAGTGCCACATTTCACTCAACTCCACCAACCTCGCTGTAGGATTGTAGACAAGTTCTCCGCGCCAAGCGGACATCTACCCGGCCCCGAAACAGCACCCGGTGCCCCGAGCGGAATGTGGTTCCCGATGGCAATATTTGATCCCGTGGAGCGCGAGTCAACGCCGTCGATCATCGCCGGGAAACTGCGCACCGCCATCGGCCGCGGCCAGATCGCCCCGGGCAGTCAGCTGGTCGAAACGGAATTGGCCAAGGAACTGGGTGTGAGCCGCGGTCCGCTGCGGGAAGCCATGCAGCGCCTCACCCAGGAGGGCCTGCTGATCAGCATCCGGAACCGTGGGCTGTTCGTCATCACCATGACCGACGCGGAGGTGCGGGACATGTACGTGGCGCGCACCGCCGTCGAACGGGCTGCCTCCGAACTCATCCTGCAGCGGGGCGGCAAAGACGTAGCTGCCCGGCTGCTGCAGACAGTGCACTCGATGAAGCAGGCTGCGGACAAAGGCGACCTGGACGCGATGTCCGAAGCGGACATGGAATACCACTCCACACTGGTTGCTGCCGCGGCAAGCCCCCGCCTCACACGCATGCACAACACCCTGCTCACCGAGACCCGGATGTGCCTCACCGCGCTGGAACGCCGGTATCCGGATCCGCACGCCCGGGTGGGGGAGCACCAGGCCATCGCCGAAGCATTGGCTGCGGGCGATCAGGACCTCGTCGGCCGGCTCCTGATCACGCACATGGACGACGCCCTGGACCGGCTCACCAGCGGCGGAACTCCGGAAGCCGCGACGGCGTAACCCCGGACTCAGTTCCTAGCCGCCGAGCCGGTGCACCTCCGGTGCCTGCGACGGTGTTCGCGTTGGAAGCCCAGGCCAGTTCCGGAGCGGCGGACCCGGCTACGTGCTTGAAATCCGTTCCTTGGCGTCGCTGATGACGAAGCGGACACAGACGAGTCCCAGCAGTCCGGTCAGCGGCACGATGACGTTGGCGACGTAGACGATGTCACCGGGTGTGCCGACCCCCGTGGCGAAAACGGAGAAGTCCCAGAGCCCGTGGAGGAGCATCGCCGCCCATAGTGAGCCAGTGGTCCGCCGGAGGATGTAGAACACGGTTCCGGCCAGGAAGGCGAAGAACACCTGCTGTACCGTTCCGGCCGCATCGGCACCAAGGGCGATGTTCACGAAGTGGGTCAGACCGAACATGGCCGACGTCAGGAACCACACCCAGCCCTCGCTGAGCCGAGTACGGAACCCAACCAGCAGGAGCCCGCGGTTGACGATCTCCTCAGTGAACCCGACCAGCCCCAGCGTGAGGGAGGCAGCAAGGAAGGCCCCGCTGTAGGCTGACCAATCCGTGCCGGCCAGGTTCATGGCCGCCGCCACGGCCATCAGAATCGGAATGAAAATTGGCCAGCGGTGCCGGCTGCGGTTCCTGTCGTACAGTGCCGGGTGCCACCACCCCAACAGGGTGGTTGTCAGCGCCAGTAGTACGGTCGCCACGATGAGGGAGAGACCGGCTCCGAAGAACAGGTTCCCTGCGCTGTCCCCCCACGTGTCGTAGGGAATACCGCTGAGGGACTGGATGATGTAAACGAGACCGAGGTATCCAGCCCAGATGACCAGGCCTATCCATACCCGCGGAACAACCCGCCTTTCACGCTCGAAACCGTCATGCTCCACCTTCCAGGCGCACAGGAACTGTTTTCTGCAGCCTAGAACATTCATGCCCGCAGAACCGCGCACTGCACCCGTTGCGCCTAGCCAGCGTGGCGCAGGCACATCAGGGCATAGGCCCGGGAGGCCGCGAACAGCTCGGCGACGCTGACCGACTCGTTGACCTGGTGCGCCTGGTCGTTGAGCCCGCCGGGGCCCATCACGATCACCGGCAGGCCGAGGTCCCGGGAAATGAAGCCTCCGTCGCACGCCGCGGACCAGCCACTCACAACGCTGGCCACGCCCGCGTCAGCCAGAGCGGATACGGCGTTCGAAACCAGAGGATGCGACTCCGGCGTGCGGAATCCCGGCATTTCCATGGTTACGGAGGCCTCCACCGAGATCCCGTCGGTATCGATGCCGGCTTCACGGATCCGGGCCAGCAGGGAGTCGAGGATTCGCTGGGGGTCCTCATCTGGCATCAGCCGCCGGTCCAGCGACACCGTGCACTCCGCCGCCACCATGGAAATGCCGGTACCGCCGCGGATGAGCCCGATGTTCCAGGTGCCGGAACCCAGCAGCGGATCGGCGTCGGCCTGCAGCCGGGCGTGGTCTGCCCGGACCAGGTCCAGGATCTTCGCCGCAGCGTCGATGGCGTTGCGCCCGTCCGCCGGCCGGCCGGAGTGCGCCGACTTTCCGGTGACCGTCAGTTCCAGATAGCTGTCTCCGCGGCAGGCGATGACGGTCTCCAGGTCGGTGGGTTCGGCCACCACACAGGCGGAATAGGGGAAGGCCGGGGTGGCCGAGGTGAGCGGGGAATCGGGGGAAGCTGCCAACGCAGCAGCCTTGACCGCGGCGGTGTAGGCGCGGATACCGATGCCCAGATCCTCCTCATCCACGGTGCAGGCCAGGGCGGCGCTGCCCGGCAGCTCGGCGCCGGCGGCCCGGAGCGCCTGAAACGCGATCAGCACGGCGGCCAGTCCGCCCTTCATATCCGTGGAGCCGCGGCCAAACAGCCGGCCGTCCCGGACAAAGGGTTCAAACGGCGGCCGCTCCCAGCCGGTGCCGGCGGGAACGACGTCGGAGTGCCCCAGGAAGAGCAGGCCCGGCCGGGTTGCGTGCGGCTGGGTTCCGCTCGTTTGGGTTCCGCCGGGCTGCTTCCGGCCGGGCAGGACGGCGGTGAGATTCGGCCGGCCGGGAGCCACCAGATCCGTGGAGACTTCCAAACCGGCGCCGCGGCAGAAGTTCGCCAGGACCTCCACGGTGGCTTCCTCGGTCCCGCCGGGATTCTCACCTCCGGCGGCGACCAGGGCGGACGTCAGGTCGATGAGGTCCGCCTCGCGGATCAGGCTCAGGACCTTCTCCTCGAGGACCCTGTCCTCCACCTTTTGGCTGGCTGTCATCCGTGACTGCCCCTCTACCGGTGACTGCCCCGCTAGCGGTGACGGTGACTGCCCCGACAGATCAGGCTGGGCAGTCACGGGGCTCCGCCGTCGTCGAGCCCGGTGCTCTCGCGGCCACCCAGCGCCGCCAGCTCCCGGTCCATCGCCCGGCGCAGCCGGAGAATGCCTTCCTCCGCCCGCTCCGGAGTGGTGGAGGCGAAGCAGAGCCGCAGGGCGTCGTCGAACTTTCCGCTCGCCGACAGCGCCGGCCCGGGGATAAACGCGACGCCCTCGGCGAGGGCCGTCTCGAACAGTTTCTGCGTGGAGATGCGCGCGTCTTCGCCCTGCAGGGTGAGCCAGAGGAAGAAGCCGCCCTCGGGGTCGGTGGTGGTGATCCGGCTGCCGAGGTGGCGGTGCAGGTTCTCCTGCATGGCGTCCTTTCGGCGCTTGTATTCCACGCGGAGCCCGGCGAGGTGGTTGTCCAGGCCGCCGCGGCGGATGAACTCGGCCACCAGGTGCTGGGCGGGGACGTTGGTGCAGGTGTCCATGGCCTGCTTGGCGTTGATGACCAGCTGGCGGACGGCCGGGTCGGTGTCCACCCAGCCCACGCGCAGCCCCGGGGCCAGGATCTTGGAGAAGGTGCGGACCGAGAACAGCAGCGGGTCGCCGGGGCTCAGCGCCTGCAGGGACGGCAGATCCTCGCCCTGGAAACGCAGCAGTCCGTACGGGTCGTCGTCGATGATGACGGCGTTCCACTCGTGCGCGAGCTCCAGCAGGCGCTGCCGGCGCGGCAGGGAGAGGGTCACGCCGGAGGGGTTCTGGAAGTTGGGAATTGTGTAGATGGCCTTCGGGGTGCGGCCGGCGGCGGCCACCAGCTCCGGCAGGGCCTCCACGATCAGGCCGTCCTGGTCCACGGGGACTTCCAGCAGCTCGGCGCCGTAGCTCAGGGCGGTGGCGCTGCCGTTGGTGTAGGTGGGGCTTTCCACGATCACGAGGTCGCCGGGGTTGATGAAGATCTTGCAGGCCAGATCCAGGCCCTGCATCCCGCCGGCGGTGATGGTGATCCGATCGGGGTCCACGGGATCCGAGGTCCCGGCCAGATAGTCCACCAGGGCGTCGAGCAGCACCGGCTCGCCCTCGGTGGCGCCGTAGGTCAGGGAGCTGTGGTCCAGGACCTGTGCGTTGATGTCGCGGAATTCCGCCAGCGGCACCGCTTCATCCGCGGGGGAGCCCATGGCGAAGCGGACAATGTCATGGGTCTGCGAGGCCAGCAGCGAGGTGCTGGAGTCGATCACGGAACCGACCAGACCGGCGGCGCGGTCCGCCAGCGGCAGGGCGAGCCGGGCGCTGGCGGCCCGGGAGCCGCCAGCCCGGGCGCTGGTGGTGGAGGAAGCGGCAAAGGAGTTCAGGGTCATGGGCTAGCTGCCTTTCTGGAGCAGTTCCCGCGGGAAGCTGGTGAGGGGTTCCACGCCGTCGGGGCTGACGCGGATTGATTCGGAGAGTTCGTAGCCGTAGTTATCCATCCACATACCGCCGATCAGATGGAAGGTCATGTTTTCCGCCAGGATGGTCTCGTCCTCAGAGCGGAGGGAGATGGTGCGTTCGCCCCAGTCCGGCGGATAGCCGATGCCGATCGAGTACCCGATGCGGGAGGGCTTTTCCAGGCCGTACTTGGCCAGCGTCCGGTTCCAGGCCCGGGCGAGCTCGTGCACCGGCACGCCGGGCTGGACTTCGGTGAGGACGGCATCCAGTCCGTCGGCGACGGCGTCGGCCAGTTTTGCGAGCCGGTCCGACGGCGGCCCCAGCACCACGGTGCGGGCCAGCGGCGCGTGATAGCGGTGGTAGGCACCGGCGAGTTCCACCACCACGGCCTGTCCGGCCTCGAACCTCTCCTCGCTCCAGGTCAGGTGCGGGGTGTCCGCCGCCTCGCCGGTGGGCAGCATCGGCACGATCGCGGGGTAGTCCCCGCCGATGCCGTCCACCCCGGCAATCTGTGCCGAGCTGATGGCGGCAGCGGCGTCGCACTGGCGGACGCCGACGGCGATGCTCTCGACGGCCGCTTCCATGGCACCGTTGCAGATCCGGGCGGCCTTGCGCATCAGCTCAAGCTCGGCAGGGGACTTGACCGCGCGGACCCAGTTCACCAGTTCGAAGCAGTCCACCAGCGTCCATTCCGGCACGGCGTTGACCAGCGAACGGTAGGCCTTGGGGGAGAAGAAGTGCGAGTCCATTTCCAGGCCCACGCAGCCCGCTGCGGCCGGAGCGATCAGGTGGCGCTCGCGGAGGGCGAAGGCCACCCAGTCATAGGGGTGCAGGTGCGGGCGGTGCACATACCGCTCCGGATAGCCGACAACATTTTCCGGGGGCAGCCAGCTGGTGCGGGTCGCGCCGCCGGCGTCCATTTCGCGGGTGAACAGCAGCATGGGCCCGTCCGCGGGAACGAAGAGCACCTGCGGTGTGTAGAAGGACCAGGCGTTGTATCCGGTGAGGTAGTAGAGATTGGCCGGATCGGTCACCAGCAGGGCGGAAAGCCCCTGCCGCGCCATCCGCGCGCGGACCTCGGCGAGCCGGGCATCGTATTCCTCTTGGCTGAACAGCAAGCGGGCACCTCCACATAGTTGTTGGTTTGACCTCGACGACGGTGGCGAGGCTGGAGCTGAGTAGGACCTTAGAGACTGAGTGAACTGAGTATGCGCTTATCTGCTGCTCACGTAGCCGCGCTGCTTGTCCACCACATTGGCCAGATCCGCGCCGGTCGTCCAGCGTTCCAGGTTGTCCTGGAACTGCCGGGCGAGCGCGTCGCGCCAGCCGACGACGTCGCCGCACATGTGCGCGGACAGGTGGACGTTCTCCAGGCCCCAGAAGGGATGGGACACCGGCAGCGGTTCTTCGCGGAACACATCCAGCGACGCGGCGGCGATCTGCCCGCGGCGCAGCGACTGGAGCAGCGCGTCTTCATCCACCAGGGCGCCGCGGCCCACGTTAATAAGGTGCGCGCTGGGCTTCATGGCGGCCAGGACGACGTCGTTCACCAGATCGCGGGTCTGTTCGGTGAGCGGGGCGGCCAGGACCACGTGGTCTGCCCAGCCCGCGTGCACGGCCAGGTCCGAGCTGGCCACCACCGTACCGAAATCCGGGTCGTCCTCCCGCGGGGTCCGGCCGGCGCCGCGCACCTCCAGGCCCACCGCCCGCAGTAGCCGGGCCGTGGCGCGGCCGATTCCGCCGGTGCCCACCACCAGTGCCCGCGATCCTGCGGTGCGGGTCAGCTCGCGGTGCTTCCAGACCGAGTCCTGCTGCAGCCGCTTGCTCAGGTGCAGCTGCTTGTTGTGCGCCAGGATTGAGGCCAGCACAAACTCGGCGATCGGCTGGTCGAACGTGCCGTGCGCGTTGGTGACCACTACATCGGAGGACCGCAGCTCCTCGAACAGCATGGCGTCCACGCCGGCCGCTGCCACGTGCACCCATTTCAAGGCATCGGCGTGTGGCCAGGCGTCGCGGAGGGCGGAGGAGAAGAAGTCCCAGAGGAACAGGACGTCGGCGCCGGCAACTGCCCGGGGAAGGCCCCCGGCGTCGGTCACGGTCACGTCCGCCACGGCCTCAAGGGCGTCCAGATTGAAGGGAAGGGCCACGCCCTGGGCGGAAAGAAGAACCACACGGGGTTTGCTCACAGTGTTACTCACGCCACAACCGTATCCCTATTGCAGGATTGTTGACAATAGACAGATGTGACCTGCATCATAACGGCATGACTTCCCTCAGCCCCGCCCTCAAGCAAGCAACCCCGGTGATCGTGGACCATGCCCTCGGCAGCTGGATCCACGGGACCGACGGCAGGTCCTACCTGGACTTCACCACGGGAATCGGCGTCACCAGCACCGGGCACTGCCACCCGAAGGTGGTGGCCGCCGCCCGGGAGCAGGTCGGCAAGATCATCCACGCGCAGTACACCACCGTGATGCACAAACCACTGCTCGAGCTGACCGAGAAGCTGGGCGAGGTCCTCCCGGCCGGACTGGACTCCGTCTTCTACGCCAACTCCGGCTCCGAAGCCGTGGAAGCCGCGGTCCGGCTGGCCCGCATGGCCACCGGCCGGCCCAACATTGTGGTGTTCCAGGGCGGGTTCCACGGCCGCACCGTCGCTGCCGCCTCACTGACGACGGCGGGCACCAAGTTTTCCGCCGGCTTCGCGCCGCTGATGGCCGGTGTCCACATGTCCGCCTTCCCCTACGCCTACCGCTACGGCTGGGACGAGGACACCGCGGTCGCCTTTGCGCTGCAGGAGCTCGACTACCTGCTGCAGACCCGCACCGATCCCAAGGACACCGCGGCGTTCCTGATTGAACCCGCACTGGGCGACGGCGGCTACCTGCCCACCCCGCCCGCGTTCCTGGAAGGCCTGCGCGAGCGCGCAGACAAGTACGGCATCCAGCTGATCTTCGACGAGGTCCAGGCCGGCGTGGGCCGCACCGGAAAGTTCTGGGGCCACCAATACTCCAGCGCCACCCCGGACATCATCATCACGGCCAAGGGCATCGCCTCGGGCTTCCCGATTTCCGCCATCGCCGCGTCCACCGAGACCATGTCCAAGGCCTGGCCCGGCTCGCAGGGCGGCACCTACGGCGGCAACGCCGTGTCCGCTGCCGCCGGCGTCGCCACCCTGGAAGTGGTGCAGGAAGAAGGCCTGGTGGAGAACTCGCGGGTCCGGGGCGAACAGCTGCAGGCCGGGCTGCGGGAGATCCAGGCCCGGTTCCCGGTGATCGGCGACGTCCGCGGGCGCGGCCTGATGCAGGGCATCGAGTTCACCGCGGAGGACGGCACCCCGGACGCCGGGACCGCTGGGGCAGTGCAGCAGGCCACCACGGAGCAGGGTCTGCTGACCCTGACCTGCGGCCCGGCCGGCAACGTGGTCCGGCTGATCCCGGCGCTGGTGGTCAGTGCCGAGGAAATCAGCATGGGCCTGGAACGCTTCGAAGCTGCCTTGGCCGCCGTCACCGGTATCGTGCCGGCGAGCGTGGCGGGCTGAGCTTTCCGATGACTGACATCGACGTCGCTGCCGGAAACGGCGGGGGATCCGGCCGGCATGCTGGCCGGCGCGCTGACCGCAGCCCGGCCGGCGGCCGGCGCGACAGCGGGAAGGGCGGCGCGGGTCCCAGCACGGAGGATGCAGCCCAGCGCCGCGTACTGGCGGCGTTGGCGGCTGCGGGGATTTCCGCCGACGGGTCGCCGCGGCGGCTGGCCGAGTACTCCTACGACGCGTCCAACTACCGGGTCCCGCCGCTGGCCGTGGTGTTCCCGCGGTCGGTGGACGACGTCGTCGCGGTCCTGACCGTCTGCCGGGAGACCGGAACACCGCTGGTTCCCCGGGGCGGCGGCACCTCTATGGCCGGCAACGCCATTGGCCCCGGCGTCGTCCTGGACTTCTCCCTGCACCTAAACCGCATCCATGCGATCGATCAGGCCGCCGGCACCGTGGCCGTGGACCCCGGAGTTGTGCTGGCCGTCCTGTCCCGCGAGGTGGAGCAGGCAACCGGCGGCCGGTTCACGTTCGCCCCGGATCCGTCGTCGAAGAACCGTGCCACGGTCGGCGGTGCCCTGGGCAACGACGCCTGCGGCAACCACTCCGTGCGCTACGGCCGCACCTCGGACCAGGTGGCGGAGATCGACGTCGTCACGGCCGACGGCGCCCGGCTCACCGCCACGGCCACGGGACTGCAGGCGACCGACCCGGGGGACAGTTTTTCTGAACGGCGTGCTGCGGCGCTGGCCGCGGGACTGCGGGAACTGGCGCACGCTAACCTGGCGGACTTCCGGGTGGAACTCGGGCGGATCCAGCGCCAGGTCTCCGGTTATCACCTGGCCAACCTGCTGCCGGAACACGGCTTCAACGTGGCCCGGGCGCTGGTGGGTTCCGAGGGGACCTGCGCGGTGATTGTGGGCGCGCGGATGAAGCTGGTGCCCAAACCGGCCAGCGCGCTGCTGGTCTGCCTCGGCTACCCGGACGTGGTGGAGGCCGCCCGGGACATCGAAACCATCCTGGAGTTCTCTCCGGCCGCGGTGGAGGGGATCGACGAAGCGATTGTGGACACCATGCGCTTCCGCCGCGGCGCCGATTCGGTCACCGGCCTGCCCGCGGGTAAGGCCTGGCTGTATGTGGACCTCGACGGCGACGATCCCGCTTCCGTGCAGGCCGCGGCGGACCGGCTGCTGGCCCGGCTGCAGGAAAACGGCCGGCTGATCGAGGGCCGGCCGGTGCCCGACACCGTTGAGCGGGCCTCGCTGTGGCGTGTCCGGGAAGACGGCGCCGGGCTGTCCTCCCGGCTGTCCACGGGTGGTGAGTCCTGGCCCGGGTGGGAGGATTCCGCCGTCGCGCCGGAAAAACTGGCCGATTACCTGGCCGACTTCCGAGACCTCCTGGACCAGTACGGGCTGCAAGGCGTGATGTACGGGCACTTCGGCGCCGGGTGTATGCACATCCGCATCACCTACGACCTGCGCACCGCGGCCGGGCGGGACGTGTTCCGGGCCTTCTCCGCCGACGCGGCGCGGCTGGTGGTGCAACACGGCGGCTCGCTCTCCGGAGAACACGGCGACGGCCGGGCCCGGTCCGAGCTGCTGCCGCTGATGTACTCGCCGCGTCTGCTTACGGCGTTCACCGCGTACCGGCGGCTGTGGGACCCGGCCGGGATCCTGAACCCCGGATCGCTGACCGAGCCGGATCCGATCGACGCGCAGCTGGCGCTGGACGGGGTGCCGGCACGGGAATGGCGCACCAGCTTCGACCTGCGGCCGCTGCATTCCGGGGGTGGGTCGGCTGTTGAAACTGATGACCCGGTTGGTGCTTTTGGAACTGTTGGCAGCGGCGGGGGGAACAATATTGATCCGTTCGTCCACGCGGTGCAGAGCTGCATCGGCGTCGGCCGCTGCCGCACCGATGCCGACGGGGTGATGTGCCCCAGCTACCGGGCTACCAAGGACGAGAAGGACTCCACCCGTGGCCGTTCCCGCGTGCTGCAGGACATGGTCCGCGGAGCCCGCACTGTGGAGGAGGGCTGGAAATCGGAGGAGGTCCGCGAGGCCCTGGACCTCTGCCTGTCCTGCAAGGCCTGCTCCAGCGACTGCCCCACCGGCGTGGACATGGCGACGTACAAGTCGGAGTTCTTCGACCATTACTACCGGGGCCGGCTGCGCCCGCTCTCGCACTTCTCGCTCGGTTGGTTGCCGCGCTGGCTCAAGCTCACCGGCAGGGTGGCGCCGCTGGTTAACGCCGTGCTCGCGACGCCGCTGGGCAAGCTCGCCGCGAAGCTTGGCGGACTCACGACCGAACGCTCCCTGCCCCGGTTCGCCGGCGCGGGGGAGTGGCGGGCTGGGGTCGCGGCTGCCGGGGTGGAGATGCCCCAGCGGACTGATGGCCGGACGCGGAGCCGGGCTGGCGGGCCGGCAGATGCCGGTGCAGCACCCGGCCGGGCGTCCCCGCACCAAGCCGACGGCGTCGTCCTCTTCGTCGACACCTTCACCCGGGGTTTTCGCCCCGAGGTCGCCGGTGCCGCGGCTCGCGTGCTGGCCGATGCGGGCGAGCGGACGGAATGCTCCGCGGACGCCTGCTGCGGACTGACCTACATTTCCACCGGGCAGTTGGACACCGCCAAGAAGCTGCTGGCTAACGCCGCGCAGACGCTGGATGACGGCACCGACCGGCCCATCGTCGTCGTCGAGCCCAGCTGTGCCGCCGCCCTGCGGAAGGACCTGCCGGAGCTGGTTCCCACCGAGCAGGCCCGCCGGGTCGCGGCCCGGGTGCGCAGTTTTGCCGCGCACATGGGCGAATTGTCCGCGGCGGGCTGGACGCCGTCGCCCGCGGTGCCGCTGCCGGAGCAGGTGGTGCTGCAGACGCACTGCCACGAATACTCCGTTTTTGGTGCCGGAACGCAGAAAACCGCGCTCGCCGCCCTCGGGGTTCCCACCGTGGTCGATGCGACCGGCTGCTGCGGCGTGGCCGGGAACTTCGGCTTCGAAAAGGAGCACTTCGACGTGAGCATGCAGGTGGCCGAGCAGGCCCTCGCCCCGGCGCTGCGGGACACCAGCGCGGACACCGTAGTCCTCACCGACGGCTTCTCCTGCGCCATGCAGGTCAACCAGCTCGACGCCGCCCGGCCCGCAACCCATCTGGCCCAGCTCCTGGACCCCAGACCAAAGACCGGCCCGGCCACCGGCGTCGCCACGGACCCGAAACCCGGCTCCAGACCTGGTCTCGAGAATCCCAAAAACTTTCCAACCTCCAATCAGAAGGACTCCTGAGATGACTACCGAAACAACCAGCACCTCCCGTACCTCGCAGGCAGCGCGGGACGCCATCGCCAAGGTCAGCACCGGCTTGTTCATCGACGGGCAGTGGGCCGACGCCGCCTCCGGTGCCCGGTTCGACGTCGTGAATCCCGCTACTGAGGAGGTCATCGCCACGGTGGCCGACGGCGGTCCGGCGGACGCCCAGCGGGCGATCGAAACCGCCGGCCGGGTGCAGAAGGAATGGGCTGCCACCGCTCCCCGGGAGCGCAGCGAGATCCTGCGCCGCGCCTATGACCTGATCATGGCCCGGCAGGACGAGCTGGCGCTGATCATGACCACCGAGATGGGCAAGCCGCTCGCCGAAGCCAAGGGAGAAGTGGCGTACGCCGCCGAGTTCTTCCGCTGGTTCTCCGAGGAAGCCGTGCGCATCGGCGGGGACCTCACCACCACCGGCGACGGGAAGAACCGGATCCTGGTGTCAAAGGAACCGGTGGGACCGTGTGTGCTGGTCACGCCGTGGAATTTCCCGCTGGCGATGGGCACCCGCAAGATCGGCCCGGCCATCGCCGCCGGCTGCACCATGGTCTTCAAGCCCGCGAACCTGACCCCGCTGTCCTCGCTGGTGCTGGTGGACATCCTGGTCGAGGCCGGGCTGCCCGCCGGTGTGCTGAACGTGGTGCCGACGTCGAAGGCCTCAAAGGTGGTGTCGCCGTGGATGTCCAGCGGCATTGCCCGGAAGGTCAGCTTCACCGGCTCCACCGAAGTGGGCGTGCGCCTGCTGGGGCAGGCCGCCGAGCATGTGATGCGCTCCTCCATGGAGCTCGGCGGGAACGCGCCGTTCATCGTGTTCGAGGACGCGGACCTGGACCGTGCCGTGGACGGCGCCGTGGCCGCGAAGATGCGCAACATGGGTGAGGCCTGCACCGCCGCGAACCGGATGTTTGTGCAGCGGCCGGTGGCGGACGAGTTCGCCCGCCGGCTCGCCGCCCGCCTGAGCGCACTGTCGGTGGGCAACGGCGCGGAGCCGGGCACCGACGTCGGGCCCCTGGTGGAGGAGAAGGCGCTCACCAAGGTGCAGGAGCTGGTGGACGACGCCGTCGCCAAGGGCGCGGAAGTGGTCTGCGGCGGATCGAGGCCGGAGGGGCCCGGCTACTTCTACACCCCGACGGTCCTCTCCGGGGTGAGCCCCGACTCGGACCTGATGAGCGAGGAAATTTTCGGGCCGGTGGCGCCTGTGGTCCCGTTCGACACCGAGGAGGAAGTCACGAGGCTGGCCAACGACACCCCGTGGGGGCTGGTGGGCTACCTGTTCACGCAGGATGTGGACCGCGGCTTCCGGATGGGCGATGCGCTGGAGGTCGGCATGGTGGGGCTCAACACCGGCATCGTCTCCAATCCGGCGGCACCGTTCGGCGGGATCAAGGCCTCCGGGCTGGGCCGTGAAGGTGGACGGGTGGGGATCGAGGAGTTCCTGGAAACGAAGTACCTGGCCGTACCCCGCTAGGCCTGGTTTGCCTGGTGCGAAGGCACGGGCTGCTGTTGCGGAACTGATTTGAGCGCGATGGGGACCGGTACACCGGCCGGATTCCCGAACTTGGCACCACCCTTGCTAGCCAAACCACTCACTAAAGGACAAACCGATGACCACCAGTTCACAGCCCACGCAAGGCAGGCATCCGGAACCGCAGGCAGTTCCCGGCTCCGAGCCCAGCACCTCCGAAGGCAAGCGCTCGCTCCACCGGTCCATCCTGGGCGCGGCGCTGGGCAACGCCGTCGAGTGGTTCGACTACGGCGTCTACGGCTACCTGACCATTTACATGGCGGTGAACTTCTTCGGGTCCACGGAGGGCGACGGCGGCCTGGGGGTCACGCTGACACTCGCCACCCTTGCACTGTCCTTCCTGGTCCGGCCGCTGGGCGGGCTGATCCTCGGGCCGCTGGGGGACAGGGTGGGCCGGCAGAAGGTCATGGTGCTCACCGTGACCATGATGACGCTGGCCACCGGCGCGATCGGCATCCTGCCGACGCTGGAGACCGTGGGCCTGCTGGCTCCGGTGCTGCTGCTGATCTGCCGCCTGGTGCAGGGCTTCTCCGCCGGCGGTGAGTACGGCGGAGCTGCGGTGTACATGGCGGAGTCCGCGCCGGATAAGCGCCGCGGATTCTTCGGCTCCTTCCTGGAGTTCGGCACCACGGTGGGCTTCATCATGGCCGCGATTGTCTGCACCACGCTGATCGCCATTGTGGGGGATTCCGGCATGGAGGCCGGCTGGTGGCGGCTGCCGTTCCTGCTGACCATTCCGCTGGGCCTGACTGCACTGTGGATCCGTACCCGGCTGACCGAGGCTGCTGTCTACACGGAGGCCTCGGAGCACGAGGAAACCACCAAGTCGCCGCTGCGGACCGTGTTGCGGAACAACTGGCGGCAGCTGCTGATTGTTGCCGGTTTTGTGGTGCTGCTGAACGTGGCGTTCTACCTGATCCTCGGCTACATGCCGACCTATCTCAGCGGGCAGCTGGGGCACAGCACCGCGCAGGGCAACTGGATGCTGGTGGCAGTGATGGCCTTGATGCTGGTGGCTATTCCGCCGGTCGGTGCACTATCCGACCGGATTGGCCGCAAGCCGCTGCTGCTAGCGGCCGCGGTTGGGTACACCGTGCTGTCCGTACCGGCGATTGCGCTGCTGGGGATGGAGAACCTGTTCCTGCAGTTCATCGGCCTGGGTGTGCTGGGCTTCCTGCTGGTGATCCTGGTGTCTTCGGTATCCTCCACGCTTCCGGCACTGTTCCCGACTGCGGTCCGCTACACCGGCTTCGCGATCGCCTACAACTTCTCCACCGCGTTTTTCGCCGGCCCGTCCCAGACGATTGCCAACCAGCTGATCGAGACCACCGGCAACCAGCTGGTCCCGGGCTGGTACATGGCCATTGCCGGTGTCATCGGCCTGGTCAGCATCCTCTGCATGCGGGAGACTGCCCAGGCCACGCTGCGCGGCGAGGAGCTTCCCGGCGTTCCGGAGTCCGTGGGGCTGCCCAAGCGGGAGTACGTGGAACTGAACCGGGTGGACGCGGAGGAGCGGCGGGTTTCGTTTTAGGAGTTTGGGGCGGCTGGCTGGACAAGTTGAGCGTAGACAACATAGTTGGCCTCCCACAGGCCGGTTGCGCTGTTGAATCCGTCGCAGGTGATGAGACGTAATTCGGGACCCTGCGTGTTTCCGTAGACCCGTTGGGTGGGGAAGTCCGCCTTGGAATACTGCTCACCGCTTGCGACGGAAAATGTTGCTACCGTGCCGTCCGCTCTTTCGACTGAAATCAGGTCACCGGGTTGGAGCTCGCGGAGCTTCGCGAAGATCCCTGGACCTCCGTCGGATGCGTTCACGTGTCCAAGCAGGACCGCGGGACCGGCATCCCCAGGAACGGGAGAGCCGACATACCATCCTGCGGGGGAGCCGGGGTCGGGCGGCGGGACTTCCACTGTTCCGTCGGGCTGTAACCCCAGTTCGAGCAGGGCGGACTGGGTCTCTACTGACGGGATAGTCAAACCTGTCGGAACGGACGAAGTGGCAGAGGTCTGCGGGTCGGGTCTGTTAGGGACGTGGTCATTGGCTGCGCTCGCTGGGAAATGGGTAGGGGACTCATCCGGGGTGATCCTTGTCGCGTCGCTGGCTGAGCCCGCCAGCAGGAGTGCAGCAACCGCGGCGAGAGCCAGTCGGCTCCCGCCGCGGTTGCCAGGCACGCCCGTCAGGGTTGGTTCCTTCGCCACGTCATGCAGGAAAGATTAGGCTTTTCTCGATTTGCGGTACAGGGCCAAGGACGCGCCAGCAAGGAGTACGACGGCGCCGCCCGCGACGAGCGCACGCGTTCCATCTGTGCCTTCCTCCTGCGCCACACCGGTGCTCGGTGCCCCGGCAGGGACATCGGCGACCTGTGGCGGTTGCCCGCCGGGGTTCGGGAGTGGCATGTCTGTCGGAGCCGGCGGCGCGGGCGTGGCGGTCGGATCTTCGCAGGCGATACCGTCACCATCCCGGTCAAGGTTCGGAGCGTATCCGGGAGCCCCCGCAGGAATGTTGTACACCCCTGCGGCGGCGGCAGCATCACAGTTTGGATAGGCTCCGGTAACAGCCATGGCCGGCGCCGCGGAGAGAGCTGAAAAGCCAACAGCGGCGGTCAATGCAAGTCCAGTCAGAGTCTTTTTCACGGTCAAACCTCCGGTAAATAGCCTTTAGGACGGGCTACAGGCTAGGAGGCAGTGGACAATGCGGGAACCGTGGTTGGGGGTTCTGACCTTGAATCCGCGAGATCCGGCCACAGGAATTGCGAGTGGAGACCACTGGCAACCGGGCTCGTCGCGGAGCAAGTTCGGCTGGCTGCGTACGCAATCGGAGCCCCTGGATTGGTAGTGATTTCCGCTTAAACGAACCACGGCCGTTGCAACTCCCAAGCCTGTGCGTTGCAACGGCCGTAGGGGCGCCGCCTGGCGGCGCCCTTTAGCGTCCCTGGTCTAGCAGGGCCGCCAGGTCTTGCCGCCGGGCGCATAGCACCGTGGCCCCGTGTAGCCCGAGGGGTTGCCCTGGGCAGGCGGAGCGTACTGCTGCTGGGGCGGAGCGACGTACTGCTGCTGTTGAGCCCGGCGGTTCGCCTCGGCCTGCGCAGCGGCGATACGCTGTGCCTCTGCCTGTGCTGCTGCGATCCTGTCGGCTTCAGCCTGGGCGGCTTCGGCAACTTTTCGGGCCTCCTCCTCAGCTGCCACCCTTTCGGCCTCGGCTTTGGCTTCTGCTTCCAGGCGCTTGGCCTCGTCCTCGGCGGCCTGCCGCTCCTCCTGGAGCCTGGTGAGCTCGCCATGACGCTCGGCGATGGTGCCCTTGGCGGTTGCCGCCCGGGCCAGCAGGGCTGACCGGTCGGCTTCGGACAACACCTTCCAGATAACGGACTTGCCGGTTTTCGCCCCGGCCTCCAGCGCATCAAAGCCCTCGTTGACCACTTTGGCTGCGGCGAAGACGGCTGCCGCCGCGGTAGCTGCCGATGCTGCCGACGTCCCCGTACCTTGTGCGGCTGCTTCCTGCACCGCTGACTCCAGTGCGGCGACCGTCCCGGGGACGGTGCACTCGACGTTGTCGTCGAACAGTCCCTTTTTCTGCTCTTCGGCCTCTTGGTAGGCCGCGTCAACCGGGGGCCGGAACTTCGAGTTCTTGCCGTAGGTGACGGGAATGCCAAAACCCTGGCGGGCAACTTCGGCATTGATCAGGCGGTCCTTGGCGTCGTAGACGGCTGCCAGGGTGCGTCCGTAGCGGTCTAACAATTCGACGTCGAAGGCCAGCGTGACCTTCCTGCCCTGGGGCAGTGCCTCTTTCAGGAACTCGGTGGCCTCGGGTCCGAGGCATTCAACCGGTTCGTTCGGGTCTTTGGTTTCCGGTGTATCGACATTCAGAAGCCGGACGGTCAGTTCCTCATTCTTGAAGTCCACAACGAGCGTGTCTCCGTCGATGACGCGGACCACCCGGGCTTTGTCGGAATTGACTGCCGTTGCGACCCCGACCGAGGTGACGGTGATGGCCACGGCTGCTGTGGCGGCGATGGCTAACTTTTTCGCGAGGATCATGCCGCGGACTCCGGGAACCGGCTGACGGAACGAAAACTGATGCTTCTCGGAGCGATTTCAAGCGCGGAGCGGTGAACTCCACTCGCAGTGCGGTGCAAGGATTCCCCCAGGTTGTTGAATTAACAGGGATGAGAATATCCGGCAGCCGGGACTTATCAGGAAGCCGTGTGCGTGGGTGCGCCGTTTACTCTCGATTGTTATCTTGTGCCTTATTGGGAATGACATCGTGAGCTGGCCCAGAAGTTGGCTAAGTCAGACCAACCCAACGCTGAGCTACGAGAACTCCGGCATGTCCTTGTTCAGCCGGAAAGTGAGAGTTCGAGGTTCGCCGATCAAAGATCTCATCTCCTCACGGCCAATCTTCAATACTCCGGAACGCTGGCGATCGGGGCCATTTCTGGGGTCATAACGAGCCAGGAGCCGTGTGCCCATGAGGAGTATTTCGACTTCACCCCTTGCATGAGGTAGATCCGGTTTCACCTTCACACCGCATCGGATTCGACCATTCTGAATGTCGACTTCTGTCACATTTTGCTCGATGTTCACGAACATTTCCTTCTGTCGTGGTCATTTTTTCTGAGGCTCGTGATGGATGAGCTTATAGCCACCGTCAGAGGCAGCTTCTAAGAGCGCGCGATGCCCAGCCCTGTGAAAAGGAAATCTTCACCGACGACTGGAATCCCGTTTTTTCGGGCTTTGGCTGCTTTGCCGGACAAGCTGTCGGGATCGGCGGCGACAACAAGGGTGGTTTTCTTGGTTACGTTGTCAGCAACTGTGTAGCCAAGGGTTTGCAGGGCGATCGCAAATTCTTCTCGTGGCCGCGTCATTGTGCCAGTAAGGACGATTACGTCCCCAGCAGCAACAGAATAAGAAGCCCGCATCGGTTCCTTTATGGCCGTAGCGGGCTTAGCAGCGAGGCCACGCTCGACAACCTCACCGTGAACGCCAAGCACAGACGCCACCAGCAACAGCTCAGCGTTCTCATCGGGTGTGATGACTCCGTCCGCCCATGCGGCCGTAACGAGTTGTTCCAGGTAGTAAGTGTGCAGCTCCATACAGCGTTGCCTCGGGATTCCAAGGCCCTCGGCGAGGCTGACCAATTCTTGTTGCTCCGTATAGGAGAGGTGTCGATCAAGCATCGCCCGGTCAAGCAGTATCAAGTACTCCTCGTCTTCCTCAGCGCCGGTAAACTCAGGCATTTGTGCGGCGATCCGGTTCAGGAAGTGAGTCTTCTCGCCTGCAGGGGCGCCTCGGAGTACCTGACGCCGGGCGGTCGCCGCCGCGACGAGTGGCCACTCCACCAAAGCAGCCGAACCCAGGTGCTTCTCCCAATCGTTTCGGGTGGGATCCATATCCAGATAACGGGCCAATAGACCCGCCGCGGCCTCGGCATCGTCTCCGGCGGAGTGGGCGGTACCCGTGGGAACGCTTAGAAACTCGCAGCAGTGAGCAAGGGAACGGGCATTTCCGAAGACATAATCGTGCGAGAGTTTCATGGTGCAGAGCCCGCTGAGGAAGAGCTCCGGAAGTGTACCGCCAGCACGGTCAAATTCGTGCCTCAAAAAGCCGGCATCGAATGAAAGGTTGTGAGCCACAAGCACGTTTCCCTGGAACCGAGCTACAAGTTCAGGGACGACTTCGACGAAGGTCGGTGCATCCAGTATTTCTGCTGCTCTGATCCCATGGATGGACTGCGGTCCCAGATCGCGCTGCGGATTAACCAACGTCTCCCAGCGGTCCAGGATCTGACCGGTGGGGGACACCGTTACGACCGCCACTTCAGCGATGCGGTGGTGGTAGCGCGGGTTGAGCCCTGTGGTTTCCACATCAACAACGACGAAATTTGCTTCCGGCAAGGGTTATTCCTCCTACAGAATGACCCCTTCGATCCCGGGGCTTTTATGCGGGCTCGCAGCAGACGCGCATATGGAACCCGGCCATAACGATACGACCCTTTTCAACCTCCGTATAACGATGTCTCTGAACCGTTACACAGACAGGGCTTGTGGGCCCTTGAGCTTGAGATCCATAGCGGTAGGATCGGAGACCGTACCCTTGTTGAATGAGCATTTTGGGGGATAACAGTGGCGTCGTTCCAGGTCTATATGAGGAGCTGCATACTGGGCGTCTTAGAGGACAACTAGCTAACTACCCGGAACTAAACCCGATATTCGATTCTGTTCCGTCCAACGAATCTCCGGATGTCCTCGCACAGCACATCGCGGAAAAGGTTCGTGATGTCTTGGCCAGCGCTAACCCAGAGGACCGGGTCATGGTCGCGAACAGAATCCTGGCGGGCTTCTCAACAGACCTGATCGAACCAGGCCCCACCCAACTCCTGTCGCTCTTCCCCACGGACTCTCTAAGACGTCGCCAACTGCGCCGCCCCTCCACACCGCTCCGTAAGCCAGCGCTCCTGACCAACGGCAAAGACGATCCCAACCTGGCCGCCGAACTCCGTGCCGAAATGGGATCGGCCAACAGCGTTGATCTGCTCTGTGCTTTCATCCGCTGGACCGGCCTCCGGCTCCTTGAACCGGCCTTGGAAGACCTCCGCGACCGAGGCATTCGAATCAGGGTCATTACCAGCACCTACATGGGAGCCACCGAGCGGCGGGCAATCGACGAACTGGTGCTCAAATACGGCGCCGAAGTCCGGATCAACTACGAAACCCACGCCACCCGCCTCCACGCGAAGGCATGGCTTTTCCGCCGCGACACCGGGTTCGACACGGCCTACGTCGGCAGCTCGAACCTCAGCGCACCGGCCATGCTGGACGGACTCGAATGGAATGTGAAGCTCTCCTCCGTGGGAACCCCGGATCTGCTGCGCAAGTTTGAGGTCACCTTCGACAGCTACTGGGAACAACCGGGCTTCCAGCCCTACGACCCGGAGACCGACGGCGACCGGCTGAACGCGGCACTGGCCCGCAATGGCGGCCGCACTACTGCCCGCCCGGACAGCACCACAGGACTGGAGATCCAGCCGTATCTGCACCAGCAGGAAATGCTGGAGAACCTCGAAGCGGCACGCACGGTCAACGACGAGCACCGGAACCTGCTTGTGGCAGCAACCGGGACCGGCAAGACCGTCATCGCGGCGCTGGATTACAAACGGCTCTGCGAACGCGAAGGCCGCGACCTGACGCTGCTCTTCGTTGCCCACCGCCAGGAAATCCTTAAGCAGTCGCTGCGGACCTATCGGGATGTGCTGCAGAAGGGCTCTTTCGGCGAACTATGGGTGGGTGACCACAAACCCGCCCAGTTCAAAAACGTCTTTGCGAGCGTTCAGTCACTTTCGGCGCTGGGAATGGAGAATATCGCGCCGGACCAGTTCGACGTCGTCGTCATTGACGAGTTCCACCATGCCGAAGCCCAGACCTACCGCCGGCTCCTGGACCAGCTGCGTCCGCAGGAACTGCTGGGCCTTACGGCCACCCCTGAGCGCGGCGACGGCGTGAACGTTGCGGACCAGTTCTTCGAGGGCCGCATTGCCGGTGAGCTGCGGCTGTGGGATGCGCTCGACGCCGATCTGCTGGTGCCGTTCCACTACTTTGGCGTGGCTGACAACGTCGATCTGAGCCAGGTCGAATGGAAGCGCGGCGCCTATGACACCACCCAGCTGGACGCGCTTTATACGGGTAACGATGCCCGTGCCGCCAAGGTCATCAGCGAACTCCGGGACAAGGTCACGTCCACCAGTGACATGCGTGCCCTGGGCTTCTGCGTGTCCGTGCAGCATGCCCATTACATGGCGGAGGTTTTCAACCGTGCCGGCATCACTTCCCAGGCGGTCTCCGGCGACACGCCTGAGGCGGAACGTGCGGAGGCGCTGCGGCGGCTGCGCACCCGGGAACTGAACTGCCTGTTCGCCGTCGACCTCTTCAATGAAGGACTCGACCTGCCGGAGATCGACACGATTCTGATGCTGCGGCCCACGCACAGCGCGACGGTGTTCCTCCAGCAGCTCGGCCGGGGACTCCGGCGGGCGAAGGACAAAGCCGTGCTGACGGTGCTGGACTACATCGGCCAGCAGCGCCGCGAGTTCCGGTTCGATGCCAAGCTGCGGGCGCTGACCGGGCTGCGCCGGAAAGCACTGGAGAAAGCTGTGGAGGAGGGCTTCCCGTTCCTGCCCTCGGGGTCGCAGATCATTCTGGACCGGGTGGCGCAGCAGACGGTACTGAACAACATCCGGGAACAGCTGCGCGTCAACCGGAAGCAGCTCGTGGCTGAAGTCCGATCCTACGGGGAGCACCTACTGGAGGACTATCTCCGGGAGTCCGGGCGGGACCTGCCCGACGTGTACCGCAAGACAGGCGATTCCTGGACGTCTCTGATCCGGGAGGCAGGGCTCGTGGATATCGGCTATGCCGACGACGCTGTGCTGGCGTCTGAGCGAGGAGAGTCGCCGTTCGAGGAGGATCTGCTTCGGCGGATGACGGCGATGCTCTGCATCGATGACCCTGAACGGGCGGACACCTACTCGCGACTCATGTCCGACGGCGCGCTTCGGTACGAGGAGCTCAGCGCCCGTGAGCAGACGCTGGCGCGGATGCTGTTCTTCGCGCTGTGGCCCAGCGGGGGAGGGTTCGCGTCATACGACGAGGGACTCGATGTTCTGCGGAGTTACCCGTTGGTCTGTGCGGAGATCCGGCAGCTGGCTGCCCTGGGGGTGCAGCGATCACGGTATGCCCCGAAAGGTCTTGGTCTGGGACTGCAGCAGATGCCGCTGTACTCGCACGCCACCTACCGGCGGGAGGAAGTCCTGGCCGCGTTGGGGTACTTTGCGCTGGGCGGCAAGACCAGCCACCGCGAAGGCGTCGCTTGGTGTGCGGAGATGAAGACCGATGCGTTCTTCGTGACCCTGGAGAAGGACGAAAAGGAACGCGCGGCGTCGATCATGTACAGGGACTATGCGATGAGTCCTGAGGTGTTCCACTGGGAGTCGCAGAACGCGGCGTCTCCCGAAAGCACGACCGGCCAGCGGTACATTAACCACAAGTCTCTGGGGTCGAAGGTTCTGCTCTTCACCCGGCCCCGGCAGCGGGACGAGAACGGGATGACGATGCCGTACACCTGCATCGGGCAGCTGGACTACATGTCTCATTCCGGGTCGAAGCCGGTGGCTATTGTGTGGAAGCTGCACCGGGCGATGCCGGCGGATGTCTATGTCGAGGCTAGTGCTGTGGCGTAATAGCGCCCAGGAGACATTTTCCTCTGTGGGTGCGACATCTGAGCTCCCCGGCAAAATGGGTAGCTAGCACCGGATCGTAAGCTAATGTTTCTTCGATTCGTTCGCCAATGTGGAACGACAGGCATTGCCGGCCAGCAATGCCACCTCGGATTTGCATGACCTAGACGTGGGGCCGGTGAGCGGACCGCTGCTTTTGCTGTTCGATTGCTCGCTAGTTTTCCAGTGCACGTGGATGCTCCACGTGTGATCCTGGAACGGAGAATCGAGTAACGACACGCGTGCGCTTAAATCTTGTGGCCTGTCGTTATTCCAATATGCTAGGAAGGTCATCCATGACCGAATAAGGGGAAAACAATCTTGGAAACTTATGAACCGCTTAGTGTCCAGCTGAGCCAATTATTACTTGACCCCAATAACTACAGATTCAAGGGAGAAGCAGGCAGGCCATTAGTTGCGGATAAAAAATTTATCGATCCGACAGTGCAGCTGAAAACAAGCGAACGATTGGTTCGGGACGGCGTGTCCGACCTTAAGAAGTCGGTCCTGTCCAACGGATACCTGCCAGTGGAACGAATTGTAGTTAAAAAGTACGACCATAACCCAAAGGATGAGCAGTTTTACGTCGTCCTAGAAGGGAACCGTCGGGTAGCCACCTTGCGAGAGATACAGAAAGACGGAGAATCTGGGGTTGAGATCCCAGACGGAGTCGTCGCGACTCTCGAGAAAGTCCCTGTGATTCTGTTGACCACGGATGACCCAAGCGCTTACCTAACAATAATGGGAGTACGGCATGTGGGAGGAATTAAAGAATGGGGTGGATACCAAAGCGCGAAGCTCGTCTTCGAGCTTCGAAATGACCACTCGTTGACAACACAGCAAGTGGCTTCCAAGTTGGGGCTGAGCGCCCTGGAAGTGAATCGCCGCTTCAGAGCATTTCAAGCGGTAGAAGAGATGCGCCTGAACGAGGACTACGGTGACTACGTCACGACGGAGCTCTATCCCCTATTCCATGAAGCCCTATCGACTCCTAAAGTTAGGACATGGTTGGGATGGAACGAGAACGAAAGCAGGACCGAAAACGAGGAGCATCGAAACGTTTTTTACTCACTGATTTCCCCCCATCATGATGAGGACCAGAAACAGAGACCGCCAAAAATTATCTCGTACTCTCAGGTTCGTGAGATGAAGTCCCTGTTGGACAACGAAGAGGCTTACGAATCTCTGCTCGACCCGGATAAATCCTTTAGCGATGCTGTGGCCCTCGTGAAGGCCGATCAGGCGTCACGTGACTGGATCTCCAAAGTGAAGGCGGCAAGTAAATCACTGGAACATGTTGGGATCATGCAAATCAAGAATCTAGCAGACAGAGAAGTTGCGCAGTTAAAGGAACTTCGTCAGGTGACTGAGTCGATTCTGGAGACCCACGAGGCCTCAGTTCTAAAGTCGCGATGACGAGGGGTTTGCGCCAGAAAGTCGTCCAGTACATAGCGTTGTCGTGGCCACTGGACGCAGCCCCGCAGCGGTTGGAGGAGATCATATATCAGGTCGCTATTGATCGTTTTGGAACCGCAGAGGCGCTTGCGGCGGAGTTTGCCGAGAGTCATACGGGGCAGGCGAAAACAGAGCTGACGGAGACACTCACCCTAGCGGACCAGCGTGCGTTGCCGTGCAGGTTCGCTTTCAATGAGAAATCTAGCGGGTACCTTCAAGGAAGCTCGTTCATTCAGGTAGGCGATGACGAGTCAACTCGACGAGCCAAAGAAAGGCGTTTGCACTACGATTCTTACGAGGAATTCCTGAAGAATTTGCGGTGGGAGGAGTTTGAAGCCTGTTGCCGCGGCATTCTCGACCAACTGGGTTGTCCTGCTCCCAAACTGACCGCTCTTAGCGGTGATCAGGGTATCGATTTCTTTGGCCAGCTATCACTCCGCGCTCGACTCGGTAATGAAAGTGTTCTGCCCAGTGTGGACTCGATGTTGAATGTCTGGATGGTTGGTCAGGCGAAACATTACCAAAAAACTCAGGTCTCTACACCTGATCTTCGAGAACTCGTCGGCTCGGTTCAACTTGCGCGGGCTAAGGCTTTTGCCGATGGCGGCGTCGCTCTTCGAGACCTTGACATGAAGGTATGCGACCCTGTTTTTTATTTATTTTTTACAACTGGGACAATAAGCCGCGACGGTTATCGTCTGTTGGATACAAGTGGGATGATAAGTATGAATGGAGCCCAAATTGCTGCATTTCTGGCCGACAATGGTGTAGGCATGATTGACGGTGTCTTTGAAACAGCCACGGCGAGTGCTTGGATAAATCGATACCGATAACAAGTTCTTGCTCTTTAGTGATGGCTATCATCGGTTCTAGACCTAGCGATCGACATTACCGGTCGGGGATGTCCGAGTAGATCAGGCTCAGGAAACGGACTCCCTGACGAAGAGCTTCCGGTTAGTCACTCCTGACTGTGCTGAGCCCAAAGAACCGGTCAAAGTACTCGCCGAGTTTCCCCAGCACGCGCTGCTTCTTCTCACCGAGCCCGCCGGTGGGAGCGAAACGCGACACCGGTGGCAGGACCTTGGTGAGCGCTGGACCCGCGACTTGGATGCTGCCGTCGCTAAAGGCCATGTCGATGAACGTCCGCGTGGCATCCGCGCGGAGATTCTCAGCCTCGATGATCTTCTCGAGCTCGCTTTCGCGGCGTTCGTTGATGAAGGCCTGCCAGTCCTCATCGATTTCACCGGTGATCGAAACCCGATCAATGAACGCTTCCACCAGGTCCTTCTTGTTGCGCAGGGTCGGACTGGCATCGACGGCACGGGTGATTTCGGCCCGGATCTCCTTGTCCTCGCCATCCCCGCGCTGCTCGCGGTATTTCTGGACGAGCACGAGGATGTAGTCAACGTTGATTTCGACCTGCTTGATCAGCTCAATTTCGAAGACGACATCGTCGTTGATTTTCTCCTTGTCCGCAGTCTTTTCCTTGCGGAACTCCGCATACAGATCCAAGTAAACGCTGCGGTAGTCCTGGCCCTGACGGTCCGTGAGGATCTCGTTGCCGGTGAACTCATCAAAGGAGGTGAGAATGTTCTGCAGGCGCAGGATCGCACCGAACAGAGCAATGAATTCCTTCTGGGCTGATTCTCCGGTGATCGGCGACCCGAGGGGATAGGCAGCGAGAAGCTCGTCCACTTTCTCCTGGTATTCGCTGTAGTACTCCGGGTACGGCTTCAGGAGGACGACGCCGCGCGCATCCTTGTTGCCGAACAGCGCAATTGCGTCGTTGGTCTGCTCCTCGAGGTCCCGGAAGGAGACGATACTTCCGTACGTCTTCACCGAGTTGAGGATCCGGTTGGTCCGGGAGAAAGCCTGTATGAGCCCGTGGGCTCGGAGATTCTTATCCACGAACAGGGTGTTCATCGTCGTGGCGTCGAACCCGGTCAGGAACATATTGACGACGATGACGAGGTCGATCTCCCGCTGCTTTAGCCGGAGCGACAGATCCTTGTAGTAGTTCTGGAACCGGTCGGCAGTGGTATCGAACGAAGTGCCGAACATCGCGTTGTAGTCGGCGATGGCGTCTTCTAGAAAGGACCGAGCATCATTGCTCAGGTGTCCTGTATCGAACTCTTCTTCATCGAGCGCGCCGTCTTCCACAGCGTCGTTCGCGCCATAGGAGTAGATCAGGCCGACCTTCAGCTTCCGGTCCGAAGGGAGATCCTTCTGCTGGGCCTGGAACTCCTGGTAGTACCGTCGTGCCGCCGGAATTGACGCCGTCGCGAAGAGCGCATTGAATCCGCGGACTCGCTTCTCGCCCAGTGTGTAGGCCTCGGCGCGTTTTGTCTTCTGGTCGAAGTGTTCGAGGGTGTACCCCACGATCTTGCGGACCCGCTCCGGGGCAAGCAAAGCCGTTTCAGTGTCGATCGCGGAGACCTGCTTGTCGGCCACATTGCCGACCCTGACCGTATTTACGTAGTCGATGCGGAACGGCAGGACATTCTTGTCCGTGATTGCATCCACGATGGTGTAGGTATGCAGCTTCTCGCCGAACGCCTGCTCGGTGGTCCGCAATTTTGGGTTTCCGCCACTGCCGGCGTTCTCGGCAAAGATCGGCGTCCCTGTGAAGCCGAACAGGTTGTAGCGCTTGAAAGCTTTGGTGATGGCGGTGTGCATGTCGCCGAACTGGGAGCGGTGGCACTCGTCGAAAATGATAACCACGTGCCCGTTGTAAATGGCGTGGCCCTTGTTGGCGTTGATGAAGGTCGAGAGCTTCTGGATTGTCGTAATGATGATCCGAGCGCCGGGGTCCTCGAGCTGCTTCTTCAGGACAGCCGTCGACGTATTCGAGTTCGCTGCACCCTTCTCGAATCGGTCGTACTCCCGCATCGTCTGGTAGTCGAGGTCCTTGCGGTCGACGACGAACAGCACCTTGTCCACCGACGGCATCTTTGATGCCAGCTGGGCTGCCTTAAACGATGTAAGCGTTTTGCCCGAACCGGTGGTGTGCCAGACATAGCCGCCAGCCGCAGTCGTACCGAGCTGTTTGTAGTTAGCGGAGATCTCGATCTTCTGAAGGATCCGCTCGGTCCCGACGATTTGATACGGGCGCATGACCAGCAGCATGCGGTCGGCCGTGAGCACGCAGTATTTGGTCAGAATGTTCAGCAGCGTGTGCTTGGCGAAGAACGTCTTGGCGAAGGCCGTCAGGTCTTGGATGGGCTTGTTCTGCGCGTCGGCCCACCACGAAGTGAATTCGAAGGAGTTCGATGTTTTGCGGACGCGCTTCTTGCCCGTCATCTCGTTGATGTGCTGGCGGCGAGTGGTGTTGGAATAGTACTTGGTCAACGTGCCGTTGGAGATGACGAACAGCTGAACGTACTCGAACAGGCCGGAGCCTGCCCAGAAGCTGTCGCGCTGGTACCTGTCGATCTGGTTGAAGGCCTCGCGGATATCCACGCCGCGGCGCTTGAGCTCGATGTGGACCATGGGCAGACCGTTGACCAGCACAGTGACGTCGTACCGGTTGGCATAGTTGCCGCCGCTCCCTCCTTGGGGAGTCTCATACTGGTTGATGACCTGCAGCCGGTTGTTGTGAACGTTCGGCTTGTCCAGCAGCAGAATGTTTTTGACCGATCCGTCATCACGGGTCAACAGCTGAACATGATCCTCCTGTATGCGCACCGTCTTCTCGACAATGCCTTCGTTTGCTCCTGCCAGGCGCTGGGTGAAGAACTGCTCCCACTCGGTGTCCGAGAACGTGATGTGATTCAGCGTTTCCAGCTGGGCCCGGAGGTTGGAGGTGAGCTGCGCCTCGGAAGTGATGGGCAGATACTCATAAGCCTGCGACTCAAGGAGCCGGATCAGCTCGCGTTCGAGGTCTGACTCGGACTGGTAGGCGCTCTCGGCTTTCGCATCAGGAATGTACTCAGCAACCACCGTGCTTTCGTTCGACGCAGCTATCGGATCGTACTTACGCGGAGTCGCCTCGCTCATACAGCCCGCTCTTTAAAGGTGAGCAGCTGGTCGCGGTAGTACTCGTACTGTTTGCGGCGCGCTGCCAGCTCGGCGGGGAGACCGATACTTAGGTCGTTCAGGAGGATGCCGAACACATCGAGAATTTCGACAATACGTTCCTGTTCCTTCTTTGGCGGAACAGCAAGAGTGATCTGACTAAGCCCCTCACGCGATAACCGCTTCACCTTAGCCCGTGAGACAAACTTTCCTTTTTGAGAATGAAAGGCTTGAGTCTGCAAGTAGTACGATACAAATTTTGGGTTCAATGGATGACGATAGAGGAAACAGTCATCGTGAATCGCCACATCAGTGTCCCCAAGCCATGCGACAGCCTTCCCGACGTCTTCGACGGTCTCGCCCACGGCAGCAAGTATCACATCCTTGGGCTTCGCAAGCCGGAGTTGTGAAACCATGTTTTCAGGCAGGTGCGTGATAGTTGATGTGGTTGAAGTTCCATAAGACGTGTATATTTCGCCATAATGGATGCAGGGAATTCCACTTTCCGTGAAGTCGTTTTTGATGAAGCGTCGACCACGAATAAACTCTCCAACTTCGCCCATGGGCAGCCACTGGAAATCCTTGCCATGGCCCGCGATTAGGGAATCGCGGTAGTGCTCATATTGTCTGCGGCGGGCTTCCAGCTCGGCTTCCAGTTCTGATTCCAGCTGGGTGAACTGGTCCAGTATTCGCACAATCTCCTGCTGAATCTCCAGCGGCGGGACCGGTACGCGTAGCTGGTTCAATACTGACTGGGTCAAGCTGGGAATGCCACCGGCTTGGTTGAGCTCTTCCAGATGCTGGGTTGACAGGTGGTAGTACAGAAATTTGGGGACTATTCGCTCGCCAATTTCTGTATAAAAAATTGTATCCACGGTCCAAAAGGGGACGTCTACGTAATAGAGCTTTTCCAGTGACCCCTTGCGCGGAATCAGCACTGATGGTCCCAGGTGGGCAGCTGTATCAACGTGACGCATCACGCCTCCCGTTCCGTACACAGGAACGGTCCCTTCTCCAAGCGCCTTGTAGTCTCTTCCGTTTCGAATGCGTACAAGGTCACCAAGCGCGGCGAACTGAACCCCGTCAGGGCAAAGCTCTGCGATCAGGTCGTCGATCCGGCTCATTTGCTACCTTCCAGGTCAGCCACGATGGCGTCAATGGAGGTGCGGAGTTCCTGTTGTCGGGCGACGATTCGCTGGATTTCGGCGTTGAGTTCGGTGATGTCGATGACTTCGCGGGTGTCTTCGGCTTCGACGTAGGAGGAGACTGCAAGGTTGTAGGCGTTGGCTGCGATGTCTTCGTTTGCTACGAGTTTCGCGAAGTGGTCCGCGTCTTCGCGGGCGATGAATGCGTCCAGGATAGTCCGTTGGTTCGTTGAGGTGAGTTTGTTCTTGTTCCCGCCGCGGACGAATTCTTTGGAGCCGTCGATGAAGAGGACGGCATTGTCATTCTTGGATTTCTTGAGGACGATGATGCAGGTCGCGATGGTGGTGCCGAAGAACAGGTCCGGCGGCAGCTGGATCACGGCGTCGACGTAGTTGTTATCGATCAGGTATTTGCGGATCTTCGCTTCAGCACCGCCACGGTAGAGCACCCCGGGGAACTCGACGATCGCCGCGGTGCCGTTCACCGCCAGCCAAGACAGGATGTGCATGGTGAAAGCCAGATCGGCCTTGGACTTCGGGGCGAGTACACCTGCGGGGGCGAACCGGGGGTCGTTGATGAGCAGCGGGTTCGCGTCGCCTTCCCATCGGATGGAGTAGGGCGGGTTGGAGACGATCGCTTCGAAGGGTTCATCATCCCAGTGCGCGGGGTCCAGGAGGGTGTCGCCGTGGGCGAGGTTGAACTTCTCGTAGTTCACGTCGTGCAGGAACATATTGATGCGGGCAAGGTTGTAGGTGGTCAGGTTGATTTCCTGGCCGTAGAACCCCTGGCGGACGTTTCCCTTGCCCAAGATCTTGTCGAACTTCAGCAGCAGCGAGCCCGAGCCCACCGCGGGATCGTAAACCTTGTTGACCTGTGTTTTGCCCACGACGGTGATGCGGGCCAGGAGTTCGGAGACTTCCTGCGGGGTGTAGTATTCCCCGCCGGACTTCCCTGCGCTGGAGGCGTACATCTGCATCAGGTACTCGTACGCGTCACCGAACAGGTCGATGGAGTGGTCCTCGAAGTTCCCCAGCGGCAGGTCTCCGATGGCGTCCAGGAGCTTGACGAGCTTCTCGTTGCGCTTGGCTACGGTATTGCCAAGTTTGGAGCTGTTGACGTCCAGGTCGTCGAAGAGACCTTTGAGGTCGTATTCACTGTCATGGCCAACGGCGGAGCCTTCAATGTTCTTGAATATCCTCGCCAGGGTCTCGTTCAGGTTCTCGTCGTTTGCAGCGTGCTTGCGGACGTTCTGGAACAGCTCCGAGGGCAGGATGTAGAAGCCTTTGTCCTGGACGGTGACCTCCCGGCCGAACTCCGCCTGCTCGTCGGGAAGAGTGGAATAGTCAAAGTCGGTGTTGCCGGTGGCTCGTTCGCCCTCGTTGATGTAGGCGGTGAGGTTCTCGGAAATGAACCGGTAGAAGAGCATGCCGAGCACGTAGCTTTTGAAGTCCCACCCGTCCACTGAGCCTCTCAGATCGTTTGCGATGCGCCAGATAGTTTTGTGCAGCTCGGCGCGCTGTGCTTCTCGAGTGGTGGGACTCATAACTTGCTATCTCCTGAACGCTGCAAACGGGCTGTCAACCATGTTCGGTTGCCCTCCTCCATGTTATCGAGGAGCACCGACACTCACATGGAGGCCCGCTGGGCAGTAGGTAACGTGTTTAGCGGGGCACTATCTGCCCCTTGTATCTCTGAGATATATCTGTAGCATCTCTGTAATGCAGGTCACACCATGACACCCGCGGACAACGTCCTTCCGCTGCGCACCGGCCCCGCCCCTGGCAGCTCCACGGCCACCCCCACGGACGCCCCTAACAACCCCACCACCCAGTCCCAGCCCGAACGAATCCGTGGCATGATCCGGCGGCAGATCATCCGCGCCGAACTACGGCCGGGACAGATCTTCACCGAGCCCGACCTCGCCCGCGAATACGGCGTCTCCAAGACACCGGTCCGCGAAGCCCTGCAGATGCTCACCGTCGAAGGCCTGGTCAACGTGCTGCCGCGCAAGGGCTATATGGTGCGCAGCCTCAGCTTCCACGACGTCCGCGAAGTCATGGACCTGCGCCTCATCCTCGAACCCCCGCTGGCCGCCGCAGCCGCGCGCAACGTCACCGCAGACCTCGTCACCGACCTGCGCACTCAGATCGAAAACCAGTTCCGCGAAGGCAACACCCTGGAAGACCGGCTCGCCGCCGCCCGCGACTTCCACGTCACCTGCTCCCAGGCCTCCCGCAACACCCGGGCCGCAGCCGTGGACCGCAGCCTGACCGACGAGGTCATGCGGTTCTACCACCTCATGCCCACCGCCCGTGACCACTTCGCCTCCGCCGAAGAACAGGCCGCGCACGAAGCCATCTTCGACGCCGTCGCCACCGGCAACGCCGAAGCCGCGCAGGAACTCATGCACAACCACCTGCTCGAATCCAACGCCGCCATGATCCGTACCTTCTACAACGCCGGACCGCTCTAACCCCGCCGTTCCTAAACAGCACAAACAGCACACCGACCCGAAAGGCAACGCAATGAAGCGTCCACTCAAAACCCTCGGTACCGCCACGCTGCTCACCTCCGCCCTCTTCCTCGCCGGCTGCGGCGGCGAAGGCGGGACCAACGGCGCCGCCGCCGGGGGAGAAGGCCCGGTCAAGGTCGGCATCTCCCAGCTCATGGACATCGACGCCCTCAACGCCACCCGCGAAGGCTTCATCAAGGGCATGACCGAAAACGGCTACGTCGAAGGCGAGGACATCGAGTACGACTACCAGAACGCGCAGGGTGACCAGGCCACCGCCACCCAGATCGCTGCCGGCTTCGCGACGTCGGACTTTGACCTCGTTTTCGCGATCGCCACCCCGGCCGCCCAGACCGTGGCCCAGGCCGTCGGCAACATTCCCGTGGTGTTCTCTGCCGTCACCGAACCCGTGGAAGCCGGCATCGTGGAGTCCTGGGATGCCCCCGGCGCCAACATCACCGGCACCAGCAACCTCGGACCGGTCGAGGACCAGATCGGGCTGATCAAGGAACTCGCGCCCGACGCCAAGACCATCGGCGTCGTCTACTCCTCCGGTGAGGTCAATTCCCAGGTGCAGGTGGACCTGGCCCGCGAGGCCGCGAAGAAGCTGGGCATGGAACTGAAGGAAGCCTCCGTCGCGAGCACCGCCGAGGTGCAGCAGGCCGCCCAGTCGCTCGATGTCGACGCGTTCTACGTGCCCACCGACTCGCACGTGGTCTCCGCGATCGACAGCGTGGTGGAAGCCGCCGAATCCCAGCAGGTGCCGCTCGTCGTCGGCGACAGTGCCACGGTGAAAGCCGGCGGCGCCGCCACCTACGGCCTGGACTACGAACAGCTCGGCTACCAGACCGCGCTGATGGCGATCAAGATCCTCGAGGGCGAAGACCCAGCCGGCATGCCGGTGGAAAAGCAGACCGAATCGCTGCTGGTGATCAACAAGGGCGCCGCGGAACGGATGGGCGTCACCATCCCGCAGGAACTGCTCGACACCGCCGACACGGTTATCGAGTAAACGCAGTCATCGAATACGCACGAACCCTCGCAGCACCAACCAGGAAAGCAGTTATGAAGCGCCGAATTCCCCAGTACTCCGAACTCCGCGAACTTGTGCAGTTCAAAGCCTTCGATCCCGACCGGCGCCGCGCCCGGCTGGCCAAGGCCAACACCGTCTGGGACCTGCGGGACATCGCTAAGCGGCGGATCCCGACGGCGGCCTTCGAGTACGTGGACGGCGGCAGCTTTTTTGAGCACTCGCTGCGGCGGAACCGGGCGGCGTTCGACGACGTCGAATTCAACCCCCGCGTGCTCCGCGACGTCTCCGCGGTGGACCTGCGGGCTAAGATCGCCGGCGTGGACGCTGCTCTGCCGGTGGGCATCGCGCCCACCGGCCTGACCCGGCTGATGCATTCCGAGGGCGAGGTGGCCGGCGCGCAGGCAGCCGCCGCGTTCGGCATTCCGTTCTCCCTCTCCACCATGGGCACGGTGTCCATCGAGGAGGTCGCCCGGGAAGCGCCCGACGCCGATAAATGGTTCCAGCTCTATCTCTGGAAGGATCGTCCCCGGTCTTTGGACCTGATCCGCCGGGCGGCCGACGCCGGGTTCGGGGCGCTGATCGTTACGGTCGACACCCCGGTCTCCGGCGCCCGGCACCGCGACACCCGCAACGGGATGACCCTGCCGCCCACCCTGACGGCGAAAACCATCCTCGACGCCTCCTACCGGCCGGAGTGGTGGTTCAATTTCCTGACCACCAAACCGCTGGGCTTCGCGAACTTCGAGGCAGACCGGATGTCCGTGGCGGAAAGCGTGAACACCATGTTCGACCCGTCGCTGAACCTGGACGACCTGGCCTGGCTGCGGGAGAACTGGCCCGGCAAGCTGATCGTGAAGGGCATCCAATCCGCGGCCGACGCCGTCGACGTCCTGGCCCGCGGCGCGGACACCTTGGTGGTCTCCAATCACGGCGGCCGGCAGCTGGACCGCGCCCCGGTGCCGCTGAAGGTGCTCCCCGAAATCCGGGCAGCCGTGGGACCGGAAGCCGAGCTCATCCTGGACTCCGGAATTATGTCCGGCGGGGACATCGTCGCGGCGATCGCGGCCGGGGCGGACTTCACCCTGATTGGCCGGGCCTACCTGTACGGGATGATGGCCGGCGGCCGGCAGGGTGTCGACCGTGCGCTGGAGATCCTGCGCACCGAGATGACCCTGGTGATGCAGCTGATCGGGGTGACCAGCCTGGACGAGCTGGGGCCGGAGCATCTGCGTCAGCGCTAGGGGAGCAGCTTCGGCTACCCAAGCGCCGAGCCCCGCCCAAACAGAACCTGGCTGAGGGATCCGCCGGAACTGGCAGAAAAGGGGATCCGGTCAAAGCCGGAACCTTGCGCCCGGGCCGGAGAACCCTTCAAAGAAGAGGGCCGCCAGGCCCAGTAGATTTCCTTCGTTGGTTGCGGAGGACAGTAAGGAAAGCGGGAGCCGTGTGGTGCGGCTCCCGCTTTCATCTTTGCCAGACGAGTATGAGTGCGTGGATGTGTACTTGGCTACGCCGCCGGGGTGGTGTTCTAAGGGATCCCCTGAGGAGAAGCGGTGCCGGAGGTGTAGCAGTAGGGCAGATCCATCACCAGGGTGTTATCCGTATTGTTCGGCCCGGTGTAGGCGGTGGAGCGGGTGACACGGCGGGAGTCGTAGTCGGTGTGGGTGCGGGCATCCCAGCTGGTACGGGCAGCGTTAGTGCCCATCCAAGCCGGCGCAACGTATGTCCTCTTCGTAACAGGCCTAGGCCAGACCCGGGAAGCTACCTCTGTCGCTACCGGCCATAATTGCGGCTGCATAGGCCACAGATAACGGCGTAGTGTCTGCATTTCACTCGGTCTAGAGAGATGCAGAAATCATGGCGTCTTACAGGAATCGGAGCGGTGTCCCATCACTAGCTGACACATGAACTCAGGGTCATTTACCCCTCCCTCACCTGCAAGAAGGAAAATGCCACCGATCATGAGTGTGACCAAAGCGGCTGTGACGAACCAAAACTTTTTCCCCACGGGCGTCGGGCCCTCCTCAATGCGGCCGGCACACCAGAATTAATAACATAGGCCGTCTGGTCGATATGATCTTAGTTCCCTCTTTTTTCCAGGTTTCGCCGGTAGACAGACCGAACACAATAGATTATAAACAGAATCCCAGGGGCACCGAGCAAACTCGAGTTCTCAGGTAGGACTAGCCATATTAGAACAGTAGCAATCACAAATAATACAAAAGCAATCGTGATCCTCTTGAAAAGCGTCATTTGTTTATCCCCCCAATGGCACCGAGAGCAGAGTCAACACCACAGTCTTTTGCAGCCTCGGCTCCACTGTACTCCTCATCTTTCAGTGAAGCTGTTGTCCCGCCACTGACTATTCCACCCACGCAGCCACCGACTGCCCCGCCTATAATTGGCGCCCAGCCTCCGAGAGGAGCGGCAGCTGCGGTCACTAGAGCACCAAATCCGGCGCCGACTGCGGTACCGATTAGTTCACCGAAGAGTTTTTCGGTAGTTGCGAGCCCCAGTGGGTCGGCGTTATTGATGGGATCGTTGGCGGCGTAGGCGTAGCGGTTGGCATTGGCGGGGTCCAGGGGTGCGTCGAGGGTGTCCATTTGGGTCCAGCGGCCGGTACCGGCGTTGTACCAGCGCTGTCCATATTTGACCCAGCCGGTGGCCCGGTCCTGCAGACCTGCTTTGAAAGTGTAGGGATTCTGGGGAACGCCTAGCCCGTTCGAGGTTTCCGTCAGCGTCGGTGTGCCGTAAGGGTCGTAATTGTAGGCAAACGCAACGTACTCTGCGCTGGTGAGCAGGGCCGCCGGGTTTCCGGTGCCGTCATAGACGTAGAGGGACTGCATGCCTGAGCTGGTGCGCAGCATCAAGGGTTCCCCGGTGACGGGGTCATGTTCGATGTAGGCGGTTCCGTCATTGCGTTTGAGCTGTTCGATGATGGGCATCCCCTGTGCGTCGGTGCGGCCATAGGTGAGTTTGTAGGTTCCCTGAGGTGTGGTCTGGGACAGCAGCTCGTTCTGGCTGGCACCGGCGTAGGTGTAGTTGTAGGTGTTGGTGCCCTTGGTGACCGTGGTCATCTGCTGGGCCGCGTTGTAGGTGTAGGAGCCGGAAGGATCGGCGGTAAGGTTCCCGGTCCCGTCGTAGGTGTACCCGTTGGTGCTGATTTGGTTCGCGGCGTTCGCTGCCAGGGTCTGGGTGCCGGCCGGGCCGCCGGCGGTGAGCCGGTTCCCCCGGGCATCGTAGGTATACGTATAAGTTGCCGGGGCAGGGCCGCCAGTGACGACAGCTTTAGTCAGGCGTCCAGCGCCGTCGTACGTGTAGGCGGTGACTGCGCCGGTGACATTGTCCTTCACCCACTGGATCTTAGACCGATCAGCCGTCGCGTTCGCCGTGCAATCAGGGGCGGTGGTGCCGGAGGTGTAGCAGTAGGAAAGGTCCATCACCAGGGTGTTATCCGTGTTGTTCGGCCCGGTGTAGGCGGTGGAGCGGGTGACGCGGCCGGAGGTGTCGTAGTCGGTGTGGGTGCGGGCATCCCAGCTGGTACGGGCCGCGTTAGCGCCCATCCAGGAATCGGTGCGCCGGCCGCGGTCATCCACTGCGAACGCCAGCGTCTTCTGCTGCCCCTGGTACTGGTACTTCAATGCGGTGGGGGTGCCGGCGGCGTCGAATTCGTAGGTGGTGGTGCCCCGGGAATCCCGGGTAGAGATCAGGTTCGAGGCGTTGTCGTACCCGTAGGTGATGATCCCCCCACCGGCACTGTGTTCCCGGGTGATGAGCCGGCCCAGCTGGTCATAGTGATAGCTGGTGGTGCCGGACGCATCAACCCGTTAGTGGTACGTCCCACAGCGTCGTAGGTGTAGCTGATGGTGGGGGTGCCGTCGGAGAACGCCTGGGAGGTGAGGCGCCCGGCCGTGTCGTAGGCGTAGGCGGTGGTGTTACCGCGTCCGTCGGTGGCAGTCTTCGGCCGGCCCCACTCGTCGTAGGTGAAGTCCTTCGCAGCAAGGGAGGAGCCGGTCACCGGGGTGACCTTGATGAGCTGCTTGTCGGCGTTGTAGGTGTATTTTGTGGTGTTCGTGCCGTTCCCCGGTGCCTGCGCGGTGGCCACGGTGCCGTCGGCGTTGTAGGTCAGGGCTGCGGTAGCAGCCAGGGCATCGGAGGAGGAGAGCATGTTCCCGGAACCGTTGAACGTGTAGGTGCTCTTGTTCCCGGCATCATCGGTGCTGGAACTGGCCAGATATTTGGTGTTCGCGGCCGTGTTGGCATATTCGGCCTGCCCGGTCGCCCCGGTGGCGGACTGGGAAGCGGTGAGGGACTGGCCGGTGTTCGCCCCGTAGGTGTTGGTCGTGGTGCCCGCTGTTGTTCCGGTGCCGGAAGTCGCGGTGAGGGTATCGAAGTCAGCGGTGTAGGTCTTTGACTGGGTCCGGCCTGCGGCGTCAACCACGTTGGTGACCCGACCGTTGCCGTCCAGGGTGTAGTTGGTGACCGGGACCGTGTCCATGGGGACGTTCTGGTCGGTGTTGGGCCCGGCGAGAAGTGTTTGGGTTGCGGAGGTGTAGTCGATCCGGGTGATGGAGCTGCCCGGGGAGCCGTGGCTGGTGTTGGCCTGCTCGATACGTTCGACCCGGCCCAGATCGTCGTAGGTGAACGTGATGACCGCACCGGTTGGGGAGATGATGTGGGTGAGAAGGTTGCTGTCCCGCCAGTCGTCGTAGTGGAACTCGGTGACTTTGCCGGTCAGGTCGCGGAAGGAACTGAGGTTGTCCGTGGCGTAGTCACTGGTGAAACCGGCGTAGCGGGTGCTGGTGCCGGCGGTTTGGCTGATCCGCTCCAGCACTTGCGCGCCACTGTACTTGAGGGTTGCCGTGCGGGCTGCGGTGCTGCCGCGGGTACCCACAATCGTGGTCGGGCGGGCTTGGTTGTCGTAGGCGAGGGTGGTTTTGTTGCCGTTACGGTTAGCGACCGACACCGCCTTACCGTCGGCGTCGAACGTTTGAACTTCGGCGGTGGTGCGGGACGTAAGGGTGTAGCCGGTGCTGGTTTTCACCAGGTCCGCTTTCACTCCGGCAGGAGGGGTAAACGCAGTGGGAGAACCCTGTACCGGTTTGAACAAGGCGGAATAGCCGTCCCCGGACGTGAAAAGCACCCCCGCAGCGGTGCTGGACAGGCGGCCCGTCGATCCCAGGGCGAGGTTCCAGCGGGGATGGACATGGGTTGACTCGGTTAGTTGAGAGAGGGAGTTGTAGACCACGCCCAGGCTGGCGTCCCCGTTCACGCCCGGGAGGGAGAGCGCGCTGATGGAGACCATCAGGTTCCCGGTCCCGACGTCGAGCGACGCGTTGACTGTGTCACTGACGGGCAGCGGCAACCTGGTGGCGCCGGGGCGGGCTCCGAGTTGGCCGATGGTTGCTTCGGCTTCAGCCGTGGCGACTGGGACGGCTGCTTGGGATGGCACAGCCAAACCGAGGGTGAGCGCCCCGGCGGTTAGGACAATAGTGGTGAGCCGGCCGGCGGTGCGGGCAGGGCGTAACAAAGTGGACTGCATCAGAATTCCCCCGAATACGAGACTGTCCCGAAGCGGCACTGCTCCGGTGACCTGAACGCTAAACCGGGGCGTTGCCGTTTGTCTGTAGTACGGGGATACCAGTCTTTCTTAATGAGGTCTAGGTAGTTTCTGTCCTCGAATTAGCCCCAACCCGCCCCACACTCGACGCCCGCGGCATCAGCACCGGAGGCAGCAGCACGGATTCAACCTCGCGGCCGGCAATCCGGGCCAGCAGCAGGTTCAGGCTGAGCCGGCCCATCTGATCCAGATCGGAGCGCACCGAGGTCAGAGGCACGGGAAGGTCGGCAGCGAGATCAATGTCGTTGTAGCCCACCAGGGCAATGTCGGTGCCGACGATGCGGCCGGCGTCCCGCAGGGAGCCCATCACCCCGATCGCGGTGAGGTCATCCACGGCGAACACCGCGGTCAGCCGCGGCTGCGCTGCAGCCAGCAGGGTTCCGGCCCGACGCCCGCCAGCCACTCCGAAACCGGACGCCACTACGGCACTGTCCGGGACCGGGAAACCGGCCGCGGCATACACCTCGCGGAAGCCGGCGGTCCGGTCCCGGCCGGTGCTGGCCAGCGGATCCGCGGCGGCGATTCCGGCCGCCCGGTGGCCCTGCTCCAGCAGGTGCCGGGCAGCCGCCCGCCCGCCCTCGACGTCATCAGTGCTGACCGAAACATGCCCGGGCAGGGTGCGCATGGCCAGCACATAGGGAAAACCGTTCGCCGCCAGGTCATCGGCCACGGTGTCGCCCCGGCGCGCATCAGCCAGGATCACGCCGTCGATCCGCCGGGCCAGCAGGGCATCCAACCGGTCCCGGCGCACCTGCGGATCATCCAGCCCATTGGACACCACCGCGCCGTACCCGTGCGCCGCGGCAGCTGCGTCCACCCCGCCGTACATGGTGGCCAGCACAATGTCCGTCAGCCGGGGGACCAGCACCCCGATCAGCCGGGAGCTGCCGGTCCGCAGGGTGGCCGCCGCGTTGTCCCGCCGGTAACCCAGAGAGCGCGCCGCTTCCCGCACCCGGGCCACGGTGGCGGAACTGATCCGCACCGGCTGGTCCGCCAGCGACCGCGAGGCAGTGGAAGGGTGAACCCCCGCCAGCCGGGCAACATCCTCCAAGGTGGCAGGGCGCGGCGGAACATGGCTGTCAGCGCTGATGGTGGACCCTGCCTTCCAAAACGAATACCGTGCGGCAAGGAGAGATTGCTGCGTCGGGCTAGTGTAAGCCATATTCCCGCGGGAACGAACGAATTTAATCCACACGAATTGCCGAATTTACATTCATTGTCGATATCGAAAAATATTCCATCCAATTCGGTCCCACCCCTAGACGGGCTTCTCTCCGGCGTGTGAAAGTGGTCCCCAAGCCCGATCTGAAGCCCAACAGGGGAAACCCGGCGACAGAGGGGGCTTTCTTTAGGCAAGGTTGTGCAATCGATTGCATTTGCGGTTGCACTGAGAACGCAGCTAGAGGAGAGACGAGTGACCCTTACCGCCGCGGCCGGAACCACCGGCTGGCTGGACACGGCGCTGGCCGAACTGGCCGCGTTCGCCAGTCCCGGCCGCCCGGGCTGGACCCGCGAGGTGTTCAGCACCCCGTACCGCGAATCCCGCCGCTGGGTCCGCGACCAGATGCGGCTGGCCGGGCTGGAAGTGCACCAGGACGCCACCGGGAACCTGATCGGCCGGCTGCCCGGAATCCTGCCCTCCATCCCGCCGCTGGTCACCGGTTCCCACACCGACACGGTGGACGGCGGCGGCCGGTTCGACGGCGTCGTCGGGGTCCTGGGCGCGCTGGCGGCCGTGCGGCTGCTGCGCGAATCCGGCACCCGGCTGGCCCGGGACCTGCTGGTGGTCGACTTCCTGGGCGAGGAATCCAACCCCTTCGGCCTCAGCTGCCTGGGCAGCCGCGCGCTGGCCGGTGAGCTCACCCGGGAGGATCTGGCCCGCACCGATTATCAAGGCCGCACCCTCGCCGCTGCCTACACGGACTTCGGCCTGGACCCGTCCGCACTGCTGTCCGGGGCAGCCTGGACCGGAGCCAGGCGCCCGCACGCCTACGTGGAGCTGCACGTAGAGCAGGGACCGGTGCTGGAAGCCCGCGGCATTCCGGTGGGAATCGTCACCGCCATCACCGGGATCGAGCGGCTGGTGGCCAGCTTCACCGGCACCCCGGACCACGCCGGCACCCGCCCGATGGACGACCGCCGCGACGCCATGGTGGCCGCCGCGGAAGCCGTGCTGGCCATCCGGGCCGAGGGCTGCGGCGCCCCGGAACACGGCGTCGCCACGGTCACCCGGCTGGAGAACGCCTCCGCCTCACCGAACGTTGTCCCCGCCCTGGTCCGCCTGTATGGCGAGGTCCGCAGCGTGGACGAGACCTGGCTGCACGGCACCCGCCGCCGGCTGGCCGAGGAGATCGCTGCCAAGGCCGCGAAGCACGACGTCGAGGTGGAGCTGGGCTGGTCCACGGACAACACTGTGGTCCGGGCCGCCACCGGCGTGCAGGACCTGGCCGCGGCGGCGGCCGATGCCGCCGGCGTTCCCTGGCTGCCGATTCCCAGCGGCGCCACGCACGACGCCGTGCACATGGCCTCGCTGGCCCCGATGGGCATGATCTTCATTCCCTCCGTCAACGGCAAAAGCCACTGCCCGGAGGAATTCACCGCCACCGAACACATCACCACAGGAGTGCAGGTCCTGGCGGACACCCTCCTGCGGCTCGATTCGCATTCCTTCCCCGCCCGCTCACACTCCACCCGAAGGAACCATCCATGATGCTTTCCCCGCCCCGTGACGGCAGCTCCACCGACATTGCGCAGGTGGCGAACATTCCCATCCTGTGGGTCTTCGCGCTGGCCGTGTTCGCCGTCGTCATCATTCAGAGCGTGATCTACATGCGGGCCGCCACGAAAGCCGGGCCCGCCGCTGAGATTTCCCCGGCCGAGCTGAAGACCTCCTTCCGCGCCGGCGCCGTAGCCGCCATCGGCCCGTCGCTGGCCGTGGTCCTGGTCAGCATCGCCCTGCTCTCCCTCTTCGGCACGCCCGCCGTGCTGATCCGGATCGGCCTCGTGGGTTCCGCCGCCACCGAAACCGCCTCCGCGTCCATCGCCGCGGGCACCATGGACGCCGTCCTGGGCGGCGACGGCTACACCCAGACCGTGTACGCCGTCGCGTTCACCGCCATGAGCCTCTCCGGTGCCATGTGGATGGTCTGCTGCCTGATCTTCACCCCGCTGCTCAAGCGCGGGGACAGCAAACTGCGGGACGTGAACCCGGCCCTGATGGCCATCATTCCCACCGCCGCCCTGCTGGGCGCGTTCGCCAGCCTGGGCGCCGCGGAGCTGCCCAAGAGCGGGGTGCATGTGCTGACCGTGGTGGTCTCCGCCGCCGTGATGGGCATGTGTCTGTTCCTGGCCAAGAAGCTCCAGGCGCCCTGGCTGCGCGAATGGGGCCTGGGTATTTCCATTGTCCTGGGCCTGGTCATCGCCTACATCGCCCACACTTCCGGCACAGCAGCCTAAGCCCCGAACCCAGGAGACCCTGATGTCAACAACTGCACTCGACGCCGGCGCCCAAGCCTCCCTCCAGGAGTTCGACCGGACCACCTCGCGGTGGGGCCAGCTCACCATGCTCGCCGCCCTGCTGCTGTCCCTCGCCGGGCCCTTCTACCTCGTGTTCTTCGCCGACCTCGGCGTCACCGGCACCATGGTGTGGACCGCGGCCCTGGCCGTCGGCGCCGCGTTCTTTGTGCTCTGGTTCGTGGAGCCGATTACCTACTACCCGGTGCTGGGCCCGGCCGCCATGTACCAGGCCTTTATGATCGGCAACATCGCCAACAAGCTGCTGCCCTCCGCCATGGTGGCGCAGGCGACCATCGGCGCGAAGCCTGGCACCAAAAAGGCCGACTTCTCCGCCCTGATGGCCATCTGCGGCGCCGCCATGGTCCACGTGGTCTCCATGCTGGTGTTTGTGGGCCTGCTGGGCACCTGGCTGCTGACCCTCATCCCGGTCGAAGTGATGGACGTGGCCCGGCTCTACATTTTCCCGTCCATCATCGGTGCCGTCCTGGTCCAGCTGGTGGTCTCCGCCAAGCAGCCCCGGGTCACGATCATCGCCGTCGGCGTGGCCATGCTGGTGGTTTTCGTCCTGGTGCCGATGTTCCCGGCGATCGCCAAGCTCGCCACAGGGATTACCGTGGTGGCGACGGCGGCCCTCGCCTGGTTCGCCCGCAGCCGTACGGCCACAAACCAGACGGCCGAACTGGTCAACTAGAAGCTCGATCCGGATTTCCCTGCTTTTCCCGACTAGCTGTTCCCGCAGTACATGTTTTCCGCACTACCTGTTTCCCGCATGACGAAAGGTTCACCCATGACTGTCACCACTGAAGGCACCACCGGCAGCGCCGCCGGTGTCCTTGCCGCCGCATTCCTCACTGACCTCGGCTACACGCCTGACGACCAGCAGAAGCTGCACGACACCTACCGCTACCTGCACACCCATCCCGAACTCTCCATGCAGGAACACGAAACCGCGGCCTACCTGTTGGCCCGGCTGCAGGAGCTGGGACTGGAGGCCTTTCCCTGCGGCGGGACCGGCGTCGTCGGCATCTTGCGCAACGGCGAGGGCCCGGTGGTGGGCTTCCGCGCGGACACCGACGGCCTGCCAATCGGAGAAAACACCGGGCTGGAGTACGCCAGCACCGCCACCGGCACCCTGGAGGACGGCACCGCCGTTCCGGTGATGCACGGCTGCGGGCACGACACCCACATGGCCGTTGCCCTGGCCACCGCCGAGCTGCTGGCCCGCGGGACCGACCGCTGGGCCGGCACCGTGGTGTTCATTTTCCAGCCCGGTGAGGAAACCGCGGCCGGCGCCCGGGCCATGGTCGCGGACGGGCTCTGGGACAAGGCACCCCGCCCCGAAGTCATTTACGGGCAGCACGTCTGGCCCGGGGTGGCCGGGGAACTGGAAATCAGCAGCGGCACCGCCATGGCCATGGCCGACTCCTGGCGGATCACCGTGCTGGGCCGGCAGGCGCACGGCTCGCAGCCGGAGAAGTCGATCGACCCGATTGTGCTCGGCGCCCACATGGTGGTGCGGATCCAGACCATCCTGTCCCGCGAGGTACCGGCCCGGGACTCCGCGGTCATCACCGTGGGCACCTTCCACGGCGGCCTGAAGGAGAACATCATCCCCGGCAGCGCCGAGTTTACGGTCAACGTCCGCACCTTCGAACCCGAGGTGCGGGAGCACGTGCTGGGTGCGCTGCGCCGGATTATTGCCGCCGAGGCCGCTGCCTCCGGCGCCCCGGAGCCGCTGATCGAGGAGATCTCCAGCTTCCCGCGCTGCTACAACGATCCGGAGACCACCGCCGGGCTGCTTCCCGGCCTGCGCGCGGCGCTGGGGGAAGAGAACGTGAAGGAGGTGCCGCCGGTGATGGGCAGCGAGGACTTCGGCCTGCTGGCCGACGCGATCGGGGTGCCCTCGGTGTACTGGATGTTCGGCTCCACAAAACGCGAAAGGGTCGACGCCGGCGAGCTGGTTGCCGGGAACCACTCACCGGAGTTCGCTCCCGAAATCGAGCCCACGCTGGGCACCGGGCTGGCCGCCGCGCTGGCGGCCCTGACCACCCGGCTGGCTGCTGGACCGCAGGCCTGAGCATGGGTGCCACCGGGCCGGCAGCTTCCGGCGCGTCTGCTGCCACCGGGGCAGCGGCGGGCGGGGCAGCTGCGGGCGGCGCGTCGCCGGCCGGAAGCCGGCCTGCGCCGTCGTCGTCCACCGCCGAGATCCAGGCGATGTCCGCCGCAGCACTGTCCTCAGCCCTGCGCTCCCGCGCCATCTCCGCGCGGGAGGCGCTGGCCGCCCACCTGGCACAGATCGAGGCGGTGAATCCGCAGATCAACGCGGTCATCACCCTGGATCCGGAGGGCGCTCTGGCCCTCGCCGCGGCCGCCGACCAGCGGGCTGCGGCGGCCGGAAGGCAGGGGGAGGAGCTGCCGCTGCTGCACGGGCTGCCGATGACGCACAAGGACACCCACAACACCAAGGGCCTGCGCACCACGCAGGGGTCGGTGCTGTTTCAGGACTTTGTGCCCGACGCCGATGACCTGGTGATTGCCCGGCTGAAAGCTGCCGGGGTTCTCACCACGGGCAAAAGCAACGTGCCGGAGTTCGCCGCCGGATCGCACACGTTCAACGAGGTCTTCGGCACCACCACCAACCCGTATGCCCCGGACCGCAGCGCGGGCGGAAGCAGCGGCGGCGCGGCAGCAGCGCTGGCGGCGCGGATCCAGCCGATCAGCGACGGCAGCGACATGGGCGGGTCGCTGCGGATCCCGGCGTCGTTCTGCAACGTGGTGGGCTTCCGGCCCTCCGCCGGAACGGTGCCCGCCTGGCCAACCAAGGACCTGTGGAGCTGGCTGGGCCGCAGCGGACCGATGGCCCGCGAGGTGGCGGACATTGCGCTGATGCTGCAGGCCATCGCCGGGCCGGTACCCGGATCCTTGGCTGGTCTCGTGTCTGGATCCGGCGCGGGCAGCCGGCCGGCATCCCGGGCGGGATACCCGTCGATCGGCCCGGAGGTTTTCGCGCAGCCGCTGGAACGGGACCTGACCGGGCTGCGGGTGGCCTGGACCCCGGACTTCGGGCTGGGGATTCCGGTGGAGAAGGAAGTGCTTCGCGTCCTGGAAGCCCAGCTGGCGGTGTTCGCGGAGCTGGGTGCGGACGTTACCCAGGCCTGTCCGGACCTGCGGGACGCGGATCTGGTGTTCCGGAACACGCGGTCCCTCGAATTCGTGCAGAACCTCGGCGATCTGGTCCGCCAGCATCCGGAGTCGATCAAACCGGAGGTCCGCTGGAATGTGGAGCAGGGCTGGGCGCTGACCGGGCAGGACGTTGCCGATACGGCAGCCGCCCGCACCCGGCTGGAGCTGAAAGTGCAGGAGTTCTTCGGCGGATACAACGTGCTGCTGGCCCCGGCCGCGCAGGTGCTGCCCTTCGATGCCGCACAGCGCTTCCCGGCCAGCATCAACGGCGAGGAACTGCCTACCTATCTGGACTGGATGCGCTCGGCCTGCGTGATTTCCGCGACCGGGCTGCCGGCGCTGTCCATGCCGGCCGGGTTCAGCGCATCCGGGCTGCCGGTGGGCCTGCAGATGGTCATGAATCACGGCGAGGATTTTGAGCTGCTGCAGGTGGCGCACGCGTTCGAGCAGGCCACCGGGTATGCGCGCCGGGTTCCGGACCTGGCGCAGTTGTAGCCTGAGCCCAGCGCCTTTAGCCGTCCCAGCGAGGCGAACACCCAGCCCCCGACCCACCCCCTTGACGCGAAAGGGCCGCCCGGATCACCACCGGGCGGCCCTTTCCGCGCTTCGATCAGGTGTCAGTCCGGATTAGCCGAACAGTTCCTTCTCCAGCGCATCGATCTCCGCCGTCATGGACGCCTTCAGCGCAGCCTTCTCCGCGTCCGGCAGCCAGCAGGCGTCGGCGCCGGCCAGCGCCGACTTCCGCAGCCAGGCGCGGTCCAGACCGAGTTCGTCCACGGCGATCTGGTACTCGTTGGCCAGGTTGGTGGGGAACATCCCCGGATCGTCCGAGGCGAGGATGACGTTCAGGCCGGCGTCGACCATGGCCTTGATCGAGGCGCGCCGCCACGGCCGCCAGGAGCGGCGGGAGGTGGTGAAGATGCCGGTGAACGGGGTCTGGTCCTCGCGCACCCGGGCGATCACGGCGTCGTCCTCCATGACGAAGTAACCGTGGTCGATCCGGTCGCAGCCCAGCAGGTCCAGGCAGGTGATCGTATTGATGGCCACCGGCGCGTGCTCCGAGGAGTGCGCGGTGCGCTTCAGCCCGCCCTTGCCGGCCAGCTGGTACGCAGCTTCGAAGCGCTCGGGCGGACCGGCCGTTTCCAGGTTGTCCAGGCCGATGCCCACCACGTACTCGTGCGGAGCGTTCAGGATCTGCTGGACGCGGCGCACCGCGTAGGCGCCGTCCTGGCTGCGGTCGATGCCGACGATCAGCCGGCCGGACATTCCGAAGTCGCGCTCCGCCATCCGGATGCCCTCCGCGTACGCCTCCACGCAGCCGGCGTAGCCGAGCTCGGTGAGGTTCGGCGGAACGTCGTCGATAAACAGTTCCAGGTGGCGGGTGTTGCTGGTGCGGTGCGCGGCCTCGAACGCCTCATACGTGATGCGGGTGAGGTCAGCGGCTTCGGTCAGGGACTGCATGACCCAGTCGGAGGCCTGGAACAGTGAGTACCGGTCGCCGTCGGGGTCCAGGGAGTAGTCCTCCACAATCGGAATCCGGGCATTCTCGTACGGGGTGAAGTCCCGCATCACGGAGGAGATGTTCGCGAAGATCGTCTCCGGATCCTCCGGCAGCTCCAGGCCCGCCTTGGCGGCCAGCTCGGCGAAGGTGGTGGCCCGGACCGTGCCGATGAGGTGGCAGTGCAGATCGGTCTTCGGCAGCCGGGCAGCGAACTGCTGCAGGGCCGACGTTTCCGGGGTGGTCTCAGGCTGGACTGCCTCCGGCGGGAGGGGAGCGGTGATGGTCATGCGTCCTGACTTTCGGTGCTGGTTCAGTGCGGGTTGATGCGTTCAGTACGGGTTGGTGCGTTCAGTGCGTTCAGTGCGGTCAATGCAGGGGAACCGGTGCGGGCCGTGTCCGGCCCGCACCGGGGAATTGCTGGGACCGGGAAAATCCCGGACCGGAGTTACTTGGAGGAGGCCTCACGGGCAAAGCGGTCTACCCAGGAGTCGTAGTTCGCCACGATGGTGGGGAAGTCCAGGGTGGAGAAGCCGGCCGCGATCGGGTCCTTGGCAATATCGCCGACGACGGCGGTCAGGGAAGCGGGAACGGTGGCGTCCGGGTTCACCGGCAGGTCGCCGACCAGCTCGGCGGAAGCGGTCTGGGCTTCAGCGGAGAGCAGGTAGTCGATGAACTCGTGGGCGGCGTCAACGTTCTCGGCTCCGGACGGGATCAGTGCCCGGTTGGTGGCCATGTAGCGGCCGGTGTCGGTGGCGGTCCAGGCGATCGGTTCCCCGGATTCCATCAGGTCGGTGGCGAAGCCGTTCAGGGTGGGGGAGGCAACGATCTCGCCCTGCACCAGCAGGTTGGTGATTTCGGTGGAGGAGGAGACGAACTTCAGGATGTTGGGAGCCCAGCCGCCGATTTTGGCCAGTGCGGCATCGATGTCGTACGGATCGGAGCCGTAGGTGGCGGCCGCGGCGGTCACCGAGAGCTGGCCGCCGGTGGTGGAGATGTCAGGGAAGGCCAGGCGGCCGGCGTACTTGTCCTCGCCGTAGAGGTCCCAGCTGGCGGCTTCCTCTGCGCTCACGTCGCCGGTGCGGTACATCACGCCGTTGAGCTGGTAGCTGTAGGACGGGCCGGAGAAGTCATCCGAGATGGCGAAGTCCGCGATGTTCTCCAGGTTCGGAACCTTCTCCGCGTCAACAGCCTGGAACAGGCCCTTTTCCTCACCCATGGCGGCGTAGAAATCGGACATCAGCATCACGTCGATGCCGGCATCCCCGCCGGCGAGGTCCAGGGAGGAGAGCCGGTCCGCGTTGGAGCCGGTCTCGATCTCCACGTTGATGCCGGTCTTCGCTTCGAAGGGCTTCACCACGGCTTCCTCAAACGCTTCCACACCGAAGGGGAAAGCGCTCAGGACCAGGGTCTTGGACTCCCCGGCAGCGTCGCTGGAAGCGCCGCAGCCGGACAGGACGAGGGCGGCGGTGACGGCCACGGAGGCAGCAGCAGCGAGCTTGGCTGCGCGGTTGCGGGGGAGTGACATGGTGTTTCGTTTCCTTTCGGTGGTACCCGGCGCGGATGCGCCGCGTAGGTTCAGGGCAAGCGGAAATCCGGGGTGGGCAGGAACCCGCCGGTTTGTGGGGAAACCGGCGGGCTCCGCCCGGCTTTAGGCCGCGGAAGCGGCAGGTGCAGCGGGAACGGGAGGGACGACGTCGTCGGGCAGGGACACGATGTCCCCGGCAGCCGCCGAAATGGTGACTGGGTCACCCGGGCGCAGCGCCGGAAGCGACGCGCTCTGCGAGTTGCGGTGCACTGCCACCTTCAGATCGTTGCCGCCGGCAGCGGCGGTGACAATTTCATCGGTGCCGCGGTAGGCCACCGAGGTGACGACGGCGTCCAGCAGCACACCGCCGTCGGCCGCCGGCTGATCCGGAGCCACCAGGCGCAGGTGTTCGGGCCGGACAGTGACCAGGCCGCGGCCGGGCAGCTCCAGGAAGTTTTCGTAACCGAGGAAGTCAGCGACGAACCGGTTGCCGGGCCGGGTGAAGACCTCAGAGGGGGAACCGGTCTGCTCGATCTTCCCGGCGCGCATCAGGACCATGGAGTCGGACATTTCCAGCGCTTCGTCCTGGTCGTGGGTGACCAGCACAACGGTCAGCCCGGTCTCGGACTGGATCCGGCGGATCTCGGCGCGCATCTGCACCCGCAGCCGGGCGTCGAGGTTGGAAAGCGGCTCATCGAGGAGCAGCAGCCGGGGCCGGATGGCGATCGCGCGGGCCAGCGCCACACGCTGCTGCTGGCCGCCGGACAGGGCCTTGGGCTTGCGCTCGGCCAGGTGTCCCAGGCCCACCATGTCCAGGCATTCGGCGATCCGGGCTTTGCGTTCCGCGGCGGGCACCTTGCGCAGCTTCAGGCCGTAGCCGACGTTGTCCGCGATGGTCAGGTGCGGGAAGAGGGCGTAGGACTGGAAAACCATGCCCAGGTTCCGCTTCTCCGGCGGAAGTTTCGTGGCGTCCGAGCCGCCGATGATGATCTGCCCGGCGGTGGGCTGCAGGTAGCCGGCCAGCATGCGCAGGCTGGTGGTTTTGCCACAGCCGCTGGGACCGAGCAGGGTGGTCAGCTTCCCCTCCTCGATCTGCAGGTTGATGGAATCCACGGCCAGCGAACCGCCGTAGTTCTGGCTCACGTTCACGAATTCTGCTGCGGGCGTGCTCACGAGTTGATACCTCCGAAGATTTTGGCGAAGCCCACGGTCCGCTCGGCGATGATGGCGATGATTACCGTGCCGGCCATGATCAGCGTGGACATGGCGGCGATCATGGGGTCGTAGGACTGCTGGACGTAATCCAGCATGGTGATCGGGAAGGTGCTGAAATCCCGGCTTTGCAGCAGCAGGGACAGCGGCACGTTGTTGAACGAGGTGATGAAGCTCAGCAGTGCGGCGGAAATCAGGCCCGGCCGCATCAGCGGCAGCGTGACCGTGCGGAAGGTGTGCAGCGGTGTGGCACCCAGGCCGCGGGCGGCGTCTTCAATGCTGAGGTCGCTGAGCACCAGCGTGGAGCCGGTGACCCTGACGGTGTAAGGCATCAGGATGACCACATGGCCGATCAGCAGCACCCAGAAGGTATCCGCGCGCAGGGTGATGACCAGCTGCTGGTACAGCGCCAGGCCGATCACCAGCTCCGGCACGATCAGCGGAGAGGCAAAGAAGGTCTGGATGGCGGACTTGCCGGCCAGCTTGCTGCGCGCAATGGCCAGGGCCACCGGAACGCCGAGCAGCAGCGCCAGGACGGTGGACACCACGGCCAGCAGCAGCGAGGAGGTCAGGGACTCCATAAACGGACCGTAGGAGAGGGCCTTTTCGAACCACTGCAGCGAGAATCCGGTGGGCGGGAATGCCAGCGTGCGTCCGGCGGTGAAGGAGGTCATCACCACGAACAGGATCGGAACGATCATCACGACGTAGCCGATGACGGCAAGGGCGAGCAGGACGGGACGGGTTTTCATGCTGCGGGTTTTCATACGGTGGGTTTTCAATCGACCCTGCCCTTTCGCGAGCCGAGCACAGCGGAGAGTCCGGAGACCAGGAACACCAGCACCGTCATAATCAGCGCGGTGGCCGAGGCCGCCTGCCAGTCAACGGTCACCGAGGAGTAGGTGAAGAGCTGGGTGGAGAGCACCCGCTGGCCGGTTCCGCCGAGCAGGTACGGCGTGGTGTAGGCGGTGGCCGCACCGGCGAACACCAGCGTGGCGGCGACGACGATGCCGGGCAGGGACAGCGGAACAACAATGCTCCACAGCGTGCGGGTGCGGGTGGCTCCCAGGCCGCGGGCGGCGTCGTCCAGGTTGCGGTCCACCTGCGCGATGGCCGAATAGATGGTGATGATCGCCAGCGGCAGGAACAGCTGCAGCATGCCCAGGATCACGGCCAGCGGTGTGTAGAGCAGCTGCGGGCCGCGGTCGCTGAGCCCCAGGGCGACAATCAGCTGGCCGACGGCGCCGTTGCTGCCCAGGATGACCAGCCAGCCGAAGGTGCGGACCACGTTGCTCAGCAGCAGCGGGAAGATCGCCAGGGCCAGCCAGACGCCGGCGAACCGGGAGTTGGAGCGGGCCAGCAGGAACGCGATCGGGAAGCCCAGGACGATGCACAGGCCTGTGACGGTCAGCCCGTAGAGCAGGGTCCGGCCGATGATCGCCAGGTCATACGGGTCGCCGAGCATCTGCCAGAGCCGGCTGAGGACCTCGGCCGGGCCGGAGCCGGGTGGGCTGAAGATCATGATCAGCGCGGGGATGGCGAATCCCAGCACCAGCACAACGGCTCCCGGCGCAATCAGGAGCTTGGGTCTGCGCAGCATACGGCGTTATCCCCGAATCAATATGGGCGGACCGGTTCGGCCAGGCAGACGAATCGATCAAACGGACAAACGATCAAAACGGTTATCAACCGCGTGAATGAAACCGGTTGTGGAACCGATTGCACCTTACCCTAGTAGGATCGTGTTTCCGGTTTGTTAACCGGCTTCACATGCGGCACACGCCACCCACCCGGCGGTAGAGTTACGCGCTAGGGAAATAGGGGGAACCATGGCAACACTGGACGACGTCGCCGCGCTGGCAGGCGTGTCCAAGGCGACCGCTTCCCGCGCCCTGGGCCGGCCGGAACTGGTGGCCCGCGAGACCATCGAACGGGTCCGGGCCGCTTCCGACTCCCTTGGCTTCCAGCCCAGCCGCATCGCCCGCGCCCTGGCCCGGGGCCGCACCGGGCTGCTGGCCCTGGTGGTGCCGAGCCTGCAGAACACCTTCTTCGCTCCGATCATCGAGGGCGCGCAGGCAGCGGCGGAGGAATCCGGCAACCACCTCACCATCGCCGTCAGCGGTTTGGCCTCCCCGGCGGACCAGCGCGGTATCGACCGGCTCGCCGGGCAGGTGGACGGGCTGATCCTCAACGCCTCCCAGGCCAGCCAGGACATGGTGCGCCACGCCGAGTCCCTGGCCCCGACCGTGCTGATCGAGCGCGAGGTTCCCGGCATGCCCTCCGTCGTGGCAGACACTGCGGAAGCGTTCGGCCGGCTGGCCGGGGAACTCGCGGACCGCGGCCACACCCGGATCGCCTACGTCGGCGGGCCCGGGGGTTCCTGGCCGGACAGCATGCGCACCCGTGCCATCACGCAGGCGCTGGCCGGCAGGGCGGAGCTGACCGTGCTGGGTCCGCTGCCGCCGCTGGCCGAAAGCGGCATCCGGCTGGTCGACGACGTCCTTGCCTCCGGAGCCACCGCCGTCCTGGTGTATGCCTCCCCGATCGCACTGGGCCTCATGTATGCCCTGCGGCTGCGCGGATTCGCCGTGCCGCAGGACCTGGTGGTCAGCGGTGATTCCCGGATCGCCCGTGCCCTGGGCTCCGCCGGCGTCCCCTCCGTAGACGTGGATGGCATCCAGATCGGCCGGCAGGCTGTGGAGATGCTGCTGCACCTGCTGGAGCAGCGTGGTCTGCAGGACCGCGGGCTTGAGGTTCCCGGGCTGGCGAGCCCGGAGCAGCGCCGGATTGCGGTGCCGATTCACTGGTCCTAGTTTCCGGGGCGCCCCGCACACCCAATCACGCCCCAAAACCTTCGCCCCGGGCAACCTCGGTTGACCGGTTCGGGACCCGCTCATACCGTCCTTCCTGCACCCGCCGATCAGCATGAGGGATCGGAGGGAGCCGCGGTGGGAACGCCCAAGCTGGGGGAAGGCCAATGCCTGTCAGAAGCCGAGGTGCCCCCGCCGCGCATCACCCGCACAGGTCACACTGCGGAGTCCAAGCGGTAGCCGCCGCGCCCAGGGGGTGAACGCGGCCCGTATGAGGGAACCACCATGCAGCGAAAAAGCAGAGTCAGCACTCCACCCTTGCATCGCATCCAAACCAGCCGCATCCCCAGACGACGAAACCCCAGACATCGAATACTCACCAAGGGGATCGCCGTTTTGGCGGGAACCCTGCTCGCCACCACAAGTTTCCTGCCGCCTGCCGGTGCTGTCGGACTACCGGACGCGGAGTCCGCGGCGGAGGACCAAGCCGCGGCGGCCCAGATTCCCGCCGACGCCGCGGCGATTCCCGCCGACGCCCCGGCGCCGGCACAGGACCAGCCGTGGCTGGACCCCAGCCTGCCGCCGGAGGAACGCGCGGACCTGCTGATCGCCGTGATGACGCTGGAGCAGAAAGTCACGCTGCTGATCCAAAGCGGCGGGCCCGGCCTGCCGGAGCTGGGCATTCCGCCGATCCGCAGCAAGGACGGCTGCTGCGGCCTGGCGCTGGATTCGACCCCGACGACGGCGCTTCCGGTCGGCGTCGGACTGGCCTCCACCTTTAATCCGAAGCTGGCCCAGGCCTACGGGCACGTCTCCGGTGAAGAGGCCCGGACCACCGGCTACAACGCGATTGCCGGGCCGACCATGGACCTGGTCCGCACCCCGTATAACGGGCGGATGTGGGAAGACCTGGGGGAGGATCCGCTGCTGAGCGGGGACACCGCCACCAACCAGGTGATTGGTGAACAGGATGCCCAGGTGTCCGCCCTGGTGAAGCACTACAACCTGAACAACTTCGAAACCCGGCGCGGCCACGTGGACGTGCAGGTGGACGAGCGCACTCTGCAGGAGACCTACACCCGGCCCTGGGCCAGCGTGATCCAGGACGGTAACGCCGGAGCGGTGATGTGCTCCTTTAACAAGGTCAACGGCGAATATGCCTGCGGTAATGACACCCTGCTGAACCAGGTCCTCAAGAGCCAGCTGGGCTTCCAGGGCTTCGTCTCCTCCGATTTCAACGCCGCCCACAGCTTCGCCGACTACGCCGCCGGGCTGGACGTATCCGGCCCGGGCGACGAATTCTCCGGCGACAACCTGCTGCAGGCGGTCCTGGACGGGACCGTACCGGAGGACCGGATTACCGACGCCGCCCGCCGGGTAGCGCTGACCATGTTCCAGTTCGGAATCGTGGACAACCCGCCGCCGGGATCCTTCGAGAACCCGCAGCCGGCTGAACCGCCCATTCCGGACACCATGCTCGACCAGCATGCCGGGGTCGCCGAGCAGGTCGCCGCGCAGGCGGCGGTGCTGCTGAAGAACGACGGCGCCCTGCCGCTGGATGACGCGGTGCCAAGCGTCGGGCTGATCGGCGCGGACGTCGACTGGTACATCGACGGCGGCGGCAGCGGTGCCATTCCCAACCCGGCCCGGCTGACCACCATCCTGGACGGCATCACCGCCCGGGCAGGCGGCACCGTGACCTCATCAGCCGGAACCGACCCGGTGTCCCTGGCGGACACGCTTCCCGGCCCGGCCCCGGTACCCAGCGGAGTGCTCACCAACGTCAACGCCGAATACCGGCTGGGGTTGAACAACTTCGAAGGCGAGCCGGAATTGGCCCGCACCGAGAAGCAGGTCAACCTGCGGACCGGCATCTCCAACGACACCATCAACACCTCCCAGGTCCCCGGCATCGGCCCGGTCCTGGCCTCCCAGCCGATCTCCGCGCGCTGGACCGGAACGATCGTGGCCCCGGCCACGGCGCCGTACACCTTCTCGCTGACCAACCTGGGTGCCGCACAGCTGTTCCTGGATGACCAGCAGGTCATCACCAACCCGGCGCCGACCCTGACCACGCAGGAAATCACGGTGGACCTCACTGCAGGCCAAACCCTGGCCGTGCGCATCGACTACACCACCGACGCGCCCAACCAGTTCAACGGCGGCCTGAACGACCAGCCCGGAGCGATGATCCGTTTCGGCTGGACTCCGCAGGAAGGCGTGGTTGCCCCGGCCTTCGCCGAGGCGGTGGAGCTGGCCGCCAGCTCCAGCGTCGCCGTCGTGGTGGCCCGGGACTACACCGGTGAGGCCGCTGACCGCGGTTCACTGACCCTGCCGCAGGACCAGGACCGGCTGATCAGCGCCGTCGCCGCCGTCAACCCGAACACCATTGTGGTGCTCGCGACCAGCGGCCCGGTGACCATGCCATGGATCGACCAGGTGCCGGCGGTGCTGGAAACCTGGTACCCGGGCCAAAGCCAGGGCATCACAGTGGCAGGGCTGCTGTACGGAGACATCAACCCCTCCGGCAAACTCCCCGTGACCTTCCCGGTCAGCGACGAGCAGGCCGTCACGGTTGGCCCGCCGAACCCGTTCGACCTGATCTCGATCGTGGATCCGGTGGTGCCTTACACCGAAGGGGTGTTCGTGGGCTACAAGGCGTATCTGGCCCAGGGCGCAGTGCCGCTGTTCCCCTTCGGCCACGGCCTGTCCTACACCGAGTTCGACTACGGCCGGCTGGACACCGGCCGCCGGGTCAATCCCGACGCCGAGGAGCCGAAGGCCTCCGTCTCGCTGAAGGTCCGGAACACCGGGCAGGCCACGGGCCGGGAAACGGTGCAGGTATACGTGGGCACCCTGCCCACCGAGGTGCCGACACCGCCCAAGCAGCTCGCCGGGTACGGCAGCATCACCCTGGCGCCGGGGGAGCGGGGACGGCTGGAGATCCAGCTCGATCCGCGCTCGCTGCAGTACTGGGACGTGGAAACTGACGGCTGGGTTACTCCCACCGGCAGGGTCCCGATCTATGTTGGCAGTTCCGTCGAGGACATCCGGCTGGAAGGCTACATCACCATCGGCTGCGACCGGCCCGGGCATGGCAAGCACGAACACAGCCACGGCCACGGGCACGGCAAGGGCCATGGCGATCGGGCTGACTGGGACCGCGGACACTGGGGCCACCAGGGCAACCGGGGGCACCAGGCCAACTGGGGACGGGGCGACGACGGCGGACGCCAGCACTGGGCGTCCTACCGGGGCCACTCCCGCCGCTAGGAGCCGCGACCGGCTGGGATTCGTGACCGGCTGGCAGCACTAAGGGAGGGAGGGACCGGCGTCACATCGGTGGCGCCGGGTCCCTCCCTTTCAGTGCGAGGAGCTCAGTGCAGGGAACCCAGCGCAGGGAGCCCAGTGCGGGTAGCTCAGTGCGAGGAGAAAGCAGCGTCGAAGGCAGCCTGCGGCGGATCGAGGGCCAAAGACCGCACGAACGCCAGGGCCTCCGGCGCTCCCACCAGGCGGTCCATGCCGGCGTCTTCCCATTCCACGGACACCGGCCCCTCGTAGCCGATGCTGTTGAGCATCCGGAACGCGTCCTCCCATGGCACGTCGCCGTGACCGGTGGAGACGAAGTCCCAGCCGCGCCGCGGATCGGCCCAGGGCAGGTGGGAGCCGAGCCGGCCGTTGCGGCCGTTGCCCATGCGCTTTTTCGTGTCCTTGCAGTCCACGTGGTAAATCCGGTCCTGGAAGTCCCAGAGGAAGCTGACCGGATCCAGGTCCTGCCAGACGAAGTGGCTGGGGTCCCAGTTCAGCCCGAACGCCGGCCGGTGGCCGATCGCTTCCAGGGCCCGCTGGGTGGTCCAGTAGTCGTAGGCGATTTCGCTGGGATGGACCTCGTGCGCGAACCGCACGCCCACCTCGTCGAAGACATCCAGGATGGGGTTCCAGCGGTCGGCGAAGTCCTGGTAGCCGGCGTCGATGGCCGCCGCGGACACCGGCGGGAACATCGCCACGTATTTCCAGATGGAGGAACCGGTGAACCCGATGACCGTCTTCACGTCCAGGGCCGCGGCCAGCCGGGCGGTGTGCTTCATTTCCTCCGCGGCCCGCTGCCGGACCCCTTCGGGTTCACCGTCGCCCCAGACCCGGTCCGGGAGGATGTCCCGGTGGCGCTGGTCGATCGGATCGTCGCAGACGGCCTGGCCTTTGAGGTGGTTGGAAATCGCGTACACGCTGAGGTTGTACTTTTCCAGGATCGCCAACCGGCCCTGGAGGTAGGACTCGTCATCCCAGCGCCAGGGATCCAGATGGTCTCCCCAGCAGGCGATTTCCAGGCCGTCGTAGCCCCAGCCGGACGCGAGCCGGGCCACTTCCTCCAGGGGCAGGTCGGCCCACTGGCCGGTGAACAGGGTGACTGGGCGGGACATAAGAACTCCTTGCGTAAGCGGGAAGGGGCTACTGCACCGGGGTCCAGACGCTGGACTTGCCGGAACTGCGGGAAACGGCGTCGAGCACCTGCTGGACCTGGAACCCGTCAGCGAACGACGGCGCGGGCTGGGTTCCAGCGGCAATGGCCTCCACGAAGTCCTTGGCCTGGTGGACAAAACCGTGCTCATAGCCCAGGGAATGGCCGGCCGGCCACCACGCGGAGACATACGGATGCACGGGTTCGGTGACCATGATCCGGGTGAAGCCCTGCCTCGCGGGCGGGGCGGTGTAGTCGTAGAAGTCCAGGAAATTCAGGTCCTCCAGGTCAAAGCTCACGGCGCCCAGGCTGCCCGAGACCTCCAGCCGCAGGGAATTCTTGCGGCCGGTGGCCATCCGGCTGGCCTCGAAGGAGCCGAGCACGCCGTCTCCGAAGCGGCCGCTGAAGTAGGCGGCGTCATCCACCGTGACCGGTCCGCGCTCGCCGGTGCCTGCGGCCGCGCCCAGGCCCGTGCTTCCGGGAACGGCGGCGCCGGCCGGCAGCGGCCGGGTAGCCACCAGGGTTTCGAGGGTTCCGCTGACTTCGGTGAGCTGCTGGCCGGTCACGTACTGGGCCAGGTCCACGGCGTGGGCGCCAAGGTCACCGAGCACACCGGAGCCGGCCTGCTCCCGGTCCAGCCGCCAGGTCAGCGGCGCCTCGGCGTCCACCAGCCAGTCCTGCAGATAAGCGGCCCGCACCTGCCGTACGGTGCCGATGGCGCCGGCTGCCACCAGGTCCCGGGCGTGGGCTGCGGCCGGGAGCCGGCGGTAGGTGAACCCCACCATCGCCCGGATGCCGTGGGCAGCTGCCCGGGCGGCGGCGTCGGCCATTTCCTGCGCTTCCTGGACCGTGTTGGCCAGCGGTTTCTCACACAGCACGTGCTTGCCCGCCTGCAGTGCGGCGATGGCGATCTGCGCGTGGGAGGCGCCCGGCGTGACGATGTCGACGACGTCGATGTCCTCCCGCTGCACCGCTTCCTCCCAGTCCGTGGAGGTTTGCTCCCAGCCCCATTTCCGGGCGGAGGCTTCCGTGCGGGCGGCATCCCGGCCCACCAGCAGCGTCATCCGGGGCTGGCGCGGGAGATCGAAGAACCTTCCGGCAACCCGCCACGCCTGGGAATGGGCAGCGCCCATAAAGCCGTGGCCTATCAGCGCCACCCGCAGTGGCTTTTCGTCGTCCATTTTCTCTCCTTGCTTCCGCGGACTTCCCGCTGTTGTTCTCCGACGGCGTGGGTTGGGCCGGGAGGGCGCCCCGGGTCGGGGCGCCCTCCCGGCCGGGACCTACGACTCGAACGCGGTGGGAAGGTATTTCTCCACGTTCTCGCTGGTGACCACGGGTGCGTTCAGGACAATCCGGTTGGGGACCTCAATCTCCACCAGATCGCTCATGGCCTTGTTCTGGACCACCAGCCGGGCCAGCCGGATGCCGTCTGCAGCCTGGGTGGAGGGATAGATGATCGTTGCCTTGAGCACACCGTCGCCGGCCTGGATTTCCCGCATGGCGTTGGCGGAACCTGCCCCGCCGACCATGATGAACTCGTCCCGCCCGGCGGCGTCGATGGCGGCCAGGACACCGATGCCCTGATCGTCGTCGTGGTTCCAGAGCGCATCGATCTCCGGGGCGGCAGCCAGCAGCTGCGAGGCCGCGGCCTCCCCGCCCTGGACGGTGAAGTCAGCTGCCACGCGGTTGCTGACCTCCAGACCGCAGCCCTCCAGTGCGTCCTTGAAGCCGGCGCTGCGGTCCTGGGTGAGCGGCAGCGAGTCGATGCCGGCGATTTCCGCCACCACGGCGTCCGGCTGGTCGCCCACCTGCTCGCAGATGTACGTTCCGGCACTGACCCCCATGCCGTAGTTGTCGCCGAGGACGGTGGCGCGCGCGGCGAACGGGCTGGAGAACTCCCGGTCCACGTTGATCACCGGAATGCCGGCCTCCATGGCCCGGGTGGCGACGTCGGTCAGTGCGGCGCCGTCCGTGGGCAGCAGGACAATGGCGTCCACGCCCTCGTTGATGAACTGCTCCACCTGGCTGATCTGGAGATTGGCGTCGTTGGTTCCCTCCGCCACCCGCAGTTCAACGTCCGGGAGCTTCTCCGCTTCGGCCAGAGCGGCGGAGTTGATGGCTCCGAGCCAGCCGTGGTCGGCCGCCGGACCGGAGAAACCGATAACGACGGTATCGCCCTCGGCCTGGTTGCCTTCCACTGAGTTGTTGGTCGGGTCGCTGCTGGTCTCTTCGCCGCTGGAACATCCGGTGAGGACGAGCCCGCCGACGGCGATGAACGCCGCGGTGGTTACGAGCTGCCTCCGGCCCGACATGCGTGCTGCCTGCATGGTTTTCTCCTCCGTTGATGGGGTCTTGCACGTCCAGAAGAGGCAAGCAGGCACTGTTCCGCACCCCGCACCTCATCGTGATGGCCGTCACACTAACAGAAGTCCGCCGAAAAAACTGCAAGATACTACTGGTGATCGACATAAGTGTGTATGCTCCCTTCCATGTCGACGGCCAGCGCTGCCCCAACACCCGTAAAGCCGCTGCTTGTTGTCCGGAATCTCAGCAAGAGCTTCGCTGGAGTCCGGGCGCTGCAGGGGGTTGATCTGGAGGTGCTCCCGGGGGAGGTGCACTGCGTGCTGGGCCAGAACGGCGCCGGAAAGTCCACGCTGATCAAGGCGCTTTCCGGGGTGCATCAGCCCGACGGCGGGGAGATCCGCTGGGAGGGTGAGCCCGTGGACCTGGCCTCGCCCACGGCGGCGCTGGACCTGGGGATTGCCACCATGTACCAGGAGCTGGACGTGGTGGACGGCCTGAACGTTACGGAGAACATCTTCCTGGGCCACGAAAATGCCCGCGGGGGAGTGCTGCGGGTCAGGGATGCCCGGCAGGAGGCCCGCACCCTGCTGCAGCGGCTGGGCCACCAGGAACTTTCGCCGGGCACGGAAGTGGGCAGCCTCTCCGCCGCCGGCAAGCAGATTGTCAGCCTGGCCCGGGCCCTGTCCCGCAACGCCCGCCTGATCATCATGGATGAGCCCAGCGCCATCCTGGACTCCGGGGAAGTCTCGAACCTGTTCCGGGTGATCCGCCAGCTCACCGCCCAGGGCATCGCGATCGTCTACATTTCGCACCGGCTGGAGGAGATTGACCAGATCGGCAGCCGGATCACCGTGATCAAGGACGGCCGCAGCACCGCCTCCTCCCTGCCGGTGAAATCCGTGTCCCGCGGTGACCTGGTCCGGCTGATGACCGGACGCGAAACCACCAACGTGTATCCGCCCCGGGAACCGGTGCCGGCGGAGGCACAGGTCCTGCTCCAGGTGCAGGACCTGGGCCTGTCCGGATCCTTCCAGGGCATCAGCTTTTCCGTCCGGGCCGGGGAGATCCTGGGCCTGGCCGGACTGGTGGGGTCGGGCCGCTCGGAAATCCTGGAAACCATCTACGGTGCCCGCAAGGCCAGCACCGGCAGCGTATCGGTCCAGGGCAGGCAGCTGCGGCCAGGGTCAGTGCGGGCCGCCACCACTGCGGGTATGGGATTATCCCCGGAAGAACGGAAAAGCCAGGGCCTGATCCTGGAAGAACCGATCTACAAGAACGCCACGCTGTCCACCTTCGCCCGGTTCGCCCGCCGCGGGCTGCTGAACGAACGGGCCGAGAAACAGGCGGCCCGGGAACAGGCCGCGGCCCTTCATCTGACGCCGGCGGACCCGGACCGCCCGGCCAGGACCCTCTCGGGCGGCAACCAGCAGAAGGTGCTGCTGGCCCGCTGGCTGATCCACGGGACCCGGATCCTGCTGCTGGACGAGCCCACCCGCGGCGTGGACGTGGGCGCCAAAGCCGAAATCTACTCACTGATCCGCAGACTCGCAGCTCAAGGCGTGGCCATCGTGGTGGTCTCCAGCGAAATCGAGGAGGTCATCGGCCTGGCCGACCGGGTGCTGGTGCTCGACGCCGGCCGGAGCCTGGCACTGAGAGACGCCGCCGACATTGATGAGCACGGTGTGCTCGACCTCGTCCTGAAAGGAAACGCCTCGTGAGCGAGAACAACACAACAACGCTGGAACCGCCTCCCAGCGGGGAGGACGCACCGGCGGAGGCCCGCCGCGGGGGATGGCGCCGGATGCTGGGCGGGTCGGGCGCACGGAGCCTGGGCCTGGTCATCGCGCTGGCACTGCTGGTGGCGGTTGGTGCGGCCACCAGCGGCTCCCAGTTCATGAGCGTCAACAACATGCTGACCATCCTGAGCTACGGCTCCATCCTTGGGGTCATCTGCATCGGCATGACCTTCGTGATCACCGCCGGCGGCATCGACCTTTCGGTCGGCTCGGTGATGGGACTGACCACGGTGGTGGCGACCCTGGCCTCCGTCCAGCTGGCTGCGGAGAACAGCAGCTGGCTGCTGATGGTCGCAGTGGCCCTCGCCGTCGGGGCCCTGGCGGGACTGGTGAACGGCACCATCATCGCCTATGGCAACGTCGTGGCTTTTATCGCCACCCTGGCCATGCTGGTCGCCGCGCGGGGCCTCGCGGAACTGATCTCCGGCCGGAGGACGCAGATTGTCACCGAACGCGACTTCCTGGCGGTGCTGCGCTCCAACGTGCTGGGTGTTCCGCTGCTGATCTGGATCTTCGCGGTTGTGGCCGCAATCGGCTGGTTCCTGCTCAACCGCACCACCTTCGGCCGGCGGACGGTGGCGATCGGCGGGAACCTGGAAGCCGCCCGGCTCGCAGGCATCAAGGTCAAACGGCACATTGTCTGGCTGTATATCCTCTCCGGCCTCACTGCCGGCATTGCCGGAATCATGATGATGGCGCGCACCACCGCAGGCACCTCAACGCACGGCCTCTACTACGAACTCGACGCCATCGCCGCGGTGGTGGTGGGCGGCACGCTGCTAGTCGGCGGGCGGGGAACCATCGTGGGCACGGTCCTGGGGGTGCTGCTCTTCAGTACCCTCACCAATGTGTTTACCCAGAACAACCTGGACACCTCGGTGCAGGCCGTCACCAAAGGGGCGATCATTGTGCTGGCCGTGCTGCTGCAGCAAAAGTTCGCGGTCCGGGGAACCCGGCGCAAGGGCGCGCTATGACACTCCGGCGGACACGGTGCGGCCGTTGGCGGCGGAGTTCCGCCGATCCCTATGCTTCAATTGCCCAGTGGTCGATCTAAGGAAGAACACGCCCTCCTCCGGCGTCAGCGAACTGTTCCAGCTGCTGCGTGACGGCCAGCCCCGCACCCGCAGTGAACTGGCCGAGCTGGTGGGAGCGGCCCGGTCCACCATCGCACTGCGCGTTGATTCGCTGATCGATCTGGGACTGGTAGCTCCGGTGGAGGACGCCGCCTCAACCGGCGGACGCCCGTCAGCCCAGATTGCGATGCAGGCCGGCAAACTGGTGGTCCTGGGCGTCGACGTCGGCGCGTCCCACCTGCGGGTGGGGGTGGCTGATCTTTCCGGCACTGCCCTCGCGAACGCCACCCGCGGTCTGCTGGTCAGCGAAGGCCCGGAAACCGTCCTGGACACGGTGGTGGAACTGGGCAGCGCCCTGCTCCAGCAGCTGGGGCGTTCCGGCCGCGATCTCCTGGCTGTCGGCGTCGGGCTGCCCGGGCCCGTGGAATACAGTACGGGCCGGCCGATCAATCCGCCCATCATGCCCGGCTGGCACGGTTTTGACGTTGCCGCCTATCTGGGGGACCACTTCGGTGTGCCGGTGCTGGTGGACAACGATGTGAACGTGATGTCGATGGGGGAGCGGGAGGCCGCGTGGCCCGACGTCGAGAACCTGATTTTCGTCAAAGTCGCCACCGGCATCGGCGCGGGAATCATCTGCAACGGCACTCTGCTCCGCGGTGCGGACGGGGTGGCCGGGGACATCGGCCATATCCGGGTGCCCAGCGGAGCCGATCTGCTGTGCCGGTGCGGGAACTTCGGCTGTCTGGAAGCGCTCGCATCCGGGCCGGCGGTGGCACGGAAACTGCGGGACGCCGGCCTGCCCGCGGAGGACGGCCCGGACGTGGTCGCGCTGGTGGCCCAGGGCGAACGGGAGGCAGTGCACGCCGTCCGGCAGGCCGGGCGCGACGTCGGTGCGGTCTTGTCCGCGTGCCTGAGCATGATGAACCCGTCAGTGATCGTCATCGGCGGCTCGATGGCGCTCACCGGAGAGCACTTTATTGCCGGGGTGCGGGAGGTCATTTACTCCCGGACCATGCCCCTGGCCACGCAGCACCTGCAGATTGTGCAGTCCGCCTCCGGGCTCGACGCCGGGATGCTGGGCGCCAGCATGCTCGCCATCCACCACGCGCTCTCGCCGCAGAGCATCGACGGGATGCTGGCCGCGCGGGTCTGAGCAGCCTGCCCGGGCCAGGACTGGGGCTCTTGACGGCGTAACGGATGCACGGATCGGCGCCGGAATCACCTAGCCTGAGCGCATGCCCAAACCTGTCCTCACCATCCTTGCCGGGTCCCGCCCGGTCACCGGACTTGAGCAGCTGGAAGCGCTCGCAGACGTCCGCCTCGTCTCCGGTTCCGCGGAGCTCGCCGCAGCGCTGCCCGGCACGGAAATCCTGTACCTGTGGGACTACTTTGCCGACGGACTGCGGGAGAACTGGTCCCGTGCGGACTCGCTGAAGTGGATCCACGTTCCGGCCGCCGGTGTGGACAGGCTGCTCTTCCCGGAACTGGCTGCCTCGGAGGTCACCGTGACCAACGCCCGCGGCATTTTCGATGCGGCGATGGCTGAGTACGCCCTCGCCGGCATCCTCCACTTCGCCAAGAATTTCCCGCAGGCTTCCCGAAACCAGCGGGACCGCCGCTGGCAGTACTTTCCCACCGCCAATCTGGCCGGCAGCCGGGCCTTGATTGCCGGCACGGGCAGCATCGGGCGGACCACCGCACGGCTGCTGCGCGCCGTCGGAATCGAAGCCGACGGGCTGGGCCGGACCGCCCGGGCCGGGGATGCCGATTTCGCGGCAATCCATGCCAGCCCGGACTTCGCCTCCGTGGCTGGGAACTACGACTTCGTTGTCCTCGCCGCGCCGCTTACCCCGGACACCCGGCAGCTGCTGAACCGGGACGTGCTTTCGGCCATGCGTCCCGCGGCGGTGCTCGTGAACATGGGCCGCGGCGAGCTGGCGGACCAGGACGCGCTGACTGCCGCACTGGCATCCCAGGGCATCGCCGGGGCCGTGCTGGACGTGACCGATCCCGAACCGCTGCCCGCCTCGGACCCGCTCTGGAGCCTGGACAACGTGCTGATCACCCCGCACCTCTCCGGCGATTCGCAAACCCACCTGCCCGCCCTCGCCGCCCAGTTCGAAGCCAACCTCAGCGCGTACCTCCAGGGCCGCGCTCCGGCGAACATGGTGGATAAGGGCCTGGGCTTCGTGGCCTCGGGGGCCTAGGGACCAGCCCGTCCAGGCCCTCCGCCCGTCCAGCCCAGCCCGCCCAGCCCGCCCAGCCCGCCCAGCCCGGCCCAGCCCGTCCAGGCCCTCCGCCCGTCGCCTACTGCGCCAGCCGCGGCGTCCGGGGCGGTTCGGTGCGGCGGCTGTGGGCCCCGCTGGTCCCGAGCCTTCCAGTCCCGAGCCCGGTGCCTTCGAGCCCGGTCGCTTCGAAAGCTGCCGCCAGCCGGAGCAGCGACGTGTCGTCCCAACCCCGCCCGGCGAAGGTGAGCCCTGCCGGCATTCCGGTGTCCGCCATTGTTCCCATCGGTACGGTGACGGTGGGAATGCCCAGATGCCGGGGCACCAGGTTGCCGTTGGCCACCCAGACGCCGTTGCGCCAGGCCAGATCCGCTGAGCCGGGATGAACGTCAGCGTCGGCAGGTCCAACATCGGCCATGGCCGGGAACACCACCGCGTCCAGGCCCAGGCCGTCCATCCACTGCTCGAGATCGATCCGGCGCGTCTCTTCCAGTCCGCGCAGCCCGTCCGCGAGGTGCGGAATTTCGGTGAAAGCGTCCACGCCGTGGTTCCTGACGTGCTCCGGATACTCGGCGATGTCGTCGTCGAACCCGGTGTAGCGGTCCGGCAGGGCTCCCTTCGGATGCGGGAAAATCTGCGCCCCGTCGACGCCGGCCAGCCGGTTCAGCGCCGGATCGCCGTTGGCGGCCAGGAAGTCGTCCCAGGCCCAGGCCGAGAGGTCCACGATCTCGCTGCGAAGGAACTCCGGGCTGACCAGGCCGCGCGTGGCCAGCGTCGGTGCACCGGGGCGGTCGCCTTCGTAGTTGGTCACCACCGGGAAATCCACCTCTATGACTTCGGCGCCCGCCGCCTCCAGATCCCGGCGGGCGGCGTTCCACAGCTCCAGGACCGAATCCCGGGTCTGGATGCGCTGCCCCGTGGGCCCGCCGATGCCGGTTGCCCTGCCTCCGGCGGCTGCGGTGCCTGCGTCCGGATCGGCATTGATGTACATTTTCGGCACCCCGAACCGCCGGCCCGCCAGGATGCCGCGCGCGGCGCTTGGTCCGGGCACGGCCAGGTCGAGGTACGACGCCGGCCGCACCTCGGAGGCTGCCGGCACCTTCACCCACGGCTGGGCACGCCAGAAATCGCCGCGGGTTTCGGCGTCGTCCGCGACGATCACGTCGAGGACCTCCAGCAGGTCCGCCATGGTGCGGGTATGCGGAACCACAACGTCCATGGTCGGCACCAGCGGCCAGTTTCCGCGCACCGAGATCACACCGCGGGAGGGGGTGTAGGCGCACAGGGCATTGCAGGACGCCGGTGCCCGGCCCGAGGACCAGGTCTCTTCACCGAGGCCGAACGCCGCAAAGCTCGCCGCCGTCGCCGTTCCGGACCCGTTGGAGGAGCCGGATGCGAACGCGGAGGTGAGGAAATCGGCGCTGTACGGGCTTTCCGCCCGGCCGTAAACTCCGCGCTGCATCCCGCCGTTGGCCATCGGCGGCATGTTGGTCAGCCCGATCAGCACCGCCCCGGCGTCGCGCAGCCGTTCAATGGTGAAGGCGTCCTGCCCGGCCACCAGGTCCGCGAAGGCCGGGGATCCGGCGGCCACGGTGAGCCCGCGCACCTTGAAACTGTTCTTCGCCGTGTACGGGATGCCGTCCAGGGGCCCGAGCACGGCACCGCGGGCACGGCGCTCGTCCGCGGCCCGGGCTTCGGCCAGCGCGTCCGGGTTGGCTACAACGACGGAGTTCAGCCGCGGTCCCTGCCGGTCGTAGGCCTCGATCCGGGCCAGGTACGCCTGGAGAAGTTCCTCGCTGGTCGCCTTGCCTGACTCCAGCGCCTCCCGGAGATCGGCGACGCCCGCTTCAACGACGTCGAACATTATGCTCCCGCCACGGATTCTTTTATGGCTTCAGCATCGGTTTCGCGGGGCGCCGGCTGCTGCTGGGTGATGCAGTGGATGCCGCCGCCGAAGGCAAAGATGTCCCGTGCGTCCACCAGTTCGATGACGCGGCCGGGGTAGGCGCGGCCCAGGATTTCAGCCGCCGCGGCGTCGTTCGCGTCGCCGAAGGCACACAGCACCACCACGCCGTTGCCAACATAGTGGTTGATGTAGGACCAGTCCACGAAGCCGTCCCCGGCGTCGAGCACGGTGGGCGCCGGGACGTCGATGATCTGCAGTTTCCGGCCGCGGGCGTCCACGGCGTTTTCCAGGACGGCGCGGAGCTGCTGCATCACCCCGCGGTCCGGGTGCCGGGCGTCGTCCTGCCGGTGCAGCAGCACGGTGCCGGGACCGGCGAAGGACGCGACGATGTCCACATGCCCGCGGGTGCCGAATTCGTCGTAGTCCCGGGTGAGTCCGCGCGGCAGCCAGATCGCCTTGGAGGTGCCCAGGCGGGCATGGATCTCCGCTTCCACCTGGTCCCGGCTTCGGCCGGGGTTGCGTCCCGGATCGAGCTGGACCGTCTCGGTGAGCAGGACCGTGCCTTCGCCGTCGACGTGGAATCCGCCGCCTTCATTTACCAGCGTGCTGGAGACGGCCGGAACGCCGGCTTCCGCGGCCACGAAGGTGCCCAGGTGCTGGTCCTTATCCCAGGCGGCCCACTCCTGCGCTCCCCAGCCGTTGAACACCCAGTTCACGGCGGCAACGCTGCCGTCTGCGGCATGTGTGAAGGTGGGGCCGGAATCCCGCAGCCAGGCGTCGTCCAGCTCAACGGACACCAGATTGATCCCGTCGCCGAGGAAGTCCTTGGCCGCGCTCAGATCCCCGGGATTCACCAGCATGGTGACCGGCTCGTAGCGGGCAATGGTGCGGGCGACGGCGGACCAGGCAGTGCGGGCACGGTCCAGGGTGCTGCTACCCGCCTCCCCGAACGTGTCGTTGGGGGTGGGGAAGGCCATCCAGGTTTTGCTGTGGGGAGCCCATTCTGCGGGCATGGCCGGGGTTGTGAATGACATGGTGCGTGGGTTCCTTCGGTTGGTTAGCTCAGGGTAGCGGCAGCGTTGTCGAAGACCGTTTCGCCTCCGGTAACGGTCAGTAATACGGTGTTGGCCAGCAGGCTCTCTGCCTCGGCAGTGAGCGGGTCCGTGGCCAGGACGGTGAAGTCGGCCAGCTGACCGGGGATGATCCGGCCCAGGCTGTCCTCGGCGCGGCAGGAGTAAGCGGCGTCGCGGGTGGCATGGCAGATGGCGTCGGCCAGCTCCAGCGCGTACTGCGGCAGGTTGGCCGGCCGCCCGGGATCCAGCGCCGACTTCCGGGTCGCCGCCACATACAGGTTGGGCAGCACCTGGTACGGCGCCGTGGGCGCGTCGGTGCTGATCGCCAGCCTGGCACCCGCGCCGGTGAACTCGGTCCAGGGATAGGCGCGTTCCACCCGGTGGTCGCCGAGCACCGCCTGCCAGTTCTCCTGGATCGCCGGGTCCGCATGGACCGGCTGGACGGAGGCGACGACGCCGAGGTCCGCCAGCCGCTGCACGTTGGCTTCGGTGACGGTTTCCAGATGCTCGATCCGGTGCCTGCGTGCCCTGTGGCCGGGCTGCGCGGGCCCATTCACCCGCACGGCCTCTTCCAGGGCATCCAAGGCGATGTCCGAGGCTTCGTCCCCGATGGCGTGCAGGGCCACCTGCAGTCCGGCGGCGTCGGCGGCAACCACCACGGGGTAGAGCGATTCCCGGTCCCAGATCGGTTCTGCGCTGCTTCCGTCCGCGTAGGGCTCTTTCATTGCCGCGGTGCAGCTGTCGATCACGCCGTCGATGATGATCTTGATCCCGCACAGCTGCAGCCACTCACCCGTTCCGGCTTCGGCAAGTTCAGCGGCCAGCTCGGCCGCCTGGGCCACCTGCGCCAGGTTCGCTTCGGTGGTCTCCCTGCGGTGGATCAGCCAGTGGCCTTTCACCCGCAGCGGGAGCGTTCCGCCGTGCCGGGCGAGTGCGCGCCGGAAGGCGGCGGCGTCGTCGTCCTGCACTGCCATGTCCACGGCCCCGGTGACCCCTGCCGCGGCGTAATGCCGGAAGGCCGATTCGAGCCAGGCATCGCGGTCTTCGTCCCGGGCAGCATTCGCCAGCGCCGGCCAGACGATCTGCACGGCAGCCGTCTCATACAGCAGGCCGTCTGCGGCCCCGGATGCGTCCCGGCCGATCCGCCCGCCGAGGGGATCAGGAGTGCTGTCCCCGATGCCGAGCTCGGCCAGCGCCGCACTGTTGACCCAGACCGAGTGCAGGTCATTGGCGTCAAGATAGACCGGCCGGTCCGGGACGGCGGCATCGAGCAGCTGGCGGGTGGGTTCGGCGCCGTCCAGGGCGCTGTACAGCCAGCCGCTGCCGAGCACGCGCGGCGCATCCGGAGTGTCGCGGACCGCCTGGCGCAGGCGTTCCTGCAGGTCGACAAGGCTCACGGCGTCGCGCAGCTGCACTTTGCCCAATGCCTGGCCGGTCATCAGCAGATGGGTGTGTGCGTCGATGACCCCCGGCAGCACGAAGGCTCCGCCGAGGTCCACCGTGGCCGCGCCGGCACCGGCCGCAGCCGCCGCGGAGACGGCGTCTCCGACGTAGCTGAACCGGCCGCCGTCGACCACAAAGGCCTCGGCGCGGGAGGGATCCGCGGGCCCGGCGGCGGTGAAGACGCTGCAGTTGGTGTAGAGCGTGCGCATCAGGACACCACCGCTGCGGGCTGAACCGGAACCATTGCCGCAGCCTTTTCGGCCCGTACCGAGAAGCGCGAAATCAGCAGGAACGGAATCAGCAGCAGGAGGGTCATCACGGCCAGGACCACACCGAGGACCTGGTAGCCGGCGGACGTGGCGATCACGGTGCCGAGGAACGGTGCGAAGGAGGAGCCGATCAGGTAGACACCGAGCGCCGGCGCGGACCACTTGCCGGTGGCGTCCAGGGCCGCTGCGATCGCGATGATGTAGACGAAGGCGATCAGGTAGAGGGTGTTCCACGCAATGATGACGGCCATGTAGAGGGCGGAATCCTCCACCATGCCGGAGACGAACTTCATGCCGGCCCCGGCGATGAGGACAACGGCCAGCGGAATGGTGCGGCCGAGCCGGCGGCCGGCCAGTCCCACCAGGGCCGAGCCGAGCAGGCCGCCCAGGGTGGAGAGGCTGAGCACCAGGCCCATTCCGGTTTCGTCGAGTCCGGCCTGGTCAGCGCCCATGGTGGCGGCAACCGCCCAGAGCGAATCCTCGCTGAGTGCCCAGAGCGCGAAGCAGGCGAGCAGGCCGAGTCCGGCGATCGTTGCCGTGCGGGAGGATGTGCCCGGGGCCGTGTTGGAGGTGGTGACCGGGGCGGCGGCTGCGGCTTCCAGGGCTCCGGCGGCAGCGGTGGGCTCCGCCGTCGGGCGGTCCGGAAGCCAGCCCGTGACCAGCAGGGCCGCCAGGGCGAGCCCGGCAAGCAGCCCGAACGCACTGCCCATCCCTGCGCCCAGAACGGGAATCACAAAAAGCACCACGGAAACGATGGCACGGTTGGCGAAGCCGGAGATGCCCGAGGCACGGTCCGGGTTGCGCAGCGCGCCCAGGGCGGCGCCGCCGGAGGACACCGCGCCGCCGGCGCCCAGGCCGCCGAGGATCACGCCGGCAATCACCGCCGGCTCGGACGGGATAAACGCGGCCGCGCCAAACCCCGCTGCGGTCAGGGCCAGCCCGGTGCGGGCAATGAGGTAGCGGCCGGAGGCAGCGGCCCAGCGGGAGGTCAGCAGGCAGGAGAGCGCACAGGCAAGCAGCGACGCGGTCATCAGCGTTCCGGCCGCCGTGGCGGTGAAGCCCAGGTCCCCGGTGAGGGCAACGATCATGATCGGCACCAGGTTGGCGGTCATAAAGCCGACGACGCTGATGCCGAACACTGAAACAGCGCGTTTAGCCGTGAGCGGTACTCGTCCCTCAACGGTAATGGGCGGGGCCATGGGGTCTCCCTCAGTGAGTGCGGTGAACAGTAAGTGAATGGGTTTCATTTACTCTCCGGCACCCGGCCCGTCTGTGCAATAGAAAACGAAAGGCTTTCAGTTAAGTTTGTGTAAACTCCTGCGCCCGGAGGCCGTCGATGAGGACCTGCAGTCCCAGTTCGAATGCGGCTTCGGCCCGGCCCTCCACCGTGTGCGGTGCCTCCAGCGCCCGCTGCAGTGCCGGAAAGGCACCGGCGGGAGGGGCCCAGACGACGGCGGGGGCGGTGAGCTCCAGCGCCGATCCGAGCACCAGGTTATCGATCAGGAACAGTGCGGAAACGATGCGCTGCGGCGGCAGCCCGGCCTGTTCCAGGGCAAGCGCCATGGATTCGTACGCGCCCAGCGCACCGGTGTCCTGGACCGTCTGGGCCAGGATCAGCGGAACCAGCCGCGGATGAGCGGCGATACAGGCCCGGTAGGCACGCACCACGGTGCGCAGCGCCTCATCCCACGGCAGATCGGCGGGCGGAACGCTCAACCGTCCGGCGAACACCTGGGCACGGATCAGCTCGATGATGTGTTCGCGGTTCTGGATGTGGTTATAGAGCGAAGACTGGCTGACCTCCAGCCGACGGGCGATCCGGGGAAAACTGAAGTTCCCGGTTTCGTCGATCATGTCCAGTGCTGCGGTGACGATGGCCTCGGCCGACAGCAGCGGCGAGCGGGGGCGGGGCATGCTGGGCACTCCTTGATTGGTGGTGTTCAACAATCTACCCACTGCCCGGGCAATAGAGGGGAACGGGCTATCGGCGGGCGGGGGCGCTGGGGAGCGCGGGGCCGGCGGGGCCGGGCGTGGGGCCGGCGGAGCCGGGCTGGACCGGGGGAGCGGCAGAGCTGGCCGGCAACCGGCTGGGCCTGCAACCGGCCACCCTGGGTTTTGCAGCTGGTGCTCCGCGGAAACGGCCAGGCTATCCCGTTGCTTTGTGGACTGCGGCTAGGCTCCCGGCATGGACTGGGGAGATTTCTGGGATCAAGCGGCGGTGTGGGCCATCACCTGGATACCTGTGCTCGGCCCGCTGGGCATCCTGACGACGGCGGTGGTCGCCTACATTGCTTACCGGCAGAAGCTCGAAGCGGACCGCCGGGCGCAGTGGTGGGTCCGGACCCAGTGGGCTCTGGAGGCGTCACTCAGCGCCAACCCGCGGCGCTCACTTGCGGGACTCGCTGTGCTGAATGACCTGAAAACCAGTTCCCTGGCCACCCGCGAGGATCGGGCACTGTTTCGGCTGATTGCGCTGACGGTGCAGGACGAGGTGCTGGGGGAGGAAGCAGTCCGGGGGCTCCTCCCGGTCCCGGACACCGGTGCAGAGACTGAGCCGGGCGCTGGGGCAGGCACTGAATCGGGCGCTGGGCCGGACACTGAACCGAGTGCTGGGCCGGGCTCTGAACCGAGCGCTGGGCCGGGCATTGGGCGGGGCGTTGAATCGGATTCTGACCAAGACGCTGAGAAAGGTGCTCCGGCGGGGCGGGGGATGGTGTGGGGCGCCGGTGCGCCGGAGACATCGGGTGAGCTGGCAAGCGTTTCCCGGCCGCTGAAGATGCGGATTCTTGAACAGGTCCGCGAACTGATGGCGCCGGACCCCCGCGACCTGATCGGGCGGTGACGTCAGGCACTTCTGCGGAAAGATCTTTTCGAAGAAGGAGCTGGCCTGCGGCATTGGGTGAATCGAAGGAGCAAGCCGTTGGCTTAGTCGCTGGAAATACCTGGATGGGCCATCCACTCTCCGTCGAGAGGTGCTGGGTTTCCCCGGTGCGCAGCTCCGGCGGGCTGATTCCGCTCCCACCCGCCATATCTGCGCACCGGAGTTCCCATCTGTCTCACCGTCACCAGGCTGTCACCATGCCAGTCTCCGGAACCCCCATGGGCCACACCTTCACCGGGCGGCTGCCGCGTCTGTGCAGCGGAGTTCCCTTTTGCCTCACCTCCACCAGTTCACCGCCATGCCAGTCTCCGGAACTCCTTGCCGCGCACCTCGGGCGCTCCTACCGTTGAAGAACCCTGAAAAATCGACCCCGCCGCTGGGACGGGCCAGAGTCCGGGCCCTGACACCCTGCGGCGCCCGGACCTTGCGAGGCGATCATGGGAACTCAGCCAAACGACCCGATGTACAACTATGGCCAGGCGTACCCGCCGCAGGGGCCTCCCTCCAACCAGGGCCGCGGGATGGCGCTCGCCGGGCTGATTTTGGGAATCGTGGGGCTGGTCCTGTGTTGGGTGCCGTTCCTGAACATTGTGGCTCTGATCGTCGCCCTGGTGGGGCTGGGGCTCTCGATCGCGGCACTGGTCATCGCCATGCGGCGGCGGACGTCCGCGAAGGGCCTGTCCATCGCGGGAACCGTCGTCTCCGGGGTGGCAGTGATTGCGTCCATCGTTGCTATTGCCCTGCTGTCAGCATTCTTCACGGCATTCAATAACTCGATGGACAACGTTGTCCCCTACGGTGGCGGCCAGACAACCAGCTCTGCATCGGCTGGTTCGGGGTCGGCCACAGCCGTGCCGGAAGCCAGTCTCCTGCCCATCGGAACCGCGGCAGAGATCGGGGACTATTCCGTGACGGTATCCAGCGTTCAGCTTGATGCCACTGACGAGGTCCTGAGCTTCAATCCGGTCAATCAGGCGCCGTCCGGACAATATGTCCTGATCACATTGAATGTGGTTTACAACGGTGCCGCAGAAGGAGACCCCTGGCTGGAATTGAGCACTAACTTTGTCGGATCGGACAACCGTCAGTACGACGAGTCCTCCTGCGCCGCGCTCCTGGAGCAGGGTGGAGCATCCGTGCCGACGCTGGAAAACGGCGGGCAGGCCGACTATCAGGTGTGTATGGATGTGCCGGCAGCAGCTGTTCCCGGCGAACGCGTGCTGGTTGAAGAGACTCTGGCCTTCGACGGGCCAAGCGAGGCCAGCTGGAAGACCCAGTAGCCGGCAGCGGGCACTTTTCTGGCGTGGCCCTCCGTGCGCTGGTGAAGTGAACCAGTGAAGTGAACCAGCGAAAAAGTAGATGCATTTGCATAAAGTTTGGCTCCTCCCTAAGCTTTGAGAAGGCAGGAACCGGCCCTTGCCCACCACGCAGAAGGCCGGCAGCTACGCGGGAGGAGCAGGATGAGCCACGTCGGGAACAACCAGGCCCAGCCTCATCAGACAGAGCCTGATCAGACAGAGCCTGAGCAGGCACAGCCAGCCCAGGCACATTCACACCAGGCAGAAGTAAGCGGGCAGCCGGCAAGCCGGCCGCAGACCATTGGCGTCCTTGGCGCAGGCCGGGTGGGAACCGCCGTCGCGCGCCAGGCGCTCAAAGCGGGCTACGAGGTGAAGATCGCCACTTCCAGGCCCGCCGCGGAAAATGCTCTGTTGGTGGAAATCATCACCCCGGGTGCTGCTGCCGTGGATGTGTCTGAAGCTGTGCAGGCAGACCTTGTGGTGGTTGCCGTTCCGCTGCACCGCTACCGCACGCTGTCGCCGGAGGCCCTGGCCGGAAAAACCGTGATCGACGCGATGAACTACTGGGCGCCGATCGATGGCACGATCACCGATTTCGAGGACGGCGTGCGCGGCAGCAGCGAAGTCGTCCAGGAATTCCTCGCCGAATCCAACATCGTCAAGACCCTCAACCACATCGGTTATCACGATCTGGAGGCCGACGGCGCCGGGCCGGGTACACCGGGCCGGCGCGCGCTGGCGGTGGCCGGGGACGATCCGGAAGCGCGGACACGCGTAGCGGAGTTCCTGGACCGGCTCGGGTACGACGCCGTCGACGCCGGTCCGCTGGCGGCAGGCCGTGTGTTCCAGCCCGGCACCGCGATTTTCAACGGTCCGCACACCGCGGCCGCGGTCCGGGACCTGCTGGGCGAGGTCCTGGACAACGCGCCGGACAACACACCGGACAACGCTCCGGCCGCCGCGGCGGCCTGACGCCCCGCTCAGCCGCCATACCCCACCCACGCAGGCTTTACAGGAGATATCAATGGAAATCGGCGCCTACAGCTTCGGCGACACCCAACTGAACCCGGATGGGACGCCACGGCCTACGGGAGAAGCGATCCGCAACCTCTTCGACGCCATCGTGCTGGCGGACCGGGCCGGCCTGGATTATTTCGGCATCGGTGAACACCACACCGTGAGCATGCCCGCCTCCTCGCCCGGGGCGTTGATTGCCGCGGCTGCGGCCGCCACCGGCCGGATCAAGCTGGGCAGTGCCGCCAGCATTATCGGCACGGACGATCCGGTCCGGGTTTTCCAGCAGTTCACGACGGCGGACGCGGTCTCCGGTGGCGGCCGGATCGAAATCACGGCCGGCCGGGGCTCCTCGGTGGAGACCTTTCCGCTGTTCGGCTACGACCTGAACGACTACGACGAACTGTTCGCTCAGAAGCTTGACCTGCTGCTGACGCTAAACAACAGCACAACGGAGAACATCACCTGGAGCGGGAGTGTCCGGCCCGCCCTGTCCGACTTCGCCGTCGTGCCCCGGCCGGTTCTCGGCCGCCTGCCCATCTGGCTCGCCACCGGCGGCAGCGCGCCGTCGTCGGCCCGTGCCGGAAGGATGGGGCTACCCGTCTCCTACGGCATCATCGGCGGCGCGCCGCACCGGTTCGCGCCGCTGGCCCAGCTGTACCGCCAATCCGCGGCGCAGGCCGGCCACACCGGGGAGAACATCAAGGTCTCCGTGGCTGCCATGGGATTGATCGCACCCACCAAGAAGGAAGCCCTGGACCGGTTCTACCCGGGCTGGCACAACCTCAACGTCGAAATGGGGCGGCTGCGCGGCTGGCCGGCACCGGAAAAGCGGGACTATCTGGCCCAGGCTGAAGCCCCCGGCGCCTACTACATCGGCGATCCGGACGAGGTAGCCGAACGGATCGTCCACCTCCACGGCTACATGGGCCACGTGCGCCACTTCCTGCAGATGGACCTCGGCGGGACCCCGCATGAGTACTTCCTCGAATCGGTCAACCTGCTGGCCACCGAGGTGAAGCCCCGGGTTGAGCGGCTGCTGGCCAAGAACCGCTAGCTCAGGCCGGTCCGGGGCCCAGCCAGGGCACCCAGCCCACCGCTGCGGCAGGAGGCCGGGGCGGCGGATCCGGCGCCGGGAGGGCCGCCGCCGGACGCCGTCCTGTCCGTTTGCCGGGGCGAACGCGTAACCTGAGCAAACCCGCGGAGACAGCCCTCCGCTCCGGCCGGCCAGGGATGGCACCATGTCTGATACCCCAAACGACGGCGTCCTTGCGCAGAACCGTGTCCGGACCCTCGCGGCCCTCACCCTGCCCGCCATCCTGATCGGTGTGGTTTCAGCGCTGATCCTCTATGGCCTGGACGAAGCGGCCGCCCTGCTGCAGCACCTGCTCTGGGACGATCTCCCCGGAGCCGTCGGCGTGGATCCGGACAGCGGCTGGTGGATCTTCGGCACCCTGACCCTGACGGGTGCCGCCGTCGGGCTGATCGCACGGTTTGTACCCGGCCATGGCGGACCGGACTCCGCCGAATCCGAGCTGGCGGAATCTGCGCTGCCCATCGGCGTGATCCCCAGCCTGGCCGCAGCGGCGGTCCTCGGGCTGGCCGGCGGGGTCAGCCTCGGTCCTGAGAACCCGATCATCGCCATCAATGCCGCCGTGCTCACCGTCCTGATCGGCCGGCTCTTTCCGAAGGTGCCGGGCAAACTGATCGTGGGAATGACGATTGCCGGCACGGTGGGCGCCCTCTTTGGGACCCCCGTGGCCGCAGCGCTGCTGTTCACCGGCATTGTTGGGTCAACGGCCGGGGCCGGCGCGCTCTTCGACAAGCTTTTCCTCCCACTGGTGGCCGCCGGTGCAGGTGCCGTCATCATGAACTTCCTCGGCGGAACGCTCCTGGACATCAGCGTTCCGGCCGCGGAGAGCGTGAATGGGTGGGACATCCTCGCGGCCATGATCATTGCGCCGCTGGCCGCGGGCTTCGGGCTGCTTGGGGTCTTCGCCTTCCGCTGGGCGCACCGGGTCTTCCACCGGCTTTCGAATCCGGTCCTCTTTACGACCCTCGGCGGCGCTCTGCTGGGGCTCCTCGGCGTGATCGGCGGACCCATCACGCTGTTCAAGGGTGCAGAGGAATCCGGTGAGCTCCTCGCGGCTCCGGGGCAGCCCTTCGGGACGCTCCTGCTCCTGGCGGTCATCAAACTGTGTGCGCTGGTGATCGCGGCAGCAGCAGGATTCCGCGGCGGCCGGATCTTTCCCTCGGTCTTTATCGGCGTCGCCTTCGGGCTGGCGGCCGGGGCCCTGGTTCCCGACGTCCCGGTCAGTGTTGTGGTTTCCGCGGCAGTGCTGGGACTGGTGCTCGCCGTCGCCCGCGATGGCTGGATGGCCCTGTTCATCGCAGTCGTAATCACCGGTGATGTGGCGGTCACGGCGCTGCTGTGCCTGGCCGTCCTGCCGGCCTGGCTGGTGGTTACCAACGCCCCGCACATGCTGGCGGACGACGACGGCGGCCACGGCGGCGGCTCCGGCAGCCCGGCCGGCGGACCGGAGACGCGGCCCGGCACGGGCTGACGCGGTATTCGGATTCCTGCCCGCGCACCTATGGGCCGGGTTCGGCCAGGTTCAGCGAGTACGACGCCGGATCGGCCAGGAGCGGGGCGAAGGCGAGTTCCGCTGCTCCCACCAGCAGCAGGTCGGCTCCCAGGGCAGCCCGGCGGATCTCCACCGTCCGGCCCAGTCCGCCGATGGCACCCTGGGCGACGACGGTCCGCAGCCGCTCCGGATCAAACGACCACAACGCGCCCAGGAAACCGCCGAGCAGGATGGTCCGGGGATTGAAGATGTTCACCAGATTCACGACAGCCTCGCCCAGCAGGTCCAGCTGACGGCCGGCAGTCTGCCGGAACGCGGGGGAGTCCTGGGTCCGCATGGCGGCTTCCAGCTCGTCCAGGTCTGCGGACTCCAGGCCGAGCGCCTCGAGCAGGCCGCCCAGGTTGACCTCGGTTTCCAGGCAGCCGCGGCGCCCGCAGTGGCAGGGCAGTCCGTCGGTGCGGACCAGGGTATGGCCGAGCTCCCCGGCATATCCATCCGACCCGCTCAGCGGAATGCCGCCCACCACGGCGCCGCCGCCGATGCCGCTGGCGCTTCCGTTCAGGTACACCACATCCTCCTGCGCTACGCCCGCACCAAAAATGCTCTCGGCCAGGGCGCCCAGCGCGGCGTCGTTTCCTGCGCGGGAAGGCAGGCCCAGGGCGGTGCCGAGCGCGGCGGCCAGCGGTTCGTTTTCCCAGCCCAGATGCGGTGCGAGACGGACCGACCCGTCGGTGCTGTCCACAAGTCCCGGGACGGCAGCGCCGGCACCAATCACCCGGTCCATTGCTGCGAGGGCCGGGGCCATGCCGCCCGCGGCTGCCCGCGCGATCTCCACCGTTTCCGGGACGCTCGGACAGGCGGCGGTGCAACGAACCTTCCGGTGCACCTTGCCGCCCAGCCCCACCAGACCGACCGTGACGGCGTCGACGTCGGGATGGACGGCCAGGACGGCGACGCGCTCGTTGGGATGCACCCGTGGGCTGGGGCGTCCGGCCCGCCCGGCAGCGGCCGGTTCGGTTTCGTAGGCCAGTCCCAGCCGCGCCAGCTCGGCGGTGAGGGCACCGACCGTAGAACGGTTGAAGCCGGTGAGCCGGGTGAGGTCGGCGCGGGAAAGCGGCCCGCGGTGATGCAGCAGTGTCAGGATCCGGGAGAGATTCTGCACCCGGATGCCTTCACTGCCCGGCTTGGTCGGCATGCGCTGGATCCTTCGAGCAAGTGGCAGGGACGTTTGATTGTTGCATGGAACAACAATCAGGGCGGGGACGGCAACGGGGTCTGCGCAGCGAAGGGCCAGCAGCTGTAGGGGCCCGGGCGTGCTGATCGGAGAACCATTGACACCCTGATCGGCCGTAGATATGTTGTCTCGCACAACATATCCGTTCAAGGCCCGATCCTGGAGCAGTGCACATGCCAAAGACGCCAACACCTGCCGACCGTTTCACCTTCGGACTCTGGACGGTGGGGTGGACCGGGAACGATCCGTTCGGCACCCCCACCAGGGCTGACCTTGACCCGGTCGAGGCGGTGCAGAAGCTCGCCGATCTGGGAGCCTACGGAGTCACCTTCCACGACGACGACCTCATTCCGTTCGGCTCCTCGAACCAGGACCGCGGGCTGATCCTGAAGCGGTTCAACAGTGCGATCCAGGAAACCGGGCTGAAGGTTCCCATGATCACCACGAATCTCTTCAGCCACCCGGTGTTCAAGGACGGCGGTTTCACCTCCAACGACCGTTCCGTGCGCCGCTTCGCGCTGCGCAAGGTGCTGCGCAACCTGGACCTTGCCGCGGAACTGGGCGCCGAAACCTTCGTGATGTGGGGAGGCCGGGAAGGCGCGGAGTACGACGGTTCCAAGGACTTCGCAGCAGCTTTCGACCGGATGAAGGAAGGTGTGGACACTGCCGCCGGCTACATCAAGGACCAGGGCTACAAGCTCCGCATCGCGCTCGAGCCCAAGCCCAATGAACCGCGGGGCGACATTTTCCTGCCCACGGTCGGGCACGCACTGGCCTTCATTGCCGAACTCGAGCATGGTGACATCGTGGGCCTGAACCCGGAGACCGGGCATGAGCAGATGGCCGGGCTGAACTACACCCACGGCCTGGCGCAGGCGCTGTGGGCCGGCAAGCTCTTCCACATCGACCTCAACGGGCAGAAGTCCATCAAGTACGACCAGGACCTGGTTTTCGGCCACGGGGACCTGACGAGTGCCTTCTTCACCGTGGACCTGCTGGAGAACGGCTTCCCGGGCGGCGGACCGGTTTACGACGGTCCCCGGCACTTTGACTACAAGCCTTCCCGCACCGAGGGATACGACGGTGTCTGGAACTCGGCAGCCGCGAACATGTCCATGTACCTTCTGCTCAAGGAACGGGCCCAGGCTTTCCGTGCAGATCCCGAAGTCCGTGCAGCCCTGGAGACCTCCGGCGTTTATGAGCTGGGCCTGCCCACCCTGGCGGCCGGGGAAACGGCTGCCGCGCTGATCGCGGACCCTGCCTCGTTCGAGGAGTTCGACGCCGATGCCGCGGCCCAGCGCTCCTTCGCCTTTGTCCGGCTGAACCAGCTGGCGCTGGAACATCTGCTCGTCGCCCGCTGAGCTGGGTGGACGCGCGGCGGTGGTGCGCGGGCGGGATCACGGCGTGGGTGCGCAGCTCTGGCGGGGTAATTTCTGGCGACGTCGCAGTATCTGCGCACTCAGCGCCTGCGGGAGGGCAGGCTATGGCCCCGCGGCCACCGGCGGGCATACTCTTCCAGCTATGACCCAGGATCCCGTTGAGTCCAATCCCCGGAACTACAGTGTGGTCTTCGAAAACGACCGCGTGCGGGTCCTTGAATACCGGGATGTGCCCGGGACGAAAACAATTATCCACCGCCACCCCGACAGTGTGATGATCACCGCCAGCGCCTTCCGCCGCAGACTGACTACCCCGCAGCGCGAGATGGACGTGCAGCTGCCGGCCGGTGCGGCGCAATGGCTGCCGGCGCAGGAACACGTCGGGGAGAACACCGGAGACACCGAGACCCACGTGTTCTTCGTCGAACTCAAGGAAGCGCCGCCCTCGGCAGCCCCAGCGGCACCGAACCTCGGGCCGGCAGGACGGACCTGAGCCTGACCGCCCGGCTTCGACGGCCCGGACCTGCCTGACCGCCCGCCCGGCTTCCTGACCCTAGCCCGCCCTGCCCGGCTGCCTGGCTTCGACGGCGCTAGGCCCACCCGCCGCCGGGTCATCCGCTCTACGCCTGCCCGGCTTCCGCGATGTCGTCCTGCCCGGCACTGTCCTGCCCGGCGTTCGCCTGCCCGGTTCCCAGGCGCCGGTTCAGCCGCCCGTCGCCGCTGCCATTCCGCCCGTTGCCACGGCGGTAGGCCGGCGTCGACGCCAGAACCAGGACCATGGCCACTGCACAGCCGATGATCACGCCGGCCATGGAGAGGGCGCTCCCGCCGAAGACCCCGACCAGCGGGCTGATCAGCCCGGCCAGGCCAACCTGCAGGCAGCCCAGCAGGGCGGCCGCCGTTCCGGCCATCCGGCCGTAGCCGTCCAGCGCCAGCGAGGTGGCGTTGGCGAAGATGAAACCCTGCATTCCCAGCACCAGCCACAGCCCGGCCACCAGCCCAAACACGCCGCCAGCCCCGGTGATGATGATGACAGGCAGTGCCAGCGCGAGGACCAGGAGGATCGGGGCTGCGATGCGCAGGATGCCCGACGACGACGCCCGGCTCAGCATCGAGGCGTTGATCTGGGAGGAAATCACCATGGCGACGCCGTTGACGGCGAAAATCAGCGCGAACTGGCCGGGGGTGAGGCCGTACTCTTCCTGCATCACGAACGGGGAACCCACCACGTAGCTCATGATGACGCCCATCGCGAGGCCGGGAATGACCGCATAGGCCAGGAACCGGCGGTCGCGCAGCAGGATCCGGTAGCCGCCGGGCTCGCCGGTTTTCGGGCTGCCCTTCTTGGCGCGGCTGAGGCGGCGTTCCGGCGGCAGGGTTTCCGGCATCCAGCGCCAGACGATGATGACGAGGATGACGCCGATCAGTGCCAGGGCGTAGAACACGGCCCGCCAGGCCCAGATGCCGGCAACCGCCTGGCCGAGGGTGGGTGCCAGCAGGGGAGCCAGCCCGATCATCAGCATTAGCCGGGAGAGCAGCTTGGCTGCATCCGAACCGGTGAACCGGTCGCGGATAACGGCAATTGCCACCACCGAGGCGGCGGCGTTGAAGAAGCCCTGCAGCACCCGCAGGCCGATCAGCAGGCCGATGTTGGGGGCAATAGCGCACAGCAGGGACGTCACAATATGCATGGAAATGCCGATGAGCAGCGGCAGCCTGCGTCCGAACCGGTCTGACAGCGGACCGATCACCAGCTGCCCGACGGCGGTGCCCAGCAGGGTGCCGGAGAGGGTGAACTGGGCCGCCGTCGTCGTCGTCGCCAGATCAGCGGCGACCTCCGGCAGCGCCGGAAGATACATGTCCGTGGTGACAGCGGGCAGTGCGGCGAGGGCGCCGAGCATCAGGATGTACTTCAGGCTCCGGGAACGGGAGGTGGCTCGCTTCGGGGAAGAACTGGTCACCGGGGAAGGCTCCTAGAGAGGGGTTGGGGCACATGGGCCTCAGTGCTCGAACTGCAGCCTGGGCTCGGACAGAACTGTCACGTCTGCCCGGAGGATCAGCTGTAATTATAGGTACCCGGACCGCGGCCTGTCCCAGTGATGTTCCCCACCTGCCTGCCGCAGAGTTGGGGGAGGGCGGCGTTGACCGGTCCAGGAGCCCGACCCACACTTGAGGGATATTCCTTTACGCCCGTGTACGTTCCCCGCAGCAGCCACAGATCTGAGGCGATACCCATGGAAAAACGGATCCTGGACTACACCGAATGGCAGGACACCGCCGATACCCTGCACCTCTTCCTGCAGATGGCGGGCAAGGTCAAGATCGAGCGCTCCGACAAGCGGCCGGGCTGGGCGCACATCCGGATGCCGCTGACCATCGACGGGATCGGGACCGGGATCATTCCCGGCGACGGAGCCAGCTTCGAGATCTACTTCAACCTGCGCCAGCACCACGTGGATGTGCAGAACACCAGCGGCAGCAAGTCCCGGATTCCCCTGCAGGACGGGCTCAGCGTGGCGGACTTCTACGCCCAGCTGATGGGGGCCTTGGACTACATCGGTGCGCCGACCCGGATCAACACCACACCGCAGGAGTTCCACGACGGCACACCGTTTGACCAGGACACCAAGCACCATTCCTGGGACCGGCAGGCCGTTGCCCTTTACCTGGACCACCTGCACTTTGCCTACCGCTGCCTCTCACGTTTCCTCGCCCCGTTCCGCGGCAAGGTGTTCACTCCGCAGTACTGGTTCGGCACCATGGACCTCTCCGGGTCCGTCTTCGCCGGGCAGGCAGCCCCGTACAGCGGAACGGATGTGATCGGGGTGAACTGCTTCGACGAGAAATTCGTGGAGTACGGGTTCTGGCCCGGTGACGTGGCAATGAGCAAACCGGCGTTCTACGGGATGCCGTACCCGTTTATGGCCGGCATCGACAGCTATGCGAGCATGCTGAAACCGGACACGGCCGTGTTCCAGCCGCAGATGAACGAGTTCATCCTGACCCTGGAGGACGCCTTCGCCGCACGCGACCCGGAGCAGGCCGTCCTCGACATGTGCCGGAGCAGTTTTGAAATCGTCCAGCGGATTGACCGGTGGGAGGGCCTCGACTGGATTACCGAGCCGATGACCTATCCAGCGGCGTCATCCTCCGCCTAGCCGGGAGTATTTCCGCCGCCAGGACGCGGCAGCGCAGCCAGATATGCCAGCGCCGCCGCGAGGCCGGCCTCGAACGCGTCATCCGACCTGCGCTCCAGTGATTCCCCGCAGCCGTCCAGCGCCCTATGCAGCACGGGCTGGGCCTCCGGTGCGGTCCGCCAGGCGACCGCGGGTCCGGCGGTGTCCACGGAGGAACCCAGGCAGAAAATGTCCAGCACCGAGATCCCGAGCACAACCTGCGCATCGTCGAAACCCGCACCGGCGAGCACCGCAGCCAGCCGCTCGTAGACCTCCAGTGTGGGGGCATCGGTCACCGCCTCGCCCACCAGCAGCGGAACGGCCTTGGCATGTTCGCTCAGGACCCGGCGGTAATTCCGGGTCCACGCCGCGGCCTGCTCCTGCCACGGTCCTGGCCCCGGCGGGAAGTCCGCGGAGGCCAGGGCCTGGGCGCCGATGATGGAGCGCATGCCGTTAATGATCTGCGGCCGGCCCTGCACATGGTGATAAAGCGAGGAAGGGCTCACGCCGAGGCGGTGGGCGAGCTGGGGGATCGTAAAATCCCCCAGCTCATCGACCAGTTCCAGAGCGCCGCCGTGGATCTTCTCCGAGGAGAGCAGTGGGGTGCGGGGCCTGGCCATGTCTCTCCTCGGATCGGTTGGTGTTTAGTCGAACACGATGACGCTGCGGGCACGTTCCCCGCGGCGCATGGCGTCAAACGCCTCGTTGACGTCGTCCAGCTTAATCCT
>NZ_BCQM01000010.1 GCF_001552075.1 Arthrobacter luteolus NBRC 107841
AGCCAGTTTGTGGCGGGGTGCCCGCTGGAATGGTCCACAACATCGCCTCCGAAGTCATTGGCGAAAAGACGCCGTTAGATCCACAGCGCTTTTACAGTCCCGCAGCCCGCCGCTCCAGGACTTCCCGCTCCCGGTCATTCCGCGCCAGCCCGGCAGCAGCACTGAACTCGGCCCGGGCCTCTTCCGTCCGGCCCAGCCGGGAGAGCAGCTCGGCCCGCACACTGGGCAGTAGATGCGAACCGCGGAGAGCGCCGGTGGCAGCCAGTTGGTCCACCATCTCCAGTGCCGTCGCCGGTCCGGTGGCCATCGACACCGCAACGGCACGGTTCAGCTCCACCACCGGCGATGGTGCCAGCCGGCCCAAGGCCTCATAAAGCAGCACGATCCGGGTCCAGTCCGTGGCACCCACCTCCGGGGCCGTCGCATGGCATTGGGCGATCGCGGCCTGCAGCGCATAGTTTCCCCGGCCCCGCCCCAGCGCGTCAGCCTGCGCCAGGGCAGCCCGCCCGCGCTCGATCTGACCCCGGTCCCACAGACTGCGGTCCTGATCAGACAGCAGCACGGGGGAGCCATCCGTGCGGGTCCGGGCGCGGAACCGGGACGCCTGGAACTCCATCAGGGCCACCAGGGCGAGCGCCTCCGGCTCCCGCGGAACAAGCCGGGACAGCAGCCGCCCCAGCCGCAGAGCCTCCAACGCCAGATCCTGGCGCATCCACGCCTTTCCCGAGGACGCAGCGTACCCCTCCGTGAACATCAGGTAGATCACCGCGAGCACCCCGCCGAGCCGGGCGCTCCATTCATTCGGCTCCGGAACGTCAAAGGGAACCTTCGCCGCTGCCAGGGTCTTCTTCGCCCGGACAATCCGCTGCTGCACGGTGGCGACCGGAAGCAGGAACAGGCGCGCGATCTCCCCGGTGGACAGCCCGCCGACAGTCCGCAGCGTCAGGGCCACCTGCGCCTCCCGGGACAGCACCGGATGGCAGGCAACAAAAACCAGCTTCAGGACATCATCCGGGAGCGGATCCCAAACCGGTGCGGCCGCATCCTCCAGCCGTCTGCCCAGATCCGAGTACCGGTCCTGGAGCCTTTCGGCCCGGCGCCAGGCATCGATCGCCCTGCGCTTGGCGACAGCGGTCAACCACGCAGCAGGGTTCCGCGGCACCCCCTCCAGCGGCCACTGGAGAAGCGCCTCAGCCACCGCCTCCTGGGCAACGTCCTCGGCGAGGCCAACGTCCCCGGTGGCGCGGGCCAGGGCCGCGACAATCCGCGCACCGTCGATCCGCCAAATGGCGTCGATCCGGTGCCGGACTGCCGCGGCTGCCTCACCCGTTGCTTCCAGGGGTCCCATGGGACTAGGCATTCTCCGCGCGCAGCTGCTCTTCCTGCTCGCGCCAGCCTTCCTCCTTCTGGATGTACTCGTTGTCGGAGAAATCCTCGAAGTCGGAGGCATCGGTGACCCGCCGGACTTCCAGCTTCGACCCCGGACCCAGCGGGCACCGGCTGGCCCACTCCGCCGCTTCCTCCTTCGAAGGGACCTCGATGATCCAGAAACCGTTGAAGAGTTCGTGGGTCTCGCCGTACGGACCGTCGGTGACCAGCGGCGGATCCGCGGAGAAGTCGACGACGAAGTTGGCGTCCTCCGTGACCTCGGCCAGGCCTTCTCCCGCCAGCAGGACGCCGGCGTTAATCATCGACTCGTTGTAGGCGCCCATCCGGTTGATCATTTCCTCAAACGGAATGCTCTTGGACGCCTCAAGTGCGGCATCAGTGGAGCGCATAATCATCATGTACTTCATGGCTTATCTCCTGCTCGATAGGGGAGCGCTTTGTGCGCCTCCTACTATGCCGTCGAACGGTGCGCCTGGATATCGACGGCGCCGGGGAATTGTTTTTCACCCGGTCCGGGGACGCACTATCCCCAACGTCCGCAGCAAAGCTCCCGCCGCCGTCGTACATACGGCAAGATTGGATAGGTGAGCACAGCTAAGACATCCCCGGAAGAAGCCGTCGACGCCGTTAGCACGGATACGCCGCCCAGCGGCGGCCTGCGCGAAGAGTATGAAGCGCTCTCCGACCAGGTGCGCAAGTACCGGTTCGCGTACTACAACGAGGACGCCCCGCTGGTCTCCGATGCCGAGTTCGATGAGCTGTACCGCCGGCTCGAAGAACTCGAAGCACTGCACCCGGAGCTGGTGACCAACGATTCGCCCACCCAGGAAGTCGGGGGCGAGGTCTCTGCGGCCTTCGCTCCGGTGGAACACCTGTCCCGGATGTACAGCCTGGAAGACGTGTTCTCCCTGGACGAGCTCGACGCCTGGGTGAAGCGCGCGGTGGCCTCCATCGCGTCCATCGCCCCGGGATCGAAGGTTCAGTGGCTCACTGAACTGAAGATCGACGGCCTGGCCGTGAACCTGCTCTACCGCAACGGGGAACTGGTCCGCGCGGCCACCCGCGGAGACGGCACCACCGGCGAGGACATCACCCACAACGTGCTCACGATCGCCTCCATCCCGCGCCGCCTCAAGGGCGAGAACCTGCCGGCCGAGGTGGAAATCCGCGGCGAGGTGTTTATCCCGTCCAAGGAATTCGCCCACCTGAACGAGACCATGGTCGAAGCCGGCAAGGCGCCCTTCGCCAACCCGCGCAACGCCGCCGCCGGATCGCTGCGGCAGAAGGACCCCAACGTCACTGCCCAGCGCCCGCTGAGCATGTACGTGCACGGCATCGGCGCGCGGGAAGGGCTCAGTGCCAGCAGCCAGTCCGAGACCTACGAGCTGCTCAAGGCTTGGGGGCTGCCCACCTCGCCCTATTACCAGGTGCTGGACACCTATCAGGAGGTGCTGGAGTTCATCGCCCGCAACGGCGAACACCGGCACGACCTCGCGCATGAAATCGACGGCATCGTGGTCAAGGTGGACGACTTCGCCCTGCAGCGCGCGCTCGGCCACACCTCCCGGGTGCCGCGCTGGTCCGTGGCGTACAAGTACCCGCCGGAGGAGGTCAACACCAAGCTCCTGGACATCCGGGTCAACGTGGGCCGCACCGGCCGGGTCACGCCCTACGGCATCATGGAGCCGGTCAAGGTCGCCGGCTCCACCGTGGAGATGGCCACCCTGCACAACCAGGACGTGGTGAAGGCCAAGGGCGTCAAGATCGGCGACACCGTGGTGCTGCGCAAGGCGGGCGACGTGATCCCGGAGATCGTCGGCCCCGTCGTCGCACTCCGTGACGGCACCGAGCGCGACTTCGTGATGCCCACCCACTGCCCCTCCTGCGGCACCGAGCTGAAACCGGCCAAAGAGGGCGACGTCGACATCCGCTGCCCCAATGCCCGCTCCTGCCCCTCGCAGCTGCGCGAACGGGTGTTCCACCTCGCTGGCCGCGGCGCCTTCGACATTGAGGCCCTGGGCTGGGAAGCGGCCATTGCCCTGACTTCTCCCGCGGAACCAGAGAACCCGCCGCTGACCAGCGAGGCCGGTCTGTTTGACCTCAAAATTGAGGACCTGGCCGACGTCCGGATCGAACGGCCCAAGCGCTCCAAGGGCGTGGTGGTGGGCACCGAACTGGTCCCGTACTTCTACACCAAGGGCACCGCCAAAAAGCCGTCCGAGCCCTCGGCCAACACCCGCAAGCTCTTCGAGGAACTGGAAAAGGCCAAGTCCCAGCCGCTGTGGCGGGTCCTGGTGGCACTGTCCATCCGGCATGTAGGCCCGACGGCGGCCCGCGCCCTCGCGACCGCCTTCGGTTCCATGGAGAACATCCGGGCCGCCACCGAGGAGCAGCTGGCGCACGTGGACGGCGTCGGGCCGACCATTGCCGCCGCCCTGGAGGAATGGTTCGCCGAGGACTGGCACGTGGAAATCGTGGACGCCTGGGCCCGGGCCGGTGTGCGGATGGCCGACGAGCGCGATGAAAGCCTGCCGCGCACCCTCGAGGGACTGACCGTCGTCGTCACCGGGACGCTGCCGAACTTCAGCCGCGATGAGGCCAAGGAAGCCATCATCAGCCGCGGCGGCAAGGCCTCGGGATCGGTTTCCAAAAAGACGGACTACCTGGTGGCCGGGGAGAACGCCGGCACCAAACGCGACAAGGCGGAATCCCTGGGCGTCCCCATCCTCGACGAGGACGGGTTCCGGGCCCTGCTGGACGGCACTCTTCAGACGGGCGCATCCGACGAGGCCGCACCCGCGGAGGAGCAACCTGTGGAGGAAACAAGCGCATGAGTCCCAACACCGGAACGCCGGACCCGCTGGAACTGCTCGACGTCGCCCGCCAGGCGGCCGCTGCGGGAGCCGCCGTGCTCGCCAAGCGGTCAGAAGACGGCCTGAACGCGGTGAATAAGGGTGCTTCCGGAGACTGGGTCACCAACTATGACACGGAAGCGGAGTACGCAGTCCGCGAGGTGATCAACAAACTCCGCCCGTTCGACGAAATCACGGGGGAAGAGCTGGAAGCGAGCGTTCCCGCCGAACCCTCCGGTATCCGCTGGTCCGTGGACCCGCTGGACGGGACCACCAACTTCATTCGGAACATTCCCTTCTATGCCACGTCTGTGGCGGCCGTGAACAACGACGGCGGGTGGCTGGCCGGCGTCGTCCACGCCCCGGCCCTGGTGCGCGTCTACTGGGCAGCGCGCGGCCACGGTGCCTGGCTGGCCGAGCGCGGGAGCGTGCGGCAGCTGTCCGGACCGGACCCGGAGCGCACCGGGAAGCTGCTGGGCACGGGGTTCTCCTATGAGCCGGACGTGCGGACCGAGCAATATGGTGCGCTCGCAGACCTGATGGAGGGTTTTGCGGACCTGCGCCGGCTGGGCTCCGCTGCCCTGGACCTGTGTATGGTCGCCGACGGCACGCTGGACGCCTACGTGGAACGTGGCCTGAACGAACACGATTTCGCCGCCGGTGCGCTGATCGCCGAGGAAGCCGGCGCTACGGTCCACCGTCCGGGAACACCGTCACGGCGGATGGACGACGCCGAGCGCCTGGCCGCCGTGACAACGGCGTGGCTGGCGCCGCCGTCGGGGTTCTAGTTCCCAGCCCTTCGGCTCAGTACATGCCCATCCAGGAGGGGACAGCTGAACGTGAGTCGACGGTAATCCGGTCCCGGTCCATCACGATCACGTGGCCTTTCCAGTAGTGGAAGTTGTCCACGACGGCGTCCTCCATCACCTGGACAATCACGCCCATCGTGCTGCAGCCATCGCAGCGCGACGCACCCATGACCCGCAGCTTGACCGAGCTCACGCCCTTTTGGCAGCGGACGATCATCCCTGGCGCGAGCCTTATTTCCTGCTTCATGCCTACCCCCAGTGTCAGTGCTCCGTTCCGAGACCAAGCAGGAACGGTGAAGCGAGACTAGCCAATCCAAGGGCGCTTCGGGGCCGATGCGCCTAACGGATTTGGTGTTACGGAGAGAATTTACGGTTCCTTGCGCGTGCCTTGAGCAGATCTTGAGCTTCGGGCCCGGCAGCGGCGGGCAGGAGGTATTAAGCCCTGAGGAAAGCAGCGCCTCCCGGGGGATGCTACGGGCGCCCGGGCGCGGATAATTGGTGGAACTCAGCACAGCTCCTAGGACTTGGGAGGACGCATCATGGCTCGTAAACTCACACCGGCGGCGCGTAAGTCGGCATCTGCAGTCACCACACGTGTTCCGGAAGCCAAACCACAAACCCCACCTGACCTGGATTCCGACCGGTTTGCCGCGATCATCGATGAGCACATTGCCGAAGTCCGCGTGAAAATCGACACCGTCCTGGCCGACATCCGGGAAGTCACGGCCGCTGCCAAGGACACCCCGGCGGATGATGAACACGATCCCGAGGGCACCACCGTCTCGGTGGAACGCGCTAACGAAATGTCGATGCTTGCGGCGCTTGAAGCTTCTCTCGCTCAGTTGCTCCTGGCCAGGGTAAGGCTGGACGACGGGGTTTACGGAATCTGCGAACGCTGCGGAGAGCCCATCCCAGAGGCCAGGCTGGAAATCCGGCCCGAAGCCCGGTTCTGCGTGGCATGCTCGGCCGAGGCCAAGCGCCGCTAAGCGGGCCGCCCATGGCTGGTTGGCTCCGCTGAACGCCGGGGCTCTCCGTTCCACGCGGGCCCTGTGTCAGGAGTCACCGGCCGGGGCTGCGTCAGCGGCAAGGACGGGCGGGTGGCTGCGGATAGAATTTACGCTGGAAATCAACCCCCACGTAAGGATCCGTAACACCCATGAGCATCACCGTTCGGCGGGCTACCCCAGCAGACTATGAAGACATCCGCCGGATTACCCGTGAGGCTTATCTGAAGGCCGGCTTCATCGATGCGGACAACCCGTACGTCCAGGACCTCGAGAACGTGGAACACCGCGCCGAGCATGCAGAGCTCTGGGTGGCCGAGAAAGACGGGGCCGTGGCCGGGTCCGCAGCCGTTACCTTTGCCGGCCAGCCTTATGCTGACATCGCGAACGACGGGGAACTGGAATTCCGTATGCTGGCCGTCGATCCTGCCGTGCAGCGCGGGGGAGTGGGCCGCGCCCTGGTCAGCGCCATCGTGGACCACGCCCGCAGCCTTGACGGCATCCACGCTGTGTCCCTGACCAGCATGACCAGCATGCTCGGGGCGCACAGCATGTACCTGTCCCTCGGTTTCGAACGGGTTCCGGAGCGCGACTGGACCGTTCCCGGCGAAGACTACGTTCTCTGGGTCTTCCGCCTGGAGCTGTAGGTCCGGCGGCGGCAGCCCCGGGTGCCGCATACCAAGCCCGGCGCGTCACGCCGCCGGAACTGTGCTGCCGTACGCCGTAGACTGGTAGGGATACCGGTGGAAGCCGAAAATACTGCATAAGACGCATGGGAGACTCATGTCTGAGATCAATCGTGAGGCGGTGGCGCATCTCGCGCGGCTGGCCCACATTGAGATGACCGATGACGAGCTGGCCAAAATGGCCGGCGAGCTCGACGTCATCGTGGATTCGATCAAATCCGTAAGCGAAGTTGCCGGTGACGATATCCCGGCCACCTCCCACCCGATCCCGCTGGTGAACGTGTTCCGCGAGGATGTGGTGGGGCAGACGCTGACCAACGAGCAGGCCCTGTCCGGCGCACCGGACAACGCTGAAGGCCGCTTCAAGGTCCCTGCCATCCTGGATGAGGAGTAAAAACTTCCATGAGTGAACTGATTACCTCCAGCGCTGCCGTACTGGCAGAAAAGCTGGCCTCCCGCGAGGTCTCCGCCGTCGAGGTCACCCAGGCGCACCTGGACCGGATTGCCGCAGTCGACGGCGACATCCACGCGTTCCTGCACGTCAACACCGATGAAGCGCTTGAAGTTGCTTCCGGGGTGGACAAGGCCCGCGCCGCCGGCGAAGAGCTGCACGCCCTGGCCGGCGTTCCGATCGCCATCAAGGACCTGATCGTCACGGTCGGCCAGCCGACCACCGCGGGCTCGAAGATGCTCGAAGGCTGGATGAGCCCGTACGACGCGACCGTGATTTCCCGGATCCGCGCCGCCCGGATGCCCATGCTGGGCAAGACCAACCTGGACGAATTCGCCATGGGCTCCTCCACGGAGCACTCGGCCTACGGCCCCACCCGCAACCCGTGGGACCTGGACCGGATCCCCGGCGGTTCCGGCGGAGGCTCGGCAGCCGCCGTCGCCGCCTTTGAAGCACCCCTGGCCCTCGGTACCGACACCGGCGGCTCCATCCGGCAGCCGGCCTCCGTCACCGGCTCGGTGGGCGTGAAGCCGACCTACGGCGGGGTGTCCCGCTACGGCGCGATCGCCATGGCCTCCTCGCTGGACCAGATCGGCCCGGTATCCCGGACCGTGCTGGACGCAGCCATGCTCCAGGAAGTCATCGGCGGACACGATCCGCGCGACTCGACCTCCCTCACCGACCCGGTGGGCAACCTGGTTGAAGCGGCCCGCAACGGCAGCGTGGCCGGCATGCGCATTGGCGTCATCAAGGAACTGCAGGGCGAGGGTTACCAGCCCGGTGTGCAGGCCCGCTTTGATGAGTCCCTTGAGCTGCTCAAGGACGCCGGTGCCGAGATCGTTGAGGTCTCCTGCCCCAACTTCAAGTACGCGCTGGGCGCCTACTACCTCATCATGCCGTCCGAGGCCTCCTCGAACCTGGCGAAGTACGACGGCGTCCGCTACGGCATGCGCCGCCTGCCGCAGGACCCGCCGCTCACCATCGAACGCGTGATGGGCGCTACCCGCGCCGCCGGCTTCGGTGACGAGGTTAAGCGCCGGATCATCCTGGGCACCTACGCCCTCTCCGCCGGCTATTACGACGCGTACTACGGCTCGGCGCAGAAGGTCCGCACCCTGATCCAGCGCGACTTCAACGCGGCGTTTGCCCAGGCTGACGTGCTGATCTCCCCGACGTCGCCGAACACGGCGTTCAAGCTCGGCGAGAAGCTGGACGATCCGCTGGCCATGTACCTGAACGACGTCGCCACCATCCCGGCCAACATGGCCGGTGTCCCCGGCATCTCCATTCCCGGCGGCCTGGCCGACGGTCTGCCGGTCGGTATCCAGTTCCTGGCGCCCGCCCGGGAGGACGTGCGCCTGTACCGTGCCGGAGCAGCCCTCGAAGGCCTGCTGGAGCAGAAGTGGGGCGGCCCGCTGCTGGCTTCGGCCCCCGTACTCGGAGGAGTGAAGTAATGTCCGTGCACACCCAGGAAGACACCCTGCCTTACGACGAGGCGATCGAGAAGTACGATCCGGTGCTCGGGTTTGAGGTCCATGTGGAGCTCAACACCAAAACCAAGATGTTCTCCGACGCCCCGAACGTCTTCGGCGATGAGCCGAACACCAACGTCACCCCGGTCTGCCTTGGCCTGCCCGGTGTCCTGCCGGTGGTCAACAAGACCGCGGTGGAGTACTCGATCCTGATCGGCCTGGCCCTGAACTGCAAGATCGCCGAATCCTGCACGTTCGCCCGGAAACAGTACTTCTACCCGGACACGCCCAAGAATTTCCAGACCTCCCAGTACGAAGATCCCATCGCGTACGACGGCTGGCTGGACATCGAACTGGAAGACGGCACCGTCTTCCGGGTTGAGATCGAACGCGCCCACATGGAAGAAGACGCCGGCAAGCTGACCCACATGGGCGGCTCCGCCGGTCGCATCCAGGGCGCCGATTTCTCCCTGGTGGACTACAACCGGTCCGGTGTTCCGCTGGTGGAAATCGTCACCAAGCCGATCGAAGGTGCCGGCGCCCGTGCCCCCGAGCTGGCCAAGGCCTACGTGGCGGCCATCCGGGAAATCGTGAAGAACCTCGGCGTCTCCGATGCCAAGATGGAGCGCGGTAACGTGCGCTGCGACGCCAACGTCTCGCTGCGCCCGTACGGCCAGGAAAAGTTCGGCACGCGTTCTGAAACCAAGAACGTGAACTCGCTGCGCGCCGTCGAACGCGCCGTCCGCTTCGAAATCCAGCGGCACGCCGCCGTCCTGGATTCCGGCGAGAAGATCGTCCAGGAAACCCGTCACTGGCACGAGGACACCCGCTCGACGACGTCGGGCCGGCCTAAGTCAGACGCCGATGACTACCGGTACTTCCCGGAACCGGACCTGCTGCCCGTGGTCACCACCCCGGAATGGATCGAAGAGCTCCGTTCCCGCCTGCCCGAGCCGCCGGCCGAGCGCCGCAAGCGTCTGAAGACCGAGTGGGGTTACTCCGACGCCGAGTTCCGCGACGTCGTGAACGCCGGCGTGATGGAAGCCATCGAGGAAACCATCGCCGCCGGTGCCTCCGCGCAGGTAGCCCGCAAGTGGTGGATGGGTGAAGTTGCCCGCCGCGCCAAGGAAGCCGAAGTGGATCCGGTGGACACCGGCGTCACGCCCGAGCTGATTGTCGAGCTGGACCGCCTGGTACAGGCCGGCAAGATCAACGACAAGCTGGCCCGCCAGGTCCTCGACGGCGTCCTCGCCGGCGAAGGCACCCCGGAGGAAGTCATCGAAAAGCGCGGCCTCGCCGTCGTCTCCGATGACGGTGCCCTGCTCGAAGCCATCGACGCAGCCCTGGCGGCAGCCCCGGACGTCGCGGATAAGATCCGCGGCGGCAAGGTGCAGGCCGTGGGTGCGATCGTGGGCGGCGTGATGAAGGCGACCCGCGGACAGGCCGACGCCGGCCGCGTGCGCGAGCTGATCCTCGAACGTCTGGGCGTCCAGGCCTAACCCAGGCAGCCTGCTTCAACCCGGCTTCCGGGCCGCGCGTCTCCCCACCAGCGGGAGCCACGCGGCCCGGAAGCCGGTCTGCGTTAAGGGACCCGGCTGGGCACCTGTCCCAGGGAGGGGCCGCAGGGTAGGGTGCTCAGCATGTCGACGGTCCCGGCCCAGCTTGCAGTGGATGCAGACCTGGTCCATGCCCTGCTGGAGAGCCAGCATCCGCAGCTGGCACATCACCCGCTGAAGGAAGTGGGTGGCGGATGGGTGAACTACGTGTTCCGCCTCGGTCCTCACCTGGTGGTCCGGCTGCCGCGCCGGGGCAGCGTTGCCGGGCTGATGGCCAAAGAGCAGCGCTGGCTCCCTGAACTCACGGCCTCGCTGGGAACCGGAACCTCAGTCCCGTTGTTCGCCGGTGCACCGGAGGAGTCCTATCCCTATCCCTGGAGCATCAGCGAGTGGTTCGACGGGCTGGACGTCTCGCTCCAGCCGCGGGACCGGAACGTGGCACTGGCCGGACCGCTGGGCGAATTCCTGAATACTTTCCACCGGGCAGCGCCCCGGGACTATCCGCCCAACCCCATGGTGGGCGGGCTGCTCGCCAGCCGCAGCCAGGCCGTGCAGGACAGGCTGCGCTCCGGCATGGTCCCGCACGCGGCCCGGATCGCCGAGATCTGGGAGCAGGCCGCCGCCCTGCCGCCGTGGAACGGTGAGCCCCAGTGGCTGCACGGTGACCTGCACCCGGCCAACCTCATTGCCAAGGATGGAACACTGCAGGCGGTCATCGATTTTGGTGACCTCACGGCCGGGGACCCGGCCACCGACCTCGCCGCCGCCTGGCTGGTTTTTGACGCCACCGGCCGCCGGCGCCTGCATAAGTCCCTGGGGGTCCAGTACGACGGCGATCCGTCCGTCTGGCTGCGGGCGCGCGGCTGGGCGGTGTACATGGCGTCCAATCTGCTGGCGGGCGCCGAGCGGCATCCCGGTCTCTACCTGGTGGGATCAGAGACGCTGATGGAGATCCTCACCGACGATCTGACCTGGCTCTAGGGCGCATGCCACAATGAGCTATGCCCACCAACTGGAGACATTCCGTCCGCGTCCAGACCGAAGGTGACGGGCACGTTAATGAGGACAGCTGCGGCTTCGCCGGTGCCAGCGCCTGGGTGATCGACGGAGCCACCTCGCTGCTTCCTGAGCTGGACCTGCCGGGACCTTCCAACCCGGCCTGGTATGCGCGGACACTTGACCTGCTGCTGGCGGAAGCAGCCCGGACCCCGTCCCCTCCCGGTCCGGGGGAATCGGCAGCCGGCGGGATCCTGGAGGACGCCCTGCACCGGGTGAATGCAGTGGCAGAGGAACGTACCGCGGGGGAACGGACCAGATTCCCCAGCGCGGCGCTGTGTCTGGCTCAGCTGACCGGAGACGGGGTGGAGGTGCTGGTACTCGCCGACTGCCACGCCGTCGTCGAACTGGAAAACGGATCCATAGTCCATGTGACCAGCGAACCGGCTGACCTGCGCGTTGACCGCGAAAATCCGGCGGACCCCGAACAGGCCCGCGAGCTGCTGCGCCGTGACCGGGAACTGCGGAACACTCCCGGCCGGCTGTGGGTCGCCCGGCGGGAACCCGAGGCCGTGCAGCATGCCCACCTTCAGCGGCTTCCCGCGCCACGCCGGGTGGTCCTGGCCTCCGACGGCGCGTGGCGCGCCGTTGACCTGGGTCTGGTCGACGGGCCGCCCGGCTTCCTGCGCGCGGCGTCGACTCCGGTTGACGCCCAGCGGCTGCTGCTGGACCTGCGCCGGCAGCAGCTCGCCTCCGGCGAAAAAGCTGACGACGCCACCATCCTGACGGTCGTCCCCAATGCCTAGCTATCCCGCGGAGGGAACCGTCCTGATCATCGGCGGCGGCATAGCCGGGCTGTCGCTGGCTTCGGCGCTGGCCGGGCACACCGGCGTCGTGCTGCTCGAAGCGGAGAGCGTGCTGGGTTACCACACCTCGTCCCGGTCCGCGCGGCAGCTGATCCCCAGCTACGGGCCCGCTCCCGTGCAGGACCTGACGGTGCGGACGCTGGCCCTGATCCGGGAACTGGAAGCGGAGCTGGCACAACCCATCCTCACGCCGCGTTCTTTCCTGCTGGTCGGGGAGGAGGAAGACGTCCGCGACCACGCCAGCGGCCACATGCACCCGATCACTATGGCCCAGGCTGCAGGCCTGGCACCGGAACTGGACGCCGGCAGCTTCGAGGCCGCCGGCCTGGACACCACCTCCGTCTCCTGCGACACGGGGCGCCTGATGGACTGGCACCGGGCGCGCATCGAGGCCGCCGGTGGCCGTATCCTGACCAGCCGCCGGGCCGGGGCCGCGGAACGGACCGCATCCGGGCACTGGCTGGTTACCGCGGCGGGTGAGCAGTTCGCTGCTGCCACGGTAGTGAACGCCGCCGGGGCCTGGGCCGACGACGTCGCGGAACTCTTCGGAGTCCGCCCCAGGAGCCTGCAGCCCTACCGGCGGACCGCTGCGGTGGTGGAGGCAGCCAACCCGCCGGCACCAGACGGTCCCATGGTGGCCAGTGCGCTGGAAATCTTCTACTACCGGCCCGATTCCGGAGGCGTGCTGGTCTCGCCTTCGGAAGCTGTCCCCAGTGATCCGGAAGATGCCCGGCACCGCCCGGAAGACATCGAGGCGCTGATCGCCCTGGTGAATTCCGTGACGTCCCTGGAGCTTGGCGAGGTCCGGCGCGCCTGGACCGGGCTGCGCACCGAGGCACAGGACGGAATGCCGGTGGTGGGATTCGACGACGCCGTTCCCGGCTTCTTCTGGCTGGCCGGACAGGGTGGTTACGGCTTCCAAACCTCGTCCGGAATCGCCGAGCTGGCGGCTGCGCAACTGCTGGGCAACCGGCCGCCGGTGGACGTCTCAGCGGCGCTCTCGCCGGCCCGCCCCGGACTGTGAGCAAGATCTCATCGGCTGCAAGTAACAAATCGGACAAAGGGCGCGGGAATGGTCATGAAGGTCCGTGGCGGTCCCTAGAGTTGAAGGGCAGGCAGGCTTCGGCCAACTTCCACTTTTAGTCCTGCCGTTTTGTGCTTTGAGAGGTCTCATCAGTGCCAGATATTTTGCCGCCGCAGATTGCGGACGTGCAGCAGCGTCCCTTCTACGTCAAAGTGCGTTCCGTCCTGACTGTCATCAGCACCATCTGGCTGGTCCTGGCAATTGCGGGATATGGGTTCTTTTCCGGCGGGACAACTTCCCTGGCCCTTTCACTGACCTTGATGTACGGCACGGGCATTGCCCTGCTGGTTGTCGCCTCGGCCCTGTACCGTCTGGTGAAGCGCTCGGCCGTCCACCGGACGGAGACCGCCCCGGATGATGCGGCGGCAGCCGTGTTCCTGGACGCCACGCGTTCCGCCACCGAAGAACTCATGGAAGCCCTGCTGCCGGCCCGGCATGACGTGCGCCGCAGCAGCTCCCTCGCCAGCAGGCCCACCAGCCGGCCGCAGACCGCAGCGGCCTCCCTGGATCAGGACGCCGCTGTGCCGGCCTCCTCGTCCCTCGCCGGCTCCAAGCAGACCGCCAGCAAGCAGGACGACAGCAATGGAGCCGGTACCGCTGGGACCAAGAATGCAGCGGCTAAGAATTCTGCGGCTAAGAATGCCGGCAGCAAGAACGCTGGAAGCAAGAGCGCTGGAAGCAAGAGCGCAGCGGCTAAGAATGCCGCGACGAAGGGCACTGCGGGCACGAACGCAGCGGCTAAGAATGCTGCGGCAAAGAATGCCGGGGCAACGGCTGCCGGAACACAGGCTCCTGCCGCCAAGGTTTCCAGCTCTGCCAAGCCCGCCGGAACCGAGCCGGCTGCGGCAGAGGCGAAACCCCCAGTCGCTAAGTCCGCCGTTAACAAAAAGGCTGCCTCCAAGAAGAAAAAACGGGGTAAGGCCAACAAGGCCGAGGCCACCCAGCCGGCTGCCAAAGCACCTCTGCCCGTCGCCGGCCCGAACCGGCCGAGCCGGGAGAATCCCGCACCGCGTCAGGTTTCCCAGGGAAATCCCGCACCGGAGACTGCCGCACCGAAGAACGCTGCACCGGCGAATTCTGCCCCGGCGAATTCTCCGGCCGGAAAACCTGTTGCGGCAAAGCCTGCCCAGGCAGCAGAGACACCCGCGGCTACCCGGGCACCGGACCCTGCCTCCGGTTCCACGGCTCAGGATGAGGCGCCGGGAACTGACGCCCAGTCGGACGGACAGGGACTCCGGAAGGCAGCCTGACCTCCTGCGCGCTGCGGTCCCTGGCAGACGCTGGCGGACGATCCAGCCGGCCGCTGGATCCGCTCTCAGGGAGTTGCCAGCTTGCTGACAGGAGCCTTCCAGACCGGTGTCCTAACGTAGTTAATACCTCATAAGGGTGCGAGTGATGAATGGATAGCGTAGTGAACTATCCGGCGCCGGCAGACTAGGGTTGTTCCCCCCAACCAACCCACAGTCTGCCGGCGTTCTTCATGTCCGGATACTTTAACCGCAGCGGATCAACCCGCAGCGAATCCTTCAAATTCTCCCGTGGCAGCGGACCGGTGCTCTTCGACGTCCTGCACCGCTCCCGGAGCCGACGGGGACCGCACCAGTTCCAGCAGGCCGTCCACGGCCGAGGGCAGGCCTTCCGCAGTGATCAGCACGGACCCGTCGGCGCGGTTGACCACCGTGCCGGTCAGCCCCAGATTCAAGGCACGCCGCATCACCCAGTAGCGGAAGCCCACGCCCTGAACCAGGCCGTTGACTGCTGCAGTTACGCGGATGGTATTGCCCGGCCCGCCGAATGGCTGCTCTGAATTCATGCCCGCAGCTTAGTCGAGCGGCTTCTCCAGCACACTGTTCGCCGCCGCCAGCAGGCTGCCGTCGGCAACCAACGTGTAGACGGCTTCAATCTCCGGTGCCAGGAAACGGTCCGGACCCGGTCCCTGCACCAGGGTGCGGATGACGCTGCGCACGGCGGTGGACACCGGAGCGCTCCGGGAGGTGCCGATGCCGCCGTCGCGCATGTCCAGTGCACGGGCGGAGGTCAGCAGCTCCACGGCCAGAACGCGTGCCAGCCCATCCAGTGCCCGGCGCAGCTTCAGCCCGGCGGCCCAGCCCATTGAAACGTGGTCCTCCTGCATGGCGGAGGAGGGGATGGAATCCACGGACGCGGGAACTGCCAGCCGCTTGAGCTCCGAGACGATGCCGGCCTGCGTGTACTGGGCGATCATGTGACCGGAATCGACACCGGGATCGTGGGCGAGGAACGGGTTTAGCCCGTGGCTGCGGTTTCGGTCCAGGAAACGGTCGGTCCGCCGCTCGCTCATGGAGGCGACATCCGCGACGGCGATGGCGAGGAAGTCCAGGACGTAGCCCACCGGGGCGCCGTGGAAGTTCCCGTTGGACTCCACCCGCCCGTCGACCGTGACCACCGGATTGTCGATGGCAGAGGCCCGCTCGCAGGCAGCGACGTGTTCGGCGTGGGCCAGGGTTGACCGGGCGGCGCCATGCACCTGGGGAGCGCACCGCAGTGAGTATGCGTCCTGCACCCGGGTGAACGTCTCACCGTTCTGCTCCTCCACCAGGGACGAGCCGGCGAGCACGGCCCGGATATTGGCTGCGGACTCCGCCTGCCCGGGCTGTGGACGCAGCCCCTGCAGATCTGCTGCGAAGACTGCGGCGGTACCGAGCAGTCCCTCGACGCTCATCGCTGCAGCGACGTCCGCGGTGGCCAGCAGCTGCTGCAGGTCGGCGATAGCCATCGTCAGCATCCCCAGCATCCCGTCGGTGCCGTTGATCAGGGCCAGCCCCTCCTTCTCCTTCAGCTCCAGGGGCTCCAGGCCAGCCGCAGCCAAAGCCTCGGCCGCGTCCATGACCTGACCGCCGGCGTCGCGCACCCGGCCTTCACCCATCAGCGCCAGCGCGCAATGGGACAGGGGAGCGAGGTCCCCGGAACATCCCAGCGACCCGTACTCACCGATGACGGGAGTGATGCCCGCATTCAGCAGTGCCGCGTACGCCTGCGCGACGGCGGGACGGACCCCGGTGCGCCCGGTCGCGAGGGTGGAGAGCCGGTTGACCATCAGCGCACGGACAACCTCACGGTCCACCTCGGCGCCGGCGGACGCCGCGTGGCTGCGGACCAGGGAGCGCTGCAGCTCAGCCCGCTGGGCCGTGGGAATCTGCTTGGTTGCCAGCGCCCCGAACCCGGTGGAGACACCGTAGTGCGGCAGGGTGTCGGCAGCGAGGGCATCGATGACCGCGCGGGAGGACTCCATGGAGGTCAGGGCCTCCGGGGCCAGCTGAACCGGAGCGCCGTTACGGGCGACGGCGAGGATTGAGGCGGGGTCGAGCGGGCCGGGGCCGATGGCCACGGTTACGGCGGTGCTTTGGGGGGAAATCACGAAACCTCACAATGCCTTGATCCGATGCGGTGTGCAACGGAAACGGAAATCAAATGCCGAAGAATGGTACTGGCATTTCAACCAGTGAAATGCATTCGCCCGCCTTCCGCAAGCGTTCCCGCCCCCGCAGTGGAGCCCCGGATCAGGCAGAATAGGCACATGCGCCCAGCCTCCACTGTTCCCGCCCCTGCCCTGGAACCGCGGGCCCGCCGGAGAATCACCGCAGAAATCCTCATTGTCCTGGGGCTGTCGCTCGGGCAATCCGGTGTTTACGCCGTCGTCCGGCTGGCGGACAAGATGACCCAGGGGCCGCTCGCCGGCCAAACAACCACACTGAATCCGGTGCTGGCGCAAAGCCCGTTCTTCGATCTGCTGTACCAGCTGCTGGGAATCTTCTTCTCGCTGATGCCCGTTGCGCTGGTCCTGTTCCTGCTCACCGAACCCGGGAAATCCGCCTTTCAGCGGATTGGCTTCACGTTCTCCCGGCCGCTGCGGGACTTCGGTCTCGGCGTGGGGCTCGCTGCCGTGATCGGGGCGGGAACGCTGGGGGTCTACGCAGCGGGCCGGGCACTGGGGATTACGACGGCGCTCATTCCGGCGGCGCTGGACACATACTGGTGGACCCTGCCCGTACTGATTCTCTCGGCACTGCGCCACGCCGTGCTGGAAGAGGTCATCGTGGTGGGCTACCTGTTCACCAGGCTCCGGGCACTGGGCTGGGGAGTGCCTGCCATGATCCTTACCAGCGCACTGATCCGGGCCAGCTACCACCTGTATCAGGGCATCGGTCCCGGCATCGGCAACTTCGTGATGGGACTGATCTTCGGTTACGTCTACTACAAAACCCGGCGTGTTATGCCGCTGGTCATCGCCCACGCGCTGGTGGACATTGCCGGATTCGTGGGATTTGCCCTGTTCGGTTCAGCCATTGGAATTGGAGAATAGCCCCGCATGGCCTTGAAAACAGTCTGGGGCGAGGCCCTGGATCCCGGGAACGTCCTGCCCGAGTACCCGCGCCCCCAGCTGGTCCGGGAGAACTGGCGGAGCCTCAATGGCAGCTGGGACTACGCGTTCACGCCCGCCGGCGTCGAGGAGCAGCCCCGGGCCTGGGACGGGGAGATCCTGGTGCCATTTTCGCCCGAAGCCCCGCTCTCCGGCGTCGAACGCCAGCTGCAGCCGGAGGAGGCGCTCTGGTACCGGCGGAGCTTTTCGGTCTCCGGCTTGCTCCCGGCGGGTGGCCCGGCGGGAGTTCCAGCGGGAGCCATAGCGGTTGGTGACCCGGCGGGAGCTCCAGCGGGCGCTCCAGCGGTTGGTGACCCGGCGGGTGGTGACCCGGCGGGTGGCGGCCCGGCGGGCGGTGACCCGGAAGGTGGAACCGGCGGGCGGGTCCTGCTGCATTTCGGAGCGGTGGACCAGTCCTGCACCGTGAGAGTCAACGGCCGCCCGGCGGGCAGGCACGACGGCGGGTACCTGCCCTTCAGCCTCGATATCACCGACCTGCTGCTCCCTGGTCAGGAGCAGGAACTCGTGGTGCGGGTGCTCGACGGATCTGAAACCAACGGTGCTTCCCGGGGCAAGCAAAAACTGGAGCGCGGCGGCATCTGGTACAAGGCGCAGTCCGGAATCTGGCAGACCGTCTGGCTGGAAGCAGTTCCGTCGACCTGGATCCAGAGAATCGTGATTACTCCGCTGGCTTCCCTGGACGGTGCTGAGTTCACGGTCCATGCGGGGCCAGCCAGCGGTGCAGCGGGGCGAGCGGAGATTACGGTCACCGCTGATGGGACGGACGTTGCCCACGGCACCGCGGCTCCGGGAGAACCACTGACCCTGCGTCTGCCTCAGCCGCGGCTGTGGAGTCCGGAGGATCCCTTCCTGTACTCGGTGAGCGTGCGGCTGGGGGAGGACACGGTGCAGAGCTACTTCGGCCTGCGCACCTTCGGGATGGGTACGGATGGGGGCGGGCATCAGCGGTTGCTGCTCAACGGCCGGCCGTACTTCCACGCCGGTCTGCTGGACCAGGGGTACTGGCCGGACGGGCTTTACACGGCACCGGCGGACGCAGCCATGATCCATGACATCGAGACCGCCAAGGACCTGGGATTCACGATGCTGCGCAAGCACATCAAGATCGAGCCGCTGCGCTGGTATTACCACTGCGACCGGCTCGGCATGCTGGTCTGGCAGGACCTGGTGAATGGCGGGCTGGGAGACGGCCGGGCGCCGGAACCGCTGCCGCTCCCCGGGCGTGGCAGCCGCAGCGACCGGCGTTACGCCAAGTTCGGCCGCAGTGACGCTGCCGGACGGGAGACTTTTCGGCAAGAACTGCGCGAGACGGTGGAACTGCTGCGCAGCGTCCCCAGCATTGCTCTCTGGGTACCCTTCAATGAAGGCTGGGGCCAGTTCGACGCAGCGGCGATTACTGCGGAGCTGCGGAAACTCGACCCGACCCGAGGGATCGACCACGCCAGCGGCTGGCACGACCAGGGGGCCGGAGACGCCAAGAGCCTGCACGTCTACGCCGTCCCGTTCCACATCCGCAGGCGCTGGCAGCGTGATCCCCGTGCGATCGTGCTGTCGGAATTCGGCGGCTTCAGCCTGCCGGTGCCGGGCCACACCTGGAACAGCAAGGTCTTCGGCTACGGGAAAACCCTGCACAGCCGGAAGGAACTGGAGCGCGCCTTCACGGAACTGCACCGCACCCAGATCGAACCTGCCGTCAAACAGGGACTGGCCGCGGCGGTCTACACCCAGCTCGCCGACGTCGAGGACGAAGTCAACGGCCTGCTGACCTACGACCGGAAAGTGCTAAAGGTGGACCGGGATACGGTCCGGGAGGTCAATGCGGCTCTGATCCAGGGGCTTTCGGCCGCAGTGTAGGAATGCACGACGCGGATCGCTCCGGTGTGGGACATCGCTGCCGCCGCGGACCGGAGCGATGTCCCAAACCGGCAGCAGATTCACCGGGAGGAACGTCTACGGGGCAGGCGGGGCAATCCCGCGCTCGTCAGCCGCTGAACCAGCCCATCCGGATGCTGCGCCGGCTTCCCGACGTCGGCCCATGACCAGCGCACAAACCCGACGCCGGTGGCACGGATGGCGTCTTCCCGGCGCTTTTCCGTCACTTTTGCCGTCGATTTATGGGTAGTCCTGCCCGAGTCAGTATTTGTGCCAGGCCACCCGGGTCATGCGGTGGCCTGAGTGCGTCGGCCCATGACCAGCGCACAAATCCCACGCCGGTGGCACGGATGGCATCTTCCCGTCGCTTTTCCCGCAGCAGGGCTTGTTGGGATTGCCCGACGGTGCCGTTTAGCGAAGCCCCGTACTTCACGGCACCGTCGAACTCGCCGACCAGATTTCGCTGGGGCCAAAAGAAATCTGTCCGGCCAAGGACCCGGCCACCGGAAGAGCGGAACTCTTTCTGCAGATCCGGTGGTGGGAACCCAAGTCGGTGAATAACGGCCCGGGAAAACGACTCACCCGGTGATTCTGATCGCACGTCCGCGAAATTGATGACCCGGAGAGCGCGCGTTCGTTTGGCCTGGGTTGGCAGCGCCTGAGCCAGATTCCTCAAAACTACCTTGTCCAACGGAGCCAGTCCGCGTCCTGGATCCGGCCGCAGTACGTGGTCCATGGCCGGAACCGCGCGCTCAAAGGGCAGATAGGCGGCCATATCGAGGACGGTCTGCGCCCGCGATGTGACAGCAAAGCCTGAGGTCTCGGAGAGCGGCTCGAGCAGTTGCCGTTCGGCCCAGCGAATTCCTCCTCGGCGCCGTGCATGCGATGGGGCCGAGGCCAGCACCATGATCTCGGTGGTAGAGCCGATGGTGGGAATTCCCCATGCGAGCGCAGCTGATTCCTGGACCAGGACCCGTGGATTCCGGCCTTGTTCCGCAGCTGCCACCAGCATCGTGACTTCGCGTTCCCAGCGGGGGAGGTGCTCCCACTCGGCGCTGGAGACATAGACGCCGGGCCTCAGCCGGAGAAGCTCCCCGCTGCGACATCGGCTGGCGAGGGAGCGGCGCCCGGGACCGTCCCTGTCTGCGTCCGACGAAAAGAGAAGGGCTGGCTGCATCGTCCCATCTTGGCTCGTCACAGCCTTGCCCGGAGGGCGGGGTCCTCGTCTGTGGATAACCCTACGGTTCGGGGGAAATCGACCAGTTTGGGGTTTCCCTGCCAGAGCGCACCGGAGGGAAACCCCATAATGGCCGAACTTTCCCAAAACGGAGGGGAACTATGTCTCAAAGCGACAGGATTTTCCCAAAACGGAGGGGAATGGTGCACGGAGTGGGTGGGTTTTCCCTAACCGGAGGGAAATGGACGACGGAGTGGGTGGGTTTTCCCTAACCGGAGGGAAATGGACGACGGAGTGGGTGGGTTTTCCCTAACCGGCGGGGAATACCCGCGCGAGGAGCCACAGCCGCGAGGAGTTCCAGCGTGGCCGGTAAGCCCCAAAACACAGGGGCACGTTGCCCGCAGTTGGGTCGAGGCCTCTGACCCTGAAACCCCGCGAAGGAAATGCACCCGCGAGGACCCTGCAACCTGGGGCATTCCTCCCAGATTGAGACTCTCCTGCCGCGGCCCCGCACAGGATCGTCCCAAGGTGGCAGGCAAGCCCCGAAATAAAGCCCCGAAGTGGAGGGGAACGCCGCGCAGGATTGTCCCCAGCAGGGGAGTCCGTCGGCCGAGGGGTATCCGGGTTGAACGGTTTTAGATCTCCACAAGCCCCGAAGGCGTTCCGAAGGTCACGGACATAATGCCGGGGGTGCCCTTGGGGGAAACCCAGGTGACGTCCACGGATTCCAGCGGTTCCTCGACGGGCATGCCCAGCCACTCGGTGACCCGCGCGGCAGAACCGGCAATGGTCAGGGAGTCCAGGGACACTGTTCCGTTGAGGGCACGGGACGGGTGCAGATCTGCCTTGTCCTCGTCCCAGCGCAGCATGTAGGGGACCTGCGGATCAGCGATCAGGCCGTTGATGCCGATCTGCCGCCAGGTCAGTTCCTGGCCGTCGGGGAATTTCCGGTTTCCCGGAACCGAGGACCGGCCCAGTCGTTCCTCGAAGGGAGCCAGGTCATCAACCTCGACGCACCAGCCCATCCAGCCGCCGCCTGCCTCGGACCGGGCACGGACGGCCTGGCCGAAAGGAGCCTTGTCGGACGCGGGGTGGTTGAGGACTTCCACCACCTCGATGTACTGGTGGTTGGCCAGGGGCAGGATCATATTGCGGGTACCGAAACGGGGGTGGACGCCACCCTTGACGTACTCGGTTCCAAGGGCAGCAGCAATGCGTTCCGTGGTGGCCAGCAGGCCGTCGGATTCGCAGGCATAAGAGACGTGATCCAGGCGCATGCGAACATCTTGACACGTTGTGACCTGTGTCTCGACTAAGGCAACCCTAAGCTCACGAAAACCGTGCTGCATTACATGAAGACGCAGATTTCACGCTGCGTCATATGGGTTGCGCAACTGGGCGTCCGTTGGTTCTATGGGTACAGGTCATGAGTGCCAGCAGATAGCCCCGGCTTGCTGGCCGGCAACCCTCCAACCGCGGTGGGGTGCCCCGGGTGAAGACCTGGCCGGACACCAAAAGGGTGTCACGGCAAGCGCGGGCCACACGTCTCGTTTCCGGACTTCCTCCGGCATCGCTTCCTGTGGGGCCCCTGGTCATAAAGGGAGCAAAATGTCTGCCAATTGGTCGTTCGAAACCCGCCAGATTCACGCAGGTCAGGAGCCCGACGCCGCAACCGGCGCCCGCGCCCTGCCTATCTACCAGACCTCGTCCTTCGTGTTCCCCAGTGCGGAAGCAGCGGCCAACCGCTTCGCCCTGGCCGAGCTGGCTCCGATCTACACGCGGATCGGGAACCCGACGCAGGAGGCGGTGGAGAACCGGATCGCGTCGCTGGAAGGCGGTCTGGGCGCACTGCTGCTGGCTTCCGGCCAGGCCGCCGAAACCTACGCCATCCTGAACGTCGCCGAGGCCGGGGACCATATTGTGGCAAGCCCCAGCCTGTACGGGGGAACGTACAACCTGTTCAAGCACACCCTGAAAAAGTTCGGCATCGACGTTACCTTCGTGGCTGACCCGGACAACCTGGAGCAGTGGCGTGCCGCCGTCCAGCCGAACACCAAGGCGTTCTTCGGCGAAGTGGTCTCCAACCCGCGCCAGGATGTCCTGGATTTGGAAGGGATCTCCGCCGTCGCGCACGACGCCGGGGTGCCGCTGATCGTGGACAACACCCTCTCCACGCCGTACCTGATCCGTCCCATCGAGTGGGGCGCGGACATCGTGGTGCATTCGGCCACCAAGTACCTCGGCGGACACGGCACAGCAATCGCCGGCGTCATTGTGGACTCGGGCAACTTCGACTTCGGGGCCGACCCGGAGAAGTTCCCCGGCTTCAACACACCGGACGAGAGCTACAACGGCCTGGTGTACGCACGGGACCTCGGGGCCGACGGCGTGCTGGGCGCAAACCTGGCCTACATCCTGAAGGCGCGGGTCCAGCTGCTCCGCGACCTGGGCTCGGCCGTCTCGCCGTTCAACGCCTTCCTCATCGGGCAGGGCCTCGAGACCCTGAGCCTGCGGGTGGAACGGCACGTGAGCAACGCCGTCGCCGTCGCGCAGTGGCTTGATGGGCACGACGACGTCGTTTCGGTTGCGTACGCAGGCCTTGAGTCCAGCCCGTGGTACGAACGCGGACGCAAGTACGGACCCCGCGGCACCGGCGCCATCGTCTCCTTCGAGATCGCCGGGGGAGTGGAAGCCGGAAAGCGCTTTGTCGACGCACTGGAACTGCACTCCCATGTGGCAAACGTTGGTGACGTCCGTTCGCTGGTGATCCATCCGGCGTCGACCACCCACAGCCAGCTGGGCGCCGAAGCGCAGGCAGCGGCGGGCGTCAGCCCGGGCCTGGTCCGGCTCTCGGTCGGTCTGGAACACCTGGATGACATCATCGCGGACCTCGATGCCGGTTTCCGCGCCGCCAAGGGAGCATGAAGAACAGCGTGACAACGTATCCACCCGCACCGCAGCACCCCGTCAGCACCATCGACGGGGTGCTGCAGTACGCCTCCATCGGAACTTTGGAACTGGAGACCGGCGGCGTGCTGCCGGACGTGGTGCTGGGCTACGAAACCTGGGGGCGGCTGAACGCCGACGGCTCCAATGCCGTGCTGATTCCGCACGCCCTGACCGGCAGCACGCACGTTGCCCGGGGACAGACGGACGAACCGGGCTGGTGGGACGGTTTTGTGGGTCCGGGACGCACGGTGGACACCAACCGCTTCTTCGTGGTCTCGATAAACATGGTCGGCGGCTGCTACGGCTCCACCGGACCTGCTTCGGCCGATCCGGAGGGGCTGCCCTGGGGATCCCGCTTCCCGTTCGTCACCATCCGGGACTCGGTGCGGGCGGAAGCCCGGCTGGCCGACCAGCTGGGTATCCGCCGCTGGCACACCGTGCTGGGCGGATCGCTCGGCGGGGCGCGGGCACTGGAATGGGCGGTGACCGAACCGTCCCGGGTTGCCCGGTGCGCAGTCATCGCTGCCACGGCGGCCAGCACCGGGGAGCAGATCGCGTTTGCCCAGGCACAGGTCTCCGCGATCCGGCTGGACCCTGATTTCAACGGCGGCGACTACTACAACGGACGGGCACCGCTGGCCGGGCTGGGCCTGGCCCGCCGGATCGCCCACATCACCTACCGGTCCGAAGCTGAGCTGCAGTACCGGTTCGGCAGGACCCCGCAGCCGGGAGAGAATCCGCTGGCAGCAGCGCTCCCCGCGGAGCGCGGCCGGTACCAGGTGGAAAGCTACCTGGACCACCAGGCGCAGAAACTCGCCGGCAGGTTCGACGCCAACAGCTACGTGATCCTCACCGAAGCGCTGATGAGCCACGACGTCACCCGCGGACGCGGAAGCCTGGCCGAGGCCCTCTCTGTCACCGGTTCAGAGTTCCTGATAGCCGCCGTCGACAGTGACCGCCTGTACTTTCCGGAACAGTCCGCTGAGCTGGCCGCAGCCCTGCCGGGGGAGCACCGGGTCCACCTGATCAACGCGCCGATCGGACACGACGGATTCCTCACCGATGTCCTGCAGCTCAAGGACGTCCTGGAGCAGGGTTTCTTCGCCTAACGGCTTCTCCGCCTAGACCTGGCCGAGGGTGTCTGCTGCCTCGCCGGAACCCTGCGGCATGCCGGAACCGAAGAACGGCCCGGCGTCGGGCCGTTTCGGTGAAATGCCGTCACCGGAGGACCGCTTGCGTACGCGCCGGACAACCCACGGAACCAGGTATTCGCGGGCCCAGACCAGGTCCTCCGAGCGCGCCGTCCGCCAGTTTTTGTGCGTGGCTTCCTTGACCGCATGGGGTTCCAGCGAGTGGTCCACCCCGAGCGTGTCCAGCACCATGGCAGCGATCGTGTGGTGCCCGAGCGGAGAAAAATGCAGCCGGTCAGGGGCCCACATCTGTGGATTGCTGAGTTCCCGAAGCGCCCACATATCCGCCAGCACGGCGTCATGGCGGGCCGCCACGGTGCGCAGGTTCTCGTTGTAGATCGCGACGCGGCCGCGGACGCTGCCCAATACCGGAGTAGCGCCGATGTCCGGGCCGGTGAACAGGACCACAGTGGCACCGGTCTCACGAAGCCGGGCGATGGTGCCGTCCATCTTCTCAGCCAGCCGGTCGGGGTCCCCGCCCGGGCGGATCACGTCGTTGCCGCCGGCGCAGATGGTCACCAGATCCGGATGCAGGTCGATGGCGGGCTCGAGCTGTTCGGTGATGATCTGGTTCAGCAGGCGGCCGCGGATGGCCAGATTGGCGTATGCGAAATCCTTGTGGCCGTGGGCGAGCTCTTCCGCCACCCGGTCTGCCCAGCCGCGGTGGCCTCCGGGGCTTTCCGGGCTGGGGTCGCCGATGCCTTCGGTGAATGAATCACCGAGGGCGACGTAGCGGTTGAACGGGTGGTCGGGATGTCCCGGATGCTCCGGAGATGCTCCGGGCTCTGTCCGGGGAGCCGGATCGGTGGTGCTGGTTTCCTGGTCGGGGCGCAGCGAAGGGCGCTGAAGATTTTCGGTCACCTGTCCATGATTGCGGGCCGGGGCCTGGCTACGCGACCGTAGGTTGCGCGCAGGCGCATGCCAGAATGGAATTCATGACTGAAAACACTCCTTGGAATCCGGTTGTGCTCTACTCCAAGCCTGAGGAGGAGCGGGCAGGAACCCCGCTGCTGGTCCTCTTCCACGGATACCTGGCCAATGAAGAAGACCTGATGGGCCTGGCCGGTTACCTGCCCGGGGAGTTCACAGTGGCTTCTGTCCGCGCACCGGTGGCTCTGGGCCCCGGATACACCTGGTTCCCGCTGATGAACGAGCCGGACTATTCCGTGGACCGGGTTGTCTCAGCCGTTCAGGACGTCTCCGACTGGCTGGACGGAGTTAAGGACCAGCACAGCAGCATTACCCTGCTCGGTTTCTCGATGGGCATGGCCGTGGCCAGCACGCTGCTGCGGCACCGGCCGGAGGAGTTTGCCGCCGTCGTCGGCCTCTCAGGTTTTGTGGTCCCGGCCGAAGGGAACGCCTTCTTCCACGACGAGGAACTGGCTGAACTGAAGGTGCCGTTCTTCTGGGGCCGGGACCAGGCGGATCCCGTCATTGACGAAGCACGGGTGGAATACACCCACGGCTGGCTCAACGGGTACACCAAGCTGACAAAGGTCCTCTACGCAGGGATGGGACACAGCATCAGCATGCAGGAACTGGGGCACGTCAAGGAGTTCCTGACGCACACCGTCCTGGGACGGCGCTAGCCGCCGGAAGCGATCCGGACCTTCTGCCCGTTCACCTCGATGGTGTCACCGGTATGAAGCTGGCGGCCGCGGCGCTCTTCGATCTCGCCGTTGACCTTTACCAGCCCGTTCTCGATCAATTCTTTGGCGTCGATGCCGTCTTCGGCGAGATTCGCCAGCTTCAGCGCCTGGCCAAGGCGGATCATGTCGTCGCGGATGGGAAGGTCTTGGGGATCGGTTGAACTCATGGCTCTATTCTGCCGGAGAATCCGCGGCGCAGACTCCCTTCTGCCGCTGCGGTCCCGGCGGGGCATCCCGGACCCCAGCGCAGGCGTAGGGTTTAACGGTGCCTCAGTCCTCCCGCCTTCCCGCCGCCGTCGGCCTTCCCCTGGCCCTGCTGGCCGGGATGGCTATTCCTGCCCAGTCCAGGGTGAACGGTGCGTTAAGCACTGCATTGGATGACAGCCTGGCCGCAGCCACGGTCAACTTCGGGATGGGGCTGGCCGTGATGCTGCTGGTCAGTGCCGTCCTCCCGCGCGGCCGGGCCGGATTCACCCAGATCCTTCCGGCGCTGCGCGAGCGGCGGTTCCCCCGGATCTACATCCTCGCGGGTTTGATCGGTGCCTGGTTCGTCCTGACCCAGACGCTCACGATCGCCGTGCTCGGCGTTGCCGTCTTCACCGTTGCCACCGTTGCCGGGCAGACCCTGACGGGACTGGTCGTGGACCGGATGGGCATCGGTCCGGGCGGAAAGAAGGCGCTGACTTTGATGCGCGTGGTCGGTGCCGTGCTCACCATCGCAGCTGTGGCCTGGGCGGTCAGCCCGAAAATCACCGGCACCGCTGACACCGGACAGTGGCTGCTGGCCGTCCTGCTGCCGCTCAGCGCCGGCATGGCCATGAGCTTCCAGCAGGCCATGAACGGCACCAGCGGAATGCATTACGGAACGCCGATCACCGCCACGCTGGTGAACTTCGTCGCCGGATTCGCGGCGCTGCTGACTATCTGGCTCATCAAGGTGGCGGTGTCCGGATTCGGAAACCCGCTGCCGGATACCTGGTGGTATTACCTCGGCGGACCGCTGGGCTGCATCTTTATCGGCGTCGGAGCCATGCTGGCGCGGACGCTGGGCGTGCTGCTGACCAGCCTCGGCCTGATCGGCGGGCAGCTGACCGGCTCGCTGCTGCTGGACCTCATCTTCCCTGCCCCGGGCTCCACTGTTGTGGCGGCGACTGTGTTTGGCACCGCCCTGACACTGGCCGCGATCGTCGTCGCCACGCTGCCCTGGAATATGCCCGGTGTCCGCCCGCTGCGGCGGCGTGCGCGCCGATAGCCCCCTTTCGCTGCCTTGACCTTAAGCTGGTATCTATAGGTTTTGCCCTCCACCGCCCTCCCCGCGCACGTCCGCCGGGGTTCCAGGGACGGAAACGGGATCAGAAGCGGACCGCACCCAGCGGCCTGCGTGACACGAAAGAACGGCGGTACCATTCCATGGCTTCGACCAAATCCAAACTGGATCCGATCATCTCCCTCGCCAAGCGCAGGGGCTTCGTTTTCCAGTCGGGTGAGATCTACGGTGGTTCGCGTTCCGCCTGGGACTACGGGCCCCTCGGCGTGGAGCTCAAAGAGAACATCAAGAAGCAGTGGTGGCAGTCCATGGTCCGCGGGCGCGACGACGTCGTCGGCCTGGACTCGGCCGTCATCCTCCCGCGCGCTGTGTGGGAAGCCTCCGGCCACGTTGAGGTCTTCTCCGATCCGCTGGTGGAATGCCTGAGCTGCCACAAGCGCTACCGCGCAGACCACCTCGAAGAGGAATACGAAGAGAAGAAGGGCCGCCCGCCGGAGAACGGACTGGCGGACATCGCCTGCGCCAACTGCGGCACCAAGGGCCAGTGGACCGAGCCGCAGGAATTTTCCGGCCTGCTCAAGACCTTTCTGGGTCCGGTCGCCAATGAAGAGGGCATGCACTACCTGCGTCCGGAAACCGCGCAGGGCATCTTCGTGAACTTCAACAACGTGCTCACCACCTCCCGCAAGAAGCCGCCGTTCGGCATCGGCCAGATCGGCAAGAGCTTCCGCAACGAGATCACACCGGGCAACTTCATCTTCCGCACCCGCGAGTTCGAGCAGATGGAGATGGAATTCTTCGTCGAGCCCGGCACGGATGAAGAGTGGCACAAGTACTGGATTGAAACCCGCCTGAACTGGTACACGGAACTGGGAATCAAGCCGGAAAACCTGCGCCTGTTCGAGCACCCGCTGGAAAAGCTCAGCCATTACTCCAAGGGCACCACCGACGTCGAATACCGCTTCGGCTTCCAGGGTTCCGAGTGGGGCGAGCTGGAAGGCATTGCCAACCGCACCGACTTTGACCTGGGTACGCACTCCAAGCACTCCGGCACCGAGCTGAGCTACTTCAACCAGGCCACCAACGAGCGGTTCACCCCGTACGTGATCGAACCCGCCGCCGGCCTGACCCGTTCCTTCATGGCGTTCCTGGTCGATTCCTACACCGAGGACGAGGCCCCCAATGCCAAGGGCGGCGTGGACAAGCGCACCGTCCTGCGGCTGGATCCGCGCCTGGCGCCGGTCAAGGCCGCGGTGCTGCCGCTGAGCCGCAATGAGGATCTGTCCCCGAAGGCCAAGGACCTCGCCGCGCAGCTGCGCCGGAACTGGAACATCGACTTCGACGACGCCGGCGCCATTGGCCGCCGTTACCGCCGCCAGGATGAGATCGGTACTCCGTTCTGCATCACCGTGGACTTTGACACGCTTGAGGACCAGGCTGTGACCGTGCGCGAGCGCGACTCCATGGCCCAGGAACGTGTCAGCCTCGACAAGGTTGAGGGTTACCTCGCCGAACGGCTGATCGGAGCGTAATGGCACTGACTTTCCGGGAATGGCGCGAGGACGATGACCTGGCGCTGGTCCAGCTCTGGGGCGATCCGGAGACCGGCGAAGCCGGGCACTTCCGGGCCGTGCTGCGGCCGTCCTCCAACGAACCGTGGAGCCGCTGCATTGTGGCGGAGGACGACGGCGTGCCGGTGGCGGCGGGTGTGGTCTATGAGACCAGCCTGCATCCGGACCGGCTCTGGGTGTACATCGAGGTGGCGCGCGAAAACCGGCGCGCCGGCCTGGGATCCACCCTGCTGGGCATGCTCCGCAAGGAAGCCGAAAGCGCCCCGTCCGGCGTCACGAAGCTGCGTGTCAAGGTTGAGCCCGGTACCCCGGGTGCTGCCTTTGCCGCAGCTGCGGGCCTGGAACCAATCCAGCGTTCCCGCGTGGTGATTGTGGAACCCGGCAAGCTGAAACTGCCGGTGTTCGAAGACCACGGGCCCCAGCTGGAGGAAGCCGCCACCGGGTCGGTGGAACTGACCCGCGCCGTGGCGGACTTCTACAACACCGTCCATGACTGGGACCGCGCGGACATGAGCCTGGGCCGGGCGCAGCAGATGCTGCTCAACGACGCGGCCGGTGCCGCGGGGGCCGTGGTGCTGCGGGATAAGCCGAAGGCGGAGGGCGGCAAAATCGCCGCGTTCGCCGTCAGCTACACCTCCGAACGGACGGACGCTCCGGCGGACGTGCTGCTGGGCTATGACACCACCTTGGAGGAATCCGAGGCGGAAGCCGCCGTGGCCTCCCTGCTGGCCATGGTCGCCTACCAGTACCCGGTGCAGCTGGAAGTCGACGAATCGATGACCGCGCTGGTCCGGGTCCTGGAACCGCTCCTTGCCTCGGGTGCTGCCCGGCAGGACGGCCGGGACACGCTGATTCTCAGCAGCTAGCACCGCCTTCAGCCACAACTGCAGATAACGACGGCGCCGGCCCCCTTTTCAGGGGACCGGCGCCGTCGTTATGTGCGGGCCTTTCGTGGTTTCGCGGCTAGCCGACCAAATGGCCGGAGAGCATGAACATCACCGAATCCGAGACCTCCTGAAGCGTGCGGTCCGGGCTGAAGACCAGCCATTCGATGCCGCCCACCAGGACTGCTCCGAACACGGTGCCGGCCATCAGCTCGGCGTCGGGGCGGTCAGGATGGGCGTGCCGGATGACCGCCACGAACTCCGCCAGCGCTTCGCGGCGCACCAGCTGCAGCGGCGACTGCCAGGACCTGTCGGTCCGGAAAATCTCCGCCGCGATCAGCTTGGCCATCGGCTGGTTGCGGGAGACGAGTTCCAGGATGGCATCCACCATGGACCGCAGCGCGGGGGCGCCGGTTTTCGTGCCTCTGGCCTCCCGCAGGGTTTCCGCCAGGGTTCCCACACCGTCCAGCAGCAGCTGCTCAAACAGCTTGTCCTTGGAGGAGAAGTTGTAATAAACGCTGCCCTTGGCGACGCCGGCACGCACGGCCACGTCCTCCATGGTGGTGCCGGTGATCCCGTGCAGGGAGGCCAGCTCTACCGCGGCATCGAGGATTGACCGCTTGGTGGCTGAAACGCGTGGCATGCAAAGTGTCCTTTATACGAGGCGTGTGTGCGTTGGTTCTCTCAGTCGATCTTAGATGTGCAGCTCCGGATGCAGCCGCTTGATCGTCCACATGCGCTGCCGGCCGGCGCTCAGCGAGCTGATCACGACGCAGACGATGGTCAGGATTGCCAGGAAGGCGAACGCGATCCACATCCGGGCATCCACTCCGCCGGTGATCAGTGCCCGGAGGCCGTTCACCACATAGGTGGCCGGCATGTACGGGTGCAGGGCCTGGAAGAATCCGGGCGTTGTCTCCACCGGGTAGGTACCGCCGGAGGAACTCAGCTGCAGCATCAGCAGCACCAGGGAGGCGACCCGTCCTGCTGCCGTGCCCAGCACAATGATCAGCATCTGCTGCAGGGCCAGGAACGCCACAGTGGTCAGGTACAGGAACGCGCCGGTGCCGAGCAGGTACGCCGGGTGGATGTCCAGGCCCCAGACCAGCACGGCCATCATGATGATGACCTGGCCCAGGCCGATCGCCAGTGCCGGGATCAGCCCGGTGGCGGCGGCCCGGAAGCCGGACACGCCGGCGGCCAGGGCCCTGGTGGGCAGTGCCCGCAGCAGCAGCCAGGTGATGAGCGCACCCACGAAGGTGGCCAGGGCCAGGAAGAAGGGAGCAAACCCTTCGCCGAAGCTGGCTGCCTCGCTGGTGTACTCGGTATCCATCTCCACCGGGTTGGCGGCGACGGAGGCCTTGGCATCGATCAGGTCGCTGGAGTCTTCCGGCAGCGCCTGGCCGCCGGCTGTCAGGGCATCGGCCAGGGTATGGCTGCCGTCGGAGAGCTGCTCGGCGCCTTCGGAGAGTGCCGTGCCGCCGTCGAGCAGTTCGCCGGCACCGGAGGCAAGGTCAGTCGTGCCGCCGCTCAGGGTGCTGGCACCTGCGGCGAGTTCGTTGGCACCGCTTTCGGCGCTGCGTGCTCCTGCATCAACCTGCGCGGCGCCGGAGGCAAGAGTTGCTGCGCCGCCGGAAAGCTCTGACGCGCCGCCTGCGGCGGACTGCGCTCCGGCGGCCACCTGGGCCGCACCGTCGGAGAGTGTGGAGCTGCCGGCCGAGAGCTGCCCGGCGCCTGCGGCTGCTTCAGCGATACCCGACTGGAGGGAGGAGGTGCCGCCCGCCACCTGCTGCGCGCCTGCGGCCAGCGGTTCAAGCTGGGCGAGGAGCGGGCTGTTGGGGTCCGAGGCCTTGACCGCGGCGACAACCTGGTTCAGCCCCGAAGAGACCTGGGACGCGCCGGTGTCCAGGGATTTTGCCTGGGGCACAGCTGCGCCGAGTTTGTCCGAGAGGGTTCCGAGGTTTGCATCCAGTGCCGCGGCACCGTTGGCGACATCGGAGGCGCCGGCGGAAAGTGTTGCGGTTCCGCCGGCCAGCGAATCGGCGCCGGCTGAAAGGGTGCTGCTGCCCGAGGAGAGGGCCGAGGTGCCCGCGGTCAGGTCGGACAGGCCGGCAGCCAGCTGGCCCGCGCCGGAGGAGAGCCGGAAAGCGCCGTCCTGCAGGGTCAGTGTGCCGTCGGCCAGGCTGTCCAGCCCGGCCACGAGCTGACCGGCGCCGTCGACTGCTGAGTCGATGCCTGTGCTGAGTTCGCCCGCGCCGTCCGCGGCGTCACGCAGGCCGGAACCGGCGTCGTTCAGGCCAACCAGCAGCGTCGAGGACACCTGGTCGCCCAGTTCCGAGGAAACGGCAGCCTGCACCTGGGCCATGGCCTGCTTGCCGAGCACACCGGCCAGGAAGTTGTTGGAGTCGTTGTACGCGACCTTCAGCCGTGCGGGGACGGGATTGTCAGTGCCGACGGAAACCGCGTTGGCGGAGAAGTCTTCGGGGATGGTGAGGGAGAGGTAGTAGGTGCCGTCCTCCACACCGTCCGCGGCGTCGGCCGCGTCCGTGGCGTGCCAGTCCAGATCCGCGCCGTCCAGGAGCTTCTGTTCCAGCTCCTTGCCAGCGTTGAGCTGTTCGCCGTCGCGGTCTGCGCCGGTGTCTTCGTTGACCAGGGCTACCGAGAGGCCGTCCAGGTGCTTGTCCGGGGAGTCAAAGGCCCACAGGTACAGCGCGCCGTAGATGAGGGGAATGAAGAGCATAACGACGACGGCGATCTTCGGCAGCGTGCCGCGGCGGAACCGGCTCAGCTCGGTGCCGGGGGAAAACAGGGCAAACATCAGTTGACCTCCTGGGTGAGGAGCAGAGCGGAGGGCTGGGGATCAAGGTTTTCCCACAGGCCGGAATCCTGGGATGCGGCACCGACGACGACGGCGGTTCCGTCGGCCGCGATGGCGGCGAGGCGTTCCCAGACCAGGCGGCGGGCGCCGGCGCTGTGGACCTGCTCGATGTCATCGACGAAAAGGATGCGCGGCCCGCTGAGCAGCGCCAGGGAGATTCGCAGCAGGAACTGGTCCGCCTCATCGAGGTTCCAGATCACGGCAGACGCCGGGGGGATGTGACGCCCGCCGAAGACCGGGCCGCAGACCCGGGAGACTTGACGGTCAGTGGTTTTCGGCACGAACGTCCACCACGGAGCGAGCCAGGCCATCCGTTCGCGCACGGCCTGGCCGACGGTAACGCCCGGCTCCAGTTCGTCAATGCCGGCGAATCCGGCAATGGCCGTTTCCTTCTGCACGGCACGGGCCTCCCGGGGGAGTGCATGGCCGAGCACATTCAGGGTTCCGCTCCCGGCCTTCATCCGGCCTGCGAGGGTGAGCAGCAGGCTGGTGCGGCCGCTGCCGGCCGGGCCGCAGAAGACGCTGAGGGGATCGGGCACATCGAAGCTGAGCGGGCCGTAAACACGGCCCCGGGCGGCGGAGAGGCTGAGGCCCTCCGCGGTGATTACCGGTTGCACATGGTGCCTTTCTGGGATTCGGGGAAACCCCGGCCGGGACTGGATCATTCAATTTGTACTGACCAGTCAGTTTGATCTGACCAGTCAGTCTAACGCAAGTCCGGACCAAGTCCTGCATCGGATTCGGCATCCGTTCTCCGGCTTGGGAGAATGGGGACGCTTATCCCGCCGGGCACCTGGTCCGCCGAGGAACCAGTGAGGAAACAGCATGGGACACAGTCATCTCCCCGCCACCGGCGAACCGACCCGGGCCGCGCTCGCCGCCCGGCGCCGGGCCAACCGGCTGCTGGCCTGGATCCTGGTTCCCCTGGGACTGCTGGCCGCCGTCGGGATGCTGCTGCTCTGGCCGGGCGGGCAGGCCCAGGAAATCAACGTCGCCGATCCGTATGCCACGGCCGACGGCGTCAGCATCGACACCGGGTCCGTCCAGCGGGTCTCGGTGGAGGACTGCCCCTCCTCCGCCACCCTGACCCAGGCCGGCGTCCAGGCCCCCCAGTGCCAGGTCGCCTATACGCTTCCGTCCGGAGGCGGGGCTGCTGTACCGGTCGAGGTGCCGCCGGAGGTTGCGAAAACCAACGCCGTGGAGGCCGGCGACACTGTCCGTTACCTCAACCTGGAAAACGTCATGGTTGACAGCGGGGCGCCGCCCTACATCTTTATGGACTTCGTCCGAAGCGTGCCCATCGCTCTCCTGGCCGTCCTGTACGCGGCTGTGGTGATCGCCGTCGCGCGCTGGCGCGGACTGCGGGCCCTGATCGGGCTGGGCGGCGCATACGCCGTGCTCGCCGGCTTTATCCTGCCCGGGCTGGTGGAGGGCAAACCGCCGCTGCTGCTGGGGCTGGTGGGCTCAAGCGTGATCATGATCGGCGTCCTCTACTTCGCGCACGGGTTCTCCGCACGTACCTCCACCGCACTGCTGGGAACACTGTTCGGCCTGGCCATCACGGCCGGACTGGCGGCCTGGGCCACCGACGCCGCCCATCTGATCGGCGTCGACAATGAGAACGCCTATACCCTCATCAATGCCTCGGATCAGCTCTCCATCTCCGGCATCATCCTGTGCGGGCTCATCATTTCCGGCCTCGGGGTGCTGAACGACGTGACGATCACGCAGTCCTCCGCAGTGTGGGAGATGTACGAACTGGCCCCGGGAGCCTCAGCGAAACGCCTCTTCAGCGGTGCCATGCGGGTGGGCCGGGACCACATTGCCTCCACCGTCTACACCATTGCGTTCGCCTACGCCGGTGCCGCTCTGCCGGTGCTGATCCTGGTCTCGCTCTATGACCGCACCGTGCTGGAGTCCCTGACCGGCGGAGAACTGGCGGAGGAGGTCATCCGCACCCTGGTGGGCTCGATCGGCCTGGTTCTGGCCATCCCGGTAACCACCGCCGTCGCCGTCCTGGTGGTCAAGGCCGTGGGCAGCCCGCGTGCCGGGGAAGATGAAAAGGCAGGCGGTGCTTCGAGCAGGGAAGCGGGCACCGACGCCGGCGCCCCGCCCAGTCCCCGGCGACTGGCCCAGGCACGCCGCGCCGCCGGCGCCGACTCCGCTGATTCCCCTAACTCCGCCGGGGTGCTGCCGGCCAGGGACTAGCCGGCGATCCCAGGGCGAGCAGGATTTGCACAGGGTTGAGAGAATAGGAACGTGACTGTTGCGACCCCAAATCTCAGGCTTGAACTGCCGCCCTTGAAGCTGGGCCGGCTGACCGTGGAGACGCCGGTGATCCTGGCGCCCATGGCCGGCATCACCAACCGGGCCTTCCGGCGGCTGTGCCGCGAATACGGCGGCGGCCTGTACGTCACCGAAATGGTGACCTCCCGGGCCCTGGTGGAACGCTCCCCGGAGTCGATGCGCATCATCGAGCACGACGACGATGAGTCGATCCGCTCCGTCCAGCTTTACGGCGTGGACCCGGTGACGGTCGGTGCCGCCATCCGGATCCTGGTGGAGGAGGACCGCGCAGACCACATCGACCTCAACTTCGGCTGCCCGGTTCCCAAGGTCACCCGCAAGGGCGGCGGATCCGCGCTGCCCTGGAAGCTGAACCTGTTCACCGCGATCGTCCAGACCGCCGTCCGGGAAGCCTCCAAGGGTAATATCCCGCTGACCATCAAGATGCGCAAGGGCATCGACGACGACCATCTCACCTTCCTTGAGGCCGGCCGGATCGCCCGCGACGCCGGCGTGGCCGCCGTGACCCTGCACGGGCGCACCGCTTCCCAGTTCTATTCGGGCAAGGCGGACTGGAATGCCATCGCCGAGCTGCGCGAAGCGCTGCCGGATGTCCCGGTGCTGGGCAACGGGGACATCTGGTCCGCTGAGGACGCCGTCCGGATGGTCGAGGAGACCGGCGTGGACGGTGTGGTGATTGGCCGCGGCTGCCAGGGCCGTCCCTGGCTGTTCGCTGACCTCCAGGCTGCCTTTGAAGGCCGCGACGAGCGGCACCGGCCCGGCCTGAAAGAAGTGGCGGACAGCGTCTACCGCCATGCCGAGCTGCTGGTGGAAACCTTCGGCGACGAAGTAATCGCCCTGCGGGACATCCGCAAACACATGGCCTGGTACTTCAAGGGCTACGTCGTCGGGGGAGACCTGCGGGCTAAGCTGGCCACTGTGCCCTCCCTCGAGGTCCTGCGCGGACTTCTGGCCGAACTGGATCCCACCGCTCCCTACCCGGGGGCGGATGCCGAAGGCCCCCGCGGGCGGGCCGGCACGCCCAAGAAAACAGCCCTGCCGGAAGGCTGGCTCGACGGACGGGAACTGAACCCCAGCCAGAAGGCCATCATCGCGGCAGCCGAACTCGATATTTCAGGTGGCTAACTCCATATGACCCTTCCGCAGGCTTTCCGCACCGCCGGTTACACCGGAGTCGACCTGGCACGCTGGGTCACCGAACCGGCCAAAAGCACCAACCGCACCCAGTTTGGACGCGACCGTGCCCGGGTGCTGCACTCTTCTGCCCTGCGCCGGCTGGGCGCGAAGACCCAGGTGGTCGCCCCGGATACCGACGACTTCGTCCGGACCCGCCTGACCCACAGCCTGGAAGTGGCCCAGGTGGGGCGGGAGCTGGGCAACGCGCTGGGCTGCGACCCCGACGTCGTTGATGCGGCCTGCCTCTCGCACGACCTGGGGCATCCTCCCTTCGGGCACAACGGCGAGTCGGCCCTGAACGATATTGCGCATGCCATCGGAGGATTTGAAGGCAATGCCCAGACCCTGCGGCTGCTGACCCGGCTGGAACCCAAGATCATCGCTCCGGACGGTTCTCCGGCAGGCCTGAACCTGACCCGGGCCAGCCTGGACGCCTCCTGCAAGTACCCGTGGTCCGCCGTCGACGCCCCCCTCGTCAACGGCCAGCGCACCACCAAGTTCGGCGTCTACGAGGATGACCTGCCGGTCTTCATCTGGCTCCGGGACGGAGCTCCCGCCGGGCGTTCCTGCCTTGAAGCCCAGGTCATGGACCTGGCCGATGACATCTCCTATTCCGTACACGACGTCGAGGACGCGATCGTCGCTGGGCACGTCCAGCTCAAGTGGCTGGACAATCCGGACCAGCGCGCCCGGGTGATCGGTTACACCCAGCAGTGGTATGTCCCCACGGCTGAAACGGCGGCCGTCGAGGCAGCGCTGGCCCGGCTCGAAGCCGAGGCCGTCTGGGTGCGGGAATCCGACGGAAGCCGGCGGGCGATGGCCGCGTTGAAGGACATGACCAGCCAGCTCATCGGCCGTTTCTGCTCCAGCGCTCTCGAAGCGACCCGCGGAATCTACGGCACCGACCCGCTCACCCGGTACAACGCCGAAATGGTGGTACCCGAGGAAACCCAGCTCGAAATCGCGGTGATGAAGGGCCTGGCCACCACATTCGTGATGACCACCGACCAGCGCCAGCCGCTCTACGAACGCCAGCGCGAGGTCCTCACCAACCTGGTGGCTCAGCTCGCCGCCACGGGGGACCGCCACCTGGAGCCGATGTTTGCCGCGGACTGGCGGGCAGCGGAGGACGACGGCGCCCGGCTGCGCGTGGTCATCGACCAGGTCGCGTCGCTCACCGACGGCTCCGCGCTGGCGCTGCACGAGCGGCTGGTTGGCCCGGTTCCGGCACTGTGGTGAGCCGTCCACAGCGGCACCTGTCCTGACCGGTCAATTTGGCACAGGAGAATAAGCTGGATGTATGGCCGGCCTGATTAAACGCGAAGACATTGACGAAGTACGTTCCCGCACCGACATCAAGGCGGTTGTGGATGGATATGTCACGCTGAAGTCCGCCGGAATCGGCTCCTACAAAGGGCTGTGCCCCTTCCACGACGAACGCTCTCCGTCCTTCCACGTCCGCCCGCAGGTGGGCACCTACCACTGCTTTGGCTGCGGCGAAAGCGGCGACGTCATCTCCTTCGTCCAGAAAATGGACCACGGGTCCTTCTCTGAAACCGTGGAGAAGCTGGCCGCCCGGCTGGGCTACGAACTGCACTACGAAGACGGCGGGACCGGACCCCGCCGGGAGGACGTGGGCAAGCGGCAGCGCCTGCTGGACGCGCACAAGGTAGCGGCCGAGTTCTTCCGTACCCAACTGCTGACCCCGGGGGCGGCGGCAGCCCGCAGCTTCCTGCAGGAACGCGGCTTCGACCCGGCCGCCGCCGAGCACTTTGGTGTGGGCTATGCACCGCAGGGCTGGGACTCCCTGCTGAAGCACCTGACCACAAAGGGCTTCACCCGGGAGGAACTGGCACAGACCGGCATGTTCTCCACCGGGTCCGATGCCTCCCGCTTCTATGACAGGTTCCGCGGCCGGCTCATCTGGCCGATCCGCGACCTCACCGGGGCGGTGATCGGCTTCGGCGCACGCAAGCTCTACGAGGACGACCAGGGGCCGAAGTACCTGAACACCCCGGAAACCCCGCTCTACAAAAAATCGCAGGTCCTCTACGGAATCGACCTCGCCAAACGCTCCATCGCCAAGGACCGCCAGCTGGTGGTGGTGGAGGGCTACACCGATGTGATGGCCTGCCACCTGGCCGGCATCACCACCGCCGTCGCCACCTGCGGAACCGCGTTCGGTACGGACCACATCAAGATCGCCCGCCGCCTGCTGTCCGACGACGGCACCGGGGGAGAGGTCATCTTCACCTTCGACGGCGACGCCGCCGGCCAAAAGGCAGCCCTGCGTGCCTTCGAGGAAGATCAGCGCTTTACCGCCCAAACCTTCGTGGCGGTGGATCCGAACGGTATGGATCCGTGCGACATCCGGCAGCAGCAGGGGGATGCCGCCGTCGCGGAGCTCATCCGGTCCCGGCGCCCGCTGTTCGAGTTCGCGATCCGTTCCACCCTGGCAAAGTTCGACCTCAACACCGTGGAGGGCCGGATCGCGGCCCTGCGCGCGGCAGCTCCGGTCGTAGCGGACATCCGTGATCCGGCAATGCGCCCCGCCTATGCCCGCGAACTGGCGGGCTGGCTGGGAAGCGAAGTGGACGACGTGCTGCGGGCGGTTAATTCGGCTGCCAAACGGCTGCGCGAGGGAACCGGCACCCGGCAGGATGCCCGGGACACCGGCAACGGCGCACAGCGCGGCGGTCCGGACCGGTCCCAGCGGCCCAGCGGGCAGAATCCGGGGCAGCAGGCCGGCCAGCAGTATGCCAGCCAGCAGCATCCCGGTGAGGAACCGGGCCAGCCTGCGGCGCCGGCGCAGCAGGCGTTCGCACGCCCTGATCCCAATGATCCGGCGGCGCGGATGGAGCGGCAGTCGCTGGAAGTGGTCCTGCAGCAGCCGGGATTGCTGGACGAGGGTCAATGGGAACGGTTCAAGGCCGCACGGTTCACCGTCCCGGCGTACGTTGCCGTGCACAACGCGATCCGGGCTGCCGGCATGGTTCCCGCGTCGCCGGCGGCATGGGTGGAGCAGGTGCGGCAGGAGCTTCCGGATGCGCTGCGCGGCTTTGTCAGCGAACTGGCCGTCACACCGATTCCGGCCCGGGACGCGGACGCCCTGGCGCTGTACTGCCGGGACATTCTCAACCGGCTCTTTGAACTCCAGGTGACCCACCTCAAGGCTGAGAAGCTCGGCCAGCTCCAGCGGCTGGATCCGGGCGCGGATCCGGCCCTGTTCCAGCAGCTGAACCGTGAACTTATGGAGCTGGAGATGCAGCGCCGGGCGCTGCGGGAGATCCAGTAGCAGCAGCTGCACACCGGCCCGGCCACGGCATCCCAGTCTGCGGCCCGCCGGGGATGGCGTGGATTTCATTTCTGGACGGATCCTCTGTAGAGTAATAGTCGCGCTTTCCCCCGTAGCTCAATTGGCAGAGCATTCGACTGTTAATCGAAGGGTTACTGGTTCGAGTCCAGTCGGGGGAGCAAATAGGCTCCTGACCTGTAGAAAATGCAGGTCAGGAGCCTTCTTCCTGCCGGGTGTCCGACGGCGGGAGGCAGGAGCAACGGTTCGGTGACAGCCTGAAACTCCTGTAGACTGATGTCGCCGCTTTCCCCCGTAGCTCAATTGGCAGAGCATTCGACTGTTAATCGAAGGGTTACTGGTTCGAGTCCAGTCGGGGGAGCCACCTGAAAACCCCCGAAGGCCGTGTGCCTGCTCGGGGGTTTTCCTTTTCCAGGGACGTTCCGGAACATCCCTGGACTTCCTATGACTTCCCTGAACTTGCCTGCGGGAAAGCCTGGCCGCCTGCCCCGCCGCGGAACCGCAGTTGCAGAAACTTAGTGCTCCGCCGCTACACTGGGGACTCTGCTGCATCATTGGGCCCTGGACACACCAATCTCCGGAGCCGGACGCAGCAAGGGCGAACCTATCCTGATGCCCGCCCCGGAACCCTACTGTTCCGGCCTTCCCGCGCTTCTGCGGCCGCTGATCCAGCCGGTCCCGCCACGCGGATCTTTCCGGACCTTCATCAGGAGTAGAACCATGCCGTCCACAGCCACCTCCACCACCATCAGCACCGGGGAAATCTTCGCCGCCCATGAAGGCGGGAAGCTCTCGGTTGAAACCACAATGCCGCTGGATTCCGCCCGCGCGCTCTCCATCGCCTACACACCCGGCGTCGCGCAGGTCAGCCGGGCGATCGCCGGCGATCCGGCTCTGGCCGGAACGCACACCTGGGCCTCGCGCCTGGTTGCGGTGGTCAGCGACGGTACGGCCGTCCTCGGGCTGGGAAACATCGGTGCCGCGGCCTCGCTTCCGGTCATGGAAGGCAAGTCGGCGCTGTTCAAGACCTTCGGCGGCCTGAACTCGATTCCGCTGGTCCTGGAAACCACGGATGTGGACGAGATCATCGAGACGCTGGTCCGGCTCCGCTCCAGTTTCGGGGCCGTAAACCTGGAAGACATTTCCGCCCCCCGCTGCTTCGAGCTGGAGGAACGGCTGATCGAGGCCCTGGACTGCCCCGTGATGCACGATGACCAGCACGGCACGGCCATTGTGGTGCTGGCCGCCCTGACCAACGCCGTCCGGGTCACCGGGAAGGAACTCGCCGGTCTCCGCGTGGTCGTTTCCGGTGCCGGCGCTGCGGGTGTTGCCTGCGCCAATATTCTGCTGGAAGCCGGAATCAACGACGTCGTTGTCCTGGATTCCCGCGGCATTCTCTCCGCCGGCCGAAGCCTGGAGGGTGTGAAGGCGGACCTCGCCGGCCGGACCAACCCGCGGAACCTGGAAGGCGGCGTTGCCGAGGCGATGGCCGGAGCAGACGTTTTCGTGGGCGTTTCCTCAGGGACCGTGCCCGAGAGCGTCCTCGCGGACATGGCACCGGACGCGGTCATCTTCGCCCTGTCCAACCCGGATCCGGAAGTCCACCCGGATATCGCGGCACGCTATGCGGCGGTGGTCGCCACCGGCCGGAGCGACTTCCCAAACCAGATCAACAACGTGCTGGCCTTCCCCGGGATTTTCCGCGGTGCGCTGGACAGCGGCGCCCGCCGGATCACACCCGCCATGAAGGTTGCCGCGGCCCGGGCCATCGCCGACCTGGTCGGTGATGACCTGGCCGCTGACCATGTTGTCCCCAGCCCGCTGGACCCCCGGGTGGCGCCCGCCGTGGCAGCCGCTGTGGGCGCGGCGGCCGGCACCGGCACGGCGTAACCCACGGACCCAGCACCACCAAGCGCTCCGGACCGCGGCCCGGAGCGCTTTTCCGTTCCCGGAGCCAGCTGCTGGGTCATCTCCCTCATCCCGCTGAGGCATACCCCTGAGGCCGGGGCTCAGGCTGACGCTGCCGCCGCTGCCCGATTCGAGAGCCCGCCGTTCCCAGCACCACAAAGCATGCTTACTGTTGAAGTAGGCTTTATTGGTTATTCCCAGCACGACGAAAGCCGAGGAACCGATGGGTGCCAGTCAGACAGGGCCTAGCCAGGAGGGCGCGGGGCATATTTCGCACCCCGCCAAAGTCATAGGCGTAACTGTTGCCGCCGCCGTCGGCGGTTTGCTGTTCGGTTTCGATACCGCCGTCATCAACGGTGCAGTCGATGCCATTGGGAGCGAATTCGACCTCAGTGCGGGTGTTCTGGGCTTTACCGTCGCCATCACCCTGCTTGGGTGTGCCATTGGTGCCTGGTTCGCGGGCCAGCTGGCGGACAGGCTCGGCCGGAAGACCGTGATGGTCACGGCCGCCATCCTCTTCGCTCTGAACTCCGTGGGTTCCGCCTGGGCATTCAGTGTCTGGGACCTGATGCTGTGGCGCCTGATCGGCGGCCTGGCCATCGGCACCGCCTCGGTCATCGCTCCGGGCTACATCGCCGAAGTGGCACCCGCAAAATGGCGTGGTGCGCTCGGCTCCATTCAGCAGCTGGCCATCACTCTGGGCATTTTTGCGGCCCTGCTCTCCGATGCCTTCCTGGCCAACACCGCCGGAAGCGCGTTCAACGAACTGTGGTGGGGGATGGCCGCTTGGCGGTGGATGCTCCTGGTCGGAGTTTTCCCGGCCGTTGTCTACGGCATCCTCGCACTGACGATTCCAGAGTCTCCGCAGTACCTGGTGCGGAAGAACCGTGATGATGAAGCTGCCCGGGTGCTCCGGGACATCACCGGTGTGCAGGACACGGACCGCAAGATCACTGAGATCCGGGACAGTTTCGAGCACGAGGAACGGGCAACCTACGCGGATCTGCGCGGCAGCATGTTCGGTTTGAAACCCATCCTCTGGGTCGGTATGGCCATCGCCGCACTTCAGCAGCTGGTGGGCATTAACGCGATTTTCTACTACTCGACCACCCTGTGGCAGTCGGTCGGATTCAGTGAGTCCGACTCCTTTACGACGTCGGTGATTACCTCGGTGGTTAACGTGCTGATGACCATCGTCGCCATTGCCTTCGTTGACCGGGTCGGCCGGCGGAAACTGCTGATGATCGGCTCCGTGGGTATGTTTATCGGCCTGCTGGCAGCCACCATTTCCTTCTTCCAGGCGGACGACAGCAGCGGAGAAATCCTGCTTCCGCAGCCGTGGGGAGCCATCGCGCTGGTTGGTGCGAACCTGTTCGTGGTCTTCTTTGCCGCCACTTGGGGACCGGTGATGTGGGTGACACTCGGTGAGATCTTCCCGAATAAAATCCGGTCACTGGCACTGGGGCTGAGCACCATGGTGAACTGGGTGTTCAATTTCATCGTGACGCTCTCCTTCCCTTGGGTCAGCGAAAACTTCGGATTGTGGATCATGTACGCGATCTTTACCATCTTCGCCGTCGTCTCCTTCTGGTTCGTCAAGACGAAACTGCCTGAGCTGTCAGGCCGTGAATTGGAAGCGGACCGGGACAATTTGTGACTGTTGGGGCAGACGGTAAAAGGGACTAAGTCGTGAAATCTGAGGAGAATGGTAATTTTGGGTAATGGCAACGACTAACCAGCAGACGGAAGCAGGGCCGATGAACAGCTCCGCAAGCACCAGGACCCAGCGGGCCAACGGGAGCTCCTCCATCGTTGGCCTGTCCAAGGTCATGGCGCGCCTGCTGCCGCGGCAGATCAGTGACGAACTGTCCCTGGCGCTGGCAGAGATGAAACAGAAGGGCATCAAGGCAGGCATTGCAGCCGGCCTCCTGGTGGTCGCCCTCCTGTTCCTTGCCGCCCTCGGCGTTGCCTTGATTGCGGCCGCAATCCTCGGACTGGCGACAGTGATGCCGGCCTGGCTGGCGGCCCTGCTCGTGGCCGCACTGTTCCTGGTGATCGCCGGCATCGCGGCCCTCATCGGAATCTCGCGGTTCAAGAAGACCATGCCGCTGCTGCCGGAAGACGCCCTGCGCGGAGTCCGGTACGACCTTGGAGTCCTCAAGGAAGGCCGCAGCTTCGACCCGGCCACCCTGGACGTGCCGAAGCCGCCCAAGGCGAAGGACGAAGGCAAGGACAAGCAGGAAAAGCCCGAGGACGCCGTCCGCAAGCCGACGCCGGAGGAACTGCGGATCCGGCTTCGCCAGCGCCGCGAGCATATTGCCGCGGTCCGCGACGGCCTCGGAGAGAAAGCCGATGTCAAGAAGCAGATGTCGGACCTCAAGGCCCGGAGGGCTGCTGCCCGCCGTTCCGGTACTGCAGGTTCCGGGGGCGAGGCTTCCGGAACCGCGGACGAAGTCGGTGCGATGCTCCGGGAACGGAAGCAGCCGCTCGCCGTACTGGGTGCTTCACTCCTGGCCATGGGCATTCTCCTGCGCAGGCTTTTGCGCAAATAACACCGTGGACAGAAAGGCAAAGGGAGCCGGATAGTGATCAGACTCATCGGCGCCGGTTCTCGTCCGGGCCGGGGGGAGCGGGTCCTGGATACCTTCTGGACCATCCCGAACATGATCACGGTCCTCCGGTTCCTCGGGGTCCCGCTTTTTGTCTGGCTCATTGCCCGGGACAGTTACGGCCCGGCTTTTTTGACACTGGTGATCATCGGGTGCACCGACTGGGTAGACGGCTACCTGGCCCGGCGTCTGGACCAGGTTTCCACAACAGGTAAGTGGCTTGACCCGGTTGCGGACCGGCTGGCACTGATCATCGTCGCCGTCGTTTTTGTCGTGGATGGGATCGCCCCCGCCTGGCTCGTATGGTCGATCGTCATTCCCGATGCCATCCTCATCGTCAATTCGCTGCTCCTCTTCCGGGGCAGCCCCAACCTGCCGGTGAGCAATATTGGCAAGATCCGGACCGCTCTGCTGCTGCTCGGGGCGCCGCTGCTCCTGCTGCAGCGGGTCCCGGGTTTTGACTACGCCTGGCTTGGCGCCGCCGGCAACACCGTGCTGCTGCTCGGCTGCCTGGGACACCTGCTGGCCTTTGGTGGGTACATGCTGCAGTCCTGGCGCAAATACCGGCGCCAGGCTTCGGTCCCTGAAGGGTCACCCCATGGTTCCTGACGACCGCCGGGCTGCAGCCGCGCCGGATGGCTTCCAGCCATGACCGGAATCGCGATAGCCTGCGCCCTGGCCAGTGCCGTCTTCCTGGCCTTCGGAGCGCAGCGCCAGGGCAGTGCCGTCAGTGCTGACACCGGCGGACTGAACCTGAACTCCTCCGGGATACTGCGCCTGCTGCGCAACCCGCGCTGGCTTTTTGGCCTGCTGCTTCTGGCCACTGGAACTGCCCTGAATGTTGTGGCCCTTGCCCTGGCACCCCTGACCGTCGTCCAGCCGATTGGCTCGCTGGCCCTGGTTATCACCACCATCGTGAACTCACGGGATCAGGGCCTCCGGCTGAACCGGATCACCGTGGTCTCGATCGTGGCCTGCGTGGCGGGCAGCATGCTGTTTGTGCTGCTGGCAGTGGGGGCCACCCAGACGGAGCAGACTATTGAGCCGCGCCAGGAGATCACCATCGTGCTGATCCTCGCCGTCGTCGTGGCATTCTTCGGTCTGCTCAACCTGCTGTTCGGCAAGCGGCTGGGTGCCATTGCGCACATCATGGGGGCAGGTATCCTCTTTGGCTTCGTCGCGGTATTGACCAAAACCATCGCTGCCGACCTCCTGGACCCCAATGGACGCTTCCTGCTCAACGTCCCCTGGTACACGCTGGTGGGCATCGCTGTCGCGGGCGGGCTGGGGGCCTGGTTCGTGCAGAGTGCCTATTCCAGCGGCCCGCCGGACCTGGTCATAGCCGGACTGACGGTCATTGATCCGATGGTCGGCATCGCCATCGGGATCGGCGTACTGAATGAACTTCGCCCCGATGTCCCGGCAGTCCTGGGTGTTGCGATGGGAGTCTGCGCCCTGATTGCTATTGTTGGGGTGTTCGCCCTGTCCAGATACCACCCGGATGTCATTAAGCGCCGGGCGAACCAGAGGCGGCGGCAGAAGCCAGCGGCGTCCAAGGCTGCCCGCAAGCCCTGACGCACCCGACCTGACCATCGAAACTCCAAAAGAGGACTTCCCCGTGACCGAGGAACCGGCAGATAAACCGCTGACCATCCTGATCGCCTGTGACACTTATCCGCCCCACCTGAACGGGGCAGCCCAGTTCGGTTTCCGCCTGGCCCAGGGAATGCACGGCAGGGGACACAACGTCCATGTGCTGGCACCCAGCCCCGGCAGCGGCCCGGCCCATTCGGAAACGGACGGTCCATGGACCGTGCACCGCCTCCGTTCCCACGGAGTACCCACCCACGAATACTGGCGGATCTGCCTGCCGTGGGAAATCAGGAAGCACATCTCGATGCTGCTGGACCGGGTCAAGCCGGACGTTGTGCACATCCAGTGCCACTACATGGTGGGCGAATACACCCTCTATGAAGCCCGCAGGCGCGGGATCCGTGTGGTCGCGACCAACCACTTCATGCCGGAGAACCTGGACCCGTTCCTGCCCTTCCCCAAATGGTTCAAGCGGATCGTCGCCCGGAACTCGTGGCGTGACATGGGCCGGGTCATGGGCAGTGCCGCCGTCGTCACCACTCCGACTCCGCTGGCGGCGAAGGCCATGACGGAATACGCATCCCTGCCGGACGTGCTGCCGCTGTCCAACGGCATTGATGCCTCGGCATACGAAACCCTGCCCGGGGAGGAGATCCAGCGCCCGGATCATCCCACCGTGCTGTTCGTCGGCCGGCTCGCCGAGGAAAAACACGTGGACGTCATCATCGACGCAGTGGCGAAGACTCCGCGGGAGCTCAACGTGCACGTGGAAATCGTGGGCGGGGGTGAGGTGAAGTCCGCATTGGTGGCCCAAGCTGCCCGGCTTGGCCTCCAGGACCGGGTGGTGTTCCGCGGGCTGGTGGACGACGCCGAACTCCGCCTGGCCTACCTGCGCGCAGACCTGTTCTGCATGCCGGGCACCGCCGAACTGCAGTCCCTCGTCACCCTCGAAGCCATGTCCGCCTCGACACCGGTTCTCCTTGCCGACGCCATGGCGCTCCCGCACCTCGTGGACCACGGCCGCAACGGCTACCTGTTCCAGCCCGGCGACAGCGCCGAGCTGGCCCAGCGGATTACAGAAATCCTGACGCTGCCCGCTGAGGAGCGCGCTGCCATGGGCCGGCACAGCCGCGCCATGGTGGAGCCGCACAGCCTGGAAGGCACCCTGTCCACCTTCGAGGACCTCTACCGCGGCGCAAGCAGCGTGGCCGGGATTCCCTAAGCCTTTACTCGGATGTACTAAGTCTCTATCAGGACGTACTGAGTCTCTACCCGGATGTACTCAGTCCCGGCCGGTCCGTGGACTTGCCCCGTTTTGGGACAATCCTTCGAGTCTGGAACTTCCCTGCCGCGGCACCGCGGCAGGGAAGTTCCGGGCTGGCAGGGAAGTCCCACAACGGAGGGGACACCAGAGACTCGCCGGGAGATGCCGAACCCAGCAGAAACTCGCCGAACGATGCCGGAGGGAACCCCTCCTGGAGCGTACCCAGGCCTGGTATGCCCAGGCCCGTCCGGGAAATTCGGCTGCCGGGCCCGCTGCACCTTAGGATGTCTATACTGCCTGCCGGATACGGCGGGTTCACACGGGGCTGTAGCTCAGCCGGTCAGAGCAGCGGACTCATAATCCGTGGGTCGTGGGTTCAAGCCCCACCAGCCCTACCGTGTTTCCGGGGATTCTCGGAGGTATTTGAAGCCTCCGAGGGTTCCCGGTTCTCCTTTAAGTCTGCACAAAGTTCTTAAGTCTGCACACAGTCCGCTGAGCCGCGGCAACAGGAACACCCCGGTCTTCGGTCCGGGGTGTTTTTTTGTGATCCGCAGGCGCACTGGCCCGGGCCCTGCAGGGAAGGGCGGCCGCGTGGATTGGGGGATTGTGCTTCGATGTTACTCGTGGGTAACATAAGGGCAGCCGGCTTGACTGTCCGGATGAGCCCAGGATCAGCGAAGGACATCTCATGGCAACTATCGACGTCGATAACCTCCCGTACCCGGACGGTGACTTCTACGCATTCGAGGACCTGCTCAGCGATAAGGAGCGGGACCGCCTGCATGAGGTCCGGTCCTGGCTCACGGCTGAGGTCAAGCCCCACGCCAACGACTGGTGGAACGCCGGGGAATTCCCGATGCACATGATTCCCAAGCTGGCCGAACTCGACGTCGTCTCCCCGGTGTACCGGCAGGGCTATTCGAATCTCTTCGCCGGTCTCTGCCATGCCGAGTTCACCCGCGCCGACACTTCCTTTGCCACGTTTATGGGCGTGCATGACGGCCTTTTCACCGGGTCGATCGAAGCGCTGGCCTCCGACGAACAGAAGGAAGCCTGGCTTCCGGATATCTACTCGCTGAAGAAGATCGGCGCCTTTGGGCTCACCGAACCCCTGGGTGGTTCGGATGTCGCCGGTGGAACCCGCACCACTGCACGGCGCGAGGGCGGAAACTGGATCCTCAATGGAGCCAAGCGCTGGATCGGGAACGCCACGTTCTCCGACTGGGTGGTCATTTATGCCCGCGACGAAGCGGACAACCAGGTGAAGGGTTTCCTCGTGGATACCCGGACCGAGGGCTACTCGGCCACCAAGATCGAAAACAAGATCGCGCTGCGGACCGTGCAGAACGCCGACATTGTGCTGGACAACGTCGTCGTGAGCGATGACTTCCACCTCAAGGGGGCCAACAGCTTCCGGGATACCAACAAGGTTCTCAAAGTGACCCGGCTTGCCGTTGCCTGGCAGGCCGTCGGCCAGCAGATGGCAGCGTTTGACGTTGCCCGCCGTTATGCGGTGGAGCGGGAGCAGTTCGGCAAACCGCTGGCTTCCTTCCAGCTGGTGCAGGAGCAGCTGGTGCAGATTCTCGGCAACACGGTCAGCTCGATGGGCATGATGGTCCGCCTGGCCCAGCTCGAGGATGAGGGCCGTGCCAAGGATGAGCAGTCCGCACTGGCGAAGGCCTTCACCACGGCCCGCATGCGTGAGTCGGTTGCCCTGGGGCGCAGCATCCTCGGCGGCAACGGAATTGTGACGGACTACGGGATGGCGAAGATTTTCTCCGACGCCGAAGCGATCTACTCCTACGAGGGAACCTACGAGATCAATACCCTGGTCACCGGCCGGGCGATCACCGGCATCGCCGCATTCGTCTAGCCGGCTATCCGGTCCGGCCTCCGGTGCTTAGGGCCGGGCCGGGCTTCTGCTCCCACCGGCCGGCGGGAGCAGAACGCTCGGCCGGCGGTCCATGAGATAGCGCAGGGGATCCACATACTCCCCGTCCAGCCGCACTCCCCAATGCAGGCAACTGCGGGGGCAGTGCGGCTGCCTGCTTTCCGGTGCCTTCGCATCAGCGAGAACCCTGTCAGTGAAAGCCCCATCAGCGGCGCCGCCGGGCAGGCTTCCGCGGAAGTCCACCACTCCAATGCTCTGGCCGGCGCTAACCGGTTTCCCCACGGACACGGTGGCCGTAACGGGTTCGAAACTGCTCACCGTCCCATTGCCGTGGTCGACTGTGAGTACCTGGCGGTCCACCACGTACCCGGTGAACCGGACCGTGCCGTCAGCCGGGCTTCGGACGGCATCACCGGCGGAAGCGGCGAGGTCGACTCCGCGATGTCCGGCCAGCCAGCGCTGGCCCGGTTTGTCAAACGGACGGACGACGGCGGGCGCAGGTGCCAGGGGCCAGCTCCACTGGCCGGCGGGAGCCAGCCGGTCAGCGGGCGCAGCGGGTAATGCGGCGTCCGTCGGCCGGATATCCACGGTGAGCGCCACCAGGAACGCCACCAGGAGTGCCGCGGGCACCGCCGCCAGCAGTGCAGCAGCGGCAGCAGGGCGACCGCCGGCCCGTGCAGGGTGCGGAGTGGGTTCAGCGCCGCCGGGGGAGGAGCGGCACACTGGATTTCCAACCGGTTTCTGAGGGTAAGCGGCGTGATCGGACATGATGCACAGTCCACTCCGGCGCCCGGTAGATCGGGTGACTGTCAACCGGTTTGTGGACCGGCCGGGAACCTGAGGCAGGAACACCTTGGCTGTGGAGGAGAACGGGACGGAGCGGGGCCGCTGCTGTAGTACACTTGACGAAGCAGTTTGCTGCGTGCTGATTCACTCTGCCCAGTCAGGATTTCCCGGGTAACCGCCTCAAAACGGTTGACGGAACCCTTTCCGGACGGAGAGCGGAACAGATCCACGCGCCGCATGCTGACTACGCGTGCCCCAATTATCCATGGTCCCGGTAACGGGAATATGGGTGCGTTCCTGCGGTCCGGTCAACACCGGTAAGGGACGCACGCCGGCATCTGTCACAGGACGACGGCTGATGGGCACCAGGAGCAGCACCCGCCGGGTGCTTCGCAATCAACCGTCAATGGCAGAAAATCCTGCGTGCGCTCAGCGCCGCCGGCTGCCGGAAGGAGTGACGACATGCCCGTCGTTACAATGCGCCAGCTGCTCGACAGCGGCGTCCACTTTGGCCACCAGACCCGCCGCTGGAACCCGAAGATGAAGCGCTTCATCTTCACCGAGCGCAACGGCATCTACATCATCGACCTGCAGCAGTCGCTGTCCTACATCGACCGCGCCTACGAGTTCGTCAAGGCCACCGTTGCCCACGGCGGAACCGTACTGTTCGTCGGTACCAAGAAGCAGGCCCAGGAAGCCATCGCTGAGCAGGCCACCCGCGTTGGCCAGCCCTACGTCAACCAGCGCTGGCTCGGTGGCATGCTCACCAACTTCCAGACTGTCGCCAAGCGCATCCAGCGCATGAAGGAACTCGAAGAGATCAACTTCGACGACGTCGCGGCTTCCGGTCACACCAAGAAGGAGCTCCTGCTCCTCAAGCGTGAACTGACCAAGCTGGAAACCAACCTCGGCGGCATCCGCAACCTGACCAAGGCTCCGTCCGTGGTCTGGATCGTGGACACCCAGAAGGAACACCTCGCAGTTGACGAGGCCCAGAAGCTGAACATCCCGGTTGTTGCCATCCTCGACAGCAACTGCGATCCGGACGACGTCGACTTCCCGATCCCGGGCAACGACGACGCCATCCGCTCCGTCAACCTGCTGACCCGCGTTATTGCTGACGCCGTTGCGGAGGGCCTGATCGCCCGCCACAACAAGGCCGGCAACACCGAAGCCCCGGCAGAGCCGCTGGCTGAGTGGGAGCGCGAACTGCTCGAAGGCGCAGCTGCTCCGGCCGCTGAAGCCACCGAAGCACCGGCTGCTGAAGCCGCTGAAGCACCGGCCGCCGAAGCTGCAGAAGCACCGGCTGCCGAAGCTCCCGCTGAGGACGCAACGGAGAAGTAAAACGAAGTCCCCAAAGATGGCTGCCGCGAGGCGGCCATCTTTGGGAAATCTGCTCAGCGCGGCTGGCCGGGATTCCCTGCCGGCCGCGCGGCGGAACAGCACCATTACTTTTATTACGGGAGGACTGGAGTCCAAATGGCGAACTACACCGCTGCTGATATCAAGGCTCTGCGCGAGCGCACAGGCGCCGGCATGATGGATGTGAAGAAAGCTCTCGACGAGGCCAACGGCGATGCCGACAAGGCCATGGAGCTCATCCGCATCAAGGGCCTGAAGGGCGCCACCAAGCGCGAAGGCCGTTCGACCGCTGAGGGCCTGGTTGCTGCCAAGGTCATCGACGGCACCGCCGGCGTGATGATCGAACTCAACTGCGAGACCGACTTCGTCGCCAAGTCCGCCAAGTTCATTGAACTGGCAGACCGCGTGCTGGCTGCTGCAATCGAATCCGGCGCTGCCGATGCCGAGACCCTGCTGGCCTACGAAGTTGACGGCAAGCCGCTCTCCGAGATCGTCGTCGAAGAAGGCGCCATCCTCGGCGAGAAGGTCGTCATCCGCCGCGTAGCACGCGTTGAAGGCAAGACCGTTGACGCTTACCTGCACAAGACCTCCAAGGATCTGCCGGCACAGGTTGGCGTGCTCTTCGCTGTTGACGGCGAAGGAGACGCTGCCTTCACCGCAGCCCACGACGTCGCAGTCCACACCGCTGCCTACGCTCCGACCTACCTGACCCGGGACGAAGTTCCGTCGGACATCGTGGAGAACGAGCGGCGCATCGCGGATGAAACCGCACGCGCCGAAGGCAAGCCGGAAGCCGCGCTGCCGAAGATCGTCGAAGGCCGCCTGACCGGTTTCTTCAAGGAGATCGTCCTGCTGGACCAGCCATTCGCCAAGGATGCCAAGAAGACTGTCGCTGCCGTCCTGAACGAAGCCGGCGTCAAGCCGGTTGCTTTCGCCCGGTTCCGCGTAGGCGCCTAAGGCCCTAAGCAACTGCGGACGCATCGCGGACGCGCCATGATGGCATAGAGGGGGTGGCCACCGAAAGGTGGCCACCCCTTTTGCCTGTCCGAAACACCTCACTATTCTTGAAAACAGCTGACAAACTTATCCTCAGCCAATGCCCCGGGAGGCACCATGGATCATGCCCTGAATGAAACCGAAACCCCGCGCCGCCGCGTACTGCTCAAGCTGTCCGGAGAGGTGTTCGGCGGCGGCAAGCTAGGTGTGGACCCCGAGACGGTACGCGGAGTCGCCAAGCAGATCGCTGCAACGGTCGGCGAGGTCGAAACCGCAATTGTTGTGGGCGGAGGCAACTTCTTCCGGGGAGCTGAGCTCTCCCTCAGCGGCATGGACCGCTCACGCGCGGACTACATGGGGATGCTCGGCACGGTGATGAACTGCCTCGCCCTGCAGGACTTCCTGGAGCAGGCAGGCGTGGAAACCCGCGTCCAGAGCGCCATCACCATGGGCCAGGTGGCCGAGGCCTACATCCCGCGGCGCGCCATCCGCCACCTGGAGAAGGGCCGCGTGGTCATCTTCGGTGCCGGTGCCGGACTGCCTTATTTCTCCACGGACACCGTCGCTGCCCAGCGCGCCCTCGAGGTCCATGCCGACGAGGTCCTGATGGCGAAGTCAGGTGTGGACGGTGTCTACACCGCTGACCCGAACAAGGACGCCACGGCCACCCGGCTGGAAACGCTGACGTACGACGACGCGCTGCGCCAGGATATCCGGGTCATGGATCAGACGGCGATGACCATGTGCAAGGACAACGACCTGTCCATGGTGGTGTTCGGCATGGAAGGCGAAGGCAACGTCACCCGGGCCATCCGCGGTGAAAAGATCGGAACAGTCGTCTCCAACTAGCGCCTCCCGCCCGGCGGCTGTTCTCCGCCTGCCCACCTGCGGTACCGCCGCAGGTGCGCAGGCGGGGAGTCGCGCGGGTTAGGATGGTAAGAGAGCCCAACCGTGCCACTGCATGGGTATTTTCCTGCATTGGCCTTCCCTGCACTGAGGAGACACCGTGATCGAAGAGACCTTGAAAGAGGCGGCCGTCAAAATGGACAAGGCTGTGGAGGTCGCCAAGGAGGACTTCTCGACCATCCGGACAGGGCGCGCAAACCCGGCGCTGTTCTCCCGGGTCCTGGTGGACTACTACGGCTCCCCGACCCAGCTGCAGCAGCTGGCTTCGTTCGCGACGCCGGATGCCCGCACGCTCCTGATCACCCCCTACGATGTGACCGCCCTGCGCGCCATTGAGCGGGCTCTGAGCGATTCCGAGGTGGGCGCGAACCCCTCCAACGACGGCAAGGTCATCCGCGTCATTATGCCGGAGCTGACCCAGGACCGCCGCAAGGAATACGTCAAGATCGTCCGCGGCAAGGGCGAAGACGCCAAGGTCTCGGTCCGCAACATCCGCCGCAAGGCCAAGGATTCACTGGACCGCCTGGTCAAGGACGGCGAAATCGGCGAAGACGACGGCGCGCGTGCCGAAAAGGACCTGGATGCACTGACCAAGGCCCACACAGAGTCCATCGATGACCTGCTGAAGCGCAAGGAAGCCGAGCTGCTCGAGGTCTGATGAGCCAATCCCAGCCTCCAACCCAGGCTGGCGGTTCCCCGTCTCCTGAGGCAGGCCCGGCAGCGAAGGGCACGGATATGAGCGTTCCTGACGGACGACGGGCACGTAACTCCGCTGCCCGCAAGCGTGCCGAACGCAAGCCTTCGAAAGCGGGGCGGAACCTGCCCGCTGCCATAGCAGTCGGCGTCGTCCTCCTGGGCGCCCTCATGGTGGGCCTGCTGTTCAGCCCGCTGGCGATCGTGGCTATTGCCGCAGCCTTCTCCGTCGTCGGCGTCTGGGAGGTCTCCCGTGCGCTGGAGGTGCGCGGAATCAAGGTTCCGCACGTGCCGGTGCTGGTGGGATCCGTAGCCGTGCCGCTGGCAGCCTATTTCGGCGGCACCGAAGCCCTGGCGTTTGCGCTGGCCGGGACCGGCATCGCGATCCTGCTGTGGCGGGCCATCGATACGGCTCAGGACGCCCTGCGCAGCATCCTCGCCGGCGTGTTCGTCGTCCTCTGGATTCCGTTCCTGCTCAGCTTCGCCCTGCTGCTCCTCCGCGAGCCGGAAGGGCAGATCAGGGTCGCTGTCCTGCTGCTGCTGGTGGTTGCCAATGACACCTGCGGATACCTGGTGGGAGCCCTCACCGGCAAGCATCCGATGGCCCCGAAGATCAGCCCCAAGAAATCCTGGGAAGGGTTTGGCGGATCAGTTGCCGGTGCCACCATCGTTGGCATTCTCGCGGCCGTACTTTTCCTGGACCAGCCGTGGTGGTTCGGCCTGGTGCTGGCGGTAGCCACAGTTGCGGCGGCGACGGCCGGTGACTTCTCGGAATCGATGATCAAACGCGAGCTGGGCGTGAAGGATATGTCCAACCTGCTGCCCGGCCACGGCGGAGCCATGGACCGCCTGGATTCGGTGGTTTTCGCTTCTCCGGTGGTCTTCCTGCTCTCCGTCCTGCTGGTGCCCGGGGCAATGTAGCGCCCGGCCGGGGAGTCTTTACCGGGTCCCGGGCCGGTTTGCACGTAAGATATTTTCGACGGTCCCGCATCCCGTGGCGGAAGAAGACTTGACACTAAAGGATTAGTTGACCATGAACGATGTGAGGCAGGCCAGTGCCCCCTTTGAGCGTGTGGGCCGCAGGGAGTACGGCTACAACGTCCGCCAGGTCGACGATTTCCTGACCAGGGCCCGGAATTACTACAACTCTGAAAAACCTGGAGCGAAAGTCATTACCAGCACTCACGTCCGTTCCATGGCCTTCGACCCCGCCAAGGGCGGCTACGAAGCACAGGCAGTCGACGCAGCCCTGGACCGGCTGGAAGATGTTTTCTCCCAGCGTGAGCGCGACCGCCTCATTCAGGAAAAGGGCGAAGAAGCCTGGCTGCTCCAGATCGGCCGTACATCAGCCGTCCTGCGGGCACGCCTGCACCGTAAACCGGGGGAGCGGTTCCGCCGTCCGTCCAAAAAACGGGCGCACAGTTACAACGTGCGGGACGTCGACGCGCTGTGCAACGAACTCCTCGGCTACTTCGAACACGACAAGCCGTTGAGCGTCGACGTCGTCCGCAGGGCCGTCTTCCGCGAAGCCAAGGGCGACGCAGGCTATGAGGAAACCCAGGTGGACGCATTCCTGGACCGCGTCGTCGAACTCATGGCCGCAATCGACTAACTAGCAGAGGACCGAAACACCGGCGCTGCTAGCGGCTGACCCGGCGCTCAGGGGTATGTAGCCTGGCCAGGAACCGTGCGGTTCCCGCCGGCACCGCACCCGGGCCCCGCAGCGAGGCCCCCACGGTAACCGCAAACGCTGCCGGAACCGTCCACGCGGCAGGCTGCTCCAGCCAGACCGGCACAGCAGCTCCGGAGAGGGAGAGCACGCCGCCGGCCACGATGGCTCCGCCGCAGAGCAGTGCTCCGGTGAGCATCCCGGCCACCGCGCCGGCCGCCGTGAGCCGCCGCCACCAGATACCCAGCAGCAGCAGGGGGCACAGCGTGGACGCCGTGAACGCAAAGACCATCCCCACGCTGCCGGCCAGCGCCTGCGTGTTCGTCAGCAGGGCCAGGCCCAGCGGAACCGCCCCGGCCAGCAGGGTTCCGGCGCGGAATCCGCTGACGCTGCCGCGGAACAGCTCCTGGCTGATCACCCCCGCGAGGGACACGATCAGCCCGCTGCTGGTGGAGAGGAAAGCGGCGAACGCTCCCGCCGTCACGCAGGCTGCCAGCAGGTCGCCCAGCGCGCCGTCAAAAATCTGTGCAGGCAGCAGCAGGACGGTGGCGTCCGCATTGCCCTCCACCGCCAGCTCCGGCAGGTAGACCCGGCCAAGGATCCCGTAGAGGGTGGGGAAAACGTAGAACACGGACAGCAGTCCAAGCACAATCAGGGTGGTGCGCCGGGCGGAGACGCCGTCGGGATTGGTATAAAACCGCACCAGGACATGCGGCAGGCCCAGCGTGCCGCAGAGCAGCGCGATGCTCAGCGAGACATTGCGGTAAACAGAGTCCGCCATGACCGGATCCAGCCCGGACGCAAAGGCTGCGCCGTTGCCGGTCCAGGAGGTACCTTCGGCGCCGAGCCGGAAGAGGATAAAGAGGACAGGTACGGCCAGGGCCGCCAGCTTGAGCCAGTACTGGAAGGCCTGGACGAAGGTGATGGAGCGCATTCCACCGCTCAGCACGCTCAGGCACACAATCACCACCACTGCCGCGGACCCAACCCATCCGGGCAGGCCGGTGGTCAGGCTGACGGTCAGGGCGGCACCGTGCAGCTGTGGAACGATGTACAGCCAGCCGACCGCCACCACCAGCAGGCTGGTGACCCGGCGGGCCGGCAGGGACTCCAGCCTTGCCCGGGCGAAGTCCGGAACCGTGTACGCGCCCGACCGGCGCAGGGGAGCCGCCACGAACAGCAGCAGCATCAGGTAGCCGGCCGTGTATCCGATGGGGAACCACAGGGCATCGGCCCCGGAGACCAGCACCAGGCCGGCGATTCCCAGGAAACTCGCCGCGGAAAGATACTCGCCGCCGATCGCTGAGGCGTTCCACCACGGTTTCACGGTTCGGGACGCAACATAGAAATCGCTGGTGGTGCGGGAAATCCGCAGCCCGTAGGCACCGATCAGCAGGGTTGCGGCGGTCACGGCGGCCAGGGCAGCGTATCCGACGCCGGCACTCACCTCCCAGGTCACGCGGGGCTACGCATCGTCGAGCAGGTCCTGGAAACGGGCCTCGTTCCGGTTGGCGCTGCGCACATACAACGCCCCGCTGACAATCACCAGCGGATACACGCCCAGGCCGAGCAGCAGCCAGGGCACCGGAATGCCGAATGCCGCCAGTTCACCGATCTCCGGGACGGCTGCGAGCAGCAGCGGAACACCGAGCAGGATCAGGCCGAATCCTCCGGCCACCACCAGAGACAGCCGCAGCTGCGACCGGATCAGGGAGGACAGGAAGACTTCCCCCACCTCGGACTGCTCATCGAGTTCGCGGGCAACCGGGAAAACCGGCGCGGCTGAGCCTGGGCGGGACGGGGCGGTCACCCGGACCCGCTGCGGGCGGTTTTCAGCGGTCATGCGGTGGGCCTGACCCGGCCGGTGGCCAGTGTGCTGCGCACTGTCGGCAGGTGCCTGCGGCTGACCGGCAGCTCCACCGTGCCAATGCGGATACTGGCGCGGCCTGCGGAGAGCCGAACCTGCCGGATCTGGTGCCGCGCCACCAAATACGAGCGGTGGATGCGAAGGAAGCCGGCGTCCGCCCACTGCGCTTCAAGTTCCGCCAGCGGAATCCTGATCAGGTAGCTGGTTTCCGCGGTGTGCAGCCGGGCGTAATCGCCCTGCGCCTGGACATACCGGATATCCTCGCGCCGGATCATCCGGGTGGTGGCCCCCTGGACGACCGTCACCACATCGCCGCCGCCGGCTGCCGCCGGCTCCGCGCCGGCCAGCGACTCGCTGATCCGCCGCACCGACTCGGCCAGCCGCTCGGGGCGCACCGGTTTCAGCAGGTAGTCCAGGGCCGCGAGTTCGAAGGCATCCAGCGCGTGCTCTTCATCGGCGGTGACAAAAACGACGGCGGGCGGACGTTCGCTGCGGGCGAGGGCACGTGCGATGTCCAGCCCGGACAGTGCGGGCATGTGGATGTCCAGGAAAATGGCGTCGACGTCGGCGGTCTCGAGTGCGTGGAGGGCCTGGGCCCCGCTGGAGGCACGCAGGATGGTCCCGATCCGGGCGTCCCGGCCCAGCAGGAACGCCAGTTCCTCCACTGCCGGCGCTTCGTCGTCGACAACCACCACGTTCAGCAGCTTTGCGGATTTGGACATGTGACACAGACTACTTGCTCTAGGTTCGATGTCCGGGCTGCGACTTGGGCACACGCATCGTGATGAGCATTCCGGCACCCTCGGCCGTGTCGATCACCAGGCCGTGGGCATCACCGTAGAGCTGGCGAAGGCGCACATCGACATTGCGCAGCCCCACATGATCCCCGTCGGCGTGTCCCGCGAGCAGTGTGCGCAGCGCGTCCGGATCCATACCCACACCGTTGTCCTCCACGGTAATCTCCGCCATCGCCCCGGCATCACGGGCGGAAATGGAGATCTGCCCAACGCCGTCGATCGCCTCCAGGCCATGCCGCACCGAATTCTCCACCAGCGGCTGCAGAGACAGGAACGGGATGACGGCGCCCAGGACCTCGGGACTGATCTGCAGGCTGACCTTCAGGCGTTCGCCGAAGCGGGCCCGTTCCAGCAGCAGGTAGCGGTCAATGGAGGTCAGCTCTTCGGCCAGCGTGGTGAAATCTCCGTGCCGGCGGAACGAGTACCGGGTGAAATCGGCGAACTCCACCACCAGTTCCCGCGCCCGGGCGGGGTCCGTGTTGATGTAGGAGGCGATGGCGTTCAGCGAGTTGTAGATGAAATGCGGGCTGATCTGGGCCCGCAGGGCTTTCACCTCGGCTTCCATCAGCAGGGCACGCGAGGTGTCGAGCTCGGTCAGTTCCAGCTGCGCCGCCACCCAGTCGGCCACATCGTTCGTGGCGCGGATGAGCCCGGCGCTGAGCGCCGGGGCGAAAACCCCCAGCGTTCCTGCCGCCTGCCCGTTCACCCGCAGCGGGCAGATGAGCAGCTCACCGCCGTCGTCAAGGCCCAGCGCCCGCAGCGCCGGACCGCGGAATACCTTGGTGCGGCCGCTGTCCTGGACACCCCGCGCGGCCAGCAGCACACGCTCGCGGCGTTCCGGAGTGTCCGCCAGTGAGCCCTCCCAGGCGAGCACCGCAGAGGTATCTGTCAGCAGCAGCGTCTCGCACCGCAGCAGCCCCCGCAGATGCCGGCTCGCGCGGGACGCACCGGCCGGCGTCAGGCCGGACCTCAAATGCCTGGCCGCCAGTGATGCGGTGTGCAGGGTGGCGTACGCAGCCCGCTCAGCGTCGGTGCCCAAATCGCGCTGCGAGCGGCTCAGCCGGTAGCCGAGAGCACCTACCGCCGCGAGCGTGAGCACGGCAATGGCGCAGACCAGGGCGACGTCGACGGCTGCAGGCATGCCTAAACCCTACCCAGTCCCGCGACGGTCAACCGGCCGCTGACATGCCGTTGGGCGCACGGAACGGTCCGTTCACCGACCTGGGCGCGGCGAAAGTGGCAGGAGGCTCCCGGAGTTGGAAAAGTGATGGCCATCACAGACGGTGCGTGGTGTTCGGGGTCCGTTACGGTTCCCGGACCCGGATGCCGTACCGCACGTGCCCAACCCAAGGAGGAGAGATGGCTGAACACCAGCCACAATCACACCCCGGAAGCGCGGCACCGGTCGACTTCCAGGAAGTCCAGCGGTCGCCTCGGTTCCAGGAGCTGCGCAAACGCCAGCGCAGCTTCATCTTTCCCATGGCCGCAGTCTTCCTGATCTGGTACTTCGCTTACGTCCTGCTCGCTGACTACGCCCACGAATTCATGTCGACGCCAGTGTTCGGCAACGTCAACATCGGCATCATTCTGGGCCTGCTGCAGTTTGTCAGCACGTTCGGCATCACCATGTGGTACGTCAGCTACGCCAACCGCCGGATGGACCCGATTGCTGCTGAACTGCGCGGGGAACTCGAAGCCAAGGGCGTATCCCTTCCGGAGGAGACCAAATGAACACGCTGAACATCTCCGCCACCGTCACCGCGGAGAAGGTGCAGGAGAGCGGCTGGCTGAACATGCTGATTTTCGGCCTGTTCGTCGCTGTCACGCTTGTGGTGGTGCTCCGTGCCAGCCGCAACAATAAGACCGCGGCGGACTACTACGCTGCCGGACGTTCCTTCACCGGACCGCAGAACGGAACCGCCATTGCCGGCGATTACCTCTCGGCGGCGTCCTTCCTGGGCATTGTCGGCGCCATTGCGATCAACGGCTATGACGGGTTCCTGTACTCGATCGGCTTCCTCGTCGCCTGGCTCGTGGCCCTGCTGCTGGTGGCTGAAATGCTGCGCAACACCGGCAAATTCACCATGGCGGACGTATTGTCCTTCCGGCTCAAGCAGCGCCCCGTGCGCATCGCCGCCGCGATCACCACGCTGGCGGTCTGCTTCTTCTACCTGCTGGCGCAGATGGCGGGCGCCGGCGGACTCGTGTCCCTGCTGATGGGCATTGACTCCAAGATCGGCCAGTCCCTGGTGATCACGATCGTTGGCGCCCTGATGATCATCTACGTACTGGTTGGCGGGATGAAGGGCACCACCTGGGTGCAGATCATCAAGGCCTGCCTGCTGATCGCCGGCACCGCCGTGATGACGGTCTGGGTTCTTGCCCTGAACGGCTTCAACCTCTCGGAGCTGCTGGGTGCCGCCGTCGAGACCTCAGGCAACGCCGCGATCCTGGATCCGGGACTGCAGTACGGCAAGTCGGAAACCTCCAAGCTGGACTTCGTCTCGCTCGGCCTGGCCCTGGTCTTTGGCACTGCGGCCCTGCCGCACGTCTTGATGCGCTTCTACACGGTGCCGACCGCCAAGGAAGCCCGGCGCTCCGTGGTCTGGGCGATCTGGCTGATCGGCCTCTTCTACCTGTTCACCCTGGTGCTCGGCTACGGTGCCGCCGCCATGATTGACCGCGAAACCATCACCTCCGCCCCGGGTGGAGTGAACTCGGCTGCTCCGCTGCTGGCCTTCGCGCTCGGCGGTCCGGTGCTGCTGGGACTCATATCCGCCGTCGCATTCGCCACTATCCTGGCGGTTGTGGCAGGCCTGACCATCACGGCGGCGGCGTCCTTCGCCCATGACATCTACACGAACGTGGTGCGGAAGGGCAAGGTTGATTCCGAGAGTGAAGTGAAGGTGGCCCGCCGCACGGTGCTGGTCATCGGCGTCGTCTCGATCCTCGGCGGCATTGGAGCCCAGGGACAGAACGTCGCGTTCCTGGTGGCGCTGGCCTTCGCCGTCGCCGCCAGCGCGAACCTGCCGACCATCCTCTACTCGCTCTACTGGCGCCGCTTCAATACCCGCGGTGCCCTCTGGAGCATGTACGGCGGCCTGGGCTCGGCCATCGGCCTGATCATCTTCTCGCCGGTGATGTCCGGTGCGGAAACCTCGATGATCTCCGGCGTCGACTTCTCCTTCTTCCCGCTGAACAACCCGGGTATCGTCTCGATCCCGCTGGCCTTCTTCCTGGGCTGGCTGGGTACGATCACGAGCAAGGACAACGAGTCGCCGGAAAAGCAGGCGGAAATGGAAATCCGCTCGCTGACCGGCGTCGGAGCAGAAAAGGCCGTGGACCACTAGGTCCGCCGGCCCGACAGCGGACAGGACAGGCGCCTTCCCCGCAGGGGGAGGCGCCTGTCCCGTTAAGCCATAAGCCAGCCGGAAGATCAGTCCCCATCGGCCGGGCCGCGGTCCAGCAGCGGAGCCACCCGGTAGGGGATCAGCTCACCCATCGCCAGGGTGGTGTCGGAGCGTTCGACGCCGGGCACCGCCAGGATGGCCTTGTTGACCCGGAACAGGTCCTCGGCATCGACGGCGACCGTCCGCAGCAGGATGTCCGCGGCGCCGGTGAGACCGTGGGCTTCCACTACTTCGGGGATGGCCGAGAGTTCCGCCGTGATCTCAGCGAGCCGCTGCTGCTGGACGTGGACATGGACAAAGGCCATCAGGGGGTAGCCCAGCGCCACGGGGTTGATCCGGCGTTCGAAGGTGAGGAAGGCACCCTTGGATTCCATCCTGGAAAGCCGTGCCTGGACAGTGTTGCGGGAGATGCCCAGCCGGCCGGCCAGGGCCACGACAGTCCGCCTCGGATCGGTGGCCATGGCCCGCAGGACCCTGAAGTCGGTGCCGTCCAAAATCTGCATAGTGCGCAACGCTAGCACGGCGAAATCGCTCCCGGCAGGGCAGGATGCGCAATCCGAGCGGGCACAGTTGTACCGCCTGCCCGGTGTGAGTAGTGTCACACCTAACTGGGCAACGGTGCCCGGCAACAGGTTTGAACCCCACCACCCCCGGGGTTCCACCACGGAAGGATGCGTATCAAAGTGTCCCTGCATATCCCGGCGGACCATCCCGAAAACACCGGGACGGAACCGCACGATCCAGTAGTCCAGCTCATCCGCCCCGATGGTTCCCGCGTCCGCGACGCCCTCTACGACCGCTGGGTCGAGGACATCGACGCCGCGGCGCTCCGCAGCCTGTACCGCGACATGGTCCTGGTTCGGCGGATCGACACCGAGGCCACATCCCTGCAGCGGCAGGGTGAACTGGGCCTCTGGCCACCGCTGCTTGGACAGGAAGCCGCGCAGGTGGGCTCGGCCCGGGCGCTGCGGCCCTCCGACTTCGTTTTCAGCAGCTACCGGGAGAACGCCGTGGCGTTCGTCCGCGGAGTGGGGTTCGAGGACCTGATGCGGGTCTGGCGCGGCAACGCCTCCGCTGGCTGGGATCCGTATTCGGTGAACATGGCACCCACCCAGGTCATCATCGGAGCGCAGACCCTGCACGCCACCGGCTATGCCATGGGCATCCAGCAGGATGGTCTGGACGACGCCGCCATCAGCTACTTTGGCGACGGCGCCACAAGCCAGGGCGACGTCAACGAAGCAATGGTCTTCGCGGCGAGCTTCCAGGCACCGGTGATCTTCTTCTGCCAGAACAACCAGTGGGCGATCTCCGAACCCGTGGGGCTGCAGGCACAGATCCCGGTCGCCAACCGGGCGCCGGGCTTCGGCATCCCGTCCACCCGTGTGGACGGCAACGACGTCCTGGCTACGCTGGCAGCCACGCGGGAAGCCCTGGACCGGGCGCGCAGCGGGGGAGGCCCCACCTTCATCGAGGCTGTCACCTACCGGATGGGCCCGCACACCACAGCCGACGATCCGACCCGCTACCGGGATCCCGCTGAACTCCTGGCCTGGCAGGCGAAGGATCCAATCAGCCGGGTCGGCGCGCTCCTGGAAGCCGAAGGGGAGTTCGACGACGCCTTCCGGAGAGCAGTGGAGCACGACGCCGAGTCGCTGGCCCGGGAGCTCCGCGCCGCCTGCACGGGAATGCCGGAGCCGGCGCCCCTGGACGTTTTTGCCCACGTCTACTCGACGCCCAACAGCTGGCTGGACCGCCAGCAGGAGCACTACCGGCAGTATCTCGCCATGATGGGCAGCGCCGCGGAAGGAGGCCTGCGATGACCGGCATGACCTTTGGCCGCGCCATCACCGCCGGACTGCGCGAGGCCCTCGCCGGGGACCCGAAGGTGCTCCTGATGGGGGAGGACATCGGCAAGCTGGGCGGCGTCTTCCGGATAACTGACGGGCTGCAGGCCGATTTCGGTCCCCGCAGGGTGATCGACACACCGCTGGCCGAGTCCGGGATTATGGGGACCGCCGTCGGGCTCGCGTACCGCGGCTACCGGCCGGTGGTGGAAATCCAGTTCGACGGGTTCATCTATCCGGCGTTTGACCAGATAGTGTCCCAGGTCGCCAAGATGCACTACCGGACGCGCGGGGCGGTGAAGCTGCCGCTGACCATCCGGGTGCCGTTCGGCGGGGGGATTGGTTCCCCCGAGCATCATTCCGAGTCGCCGGAAGCGTACTTCACGCACACCTCCGGACTGCGGGTCATCAGTGTCTCGAATCCGCAGGATGCCTACACCATGATCCGGCAGGCCATCGCCTGCGATGATCCGGTTCTCTATTTCGAGCCCAAGCGGCGCTACCACACCAAGGGTGAGGTGGACCTGACACTGGATGAAGCCCTGCCGATGGGTGCGGCGCGGGTGGCCGCACCGGGTACCGATGTGACCCTGGTGGCCTACGGGCCGCTGGTGATGACCGCCCTGGATGCGGCCGCCGCGGCACAGGACGAAGGCCTGTCCGTGGAAGTGATCGACCTGCGCTCGCTGGCACCCATAGATTACGACGCCGTGGAAGCCTCCGTGCGGAAGACCGGCCGGCTGGTTATCACCCACGAAGCAGCCCAGTCCGGCGGCCTGGGCGCGGAGATCGCGGCAAGCATCACCGAGCGCTGTTTCGACTATCTGGAGCATGCCCCGGTGCGGGTGACCGGGTTTGACGTTCCCTATCCGCCGGCTCGGCTGGAGAAACACCACCTCCCGGACCTGGACCGGATCCTAGACGGAGTGGACCGGGTGATGCGCCGGCCCAACTCGCTGGACCGGCCGGCCGTCCTGGAAGGAGCCCAGGGATGATCCGCGAATTCCGGCTTCCGGACCTGGGGGAGGGCCTGACTGAATCGGAGATCCTCAACTGGCGGGTGGCGGAGGGGCAGACGGTGGCGCTGAACCAGGTCATCGCCGAAGTGGAAACCGCTAAGGCCGTGGTGGAGCTGCCGTCTCCCTTTGCCGGTGTGGTGGCCCGGCTGCATGAGCTGCCGGGAACCGTCGTGGAGGTGGGATCGACCATCATCTCCTTCGACATTCCGGATCCGGAGCGGCCGCTGGACGGCGACGGCGGAGCACAGGACGACTCGCCTGCCGCCATATCCGCTGTGCCCCAGCAGGAGGCGCCGGGCCAGGTGGCCTCGAACCAGGAGGCGCCGCGCCGGCAGCCAACCCTGGTGGGATACGGTGCCGAACCGGAGCCGGCAGGGCGCCCGGTCAGGAAACCCCGCCCTGGACTGACGAAGACGCGGGGCCCGGACGCCCGTCCAGCGGAAGAACCGAATCCTCCCATGCAGCCCAAGGCCGGGCAGCCGGTCGCCGGCCAGCCGAACGCCCATCCGCCGGTGGAGCGCCTGCGCTCCACCCCGCCCGTCCGGAAACTCGCCCGGGACCTAGGAATCGATCTGGCCTTTGTCCCCGGGACCGGACCGGACGGCAGGATTCTGCGCTCGGACGTTGAAGCGGCCGTCCTGCCGGCCGGCGCGGATGGCCTCGGCACGGGCACGGGCACTGGCGCCGGTCTTGGCACTGGCACCGGCGCCCCAGCGGCGGCCGGGAACGAAGCTGTCCCGAGGAACGACGCTGTTCCGAGGAGTCACGCCGTGGGCGAGGACGCCCCGCACCCGGGCCGGGCACGTGAGGAGCGCATACCGGTTTCCGGAATCCGGAAGCATACGGCGGCGGCAATGGTGAGCAGTGCCTTTACGGCCCCGCACGCTACGGTCTTCCTCACGGTGGACGTGACGGGCTCAATGAACCTGCTGAAGAAACTGAAGGCCCGGCAGGAATTTGAGGGCGTCCGGCTGACTCCGCTGGTCCTGGCCGCCAAGGCAGTCTGCCTGGCACTGCAGCGGCATCCGGGCCTGAACGCCCGCTGGGATGAGGAGGCCAGGGAGATCATCCGCTACCGGTATGTAAACCTCGGCATCGCTGCCGCGACTCCACGGGGGCTGCTGGTGCCAAACATTAAGGACGCACAGGAGCTGGGCCTGCGCGAACTGGCGCTGGCGATTGCAGATCTGGCCGGCACCGCCCGTGACGGCCGGACGCCGCCGGCGGCACTGTCGGGCGGAACCATGTCGATCTCCAATGTGGGAGTGTTCGGTGTGGACGCCGGGACGCCGATCCTGAACCCCGGTGAGGCAGCCATCCTGGCGCTGGGGGCTGTCCGGCGCCAGCCCTGGGAATACGAGGGCAACATTGCCCTGCGGGAGGTAGCCACCCTGAGCCTGTCCTTTGACCACCGGCTGGTGGACGGCGCGGAGGGGGCAGCGTTCCTACGGGACATCGGGGATGTCCTGACCGAACCCGCCATGGTCCTGGCGCTGGCCTGAGGCCGGGCGGTGTCATCAGGCAGGGAAACCAGGCGGGGAAACCAGGCGGGGAAACCAGGCTGGAAAGTCCGGAGGAATGCGTCAGGGCCCGCTCCCACGCAAAGTGCGGGAGCGGGCCCTGGCGGAACTGCTGCGGGGCAGGCCTAGGCCAGCTCGAGTTCCAGTTCCCGGACAACGGCGCCGCGGGCGTTGGCAAAGCTGCGTTCCTCACCGATCATCTTGAAGCCGTAGCGTTCCAGGATGCGGATGGAGCTGACATTGTCCGCGACAGCGCGTGCCCGCACCGGACGCTCGGGGAACTCTTCGAGGAAGAGGCCCACGGCCGCCGTCGTAATCCCCTGTCCCCAGCGGGAACGGTCGATCCAGTAGCTGATCTCCGGGACGTCGCCCTCGCGGTAGGCCAGGATGGATCCCACCACATCGCCGTCGGCCACGATGGTGCGGACGGTAATCGAAGGGTCGCTGAGGATTTGCTGCCAGTGGAGGTCGAAGACGCCCCGGTCTGACGGATTTTTGGCGGCGAAGGCGGCCATATGGTTGGCGCCCGGGTCCAGCTGATGGTTGAAGAATTCATCCAGATCGGCTGGAACAACGGCACGAAGCTCAATCACGGCAGGTCTTTCTGCTCGGGGTGTTTTGTCCAGCGTACTAGGCATTCAGTGCCGCCCACGCCATTCGTTCCAGCAGGGCGCGCAGCCGCACTGTCTCCCGCGCCGTGGTTTTGCTGGTCAGGGTGTGGGACGTGGAGTTGATCAGGCCGAACACCGCCTGCGCGCGGTGGCGAAGCAGCGGCAGGCCGGAATCGGGGTGCAGGGCGGAAATGGCGTCCACCCACACCTCGACGTACTGGCGCTGCAGGGAGCGCACCGTGCGCTCGTCCTCTTCCGGCAGGCTGGCGAGGTCCCGGTCCTGGACCCGGATGACGTTGGACTGGCGCAGGGCGAAGTCCACTTGGAATTCGATCAGGCCGGTCAATGCGTCCTCGGCGGTACTTGATTCGGCGACGACGGCGGTCCCGCCCTCCAGCAGATCCTTGCTCACACCGATCAGCAGGGCGGCCAGCACCGCCGGCTTACCGCTGAAGTGGCGGTACACGGCCGGTCCGCTGACTCCGGCGGCCGCGCCGAGTTCTTCGATTGAGACACCGTTGTAGCCGCGCTCCGCGAACAGCGACGCAGCGGCATCGAGCATGGCGGCACGGCGCGACGCCTTGGCCGCGCTGCGGCCGGTTGTGGTGCGCGGGGTGGTCTTGGTGACTTCCATGCCTGCCTTTCCGCGGTCCTGTATGGGCAACTCCTCCATTGTGGTGGACAGGTCAGTTAATAGCCACTAACCTAATTTGGGTTAGTGGTCATTAACCGGCGTCGGCACTGGCGCAGGTTCCCACGCGGTGAAACCAGAGGAAGTCGATGGAGACCCTTGTTACCGGTGTGGATGCCGCCTCGGCGTCCTACGCAGCCAATGATTCGGCCCAGCGGATCCTCGCCGGGGAGCTGCGCAAACTGCTCGCCGAAACCGCCCAGGGCGGTCCGGCCCGGTCCCGTGAGCGTCACACCGGGCGGGGGAAACTGCTTCCCCGGGAACGGGTGGAAATGCTGCTCGACGACGGCAGCCCGTTCCTGGAGATCGCACCGCTGGCGGCCAACGGCATGTACGGCGGCGACTGCCCGGGAGCGGGGCTGATCGCCGGCATCGGGCTGGTGCACGGCAGGCATGTGATGGTGCTGTCCAACGACGCCACGGTCAAAGGCGGCACCTACTACCCGCTGACGGTGAAGAAACACCTCCGGGCCCAGGAAATCGCGCTGGAGAACCGGCTGCCGTGCATTTACCTGGTGGATTCCGGCGGCGCCTTCCTGCCCCTGCAGGACGAGGTGTTCCCGGACCGGGATCACTTCGGTCGGATTTTCTACAACCAGGCCCGGATGTCCGCCGCGAAAATTCCGCAGGTCGCCGCCGTGCTGGGTTCCTGCACCGCCGGCGGTGCCTACGTCCCGGCCATGAGCGACGAAACCGTGATCGTGCGGAACCAGGGCACTATCTTCCTGGGCGGTCCGCCCCTGGTGAAGGCTGCCATCGGAGAAGTCGTCACAGCGGAAGAGCTCGGCGGCGGGGAACTGCACTCCCGGATTTCAGGGGTCACGGACCACCTGGCCGAAAACGACGCCCATGCCCTGGAAATAGTGCGGAACATCGCTGAGACCTTTCCGGCCCCGGCGCGTGCCTGGGAACCGGGGCCTTCGGCGGAACCCGCCGTGGACCCGGACGGACTCTACGGTGCAGTGCCCGCTGACCTGCAGACCCCCTACGACGTGCGGGAGATCATCGCCCGTCTCACGGACGGCAGCGAATTCCACGAGTTCAAAAAGGAGTACGGCACCACCCTGGTCACCGGCTTCGCCCGGCTGCACGGACACCGGGTGGGAATCGTCGCCAACAACGGTGTCCTGTTCAGCGAATCCGCGCAGAAAGGTGCCCACTTCATCGAACTCTGCGACCAGCGCGGCATCCCGCTGATCTTCCTGCAGAACATTTCCGGCTTTATGGTCGGCCGGGATTACGAGGCCGGGGGAATCGCCCGCCACGGCGCCAAGATGGTCACCGCCGTCGCTACCTGCCGGGTTCCGAAACTGACCGTGGTGGTTGGCGGGTCCTTCGGGGCGGGGAACTATTCGATGTGCGGACGGGCCTACTCGCCGCGCTTCCTGTGGATGTGGCCGGCCGCCCGGATTTCCGTCATGGGCGGAAACCAGGCCTCCGCCGTGCTGGCGACGGTACGGCGGGACGCGCTGGAATCCCAGGGCGGGGAATGGAGCTCCGAGGAGGAGGACGCATTCCGCGAACCCATCCGGCAGGACTACGAGGCCCAGGGCAGCCCCTACTATTCCACGGCCCGGCTCTGGGACGACGGCATCATCGACCCGCAGGACACCCGCACCGTCCTTGGCCTGGCCCTGGACGTCTGCGCCAATGCTCCGCTGCCCGCAACTTCCTTCGGCCTCTTCCGGATGTGACCCCCCATGACTTTCGAAACCGTACTGGTGGCCAACCGCGGCGAAATCGCCTGCCGCATCATCCGCACGCTGAAACGGCTGGGACTGCGGACCGTCGCCGTCTACAGCGACGACGACGCCGATGCCCGGCACGTGCGGGAAGCTGACACGGCCATCCGGCTGGGCCCGGCTGATCCGCGGCAAAGCTACCTCGACGCCGGTGCCGTTCTGGCCGCCTGCCGGGCCTCCGGCGCCCAGGCTGTGCACCCCGGCTACGGGTTCCTGAGCGAAAACGCCGCCTTCGCGCGCCTGCTGCAGGAAAACGGAATCACCTTCATCGGTCCTGGCGTGAAAGCACTGGAGCTGATGGGGGACAAGATCCGGTCCAAGAACCACGTCGCCGGGTACGGTGTTCCGGTCATCCCCGGTATCGCTGAGCCCGGGCTCACGGATGAGGACCTGGCGGCTGCCGCCGGGCGGGTCGGCTACCCGCTGCTGATCAAGCCCTCAGCGGGAGGCGGCGGCAAGGGCATGCAGGCCGTGCGCAGCCCCGCCGCGCTGCCGGCCGCCCTGGCCTCCGCCCGCCGGGTGGCGGCCTCGGCCTTCGGCGACGACACGCTTTTCCTCGAACGGCTGGTTCCCGCGCCGCGCCACATCGAGGTGCAGGTCCTCGCGGACACCCACGGCAACGTCATCCACCTGGGCGAACGCGAGTGTTCCCTGCAGCGCCGGCACCAGAAGGTCATCGAGGAAGCACCGAGCGTGCTGCTCGATGAAGCCGCCCGCGGCCGGATCGGAGCCGCCGCCTGCGAAGCGGCCCGCTCGGTGGAGTACACCGGGGCCGGGACCGTGGAGTTCCTGGTCTCCGGAGAAGCCCCGGACGAGTTCTTCTTTATGGAGATGAACACCCGGCTGCAGGTTGAACATCCGGTCACGGAAATGGTCACCGGCATAGACCTGGTGGAGTGGCAGGTCCGCATCGCCGCCGGCGAGCCACTCGGATTTGCCCAGGAAACGGTCCGGTTGAACGGCCATGCGGTGGAAGCCCGCGTGTATGCCGAGGACCCGGCCCGGGAATTCCTCCCCACCGCCGGGACCGTGCAGCTCCTGCACGAAGCCTCCGGCGACGGGGTGCGCACCGACTCCGGGCTGCTCGAAGGCCAGCAGGTGTCCACCAGCTACGATCCGATGCTTGCCAAGGTCATCGCGTGGGGACCGGACCGGCGGCAGGCCCTCGCCCGGCTGGACGCAGCGCTCGCCGAAACCGTGATCCTCGGGATCGGCACCAACATCGAATACCTGCGGCTGCTGCTGGCGGATCCTGAGGTCCAGGCGGGGGATCTGGACACCACCCTGATCGAACGCCGGCTCCCGGACCTGCAGTTCCAGGCGCCCGACGACGTCGAACTGGCTGCCGCTGCCCTGTTCCGGCTCGCTGTGCTGCAGGGGAAGGCGGCCCCGCTGCAGAACCACGGGGCAGCGCCAAGCCCCGGGGCCCCCTGGCAGCGCGCCGACGGCTGGCGCATCGGCGCGGCGCGGCCGCTGACGGTCACCGTCACCGCAGGAGACACCACACACACGGTGGAGGTCACCGGCACTCCGGCTGCTGCGGAGGTACGCGTTGACGGTGCGGGGGTTCGCCGGGCGGCCCTGCACCTGGACGGAGGCCGGGCGCGGCTGGTCCTTGACGGTGTGGTCCATTTCCTCTGGCTCGCCGCTCCGGTGCCGCCGCCCGGCCAGGGCCAGGTGCTCTGGACCGCCAGGAACGGCTTCACCGCTGCGCTGGACCTCCCGGAGCGCAGGGAACGGCTCCGTGCTTCCCTGGCCGCCGCGGGACGCGCCGAAGGCGCAGCGGATCCCGTTCTGCGCTCGCCGATGCCCGGCACCGTCGTAACCGTCGCCGTCGGGAACGGGGACACCGTGGACGCCGGCGAGGCACTGCTCAGCGTGGAAGCCATGAAAATGGAACACCAGCTCACCGCGCCCGTGGCCGGCACGGTCTCCATCAGCCTGCGCCCGGGGGACCTGGTCAAGGCCGGTCAGGTGCTGGCCACCGTGTCCCCGCCTGCCGCACCACCCCAACCCCCAGCATCCGACGGCCCGATCCCGGCCGCGGAAACGCACACCTAACCGAAGGAGCAGGGCATGCCGGACTTTGAGCTCAGCGAGGAACACCAGGTGCTCTCGGACACGGTCCGGGAATTTGCCGACGAGGTGGTGGCCCCGGTCTCCGCCAAGCACGACGAGGAGCACAGCTTCCCCTATAAGGTGGTGGCGCAGATGGGGGAGATGGGCCTTTTCGGGCTTCCCTTCCCTGAGGAATACGGCGGTATGGGCGGCGACTACTTTGCCCTGGCCCTTGCCCTGGAGCAGCTGGCCCGGGTGGACCAGTCGGTGGCCATCACGCTGGAAGCCGGTGTTTCCCTCGGTGCCATGCCGATCTACCGCTTCGGCACCGAGGAACAAAAGCAGCAGTGGCTGCCGGCCCTGGCCGAGGGAACCGCGCTCGCAGGGTTCGGACTCACCGAACGCGAAGCGGGTTCCGACGCCGGCGGCACCAAAACCACCGCCCGCCTGGCGGAGGGGGAATGGGTGATCAACGGCAGCAAGGAATTCATCACCAACTCCGGCACTGACATCACCTCCCTGGTCACCGTCACTGCCGTCACCGGCACCTCCGAAGAACCCGACGGAACCGTGCGCAAACAAATCTCCACGCTCGTCGTCCCGGCCGGAACCCCAGGGTTCACCGTGGAGAAGCCCTACAACAAGGTGGGCTGGAACGCCTCGGACACGCATCCGCTGACCCTGGATCATGTGCGCGTGCCGCAGGAGAACCTGCTGGGAGCCGAGGGCCGCGGATTCGCCAACTTCCTGCAGATCCTGGATGAGGGCCGGATCGCGATCGCAGCGCTGGCCACCGGGGCCGCGCAGGGCTGCGTGGACGAGGCCCTGCGTTACGCGTCGGAACGTTATGCCTTCGGTGCGCCCATCGGCAGCAACCAGTCCATCGCCTTCAAGATCGCGCGGATGCAGACCCGGGCGCACACCGCCCGGCTTGCCTACTATGACGCCGCGGCCCGGATGCTTGCCGGCAAACCGTTCAAGACCCAGGCAGCCATGGCTAAGCTGATCGCGGGAGAAGCCGCCATGGACAACGCACGGGATGCAACCCAGGTCTTTGGCGGCTACGGTTTCATCAACGAGTTCACGGTGGCACGGCATTACCGCGACTCGAAGATCCTCGAAATCGGTGAAGGCACTTCCGAGGTTCAGCTGATGCTGATTGCCCGTGAACTGGGGCTCTGAAGCGGCGAAAGTTGGTCAACGGTGATTAACGAACGGACGGTTCCATGATTGACAAGACAGTGGCGACGGCAGCGGACGCCGTGGCCGACATCCCCAGCGGCGCTTCCCTGGCCGTCGGCGGATTCGGGCTCTGCGGGATCCCCGTGGCCCTGATCGAGGCCCTGCACGATCAGGGCGCGGACCAGCTGGAAACGGTCAGCAACAACTGCGGCGTGGACGACTGGGGGCTCGGCCTGCTGCTGGCCGATCACCGGATCCGCCGCACTGTCAGTTCCTATGTGGGAGAGAACAAGGAATTCGCCCGGCAGTACCTGGCCGGCGAACTGGAGGTGGTCCTCACCCCGCAGGGCACCCTGGCCGAGAAGCTCCGGGCCGGCGGGGCAGGAATCCCGGCGTTCTACACCAGCGCCGGCGTCGGCACCCAGGTCAGCGAAGGCGGACTGCCGCAGAAGTACGACGCCGAGGGCGGCGTCGCGCAGGCATCGGAGCCCAAGGAGGTCCGCGCCTTCCGCGGCCAGGACTACGTCCTGGAAGAATCCCTGACCCCGGATTTTGCCCTGGTCCATGCCTGGAAGGGTGACCGGCACGGCAACCTGGTGTTCCATGCCTCGGCCATGAACTTCAACCCGCTCTGCGCGATGGCCGGAAAGGTCACGATCGCCGAGGTCGAGGAACTGGTGGAAGCCGGTGACCTTGATGCCGGGGAGATCCATGTTCCGGGCATTTTTGTCCAGCGCGTGGTCCTTGCCGGTCCGGGGGAGAAACGAATCGAGAAGAAGACGGTGTCGGCACCCAGGACAGCAGACACTTCAGCCGGCACAGCACCCAGGAAAGGCCTGTAATGGCACTGACACGCAATGAACTCGCGGCCCGGGTGGCGCAGGAGCTGCAGAACGGGCAGTACGTGAACCTGGGTATTGGAATGCCCACCCTGATCCCCAACTACATTCCCGAGGGCGTGGAAGTGGTGCTGCACTCCGAAAACGGGATCCTGGGCGTCGGGCCGTATCCGGAGGAGTCCGCGCTGGATCCTGACCTGATTAACGCCGGGAAGGAAACCGTGACCGTCAACCGGGGCGCGGCGTTCTTTGATTCCGCGGCGTCCTTCGGCATGATCCGCGGCGGGCACGTGGATGTTGCCGTGCTCGGCGCCATGGAGGTCGCCGCCAACGGGGACCTGGCCAACTGGATGGTTCCCGGGAAAATGGTCAAGGGTATGGGCGGGGCCATGGACCTGGTCTTCGGGGCCAAACGGGTGATCGTCATGATGGAGCACCTGGACCGCAGCGGCGCGCCGAAGATCGTCTCCGAATGTTCCCTCCCGCTGACCGGCCGCGGCTGCGTGGACCTGATCATCACCGACCTTGCGGTGATCGAAGTGGGCCCGGAGTCCCTGGTGCTCCTGGAGACTGCCCCCGGAGTCACCGTGGAGGACGTGGTGGCCGCCACGGGAGCACCGCTGGAAGTGGCCCTTGGTGTCTGAGCCCCGGACGCCGGCGGGCGGCCCGGGGCTGGCCGGCCAGCCGGACGGACCGAAGCGCGTGGTTCTCCAGCGTGGCCTCTGGTTCGAGGAACTGGAGCCCGGAACGGTGTACGCGCACCGTCCCGGCCGGACCCTCACCGAAGCGGACAACGTCCTGTTCAGCACGCTCACCATGAATTCCCAGCCGCTGCACCTGGACGCGGCCTACAGCGCCGGGCAGCCTTTCGGGCAGCGGCTGGTGAACTCCATGCTCACACTTGCGGTGATGGTCGGGCAGTCCGTGGGGCAGCTGACCCAGGGCACCCTGGTGGCGCAGCTGGGCCTCACCGACGTGGCGTTTCCGCTTCCGCTGTTCCACGGGGACACCCTGTATTCGCAGACCCGGGTGGCGGCCAAGCGGATCTCCGGGTCCCGCCCCGGCCAGGGGATCGTGACGCTGGAACACGCCGGATTCAATCAGGACGGCGCCGTAGTGGCCACGTTCTCCCGGACCGCCCTGATGTGGACGGAGTCCGGTTACCAACAGGCCCGGAACGGGAGCTGAACCGGTTCAACGGGTAACCGCCCGGCGCCCGCACCGGTAAGTTGGAGAAGCCTTGGAAGTCGAAGCCGCGTAAGGAGCACCCCAACATGACCACCTTTCCCATGGGACCCGCACTGCTGTTCTGTCCCGCGGACCGGCCGGACCGGTTTGCCAAGGCCGCAGAGCGTGCAGACGCCGTGATCCTGGATCTGGAAGACGCCGTCGCCTTCGAAGCCAAGGAACAGGCACGGGAGAACCTGGCTGCCTCCGCCCTGGACCCGGACAAGACGATCGTGCGCGTGAACCCCGTGAGCAGCACTTCCTTCCGCGCGGACCTGGAAGCGCTCGCCGCCACCAACTACCGGTACGTGATGGCTGCCAAGGCCGAGGACCCGGGGGAGATCGGGCACGCCCTGCGGCACGTCAGCGTGATCGCCCTGGTGGAGACTGCCCTGGGGGTGCTGCGTGCCGCAGACCTCGCCCGGGAAAAGAACGTTGAGGCCTTGATGTGGGGAGCCGAGGACCTGCTGGCCTCCCTGGGCGGAGAATCCAGCCGGACCGCGCAGGGCAGCTACCGCGGGGTGGCCGTCCATGCCCGGTCCACGGTGCTGCTGGCTGCCGGAGCGTACGGAAAGGGTGCCATCGACTCCATCTACGGCAACATTGCGGATACCGCCGGGCTGGCGGAGGAAGCACGCGACGGCGCCGCGTCCGGTTTTGCTGCCAAGGCCTGCATCCATCCCGGCCAGGTCGCCGCGGTCCGCGCTGCCTACGCGCCCTCCGACGAGGAAAAGGCCTACGCCCGGGAGCTGCTCGAAGCAGCCCGCGGCCAGGGCGGAGTTTTCAGTTTCCGCGGCGAAATGATCGACGGACCGCTGCTCCGCCAGGCAGAGCAGACGCTGCGCCGGGCAGGTATTCCGGGCTAAACGGAGGCATTCAGTGCGCGGCGGGGATAAGTTTGTGCGCGCACGGGACTCAGCGGGGTGCTCCCGCTGATACTGGGGTATGCGCATAGTCATAGCTGGAGCCCACGGGCAGATTGCACGCGAACTCGGCCGCCTCCTGGTAGCCGCTGACAACGATGTAGCGGGGCTGATCCGCAATCCGGACCAGGCCTTTGACCTGGAAGCAGACAGGGTAGCCCCCGTGGTCCTGGACCTGGAGAACAGCACCACGGAGGATGTCACCCAGGTCCTCACCGGAGCAGACCTCGCCATTTTCGCGGCCGGAGCCGGCCCGGGAAGCAGCATTGCACGCAAGGACAGCGTGGACCGAGGCGGAGCGGTCCTGTTCGCAGAGGCCGCGGAGCTGGCCGGTGTGGCGCGGCTGATCCAGGTTTCCTCCATGGGGACGGACGCGGTCCGCGGCGGCCGGCGCCCGGACGGACTCGCCGACGCGATGTACGCCTATCTGGTGGCCAAGCTGGCAGCAGAAGAGGACCTCGAGGCACGCGACGCCCTGGACTGGACCATCGTGCGGCCAGGGATGCTGACCAACGGCGAGCCCGTGGGTCTGGTGGACCTGGCTGTCGATGTCCCGCAGAACACCATTCCCCGGCATGACGTCGCGGCAGTGTTGGCAGAGCTGGTCAGCAGCGGGCGGGGCGGCGGCCAGGTGCTGGAGCTGGTCACTGGAACAGAACCCATTCCGGACGCCGTCGCTGCCCTGCCCGTCGCTTTGTGAGGCACAGCGGCGGCGCAAGGCAGAACCGCATGCGGGATACTTGGAGCATGCAGAATCCCGAGGCTTCCGATTCCCAGTTCCGTGCAGAAGGTTCCGGTGCGCCCGGCCGCCACCGGGGAACCCCAGCGCCATCCCGGATCTGGGGTGCGGATGCCGGTGCGCCCGAAGCTGCGCCCCGCCGTGTGGTGCTGCTCGGATCGACCGGTTCGATCGGAACCCAGGCCATCGACGTCGCCGATGCCGCACCCGGGCGCTTCGACATCGTGGCCCTGGCCGCGGGCGGCGGCAACCTGGAACTGCTGGCCCGGCAGGCAGTCCACACCCGGGCGGACGCCGTCGGCTGCGCCGCGGTGGATCTGCCTACCCTGAAGGCCGCGGTTGCACGGGCGGCTGCCGAGGTTTCGGTCACCGGCTACGATCCGGAATTGTTCGTGGGCGCCGGTGCAGCCACCGCCGTCGCTGCGTGGCCGGAGGCGGACGTTGTGCTCAACGGCATGACCGGATCGATCGGGCTGGAACCGACCCTCGCGGCACTGGCCGCCGGGCATCTGCTGGCGTTGGCCAACAAGGAATCCCTGATCGTGGGCGGTGCCCTGGTAAAGCGGGCCGCTCGCCCCGGCCAGCTGGTGCCGGTGGATTCTGAACACTCCGCACTGGCCCAGGCCCTGCGCTCCGGCGCCCCGGAGGAAGTTGACCGGCTGGTGGTCACGGCGTCCGGGGGGCCGTTCCGCGGCCGGGCACGCGAAGAACTGGCGGACGTCACACCGGAACAGGCGCTGGCCCACCCGACCTGGAAGATGGGCCGGATGGTCACCACCAACTCGGCCTCCATGGTCAACAAGGCCCTTGAGGTGATCGAAGCGCACCTGCTGTTCGATATTCCACTGGACCGGATCGACGTTGTGGTCCATCCCCAGTCGGTGGTGCATTCCATGGTGCAGTTCATCGACGGCTCCACCATCGCGCAGGCCTCGCCGCCGGATATGCGGCTGCCCATCGCCCTGGGAATGGGCTGGCCGCACCGGGTGCCGGGCGCCGCTGCGCCCTGCGACTGGACCAGGGCCGCGGAGTGGACCTTCGAACCCCTCGACGAAGACGCTTTTCCGGCAGTGCGCCTGGCGAAGGAGGCAGCAGCCTCCGGTGGAACCGGCATGGCCGTTTACAACGCAGCGAACGAGGAAGCCGTGGATGCCTTCCATGACGGACTCATTGGATTCACAGACATAGTTGATACGATCTCGGCCGTGCTGTCAGAGCACACCGACTCAGGCCCACTGACCCTGGAATCGGTGCTGGCCGCTGAAAAATGGGCACGCTCCGCCGCCCGCGCCCGCTGCGGCAGGTAAGCGAAGTCCGCTCTGATCCAAAGGAAGTCCGTTGAGCGTTTTACTCTTTATCCTGGGCGTGCTGTTCGTGGCGGTCGGGATCGCAGTGTCGATTGCGCTGCATGAGGTTGGCCACCTGGTACCCGCCAAGGCCTTCAAGGTGCGCGTCACCCAGTACATGATCGGTTTCGGTCCCACGGTCTTCTCCCGGCGCCGCGGTGAAACCGAATACGGTTTCAAGGCGCTTCCGCTGGGCGGCTACGTTTCGATGGTGGGTATGTTCCCGCCCAACAAGGAAACGGCCGACGGCGGTGTCCGCCGGTCCAGCACCGGGATGTTCCAGCAGCTGGCCGTCGACGCCCGGCAGGCCGAAACCGACCGGTTGGAACCGGGGGACGAAGACCGCGTTTTCTACAAGCTGCCGGTGTGGAAACGGATCATCATCATGCTAGGCGGGCCGTTTATGAACCTGCTGATCGGGATCGTCCTTTTTGCCGTCCTGCTGATGGGCTTCGGCACCGCCCAGAGCACCACCACCCTGGCCTCGGTCAGCGAATGCGTGGTCACGGGCAGCCAGGCAGCGGCCGGGCAGGCGGAGTGCACGGAGTCCGATCCCGCGGCTCCGGCGCACCAGGCAGGGCTGCTGCCCGGGGACAAGATCACTGGCTTCGACGGTAAGCCGGTGGAAGGCTGGGCCGAACTCTCGGAGCTGATCCGCGAGGCAGCCGGCCGAAGTGTCACCGTGACCTATGAGCGCGAAGGCGTGGAGGCTGAAGCCGCCATTACGCCGCTGCTCACCGAACGTCCCGTGACTGAGGAGGACGGCACAGTGGTCCTGGACGAAAGCGGCAACCCGGTGACCCAGGAAGTGGGCTTCATCGGCGTCGGTTCGCAGACCGCCCTGGTGCGCCAGCCCGCCACCGAAGTCCTGCCGATGGTGGGCGAGAACCTGCAGGGGATTGCCGGCGTCGTTATCAACCTGCCCCAGCGGCTGGCTGATGTGGCGCAGGCTGCTTTCTCCTCCGAGGAACGCGATCCCAACGGGCCTATGAGTGTTGTGGGAGTGGGCCGGATCGCCGGGGAGATCTCCTCGATGGAGGAGGCTCCGGTCCAGAACCGGGTTGCGACGCTGATCGGCCTGGTCGGCAGCGTTAACCTGGCTTTGTTCGTCTTCAACCTGATCCCGCTGCTGCCGCTCGACGGCGGACACGTTGCCGGCGCGCTGTGGGAAGGCCTGCGGCGGCGGGTCGCCAAACTCTTCAAGCGGCCGGACCCCGGACCCTTCGACATGGCGAAGCTGCTGCCGGTGACCTACGCCGTGGCTGTGCTGCTGATGGGTATGGGAGCCCTGCTGATCTATGCGGACATCGTGAAGCCGGTCAGCCTCTTCTAGCCTCTGGTTTCAAAACTGATTGAAGCGTATTTAGGTTGTAATTCAATTTGCAAGCGAATATGGTTTCATCATGTTCGTTATGACGATTGACCAGAAGGACAGCCGTAATACCGCGGACCGTGTGCCCGAGCTCCTCCGGCATCTGCGCGGACTGGACCTTGACCTGCCGTTCGAACGGACGGTGGGGGATGAAGTGCAGGCTGCCGCGTCCTCGGCGGCGGTGGTGGTCGACGCCGCCCTGCAGGTCCTTCGTCTCGGGGGCTGGTCTGTCGGGATCGGCGCCGGAACCGTGGACCTGCCCCTCCCGGCGTCCTCCCGGGAGGCCGGGGGAGACGCGTTCATCGCGGCGCGCACCGCCGTCGAGCGGGCAAAGAAAACCGGAGACCGGCCGCCCCTCGCCGTCGCCGTGGCGGAGCCGTCCCCGGGCGCCGGGCCAGCCGCTGCGGCCGCCGACGCCGAGGCGGTCCTGGTGCTGATCGCCCGGCTGGTCCGCGACCGGACGGAAGCCGAATGGCGCATCCTGGAACACGTCGAACCGCTCAAATGGGGAGCGCAGACAGCGGCAGCCCGTAAGCTCGGCATCAGCTCCCAGGCAGTCAGCAACGCCGTCCAGCGCGCCGGCTGGAACGAGGAATGGGCAGCCAGGCCCGCTGCGGCAGCCCTGCTGGAGCGGGTGGAACGGGTAGTGGCCGGAGAAACGCCCTGAACCGTCTCCGGATCCGGTGACCCCGGTCCGGCCGGTCCTGACAGGAAGAGGAAGGCAGCTGCATGGAAGTCTTATGGATTGTGCTGGGCCTGGTGGTTGCTGCCGCCGGCGGATGGCCGGTGACAGCAGCCGTGCTCAGGGCCGCCCGTGCAGTGGAGGCGGCCCGTCCAGGCAGGGACCCCCGGCACGATCCCGCTGCCGACCAGGTGCATGAGCTGGCCGGTGGTGTTGCCCAGGAACGCTATGCGCCGCTGCCGCCCCTGCCCGCGCGGCCGCCGGCGCCGGCGGGGCCGGTGATCCTGCGCGGCGGCCTGGTCATCGGCTTCCTGGAGCGCCTGGCCGTCGCCACCGCTGTCCTGGCCGATGAACCCGTCGCGATCGCCTACGTGGTCGCCATCAAGGGACTGGGCCGGTACGCCGAGCTGAAGGAAACCCCCGCAGCGGCGGAGCGCTTCATCATCGGCACGCTGACCTCGATGCTGTGGGCCGTGGGAGTTGCGGTGGCGGTGCGGACGGCGCTGCTGCCGGGCTGAGATACCTTAGGGTGGATTCCATGAGTATCTTTGCCGTTGAATACGTGTACGACGCCGAATCCGCAGACCTGCGCGACCAGCACCGCCCCGCGCACCGTGAGTGGCTGGCCGCCCTGGTGGAGGACGGCCGTGTCCTGGCCAGCGGACCGTTCAGCGACGGCGCCGGCGCCCTGCTGATCCTCACGGCCGAAGATGAAGAAGACCTGAACAACCTGCTGAAGCAGGATCCCCTCGCCGTGGGCGGCGGAATTTCCGGGCTGAAGACCACGGAATGGAAGCCGGTTACCGGAGCCTTCGCTCACCTGGCGTCCTAAGCCCAGAGTGATATTCCCCCCTCGGTCAGCGCGGGCTGCGCGGCCGGGTGGATAATAGGAACGGTGCGCTAACTCCGCACTGTTCACAGACCACATATTTGCCCCCGGGCACATGGAGGAAGTTTTGACCTCGGTCAACCTTGGAATGCCAGCAGCACCGCCGCCCGTCCTCGCCCCGAGGCGGAAGACCCGCCAGATCAAGGTGGGCTCCGTCGGCGTCGGGTCGGACTTCCCGATCAGTGTCCAGTCGATGACCACCACGCCGACCACCGACATCAACGCGACACTGCAGCAGATCGCCGAGCTGACGGCGTCGGGCTGTGACATTGTCCGCGTCGCGTGCCCCAGCGCCGACGATGCTGCGGCGCTGCCGATCATCGCCAAGAAGTCCCAGATCCCGGTGATCGCAGACATCCACTTCCAGCCGAAGTATGTGTATGCAGCGATCGACGCCGGCTGTGCCGCCGTGCGGGTGAACCCCGGAAACATCCGCAAGTTCGATGACCAGGTCAAGCAGATCGCCAACGAGGCCAAGGCCGCCGGCGTCTCGATCCGCATCGGCGTCAACGCCGGCTCGCTCGACCCGCGCCTGATGGCGAAATACGGCAAGGCCACGCCGGAAGCCCTGGTGGAGTCCGCCGTCTGGGAAGCCTCCCTGTTCGAAGAGCATGACTTCCACGACTTCAAGATCTCCGTGAAGCACAATGACCCGGTGGTGATGGTCCGCGCCTACGAGCTGCTGGCCGAACGCGGCGACTGGCCGCTGCACCTGGGTGTCACCGAAGCCGGCCCCGCCTTCCAGGGGACGATCAAGTCAGCGACCGCCTTCGGCGCGCTGCTGTCCAAGGGCATCGGCGACACGATCCGGGTTTCGCTCTCCGCTCCGCCGGTGGAGGAAATCAAGGTTGGAAACCAGATCCTGCAGTCGCTGAACCTGCGCCCGCGGAAACTGGAAATTGTCTCCTGCCCCTCCTGCGGCCGGGCCCAGGTGGACGTTTACACCCTGGCCGAGCAGGTCACCGCCGGCCTCGAAGGCATGGAGGTTCCGCTGCGCGTCGCCGTGATGGGCTGCGTCGTGAACGGACCCGGAGAAGCACGCGAAGCCGATCTGGGTGTAGCCTCCGGTAACGGCAAGGGCCAGATTTTTGTCAAGGGCGAAGTCATCAAGACTGTTCCCGAAGACCAGATCGTGGAAACCCTTATCGAAGAAGCGATGAGGATCGCAGAGGATATGGGGGAGGCCGATGGCGAAAATGCTGGCACGGGTGGCCCCATGGTTACAGTCGGCTAAAGCAGGCACGGAAATCCGCAGCGGACACCCCTCGGGCACGCTGCGGGTTCTGGGCGCCGCTGATACCGCGGCGCTGACCGGCCTCGCGGCCGCTGACCCGGTGGCGAACACCTTCCTGCTCTCCCATCTGGAAATCACGGGCACAGCCGCACCCACCTCGGCAGGCGGGCAGGTGCTTGGCGTCTTCGACGGCGAACACCTGACGGCCGCCTGCTGGGTCGGCGTCAATGTGGTGCCCACGGGCGTCACCGCGGAAACCGGTCCGGAAATTGGTGCGTACCTGGCCCGGACCGGGCGCAGGTTCTCCTCCTTGTTCGGTCCCGCCGAAGCCGTCCTTTCCCTGTGGTCCGAGCTCCGGCATGCCTCGCCGCGTCCGTTCGATATCCGCAGCGACCAGCCCCTGCTGGAAATCACCGGTCCCTCCGCTGTGCCGCCGGCCCCCGGCCTGCGCAAATCCCGCCCGGAGGACCTGGACCTCCTGCTGCCGGCCTGCACCGCCATGTTCGAGGAAGAAGTTGGTTACTCTCCGGTGTCCGGCGGAAGCCGGCATTACCGCCAGCGCGTGCTTTCCCTCATCAAAAACGGCCATTCCCTCGTGGAATTCGATGCCGCCGGCCAGGTAATTTTCAAGGCCGAACTGGGGACTGTCTCTTCCAGCGCTGTCCAGGTGCAGGGCGTGTGGATGAACCCGGCCTACCGGGGCCGCGGCCTGAGCGCCGCCTACATGTCCGCAGTGGTGGATTTCGCCCAGGAGCTGGCACCTGTCACGAGTCTCTACGTGAACCATTACAACGCTCCGGCCCGGGCCACGTACGAGAGCGTGGGATTCACCCAGGTCGGTACGTTCGCAACGATCCTGTTCTGAGGTTCGGCCGAAGCTGACGCCGGGCCGAAGATCCTAGGAGCTCCGGACGTCCTTTGGTGCAGTTTTCCGTGGTTCCGGCAGCGTGCCCTCTGCCTGAACTGGTCCCTCAACCGTTCCGGGACGCCCTGCCATGTAACCCGCGAAGATCTGCACCACCAGCAGCGCCGTCATGAAGCCAATCGACGCCCGCCAGCCGCCGGTGAGCTCATGCAGAACGCCCACCACCAGCGGTCCGGGAATCGAAATCAGGTACCCGACGCTCTGCGTAAATGCCGAAAGCTTGATCACACCGACGCTGCTGCGTGATTTCAGGCCGATCATGGTCAGGGCCAGGGAGAACGTGCAGGAGGAGATTCCCAGCAGCGCAGCCCACACGAAAGATCCCGTGGCCGGGGAAATCCACAGTCCGATATGGCCGAGCAGGCCGCAGAAGCCCAGCACCAGGACTATTGGTCCCTGATGGGGCCGGCGTGCTGCGAGGTTGGGAATAACAAAGGCCAGCGGAATCGAAACGCCCATAACGATCGCCAGGAGCAGGCCTGCTGTGGCTTCGCTGAGGCCGTTGTCACTGAATATCTTTGCGAGCCAGCCCATGCTGATGTAGGCAGCACTGGCCTGCAGGCCAAAAAACACCGCCAGCCACCACGACGTCGAACTCCGCCACGGATTGACCCGGACCGGCGTGTGGACCGGTGTCTGGACGGGGGCTGCCGTCCCGCCGGCCGGCCGCATCCTGCGCACGCCGACATACACGGCGGCCCAGACCCCAACCGCCACCAGTGCGGGAACAGCCCAGACCCCGAGTCCCAGCCGCCAGTTGCCCCCGAAGGCGTCGTTGACCGGAACCGCGACCGCCGCAACAACGGCCGTCCCGAGGGACAACGTTGTTGTATAGAGCCCGGTGACCCTGCCGATCCGGTCGGGGAACCAGCGTTTGACCAGCACCGGCATCAGCACGTTGCCCACGGCAATGCCGCTCAGTGCCACAGCGCTGAAGAACAGGAAGACCGGAGTGCTTTGCGCTGCCGCACGCAGGAGCAGCCCCAGCCCGATTGCCGTCATTGCACCGAGCACAATGACCTCCGGGCCGCGTTTCAGCGCCAGCTTCGGTGCCAGGGAGCCGAAAAGGGCAAAACACGCGGCCGGGGCAGCCGTCAGCAGGCCAGCGATCAGACCGCTCAGCCGCAGGTCAGCGATAACGCTGTCAAGCAAGGGCCCCAGCGAAGAAATAGCCGGCCTCAGGTTCACTGCGGCCAGCAGGATCCCCGTCAAAAGGACGGCCGGAAACCAGGGGGCAGGGCTAGGATTCTTGCGCATTCAACTGATCATATAATGATGGGATGAATGCCTCGTCAGATCCCGCCGGCCTGCTGCCGCAGCCCCGGCGTGAGTCCTTGGTGGAACAGGTTATTGAGCAGTTCCGCAGCCGGATCACGCGGGGCGACTGGCCGGTGGGGCTGCGCATCCCCACCGAACAGGCCCTGGTTGAACAGCTTGGCGTTGCCCGGAACACGGTGCGGGAAGCCGTGCGCGCGTTGGCGAACAACGGCTTGCTGGATATCCGCCAGGGTTCCGGCACCTACGTCATCGCCACCAGCGAACTGGCGGGAGTGATGCAGCGGCGGTTTGCGCAGGATTCAACCGAAGACGTCACCGAACTGCTGCGTGAGCTCGCAGCCAGCGGTGCCCGGCTCGCTGCGCAGCGCCGCACCGACGCGGATCTGGAGCGGCTCGAAGTGCTGCTGGAGCAGCGCGATCGGGCCTGGGACTCTGGCGGCCTGGAAAACTATCTGGAAGCTGATGCACAATTCCACCGCGCGATTGTCGCTGCCAGCCACAACGCCTCGCTCATCAGCCTGTACGCGGATCTCGACGAGGTTTGGCGCAGCATCCTGCGCCGGCGCATAGGCGCAATGCAGCCCGGAACCCGCCGGCCGCACGAGGCCATTGTGCAGGCAATCCGCGGACACGACGGGGCGGCCGCCGATTTCCACGCCCGCGCCGACCTCATGGGTGATTCGTAGCCGCCCTTCCGGCGCCCGCCACACGCAAAGCCTGTCCGGGAACCCCGGAGCAAGCGGCTAGATTAGTAGGGAGAACTTCTTCCTTAGCGTGCAGCACTGCTGCAGAAACGGATTCCCAGCGTGGTCCTTCGACTTTCCACTCTTTTCCTGCGCACCCTGCGCGAAGACCCGGCCGATGCCGACGTCGCCAGCCACCGCCTGCTGGTCCGGGCGGGCTACATCCGCCGCGCTGCCCCGGGCATCTACTCGTGGCTCCCGCTCGGCCTGCGCGTGCTGGGCAAGGTTGAGACCATCATCCGCGAAGAAATGGCCTCGATCGGCGCCCAGGAAGTCCACTTCCCGGCTCTGCTGCCGCGCGAACCGTACGAAGCCTCCAACCGGTGGACCGAATACGGCGAGAACCTCTTCCGCCTGCAGGACCGCAAGGGCGCGGACTACCTGCTCGCCCCGACCCACGAGGAAATGTTCACCCTCCTGGTCAAGGACCTCTACAGCTCCTACAAGGACCTGCCGGTCTCCCTGTTCCAGATCCAGAACAAATACCGCGACGAAGCCCGTCCGCGTGCCGGCCTGCTCCGCGGCCGCGAGTTCATCATGAAGGACTCCTACTCCTTCGACATTGACGACGAAGGCCTGGAGGCCAGCTACCAGGCACACCGCGGTGCCTACCTGCGCATTTTCGAGCGCCTGGGCCTCGACGTCGTTGTGGTCTCCGCTGTCTCCGGTGCCATGGGCGGTTCCAAGAGCGAGGAATTCCTGCACCCGACCCCGGTCGGCGAGGACACCTTCGTCCGCTCCGCCGGCGGCTACGCAGCCAACGTCGAAGCCGTCACCACGGTCGCACCGGCACCCCTCGACTATTCCGCAGCGCCCGCAGCGATGGTCGTGGACACCCCGGATACCCCCACCATCGACACCCTGGTCGAGGACGTCAACGCCCGCTTCCCGAAGGACGACGGCGCCTGGACCGCGGCTGACACGCTCAAGAATGTGGTGCTGGCGGTATCGCTGCCCACCGGTGAACGGCAGATCGTCGTCGTCGGCGTCCCGGGTGACCGTGCCGTGGACCTCAAGCGCATCGAAGCCAACATCGGCTCCCACGTCGGGATGTCCGGTGAACTGGGCGTTGAAGCTGCCACTGAAGAGGACCTCAAGAAGCACCCCGGCCTGGTCAAGGGCTACATCGGCCCGGGCCTGAGCCTGGACGAAGCCGTCCTCGGCACCGAATCCGCGACCGGCCTGCTGTACCTGGTGGACCCGCGCGTTGTTTCCGGCACCAGCTGGGTCACCGGTGCCAATGCGCCGGGCAAGCACGTGATCGGCCTGGTCGCCGGCCGCGACTTCGGCTGGGACGGCGTCATCGAAGCCGTTGAGGTCCGCGAAGGCGATGAAGCTCCGGACGGTTCCGGCCCCCTGGAAGCCGCCCGCGGCATCGAAATGGGCCATATCTTCCAGCTCGGCCGCAAGTACGCCGAGGCCCTGGGTCTGAAGGTCCTGGACAAAAACGGCAAGCTCGCGACCGTCACCATGGGCTCCTACGGCGTGGGTGTCACCCGCGCCGTCGCAGCGCTGGCCGAATCAAACCGCGACGACAAGGGCATCATCTGGCCGCGCTCGGTCGCGCCGGCAGACGTGCACGTTGTTGCCACCGGCCGCGGCGAGGAGATCTTCGAAGCGGCAGCCACGCTCTCCGAGGAACTCGAAGCCGCCGGACTGGAGGTCATCTACGATGACCGGCCGAAGGTTTCCCCCGGCGTGAAGTTCGGCGATGCCGAGCTGATCGGTGTGCCCACCATCCTGGTGGTTGGCCGCGGACTGACGGACGGCGTCGTTGAAATCAAGGACCGCGCCACCGGCGTGGCCGAGAACGTGCCGGTTGCCGAGGCCGTGGAGTACGTACTCCGCGCTGCCCGGGCCTAAGCAGCATAGTTGGTCTCCGGGCTCGAGGAGATAACGCTCGCCACCATCCTTTTGATCGTGGTGGCTGGCCTGGCGGCCGGATGGGTCGACGCCGTCGTAGGCGGCGGCGGCCTGCTCCAGCTGCCGGCTCTTCTCCTCGTGCCCGGAATCGCCCCCGTCGAGGCCCTCGCCACCAACAAGATGGGCTCGGTCTTCGGAACCACCACCAGCGCCGTCACCTATTACCGCCGTGCCCACCCGGACCTGAAAACGGCCCTGCCGATGGCCGGCGTCGCCCTGGCCGGAAGTTTCGGGGGAGCGATCCTGGCGGCGTCCCTGCCGGCGTCGGTCTTCAAGCCCATCATCGTGGTGGCGCTGATCGCCGTAGCCATCTTCACCGCCACCAAGCCCACCGTCGGGGAGCTGACCAAACTGCGGCACACCGGCAACCGGCACTACATCACGGCCGGGGCGATTGGCGGCGTTATCGGTTTCTACGACGGACTGATCGGACCCGGCACCGGATCCTTCCTGATCATCGCGATGGTGACGCTGCTCGGCTACAACTTCCTGGCCGCCAGCGCCAAGGCCAAAATCGTCAATATGGCCACGAACATCGGTGCCCTGGCGTTTTTCCTGCCGCACGGCTCCCTGCTGTGGGGCATCGGCCTGATCCTGGGCATCGCCAATATGACCGGCGGCTACATCGGGGCACGGATGGCCGTGAAGCAGGGCAGCAAATTCATCCGGATCGTGTTCCTGGTGGTGGTTGGCGCGCTGATCATCAAGCTCGGAACAGATGTCTGGATGGAGAACTTCCAGGGCTAGCTTCCCGCACCGCGGGCACAGCCGTTACAGCCGCCTAAGCCGCCGGCAGATCGCCCACCGACGGAAGCCCCGGATGATCACGCCCGGCCAGTGCGGCGGCAACCCACACCGAACGCTGGGCGTCTCCGGACAGACCGTCCCGAAGGTAATCCAGGGCGTTCTCCACTTCGCGCAGGATGCTCCACTCCCGCGCCGCCTGGGGATCAAGGCCGGCAGCGGTGCACAAGGCCGAGAGACGGTCCTGCAGGGCCTGCTGCGGTGCCGCCCGATCCAGGTCCTCCAACCGGTTCCACAGCATCGGCGCGACGGCGTACTCCGCTTCCCCGAACACCGCCTGCGGATCGATGGCGGCGTATTCTCCGGAACCGTCAATCCGGCGGAGGATATTGCCGTAGTGCAGGTCCGCGTGGACCAGGACATCCCGGCCGGACCGGCGCCCCACCGCGCCCCGTGTCTGGCAGACCTCCAACGCGGCTTCCAGCAGCCAGCGCTCAAAGGGACGGCCCAATGCCTCCCACTCCGCCGGGAGTTCGTCGGAGAACTGTTCGGCCCGCTCAGCAACGGAGGGAACCGCGGCCCACTGTGGCTCGTCGCCGCCCTGCAGTCCCAAGCGGCGGACCAATCCGCCCCAGATCTGAACTGCCGCTTCCATTGGGACATCCAGCAGGGTGCTCCCAGGGTCCAGCCGCTCCAGCAGCAGGGCAGTTCCGGAGGCGTTCCGTTCGAGCAGGCGCACTGCCCCGTTGCCGTCCCAAAGCTCCAGTGCAGCCGGTTCCGTCACGGCCTCAGGATGGGGATACGGGAACTTCAGTACAGCCGGGGCATCCCCGGCAGCGGCGACGACAGGCAGCACCAGAGCACCGTACCCATGCCACGCAGCGGTCCCGGCAGCGGCATCAGGGCGCATCCGGAAATGCTGAAGGCTCTCCTGGACCAGGGCCGGCAATCCATCCAGCCAGTCACGGCCGCCCCTCGTCCGCAGATAGCGCTGGCGCAGCGCTTCGGGTACGACGACGGCGGGAGCCATGGATTCCTCCTGGATGGTCTGGGATGGGCTGGGGTGGGATGCCAGGGCCTCCAGCGCAGCTGGGGAATGGGCGGGGGAGCCGCCAACCGGGCGGATTCAGCAAACCGGTCCAGCGGTTCGGTCCGCCGGGCACCTGACCAGCCTAAAGGGGGTGGAAGCGGTCCAGCCACCCCAGCCGGCCTGGATTTCACGCCAAACGTCCCGGCAGCCTCAGCCGGCCTCCCCAGTCAACCGGGTCAGCCCGCCGGCCCAGCGATCAGTCTCAGCCATCCACCCACGGCAGTGCTGCCGGCTCAGCATCAAGGCCGGGGGAGGCGGGTACAGTGCCTGCGCCGGCGTACACCAGGCGGGAGGCCTCCACGAGCCGGTCGATTGCCCACGAACGCACTGCTCCGTCGCTGGAGCCCACCAGATCGGCATAGACGGCAGGCAAGGCTGCCTCCATGCCCGCCAGGGACCGGGCAGGATCAGTGAAAAATCCTGCGGACAGGGAATAGGCCGGAACCGGGCTTACCTTCGGCAGGCACAGGGCGGGCAGGAGCTCGACTCCGCTGCGGCCGGCCTCCAGATGCGCGGTACGGCGCCCGGCCAGCGCTTCACCCAGCACCGTTGCCGTTCCGCTGCTTTGCGCCTGGGCCACTTCATACGCATAAACGGCCCCGTACTCGGCGTCCAGTGCGGACTGCAGGGCTTCGGCAGCGCCGGGCCGGTCGCGCAGCTCCGTGCGGGCCGAGGCATCGCCGCTGGTGGTGCAGCGGACGGTGGTTTCCTCATCAAGAACGGGTGTCCACTGCGACTCACCGGCGGTCTCCACCGGCACGCCCAGCACATCTCCGGCGCGCTCGGCCAGCAGCAGCTGGGCGGTTCCAACCGAGGCCAGGAGGCGCGCAGTGCCGTAGTCGGCCCGGCCGGCGGCTTCCAGATTGGCCCGCGCCGCGCTCTCCATCGCCGCCGGGTAGGCACCTTCCTCGCTGCCGGGGGACTGCAGGGCGGCCGCATGGGCGGCAGCCCCGCCGGGACTGGTCAGGAGCAGTGCCTGGTCCTTCAGCGTCTGGGCCTGGCGCTGCATTTCACCGGTTGAAGCGCCGGTTCCGGAGGCGGCCAGGGCATCAGCCTCCGCTGCGAGGATCCGGACAGTGGCGAACGCCTCATTCAGGGCTTTCTCGGAGAATGTCCGCGGCCGGTCAGCCTCCGCGCGGGTGCCCAGTGTGAGCCCAAAGCTGGCGATCACGCAGGCCAGGACACCAAGCGTCAGCGTACGCCGCAGGACGCCGGCTGCAGCAGCGGCCCGGGACGGGCGCGGGGCAGGGGACGTCGGAGGAGAGGGACGCGTGTTCACAACACTCGATGATGTCACGAACCCGCTTCGCTTGCGGCCGTGACCCGGGCGCCCGGGAAAGTCGGTAGGCTAGGAGATACAACATCATCTAGTGGGAGGCAATAATGGCGGTTCGGCCCAGCCCCAAAAAAGACACTTCGTCGGACTACCGCAAGAACGCCCAGCGCGCCGAGACCGCGGCAGAGACGCAGCGGCTGAAGGACTATCTTGCCCCCACCGTAGCCGGGGAAGGCCTCTTCCTGGAGGACATCGAAATCAGGATTGCCGGCGTCCACCGCACGGTCCACGTCACGGTGGACCTTCCTGAAACCGAAACCGGCGGCGTCAGCCTGGACCGGATCGCGGACATTTCACGTGTTCTTTCGGACGCGATGGACGAGGATCCGCACGACGACGGCCGCCCCTACAGCCTGGAGGTTTCCTCCCCGGGAGTGTCGCGGCCGCTGACCGAGCCCCGGCACTGGCGGAGGAACATCGGCCGGATGGTCCTGGTGACCCCGGTGTCAGGCGACGCGGTGACCGGGCGCCTGCTGGAGGCGGACGCGGAGGGAATCACGCTGGTTCCCGAACTGCCCGTGAAAAAGGGCATGAAGCCCAAACAGGGCGAGAAAACCCGGCTGCCCTTTGACGGTATCGCCAAGGGCCGCGTGGAAGTTGAATTCGCCCATCTTGAGGACGACCCGGCAGGCGAAGACGCCAACGGATTTGAAAGCACAGCCGAGGAGGCCTAAATGGATATTGATATGAGTGCGCTGCGGCTGCTTGAGGCGGAACGGGAAATCCCGTTGGACCTGCTGATCCCCACGATCGAACAGGCACTGCTGGTTGCTTACCACAAAACCACCGGATCGCAGGATAAAGCCCGCGCCGAGCTGGACCGCAAGAGCGGCCACGTCACGATCTGGGCCACTGAGCGCGACGACGACGGCGAGGCCGTCGGGGAATTCGATGACACGCCTGCCGGCTTCGGCCGCATTGCCGCGAGCACGGCCCGGCAGATCATCCTCCAGCGCCTGCGCGACGTGGAGGATGACAACATCCTGGGCGAGTTCAAGGGCCGCGAAGGCGAACTGGTCTCCGGCCAGATCCAGCAGGGCAACAACCCGCACATGATCCAGGTAAACCTGGGCTCCGTCGAAGCGCTGCTCCCGCCGACCGAACAGGTCCCGGGAGAGAAGTACCTGCACGGTTCGCGCCTGCGTGCGTTCGTCGTCGACGTCCGCCGCGGCTTCAAGGGACCGTCCATCACGCTGTCCCGGTCCCACCCCGGACTGGTGCGCAAGCTCTTCGAACTGGAGGTCCCCGAGATCGCCGATGGTTCCGTGGAGATCGTGGCGCTGGCCCGCGAAGCCGGTCACCGCACCAAGATCGCGGTCAAGGCACACACCCCCGGCATCAACGCCAAGGGCGCCTGCATCGGCGAAATGGGCTCCCGGGTCCGCGCCGTGATGACGGAGCTGCACGATGAAAAGATCGACATCGTGGACTTCAGCGAGGACCCGGCGACGTTCATCGCCAACGCCCTCTCGCCGTCGCGCGTCAACTCCGTCACCATCACCGATGAGGACGCCCGCTCCGCCCGTGTAGTGGTGCCTGACTACCAGCTGTCCCTGGCGATCGGCAAGGAAGGGCAGAACGCCCGCCTCGCCGCGAAGCTGACCGGCTGGCGGATCGACATCGTTTCCGACGCGAAGTCTGCCTAAGTTCCTCTTCCGGGAGGCCGGATGAGGGCAAGAGAAAAGAAAAGCGGTAGAATGTTCATGGCCGGGTCACCGTCCGCCTTCCAGCAACCGCAGGAGCCCGTGGAATCGGTGCGGCCTGCGGCAGGCAGCAGTCACGTTCCGCAACGGACATGCATTGGCTGCAGGAAGAAGGATGACCAGGCTGCTCTGATGCGGCTGGCGCTGGATTCGAGGGATGGCACACCTGCCGTCCTGGTCGATGAAAACCGCCGCATGTCTGGCCGGGGTGCCTGGTTGCACCCCGAGGCAGCATGCCTCGCAACCGCTGTGAAACGCCGGGCTTTCGGCCGTGCCTTCCGGGCGCAGGTCGATTCCTCGGCAGTGGAACAGTGGTTCGAAGCTCAAGAGGCGGGTCCCAGCCGGGGACGCCTCGAAACCGTCCAACCTGAAAGCGGGTCTGAAATCTGATGGAAACCCGATGAGTACCCAGCGATGAGTACCCGACGATGAGTACTTTGTTGTGCTCTGTGATGGGCAACCCTGCACCTGCAGTGGAAGCCCGCAGTAAATAGACGGTTCGTGCCTGGCTCGGTGCGGACTGAGACAGGAGAAATGTGGCCAAGGTCCGCGTACACGAGCTCGCCAAAGAGCTCGGCATCACTTCGAAGGATGCAGTTGCAAAACTGCAGGAACTGGGCGAATTCGTCCGTTCGGCATCCTCGACAATCGAAGCACCCGTAGTCAAGAAACTTCGCGGGGCATTCCCCGACGCAGCGGGTAAGCCCGCAGCCGGCGACTCCGGTGCCGCGAAATCCGCACCGCGTCCGGCAGCACCCGCTCCGGCAGCTCCGGCAGCTGAAAAGCCCGCCGCGGAAGCTGCTCCGGCAGCGAACAAGCCCGCAGCTCCTGCTCCGGCAGCTCCTGCTCCGGCAGCGCCGGCTGCTCCGGCACCGGCAGCACCTGCTCCGGCCGCCCCCGCAGCCGAGAAGCCCGCCGCCGAAGCTGCTCCGGCAGCCAGCAAGCCGGCGGCACCGGCACCCAAGTCCGAGGAAAAGCCTGCTGCTCCGGCGGCCCCGGCTGAATCCTCCGCACCCCGTCCGGGTGCACCGCGGCCCGGAGCTTCCGGCCCGCGCCCCGGCAACAACCCCTTCGCAACCTCACAGGGCATGCCGCGTCCCCGCGGACGCGGCGAGGGTGAGCGCGGCCAGGGCGGTCCCCGCCCCGGCAACAACCCGTTCGCCCCGTCCCAGGGCATGCCCCGGCCCGGCCAGCGCCGTGACGAGACCGAGCGGACCGGCACGCCCGGCGCCGCAGGGCCCCGTCCGGCAGCCGGTGCAGGCGGTCCCCGTCCGGGCGCTCCGCGTCCGGGTGCACCGCGCCCCGGTGCTCCCCGTACCGGAGCACCCCGCCCCGGCGGAACCTCCGGCCCCCGGCCCACACCGGGCATGATGCCCAACCGCACTGAGCGGCCCGCAGCCCCGGCACGTCCGGGTGCAGGCGGTCCCCGCCGCGGTCCCGGCGGCGCTCCCGGCGCCGGCGGCGGTGCTCCCGTTGGCGGCGGCTTCGGCAAGGGCGGCCGCGGACGCGGCGGCACGGCCGGTGCTTTCGGCAAGGGCGGCGCAGGACGCGGCAAGCAGCGCAAGTCGAAGCGGGCGAAGCGGCAGGAACTGGAGCAGATGTCAGCTCCGTCGCTGGGCGGCGTTTCGGTACCCCGCGGCGACGGCAACACTGTTGTCCGCCTGCGGCGCGGCGCGTCCATCACGGACTTCGCCGACAAGATCGAGGCAAACCCGGCAGCTCTGGTCACCGTGCTGTTCCACCTCGGTGAAATGGCAACAGCCACGCAGTCGCTGGATGAAGAAACGTTCGGCGTTCTCGGTGAGGAACTGGGTTACAAGATCCAGGTCGTCTCGCCGGAAGACGAAGAGCGTGAACTGCTCAGCAGCTTCGACATCGACTTCGAGGCTGAGCTGGAAGCCGAAGGCGACGACGAACTCGAGGCACGTCCTCCGGTAGTCACCGTCATGGGCCACGTTGACCACGGTAAGACCCGCCTGCTCGACGCCATCCGCAACACCAAGGTTGTTGAAGGCGAAGCCGGCGGTATTACCCAGCACATCGGTGCCTACCAGATCGAGTTCGAGCACGAGGGCACCGACCGTGCCATCACGTTCATTGACACCCCGGGCCACGAGGCGTTCACCGCCATGCGTGCCCGTGGCGCCAAGGTCACCGACATTGCGGTCCTGGTTGTTGCAGCGGACGACGGCGTGATGCCGCAGACCGTTGAAGCGCTCAACCACGCACAGGCAGCGAACGTGCCGATTGTGGTCGCCGTGAACAAGATCGATAAGGAAAGCGCTAACCCGGACAAGGTCCGCGGCCAGCTGACCGAATACGGACTGGTTCCGGAAGAGTACGGCGGCGACACCATGTTCGTCGAGGTCTCTGCCCGCCAGCACCTGAACATCGATGCGCTGCTCGAGGCTGTCCTGCTCACCGCGGACGCAGCCCTGGATATGCGCGCCAACCCGGACAAGGACGCTCGCGGTATCGCGATCGAAGCCAACCTGGACAAGGGCCGCGGCGCCGTCGCGACCGTCCTGGTGCAGTCCGGAACGCTGAAGGTCGGCGACACGATCGTGGCGGGAACGGCCCACGGCCGCGTCCGTGCCATGTTCGACGAGAACGGGGACAACCTGACCGAAGCCGGGCCGTCGCGTCCGGTCCAGGTCCTGGGCCTGTCCAACGTCCCGCGTGCCGGCGACACCTTCTTCGTGACCGACGACGAGCGCACCGCCCGCCAGATCGCCGAGAAGCGTGAAGCTGCGGACCGCAACGCCGCCCTGGCCAAGCGCCGCAAGCGCATCAGCCTGGAGGACTTCGACCAGGCTGTGGCCGATGGCAAGGTTGACACCCTCAACCTCATCCTCAAGGGTGACGTGTCCGGTGCCGTGGAAGCCCTGGAAGACTCCCTGCTCAAGATCGACGTCGGGGACGGCGTGCAGCTGCGCGTTATCCACCGCGGCGTTGGTGCCATCACGCAGAACGACGTCAACCTGGCGACCGTGGACAACGCGATCATCATCGGCTTCAACGTCAAGCCTGCCGAGCGTGTGGCCGACCTGGCCGAGCGCGAAGGCGTGGACATGCGCTTCTACTCCGTCATCTACGCAGCAATTGATGACATTGAGCTGGCCCTCAAGGGCATGCTCAAGCCGGAGTACGAGGAAGTGCAGCTCGGCACCGCCGAGGTCCGCGAAGTCTTCCGTTCCTCCAAGTTCGGCAACATTGCCGGCTCGATCGTGCGCTCCGGTGTCATCCGCCGAAACGCCAAGGCACGGGTCACCCGCGACGGCAAGGTCATCGGTGACAACCTCACCGTTGACTCGCTCAAGCGGTTCAAGGACGACGCCACCGAGGTCCGGACGGACTTCGAGTGTGGTATCGGCCTGGGCTCGTTCAACGACGTCAAGGAAGGCGACATCATCGAGACCTTCGAGATGCGCGAGAAGCCGCGGGTCTAATTCCCGGCTGGGGCTGCCGGTTTTCCGGCAGCCCCGCACCGGCTGCTTTAGCAGCCACCATCGCACGACGGCGCCGCCGGCCAGTCCGGCGGCCGCCGCAGCGAAACCCCAGACTTTACTGAAGGAGAGGCAATGGCAGATCCAGCACGCGCTGCGAAACTCGCTGACCGTATCAAGGTAGTGGTTGCCCAGGCACTCGAGCGCCGGATCAAGGATCCGCGGCTGGGGTTTGTGACTATCACCGACGCCCGCGTCACGAATGACCTGCAGCATGCCACCGTCTACTACACCGTCTTTGGTGATGAGGCGCAGCAGGCTGACACCAAGGCAGCCCTGGATTCCGCACGCGGAATCCTGCGCTCGGAGGTCGGGAAGAACATCACGGTCCGGCTGACACCCACCCTGGAATTCGTCGCAGACGAAATCCCGGTCAACGCGAGCCACCTGGAAGAACTCATCCGGGAAGCCAAGAAGCGTGACGAGGAGCTGGCGGCACTGAAGAAGGGTGCCGCCTACGCCGGAGACGCTGACCCCTACCGCAGGGACGAAGAAGACGACGAAGAGGACCTGCAGGACGCTCCGGCTGAAGACTCGGACGCCCGCAGCTAATCCCGCGGCCGGCGCCCACAACCGGCTGGTTGCATCAGAAGGAGCGGCACCATTTGATATGGTGCCGCTCCTTCTGTGTTGTGTTGCTGGCGGCGGGCCGGGTGTCAGCCAGTCACGCCGTCAATCCGCTGGTCCACTAGTTCGCTAATCACTGTTTGGCTCGGCAGGTTCACCGCCGGGCTGTGCCAGCCCGTGCGGGTCCCCGCCGCTGGTGAGCTGGATCCGGATGACCTTTCCGTCGAAGACCGGTGGCGGGGCGTTCGGATCAACCGGCGCACCCGGTTCGGGTATACCGCCCGGCGGCAGGGCATCAACACTGGCGTACAGGGCGGAGCCGCGGAGCTCCACGTCTGCCGGGCCGGTGACCTCGTACCAGGGCTGGGGTGTGGCCGTTCCCCGCGGGATGACTGAAATCCGGTTCGCGAACAGCTCTGCGACGAAGATGTCTCCGCGGCTGCTGACCGCAATGCCCGTCGGACTCACAAGTCCCGATGCCACCAGATCCACCGATCCGCTGCGCGGGTTGACCCGGTAGACGGAGCCGGCACCACCGCCCGGGCCGCCCGGGAGCGACGTGACGTACAGCTGGCCGTCACGTCCCATGGCCATGTCAGTGGGCACGGGCTCCGAATAGTAGTCATGGCCCACCGTGCAGGCAGGCAGTTGGAGCTGATCGGCGGATTCCTGGGTAATGGTGACCGGCACCGGCGGCAGCACGGCCACGGTGGAGGTCTGCCCGCTGCGCTCCGAAACCCGCAGAATGGCATTGGCTCCGGCGTCCGCTACCAGAATGCTGCCCCGGACCCGCATGGTGTCGTAGGGGTGGGAGTCCATCATCCCCGTGTAATTGGCAGGAATTTCGGGAGGAATCTGGCTGAGGCACGTTGCATCCAGGTCCCGGAATCCATACGTGTTGACCTGATCCGGGTTGGCGCTCCGTTCATAAACTGCCAGGTCGGTGATGGTCCGGATGGTGCCCCGGCGGTCCACGGAACGCAGGAGCGCGACGTTGTTCTCCGGCATCCCGAGGCCTTCGCCCGTTGTCAGTGAGTAGTACGTGGTGCCGCCTACCCGGGACACGGCGTCTGAGATGTAGCCGGGAATTCCCGGGTCCAGGGTAGTGAGCGTGCCGTCCTGGCCAATGCGGTTCACACTGCCGGCAAAGGTCTGGGCGACGTCGACGGACCGGTAGCTGCCCAGGGCAATCCGCAGCGGAGTGACCAGCCCGGTTGCCAGCGTGGTCACCTCTCCTGCCACCGGCAGCGGTTTGGGGTGGTGCCGGTTATGGGCAGCCGCCGGCGGTGCGCCGGCAAGCCCTGCTAGCAGGGCCCCTGCTGCCACGAGCGGCAACAGGGATGATGCTCGTTTTTTCATGATGATCTCCTGGTGGATGGGTGGATGGGTGGATGGGTGGATGGGTGGATGGGTGGATGGGTGGGTGAGTGGGGCCGCGGCGCGGCCGCCGCGTGTGGTGCCGGGGGCGGGGGAGCGGGAACCGGGGGAACAGTCCGCGTCCCCCGCCCCCGAGGATGGGGCCGCGGTCAGCGGCGCGGGCGGATCCGCAGATCAGCGGTCAGCGGAGTGTCCTCGGAGTTGGGGCCGACGTACACGGGCACCGTTCCCGTGGGGGTGACCCAGCGGTCGGTGTTCACATCCCAGTAGGAGAAGGACTCAATATCCAAGGGGATCCGTACCCGGGTGCTTTCGCCCGGTGCGAGATCCACTTTGGTCCACCCGGCGAGGGACTTCGGTGCCATCTGGACCGGTGCGTTGGGGTTGGCTCCGGCGTAGGCCTGCACAACTTCGCTGCCTGCCGTGTCACCGGTGTTGGTGATGCGCACCGACGCCTGCAGGGGTTTGTTCCTGCAGGACCTGCCCTTGTCCCAGCCGTGATGGTGGCCCTTGCCTTTGCCCCATCCGCGGTTGCTTCCGTGCAGCGGGGTTCCAACACCGGCGTCGCCGGAAGCCGTGGCCTCTGCATCCGCTCCCGGCGTTTCGGCCTCGCCCTCCAGCGCATCGAACTTTCCGTTCTTTCCACCCGTGCTGTAGATCCTGCAGGTGATGCGCAGGTCCGAGTAGTCGAAGCTGGTGTAGGAAAGCCCGTAGCCGAATGGATACGCCGGTTCGATGCCGAACTGCTGGTAGCCGCGGTAGCCGACGAAGATCCCTTCGGTGTATTCGGCATTGAGTCCATCCACGCCCGGGTACTGCGCCGGGGTGCTGACCGGGGTCTCGTCCGCGTTGACGGGCAGGGTAATCGGCAGTTTTCCGGAGGGATTAACATCCCCGAACAGCACGCTGGCGATGGCAGTTCCCTGGTTCTGCCCGGGGTACCAGCCATGGATGACGCCGCCAACGGCGTCCTGCCAATCAACCACCTCAACCACACCGCCCACCGTCAGCACCACCACGGTGTTCGGGTTGGCAGCACCGACGGCGCGGATCAGGTCCGCCTGCCAGTTCGGCAGCTCGAGGGTGCTGAGGTCTCCACCCTCGGTGGAGTAGTCCCGCACCAGGACGACGGCGGCATCGGACTCCGCTGCCTGCGCGGCTGCGTTGGCGGCCTGCGGCAAAACGACGCCTTCCGGCGGAACCCACGCGAGTTTGAGCTGCGACTGGACCTGGTTCCAGGTGGAGCTGGTGTCGTAGATGTAGGTCAGTTCGATGGAATGGGTGGAGCCGGCGGTGAAGTCCAGCGGAACAGAGACGGTCTGGTTCTGCTGGGACGGCGTCGGCGTGAAGAAGTCGGCCACGTTGACCACTTCGGTTCCGTCAACGGTCAGGGTTGTCTTTCCGTTGGTGACGACCTGCAGCTCGTACGTTCCGGTGACCGGTGCCGTGAGGGTGGCGCTCCACCGTGCTGACATGTTGGTGTTCAGATCCTGGGGGATGTCCGGGAAATGCGGTGAATCGGCGTTCAAGGCCGTGAAGCTGTAGAAACCGGTGTTGAGGCCAACGTACGGTTCGACCCGGTCCAGATAAGGGGCACCGGAGAAGTCCTGGTTCAGGAAATACTCGGCCGAGAGTCCGGTTCCTGCGGCACCGCCGGCTGGTGTCATGAACGATGACGGAATGGGTGCTGCGCCGGGGAGCAGGGCTGCCGATGTTACCGGGTCGGTGCCCGGAACGTAGCTAACCTCAGTCCCGGTGCCTGCCAGCCTGGCCTGGATGCCTGCCAGCGGTGACGTTTCCGACGTGGGATTCATGATGTGGGAGCTGCCGCCGCCCTGGACCACTTCGTCGGCGTCCGTGCCGATCACCGCAAGGGAGCCGAGGTCCTCCGCCAGCGGCAGCACGTCGTCGTTCTTCAGCAGGACCATGCCCTGGGCTGCCGCTTCGGCGGACTGCGTGTTGTGCAGCGCTTCGTCGATGGGCAGCTGGTCGAGCGTCCGGTCGAAAAGCCCCAGTCCGATCATTGGCCGCAGGATCCGCGTCACGGCGTCGTTGATCCGGTCAATCGACACTGTCCCGGCGTTCACCGCATCGATCAGCGGCTGGCAGAACAGGCAGTCGCCCACCTGTCCCGGTGTGTAGTTGCCCGGCTGGTCCTGGTCGAGGCCGGCATTGATGTCAAGGGTCTCGTGGGCAGCGTTGTAGTCACTCATCACGAAGCCCTGGAAGCCGTATTGTTCCTTCAGGATCTGGTTGATCAGGAAATCGTTGCCGCAGGAGTACTCCCCGTTGACCTTGTTGAACCCGCACATCACGGATCCGGGATGCGTCCCGTTGATGATCTCGGCGAAGGGACGGTTATAGATTTCCTGCAGGGTGCGGTCATCCACCACCATGTTGGCGTCCTGCAGCCGGTTGTATTCCTGGGTGTAGACCGCCCAGTCCTGGATATTCCCAAGCAGCCCGCCGTACTCCTGGATGGTGCCGTTCCAGGCATTACCCATCGCGGACATCAGCAGCGGATCCTCGCCGAAGGACTCGAAGTTGCGGCCGTTCTGCGGTACCCGGGCAATGTTGACCGAGGGGGAGAGCACCGTGTTCATGCCCGTCCGGAAGGCCTCGTCGGCGGTGACCCCGGCATGCAGATCTGCCACCTCAGCGTCCCAGGAGGCAGCCGCACTGATCGCCGAAGGCAGCAGGGTGGAGCGCCCGCCGTTGAATTCAGTTGAGCCCAGCCGGACGCCGTTGCGGCCGTCAGTCATGGTCAGGGCAGGAATGCCCAGGCGTTCGATCGGAGCGTTGTAGAAGCCGTAGTCATTGTTGAGCTCTCCGTGGAGCATGTCCACTTTTTCATCGAGCGTCATCTGGCCCAGGAGGGCGGCGGCACGGGCGGTTGCCGACTGGTCGGTGTCCCAGTAGGAGACCGGGGGCTGGGGCTGATTGCTGCCGCGGTGGGCGTTGGCCGTAGCCGGAGCCACGAGTGCGAGCGCACAGACCACCGCCGCCAGGGTGCGGGCAGCACGCCTCCGCCGCTTGGATGGAAGCGTACTTCGGGGGACCGAGGCACGGCCGCTGCGCATGCTTCCGTGCTGTAAAAGGCCGCGGCGGACCGTCTGAAATACTGCTGGCTTTTTTCCCACGAGTGTCTCCTTCGCATTGGGCCTGCTCAATGCGAGACTCGTTCCGGCGCGGAACCCCAAACCGTTTCCCCAGCCGAAAAACAGTCCACAGACTAGGTACACGGATGTGACCTGTAAACGCGAAGTTGAGTGGAACCTGTGCTGCAGCCGTGAAATTCCTGAAAAGGTTCGGCTTTGGAGCGCGGGGCTGCGGTGCATGCACCGCGCCGCTAGCCTGTCCCGCTAAGCGGCGGCAGGAAGCCGGCTGAGCCCTTCCACCAGGTCCTCCCGCCGGCCGCACAGGGCGATCCGGACCCAGCCTTCCCCAAATGATCCAAAGGCGGTCCCGGGCGCCAGGGCCACCTGGGATTCCGTGAGGAACCGCCGGGTCCACTGGCGGATATCGCCGCCGGAAACGGAGGACAGGTCAGCCCACAGATAAAAGGCGCCCTGCGCGGCCAGGAACGGCAGGCCCTTGTCTGCCAAAACCGCGGATGCCGCATTCCGGTTGGCGCGGTAATGCGCGGCGGCCGTCTCCACGTATTCCTGCGGTCCGGTAAGCGCCGCCAGGGCTGCATACTGCGACGGTGAAGCCACACAGGAAACGATCGACTCCATCACCGTGCTCATGCGTGCCTCCAGCCCCGGCGGCGTGACCAGGGCCCCGATCCGCAGTCCGGTCAGGCCGTAGGTCTTGGAAAGCGTGTAGGACGCCAGCACCAGCTCCCCGCCGCCGTCGAACTCCAGCGGGCTCACATGGGGCACATCGTAGGTAAACGCCTCATAGCATTCGTCGGAGAGGATCCACAGTCCCCGCCGCCGGGCCAGTTCCACGAGCCCGCGGGTCAGCTCGGCGCTGAAGACGGATCCCAGGGGGTTGGAGGGGGAGTTCAGCAGCAGGACCCTGGTCCGGGCGGTGATCCTCGATTCGATCTCGGAAAGCCGAGGCTGGAAACCGTCTGCCGGGTGGAGGGGATACTCCACCGGCACCGCGTGCAGCAGCCGGGCCGTCATGGCGAAGGTGGGATACCCCGGGTTCGGCACCAGGATCTCGTCCCCGGCGTCCAGCAGCAGGCTCATGGCCAGGTGCAGGCCCTGCTGGGCGCCCGCGGTGACGAACACCCGGGAGGGGTCAACCGTGCTGCCGGAGATCCGGGACACCCGGTCGGCAAACGCTGCGCGCAGGGGAGCGATGCCCGCGTTCGGTGTGTACCCCGTCTCATCCCGCGCCAGTGCTGCCTCCCCCGCCTCGAGGATATGGGCGGGGGTTGGGAAGCCCGGCTCGCCGATACTGAGGACAACGGCATTGGGGACGGCCCATGCGGCCTGGGTGATTTCGCGGATCTGGTTAGGGTCGACGGTACGCACGTGAGCGGCGAGCTGTGGCATACCCGAATGCTACCGGCGGGGTGCCCGGTGCCGG
>NZ_BCQM01000011.1 GCF_001552075.1 Arthrobacter luteolus NBRC 107841
CCCGGCCGCCCCGGTTTCCTACCCGTTCACCTTCTCGAACGCCGGAGCACGCCGCTTGTCGAAGATGGTGGCGCCGACTTCCTGCTCCGCCTGGTTGTTGATGGACAGATCGATTCCCGGCCGGTCCCGCAGCACCAGCACGGCGGCGATGGAGACCACCGTCATGCCCAGCAGGTACAGGGACACCGATGCACTGGTGCCGGTGGAATTGATCAGGGCCTGCGCAATGGTCGGTGCAAACGCCCCGCCCAGGATTGCTCCGAGCGCGTAGGAAATCGAAACCCCGGAGAACCGGACGGACGCCGGGAAGATTTCGCTGTACCAGGCGGCCTGCGGACCGTAGCTCATGCCCAGCCCGATGGCGAAGAGCCCCAGTGCCAGGTAGAGCATCGGCAGCGACCCGGTGTCGATCAGCCAGAACAGCGGGAAGACCATCAGCGCCTGGACGCCGAAACCGATCAGGTAGGTCCGTTTCCGGCCGATGGTGTCCGCAACGAATCCGGAGAGCAGCGTGAAAATAAACCACATCGCGGCGGCGAAGGTGATGGCCAGCAGGACATCGGTGCGGTCCAGGCCCACCTTCTCGCCGGTGGCGTAGCTGGGGATGAACCCGCCGGTCGCCATGTAGCCGGCGGCGTTGTTGCCGGCGAAGACCAGGGCAGCCAGGATCACCAGGAGCCAGTGCTTGCGGAACAGCTCAGCGACAGGCACCTTGGTCTGCTGCTTCTTTTCGGCGATCTCCGTGAAGATCGGGGATTCTTCCACCGCCCGGCGCACCAGGTAGCCCACCGCGATCAGCACAATGCTGAGCAGGAACGGCACCCGCCAGCCCCACTCGATGAATGCCTCGCCCGGGGAAATCCAGCCGGTCATCACGGCGGTCACACCGGAGGCGAGCAGCATGCCCAGGGGAACGCCCAGCTGGGGGAAGGAGCCGGCCCGTCCGCGGCGGCTGGGCGGAGCGTGCTCCACCGCCATCAGGACGGCGCCGCCCCACTCGCCGCCGGCGGAAATGCCCTGCAGGATCCGCAGCAGCAGCAGTACCACCGGTGCCAGCAGTCCCGCCGTTTCGTAGGTGGGCAGGACGCCGATCAGCGTTGTGGAGATGCCCATCAGGATGAGCGTCAGGACCAGCATGGGGCGCCGGCCGATCTTGTCGCCAAAGTGCCCGGCCAGGAAAGCACCCAGCGGCCGGAACAGGAAGCTGATGCCCACGGACGCAAAGGCGAGCAGCAGGCCGATCGACTCGCCGGCCGGTGCGAAGAACACCTGGGCGAAAACCAGGCCGGCGGCTGTGGCGTAGATGAAGAAGTCGTACCACTCGATGGTTGTGCCGACGATCGTGGCGAAGGCAACGCGGCGCTGCGTCCTCCGGGTACCGGCGTCGGACCGTGGTGTGCTCATGGGGTCTCCAGGATGGTGAAGTGGTGCTCGGATTGGAAAAGAAAACAGAACGTCTAGACGAAGCTGGACGCGGCCTGCCGGGCGTAGGCCTTGAGGCTGAAGCCGGGTGCTGCCGCTTCCTCGGGGGAGGGGCCGCGGCCGGCGGCCAGGAGCTTGCGGGCGCCCAGATGATCCCCTGGCGAATTGACGGATTCGACGGCGGCGAGCCGCCCGTCCCGGAAGCACAGGATGGAGAACTTGCCGGCCGCCGGGTCTCCGTTGAGCACGGTGCTGTCCCCGGGGGCGGACAGGCCGGCGATCTGCAGCCGCAGGCTTCCCTGCGTGCTCCAGAACCAGGGCAGCTCGGTATAGGCCGACGGCGGGCCGAGGATGGTTTGCGCGGCGTGCCGTCCCTGGTCGGTGGCGTTCTGCACGGATTCCAGCCGGCTCAGGCCACCGGCATGGAGGGAGGGAAAGCTGGCGCAGTCTCCCACCGCGAGGATGGACGGGTCGGAGGTCCGCAGCGCCTCATCCACCACGATTCCGTTGCCGGTTTCCAGCCCCGCAGCCGCTGCCAGCGAGTCATTGGGTACGACGCCGATGCCCACCACCACGAGGTCCGCCGGGTAGCGCGCGCCGGTGGTCGAGACGGCTGTACCCACCCGGCCGCCGTCGCCGGCGTCAAAGTGGCTGATGCCTTCGCCCAGCTGCAGCCGAACCCCGAGTTCCGCGTGTGCGGCGGCAAACCAGTCGCTCATCGCGGGGCTCAGCGCCCGTCCCATCGGGCGCGGTGCGAATTCCAGCACGGTGACGCTGCAGCCGCGGGCCCGGGCGGCGGCCGCAAACTCCAGGCCGATGAATCCTGCCCCGACCACCACCACGTCGCGGGCGCCGGCCAGGGCAGCGTGCAGCGTTTCGGCGTCGCCCAGGGTTTTGAGGCCGTGAACACCGGGCAGGTCCGCGCCAGCGCAGGTGAGGGCACGGTTCGCGGCGCCGGTGGCGAAGACCAGGTGCGCGTAGGGCAGGGTGCTGCCGTCCTGCAGGGTGACTTCCTTTGCGGCGCGGTCCACCGCAACTACTGCGGTGCCGGCACGCAGCTGGATGTCCTTGCCGGTGAAGAAGGACGCCGCGCGCAGCGGCAGCGGGGCGGGATCCGCGCCGGGCGCCAGGTAGTCCTTGGACAGCGGTGGACGCTGGTAGGGCAGGCCTGCCTCGTCCGCCACAATCGTGACGGCGCCGGTGTAGCCGCCGCCGCGCAGGCTGTCCGCAACCTGCAGTCCGGCCTGCCCTCCGCCAATAATGACGACGGACATGCGCTACACCTGATCCGTTGGCACGTCGACAATGATTCCCTCGAGCTCGGCACAGGCCTTAACCTGGCAGCCGAGGCGTGAGCGGTCCGTACGCTCGGCAGTGGTGCAGTCCAGCATTTCCTCCTCGTCGTCGCTGACCGCGGGCAGCGCCGCTGCGAACTCCGGGCGGACATAGACATGGCAGGTGGCGCACATGGCCTGGCCGCCGCACTCACCGACAATGCCGTCAACTCCGTTGGTCACGGCAGCGCGCATCAGGGAGGTGCCGGGCTCAACCGTCACAACGGCAGGGGTGCCGGAGGGCTGGATAAAGGTAATGGTGTTCATGGTTCTCCTAGCAAAGACAGGTCAAAGTCAGGGGTTTAGCCCCAGAGGACGGGCATCTTGACCAGGCCGCGGAAGACCCAGCCGGCGTCGATGGAAGCGTTGTCCGGGTCCAGCCGCAGTCCGGGCAAACGGTCGAAGAGGGCGGGCATGGCGACCTGGGCCACCTGCGCCCGGGCGACCCAGGTGCCGGCACAGAAGTGTGCGCCGCCGCCGAAACCCAGGTGCGGCTTCTTCGGCCGGTCGATGTTGAAGGTCTCCGGATCCTCGAAGACCTTGGGGTCGCGGTTAGCTGCACCCAGCACCACGCCGATCCGCGCCCCCTTAGGCAGGCGCACCCCTTCCAGGACCGTGTCCCGGGTGACCTCGCGGGGGTACATGCCGATGGGTGCCACCCAGCGGACGGATTCCTCGAAGGCCGTGGCGTAGCGTTTCGGATCCCCGTTGATCGAGGCCAGCTGGCCGGGGTTGTTGAGCAGGGCCCAGACGGTGGTGGCGAGGACGTCGCGTGGTTCGTTCAGGCCGCCGCCGATGGTCATTTTCAGGTTGGCGCGGATTGCTTCCAGCGGGATCGGCAGGGACGCCAGACCGGAGAGCAGTGAATGGTCCGGATTGTCCTTCAGGTACGGCAGCATCTCGTCGATGGCGGTATCCACCTCGGCTGAGGACTGCGCGCTCTTCGCCCAGACCCCGGCGTCGTCGGCGTAGTTGCCGGTGCCGTCGATCATGGTCTGGCTCCAGCGCTGCATATCCGCCTGGGTGGCGTTGTGGAAGCCGCAGATCAGGCGGAGGTTCTCGGCTGCGTACGGTGCCGCGTAGTCCCAGACAAAGTCGGCACCCGGTCCCTTCTGCTCCAGCTCGCTGAGGTACTTCTCATTGTTGGCCTCGAAGACCGCGTTCCAGTGGTTCTTGATCGTTCCCGGCCGGAGCGTGCTGCCGTAGGAGTCCCGGTCCCGCTTGTGCTCCGGATCGTCCTTGCGCAGCATCGAGTGGCCCATGGCGCGCTTCATCAGCGAACCCGTCTCGTTGGCGGAGAAGGTCTCTGCGTCCTGTTCGATGGTGTGGCACGCCGCGTAGCTGGTCACCATGTAGCGGTTGACAGCAGGGACCCAGTGCACGGAAGCCTCTTCGCGCATCCGGCGGTAGATCGGGAACGGATCCCGGTACAGGTCCGGGATGGTCACCCAGTCCGCCACCGGTGCCTCGCGGGAGGGCGCCTCGCGGGACGGCGGTTCGTCCGCTGCCGGAACGGGAAGCGGAGGAGCCAGCGGGGTTTCGGCAGCAGGTCCGGCGTCTTGGCCTGCTCCGGTAAAGGGGCAGCCGGCGGTTTCCGTTGTTCCCGGGAAGGTCATCGTTTCTCTCCTGGTGGGTGGGTTGGCGTCGACACGTCTGAGACCAAGTGTGGTGTGGATCATATCCCCGGTAAAGTACAAGAAAGAGTCCACCATCCACGGTTTTAGCGAGGTTATGCATGGCCCGGTACACGCTGCGGCAGCTGGAGGCCTTCGTGGCCGTGGCCGAGCAAGGCAGCATCGCCGCGGCGGCCGCGTCCCTGCACGTCTCCCAGTCCGCGGTGTCCGGCGCGGTCAACAACCTGGAGCGGGTCTTCGACGCCCAGCTGACGATCCGGCGCAAGGCCCACGGCGTCACCCTCACCGCTGCCGGCCAATATGTGCTGACCCGCGCCAAATCCCTGCTGGTGGAGGCCACTGATCTGGAGCTGCATGCCGGTAATTCCGGCGCGGACCTCCGCGGTTCGCTGACTGTCGGCTGCTATCTCACGCTGGCGCCGACCGTGCTGGCGAGGCTGATTGACCACTACGGCCGGCGCCACCCCCTGGTGGAGCTCGATTTCTTCGACGGCCCGCAGACCGAGGTGCAGCGCCGGCTGGCCACCGGCCGGCTCGACGTCGCCATCGCCTATGACCTGTCCCTCCCCGCCGGGCTGAACCGGCAGAAGCTCTACGACACGGAGCCGTCGATTGTGCTGTCCGCCGAGCATCCGCTGGCTGGCCGCGAGGACCTTGCCCTGGCCGACGTCGCCGCGGAACCGATGATCCTGCTGGACGTGGATCCCAGCCGTGAAAACACCATGACCATGTTCGACGGCGCCGGGCTGCGGCCTAACATCCGGTTCCGGACGACTGATTATGAGGTGACGCGTTCCCTGGTGGGCCGGGGCATGGGCTACGCGATCCTGGTCCAGCAGCCAGCCGGCGGCCAGTCCTACGAGGGCCGGCCCGTGGTGGTGCGCCGGATCCGCCCGGCCGTGCGTTCGGTGCCGGTTTCCATCGTCTGGCCGGCTGCCGTCCGCCCGTCGCAGAGCGTCAGTGCCATGCTCGACCTCGCCGCTGAGCTCTACGTCTGACGCCTGCGCTGTGGCGCACATCCCCTGCGCTCCCGGCCCACCAGGACCCGGCCGCCGTTCCTAATGTGGTGTGGAACACAAGAAGCCCCGCACCCCTAAGGAGTTCCCGGATGACTGCTGAACTGCTGGAAACCCCCGTGGCCGGACCGATTCACCAGGCCGGTCCCGCTGACCGGATTGATCCGGTGAAGCTGCGCAACACCTTTGGCAACTTCACCACCGGCGTGACGATCGTCAGCTACGAACACAACGGCGAGGTGCTTGGCGCCACCGTCAATTCCTTCACTTCCGTCTCCCTCGACCCGCCGCTGGTGCTGGTCTCCCTGATGAAGACGGCGAAGGCCGCCGCCCTGCTGGCGGATAAGCCCTTCAGCATCAACGTGCTCGGCAAGGATCAGCTTTCCCACGCCCTGCAGTTCGCCGGCAAGCCGCAGGACGGCCTGGAGATCGATTGGAACCGGGAGCACACCTCCCCGCGGATCGCCGGCTCAATGGCCTGGTTCAGCTGCGAACCCTGGCAGCAGTACGACGGCGGCGACCACGTCCTGGTCCTCGGCAAGGTCACGGCCTTTGGAGACGCGGCCGACGACGACGCCGGGCCGCTGGTCTTCTACCGCGGCGGCTGGCGCGGCCTCGCCTAAGCGAACGCCCACCCCACCCCAACTTCCCCCAGCAGTGCAATCACACCTGTGCAAAGGAGCATCCAGCATGACCACCACCGAACCCGCCGCCGAACCGGCCGCGGACGCCCAGGCAGCGCCCGGCGTCGTACCCCCTGCCGGTGAAACCGCCGCCCGCCCGATGAACGGTGCGGAGTACCTGGACTCCATCCGGGACGACCGTGAGGTCTACATTTACGGCGAGCGGGTCAAGGATGTCACCACCCACCCGGCGTTCCGCAACTCCGCCCGGATGATCGCCCGGCAGTACGACGCGCTGCATGACCCCAAGACCAAGGACGTGCTGACCGTCCCCACGGACACCGGCAACGGCGGCTACACCCACGCGTGGTTCAAGGCACCGAAGTCCGCTGAGGACCTGCTCAAAGGCCGCGACGCGATCGCCGCCTGGGCCAAAATGTCCTACGGCTGGATGGGTCGCTCACCGGATTACAAGGCCTCCTTCCTGGCCAGCCTCGGCGCCAACGACGAGTTCTACAACCCGTACCAGGCCAACGCCCAGCGCTGGTACAAGGAGGCGCAGGAGAAGGTCCTGTACTGGAACCACGCGATCGTGAATCCGCCGATCGACCGGCACAAACCCGCCGACGAGGTGGGGGATGTGTTTGTGCACGTGAAGAAGGAGACCGACGCCGGGGTGATCCTCTCCGGTGCCAAGGTGGTTGCCACCGGCTCGGCGATCACCAACATGAACTTCATTGCCCACTACGGCATGCCGATCAAGGACAAGCGGTTCGCGATCGTCGCCACCCTGCCGATGGATGCCCCGGGGCTGAAGCTGATCTCCCGCGCCTCCTACGCCATGACCGCGGACGTGATGGGCAGCCCGTTCGATTACCCGCTCTCCTCCCGGCTGGATGAAAACGACGCGATCCTGATCCTCGACGACGTCCTGGTGCCGTGGGAGAACGTGTTTATTTACGGTGACGTGGAGAAGGTCTCGCAGTACTCGGTGCGCTCGGGGTTCAAGTCCCGGCTGCTGCTGCACGGCTGCACCCGGCTGGCCGTGAAGCTGGACTTCCTCACCGGGCTGCTGGTGAAGTCCCTGGAGCTGACCGGCACCGCCGACTTCCGCGGTGTGCAGACCCGGGTGGGCGAGGTGATGGCGATCCGGCACCTGTTCTGGTCCCTGTCCGAGGCGATGGCCCGCAACCCCGAACCGTGGAAGGGCGGGCGCGAGGGGTACGTGCAGCCGGACCGGATCGCCTCGATGGCCTACTCCTGGTTCTCCACCACGCAGTACCCGAAGATCCGCGAGATCGTGCAGAAGGATCTGGGTGCCGCGCTGATCTACCTGAACTCGCATGTCTCGGACTTCGGCAACGAGGACATCCGCGGCTACCTGGACAAGTATGTGCGCGGTTCCAATGGCATCGATTCGCTGCAGCGGGTCAAGACGCTCAAGGCCCTGTGGGACGCCACCAACTCCGAGTTCGGCTCCCGCCACGAACTCTACGAGCGCAACTACCAGGGCAACCATGAGGGTGTCCGGCTGGAAATCCTCAACGTCACCAAGGGTTACGGCCTCACGGACCAGTTCACCGCGTTCGCCGATGAGTTCATGGGAGAGTATGACGAGAACGGCTGGACCGTCCCGGACCTGTTCGGCAACGAGGACGTGAACATGATCGGCAAGTTCAACCTCTAGCGCCGGTTTGCGGGGTGCCGGAGCAGCGGGAATGGGAGGAACGGCAACAATGGAGTCGCGTAGCTACACCGTGCACACAGCCCCGGACCTGCCCCGCTGGCGTGCCCTGGTGGATGATCTCCTGCTGCCGCTGGATATCCGCAGCGACCACCCCTCCTTCGGCGCCACCATTGAAGCGGTGGCGGTTAACGGCATCCGGCTGTTTACCGTCACCGCCGGTCCGCACCACGCGGACCGCACCGACCGGCTGGCCAGTGCCGGTGCGTCCTCCGGGGCGGACCCGTTCTTCACCATTTCGCTGCAGCTGGAGGGGAGCAGCAGCATTGAACAGGGCGGCAGCCACGCGCTGCTGCAGCCCGGGGACTTCACCGTCTACGACTCCACCCTGCCCTACACCCGCAGGTTCGACGGGCACTCCTCGTCTCTGGTCGTGATGTTCCCGCAGCAGCTGATCAGCCTGCCGCCGCAGGCGCTCGCCGGGATCGCGGGGCAGGCCATCTCGGGTGCTGCCGGAACCGGAGCGATCGTCTCCGCCTTCCTGACCGGGGTCGCCCGGAACCTTCCGGCCCTGGACGGAAAACTCGGGCTCGGCCTGGCAGGATCCATGGTGGACCTGGTGACCGCCGCGTTTGCCGATGCGATGGGCTTCCACCCGGTGTCGTCGTCGCGCCTGGAACAGGCCATGACCGTGCGGAACTGGATCATGGACCGCCTGGGTGACCCCGGGCTCAGCCCCGGCGCCATCGCAGCGGGGAACTTCATCTCCACCCGGCAGCTGCACCTGCTGTTCCGGGAACAGGGCACCACAGTGTCCACCTGGATCCGGGAGCGCCGGCTGGAGATGGCCCGCCGCGACCTCGCAGATCCGCTGCGCGCCGAGGACCCGGTGGCCGCCGTCGCGCAGCGCTGGGGTTTCGCCGACGCCCGGCATTTTGCCCGCGTCTTCAAGGCTGCTTATGGCAGCCCGCCGGTGCAGTACCGCCGGGCAGGGCTGGGCCTGGCTTCCGGCTAACAGCGGGTGGGAGATGCGCACGGGCCGCTGACCAGCGGATTCGGAGCACCGGCCCGGGATCCGGATACTGGAAGGCATGACAACTTCGCACACTGACACCCTTCCGGCCCGGGGGCCGGAAGCGGTGACGGTCTCCATCACCCGGCGGGTCGATCCCCGCCGCGTGTCCGAGGCCACGCACTGGGTCCAGGAGGGCGTCAACCTCGCCAACACCTGGCCCGGTTTCCTCGGCTCGGGATGGGTCCGCGCCTCCGCCACCTCCGACGAATGGCACATGCTGTACCGCTTCGCGGACGAGCCGTCCCTGGATGCGTGGGAGCATTCCCGGCACCGCCAGGACTGGCTGGCACAGGGACGGGACCTGGTTGAAGACCGCACCGTCACCCGCCGCACCGGAATCGAGGGCTGGTTCGACACGCCGTCGTCCACCACCGATCTGGAGGCACCCATCAAGCCGCCGCGCTGGAAGCAGGCGATCGCCATCTGGCTCGGGTTCTTCCCGGTCAACCTGGCCTTCACCGCCTTGGTGGGCGTGCTGCTTCCCGGATGGTGGGACTCGCTGCTGATGCCGCTGCGCGTGCTGATCACCACGGCGTTCCTCACCCCGATCATGGCGTACTGGGTGCTGCCCTGGGTAACGGGACTCCTGCACCCCTGGCTGCAGCGGCAGCGGACCACCTAAAACTCCTACCGAAAACCGACGGCGGCGCCGGCCGGGGAAACTTGTCCCGGCCGGCGCCGCCGTCGTCTTTAGTGCCTTGTGTCTACCGCAGTGCCTGCTGCACCGGAACCGGCCGGCTGGCCTTCCAGGCCTTCAGGAACCCGTCACCGATGTCCCAGAGCCCGATAACCAGAACCGCTGCCGCGGTAATCCCCGCGATCCAGCTGGAGGCATCCGCACCCCAGTCCACATTCGCCAGGAACGCCCAGTCAAAGACCTGGTCCGTGGCCAGCAGCCAGAGCACCGGCACCATAAACAGCAGCGCCAGCAGCGTATTCACGGCCGCGAAGGTGTAGGTCCAGCGGCCGGCCAGGTACAGCACGACGGCGAACCCGGCTTCGATGACCAGCAGTGCAATCACGTAGGGAAGCCAGAAGCTCCAGAGACTCTCCTGCAGCACCAGCACCGGTTCGCCGTCCAGGTACATCAGCGATCCGATCCGCTGCCAGAGCAGCAGTCCGATGAAGAACGCGATAAGCACCACGCTGGCAATGGTGTCGCCCAGGGAGACCTGGGCCTTCCGCGGCAGTGCAGGGAGCATGGCGGGGGTCCAGGCTCCCAGCCCGAGGTCCTTCCGCCGGGTTCCGTTGTACTGGATGATCCCGAACGCCAGGGTCACCCAGAAGCCCAGGTGCACCAGAGCGTTGATGGCGGTGCCGATCGCGGCACCGAAGGCACCGGCCGGTTCCCCGGGGTCTATCGCCATCCGGACCACAACGCTGCCCACAAAAGCGAGCGGCACCACGATCAGCAGCAGCGTTTTCAGCAGCCGCCACCAGTCCAGGAACAGGTCCGGGCCAATGAGGTAGAGGGGCCTGCCGGTGTAGCGCGCGGCGAGCCGGGCCGGATCACCGAGCTCGGTGAGGACCTCGGTCTCAGCCTCGGCCGCAGGCTGCCCGCCCTCCACCCGGGCCTCGACGTCGTCGGTAATGGAACCACGCAGCTCCCGCTCGATGTCTCCCCGCTGTGCTTCGGGGATCGACCTCAGTGCTGCGAAGACATAGCGGTCGGTGAGGGTACTCATGATTGTCTTCCTTCGTTGAGCTGGCGGATGGAGCCATGCAGGTCTTCCCAATCGCGCAGCAGCGCATCGAGCAGTTTCCTGCCCTGTTCGGACGTGGTGTAGAATTTCCGCGGCCGGGTTTCCTCGGTGTTCCAGGAGCTGGTCAGCAGTCCTTGTTTTTCCAGCCGGCGCAGCAGCGGGTAGAGCGTGTTGGCCTCGACGCCGAATCCGGCCTTGTCCAGCGACTCCAGCAGACCGTAGCCGTAGCCGGGCCGCTTGAGGATGGAAAGGCAGGCCAGAACCACGGTTCCGCGCCTCAGCTCCTGCAGGTGTCCGCTGAGCAGTTCATCATCCATGACTCACACTATGGTGTGTCAGACACAATATTGCAACGGGTTGGGGGAACTTTTTCCCAGCCGCCCAGTTTCCCAGAGTGTGGTGAAGGCGTTGTCTTGGGGGGCCATCGGCCACAGGGGTAACGAGGGGTGGGAGGCTGCGTGGGATCTGTCCGGTTCCGGGACCAAGGCGGCACGGATTCCCACTCTATGTAACCTGCCGTGACTGGTGAGGTCACATCAGCCTCAGGAGTGAACTTAGAGTGGGAACGCGTGTCGCGCCCGGCCGAGTGTCCCGCCCGGGGACCAGTCCCACACCCGATCCGGTGCCGTCAGGGGTTCAGACCGCCCCCGGCCACGAACCACGCCCATGGCTGCGAACGGGATCCGCCCCCGGCCACGAACTAGGTCCGGGTCCGGGCCTAGCCGCCCACCCGGGCCGCCGCCCGCATGCCGTCCGGTCAGCGGCGCCGGACCGGCTGGCGCAGGATGGTCTTCAACTTCTCCGGTGCCGTCCGGCGCGGATCACTCAGATAAATCTCGTGGTGGTCACCGTTGAATTCCAGGCTGTTGCCGGGCATGTAGTCGTTGTGCAGCCGGGCCAGGACCGGCGCTTCGTCATCGTAGGGACCGGTATGCAGGATCTGGACGGAAAGCCCCTCCGCCAGGCTAAGCCAGCGGACCCGATCCACCGACTCCAGACCCTTCTTCGCCAACACCTCCGCCGCCGCTGCGGCGAGCAGGTCCGGGGTGGTCCACTCCGGCTGGCTGATCAGCATTGTCCATTCCCAGGAGTCCTTGTTTCCCTGCACAAAATCGGCCGGATTCCCTGCCCGCCACAGCCCCTCCAGCGGGCCGACGACGGCATCGTGTCCCAGCGTCCGCTTGGCGGAGAACTTCAGGGTGTAGGCCACGGAATAGAGTGCTTCCACTGCTGCGGCGTAGTCCGGAGAAGTATTGGGATTGCCCTGGCCGTCCACCGCAATGAAGTTCTGGCCGGGCACCTCCACCAGCGTGAAGTCCGGTCCGGCGGAATACAGCTTCCGGAGAGTCTTTTTGACGTCGTATTTGTCCATGGCCGGTCTTTCCTCGCTCCCGCCGCCGCTACGGGCCGCTGTCCGTTTCAATCCAAGTTCATGGCGGGCAGGCGGGCAAGTCTGCCTGGGTATCTCCGCCCTGGGCATCTCGGCCCGGGTATCCCTGCCTGAGCATCCCTGCCTGAGGCATCTCCGCCCGGGGTATCCCTGTCTGGGCATCGGTGCTCGTGAGGCGTCCGATACGATCCATGGAGGCGATTGGCAGGATAGGCAGTTGGCAGGCCGGGATCACTTTGCAGGCCGATTACTTCGAGGGTGGGACAGGGGCACGATGACACTGGTAGGTACTGCGGCCACGGTGGTGCTGCTGCGCGACGGCACGGCGGGGCTGGAGGTCTTGCTGCTGGAACGTCCGCGGCACACCGGCACCTTCGCGGGAGCCTGGGTTTTCCCGGGCGGCCGGGTGGACCCGGAGGACTACGAGGCGGCTGGGTACCCTGAGCCCGACGGCGCCGAGGGGACACCTAACCCGGGCCGGGACCTCGCAGCTGCCCGCGTTGCCGGGACACGTGAGACGGCTGAGGAGACGGGACTGCTCCTGCCCCCGGACTCCCTTACCGATCTCTCCTGCTGGATTCCGCCGCTGCAGGCACCCAAGCGGCTGAAAACGTGGTTCTTCCTGGCGGAGTATCCCGGCGGCGAGGTCCGGCTTAACCCGGGTGAACTCATCGATTCCGCCTGGCTCACCCCCGCCGCGGCCCTGGCCCGGCACCGCGGGGGCCGGATGCTGCTGGTGGCTCCGACTTTCGTCACGCTGACGGCGCTGCAGCATGAACCGAACACCGCGTCCGCCCTGGCGCACGCGGCTGCGGGTCCGGTGGAGACATTCAGCAGCCGCCTTCTGGACGGTTACGAGCCGGACGCCGTGATCACCTGGCACGGCGACGCGGAGTACCCGGACGCCGCCGCAGCGGGAGGGTCCGGGGCCCGGCACCGGCTGACCATGCGCGGAAGCCAGTGGCGGTACGAGCGGAGCTAGGCGCTGGCCTTGCGGGGACCCTCCGGAAGGAACCGGTTGCGTCCCGCCAGCAGGGCCATGCCGCAGCACAATGCCATGGCGCCGGCGCTGGCTGCCAGGGGCACGGTCCAGTTCCCGCTGAGATCGTAGAGGAAGCCAAACACCACCGGGCCGGCCGCCCCGATGCCGTAACCCACTGACTGCGCCATGCCGGAAAGCGAGGCCGCCTGGACGTGGTTGGTGGTGCGCAGGCTGAACAAGGATAGGGCCGTGACAATCAGGCTGCCGGCGCCAGCCGCGCTCACCACCACCCAGAGCAGCGGCACTCCAGGTGCCAGCAGCAGTCCGAGGAATCCGGCCGTTGCCAGGAGGCTGCCGAAGACCGCGACCGGGCGCTGGTCGCGGAAACGGTGCAGCAGCCCGCCGGTCAGCAGACTGGCCACCATCCCCACCAGCAGGAACACCGAGACGTGCAGTCCCGCGGTGGTTTCGGAGATGCCCTGCTCGTGTTCGATGCTCGGCAGCCAGGTCATCAGGATGTAGAACGCCAGGGACTGCAGGCCCATAAAGAGCGTGACCTGCCAGCCCAGCAGGGTGGTCCACGGAGAGCGGTAGCGGATCTTCGGTCCGCGTTCAGTGCCGCCGGCCGGCGCATTGCTGCCCTTCAACGTCGGGAGCAGGACAGCCATGGCGATAAGTGCCAGCCCGCCCCAGATGCCGAGGGCGAGCCGCCAGCCGGTGCCCTGGGCCAGGGAAATCGGAACAACGACGGCGGCACCGAGGGCTGCGACAGCGCTGTGCGCCGCGATGTAGATGCCGGTCAGCTGGCTGACCCGGTCCGGGAAGTCCCGCTTGATCAGAGAGGGCAGCAGGACGTTGAGGAAGGCGATGGCGACGCCGATCAGAATGGTTCCGATCCACAGGGCTGCCGGAAGCGGGGCCGAGCGGAAAGCGGTTCCGGACGCCAGCAGTGCCAGGGAGAGCCACAGGGCACGGTCCAGCCCGACGCGCGCGGCGAACGCCGGTGCCAGCGGGGAGAAGAGAGCGAAAGCGATCAGGGGGAGCCCCGTTAGGAAGCCCGCCTGCGCGCTGGTGAATTCCAGTTCGCGTCCGATGTCCGCGAGGAGCGGGCCCACAGACACGAAGGCTACGCGGAGATTGATCCCGATCAGCAGGACGCCGGTAAGGGCAAGCCCTGCCCGAACCGGCTGGTTGGTCCTGATCCGGCCCGATACCGCCACGCTTCTCCCTTGCAGCCACGAATATGCCTTGCATCACGTTAGCGCGGGATGGAGCCGAAATGGCACGCCCGCCTTATATGACGTGCTCACTTGCTCCGGGAAGCGCGGCGGCTGGCCGGCGTGTGGTTAGCCGGCGGTGCCTTCGGCGGAGATCCGCTCGATCTCCTCGGGCGTCAGCCCGGCAACTGCTGCGATGCTCCCGGTCTCCAGGCCGTCGCTGACAGCTGTCTGCACGAGGTCGGTCAGAACCTGCTCGGCGCGGTCCACGGCCCACTGCTGGGCTTCCAGCTGGGATGCGGCCAGAGCCAGGGTAGACAGCGAATCTTCGACTGGAGTGGGAAGAGTGGGGTCCTGCATGGAACCTGCTGCTGTCATTGTCTTCATCCTTCGGTACGCCCCTGGAAAACCATCCAGGCAGGCTATGTAGTTACCAGACACTGTCTGGAGTGTTCAGCTACTGCTGATCTTACCGGTCGGCCTCAAGCGCCCGGGTCATCTCCTGCAGGAAGCGGGTAATGGTTTCCGCCTCCGCGGAAGTCAGCGCTTCCGCGGTGTCCAGCATTTTCCGGTGCATGGTTCCCAGTGTTTCGCGGACCTCCCGGTCCGCGCTTTCTGTGGCAACGATCTCCAGTGCCCGCCGGTCCGTTGGATGCGGGCGGCGGATCAGGTAACCGCCCTTCTGCAGGCGGTCGATCAGAGCGGTGGTGGACGCCGTGGAGATATTCAGGACGCGGGACAGGTCCTTGGGTCCGATGGAGTGCCCGGCCTGCCAGGCCCGCATCACATAGCGGATCGCCAGCAGATCGGTTTCATTCATCCCCATCGAGTCGCGGGTACGCCGGCGCATGGCCGCTTCGGCAGCCCGGTACGCACGCAGCGAATTGAGGACGTCGACGCCGCCGACGGTCTCAGGCGATTGCCGGTACCAATATCCGGCGCCTGTGGGGTTGACGGTTTCAGGCATGCGGATAAGTTTAGCCCAGCGGATTACTAGGCCGTCTACTAAATCGGATTCGCCACGCAGGGTTCCTCAGCAAACTTATGATCTAGGGTGGGTAGTCCAGCGGCCGGGGTCCGCCCGCAGCCAGTTCCGCTGGCTGAACGGCCTGCCTGGCTAATTGCAGCAAAAGGAGACCGCGCATGCCCACACATGAAGGCCCGGCAATTCCCGGAGGCAATGAGGAAGACACGCTGGAGCAGCAGGTTCCGGCTGATCCGGACACCGTGGAGGACGACGGCGCCGAAGAGCCGGTCCGGCCGCACGGAGATCCGCTGCTTCCCGGCGGGTCAGAGGCAGACCGGCTGGACCAGGCCAGGGACAGCGGCGGCCCCGACGGCGAGGAGGACTATCCCCGCGACGTCGGAGCCGAGTATCCGGAGGACAGTTCCGGCTAGGCAGCAGGTTCAGCCTGCGGCTTTGTCAGCATCGTCACTGCCCGCTGAACAGGTCCGACAGCCCGCGGATCAGCCAGGGATGCCACCAGGCCCAGTCATGGCCGCCGCTGATGGAGTGGAAGGCTGTATCGACGCCGTTGCCGGCCAATGCGGTGTTGAGCTGCCCGGCCGGTTCATGGATGCTCGGTTCGTAGCGGCCTGCCTGGAACCGGATCCGGAGCGGTTCCTGAACCGCCAGCAGGGGCTCGGTCAGGTCATAGCGCCAGAGCGAGGGTGACTGTGCCAGGGCCGTGCCGGCAGCCCGTGGGTATCTTGCCAGCTGCCAGAGCGCGGCGAGTCCGCCGTAGCTGGCGCCGGAAACCACTGTCTGCAGCGGATCCGGTATGACCGGAAGGGCCCGGCGGAGTTCCGGCAGCAGGTCCCGGGCCACGAAGTCGACGCTCCCCGTCGGGCCGGACAATTCGCGGGAACGCGTAGAGACATCCACCGAATCAATCATGGCCACGTGCAGGGGAGGGAGGACACCGCCGGCAATGGCCCGGTCCAGGGTGGCGGGCAGGTTCTGGTACTTCGCCCAGACCTGGCCGTCGTGCAGCAGGACCAGCGGCGTGGGGCGGCTGACGGAGACACGGGGCCGGTACAGCCAGACGTTTCGCAGCTGGCCCGACTCCCGGTCCCGGACCCGCCGCAGTTCCAGCCCCCGCACGAAGTCGCCCAGGACATGCCGCGGTCCGGGAACGGGCCGGGCCAGCGGGCTGCCGGCCGGCGGAAATCCGAAGCCTTTGGCAGCCTGAACGCTGCCGGCACGGGCAGGCTCACCCATAATGCTGGCTCCGGCTTCCGCAGCCGGTGTGGGCGCGGCGAGCCACCCGGCGGAGGGAGCGGCCGGCAGCCGGAGCACCGACGTCGGTGCTCCGGACATCCCCGTGCCCAGGGCGGGATTCCGCGGATCCGGACCGCCGGCGTCGGCCGCCAGACGCACGGACCGCCGGTCAACCGCGGACTGCCAGGGCGCGGGCAGCGCTCTGGTGTGCACAGTGATCCGGTAGCTGGTTTCCCAGTCGGCGGGCATGCGCCAGGTCAGGGCCCACACTCCGGCCGGCAGCGCTTCGAACTCACAGGACGCCGCGGTATCCGGATGCACCATGGCATTCGCCGAGAGGATCACCGCCGTGGCCCCCGGATCGCGGTACAGGAAGGTGACCGCGCGGATCGCCGGATCACCCTCCGGGTCCGCTTCGACCAAGGGGAGTTCCCGGGAATCCCAGCCTGCGAGGAGCTGCTCCCGCTCGGGTGCGGAGAGGGTGTCCCAGTGCGCGCGGAAGTGTCCCGCCAGCGCCCGGACCGGCACCGCCGGCTGCGGAACGGGCTCGCGCGGCGGCGGGAAGTTCCCCTCTGCCGTGGGGGCCAGGATGTCAGTGCCCATGTGCGTGCGCCTGCTGGTGATGGTGGTGGTCCTCTTCCTGCCCGGGCAGAATCGTCTCCAGTTCGCCCTCCACCCTGTCGTGGTCCGTGGCGCGTCCGTAGCTGACTTCGTCGCTGCCGCGGTTCCAGTACCCGATGATCAGCTGCTGCTTCCGGGGGAAGCCGAGCGACTTTAACCGGGTCCGGGCGTAGCGGACGACGGCGGATTCCGCGGACACCCAGATCTGCACTTCACCGGCGGCCAGCTCAGCGGCGGGGAACTCGACAGCGGCCAGCGCCTCCTGCAGGAGCGTGGTGGAGCCCGGCTGCGCGCCGTGGCGGTGCAGCCAGCGGATTTCCACGCCTGCCGGGGCATTGAGCTCCTGCTCTTCAGCCGGTCCATCGACCTCGATCAGGACCAGTCCGCGCTGCTGCGGGCCAAAGCGTTCAATCGTGCCGCCAATGGCCGGCAGGGCCGTCTCATCACCGGCCAGCAGTACCCAGGCTGCGTCGCCCACCACCACCCCGCCGCCGGCCAGGGCCGCGATTTGGCTGCCCGGGACGGCGGTCTCCGCCCAGGCCGCCGCAACGGATGTCCCGGCGTGCCGCACAAAGTCCACGCTCAGCGTGGAAGCGTCCGCCGCCAGGGTGCGGACAGTGTAGGTGCGCACCCGTTCCCGCTGGCCTGGCTTCCACTCCCAGCCGCGCTCACCGCGGTAGGGCAGGTCCAGGGGCTCGCCCGGTGCCGGGAAAAAGAGCTTGACGTTGGGGATGTGGGCGCCCGCGTTCACGTATCCGGCAACCCCGGGGCCGCCGAAGTGGACCCGCCGCATTAGCGGGGTCACGTCTTCGACGCGTTCGACGGTGAGGATATGGCCGCTCATGCAGGTGCTCCTTCGGTAAGCGGTGCCGGAATGCCGGGCTGAGGGGTAAGGCCGGGCTGAGAGGTAATGCCGGACCGGGGAGTTCCGGTGCCGGGAAGGCCGTGCAGGTGACCTCCGGAGGGGGCCAATCCGCCGCTTCCAAGGTCCTCCGGTTCCAGGGGAACCACCAGCGGGCCCCCGGTTGCGGGGTCGGGGATGACGAGTGCCTCGATCCCGTAGATTTCCTTCATCAGTTCCGGAGTGGCGATTTCCGCGGGCGTGCCCTGGGCCACGATCCGGCCGTCCTTCATCGCGATCACATGGTCGGCGAAGCGGAAGGCCATGCCCAGTTCATGCAGCACGGTCACCAGCGTGTAGTTGCCGGTGCGGTGCAGGCCCCGGCACAGCCGCAGCACCTCCAGCTGGTGCGCGATGTCCAGGAACGTGGTGGGCTCATCCAGCAGCAGCACCGGGGTGTCCTGGGCCAGGACCAGGGCCAGCCAGACCCGCTGCCGCTGCCCGCCGGAGAGTTCCCCCACGGTGCGGTCGGCGAGGTCCTGCACTCCGGTGGCAGCCAGCGCGGCGTCGACGGCCTGCTGGTCCGCTTCCGACCACTGCCGCAGCAGCGACTGGTGCGGGAACCGGCCGCGGGCCACCAGATCCGCCACGGTGATGCCGTCCGGCGCCGTCGACGTCTGGGGCAGCAGCGCCAGCTGCCGCGCCACCTCGCGGGTGGGGTAGGAAGTAATGTCCTTGCCCTGCAGGAAGACTTCCCCCGCCGCGGGCTTCAGCAGCCGCGAGAGGGCCCGCAGCAGGGTGGACTTGCCGCAGGCATTCGGGCCAATGATGGCGGTGAAGGAACCGGGCGGGATCCGCACGTCCAGGTGCTCGGAGACCGTACGGCCCTCGTAGCCGATGGTCAGGCCGCGGCCGGAGAGGACGTCTTCCATGGGGTTCTCCTTGGTGGGCAGGGGGTGAGGGGGCACCGGTCAGACCTGCTTGCTGCGGGTCAGGAGCCAAAGCAGGTACACGCCGCCGACCAGCCCGGTCATCAGACCGATCGGAATGGCCGCCTGGATGGGCAGCCGCTGTGAGAGCAAGTCCGAACCTGCCACCAGCACAGCGCCCATCAGGGCGCCGGTGCCGATGTGGACGCCGGGGGAGCGGGTCAGCCGGGAGGCGAGCTGGGGTGCGGCGAGGGCGACGAAAACGATCGGGCCGGCGGCCGCCGTTGCCACGGCCGTGAGCCCAACTGCGGCGGCCATGGCGATGATCCGGGTGCGTTCGGTCCGGATGCCCAGCGCGCGGGCGGCGTCGTCGCCCATTTCCATCTGGTTCAGGTTCCGGGACAGTCCCAGCAGCACCGGCAGCAGGAGCGCGACGGCGATCAGCACCGGAACGGCATGGCCCCAGTTCCGTGCGGCCAGGGAACCGGAGAGCCAGAGGTGCGCCTCCGCGGCCAGATCGGAATCTCCTTTGGCCAGCAGGATGGTGTTCACGGCGGCGAGCATGGCACCGACCCCGATGCCGATCAGCACCAGCCGGTAGCCGCCGGTCACCCCGCCGCTGAGTGAAAGCAGGTAGACAACGCCGGCTGCCAGCAGCCCGCCTGCGATCGCCGCGAGGGCGGTGGCGCCCGGGCCGGCGTCGAACAGCACGATCTGCGCCACCGCTCCGGTGGCGGCACCGGTGGTGAAGCCGATGATGTCCGGCGAGCCCAGGGCGTTGCGGGAAATCGATTGGAAGGTGGCGCCGGCCGCGCCGAGGCAGGCACCAACGCCCAGGGCAGTGACGGTGCGCGGCAGGCGGATTTTCTGCACAACCTTCAGGGTTTTGTTCTCTCCCTGACCGAAGACGGCACCCAGCACATCGCCGAACGCCAGCGCGATCGTGCCGGTCTGCATACCGGCAATGCCAAGCACGACGGCGGCGGCTGCCAGGATGGCGCCGGTCACCAGGGTCCGGCGGCGGTAGCGCAGCCGCACCGGACCCAGAGCCAGTGTGCGGGTGCGGGCCGGTCCGGTCTTGAGGGCGCTCACAGCTTTGCCAGCTTCCGCCGCCGGGCCAAGGCGATGAAGAAGGGAGCGCCAACCAAGGCGCTCATGACGCCGGCACCGATTTCGGCGGGCGCGGCAATAACCCGGCCAACCACGTCGGCGAAGAGGAGCAGGAGCGCGCCGAGGAGCATGGACAGCGGCAGCAGCCGGCGGTGGGTTGGACCGGTGATCATCCGGGCGATGTGCGGCGCGGCGAGGCCGAGGAAGGCGATGGGACCGGCGGCGGCGGTGGCGGCGCCGGCCAGGATGAGGATGGCGAGGGCGCCAAAGATCCAGGTGGTGCGGATCCGCACGCCCAGGGTCCGGCCCAGGTCAGCGCCGAGTGACATGGAGTCCAGGCTCCGGGAGAGCGGCAATGCCATCAGCACGGCGAGCAGGCACGCGCCGAGGACCCAGGGGAGCACATCGTAGCCGCGGCCCTGGAGGGAGCCGGAGGCCCAGGCCGCGTAGGCGGTGATGGTTTCGTCCGGCCCGCCGATCAGGATGATCTTGGTGCCCGCGATCAGCATCACGGAGAGCCCGGCACCGGCCAGGACCAGGCGCACCGGGTTGGTGCCGGCGTCGTGCGCCCGTCCCAGCAGGTAAACCAGCACGGAGGTGGCGGCCGCGCCCGCAAAACCCAGCCACATGTACTGGTACGGGGACCTCATGTTGAAGAAGCCCAGGCCGATGGCGACGGCGAGGGCAGCGCCGGCGTTGACGCCCAGCAGGCCCGGTTCGGCCAGCGGGTTGCGGGTCAGCGCCTGCATCAGGGCTCCGGCCAGGCCCAGGGCGGCGCCGACCGTGATGGCCAGGAAAGTACGCGGCAGGCGCAGCTCCCGGACCAGCAGGTGGGTGTCCTGGGACGGGTCAAAGGCGGTCAGGGCCGCCCAGGTATCGGCCAGGGGAATGGTTCGCGAGCCGGAGGCAAAGCTGGCAAACGCCAGCAGCACCAGCAGGGCCAGGCCGAGGGCCCAGGCACTTGCCTGCCGGTGCTGCTTGCGCGGGGTTTGGAACACGTGCTGCGATTCCCTGTTTCTGCGTTGGTGGCCGCTGGCGCCGGCTACTTGGCCGCGAAGGAGGTGCTGAACCAGTCGATGATGTCGCTGGCGCTGAAGTAATCGAGGCGGAAGGACTCCGGGCCCATCGAGTACACCTGTCCGGCCTGCACTGAGGGCAGGTTGGCCAGGGTCGGATCGCCGGTGAAGGCCTCCACCGTGGCTTCGGTGGAGCTGATCAGGAAGGTGTAGTCACCGGTCACGGAGGCGGACAGGCCCTCGTACGAGGTGAAGGCGAAGTCTTCGCGCTTCTGGGTGGAGGTGTCGAACTGCTCGTCCGGGTCCACGACGGTGAAGCCCAGGGCGGTGACCAGCTGGGAGTGCGGGCCGGTGCTCTTACCGACCGGGGAGACGTCCCCGGCGTTGAAGCTGACGATCGAGGCGGTGGTGCCCGCTTCGATGGCCATGGCTTCGGCGGTCTCGGCGACGGAAGCGTCGAACTCTTCGACGACGGAAGCAGCCTTCTCCTCGAGGCCGGTGGCTTCGCCAAGCTCCTCGGCCAGGTCCTGCCAGGTCTGGTCGCCGTAGTTGACCACGATGGTCGGGGCGATCTCGCTCAGCGCGTCGTACTGGTCCAGCACCGAGTCGGCGCCGGAGGTGGAGACAACAATCAGGTCCGGGTCCTCGGCGATGACGGCTTCGAGGTCCAGCTCGCCGATCGTGTAGAGGGGCTCGACGCCGCGTTCCACAGCCACGTCAGCCCACTGGGTGAAGAAACCGTTCTCGTCCGCGGTGCCGCTGCGGGCGGTGCTGACGGAGGTGGAAGTCACGGGGGCATCAATGGCCAGCAGGGTGCCGGTGACCGAAAGTGAGGTGGAGACAATGTTCTCCGGCTTGGCGTCGATGACGGTCTCGCCTGCTCGTGCACGATGGTGCGGGGCCATTGCGCGGTGGCGGCAGCGCTCTCGGTGGATTCGGCCTCGGCGGAACCGTTGCTGCAGGCTCCGAGGGTGAGGGCCATAACCGCTGTGGCGGTGAGTGCCAGGGCCTTTTTAGGCAGGGGAAGACGCAAGACGTGCTCCTAAAGTGCACGCCGCCACGGACGCGGACGGCGGTAAGTGGTTAGCGCTGGCGGCATCTGCGCCGCAGCACTGGTTAGCCTAACCTAAGCTCCAGTGAATTACGCAACGTTACTGTGGGCTAATCGTCCCGGCTGGGGCAAATCCGCACTCGGAGGGCCTGCGCGGGAACGCCGGCGTCCGTGAAACGCTCCGGTTTGGGCTAAATCATCCGCTTTGGGACTTCGCTGCCGCCGCGGATCGGAGCGAATTGCACAAACCGGAGCGTGGCCGCGGCTCAGCCTATTGTGCTGGCGGCAGGTTCGGTCCAGGATGGTTCGCATGCGAAATATTGACGCAGTCCCAGCGGTCGTCCCAGCAGATGTCCCAGCGGTTCGGTCGGAGCGGGTGCGCATTGGGGTGCGGGCGGGGACCATCAGCGGGACACTGCGCACGCCCGGCCCGGACAACTCCGGCCCAGACAACTCCGGCCCAGACAACTCCGGCCCAGACGACTCCGGCCCAACACAGCCTGGCCGAGCCCAGCCCGGCCCGGACAACTCCGGCCCAGGCAAGCCCGGCCCGCGGCTGCCCCGCGCGGCAGTCACCATCCACCCGGCCACGGCTGTTCCGGAGCGGCTGTACAGCGGTTTTGCCAAGTATCTGGCGGCAGCCGGGTTCGCTGTCCTGTCCTACGATTACCGGGGCACCGGAGCCTCCGGCACCGCCAGGGATAACCGCAGGCTCCGCATGCGCGACTGGATGGACGACGACGTCCCGGCCGCTGCGGCGTGGATGCGGGAACGTTTCACGGACGTGCCGCACGTCGCCGTCGGGCACAGCTTGGGCGGGCATGCCCTGGCCTTGAACAACGGGACCGAGGGGCTCCGCGGCTTTATGACCGTCGCATCCCATGCCGGGGTGACGGCGATGATCCCGAACCGGGCAGAACGCGCCCGGGTGGAACTCATCCTGCGGGTCCTGGGCCCGGGCGCGGCCCGCATGCTGGGGTATGTGCCCGGCCGGAAGCTAGGGCTGGGGGAGGACATGCCGGCCGCCGCCATGCTCGAATGGAGCAAATGGTCCCGGACTCCGGGTTACTTCTTTGATGATCCGACCATGCATGCCAGGGAGCGGACGGCGCGCGTGCGGACCAATGTCCTGTGCGTCGGTTTGGACGGCGATCCGTGGGCGACCCCGGAGCAAATCGGAGTGATTGCCCGCCAGCTGGTGAACGCCCGGGTGCAGACCCGGACCTACGCCCCGGCAGATGCCGGCGTCACTGCAATCGGGCACATGGGATATTTCCGGCGGGGGCCCGGTGCGTCGCTCTGGCCGGATGCCGCCGCGTGGCTCGCGGCCACGGCAGGGGTTGCCGGAAAGTGAGACCGGACCAGGAAAAACCTCCCCGTTTGGTGTTCCTCCTCCTTGAAGCAGAGCGCCGCCTGGGCCGCTGGATCAGCCGACGGGGGAGCACCCGGGGGATCAGCGCCGCAGCAGCCGGAGTCCTTTTCCATGTGGCAGCCCATCCGGCCGCGGCCACCGGGGAGGTGGCTGAAGCCCTGCACGGCTCGGCTGCCGGGACCAGCGGACTTTTGGCCCGGATGGAGAAGGCCGGACTCATCACCCGCGTCTCCGATCAGGAGGACCGGCGTACTATCCGGATTTCTCTTGCACCTGGGGGTGCGGCGGCGATGGAGGACGTCCGGACAGCCGTCACCGACCTCAATACCCTGGTGACGGACGGGTTCAGCGCCCAGGAACTGGAGACAGTGGCCCGCTGGCTGGCGCACGTCTCCAAGTCGGTGGGCTGATTAGATGCTGCAGGTGCCGGTGAACGGATCGCAGAGCGACTGGCCGCCGTTCGGAACAGCGTAGACACCGTCCCCGCCTTCGATCAGCCGGAGCACCCCCATCTCCTCCAAATCGGTGAGCACCCTCAGGGTCTGCACACCGCCGAGATCGAACTCCTCCGCAATTTCCTGCGGCTGGACGCGCCCGTGGCGCCGGACGAAGTCGATCACGTTCTGGTTGAGCGTCAGCATGTGCACCTTCCTGTCCTGTCCTGCGGCCGGGATCGCCGGCCGCGGCCTACATGTATTCAACGGCAGGGTGCCCGCCAGCATTCCCGCCTGGCAGGCGCGGCAACCGGTGCCAGGAAGCCCTGCCGAGTCCCCGGACAGCACGGGTTTAGACTGTCCAGATGCAGACCCTGTCCACGGAACGTCTCCGTCTGCGTCCCTGGGCTTCCGGGGATGCGGACTTCGTGTATGACATGTATTCCCGCTGGGAGGTGCAGCGTTATCTCGGGAAGGTGCCGCGGGTTCTGCCGGACCTGGCCGAGGCCCTGGCCATGGTGGAACGGTGGAAAAACCTCGACGATCCCGTGCATGGCATCTGGGCGGTTGAGCGGACGGCCGGTGAGCATCAGACAGGCAGCCAGCTGGTCGGCACCCTTCTGCTCAAATCCATCCCTGCCTCCGGCGAGCTGCCGCTGCTGCCCTCCGGCGTCACCGAGATTGGCTGGCACCTCCATCCGGATTTCTGGGGCCACGGCTATGCCACGGAGGCCGCGGCCGCTGTCCTGAAGATGGCACTGGCTTCCGGGATGGAGCGGGTTGTGGCCGTGACGAATCCGGAAAACACCGCTTCCCAGCAGGTCTGCCGGCGGATCGGTTTGGACCACGCCGGACAGACCGACCGGTACTACAACACCATCTGCGAACTATTCGTCAGCCCGGCCGGTTAGGCCACGGCGGCAGGCAGCGTCAGTTTCCCATCCCGCATCCGGGCCACCGAATCCATCAGCGGCAGGAACTCGACGTCGTGGGTCACCAGCACGGTGGCCAGGTTGAACTCCAGCGTGACCTGCCGCAGCAGTTTCATGATCGAGGCGGAGCGCTCATGATCCAGAGCTGCGGTGGGCTCATCCACCAGCAGCAGGGACGGGTGCCCCATCAGGGCCCTGGCAATGTTCACGCGCTGCCGCTGGCCGCCGGAAAGCTGGTGCGGACGCTTTCCCAGCTGACCGGACAGCCCGACGACGTCGAGCAGTTCCGCGGCCCGTTCCTCTGCCGGCCGGGTGTGTTCCCCACGGAGGTGCGCCACTGCCACCAGCTGTTCCTGCGCGGTCAGCGCCGGAAGGAGGTTCGGCTGCTGGAAGACGATGCCAATCTCTTCCCGACGCAGCCTGGACCGCTCGGCGTCCGCCAGGCCGGCGACGTCGGACCCGTTGACCAGCACCGTTCCTGAGGTGGCTTCGATCAGCGTTGCGGCCACGGCCAGCAGACTGGACTTGCCGGAGCCGGAGGGACCGGCCAGGCCGGTGACCGTGCCGCGCTCCGCTGTCAGGCTGACGTGGTCCAGGGCCTTAATCGTGTTGTCCTGGCCGTCGGGGTATTCCAGGGTGACGTTCTTGAGGAGCAGGGGAGTGGTTTGGGTGTTCATGGTGATCCTGTCAGTCGCTTGAATCGTGTGGGGTGTGGCCTGGGACTGCCGGGCTAGTTCCCGCCCAGGGCGAGCAGCGGGTCCACCCGGGTTACACGGCGCACGGCAATGGCCGCACCCGCAAGCCCGAGGAGGAAGACACCGGCCACCGGCAGTACCGTCGTAGCGGCAGTCGCGGCGAAGGGCGCCACCTGGGCGGCCAGTGCGCCGGCTCCGGCACCCAGCAGCCCGCCGGCTACGGTCCCGCCGGCCAGAATGACGGCGGCCTGCACCAGTGCGTCGCGCAGGACGTAGGACTTGGTCCCGCCCAGGGCACGCAGCACGGCAATGTCACGGGTCCGCTGCAGCGTCCAGACAGTCAGGAACGCCACGATCACCAGCGCAGAGATGCCGTACAGGAAGGCCTGCATCATCAGCAGGGATCCGTTCTCCGAGGAGTAGGCCGGCAGTGCCGACAGGCTCGAGGAGCGGGTCAGGCTGGTGGTTCCTGCGGCCGCGTTAGCAGCGTCAAGCGCGTCGCTGTCCCGGCTTCCGCCGTCGTAGTTCACGGTCAGGACAGTGCCGGCAACATCGGGCTCGACGTGGGCGAAGTCCTTCCAATCCTCAATCGCGGTCCAGGCCACCGGAGTGTGGCTGTACCACTGGTCTTCGATAACCCCCGCGACGGTCAGGGACTGACCGTTGACGGTGGCCGTGGTTCCGGGCTCCAGGCTGAGGTCATCGGCGAGCTGCTGGCTCACCACGATCTTTCCGGCAGCGACGCCCTCCGGCGCCAGGCCGCCGCCCGGGTTCGCACCGAACAGCGCCGCGGAAGCTGTTCCGCCGGACTGGATCCGGCCCTGGGCGATACCCAGTGCTTCAGCACCGCTCACGCCGGGAGCCTGCTGCCATTCCTGCAGCTGCTCGGGACTGACCTGGGATTCAGTGAAGGACGCCTTGGGCTCGGTGCCGGCGGGGGCGCCGAACACCACCTCATCGGCGTGCAGCTCCTTGATGCTGGACGTGGACTGGTCGGCCAGGCCGGCGGTGAGGCCGGACAGCATAACCAGCAGGAAGCTGATGAGGGCGACGACCGTGCCCATCAGGGCGAAGCGGCCTTTCGCAAAGCGGATCTCTCGCAGGGCCAGATACATGGGTATTTCCTTCGTTGTTCCGTTGTTCTTCGTCGGGGGTGCAACTTGGCTATTCCCTCCTTATCCACTCTCCTGTCCGCCGGGCGCTCCGGCATCGGCTGGGCGGGCGGTTCCACGGAACCGTTTGGTTGAAGCACCGGTCAACCAAACGGTTGATGCGGCGCCTGTGGAGGATGGCTAGGCTGGCGGATATGTCCGCCGAGTCCGGCCGGTCGCAGGCCGGCGAACGCATCCTGCAGGTCCTGCGCCTTGCCCTCCATGTGGGATTCGCGCTGCTGCTCGGCGTTGCGGTGGTGCGGCTGCTGCTGATGGCGCCCGTGTCCTGGACCACCTACGCGGCGCTGTTCCTGTCAGCGGTCCTCGCCGCCGTCTACATCACCGGCACCGTCGCGGAGAAACGGGCCTCCGAAGGCACCCGGAGATCAGGCAGGTTCGATCCCGAACGGCACGGTCTGGCCTGGCTGGCCGTAGTCACCGGGTTGTGGGGCGTGCTGATGGTGCTGAGCCCGGACTTCTCCTGGCTGGCCTTCCCCCTGTTCTTCCTGGAGCTGCGGCTATTGTCCGTCCGGTCCGCCGTCCTCGCCGTGAGTGCAACGACGGCGGCGGTGGTCGCCGCCCAGTGGGCGCACGCCGGCACTTTCCATGCGGCCATGCTGCTGGGGCCGGCGATCGGCGCCGGATTCGCCGTCATCATGGGTATGGCCTATCAGGCCCTCTATACCGAAGTGACCAACCAGCGGCGGGCACTGGACGAACTGCACCGCACGCGGACGGAACTGGCGCGCAGCCAGCGGGAGCAGGGCGTCCTGGCCGAACGGGAACGGCTGGCGCGGGAAATCCACGACACCCTGGCCCAGGGGCTGGCCAGCATTGTGCTGGTCAGCCGGTCCGCGCAGGATTCACTGGGCGCCGGGGAACTGGACTCCGTGCGGGAGCGGCTGCGGACGGTTGAATCCACTGCCGCGGAAAACCTTGCGGAAGCCCGGCGTTTTGTCCGGGACCTGCGGACTCCGCAGAACGACGCCGGGTCACTTCCGGACCGTCTGCTGCGGGCCTGCGCGGCGGTACAGGACCAGGCTGCCGCGCAGGGACAGGCGTTGGAATGCCGGTTCAGGCTGGAGGGAAGCCCGGTGCAGCTGCCCGCCCCTTACGAGGTGGCGATCCTCCGGGCGGTGCAGTCAGCGCTGGCGAATGTCCTGCGGCATGCGGGGGCCTCCGCCGCGGTGGTTACCCTGGCCTTCGTGGGGCAGCATGTGACACTGGATATTTTCGATAACGGCCGCGGTTTTGACCCCGAGGGTGTTCCGGCCCGGGACCAGCCCCGGCCGGACGGCACCGGCTACGGGCTGATCTCCATCCGGGACCGGGTCACTGCGCTCGGCGGGAGCATGGACCTGGAATCGGCTCCCGGCGAAGGAACGGTCCTGGGCATCCGGCTCCCGCTGCACACCGGCACCGGGACCGGCAACGAAGCGGCCGGCGGCACCGGCACTGAATCGCCCGGCGGGGGCAACGAACCGGTGCGCACCGCGTTGCCGGACACAGGATCCACGGCAGGGGGACGGAACCATGAGTGAACTGCGGGTGCTGCTGGTCGATGACCATCCGGTGGTGCGGTCCGGGCTCCGGGCGATGCTCTCGGGTTTCGAGGGTGTGTCCGTTGCGGCGGAGGCTGGCGACGGAGATGAAGCTCTCCGGATGCTGGAGAAGGAGAAGGCCCTTGGCCAGCCCGTGGACCTGGTGCTGATGGACCTGCAGATGGGGCCGGGCATGGACGGGGTCACTGCGACCCGGCGGATCAAGGAAACGGATCCGGAGCTTCCCGTGCTGGTGCTGACCACCTATGACACCGACGCAGACATCCTCGCCGCGGTGGAAGCCGGGGCCAGCGGTTACATGCTCAAGGACGCGCCGCCGGAGCAGATCCGGAACGCCGTCCGATCGGCTGCCGCCGGACAGACCGCACTGGCCCCGGAGGTCGCCGCCCGCCTGATGGGCAGGCTGCGCAACCCCGAACCTTCACTCAGCAGCCGCGAAATTGAGCTGCTGGAACTGCTGGCCACCGGGATGTCCAACCGGTCCATCTCCCGGACGATGTTCATCAGCGAAGCCACGGTCAAGACCCACCTGGTGCACATCTACGAAAAGCTGGGCGTGGATAACCGCACCGCGGCTATTTCGGTCGCCCGCGAACGGCGGATCATCCGCGGTTAGCCTGCCGGCCGGATTCCGCGGCCAGACTTTTTTCGCCTCATAGTCCTTGATTAGCAGCTCCGCTCTGGCGGGCCTCTTTCGTGGTGCATACCGTTCCTACTCATCCGGGGGTCACTGCCGGAAAGCTTTGGACCGCACCTACTGTTTGAGGGATTCCCTATGAGCTTCCACGTGTCTCATGCTGTACCCGTATGTTCGCCCCAGCACAGGAAGGGGCTGCGGGCAGCAACCCTGCTGGGAATCCTGGTTGCTCTGCTGCTGCTGGGACTCCCGCTGGCCGGCCCCGCCCACGCCGAGCTCGGGAGCGAGGCCCCGGTTGATGACCCGCAGTACTCCGCAAACACGGACATCGTGATCACGTCCACGGGTGAAGGGCAGGCAGTGCAGGGAGCTTTGCCTCCAGCCGGCCAGACCTGGCCGATCGACAGTTATCCCACCACCATTCCGCCGGGTTATGTGACTGACAACGTGTCCTTCGCGGGGATCATCAACACCACGGACATCCTCGGAACCAATACGGCGCAGATGTACTGCATAGACCTGCGGACAGAGACCCGGGTCGGCCTGGGATATGTGAACGGCACGTGGGATGAGGGCAACGTACCCAATATCGGCTACGTGAACCGTCTCCTGAACACGTACTACCCGCAGACCGACCTTCCCACGGGGCTGACGGATGACCAAAAGGCAGCAGCGGTCCAGACCGCCATCTGGTTCTTCACGGACGGCTATGTCATCAACCCGGCCGACCCGTTGGCCGCTGCCGTGACGGCGATCGTCAATGACACGATCGCGGCAGGGGCCCTGACCGAACCCGATGCGCCGGATATCTCCATTACACCGGCACTCGCTGAAGCGCCGATCGGCGGGGCGGCCGGTCCCTTTACAGCGACTGCCGAGGATGCCGCGGAGATCACTCTCACCGCGGATGCCGGGTACACGGTGTACTCGGACGCGGCGGGAACCGTACCCGTGGTCAATCCGGTTGCCAGCGGCAGCCAGTTCTGGGTGCGCAGTGATTCGGGCGGAACCGGTCCGGGAGGTGTTTCCGCACGCGCAGTGGTCACCGTGCAGACCGGCAACGTGTACCTGTACGACGGCGCCACCCCCGAAACGACCGCCGCCCAGAAACTCATCCTGGCGGCCACCCGGGAGCTGACCGCCAACGCGGACGCCACGGTGTCCTTCTACGCAGTGGGGGCATTGGCCGTCACGAAGTCGATCGGTGGACCGGCTGCCGGGAGCCAAGGCGACGTGCTGATCAATATCGACTGCGGCCCCGGGGTCCAGTTCGACTTCACTGTCCCCGCCGGGACCACCGGCAGTGTCACTGAGACATTTACCGGTATCCGCGCAGGGTCCACGTGCACCATCACCGAACCCGTGAACGGCGCCACGCAGAGCGTTCTGGTGACGACCGGGCTGCCTGAGCCCGTGGCCATTACAGCAGACGCCACCGCGGCAGCCGCGGTCACGGACAGCTATGACTTCGCACCGGGGACGCTGCTGGTCAGCAAATCCATTACCGGGACAGCAGCCGGTGCGCAGGGGGAGATCCGGATCGCCGTCGTCTGCACCTCCGACGGCAACACCGTTCTGGACGAAACCATTCTGATTCCTGCCGGTGCGGCCGGTTCTCTGGTCACCGAATTCCCTGATCTTCCGGCCGGTTCAAACTGCAGCATCACCGAAACAGCCGACGGTTCCACCGCCAGCATCCTGGCCAGGGTCACCGGAGGTGGAAGCGTGACCATCCCGGCGGGCGCGGCAGTGGAGACGGCCCTGACCAATACGTATGAGTTCACCAAGGTCAAGCGGACGCATTTCGACTACGGGGAACGGCAGCTGCCAAACACCGGAGTAGAAGGCGCCGGCGGTTTACTCCTCCTCGGCACCGGGCTGCTGCTTTCCGGCGGCCTCGGCGTAACCGCTGCCAACCTGCGTAAGGGAGCCAGAAAATGAGTGGAATTCAGAAGACTCCGCAGCATCGTGCCCGGCTGGGGCTGGTAAGAAGCCTGATTGCGCTCGCGCTGTCCTTGCTCCTCCTGCTGCCTCACCGAAACTGCCAACGGTGCCAGCACAGCCGTCGGCGTCGTCACCGTTTCAGTTCCAGCCACCGGCACGGTCACGATCCCGGCCGGTGACGGGGCGGAAGTGACGTTCACTGACACCTACACCCTGAACCCGGGATCCCTGGCGGTGAGCAAGGAAATCGCGGGGGCGGCGGCAGGTCAGCAGGGGGAAGTTGAAGTGGACATTCTCTGCCGGCTCGACGACGAGACTACGTTCAGCCAGGCCGTCACCATTCCTGCCGGGACCACGGAAACAACCACGCAGACGTTCTCCGGGATTCCGGCGGGAAGTGCCTGCGCCGTCACCGAATCCGCAACCGGCGAGACCAGCCAGGTCGCGGTGAGCGTCGATCTTCCTGACACAGTGACCATCCCGGCGGGTGGGAGCAGTACTGCCACCGTGACTGATACTTACACGGAGAAACCCGGAATAATCACGGTGACGAAGTCCTTCGCCGGACCGGCCGCAGGCAGCCAGGACGCGGTGGAAGTTGAAGTCACCTGCACGCTCGGCGGCGCCCCCGTGTTCCAGGAGACCTTCCAGGCTCCCGCGCAGGTCACCTCGGATGTGTTTGGCAGATACCTGAACGTTCCGGCAGGAGCAACCTGCTCGGTATCGGAGCTTGTGGACGGCAGCATCCCAGGCATTGTGGTCAGCACTGACCTTCCCGCACCCTTCACCGTACCGGCCGGCGGCGAGGCGGGGGCCACCGTAACCAACACCTACTCCTTCGACCGGGGAGCACTGGTGGTCACCAAGGAGATCGCCGGCGCCGCCGCGGGAGAGCAGGGTGAGGTAACCCTTGAGGTCCGTTGCACGCTGGAGGGGGAGGCGGTCCTGGAGAACTCCTTCACAGTCAGCGCGGGGACCACAGGTGAGGTCTCGGAAACGTACGGGGACCTGCCGCCGGGGACGGAATGCGCTGTCACGGAGACGGACTCCGGCGCCGTCACCGGTCTGGACGTGAGCACCAGCATTCCCGATCCGGCGGTCATTGCCGCCGCGCAAACGTCCGAACTGCGGGTGGTGAATACCTACACCTCGTCCGTGGGCCCCGGCCCCGGCCCCACTCCGAACCCTTACCATCCGGGTAAAAAGAGGTTGCCGTCCACGGGCCTTGAGGGCGCGGGGGAGTTCCTGGCGCTCGGTGCGGTCCTGCTTGCGGCCGGCGGGATAAGCGTGGCCGCAGCAAACCGGCGCAGGGGCAGCCGGAACTAGGCAGCAGACAGGAACCGGGAACCGGCGGTGCCGGTTCCCGGTTTTGCCTGGTGTGAGGGGCTGGCGGCGCTGCGGCCCTGCCCGGTCCGGGCTGCCGGCTAGCGCGGAGCGTTTCCGCCCGGACCTTCCGGATCCTTGTCCTCGGCCCCGGGAACCGCTCCGAACCTGCGGTTCACCCCGGAACCCCGTCCCAGGGATTCCGGGTTGGGCTTGGCGGCGATGATCATGAGCAGGAACGTCAGCAGGCAGACAATGAAGGCGATGCAGCCGGCAGCCAAACCCAGCTCCCAGCGGAACTCGTTCGTGGCACCGCCCGTGGAGACCACCGCCGTCGTCACCGCCACAAAACCGGCGATGATGCCGGAGGCGATGACGGGGACATTGCCGTAGTTTGGCCCGGCTCCAGGGGTCCGCTGGGTTGCAGCCATGTTCGTCAGCTCCTGCACATCGTGCCGTGTCCGCCGTCTTGCCCTGATTCTTCCACCGCCGCCGGGCAGCAAGAAGGGCCGCAGGCTAAATTGCCTGCAGCCCTGTGGCGGGTCAGCGGGAAGTCCCCGAACCGGAAGCGGACTAGAAACGGAAGAGCGAGGCGATTTCCCGCAGCTCACCGTCCACGTACACCTCGGTGCGCTCGTCGTAGAAGGACACATGGTCTTTCAGCTGCGCCGAGTCCGGCAGCACGGTTTCGTAGGACCAGGCGAGATTCCTGCCCTCCGGCCGCCCGGTCACCGACCAGTAGGCCGCGGAGCCCTTATACGGGCAGACACTCTGGTGGGCAGAGGATTCCAGGAGGGACCAGTCCACGTCTTCGCGCGGATAATAGGTGCGCACCGGCACCATGGTCTCGTAAACGAACAGGGGATGCGTGGTTTCTGCCAGCACCAGTCCGTCCAGCTGCACACGGGAACTCCGGGAGGACTCACGGGCATCTACCCGGTGGAACGGATCCCGGGGATGCCCCTTGATCTCCTGGTCCTCTTCCAGCCAGCGGTCAAAAGCAGCGAAATCCAGCAGGACACGCCCGCCGAGGTCCGGATCCTCCGGCCGGAAGGCAGCCCCCGGCAGAGACCTGCGGGAAGCCACTACGTCAAAGGCGCTGCCGTCCGCAGTGTGCACAGAGAAGGGAAAGTGCGGGTCCATAACGGGCGCGGGTGCCGGTCCATCGGCAGGGGCCGCTGGAACCAGTTCAGCGGCCAGGTCCTCTGCGGGGACCGCGAAGACCGGGGTGATCCGCCGCGGTTCATAGACCAGCATGGCGTCCATGGTGTCGAGCACCGTATCGGTGCCCAGCTGTGCGCGGACCCGCCGGGGGGTGGGTTCAAATCTCATCTGTGGCATCAGCTGCCACCATGCCGGGCTTAACTGCAGTGCCATAACTCGATGGTCTACCTGCCCGCCGCCGCCGGCAAGGTCCCCCGGAAACCTTGCCGAACCGGCTGCGGCTGGTGTGGGTCCGGCCCTAGGCCGTGGCGGCCGATTCGGCCGCGGCGACGGTCGGAGCGGATTCGAAGTTCATCTCAACAGCGGTGACACCGCCTGCCACGAGGGCTGAAGCGACGGCGATTCCGGTGAGGAGGGCGGTCGTCCGGTTGGTGGTTCCGTGAGTGGACCGTGACTGGAACATGGTCCTCCTTTCTATGGCCGTGGGTTTTGGGGGTCTTGGCAGCCGGCCCAGGTGGCCTGCCGCTATCCCTCCTTAAAAATGCTACGGACCGCAGGAGGGCCCTTGCATAACCCGGATCACAAACACGGGATTGTTCGCGGTGGTGTTGCACACGTGCCCGTGTGGCGTTCGCCAAATCGCTGCTCAGCATGCATGCTGTTACCAGCCCTTCTGCTTGGTGCTCGGCCATTGCGGCCGTGGAAGGGGCGCACCCGCGCTGCCGGTGGATTAGAGCCCTAAACCACACCATCAAGAGCAGCCGAGAGACCTGCCTCCGTGACGCTGCAGCTTCCCCCGGACATTTCCTGTCCGGAAAGGTGCTAATGGCAGGAACGATGGAAAGGAAAGAGCCAATGACGCTCAAGCACAACCATGACCAGATCCAGGCCACGCAGGCGGGGTCCCTGCCGCGCACACCGGAGCTTATCGCGGCCAACGCGGCCCGCCGGTTCAGTGGGGACGGTTTCACCCTGGAACGCACACCGGAGTTCGAAGGCTTGCTTACCGACGCCGTCGTTAACCTGGTCCAGCGCCAGACCGACGCCGGAATCACGATTCCCGGCGACGGGGAATACGGCAAGGCCATGTCCTACGACGTCGACTACGGTGCCTGGTGGACCTACAGTTTCCAGCGCACAGCCGGCTTGGAGCTGACCGAATTCAACCCCATCCTGGCCGAGCCGGTCCGCAGCGAACCGGGGAACGTCCGGCTGACGTCCTTCGCGGACCGGAGGGACTGGACGGAGTTCGCGCAGGCGTACCAGGACCCGTCCAGCGGAATCCAGATCGGTAAGAACGCGACGGCGTTCCCGTCGGCGACCGGACCGCTCAGCTACACGGGGCAGGAGGCGATTGCCTCCGATATCGCGAACCTCAAGGCCGGCCTGGAGGCTGCCGGAGCCTCCACCGGTTTCCTGACCGCGCTTTCCCCTGGATCAGCCAGCCGGATCGGCAACGAGTACTACGCCACGGAGGAAGAGTTCATCTACGCGTGGGCGGACGTGCTGCGGGAGGAATACCAGGCGATTGTCGGCGCTGGCCTGGTGGTGCAGATTGACGACCCGTCCATCGCGGAGAACTGGGACCAGATCAACCCGGAACCCAGCGTGGAGGACTACCGGAGATTCACGCAGATCCGCGTCGAGGCGCTGAACTATGCGCTGCGCGGGCTGCCGGAGGAGCAGGTGCGGTTCCACGTCTGTTGGGGTTCCTGGCACGGTCCGCACACCACGGACATCGAATTCCGCCACATCGTGGACCTGGTGCTGTCCATCAATGCCGGTGCGTACTCCTTCGAAGCCGGCAACGTCCGGCATGAGCATGAGTGGACGGTCTGGCAGGACACCGCACTTCCGGAGGGCAAGCTGCTGATTCCCGGGGTTGTGTCCCATGCCACGAACGTGGTGGAGCATCCGGAACTGGTGGCGCAGCGCATCGAACGGTTCGCGTCCCTGGTGGGCCCGGAGAACGTGATCGCCGGGACCGACTGCGGGCTTGGCGGGCGCCTGCATCCGCAGATCGCCGCCGCCAAGCTCGAGTCCCTGGGCCAGGGTGCACGGCTGGCGTCCGAGCGGCTGTTCTCGCGGGTGTAGGTCCGCTAACGACGGCGGTGCCGGACCTTCCATGTGGAGGTGCCGGCACCGCCGTCGTCAGTTACCGGGTGGTGCTCCGCGCGCGGAACGCAGCCCGCAGCGCCCGCCACGCGCCGGTGGACCAGAGTGCCCAAATCACCAGCAGTGGTTGAAAGAACAGCCGGATCAGCCGTGCCTGGTCCGAGTCCAGTCCAAAAGCATCTGTGCCGGTGACGTACTGCGAAATGTTGCCCGGGAAAATGGCGATGAAAAACGCGGCGGCAGCCAGACCTGTCGGAACCCTCCGGCTGGGCAGCGCGGCCAGCGCAGCGCCCAGCCCGATTTCGGCAATACCCGAAAGCAGCACCACGGTGTCCTCATCCAGCGGGACCCAGCCCGGCACCTGCGCCCGGAACTCGCCGCGGGCGAAGCTGAGATGGCTGGTCCCGGCAAAGACCAGGAACAGGCCCAGGGCGACGGCGGCAGCCCGCCGCCGGCGGGAGGATTTGGGGGCGGGTTCGGTGAGGGCACTTCGCACAGGGCTCGGAGACATTTCCCGACGCTAACAGGGACGATCCGGCAGGGAAACCCCGCCGCAGATGTTTCCGGCCAAGATCTAGTGCCCGAAGGAGTCCGAATCCAGGATGCCGGCGTCCCCGGTATCCAGGGCGGTAAGGCCCGCGAGCTCACTGGCTTCCAGGGAGAAGTCGAAGACGGCCAGGTTTTCCTCCAGATGCGCCCGGGAGGAGGCCTTGGGGATCGGCACCAGGCCCTGCTGCACGTGCCAGCGCAGCACGATCTGGCCCGGGGTCCGCCCATACTTTTCCGCCAAAGCGGTGACCACTGGGTCCTGCAGCAGGCCGCCGTCCCGGCCGAGCGGGCTCCAGGACTCGGTGATGATCCCCAGCCGGGTGTTGGCCTGGCGCGAGGCTTCGCGGATGTGCCGGGGGTCCACCTGGATCTGGTTCAGGTCCGGAATAAGTCCGGCCTCGGCGAGGCGTTCCAGATGGGCAGGCTTGAAGTTGGAAACCCCGATGCCGCGCACCAGGCCTTCGGCCAGCAGATCGGCGATGCCCTGCACCGCCTCAACGAACCGGTCCTGGTCCGGATTGGGCCAGTGCACCAGCAGCAGGTCGATGTACTCGGTGCCGAGCTTCGCCGCAGAGGCAGAGAACGCCTGGCGGACACCTTCGCGGCTGTGCCAGCGCTTGTTGAACTTGGTGGTGATGACCACTTCGGAGCGGGCAATGCCGCTGCGCCGCAGCCCTTCGCCGACCCCCGCTTCGTTGCCGTAATTCTCCGCGGTATCAAAGAGCCGGTAACCTGCGTCGACGGCGGCTGCGACGGCCCCGGCCGTTTGGGCATCATCCATGGGCCACGTGCCCATCCCGATGGCCGGCAGCTCAAGTCCGTTGCGGAGCGTGATCGTGGGAGCGGTGGAGTTGGGCATGGTCCGTCCTTTCACTGCAGGATTCCTGGCAATGCTGCAACCCTAGCCAACCCGGCCGCCGACTACAGAAACATCCAGGACCCTGGCTTCCCAGGGCCGGAGGACATTGGCTTCGCCCGGGCCTGCGTAGTTGCCCAGAACCAGTTCCCCGGCGACCGAAAGATCCGGGGGCAGCTCCAGGTCGCCGTGGGAGACATTGGCCAGCACCAGCCACTCGGTGTCTCCCAGCATGCGGCGGAAAGCAAACAGGTGCGGATGATCGGCGTCCTCCAGCTGGAAGCCGCCCAGCACCACCACGTCCTGGGTATGCCGCAGCCGGATCAGGTCCTGGTAGTACCGGAAGACCGATTTCTCCGCGGCCCGGTCTGCCTCCGAATTGATCTGCCGATAATTCGGGTTGACCTGCAGCCAGGGCTCGCCCGCCGTGAACCCGGCATTCGGGCCGGCGGTCCACTGCATGGGTGTGCGCGCGTTGTCCCGGCTCATCGCCCGCAGGGCCTCCAGCGCTTCTTCCGGCTGGATGCCCTGGGCAGTGGCCTCGGCGTAGAAGTTCAGCGATTCCACATCCTGGTACTGGCTGATCGAGGTGTAGCCGGCGTTGGTCATGCCGATTTCTTCGCCCTGGTACACGTAGGGTGTGCCCCGCTGCAGGTGCAGCAGCGTTGCCCACAGGGTAGCGGATTCGTAGCGGTACGCGCCGTCGTCGCCGAACCGGGAGAGATGCCGTGGCTGGTCATGGTTGCTCAGATACAGGCTGTTCCAGCCGCGGTCGGCCAGGCCGCGCTGCCAGCGGTTCCAGGACGTCTTCAGGTCCGGCAGGCTGAGCGGGCGGTAGTTCCATTTCCGGCCGCCGATCTGGTCTATGTTCACGTGTTCGAACTGGAAGACCATGTCCAGCTCGGCCCGGTAGGGGTCGGTGTACAGCAGGGCCTGGTCCACGGTGGCTCCGGGGGTTTCGCCGACGGTGAGGAAATCGCCGTCGCGCCCGCTGAAGACCTCCCGCCGCATTTCCTGCAGGAACTCGTGGATCCGCGGGCCGTTGGTGAAGTACGGTGCCCCGTCGCCCCAGATGCTGCCCGGTTCCACCAGGCCGTCCGGCAGGGCGAGGTCTTTGGAAATGAAGTTGATGACATCCATCCGGAATCCGTCGACTCCGCGGTCCAGCCACCAGCGCATGGTTTCATAAACCTCGTTCCGGACGTGCGGGTTCTCCCAGTTCAGGTCCGGCTGGTGCGGGGTGAACAGGTGCAGGTAGTACTGCCCGGTTTCCGGTTCGAAGGTCCAGGCCGGGCCGCCGAAATGTGATCCCCAGTTGTTCGGTTCGGCGCCGGGCTCACCCGGCTCGAAGCCGGGCCGCGCGTCCCGCCACCAGAAGTAGTCCCGGTACGGGTTGTCTCGGGACTGCCGCGCCTGCGCGAAAACCGGGTGCTCGCTGGAGGTGTGGTTCACCACCAGGTCCATCACCAGCTTCAGGCCCCGGACGTGCATCTGGCCCAGCAGCTCGTCGAAGTCCGCTTCGGTGCCAAACAGCCTGTCGATCCGCCGGTAGTTGGAAATGTCGTAGCCGTTGTCCCGCTGTGGTGACTCATGGACCGGGGAGAGCCAGATGACGTCCACGCCCAGCTCCTGCAGATAGTCCAGGTGCGCGAGGATGCCTTTGAGGTCGCCAACGCCGTCGCCGGATCCATCCGCGAAACTGCGCGGATAGATCTGATAGACGACGGCGCTGGTCCACCACGCGGGCTCGTGCGGTTCGCTCATGGCTGGCTCCTCTCACAGGCAGTGCGTGGGAGTCTACGCCGGGAACCCCGGGCGGCGGCAGGTGAGGGCTAGTCCTCCACAGCGTCACCGCGCACCAGCCGGCGGGTGACCTCGGTGAGGAGCTCGACGCCGCGCACGGCGTCCTCGTCCCGGGTGAACTCCGCTTCATTGTGCGAGATGCCGTCCACGCTGGGAACAAAGAGCATCACCGTGGGCACGTGGTCCTTGAGGTTGGTGGAGTCGTGCCCGGCCACGGTCATGATGTCCATGTGGCTGAAGCCCAGGGCTTCGGCCGCGGCGCGGCCCAGCCGTACGCCGGCCGGTGAGTAGGGGTTCAGCCCCCACTGGTGGGTCAGGGCCAGGGACACCTCGGTCCGCGAGCGGGCCTCCGCCTCGGCAATGCGCTTGCCCAACAGGTCCATGGCGCGTGCCAGCACGGATTCGTCGGGGGAGCGCAGGTCCAGGTTCATGACCGTCTGGCGCGCGATGGTCACCGGCGAGTTCGGCAGGACCTGCAGCTGCGAAACGGAGCTGTGCAGCTGGCCGGGCTCAAACTCCTCAGTCAGTTCCCGCGCGGCCGCGATCACCAGCGCCGCACCGTACAGTGCGTCGCGGCGGTCCGGCATCCGGGTGGAGCCGGTGTGCGACTGGTCCCCGTCCACGGTCACCAGGTACTTGGCCGCGGCCCAGGTGCGGTCCACGAGTCCGACCTGGATGTTCTGCTCCTCCAGGATTTTCCCCTGCTCAATGTGGATCTCCGCGTAGCGGGCAATGCTGCCAAGCCAGGGTGCGGAGTCCGACGCCGGAGAGCCGGCGGCCAGGGCTTCAGCCACCGTGGCTCCGGCCAGGTCCTGTGTAGCCAGCGCAGTTTCCAGCGGGAGCTTGCCGGTGAAGACACCGCTGCCCATCATGCTGGGCGTGAACCGGCTGCCTTCCTCATTGAACCAGTTCACGACGGCAAGGTTGAACACCGGCGTGAACTCGCCGGCCTCCGCGGCGGCCGCGGCCCGCACGACGGCGTGGGCGGCAGCCAGCACCCCGTACGCGCCGTCGTACCGGCCGGCCAGCGGCTGGGAGTCCAGGTGGGATCCGAGCAGCACCCACGGTGCGCCGGGCACCAGTTCAGCCAGGCCAAACTGGTTGCCGGCCGCGTCCACGGCTTCGCGCAGTCCGTGCCCGGCGAGCCAGGTGCTGAACCAGGAGCGGGTGGCGTGGTCCTCCGGGGTGCCGGCCTGCCGGTCCACTCCGCCGCCCGGTGTGGCTCCAAAGCTGGACATCACGGTGAAATCGGCGAGGAAGCCGGTGTTCGAGGTGCTCATGGGGTTTCCTTCGCGCTGTGGGTGGGGTGGAAATCTGGATGCCGGTAGCGTAGCTCTCCGCCCACCATGGTGCCCAGCACCACGGTTGCGCTGATGCGGCCGGGTTCGACGGCGGTGGGATCCTGGTCCAGGAAGACCAGGTCCGCGAGCAGCCCGGGGGAGAGCTGTCCCTTTTCCATGTCCGTTCCGGTGGCTGCGGCGGATCCGGTGGTGTACGCGGCGAGCGCCTGGCCGGCGGTCAGCCGCTCGCCCGGGCCGTAGACAGTTCCCGAGGGCGTGAGCCGTTCGACGAAGGACTGCATCACGTCCAGCGGGCGGCCGTTGGAAACCGGCCGGTCCGAGCTGCCGGGGAGCACGGCTCCGCGGTTGAGGACGCTGGCGGCCGGATAGGACCACGCGGTGCGCTCCGGTCCGAGCAGCTCCGCCATACCGTCGCCGAACTCGGTGATGAAGTGCGGCTGCGGGACCAGCACGATTCCGGCGTCGGCAATGCGGTCCAGCTGCTCAGGCCGGACCACACCGCCGTGTTCAATCCGGTTGGGGAAACAGTTGGCGCCGTAGGTCTCCTGCGCCTCGGTGATGATTGAAATCGCGTGGTCCACTGCGGCGTCCCCAATCGCATGCATGGCGATCGGCCAGCCGGCCCGGTAGGCGGCCAGCGCCGAACTCCGCAGCTGCGCCGCGTCCATCTGCAGGTAGCCGTGATTGTGCGTGCAGCCGACGTAGTCCTCGGACATGTAGGCGGTGCTGCCCAGCAGGGATCCGTCGCTGAAAATCTTGACCGGTCCAAGGCGCAGCCATTCGTCGCCGAGTCCGGAGCGGATCCCGGTGTCCAGGCCCAGGCCGTCGGGATCGTCGGCGTGGCCGGGAAGCTGGCGCAGGGCGTCCAGGACCAGCATGGGCTGCATCCGGACCTTGAGCAGGCCCTTGTCCCGGGCCGACTGGTAAGCGGCGAATTCGCGGGGTGAATGGCCGATCCAGCCGCCGGCGATTCCGGCGTCGGTCACGCTGGTAATGCCCTCGGTGAGGTAGTGGCTGGTGGCCAGCTCGAGGGCACGCTCGATGGTCTCGAGCGGGTAGGGGAGCATCAGGTCCTGGACCAGGCGCATGGCGTTTTCCTCCAGCAGCCCGGTGGGCCGGCCCGCCGGGTCCCTGGCCACCACACCGCCGTCGACCGCCGCGTCCAGGTCCGCGGACCGGGAAACCAGTGCCAGGGCCGCACCGTTGAGCGTGCAGGCGTGGCCGGAGGAGTGCTTGATCCAGACCGGACGGCCGCCGGAGGCCTCGTCCAGCCGGTCCCTGTCCGGCTGGGCGCCGCCGAGCAGGAGGGGGCTGAAGCCGGAGGCGATGACCCACTGATCGGGCTCCAGGTCTGCGGCTGCCAGGCCGACGGCGGCGTACACCTCCTCGAGGGACCGGACGGCTCCCAGCGCGGTTTCCATCAGGCCCAAGCCGAACCACACGCTGTGGCTGTGCACGTCATTGAACCCGGGCACCACCGTCAGGCCGCCGGCATCCAGGACCGCCCGGGCCGGGATCTCCAGATCGGGATCGACGGCGAGGACCCGGCCGCCGTGAATCACCAGGGTGTGTGCTGTGGGCCGGTGCGGATCCTGCGTCAGGACGCGGGCATTGGTGATCATCAGGTCGGCGAGCATGAATTCCTAGCAGTTGATGCCGCCCCCGGAGAGGAAGCGGGTAAAGAGGCAGTGCAGTTCGAGCCAAAACCATTCAACTATGGCTAAATGTCTCACTCAATGGACATTAGCCGCCAAAATTAGGGATTGGATTATGCATTTTCATAAAGTGACCGCATGACTGAAACTCCCGGAACGGCCTTCGTTCCGTCCACCCGCAGCCTCCCGCGTGAGCCTTCCGGCGGCCAGCAGTGGGAGGACCTCATCCAGCGGCTCTGGGTCCAGCGGGATACCCTGGTGAGCGATTTCCTCAGCCGGTTCGAAGCAGTCTCCTACGACGACGCCCGGGTTCCGCCGGAAGATGTCTACCAAACCGCCGTGGACACCATGGACATGTTCCTGTACCAGATGGCGGGCTTTGAACTCCCCCCGGATCTGCGGAACCTGCCGCGTGAGGTTGCTGCCCGGCGGGCGGCCCAGGGAGTGCCCCTGCACTCCTTCCTCGAGGCGGTCCGCAACGATTTCCGGGTGCTGTGGAAAGGCCTGGAACGCGTGGCAGACGGGGACGGTGTGACGGTGCTGGTCTCCAACATGGACCGGGTGATGGATGTGGTGGAAGGTTATGTCTCCAGCATTCAGCAGTCCTTTGTTGAGGCTGAGGCCCTCCTGGCACGGGACAAACAGCTTTACCGCCAGCGGCTGATCTCCCGCCTGTTTACCGGGGAACCGAAATCCGGCAAGGATATCGAGGACATCTGCGCCGGCGTAGGGGTCAAACCCCTCGACGTCTTTGAAGTGATAGCCGTCATTGGGGACGCCGTTCCGGCGGCCCAGCGGGCCTTCCTGAATGACCGCCGGTGCCACTCCTATGACCGTGCGGGCGTCCTCTATGTGTTCAGGGTCCAGCGCCGGGGCCATGCCTGGCTTGACGAACCGCCGCCGTTCCCTGCCGGGTACGTGCAGGACGTCGCCGGGCTGGCGGCGGTTCCCGGAGCCGCGGCCTCGGCCCTCGTGCTGGCGCGGAGCGGTGCATCCGGCCTGCAGACCATGGATGAGGCCTGGATGCGCATCGCCGCTGACCTCCTGGAACAAACCCTTCCCGGGTTCTGTGCCGCGGTGCATGAGGCGATGGCCCGCTGCACCGAACATGAACGCCAGCGCCTGCTGCAGGTGGCGGAAAGCTATGCCCGGACCGGTTCCATCAAGGAGACCGCCGAGGAACTGTACTGCCACCGCAATACCGTGGTGAACCGGCTGCATTCACTTCAGCAGGTCATTGGCCTGGACCTGGCGGTCCCGGGTCAGGCGGCGAAGGCCCTGATAGCGCTCAGCTCGCTCCCGGAATTTCCCCGCACTGTTTAAATGCCCAAACTTTGGGTGAAAGGTGGGTGAAATTTGTCATTGTTTGTGGAAATGCCGCCTGACTACGCTCAGGAAGAGACCTCCCACAGCCGGCCCAGCAGCCATTTCCATTCCTTGACTGCGGCAGCGGCCACCTTGAAAGGCACCACTCGTGACTGAAACCAACACTAAACCGGGGGAACGCGGCGCGCCCGTGACCATCTCCGGAAAGGACGCGGGCACCATTGCCCGGGCGTCCTTCGTCGGCACCGCCCTGGAATGGTACGACTACTACCTCTTTGGCACTGCCGCGGCGCTGGTCTTCAACCGGCTCTTCTTCACCACCATGGACCCCACGGCTGCGCTGCTGGCCTCCTTCGCCACCTTCGGTGTTGGCTTCGCTGCCCGGCCCATCGGCGCGGTCCTCTTCGGCTACATCGGTGACCGCTATGGCCGCCGGCCCGCCCTGCTGGCAACCATCGTGATGATCGGCATCGCCACCGGCCTCATCGGCTTCCTGCCGGACTTCGGCACCATCGGTCTTGCCGCTCCGATTCTCCTGGCCGTCCTGCGCCTGGTGCAGGGCCTCGCCGTCGGCGGCGAATGGGGCGGCGCCGTGACCATGGCGATCGAGCACGCGCCGGTGGAGAAGCGCGGGCGCTTCGCTGCACTGGTCCAGGTTGGTTCCCCCGTTGGCACCCTGCTTTCAGCCGGAGCGTTCTCGCTGGTGCTCCTGTTCCCCTCCGAGACCTTTGATGCCTGGGGCTGGCGCATTCCCTTCCTGATGGCCTTCCCGCTGCTGCTGGTTGCCCTTTGGATCCGCGTGAGGGTTGAGGAATCCCCGATCTTCAAGGACCTGCTGGCGCAGGAAGAAACGGCCAAGGTTCCGGCCCTGGATGTGTTCCGCAACGCCGGCGGCCGCCTGGTCGTCGCTGTGATGGCTGCACTGCTCGGTGTGGGCGGCTTCTACATGATCACCACCTTCATCGTCAGCTACGGCTCCAACACCCTGGGCGTTGACCGCCAGGTGATGGTCAATGCCACGCTGATTGCTGCCGTTGCCCAGATCTTCGTAACCGTTGCAATGGGCCGGCTGGCCGAGAAGATCGGTCCGGGCAAGGTCACCATGTGGGGCGGCATCCTCACCGCCGCGGCCTCGTTCCCGATCTTCGCGATGGTGGACACCAAGTCCCCCCTGATGATCACGCTGGCAATCACGCTGGGCATTGTCCTGATCGCAGTGGCGTACGCGGTCAACGGAGCGCTGCTGACTGAACTGTTCCCGCCGAAACTGCGGTACTCCGGTGTGGCCCTTGGCTACAACATCGCCGGCGCCACCAGCGGGTTTATGCCGCTGCTGGCAACCGCCATGCTTGGCTTCTCCGGCAACCAGTCCTGGGGCGCGGCGCTGATCCTCGTGCTTATTGCACTGATCACCGCGGTGGGCGGTTTCCTGGGCGAACGCCTCCGGGTGCAGGACAAGCGGATCGTTGCCGCTGACTAAAACCAGCTGAACCGGCGCCGGGAAGCGCTCAAAATCCGGCCGGCAGGAACTGTCCCCCCATGCAGTTCCTGCCGGCCTTTCCCATGCCCGGCCGGTGGCTGGCGGTCCGGTTAGCATGTTCCATAAACGTCCATGCTGGGAGGTATCCGGATGTCTGGAGCTGGGACCGCCCCGGGCGCGCCCGCGGGAGCCGGGGCGGATGACCGGAAGCGTGCCGACGCGCGCCGGAACATCGAGGCCATTGTTGAGGCGGCAACCCGCCTGCTGGCCGTCGATCCGGATGCCAGCGTGAGTGAGATCGCGAAGGCGGCCGGGGTTGGCCGGGTGACGCTCTACGGCCATTTCGCCACCCGGTCGGAGCTGGTCCGTGAGGTGGTTGACCGCGCTATCGCGCAGACCGATACCTCGCTCGCCGGAGCTGATTTCGACGGCGATCCCCGCGGGGCGCTTGGGCGGCTGCTGGAAATGAGCTGGCAGCTGACCCACCGCTTCGGTGCCCTGGTGGTGGCGGCTTCCGGCACGCTACCGCCGGAAGAGATCAGGCGGGCCCATGACCAGCCGGCCGAGCGGGTCCGGCTGCTGCTTGAACGCGGACGCATCGACGGAAGTTTCCGGGCTGACATGCCCATCGAATGGCAGATCAGTGTGATTCAGGCCGTCCTGCACGGCGCTTCCGCTGCCGTGCACCGCGCTGAGATCACGGCGGATGAGGCGCCGGAGCTGGTGCGCAGCACGGTCCTCGCTGCGCTTGCCGGTTAGCCTTGCCTGCCGGAACCACACGGCGCCGGTCTTCCGGAAACCTCTTGTTGAACACCCCTGTTCGAGTTACGTTGGACCGTGCATCACAGTCCAGCATGCTGAGAGGGTGTTTGAGATGCAGTCCTTCGATAACTCAGAGCGAAATTCGGGGACCAATGCAGGGCCGGGCCCGGCGGCCGCCGAGCCGGCCGCGGCTGGCTCTCCCCGGCGCTGGCGGACATTGTGGCTGCTGGGCGTAGCGCAGCTGATGCTGATCGTGGATGTCACGGTTGTTGCCGTCGCGCTGCCGGCCATGCAGGCCGACCTGGGCCTGGACCGGGCCGGACTGGCGTGGGTCGCGAGCATTTACGCCCTGGTGTTCGGCGGGCTGATGCTGCTGGGCGGAAAGGCTGCTGACATCCTGGGCCCCCGCAGGGTGGTGCTGGCCGGTCTGGGCCTGTTCACCGCGGCGTCGCTGCTCGCGGGACTGGCGGCGGGACCGGAAGTCCTGTTGACTGCGCGGACGCTGCAGGGGGTGGGGGCCGCAGCGATGTCGCCGGCGGCACTTTCGGTGATCGCCCGGACCTTCACCGGGGATGAACTGGCCCGTGCGCTCGGTGTCTGGTCCGCCCTCGGCGGAGCGGGGGCGGCCCTGGGTGTGCTCTTTGGCGGAGTGCTGACGGCGGGTCCCGGCTGGCCCTGGGTGTTCTTCATCAACGTCCCGGTGGGATTGGTGCTGCTGGTGTGCCTGGCGCGGTGGATCAAGCCGCTGCCGGGTTCCGGTGGCCGTCTCGACGTTGTGGGGGCAGCCCTGGTGACCGCAGCGACGGCAGGGGTGGTCTACGGACTGGTCTCCGCGGGCGATTACGGCTGGGCCAGCGCCCAGACCCTTCTCCCGGCGGCTGCCGGCCTGATCGGCTACGTGCTGTTCTGGCAGCGGATCCGGCGGGCTGCCGCACCGCTGGTTGACCCGGCGATGCTCCGGCGGCGTCCGGTGCTCCGCGGCCTTGGCCTGATCTTCGTAGCCACGGCGCTGATGATCTCGGTGTTCTTCCTGGGCTCCTTCGTACTGCAGAACCTGCACGGATTCACGGCGCTGGAGACCGGACTGGCCTTCCTCCCCGTGGCGCTCGGGACCATCCTCGGCTCCAACCTGGCCGGACGGGTGCTGCCAGGCTGGGGAATCCGCGCCGTCTCCGTGGCCGGCCTGCTGATCGCGGGCACCGGACTGGCAGCGGCCGCAGGGATCTTCTCCATGACGGTGCTCATTGTGGCCACCAGCGTGGCCGGGTTCGGCATCGGCGCCGTGTTCGTCGCCGCCGCCGGCAGCCTGTTCTCGGTAGTGCAGCCGCAGGAGGCGGGAGTTGCCTCCGGGGCGCTGAGCACCTTCCATGAGTTCGGTGCCGCCGCCGGAGTCTCCGCGGTTTCAAGTATTGCGGCCGGGCTGCTGATCCCGCAGTTTGAGGTCTTCGCAGCAGGCTACTGGTTCGCTGCGGCTGTCGCTGCCGCGGCCTGCCTCGCGGCCCTGGCCTGGCCGCGGGAGAACGCTGCCCCGGCAATACCCGGGTGACGCCGGTTGGCGGCACAGGCTGGTGACACCGCCAGCTGGCCGGCCAGCTGGGCGAATCAGATGCCGCAGGTCAGATATTCAGGTCCAGCCGCATCAGGACGCGGGGGAACCCGTTCAGGACGGACGTTGTCTGCGCAGCCTTGGTGAACCCGGCCGCTTCGAAGAGGCTGCGGGTGCCCACGTAGGCCATGGTGAGATCGACTTTCGCGCCGCGGTTATCCACCGGGTAGGCTTCCACGGCTGGCGCCCCGGCGGCCCGGGCAAAGTCCACGGCTCCGGCCACCAGGGCATGGGAAATACCCTGGCCCCGGTGTCCGGGACGGACCCGGATGCACCACAGGGACCACACCGCGGCGTCGTCGACGTGCGGTATCTTCCGGCTCTTGGCAAAGGAGGTATCCGACCGCGGATGGATGGCAGCCCAGCCCACCGGCTCGCCGCCGTCGTACGCCAGGACTCCCGGCGGCGGGTCTTCCCGGACCAGCTCCCGGACCCGTTCGCCCCGCGCCGTCCGCACCAGCGCCTGGTTTTCCTTGGACGCCGTCAGGCGGTAACTCAGGCACCAGCAGACGTTGGCGTCCGGAGACCTGGGACCCAGGACGGCAGCCGTGTCGTCGAAGTCGGTGGCGGGGCGGACCTGGATAGCCATGCGCACACCCTACTCCGGAACAGCAGCGAAGCTGAGAAACCCCGTGGAACGGGCTAGACTAGCCGGTTCACCGTGGCAGACGGACTGCCCGGTGCCGATGCAGCAGCCAAAGAAAAGAGAACCCATGTTTGCCGCTGGAGCGTCCATTACCGAGATTGAGCAGGACGTCGAGGAAATGATCGTGGGGCTGGTCCACCGGCTGGGGGACCTGGCCGATGCGGACCCGGATCCGGTGGGCGCCCAGGAGCGGGCCTACATCAAGGCTTTTTCTGATGTCCGGGCCAACAGCTCGATGGATCAGGCAGCCCTGCTGGCCACCGCCGTCGGGCGTCCCAACCTGGCGGAATCCCTGCTGTACCTCAACCGCCGGCTGGACGAGGCGAACCTGGGCCCGCGGGACCCGGCCGGCATCATCGGCGTCGTTATCCGGCTGGCCATGGACGGACTGTGGGTCAGCGACATCCTGGACTCCAGCCGCTTCACCCGGGCCGAACGGGACCGGATCACCAACCTGCTCACCGCACTGTCCCGGCTCAGCGACGAGCGGATGACGGAGCTCCTGCCGGAGTGCGCCGCCACCCGCTAGCGGCTACTTCTTGTCGTCGCCGTTGAGGCGCTGGGAAAGATAAACCGGGATCATTGAGAGCAGGATCAGCACCGCGGCAATTACGTTGACCACCGGGGCCTGGTTGGGCCGGGCCATGTTGTTGAAGATCCAGATCGGCAGGGTTTCGGTGCCCGGGGGAGCGGTGAAGGTGGTGACCACCACTTCGTCGAAGCTGAGCGCGAAGGCGAGCAGGCCGCCCGCCACGAACGCCGAGCGGAAGCCCGGGAACGTCACGCCGAAGAAGGTTTTCACCACGTTGGCACCCATGTCCATGGCCGCTTCCTCCAGGCCGCGGTTCATCCGGCCCAGCCGGGCCTGCACGTTGTTGAACACCATCACGATGCAGAATGTCGCATGGCCCACGATCACCGAGAACAGCCCCAGCCCGATGCCGAGCGGTTCCAGCACGGTCTTGAACGTGTTGTTCAGGGCGACGCCGGTGACGATGCCGGGCAGTGCGATGGGCAGCACCACCAGCAGGTTGATCGTGTTTTTGCCGAAGAAGTCGTACCGGGACAGGGCGAACGCGACCATGGTGCCCAGCAGCAGGGCGATCACCGTGGCGACGGACGCGACCTTCAGCGAGGTCCACAGTGCCTCGCGGACGCCGTCGTTATGCCAGGCGGCGACCCACCAGCGGGTGGTGAACTCCTTAATCGGAAACGCCCCGGAGGTGGTTGCGTTGAACGAGTTGGCGATGACCAGCAGCAGCGGCAGGTAGATCGCGGCCATCACCAGTCCGGCGAAAACGCGGAGGGTGATCTTGGCGGAAGCGGAAAGCCTCATGGCAGTCTCCTACAGTTGCTTCAGGGCGCCGGACTTGCGGGCCAGGAACAGGTAAAGCACGACGACGATGATCGGCACGGTGCCGAAGGCTGCGGCGAGCGGCGGGTTGAGGTTGATGTTGGAGGCGATCACGGTGCCGATCACCTGGGTCTTGCCGCCCACGAACTGGGCGGCGATGTAGTCGCCCAGGCTCAGCGAGAACGTGAAGATGGACCCCGCCACAAAGGCAGGTTTCAGCAGCGGCACTGCCACGGTCCACACCGTGGACCAGGCCTTGGCACCGAGGTCAGCGGAGGCGTCGAAGAGACTGTCCGGGATCTGCCGGAAGGCGTTGTAGACCGGCACGGCCATGTACGGGAACCAGAGATAGGCCAGGGTGATGATCAGCGCGGCGGTGCCGTAACCCGGGCCGGACATGCCCAGCGGGGCCAGCAGCCAGTCCAGCGGCCCGCCGGAGGAGAACGTGATCCGCCAGGAGAAGACCTTGACCAGGTACCCGGCCCACAGCGGCAGCGTGATGCCGATGGCGAAAACGGCGCGCATCCGCGGGGAAGCGACCTTCGCCATGTAGAGGCCCAGCGGCAGCGCGAGCGCGGCGCAGAGCACGGTCACGGCCAGGGCAATCCCGATGGTCCGCAGGGCGGTCTGCTGGTAGGCGGGGACGGTGAGGATTTCAGTGAAGTTCTCCAGCGTGAACGCCGGGATGACCTTTGACGTGAAGCTGTCCGTCGTCCAGAAAGCGGTGATGAACAGCAGGATCAGTGACCCGATGTAGAGCACACCCAGCCAGGTCAGCGGCAGCAGGAGCAGCCCGGTCAGCCGGGCCCTGGGCCGGGCGTAGAGCAGGCGGGAGACGCGGTCGCCCAGGCTGTTCCGGGGCGGCGCCGGGGGCGCATCGGGAGCGGATGGGGGTGGGGTTCGTTCGGTTACTGCCATGGCGCTTTCCGGCGGATGCTCCGCCGATTCTCCTCTGTGGCCGGATCTGTGGGACGTAGGGCCGCGTGCGCGGCTGTGAGGGGTCTGGCCGGTGGGCGGCGGCTGTTCGGGCCGCCGCCCACCGGTACGCAGGGCTTCGGTGGTGCTAGCCCTTGATCTCGGTCCAGGCCTTGGTCCAGTCCTGGTAGTTGGTGCAGGTGGCGTCCGTACGGCCGTCAACGCACTGCTCCACCGGGGTGGTCCACATCCAAACCTGCTTGTAGTACTCCTCGTCCGTGGCGAAGAAGGTCTCGCAGTGAGCCGCGTTGGCTTCGGATCCTTCACAGGCGAGGGCGTTGGCGGGAGCCATGCCGAAGTTCTGCGAAATCTGGGCGTTCACCTCGGCGGAGGAGGCGTAGTCCATCCACTTGTAGGCGCAGTTCGGGTTCTTGGCCTCAGCAGCGATCATCCAGGTGTCGGACCAGCCGGTGGCGCCTTCCTTCGGCAGCACGGACTCGACGGTGGCGCCGTCGCCCTGCGCCAGGTTCACGATGACCTGCCAGCCGGTACCCATGTGGGCGGTGCCGGAGGAGATGGAGCTGACGGCCTTGAGTGCGTCGTTCCAGTACTCGCCCACCATGCCGTTCTGGGTCTTGAGCAGGTCGACGGCGGCAGCGAGCTGGTCGGCGTCCAGCGCGTACGGGTTGGTGATGCCCAGGTCCGGCTGCGTGGCCATCAGGTACACGGCGGCGTCGGCAATGTAGATCGGGGAATCGTAGGCCATGGTCTTTCCGGCGTACTCACTGTCCTCTTCCCACAGCGGGGCCCAGGAATCCGGGGCCTGCGCAACGTGCTCGGTGTTGTACATCAGCACGTTGGCGCCGCGGCCGATCGGTACGCCGTAGCTCTGGCCGTTCAGCGTGTCATAGACCTGGCCCTTGAGCCCTTCGACGATGTTGCCGAAGTTCGGAATGAGTTCCGTGTTGATCGGGGCAACGTCGCCGCCGGCAATCAGGCGGAGCGATGCGTCGCCGGAGGCGGAGACCAGATCGTATTCGCCGCTGCGCATGAGCTGGACCATCTCATCGGAGGTGGCGCCGACCTTGCGGTTCACCTGGCATTTTGTCTCTGCTTCGAAGGCGCTGACCCAGTCGGCGTCGGGATTGGTGGAGCCGTCCTCCACGAAGCCGGCCCAGGCGATGATGTTGACCTGGCCTTCGCTTTCGCCGACCTCGCTGGCCATGGGCAGGTCCGGAACCTGGATGCCGGTCGAGGACGAATCGGAGGCGGCGCCGCCGCCGCAGCCGGCCAAAACCAGCGAGAGTGAGGCGAGGGCTGCCAACGGCAGTGCCTTGGTGATCTTCATGGGAGAACCTTTCATAGTGGGTGCGGGTGAAACGTGGTGCTGGAAGCCGGTGGTGGCTGGCTGGGTCTGAGGTGGAGGTGAAACCACTGGGCGGTATGACTAACTGACGGTTGTACTAACTGACGGCGAAGTTAAAGCGGGAAGGCCACTGGAGTTCGACGGCGTCGCCGCGGCCGCAGGCGGTGGCCCGGGAATCGTTCTGCTCCTGGACGATCAGCCGGTCCCCGGTTTCCGTGGTGGCCACGTACCGGGTGGTGGGGCCGGTGTAGACGATTTCTTCAATCCGGGCGGAGACGGTGGAGAAGCCGTCCGGAGCCAGGCTTCCCGGAGCGGCGATGTGGATCCGTTCCGGGCGGATGCTCACCAGTGCATCGCTGCCTGTGAGCCGCTTGGCGAGGGTGCCCTCGACCAGGTTGGTGCTGCCCAGGAAGGTCGCCACGAACCGGGTGGCCGGACGCTCGTACAGGTCTTCCGGGCTGCCGACCTGCTCGATGCCGCCGTCGTTAAACACGGCGACGCGGTCTGAGAGGGTTAGTGCCTCTTCCTGGTCGTGGGTTACGAAGACGAAGGTGATGCCAACTTCGCGCTGGATCTGCTTGAGCTCGATCTGCATCTGCTCACGCAGCTGCTTGTCCAGTGCCCCGAGCGGCTCATCCAGCAGCAGGACCTGCGGGCGCAGTATCAAGGCCCGGGCCAGGGCGATGCGCTGGCGCTGGCCGCCGGACAGTTGGGAAGGCAACCGGTCCGCGACCTGCGGCAGGCGGACCATCTCCAGTGCCTCGGCCACGCGGCGCACACGTTCCGCCCGCGGAGTCTTGCGCAGCTTCAGTCCATAGCCGACGTTCTGGGCAACGGTCAGGTGTGGAAACAGCGCGTAGTCCTGGAACACGGTGTTCACGTTCCGCTCGAACGGAGCCTTACCGGTGACATCGGAGCCGTGGAGGTAGATATGGCCGCTGGTCACCGGTTCAAAGCCGGCCACCATGCGCAGCACGGTGGTCTTGCCGGACCCGGAGGGCCCCAGCAGGGAGAAGAACTCACCCGAGCGGATGTCCAGGTCCAGGTCCTTGACCGCGGAGAAATCGCCGAAGCTCTTGGTCACCCGGGACAGGCTGATCGCGGTGCCTGAGGACGCATGGTCCTCGACGGTGGGGGAGATGGGTGCTGTGCTGGCTGGCACGGAAAGTCCTTTCACTTCAGCAGGAAGCGCGGAAGCGCAACAAGTAGTAAAGCTATGAAACCAGATGTTATATGTAATTTCCGTCACTTCAGGTAAATTTCTTGTTACGGATGCGCGGCCAGGGCTTTTGGCGCCCGGCACTCCGCCAAGCTGGAAAGATCGTGAACATGCCCCAGAACACCGCTCCGCAGAAACGCCTCCTCACCGCCGTCTTCGCGCCGCTCGGCGACGCCGGGAAGGCCAGCCGCGTCGAAGAGCGCATCATTCAGGGGATTTCGGCGGGTGCGCTGCTGGACGGAGACAGGCTCCCCACCGAGATGGAGATGGCCGCATCGATGGGCGTGGCCACCGTAACGGCGCGTGAAGCACTGGCCGGACTCCGGACGCGCGGCCTGGTGGAAACCCGCCGGGGACGCGACGGCGGCACCTTTGTTACGCTGCCCTCCGGCGACCGGATGGAGCTGGTCCGCCGCCGGCTCGCCGCCATGAGCCGGGTGGAGCTGCGGGACCTGGCGATTCACTACGCCGCAATTGCCGCCACCGCCGCGGAGCTGGCGGCCGACGCAGCGGACACTGAGGATGTTGAGGCCCTCGCGCACCTGCTCGAAGCGCCGGGCCGCGGCAACCGAGCTGTGGGAGACTTCCTGCTGGAGCTCGCTGCGCTGAGCCAGTCCGCGCGGCTGACCAGGGAATATGTCCGGCTGCACACGGACTACGGTTCACTGCTCGGGCTGGCCCATGCCGACGCAGCCTATGATGCCGCCATGGTGAGTCTGTGCCGCCGGATCTGTGCCGCCGTGGCGGAGGCGGATGCTTCCGCCTCCCGTGCACTGGTCCGCGAATACGTCCAGGCCTCCGTGGCCTGGCTCATTGATGAACACACCCGCCTTTCCACCTCCGCCGACCTCACTACGGCAGAGAAATCACCCCCCGCACCCGCCTGGAGGAAAGCATGAGCATTTCCCGCAGTGAATCCCCGATATCCCCGGCAGCCGCTCCCGCCGCTGCCCTGGGCAGCTTCTTCGAGGAGGTCCTGGAACTCCTCGAAGCCTGGAAGCCACGGATCGAGGCCCTGTTCGCCGACCCCGCGGCGCCACCGTCGCGGCGGGACGTGGACGCCGTCGTCGAACCCCTGGCCGCCGATCTCCTGGGCAGTACCCGCCACCCGCTGGCCGGCGGCGGATTCGTTGCCGCGCATGGCGCCGTCGGGGACGCAGCCTGGCACATGGCCTGGTGGCAGGGGCGCAGCAAGGAGGTGCAGATGCTGACCTCGATTGAATCGATGGGGGAGGCCTATTCGCGCCGCGAGTGGTTCACCGTTCCCGTGGAAACCGGTGCCAGCCACATCACCGGACCCTATGTGGACTTCATCTGCACCGATGAATACACCGTGACCCTGACCTCTCCGGTCAGTGTGGCAGGGACGGTGGTTGGCGTCGTCGGCGCGGACGTTTTCGTGGAATCCCTCGAAGAGGTCCTGCTTCCGGGCCTGCGGCAGCTGCACGGAGAGGCGTCGCTGGTGAACCGGGTGGGGCGGGTGGTGGTCTCAGCGGACCCGCAGCTGGCAGCCGGCCGCCTGCTGGTCGGGGACTGGCGGCAGGCGCAGGATCCCCTGCAGATGGAACTGCGGGGGGCTGAATATGCCGGGCACCGGGCTGCGGTGCATGCCTGCGGCCGGCTGCCCCTGGCCGTGGCGATCCCGCACCCCCTGGCCTAACCCGGGAGCCAACCCTGGGCTAACCCGGGAGCCAACCCGGCCGGCGGGGCCGGTTGGAGGGGCCGGATAGCGGGGCCGGATAGCGGGGCCGGATAGCGGGGCCGGCCTTAGCCGCCGGCGACCGGGCGGGGCTCCGGCGCCCTGCCGGGCACCTCCGGAATGTGAAAGAACGGAAGCGTCCGGCTGACCAGCGGGCCAATCAGCAGGGCAAAGGCCACGGTGCCCAGGCCCACCGGTCCGCCGAGTGCCCACCCGGTGGCCAGGACAGCGATCTCGATCCCGCTGCGCACTGCCCACAGCGGCCAGCCGAACCGTGCATGCAGTCCGGTCATCAGCCCGTCCCGCGGGCCCGGGCCCATCCGGGCGCCGATGTAGAGCCCGGTCGCCACGGCCAGCAGAACGAGGCCGCCGGCGAACAGGAGGGCCTGGGCCCAAAACTCTGACGGGGCCGGCACCACCGCCAGGCCCACTTCCGCGCTGGGCCCGATGAGCAGGACGTTCAGCACCGTTCCCACCCCGGGCTTTTGCCGGATCGGGATCCACAGCAGCAGGACGGCCAGGCCAATCAGGTTGGTCACCCAGCCGAAGGGGATTCCGGACTGGAGGCTGGTGCCCTGACCCAGGACATCCCACGGGGAGACGCCGATTCCCGCGCGGACCATCATGCCGATGGCAAAACCGTACAGAAAAAGGCCAATCAGCAACTGTGCCACCCGGCGGGCAAAAATCCACGTCATAGCCTCAAGCCAATCGTTGAATTGGTCTTATATCAAGATGCCAATTGGCATAGGCTGGCCTGATGTTGATCCTGGGAGCAAATCGCTTGGCGGGTATGCTCGGTGCCTGGCGCGCCAGTGGTCCGGCGTATTCGGATCTGGCGGAGCGTATCCGGCTGCTCATCCTGGACGGCCGGCTGCCGGTCGGTGCCAGGCTGCCGGCCGAACGCGAGCTCTCCGGCCGCCTTCAGCTTTCCCGCACAACGGTCAGCGCCGCCTATGCCAGGCTGCGGGATACCGGTTACCTGGAAAGCCTGCGGGGATCCGGCAGTGTGGTGCGGATTCCGGGGGTGCCCGCGGCCTCCACGCCGTTGGCCGGCCCCGATACCCTGGACCTCAGCAAAGCCGCCCTGCCGGCCGCACCCCAGCTGGCCGGCGCCGCGGCGGCGGCCCTGGACCAGCTCCCCGGACTGCTCACGGAGCCCGGCTACGATCCCGTGGGCCTGCCCGCCCTCCGCACAGCCATCGCGGAACGCTATGCGCTGCGCGGCCTGCCCACTGACCCCGGGCAGGTCATGGTGACCATCGGTGCGCAGCATGCGGTGGCGCTGCTGTCGCGGGTGCTGCTCGAACGCGGGGACACCGCGCTGCTGGAATCCCCGACCTATCCGCACGGAGCGGAAGCCATCCGCGCAGCTGGCGGACGGATCGTGCCGGTGGCCGTCACACCGCGCGACGGCTGGGACACCGAAGGTCTGGAACAGGCTTTCCGGCGCTCACGGCCGGCCATGGCCTACGTGATGCCGGACTTCCACAATCCCACCGGCGCGGTGATGCAGCCGGCGGTGCGTCACATGCTGCTGGAGCTCGCCGCGCAGGCCGGAACGGTGGTCGTGGCGGATGAAACGATGGCTGAGCTGGAGATTGATTCCCCCGGACCAGTGTCCCCGCTGGCCGTCCACGGCCCGGCCGTGCTGGTGGGGTCCCTGGGCAAAACCGTCTGGGGCGGGCTGCGGATCGGTTGGATCCGGGCCGAACCGGACCTCATCACCCGGCTGGTGCAGGCCCGGTTTGCCAACGATCTGGGCACACCGGTGCTGGAGCAGCTGGTGGCGGTCCAGGTCCTGGCCCGGTATACGGAGATCCTGGCGGGGCGGCGCGAGCTGCTGCAGGCCGGCCGGGACCGGCTCGAATCCCTGCTGGCGGCCGCGCTGCCGGAATGGGACGTGCCCCGAATTTCCGGCGGGCTGAGCACCTGGGTGAACATCGGCCGCCCGGTCAGTTCGCAGCTGACCCTGGCGGCCCGCTCCCGCGGACTCCTGCTGGCCGCCGGCCCGGTTTTTGGCAGCGACGGTGTGTTTGAACGGTTCCTCCGGCTGCCGATCAGCTACGGAGCGCCCGAAACCACCCGGGCCGTGGAAGTGCTGGCGGACGCCTGGTCAGGGCTGGGCGAAAGCCCGGCGACGCCGTCGTACCAGCCCGCAGTGGTCTGACGGCCGGAACCGCGGGCTGCCGGCTACTGAACCAGCTTCACCACGGCGTCTGCAGTATGGGCGCGGGCGGCGATCAGATCCGCGTTCAACTGGTCGCTTCCCTCTGCCCAGCGCCGGGCCTCCGCCGGGGATTTCCCAAAGGCTGCGTGCCGTGCAGCCAGCCGGGCAACCCGGGTTGGTTCTGCCAGCGAGAGGTACCAGACGGCGTCGAGCTGCTCCCGCACTTCCGGCCACGCACCGCTGTCCTGCAGCAGATAGTTTCCCTCCGTGATGATCAGCGCAACGGAGGGCTTCACCGGCACCGCGGAGCCGATCGGCTCCTCGAGGGCGCGGTCGAAGTCAGGCGAGTAGATGATCCGTCCGCCGGAGTCCTGCCGCTTCAGCCGGTGGAGCAGGGCAGCGAAGCCGTCGTCGTCGAACGTGTCGATGGCCCCCTTGCTGTCCCTCCGGCCCAGGTTCTCCAGCACCCGGTTTGCCAGGTGGAAGCCATCCATGGACACAACGACGGCGAGGTCCGGTCCCAGCGCCGCGGCCAGGGCAGCGGCGAGCGTGGATTTTCCCGCGCCGGGCGGCCCGGTGATGCCGAGGATGCGGCGGGGACCGGCAGCGAGCGTCCGGGCCTCGGCGATGAGCTGGTCCAGGGTGCGGTCGAGGATCTGCATGCTTCGCCCCTCCGCAGCCTAGGAAACGTCCGTCGAGGCCCGCACCACCAGCTCCGGCTGGAAGGTGACGTGACGGTGGTGATGGTCCTCGGCCAGCTCATCCTCCAGCAGCTCCACCGCCGTACGCCCGATGAGCCGCGCCGGCTGGCGGATGGAGGACAGCGGAACAATGGCGGAGGGCGCAAAATCGATGTCGTCGTAGCCGATCAGGGAGATGTCCTGGGGAACCCGGATCCGGTGGTCGAAGACGAACGCCTGCAGCAGCCCGATCGCCAGCAGATCATTGGCCGCGAACACGCCTCCGGGGCGTTCGGCGGCCGGCCGGCGGAGCAGTTCCTCGCCCACGCGCCGGCCCTCCAGCACCGTCAGGGCCGTGGTCCCGGCGACGTCCAGCGACGCACCGGGCACGGCGTCGACGGCGGCCCGGGCCCCTGCCTGCCGGTCGACCACCTGGTGCAGGGACGCCGGACCTCCCACGAAGGTGATTTTCCGGGCTCCGCCGGCCAGCAGGTGCGCGACGGCCATCCGGCCGCCTTCGACGTCGTCCACGGCCAGGGAACAGTACTGGGAGGCGGGAGCCTGCTCATCCACCAGCACCACCGGGGTGCCGCGTGAGCGCAGCCGGTCGATCCGCCGCCGGTCATCGGACTGGGGCGTGATGAGCACCCCGCGCACCCGCTGTTCCTCGAACAGGTCCAGGTAGACCTCTTCCCGGCTGCGGGAGAGCCCGGAATTGCCGACGATCACTGCCTGGCCGAGGTCGTCCGCAGCGGCTTCGGCGCCCCGGGCGATTTCGTTGTAGAAAGGGTTGCCGGTGTCCTGCACCACCAGCCCGAGGGTCCTGGAGCGGCCGGCCTTCAGCTGCCGTGCGACGTCGTTGCGGACGTATCCCAGTTCGTCGATGGCCTTCAGCACCCGGCGCCGGCGGTCTGCTGAGACCACCTCGGGCCGGTTGATCACGTTGGAGACGGTGCCAATCGATACCTGGGCTTCCCGCGCGACGTCCTTGATGCTCACCGGGAATCTGGCCATGCTCTCTTCACTTCCGTCCGGACGAGGTCCGCTTCTCCTGGCGCCGTCATCTGCGGGCCGGGCCCGCGGGACAGGGTCTCATTGTAAGCAGCATGTCCTTTGGAAGACCGGCGCGCCGCCGGTTATGACAGGCGCGCGGCGGCCCGCGGCTCGTAGCGGACCGGTTCGAAGGTGCGGGCAACCAGGCGGCGCAGCTCCTCCAACCCGCCGGAAACCAAGCCTGCGGCCCGGGCCTGGACCAGCACGTTGCCGATCGCAGTGGCCTCCACCGGCCCGGCGAAGACCGTGCGTCCGGTCCGGTTGGCGGTGAGCTGGCAAAGCAGCGTGTTCTGCGATCCGCCGCCCACCACGTGTACGGTGCGGATGCTGCGTCCGGTGAGCCGCTCGATCTGCTCGATGACGTCCGCGTAGGCGGCCGCCAGCGACTCCAGGATGGAGCGGACCATTTCGGCCCGGCCGCGGGGCGGACGCAGTCCGCGCTCCTCACACCATGCGGTGATCCGGGCCGGCATGTCACCGGGCGTCGTGAAACGCTCGTCCTGCACATCGAACACCGGTACCGGGGCGGTGACGGCCGCCGCATGGCTGATCAGCTCGGCCAGGTTGCTGGTGTGCTGGGCATCCGTGGCGCCCGGCCCGTCCCAGGTGCGGATGGACTCGGAGAGCAGCCACAGCCCGGAAACGTTCTTCAAGTAGCGGATCCGGCCATCCACACCGCCCTCGTTGGTGAAGTTGGCGGCGTGGCTTTCGGCGGTGAGCACCGGGGTGGGCAGCTCCACGCCGACCAGGGACCAGGTGCCGGAGGAAATGAACGCGGCGTCCTCATCGGCGAAAGGCACCGCGACGACGGCGGAGGCAGTGTCGTGCGAGCCTACGGCGGTGACCGGCACTCCGGCCGGGGCACCCAGTTCGGCGGCCACCGCGGGCAGCAGGCCGCCGATCCGGGCGCCGGGAGCAACCAGCGGGGCGAAGAGGCCGTTAGCCAGTCCGAGCCGGGCCATCAGTTCGGTGTCCCACTGCCGGGTGCGGGCATCCAGCAGTCCTGTGGTCGCTGCGTTGGTCTCCTCGGTCACCTGCCGGCCGGTGAGCCAGTAGGCGATCAGGTCAGGGACCAGCAGCGCCCGTTCCGCCATTGCCAGATCACCGCGCTGCCTGTCCACGGCCAGCTGGAACACCGTATTGAACGGCAGATGCTGCAGCCCGCTGCGGGAGTAGAGCTCCTCCGGGGGTACGGCCGCGTGCACTGCCTGCACCCCGGCCGCAGTGCGTTCGTCCCGGTAATGGTAGGGCAGACCAAGCAGCTTTCCGCCGCGCAGCAGCCCGTAGTCCACTGCCCAGGAGTCGACGCCGATGGAACAGACGCCGGGTTCCTCCCGAAACGCCTGGGCGAGCCCGGCGGACAGGGACCGGTAGAGCTCGGTGATGTTCCAGTGCAGGCCGGGCCCGTCTCCCTCGTGCAGCCGGACCGGTTGGTTGGGGAAGCGGGCCACATGCCGCATCCGGATCCGGCCGTCGGATATACCGCCGAGGATGACGCGGCCGCTGGTCGCCCCAAGATCGACGGCCGCCACCGCTGCCGCTGTCGCTGTCGCCACTTTTAGTGTCCTTTCGCTGTCCCGCCGGGCCGTTTAGCGCAGGAACGCCGCAGCGACGCCGGCGTCGACCGGGATGTGCAGGCCGGTGGTGTGGGAGAGGTCGGAGCTGGTCAGCACGGCGGCTGCGTTGGCAACGTTCTCCGGCAGCACCTCGCGCTTGAGGAGGGTGCGCTGGGCGTAGAACTTGCCCAGCTCATCCTCGGGGACGCCGTACACGGCGGCGCGCTTGGCACCCCAGCCGCCGGCGAAGATACCGGAGCCGCGGACCACGCCGTCGGGGTTGATGCCGTTAACCTTGATGCCGTGCTCGCCCAGCTCAGCGGCCAGCAGGCGCACCTGGTGGGCCTGATCGGCCTTGACGGCGGAGTAGGCAATGTTGTTCGGGCCGGCGAAGACGGAGTTCTTCGAGGAGATGTAGAGGATGTCCCCGCCCATCTCCTGGGCGATCATGGCCTTCGCCGCAGCCTGGGAAACCAGGAAGGAGCCCTTGGCCATCACATCGTGCTGCAGGTCCCAGTCCTTCTCCGTGGTTTCCAGCAGCGGCTTGGAGATGGACAGGCCGGCGTTGTTCACCACGAGGTCAATACCGCCGAAGGCCAGTACCGTGGCGTCGACCGCGGCGGCGACCTGGCCGGCGTCGGTCACGTCGGCGCGGACGCCGATGGCGGTGTCGGGTCCGCCCAGCTCCGCGGCTACCTGCTCGGCGGCCTCCAGGTTCAGGTCCGCGATGACCACGCAGGCGCCCTGCGCGGCCAGCCGGGTGGCGATGGCCTTGCCGATGCCCGACGCCGCGCCCGTCACCAGCGCGATGCGGGTGGCATGGCTGCGCGGCTTGGGCATGCGGGCCAGCTTGGCTTCTTCCAGCGCCCAGTATTCGATCCGGAACTTTTCCGACTCATCAATCGGAGCGTAGGCGGAGATGCCTTCGGCGCCGCGCATCACGTTGATGGCGTTGAGGTAGAACTCACCGGCTACCCGTGCGGTCTGCTTATCCTTGCCCCAGGAGAACATGCCCACGCCGGGCACCAGCACAATTGCTGGATCCGCACCCCGCATGGCCGGGGACGCGTCGTCGGCGTGCCTCTCGTAGTAGGCCTGGTAATCGGCGCGGTAGGCCTCGTGCAGCTCCTTTAGCCGGGCGATGCAGTCCTGGACCGGTGCGTCAGCCGGCAGATCCAGGACCAGCGGTTTGATCTTGGTGCGCAGGAAGTGATCCGGGCAGGAGGTGCCCAGAGCGGCCAGCCGGGGGTGCTCGGCGGCGGCGAGGAACTCCAGGACCCGCGGATCGTCCATGAAATGGCCGACCTGGGGGCGGTCCTGCGAGGCCAGCCCGCGGATCGCCGGGGCGAGGGCGGCGGCTTTGGCCTGCCGCTCGGCCTCCGGGAGGGCAACATATCCGGCCATCACCGGGCCGAAAGGTTCCGCCTTGGAATGCCCGGCGATGTAGTTCTCGGCTGTCTCGATGATCCACCGGGAGTTCGCCTCGGCTTCGTCGCTGGTCCCGCCCCAGGCGGTGATGCCGTGCCCGCCCAGGATGGTGCCGATGGCAGCGGGGTTGGCCTCCTTGATCGCGGCGATGTCCAGGCCCAGCTGAAAGCCTGGACGGCGCCAGGGCACCCACACCACCTTGTCGCCAAAGATCTTCGCGGTGAGTTCCCGGCCATCTGCCGCCGTCGCGACGGCGATGCCGGAATCCGGGTGCAGATGGTCTACGTGGGCGGCGTCAACGAGTCCGTGCATGGCGGTGTCGATCGACGGCGCAGCGCCGCCCTTGCCGTGCAGGCAGTAGTCAAAGGCTGCGACCATCTCGTCCTCGTGTTCCACGCCGCGGTAGACACCCTTCAGTGCCCGCACCCGGTCCATGCGCAGCACGGCGAGACCCTTCTCGGTGAGGGTGCCGAGGTCCCCGCCGGAGCCCTTAACCCACAGCAGCTCCACGTCTTCACCGGTCACCGGATCCGCCGCGGTGCCCTTGGCCGAGGTGTTGCCGCCGGCATAGTTGGTGTTCTTCGGGTCGGAACCGAGCCGGTTGGAGCGGGCGATGAGGTCGGCGACGGCGGTCTGCGGACCGGTCGTCAGGTTGCTGGCGTGGGCATTCATGCGGAGGTCTCCTTGTGGAGTGGGCGAAATCTGTCGGTCAGGGGCGGGCGCGGGGAAGGCTCAGGAGCCCCAGGAAGCCTGGGTGCCGCCGACCCGCTCTTCGGCGATGCGCTGCAGGTATCCGGACGCCGCGAAGGCAGCCATCGGATTACCCGGCAGCCCGCGGGACTCGCGCCAGGCCGCCAGCTGCGGGCGGACATCGGTGTAGAACGCGTCCATCAGGACCTCATGGGCGCCGAGCACGTCGCCGCCGGCCTGGGCGGATGCCAGCGCTTCGCCATCGATCAGCAGAGCGCGGGCCGTCATTTCCTGAACATTCAGGACCGAGCGGATCTGGCCGGGAATCTTCTCTTCGATGTTGTGGCACTGGTCGAGCATGAAGGCCACACCGGTTGCGGGATCCAGCCCACCGCCGCGGACCACCTCGACCATGATGCGGAAAAGCTGGAACGGGTCTGCGGCACCGACGATCAGGTCGTCGTCGGCGTAGTTGCGCGAGTTGAAATCAAAGGAGCCGAGCTTCCCCAGGCGCAGCAGCTGCATCACGATGAACTCGATGTTGGTCCCCGGGGCGTGGTGTCCGGTATCGAGGCAGACCTTGGCCTTGTCGCCGAGAGCGGCGACCTGGGTGTACGCCGTGCCCCAGTCGGGCACATCGGTGTGATAGAAAGCCGGCTCAAAGAACTTGTACTCAAGCACCAGCCGCTGCTCTTCGCCCAGCTGGGCGTAGATCTCTGCCAGCGACCCGGCGAGCCGGTCCTGGCGGCCGCGCATGTCCTGCTGCCCCGCGTAGTTGGTGCCGTCCGCGAGCCAGATCTTCAGGTCCCGGGACCCGGTGGAATTCATGATCTCCAGGCACTCCAGGTGATGGTCGACCGCCTTCCGGCGCACCCCGGGATCGGCATGGGTCAAGGAACCGAACTTGTAGTCCTCGTCCTGGAACGTGTTGGAGTTGATGGTGCCCAGGGATACACCCAGATCTGCGGCGTAGCGGGAGAGGGCTGTGTAGTCCTCCACCTTGTCCCAGGGGATGTGGAGCGCGACGGCGGGAGCCAGCCCGGTGAAGCGGTGGACCTGGGCGGCGTCGGCAATCTTCTCCTGAACCGTGCGCGGCGTTCCCGGTGTGGAGAAGACCTTGAAGCGGGTTCCGGAGTTGCCGAAGGCCCAGGACGGAAGTTCGATGGCCTGGGCGGCCAGCTGAGGGGCGATGTCGTCGAATGCAGGCATGTGCGTCACTTCTCTGTGGATAGCCGGCGGGCCGGGTGGAAAAGCACCGGCACCGCATTGAATCGTTTCACTAAACTAAGCCGCCAGGATGGAGAAGGTCAAACCTATTCGCAGTTGCCAGCTTGCAACCAGGCAGCCAAGCCGTGTTGAAACGTCTCAAATTTTGGGTACTATGAGTCCGGCAGTATGTGAGACCGCCCTCACAGGTTTATCCGGCGGGTCCATCCTCAGGGGTGGCGATCTGCTGCCGCCACAGGTGCGAAGGTCCTCCCGGACCCGCCACATTACGAAGGAGTGATGAATGGGCTCTTCCCCATCCACGGCTGAGCTGCAGGAGCTGGTCCGGCTTCCTGATGAGACCACCCGCACCCGCGGTTGCTTTCTGCTGCACATCCGTCCGGAGCTGCTGGCCGAGTACGTCGAGGTCCACCAGCGGGTCTGGCCGGAAATGCTGGATGCCCTGCGCGAAACGGGCTGGCGGAACTACTCGCTGTTCCTCCGCCCGGAAGACGGCCTGGTTGTGGGCTACTTCGAGGCGGAGAACGCCGCGGCCACCCAGCAGCTGATGGATGCCCATCCGGTCAATACCCGATGGCAGTCAGAGATGGCCCGGTACTTCGTCGAAGGCACCTCACCGCGGACGCTGACCCAGTACTTCCATCTCTCCTGAACCCGTTTCTCCGGGGCACAGCCGTGCCCGCTTCACAGCACCTTCTTCACCGTTGCAGAAAGGCTCGCCATGAGCAGCACCAAGCTCGGCGGATGGAAAGCCACCATCGCCGTGTCCATGTCCAACTACATCGAGGCCGGCTCGATCATTGCCCTGGCCACCAGCCTGACCCTCTGGCAGGAGTACTTCGGGTTCACCAACCTCGTCGTCGGGCTGGTCGCGGCGCTGAGCGCCAACGCCTTCGGTGCAGCCATCGGCGCCCTCATCGGCGGCCCGCTGGGCGACCGGTACGGGCGCAAGTTCATCTACACCTATGACCTGATCCTGTACATGCTCGGCACCGTACTGGTCATCTTCGCTGTGGCACCCTGGATGCTCATCGTCGGTGTGATCCTGACCGGCATCGCCGTCGGCGCCGGCGTGCCGGTCGCCTGGACCTACATCGCGGAGGAAGCCCCCGCCGAACACCGGGCCAAGCATGTTGGCACGGCCCAGCTCGCCTGGTCTTTGGGTCCGGCGCTGGTGTTCCTGTTCGCCACGATCCTGGTCCCGCTGGGCCTAACCGGCAGCCGGATCATCTTCGCGCACCTGTTCGTCGTCGCCTTTGTCACCTGGTGGATCCGCCGCGGCCTTTCCGAATCGGCCACCTGGAAGAAGTCCGATGCAGAGCGCCAAACTGCTGAGGCCAGCGGCATCAAGCGCCGCAACTACCGTGAACTGCTGACCAGCGCCACCAACCTCAAGGCACTGCTGTTCCTGACCGGCGTCTACGCACTCTGGAACCTGGTGGCCGGCCAGATGGGCATCTTCATGCCGCGCGTCTACGAGTCCGCCGGCGTCGAATCCGCCATCCAGCAGAACCTGCTGCAGGTGCTTCTGTGGACCCTGACCGTGGCGGCCACCTACTTCGGCTTTATGAAGTACGGGGACCGGGTGGACCGCCGGCTGCTCTACGGCATCGGGGCGGTGCTGGGCATTGTTGCCTGGCTGCTGCTGGTCTTCGCCCACGTCACCATGCCGGTGCTGATCGTGTTCGCCGCGCTCTGGGGTATTTCAGCCGGCATCGGCGCCCAGGCCTTCTATGCCCTGTGGGCCGCCGAGATGTTCCCCACCCGCCTCCGGGCCAGCGCCCAGGGCGTGTTGTTCTTCGTGGCCCGCATCGTCGTGGGTCTGCTCAGCTACTGGTTCCCCACGCTGCTGGCCGAACACGGTGTGCCGTTCGTCGGCATGATCATGATCGGCGCCCTCGTCGCCGCCATGCTCATTGGCGTCATCTGGGCCCCGAACACCAGCGGCAAGAGCCTGGAGGACATTGAAACCGAGCGTTACGGCAAGGCTCCCGAAGCGGTCAAGCAGGACGCCGTCTAACCACAGCGCTCACGGAGGCTCAGCACTCCGCAGCTTAGATCAGATCGGCGAAGGCCTCCGGCCCGGCCCGGGTTCACGCCCGCGGCCGGGCCGGAGGCCTTTCCCCTGGGGCTGCCCCTGCCGGGCAGGCTGCAACAATGGGGCGCATGGCATTGCACCGATATCCTGTCCGCCGTCTGGAGGAGGACCCCGGCCATCAGCTGGAGCGCGGTCTCTGGCCGGCGGTGCTGCCTGCGGTTACCCAGGTTCTGGACCGGGGACTTGACCTGGGTCCGGCGACCATCCTGGTGGGTGAAAACGGATCAGGGAAGTCAACGCTCGTGGAAGCCGCGGCTCTGGCCTACGGGCTGTCCGCCGAGGGTGGATCAACGGGGGCGCGGCACACAACCCGGGCCACGGAATCCATTCTGGCCGATCACCTGAGGGTGGTCAGGAACGCGGGAGCCACCCGCCGCGGGTACTTCCTGAGGGCTGAAACGATGCACGGCTTCTTTACCTATCTGGAGGAGAATCCGAGGGGCGGCCTGCCGGATATCCGCTTCCACGAGATGTCCCACGGAGAGTCGTTCCTGGCCCTCACCGCAGACCGGTTCCGGGGCCGCGGGCTGTGGGTGCTGGATGAACCCGAGTCAGCGCTGTCCTTCTCCGGCTGCCTCAGCCTGGTCTCAGTGTTGAAGGGCCTGCTGGCCGACGGCAGATCGCAGATCATCATGTCCACCCACTCGCCCCTGCTCGCTGCGCTGCCCGGTGCGGAGATCCTGGAGCTGGGACCCTGGGGGCTGCGGCGCCGGGCGTGGGAGGACCTCGATCTGGTGAGCAGCTGGCGCTCGTTCCTCGGCTCACCGGAGAGGTTTCTGCGCCACCTTTAGGTGCGGAAACCGTGACTTCCTCACCGCCGGGTAGTTGGATGTGCAGAGACGGCTGTTGATCAGGAGCGCACCGCACCCTGCGGCCGTTCAGGAGGAGGGCCAATGGGACGGGTCAGCGGGAAAACTGCCATTGTCAGCGGCGGAGCACGGGGAATCGGGGCAGCTGTGGTCCGCCGTCTCGCCGATGAGGGAGCGCAGGTGGTGATCGGAGACGTGCTCGACGGCGAAGGCCGCGCCCTGGCGGAGGCCATCGGTGCAAACGCTGCCTTTGTGCACCTGGACGTCACAAATCCCCAGGACTGGTCCGGGGCCGTCCGGCAGGCCGGGGAACAGTTCGGCGGGCTGGACGTGCTGGTCAACAATGCCGGGATCGCGGATTTTGGCAGCATCGAGGATTACACGCTGGAGCAGTGGAACACCATCATCGCCGTGAATCTCACCGGGGTTTTCCTGGGCATCAAGGCCGTCATCGAACCGATGAAGCGGTCGGCGGGTGCCTCCATCATCAACATCTCCTCCACCGCGGGCCTGCAGGGCTATTCGAACCTTCCCGGCTACACGGCAGCCAAATACGGTGTCCGTGGACTGACAAAGTCCGTCGCGATTGATCTTGGCCCGGCCGGAATCCGGGTCAACTCGGTGCACCCGGGCGCCATCCGGACACCCATGACCGCGGGAATGGACGCTGGACAGGACCACGTGGCGCTGCACCGGATGGGTGAACCGGAGGAGATTGCGAACCTGGTCCTGTTCCTGGCCAGCGGCGAGTCCAGCTTTTCCACGGGCGCCGAATTCGTGGCCGACGGCGGGGAAACCGCCGGTCTGGCCCGTTACGAAGTGGCGGAGCTGAGTTCGGAGCCCGGCCGGGCGCCGTCGGCTCCGAGCGCACCGTCAGCTCCTGCTGCACCGCCGGATCTTCCGGAACCGCAGATGTGACTGCGGCGCCGGTTTTTCACTGCGGACAGGTTAGGCGTCCTGCCGTTCGAGGGCGCCGGCGGGAGATTCCTTCGGCTCGGTGAATACGATGTAGCGGTAGGCGAAGTAACGGAAGACGTTGCCAAGCAGTACGCCGATGATGTTGCCGGAAACGTTGTCTGCGAACTGGCTGTCGAAGCCGAGGAGATAGTGGGAAACGAACAGGCAGCCGGCGGCAATCGCCAGGCCGACGAGGTTCGTGAGGGCGAACAGGACGGTCTCGGACCTAACGCTCCGGCCGCGGGTGCGCCGGAACGTCAGGTAGCGGCTGCCCAGCCAGGAAATAGTCGTGGCTACGGCTACCGAGACAACCTTGGCGGTGATCGGGCTGTTATCCAGGACCGTGGCGGTTAGGAGGTTGAACAGCCCGATGTCCACGAGGAAGGCCACAGTGCCAACCAGGGAAAACGACCCCAGTCTCCGGAGGACTTTCCGGGCGGTCGAAATGCCGTTCATTCTGCTACCAGTTCTTTTCCCAGGACAATCCGCAAAGGGCTGCGCCGTGACCGGCCGCAGCCCGTGCTGTACGCCGTGGAACCACGAAACGGGGTTCACCTTGGATGCTTTCACATACGTCTGAAGCAGACAAAATCAGGCACCTTCCTCGTGGCGGCCGCGACAGCCGGGATCAGCCCGCTGCCGGCAAACGAACCGTGAACACGGTTCCGCGGCCTACCTCGCTTGTGACCGTAATCGTTCCCTGATGGGCCTCGACGATGTTCTTGCTGATAACAAGCCCCAAACCGACGCCGGGAATCGCTGCCTTGCGGCTGGTACCGGAGCGGAAGAACTTGGTGAAAACCTCGGTCTGCTCGGCGGCTGTCATACCAATGCCGGTATCGGCGACCTGGAAGTGCAGGCTGTCTCCGGTTGACCACGCGCTGACCGTGACCCGCCCGCCGTCGGGTGAGTATTTCACTGCGTTGGACAGCAGGTTGTCGATCACCTGCCCAATGCGCTGGGGGTCAAGGAAGGCCGGCAGCTGCGCGGGGAAATCGGAGATCAGTTTGACCCTGCTGATTTCTGCGCGGGGAGCCGCTGAGGTCATGGAGCTGCGGAGCAGATCGGCAAGATCCGAGGATTGCTGTTTGATGCTGCTGGGGCCGGCCGCGGCGGAGAGCAGGTCCGAGACCAGTTCGAGCAGCTTCTCGGAGTTGCGCAGCGCCACCTTCAATGAGGTGGCCACGTGGGCCGGAACGTCCTCTTCGTCCTCCAGCGCCAGATCCAGATAGCCCATGATCGAGGTCAGCGGGGTGCGGAGTTCGTGCGACACATTGGCGACGAAGTCCTCTTTGGCGGCGACAGCGTTTACCAGCCCGGTGACATCGCTGAAGGCGATCACGGAGCCCTGGAAACCGCCCTGCCGCTGCACGGACCGGGCGGTGACGCTGAAGGCCCGCTGCTGGTCGCCGCTTCCAAACCAGACGAGCTGATCGGAAAAGGACTGGCCCTGCACGGTGCGGCGCACCGGACGCAGCTCCGGAGGCAGGGACGTCACACGATCCGGACCGAAGATCAAGAGTTCACATTCGTTGGCCTGCGTGCTCCCTGCCGGCAGGGCACGGCGTTGGATGAACCGCTGACGCGAGTTGGTGAGAACGACGTTGCCTTCCTCATCAACCACGGAAACACCGACCTCCACCGTGTCCAGAACGGTTTGGAGCAGCGATTCCTTGCGCCTGCTTTCCGCCAGGCTTTCCTGCAGGATCCTGTCTTTCTCCTGCAGTGCCGCCTGCTTCTCAAGGACGTCCGCTTCTGCGCTGGCTCTTGCTGCTTCGGCTCGTTCGGCAGCGCGCAGGGCACCCACAAGCTCCCGCTCGTAGAGCCGGCGTTCGTGGGCGTTGAACACCACCACCCGGTCCAGTGCCGGCCGGCTCCCCTCGGCCTGCTGCCGGGTGGCGGAAAGCAGGGCCGGGAGGCGGGTCCCATCCGGGCCGAGGAAATCGACTGCAAGTTCAGCAAAGGACCGGCCGACGCCGAGCTGGGGGAGCGCATGGGTTGAGTAGACAATGCGGTCGCCCACCGGGAGCAGGGACAGCAGGCTTGCGCCGATCAGTTCCTCCCGCGGCCGGCCGATCCACGCCGCGAAAGTCTCGTTCGCTTCGGCGATGGTGCCGTCTTCGAGTGTGACGATATATCCCGACGGCGACCCGTGGAACAGGTCCCGGTAATCCAGTTCGAGTGCGGCCTGGGTCAGCTCCACTCCCCGGGATGGTTCCTTCACGCCGCTGGTATCCGTGCGAGGTAGGTGAGGATGGCGTCCGCTGTTTCCTCCGGTGCGCTGACGTGTGGGAGATGGCCCGTGGCTTTGAGGGTCATCAAGGTGCTGGCAGGAATGCGCTCCTGGGTGTAGACGCCGATATGCGGCGGGGCCAGCAGATCGGAAGAACACTGCAGGATCAGGGTGGGAACTTCCACCTTCGAGAGAAGGGGACGGACGTCGGACAGGAACGAGACTCGGGCAAAGTCCCGGGCGATTGCCGGATCCAGCCGGCAGAAGCTGCCTTCGAGCTCATTGTGGAGTTCGGGCTTTTCCGGGTTGCCCATGATCATGGGGGCCATGGCGGCAGCCCATACGATGTAATTCGTGTCGAGGGATGCGAGGAGTTCGTCGATGTCGGCTTCGGAAAAGCCACCGGTGTAGCCGTCTTCCGGGCGGTCCATATAGCTGGGGGATGACGCCAGGAGCACCAGATCCGAGAAATACTGCGGAGCGGCAGCCGCGGCGGCCACGGCCATCATGGCGCTGACGCTGTGGCCCACGAAGGTGGCATCCCGGAGGTCCAGCTCGGCGCAGATGTCCAGCAGGTCGCTGACGTACCCGTCCAGCGACGAGTATTTGGCGGAATCATAGGCGGTGAGGTCGGAGCCGCCGGAGCCCACATGGTCGAAGGTGACGACCCGGTACTGGCCGGTGAAGTAAGGAATGACCCGGCGCCACATCTCCTGGTCGCAGCCGAAACCGTGGCCGAAGATCACCACAGGCCCCGCTTCATTGCCTAGGATCCGGACATTGTTGCGGGACAGAACGTCTGTCGTCATGGGACGGCGGGCCTTTGTTCGGGTGCGTGGTAGATGGTGCTGGTGTGAACTCTACCGCCACCTCCGGGGTCGATCCGGGACCCGAATCCGCGCGGCACGCAACAACCGGATCCGCCATCCGTCCAGGGCTTCACTCCCCGTGTTCAGCGGGCAGCAAAACGCAGCTCGGCGGCGCCGCCGTTGAACTGTGTGGTGCCGATCAGGCTCATGGTGGCGGTGGGGGCAGTGACTGGCAGCAGCCGGCGTCCGGAGCCCAGAGCCACCGGCATGTAGGTGATCCACAATTCATCCAGCAGGCCGGCCTCAGCAAACTGGGCGGCGGTGTTGCCGCCGCCTACCACCCAGATGTTCCGGTCCTGGGCCAGTGCGGCAGCCTGGTCCAGGATGCCCTGCACCTCCCCGCGGACGAAGCGGACGCCGCTGCCGGGCGGCGGTTCAAGGTCCCGGTGCGTCAGCACCAGGCAGGGCAGGGCGCCGTAATCCCAGGTGTCCGGCTGTTCGGACCGGAGCCACGCATAGGTTTCCGCACCCATGATGATGGCCCCGACTCCGGACACAAACCTGTCGTAGTGCTCTTGGAAGGGCTCGAAGCCGAAAGTCAGGAGCCAATCCAGGTTGTTGTCCTCAGTGGCGATGAAGCCATCCAGTGATGAAGCGACGTAATAGATGACTTTTGCCATGCATCGAGAGTAACCGCCGGCGGTGTTCCGGGGTTAGACGGCGGCCTCTCCATGCAGCCGGAAGGCCCAATTCGGTGATATCTCCCGATGGCTCTTGTCTCAGCCGGGAAGGCAGGCACAACGTTTAGGTTAAGCGAATCCATAATTTCTCAGGAGGAACAATCGTGACTTCCCGGACCGCGCTCGTGACCGGAGCATCGTCTGGCATCGGTGAAGCCACCGCCAGGAAACTCCAGGGCCTGGGCTTCACCACCTACGGTGCGGCCCGCCGCACGGATCGGCTGAATCACCTCGCCGCAGACGGTATCCGTCCGCTGGCCATGGATGTCGCCGACGATGCCTCGATGCAGGCCGGCATGGATCAGATAATTTCCGGCACCGGACTAATCGACGTCCTGGTCAACGCCGCAGGCTACGGCTCCTATGGGGCCCTTGAGGAGGTAGCCATTGATGAAGGGCGGAGGCAGTTCGAGGTCAACGTTTTCGGGCCGGTGCGGTTGATTCAACTCGCGCTGCCGCACATGCGGGCCCAGCGCGCAGGCACAATAGTGAACATCACTTCGATGGGCGGGAAAATCTACACACCATTGGGCGGCTGGTACCACGGCACCAAGTTCGCCCTCGAAGCGCTCAGTGACTGCCTGCGCTTGGAGGTACAGCCCTTCGGCATCGATGTCGTCATTATTGAACCCGGTGGGATCGCCACCGAATGGGGCGGTATCGCGGCGGACCTGGTCGAAGAGACCTCAGGCAACGGACCGTACGCGCCCCAGGCCAAGGCCATCGCGAAGTCCCTGCGGTCAGAGGCGAACGAAGGCCGGAACTCCCCACCCTCCGTCGTCGCTGACGCGATTGGAACGGCGGTGACGACAGCTAGGCCAAAGACCCGTTACGCCGTCGGGTTCGGCGCAAAGCCGCTGATCACCGCCAGGGGCTTGCTCTCGGACCGCCAATTCGATGCACTCATCAGCCGCAGCGTAGGACTTCCCCGGAAACAGGAACAGGCAGAACGCCCGGCAGGGGAATGAGCCTGCCCTCACGGGTCCGCGGACACCCATGCAACGAAGCGACGCATTCCGAGGCCTGCTTGACGCCTCCCACCAGCGAACCGCAAAGTTAGGTATCACTAACCTAACTTTGGGACCGGCGCTCCGTGCTGGCCCAGCCGTCCCGGGGAGAACCATGGTCCTGCTGTCCGAAGAACTTAAGAGCCACACGGCCGTTGCCCACACCCAGGCAGAGGAGGCCAGCTTCGTGAAGGAGCTGATGGCCGGAAACATGGATCAGGGTGAGGTTGGCAACCTGCTGGCCCAGAGTCTGGTCATCTACCGGGCACTGGAATCCGCGCTGGCCCGGTTTGCCGGCCACCCCCAGCTGGGACCCTTTGTTGACGCCCGCCTGGAGCGGGTTCCGGCCCTGGAACGGGATATGGACTTCCACTTTGGGCCGGATTGGGAAGAGCAGCTCGCTGATGGCCGCATTCACATCGTGCCCGCGGCCAAGGCGTATGCGGACAGGCTCGGCGAGCAGTCCGAGGATGCCGTGGAATTCCTGCTGGCTCACCACTATGTGCGGTACCTGGGGGACCTCTCGGGTGGGCAGATCATCCAGCGGCTTGTGCAGCGGCACTACGGCACACCGGACGCCGGACTCAACTTCTATGCCTTCCCGCTCATTGAAAAGCCGAAAGTCTACAAGGACCAGTACCGGGCGCGGCTGGACACCACTGATTTCTCACGTCCGCAGAAGGACCGGATCCTGCACCATGCGGCAGAATCGTTTGAAATGAACCGGAGTGTTTTCCTGGACCTGGCCGACTACCGGGAGAGCAGGCTTCCCGCCGCCGTGTAATCCGCCCGCGGCGGGCGGTTCCAGACCCCGGGCCCCGGTCTTCGGCCGCACTCCTCACATTAGATGCAAAAGCATGTAATGTGGAGGGACAGCTGAAGCAGGGAAAGGGTTGGTAGAGATATGAGCAACGTCGAAACGGCTCCGGTGGAAGTTGAGTGCGCCTCCGCACCCGCCGCTTCCACCGTCGAAATCCACGTTCCCCGCGACGTCCCGCTCGGCGGCCCCCGGGCCATGCCCGTCCGCCGCACCCTGCCGCAGCGCAGCCGCAGCCTGATCGGTGCCTGGTGCTTCGTGGACCACTACGGCCCCGACGTCGTCGCCCGGACCGGCGGTATGGTGGTCCCGCCGCATCCGCATACCGGGCTGCAGACCGTCAGCTGGCTTTTCACCGGCGAAATTGAACACCGCGACAGTACCGGGGCCCATGCCATGGTGCGGCCGGGGGAACTGAACCTCATGACCGCCGGCCGCGGCATTGCACATTCTGAGGTCTCGCCGCCGGAGGTCAGCATCCTCCACGGCGTTCAGCTCTGGCTGGCGCTGCCGGAGTCGGCGCGCGGCACCGAGCCGCGCTTCGACCACTATGTTCCGGATGCCGTCCGCGGCCCGGGCTGGGAACTGCGTGTTTTCCTCGGCAGCCTCGCCGGCTCGGAATCCCCGGTGGAGACGCATTCTCCGATCCTGGGCGCGGAACTGCTGCTGGACGCCGGTACCACGGTGGAGCTCGACGCCGATCCGCGGTTTGAATACGGCCTGCTCGCCGACTCGGGTGCACTGGAGTTCCAAGGGGCCGCCGTCGCCCCGTCCGAGTTGGCCTACCTGCCCCCCGGTGCCGAGACCCTGCGGATCAGCGCGCCAGCGGACGCGCCGGCCCGGGTGGTGCTCATCGGGGGTGAGCCCCTGGGAGAGACCATCGTGATGTGGTGGAACTTCATTGGCCGCAGCCATGAGGAAATCGTCCAGTACCGCCGCGACTGGCAGCAGCACATCGGCGCGGAAACCCACCCGGGCGCCGAGCCCGGCAGCCGGTTCGCCGCCGTCCCCAATGACCTGCGGCCCCCGCTCCCGGCGCCCGCCCTGCCCAACGCCCGGCTCCGGCCGCGCCGCTAATCCGAAAGGCCAACGAGGAATGCAGATCCAGGACAATCCGGCGCAGCTGCGCTATGAAGTGCTCGACGACGGCGGGACGGTCGCCGGATTCGCCGCCTACCGCAACCGGCCCGGCCGCCGCATCTTCGTGCACACGGAGGTAGCCGATGCCTATGCCGGCCAGGGAGTTGCCGGCCAGCTGGCCCGCTACGCCGTCGAGCACGTCCGCGACGCGGGCCTGCGGCTGGTGCCGCACTGCCCCTATATCGCGGGCTGGCTGAAACGGCATCCGGAATATGAGGGTTTTGTGGACTGGCCGGAAACGAAGCCTTCCGTGGAGGAGCAGGTGGAGCAGGCATGAGCAGCGACCGGGTGTTTATCGACAAGCAGAACCGGCCGGTCTACCAGGCACTGGCCGCCACCGCGGCGGCGGTCCGGGCCGCGGCGCTGGACGCCGGCCTGGACCGGATTGTGATGGAACTGGTCAACCTGCGGGTCTCGCAGCTTAACGGCTGCGCCTACTGCCTGGACCTGCACACCCGGCAGGCCCTGGAGGAAGGCGAGACGCCGCAGCGCCTCTCGGTGCTGCCTGCCTGGCGGGACACCAGGCTCTTCACCGACACCGAGCGGGCGGCCCTGGGGCTGGCGGAGGCCCTGACGCTGCTGCCCGACGGCGAGCACCGCGAGGACATCTTTGCGGAATACCAGGCGCTGCTCAGCGCGGAGCATTTTTCCGTCCTCAGCTGGGCGGTCGTGACCATGAATGCCTTCAACCGGGTCTCCATCATCAGCGGGCATCCGGTCAAACCGCGCTGAGCACCGTCCTCAGCCGGCTGCTGTCCGGTTCCAGCTGTTGGGGCCGGAACCGGGCAGCAGCCTCCCGCTCGAGGACTGGGCCCTAGAAGGGGTACGGTGCGATTTCGGAGCGCATGGTCAGCCACTGCGTCTCCGTGAAGGCGTCAATGTTCGCGGATGCCCCGCCGAACCGGGACCCGGTGCCGGAGGCGCCCATCCCGCCGAACGGGGAATTGGCTTCGTCGGAAACCGTCTGCTCGTTGATGTGCACCTTGCCCGAGGCCACCCGGTCGGCCACTTCCATGGCCATCCCCACCTCGCCCAGCACACCGACGGAGAGCCCGTACTCGGAGGCATTCACCAGCTCCACCGCCTCGTCGATGCTGGCGAAGCCCAGCACAGGCGCCACCGGCCCGAAGATCTCCTCGGCCCAGGCGGGGTTGTCCGGGGTGAGCCCGGTGATGACTGTGGGGCGGTAGAAAAGGCCTTCGTAGGTTCCGCCGGCGGTGATCTGCGCGCCGGCGTCCTTGGCTGCCCGCACCAGCCGGTCGATGTTGTCGCGCTGGCGTTCGTCGATGATCGGCCCCATGGCCACGCGGCTGGTGCACGGGTCTCCGACCGGCAGGGCCCTCGCCTTGTCGGAAAGCTTGGCTACGTAGTCCTCGAGCAGGGACTCATGAACCAGGTGGCGTCCGGTGGACATGCAGATCTGGCCCTGGTGCATGAAGGAGCCGAAGGCACCGGCTGACGCGGCCAGGTCCAGGTCCGCCCCGGGCAGCACCACCAGGGCGTTGTTGCCGCCGAGTTCCAGGTGGGCGCGCTTGAGCAGGCGGCCTGCCGTTTCACCGACTTTGCGGCCGGCCGCCGTCGAACCGGTGAAGGAGATAACACGGACCTCCGGAGCCTCCACCAGCGCCTGCCCGACGTCGGCCCCGCCGGGGAGCAGCTGCAGCAGGCCGGCGGGGAGGCCGGCCAGTTCGAAGACACGCATGATGGCCACGCCGCCGGAGATGCTGGTGCGGGGGTCGGGTTTCAGCAGTACCGCGTTGCCGAGGGCAAGTGCCGGGGCCACCGACCGGATGGAGAGGATCAGCGGGAAGTTAAACGGGGAAATCACGGACACAACGCCGGCGGGCCGGCGCCGGGCGAAGGACCAGCGGTCCTCATTGCTGGTCAGCACGTCCCCGGCCGGGTGCGCCGGCAGGGCGGAGGCATCGAAGCACTCGTTGGCGGCGATATGGGTTTCCAGCTCGGCCTTCCCCTCGACCGCTCCGGTTTCCCGGATGATCCAGCCCTGGATCTCCTTGGCGTGGTCCTCGAACAGTGATCCCGCTCGGCGCAGGACGGCGGCACGCTCCTCCGGCCTGGTCTGGGCCCAGGTGCGCTGGGCGGCAGCGGCCCGGGTGGCTGCCGCGAGGGCATCAGAACGGTCCGCCGCACCGACGGAACCCAGGACGCGCCCGGTAGCGGGCTCAACGACGTCCAGGACACCGGCGGACCCGGCCGTCCAGGAATCGGTGTGGATCTTGCCGTGCCAGGTGGAAGTGGCGAGGAGGGTCATGGCTGCTCCTAAATGCAGATGCGGTGGAAAATACAGTTTGAGTCGGTGGCGGGTGGCGGGTCAGGCAGGGGCGGGTCAGGCAGGGGTGGAAGCGTCCTGGCCGCGGCCTGCGGCGCCGGGACCAGGCGGAGTTCCCGCCGGGTCCGCCGTCGTCGTCGTGGCTGCCGGACGCGTCACCCGCTTTTTGCGGCGTTGGACCAGGGTCGCAGCGGAGACCGCAATCAGGAGGGCCACGCCATTGAAGACATTGGTAACCCAGGTCTTGGCGCCCAGAATTACCAGTCCGTTGGCACCGACCGCAAGCAGGTATACACCTGTCACGGTGCCCCAGACGTTGAAGTAGCCGGCCCGGATGGCCGTGGCGCCCAGGAACGCGGCGGCGTAGGCCGGCAGCAGGAATTCCGGACCCAGGTCCGGCGTCGCATTGCCCGCGCGTGAGGCCTGCAGCGTGCCGGCCAGTCCGCCGAGCAGTCCGGCTCCAATGAAGGCGGCTGCCAGATAGCGCTTGGTCCGGACGCCTGAGAGCTCGGCGGCGTCGCGGCCCATGCCGGTAGCCCGCAGGTACCGCCCAAACGGCGTGCGTTCCAGAATGAACCAGAGGGCCAGCGCCGCGGCGAGGAAGTAGAACACCACAACCTGCAGGCCGCCGGGCAGGCGGATGCCGGTCAGGGCGGAGAACCCGTCGGAGGAGTGGGTGATCAGGGTGGAGTTGGTGAGCAGCAGGTTGAAACCGGCCAGGATGGTGGCCATGCCCAGGGTTGCGATGAAGGCGTTGACCCCGACGACGATGGTCATAAACGCGTTGACCGCGCCGATCAGCATCCCGAGGGCGAGTGTGGCCAGCAGGACCAGCGGCAGCGGCAGGCCGGCTCCGGCCAGGACGATTCCGGTGATGGTGCAGATGCCGAGGTTCGCGCCGACGGACAGGTCGAATTCGCCGGCGGCCAGTGGCAGGAGCACTGCCAGGGCCAGGATGCCAGGCACCGCCTGGTCGGCAAGGATTTGACGGAAGTTGCCTGAGGTCGCGAAAGTGTCTGGCATAAGCAGCGAGAAGACGGTGATCATCAGGACCAGGAAGACCACGATTCCGTAGTTCTTCATCAGGGCGCCGGGGTTGAAGCGGAGGTTCACTGTAGGGGCTCCTAGGTGGGATGTGGAGTGGTGGGGCGCGGGCTGGGGCTAGGCGGGGGCGCCGGTCTGGCAGGCCAGGGCGATGCCGTCTTCGGTGATCTCCGGGCCGGAGAGTTCCGTGGCGATCCGGCCGCGGTCCAGGACCAGGACCCGGTCGGCCAGCCCAACAAAGTCGTCGTAGTCGGTGCTGGCAACCAGGATGGCCACTCCGTCGTCGGCGAGTTCCTTGAGCAGCCGGCTGATTTCCTGCCTGGCCAGCGCGTCCACACCCTGGGACGGCTCGTCCAGCAGCAGCATCAGCGGGGAGCCGCTCGCAGCACGGGCCACCACCACCTTCTGCTGGTTGCCGCCGGAGAGGCTGCGGACCGGAGCGGCCAGTGACGCGGCCTTGACCAGATAGCGTCGGGAAAGATCCTCGGCGGCTGCCTTCTCCGCCGCCCGGTTCAGCACCGGCCCCCGGGTGTAACGGCCCAGGCGCCCGAGAGTCAGGTTCTCGCCGACCCCCAGGTCCAGGACGACGCCGTCGCGCCGCCGGTTCTGCGGAACGCAGGCCACTCCGGCGGTGATGGCGTCCGCGGCCGATCCCGGGGTGTACGGCTTGCCGGCCAGGACCATGGCTCCGGCGGCTGGCTGCTGGGCGCCGGCGATGAGCCGGACCAGTTCGCTGCGGCCGCAGCCGAGCAGCCCGGTGATGCCGACGATCTCGCCGGCGCGGACTGCCAGGTCGATGCCGTCCAGGCGGGGCCCGCTGAGGCCGCGGACTTCCAGCAGCACCGCCCCCTCCCTCCTCGGCGGGACGGATGGCTGGTGCCTCCAGCTCCCGGCCAATGACCAGCGAAACCACTGCGGCGGCGTCGCGCTCTCCCAGCGGTTCGTCCGCGACGAGCCGGCCGTCGCGCAGCACCGCCACGTTGTCCGCGATGCGCCGCACCTCTTCGATCCGGTGGCTGACGTAGACCGCGGTCCCGCCGTGGCTGCGCAGCATGTCGATCAGGGCCAGTACCCGGTCCGCTTCATGGGCGGGCAGCGAAGCGGTGGGCTCGTCCAGGATGAGGATATTGCGGCGGAGGGCATCAACGTCGGCGGGGATGCTGTCGCTGGGGCTGCCGGCGCCGCCTCCGCTGCCGGAACGGTCCTGGAAGGCCCGGGCAATGCCCACCATGGTGCGGGTGGAAGGAGAGAGGTCCCCAACCAGGCGGCCGGGATGTTCATTAATCCCCAGCAGTTCCAAGGTGGCTGCGACGTTGGCGTGCTCTTTGCGGAGCCGGACCGGAGAGAAGCTGCTGCGGGCGAAGAACCCGTCGGAGAGGGCGAAGTTATCCGCGATCGTCAGCGCGTCCACAAGGCCCAGGTCCTGGTGCAGGAACCGCAGGCCGGCTGTGTGCGCGGCCGCGGGAGTAAGCGGCAGGGGCAGCGTTTGGCCCCGGACGGACAGTGTGCCGCCCGGATCCGGTGCGTAGACCCCGGCGAGGATCTTGATCAGGGTCGACTTTCCGGAACCGTTCATGCCCAGCAGAGCCGTCACGGCGCCGGCCTGGATGTCGAGGCTGACCTCGTCCAGGGCCCGTTGTCCGGTGAAAGTCTTACTGATGCCGCGGATGCTCAGGGCGGCGGTGTGCTCCATGGGGATGCTCCTGAAGGTGGGAGTGCGGGAATGCCGGCAAAACCAGGGGTGCGGCCGGCCCGGAGTCCGGGCCGGCCGCGTGGGTTCCGTGGGTCTAGCCCGCGTTCTCCCACAGAGCCGTGAAGGCTGACTTCCAATCGGAGTCGCCCATCCACGGCAGCTCGGGCAGGGTCTCTTCCAGCACCATGCGCTTCGGCATCTCGATCACCTGGTGCCCGCTGGCCCCGTTGGCAAAGAGCTTGTTCATTTCGTGGACTGAGAGGTAGCCGGTGTGCTCCATCGGCTTGATGACGTCGGCGAACTGGCTCTTGCCGTCCTTGATCAGGTCCAGGTTGGCGGAGTTGCCGTCGTAGGACACCATCTTGATCGTGTCGCCGTTGGCGCTGCGCGCCACGGTGGCCTGGCTGGAAACCACTGCGGCACCGGTGTGCGTCCAGATGTAGTTGATGTCCGGGTTGGCGGTCAGCGTGGCCTGGATCTGCGGCGGCAGTCCGGACTGCAGCTGGGACATCTGCGTTTCAAGGGTTTCGACGATCTCGCACTCGGAGCAGAGCTCGGGCAGCCACTTGGTGAACGCCTCGGTGCGGGCCGTGATGGAAGGGAATGCCGGGTCAGTGGTGACCAGGATCTTCGCCGTTCCGCCGCTGTCCTGCGCGATGGCGGCGGCCATCATCTTGCCGGAGACGTCCTCGTCCGGCACAACCTCCACGTCGAAGCGGTCATCGGCGGGGGACATACTGTTGACCAGGAAGATGCCGGCGTCGCGGGCCTGCTGCAGCGAAGCGTCGATCTGGTCGGCGACGGCCGCGGTGAAGATGATGCCGTCGGCGCCGAGCTGGATGGCCTGGTCGATGGCCTGGCGGGCCTTTTCCGGGTTTCCGCCCGGATCGATCATGCGGGTTTCCCAGCCGAGGGACGCAGCAGCTTCCATAGCTGCGTCGGCGCCGCGGGCACAGGCTTCGGAGGCGTAGGTGCAGGGGATGACGACGACGCTCTTACCTTCGGCGATGGCCGGTGACTCCGTGGGGACCTCTTCTTCGAGGGGCTTCTGGAAGTCGGTGAGCATGGCCTCGAGGGCCGCGGTATCAACGGAGGCGGAACCGGTTTCGGCTGCGGCCGGCGCGGCGTCAGTCTCGCCGGAACCTCCGCAGGCGGCGAGTGAGAGTGCCAGCGCCGGGACGGCGAGCAGCCCAAGCAGGTAGCGGGGAGTGGTTTTCATGGGTCCGGAGCCTTTCGGAATGACACTGGATGTGATGTAGCTCCCACTGTCTCCGGGGTGTCTGCTCCGGCTGTAGGGGCTGTCCTGATCAGGCAAGGCGATGTCCGGATCCGGCAACGTAGTGCCGGGCGCTGGTGGGGTGGTGGCGCGGCGCCTGGGCGAGGCGCACTGCGATGACGGGGCCCGATCTCGCGGCGTTGCCCGTGCCGGGCCCGGGAGTGGGGTCTTCAGTGCGCAGGTGTGGTGACTTGGTGGGGTTTATCCCGCCAGAGCTGCACGCCCGCCCCCGCGCTGGCCCCTCGAGAGCGCTAAAGGCCGGTCAAGGCTCCGCGGGCGTCCCGGGGAGAGCAGCCGAAGTGCTGCCGGAAGGCACGCGAGAAGTGTGCGGCGGAAACGAATCCCACCGAGGCGGCTACGTCCGCGATCGGGGTGGCAGCGTGTGCCGGATCGGCCAGCAGTTCCTGGGCGCGGGCCAGCCGGCTCTCCAGCACGTACTTGGCCGGGCTGGTGCCGGCCTCCGCGAAGACCCGGGTCAGATGCCGTTCACTGATACCCACCGCCCGGGCAACCCGGGCCAGGGACAGGTCCGGGCGGCCCAGATGCGCGCGGATGTAGTCACGGGCAGCGGCAAGATAGGCGAGGGAAGGAGAAGCTCCCGGCTCGCCGGTGATGATCGAGAACATTTCCAGCACGCTCTGCTCCAGCTCATCGGTGTCCGCGACTGGATCCCGGAAGGCCGCCAGTGCCGCATTCGCGGTGGTCTTCGCATGGGTGGCAGCAGGTGATCCACTGATGCGGAGGACCCGGGGCCGGAAATAGTCCTCCCGGACGGACCGCTCGCGCAGCACCTCCCGCGGCACCTCGACGATCACCTGCCGCATGTCAGTGGAAAACCCGTACATAAAGGGACGGTTCGCGTCATAGACCACGGCTTCACCCGCCACCAGGGTCTCGCAGCCGGCATCGTGGTAGAAAAATGCCTTTCCCTCCAACAGCAGGCAGAGCATGACGGCGTCGACGGGGTTCCGGCGGATATTCTCCGGTGCGCGTTCAATCACGTGGTCGTTGCCGCTGATGTGCGTCAGCCGGATCCGGGGAAGTTCCAGGTTGGTCTGGGTGGCCAGCAGGCTGCGCTCCGAAAGGGTGCTGCAGCGCAGACCGAACAGTGCCAGTTCGTTGTATTCCTCCCAGAGGTCCAGCCGTGCGCCCAGCGGTGCCTGAGCGGTGGAAAAGCGGCTGGTCCGGCCGGTGTCCAGGCGGGAGGCGCCGGAGGGCCCGGAATCCTTCTTGGGACTGGGCATCGGCACGGCGGGACCTCCAGCGGGCATCATTGTCACGGGACCGGGCAGTACCCACAGGCTACGCGACTGTGGCGTAGGCCACTGCATATGACGCACTTTTATGGCGGGCGGGGTAATTCCGTCCGCACCGGCAGCATGCAATAGTGGGGGATCCGTAAGCATGCTGATTACAGGAGGCCTCCATGGCAGAACGGCTTGTTGCTGACCTGATCGTCGAACGGCTCCAGGCCTGGGGGGTGCAGCGGATTTTTGGTTACAGCGGAGACGGCATCAATACCGTCCTCGGGGCTCTCCGCCGCTCCGGAACACCCCGCTTCGTGCAGGCCCGGCATGAGGAAAATGCGGCGTTTATGGCCGTGGGACATGCTAAGTACACCGGTGAAGTCGGTGTGATGCTCTCCACCCAGGGACCCGGCGCCGTGCATCTGCTCAATGGCTTGTACGACGCAAAGCTGGACAGTGTCCCGGTGGTCGCCATCATCGGCCAGCAGTCCCGCACGGTGCTGGGCTCGGCTTACATGCAGGAAATCGACCTGCTGAACCTCACCCGGGATGTCGCCTCCTCCTTCCGGCAGCAGGTCAACAGTCCCGAGCAGCTGCCGCTGGTGCTGGACCGCGCGTTCAAGGCCGCGCTCACCGACCGGGCGCCCGCCGTCGTGATTATTCCGCACGATATCCAGCAGGCCCCGGCGCCTGCACTGGAGCAGGAGCACGGGATCGTGGTCAGCTCCCCGGTGTGGAGCCCGCCGCAGCTGGTCCCCGCACATGCCGGCCTGGAAGCTGCTGCGGCACTGATCAACGACGGCGGC
>NZ_BCQM01000012.1 GCF_001552075.1 Arthrobacter luteolus NBRC 107841
TGCGGCCCGGGCGCTCTTCCCGGTGCGTGAACTCAGCGCCGAAGAGGCAGACAACATTTCCCACGGCCGCCGGATCAGCGCCACCGGCACCGCCGCCCCAGACGGTGAACCCGTTCCCGTTGCCGCCTTCGCCCCCGACGGCGAGCTCATTGGGCTGCTGGCCGACAAAGCAGACACTGCCCGGGCACTGCTGGTCTTCGCGCCCGGAAACGAAAGGGCCTAAGTGGTCGTCGACCCCCTGTACATCGTTGGCACGATCGTTTGCCTGGTCTCCACCGTGCTCTGCGTCGGAGCCGCGGTCCGGAAATACGGACCGAATGACCTGACCATCCTCTCGGTTGCGGCCGTTGAACTGTTTCTCCTGGTCTACGCGGTGGCTGCACTCATCCGCCAGAGCGGCGGAGAGACCCTCAACGGTCCCGCCTGGGAGTTCTGGGGCTATCTGCTGACCGCCGTCGTTATTCCCATCGGCGCCGTCTGGTGGTCCCTGATGGACCGCTCCCGGTGGAGCAACCTGGTTCTCGGCGCCGTCGGAATCACCGTATTTGTCATGTTGTTCCGGATGGAACAGATTTGGGACGGAGTGCCGCTGGCATGAGGAAACTGATCAAGCCGAAACCTGCCGGAGACGCATCGGCCCCCGCTGCACGCAATGCCGGCCCCGGCCGGCTGCTGGTGGCGGTCTATGGCGTTTTTGCCCTCGCCGCGTCGGCACGGGCCGCCTTCCAGATCGCTACCAAGTTCGATGAAGCGCCGCTGGCCTATGTGCTCTCGGCTTTCGCCGCCGTCGTCTACATCGTGGCGACGGTATCCCTGGCCCGTTCCGGCCGGACCTCCTACACCGTCTCCGTGGCCGCCGTCAGCATCGAGCTGGCAGGAGTGCTCGCGGTTGGACTCTTTGGACTGCTGGACCCCGCGGCCCTGCCCGAAGACACCGTGTGGTCAAACTTCGGCCAGGGCTACGGTTTTGTTCCGCTGCTGCTGCCGCTGATCGGGCTGTGGTGGCTCTACCGGCACCGGAACCGCCAACACGCCTAGTCACGGGGCCGGGTTCTGGACGCGTCCGCACCGTGAGACGATGTGAAAACCGTGCCATGAAAGAACGGCGCGGTTGATCAGCACGGTGCCGGAACCGCAATCCCATCAGGGGGCAGACCATGACCATCCCATCGCCTGGACCGGCGGACAGGGCCCGCGACGCAGAGGCCGGAAGGCAGGCACCTGCCGCCGGCCCGGCCCCGGACGCAGCCCGGAGTCCGGTGGCGCTTCCGGGTGCGGGAGCTGACGGCACCGGACACGCACCGCACAGCGAGAGCAAAGGCAAAGCCGCCCGCCGCGGACGCGGCAGCAGTGCAGCGGCACAACAGTCAGGCGGCGCGGCCGGAGCAAAGCCCTGGAAGAGCACCGACGACTGGGGAGTGTTCCGGACGGTGGTAGTCGCCGTGGGCGTCCTGATTGCCGGAATCGGTGTTTATTACCTGGTGACGGGGACAGCGGGTGTCGCGCAGACCAGCGGGGGAGCGGTCAACGCTTCACTGGAGAGCCAATTCCGCTTCTTCTCCGCCATGATGGTGGGGGTCGGAGCCGCCTTCGTGGCCATCGCGGTCAAATTCCAGTGGGCGAACATGCTCTGGCTGGTCTGTCTGATGGTCTTCCTGGGCGGAATCGGCCGCGTACTGTCCTGGGCTTTTTCCGGGACGCCGCACTTCACGCTGATCATCCTCATGATCCTGGAGCTGGCCTTCCCTCCGGCCCTGCTGGTATGGCACCGCTTCATTCTGAAAACCAGCGAGCTGCGGCGGGAATTCCACCACGGCAGCGCCAGCACGGACGGCTCTGCAGGAAACGGTGCGTAATGACTTTTTGTTTCCGCCATAATGGATGAAGCTTTCCGCTCACGGCAGGTGCTGTGGCGCGGGCATATTCATGGATGGATTTTCCGCTGGTAAGGAGCTCGGGTGTATTACTGGAATGACCTTGCGGAGGTGCCGTCCGACATTGGTCCGACAGTAGTCACAATCGGCAATTTCGACGGCGTGCACCTTGGCCACCAGCATGTGCTGTGCCGCCTCGTGAAAGCCGCGCGGGAGCACGACGCCGCGGCGGTCGCCGTGTCCTTCGACCCGCATCCGGCAGCTGTGCACCGGCCGGACAACGCTCCGGTGATGATCATGGGACCGGCGGACCGGACCGAGGCCCTCGCCGGGACCGGCCTCGACGGGCTGCTGATGGTGCACTATGACCTGGAACTGGCTTCCCTGACCGCCGAAGAATTCGTCCGGAAGTACCTCACCGACGGTCTCCATGCAGTTGCCGTGGTCCTGGGTCACGACGCCAGGTTTGGGCGCGGCAACTCCGGCGACCTCGACACCATGCGCGAACTCGGAGCCGAACTTGGCTTCGAGGTGATCGCAGTGGATGACTTTGACGCACTTCCCCAGGGGCCGGAGGACAGCCGCGGGCGCCGCTGCTCCTCCACCTGGATCCGTGAGGCACTGGCCGCCGGTGATGTGCGCACCGCCGCCAGGCTGCTCGGGCGCACGCACCGCATGCGGGGCGTTGTGGTCCATGGGGCGGCGCGCGGACGCGAACTGGGTTTCCCGACGGCGAATCTGGCGCCGGAGTCAACCGGACTGATTCCGGCCGACGGCGTTTATGCCGGCTGGCTCGTGGGTGCCGACGGCACGCGCTGGCCCGCTGCCATCTCCGTGGGGTCCAACCCAACCTTCATCGGTGTGAGCCGGCAGGTTGAAGCCCACGTGATCGACCGTCCGGCGGAGGCTGTTGAGGACTTCGACCTCTACGGCCAGTGCGTGGGGGTGGAATTCGTGGAACGCCTGCGGGGGATGGTCGCCTACACCGGACCCGAGGCGCTGATTGAGCAGATGCGCCTGGACGTGTCCCGGACCAGGGAGGTCCTTTCGACAGAAGGCCCTGCCGCCGGGTAAACTGGGTGAAAATTCGGCTGCGGTCCGTGGCGGCTGAATTTCTTTGTGCCCGGCGCGGTCCGCCGCGTGGGGTGCAGGGTTCCCGGCAGCGAAGTGCTGACTCGGGCCTCACGGCACAACTCTAGGAGTTACAGTGGCACTCGATCCCGCCGTCAAGCAGGCGATCATCAAGGAATTCGCACTCGCAGAAGGTGACACCGGATCCCCCGAGGTCCAGGTTGCCGTTCTGTCCCGTCGTATTTCCGACCTGACCGAGCACCTCAAGACCCACAAGCACGACCACCACACCCGCCGCGGCCTGATGGCCCTGGTTGGTCGCCGTCGCCGCATGCTGGGTTACCTGCGCGAGACCGACATCACCCGCTACCGTGCGCTCATCGAGCGTCTCGGCCTGCGTCGATAGTTCTGTTTTGAGGGCGGCACCTGCCCACGGGCAGGGCCGCCCTGCGCAGTTCACAGCAGTGCCGGCAGACATGGACACCGGGATTCTTCCGGAAGCGCACCTGCCAACCGCACTGCAGCAGTGAAATCAGCACAGCAGTACAAGCAGTAACAAGCAGCACAGCAGTACACAAGACAAATACAGGAGTCAGCCAGCATCGCAGCATTCGCGGTCCTCGGTAGTGGCCTACGGGAGAATCTGCCCGTGGACCTCGATCGAAGACCGGGTGTTGAACCTTCCGCACCATTGCGGCGCGGGGGAATCATGGGACGATGCTGGGTGCCTCCGAACACTAAGAAACGGAGGTGGCTCTCTATGGAGGGTCCCGAAATTCAGTATTCAGAAGCCGTCATTGACAACGGTGCATTCGGTAAGCGCGTTATCCGCTTCGAAACCGGCCGTCTGGCCGCGCAGGCTGCAGGCGCAGCAATGGTCTACATCGACGAAGACACCGCGCTGCTCTCGGCTACCACTGCCGGTAAGTCCCCGCGCGAAGGATTCGACTTCTTCCCGCTGACCGTGGACGTCGAAGAGCGTATGTACGCCGCCGGCCGCATCCCGGGCTCGTTCTTCCGCCGCGAAGGCCGTCCGTCCACCGAGGCCATCCTGGCCTGCCGCCTGATGGACCGCCCGCTGCGCCCCGCTTTCGTGAAGGGCCTGCGCAACGAGGTCCAGATCGTGGTCACCGTGCTCGCGATCAACCCCGACGTGCTCTACGACGTGGTGGCCATCAACGCCTCCTCCATGTCCACGCAGCTGTCCGGCCTGCCGTTCTCCGGCCCGATTGGCGGCGTCCGCGTTGCCCTGGTGGACAACCAGTGGGTTGCCTTCCCGAAGCACTCCGAACTGGAGCGCGCTGTGTTCTCCATGGTGGTTGCCGGCCGCATCGCCGGTGACGACGTCGCCATCATGATGGTTGAAGCCGAAGCCACCGACAACGCCTGGAACCTCATCAAGGAAGAGGGCGCCACCGCCCCGACCGAAGAGGTTGTCGCCGAGGGCCTGGAAGCTTCCAAGCCGTTCATCAAGGCCCTGTGCGACGCACAGGCAGACCTGGCAGCCCGCGCCGCCAAGCCGACCGTCGAGTTCCCGGTCTTCCTGGACTACCAGGACGACGCTTACGAAGCTGTTGAAGCCGCTGCCGCCGACAAGCTGGCACAGATCTTCTCCATCGCCGACAAGCAGGAGCGCGACGCCGCTTCGGACGCGCTGAAGGACGAAGTCAAGGCCGAACTGGCTGGCCGCTTCGAAGGCCGCGAGAATGAAATCTCCGCAGCTTTCCGTGCCGTTACCAAGCAGGTTGTGCGCCAGCGCATCCTCAAGGAACAGATCCGCATCGACGGCCGCGGCCTGACCGACATCCGTCAGCTCACGGCTGAGGTTGAGGTCCTGCCCCGCGTTCACGGCTCGGCGATCTTCGAGCGCGGCGAAACCCAGATCCTGGGTGTCACCACGCTGAACATGCTGAAGATGGAACAGCAGATCGACTCGCTGTCCCCGGTAACGCGCAAGCGCTACATGCACAACTACAACTTCCCGCCGTACTCCACCGGTGAGACCGGCCGCGTGGGTTCGCCCAAGCGCCGTGAAATCGGCCACGGCGCCCTGGCAGAGCGTGCGCTGATGCCGGTGCTGCCCTCGCGTGAAGAATTCCCGTACGCCATCCGCCAGGTCTCGGAAGCCCTGAGCTCCAACGGCTCCACCTCGATGGGTTCGGTCTGCGCCTCGACGCTGTCCATGCTCAACGCCGGTGTGCCGCTGAAGGCTCCGGTTGCCGGTATCGCCATGGGCCTCGTTTCCGACGTCGTCGACGGCGAAACCCGCTACGCCGCCCTGACCGATATCCTCGGCGCCGAAGATGCCTTCGGCGACATGGACTTCAAGGTCGCCGGTACCTCCGAGTTCGTCACGGCCATCCAGCTGGACACCAAGCTCGACGGCATCCCCGCCTCGGTCCTGGCCGCAGCCCTGAAGCAGGCCCGCGAAGCCCGCCTGCACATCCTCGGTGTGATGGACGCCGCGATCGATACCCCGGACGAGCTCTCCGAGTTCGCCCCGCGGATCATCTCGGTGAAGATCCCCGTGGATAAGATCGGCGAGGTCATTGGCCCGAAGGGCAAGATGATCAACCAGATCCAGGAAGACACCGGCGCTGACATCTCCATTGAAGATGACGGCACGGTCCTGATCGGCGCCACGGACGGCACGTCCGCCGAGGCTGCCCGGGCAGCGGTCAACGCGATCGCCAACCCGATGGTTCCGGAACTGGGCGAGCGTTACCTGGGCACCGTTGTGAAGACCACCACCTTTGGTGCCTTCATCTCGCTGACCCCGGGCAAGGACGGCCTGCTGCACATCTCCGAGCTGCGCAAGCTCTCGGGCGGCAAGCGCGTCGACAACGTTGATGACGTTGTCTCCGTGGGTCAGAAGATCCAGGTTGAAATCACCAAGATCGACGACCGCGGCAAGCTGTCGCTTTCGCCGGTAGTTGCTGAGGACGACGCCGAAGGCGAAACGGCTGCCGAGACAGCAGAGTAAATGCCTGAAAACACCACGGACAGCCGTTCCGGCGCGGACTTTTCCCGCGCCGGGACGGTTGTCCCGTTTCCCCTGACAACCCGGCCGGGCGATCCGGCCATTGAGATCGGCGACCCGGCGGGCGCCATCGTGCGCCGCTCCGTCCTGCCCGGCGGTGTCCGCGTCCTGACCGAGTCGATGCCCGGCCAGCGCAGCGCCACCATCGGCTTCTGGGTCGGCGTTGGTTCCCGCGACGAGGCCGAAGGCCGCCACGGTTCCACGCACTTCCTTGAGCACCTGCTGTTCAAGGGCACGGACCGGCGCAGCGCCATGGATATCGCCTCGGCTTTCGACGAAGTCGGCGGCGAGTCCAACGCGGCGACGGCGAAGGAAAGCACCTGCTACTATGCCCGCGTGCTGGACACCGACCTGCCGATGGCGATTGACGTCATCGCGGACATGGTCACCTCCGCCGTCCTCGATCCCGAGGAACTCGAGCAGGAACGCGACGTTATCCTCGAGGAAATCGCGATGGACGCGGACGACCCCGCGGACCTTTGCCACGAGAAGTTCGCCGAGGCAGTGCTGGGCGACCATCCGCTGGGCCGGCCGATCGGGGGCACCCCCGAAGCCATCAAGGCGGTCCCGCGCGAAGCTGTCCTGGAGCATTACCAGCGGCATTACCGTCCCGGGACCCTGGTGGTCACCGCAGCCGGCGGACTGGAACACGAGATTGTGGTGTCGCTGGTGCTGGATGCGCTGAAACGCGCCGGCTGGGAACTGGATGAGGCTGCCGAGCCGGTCCAGCGCCGGGACACCACTCCGGCAGCCATCACCGGTACCGGCGGGGTCCACGTCTACAACCGTCCGGTGGAGCAGGCCAAAATCGTGATGGGCTGCCCCTCACTCGTCGCCACGGACAGCCGCCGCTTTGCCATGAGCGTGCTCAACACGATCTTGGGCGGCGGAATGTCATCCCGACTGTTCCAGGAGATCCGTGAAAAGCGCGGCCTGGTGTACTCCACGTACTCCTTCTCGGCGTCCTACGCCGACGCCGGGTACTTCGGGATGTACGCCGGGTGCTCACCGGCCAAGACGCGGCAGGTCATTGACCTGCTGGAGTCTGAACTGGACCGCCTGGCCTCCGACGGCCTGGAGCCCGGGGAGCTGGAAAAGGCCAAGGGCCAGATTTCCGGCGGTATGGTGCTGGGCATGGAGGACTCAGGTTCCCGCATGTCCCGGCTGGGCCGTGCCGAACTGGTCAGCGGCGAGTTCATCGACATCGAGGAATCGCTGGCGCGGATCCGCGCAGTGACCGCGGAGGAAGTCCAGGCCCTCGCCGCCGAACTGGCAGCAGCGCCCCGGACGATCACCGTCGTCGGCCCGTTCGAGTCGGCCGCGGAGCTCGGTTTCTAACCCGGAATCAAACAGCAAGAGGTGGTTTTCCCCTTCGGGAAGGCCACCTCTTGCTGTACGCCGAACAGGTTGCCGTACCCCGGTCAGGCCTGTGCCCCGGGCTGCAGGGAATTAGCCGCCGGCAAAAGGCGGGAGGATATCCACGGTGTCGCCGGGATCCAGCACAGCCGACCTGCTGCGGGCCGCAACCTCATTAACCAGGAACGTGCTCCGGCCGATCACGGTCTGGAGCACCGGCGTACCCTCGGGGGCGTCCGGGTGCCTCGCAGCCAGTTTCTCCAGCAGCTCACCCAGCTCCAACCGCCCCAGGTCCAGGGTTTCCTCTTCGATTCCGGCGGCCGCTTTCGCGGCGCCAAAGTAGCGGATCAGCACTTAGCCACCTATCGCACTCATAGTTCTGTCGGGCTGCACATAGTCCGGTGCGCCGAGCCCGGCGTGGTCCATTCCGTGGGCCTTGGGCTTGCCCCACATCGCTTCCTGCCAGCGGCGGGCGACGGCGGCGTCGTCGGTGCCGCTGCGCAGCAGTTCCAGCAGGTCTGTCTCCTCGTGCGAAAACAGGCAGCTGCGCACCTTGCCTTCGGCGGTGATCCGCGTCCGCCGGCAGTCGGCGCAGAACGGTTCAGTAACAGAGGCGATGATCCCGACGGTGCCGGCCACTTCCTCCGGCGTGCTGCGGTGCCGAACCTGCCAGCGCTCGGCCGGGGCACCGTCCCGGTTCCGCGGGTCGGGCGTCAGGACGAAGGATTCCTCCAGCAAAGCGCGGATCTCGGCCGCGGTGATCATGCCGTCCCGGGTCCAGCCATGGTCGGCATCGAGCGGCATCTGTTCAATAAAACGCAGTTCGAACCCCCGCTCCACGGCCCAGTCGAGCAGCCGGGGCGCCTCGGCGTCGTTAATCCCGCGCATCAGTACGGCATTGATCTTGATCAGACCGAGCCCCACGCGGGCGGCTGCCTCCACGCCTGCCAGCACCCGGTCCAGGAAGGGGCGGCGGGTGAGCTGTGCAAACGTTCCGGGATGCAGGGAGTCGAGGGAAACGTTAATCCGGGTCAGCCCGGCGTCCTTCAGCCGCTGCGCTTTCTTATCCAGGCCAAGACCGTTCGTGGTCAGCGAGACCGGCAGGTCCGGATGATTGGCGCGGATTCCGGCCACAATTTCCACCAGATCTGCGCGGACCAGCGGCTCACCGCCGGTCAGGCGAAGTTCGCGGACGCCCAGGCCGTCGACGCCGATCCCCACGAGCCGGACGATCTCCTCCGCCGTCAGGACCTTGTCCTTGGGCAGCCAGTCCAGTCCCGCGGCCGGCATGCAGTAGGTACAGCGCAGGTTGCATTTGTCCGTCAGCGACAGCCGCATATCCGTGGCCCGGCGGCCGAAACGGTCCACCAGCCCGTCCAGCTTCTCCGGGACGTTGTCCGGCACGGCGTCCGGGGCGGAGGTATCCGGGCTCCCCGGCAGCGGCCGCGGCGGCACAACGGCGGGCATACCCAGCGAAATTCCCATGCCTCGAGTGTAGGCCGTTTCACAGTGAGGCTCTAGGAACAGGGGCGCCGGGCCGGGTCGGTACCCCCTGCTGTCATACTCGAAAGAGGCGTAACCCAGCAGAACACCGCGGAACCGTGCGGAATCCGGGGAGCCTGGAGGGAGCAGCATCCATGCCGAGAACCTGGCCCTGGGCCGCGGCCGCCGGACTGGTGGCCGCGGCTATTGCCGCCGCTGCCGGAGAGCTGGCCGCCGCAGTGCTCAGCCCGTCCCTCTCGCCGCTGACCGCCGTCGGCGCCGTGGTGGTGGACGCCGTTCCCGCAGCCGTGAAGGAATGGGCCATCGCCACGTTCGGGACCGGGGACAAACTCGCCCTGCTCGCGGGAGTGCTCCTGGTCATTGCCCTTATTGGAGCCGCCTGCGGCCTGCTCGAAACAAGGACTCCTCCCTGGGGCTCGGCCGTCATCGCCGCGTTCGGCGCCGCCGGGCTGGCGGCGGCCGTCACCCGGGCGCAGTTCTCTCCGCTGGCGCTGCTGCCGCCGGTCATTGCCGGCGTTGCGGGGGTGCTCATTCTGCGGGCCCTGGCCGCGCGGATCCGTGCGTACCGGGCAGCTCCGCCCGCGGAGGCCGGCGTCCGGCGCCGGGAGGTGTTGGTTGGCGTCGGCGGGGGAGCGGCTGTGGCAGCGGTTGGCGGCGGCCTGGCCGGGATCTCGCGAAGCTCGCAGGTGGCGGTTGAGGATCTGCGGGCCGGCGTGCAGCTGCCCGCTCCTGTCCAGCCTGCCCTGGCCATCCCGGCCGGTGCGGATCTTGGTATTTCCGGAGTGGATCCCCTGGTGACCCCGAACCCGGACTTCTACCGGATCGACACTGCACTGCGGGTTCCGCTGGTGGATCCGCGGGACTGGCGGCTGCGGGTCACGGGCCTGGTGGAGAAGGAACTGGAGATCAGCTTCGCGGAGCTGCTCGCCAAGCCGCTGCAGGAGAGCTGGGTAACCCTGGCCTGTGTCTCCAACGAGGTCGGCGGATCCCTGATCGGCAACGCCCGGTGGCTCGGCTGGCCGGTCCGCCATCTCCTGGCCGCCGCCGGGGTGAAGGAAGGCGCCGACGCTGTGCTGTCCACCAGCGAAGACGGGTGGACGGCAACCACACCGCTGGAGGCCCTCACCGATGCCCGCGATGCCCTGCTGGCAGTGGGGATGAACGGGGAGCCGCTGCCGCCTGAACATGGTTTCCCGGTCCGGCTGGTTGTCCCCGGACTCTACGGCTACGTCTCCGCGACCAAGTGGGTGACCGAGCTGAAGGTTTCACGGTTCGCCGATGAAGCAGCGTACTGGACCGACCGCGGCTGGTCCGAACGCGGTCCGATCAAGCTCTCCTCCAGGATTGACACTCCGGCCCCGAACGCGGCGGTGCCGGCGGGCACGGTCACCGTGGCGGGGGTGGCCTGGGCACAGCACACTGGCATCAGCGGTGTGCAGGTTAGGGTCGACGACGGCGGCTGGCAGGATGCCACGCTGGCGGCTGGAATCTCTGCCGATACCTGGCGGCAGTACTCCGCACAGGTGGAGCTGACACCCGGTGGGCATACGATCACGGTGCGGGCCGCCGATGCCAACGGAAACCTGCAGGATGAAACGAAACGTCCGGTGGTTCCAGACGGAGCAACCGGGCTGCACACCATAAAGGTGAATGCCGGTTGAACGCCGTCCCGGCCGTCCCTCGCCGGGAGCAGGACCGCCGGATGGGTTAGGGTCACCCTGTGAAGCTAACGACTCTTGAAGGAACAGCCAACTTCCGGGACGTCGGCGGCCTGCCGCTGGCAGGAGGAGGCACAACAGCCTCCGGCGTCCTGTTCCGCTCCGATGCACTCAGCGCCCTGACGCCCCGCGGCTTGGAGGCCCTGGCCGGATCCGGTATCGGCGTGCTTGTCGACTTCCGCACCCCTGCCGAACGGCAGATGGCTCCGGACCGGCTCCCGCCCGGACATCCGTTCCGCACCCTTGAACTGCCGTTGTTCGAAGGAGCCTTCACTTCCCGCGCCCGGGAGGAGATGCAGCGTGCGAACCTCGCCGGCGATTCCGAGGCGGCGGCCCGTGCGGTGCAGGCGGGGATGGCCCAGCTGCCGACCCTGGGGCAGATCTACACCGGAATGCTGCAGACGGGTGCACCGCTGTTCGCCGCGGCCGCCCGGACCGTTGCCGAAGCTGATGAATCTGGGGCACTGCTGCACTGCACGGCGGGCAAAGACCGCACCGGGGTGGCCACCGCCCTCCTGCTTGAGGCTGCCGGCACGGAAACCGAGGCCATAGTTGCCGACTACCAGCTCAGCGAACGCAGGTTGGCAGGCGAGTGGTCGGACCGGACACTGAAGATGATCACCGGGATGGGGCTGCCCCTGACCGAGGAAATCGTTACGCTGGCTACCCGCGCACCGGCCGCCGCCATCACCTCGGCCCTCGATTGGGTCCAGGAGAATCACGGCGGGGCGGCGGGCTACCTCCGGGCGGGCGGTCTGCTGGACGCGGAGCTGGACCGGCTCCGGCAGCGGCTGCGCGGCTAACCGGGGCCAGCGGCTTGACGCGGCAGAGGCGCGGGGGAGAACGCGCGGGCGCAGAATCTGCCTACAATTCGACTCAGTGCGCCCGCAGAAGGGGCACCCGGCCGAGGAGGAACGTGAGCAGCACAGGTACACGCACCCGGACGGTTGCCGGGCACCAGCAGCAGGTGCAGGACCTCCTGGCAGGCTGGCTGGATGCGGCTTCGGCCCGGAGCGAGACGCTCGGACTGGAGCAGGCCGCCGGACGCGTCCTTGCCGGGCGTATCGTGGCGCCACGAAGCCTTCCGCCCTTCGCCAACTCACAGATGGACGGCTACGCTGTCCGCGCATCGGACCTGGCAGAAACGCCTGGGCCAGCCACCTCCCGGCCAAGCACAGTCCGGCCAAACACAGCCACCTCCCGGACAAACACCGTCACCCCAGGCGCCGTCACCCCAGGCACAGTCCAGCTGCGGGTAGCTGCCCCGATCCCCGCTGGAACAGCGGCGCCTGCACTGGCTCCCGGAACCGCCGCCCCGATCATGACCGGTGCCATGCTCCCCGCCGGAGCTGACGCCGTCGTTCCCATCGAGCGGGCGGTGCCCGATTCCTTTTACCCGGCTCACCAAGCCCAGGGTGCCACCGTGAGCCTCCCCGTCGGAGTCCCGGCCGGACAGTTCGTCCGCGCAGCAGGAAGCGACATCGCCGAAGGCACAGCAGCCCTGCCCGCCGGTACCCGGCTCGGAGCCGCCCAGCTGGGGCTGCTGGCCGGGCTGGGGCTGGCGTCCGTTACGGTCCGGCCCCGCTTCCGGGTGCTGCTCCTGAGCACCGGGGATGAGGTGGTGGAACCCGGAAAGCCTCTCGCCCCCGGACAGATTCACGACGCCAACACCACCCTCCTGGCGGTGAGCCTGCGCGAAGCCGGCGCTGAAGTGGCCCATTCCAGGATCGTCGCCGATGAGCCGGAGGTTTTCCGGGCGCAGCTCCTGGAGGATCTGGCACAGCATCCCGCCGATCTGGTCCTGACCTCCGGCGGTATTAGCAAGGGCGCCTACGAGGTGGTCCGGCAGGCGCTGGCCGCCGGCGGCGTGCAGTTCTTCCCGGTGGCAATGCAGCCGGGCGGGCCGCAGGGAATCGGGACGGTGGACGGGGTTCCGTTCCTCGGATTTCCGGGCAATCCGGTGAGCTGCCTGGTGTCCTTCGAAATGTTCCTCCGCCCCGCGCTCAGCGCCCTGACCGGGATGCCCGCCCCGCGCCGGAGAATCCAGGCCAGGCTTACCGACGCCGCAGCCAGCCCGCAGGGCAAGCTGCAGGTCCGCAGGGGCCGCTATGCGGAGGGCACCGTGGAACTGGTCGGGGGAGCAGGGTCCCACCTGATCCACGCTCTGGCCTCGTCCAATGCCCTGGCCCTGCTGCCCGAAGACACCGAACACGCGGAGGCCGGGACGGAAGTGACAGTATGGCTGTTGGACTAACCCCGCGTGCAGCACAGCACCACCGAAAGGAACCGTCGATGCCCGTAGAACAGCCCGGAGCAGGCAATACCGGAGAAGAACGGTCCGCACCGGCACTGACCCACGTCCGCGCCGACGGTACCGCCCACATGGTGGATGTCTCCGCTAAGGCGGAAACCTCCCGTGAAGCCACCGCCCAGGCCGTCCTGAAGACCACGCCCGATGTCGTCCGGCTCCTCGCCGACGGCGGGCTGCCCAAGGGCGATGCGTTCGCCGTCTCCCGCGTCGCCGGAATCATGGCCGCCAAACAGACCTCGAACCTTATCCCGCTGTGCCATCCCCTGCCGCTGACCAAGGTCACCGTGGATTTTGAACCGCAGCAGGACGCCGTCGTAATGCGGGCCACCGTCAAGACCAAGGCGTTGACCGGCGTCGAAATGGAAGCGCTGACAGCCGTCTCCGTGACGGCACTGACGCTCTACGACATGATCAAGGCGGTGGACAAGCACGCCGTGATTTCGGACATCATGGTGCTGGCCAAGTCCGGCGGCAAGAGCGGAGACTGGACACTGTGACCACCGGCCCCACGCTGCCGGCCCGCCGCACGGCGGCGGTCCTGGTTGCCTCCACCCGGGCGGCGGCCGGGCTGTACGAAGACGAAGCCGGGCCGCTGCTGCAGGACTGGTTCTATGCCCTGGGCTACGACGTCGTCCTGGCGGAGGTGGTGCCCGACGGCGAGCAGGTGGGACAGGCGCTGGCCCGTATGCTGGCTGCCGGGCCGTCGGTCATCATCACCAGCGGCGGCACCGGGATCAGCCCCACCGACGTCACCCCGGAGCAGACGCTGCCGCTGCTTCAGCGCCAGGTCCCCGGCATCATGGAGGCCCTGCGCGCGGACGGGCTGGCAAAAACGCCCATGGCTGCGCTGAGCCGCGGCTACGCCGGCACAGCCGGGCGGACCTTCGTTGTCAACCTTCCGGGTTCCCCGTCGGCGGTGGCTGACGGGCTCGCGGTCCTGGAACCGCTCCTTGGACATATCTGCGGCCTTCTGGAGGGCAGGAATGAGCACTAGCGAAGTTGTTGCCGCCACCGTCGGCACCGCCGTTCTGGACGCCGAATCCGCCTGCAGCGCTGTCTGGACCCCGCAGGCCGGAGCTGTGGTGAGCTTCAGCGGCATTGTCCGGAACCACGACGGCGGCAAGGACGTGGCGTCGCTGGGTTACAGCGCCCACCCCACCGCCGGGCCGGTGATTGCGGACGTCGCCGCGGGCATCGCGGCGAAGTACGACGGCGTCCGCATCTGGGTGGGCCACCGCACCGGTCCGCTGGAGATCGGGGAAGCGGCGCTGGTCGCCGCTGTGGCCTCGGCCCACCGCGGCACCGCGTTCGCTGCCTGCTCGGAGCTGGTGGACACGGTCAAGGCCCGGGTGCCGATCTGGAAGGAACAGGTTTTCGGCGACGGTTCGGTGGAGTGGGTGGGCGTCAGCGATGCCCCGGCCTGACCGGTAACCTAAAACCATGAGGAATAAACTGCCAGTCGCGGTGCTCGGAGCCACCGGACGCATGGGATCCGAAGCCGTCAAAGCCGTGGAAGCGGCTCCGGATATGGAACTGGTGGCCGCGCTCGGCCGCAACGACCCGCTGGAAACCCTGGTGTCCGCCGGTGCCCGATACGTGGTGGATCTGACCGTCCCGGACAGCACCGAAGCCAATGTCCGCTTCGCCGTCGAGCATGGCATGCATGCCGTCGTCGGAACCACCGGCTGGGATGCCGGGCGCCTGGAGCGCCTGACGGAACTGCTGGCGGAACATCCCGAGACCGGCGTCCTCATCGCCCCGAACTTTGCCCTCGGCTCCGTGCTGGCCACCGCTTTCGCTGCCAAGGCAGCACCGTACTTCGAATCCGTGGAAGTGGTGGAACTGCATCACCCGGATAAGGTGGACGCACCTTCGGGCACCGCCGTTCGCACCGCCGAGCTGATGGCCCGCTCCCGCGCCGACGCCGGGACAGCGCCGTCACCGGACGCCACCGTCAAGGAACTTCCGGGTGCGCGCGGAGCCGATGTAGACGGCATCCGCGTGCATTCCGTCCGGCTCCGCGGACTGGTGGCCCATCAGGAAGTCCTGCTGGGCGGGGAAGGTGAGCAACTGACCATCCGCCACGATTCCTACGACCGGGCCTCCTTTATGCCGGGCGTCCTGCTCGGGCTGCGGCAGGCCGCGGAGCACCCCGGCCTGACCGTCGGACTTGACGGCTACCTCAACCTGAACGCCTAAGGAAACCCTTCGTTGTCCACTTTCTTCTCCGGCCTGTTCCATAACCGGGCGAAAATCGGTGTCCTGCTGGTCACCCTGCTCCTGGCTTTCTACCTGGTCGTTGTTGCCCAGCGCGGCTGGCTCCTGCTGACCTCCGACGGGTTCACGGCGAAAGCCATGGGCCTGGCGTACTTTGTGCTGCCGCTCGTTGGTGTGTGGGCGCTGGTGCGCGAGCTGCTCTTCGGTGTGCAGACCGAAAAAATGGCCAACATCCTGGCCGACGAGGGCGGGCTGCCGGTCGATGACCTGCCGCGCACCCCGGGCGGCAGGATTGTGCGGGAGGCCGCCGATGCCCAGTTCCCGGTCTATCAGGCCGAGGTCGAAGCCGCCCCGGAAGACTGGCGTGCCTGGTTCCGGTTGTCCTGCGCCTACGACGCCGCCGGCGACCGCAAGCGCGCCCGTTCGGCAATGCGGCAGGCCGGGAGGCTGTTCAAGCCCGCACGCCAGTCCTAACCCGCCTGGGCCTGCCCGCCCTGCCGGTGCGTCCCCGCCGGTCACCGGTGCTCAGCCAGGGTGCCGTCCGGAAACACTGTTTCTTCCAGCCACCCTAGGATTCCCTTGACTAAAACGGCCGCAGGCCACGCTTCCTCGTCCGCTTCAGCACAGTCCCCGGCTGCGCCTGCCGATCCGCATGCCGGCCGCAACCGGCTCGTCATCGGCATCCTGATCGTCTCGGCGTTCGTCGTCATCCTGAATGAAACGATCATGAGCGTGGCACTGCCCACGCTGATGGCGGACCTGGACATCAGCGCGGCCAGTGCCCAATGGCTGACCACCGGTTTCCTGCTCACCATGGCGGTCATCATCCCCGTCACGGGTTTCCTGCTGCAGCGTTTCCATACCCGGCAGATCTTCCTTCTGGCCATGATCCTGTTCAGCGCCGGCACCCTCCTGGGGGCGGCAGCACCGGGTTTTGCGGTGCTCCTGATCGCCCGCGTGGTGCAGGCCAGCGGGACGGCCATCATGCTGCCGCTGCTGATGACGACGGCGATGACGCTGGTGGCACCGGCCGCCCGCGGACGCACCATGGGCAACATCTCGATCGTGATCTCCGTGGCGCCGGCGATTGGACCCACGATCTCCGGAATCATCCTCAGCGCGCTCAGCTGGCGGTTTATGTTCATCATCGTGCTGCCGGTCGCTGTCGCCGCGCTGGTGCTTGGCGCCGTGAAAATCCAGAACGTGACCGAGCCCCGCAGGGTTCCCCTGGATGTGCTTTCCGTGATCCTCTCGGCGTTCGCCTTCGGCGGGCTGCTCTACGGGCTTTCCGCGATCGGGGAAAGCGCCTCGCATGCTCCGGCTCCCGTCCCGCCGCTGCTGCCCTTCACCGTCGGCGTGGCTGCACTGGTCCTGTTCATCCTCCGGCAGGGGCGGCTCGCCCGCGTCTCCGCACCGCTGCTTGACCTGCGCACCTTCCGGAGCCGGAACTTCTCCATCTCGATCGCCATGATCGCGGTCTCCAGCATTGCGCTTTTCGGCAGCCTCATTGTCCTGCCGATCTACATGCAGTCAGTGCTCGGCCTGGATACCCTGACCACCGGGCTGATGCTGCTTCCCGGCGGGCTCATCATGGGCGTCCTGTCACCGTTCGTTGGCCGTATTTATGACAAGGCCGGACCCACAGCGCTGCTGGTTGCGGGCTCCGTCCTGGTCAGTGCTTCGCTGTGGATCATGGCGACCGCGCTGAACGCGGACACGCCCGCGCTGATGATCCCCGCCGTCCACGTTGTCCTGAGCATTGGGCTGGCGATGACGTTCACCCCGCTGTTCACCTCAGCACTTGGATCCCTGAAACCCAGCCTCTATTCCCACGGCAGCGCCATCCTGAACACCGTCCAGCAGGTCATGGGTGGTGCCGGCACGGCACTGTTCGTGACCCTGCTGTCCACCGGGACCGCGGACCGGCTGGCCCAGGGCGCCGGGGAGCTCGAAGCGACGGCCGCAGGGGTTCAGGCGGCCTTCCTCGCCGGGGCCTGCATCAGCCTGCTCGCCGTCGCCGCGGGCTTTTTCGTCCGGAAGCCCGCTGCCCAGGGAGAAACCCCGCTTCCTGCGGCCCACTGACGCGCTCCCCGCTTCCCGGGGCAGGCGCGGAGGAGGAGTGCTTGACCTTGACGCTGCGTAAACCTTTAGGGTGAACCGCATGATCACTGTTCTAGACACTGCAGAAGGTATGGCCGCGGTACTGGCAGCCCCGGAGCAACACCGTCCGGACGTGCTGCGCAGCATGCTGGCACCCGTGCGGGGCATGTACCGGTACGTTCCGGGCGAGCCGGACCCGGTGGAGATGCACGGAATGGGATTCGGATTTCCCCTGGACAGACGCATCGAGGAGACCCGTGAGGCCCTGGCGCAGCTGGTCGCCGCAGACGCCTGGGGGCGGATTGAACGCGCCCTGCTGGCAGCTGTGGAACTGCAGCTCAGGGTGCTTCCCGGAATCACCGTTCCGGACATCGTCTTCCTGCTTGAGCTTGGGGACCCGGACGAACCGTACTTTATGGGTCCGGGGCGCGGATTCAGCGGCAACGGCAGCGCCACGGGCTACATATCGCTGACCCTCTGGCCGACACCGGAGAACCTGGAACGGCTGGAAGCGGCGGCGGTTCATGAACTGAACCACAACCTGCGTTATGCCCCGGGTGGTGTGGTCTGGGATCCGGCGACGGTTGTGGTCGGTGAGCAGATCGTGTCCGAAGGGCTCGCCGATGCCTTTGCACGGCAGCTCTACGGACCGTCCGGCTACACCCCCATAGGCACGCCGCATCTGGACGATGCCGCTGTCTTCGACAAGGTGGTCACCGGGCTGGAGGTTGGGGGCATGCAGAACTTCACGGCATGGGTGCATGGAGACGAAGCCGCGGACCGCTTCGGAGCCGAACCAGTCGGCCTCCCGACCGGAGCCGGCTATGCGGCGGGAAACCGTCTGGTTGATGCTTACCTCTCCGCCACCGGGAAGACAGCTGCCCAGGCACTCCACGCGCCCAGCCGCGATATCATCGACGTTGCCCTGAGCGCGCTCCGGTGACCGCGGCCTGCCGGCCGGCCCGCCGCGCGGCCTGCCTGCTGGCCGGCGACGTCGGACCGGCCGGAACGGCGCTGCGCCTACCGCCGGTTCTCCGCCAGGGTTCCGTCCCGGGCCAGCCGTGAAGCGCCTGACGCGATGGTCTCCAGGGGGCCGCGCGAACCGAGGCGGATGAACGCTAGGCCGATCAGCACGGCGGCCGCGGCCTGGGGCCAGAAAACCCAACCGGGATCCAGCGCCGGCTCCTGCGCATCCACCAGGGCCATGACCCAGATATGCATGCTGTAGAGCGTCAACGTGATGGCTCCGGCGGCCGAGAGCGGCAGCAGCAGATTGGGGCGGGCCCGGGTGAGGAGCAGGCAGATGCCAACCACCGCGGCAGCCGTGCCGGCGGTGTGCAGCAGGTCGAAGGTGGTTCCGGAATGCGGTGCGCTGACCGTGAGCCACCACCATGACCCGGACTGGTCGACGCCGGTAAGGTTCACTTCCAGCATCCGCCCGATCGGCCAGGTCTGCCCCGATTCGGTCTTGAGCAGTTCAGCGAAACCGCCCGCATCAATGAGCAGGTACCAGCTGAGGAATTTCGATCCCACGGCCGCAAATATCCCGGCGAAGACCAGGCCCGCCTGGACCGTCAGGCTTCCGAGCTGCAGGCGGCCGATCACCATGCCGATCAGCAGATAGCTCATCCACTGCACCGTGGGGTACACGCCGGTGAACAGGACATCGGCCAGCAGGGTGGCCGGTTCCAGGAAATGTTCCCAGGTGATGTTGCCGTCCACTCCGGGGGGAACCAGGTTTGCATTGATCCAGGGGCGCACCAGGTAGGCCAGGACGGGGGAGAGGCACACCCAGGCACCGGCCCAGACGGCGAGTCTCGGCAGGCGCATGTTCGTGAACGGCAGCACCATCAGGAACAGCACGGCGTAATGGAACAAGATGATGGCAATCGAGGTCTCCAGGCCGCCGAGCAGCAGCCCGACCAGCGCGATGACCCCGGCGCGCGCCGCGATGCCACGCCGGTTCCGGGCGGGGGAGCGCGCGGAACCCGGATCGGCTCCGCCGGTCAGCAGGGCGATTCCAATCCCCGCCACAACGGCGAAAAGAGCCGACGCGCGTCCGGAAAAGAGCAGCGCCACCATCGAAGGTGCTCCCGTTTCAGGGTTGTACAGCGGGAAGATGTGCGTGGACATCATTCCCAGCAGCGCCACACCCCGGGCAGCGTCGATGCCCGTCAGCCGTGTTCTGCTCATTCCAGAATCGTCTCACAACGGCCTTGGGCTCCCTGCGCGGCACTCATTGGAGCCGAAGCGCTTCGGCGCATCGGGTGTCTCCGTTGTCCCAATCGCAGGTGCAACAGGTAACGTTTTACCCATGGCAGACTCTGATATTCGTTCCCGCCCGTTTGGAACCCTGGTGACGGCTATGGTCACCCCGTTTACAGCCGACGGTGAGGTGGACTTTGAGGCCACCGCGTTCCTGGCCAACAAGCTGGTCGAGGACGGCTGCGACGGTCTTGTCATCTCCGGAACCACCGGCGAAACCTCCACGCTGGAGGACAGTGAAAAGGAAGACCTCTTCCGCGTCGTGGCGGAGACCGTCGGGGGCCGGGCCAAGGTTATTGCCGGGACCGGAACCAACCACACCTCCCACTCCGTGGAAATGGCGAAGCGGGCCGAGCGGGCCGGTGCTGACGGCCAGCTGGTCGTCACCCCGTACTACAACAAGCCGACCCAGGCCGGCGTGCTGGCACACTTCGACGCCGTTTCCCAGGCGAGCGAACTGCCCATCATGATCTATGACATCCCAGGCCGCGCCGGGATCCCGATCACCACCGAGACGATGTTCCGTCTCGCAGAAAACCCAAAAGTCCTTGCCCTCAAGGACGCCAAGGCTGACTTTGCTGCCGTTACCCGGGTCATGGCCAACACCACCCTGGACGTTTACGCCGGCGACGACGGACTGACGCTGCCGTGGATGGTGGCCGGAGCCGTCGGCGTCGTAAGCGTCAGTGCCCACGTGGCCACCCGGGAGTTCCGGGCCCTGGTCGACGCAGCCGCAGCAGGAGATTTCGACAAGGCGCGCAGGATCCACTTCGACCTGGATCCTGTAGTGCGCGCAGTCATGACACACATACCAGGTGCCATTTCCGCCAAGCAGATCCTCAAGATGCAGGGAGTGATCCCCAACGCCGCTGTACGGCTGCCGCTGGTGGCTCCCGACGCCATTGAAATGGAAGCTGTCCTGGCGGACCTGGCCGAAGCAGGATGGGACTTTTCCCAGGACAAGGCGTAATACAACATGATTGAAACTGCGGATACCGCACTGAAGACCCCTCCCCGTCTCAAGCCCGGGACGCTGCGCATCGTAGCCCTGGGCGGGCTCGGAGAAATCGGCCGCAACATGGCTGTCTTCGAAATCGACGGCAAGCTGCTCATCGTGGACTGCGGTGTGCTCTTCCCGGAAGAGACGCAGCCCGGCGTTGACCTGATCCTCCCGGACTTCTCCTACATCGAGGACCGGTTGGACGACGTGGTGGGCGTAGTGCTCACCCACGGACACGAGGACCACATCGGCGCGGTGCCTTACCTGCTGCGCCTGAAGAAGGACATCCCGCTGATCGGTTCCCAGCTGACGCTGGCGCTGATCGAAGCGAAACTGCAGGAACACCGGATCAAGCCCTTCACACTCACCGTCAAGGAGGGCCAGGTTGAACAGTTCGGCCCCTTCGAATGTGAGTTTGTGGCCGTCAACCACTCCATCCCGGACGCCCTGGCGGTGTTCATCCGCACCAGCGCAGGCACGGTCCTGCACACCGGTGACTTCAAGATGGACCAGCTGCCGCTGGACGGCCGCATCACCGATCTGCGCGCCTTCGCCCGGCTCGGCGAAGAGGGCGTGGACCTCTACATGGCGGACTCCACCAACGCCGACGTTCCCGGCTTCACCTCACCGGAACGCAACATCGGCCCGGTGCTCGAAGAGCTTTTCGGCAAGGTCAAGAAGCGGATCATCGTCGCTTCCTTCTCCTCGCACATCCACCGTGTCCAGCAGGTGCTCGACGCCGCTGCCGCCCACGGCCGGAAGGTCTGTTTCGTAGGCCGTTCCATGGTCCGGAACATGGCCATCGCGGAGAAGCTGGGCTACCTGAACGTTCCCGACGGCATTCTCGTGGACCTGAAGAACGTGGACAACATGCCGGACCACAAGCTGGTCCTGATGTCCACCGGTTCGCAGGGCGAGCCCATGGCAGCGCTTTCGCGCATGGCCAACGGCGACCACCGGATCAGCGTCGGCCGCGGTGACACTGTCATCCTTGCCTCCTCGCTGATCCCGGGTAACGAGAACGCGGTCTACCGCGTGATCAACGGACTGATGAAGCTTGGCGCCGACGTCGTGCACAAGGGCACGGCCAAGATCCACGTTTCCGGACACGCCTCGGCCGGGGAACTGCTGTACACGTACAACATCCTGAAGCCGAAGAACGCCATGCCGGTGCATGGTGAAACGCGCCACCTGATCGCCAACGGCAAGCTGGCGGCACAGACCGGTGTCCCGGAAGAGAACATCATCCTGGCCGACGACGGCACTGTGGTGGACCTGGTCAACCACAAGGCCCGCGTGGTCGGCAACGTTGAATGCGGCCTGGTTTACGTGGATGGATCCAGCGTCGGCGAGATTACCGACACCGACCTCAAGGACCGCCGCATCCTTGGTGAAGAAGGCTTCATCTCCGTCATCACCGTGGTGAACCGCACCACCGGAACCATCGTGTCCGGACCGGAAATCCACGCCCGCGGATTTGCCGAAGACGACACCGTGTTCGACGAGATCAAGCCCAAGATCAGCAAGGCGCTGGAGGAAGCGGTGATGTCCAACCGGGACCACACCGCCTACCAGCTGCAGCAGGTTGTCCGCCGCGTCGTGGGCACCTGGGTCAACCGCCGCCTGCGCCGCCGCCCGATGATCGTACCGGTGGTCCTGGAAGCATAGGACCACACCCGCCAGCAGCAGCTGGTTCCTCCCCGCCGGGGTTCCCGGGCGGGGAGGAACAACGCCTGGATTGGCGCGTATATTCGGGGTTTTGAGACCCTGATCCGGTAGCGTGGCAGATATGGCGACTCGTACTTCCCCTGCCGCACGCGGCAGTTCCCCTAGCCGGACACCTGCCCGCAACGCCGGCGGGAGTTCCGGGGGAAAAGCAGCGCCGCGGGGGAAGGCCACCGGCCGGCAGTCCAAGGCGCAGCCGGAAGAGACACTGCCGCTGCCCCTGAGGGCCATCCAGGGAGCGTGGATGGGAGTTGCCCGGATCGTGGGCGCCGGAGTGCGCAAACTGGGCACCGACGTCGTTCCCGACCGTGAGATCCGCCGCGACGGCACCGGTTTTTTCCTGATCCTCACGGCACTGCTCGTGGCCACCGTTGAATGGTGGGCCCTCCGCGGTCCGGTGGCGGATGTCATTCACGCCGGCGCAGCCGGCACCTTCGGCTGGATGGCCGTCGTCCTGCCGTTTATGCTCCTGACCGCCTCCGTCCGCCTGTTCCGCTACCCGGAACGGCACCGCGCCAACGGCCGGATCAGCATCGGCCTGACCCTGATGCTCTGCTCGGGCGCGGGCATCACGCACCTCATCGGCGGCGCTCCCGCACTCTCCGACGGCTTTGACCGGCTCTGGGTCTCCGGCGGAATTGTCGGATTCCTCGTGGCCGGGCCGCTGTCCGCCGCGATCACCAAATGGCCGGTCATCATCCTGCTGTCGCTGCTGGTCTTCATCTCCATCCTCATCGTCACGGCCACACCGTTCCGGCATATTCCGCTGCGCCTGCGTGCTCTCTACGAACACCTCATGGGCCAGGACCTGGCTCAGGACGATCCTGAGGCCCACGACCAGAGCTACCTCTACGCCTCCGACCGTTCGGTGAAACCCAAAAAGGCCAAAAAGCCCAGCCGGTTCGGACGCGGACGCCGGGACGAAGAGGAGGAGCACTCCGAGGGCTTCGCCGGAGACGAGGCCTTTGAGGCCGCACTGCTGCGCGACGAGGAGGAACGGCAGGAAGCCGCCCTGGCCGAACCGGCAGTTCCCCCGGGAGTCCGCCGCCCCACCAAGGCCGAACTCGCCACGCAGAAACTGCGCCGGCAGCAGGGCCTGGAAGAGGACGCCGAACCCCCGACCGAGGCGATTTCCCTGGTCCCCGAAGCCGCTGCCTCCCTGGCCGCAGTTCCGCCCGTGCCGCCGGTTCCCTCACGCCCCGTGGCGAATGTGCCGCCGTCGGCTCCAATCCCGCAGCGCACCGAACAGCTGCAGCTCTCCGGCGACGTCACGTACACACTGCCGCCGTCGGACTTCCTGCCCTCCGGCCCGCCGGCCAAGGAACGCTCCGAGGCCAACGACGCCGTGGTTGCCGCCCTGACCCACACGCTCGAGCAGTTCAACGTGGACGCCAAGGTCACCGGCTTCTCGCGCGGCCCCACGGTGACGCGCTACGAGATTGAGCTGGGTGAAGGCACCAAGGTGGAGCGTGTCACCGCGCTGTCCAAGAACATCTCCTACGCCGTCGCCAGTTCCGACGTGCGCATCCTTTCGCCGATCCCGGGCAAGTCCGCCATCGGCATCGAAATCCCGAACGCGGACAAGGAAGTCGTGGCCCTGGGCGACGTGCTTCGCTCCAACGCCGCCCGCAAGACCGAGCACCCGATGGTGATGGGCGTGGGCAAGGATGTGGAGGGCGGCTTCGTCGTCGCCAACCTGGCCAAGATGCCGCACCTGCTGGTGGCCGGTGCCACCGGTGCCGGTAAGTCCTCCTTCGTGAACTCGATGATCACCTCGATCCTGATGCGCTCCACTCCGGACGAGGTCCGGATGGTCATGGTGGACCCCAAGCGTGTGGAACTCACCGCCTATGAAGGTGTGCCGCACCTGATCACCCCGATCATCACCAACCCGAAGAAAGCCGCCGAGGCACTGCAGTGGGTGGTCCGGGAAATGGACACCCGCTATGACGACCTGGCGAACTTCGGTTTCAAGCACATCGACGACTTCAATAAGGCCGTGCGCAACGGCAAGGTGGTGCCCCCGGCGGGGTCCAAGCGGGTTATCCGGGCCTACCCCTACCTGCTGGTGATCGTGGACGAGCTCGCCGACCTGATGATGGTCGCCCCGCGCGACGTCGAAGACTCGATTGTGCGCATCACCCAGCTGGCCCGGGCCGCCGGCATCCACCTGGTGCTGGCCACGCAGCGGCCCTCGGTCGACGTCGTCACCGGCCTGATCAAGGCCAATGTTCCCTCCCGGATGGCCTTCGCCACCTCCTCGGTCACCGACTCCCGCGTGGTCCTGGACCAGCCGGGCGCGGAAAAGCTCCTTGGCCAGGGCGACGCACTGTTCCTGCCGATGGGTTCCAACAAGCCGATCCGTGTCCAGGGCGCCTGGGTGACCGAGTCGGAGATCCACCGCGTGGTGGAGCACGTCAAGACGCAGCTGCAGGCCGTTTACCGCGAGGACGTGGCCGTCACCGCGCCGAAGAAGCAGATCGACGACGACATCGGAGACGACCTCGACGTCCTGCTGCAGGCCACCGAACTGGTGGTCACCACCCAGTTCGGCTCCACCTCGATGCTCCAGCGCAAGCTCCGGGTCGGTTTCGCGAAGGCCGGACGACTGATGGACCTGCTGGAATCCCGGGGCGTGGTGGGCCCGTCCGAAGGCTCCAAGGCCCGCGATGTGCTGGTCAAGCCGGATGATCTGGCAGCCACCCTGGCGGCCATCCAGGGCGGCGAGCCACTCTCCGGTGCCGACGCGGCAGCGACAGCCGCGCTGGCGGAGAATGCCAACGTCAACCAGGGGTTTGACGCCGATGGCCCGGTGGACCTCGTGGCCCAGGACCTGGACTCGCGGCCGCAGGCAACGGAGTATTACGACGGGTCGGACGGGTCCGGCGGCGATGAGGATGGATCCGAGGACGCCTGGAATCTCACGGGACGCTGAATCTAGGGCGAGACGTGAATCTCAGGCACGGCGAATCCGGTTAGTCTGGAACTGTGAGCAATTCCCCAGCCGAGCGGGTTCCGACGCTGAACATCGCCAACGTCCTAACAGTCATCCGCATCGTTATGGTGCCGCTGTTCATCTGGTTCCTCGTTGCGGACGATGGACAAGACGGCCTGTTCCGGTGGCTGGCGGTGGCGACGTTCGCCGTCGCCATCTACACGGATAAGCTCGACGGCGACCTGGCGCGCAGCCGCGGACTGATCACCGACTTCGGCAAGATCGCCGACCCCATTGCCGACAAGCTGCTGATCGGCTCCGCCCTGGTGATGCTCTCCATCCTCGGGGAACTGTGGTGGTGGGTCACAATCGTCATCCTGGTCCGCGAAATCGGCATCACCGTGATGCGGTTCGTGGTGATCCGCTATGGCGTCATGGCCGCTTCCCGCGGCGGCAAGCTCAAGACCGTCATCCAGACTCTGGCAATCTTCCTGTTCCTGCTCCCGCTGACCTCGTGGCTGGGGGAGTGGGCCTGGTGGATCAGCGCCACCGTGATGGCTGCCGCCGTCGTCGTTACCGTCGTGACCGGCATTGACTACGTCCTGCAGGCCATCCGCCTGCGCGCCGGTGCCCGCGGCGAAACCGGCCGCACGGCATGAGCAGCCAGGCTCCCGCAGTTATTGCCGCTGCCGCGGCCCGGGGACTGCGCATTGCGGCTGCCGAGTCGCTGACCGCGGGTATGTTGGCTGCGGAACTGGCCACCGTTGCCGGGGCTTCGGCGGTTCTCCAAGGCGGTGTTGTCGCGTACCAGAATTCGGTAAAGGAAAAGGTGCTTGGCGTTCCTGCGGAGCTGCTTCGGGATGCAGGTTCCGTTGATCCGGCGGTAGCGGAACACATGGCCGAGGGGGCCCGGAAACTTCTCGATGCGGATATTGGTGTTTCCACCACCGGTGTGGCAGGTCCGGAGTCCCATGACGGCAAGCCGGTGGGTACTGTGTTTATTGCGGTCGCTACGGCATCCGGAGCCAAGGCTCAGGGTTACCGGTTCGAAGGTGACCGCGCAGCCATCCGGCAGCAGGCCTGTGCTGCGGCTATGGAACTGCTGGCCGGGGAAGTTGTGCGGGAACGGTAGGCTGCGGGGCCAGAGGAATGGTCCGCACGAAGCAGCCGCCGGGGCCGGGAACAAATCCGAAACCGTGTCAGTTGTTAGTATCAGGAACCGCTAAGGTTTCCGGTTTACGATCTAGACAATCCGCGGTATTCGCCACGGACGGACCGATAAGGGAGCAGGACGATACACATGGTGAAGCAACCCGTATCCGTGAACGGCGTTATTCGCTGGCGGGATGTAGGGTTGGCGGAAGATGCACACAGGGAGCCTAAGGAGCGCAAGATGGTAGTTCTACGCCATGAAATTGGTGATGTACTCCGCGATGTACGCCAGCGCCAGGGCCGTACCCTGCGTGAAGTCTCACATAGTGCCCGGGTATCCCTCGGGTATCTGAGCGAAGTCGAACGCGGACAGAAGGAAGCCTCTTCTGAACTCCTGTCTTCAATCTGCAGTGCCCTCGATGTGCCTTTGTCCCTGATGCTTCGTGAGGTCAGTGACCGTGTGGCCAGCGCCGAAGGCGTAACCATCCCCGATACTGTTCCAACGGAATTCTCCCGGGAATTTGCCCGTGAGTTCCCGGAGGATCTGGCCCGGGATCTGGCCCGCACTCCGTAACAACCCCCGGGCAGCTGACGCTTCCCGCCCACGATCTATTGAAAGACCCCGCTGCGCAACGCCGGCGGGGTCTTTCGTCTGCCCGATCCTAGGCGGGGGACGGGGGTTGGGCGAGGGGGACGGGGCGTCCGATCAGGCGTGGTTGGGAACTTGGCTGACGTTGAGCTTGTGCAGGAGCGTGCTCAGGGCCTGAACCTCGGCCTCATCCCAGGAAGAAAGCAGCAGCCGGAAATGTTCCTCCCGGGCACGCTGGGCCCGAAGCAGCTGTTCCTGGCCCAGAGATGTGAGGCTGATGGCCTGGGCCCGTCCGTCTTCCGGATCGGCCTGCTTTTCCACGAGCCCCAGGCCCTCCAGGATGACTACCTGACGGCTCACCGAAGGCTTCCCGACGCCGATGGCTGCGGCCAGGTCAGTGAGGCGCAGCGGACCCCGGCGCTGCAGCAGGACCAGCAATCCGTAGGCCGCAGGTTCCAGATTGGGGTGGACGGCCTTGGCTACCCGCTGGGAGGCAGCCCGGGCGCGCCGCCACAGGACGCTCAGTTCCTGTTCGAGGCTTTCAATGGCCGGGGCCGGGGCAGGAGCCGTTGCCGGCGGATGATCCGTCATGAACCCATTCTAGGCCGGGTACCCCGCGGCCCAGCGGCCCGGCAACCGTGCTGATGCTTTCTCCGGGAGTGGGCGTGAGAGGATAAATTGATGCGTATCAGCGACTTTTGGCGGCTCATGGACGATGAGTTCGGGCCGGCATATTCCCGGGTTCTTGCCTCCGATCTGGTTCTGACCGGTCTCGGGGGAAAAACTGCCAGTCAGGCATTGGAGAAGGGCGTGGATCCCAAACGGGTCTGGCTCGCAGTCTGCGAGATGCAGGAAGTCCCGCCGGAACGACGGCTGGGACGGGACATCCAGCCCAAGCGGGACTAGACACGCGGCGGCATTCGTTCGAATATTTGTTCGGATGCCGATATGCTCCTACACAGGGGCAGCAACTGGCCCGCCCCGCTCCGGCTGTCCACACCGGGCATGCGTTCGCTGGCAATGTCAGTGCCGTCGCATACGGTTTCAGTAAGGAACCGACAGCAGGCCCACGGGCCAGGAACATCAGCAACAGCCACAACAACAGAGGTGAAGAATGGCCGCTCCAGACCGCGCCAAAGCACTCGAAGCAGCACTGGCCCAGATCGACAAGCAGTTCGGCAAGGGCTCGATCATGCGGCTGGGCGACGATACCCGCGCACCGATCGAGACCATTTCCACGGGCTCCATCGCCCTGGATATTGCCCTCGGCATAGGCGGACTGCCCCGCGGCCGCGTCGTGGAGATCTACGGCCCGGAATCGTCGGGTAAAACCACCGTGGCCCTGCACGCAGTTGCCAACGCACAGAAGAACGGCGGAATCGCCGCGTTCATCGATGCCGAGCACGCCCTGGACCCGGAATATGCCAAGAAGCTCGGCGTCGACACTGACGCGCTTCTGGTCTCGCAGCCGGATACCGGCGAACAGGCCCTGGAAATCATGGACATGCTGGTGGGCTCGGGCTCGCTGGACATTGTGGTTATCGACTCCGTGGCCGCCCTGGTGCCGCGCGCGGAAATCGAAGGCGACATGGGCGACAGCCACGTTGGCCTCCAGGCCCGGCTCATGAGCCAGGCGCTGCGTAAGATCACGGGACGCCTGAGCCAGACCAAAACCACCGCCATCTTCATCAACCAGCTCCGCGAGAAGATCGGTGTCTTCTTCGGCAGCCCGGAAACGACCACCGGCGGCAAGGCACTGAAGTTCTACGCCTCGGTCCGCATTGACGTGCGCCGGATCGAAACGCTGAAGGAAGGCACCAACGCGGTCGGTAACCGTACCCGTGCCAAGATCGTCAAGAACAAGATGGCTCCGCCCTTCAAACAGGCCGAGTTCGACATCATCTACGGCCAGGGCATTTCCCGTGAAGGCAGCCTGATCGATATGGGTGTGGAGCACGGAATCGTGAAGAAGTCAGGCGCCTGGTTCACCTACGACGGAGACCAGCTGGGGCAGGGCAAGGAAAACTCACGCCGGTTCATGCGGGACAATCCGGAACTGGCGGATGAGATTGAACGGCGTCTGCGCGTGAAGCTGGGTGTTGATCCGGAGCCCGAAGAGCAGGCGTCGAAGGGCAAGAAGGCGGCTCCGGCAGCTGACAATACGGCAGCTGCCGAAGTCTAGCCTCAAGGATGCAGCAGCACCGTGGCCGGAAACCGGGCGGGGGAGCCCAGAGCGGCCCCACGCCCGGTTCGCCGGCTGATTCTGTTCCCGAGGCGGATCCGTACTCGGTGGCCCGGGCCATAGTCCTGCGGCAGCTGACCAGCTCCGCCAAGAGCCGCCGCCAGCTGGCGGACAAACTGGCCGAGCGCGAGGTGCCGGAGGACGTAGCGGCGGCCGTGCTGGACCGGTTCGAAGAAGTCCGGCTGATCGACGACGCCGAGTTTGCCCGGATGTGGGTCCAGAGCCGTGCCCAGACGCGGTCCCTGGCCCGTTCGGCCCTCCGCAGGGAGCTCGCGGAGAAAGGGATCGCCCCGGAACTGGCGGAGGAAGCCCTCGAGCAGCTCAGCGGCGACGATGAACGGACCGCGGCGCAGGAACTGGTGCGCCGGAAGCTGCGCAACGCTGCGGTGCCCCAGGACCGGCAGGAACGGGACAAACAGGTCCGGCGGCTGGTCTCGATGCTGGCGCGGAAGGGCTACTCACCCTCCCTCGGGTTCGCTGTCGTCAACGAGGCTCTGGAGAACCACGGAGCTGACGCCGAAGACGACACGGTGTTCTGACACGTTCCCTGGGAACGGCGGGCCGCTGCCGGCCGAAAACGCCAGTAGGGGATACCCCCGGCGTATCGTATGCTGATCCTCATTATGGTTACAGTGAGGTTTTTGGGACAGAAGTTGTGTTTCCCGTCATTGACAGCTGCGGCAACGGCCGGCGTCCTCGCGGCTGCGCTGCTGTCCGCCGCAGCGGATGACTACCCGAGCTGGGACCAGATAGCGGCGGCCAAATCCGATGTGTCTGCGCGAGAAGCGCAGATCAGCGAGCTCGAAGACCACCTCACCAAGCTGCAGGATGAAGCCGGTGCCCTCGGCAACGCCGCCGTGGACGCGTCCACCCGCTATGGCTCACTGCGTGATGAACTCCTTGCCAGCGACGCCCGCGTGGCCGAACTGGCCGGGGAACGCCAGGCCGCGGCTGCGGAGGCCTCCGAACTTCGAAGCCAGGTGGGCGCACTTGCCGCCCAGACCTATAAAACCGGCGGTATGGACAGCACTGTTCTCTTCCTTCTGGATTCCGAGGAGGGGGTGGCACACCTGGACCGCATGACAACCCTGCAACTGGTCACCGAACGGACGTCCCGCCTCTTTGGACGGGCCGCGGCGGCGGAGAAATCCGCCGCGGCACTGGAGGAGGCCGAAGCGGCTGAACGGGAGGCGCGGAAGGTGCTGGCAGAGGAAGCCAACGCCCTTTATAAGGATGCGGAAGCGGCCACCTCAGCTGCGGAGAAGGCCGTGCAGGCGCAGGAGGACCGCACCGGGGTACTGATCGCTCAGCTCGCAGATCTGCGGGACAGTACGGCCGAAGCCGAACTGGCCAGGATGCAGGCTGCCCGCGCCGAGGAATCGGTCCGCCAGCAAGCGGCGGCCGCCGAAAAAGCAGCCGCGGAGACCGCCCGGCCGGACGCCAAACCGGTGATTAATCCCACACGTCCCAGCAGCCCCCAGACTCCGGCAGCGCCCCAGCCGTCCGTACCTCCAGCCGCACCAGCACCGCCAGTCACGACACCCGCGCCTGCACCACCCGTGCAGGAGACCGTTCCGCCGCCTCCCGCGGCCCCGGTGGACGATCCGGCCGGCGCCCAGGGCTATGCGCTTGCCAGCATGCCCGGCTTCGGATGGGACAGTGGCCAGTTCCGCTGTCTCGTGGACCTCTGGAACCGTGAGTCCAACTGGCGGACCAGCGCAGCTAACCCTTACAGCGGCGCCTACGGCATCCCGCAGTCCCTCCCCGGCAACAAGATGGCCGCCTTCGGGGAAGACTGGCGAACCAACTACCGCACGCAGATCAACTGGGGACTTTTCTACATCCAGCAGAGGTACGGCACACCCTGTGGTGCCTGGGCACACTCCGAGAAAAATAACTGGTATTAAAGCGGGTCCGTTACCTAAGCGCAACCTGGGCGTTATCAATCCGCGATCTAACTCAGGAACGGTGTGTACAGTCCCGGTCTTATGAGTAAAGCAGATCAGGGACGGCGTGAAGAGAGGCGGCAGCGCGCTATCCAGCGCCGCCGCCACCGGATTAAGGTGGGGGCCGCTGCTGCCCTCGGCGGGGCCGTTATTCTCGGCAGCGCCGGCGCAGCAGCCAGCAGCGACAAGGATCTGCGGGCCACCGCTGGAATCCAGCTCGCCAGCCTGACCCTGCCCATCTTCAATGAAACCGATGCCGCGGCCGAGCAGCCGGCAGAAGCAGCGGTGCCGGACTCCGCGGCTCCGCCGGAAGCCGGGGAGCCTGCCGGCGAAGCAGCCGAGCCGGCGCCGGCTGAGAGCACCCCCGATGCCGCCGCCGTGGCGGCCGCAGAGGCAGCAGCAGCGGCGGAACAGGCTGCCGCGCAGCTCGCCGCCGAGCAGGCAGCGGCGGCAGCAGCCGCCGAAGAGGCCGCGGCTGCCGAAGCCGCCAGAATCGCGGCGGAACCGGTTCCCGTCAATGACCCCGCGGGAGCGAAGGCCTACGCAGCCGCAGCGCTGGGTGGACACGGCTGGGGTGCCTCGGAAATGACCTGCCTGAACACCCTGTGGACCAAGGAATCCGAGTGGCTTACCAGCGCCACCAACGCCAGCAGCGGCGCCTACGGGATTCCGCAGGCCCTGCCCGGCACCAAGCTGGCCACAGCCGGCGGAGACTGGCAGACGAACTATAAAACGCAGATCAACTGGGGGCTGACCTACATCGAGTCCCGGTACGGAAGCCCCTGCTCGGCCCTGAACTTCCACTACGCGAACAACTGGTACTAGGCCCGGGCGCGGCCTGGCCCCGCCGTCCCGCACGTCCGGCAGCGGGGCCTGGAGGGTGCCTGGGTGCCGGCCGGAAAAGCCGGGAAATTGGGGCCGCGCCTCCAGCGCGACGTACCCTAGTACGGTGAGCCTGTCTGTATCCCGCCCCGCACCCGCTGAGACCTTCGACGCATCTGAGCAGACGCACCTGCGCACCTATCAGGTGCGTACCTTCGGGTGCCAGATGAACGTGCACGACTCTGAGCGGATCTCCGGCCTTCTCGAAGGCGCCGGCTACATTCCCGCCGACGGCGCGGAAGCCGACGTCGTTGTCTTTAACACCTGCGCCGTGCGGGAAAACGCGGACAACAAGCTTTACGGCAACCTTGGCCAGCTCGCCCATGTGAAGGAATCCCGTCCGGGGATGCAGATTGCCGTCGGCGGCTGCCTGGCGCAGAAGGACCGGGACACCATCCTGGCCAAGGCTCCGTTCGTGGACGCCGTTTTCGGCACCCACAACATCGGCGCCCTGCCGGCGCTGCTGGAACGGGCCCGCCACAATGACGCCGCCCAGCTGGAGATTCTGGAATCCCTGGAGGTCTTCCCCTCCACACTGCCCACCAAGCGGGACTCGGTGTATTCCGGCTGGGTCTCCATCTCAGTCGGCTGCAATAACACCTGCACCTTCTGCATCGTTCCCGCCCTGCGCGGGAAGGAGCGCGACCGCCGCCCGGGAGAGATCCTCGCCGAAGTGCAGGCTCTGGTCGACGACGGCGCGATCGAGGTCACGCTGCTGGGCCAGAACGTCAACTCCTACGGCGTGGAATTCGGGGACCGCGGGGCGTTCGCGAAGCTGCTGCGCGCCTGCGGGTCAATCGACGGACTGGAACGTGTCCGCTTCACCAGCCCGCATCCGGCGGCCTTCACCGACGACGTCATCGACGCGATGGCACAAACCCCCAATGTGATGCCGCAGCTGCACATGCCGCTGCAGTCCGGATCGGACAAGGTGCTCAAGGACATGCGCCGTTCCTACCGGTCCAAGAAGTTCCTGGGCATCCTGGACCGGGTGCGGCAGCAGATGCCCCACGCCGCCATCTCCACGGACATCATTGTCGGATTCCCGGGGGAGACCGAAGCGGATTTCCAAGCCACGCTCGACGTCGTGGAGCAGGCCCGGTTCGCCACCGCCTTCACCTTCCAGTACTCCAAGCGCCCCGGCACTCCGGCCGCAGACCTCCCGGACCAGCTGCCCAAGGCAGTAGTCCAGGAACGCTTCGAGCGCCTGACTGCCCTGCAGGACAGGATTGCTGCGGAGGAGAACGCCAAGCAGGTCGGCACCACCGTCGAAGTGATGGTTACCGCCACTTCGGGACGCAAGTCTGAGGAGACCGGCCGGCTGTCCGGCCGCTCACGCGACCAGCGGCTGGTGCACTTCTCCGTTCCCGAGGGTGCTCCGGTACCCCGCCCGGGGGACCTGGTGACCGTTCCCATTACCTCCGCTGCCGCGTTCCACCTGGTGTCTGATCCAGCCTCGGCTGCCGATTACTCGCTGCGCCGCTCGCGCGCCGGAGATGCCTGGGACCGGGCGCAGGCCGATTCCTGCGGCGTTCCCGCCCCCGCGTCAGACGGCGCCCGCGCCGGCGTTTCGCTGGGTATGCCCGTCCTGCCCCCGCGCCGGTGACCGGGCGCGAATTCCCCGTTGTCGCCGTCGTCGGTCCCACCGGTTCCGGCAAATCGGACCTGGGCGTGGCGCTGGCACAGCGCCTCGGCGGGGAGATCATCAACGCTGACTCCATGCAGTTCTACCGTGGCATGGATATCGGGACCGCGAAACTTCCCGTGGCGGAGCGCGGCGGTGTTCCGCACCACCTGCTCGACATCATGGACGTGACCGAAGAAGCCAGCGTCTCCGCCTTTCAAACCCAGGCCCGCGCGCTGATCACCCAGATCCAGTCCCGCGGCCGGTATCCCATCCTCGTCGGCGGCTCCGGGCTCTACGTCCGCGCCGCCCTGGACGTGCTGGAGTTTCCCGGAACAGACCCAGAACTGCGCCGCCGGCTGGAAGCGGAGCTGGCCGAAGATGGCCTCGAAGCCCTGCGAGCCCGGCTGCAGGAGGTTGATCCGGTGTCTGCGGCGCGCCTGGGTGATGCCCGGCGCGTCGTCCGGGCACTGGAAGTTCATGAGCTCACCGGCCGTCCGTTCAGCTCCTTCATGCCGGACCGCACCTACGTCCAGCCGGCAGTGCAGATAGGGCTGTCGGTGGAACGCAGCCTCCTGCATCAGCGGCTGGCCCGCCGTGTTGACCTCATGGTGGAACAGGGACTGGAAGCTGAAGTCCGGCGGCTGGACGCGGCCGGGCTGCGTACCGGCAAAACAGCCGGCCGGGCCCTGGGCTACGCCCAGTTCCTGAAAGTGCTCGACGGCGAATGGACCACCGGGCGGGCCATCGAGGACACCGTGGTTGCAACCCGGCAGTTCGCCCGGCGGCAGCTCACCTGGTTCCGTGCCGACCCGCGCGTCACCTGGCTGGACTTCGATGATCCCGAACTGGTGAACCAGGCCGCCGCGGCTATTCTTGAAGGGTGAGCACAACTTCCCCCGCCGCCCTGTCCGCTTCCGGCCTGCCCTCCGGCACCACCGGCCTGTCCTTTGCCAAGGGCCATGGCACCGGCAACGACTTCATCCTGGTGGCAGATCCCGACGGTCTGCGGGACCTTAGCGCGGCTGAAGTTGCGGCAGTCTGTGACCGGCACAGCGGGATCGGGGCCGACGGCTTCATCCGCGCGGTCCGGTCCGAGCACCTGCCCGAAGGCCAGGCTGTCCTGCAGACCAACCCGGACGCCGTGTGGTTCATGGATTACCGCAACGGTGACGGCAGTGTCTCGGAAATGTGCGGCAACGGCGTACGGGTTTTTGTGCACTTCCTGCTCGAAGAAGGACTGGTGCAGCTGGCACCCGGCGACGTGCTGCCGATCGGCACGCGTGCCGGGCTGAAGACGGTCACGCGGACGGACACCGGCTACGCGGTGGACATGGGGCCGTGGGAGTTCATCTTCCCGGACCATGCCGCGGCCAAGGCCATGGACACCGTCGTCAACGCAGGAGGCCTGGAGGTGCCGCGCCCGGGACTCTCCGTGAGCATGGGCAACCCGCACACCGTCGTTGCCCTGGCCGAACTGTCGGAACTGGCTGCGACCGACCTGGCCAAGGCTCCCTCGGTTGAACCCGTTCCGGGGAACGGCACCAACGTGGAGTTCGTTGTGCCCGCCGAACCGCTGGTGCTCGACGGCGTGGGACAGCTGACCATGCGGGTCCACGAACGCGGTGTGGGCGAAACCCTCTCCTGCGGCACCGGGGCCTGCGCGGCAGCAGTCGCCACCCGGTTCTGGGCCGGAGCCGGAGCTCCGGACGCATGGCACGTCCGGGTGCCCGGCGGTGAACTCGGCGTCCGGTTCCTGGCCGGCGCTGACGGCCGTGAGCACGTGGAACTCAGCGGACCCGCTGTCCTGGTGGCCCGCGGAACGCTGCTCTAGGCAGGGCCGCCGCTGCGCTCGACGAGGATGATCCGGAAGGACTTGGCGGTGCTGTAACGGCCCACCGTAAAGCCGGCGCCGAGGTTTTCACCCAGCCAGCGCTGCAGGGAGTCCGACCCCAGGTTCTTCTGGACCACCAGCCAGGCGGTTCCGCCAGGCGCCAGGCGCGGCAGCCACTGCAGCAGCAGGGCATGCAGCTCTTCCTTGCCGACGCGGATGGGCGGGTTGGACCAGATGGTGGAAAACTCCAGCCCGGGATCGACGGCGTCCGGGAGCAGGGCGTGCACGTTGGCCAGGCCCAGGGACGCGGCGTTGTCACGGGTCAATCCCAGGGACCGTTCGTTGACGTCCACGGCGTAGACCTGGGCGCCCGGGGACTTCAAGGCCATGGTCAGGGCAATGGGACCCCAGCCGCACCCGATGTCCAGCAGGTTCCCGGCCGGCGCCGGATCGGGAATACCTGAGAGCAGGACCTGCGTTCCCTTATCAAGGCCATCGGGGCTGAAGATTCCGCCGGACGTGGCAAGTGTGCGCTCCTGGCCGGCCAAGGTGACGTGCAGCGGCCTGCGGACCTCCGGTGAGGACGGCTGTGAACTGAAGTAATGCTCTGAACCCATAACTAACCAGATTAGTGGTTCCGCGGCCGGCTGCGGGACCGGACAGCACAGGTCAGCCGTTGTCTGTGCCGCCTGGCACGTCTTGCACAACCCTCTGGACGGCCGACACAATGTGGGTCCTCTGGCCTACCATGGTTAGTACCGCTTCTAAGGAGATTATGACCATCAACAATTCCCGTCCCGCTGCCGGCTCGAGTCCCACCGACCTCAAACCCGAGGAAATCCAGGGCGTCATCGACCGGATCCTGGCCAAGGAAGACGCAGCACAAGCCAAGCGCAGCGTGCCGCACGGAACTGCAGCCGGAATCCGGGGGCAGGCCCAGGCACTTTCGGCGCAGGCAGACGAGCACTCCGATGCCGACGGGGATCAGCAGGACCTGCAGGACCGCCGGGCGCTCCGGCGTGTTGCCGGCCTGTCGACGGAACTTGAAGACGTCACTGAGGTCGAGTACCGGCAGCTCCGGCTGGAACGGGTCGTCCTGGCCGGTCTGTGGACCGAAGGTACGGCCGCAGATGCGGAGAATTCGCTTCAGGAACTGGCTGCCCTGGCCGAGACCGCCGGGTCGGAGGTTCTGGACGGCATTGTGCAGCGCCGCCTGAAGCCGGACCCCGGAACCTTCCTCGGATCCGGCAAGGCGCAGGAGCTCAAGGACATTGTGATGGCCACGGGCGCGGATACCGTGATTGTGGACAGCGAGCTTTCGCCGTCCCAGCGCCGCGGCCTGGAGGACATCGTCAAGGTCAAGGTCATCGACCGGACGGCCCTGATCCTGGACATCTTCGCCCAGCATGCAAAGTCCCGCGAGGGCAAGGCCCAGGTGGAACTGGCACAGCTGGAATACCTGCTTCCGCGCCTGCGCGGCTGGGGTGAATCCATGTCCCGCCAGGCCGGTGGCCAGGTGGGCAGCGCCGGTGCCGGCATGGGTTCCCGCGGGCCCGGTGAAACAAAGATCGAACTCGACCGGCGGAAGATCCGCACCCGCATGGCCAAGCTGCGCCGTGAGATAGCGGGCATGAAACCGGCCAGGGAAACCAAGCGCGCCAACCGGCAGCGCAACCAGGTGCCTTCCGTCGCGATTGCCGGCTACACCAACGCCGGAAAGTCCTCGCTGCTGAACCGGCTGACCGACGCCGGCGTCCTGGTGGAAAACGCACTGTTCGCTACGCTGGACCCAACCATCCGCCGGGCGGAAACGCCGGACGGCATCGGCTACACGCTGGCCGACACGGTGGGATTTGTCCGCTCCCTGCCGACCCAGCTGGTGGAAGCCTTCCGCTCCACGCTGGAGGAGGTGGCCGACGCCGACCTGATCCTGCACGTTGTGGATGCTTCCCATCCGGACCCCGAAGGACAGATCGCAGCGGTGCGTTCCGTCCTCGCCGACGTGGACGCGCGGCGGATCCCGGAAATCATCGTGCTGAACAAGGCCGACGCCGCCGACCCGTTTGTGATCGAACGCCTGCGCCAGCGCGAGTCCAGGACCGTTGTGGTCTCGGCCCGCACCGGGCAGGGACTGGACGAACTGCTCCAGGCGATCTCCGAAGGGATTCCCCGGCCCGGCGTCGAACTGGACCTCCTGGTTCCGTACCAGCGCGGCGACGTCGTCTCCCGCCTGCACAGCCAGGATGCGGAAATCCTGACGTTGGAGCATGAGGAAGGCGGGACCCACTTGCGTGTGCTGGTCCGTGATGCCCTGGCACCGGAGCTGGAGCAGTTCGTCCACCATGCCTAAAAAGGATGCGGGCACGGAGGTCCTGGAACTTCTGGACACCGCCGTCGCCGCCATGGGTGGGCAAAACCGGCCGGGCCAGCATGAAATGGCCCGGCAGGTAGCCGAATCCTTCGAATCCGGCCGGCACCTGCTGGTGCAGGCCGGTACCGGCACCGGCAAATCGCTGGCCTACCTGGTGCCGCTGATCCATCATTCCCTGGAAAGCAGCAAACCGGCCCTGGTCTCCACGGCGACGCTGGCGCTGCAGGCGCAGATTGTGGGCCGTGACCTGCCGCGGCTGCTGAGCGCCCTGCAGCCGAAGCTGCCCCGTGAGGTCGACGTCGCCCTGCTCAAGGGCCGAAGCAACTACGTCTGCGTCCATAAGACCGGCGGCGGTTTTCCGGAGGACGATGATCCCGGTGCGCTGTTCACACTCGGCGATGACCGGGGTGTTGCCCATCCAGCGCCGGAGGCAGGCCCAACGTCGCCGCTCGGCCGCGAAGTCGTCCGGCTGCGCGAGTGGGCCGAGGAAACTGAAACAGGGGACCGGGACGAGCTGCTGCCCGGGGTCACGGACCGTGCCTGGCGGCAGGTCTCCGTTACCTCCATGGAGTGCCTCGGTGCCCAGCGCTGCCCGGTTGCCGAACACTGTTTCAGCGAACGTGCCCGGGCGAAGGCCGCGGTGGCGGACCTGGTTATCACCAACCACGCCATGCTGGCCATCAGCGCTTTTGAAGGACTCGCTGTCCTGCCGGACTACGACGTTGTTGTCATTGATGAAGCGCACGAACTGCAGGACCGCGTTACCGGTGCTGTTACGGGTCAGCTTTCCGGGACGGTCATCAGCGCCGCCGTGACTGCCGCGCGCAAGCACACGTCGGCGTCGGTGGAGGAGCTGGCAGCCGCCGGGCGCGCGTTCGACGCCTCAGTGGAAGGGATTCCTGCGGGCCTGCTTCCCTCCGGCCTGAACGAGGAGCAGGAACTGGCCGTAGGCAGGGTGCGGGAAGCCTGCCGGGCCGCCCTCTCCGATTCCAAGCCCGAGGGCGGAGATGCCGGTGACGGCGGGCGGCAAATGGCCCGGTCGCGGCTGCTGGCCGTGCTGGAACTCTGTGAGCGGCTGGTCAGCGCGCCCGACGCCGGTGAAGTTGTCTGGGCGTCGAGGCCCAGCACCTTCGCCCCCGGTGAGGGCTACTCCCCGCCGGACGACTCCTCGCCGGCAACCCTGAACGTTGCCCCGCTGTCCGTTGCCGGACGGCTGCGTGACGGTCTCTTTGACGGCCACACCGTGGTCCTGACCTCGGCCACGCTGGCGATCGGGTCGGAATTCGGTCCCGTGGCCGGTGGCCTAGGTCTGGTGGGCGCGGCCGCACCGGCCTGGACCGGAACCGACGTCGGCAGCCCCTTCGACTATCCGCGGCAGGGTGTGCTCTACGTAGCCAAGGACCTGCCGAAGCCGGAGCGTGGAACGTCACCGGCTCAGCTCGACGAACTGGAAGCGCTGCTCAAGGCCTCCGGAGGCGGTGCGCTGGGCTTATTCTCCTCCCGCAGGGCAGCGGAGGAGGCAGCCGCAGCGATGCGGCTCAGGGTTGATTTCCCGATCCTGTGCCAGGGCGAGTCCACTATGTCAGCGCTGGTGAAGCAGTTTGCCGAGGAGGACGCCACCTGCCTGTTCGGCACCATGTCTCTCTGGCAAGGCGTCGACGTTCCAGGGGAGGCCTGCCGCCTGGTGGTGATCGACCGCATTCCCTTCCCGCGGCCCGATGATCCACTGATGACAGCACGCACCCGGGCCGTGGCGAAAGCCGGCGGCAACGGGTTCATGACGGTCTCCGCAACCCATGCCGCTGTCCGGCTCGCCCAGGGCGCCGGACGGCTGATCCGGGCATCGGGTGACCGAGGTATGGTCGCCGTCCTTGATTCCCGGCTGGCGAATGCCCGTTACGGTGGGTTCCTGCGTGCGGCCTTGCCCCCGTTCTGGTCCACCACCGACCGCAGTGTCGCCCTGGGAATCCTTGAACGGCTCAGCGCTGCCCAGAAAGCGGCGTCCTAGCCGGGACGTGAGGCGGGCGGTGAAGCAGGCAGCCAGTGAAGCGGGCGGCTGCCGGAGCCTTCCCGTTCCGGTGCTGCCTCCGTCGAGAAGCGGCTAGAGGGACCGCATCACGGAAACAACCTTGCCCATGATGGTCGCGTGGTCGCCCATGATCGGTTCGTAGCGGGTGTTCTGGGGCAGGAGCCAGGTGTGGCCGTTGCGCTGCCGGAAGGTCTTGACCGTGGCCTCGTCATCCAGGAGGGCAGCCACAATGTCTCCGTTCTCGGCCGTCGGCTGGCGGCGGACCACAACCCAGTCGCCGTCACAGATCGCCGCGTCAACCATTGAATCGCCGGAGACCCGGAGCATAAACAGCTCGCCGTGGCCGACCAGCTGGCGCGGCAGCGGGATCATCTCCTCGACGACCTGATCGGCCAGGATGGGACCGCCGGCAGCGATCCGGCCCACGAGGGGGACCATGGCCGTGTCCACGGCCGTCGTCAGCTCCGTAACGTTCGACTCCGCAGCGGAATCCGCCTCCGCTGACTTGGCCCCGGCACCCGCTCCCGCCCCGGTCCGCTCGGTGTGCATCAGCAGGGGCACGAGGATCTCCATGGCCCGCGGACGCTTGGGGTCGCGGCGGATGTAGCCCATTTTTTCCAGCTGGCTCAGCTGATGGGTCACGCTGGACAGGCTCGCGAGCCCCACCGTGTCGCCGATCTCCCGCATGGACGGCGGGTAACCGTTGGCGGTCACGGAAGCCTGGATGGTCTCGAGGATCTTCTTTTGCCGGGGCGTCAGCGACTTGGGACGGATGGAACCGGTCTGGGCGGACACAGCCGGACGGCCTTCGGAGTTGGTCCTACGGGGCACTTCGGCTTCCCTTCGAGCATCCGGCCGGGCCGGGGCGGTTGGTGCTGGTCACTGCAATGTCAGTGGTGGATGGTTCCCTGATTTCGAACGGCAAATAAGCAAATCAGAGCAAATCAGAGCAAATCTGAGTAATCCTGAGCAATTTTGAGCAGTACACACAAAATCTCTGGTTCGCTGCGGCTCCGGTTTAGTGCCGGGACCGCGGGAAGGGCTTCTCCACTTGTCACAACGCTAGGGGAGCGGAAGGTCATTTTCAAACATTTGTTCGAGTGAGTCTCGACATCGTTCGTAGATAGATGCTAGAAAAGGAACAGCAGGAATCGAATACATGTTCGATTCAAGGTTGCCAACTGTTCGAAGTCAGGTTCGAAGCCGTGGAGTTACGGCTGTTTCCGGACCTGATTCGAACCGGAAAGGTTTTGCCATGACAGTTCAGCTTGCGGCACCCCGCACATCCCTGAGCTTTGCCCGCCCTGCCCGCACCTCCCAGATTTCCCGCACCTCCCAGACGTCCCGTCCCGCCCGGACTTCCCGCACCGCCTCCACCGCGGCTGCGGCGCCGAGGCAGGCAGCGTCCGCTGCGCCGCTCCGCCTGACCCGCCGCGGGCGGCTCCTGCTTGTGGGAGCCCCCATTATGCTCGGAGGGGCAGCGCTCCTGACCTTCGTCGGCTTCTTTACTGCACCGGCTCTGGCCGCAGGCGGCTCCGGTGAGGTGACCCGGACCCAGCAGATCAGCGTCAGCACGGGAGACTCGCTCTGGGGGCTGGCGGCCGAATATGCACCGGAGCGGGATCCCCGCGAAGTGATCGCGGACATCATGGAACTGAACAACCTCCCGGACGCCGTGGTTCCTGCCGGTGCCCAGCTGTACATTCCGGTTTCCGGCTAGCACTCCCTGCAACGGTTCCGGCGATGAATCCGGCAGCGGAGAAGGCCGGCCGGATCCGAGGGGGCTGTCCCTTCCGGAGCTTTATCCAGCGTCACCTTGAGCCGCGGATTCTGCGCGGAGGAGGGCGCGGCTTAAGCTGGACAGGTGACTGAACAGCTGGAAAAACTCAACCGACTTCCCCTGCGTGACGATCTCCGGGGACTCACTCCCTACGGTGCGCCGCAGCTGGAAGTGCCCATCCTGCTGAACGTCAACGAAAACACCCATGGACTGCCCCAGGAAGTGCAGGAGGCAATCACCGCCTCTGTGCAGCAGGCAGTTTCAGGACTCAACCGGTACCCGGACCGGGAATTCACCGAACTCCGCGAACGGCTCGCCGCCTACCTTGGGCACGGGCTGGGTATCGAAAACATCTGGGCCGGCAACGGCTCCAACGAGGTTCTGCAGCAGGTGCTGCAGGCTTTCGGCGGGCCCGGCCGGACTGCCATGAGCTTCCCGCCCACCTACTCGATGTACCCGCTGCTTTCCAGCGGAACAGGCACCCGTTACCTCACCGGCGAACGCGCGGCGGACTTCACTCTGGCCGCGGACTCCGCCGCTGCGCAGGTACGGGCCGCAGCTCCGAACATCGTGTTCCTCTGCACGCCGAACAACCCCACGGGAACTGCCCTCGGACTGGACGTCGTGGAGGCCGTCTACGAAGCCGGTGCCGCATCGAACACCGTCGTGATCGTGGATGAGGCCTACGCTGAGTTCTCCCACGCGGGCACTCCGAGTGCCCTGGAACTGCTCCCGGGCAGGGAGCGGCTGATCGTGTCCCGGACCATGAGCAAGGCATTTGCGCTGGCCGGTGCCCGTCTGGGGTACCTCGCCGCCGCCCCCGAGATTGCTGATGCCCTGCGCCTTGTCCGGCTGCCCTACCACCTGTCCGCGGTCACCCAGGCCACCGCCAACGCCGCCCTGGCCCACGCCGGCGCGCTCCTGGCCAACGTCGAGGACATCAAGGCCCAGCGCGACCGCATCGTCACCGAACTGACGGCGTTGGGCCTCCAGCCGGCACCCTCGGACGCCAACTTCGTCTTCTTCGGCGGCCTTGAGGATCCCGCCCGGATCTGGCAGGGACTGCTTGATGCGGGCGTGCTGATCCGCGATGTCGGCATTCCCGGGCATCTGCGGGTCACTGCGGGAACCGAGGCCGAGACCACGGCGTTCCTCACCAGCCTCCGGGCGCTGCTCGCATCCTAGTGCCGGAGCCGGCTCCCGCTTCGGACCCAGCCGGCTGCAAACACTAGACTGGTACCAGAGACCCCCTTCTTTCAAAGGAACCTTCAATGACCGTGGAAACCGCCATCGGACGCACCGCCCGCCTCGAGCGGACCACCAGCGAATCGTCCGTGCTCGTGGAACTGGACCTGGACGGCACCGGCCGTTCAGACATCAGCACTTCGGTGCCGTTCTACGACCACATGCTGACCGCATTGGCCAAGCACTCCCTGATTGACCTCACCGTCAAGGCCACCGGCGATACCCACATCGATGCGCACCACACCGTGGAGGACGTCGCCATCAGCATCGGCGAAGCGCTGAAGACCGCACTGGGCAACAAGGCAGGCATCCGCCGCTTCGGAGAAGCCACCGTGCCGCTGGACGAAGCTCTGGCCAACGCCGTCGTCGACATTTCCGGCCGACCGTACCTGGTGCACTCGGGCGAGCCGGCCGGCCAGGAATACCACCTGATCGGCGGCCACTTCACCGGGTCCCTGACCCGCCACGTCTTTGAGGCGATCACCCTGCACGCCCAGATCTGCCTGCACATGACAGTGCTCGGCGGCAGGGATCCGCACCACATTGTCGAGGCGCAGTTCAAGGCCTTTGCCCGCGCGCTGCGTGCCGCCGTCGAGCCGGATCCCCGTGTTGAGGGAATCCCGTCCACCAAGGGTGCGCTTTGAGTAATCGCCGCGTTACTGTCCTGGACTACGGATCAGGCAACATCCACTCGGCCGTCCGCGCACTGGAACGGGTCGGCGCCGACGTGACCCTGAGCTCCAAGTCAGCGGATGTGCTTAACGCAGACGGGCTCCTGGTGCCGGGGGTGGGAGCCTTTGCCGCGGTGATGCAGGGACTCAAGGATGTTGACGCCCTGCGGATGATCGGACGCCGGGTTGCCGGCGGACGGCCGGTCCTGGGGATCTGCGTGGGCCTGCAGGTGCTCTTCGAAGAGGGCGTCGAGCACGGCGTGCGGACCGAGGGCATGGGCGAGTGGCCCGGCGTTGTGGAGCGCCTGGCCGCCGAGGTGGTGCCGCACATGGGCTGGAACACCGTCGAGCCGCCGGCCGGCTCCAGCCTGTTCAAGGGCATAGAGGATGAACGGTTCTACTTTGTGCACAGCTACGGCGTGCAGAAATGGGACTTCGACGTCACCCAGCCAGCCATGAATCCGCCCCAGGTGACCTGGGCCAACCATGGCGGTCCGTTCGTCGCAGCCGTGGAAAACGGTCCGCTGAGCGCCACTCAGTTCCACCCGGAAAAGTCCGGCGATGCAGGCGCTGCGCTGCTCGAAAACTGGCTCAAGGGACTGGGGTAGGCCATGTGGAGCGTAATCCTAATGGGTGTGGCCGGCCTGCTGGCCGGTGGAGCCATCTCCTTCCGCAGGCAGGGCCTGCCCAGGTTTATCAGCATCAGCTTCTGGGTCCTGGCGGGCATGTCCCTGCTGGGCGCCTACCTACTCACCTACGGCCTCTGAGCCGGAATCACTGAAAGCAGAACATGACGCTCACAGAAACCCCCATCCTTGAACTCCTGCCCGCAGTGGACGTGGCCGACGGCCAGGCCGTCCGCCTGGTCCAGGGGGAAGCCGGCAGCGAGACCAGCTACGGCGACCCGCTGGACGCAGCCATGGCGTGGCAGAACGACGGCGCCGAGTGGGTGCACCTGGTGGACCTGGACGCTGCCTTCGGCCGCGGCAGCAATCTGCCGCTGCTCAAGCGGGTAGTCAAGGCACTGGATATCAAGGTGGAGCTTTCCGGAGGTATCCGCGACGACGCTTCCCTGGAAAAGGCGCTCGAACTCGGTGCCCGCCGCGTGAACCTTGGAACGGCTGCCCTGGAAAACCCCGAATGGACCGCCAGCGCCATCGCCCGCTACGGCGACGCCATCGCCGTCGGACTGGATGTCCGCGGCACCACACTCGCGGCGCGCGGCTGGACCAAGGAAGGCGGAGACCTCTGGGAAGTCCTCGCCCGCCTCGAAGAGGCCGGCTGCCCGCGCTATGTCGTCACCGACGTCACCAAGGACGGAACCCTCCGCGGACCGAACATCGAGCTGCTCCGCGAGGTGCTCTCCCGCACCGACCGCCCGGTTGTTGCCTCCGGCGGGATCTCCAGCCTTGATGACCTCGCAGCGCTGCGCGAACTCGTTCCGCTTGGCCTGGAAGGCACCATCGTGGGGAAGGCGCTGTACGCCGGCGCGTTTACGCTGCCCCAGGCACTCGACGTCGCAGGTCACCCGGAACGCTGACAGCTATGGCCAAACGTGAACTGCCCGGGCATATCGCCGCCGCACTGGCTGGTGCCGGGGGAGCCACCGACTCCGCGGGCCAGCCGTGGGCCGGCCGCAGCCTGGAAGGGGACGGCAACCCGCTGCACCGCTTCGACCAGGATGACGGGACGCCGGACGCCGGGTACACCGCCGCCATTGAAGCGCTGGCCGCGGGCACGGGAACCGAAGCCGATGTTGTTGCATCCCTGGCAGCGGCCCGGGTCTACGTCGCCATCATCGCGACGCTTGGCGAAGAAACCGAATCAGAGCACGGACTGACTGCCGACAAGGAAGCGGACCTGGCCCTGGTGACGCTCACCGCCCCGGACGGACGAAAAGCGCTGCCGGTGTTTTCCTCCGTGGACTCGCTCTCACGCTGGCATCCCCAGGCGCGGCCGGTGGCGGTCTACGCTCCGCGGGCTGCCCTCTCGGCGGTGGCTGAAGAGGCGCAGCTGCTGGTGATCGACCCCGGCAGCGACGTGACTTTCGTGGTGCGCCGTCCGGCTACCTGGGCCCTGGCCCAGCAGCGGGAGTGGGTGCCGTCCTATGCGGACGATTCCCTGGCCGCAATCGTCGCGGACGCGGCCGCACAGCAGCCGGCCGTCCGGCAAATCCAGCTCTCGGCCGCGGGCGGCGTTTCTTCACGGACGGCAGGCGGTACGCTGGTTTCCGGCGGAGGTGCCGGGCCGGAGCTGCGGGTCACGCTCCAGCTGGCACCAGGCCTTGACCCGGAGGGCGTGCAGTCCATCGCGGCGGCCCTGCAGCGCAGCCTGGCCGCCCAACCCGAATTTGTTGAGCGCGTGGATTCACTGGAACTGAAGATCACGCGCTGAGAGGCCCGCGGGCCAGAAGAGAAGTGCAGTGAATTTTCGTCTCTACCGGGACCTGCTGACGATCGTCCCAGTCCGCCGGGTGCTCCTGGTTGGAATGCTTGCCCGTTTTCCGCATGCTGCAGCCGGTGTGCTGCTGACACTGCACGTGGTGCTCACCCTGGACAAGGGCTACGCGGCAGCCGGCGCAGTGGCCGCCGTGGTCACCATCGGCATCGCCGTCGGTGCACCGTGGCGCGGCCGCCGGGTGGACAACGTGGGACTGCGCAAGGCGCTGATCCCGTCCGTCATTTCCGAGGCCGTCATCTGGTCCATCGCACCGCACGTCAGCTATGAGTGGCTTCTGGTGCTGGCCCTGGTCGGTGGCCTCTTTACCCTGCCGGTCTTCAGCGTGGTCCGCCAGTCGCTGGGTGTCCTGGCCACGGGGGAGAAGCGCCGCACGGCGTTCACCCTGGACTCCATTGCTACGGAAATCGTGTTTATGGGCGGACCCGCCGTGGGCGCCATCCTGGCCACCTCCATCTCCAGTGCGGTCGGCCTGACGCTGGTGGGAATTTCGACGGCGGCTGCCGGACTGTTCCTGATGTGGTTCAACCCGCCCACCCGTTCCGTCTCAGACGGCACTGTCCCGCCGGACGACGTGGAGGCGGCGGCCGCCGCCGTCGTCACCGCGGCCCCGGCACACCTGCGTGAGCCGGCCGCTGAACTGGCCCAGGCGGCAGGAGCAGCCGCAGACGCCGCGGACCCAGCAAACTCCGGGGGACTACTGCGCCGGATTGCGGCCGGATTCTCGTGGATGACCGTCAGCGTCGCCGTCGTCTTCGTAGTCGCGGCCGGCGCCGGGCTGCTGCTGGCCAGCACCGACGTCGGGATCGTTGCCCTGGTGGAATCCTCCGGAGACCCGGGCAAACTGGGCATCGTTTTTGCCGTCTGGTGCGCTGCCTCGCTGGTGGGCGGCCTGCTCTACGGTGCGATGACCCGGCGGATCTCACCGATGCTGCTGCTGCTGGCCATGGCGGTGCTGACCCTGCCCATGTCCCTCGCCACGGACACGCTCAGCCTGGCACTGCTGTCCATCCCGGGCGGCCTGCTCTGCGCTCCGGTGCTTTCGGCGGCCTCGGAACGGGTCGCTGACCTGGTGTCCGAAGAACGCCGGGGCGAAGCCATGGGCTGGTACGGTTCCGCGCTCACCACCGGAACGGCCATCGGAGCCCCGCTGGCCGGTGCAGCAATCGACACCATCGGCCCGTGGTCCGGCTTCGTCTTCGCGGGAGCCGCTGCAGCGATGATGGCGCTCCTCACCCTGGGTACCCGTGCCGTGGTTATCCGCCGGCGCATAACGGTCTAACAAAAGCCGTCCAGCAGCAAAAAGCCCGAAGAGTCTGCACTCTTCGGGCTTTTTGCTGCTGGGAACTAGTTGACCGGACCGGTGAACTTCTCGCCCGGGCCCTGGCCCGGCGCATCCGGCACCAAGGAGGCTTCGCGGAACGCAAGCTGCAGGGACCGGAGGCCGTCGCGCAAAGGACCCGCATGCTGGCTGCCGATTTCGGGAGCGGCTGCGGTGACGAACCCGGCAAGCGCAGTAATCAGCTTGCGGGCCTCGTCCAGGTCCTTCAGCTCCTCGGCGTCCGAGCCCTCAGCCAGGCCGCACTTTACGGCGGCGGCACTCATCAGGTGGACGGCAGCAGTAGTGATGACCTCGACGGCGGCAACTTCTGCGATGTCGCGCACCTGGGAGGAAACCTGGGGTGCTTCAGTGTGGGAATGGCCTTCTTCGGAAGTTCCGGGGAAGGAATGGCGGGCAGAATCGCCAGCCGGATTGCTCTGTGGGGTACTCATACTGGTAAGCTTGTCACAGACCGACCGGTTGACGTTACTTTTGGCAGCTCACCGCCATGATGAAGAATCAGTGGAAACACTGCAGTGGGCTGCTTTCCTGAGTACACAGCCGGTATGCAAGCGGAGACTCTCCCACCCGCGTCAACCTGATTAATCCAGCTTAGTGCCGGATCAGAGTTGCCGGGTTCAGGTCGGCCCTTCCCGGGCACCATCTTCGGATGATGCTCTGCGGAAAGTGCGCTGTTCAACGGCGCCGGCTGACCCCTCGAGGCCTTCGATTGCGCTTGCAATTGGAGGCCTTCTTCATTTGCAGGCGGTAGCCGTTTTGAATCAAACAGGAGCTGCAACATTAGCGAGCCAAGAATCAATGATCGGATCCGTGTCCCTGAGGTGCGGTTGGTAGGACCGGCTGGGGAACAGGTAGGTGTGGTCCGGATCGAGGACGCCCTGCGCCTGGCAGCGGAGTCCGACCTGGATCTTGTTGAGGTAGCACCGCAGGCCAAGCCGCCGGTGTGCAAACTAATGGACTTCGGCAAGTACAAGTACGAAGCCGCAGTCAAGGCCCGTGAGGCACGCAAGAACCAGACCAACACGGTCCTCAAGGAAATCCGTTTCCGACTGAAGATCGACACCCACGACTACGAGACCAAGCGCGGGCATGCCCTCCGCTTCCTCGGCGCGGGTGACAAGGTCAAGGCCATGATCCAGTTCCGCGGACGTGAACAGCAGCGGCCCGAAATGGGTATCCGCCTGCTGCAGAAGTTCGCAGAGGATGTCTCCGAGGTGGGTGTTGTTGAATCCAGCCCCCGCATCGACGGACGCAACATGGTGATGGTGATCGGCCCGGTCAAGAACAAGGCCGAAGCCAAGGCTGAAGCCCGCCGCGCCTCCCAGCGCGCCGAGTCCAAGGCAGCCAACGAAGCCGCCAAGCACGGGGACGCGCCGGCACGGGTTGATACCAGTGCCGACAAGGCCCCGATGACGCAGAGCCTGGCAGACCTCCTGCCGGACGGCCTGCGTCTTGGCTCCTCCGCTGCAGAGGCCGACCAGGCCCGCGCAGAGAAGGAAAAGGCTGAGAAGGAGCAGGCAGCCCAGGCTGCGAAGGCCGCAGCGGACAAGGCAGCAGCCGACGCCCGCCGTGCTGAGGAAGCCGCCAAGGCTGCTGCAGCAAAGCCGGCCCAGGCCGCTAAGCCTGCAGCCCGCACGGCTCCTGCCGAAGCCAAGCCCGCGGAAGCGCCGAAGCCGACAGCAATGCCGAAGCCGACGGCCAAGCCGGCCGCGCCGAAGCCTGCTGCCCGGCCCAAGCCGGCCGCAGCACCCAAGCCTGCTGGCAAGGCACCCGCTCCGGGTGCCGGCCAGAAGAAGCCTGGCACTGCGGAGTAGGCCAAGCGCAGCACCGCTAGAACGCCCAGGCGTCCCTAGGAAACCCTGACACCTTTTACAGGTGCCCATATCCCCGCGGGCTTGTCCCGCGGAAATCAAAAGGAGATCGGTAGTCATGCCGAAGATGAAGACCCACAGTGGCGCCAAGAAGCGCTTCAAGCTGACCGGTACCGGCAAGCTCAAGCGCCAGCAGGCCAACCGCCGCCACTACCTGGAGCACAAGTCCTCCCGCCTGACCCGCCGTCTCGCCGGTGACAAGATTGTCACCCCGGGCGAGGCAAAGGTCATCAAGAAGATGCTCGGCAAGTAGCCGATCCTTCCATCGGGCGGTCCGCCAAAGGACTGTTCCACCAACCATCTAGTTTTCCCGTGGCCTCCTGCAGGCCACCGCACAGTGAAAAAGTGCGCGGGACATATTTCTAAGGAGTACGCACGTGGCACGTGTGAAGCGGGCGATTAACGCCCATAAGAAGCGTCGGGTAATCCTCGAGCGCGCCAAGGGCTACCGCGGACAGCGTTCGCGCCTGGTCCGCAAGGCCAAAGAGCAGCTGCTGCACTCGTACGTGTACAGCTACGGTGACCGCCGCAAGCGCAAGGGTGACTTCCGCCGCCTCTGGATCCAGCGCATCAACGCTGCATCCCGCGCCAACGGCCTCACCTACAACCGTCTGATCCAGGGCCTGAAGGCTGCCGAGATCGAGGTTGACCGCCGTATGCTCGCCGAGCTGGCCGTGAACGACGCCAACGCGTTCGCCACCCTGGTTCAGGTTGCCAAGGATGCCCTCCCGTCCGACACCTCCGCTCCGGCCGCTGCCGCGGCTCCGGTTGCCAAGAAGGCTCCGGCCAAGGCTGCTAAGGCTGCTCCGGCTGCGAAGGCTGCCCCGGCCGCCACCGCCACCGTTGCAGACGGCGGTTTCAAAGCTTCCGAGGGCGAAGCTCCCGAGGGCTTTGTTATTAAGGGTGCCGCGACCGGCAAGTACCACGTTCCGGGTTCCACCTGGTACGAGCAGACTGAAGCCGAGTACTGGTTCAACTCCGTGGAAGCAGCCAAGGCTGCCGGCCTGGAGCCTGCTGGCGGCGAAGCCCGCCAGAAGTTCCAGGGCTAAGTTCGGTATCTGCTGAACATGTTTGACGCCGGACGCTCCCCAGCGCCGCTGATGTCCAATCCCCGAGCTGATCGGGTGAAGGAAGCAGCGAAGCTGGCGGGGCGTCCGGCGCGTTTAAAGACCGGCCGGTTCCTCGCTGAAGGACCTCAGGCCGTACGGGAAGCTCTTGTTGCGCACCGTAACGCCGCCGGCTCAGGCCGTACCGGCGTCGTGCTTGAAGTCTTCGCGACTGCTGCCTGCCTGGAGCGCCTGCCGGAACTGGCTGAACTTAGCCAGGGACTGCCGCTGCGGCTCGCCACGGACGAAGTCCTGGCCGCCATGGCCGATACGGTCTCGCCGCAGGGAATCGTGGCTGTCTGCCGGATCGAGTCCCCGGCGCTCAGCGACGTCCTGGCGCTCCGCCCGAAGCTGCTTGCCGTGATGTGCGAGGTGCGCGATCCGGGAAATGCGGGAACCATCCTGCGGGCCGCGGACTCGGCTGGCGCTGACGCTGTGATCCTGACGGCCTCCAGCGTTGACATCCATAATCCCAAGGCCGTCCGGTCCACCGCCGGCTCACTTTTCCACCTTCCCGTTGTCTCCGGCGTGGAGTTCGCTGAACTTGCCGGTGCGCTGCAGGACGCCGGCATCACGATCCTCGCCGCTGACGGGTACGGGGACCAGGACCTGGACAAGCTGCAGGACGCCTCGGCGCTCCGCCGGCTGGCGCCTGACGCTGATGTCGCGGATGGAGCTGATCCCCGCCTGGAGAATCCGACCGCCTGGCTTTTCGGCAACGAAGCCCAGGGGCTCTCCCAGGACGAACTGGATGCCGCAGGCCACCGGGTTGCCGTCCCCGTCTACGGACAGGCTGAAAGCCTTAACGTCGGCACCGCCGCAACCGTGTGCCTCTACGCCTCCGCCCGCGCCCAAAACCGCTAAAGTAGGCAGGGTTCCCAGAGGGAGCATGACCTCAGGCGTCTAGGGAGGCTGTATGGCTGCCAGCGGCGGGACGAAGGCTGTAGTAGCAGCGCTGATCGCGAACCTGGTCATCGCGGCCCTCAAATTCCTGGCCTTCTTCCTGACCCGTTCCTCCTCGATGCTGGCGGAAGCAATCCACTCTGTAGCCGACTCGGGAAATCAGATCCTGCTGCTGATCGGAGGGAAACGGGCACGCCGCCAAGCCAGCCCCGAGCATCCGTTCGGATATGGGCGGGAACGCTACATCTACGCGTTTATCGTTTCGATCGTGCTCTTCAGCGTGGGCGGCCTGTTCGCCCTGTACGAGGCGTACTCCAAATGGCAGGACCCGCATCCCATCGAAGGATTCTGGTGGTGGGTACCCCTGGCCGTCCTCGCCGGGGCGGTCATCGCTGAATCGTTCTCCTTCCGCACCGCCATTCGGGAATCCAACCACGTCCGCGGAACCCAGGGCTGGGTGCAGTTTGTCCGCACTGCGAAAGCCCCGGAACTGCCCGTGATCCTGCTGGAGGATTTTGGTGCCCTGCTCGGGCTGGTTTTCGCGCTCTTCGGGGTGGGCATGACCCTGATCACCGGCAACGGCATCTGGGACGCCCTGGGCACAGCGATGATCGGTGTCCTGCTCGTGGCTATCGCTGCGGTCCTGGCGCTTGAAACCAAGTCGCTGCTGCTCGGAGAATCAGCCGCGGCGCCGATGGTCCGGCAGATCGAGTCCGCCATCACCGAAGACGGAACCCGCATCATCCACCTCAAGACCCTGCACCTGGGCCCGGACGAGCTCCTCGTAGCAGCGAAGATCTCCGTCAGCGAGGGCGAAACCGGAGAGCAGATTGCCCGGGCGATCAACGCCGCAGAAGCCCGGATCCGCTCCGCCGCCATGCCTACAAGGACTGTGATTTATCTGGAACCGGATCTGTACCGTCCGCGGGCTGAAGGGGACCTTCCAGGCCCAGCCTCGTCCGACGGCGGTCCAGCGCCCCGCTGAGCAGAGCGATGCCCAGGCCCAGCAGGGCCAGGACAGCACCCACGACGGCAGGGGACCGGAACCCCCAGCCCCAGGCGATGACCAGGCCGCCCACCATGGCACCCAGGGCATTGGCGACGTTCAGGGCCGCATGGTTCAGCGACGAAGCCAGTGACGGTGCTCCCGGGGAGACGTCCAGCAGGCGGGTCTGCAGGGCCGGGGTCAGTGCGGAACCGACGGCACCAACCAGGAAAACCAGGATGATGGCGCCGGCCTTGTACTGCACCGCCCAGGCATAAACCGCCAGGATCACGGCGGTGCCGGCCAGCACCGCGTAAATGCTGCCCATCACGGACCGGTCAGCGATCCTGCCGCCGACCACGTTGCCGACCACCTGTCCCACGCCGTACAGGCCCACGATCAGCGGCAGCACGGAGAGCGGGAGGCCTGCCACCTCGGTCATGGTGGGTGAGATGTAGGTGTAAACGGCGAAGAACCCGCCAAAGCCAACAGTGCCGACCAGCAGCGCCAGCCACACCTGTATCCGGCGCAGGGCGCTGAGCTCACGCCGGATGCTGGCATCGGGATGGGCCGCTTGGAACGGCACGAACCGGGCAACCAGGGCCACGCTGACCAGGGCTATCGCCCCGACGAGCACGAACATCCAGCGCCAGCCTGCCTGCTGGCCCAGCCAGGTCGCGAAAGGAACGCCGATCACATTGGCGACGCTCAAGCCGAGCATCACCATGGAGATGGCCCAGCCGCGCCGGGTAGGTGCCACCAGGGACGCGGCAATCACGGCAGCCACTCCGAAGAAGGCGCCGTGCGGAAGCCCGGACAGGAACCGGGTGACCAGCAGCCAGCCGTAGTCCGGGGCGATGAATGAGGAGAGGTTGGCAACGGCAAAGAAAGCCATCAGGCCCAGGGCCAGCCGCTTGCGCGGCATCTTGGCGCCGAGGGCCGCCAGCAGCGGAGCCCCGACCACAACGCCGAGGGCGTAGGCGGAGATGACGTGCCCGCCCGCAGGAACGGAGATACCAAGGTCGGTCACCATTTCCTGCAGCAGGCCCATGATGGCGAACTCCGTGGTGCCAATGGCGAAGCCGCCGGCGGCCAGGGCAGTGATGGCCAGGGCGGCATGACGGGTTTTGGAAGCCGGGGTGCTCGGTGAGGGCATGGGGTGTGGTGCTTTCGGATCAGCGGTGAGCCGCGGAGCCGTGGAGACACGGACGCGCATGGATGGCCAAGCTGCAGGGGGAGAGGCTGCCGGTATTCCGCGCCGGAAAAACCAACGGAAAACCCGCAGCGACAACTCTGCTGCGAGAAACCGGGCCGGGGACGGCATTAAACCATCGCCGTCCAGTGTAGTGCAGCGGGGACCGTAGACTCGAGCTGTGTTGAATCCAGAGTTGAAGCAGGTGGTCGGCGCCGCGATCGTTGACGACCTTCGCAGTCCACGCAGCCTTCTGGCCGCCCGGCGGTCCGCACCCGAGCAGTATGCCGGAATGTGGGAGTTTCCCGGCGGGAAGGTGGAGCCCAACGAAACGTGTGAAGCCGCATTGCACCGCGAACTGGCCGAAGAGCTGGGAGTTGAGGTGTCCCTGGGTGCCGAGATCGCCGGACCCCTGGCGCAGGGCTGGCCGCTGAACCAGTCCGCCGCCATGCGCGTCTGGCTGGTCCAGCTCAGTGCCGGCGAGCCGCAGCCGCTTGAGGATCACGACGAACTGCGCTGGGTCCGGCTCGACTCGCCCGACCTCGCGCAGCTGCCCTGGATTCCCGCGGATCTTCCCATTGTCTCGGCCATGCTGCAGGCCGCCGGTGTGCGGAATCCTGCCCTCAGGGGCTGAGCCGGTCCCCAGCTGAGCCGGTTCCCAGCTGAGCCGGTCCCCAGCTGAGCCGGACCCAGTTGAGCCGGACAGAGACTGATGCGGGTCAACCCCCGGCGCCGCGACATCCGGGCGGGGCCAGCCGGTCAACGGGCTGCGTGAACGGGTTTAGAACAGGGTTCCAGCTGCAGCCGGAACGCGCGGCAGTCCAGACCGAGCAGGCAGCCCAGACCGAGCAGGCAGTCCGGACAGAGCAGGCAGCGGCTCCGGAACTGCGGGCGGATGCCCGGGCCCCTGCCCCGCGGCCCGGGTGGCGAGGAACCGGTTGGCGCCGTCGAATCCATGACGGGCTTTGAAGAACCGGAGGCGTCCGGCGAGCCAGGTGCGGTACTCCTTAGAGGCGTAGGAACCGCCGGCGTAGAGAGCATCGTACTTTGCGCCCAGCTGCGGATAGTCCCGGGCCAGCCATTGCCGGTACCACTCCCGCGCGCCGGGGCGGAGGTGCAGCGCGCCGGCTGTCACTGAGGACGCTCCAGCGGCGGCCAGGGCGGAGAAAAGCGCGTCCAAAGACTCGTCGCCGTCGGTCAGCCACGGGAGGATGGGCATGGCCATCACGTTGCACTCCATGCCGGCGTCCCGGATCCGGCTGATCAGTTCCAGGCGGGCCCTGGGCGACGGTGTTCCCGGCTCCACGCGGGAGGCAAGGTCCGGGTCCAGCAGGGCCAGCGAGATGCCCATGCTGATCGGAGTCTGCGCAGCGGCTTCGGTCAAGAGGGGAAGGTCCCGTGCCAGCAGGGTGCCCTTGGTGAGGATGGAGAACGGCGTGCCGCTGTCCGCCAGGGCACGGATGATCCCGGGCATGAGCTTGTAGCGCCCCTCGGCACGCTGGTAGGGATCGGTGTTGGTGCCCATTGCCACGTGCTCGCGGTTCCAGGACGGCCTGGCCAGCTCCCGGCGCAGCACCTCGCCGGTGTTGGTCTTCACGACCAGCTGGCTGTCGAAATCGGCCCCGGAATCCAGGTCCAGGTAACTGTGCGTTTTACGGGCAAAGCAGTACACACAGGCATGGCTGCAGCCGCGGTACGGATTCACGGTCCACCCAAAGGGCATGGAGGAGGACTTGGGTACCTTGTTCAGTACGGATTTCGCCAGGACTTCGTGGAAGGTCACGCCGGCGAAGGCCGGGGTCTGAACTGATCTGACCAGCCCCTGCAGGGGAAGCAGCGCATCTGCTGCGGGTGCGGCCTTGGGTTCCTGCTGCTGCCACCTCATCCAACCATTAGAACATATGTTCGAATAACTGTCAGTGGTGCAGTGCCGTGCTCCCGCGCCATCTGGAGTTCGTTAGCCGGGATTGGAGGAACGGCCGGGAGCGCCGGGCGCCGCGCCGGGGCGCCGGTAGCCGCCGTCGTCGAGCCCGGCCAGGATTTCAAAGGGGTTCGACGACGCCGGATCGCCGGAGCGCAGCACGGAAATGCCCGCAGCGGCGAAGTACAGCGGCAGGAAGGCCAGGCCCAGCAGGGCGTATTGGGTGCAGTGCCGGGCCTCGTGCCGCAGCAGGGGAGAGGCAGACCCTGCCGGGGAGGGATCGAATGCAGCGGAAACCCGCGGCCGGTAGATAACCACGTTGCCCAGGGTGAAAGCGGCGGCATGCGGGAGCCGGTGTTTCCAGCCACCGGCGAGCAGGACCCCATCCGGGCCGCGCCGCGGCCGCACCCCGCCAATCCGCGCCACGATGATCCCCGCCGCCGTCGTTCCGTTGACCAGATTCAGCGCGCGGCGCAGCCGATGGCCGCCGGTGGCTGCGCCTGTGCCCGTGCCGGTGCTGGAGTCCTGCGCCAAAGTCATGGGCCAATGGTAGGGCGGACTGAGCGCCTTCACACTGCCCGGCGGCCAGGTGTTCGTTGGTTAGACTGGTAGCCGCAGGCTTTTTCAGTTCCCGCCTGCGGACCAGCGTTCCTTGAACAGCCACTGAACAGCCATCGAACAGCCATCAACACGGCCGGAAACAGGTAAGAACGGTACATGTCGAATTCCATACCGGGGATGGACTCCCCAGACACCGCGGCACCCAACCCGCTGGACGAGCCGGCGGTCGCGGCCGCCGTCGACGCAGCGCTCGCAGCCATCAGCTCCGCCGCCGACCTGGACGCCCTCAAGGACGTCCGCATCGCTGTCACCGGTGAGAAGTCGCCGCTGGCCCTGGCCAACCGGCAGATCGGCGGACTCCCCAAGGAGCAGAAGGCTGCGGCAGGCAAGGTCGTCGGCCCGGCCCGGGGACGGATCAACCAGGCGCTCGCCGCCCGCACCGTCGAGTTGGAGGCCGAGCGGGATGCCCGGATCCTCGTCGAGGAAGCCGTGGACGTCACTGCCGCCCCGCGCCGCCGCCGCATCGGCGGGCGCCACCCGCTTTCCACCCTGCAGGACCGCGTCAGCGACATTTTCGTGGGCATGGGCTGGGAAATCGCCGAAGGCCCCGAGGTTGAATCCGAGTGGTTCAACTTTGATGCACTGAACTTCAAGCCGGACCACCCGGCCCGCGAAATGCAGGACACCTTCTTCGTGGAGCCACCGGAAGCGCACCTGCTCATGCGCACCCACACCTCACCGGTGCAGGTCCGCTCCATGCTCGAACGCGACCTGCCGATCTACGTGCTCTGCCCGGGCAAGGTGTTCCGCACCGACGAACTCGACGCGACGCACACCCCCGTGTTCCACCAGTTCGAAGGCCTGGCCATCGACAAGGGCCTGACCATGGCAGACCTGGTCGGCACCCTGGAGCACTTCACCCGGGTGCTGTTCGGCGACGAGGCCAAGGTCCGCCTGCGCCCGAACTTCTTCCCCTTCACCGAGCCCAGCGCTGAGCTGGACATCTGGCACCCCGGCGCCAAGGGCGGCCCGCGCTGGATCGAGTGGGGCGGCTGCGGCATGGTCAACCCCAATGTGCTGCGCGCAGCGGGCATCGACCCCGAGGTCTACTCAGGTTTTGCCTTTGGCATGGGCATCGAGCGTGCCCTGATGTTCCGCAACGAGGTTACGGATATGCGGGACATGATTGAAGGCGACGTACGTTTCAGCGAACACTTCGGGATGGAGATCTAAGTGAGAATCCCACTTTCCTGGCTGCGCGAGTATGCCCAGGTTCCGGCGGATGCAACCGCCGAAGACGTTATGGCAGAACTGGTGAAGGTTGGCCTCGAGGAGGAGGACGTCCACCGTCCCACCGACGAGCTGCAGGGCCCGATCGTTGTTGGCCAGGTGCTCTCCAAGGAGCCGGAGCCGCAGAAGAACGGCAAAACCATCAACTGGTGCACCGTCCGCGTGGTGCCCGAAGGCGCCGAGCAGACGCTGACCGGCGACGGGATCGATCCGTCCGGGATCCAGGGCATCGTCTGCGGTGCGCACAACTTCGAGGTCGGGGACAAGGTGGTTGTCACCCTGCCCGGCGCCGTGCTGCCCGGGGACTTCCGCATCAGCCCGCGCAAGACCTACGGCCACGTCTCCGCGGGCATGATCGCCTCCGTGCGCGAACTGGGCATCGGCGAAGACCATGACGGCATCCTGGTACTCTCCACCCTGGGCCTTGATCCGGAAATCGGCACCGACGCGATGGAACTGCTCGGTCTCTACGACCAGGCAGCCGAAATCAACGTCACCCCGGACCGAGGCTACGTCTTCTCGATCCGTGGTGCTGCCCGCGAATACGCGCACGCCACGGGCACCAAGTTCACCGACCCCGCCGCCACGGTGGAGGTTCCGGAAGCCGACGGCGCCGGATACCCGGTGCGCCTGGCCGACGAAGCGCCGATCTACGGCAAGCCCGGCTGCGACCGGTTCGTCGCCCGCACCGTCCGCGGCGTCGATCCCACCCGCCCAACGCCGCCGTGGATGGCTGCGCGGCTGCGCCTGGCCGGCATGCGGTCCATCTCGCTGATCGTGGACATCTCCAACTACGTGATGCTCGAACTGGGCCAGCCGCTGCACTGCTACGACCTGGACAAGCTCACCGGCGAGATCACGGTCCGCCGTGCCACCCCGGGCGAGACCATCAAAACCCTGGATGACAAGGTCCGCACCCTCGATCCCGAGGACCTGCTGATCACCGACGGATCCGGTGCCATCGGCATCGCCGGCGTGATGGGCGGGGCCAGCACCGAGGCCTCTGACACCACCCGGAACGTCCTGATCGAGGCCGCGCACTTCGACGACGTCAGCATCGGCCGTTCGCGCCGCCGTCATAAGCTGCCCTCCGAAGCGTCCAAGCGCTTCGAGCGCGGCGTGGACTGGTACGTTGCCGACGTCGCCGCGCAGCGCGCCGTTGACCTGCTGGTGGAACTTGCCGGCGGCACTGCCGACGAATCCATCACCGACGCCGGAACCGCGCCCGAACCGCGGAGCATTTTCCTGCCCGCCGGTTTCCCGGCGCAGCTGATCGGCTATGACTTCACCGAAGAGCAGATCACCGGCACCCTGGCGGACCTGGGTGCGGACGTGGAGAAGGCCGACGGCGGTTACCGGGTTTCGCCCCCGAGCTGGCGGCCGGACCTGGAAACCCGGGAGGACCTCACCGAGGAAATCATCCGGCTGGTGGGCTACGACCAGATTCCGTCCACGCTGCCGGTGGCGCCGCCCGGACGCGGCCTGACCCGCATGCAGCAGCAGCGCCGCCGCCTGCTGCAGTCACTGGCCGCCTCCGGTCTCACCGAAGTGCTGTCCTACCCGTTCGTGACGGAAGAGGACAACAACACCTTCGGCACGCCGGTTGCCGGTGAGCAGCGTCCGGCCCTGAAGCTGGCGAACCCGCTCAGCGCCGAGTTCGGCTACCTGCGCACCTCGGTGCTGCCGGGCCTGTTCGACGTCGCCAAGCGCAACCTTTCACGCGGCTTCCGGGACCTGGCACTGTTCGAGTCCGCGGCGGTTTTCCTGCCCGGCGAACGGACCGGCACCGAGTCGATTCCGCCGCTGGGCGTCAAACCCTCAGAAGAGGTCCTGGATGCGCTGTACAACGGCATTCCGGATCAGCCGCTGCACATCGGCGTGCTCTTCACCGGCCACGAGTCGCCGGCCGGCGCCGGCCATGCCCCGCGCACGTGGGACTGGGCCGACGCCGTCGACACCGCCCGCCTCATGGGCGACGTGCTGGGTGTTGAACTGGTGATCAGCCAGGGCGAACACCAGGCCTTCCACCCGGGACGCACCGCGAAGATCTCGCTGCGCAGCGGTGAAGCCGTGGGTTACGCCGGTGAACTGCATCCGAAGCTGCTCGCGGCCCGGGACATGCCGGCCCGCACCGTGGCACTGGAGATCAACGCCGCCGCGCTGTTCGACGCCGCGCCGGATGTGATCGTTGCCCGGGAAATCTCCGCGTACCCGGCGACCACGCAGGACGTGGCCCTGGTGGTGGCCGAGGAGATCCCGGCCGAAACCGTCCTGGAAACCCTGCGCGAAGGCGCCGGGGAACTGCTGGAAGACATCGCGCTGTTTGATGTGTATGCGGGCAAGGGCATCGACGAGGGGCACAAATCCCTCGCCTTCGCCCTGCGCTTCCGTGCAGCCGACCGCACGCTGACCGCTGACGAGGCCTCCGAGTCCCGGGCCGCCGCCGTCGCGCTGGCTGCCGAGCGGTTTGGTGCCGTGCAGCGGTAGGTTCGTCCGTTGACAAGCCGCAAGCCCCCGCCGGACTTTCCGGCGGGGGCTTGCGCGTTTTGCTAGCTTGGAGCGGGTGAGTACTCTTTCCCGCCCCGGCACCTGGTATCTCTTCGACTACGGCATGGTGATTTCTGCCGCGCCGCTGCCCGAGGACTGGGACGCGCTCCGGGAGGCCACCGGAATGGATCTGCAGCCCGCGTCGAGTTCCTATTGGGCCACCCGGCTGGAGTACGACGGCGGCTCGCTGAGTCCGGCGGAGTACTGGGCTTCGGTGCTCGGCCGGCGGGTCCGCGGGGTTGAGCTGGCCCGGCTCGAAGAGCTGGACGCGCGGCAGTGGTCCCGGCTCAATCCACGAACGCTGGAAGTCCTGGAGTTCCTGGCAGCGGAGGGCGCGCAGCTGGCGCTGCTCTCAAACATGCCCGCGGAGATGTCTTACCGGTACGAGTCGGATGCTTCCTGGCCGGCCTTCTTCGCCGCCCGCTATTTCAGCGGCAGGCTGCGCATGGTCAAACCGGACCCGCAGATCTACCGGCATGTCCTGAACGGCCTCGGAGCTGCGGCGGAAGACGTAGTCTTCATTGACGACAATTCCGCGAATATTGAAGCAGCCAGAGCGCTTGGGATGAGGGTGGTCCTGCATACGGGGGACACCGACCTAAGGCAGGAGCTGGCCCAGCCCGCGGATCCTGCCTAACTGTCCCTGGACGTGCGGCCGACGGCGATCCACCAGCCCAGGACCTCATCGTCCGCGATGATGTCCAGGGGGACGTTCATCCATCCTTCGCCCATCGGCCTGCCCCCGCCCATATATGCAGGCTGGCCGCCGGCGGTGAGCAGATCCCGGTAATCTGACGGATCCACCCGTACCAGCAGGTCTCCGCCGCGGCCCGCGGAGACGGCCAGGCCGCCGTCCACCATAAAGGCCACGCCGCCGAACATGTTTTTCTCCCGGACGTCCGGGTATGAGGCAAGGCGCTGCCGGATGCGTTCTGCCAGGGCATCTCGTGCCGGGTCCGTCTGCATGTGCTGCCGCCTTCCGCTACGGACGGTTGCCGACCGGATCCGTCTGATCCGTTTTCCGGCTCTCCACCAGCGACGAGGTGCTTATGCCCATGCCTACGAGCAGCTAACCGAGGGCTAACCAACCGTGTCCCGGAATCGCTCCGCTTTGTGGCAATCGCTCCGCCGCGAACCGGAGCGATTGTCACAAACCGGAGCGAAACCAGGAAGGCAGCTGCCCGCAACCCCCTACGGAACCAGCAGCACCTTGCCCGTGGTCTTCCGGCCCTCCAGATCCGCCTGCGCCTGAGCGGCCTCGGCCAGGGGATAGGTTGCCCCGATCCGCACATCCAGGGTACCGGCCTCGACCATCTCGAACAGTTCCCGGGCCCGCCACTGCCGTTCCTCGGCGCTGCGCAGGTAGTCCCGAATGGTCGGCCGGGTCAGGTAGAGGGAGCCCAGGGCGTTCAGCCGCTGGATGTCGAACGGAGGCACCTGTCCGGACGCCCCGCCGAAGAGCACCATCATGCCGCGCGGATGCAGACTGGCCAGGGAACCGTCAAAGGTTGCCTTGCCCACGCCGTCGAACACCACATCCACACCCTGGCCGTTCGTCAGCCCGCGCACCCGGTCCGCGAAGCCGTCGTAGCGCAGCACGTGGTCGGCGCCGGCGCCGCGCGCCAGTTCTTCCTTCTCATCGCTGGACACCGTGGTGATCACCGTGGCGCCCTTGGCCTTCAGCAGCTGGATCAGCAGCAGGCCGACGCCGCCGGCCCCGGCATGGGTGAGGACCGTTTCCCCGGACTGCACGGGGTAGGTCGAATTACACAGGTAGTGGGCTGTAATCCCCTGCAGCGGCAGAGCGGCCGCCACCTTGATATCCACGCCGCGCGGCACCGGCAGGGCCTTGTCCGCGTCCAGCAGCATGTACTCGGAGTAGGCACCGCCGCCCTCGGCGGTGGCCACGTGGTCCCCTTCGCGGAACGCAGCCACGTCCAGGCCCGCGGACACCACCGTGCCGGCAGCCTCCGAACCGGGGATGAAGGGGTAGTGCATCTTGTAGACACCGCTGCGCTGGTAGGTGTCGATGAAGTTCACCCCGGCGGCGGCCACCTTAACGAGCAGCTCGTTCGGGCCGGGAACCGGCAGATCCACATCTTCATAGCGCAGGACGCCGGGCCCGCCGGCTGATGGGACGACAATGGCTTTGTGCATGGGTTGCCTCTTCCGTTCGGGGGTGCGTCTGCCTGGCATCAATTGGGAACCATCGTAGGCCCCGGCCCGGCAAGACACCGTGGAAAAAGCCCATTCCGGTCACAATGCATAAATATGAAGGGTCTTGCATAAAGTTGTTGTAGTGTGGTGAACATGACGATTTCCGTTGCCGTATCAGGAGCCAGTGGCTACGCCGGGGGAGAGGTCCTGCGCCTGCTCGCCGGCCACCCCGGCGTCGAAATTGGCGCCATCACCGCCCACAGCAATGCCGGTTCCCGGCTCGGCGAACTGCAGCCGCACCTGCACGCCCTGGCTGACCGCATCCTGGTGGACACCACGGTGGAGCACCTGGCAGGGCACGACGTCGTCTTCCTGGCGCTTCCGCACGGCGCCAGTGCCGAAATCGCCGCCCAGCTGAGCGCGGACACCCTGGTGATCGACGCCGGTGCCGACCACCGGCTCACCGATCCCGCCGCCTGGGAAAAGTTCTACGGCTCCCCGCACGCCGGCAGCTGGCCCTATGGCCTTCCGGAACTGCCCGGCCACCGCGAAATCCTCCGCGGCGCCAAGCGGATCGCCGTCCCCGGCTGTTACCCGACGTCTTCGCTGCTGGCCCTGACCCCCGGCTTCGCCGCCGGACTGCTGGAGCCCGACGACGTCGTGATCGTGGCCGCGTCCGGCACCTCCGGTGCGGGCAAAGCAGCTAAGCCGCACCTGCTCGGCTCCGAAGTCATGGGCGGCATGAGCCCCTACGGTGTCGGCGGCGGACACCGGCACACCCCCGAAATCGAGCAGGGCCTCTCCGCCGCAGCGGGGGAGCAGGTCTCCATTTCCTTCACCCCGACGCTGGCACCCATGGCCCGCGGCATCCTCACCACCGCGACGGCGAAGGTCCGCCCCGGCGTCGACGCCGCCGCCCTGCGCTCGGCCTGGGAAACCGCCTACGCCAATGAACCGTTCGTCCGGGTGCTGCCCGAGGGCCAGTGGCCGGCCACCAAGATGGTGGTGGGGTCCAACTACGCCGCACTGCAGCTCGCCTTCGATCCGCATGCGGGCCGCGTTATTGTCTCCGCCGTGATCGACAACCTCACCAAGGGCACCGCCGGCGGCGCCGTCCAGTCCATGAACATCGCCCTCGGCCTCGAAGAGGGCGCCGGCCTCACCCTGCAGGGAGTAGCACCGTAATGAGCACCGAAACCAACCCCTCCAGCGTCACCGCACCGGCAACCGGCATCACCGCGCCCGCAGGCTTCCGGGCTGCAGGCATCACCGCCGGGCTGAAGGCATCCGGCGGCCGCGACGTCGCCCTGGTGGTCAACGACGGCCCCGCCAAGGCAGCTGCCGCCGTGTTTACCACCAACCGGGTGGCAGCTGCTCCAGTGCATTGGTCCCGTCAGGTGATTTCCGACGGACGGGCCGACGCCGTGTTCCTGAATTCCGGCGGAGCCAACGCCTGCACCGGACCGCAGGGCTTCCAGAACACCCACGCCACCGCGGAAAAGGTCGCCGAACTGCTGGGCGTGTCCGCCGGCGACGTGCTGGTCTGCTCCACCGGCCTGATCGGCGAACAGCTTCCGATGGACAAGCTGCTGCCCGGCGCTGAGGCGGCAGCCAAGGCCCTGACCAGCGACGGCGGGGCGCTGGCCGCCGAAGCCATCATGACCACGGACTCCGTGTCCAAGCAGGCAGGTTTCGCCGGCACCGGCTACCGGATCGGCGGTATGGCCAAGGGTGCCGGCATGCTCGCGCCCGGGCTGGCCACCATGCTGGTGGTCCTGACCACCGACGCACGGCTCGACGCCGCCAGCCTGGATGCGGCCCTGCGCGCCGCCACCACGGTCACCTTCGACCGGACCGACTCCGACGGCTGCATGTCCACCAATGACACCGTGGTGCTGATGGCCTCCGGAGCCTCCGGCACCACCCCGGACACCGATGAGTTCACCCGCGGCCTGACCGGGGTATGCCATTCCCTGGCCCAGCAGCTGATCACCGACGCCGAGGGTGCCAGCCACGACATCGCCATCACCACCCTCAACGCCGCAACGGTGGCCGACGCCGAGACCGCGTCCCGCGCCGTCGCCCGCTCCAACCTCTTCAAGACCGCCATCTTCGGCAACGACCCGAACTGGGGCCGGGTCCTGTCCGCCGTGGGCACCACGGACGCTGCCTTTGAACCGGAGCAGATCAACGTCTCCATTAATGGAGTCCAGGTCTGCCGCAACGGCGGCATCGGGGACCCGCGCGAAGACGTGGACCTCAGCGGCCGGGCCGTGAGCGTGGAAATCGATCTGGGCGCCGGCAGCGAAACCGCGACCATCTGGACCAATGACCTGACCACGGACTACGTCCACGAAAACTCCGCCTACAGCAGCTGATCGAGGACCCTATGAGCACTCCCAACGAAGCCCGCGAACAGCTCGCCGCGCAGGACAAAGCGGCAACGCTGATCGAGGCACTGCCCTGGATCCAGCGCTTTGCCGGCAGCACCATGGTGATCAAATACGGCGGCAACGCCATGGTCAACGATGAGCTGCGCCAGGCGTTCGCCGAGGACATCGTTTTCCTGCACCACGTAGGGGTGCATCCCGTGGTGGTGCACGGCGGCGGCCCGCAGATCAGTGCGCTGCTGGCCCGGCTGGGCATCAAATCCGAGTTCAAGGGCGGCCTCCGGGTCACCACTCCCGAAGCCATGGACGCCGTACGGATGGTCCTCACCGGCCAGGTTGGCCGCGAGCTGGTTGGCATGATCAACTCCCACGGGCCCTACGCCGTCGGCCTTTCCGGCGAAGACGGCGGGCTGCTGCAGGCCGTCCGCACCGGAACCGTCGTGGACGGCGAGGAAGTGGACCTGGGGCTTGTGGGCGAAGTCGTCGGCGTGAACCCCGGCGCGATCCTGGACCTCATCGAGGCCGGACGGATCCCCGTGATCTCCACCGTCGCCCCGGAAATCGACACCGCAGGCGCACCCACCGGACAGGTGCTCAACGTCAACGCCGACACCGCCGCGGCGTCCCTGGCCGTCGCCCTGGGCGCCTCCCGGCTGGTGGTGCTCACCGACGTCGAAGGCCTCTACGCCAACTGGCCGGACAAATCCTCGCTCATCTCCGCACTCACCGCCGGTGAACTGCGGCAGATGCTGCCCACACTGGAATCGGGCATGATTCCCAAGATGGAAGCCTGCCTGGCCGCCGTCGACGGCGGTGTGGACCGGGCAGCCGTCGTCGACGGCCGCATGGCCCATTCCATGCTGCTGGAAGTCTTCACCACCGCCGGCATCGGCACCCAGATCGTTCCGGACGGAGAGAGCGTATGAGCAGCATCCCCAAGGCACCGGGCGCGGACATCGCTCCCGCCGGCCCCGAACTCACCGAGCTGACCGGCACCGGCAGCGACTGGCTGGCCCGCTACGGTAAGTCGCTGATGGGTGTTTTCGGGACCCCCCAGCGTGTGCTGGTGCGCGGGCACGGCTGCTACGTCTGGGACGCCGACGGCAAGGCCTACCTTGACTTGCTGGGCGGAATCGCGGTCAACGCGCTGGGCCACGCCCACCCGTTCGTCACCTCGGTCATCGCCAGCCAGCTGAACACACTGGGCCACGTTTCGAACTTCTTCACCAGCCCTCCCCAGATTGCCCTGGCCGAGAAGCTCCTGCAGCTGGCCCAGGCGCCCGAGGGTTCCAAGGTGTTCTTCTCCAACTCCGGGACCGAAGCCATCGAGGCGGCGTTCAAGCTGGCCCGCCGCAACTCCACCCCCGAACGCAGCCGCATCATCGCCATGGACCACGCCTTCCACGGCCGGACCATGGGCGCACTGGCCCTGACCGCCAAGGCCGCCTACCGGGAACCGTTTGAACCGCTGCCCGCCGGCGTCGAGCACATCCCCTACGGCGACGTTGAGGCACTGCGCGCCGCAGTCGACGAGACCGTTGCTGCCGTGTTTATGGAACCGATCCAGGGTGAGGCCGGCGTGCACCTGCCGCCCGAGGGTTACCTCCAGGCCGCCCGGGAGATCACCCAGGCCGCCGGCGCGCTGCTCATCTTCGACGAAGTGCAGACCGGTATTGGCCGCACCGGCACCTGGTTCGCCTCCGAAGGCGTGCTGCCGGACGCCATGGCCCTGGCCAAGGGCCTGGGCGCAGGTTTCCCCATCGGCGGGCTGATCACGTTCGGGGAAAAGGCTTCCTCCCTGCTCACCGCCGGCCAGCACGGAACAACTTTCGGCGGCAACCCGGTGGCGACGGCGGCGGCGCTGGCAACACTGGCCGCCATCGAGTCCCAGGACGTGCTCGCCAACGTCAACACCACGGGGGAACAGCTCCGTGGGGCGTTGCGGAAAGTGGACGGGGTCAGCTCGGTCCGCGGGCGCGGACTGCTGATCGGCATCGACCTGGACCAGGAGATTGCCCCGGCAGCTGTCACGGCCGCGCTCGAGGCCGGCTTCATCATCAATGCCACCGGACCGCACACCCTGCGCCTGGCACCGCCGCTGATCCTGGGCGTTGACCAGGCGATGAGCTTCACCGACGAACTCCCTGCCATCCTGAAAGCCGCTGCTGCCACAACGATTGGACAGTCATGACCCGCCATTTCCTTGTTGACACCGACCTGACGCAGGCCGAGCAGACCGAGGTCCTGGACCTCGCCGATGCCCTGAAAAAGGACCGCTACAAATACCAGCCGTATGCGGGCGACTCCACCGGACGCAAGACCGTGGCGGTCATCTTCGACAAGACCTCCACCCGCACCCGGATTTCCTTTGCTGCCGGCATTTCCGACCTGGGCGGGGTGCCGCTGATCATCGGTGCCGGTGAATCCCAGCTGGGGCACAAGGAATCCGTGGCGGACACCGCGAAGGTCATGGAGCGGATGGTGTCCACCATCGTCTGGCGCACCTACGCGCAGTCCGGGCTGGAAGAAATGGCTGCGAACTCCTCGGTACCGGTGATCAACGCGCTCTCCGACGATTACCACCCCTGCCAGCTCCTCGCGGACCTGATGACCATCCGCGAGCACAAAGGCACCCTGGCCGGCCTCACCCTGACCTACCTCGGGGACTGCGCCAACAACATGGCCAACTCCTACCTGCTGGCCGGCGTCACCGCCGGTATGCATGTGCGGGTTGCCGGACCCATGGGCTACCTGCCGGATCCGCTGGTTGTCGACGCCGCCGCGGCGCGAGCCGAGGAAACCGGGGGATCGGTGCTGATCACCACTGACGCTGCGGAGGCGCTGGCCGGAGCCGACGTCGTCGCCACCGACACCTGGGTGTCCATGGGGCAGGAAGAGGAAAAGGCCGCCCGGCAGGATCTCTTCCGGGAGTACGCCGTGGACAGCGAAGCCATGGCGCACGCCGCGGATGACGCCGTCGTGCTCCACTGCCTGCCCGCCTACCGCGGCTACGAGATTTCCGCCGACGTGATCGACGGACCGCAGTCCCTGGTCTGGGACGAGGCGGAGAACCGGCTGCACGCCCAGAAAGCCCTGATGCTCTGGCTGATGGCCAAGTCCGGCCTCACCGGAGTGCCGGAGCGCGCGCTGTGACCATGCCCGCCACCAAAACAGCCCGGCAGGCGCGCATCCGTGCCCTGCTGACCGGCCTGTCGGTCCGGTCGCAGGCCGAGCTGGCCGCGCTGCTGGCGGACGACGGCGTACAGGTCAACCAGGCCACGCTCTCCCGCGACCTGGTGGAGCTCGGCGCCGTGCGGATGCGCGGCAAGGACGGCGTGCTGGTCTACGCCGTCCCCTCCGAGGGCGGCGAACGGACCCCGCAGTCCGGGATCGGGCAGGAGGTGCTCGACTCGCGGCTGGCCAGGCTCTGCGGCGAACTGCTGGTCACGGCCGAAGCGTCCGGGAACATCGTGGTGCTGCGCACCCCGCCCGGAGCCGCCAACTTCCTGGCGCTGGCGATCGACCACTCGGTGATGCCATCCATTCTGGGCACCCTGGCCGGGGACGACACCGTGCTGCTGGTCACCCGGGATCCCGACGGCGGCGGCGAACTGGCGGCCCGCTTCCTGAGCATCGCCGATGAGGCGACCGCCAGCGGGCAGGCCCCGGACAATCGAATACTGTAGAAGCTGATCCTGCCCGGGCGTGAGCCCGGCCACCGGGCCTCACTGGTTTCCGGATTTCCCAACTGTTTCCCAACTTTTCATACCCAACGCAGCACCCCCGCTGCACCAATCGCAAGAGGAGCACATTCGTGAGCGAACGTATTGTTCTGGCCTACTCAGGTGGCCTGGATACGTCAGTGGCCATCGGCTGGATCGCCGAGGCAACCGGCGCCGAAGTCATCGCCGTGGCGGTCGACGTCGGACAGGGCGGCGAGTCGCTGGAGACCATCCGCCAGCGTGCGCTCGACTGCGGAGCCGTCGAAGCCTACGTGGCCGACGCCCGCGACGAGTTCGCCGCCGAGTACTGCATGCCCGCGCTGCAGGCCAACTCCCTGTACATGGATTCCTACCCGCTGGTCTCCGCGCTGTCCCGCCCGGTGATCGTCAAGCACCTGGTGGCCGCAGCCCGCGAATTCGGTGCCACCACCGTCTCGCACGGCTGCACCGGCAAGGGCAACGACCAGGTCCGCTTCGAGGTCGGCATCCAGACCCTGGGCCCGGACCTGAAGTGCATCGCACCCGTCCGCGACCTGGCACTGACCCGCGACAAGGCCATCGCCTTCGCCGAGGAGAAGAACCTCCCGATCGTCACCACCAAGAAGAACCCGTTCTCCATTGACGCCAACGTCTGGGGACGCGCCGTGGAAACCGGCTTCCTGGAAGACATCTGGAACGCCCCCACCCCGGACGTGTACGAGTACACCTCCGATCCCGACTCCGGGATCGCCGCCGACGAAGTGGTCATCACGTTCAAGGCAGGCGTCCCCGTCGCCATCGACGGCAAGCCCGTCACCCCGCTGCAGGCCATCGAAGAGATGAACCGCCGCGCCGGCGCCCAAGGCATCGGCCGCATCGACATCGTCGAAGACCGCCTGGTGGGCATCAAGAGCCGTGAAATCTACGAGGCTCCCGGCGCGATGGCCCTGATGGCCGCGCACCGCGAACTCGAAAACGTCACGGTCGAGCGCGAGCAGGCCCGGTTCAAGAAGACCGTCGGGCAGCGCTGGACCGAGCTGGTCTACGACGGCCAGTGGTTCTCCCCGCTGAAGAACTCCCTGGATGCCTTCATCGCGGACACCCAGCAGTACGTCTCCGGCGACATCCGCATGGATCTGCACGCCGGCCGCGCCACGGTCACCGGGCGCCGCTCCGAGTCCTCCCTGTACGACTTCAACCTGGCCACCTACGACACCGGCGACACCTTCGACCAGTCCATGGCCCGCGGGTTCATCGAGCTGTTCGGGATGTCCTCCAAGGTAGCGTCGGCCCGCGACCTGCGCCTGGCCGAAGGAAAGTAAGCACATGCATAACGGCAAGCCGTCAATCGAATCAGCGGCCCAGCAGCCGGGAGGCTCCGGTTCAACGGTCCAGGGTGCTCTGTGGGGCGGCCGCTTCGCCGGCGGTCCGGCCGACGCGCTGGCAGCCCTGAGTAAATCCACCCATTTCGACTGGCGGCTTGCCGGCTATGACATTGCCGGCTCCCGGGCGCATGCCCGGGTGCTGCACAAAGCGGGACTGCTCGACGACGCCGAGCTGGCCGGCATGCTTCAGGCGCTGGACGCGCTCGACGCCGATGTGCGCTCCGGCGCCTACCTCCCGGCCGATTCCGACGAGGACGTGCACGGTTCGCTGGAACGCGGCCTGATCGAACGCGCCGGCCCGCAGCTGGGCGGCAAGCTCCGCGCCGGCCGCTCCCGCAACGACCAGATCGCCACCCTGGGCCGGATGTACCTGCGCGACCACGCCCGGATTGTGGCGGCCGGTGTGCTGGCAACCGTGGACGCCCTGGTGGAACAGGCCGAAAAGCACCTGGGGGTGGCCATGCCCGGCCGCACCCACCTGCAGCACGCCCAGCCGGTTTTGCTCAGCCACCACCTGCTGGCCCATGCCTGGGCCCTGCTGCGTGACGTGCAGCGCCTGGCCGACTGGGACAAGCGCGCCGCTGTGTCACCGTACGGCTCCGGCGCCCTGGCCGGTTCCTCGCTGGGGCTGGATCCCAACGCCGTGGCCGCGGACCTTGGCTTCGACTCCGCTGCCTGGAACTCGATCGACGGCACCGCTTCGCGTGACGTCTACGCCGAGTATGCCTGGGTGGCCGCCATGATCGGTGTGGACCTCTCCCGCATCAGCGAAGAGATCATTCTCTGGGCCACCAAGGAATTCTCCTTCGTCACGCTCGACGACGCGTTCTCCACCGGCTCCTCGATCATGCCGCAGAAGAAGAACCCGGACGTCGCCGAGCTGGCCCGCGGCAAGGCCGGCCGCCTCATCGGCGACCTCACCGGGCTGCTGGCCACGCTCAAGGGCCTGCCCCTGGCGTACAACCGGGACCTGCAGGAGGACAAGGAACCGGTCTTCGACGCCACGGATACCCTGGAGCTGCTGCTCCCGGCCGTTTCCGGCATGATCGCCACCCTGGTCTTCAACACCGAACGCATGCAGTCCCTGGCTCCGCAGGGCTTTGCCCTGGCCACCGACATCGCCGAATGGCTGGTGCGCCAGGGTGTGCCGTTCCGCGAGGCACATGAACTCTCCGGTGCCGCCGTGAAGCTGGCCGAATCCCGCGGCGTCGAACTCTGGGACCTGACCGACGAGGAATATGCCGGAATTTCGGCGCACCTCACCCCGGAGGTCCGCACGGTGCTCTCGACCGAAGGGTCGCTGGACAGCCGCAGTGCGCAGGGCGGAACTGCCCGCTCCGCCGTCGAGGCGCAGCTGACGGAATTGAAGAAGCAGGTCGACGCCGTCCGCGGCTTCCCGGTGTAGCTCCACCCCGTCCTCCCCGCTCTATCGAGAGGCCAGTTACGGCCGCTTTGAGCCCTCAAAGCAGCCGCAACTGGCCTCTCGTTTTTCCTGGGGGAGAGGGGATAGCGTGGCGTTATGCCCAACCCCGAGTTCCGGCGCATGCTGCGCGCCCTGCCCGACTTTCCGGCGACGCTCCCTGACTTTGACCCGGACACCGCGCCGGATGACCCCGCGGAGCTCTTCCGGCTCTGGCTGGATGAGGCCCTGGCCGCCGGAATCCCACAGCCGCACGCCTTCTCCCTTGCCACCGCAGACGCAGCCGGCAGCCCGTCCGCCCGCATGCTGATCCTGAAGGACCTCGACGACGACGGCTGGCAGTTCGCCACCGCCCGCACCTCGCGCAAGGGCCGGGAGCTGGCTGCCAACCCGCGCGCTGCGATGAACTTCTTCTGGCAGCCGCTGGGCCGGCAGGTCCGCGTCGCCGGTAGCGTGGTGCCGCTGTCGGCGGACGCTTCCGCTGCGGACTGGGACGACCGGCCCGGTGCGGACGGCACCCCGAACCCGGCCTGGCAGCTCTACGCCCTGCAACCGCTGGAAACCGAATTCTGGCAGGCCCGGGCAGACCGCAACCACATCCGCTACCGTCTCCCGCGCACAGCAGCTCACTGATCCGCAGCCACGGGCCCGCGGCGGCGGTTTCAACGTCAACGGCCTTCCAGACCGGACGCGCCCACCCTAGGGTAGGTACTGCAGCAGATGGCATCTACGGAAGGGCCGCCATGTCTGAAGCATCATCGTCCAACCATTCCCGGCAGGACGATCCCTCGGTTCCCACCGGCCGCATCGAGAAGCTCACCGACGGCTGGGCGCTGGCCTTCGACAAGCAGTTTGACTACCCCGCGGCGCACATCTGGGACGTCCTGATCAATCCTCGCAAAGTTGAGCAGTGGCTCGGGACCGTGACCCCGGACTGGGAACTGGGCAAGGAATACACGCTGGACATGGGCGGCGGCAGCGCGTCCGGGACGGTCCTGCAGCTCACTCCGCGCAGCAGCCTCCAGATCACCTGGGACGATGACCTGGGCGAGGAATCGGTGCTGGAATGGCAGGTCCTCGATTCCGACGGCGGTGCGCTCCTGCAGTTCCGGTCCCGCACCGACACCCCCGATTTCCTCGCCGAAGGCAGCGCAGGATGGCAGGGCATCCTGCGCGCCTTCGCGGCGGTGGCCGCCGGCAACCCGCCGCCCGGAGAACCGCCCGGCCAGTGGCGGGCCCTGCGCGATGCCTACTCGCGTGAGTTCGGCATCTCGCCGACCATGGGTTATCTGGACGCCGGCGATGGGCAAAACACTGAGCAGGCCACGCTGGTGTTCGAGCGCTGGTACGACGCCGCGGCCGAGGACATCAGTGCCGCCGTCGAAAGTTCCGGCGGAAACCTCCGCCTGGGTGATGGGGCAGAAATCACCGTGACCGAGGAAGACGGGGTCGGCAAACTGCGGATCCGGCAGCGGATCGAAGCCGGCAACCAGCAGGACACCGCCGCCCTGATGGCCGCCTGGCACCTGGCACTGGACTCGGCCGCCGTTCGGTTGCTGGGGGAGACGCCACATCCGAACTCCCACCGTCTCCGGGCACTCGAAGCGCTGTACAGCTCTAATCTGTGACCCGGTGGCGCAGCCTGGACACCGCAGGCCGTAGTCCGCAGCCGGCGGCAGTTTATTGAGCGGCCCCAGATCTTGCTACGGTCGAAGGTATGGAGCGGACATACCTGGATCCCGCAGAGCAGCGCAGCCGGCTGGCCATCCCGGCGACCGAGGCAGCACCCTGGCTGCTGGGCGCCGTCCTCCGGAGGGAATCCGAGGAAGGTGACGCCGCGGTCCGGATCACGGAGGTGGAAGCCTACCTCGGCGCAGCGGATCCCGGGTCCCATGCCTTCCGCGGACAGTCTCCGCGGAACTCCACGATGTTTGGCCCGGCCGGGCACCTCTACGTCTACTTCACCTACGGTATGCACTACTGCGCCAACGTGGTCTGCGGCGTTCCGGGCCAGGCCACCGGGCTGCTGCTGCGGGCCGGGGAAATCATCGAGGGGCACGAGATCGCCGCACTGCGCCGCCGGCAGCCCAAGTCACCCCTGGACCTGGCCCGCGGGCCCGCCCGGCTGACCCAGGCACTGGGGATCGACCGCAGTCTCGACGGTGCGGACGTCTTCACCTCTCCGCTGCGCCTGGAACTGCCGCAGGAACCGGTACCCGAGGAACTGATTTCCCGGGGGCCCCGGGTCGGGGTCAGCGGTGAAGGCGGGGGAGAGGCCTACCCCTGGCGGTTTTGGCTCACCGGCGAACCGACCGTCTCCAAATACCGGCCGGCGGTCCAGCGGGCACGGGTGCGGCCTTCCGGGGCGACGGCGAAACGGGCGTAGATCCCGCACCGTCCAGCCAGGTCTCGGGCGGTGCAGGCGCGGTGCAGCCGCCGGGCAGCAGCAGGGCGGCAGCCGCTGTGAGCAGCAGCGCAGCCGCAGAACGAGGCCCGGGACGCGCAGGACCGGTAAGGTAGATGGGTGAAACACACTGCTTCGAACCCGCTCAACAGCCCCGCAGCCCCGGCCGCAGTTCCGGCCGAAACGATAGCGGAAACCATCGACCGCCTTGGCGCCGTCGTCCAGGATTATCCAAAGCCCGGCATCGTTTTCCGCGACCTGACTCCGGTCTTCGCCGACGGACCGGCGCTGCGCGGTATGGTCGATGCCCTGCTGGCCGGATACGAAGGCCAGTTCGACTTCGTCGCCGGGGTTGAAGCCCGCGGCTTCCTGCTCGCCGCTGCTGCGGCCTACGCCTCCGAACGCGGTGTGATCACCATCCGCAAACCCGGCAAACTGCCGCGGGAGACCTACACCGAGACGTATGACATGGAATACGGGCAGAACAGCCTCGAGCTGCATGTCGAAGACATCCCCGCCGGTTCCCGTGTCCTGATCCTTGACGATGTCCTGGCCACCGGCGGAACACTCGCTGCTGCTGCCCGCCTGATCGAAAGCGCCGGCTCCAGTGTTGCGGGCTTCGGCGTCGTGCTGGAACTCGGTGAATTGGGCGGCCGTGAGGCCCTCGCCGGCCACAACGTGCGGTCGCTGATCACGTACTGAACCGGCCATCCTGGAACGGAATGCGGGCCGCGGAACGCAACGTCCACCCGCACTATGGACAGGGCATGGAAATTGTGCCGATGCACGGTAAGATAGACGGTCTGCCTTTGCGAGAGGGAACGCGAACATGCCTGAAACGTCTTCGGTCCAAACGGAGCTCGACCACGAGCGCCGTTACGTGGCCGGCCTGTACCACCGGCTCGATGAACTCCGGGAGGAAAAAAGCGAGCAGCTGGCCCAGGTCCGCCGCTCCCATTCAGCCGGTTCCCACCAGAACCGGTCCGAACGCGACGCCTTCGCCACCATGTATGAGGACCGGCTCGCGCAGCTGAACGCCGTCGACGACCGGCTGGTTTTTGGCCGGCTTGACCTTGACGACGGCGAGACCCGCTACATCGGCAGGATCGGACTCTCCACCGCGGACCTGCAGCGGCTGATGGTGGACTGGCGCGCCCCGGAAGCGGGCACCTTCTACCAGGCCACCGCGTTCGAGCGGCAGGGTGTCCGCCGGCGGCGCCACCTGATCCTCAAGGGCCGGGACGTCCAGGGCCTCGAAGACGACGTGCTGGATTACTCCATGCTGGAGGACGGCGACAACCTGCAGGGCGAGGGTGCGCTGCTGGCTGCCCTGAATTCCAAGCGCACCGGCCAGATGTCGGACATCGTCGGCACCATCCAGGCGGAGCAGGACCGGATTATCCGCGCACCGCTGCCCGGAACCCTGGTGGTTCAGGGCGGTCCGGGAACAGGCAAAACCGCCGTCGCACTGCACCGCGCCGCCTACCTGCTGTACACCCACCGGGAGCGGCTCAAGTCCGCCGGTGTGCTGCTCGTTGGCCCCTCGAACGCCTTCATCCACTACATCGAACGGGTGCTGCCCTCGCTGGGTGAAACCGGCGTCGTGATGTCCAGCCTTGGCCAGCTCATGCCGGGTATCACCGCCGCGGGTGAGGATACGCCCGCCGCCGCCGAGATCAAGGGCCGGCTGTCGATGGCCGACGTCGTTAACCGTGCCGTCGCCAACCGCGAACGGATCCTGGCGGAACCGCGCAGGCTCAACATTGACGGCACCATGATCACGCTGACGCCCAAGCAGGTCCAGCGCGCCCGTGACCGTGCCCGTGCCACCGGCAAGCCGCACAATGAAGCACGGGTGACCTTCGTGAAGATCCTGCTGCGCGAACTCACCGACCAGCTGACCGAAGTGCTCGAAGAATCGGCCGGTGCAGGAAACAGCACCGACCGCGCTTATCTGGCCGAGGACGTGCGGAGCGCCCGGGATGTGCGCATCGCGCTGAACCTGTGCTGGATGCCGATGACGCCGGAGAAGCTCATCAGCGAACTGTTCAGCAAGCCCGGACATCTGGAAGCCGCCGCCCCGGACCTTACCGACGACGAACGTGCGCTGCTGATGCGCAGCCCGGACGCGCCCTGGACCGAAGCGGACATTCCGCTGCTCGATGAGGCAGCGGAGCTGCTGGGGGACCTCGATCCGTCCGCCGGCCGGGACAGCGCTGCGCTGGAAGAAGCCCGCAAGCGGGACCTGGCCAACGCCGAACGCGCGATTGAAAACACCGAAGGCTTCCTCGAGGATTCGGGTGCCCACGGCATTCTCTCCGCCGAGGACCTGGCTAACCACAACATGGAGACTGAGCAGCGGCTGACCGCCGCGGACCGGGCCGCCATCGACCGGACCTGGGCCTTCGGGCACGTTGTGGTGGACGAGGCGCAGGAACTTTCCGCGATGCAGTGGCGCCTGCTGATGCGCCGCTGCCCGTTGAAGTCCTTCACCGTGGTGGGGGACATCGCCCAGACCAGTTCCGCTGCCGGTGCCACATCGTGGCAGCAGGCGCTGGATCCCTTCGTGGGGGAGCGCTGGACGCTGGAGGAACTCACCGTCAACTACCGGACCCCGGCACAGATCGCCGAGGCAGCCGTCCGGATGGCCAACGCCGCTGGACTGGTCGTCTCCGCGCCGAAGGCCGTGCGCGAGGGCCAGTGGCCGCCGTTCCTGGACACGGTTGAGGAAGGCGGGCTGATTGCCCGGCTGCTCGAAACCCTGCCCGCGGACCTGGCTGCCCTGGAAGGCGGGCTGCTCGCCGTCATCACCGAGGACCACCGGCTGGTGGAAGTCCGCCAGGCCGTGAAGGGCGTCTACGGGAACCGGGTAGGCACCGGTGCCGGCGGACTGGGCCAGGACATCGTGGTTATCTCGCCGCGCGAAGCCAAGGGACTGGAGTTCGACGGCGTCGTTATCCTTGAGCCCTCCGAACTGCTGACAGCAGCGGCCGGAAAGGTGGGGGATCTCTACGTTGCGATGACCCGTCCGACCCAGCGTCTGCGTCTTATTGCGGAGCGCGGGATCCCGGCGGGGATTGCCGACGGCGAATCCTGATAATTTAGAGGCGTGCCACAGAATACCCAGACCTCCGAGGGCCTTGCTGCCCAGCAGAACGATCCGACCTTTGCCAACATCTGGCAGGAACTGAAGTGGAGAGGGCTGATCAAGCTCTCCACCGACGAGGCGGAGCTTGAAAAGCTACTCAGCGGAGACCCCGTCACGTATTACTGCGGCTTCGACCCCACGGCCCCGAGCCTGCACCTGGGCAACCTGGTCCAGCTGCTGACCATGCGCCGGCTGCAGCTGGCCGGCCACAAGCCGCTGGCCCTGGTCGGCGGGTCCACCGGTTTGGTGGGGGATCCGCGCCCGACGGCGGAACGCACCATGAACACCAAGGAAACGGTGGCGGAGTGGGTCGGCTACCTGCAGGGCCAGGTCCAGCGGTTCCTCAGCTTCGAGGGTGAGAACGCTGCCCGCATGGTTAACAACCTGGACTGGACGGCGCCCATGAGCGCCCTCGACTTCCTGCGGGAAATCGGCAAGCACTTCAGGGTCGGAACCATGGTGAAGAAGGAGATCGTGGCTTCGCGCCTGAACTCCGACGAGGGCATCAGCTACGCGGAATTCAGCTACCAGGTCCTGCAGGGCATGGACTACCTGCAGCTCTTCCGCGACTACGACTGTGTCCTGGAAACCGGCGGATCAGACCAGTGGGGCAACCTCACCTCCGGCACCGAGCTGGTGCGCAAGGTTGAAGGCGCCACCGTGCATGCCCTGGGCACGCCGCTGATCACCAACTCCGACGGCACCAAGTTCGGCAAGAGCGAAGGCAACGCCGTCTGGCTGGATCCCACGATGACCAGCCCGTACGCCATGTTCCAGTTCTGGCTCAATACCGCCGACGCCGATGTGATTGACCGGCTCAAGGTCTTCACCTTCCGCACGAAGTCGGAAATCGAGGAACTTGAGCGGGCCGTGGCGGAGGCTCCGCACAAGCGTGAGGCGCAGCGCGCCCTGGCGTACGACGTCACCTCGCTGGTGCACGGAACGGAAGCCACGGACAAGGTCATCGCCGCTTCGGCTGCCCTGTTCGGCCAGGGTTCGCTCGAGGAGCTCGATGAAGCAACCCTCACCGCGGCCACTTCTGAGCTGCCGCGCGCCGAGGTGGACGCAGCCGGCCTGGGCATCATCGACCTGCTGGTTGCCGCCGGCCTGTCCAAGACCAACTCGGATGCCCGGCGGACTGTCACCGAAGGCGGTGCCTACGTGAACAACCGCAAGATCACGGAGATCGACGCCGTCATCGGAACCGAAGAACTGCTGCATGGAAAGTACCTGCTGCTGCGCCGCGGCAAGCGGACCCTCGCAACCGCGGTTGTCACCGGAATCTGATCCATCCAAAACACCTGAGGGCAGGCCATACATGGTCTGCCCTCAGGCGTTTCCGCGGCCGGCAGCACGGCGTGCAGGAGGTCACATCCGTTCCGGCTTGCACGTCCGGCAGGGGATGTGTAAAGTAATGTGAGTCGCCGCGGCCGGGACGCTCCGCTGAGAAGCAAGAAGCGCCCGAAGCATGGCGGCCAAACCCCAAACGGAACAGAAGCTTAGCTTTCAGTTTTGGCTGAAATAATAGCTTCGGTTTTTGCGTGGGGTGATCCGGAAGAATGGAATTCAGGAATTATCCC
>NZ_BCQM01000013.1 GCF_001552075.1 Arthrobacter luteolus NBRC 107841
CCCAGATGAGGCTGGCTTCCAGCTTCGAAAGGCCGCCTCGGATATGTCCGGGGCGGCCTTTCTACGTATTCATACTTCTGCCCGCAGCGCCGGGCAGTCCCCCGGTACCGGATGGCACCCGCCCCGGACGGGATTACCTGAGGAGGCACCGTCGTGGAACGCAGGCTTTTTGACGAGGACCACGAGCTGTTCCGTGACCTGGCCCGCGAGTTCAACGTCCGCGAGATCGCTCCGGACTACGCCGTCTGGGATGCCAGCCACATGATGCCGCGCAGGATGTGGAAGGCAGCGGGCGAGCAGGGCCTGCTGGGCCTTGCGGTGCCGGAAGAGTTCGGCGGCGCGGGAACGCCCGATTACCGGTACCGGGTGGTCCTGGACGAGGAGTTTGCCCGGGCGAACCATCTGGCCGTCGCGCTGGCCTTCCACCTCCATGACGACCTTGTGCTCCCGCACCTGCTGGCCTACGGCTCCGAGGACCTCAAGGAACGCTGGCTGCCGCAGATGGTCAGCGGGGACAAGGTCACTTCCGTGGCGTGGACTGAGCCGGGGGCGGGCAGCGACCTGCGCGGCATCCGCACCAAGGCGGTCCGGACGTCCGACGGCGACTGGCTGCTCAGCGGCCAGAAGACCTTCATCGGCAACGGCATCAGCGGCGACGCTGCCCTGGTGCTGGCCCGCACCGACGGCAGCACCGGCCGGGGCGGGCGCCGGTCTTTCAGCATGTTTATGGTCGAGAAGACCGAGGGTTACACCACCGGCCGCCAGCTGGACAAGATGGGCGTGAAGGCCTCCGATACCGCGGAGCTTTACTTCGACAGCGTCCGCGTCCCTGCCGGGAACCTCGTTGGTGAAGAAGGCAAGGGACTGGAGTACGCCGCCGGCCAGCTCCCCCAGGGCCGCCTGGCCATCGCCGTCGCGTCCTCCGCAGTGGCCCGGACCGTTTATGAAGCAACGTTGCAGTACACGGCAGAGCGCAGCGCCTTTGGGGAACGGATTGCCGACTTCCAGAACAGCCGGTTTGTCCTGGCCGACATCCTGACCGAGGTGGAGGTGACCGAAGCCTATGTGGACTCAGCGGTCCGGGCGTTCAACGAGGGCACGCTGGACGCGGTTTCGGCCGCCAAGGCCAAACTTTGGGCCAGCGAACGGGCCAAGTCCATCACCGACCGCTGCCTGCAGCTGCACGGCGGCTACGGTTACATCATGGAGTACCCGGTGGCCCAGGCTTTCCTCGCTGCCCGCCTGCTGACCATTTTTGGCGGTACCTCAGAAATCATGCGCGAAGTCATCGGCCGCAGCGTCACTGCCTGACGCACCCGCCCGCCCTCGTAGATCCCTCGCAGAAAGAGCCCGAAAACCAATGACCGTCCGTCCGATCGTTATTCACGGAGAACCGGTGCTGCACCGCAGGGCCGCCGAAGTCCAGGACTTCAACGAGGAGCTGCGCACCCTGGTGGCAGACATGTACGAAACCATGGATGCGTCCAACGGTGTCGGCCTCGCGGCCCCGCAGGTGGGTGTTGGCCTGCGCCTTTTTACCTATGACTACCCGAACGACGACGACGCCCCGGACCGAGGGGTCATCATCAATCCGGTGCTGGTCACGTCCAAGGTTCCGGGATCCGCTCCGGACCCGGAGGAGGATGTCGAGGGCTGCCTGTCCGTTCCGGGCGAGAATTTCCCCCTGCAGCGCGCTGACTGGGTGCGGATAAGCGGCATGGACGAAAACGGAAGCCCGCTGCAGTTTGAGGCAACCGAGTGGTTTGCCCGGGTCCTGCAGCACGAGTACGACCATCTGGACGGAAAGCTCTACGTGGACCGGCTTAACGAGCGGTGGGGGCGTAAAGCCCGCAAGGTGCTCAAAGCGAACGGCTGGGGTGTTCCGGGTCTGTCCTGGATGCCAGGGGTAGATCCGGACCCGTTCGGCCACTGATCCATCCCGCTTCAGCTGCTTTCCGCTGAAACCGGATTAAACCGCACTGCCCGCCCCGGTTTCGGGGCGGGCAGTGCGGTTTATGCGTGAAGTTCCTAGACCGTGGCGACCAGTTCCTCGGCGCGGGGGAAAGCCGGCGGGTTCACATGCGCCATTTCTTCCAGCACACGGATGACCTGGCAGCTGTAGCCGTATTCGTTGTCGTACCAGACATACAGGATGGCGTTTTTACCGTTGGAGATGGTGGCAAGCCCGTCGACGATACCGGCACGCTTGGAACCGACGAAGTCGCTGGAAACGACCTCGGGAGAGTCGATGTAGTCGATCTGCTTGTGCAGCTCCGAATTCAGCGACGTCTCGCGCAGGAAGGTGTTCAGCTCGTCCTTGGTGGTCTCGGTGTCCATATTGACGTTCAGGATCGCCATGGAAACATTCGGGGTGGGCACCCGGATGGCGTTGCCGCTGAGCTTGCCGGCGAGCTCGGGCAGGGCCTTGGCAACTGCCTTGGCTGCGCCGGTTTCGGTGATGACCATATTCAGGGCGGCGGAACGTCCGCGCCGGTCACCCTTGTGGAAGTTGTCGATCAGGTTCTGGTCATTGGTGAACGAGTGCACCGTTTCCACGTGCCCGTTCACAATCCCGTACTTGTCGTTGAGCACCTTCAGCACCGGGGTGATGGCGTTGGTGGTGCAGGACGCTGCGGAGAGAATCGTGTCCTCATCGGTGATGCCCTGGTGGTTGATGCCATGAACGATGTTCTTCAGGTCGCCCTTGCCCGGGGCAGTCAGCAGGACCCGTGCAGCGCCCGTGGCGGCCAGGTGCTGGGCCAGGCCTTCTTCGTCGCGCCAGCGGCCGGTGTTGTCGACCACAATGGCGTTGTTGATCCCGTAGGCCGTGTAATCCACGGTGGCTGGATCGTTGGAGTAGATGACCTGGATCAGGGTGCCGTTGGCGAGGATGGTGTTGTTTTCCTCGTCAACCGTGATGGTGCCGGGGAAGGCCCCGTGCACGGAGTCACGGCGCAGCAGGCTCGCCCGCTTGACCAGGTCGTTTTCGGCACCCTTGCGGACCACGATGGCCCGCAGCCGCAGGCCCTGTCCCCCGCCTTCGTGGTCGATCAGGATACGGGCCAGGAGGCGTCCGATGCGTCCGAAGCCATAGAGGACGACGTCGGTGCTGGTCCGCTCGTCGGCGCCGCGCTTGCCGGCAACATCCGCAAGCTCCGAGCGCAGGAAGTCCAGCAGGGAGCCACCGTTTACTTCGCGCTGATATTTTGCGTTCATCCTGGCCAGGTCCACGGAGGCTGCACCCAGTTCCAGTTCCGTCAGTGCCTGCAGGATCGGCAGGGTCTCGGCAATGGGCAGCTCAGCGTCGTCGATCTGCCGGGCGAAGCGGTGCGCCTTCAGAATGTCGATAACGGAGCGGTTGACCAGCGGGCGGCCGTGGACCGAGGTAACAACGCTGTTCTCCCGGTAGAGCCGGCCAATGAGAGGGATCATGGCTTCTGCCATCGCCTCCCTGTCCATCCACGCATCCAGGCAGGTATCGGACTTCTGGCTCACAGATCTTCACATCCTTTGTCTCAGCCGGCACTGCTTTGTACCGGTTGGTAAGGCCGGCAGCGCACGCGCCGCCGGCAAGCCCCTTGCAGGGCCGGGTCTACGTAGTTCGCCGCGGTGAAACAGGCGGCAGACAATAACTAAGTGTATTAGGCCACAGCGGGGCTTCCTGAACGCGGCAGGAGATGTTTATCACAAGCGGACAGCTGGGGAGGCATCACGTTCCGGCAGGACTGCTGCCGGTGCCGGAGGCTGCCCGGGCTATTGTTCCAGCAGCGCTTCGGTGCCCTTGGTTCGGTCCGTGTCATGTCCCACCGGCTGCGGACCGGCGGGAAGTGCTTCCGGACGGGCAGTTTGACCCGCCCCCTCCGGTGCGGCTGGGGTTGGTTCCGGTCCGGGATCCAGGTCCTCCAGATGCCGGACTCCCCGCAGGGGGCCGGCCGCAGCGACGAGCGGCGCCACGAGTGCGATGGCAATTCCTGTCATGATGCCGCCCCGTACTCCCACCGTGCTGGCCAGCACTCCGGCTACCAGCGATGCCACGGCAAGCATCCCCCAGCTCACCATGCGGGTGGCCGATCCGAGCCGTCCCATCATGTCCGGCGGGCAGACACGCTGCCGGAAGCTTGTGGAGACCACGATGTTCATGGAGATGGCCAGTCCCGTCAGGAACAGCCCAAAGAAGCCAGGCAGCATCCCCCACCCCGGCGTCATCAGCAGCAGCGAGGCATACCCGGCCACAGCGGGAAACATGGAATAGCGCCAGACGACGCCTGAGCCGAAGCGGTCCGTCAGCCACTTCACGGTTAGCCCGCCCAGCGTTCCGCCGAGAGCGGTGGCAGCCATGAGGAACCCCAGCCAAGTCCCGTTCTGGCCCAGTGTGCGGACGACCAAAAGGACCAGAAGCGAGACAACGATATTGCCGCCGAGATTCCACAGGGCAGCCACCAGCAGGAGGACACGCAGGGGCGTGGTGCTCAACGTGTAGCGCAGGCCTGAGCCCATCTCCCGCCAGATGCGCCGTTTCCCGAAGGCAGCCGGGGGTTTCTGCTCGTCCACCTTCAGGCGCAGGATCGCCGCGAACGAAGCGACCGAGGCGGCAACCTGCACCAGGAGCGAATTGGACGCGCCGACGGCGGTGGTCAGCCAGCCACCAAGCCCGCGTCCTACGGCGTCGGCTGAGGCCCCGGAACCCGTCATCAGGCCGTTTCCCTCAATCAGTTCATCCCGGTCCACCGCCCGCGGGATAAGCGCAGCCTCAGCAAGCGTGAAGTACACCGCTGCCAGCCCGGTCAGGAAGGAGACCACAAACAGCTGGGGCGTAGACAGCACTCCCAGCCAGTAGGTCACCGGAAGGGTAGCCAGCAGCAGGACGCGGAGCACCAGCGAGATGAGGATAACGGGGCGCCGGCGGTGCCTGTCCACGATCACGCCAACGGGCAGCCCGAACAACAGCCAGGGCAGGAACACCATGCCGGAGAGGGCCGCTACGGCAAAGTCACTGGCCCCCAGTTCGACAGCGGCAATGATAGGAAGGGCGATCGCCGTGACGGATCCCCCGAGGATTCCCACGGTGGAGGAAAGCCACAGGGCCCGGAAATTAGCGTTGCGGAGCACCAGATGCTTTCTCGGTGCCGGGTTCGAGACCATTGCCACAGAATAGCCGAGGCCCATGCCAATGCATGACGCGGCATGCCCGTGTGGAAAAGTCAGCCAAAATACCGGCGAAACAGGCAACCTGGGTTGTGCGCGGAGCCCGCCGGGCTAAATAATTATCGGCCGGCGATTCACGCGGTACAGATTGTGCAGTCCTGCTGGCCGGTGGGGACGGGCTGGCCGATAAGCCGGGTTTTGTGCCTGCCAGCTGTTTCCAGCCGGAAGGTGGCAATCATCCATCTGGGGGCACCGTTGCCGGTACCCTCTAGCGGCCTACCCGGATACTCAGGCGGGCAGCCCTCAAACGCATCCTGTATGGCCTTGCTCCGGGTGGGGTTTACCTAGCTGTCCCGGTCACCCGGGACACTGGTGGTCTCTTACACCACCGTTTCACCCTTACCCGCGGATCAACGCGGGCGGTCTCTTCTCTGTGGCACTTGCCTGCGGGTTTCCCCGAGTGGGCGTTACCCACCACCCTGCCGTGCGGAGCCCGGACTTTCCTCGCCAGGTCCGGCAGCACCGTCCTGACGCGATTGCCTGGCCAACCCGTCCTTCGGTCAATGGTACCCGGCGGCGGAACGTACGATTAATCAGTGCTGATTCTGCTGCCGCCCTCTGAAGGCAAAACACGCCCCGCCGACGGCCCCGTCCTGGACCCCGGGCTGCTCCGCTTTCCGGAGCTCACCGATGCCAGGAAGCTCACACTCTCCGCCCTGATGGAGACCAGTGCCTCCCCCCAGGCGCTGCAGGTGCTGGGGGTCGGCGCTACCCTGGGCGCGGAAGTGGAGCGGAACGCCGCCCTCGACAGCGAGCCCTGCGCTCCGGCCCACCAGGTCTATTCCGGTGTCCTCTACGACGCGCTCGGGTACGGTTCGTTGAAGGACAGCCAGCGCGGACGCGCGGATGACGCCGTTTTGGTGATGTCAGCGCTGTGGGGCGCCATCGGTTTCTCCGATCCGATTCCGGCCTACCGGCTGTCCATGGGAACAAATCTGCCAGGCGTCGGACGGCTGGCTGCCTTCTGGAAAGCAGTGCAGACGGAACCGCTGGATGAGTACGCAGCCGGACGCCTGATCGTGGACTGCCGCTCCAGCACCTACGCCGCGGCGTGGCGGCCGGACCCGGCCATCACAGCGGCTGTCAACGTCTTCCAGATCCGCGGCGGTGAACGGAAAGTAGTGTCCCATTTTGCCAAGCACACGCGCGGGGAAATTGCCCGGCACCTGCTGACGCGCGGCGAAGCAGCGCCGGCCACCGTTGGGGAACTGCGTGAGGCGGCCGCCGAGAAGTGGGAAACCGAGCTGGTCCCGGCCTCCGGCCGCAAACCGCATCAGCTGAACCTGATCCTCCCCGAAGGCCACTGAGGTCTAGGGGCGGTCCGCCACCAGCTCCACTTCGAAGCCGGCGGCGTTTTCGAGGTACGCCGCATAGTGGTCCGGTCCCCCGGCGTGTGGATGCGTGTCGCTGAACAGCAGCTTCCAGCCGTGGCTTGCCGCCCGCCGGGCCAGCAGATCGACGTCGGCCGGTGAGCCCGCGCCGAAAGCCAGGTGATTCAGCCCAGGCCGGCGCCGTTCATGGTCTGCCGGGAGGACGTCAGGGCCCGCCTCGATCACGATGTAGCCGCTGATACCCTGCCAGCTGGCCCCGGTGGCCCACGAATCGCGCCGGACGAACCCCAGCCGCTCCAGCAGCCAGCCCAGGCTCGTTTCAGCCTGGGGGAAGTCCCTGACCCAGATCTCCGTGTGGTGCAGCCGGCCGGTTGCCTTGGCCGGAGCAGCCGGCTCCTGGCCGGCAGCCGTCTCTTCTGCGGCAGCAGCACCGGTCACTGCAGCAGCGGAAGCCCCCTTGGATGGAGCCTTCCCTTTGAGCTCCCGCTGTTTCCAGGGAACCCCCGCCATGCCGGCATCCATTGCTTCATTGGAAAGCCTGTCGGCGTCCTTGTTAATCTCGCGCGGGATCCACTGGTACTTGACCCTTCGGGGGTCAACGGTCGACCGGGCCTGCGCCGCGAGCCGCTGCATGTCCTCGTGCTTGATCTTCCAGCGGCCGCTCATCTGCTCGACGACGAGCTTTGAGTCCATTTTCGCCAGAATCCAGGCGTCCGGATCAATTTCGTGCGCCAGTTCCAGGGCAGCGATCAGCCCTGAATACTCTGCGACGTTGTTCGAGACGATGCCCAGATACTGGGCCTTTTCCGCGAGGATCTCGCCGGTCTCGGGATCCCGGACCAGCGCCCCGTAGCCCGCGTGGCCCGGATTGCCGCGGGAACCGCCGTCTGCCTCCACAATCAGGGTTCGCCGCGCGGCCGCCGGCGTGTCGTGGACAGGGGTGTCCGAAGGATCAAACAGGGTCACGGATCAGCTGCCCCACTCGGCCGAACGGACCAGGATGCACCCCGAGTCCGGGCAGAACACCACATCGTCCTCAGCAGCCTTGCGGATGTCCGCGAGGTCACCCGGGCTCAGCTGCATGCCGGAACCTTCGGAGGTTCCGTGGAACAGCCTGGCCGCGCCGATGCCGTGGCGGGAAAGGGTTCGTTCGTAAACAGCCAGAAGGTCAGGAGCAAACCGTCCTGCGAGCTCCGTGCGCTGGCGCTGCGTCTCGGCGCGTTCGGCGCTGATTTCGGCCAGCTCGGTGTCCCGTTTCGCTTCGAGGGCAGCCAGTTCTGCTTCGGCGGCACCCGCTTCGGCGCGGCGCTCCGCCTCGACACCCTTGACCGCTTCCAGGCGCTCCATGATTTCCAGCTCGGTGTCTTCAAGGTCAGACCGGCGGCGGGACAGCGACTCGATCTCGCTCTGCAGCGCGGTCAGTTCCTTGGAGCCGCCCGAGCCGCTGTCGAGATGCTTCTGGTCGCGTTCCAGCCGGGCCGTCACCGAAGCCACATCAGCCTCTGCGCGGGTGAGCTCACGCTCGATGTCCGCACTTTCCGTGGCTGCGGCACCCAGGGCTGTCCGGGCAGCAGCTGCCTTCGCAGCGAGGGCCGCGAGGTCCGGGTTCTCACGTACTGAGCGGGCGCGGGTGTCCAGCTGCTTCATCCTGCTGTCCAATGCCTGCAGGTCCAGCAGCCTCAACTGCTCCGCCGGTGATGCTTTTGCCACCAAATACCTCCACTTAATCCGCTTGCCTGACTGGTGCGGCTCTCCTAGCCTATGCCACCGGCGGCCCGGTTCCTCAGCCGGGGGTCAGCACAAAGTCCCACGGGTCGGTGTTCCGGGAGCTCACCCGGATCTCTACCTCGAATCCCTGGTCCGTGAGGACGTTTTCCAGCGCGGACGCGGCCGGAGTGAGCCACAGCCACTCGCTGCCGAAATGGGACACATCAATGAGGTAGGGCCGGCCGTTGACGGCGGCTTCCCGGGCCTCGGAAGCGGGATGATGACGCAGGTCAGCCGTTACATACACATCCGCGTGCTGGGCCCGGACAGCGTCGAAGAGGCTGTCGCCGGCACCGCCGCAGACCGCTACCCGGTGGACAAGCCCCTGGGGATCGCCGGCAACCCGGACGCCGCCGGCGACAGCGGGCATAATGCTGAAGACCAGCTCGGCGAAATCAGCGAGCTTCATCACCTCCGGCAGGTTGCCAACCCGTCCGATGCCTTCTTCGGGAAGCCCGTTGGCAGCCGGCGCCAGGGGAACCGTGTCCTGGAGGCCAAAGGCATCGGCCAGCACATCCGACACTCCCCCGACGGCGCTGTCTCCGTTGGTATGGGCTGTCACCAGGGCGCAGCCGCTTTCGATCAGGCGGTGCACGGCCTCGCCCTTAAAGCTGGTGCCTGCCACCGAATTGACCGGTTTCAGCAGCAGGGGGTGGTGGGTCACCAGGAGGTCCGCACCCCATTCCAGGGCCTCGTCGATCACCTCATGGGTCGGGTCGACGGCGAAGAGTATCCGCTGCACCGTCCGGGAAGGACGGCCCAGGACCATACCGACGGCGTCCCAGTCCTCGGCGAGGGATTCCGGCCACAGTTCCTCCACAGCCACCAGCACGTCACCGACTGTGGGCTGCGCGAGGCCGCCGCTCTCCAGACTGCCCTGGCCCTCTGAACTGTCGTGTCCGTCCTGGTCCGCCGGGATTTCCGGGTTGTCCGTCTGCGGATCGCTGTTGCCGTCGTGCTCGCCGTCGCGTGGGATTTCCATAGGTATAAGTTCTACCCCACCAGCGGTGCATCCACGCAGAGGAAACCGGCCCCGGGAAGTGCCGGGTTCTAAGAAGAACGCCCCCGGTTTACTCAGACGGGAATCTTTGGCATCCCCGTCGTCTTATATAAAGGCATGAAGACGTATGTTCTAGGCGGAGGCTGCTTTTGGTGCCTCGACGCCATTTATCAGAAGACCCGCGGCGTGGAGAGCGTCGTTTCGGGCTACACCGGCGGTTTTACCGCCCACCCCGATTATGAGAGCGTCTGTTCCGGCATGACGGGGCACGCCGAAGTCGTGGCCGTGACCTTCGACGAGGAAATTGTTCCCGCTGAAGTGATCCTCGACATGTTCTTCATTTCCCACGATCCGACCACCCTGAACCGCCAGGGATACGACGTCGGCACCCAGTACCGCTCGTCGATGTTCTACCGGACAGAGGAAGAGCGGGAGGAGATGGAGAAGGCCCTGCAGCGGGCACAGGCGAACTGGAGCGATCCGATTGTCACGGAAATCACGCGGCTTCCCACCTTCCACCGGGCTGAGGAAACCCACCAGAACTTCTACGCCAAGCATCCTGAGCAGGGGTACTGCCAGGTGATCATCAATCCGAAGCTGGCAAAGGCCCGGAAATATTACGCCGAATGGCTTGACAACTAATCATGATGATGCGTGGCGATACGCTGGAAGAAACACAGTTCCGCAACCGGTTCACAGGCCTTACGAACAGAGGAAAAGTCACATGGCACGAATCTACGATGATGTAACCCAGCTGGTCGGCGGGACTCCCCTGGTCCGCCTGAACCGCCTCGCCGAGGGCCTCCCCGGTGACGTTGCGGTCAAGCTTGAGTTCTACAACCCCGCCAATTCCGTCAAGGACCGGATTGGCGTGGCGATTGTCGACGCCGCCGAAAAGGCCGGCGCGCTGCGTCCGGGCGGCACCATCGTGGAGGGCACCTCCGGCAACACCGGAATCGCCCTGGCCATGGTCGGCGCCGCACGCGGCTACAAGGTCATCCTGACCATGCCTGAGACCATGTCGACGGAACGCCGGGTCATGCTGCGTGCCTATGGTGCGGAGATCGTCCTCACACCGGGTGCAGACGGCATGCGCGGCGCCGTGGATAAAGCCAAGGAAATCGTGGCCACCACAGACAACGCGATCTGGGCGCAGCAGTTCGCCAACCCGGCCAACGTGGAGATCCACCGGGCCACCACCGCCGAGGAGATCTGGGAAGACACCGATGGCAAGGTGGACATTTTCGTGGCGGGAGTCGGCACCGGCGGTACTGTCACCGGCGTTGGCCAGGTCTTGAAGAAGCGGAAGCCGGAAGTGCAGATCGTCGCGGTTGAGCCGAAGGACTCCGCCATCCTCAACGGCGGTTCGCCCGGTCCGCACAAGATCCAGGGCATCGGCGCCAACTTCGTGCCTGAAATCCTGGACACCGAGATTTATGACGAGGTCTTCGATGCCTCCATCGAGGACTCCGTGGCGACCGCCCGGGCGCTGGGAACCCAGGAGGGTATTCTGGGCGGCATCTCCTCCGGCGCGATCGTCTGGGCAGCACTTGAGCTGGCCAAGCGGCCGGAGAACGCCGGTAAGCTGATCGTGGCTGTTGTCTGTGACTTCGGCGAACGCTACATCTCCACGGTTCTCTACGACGATATCCGCGGCTAGCCAGCCCGCCCCCCGGGCGGAAAATCCAAGCAGAAAGTCCCACGTGAGCCTCCTGTCACGACTGCGTGAAGACCTCGACGCCGCCGCGTCCCACGACCCGGCGGCGCGGGGTCCGCTCGAGAACATCGTTGTCTATTCCGGACTGCATGCCATCTGGATGCACCGGCTGACCCACAAGATGTGGGCAAACCCCGCTCTCCGCTTCCCTGCGCGGGCACTCTCCCAGATCACCCGCTTTGCCACCGGCATCGAAATCCATCCGGGGGCGACCATCGGCAGGCGTTTCTTCATCGATCACGGCATGGGCGTCGTTATTGGCGAGACCGCTGAGATCGGTGACGACGTGATGCTCTATCACGGGGTAACCCTGGGCGGGCGTTCACTGGCAAAGGTCAAGCGGCATCCCACGCTGTGCAACGGGGTGGTGGTGGGCGCCGGGGCAAAGGTCCTGGGCCCGGTCACCATCGGCGCCAACAGTGCTGTGGGGGCCAACGCCGTCGTCGTCAAGGACGCCCCGGCGGATTCGATCATCACGGGCATCCCGGCCACCTGGCGCCACCGCGATGCCAAGATGACCCAGCCGGCCGTGGATCCCGCCGAGTACGTCGACCCGGCTATCTATATCTAGCCGGATCCAGCAGCAGCCCAGTCAGACAAAAGGCCGGCCGCCCCTTTCGGGGCGGCCGGCCTTTTGTCTGCATGAATTATCTAGTGAGTGTCCACCGCTTCGATTTCTGAGTGGTCACCGCTCCACAGCGTGTGGAACGTGCCCTCGGCGTCGACCCGGTTGTAGGTGTGCGCGCCGAAGAGGTCGCGCAGGCCCTGGGTCAGGGCAGCGGGCAGGCGCTTGCGGCGCAGGCCGTCATAGTAGGCCAGCGACGAGGAGAAGACCGGAACCGGAATCCCCAGCTGCACTGCAACCGAGACCACCCGGCGCCAGGCCGGAAGGGCTGCTGCGATGGACTCGGCGAAGGCCGGGGCCAGCAGCAGGTTGGCAGGTGCCTGGTTACCCGCGTACGCCTTCATAATGTCGTCCAGCAGCTCCGCACGGATGATGCAGCCCGCGCGCCACAGGGAGGCGATCTCGTCCAGCTTCAGATCCCAGCCGTACGTCTTGGCAGCACCGGTGAGCATGTCCAGACCCTGGGCGTAGCTGACCAGCTTGGATGCGTACAGCGCCTGGCGCACGTCTTCGACAAAGGTTTCCGGCAGCTCGACGGCCTGTTCCTCGCCGGCGAGGATGCCCTGAGCCTCTTCGCGCTGGCTGCGCTGGGACGAAAGGGCGCGGGCGAACACGGATTCGGCGATCGCCGACACCGGGGAGCCGAGATCCAGACCGGAGACGACGGTCCAGCGGCCGGTGCCCTTCTGTCCCGCGGAGTCCACCACAACGTCAACGAACGGCTTGCCGGTCTTGGCATCCGTATGGGCCAGGACTTCGGCGGTGATCTCGATGAGGAAGGAGCTCAGCTGGCCCTTGTTCCATTCGGTGAAGATCTCTGCCTGCTCGGCCGGTTCGATGCCCGCAGCGGAGCGCAGCAGGTCATAGGCTTCGCCAATAACCTGCATGTCGGCGTATTCGATGCCGTTGTGGACCATCTTCACGAAGTGGCCCGCCCCATCGGTACCGACCCAGGTGCAGCACGGTTCACCGTTGTACTTGGCGGAGATTTTCTCCAGCATGGGACCGAGGGAATCGTAGGATTCACGCGAGCCGCCGGGCATGATCGAGGGGCCGAGCAGCGCCCCTTCCTCGCCGCCGGAAACGCCGACGCCCACGAAGTGAAGGTCCTTTTCCGCCAGGGCGGCTTCGCGGCGGCGCGTGTCCTCGTAGTGCGAGTTGCCGGCGTCAATGACGATGTCGCCTGCTTCCAGGAGCGGGACCAGCTGGTCGATGACCGAGTCAACAGGCGCTCCGGCCTTCACCATGATCAGCACGCGGCGCGGCTTCTCCAGCGAATCGACGAGTTCCTGCAGCGTCTCCGTGCGGATAAAGTCGCCTTCATCGCCGTGCGCGGAGAGCAGGGCATCCGTCTTTTCCACTGACCGGTTGTGCAGGGCCACCGTGTAGCCGTTGCGGGCCAGGTTGCGGGCGAGGTTGGCCCCCATAACGGCCAGGCCGGTCACACCTATCTGTGCGCTCAAAGTTCACTCCAAGGATTCTTTAGGTGCCGCTTGCCGCAGCACGGTGTCGGCGCACCGATCGCGCCGTCTTCAGGCTCCAGCCTATTCTCCCGGAGGCTGCCCCCGCCACACGGGGGTGTGCGACGCGCGACACGTCCGCCGTCAGCCGCAGCTTTCCGGTCCCGGCCGCCAGTGGCTAGACCCCTTCGACCACCGGCAGGCGACCGGAACGCACCGCCTTCGCGAAGGCCTGGTAGTCGGCTTCATTTTGATCGGCGTACCGTTCACAGAAGTCCGTGACGGCGTTGTCGAACTTCTCGCTCTTGCCAAGGTAGGCAGCGATTGCGATCGGATCCCCCGCCCTGGCATGGGCCCTGGCCAAAGTCCAGCCACAGATGCGGGCGTAAAACTCCATCCCGAGGGGTTTCATCGCCTCCACGACGACGGCGCCCTTCATATCCCTGAGCTGACGCCAGTACAGGTACCGGTTGTCCTGCACTCCTTTTGTCCAGCCCAGGAAAATATCGCTGGCGGCCTGCATCCGCCGCTGGCCCTGCACCACCCGCTCACCCGGCTGGCGGTATTTGCTTTTCGGCAGGTGGTCCTCGAGGACGGAGCGCGTCGCTTCCTTCACTTGGAGGAACAACGGGTCCTCCGAATCGCGGCCCTGAAGCAAGACGATGAAGGCCCGGGTGCCGACGCTGCCGACACCCACCACCTTGCGGGCGACGTCTACCGTTTCGAAGCGCTCGAGGAGCAGCCGCCTGTCGTCCGGCAGGCTGGCCCGGTAGGACCGGAGCTGCTCCCGGGCCGCCTCCTGCATCTCCTCCGGGGACAAGCCCAGGGAATCGCCAAGCTCGCGGACGGGGATCAGGATCGGCGGCTGGCTGGCGATCCTGTATTTACCGTCCACCCGCTCGGCCAGCTTGGACAGCGCCTGCAGGCTGTCCCGGGAACGTGCCTTCCGGGCGGCCTTCTCTGCGTTCTTTTCCGCTCGTTTCGCAGCTTTTTTCTCTGCCTTGCCCTTGCTGGTCTCCCCCGCCAGCTGGATAGCCGACAGAACATCCGCCTCCGCCAGACGCGCGTACCAGACGTCCATAACGCCCATCTGGGCGAAGCCGTGCATCGCTTCGCGGTAAGCCTGCGCCGCCGCAAGGGTGACCGTGTGTGCTGCCTCGCTCGTGAAGGCGTTGTTCCTGGCCGCGATGGTGAAACTCGCTGACATCCGCAGCAGGTCGTACTCGAAGGGTCCAGGGAGTGTCTCGTCAAAGTCGTTGAGGTCGAAAACCAGGATCCGCTCCGGCGAACCGAACACTCCGAAGTTGGACAGGTGGGCGTCGCCGCACAGCTGGGTGGTCAGGCCGGCCCTCGGCACGTCTTTGAGGTCAGCGGCCATGATCTTGGCCGCTCCGCGGTAGAAAGTAAACGGAGAGGCAAGCATCCTGCCGTGGCGCACCGGCACGAGGTCCGGCTCGCGGGTGCGGTTCTGCTCCTCGATGAGCGAGACGGGGTCCGGGCGCCCGGGCGCGGGGGCCCATCCCCTGAGGGCGGAGAGCGGTGCCGCGTTCCGGCAGTCCTTGCCGGCTGCCACCCGTTCCGTGACGCTTGGGTGCTTGACCTTGGTTCTGACCATGATCGGCGACCTCTCCATGTCAGCTTGCTGCACCACCGGGCCCGTGCGTTCCAGGGGGGGCAGTGCCCGGCCCTCGAGGTCTAAAGAATATCGGATCGACTTCCCCGGACGGGATGGTCTGTGCCGCTTTGGCCTTCCCTGAACCCGTTCCCGCCCCTCATCTTCCTGGCCGCACCGCCTGCCCGGAGCCGCACTATCGACGGCTCCTGCACGGTCTCGTAGGTTGAAACCGGACGGGGAGGAACAGATGATCGCGTTACTGCTCGCAGCCATAGTACTGATAACGGTCAGTGCTTTCTCGGGGCCGCTTGCCCGGCGCGGCGTGACCTCTGCCATGGCTTTCCTGCTGGCTGGACTGATCCTCGGTGCGGCATTGGACGGCTCGCTCGGGTTAGGCCTGGAAAACGCCGCAGTTCTGGGGGTAGCTGAGCTGGCCCTGGTCTTCCTCCTCTTTACCGACGCTGCCCGTGTTGACCTTGGATTACTCCGCCGGAGCATCGGATGGCCGGGACGGTTGCTGACGATTGGGCTCCCGTTGACCCTCCTCCTCGGATTCGGTGCCGGGCTGCTGATTTTTCCCGGCCTCCCCCTGGCCAGTGCCTTCCTGCTCTCCGCCATGCTCTGCGCAACTGACGCTGCGCTCGGTCACCGGGTTGTCGAAGACCCCGCGGTACCAGGAAAGGTGCGCCAGGCGCTGAATGTGGAAAGCGGGCTGAACGATGGAATCGCGGTCCCGTTCTTCCTGGTATCCCTCGACATCTCGATGTCCGCATTGGAGGGGGGCGTGCGGTCGGCTGTGGTGGTTGCCATCACGGAGCAGATCGGCTGGGGAATGCTGGCCGGCGTCGTGATGGGGGGAGCAGGCGGATATATATTGCGGGTAGCCTCCAGTCGAGCGTGGTTCCAGCAGGAGTGGCGCCAGCCGGGAACACTGGCGGTTGCTGTGGGCGCCTATGCGGCGGCGGTTTCGCTGGGAGGCAGCGCATTCCTCGCCGCCTTCGTGGCAGGCCTGGCCTATCGCCTGGTCAAGGGCTCCGCGAACGTTGACACGAGTTACTTCACGGGCGAGGTAGGCAGCACATTGGCCGCGGCGACCTGGATGATTTTCGGCGCGGTGGCGGTCCTGACCGCACTCCCGCACATCACCTGGCAAGTCCTTGCCTACGCCCTGCTAAGCCTGACGGTCGTGCGGATGCTGCCGGTCGCCGTCGCTATGATCGGCAGCGGCGCACAGTGGCAGACCAAGGCGTTCATGGGGTGGTTCGGGCCCCGCGGACTGGCCTCCGTGGTGTTTGCCCTGCTGGCCTTCGAGCGGGGACCTCCAGCGGCCACCACGCTGCTCACGACGGTGGTCGTGACTGTCGGGCTGAGTGTGTTCGCACATGGACTGTCGGCAAAACCGCTGATTGCTGCCTACCAGCGCTGGGCTGCGGCGAGCCCCGGAAAATAGTGCCCGCTCCGGAGAATAGGCCCGCACCCGGTGCACCTTTCCCGCCGCCACTTGGGTTAGCCGGAGCTTTCCAGTTCCCACCGGTTGACGATCGCGGCGGCGCCTTCAAGGACCGAGATGCCTTCGTCGAGGGTTTCCGTGCCGGCGGTCAGCACGACGATGCTGTACTCCGTGGTGCCACCGACCACGAAACCTGAGCTGCCCACGTTCCAGTCAAGGAAGTCATCCTGCAGCCAGCCGTTCTTCAACCCCACTTCGGCCGTGGGATTGAGGATGCCTGCGGTAATTCCCCAAGCCTGTTCCGGCGAGACGTTTTCCAGGAGGCTGGCTGCGTAATCCTGCAGGTCGGGGCGGATCCAGTCGACGCCGAGAGCCACCGCCGTGGCTATGCGCAGCTGGTCTTCGGCGGTCGTTTCGTTCGCACCCCAGATGTCTGTCGCTTCCGTCCCGGTGACCCCCAGCAGCCCGTACGTCCGCTGGAGTTCCTCCGCCCCGCCGATACCGGAGTAGAGCTCGTCGGTGGCAGCGTTATCACTCTGGCCGATCATCAGTTCTGCCAGCAACTGCTCCGTCTCGGTCAGGCCGCGTTCCTCTTCCGTGGCCTGCCGCAGGAGGGTCAGCAGGATCGGCACTTTAACCAGGCTGGCCTCGAGGTACCGGCCCTCGGCGTTGTAGGACCAGGCGTGGCCGGAATCGTACTCGTAGATGGCAACGGAGATGGCGATACCGGTCTCCGCGGCATAGCTGTCGAGCTCGGCCCGCAGCGCCAGCTCCGGTTCCTCGGTGGCCGACGGCGTTTCAGTGCTGCCGGGCAGCGTCACCGTCTGCGCTTCGGGTTCGCCGGTGCATCCGGAGACGGCCGTGACCAGCATTCCTGCTGCCAGCAGGAATGCCAGAAAAGGCTTCAGGAAGGCAGTGCGCAAAATGATTGTTTCTTTCAGGTTCCAGTGGGACGGCGATGCACAAAGTGCACCTGTTCCTTGGTAGCAGTGGAGTCTTTGAGTTGGATGTGCGCCCTCTGTCCGGCTGCTCAGAATCGTTGGTGCCCCCGGGGCCGGGCACGAAAAAACCCGCCTGCAGTTGTTACCGCAGGCGGGTTTAGCCGGTGGGTCCTACCGGGATCGAACCGATGACATCCACGGTGTAAACGTGGCGCTCTACCAGCTGAGCTAAAGACCCGACGTGACCCGTTATGCCAGCTGGGAAAACCCGGCCAGCGCCGCATCACGAGGAATTACATTACCGGAAAGCTGCACCAAACGCCTAATCCGAGTGGCGCCCGGGGTGGTGCGGCGCGTCGGAGCCTGCATCCGGCAGGGTGCGGGCAAGGTACTGGAGTGCGGTACCGACCCCCATGTCGATTTTCAGGTCCGCCAGTGCATCTCCGCGGGTCTGTCCGCGGTTGATGATTACCACCGGTTTGCCTTCCTTGGCTGCGTGCCGGACAAACCGAAGCCCGCTCATCACTGTCAGGGAGGACCCGGCAACCAGCAGCGCGCCGGCGTCGTCCACTGCAGCGTAGGCGAGCCGGACACGCTCCTTGGGCACGTTTTCGCCGAAGTACACGAAATCGGGTTTGAGCATGCCGTCGCAGACCGGGCAGTCCGCGACCGTGAAGTCTCCGGTGTCGGAGATTTCCGCGTCGGCGTCCGGAGCGATTTCACCTTCCCCGGCAACCCGGTCCAGGTACCCGGGGTTCAGCCGTTCCAGCAGCCTGGCTATCCCCTCCCGCGTGTAAACGGATCCGCAGGACAGGCACAGCACCCGGTCGTACCGGCCGTGCAGGTCAATGACGCGGACACTTCCAGCGTCGCTGTGGAGCCGGTCCACGTTCTGAGTGATCACCCCGGTCAGCAGGCCGCGCTCTTCCAGATGCACCACCGCTTCGTGGCCGGCGTTGGGCACGGCATGCCGCAGGTGGTGCCAGCCGATGTGGTTGCGGGCCCAGTAACGCTGGCGCAGCACGGGGTCACCAACGAACTGCTGGTACGTCATGGGGTTGCGCGGCGGCGCGTCTGGACCGCGGTAGTCCGGGATACCCGAGTCAGTGCTCAGGCCGGCTCCGGTTAGCAGCGCCATCCGGCGTCCGGCCAGGAGTTCGACGGCGGCGTCCAGCTCCCGGCGCTCGGCTTCCGTTGGTTCCGCCGAGGCTTCAGCTGCCTCCCGGGCCGCGAATCCGGTCAGGCCGGTACCGGGGTCCGTCGGCGGTGTCGGGGGTTCAGTCATTCCGGGATCCACCGGCCACTGACATGCCTTCGAGTGCCAGAAGGTAGTCATCCGGGTCACGGGGAGTATTGATCGAGGAGCGCAGAATGTGCTGGACCGCCCCCTCCGGGCCGATAAAGAAACTGGACCTCGTTGCCAGCCCGCGGCGTTCGTCAAATACCCCGTACCGGCGGGCCACCGCCCCGTGCGGCCAGAAGTCCGAAAGCAGGTCGAAGGACCAGCCCTGTTCCATGGCCCAGGCGCGCAGGGAGTACTTGGCATCGCAGGAGACTGCCAGCAGAGCAGCTCCAGCATCCGCAAAAGCGGGTTGAAGCTTCGCGAGGCTGGACAGCTCGCCGGAGCAGACCCGGGAAAACGCGAACGGGTAGAAAACGAGGACGACGGAACGTTCCGCTAACCCGTCGAGGCTGATCTGCTCCCCATATTGGTTGGGAAGGTCAAAGCCCGGGGCAGGGTCCCCGATGCCGGGGCCCCCAACCGTTTCGGGTGCCAATGCGGGTCTATTTCTTCCTGCGGCTCACCAGGCGGGTGGCCGCCCAGTCCTGGCAGACCCCCGGAGAGGTTGTCACGTGCAGCCCGGCGGTGGGTGCTGCCTCTTCGATATCCGCCGGGGGAACGTACCCGTTCCGGCCCGACTTCGGTGTCAGGACCCAGACGACACCGCCGTCATCGAGCGTGGTCAGCGAATCGACCAGCGCATCGACCAGATCCCCGTCATCGGCACGCCACCACAGAATCACGCCGTCGACCACGTCGTGGTCCTCTTCTGTGAGGAGTTCTCCGCCGACTAAGTCCTCGAGGTCCTCCCGCAGATCAAAGTCGACGTCGTCGTCGTAGCCGAATTCCTGAATCAGGTCACCGTCTTTAAAACCCATTCTCTCCGCCACGTTGCTCTCCGTGACGGCATCGGCCTCGCTCACTTCACTCCTCCTGGTTGACTGCATAAATACAAGGGAATCACATCTTCGCTCGAACTGCCCTTTCCCTGACATAAGGGAACACCTTTTAACCGGAAGCTTCAAGGGCCGCCGGCGATGCGCGGAGCGGAATCCAGCGGGCCGAAAGCGGCCCCCGCAGATGCGTTTGCGCCGCGGACGGCCGGCTGGACCGCACCGGAGACGAGGATCACCCGGAAGGCTACGCAAGGGTTCCGCGCCGGTCTACAGTGAAGAAGAGGACCAAGGACGGGCCCCGGAGCCGTCCACCGCAGCACAGCACCAATGTCCAGACGTAATCTGTGCATAGGAGAGTTTCGTGGCCGCAGACGATAAATCGGACATCCTCAGCGGGCTCACCGGCCAGCTGCCGGACAGTGATCCCGAAGAAACCGCGGAATGGATCGAGTCCCTCGACGACCTGGTCCGCAGCGAAGGCACCGAGCGGGCGCAGTTCATCATGCGTTCCCTGCTCCAGCGGGCCGGTGCGCACTCCATCGGTGTTCCCATGGTGACCACCACCGACTACGTCAACACGATCCCGGTGGACCAGGAACCCGAGTTCCCAGGCGACGAGGACATCGAGCGGCGGTTTCGGGCGTGGATGCGCTGGAACGCGGCAGTCATGGTGCACCGGGCGCAGCGCCCCGGAGTCGGCGTCGGCGGCCACATCTCCACGTTCGCCGGTGCCGCGACCCTGTATGAGGTGGGCATGAACCACTTCTTCCGCGGCAAGGACCATCCGGGCCGGGGAGACCAGGTCTACTTCCAGGGCCACGCTGCCCCTGGCATGTATGCCCGGGCGTTCCTCGAGGGCCGGCTGTCCGAAGAGGATTTGGACGGGTTCCGGCAGGAGAAGTCCCGCGAGGGACACGCCCTGTCCTCCTACCCGCACCCGCGGTCCATGCCGGACTTCTGGGAGTTCCCCACCGTGTCCATGGGCATCGGCCCGATGAACGCCATCTATCAGGCCCAGCTGAACCGGTATCTGGACAACCGCGGCATGAAGGACACCTCGGACCAGCATGTCTGGGCGTTCCTGGGCGACGGCGAAATGGACGAGCCCGAATCCCGGGGGCTGCTGCACGTGGCCGCGAACGACAAGCTGGACAACCTCACGTTCGTGGTGAACTGCAACCTGCAGCGCCTCGATGGCCCGGTGCGCGGCAACGGCAAAATCATGCAGGAACTTGAAGCGTTCTTCCGCGGCGCGGGCTGGAACGTGGTGAAGGTTGTCTGGGGCCGCGAGTGGGATCCGCTGCTCGAGCAGGACACCGACGGCGCCCTGGTGGACATCATGAACTCCACCCTCGACGGCGACTACCAGACCTACAAGGCAGAGTCCGGCGGATTTATCCGTGACCACTTTTTTGGCAAGTCCCCCCAGACCAAGGCGATGGTTTCAGGACTGTCCGACGACGAGATCTGGAACCTCAAGCGCGGCGGGCACGACTACCGGAAGGTCTACGCCGCCTATCAGGCGGCCATGGACTTCAAGGGGAAGCCCACGGTGATCCTGGCCCACACGGTGAAGGGTTACGGCCTCGGCCCGCACTTCGAAGCCCGCAACGCGACCCACCAGATGAAGAAGCTGACCCTGGATGACCTCAAGCTGTTCCGCGACTATCTGCGGATTCCCATCACGGATGATCAGCTGGAGGCCGACCCCTACCGGCCGCCGTATTACAACCCGGGCCCGCAGTCTCCGGAGATCCGGTACATGCTGGACCGCAGGCGGGAACTGGGCGGATTCCTGCCCGAGCGGCGAACGGACTATAAGCCCATCCACCTGCCCGGCGAAAAGTCCTACGAAGTGGCCAACCGCGGCTCGGGCAAACAGCTGGCGGCCACCACCATGGCCTTCGTCCGGCTGCTCAAGGACCTGATGCGGGACAAGGAATTCGGGATGCGTATTGTGCCGATCATCCCTGATGAGGCCCGGACCTTCGGTATGGACTCCTTCTTCCCGACCGCCAAAATCTACAATCCCCAGGGACAGAACTACCTCTCCGTGGACCGCGACCTGATGCTGGCCTACAAAGAGTCCCCGCAGGGCCAGATTGTGCACGTGGGCATCAACGAAGCCGGTTCCATTGCCGCGTTCACCGCTGCCGGCAGCGCGTACGCCACCCAGGGAGTTCCCCTCATCCCGGTGTACGTCTTCTATTCGATGTTCGGTTTCCAGCGCACCGGCGACTACCTCTGGGCTGCGGCTGACCAGATGGCCCGCGGCTTCCTGATCTCTGCCACGGCCGGCCGCACCACTCTGACCGGTGAGGGCCTGCAGCATGCCGACGGCCACTCGCCGATCCTGGCTTCCACCAACCCCGCGGTGAAGACCTACGATCCGGCCTACGGCTACGAGATCGGGCACATCGTGCGCCACGGCCTCGACGAAATGTACGGTCCTGACTCTGCGGATCCGAACGTGATTTACAACATCATGGCCTACAACGAACCGATCCTGCAGCCAAAAGCACCGGAAGAGCTCGACGTCGAAGGCGTCATCGGGGGGATCTATCTGCTCTCCCCCGCCGGCATTGACGGACCGCGCACACAGCTTCTGGCCTCCGGCGTCGCAGTTCCCTGGGCCATGGAGGCCCAGCAGCTGCTGGCGGATGACTGGGGTGTCTCCGCGGACGTCTGGTCCGTGACCTCATGGAACGAACTGCGCCGCGACGGGCTCGCAGCGGAGGAGGACGCCTTCCTGCATCCGGACGCCGAACCGAGGGTGCCGTTCGTAACGCAGCAGATGTCCGGGGCCACCGGGCCGATCGTGGCGTCCACGGACTATATGAAGGCCGTTCCGGACCAGATCCGCCAGTTCCTGCCGAACGAGTTCGCGGCCCTCGGAGCAGATGGCTTCGGCTTTGCCGACACCCGGGCCGCGGCCCGCCGGTACTTCAAGATCGACAGCCACTCCATGGTGGTCCGTGCCCTGGAGATGCTGGCCCGGCGCGGTGAGGTGGATTCCGCGGCACCGAAGCAGGCAATCGGCAGGTACCACCTGTACGACGTCACGAAGGGCACCAGCGGCAACGCCGGAGGCGACGCCTAGTTTCCTGCGCCACCGGGCACCGTCTGGCTCCTGTACTGCAGGCTGTGAGTTGTAGCCTTCACACAAAATGGAGGTTGACTGTCTGACGTCGTAAGCTCAAGACATGCCTGTTCCCCCCTCTGCACGCAATGCCTCCGCTGGGCCGGATGAGAGCGGCGCTGACCCGGTGGTCCTGGAACGGCTCAAGGCGAACATCGGCAAACTGTCCACTTCCACCATGAAGCAGCTCGATGTCTCCCTCCCGTGGTACCGGGGGCTGCGCCCGGATGAACGCTCGGCACTGGGCATGGTGGCCCAAAAAGGTATCGCGTCGTTCGTCAACTGGTATGAGCGTCCGGCCTCGCCGGCATGGGTCCTCAGCGACGTTTTCGGCACGGCACCCACCGAACTGACCCGGGCAATCAGCCTGCAGAAGGCCCTCGCCCTCATCCGCGTGGTTGTGCAGGTCGTCGAAGACCGGGTTCCGGAGCTGGCCGCGGGCTCGGCGCAGGGCCCGCTGCGTGAGGCCGTCCTGCGGTACTCCCGCGAAGTCGCCTTCGCGGCCGCCGATGTGTATGCCCGGGCCGCTGAAACCCGCGGCGCCTGGGACACCCGGCTTGAAGCCCTGGTGGTGGACGCCATCCTGCGCGGCGAAAGCTCCGATGCCCTGCGTTCCCGTATCGCGGCTGTGGGCTGGACGTCGACGGCGGGAGTCACCGTGATCGTCGGCAGTTCCCCTGCAGACCAGAACCCCACCTTCGTGAATGAACTGCGGCGCGTGGCCGGACGGCTCGCGGAAGACATCCTGGTTGGCATCCAAGGGGACAGGCTGATCCTGGTTTTAGGCGGACTGTCGGACAAATCCGGGTCCTACACCCGGCTGGCAGACCTTTTCGGGCCCGGACCTGTGGTCTACGGCCCGCCCGCAGACTCCCTGGTGGAGGCCGGACCTTCCGCCCAGGCAGCCTTCGCCGGCCTCACCGCCGCCCGCGCCTGGCCTGCCGCCCCCCGCCCGGTCTCGGCTGACGATCTCTGGCCCGAACGGGTGATGTCCGGCGACGAATCGGCGCGCAAAGCCTTGGTGCGCAGCATCTACCGCCCCCTGCTGGCGGCCTCGAACGGACTGGCCGAAACGCTGTCCGCCTACCTCTCCCTCGGCCATTCGCTCGAGGCCACGGCCCGGGAACTCTTCGTCCACGCGAATACCGTCCGCTACCGTCTGCGGCGCGTCTGCGACATCACCGGCTGGGACCCGATGCTGCCCAGGGAAGCATTCGTCCTGCAGACCGCGTTGGTGGTCGGGCGGCTTTCGCCGACCGGAAAGGCGGCCCCTGAGCGGCCGTCACCACGCAGTTGACCAGGCTTGCCAGCACCGGCTGCCCTTGTAGACTTCCTACAATGCCCTTCGGTGAGCTTGGTTCACCTAAACACCCGGGAAATCCGGCCGACTTTGGAAAGCTTGATACGTGCTAGCAATCGTCTGCCCCGGCCAGGGGTCACAAACGCCAGGCTTCCTTTCTCCGTGGCTTGAACTGCCAGGAGTCCGGGAGCACCTTGAAGCCCTCTCCGCCGTAGCCGGACTGGATCTCATTGCCCATGGCACCGTTTCCGACGAGGAGACCATCAAGGACACCGCCGTTGCCCAGCCCCTGATCGTGGCTGCCGGCCTGGTGGCGGCACGCCAGCTCCTGGACACGGAGGCACTCACCGCGGCCACCGTCGTCGCCGGCCATTCCGTCGGCGAGATCACGGCAGCAGCCGTCTCCGGCGCACTGCCGGAAGACGATGCCATTGTTTTTGTCCGTGAACGGGCCAACGCCATGGCCAGGGCCGCAGCCGCCCAGCCCACCGGAATGAGCGCTGTCCTCGGCGGCGACCCCGAAGAAGTGGCCCGTGTCCTGGCCGAAGCCGGCCTTACAGCTGCCAACGCCAATGGCGGCGGCCAGATCGTTGCCGCCGGAACACTGGAACAGCTGCAGGCGCTGGCTGAGAATCCGCCGGCTAAGGCCCGGGTTATTCCGCTCAAGGTGGCCGGAGCCTTCCACACCTCGCATATGGAACCGGCTGTGAGCGTGCTCGAAGCACTGCGTCCGTCCCTCTCGCCGGCCGACCCGCGCCCCACGCTTCTTTCGAATTACGACGGCGCCGCCGTTGTGGGCGGCGGTTCCAACCTTGACAGCCTCATCGCGCAGGTGTCCCGTCCGGTGCGCTGGGATCTGTGCATGGAAACCATGACCTCCGCCGGAGTCACCGGCATCCTGGAGCTGCCGCCGGCCGGTACCCTGACCGGACTGGCCAAGCGGGGCATGCGCGGGGTTCCGTCGCTTGCCCTGAAAACCCCCGAAGATCTCGCCGCAGCCCGGGAATTCGTGGCTGAGCACTCCGGCGCCGCAGCAGTTACGACACAAGAAGGTAATGCGTGAGCACGCCCACCCTGAAGCAGTCCCCCGTTCACGAGTTCAGCCGTATCCACGGGATCGGTGCTTTCCGGCCCGATGTGATCGTCAGCAACGACGACGTCTGCCAGTGGATTGACTCCTCCGATGAGTGGATCCGGCAGCGCACTGGAATTGTCACCCGGCACCGGGCGGACAAGGGAACCTCCGTGGTGGACATGGCAGAGTTCGCCGGGCGTGAAGCCCTGGAGAAGGCCGGCATCGATGGTTCGGCCCTGGGCGCGGTCATCGTCTCCACCGTGACCCACCCCTTCGCCACCCCCTCCGCCGCCGCACAGGTCGCCGATAGGCTCGGAGCCACCCCGGCCCCGGCCTACGACGTCTCCGCAGCCTGCGCCGGCTACTGCTACGGCATTGCCCAGGCAGACGCCCTCGTCCGCTCCGGCGCCGCCGAGTACGTCCTGGTGGTCGGCGTGGAGAAGTTGTCGGACTTCATCGACAACACCGAGCGCACCATTTCCTTCCTGCTCGGCGACGGCGCGGGAGCCGTCGTCGTGGGTCCCTCCGACACTCCGGGCATTGGCCCTTCGGTCTGGGGATCGGACGGAAGCAAGTCCGGCGCCATCGGCATGACCCATTCCATGCTGGAAGTCCGTGAACTGTCCCTGGCTGCGGAATCCGATGGAACGCTTCCCGCCTCCGTCCTCGCCGAGCGCGAAACCAAGCTTTGGCCCACCCTGCGCCAGGACGGCCAGACCGTCTTCCGCTGGGCTGTCTGGGAAATGGCAAAGGCCGCCCAGCAGGCCCTGGACGCCGCCGGCATCACTGCAGCCGACCTTTCCGCGTTTGTCCCGCACCAGGCGAACATGCGGATCATCGATGAAATGGCCAAGCAGCTCAAGCTCCCCGAATCCGTGGTCATCGCCCGGGATATTGCCGATGCAGGGAACACCTCAGCGGCATCCATCCCCCTGGCGACGCACCGCCTGCTCACTGAACACCCCGAGCTCAGCGGAAAACTGTCCCTGCAGATTGGCTTCGGCGCCGGGCTGGTCTTCGGCGCACAGGTAGTAGTCCTCCCCTAGTTTCCAAGCCACACCGCCCCTGGCGGTTGGAAAACCCAGACCGGTCCAGCACCGGCATCACAGAAAAAAGGAGCCCCCATGGCTAGCAACGAAGAAATCCTGGCCGGTCTCGCCGAGATCGTCAACGAGGAAACCGGCCTGGCCCCCGAGGCCGTCGAGCTCGACAAGTCCTTCACGGATGACCTGGACATCGACTCCATCTCGATGATGACCATCGTGGTCAACGCCGAGGAAAAGTTCGGCGTGCGTATCCCCGACGAAGAGGTCAAGAACCTCAAGACCGTTGGCGACGCCGTCGACTTCATCTCCAACGCCCAGGCGTAGTTCGTGGAGGGCGGCCGCTGCCGGTGCGGCGGCCGCCCTTTGCAGCAACCCGCCGCCGCGCCCAGGCGGGCGCACCACCAATTTTCCGAGAGAGTGAATCATGGCCCGCAAAGTAGTCATTACCGGCCTCGGCGCAACAACGCCGATCGGCGGAGATGTCCCGACCATGTGGAAGAACGCCCTGAAGGGTGTCTCCGGTGCCCGCACACTGGAAGACGACTGGGTCGAGCAGTACAGCCTGCCCGTCACCTTCGCAGCGCGCGTGTCCACCCCGGCCACTGAGGTCCTCTCCCGGGTTGAAGCAAAGCGGATGGACCCCTCGACGCAGTTTGCCGTCGTCGCCTCCCGTGAGGCGTGGGCCGACTCCGGCCTGGCGGAATCCGACGTCGACCACGACCGGCTTGCCGTGTCCTTCGCCACCGGGATCGGCGGCGTCTGGACCCTGCTCGATGCCTGGGACACCCTGCGGGAAAAGGGACCCCGGCGCGTGCTGCCGATGACGGTCCCCATGCTGATGCCCAATGGCCCGGCCGCTGCCGTCAGCCTTGACCTGGGTGCCCGTGCCGGTGCCCATACCCCCGTTTCTGCCTGCGCCTCCGGCACCGAGTCCCTGCATCAGGGCCTTGAACTGATCCGGTCCGGCAAGGCCGACATCGTTGTCTGCGGCGGTGCCGAAGCGGCCATCCACCCGATGCCGCTGGCTTCCTTCGCCTCCATGCAGGCACTCTCCAAGCGCAATGACGACCCCGAGCGCGCTTCCCGCCCCTACGACAAAGACCGCGACGGCTTTGTCATGGGCGAAGGCGCCGGTGCCCTGGTGCTTGAGGCCGAGGAACACGCTCTGGCCCGCGGCGCGCGGATTTACGCTGAACTGGCTGGAACCGCAGTTACCGCCGATGCTTACCACATCACGGCCCCGGACCCCGAGGGCCTGGGCGCCACGCGTGCGCTCAAAGCAGCGCTCTTTGATGCCCGTGCCCATGCCGAAGACGTGGTGCACGTCAACGCCCATGCAACGTCGACGCCCGTCGGAGACAAGCCCGAGTACACGGCACTGAAGAGTGCCCTGGGCGCGCACGTGGACAACGTAGCGGTCTCTGCGACCAAGTCCCAGACCGGGCATCTGCTGGGAGCTTCCGGCGCCGTCGAAGCAGTGATGACAGCAATGGCGGTTTACACCCGGCAGGCCCCGGCCACCATCAACCTCGACAACCAGGATCCGGAGATCCCGCTCGACGTTGTCACGTCAGCCCGCAACCTGCCCACAGGCGACATCGTGGTGCTGAACAACTCCTTCGGCTTCGGCGGGCACAACGCCGTCGTTGCCCTACGGAACCACTAAGTACCTGACCGCAGCAAGCTAAAGGCCGGGCCCCCGAACGGGGTCCGTCCTTTAGCTTTAAGCGCAGACCGTGCCGCGGTTTCGTCAGGGGCAGCGGCCTGGCCGCCTACTGTCCGGCTGTGCCGGCGATCTGTTGAAGTGCCCGCACATGCGCTTCAAAGGCAGACCGCCCTGCCCGGGAGAGCGAGAGCCACATGACCCGGCGGGCATCTCCCCGGTCCGCTTTCGCTGCTTTGTCGGCCAGGACATAGCCGGACTCCGCCAGGGTTTTCACATGCTTGGACAGGGTGGCATCCGAAACGTCCAGGGCAGTTCGCAGCACACCAAAGTCGAGCCGGTCGACAGGATGGAGGAGCCCGCAGATCCGCAGCCGCAGCGGTGCGTGGATGACCTCGTCGAAGCGCGGCTCATCCATGGCGCAGTTTCGCGGCTGCGGACCGGTAGGCGACTGCAGCCAGCCAGGTTGTGAGGCAAAACGCGGCGGCGCTGGTGAAGAGGACCGCCCAGGGCAGGCCCAGGGACACCAATCCCAGGGAGGTGCTGAAGAGAATGAGGCAGACGGCGGCGATTCCGGCCACGGCCAACGCTGCATGGAATCCCATGCTCCGGAAGCGGATCCCCGTATTCCGCTGGACCAGGTACATAAGGACCAGGACTATGGCCAGGATCATCACCCCGGATGACGGCGGTTCGTAGCCCTGGCCGGGAGATGCCGTGGCAGCCGCTCCAACCCACCACGCAGCAACGGCTCCAAAACCGGCCAGGAGCGGCCAGGGAACGCGAATGCTCTCTGCCAGCCGTTCCCGGTCCGCTCCCAGTTCGGTCAGGGCACTGGCTGCTTCGGCGCGTGTCGGCCGCTGAAATTCACTTTCCATGTTGGAAAGACTAAGCAACACTTTCCGATACGGCAAGTCATTTCCGGAATGTTGCGTCAGCTCGATCCGCCGGGCAGGCGGCAGCACGTCCGGTCAATGACCTCTAACGGAGGCCGTTCCGCGGCGTCGGCCTGCTGGGGACGGTGGTCAGCCGACCTGGTGCAGCCAGCGGACAGGAGCTCCGTCGGCAGCATGGCGGAACGGTTCAAGTTCATCGTCCCAGGCCTCGCCCAGTGCGAGGGAAAGCTCGTGGTAAACGGCGGCGGGATCGCCTGCACCGTTTTCATAGGCGTACCGGATGCGGTCTTCGGAAACCATGATGTTCCCGTGCACATCCGTGGTGGCGTGGAAGATTCCCAGCTCAGGAGTGTGGGACCAGCGGCTGCCGTCGGCGCCCGCGCTGGCTTCTTCTGTGACCTCATAGCGGAGGTGTGCCCAGCCACGCAGCGCGGAGGCCAGCAGCGATCCGGTCCCCTGCGGACCGGACCAGGCAAGTTCTGCGCGGACCATCCCGGGTGCGGCGGGCTGCGGAGCCCACTCAAAGTCCGTCCGCTTCTCAACGACGGAACCGATGGCCCACTCGATATGAGGGCACAACGCAGAAGGGGCTGAGTGCACGAACAATACGCCGTGCGCCATCACAACAGTCATTCCATCCTCCGTAGCTGTAGGTGCGTCTTCCCCAACGACCTGCATAGCGGGACGGAATCCTGCCTGTGTGCCCTGAAACTTTCGCAGTCCTGTGGCATCGCCGGACTACTCGGTGTGAGACCTAGCATCATTGTGCCGTATGTTACGCAATTACGCCAATGAAACTACTTGGTTGTTAGTCGCAATTTGCTGCACTGCCCAGATTTCCACTTCGCCGCTCCACCGCGCTGCCGAGCTCATGCGCGTGGGTGGGCCTGCTGGTAGCTCCGCCGGAGCCGGTCAACGGACACATGGGTGTAGAGCTGGGTCGTGGCGAGACTGCTGTGCCCCAGGATCTCCTGGACGCTGCGCAGATCGGCCCCGCCATCCAGGAGGTGTGTCGCGGCGCTGTGCCGCAGGGCATGGGGGCCACTGGCCGAAGTGTCTCCGAGGGACTCGAACAGCGCGGAGGTGACGGCCCGCACCTGGCGTGGATCGATCCGGCGTCCGCGCTGGCCCAGGAACAATGCCGGCCCGCTGTCCGGCCCGGCGAAGTCGGACCGCCCCCGGCGGAGCCAGTCGTCCACTGCCAGCGCGGCTGGGAGCCCGTAGGGGACGGTGCGTTCCTTGTTTCCTTTGCCCAGGACCCTGAGGGTGCGCCGGTCCAGATCGAGGTCGTCTACGTCGAGCCCGGCAAGTTCCCCCACCCGGATTCCTGTGGCATAAAGCAGTTCCACCAGCGCCCTGTCACGGAGGGCCAGGCCTCCGCCTTCCGCGGCCGCCGCCGCGAGTGCTTCAAAGAGGATCTCCAGCTGCGCCGGACGCAGCACCCCGGGAAGGGTTTTGGTCCGCTTCGGAGCCTTGAGCCGAAGCGCGGGATCCGCCTCGATCTTCTCTTCCCTCAGGGCCCACCCGGTGAAGGACCGTGCGGTCGCGGCCCGGCGCGCCAGGGTGGCCCGTGCGAGCCCGGCTTCGTTGAGCGTGCCCAGCCAGCCGCGCAGCAGGTGCAGGTTTATTTCGGCCAGCGTGGTGACGCCCAGCCCGGCCGCATAGTCCAGGAGTCCGGCGATGTCGCCCTCGTACGCGCGGACCGTGTGTTCGGAGCGGGCCCGTTCGGCGGAGAGATAGCTGCAGAAGGACTCCAGGGCCTGGCTGAATTCGGCAGGCCTGGCCGCCGCGGACCGGCTGGCTGTGGATCGGGCCCGGCCGGGGTCCGCCGCGTTGCTGGAAACCTTGCCCTGGATTCCTGCGGCAGCTTTGACTGCTCCCCCAGTACGTGGTGCTGCTCCGGTGTTACTCACCGTCCCACCTTCCCCGCTTTACCGGCCAGCTTCAAGCAGGCACACCGGCTCCCGCACACTGCTGGCGGAGGGCTTCATTTCCGGGGCTTGCCTCCAGTGCGAGGAGGACACGTTTGGCGTCCACCCCGCCGGAGTATCCCGTCAGGGCTCCGCGGGTGCCGACCACCCTGTGGGTGGGCACCAGGATGTTCAGGGCGTTGCGGGACAGCGCGGCGCCGACGCTGCGTGCCTTGGCAGCATCTCCGAGTTCCAGGGCCAGCTGCTTGTAGCTGCGGGTCTGACCGTAGGGGATGGAGCTGACCGCCGCCCACACCTGCTGCTGGAAGGGCGTCCCGGGCTGGCTGGCCGGCAGGTCCAGGCAGCACCGCCTGCCTTCGAAGTACTCCTCGAGCTGACGTTCAACCGCTTCGAAACCGTTCTCGGCCGATAGCCCGTAGCGGGCGGCTCCCGGCGCGGCAGGATCAGGAGCCGCCGGCTCCACTGCGGTAAGCACGGCGTCTTCGGCCACGAGGGTGAGGATGCCCAGGGGCGAGGTGATGACTTTATGGGTCCGCATGATGCTGTCCTTTGGTTGTTCGAGAAATGACCTGTCGTTGGATCAGTTGGTGCTGCGCTTGGCGCGTTGCCATAAGCCGCTGCCCGAGCGCCGGGCCAGGCCTTCGAGTTCAAGGCGGCCCAGGCCTGCCCGCACCGCCGGGAGCCCGAGGCCAGCGACCGTAGCCAGCTTCTCCACCGCCGAGCCGGTTCGCAGCGGCAAGGCGTCCAGGAGCAGGATGTCCTCGGCTGCCAGGCCGTCGTGGTCGGCCCGTTCAGAAGTGCCGGATGTGGACCAAGCTTCACCGGGCTGTGCTTTTCCGGGCCGTGTTTCACCGTGACCCGCTGGCTCCGGGGACGGCAGACCGAAGGGATCGGAGAGTTCCGCTATCTCGGCGGCGTCGGTCACGCAGACAGCGCTGCCGTCGCGCAGCAGCCGATGACAGCCCGCGGAATTGGCGGAATACACCGATCCCGGAACAGCCCCAACACCCCGCCCCAGGCCGGCTGCATGGTGGGCAGTATTCAGAGCCCCTGAACGCCAGCGGGCTTCCACCACGACGGTTGATGCGCTGAGAGCCGCGATGAGCCGGTTCCGCTGCAGGAATCTCCAGCGCGTGGGCGCGGATCCAGGTGGAACTTCACTGAGGACAAGCCCCCGGTCCGCCACAGCCCGGAGCAGGTCCTCGTTGCCCGCCGGGTAGAAGCGGTCTATCCCGCCGGCCAGCACGGCGATGGTCGGAATCCAGGACTGCTCCCCTGGCGACGGCCCGCCTCCGCCGGCCACGGCGAGCGCGGACCGATGGGCCTGCGCATCGATCCCGTAGGCGCCCCCGGAGATCACTGTCCGGCCGCGCTGCACCAGTCCGGCGGACAGGTCTCCGGTGATGGACAGCCCGTACGCCGTGGCGTCCCGGGAACCAACCACGGCGACGCACCGGGCTGACGGCGGGACGGCGGCGCTGCCCCTCACCCAGAGGCAGAACGGCATCCCGAGTCCCAGCTCGTACAGCGACTCCGGCCAGCGCTGATCCTCCGGCACCAGCAAGGCTCCGCCGAACCGGGAGACCGTGCTCAGATCGCGTTCCGGCGCCAGGTCAGCTACCCGCGGACGCCAGCGTTCCAGTGCCTCGTTCAGCGTCAGTTCCGAACCGCGGATGCCGTTCTCCTCCAGGATGGCGCTGATCCCCCGGCGGTCTGCGGCACCGGGCTTTTGCCGGCCGGACGCGATCCGCACTGCGGCTTCGGGCCCCGCAGCCATCACAAGCGCCTGGCCAACGGTGTCGGACGGTTCGATGAGGCGGGACAGGGCCGCCCGTGCCAGGAGAATCCCGGGCCCAGGCCGGCTCATGCTGCCACCGCCTGCTGCCGGAAGCTCAGCGCCTGACCAATGTCGTCGGCGTCAGGCGCATCATGTCCGGACAGATCGGCAATGGACCAGGCCACCCGCAGGACCCGGTCGTATCCGCGGGCGGTAAGGGACTGCCGGTCCATGGCGCGGTCAAGCGCCTTGGTGGCGGTGTCCAGCGGCTTCAGCGCACCACGCAGCACCGGACCGGGGACTTCCGCATTGGTCGCGCAGCCCCACGGGCTGAGCCGCTCCCGCTGGCGTTGCCTTGCCCGGACCACCCGCCGGGCGACGTCTGCCGTTGTCTCCGCGCTCCCCGCGGCGGCGAACTCAGGCAGCGAAACGCGGCGGATCTCGAGCTGCAGGTCTACCCGGTCCAGCAGCGGACCGGAGAGCCGGCCGAAGTAGCGGCGCCGCTGCTGGGCGCTGCAGGTACAGTCGATGCCCTTTCCGCTGGCCAGGCCGCAGGGGCAGGGGTTGGCAGCCAGGACCAGCTGGAAGCGTGCGGGGTACACCGCTGTACCCGCGGCCCGGTGCAGTACCAGCGTGCCGCTTTCCAGCGGCTGGCGCAGGGCGTCCAGGACCCGTGCCTCGTATTCGGGTGCTTCGTCCAGGAAAAGGACACCCCGGTGGGCGCGGGAGGCGGCTCCGGGACGCGGGATGCCGGCCCCTCCCCCGATCACCGCTGCGGCGGTGGCAGTATGGTGCGGATTCTCGAAAGGCGGGCGGCGGATCAGCCCGGTGCAGGGTCCGCCCCGGACATCGAGTGAATGAATGGCCGTGACCTCCATGGCCGCCGTGTCACCCAAATCCGGGAGCAGGCCGGGCAGCCGTTCGGCCAGCATGGTCTTTCCGGCTCCGGGCGGACCGGTCATCAGCAGGTGATGCGCCCCGGCCGCGGCAACTTCCAGGGCGAACCGGGCCTCGGACTGGCCGGCGATGTCCGCCAGGTCGGGGACGCTTTGTCCGGCTGCGGCCGTATTCTCCTGCTGACCTGGCTTTGCCGCGGGAGTGACGGGAGGAAAAACGAGATGTTCAGGATCGGCTCCGAACCGCTGGGCGACAGCGGCCAGGGACGCGAAACCGCCCACCCGGGCAGACGGAACCAGCGACGCTTCAGCAGCATTGGCTTCCGCCACCACTATGTCCTGGAACCCGGCCTCGACCGCCGCCATCACCGAGGGCAGGATGCCGCGCAGCGGACGCAGTCTCCCATCCAGTCCCAGTTCGGCCAGGAACACGGTCCTGCCGGTGCTCCGCACGTCGCCTGCTGCGGCCAACGCCGCCATAACGATCGCCAGGTCGAAGCCGGAGCCGCGCTTGTGGACATCTGCCGGCATGAGATTCACCGTGATCTTGCGCCGGCTCAACGGAAGCCCGGAGTTTTTTGCTGCGGACTTCACCCGGTCGCGTGACTCATTCAGGGACGCGTCGGGAAGACCCAGCAGAATAAAGGCGGGCAGGTTCTGGCCTATGTCGGCCTCCACCTCGACGATTCTCCCCTCCAAGCCCGTCAGGCCTACCCCATAAGTGCGGCCCAGCCCCATCAGCCGATTCCCTTCAGGTGTTCGATGACGGGGTCTGCACTGCCTGCCGGGCCGCCGGAGGCCGGCAGCAGTACGGAGACGGCATCCACCCGCCATTCTTTGGCCGCGGCCGGGTGGGCCCGGGCCCAGGCAGCCGCAAGCACATACAGCCGGGCCAGTTTCGCGGAGCTGACCGCTTCGAACGGGTGCCCATAGTTCAGGGAGGACCGGGTCTTGACCTCCACCACAACCAGCGTGGCGCCGTCCCTCACCACGAGATCGATTTCCCCCTGCGGACAGCGCCAGTTCCGTTCGACAATGTCGTATCCGGCGGCGGCCAGATGGTCCGCAGCAAGGCCTTCACCGGTCCGGCCCACAATGTCTTTGGCTCTCATGCGCCCAGCCTGCACCGGGATCAGCGCCGGCCGGCGGGATGCGGCGCGGATGTGGACGGGCGCGCGCCGCCGGCACGGGTGTGCAGGATGAGTCCGGACTGGTCAGGGAAAGTAATGGCGCCGGACACGCAAAGGGCGGGCACTGCGTGCCGCAGCGCCCGCCCTTTGCGGTATGTCCATCCTGGTTCGGACCAGGTTTGTGGGGCCTAGGCCCAGAGGAAGGGAACCACGAGGACTCCGAGAGTGAGGACCGGCCCAATGATGACCATCGACAGACCCCAGATGGTCAGGTGCTTGTTCACCGTGGAGCGGTGTTCCTCCACCGTCGAGGCAACAATCGTCGCGCCGGTTGTTCCAAACGGAGCACAGTCCACCAGCGACGCCGAGATGGCCAGCGCATAGATGAAACCGGTCATCTCCAGGCCGCCGCCGGGAATCAGCAGCGGAACCGCGAGCGGGATCAGCGCACCGATGATGCCGATGGTGGAAGCGAAGGCCGACACCAGGGCTGCGATGACGCAGATGACGAACGCCGCGAGCAGCGGCTGGCTCACCGAGCGGGCTGCCTCGCCGAGCTGGTCGATGGCGCCGAGGCGGGTCAGGACCGCCACGTAGGTGATGATGCCGCCGAGCAGCAGGGTGGTGCTCCAGTCGATGCGGGCGATGGCCTTGCGGCCTACGCCCGGATCCACCAGGGAGAGGATGACGGCGATCGTCAGCGCCACCACACCGAGGTTCACGTCGACGTCGAGCTGGTTGAGGGTGAAGAAACCGCCCACCAGGACGAAGATGGAGGCGATGACAAGCATCTGCATGGGTTCCAGTTTCGGACGCGCTGCAGCCTTGACCTTGGCATCGGCCCGGTTGAGCACCAGGGTGCCTCCGCCGGAGCTGCGGGTGCCGCCCGAGGACGGGACTTCGCCGGTGCCGCCGCTGCGGCCGGCCGAGCCGGCGCGGGTGCGGGCAATGAGTTCGCGTCCGCCGAACATAAAGAAGGCCACCAGGACAACGAGGGCGTTCACGCCGATGGAGAGGCCGAACATCAGCGCAGCGTTGTAGGGGACGTTGGCTTCGGAAGCCACGGTCTGCACGGTGATGCCGACGATGCTGGTGGGTGCCAGCGCGCCGCCGACAATCGCCGAGCTCATGGCGATGCCCATCATGGTGGAGTTGATCCTGTGGCTGTGCGCCAGGGTCATCGCAATGGGAACGACGGCGAAGGCGGCGTGGGAGGTTCCCATGCAGGCTACCGCCGTTGCAATGGCCCACAGACCCCAGGGCAGCAGGGCCACGCGGTCCCCGATGAGATCCAGGGAACGGTCCACCAGCCACTTGATGGTGCCGGTTTCATGCGCCAGCCCGAAGAGATAGGTGATGCCCACCAGGATGATCAGGGCGTCCACGGGGAAGCCGCCGAGGACGTCCTTCAGGCTCTCGCCGACGACGCCGATGCCAATAATGAACGCAGCCACCAGGGCCAGCGCACCCATGTGCACGTTGCGGACAGAGGAGATGGTGAAAACTGCCGCGAGCCCGATGAGGGCAATAATCTCGGGGCTCATGCCGCGCGCTCCAAGGAGACGAGCCCTCGGCAGGGGGCGGGGGAAGTAAAGAACGTCATTGATTTACTCCGATCGATTGGTTCGTCCGCGGGAAGCCCCCGCGAGGTACAGGGTCAGGGCTCCGGAGTCCACGCCTTCGACGTCGGCAAAGCCGATCAGGCTGCCCTGGGCAACCGGGCGGATCAGCCGGGCGCCGTCGAGCAGGTAGAACGGGGAGGCGGCGGGGTCGGAAGCGATCATCACGGGTGCAACCGAGTCAATTTCGTGGTGGTGTCCGGCTACGGCCAGATCGGTTCCGGCCGGCAGGTCGCACAGGGCGCGGCCGGCGAGGATCATGCCCGGCACTGCCGGAGGAGCCTCCACCAGTTCGACGGCGGCATGCACCGTGAGCGGTGTCTCCACACCCATGTAGTGGTACGGCCAGTAAATGCAGGCGTACCTGCCGTCGCGGCTGACGACGTGGCCCTTGCCCCGGAGGATTTCCCAGGTGACAGGATCGCCGGTGCGGACGATGGCGAAGACGCCGCCGGCGAAGCTCGCCTCACCCGGCAGCCGGAGGGCGGAGAAAACGTCCACCACGCCGTCGTTCGCCAGGATGCCGCCGTCTTCGCGTGCGGCGTAGATGTCGGCAAGTTCATTAATCCGGGCCACGGGGTAATGCATGGCCTCCACATCGGCCATCATGCCGGTGCGCATGGCGACAACCGTCATTTCGCACGAATCGGCAGCTGCTGCCCGCTTGAGCGGGCTGACTGCTTCGGCCCGCTGGTCCAGGGTGTCGGTAATACTACTGCCAAGTTCCAGCAGCCCGGTCAGCTGCGGGGCGTCGATGCTTTCGCCTGCCTGGCTCACCCGGCCGGTCGCGGGGTCGAACTGCAGGTCGTACTCCCCCGCCTTGCCGATGGCCACGATGTCCAGTCCGACGGCGCTGACCCAGTCCACCAGGCGCAGCAGGTTGGCCGGCTGGTCACCGTCGCCCGGGAGATAGCTGAGTCCCTTCTCCGCTGCGCGCGCGCTGAGCTCGACGCCGACAACGGTGTCCACCTCTTTGCTGACCATCACCACATGGGTGTTGTTCTCCAGTGCTGCCTCGGCATAGGCGGCGCCGGCGCCCACCCGGCCGCAGGCCTCAACCAGGACGTCGATGCCTGCCCAGTCGAGGGCGTCAACGGACCCGATCAGCGCAATGCGGCCGCTGGCAATAATTTCCGCGGTCTGTGCCGGGCCGCTGGACGCGGCGGCACGGGAGGCGGGGATGCCCAGTTCTTCGAGCATGGCCAGCACACCGGCGGCATCCGGATCCACCAGGACCGCAGGCAGGATTTCGGGGGTGCAGGCAAGCTGGGCAAGGAACGTACGCCCGTAGCCGCCGTTTGCCCCGGTGAGGGCTACGCGGATGGGAGCTCGTCGTCGAGCGCGGTGAGGGAGAATCACGGTGGCGTCCAAATCTTCGTGAGCACCGCTCGACCTTCGAACGTGCCGGGAATCACTGTGACACACATTTCTAATTTCGTACAACAAATTACCAACGCTTAACAACCGTTCACAGTGCGGTGTTACAGTCGAGTCCGATAACTGCCGCCTCACCGGCTGGTTCGGAAAGGATCACAAAAGTGCTTGGAATCATCGCTGACGACTTCACTGGCGCCACGGATATAGCCACCATGCTCCGGCGCTCGGGCCACCGGGTGGCCGTCGTCATCGAGGACGGAACGCCCGCCGCCGGGGAGCTGGCCGGCCTCGACGCCGTCGTTATTGCCTTGAAGAGCCGGTCCGAGCCGAAGGAGGCCGCGGTGGCCGCCTCGCTGGACGCGCTCCGCCGGCTGCGCGCCTGGGGTGCTGCCCGCTTCTATGTGAAGTACTGCTCCACCTTTGATTCCACCCCCGGGGGAAACATCGGGCCGGTGCTCGACGCCGTCGCGGATGAACTCGGCGCGCCGCGGTGCGTTGTGGTGCCGTCGCTTCCGGCCAACGGACGCACTGTCTACAACGGTCACCTCTTTGTGAACGGCGTACTCCTCGAGAACTCCTCCATGCGGCACCATCCCCTGACGCCCATGACCCGCTCGCGCCTGACCGAGCTGCTGGGTCCGCAGACCCCGCACACGGTCAGCGAAGTTGCCCGGCCGGTGGTCCGGAGCGGGCCCGCGGAACTCCGCGCAGCGATCGATGCCGCCGAGGGCCGCTACGTGGTGGTTGACGCCATTGATGATGAGGATCTGGGCATCATTGCCGCCGCGGTTTCGGAGCATGTGCTGGTCTCCGGCGGTTCCGGACTGGCTCTGGGCATGACCGGCCCCGGCGCGGCCGGTGCGTCCTGGGCCCCGCCGCGCCGGGGGCGGGGAGGCATCCTGTGCGGGAGCGTCTCCAGCACCACCCTGGCCCAGGTTGCACACGCCGCACGCACTCAGCCGGTGCGGCAGATCGATATCCGCACCGCCATCGCCGATCCCGGGGCGGCGGCCGCCGACCTGGCCGCCTGGTTCCTGGCGCAGGCACCGGATTCCACCCCCGTGGTGTGCGCAGCCCGGAGCCGTGAAGACGTCCACACCCTGGTAGACGGAGTGGAGAGCGCACCTGTCATCGAGCACGTGCTGACTCAGGTTGCCGTTCACCTCACGGCCGACCCAGCCGTTTCTGCGCTCATCGTCGCGGGCGGCGAAACCAGCGGAGCCGTCGTGCGCGGATTGGGCATCCAGTCCCTGCAGATCGGCCCCGAGCTCGCGCCGGGGGTGTGCTGGTCCACGGCGGAGGCCGGCGGACGCCCGTTTGCCCTGGCTCTCAAGAGCGGCAACTTCGGCGGACATGACCTTTTCGTTTCAGCCTGGGAGCGCCTGGCATGAGTATCCATCACCAGCTCATCACCGCCGGACGTCGGCTCGTCGACATGGGGCTGAGCCCGGGCGCCACCGGCAACCTGAGCCTGCGGGACGGAGACAGTTTCCTCATCACCGGTACCGGCGCCTCCCTGGGGCACCTGACCGAAGCTGATCTGGCCAGGGTCTCGCTCACCGGCGTCCACCTCGGCGGCGCCCCCGCTTCAAAGGAAACGCCGCTGCACGCCGGTTTCTACCAGCGGGGCGAAGAACACCAGGCGATTGTCCACCTGCACTCTCCGCAGGCTGTCGCCCTCTCCTGCCGGACCCCATGGTCTGATCTGAACGCCGTTCCGCCGCTCACTCCGTACTTCGTGATGCGGGTGGGACAGAGCCCCCTGCTGCCCTACCGGCATCCCGGCGATGCGGCGCTCGGCGAAGACATCCGGTGCGCACGTGGCCCCTTCCGTGCAGCCCTGCTGGCCAACCACGGATCCGTGGTCTCAGGCAGGGACCTGGACGACGCCGTCGAGCGGGCCGCCGAACTGGAGGAAGCGTGCCGGATCGCCCTCCTAACCGAGAACTCCCCGCGCCGCGAACTCACGCCGGTCCAGATCCGCGAGCTCGCTGAGCGGTGGAACAGTCCCTGGACGCATTCTCCGGTAGATTGAACCGGGAGGCACCAATGGCAAAGTCGATATCCCTGATTCCGGAGCAGCGCAGGCAGCAGATTCTCCAGCACCTGCGCGCCCAAAGAGTGCTCAGCTACCGGGAAATCACCGAGTTGCTCGGCGTCAGCCACATGACGGCCCGCCGCGACGTCGCCGCTCTCGCCGAGGCGGGAGACGTTGAAGTGACGCAGGGCGGCGTCCTCGCCGTCAGCAGGCTTCTGGAGGAACCGAGCCGTTCCGTGAAGGAAGCGGCCGATCTGCCGGCTAAGGCCGCGATAGCCAGCCATGCTGCGGAGCTGGTGGCCGATTCCATGACTGTCTATCTGGACGCCGGGACCACTGTCCAGGCCATGTGCCCGTACCTGCAGGACCGCCGGAACCTCACCGTCGTGTCCAATGACCTGGCCACGGCGGCAGCCTTCCTCGAGTTTCCGGGCGTTGAGCTCATCTGTGTCGGCGGGCGGGTGGACCGGGACAACAAGTCGATGATCGGCCGCCTTGCCACCCTGACGCTGGCCGAGCTGTCCCTGGACATCGCGTTTCTATCCTCCAGTTCCTGGGACGTCCAGCACGGGATCACGACGCCGGTGGAGGCCAAGGTGGATCCGAAGCGCGCCGCCATGGCATCCGCCGAAAAGACGGTGCTGCTGGCGGACAGCAGCAAGTTCGGGCGCTACGCAAAATACCGGGTCCTGGCCCTGGAAGAACTTGACCTCATCATCAGCGACTCCGGTCTCAGCGAAAGCGCCGCATGCCAGATCCAGGAGCGCGGCGTCGAGGTCGTGCGGGAAAGCCTCCTGCCCGCCGCAGCCCTCCGCTAGGCGACGCCCCGCTCCGGGTCAGCTCCGGTACAGCACCGGCGTCGCCCGCAGCCGGACAGGTTCCAGGTTCAGCAGCGGCGGCGGCCCGCTGAAGCCGTGGAACCCGTGCAGCAAGCTGATATGCGGATGCAGCCGCGCCGCGAACGCCAGGGCCGGATCGCCCGCAGCGTAGCCTGCCGGGTCCGGAACCGCGCACTCGGCAAGGAACTCCAGCAGCAGCGAATAGAGCACGGCGTGGAGAGTTCGGAGCCCGGCCGACGCAGCGTACTCCACCGCCAGGGTGGACCCGTCCCGCCCGAAGCCCGCCAGCCCGCGGGGCTCAAGGACAAATTCATCCTCCGGCAGGGCATCAGCAGTGACCTTCAGATACCGGGCCAGTGCCCGGGCATAAGCGTCCGGTTCGACGCCGGTGGCTGTGGTGAGACGGGAGAAGGCGTCGTCAGCCCGTCCGAAATGGATCAGGGTCAGGTGCAGCCGGTCCGCGGAGACCCGCCGGGTCCCCGGCGCGACTTGCCGGACCGCTGACTGCAGCCGGCGCAGTTCCGCCAGCCCGGCGCCGTCGGGCTTCAGCTGCGCATAGATGCGCACGCCGGAGAGCGCGTCAGGAAGTGCCGGAGCTCCAGGCTCTGGATCGGGCAGTGAAGAAGCCACGAACGCAGTCTATGATGCCGCCGGCGCCCGCGGGCGCGGTACCTTGGAAAAATGGTGCTGGAAATCCCGCGGCTGCAGGACGAATCGCTTCTGCTGCGGCCCCATGTGGAGGCGGATGCTGACGCTGTGCTGCAGCGGTCCAGGGATCCCCTGACTGTCGAATGGACCACGGTGCCGCTGGATTACAGCCGGGAGATGGCGCTGAACTATGTCTTCGCCGTCGGGGTGCCGCAGGAGGACAAGATTGCCTGGGCCCTGGAGCAGGACGGCAGGTACGCGGGCAGCATCGACCTGCGCTGGCAGGGTGCAGGGACCGGGGGCCTGGGGTTCGTGACGGCACCGGAGTTCCGCGGCCAGGGGCTGATGAGCCGGGCGGTGCGGCTGGCCGTCGCCTATGCCTTCGATTCCCTCGGGTGGGAGCGGGTCAACTGGACGTCCAACGTCGGGAACATCGGCAGCTACAAGCCTGTCTGGCGCAGCGGTTTCCCGCTGCCGGTGACGGTCCCCCGGATGCTCGCCCACCGCGGGGAGATGGTCGATGCCTGGTTTTCCGAGCTGGACGCGGCCGCGCCGCGGACACCCAGGATCCTGTGGTCTGACTGCCTCCGGCTGCTTCCGGTGGTTCCCCAGGCCACGCCACCAGACGGTGCGTCCCGGCAGCCCTAGTTCAGGTCGTCCGGTTTGGGCAGCGTGAGGTCGTCGTTGCGGGTCAGTTCCTCAACGTTGACGTCCTTGAACGTAATCACCCGCACGCTTTTGACGAACCGTGCCGAGCGGTAAACATCCCACACCCACGCGTCCTGCAGTGTGAGGTCGAAGTAGATTTCGCCATCGGCCGAGCGTGCCTGCAGATCCACATGGTTCGCCAGGTAGAAGCGCCGTTCGGTCTCGACGACGTAGCTGAACAGCCCCACGACATCACGGTATTCGCGGTAGAGCTGCAGCTCCATATCCGTCTCGTAGTTCTCAAGATCCTCTGCGCTCATGCCACCATCATCCCCCAAGCGGGCCCGCAGCGGGCCCATCGTCATCGGATCGCGCCGAACCCAGCCGCCAGGAGAGGCGGTGCAGCGGTGAGGGACCGAGCAGGTCGATGGCCGCCCGGTGCGCCCCGGTGGCGTAACCCTTGTTGATCTCCCAGCCGTACTGCGGATGCAGTGCAGCGTATTCGGTCATGAGTGCATCGCGTTCCACCTTGGCCAGGACCGACGCGGCTGCCACGCTGAGACAGGTCATATCCGCTTTGATCCGGGTGTGGACAGGGGCCAGGCAGGCAGACTCATCTTCCTCCTCGACGTCGTCGAACAGGCTGGCCTGGACCGCCGGTGAAAGCCAGTTGTGATTGCCGTCCAGGAGGACGACGTCGGGAGTCAGCGTCCCGCGGACCTGGGTCCAGGCGCGCGTCCCGGCCAGGCGCAGCGCGCCCATCAGCCCGAGGAGATCGATTTCCGCGGCGCTGGCATGGCCGACGCCCCAGGCCGGACACCACTTCTTGATCAGCGGCACCAGGGTTTCGCGGTCGGCGGCGGACAGCAGTTTGCTGTCCTTCACACCCTTGAGCGAGCGGACGGAGTCCAGCTGCACCGCCACCAGGCCCACACTGACGGGCCCGGCCAGCGCACCGCGTCCCACCTCGTCGCATCCGGCGAGGACCCGGTGTCCCAGTGCGGCGAAGGTGCGCTCAAAACGGAGGGTCGGAGCTTTCGCTCCTGCGGTCTTTGGCCGCGCCGCACGAGGGGCACTTGGACCGGCAGCCGCCGTGGCGCCTGCCGGAGCACGCCGTTTTGCCTGGAGCTCAGCGGTCACGGTGCAACCGCGGCGCCGGCCGGATCGGGCACATTCTCAAAGACTTCGGGATAGCTGCCAATGAAGCCGGCCCGGCCCAGCGGCCAGGCGATGACGGATGCCTTGCCCTCAATGTCGGAGATGTTGATGAACCCGCCGTTTTCACCGTTCTGGTGTTCGCGGGAGTCGGCCGAGGCATTGCGGTGGTCACCCATGACCCACACCTTGCCGTCCGGAACCACCACGTCGAACGGAGTCTCGGAGGGAAGTGCTCCGGGGTACAGGTACGGCTCGTCGATGGCCTCGCCGTTGATCGTGATTTTGCCGTCCGCGTTGCAGCACACCACGTGGTCGCCGGGCATGCCGATTACCCGCTTGACCAGGTGCTGTTCGGACTCGTCCGGGAGCAGGCCGACGAAGGTCAGGGCGTCCTGGATGAAGTTCCCGCCGCCGTTTTGTGTGGGCGGCAGCCACGCCTGGGTGTCCTTGAAGACAATAACGTCGCCGCGTTCCAGGTCAAAGGGCTCCGGGACCAGCAGGTTCACGAAGATCCTGTCGTCAATCTCCAGGGTTTCCTCCATTGATCCCGAAGGGATGAAGAACGCCCGGAAGAGGAAGGTCTTGATCAGGAAGGACAGCAGCAACGCGATGACAATGATCGTGGCAACCTCGCGCAGCCACGCGCCGAAGCCCCGGTTCTTGCTGCCTTTGCCGTCCTGCCCGGCAGAATGGGCGGCGTGGGAGCGCGCTTCGCCGGAGGCCGCGTTCCCGTCCTGGGGATCGTCCGGGAAGTCCTGCGCCATGTGCTGTCCTCTTATTCCGCTGAATTCCATACAGAATCCAACTCTAGCCGTTGAATCTCTGTGCTTCTTTCGAATGGCCATAGGATTTGCTGGGCGCGGCCAATCACCCGTTCCTCCGGGATGAGTCCGCCGCCGGGCGCCCCCAGCAGGGACCGGGAGTCCGCTGACTCCGACCGGTGGTCCCCCATAAGCCACAGCCTGCCTTCGGGCACCACCACATCGAACGCCTGTTCGCTGGCAGCATCCCCCGGGTAGAGATACGGCTCGTCCACCGGTTGGCCGTTCACCGTGATCCGGGAATCCCCGTCGGTGCAGCAGGCAATCCGGTCCCCGGCGACGCCGATGACCCGCTTGACGTAGACGGTGTCGCTGCCGGTGAGCCCCAGCCACTGCCCGGCCTGCTTCACGGCCTGCGTCAGGGCCGGATCTGAACTGTGCAGGGGCGCCAGCGAACCGCGGCCGTCAAAAACGACGATGTCTCCGCGCTGGATTTCGCCGGTGCGGTACTCGGTGCGGGAGACCAGGACCCGGTCCCCCGGTTCCAGCAGCGGCTCCATGGAGCCCGAGGGAATGTAGTAGACGTCAACAACGAAAGCGCGGACCAGCCCGCCCAGCACGACGGCGGCGGCAAGGGCACAGAGCACGAAACGCCAGCCCGCAATGGACCGGCGTTTCGTGTGCTTCCGGGGCGTGGCCCCGTCTGCGGATGTGTCAGACAAGAAAATTACTTGGCGGGACGGAAGTCGCGCTTTTCCTTGATCTTGGCAGCCTTGCCGCGCAGGTCGCGCATGTAGTACAGCTTGGCACGGCGGACGTCACCGCGGGTGACAATCTCTACCTTGTCGAGGACCGGGGAGTGCACCGGGAAGGTACGCTCCACGCCGACACCGAAGCTGACCTTGCGGACCGTGAAGGTCTCGCGGAGGCCGTCGCCCTGGCGCTTCATAACGAAGCCCTGGAAGACCTGAACACGGGTGTTCTTGCCTTCAACGATGTTTACGTGAACCTTGACCGTGTCACCGGCGCGGAACTCGGGGATGTCTGAACGCAGCGAAGCTGCATCAACAGAATCTAGGATGTGCATTGTTTATCACTCCTGGTGAACGCCACAGGTCATCCACTTTGGTCACGGCGGCAAGGATGTGCCCGTAAGCACACAAATACCGCCGAAGCTAAAGAAACCGGCTGTCCGGGAATCGGCTGCCGGTGTGTCTTGCTGTTAGCCTCGCTCCCCCTGTGGCAGGTGCGGACCCAGATGACACAACTATCCATTCTGCCACACCCCGGCAGAGCCGACCAACCACTGGACTACCGGGGCAGCACAGCCTCCGCCGTCACGGTCCAGCCCAGTGCCGCCAGTGCCGCGCGGTCTGCCTTGTCCAGCGTGGCCGGGTCCAGCTTCGCAATCAGGTCCGGCCGGCGTTCGGAGGTGCGCCGCAGCTGCTCGTCGCGCCGGAACCGGGCGATCTTCGCGTGGTTGCCACTGAGCAGGACTTCCGGGATAGGCCGGTCCCGCCACAGGGAGGGCTTGGTGTAGACCGGATACTCGAGCAGACCGTCGGAGTGCGATTCCTCCACCAGCGACTCCGGATTGCCGACGACGCCGGGCACCAGGCGGCCGATGGCCTCCACCATGGCCAGCACGGCAACCTCTCCCCCGTTCAGCACGTAGTCGCCCAGGCTCATGGGGCGGACGTCGAAATGTTCCCCGGCCCATTCCAGGACCCGTTCGTCGATGCCCTCGTACCGGCCGCAGGCGAAGACTAGCTGCTGCTTCTCTGCCAGCTCGTAGGCAGTGGCCTGGGTAAACACTTCCCCTGCAGGTGAGGGAACGATCAGTGTGGGCCGTCCCCCGCCGCCTGCCAGCCCGCCGCCCGGCTCTCCTGCCGGGCCACCGCTGAGGGCCGTGGACAGCGCCTCGGCCCACGGTTCGGGCTTCATGACCATCCCGGCCCCGCCGCCGTAGGGGGTGTCGTCCACGGTGCGGTGCCGGTCGGTGGTGAAACCGCGCAGGTCCTGGACCCGCACATCGAGCAGCCCGTCCTGCCGCGCCTTCCCGATCAGGGACAGGTCCAGTGCGGCGAGGTACTCCGGGAAAATCGAGAAGACGTCAATACGCACTTAGCGCCCAGCCCCGCCCTTGTCTGCCTCCGGCAGGTTCAGCTCAAACAGGCCGGCCGGCGGTGTCAGCAGCACATAACCGTCTTCGGTGTTCACTTCCGGGACGATGGCTTCCACGAACGGAACCAGGACCTCACGCCCCGCAGTGTCCTCAATGATCAGCAGGTCCTGCACCGTCAGGGTGCGCAGCGCGGTGACGGTACCAACGACGTCGTTTCCCACCTTTGCCTTCAGACCCACCAGTTCGTGCTCGTACCAGCCCTCGCCTTCGTCGTCGGCGTCGGCTTCATCCGTGTCGATGAACAGCTTCACGCCGCGCAGCTCCTCGGCTCCGTTGCGGTCTTCAACCTCTTCGAAGCCCAACAGCAGGATGTCCTTGTTCCAGCGTGCGCTGATCACCGTCAGCGGCCCCTTGGCCGCCGGTTCAACGGTGAGGACAGCACCGGGGACAAACCGGTCCTCAGGTGCATCGGTCAGCACCTGGACGGTCACTTCACCCCGAATGCCGTGAGGCTTGCCGATTCGTGCCACCTGCAACTGCATGGATTCTCCTTGGATCGAAAGGCCCGGCCAAAAGGGGCCGGTGCCGAAAAAACATCCGGCCCCTTCACCATTATCTGGTGCCGGGGCCGGATGCTAAGAACTGCTTGAATTGCTGGTGCGTCAGCGGCGGCGGTCTGTGTCGACGACGTCGACACGGACCTGGTCGCTGCCGGCCAGAGCGGACATCACCGTGCGCAGAGCGCGGGCGGTTCGGCCCTGGCGGCCGATGACCCGGCCGAGATCTTCCTGGTGAACACGGACCTCGAGGGTTTCCCCGCGGCGGTTGTTCTTGGCGGAAACCTTGACGTCCTCAGGGGAGTCAACGATTCCACGGACGAGGTGCTCCAGCGCTTCAGCCAGCAATCTACTCAGCCTCAGCCTCAGTGGAAGCGGCTGCAGCCTCTTCCTTCTTGGCCTTCGGGGTGATTGCCTCGGGGACGATCACTGACTTCTTTTCGGGAGCCACGAAGGCTTCCTTCGGGGCCTTGGTACGCAGGGTACCTTCCTGGCCTTCGATGTTCTTGAACTTCTGCCAGTCACCGGTGATCTTCAGCAGTGCTGCAACCTGCTCGGTCGGCTGCGCGCCGACGCCGAGCCAGTACTGCGCACGGTCGGACTTGATGTCGATGTACGACGGTTCCTCGGTCGGACGGTACAGTCCGATTTCCTCGATGGCACGGCCATCGCGCTTGGCACGGGAATCCATGACAACAACGCGGTAGTGTGCTGAGAACTTCTTGCCAAGGCGCTTAAGGCGAATCTTTACGGCCACTTTTGTGGTCACTCCTGATCTGAAATGGGGCGAACCCGTACTTCTGCTCCCGTGGGGCGGGCCATAACGTTGGGGTTCAAAAGGACAAGATACTGCACGGAGAGAGGGGCCGCGCAGATCGAGTACCTGTCCATTGTGCCAGACGGGACCATCTTTCGCGACTCGCGAGACCGCCGGGCCCGCCTGGCGCCCGGTTAGGCCGCCGCAATCCGGATGCGGTTGCGCCAGGGATCCTCGAAGCGCAGTTCGGCGCCGGTGTGGTGGCTGCCGATTCCGGCGGATTTCAGCCGGTCTGCGAGGGCCCCGACGGCGTCCTGGCCGGGCACGGTGATGAGCACCTCGCCAAGTCCCAGGGTGTCGCGCCGGGGTCCGGCACCCCGGCTGTTCCAGACGTTCATGGCCATGTGGTGGTGGTATCCGCCGGCCGAGACAAAAAGTGCCTGGCCGTGGAAATCTGCGGTCCGCTCGAATCCGAGGGTGTCGACATAGAACGCGGCGGCAGTGGCGGTGTCGCCTACCTGGAGGTGCACGTGGCCGACGCCGGCTCCGGCCTCCGACACTCCGTCGACCGCCGCCTGGGAGAGATGCTTCCGGAAGTAGTCCTGGGGCGGCAGCGCCAGGGAGGCCATCCTGACGGTCCTGCCGTTCACATCCTGGTCCCAGTCCCAGCTTTCACGCGGACGGTCCCAGTAGAGCTCAATGCCGTTCCCTTCCGGGTCGGTGAAGTAGAAGGCTTCACTGACCAGATGGTCAGCGCTGCCAACGTAGGCTGCCGGGTCGTACTGCGCGGCCAGTGCCACAGTCGCGGCGAGGTCCGCCTGGGTTTCAAAAAGGACCGCGGTGTGGAACAGGCCCGCTTCCCCGCGCGCCGCGACCTGCAGCCCCGCCGCCGGAGCCAGATGCACCACGGGAACCGTGCCGCGACCGAGGAAAAGTCCGCCGTCGGCTTCTGCGACCACCTCAAGCCCGAGAGCCCCCTGATAGTAGGCGGCCATGGTGGGCAGATCCCCCACCTTGAGCATGACCGTCCCCATGGACAGGTCAGCCGGCAAAAGGTCCGCAGAATTTACTTGAAGGTTCATGCAATCAATATTACTTGAAGCTTCAGGTAATTCCAAGTGGCCGGACCTTTCCGAAGTCAGAAGCGGACACGCATGGCTACCCGGCGCCCGGCCTCGTCCAATCCCAGCTCCGCCTCGTGCCGGCGCAGCTGGGCGAGCTCCCCCAGCGGTTCAATGACGTCAAATCCACAGCTGCGGTAGAACGGCGCGTTAAAGGGCACCTCCGCAAAGGTGCACAGGGTCATTCCCGGATAGCCATGGGTCCGCGCCCAGGCAAGGGCAGCGTTGACCAGCAGCCGTCCAAGCCCCGCGCCGGCAGCGTCGGGGTGGACGGACAGCTGCTCCAGATGGGCGAACCCTTCCACCTCCTCGATCCTGGCGAATCCCGCTATCGGTTCGCCGATGACCAGGAGCTGCCGGGCGGCCGCGAGTTCCGCGATACCAGCCGGTGGAGGCAGCCTGTGCAGCTCGCTGCCGCGGACGCCGGGCGCTGAGGCAAGCAGGGTATCCGAGGCTGCCTCAAGCGCGGGAAGCAGGGCAAGGTCGGCCTCCGTTGCCGTTCTGGGCACGGGCATCAGCCGGCCGCCGTGGCTGGCTGATTGCGGCGGAGGAATCCAGTGATGGCGTCCTGTCCCGGTTCGGTGTCCTGCGGCCTGTGGTTGCCTCCGACCACCCGGTGTTCGGCACCGGTGGATGCAAGGAAACCCGCAACTTCTTCATACAACGGTTCCCACTCTCCGGTCAGGACGAGGGTTGGGACGCCCGGAACTATCTCCAGCGGCGCTTCCCAGGGCGGTGACTGCATCCGCTGCCGTGCTGCAGCATACGGATCTCCCCCGGGGGCCCGGGCAGCTTCAGCGGAAAACACCAGGCGGCGGTATTCGGCAGCATAGTCGCCGTCGCTCAGGTGCCGGGCGTTGCCGAAAAGCGCTGCCAGATGGCTCCGGTGTGCCGAAGTGGCCGGAAGATCGCGGGTCAGGGAAAAAACGGCAGGCTCACACAGGGTGAGGGACCAGACGCGGTCCGGGGCCTCAACCGCAGCCATCATGGCGGAAATAGCGCCTTCGGCATGCGCGACGACATGGCCGCCGGCGCCGAGCGCGGCCAGGACGGCACCGGCGTCGGCCCGGTGATCGGTGGGGGCCGGAGGCAGGTCCGGCCGGTAGCCGTGACGGCGCAGGAACAGGCAGTCATACCTTCCGGCCAGGGCATGCTGCCGGGGCCAGGCCGCGGCGCCAACGCGGCCGGCACCATGCACGAAGACAACGCGTTGCTGAGCCATCCAAACAGCGTATCGCCGCAGGGGCGACGCGGCTTAACCCAGCAGGTGGGACACTTCCGGCAGGCGCGGCATCATAGCCGGCGCTTCCGCCCGGTGGGAGATTGCCGCAGTGACCGGCTGCCCGTCCACCAGTTCTGCCACGTCCTGCAGTTCCAAGGCGCTCAGCCCGGCAGCCAGACGGGCCACCTCCGGCGGTTCGAGCAGGATCACGCAGTCGGCGACGGAAAGAAACCGGGCCTGCACGGAGCCGCCCGCGGCACGGAACTCACGGGTGGCAGCAGCGACCGAGCCGCCGTCATAGACAAACGCCAGCGCTCCGTCAGCAGGTGCCGGTGCCACGGAACAGTCGAAAACAAGCATCCGTCCGGACGTGACCCGGTCTCCGAGGACCGCCGATGCCTTCCGGGCCGCAGCGGACCTCGGGTCCTCGCCGGCTTTGACCACCCCGCCGGGCAGTGCCCAGGGGCCCTCGCCGTCCCGCACCACCAGAACAGCGCCGGAACCGTCGCGGATCAGGACCGAGCTGTCTATCCTGCGGCGGAAGACGCTGCCGTAGAAGCGTGTGAGTCCCTGTCCTGCCAAGCTGGCCTCCGCACCGGATAGTTACCGCGTGAATTCGCAGAAGCCTATCCGGTGCCGGGTCAATTGCCAGCGCCTCTGCAGGCAGCTGCCGGGTGTTTTACTTCCCGAGGAACTTCTCGAAGCCCTTGGGCAGGTTCAGCGACGAGGGATCGAAGTCGTCGCCCTGCTGGCCGAAGGCCGCACCGGACGGCAGCGATTTGCGGGCACCGGCACGCCGGGCCTCCGCCTCGGCGAGTTCCTGGGCGGCCTTGGCCGGGTTGCCCGAGCGGGCCTTTTTCTTACCCTTGGCGGCCTGCTGCTTTTTGCGTCCACCGCTGAAACCACCCGGGCCGGCCACACCGGGCATACCGGGGATGCCTCCGCCGGCAGCCATCTTCTTCATCATCTTCTGGGCCTGGGCGAAGCGTTCCAGCAGGCCGTTGACCTCGGAGACGTGGACACCGGAACCACGGGCAATCCGGGCGCGCCGGGAGCCATTAATGATCTTCGGGGCGACCCGCTCATGCGGGGTCATGGAGCGGACGATTGCTTCCACCCGGTCGATTTCGCGCTCGTCGAAGTTCTCCAGCTGCTCACGCATGCCGGCTGCGCCGGGCATCATCATCAGCATCTTCTTCATCGAGCCCATGTTGCGCAGCTGCTGCATCTGGGCCAGGAAGTCGTCGAGGGTGAAGTCCTCCTGATCGGCGAATTTCTTCGCCATACGGGCGGCTTCGTCCTTGTCCCAGGACTTCTCCGCCTGCTCGATGAGCGTCAGGATGTCGCCCATGTCCAGGATGCGGCTGGCCATGCGGTCCGGGTGGAAGACCTCGAAGTCCTTCAGGCCTTCACCGGTGGACGCGAACATCACGGGTTTGCCGGTAATCGAGGCCACGGACAGCGCGGCACCGCCGCGGGCATCGCCGTCGAGCTTTGTCAGGACCACGCCGGTGAAGTTCACACCCTCGTTGAACGCCTGCGCGGTGGCGACGGCGTCCTGCCCGATCATCGCGTCAATGACAAAGAGGACTTCGTCCGGAGTGATCGCCGCGCGGATGTCTGCTGCCTGCTGCATCAGTTCCGCGTCAACGCCCAGGCGTCCGGCGGTGTCCACAATAACGATGTCGTGCAGCTTGGTCCGGGCTTCTTCGACACCCTGGCGGGCGACGGCGACCGGATCCCCGGTTGCTGCCTCAAACTCGGAGCTCACGCCGGGGTGCGGTGCGTAGACCGGAACGCCGGCGCGTTCTCCGTTGACCTGCAGCTGCTTCACTGCGTTGGGACGCTGGAGGTCGGCGGCGACCAGCAGCGGGCTGTGGCCCTGGTCCTTGAGGTAGCGGGACAGCTTGCCGGCCAGCGTCGTCTTACCGGCGCCCTGGAGGCCCGCGAGCATGATGACGGTTGGGGGGTTCTTCGCGAAGGTGAGGCGGCGGGTCTGTCCGCCCAGGATGCCAACAAGTTCCTCGTTGACGATCTTGACGACCTGCTGGCCCGGGTTCAGGGCCTGGGACACCTCGGAGCCGAGGGCACGTTCCTTGACCGAAGCGGTGAAACTGCGGACCACGGGGACGGCGACGTCGGCGTCCAGGAGCGCACGGCGGATTTCCCGCACTGTGGCATCAACGTCGGCCTCGCTCAGCCTCCCCTTGCCACGCAGGTTCTTGAACGTGGAAGTCAACCGGTCAGACAGTGAATTGAACACGCGCTGCGCACTTCTTTCATCGGGTAGTTCGCCATGTTTGCCAGGCCCAGCTGTTAAGGGTACCAAGCGCCGGTGGGTATTTGCCGCTGGGTTCCCATCTGGCCCCCCGGCCGCAGGAAGGGTTCCGGCACACCGCGGCCCTTCACGGTCATCTCCCTGCAAATGCAGGAACCGCCCGGCTGGATGGCAGCCGGGCGGTTCCTTTCCTGAGATGCCCTGGGGTGGAAACTACAGCGCGGAGTCGCCCCGCTCACCGGTGCGGACGCGCAGCGCCTCCTCGACGTTGGTGACCCACACCTTGCCGTCACCGGCACGGCCGGTGTTGGCGGTGGAAACCAGGACGTCCACGATGTCATTGACCCATTCGTTGGCGGCCAGGACCTCAACCCGGATCTTGGGCAGCAGGTCCACGGTGTATTCAGCGCCGCGGTAGACCTCGGTGTGGCCCCGCTGCCGGCCGTAGCCGTTGGCCTGGCTGACCGTCAGTCCCTGGACGCCGTAGCTTTCCAGGGCGCCGCGGATTGAGTCGAACTTCTCCGGCCGGACGATTGCGGTTACGAGTTTCATGAGTTGACGCTCTCCTTGGTGGCTGCGGGTGCGGTTTCGGCGACCGGGCGGAACGAGCCGCCTACGCCTACTCCGCCGAGTTCATAGGCGGTCTCAGCGTGTTCGCTGAGGTCGACGCCGTTGAGTTCCTGCTCCTCGGAGACCCGGAAGCCGATGGTCTTGTGGATCGCCAGGCCGATGATCAGGGTCATCACGGCCGAGAAGATGATTGCCACCACTGTCGCCACGATCTGGGCGCCGAGCTGGGCCAATCCGCCGCCGTAGAACAGGCCGCCGCCAACGCCGTCGACCGGCAGGGCGATGAAGCCCAGGGCCACGGTTCCGATCAGTCCGGCGACCAGATGCACACCCACAACATCCAGGGAATCGTCATAGCCGAGCTTGTACTTCAGTCCGACGGCGAGCGCCGAGACGATGCCGGCCACCAGGCCGAGCCCGAGTGCGCCGACCGGGCTGACGCTGGCACAGGCGGGGGTGATGGCCACCAGGCCGGCCACGATGCCCGAGGCTGCGCCCAGGGAGGTGGGGCGGCCGTCGCGGATGCGTTCGGTGATCAGCCAGCCGACCATGGCGGCTGCAGGTGCTGCGAGCGTGTTGACCCAGATCAGGCCGGCTTCCTCCGCAGTCCCGGCGGCACCGCCGTTGAAACCGAACCAGCCGAACCACAGCAGGGCAGCGCCGAGCATCACAAACGGAATATTGTGCGGGCGGTGGCTGGGATCGGTTCCAAAGCCGCGGCGCTTGCCGATGATCAGGGCCAGGACCAGGGCCGCGACACCGGCGTTGATGTGCACGACCGTGCCGCCGGCGAAGTCAATGGCTTCCCCGACCACCGAGCCGATGGCGCCCTCGGCCCCGAGCAGGCCGCCGCCCCAGACCATAAAGGCCAGCGGGCAGTAGACAAGGGTGACCCAGACCGGAACGAAGACGGCCCAGGCGCTGAACTTCGCGCGGTCTGCGATGGCACCGCTGATCAGGGCGACGGTGATGATGGCGAACGTTGCCCCGAACCCGGCGCTGATCATGTCCTCGGTGCCAATCAGGTCCTCAAGGCCGAAGGACGCGAAGGGGCTGCCGAAGAGGCCCGCGACGCCCTCGCCGCCCGTCATCGAGAACCCCCAGAGCACCCAGACGACGCCGACCAGCCCGATCGATACGAAGCTCATCATCATCATGTTCAGTGCCGCTTTGGCGCGGGTCATGCCGCCGTAAAAGAATGCCACTCCGGGGGTCATGAGCAGCACCAGGGCCGCCGATACCATCACCCAGACGTGACCTGCTGACAGATCCATCTCCACGTCCTTCCACGTTCCGCGGGCATCTCCCGCACAGAGAACTCTGCCGGGGCGAGGTTTCGGCATTCGGCCGGATCTATTACCGGCAGATTACAAAGCGGGCTGCCGGGTAAAAGGGCAGTGACGGACAGGTTTCCGGGAGATTTCCCGACGCCGGATCCGGGCCGGTGCGGCGTCCCGGGGCTTGTGTGCAGGCCACGGCTAGGATGTTCCCTGAGTCTCACTACCCCCGGAGGAATATCCCCCATGCCTGACAACCCGCCCTTGCCCGGACGGACTTCGACCCCTGGAGAAGACAACCAGGACCTGCCCAGCCGCCGGCACCAAAGGCCAGCCCGCCCAAGCAGGGGGAAGTGGATAGCCGCCGGAACCGCGGCGGTCCTCCTGGCCGCAGCAGGAATCAGCATTCCGCTGCTCCTCAATGATTCGCCGGCACCGGCCCTGGTGGAGCCGGAGGCCACAGCCGTGGCCGAGGAAACCCCGCTCCCGCCGGAACCCGCGTTCGCCTACTACAGCCAGATCGGGCCACCCGAGGGATCTCCCCTGACTGCAGTGGAGCCGCTGGCCCTGACTGTGGGCGAAACCACGACCGGCACATCGCTGCCCGCCGGGCTTGTTGGGCTCTCCCTGGAAGCCACGGACCTGGCCGATCCAGCCATGTCCGGGGACAACGCCGAGATGGTGCAGTCCCTCAGCGGGCTGGGTAATCCGCTGCTGCGGTTCGGCGGCAATGCCGTGGACAGGCGCTTCTTCTGGACCTCGGCCAACGAACCGGTCCCGGGCAACCTCACCGGGGACAAAGCCCATCCCGTCCGGGCTGTGACCCCCGCGGATCTGGAGCGGGTCAATACCCTTCTGGTTGCGCTGGATGCCACCATCAACCTGACCGTGGACCTGGGCAACTACGATCCAGCACGTGCTGCGGACATGACCGCCCATGCCTCCCGCATCTTCGGTGAGCGGCTCGTGGGCGTCACCGTTGGCAACGAGCCCAACGGGTACGCGAGCAACGGACTGCGTGAGCCCGACTGGACCGTCGAGGATTACCTCACAGAGCTGAAGGCCTACGCACAGGCAATGTACGACGCCGCACCGAACGTCAAGATTGTTGGCCCCGGCGTGTACTCCCAGTCATGGTGGGAGCCCTTCGCAAAGGTCGAACTGCCGCAGGAAAAGATCTTCTCCTTCCACCACTATCCGCTCTCCAGCTGTGATGCGGCGAAGGACCCGGGAGGGGCGCCCGTCCTGGCGAACCTGATGAGCCAGAACATCCATGACCATGCCGACCGGTACCGCGGCGCTGCCCTGGACCCTGCCAACGCAGCCGGCCTGGAAACCTGGATCACCGAGACCGGCGTTTCTGCGTGCCCCGGCTCGAATGAGACCACGAAGACCCACGCATCAGCGCTCTGGGCCGCCGACTACGCCATCAGCGGCGCCCAGCTGGGCGTCAGCCGCCTGAGCTTCCACAGCTCACTCATCACCTGCACAGGCGGACCGCCCATGTCCGCCATCTGCACCGGCGGGCAGTACCTGCAGCCGGACGGAACCGTGGACGAGCGGGCAAACTTCTTCGGCCTGTCAATGATCGCCGAGATGCAGCCCGGCGACTTCCTGAAGGTCGAGGAAGCCGGCGGCGGCATCAGCCACTCCTACGCCGTGCATCACGCCGACGGCAGTATCAGCGTGGTCCTGGTCAACGCCAATAATCCGGAAACCGATGCACAGATGAGCGTCAGCCTGAAGCTGCCCGCCCGTCCGCTCACCGCCGCGATGACCCAGCTGACGGGGTCTTCCTTCGCCGCCGAGGACAGCACCCTGATCGACGGCCAGCGCGCCGAGGCCGTCCCGGTCAGCGAGCGGCTCACCCTCCCTGGGTTTGCCTACGGTTCCGAAACCCAGGAATTCGTCCTGACCGCCGGCACGGTAACCATCCTGAACTTCACGTTCCAGCGGTAGTTCCACCAGGAGCCCGAACCCCGGCGCCCCTGGCACCAAAAAAGCTCCCCGCACCGATCCGGTGCGGGGAGCTTTTTACGTTGCGGGGCACTCAGGAGAGCAGCGCGTCCACGAACTCCTCGGCGTCGAACGGTGCCAGGTCATCCGGGCCTTCGCCCAGTCCCACCAGCTTGACCGGTACCCCGAGGGTGCGCTGGATGGCGACGACGATCCCGCCCTTGGCGGTTCCGTCCAGCTTGGTCAGCACAATGCCGGTGATGTTCACGACCTCGGCAAAGACCTTCGCCTGGGTCAGCCCGTTCTGGCCGGTGGTGGCGTCCAGGACCAGGAGGACCTCGTCCACCTCGGCCTGCTTTTCAATCACGCGCTTGACCTTGCCAAGCTCGTCCATCAGACCCACCTTGTTCTGCAGGCGCCCGGCGGTATCGATCAGGACGGTGTCCACTTCGCCGTCGATTCCGGCCTTCACGGCTTCAAAGGCAACGGACGCGGGATCGGCGCCGTCGACGTCGGAGCGCACGGTGGGCACGCCCACGCGCTGACCCCAGGTGGCCAGCTGTTCGGCCGCTGCGGCACGGAAGGTATCCGCAGCCCCCAGAATCACGTCCTTATCCTCGGCGACAAGCACACGGGCCAGCTTGCCGACCGTGGTGGTCTTGCCGACGCCGTTGACACCGACCACCATGACGATGGAGGGCTTGTCCGCATGCCGGTCCACGGCCAGGGAGCGGTCCATCGTGGGGTCCACCAGCTTGATCAGCTCTTCGCGCAGCATGGCACGGACCTCTTGGGGGTCACGGCTGCCGGAAATCCGGACGCGTTCGCGCAGGGCGTCCACCAGTTCCATGGTGGGTTCGGTACCGAGGTCTGCCAGCAGCAGGGTCTCCTCGATTTCCTCCCAGACGTCCTCGTCGATCTTGTCGCTGGAAAGCAGTGCCAGCAGGGCCTTGCCCAGGGCGTTGTTGGACTTTGAGAGCCGGGCCCGCAGCCGGGCCAGCCGGCCCTGAACGGGTTCGGGGGTCTCCAGCGCCGGGGCCTGGGGCTCGGCCGGAGCTTCCTCGAGGTCCCGCAGGTCGTCGGGGACGGTGACGGCGGTATCCGTCCCGGGCTCGGCCGTTCCGGGGCGGTCCAGGACGGCGGTGCTGCCGCCAGGCTGGTCGTCGGCGTCGCGGGTCGTGGGGTATGTGCCCTTGGGCATGCGGCGGGTGCGCACCAGCAGCGCCGCGACCGAGCCGATCACGGCAAGCCCGATGACCACATAGATCACTATCGAAAGAGTCTCATTCACGCTTTCCAGCATGTCATACGCCACAGCTGCGGGGCACCCGCAGCTGCCGGTGCACGCACCGCCGTCCCCACCGGGCGGAACCGCCGGGGACTCTGCGAGAATCAGAACATCATGGTGCGTTCTCCCCGGATTCCGATCCCCCGCGAAATCAAAGTTCTTATCGCTGCTGCGTTCCTCATCGCCCTGGGCTTCGGCCTGGTGGCGCCGGTCCTGCCGCAGTTTGCCCAGAGCTTCAATGTGGGCGTGGCCGCGTCCTCGGTGGTCGTCAGTGCCTTCGCCTTTACCCGGCTGGTCTTCGCCCCGGCGGGCGGAGCCCTGCTGGAGAAACTCGGCGAGCGCCCGGTCTACGTGATGGGGCTGCTGATCGTGGCCCTCTCCACCGCGGCGTGCGCGTTCGCCGAAAACTACTGGCAGCTGCTGATCTTCCGCGGCCTGGGCGGCATTGGCTCCACCATGTTCACGATTTCGGCGATGGCCCTGATCATCCGCCTGGCCCCGCCTGCCATCCGGGGACGGATCTCGGGAGCGTATGCCTCGTCCTTCCTGCTCGGCAACATCGGCGGACCGCTGCTGGGCGGGCTGCTGGCCGGCTTCGGGCTCCGGGTGCCGTTCCTGGTCTACGCGGCTGCACTGCTGATCACCGCCGCCCTGGTGGCGTTCCTGCTCCGGGATGCCAAGGGCACCAGGCCAGCCCCGGACGCCGCCCCGGCTCCCGCCAACCTGACCGTCCGCGAGGCGCTCTCCGATTCCGCCTACCGCGCCGCCCTGGTCTCCAGCTTCGCCAACGGCTGGTCCTCCTTCGGCGTCCGGAACTCACTGCTGCCGCTGTTCGCGGCAGCAGTGCTGTCCGCCGGCCCGGAAATCGCCGGCATCTCCCTGACCGCCTTCGCCGCCGGCACTGCCCTTGCCCTGACCTTCTCCGGCCGGCTGGCGGACAGCTGGGGACGTAAACCGCTGGTCATCACGGGCCTGGCCATCAACGCCGCAGCCACTGCCGCGATCGGTTTCTCCGGTTCCGTACCGGTTTTCCTGATCGTCTCCGGGATTGCCGGAATCGGCACCGGCCTGCTGAACCCCGCACAGCAGGCGGCGGTGGCCGACGTCGTTGGCTCCGGCCGCAGCGGCGGCAAGGTCCTGGCCACCTTCCAGATGTCCTCCGATACCGGTGCCATCATTGGGCCCATCCTCGCCGGTGTGCTGGCCGACCGGCTCGGGTATACCTGGGCCTTCGCGGTGACCGGCGCGATCGCTGCCGTGGCGCTGGTCGTCTGGCTCGGTGCCCGCGAATCCCTGGCACCGCAGATGCGGGTGAAGCGGACCCGCGGAACGCCAACTACCATCGAGGAATGAAGCCCTTCCTGCTGCTGGCCTCGCGTGCCGAAGACGGTGCCGCCGAGGAGGAGTATGAGTCCTATCTGAGATTCGGCGGCCTGCTCCCCGCCCAGCTGCACCGGGTCCGGGTGGAAGCCGCTCCCCTGCCGGCGATTGACCTGGACCGCTACAGCGGGATCATTGTGGGCGGCAGTCCCTTCAACTCCTCCGACCCGGAGGAAACCAAATCTTCCCTGCAGCTGCGCGTGGAGAAGGAACTCGGGGCCCTGCTGGACACTGTGGTAGCCCGGGACTTCCCGTTCCTCGGCGCCTGCTATGGAGTCGGCACGCTGGGCCGCCACCAGGGCGCCGTCGTTGACCGGCAGTTTGGCGAGGCCATCGCGGCGGTCCCCGTGTCCCTCACTGCCGAGGGCCGCCGGGACCCGCTGCTGGAGGGCCTCCCCAGCACCTTCGCTGCGTTTGTGGGCCACAAGGAAGCCGTTTCCAAACTCCCGGCGCACGCCGTCAACCTGGCCGGCTCCCCCGGCTGCCCGGTGCAGATGTTCCGGGTCCGTTCGAACCTGTATGCCACGCAGTTCCATCCCGAGCTGGACGTGGCCGGGCTGCTGACCCGCATTTCGGTTTACCGCAACGCCGGGTATTTTCCGCCGGAAGAAGCCGATGCCGTGATGGACTCCATCCGCTTCCAGGAAGTCACCGATCCTCCGCTGATCCTGCGGAACTTCACCGCCCGCTACGCGCGCTAGCCGCGGCGGGGACAGCCAGCCGCGTCCCGCAGGTCACCGGGACCGGGTCAGACGGCCGTCTTGTCCAGCCGCTGGCTGATCACCGCAGAGACGCCGTCGCCGCGCATCGATACCCCGTACAGCGCATCGGCCACCTCCATGGTGCGCTTCTGGTGCGTGATGACGATCAGCTGGCTGGATTCGCGCAGCTCTTCGAAGATGGTGATGAGCCGGCCCAGGTTGGTGTCATCCAGCGCCGCCTCGACTTCGTCCATCACGTAGAAGGGCGAGGGCCGTGCCTTGAAGATCGCCACCAGCAGCGCGACGGCGGTCAGCGACCGTTCGCCGCCGGAGAGCAGTGAGAGCCGCTTGATCTTCTTGCCAGCCGGACGCGCCTCCACCTCGATCCCGGTGGTGAGCATGTCCCCGGGGTCGGTGAGCACCAGCCGTCCCTCGCCGCCGGGGAACAGCCGGCCAAAGACCCGCTCGAACTGAACGGCCGTGTCCTGGAAGGCCGCGGTGAAGACCTCTTCCACCCGCTGGTCCACTTCCCGGATGATGTCCAGCAGGTCCTTGCGGGTGGCCTTCAAGTCCTCGAGCTGGGTGCTGAGGAACTGATGGCGTTCCTCGAGGGCCGCGAATTCTTCCAGCGCCAGCGGGTTGACCTTGCCCAGCGAGCTCAGGTCCCGTTCGGCCCGTTTGAGCCGCTTCTCCTGCTCGGCACGGTTGTAGGGGACGCCCTCCGTGAGCGGGTTGCCGTCCTCGTCCACGGGAACGTGGAGCGCGGCCCATTTGCCCGCTGCTTCGCTGGCTTCCACCGGCACGGGGACCGGCTGATCCGGTCCGTACTCCGCGACCAGGTGGTCGGCGGTGATGCCGAGTTCCTCCACGGCCCGGGTTTCCAGGGCTTCGATCCGCAGCCGTTTCTCGGCGCGGAGCAGTTCCTCCCGGTGAACCGAGTCGGTGAGTTTGGCCAGTTCCGCGGTGGCTTCGGCACTGGCCGTCCGTACGGCTGCCAGTTCGGAGTCCCATTCGGCCCGTACGGCTTCTGCTTCATCGCGTTCCGCTGCGGCAGCCTCCAGGGAAGCGCCGGCCCAGCGCCGGACGTCCGCTGCGGCTTCGGCCACGGCTGCCGCACGCGCCGCCTGCGCAGCCCGTGCCCGGGCGCGGACGGCTGCGGCGGCCCGGGCCC
>NZ_BCQM01000014.1 GCF_001552075.1 Arthrobacter luteolus NBRC 107841
CAACCGCGCCAATGGCCACGACACTCAGTGACGCCAGCACGGCCGCGGTACCGAGCAGGAGCAGGCGGGAACGCTCCAGCCGGACGCCCAGAATGCGCGGGGTGTCGTCGTCGACGGCGAGCAGATCCAGCCGGCGCCGCAAACCGAACACCAGCGGCAGTGCCAGCAGCAGTGCCACGGCCACCGGAACGACGTCGGGCAGTGTCCGTCCGTAGGTGGTGCCGGAGAGCCAGGTGAGGATGCGCGGGGTGTTCCACGGGTCGGCGCGCAGCAGCAGGAGGGTGGTCAGCGACGTCAACCCGTAGCCGCAGCCAATGCCAACAAGCACAAAGCGGTCGGGGAGCAGCCCGCCGCGCCAGGCCAGCAGGGCGATCAGCGCGAAGGTGGCCAGGCCCATCAGCACGGCCATGGCGATGAGCATCGGGCGTCCGCCGCCCAGGTTGGAAGTCACCACGGTGACCGCGCCGAGGCCGGCGCCGGCGGTGATGCCCAGGATTCCGGGTTCAGCCAGCGGGTTGCGGACGGTGCCCTGCACCACGCATCCGGCCAGGCCCAGGGCAGCTCCGGCCAGCACTGCCGCGGCCACCCGGGGCAGGCGGTCATCCAGGGCGCGGCCAATCAGGTCCGGAGCAGAGCCGTTCAGCCACAGCGCCAGGTCCCCGGTGCGCAGCCACAGGCTCCCGGCGAGCAGGCCCACCAGGACAGCGCCCAGGAGCAGCAGGCCGGAGACAGCGAGGGCGATCAGGAAGCGGCGGCGGGTCCGCACACCGAGCCGTCCCTGCGGGGGCATCGCGACGGGACCGGAATCCCGCATCCGCATCGCCAGCACCACAATCAGGACGGCGCCGAGCAGCGCCGTCGGGACGCCGGTGGGAATCGAGCTGGCACCCTCCGCGCCGAGGATCCCCCGCAGCACCGCGTCCGCCAGGAGGATCAGCAGTGCACCCAGCAGCCCGGACGCCGGCAGCAGGAAATGATGCCGGCGCAGCACCGGTGCCCGCGAGGCGAGCAGCCGGGCCAGCACCGGAGCGCCGAGCCCCACAAAGGCAATGGGGCCGGCCAGGGTGACGGAGATGCTTGTCAGCAGCACCGCGCAGAGCACCGCGAACACGCGGGTCGAGGCGACCGGCACACCCAGGGAAGACGCGGTGTCGTCGCCGAGTTTGAGCACATCGAGGCGGCGGCAGAGCAGCAGCGCCACGCAGAGCATCGCGATGATCACGGGGGCGGCACGCACCGAGGCGTCGAGGTTCAGCTGGGCCAGGGACCCGCTGCCCCAGGCGAACAGGCCGGTGGTGTTGTCTTTGAACAGGATCAGCAGCATCGCCGTCGCGGCGTCCAGTGCCATGGCAATGGCGGAGCCCGCCAGGATCAGCCGGGTGGTCCCGGAGCCCACCGAGCGTCCAGCCAGGCCCAGGACGACGGCGGCGGCCAGCGCCCCGCCCGCAAAGGCGACGGTTCCGGACGCCCACAGCGGCACGGACAGCCCGAAGGCAGCGACGGCGGTAAGCGCGAAGTAGGAGCCGGCGGTCACGGCGAGGGTATCCGGGGACGCCAGCGCGTTGCGGGTCACCGACTGCAGCAGCGCCCCGGCCACACCGAGGGCGAAGCCCACAGCGATGCCGGCGAAGAGCCGCGGCAGCCGCGAGCCGACCAGCACATCGGCGATCGGCACACCGCCGACGGTCTCCTGCGCGCCGCCGAATAGGCGCCACAGATCCATCAGTCCGGCCCCGGAGGTGCCCTGGGTCAGATGCCAGGCGCCCACCAAAACAACCGCCAGCAGCAGGATCCCGAGTACTGCGAGCCCGCCGCCGGTGAGTTGGAGGAAGTGCTGCAAGGCGGTACGCAAGCCGCTCCACAGGCCCGGGCGGGCCTGCGGAGCGGTGAGGTCCCGCGTGTGGAGCGGTGCGCTCACTCCGTCAGCATGGCGTCAACGTAGGCGTCGATCGCCTGCTGGTTGGACAGCGGTCCGCCGGCGCCCCAGACGCCTGCGGGGAACGCGACGGCGCGGCCTTCCTTGACGGCCGGAAGCGCGGTCCAGATCGGGTTCTTTTCCAGTTCGGAGACGTAGCTGCCGGCTTCTTCATCGTTGGAGTAGAAGAGGTTCGCGTTGCCCACCGCAGTGAGGCCTTCGATGTCGGTCTGGCCCAGCCCGTAGGCCGGATCCACGCCGCCGCTGCCGTACTTGGCGTCGATTTCGTCCGTCCAGGCGGAGGTCAGGCCCAGTTCTTCGCCCAGCGCGGTGAAGAGTGCGCCCTGTCCGTACGGGCGGATGGTGACGTTGCCGCCTTCGATCCAGCCGTCGAAGAAGAGGAAGTCGGTGGTGGGCAGGCCGGCAGACTTCACCTTGTCCTTGGCTTCGGCCAGGTGATTATCGAACTCGCTGATGACCTGGTCCGCCCGGTCGGTGCGTCCGGTGGCCTCGGCGATCATGGAGAAAACGTTCTTCATGTTCCCGATGGGATCGGCGCCGTCGGCGCCAAGCGTGGCGAGCACGGGAACGCCGCGTTCCTCAAGCTGGGCGATCAGTTCGTCGTCGGCGCTGAAGGCCTCCACGATGATCAGGTCGGGGTCCGCCGCGTACAGCGTGTCCAGGTCCGGCTCCCCGCGCGTGCCCACATCGGCGACGCCCTCCGGGATGGTCTCGGCGCTCACATAGGTGCCGTAGCCTTCAGCGTCAGAGACGGCGACCGGCGTGACGCACAGCGTGAGGGCATCTTCGATCTGCTGCCATTCCAGGACCGCGATGCGCTCGGCCGGCTTTTCCAGCTCCACCGTGCGGCCGACGCCGTCCGTGAGCGAGACCGGGCCGGTCGCCGTCGTGGTGGTGTCGGCAGCGCAGGCCTCCGAGGTGGCGGCAGTGGCTCCGTCCGCCGCGTCCTCCAGATCGGTGGTGCCGCACGCGGTCAGGGTCAGCGCAGCGGCAACCAGCATCGATGCTGCGGCTGCCATTGGGCGGAGTCGGGTCATGAGGGTGCCTCTCGGGTGGGTGGTTAGGATGAAGCTTTGACGGCGGACCGGCCGCGGGCGGCATGCCGGCCCACGGGGTCAATGCGGATGCGGTTGGTGCCCGGCTCGAAGCTGACCTCAACACGGACGCCGTACACCGCGCCGATGTTCTCCTCGGTGAGCACATCCAGCGGATCGCCGGCGGCATGAATGTGGCCGGCGGACATCAACAGCAGGTGATCGGCCACGCGGGCGGCCTGGTCCAGGTCATGCAGGACGATTCCGACGGCGACGCCGGCATCGTCCGCCAGGTCGCGGACCAGATCGAGGATCTCGATCTGATAGCGCAGGTCCAGATGGTTGGTGGGTTCGTCCAGGAGCACGACGCCGGTCTCCTGGGCCAGGCAGGCGGCCAGCCACACGCGCTGGACTTCTCCGCCGGACAGCTCGCTGACGGACCGGCCGGACATGTCATCGACACCCGTGGCAGCCATGGCCCGGTTGATCACGCGGTGATCTTCAGCGGAGAGCCCGGCAAACCGGTGCCGGTACGGGTGGCGTCCAAAGGCCACGACTTCACTGACGGTCAGCCCCTGGGGTGCCGGCCGGGACTGCGAAAAGAGTGTGACCTCGCGGGCAAACTCACGGGAGGTCAGTGCGGCTGCTGCCCGTTCGCTGCCGCCGTCTGACTGGGGGCCGTTGGTTCCGCCGCCGTCGGCTCCGTGCAGCGTGATCCGCCCGCCGTCCAGGCGGTGCAGCCGGGCCATCGACCGCAGCAGCGTCGACTTTCCGCTGCCATTGGGGCCAACCAGAGCGGTGACCTGTCCGGGCTGGAACGTCAGGGAGACGCCGTGGACCACCGCGTCTTTCCCGTACCCCAGGCGCACCTGCTCGCCGGCCAGCGCCGTCGCCGGCTTCGCACCCGCCTGCAGTTCGCCGGAGATGCCATCCATCTCGGGGCGAGGGGCATTTCTCCGGGGCATGGGAAACCTAAGGGCAGAAGGGACAATCGGAGGGTTAATCAGGTATCGCGGGGCCGGGCCGCTGTGACCGCCGACTGGAGGTTAGGCTTGCCTTGCCTAAGCAACAATAGAAGCTGCGTTGGGCGGACGCAATTTGGGGCTGCGTGCACGTCACACGGCGCATAATTTCATCTGACCTGGCCCGACGGATTGAGCCGCAGACGGCCGGCCAGGCCTGGCGATGCGCCGGACCGCTCGTGAAGCCCAGCGCTACACTCGTGTCATGGCTGACAAAGCGAAGAGCGTCGCCGAATATCTCGGTGCGCTCGACCCCGCATACCGGGCGGAACTCGAGCGGATCCGCACCGTCGTCACCCAGCTCGTGCCGGACACCGAAGAGTCCATGAGCTACGGGATGCCGACGCTCAAATACAAGAACCGGGCACTGGTGTACTTCACCGCTTCCCAGAAGCACATGAGTTTTTATCCCTCGTCATGGGCGATCGAGGAGCTTAAGGACCAGCTCGAGGGCTACAAGACCACCGAACACTCGATCCAATTCACGCTGGACAAGCCCCTGCCCAGCCGTCTGGTCGAAGACCTTGTCCGCGTACATGTGCATGATATTGACGCCAACCGGCAGTAGAGGCCGGGTTTCGAAGGATCAGTAGTGCGCTGGCACTGGTACGTCTGATTGCCCTGCTGCGAATGTACCCTCTAAAACCCTCCGTTTTGGGTCAAATCGACCTTTAGGGGATTTTCCTCCGGTGCGCTCAGGAGGGAAATCCCATTACGGCAGGGTTTTCCCAATTCGGAGGGAAACAGTGCCACACAACGGTGGGTTTTTCCCGAAGCGGAGGGGAACGGGTAACACAACGGGTGGGTTTTCCCGAAGCGGAGGGACACGGCGACACACAGGTAGACTCACCCGCCGCGCAGCAGCTTAGGGGACCTTTCTTCCCGGAGCCTCGGGGCCGGTGGGCCAGCGGAGCAGGGCACCGACGCCGACGCCGTGGGGGAGCACGCCATCGGGCACCAGCAGGAGGCTGGCATCAGTCAGGGCAGCCGCCCGGACCAAGGCCGCCGGGGCCGGAACCTTGCCAAGGATCTCTGCGCCGAGGGACTGTTCCTGGGTACTGGCCACCCACGGTTCGCCGCCGAGGGCGAGCAGATGGCGTTCGGCCAAAGCGCCGTCGTTCATGATCATGACGTCCACCTGGGCCTGTTGGAGGGCGGTCAGGACCTCACCGAAACCGGTGGCAGATTCCGGATTGGCCTGCCCTTCCTGCTGGGCCAGGCGGTCCATGATCTGCTCCTGCTCAGCAGCCCACAGCAGGGCAATGCGTTCCTGGACCTCGTCCTCGAAGTGGCCGTTGTCATTTCCGGCCGTGCGCGGGTGCGAATCGATCATGCTGACGAGCTTCTGGTGGGCTTCGGAGAGCTGGTCCCGTACCAGGCCCCGAGCCCGGACATCCCCGGCCAGCACGATCAGCCTGGCTCCGCTGCTGTCCGCAATCCGGTCGATCTCCTCGGCGACCTGATCCGCGTTGCGCCGCCAGATCTGTTCGGTCTGCCGCTGGAATTTGTCCTGCGACCAGCCGCCTGCCGGGAGCTTTGTGATGTCCTCTGTTTCCCCCTCCACGTCCCGGACGGCGGCGGGACGGCCGCGGCCGGCATACTCCAGCCGGATCTCCGCATCTTCCCGCGAGGCTTCGGCAACGATGTAGGGGAGTTCCTCGGGACGGTGCTTGAGCAGCGGCAGCAGGTCCGGAATGGGGTCCACCGAGACGCGTTCCGGCACCACAAGCGGGCCGGGCAGCACCTCGTTTAACGCCACCGTCCCCTGCTGGACAAGGAGGAACCGTGAGACCGGGGAGGGATATCCGTCCGCGGGGAGCACCGCGGTTTCCGCGGCTTCCTGGTCCTGGGGCGGGGCGCCCTGTTTGGCGAGAGCCTTCCTGACGTCGCCCGGGCGGACCTCGGCGGCTTCCAAGCTGTCCGTGGTACCCGCTGAAGCATCTACGTATGCGACGCACCAGGGCCCCTTGCGCCGGTAGAGGTCTGCAAACTCGTGGAGTTGCCGGGTCATGTCGATCTCCTTCCTGCACGGCCGCAGCCCTGCAGTGGTTCAATCCGTGATCCACGCTAGCACCGGCGTCTGGACCATTTATAGGGGCGGCGTGTCTATGGAACAGCCCCGCGGTGGACTTCCTCTTCGCGGCCCCCTGGGGTCCATCGCCACCATGCTGATTGAACTGCGGCGGGCGCCGAAGCGGATCGCACCGAGCCATCCGCTGGGATGCTTGACAGTCTTCATGTGACCCGGGTTACACTGAGCGCGGAATCAAACTTTCGTAATGCAGAAACATCGAAACAAGTCGGACCGACCGATGGTCAATGGTGTTCAGCGCTGCTGCGAAGAAAACCAGGGAAGCTGACACCCATCATGACTTTGAGCGACTTTGATTTGCTGATACGGAAAGAGGCGGACGACGCCCTCCGGTCCAGGGGCGGACAGCCCCCAGCATCGCAGGCTCCGCAGGCGTCCAGCCGGCCCTGAAGCAGAAGTAGAAAAGCCAATTTTTAGCGACCGGCGGCGAACAGCCGTTGCTGGGTGCTTCCCACTACAGTCTGCGGAAGCATCCTACGGACGAGGCACGGAGAACATGCAGCACTCGAGGGGGGCGAAGAACTACCTGTCCACCGGTAGCTCTTTTATCTAAACTCGGGCGGAACATTGAGGGGTGAGCAGTGTGGAAGAAATCCAAGTGACTGTCAACGGCCAGGTGTTGGGCTGCGGAGCAGGTCCGCACACCAACCTGCTTGACTGGCTGCGGGACGAGGGGCTGACCGCGTCCAAGGAAGGCTGTGCCGAGGGAGAATGCGGCGCGTGCGCCGTGCTGGTAAACCGGCCCGACGGAAGTGGGCGAAGCCGCTGGACCTCCGTCAACGCCTGTCTGCCTCCAGCCCTGGCTTTCGATGGCCAGGAGGTTGTCACCGCGGAGGGACTTGGCAAGGCACCGGGCGTTGGCCTCGTCGAAGATCTGCATCCGGTCCAACGGGAAATGGCTGACCGGGGCGGCTCCCAGTGCGGGTACTGCACTCCCGGATTCATCTGCTCCATGGCATCCGAATATTATCGTCCGGAACGGTCCCCATCCGTGGCCGCTAAGGAAAGCGGCAGCGAAACCGGGACCGACGCCGTCGGAGCGGAGCACGCTGCCGATCATGAATGCGGCCCCAACGGCTTTGACCTCCATGCCTTGAGCGGAAACCTCTGCCGCTGCACCGGGTACCGGCCGATCCGTGATGCTGCGTACGCGCTTGGCGCGCCGCAGGAAACCGACCCGCTGCTGCTCCGGCAGGACAGGGCGGCACCCGCAGCCAAAGCAACGGTTCACAAAACAACACAGGCCACGGGTGACGTTGCGTTTATTCGACCCGGCAGCCTGGACGAGCTCCTCGACCGCCTCGCGGAGAATCCGAAGGCAAAGCTTGTTTGTGGGGCTACCGATGCAGGGGTGGAGATCAACCTCCGGCACACCCGGCCCCCGCTGATCCTGGCCGTTGACCGCCTGAAGGTGCTGCGGACCCTCGAGATCGGTGCCGACCGGATCGAGATTGGCGCTGCCTTGACCCTCTCGGAGGTCGAACGCGGGCTCGGGGGAAAGGTGGAGATGCTCAGCCACCTGTTCCCGCAGTTCGCCTCCCGGTTGATCCGCAATTCCGCAAGTTTCGGAGGCAACCTGGCCACCGGCTCGCCGATCGGTGATTCGGCGCCGGCGCTTTTGGCGCTGAACGCGTCCGTGGTGTTGGCTTCCGTAGCCGGGGAGCGGGAAGTGGCGTTGGCCGAGTACTTCACCGGGTACAGGCAAAGTGTGAAAAAGCCGGATGAGATTCTTCGTGCCATCCGTATTCCACTCCCGCTCGCTGAAACCACCGCTTTCTATAAAATCTCCAAACGGCGTTTCGACGATATTTCCAGCGTCTCAGCAGGTTTTGCCATGCAGCGCGACGGCGGCATTATCTCTTCGGTCCGGATCGGCCTCGGCGGGGTGGCTGCCACCCCGATCCGCGCGCTGCGGACCGAAGAGGTTCTGGTGGGTCAGCCGTGGAACGCCAAAACGGCTGCTGCTGCCGCCGCGGTGATGGCCACGGAAGGCACCCCGATTGATGACATGCGGGCCAGCGCCCTCTACCGCTCCGCCATGTTGAGGCAGTCCGTCCTGCGGTTTTACGCGCAGACCCATTCCGCTCCCGCTCTGGAGGCAGCCAAATGAAATCCCTCGCTGACCGGCCGGTCAATCCCGTGGTGGGGGTGCCGGTTTCGCATGAAAGCGCCACCCTGCATGTCACCGGCGCCGCGCTCTATACCGATGACCTCATTGTCCGGAGCCAGAATGTACTGCACGCCTGGCCGGTGCAGGCCCCGCACGCACATGCCCTGGTCAACGCCCTCCGGACTGAGCCTGCCCTGCTGGTTCCCGGCGTCGTGCGGGTCCTCACGGCGGAGGATGTGCCCGGAGTCAACGATTCCGGCACCAAGCACGACGAACCGCTTTTCCCCAGTGAGGTTATGTTCTACGGGCAGGCCGTGTGCTGGGTATTGGGCGATTCCCTGGAAGCTGCCCGCCTTGGTGCGGAAGCAGTGGAGGTGGACTATGAACCGCTCCCGTCCCTGCTGACCCTTACCGAGGCTATGGAGGCCGAGAGCTTCCAGGGCAACCAGCCCACCGTCTCCCGCGGCGCGGCCGGCCAGGCATTGGACGACGCCCCTCACCGGTTCAGCGGCGAGCTCGAGTTCGGCGGGCAGGAACACTTTTATCTGGAAACCCATGCCTCGTTTGTCTACATTGATGAGGGCGGCCAGGTGTTCGTGCACTGCAGCACGCAGCACCCCACCGAAACCCAGGAGATCGTCGCCCACGTGCTTGGGCTGGCCAGTTCCGAGGTTACGGTGCAGTGCCTGCGTATGGGCGGCGGGTTCGGCGGGAAAGAAATGCAGCCCCACGGCTACGCGGCTGTTGCCGCGTTGGGGGCTCGCCTCACCGGCCGCCCGGTGCGGCTGCGGTTGAACCGCACACAGGACATCACCATGTCCGGCAAACGCCACCCATTCCATGCCCGCTGGGAAGTCGGTTTCGACGACGACGGCCGGCTCCTGGCGCTCAGGGCGACGCTGACCAGCGACGGCGGCTGGAGCCTTGATCTGTCCGAACCGGTGCTGCAGCGGGCCCTTTGCCACATCGACAACGCCTACTGGATACCCAACGTTGAGGTCCACGGCCGGGTGGCCAAGACCAACAAAACGTCCCAGACGGCCTTCCGTGGTTTCGGCGGCCCCCAGGGCATGCTGGTCATTGAGGATCTCCTGGGCCGCTGCGCGCCCCTGCTGGGGCTGGACCCGAGCGAGCTGCGCCGCCGCAACCTGTACGTTCCCGGGCAGAGCACACCGTACGGGCAGCCTGTCCGCCACGCTGAGCGGCTCACCGAAATCTGGCAGGAGCTGGGCGAACGCGCCGACGTCGTGCGCCGCCGCGAGGACATCGCCGCCTTTAACGCAGCACATCCGCATACCCGCAGGGCGCTCGGCATAACGCCGGTCAAGTTCGGGATTTCCTTCAACCTGACAGCGTTTAACCAGGCCGGCGCTCTGGTGCACATCTATAAGGACGGTTCGGTCCTGATCAACCACGGTGGTACGGAAATGGGGCAGGGACTGCATACCAAGATGCGCCAGGTGGCCGCCACCGCCCTCGGCGTGCCGTTGGACATTGTCCGGCTTGCACCGACACGCACGGACAAGGTCCCCAACACGTCGGCAACGGCAGCCAGCTCCGGAGCGGATCTTAACGGCGGCGCCATCAAGAATGCCTGCGAGCAAATCAGCGCTCGTCTGGCGGAAGTAGCGGCACGGCGGCTGAACATCCACCCCGACGACGTCCGGTTCGCGAATGGGATGGTCACCGGAATCGGTTTCCATGACGAGGGCATCCCGTTCGCTGAGCTGGTGCGCGACGCCTACTTCCAGCGGGTTTCGCTGTGGGCTGCGGGCTATTACCGGACGGAAGGGCTGCATTGGGACGGAGCCCGCATGCAGGGGGAGCCCTTTAAATACTTCAGCTACGGGGCCTCGGTCAGCGAGGTGGAGGTGGACGGGTTCACCGGAGCGTACCGCCAGGTGCGCACCGACATAGTCCACGACGTCGGGGACAGCCTGTCGCCGATGATCGACGTCGGGCAGATCGAGGGAGGCTTCGTCCAGGGTGCAGGATGGCTGACGCTCGAGGAGATGCGCTGGGATCTCTCCGACGGACCACACCGGGGCCGGATCACCACGCAGTCGGCCAGCACTTACAAGATCCCCAGTTTCTCGGAAATGCCGGAGGAGTTTAACGTCCACCTCTTCGAGAAGGCCACGGAAAGCGGGGTCGTCTACGGGTCCAAAGCGGTGGGTGAACCCCCCTTTATGCTTGCCTTCAGCGTCCGCGAAGCGCTGCGCGAGGCCATCGCCACCTTCGGGCCCGGCAACCGGGAAGTCAGACTTCCCAGCCCGGCAACCCCTGAAGCCGTTTACTGGGCCATCACCGAAGCCGGGGACGCCGGCACCGAATCAGACGGCAAGGCGCCTGAGACTCCGCAGGTAGTGCCCGAACTCCGGGCCGCGCCCACTCATTGATGCCGATCGAGGTGGCCTGACATGGATTGGTTGGCCGCGATGCAGCGGTTGCGTGCAGAGGGCTCGGCGGGAGTCCTCGCCACCGTAATAGACGTCCGCGGTCATGCTCCCCGGGAGGCAGGGGCGAAGATGCTCATCGGTTCCGAGGAGACCTGGGACAGCATTGGGGGCGGCAACCTGGAGGCGACGGCGATCGAACGCGCCCGCGCAATGATCCAGTCCGGGATCACCGCCCCCGAACGACTCAGCTTCGGCCTTAGCGAACGTGCGGTAACGCTGCATGGACGCCAGTGCTGTGGAGGCGTCGTCGAGGTTCTCCTCGAACCTTTTGCACCCCGTCCCGCAGTTGCGGTGTTCGGAGTGGGACACGTTGGGTACGAACTGGCCCGGATCCTCTCCCGGCTGTCCATCAGCCTGTACTTGGTGGACAGCCGGGCTGATCAGCTGAGCACTGCCCGGCTCGGCGAAATCATGAGGGGACCCGCAGACGTCCATCCGGTGCACAGCCCCGTGCCGGATTCAGTGTTGGGTGAATTGCCGAAAGGCTCGCACGTGTTCATCATGAGCCATGACCATGCCGAAGACTTCCTGCTGTGCGACGCCGCGCTGCGCCACGGGTGCCTGGGATCGGTGGGGCTGATTGGCTCGCGGGCCAAGTGGTCGAGGTTCCGTCAGAGGCTGCTCGCAGAGGGGCATCCGGAGGACGTCGTCGACCGCATCATTTGCCCCATTGGGTTGCCCGATATCACCGGCAAGGCCCCGGCTGTGATCGCCGTCAGCGTTGCTGCGGGTCTGCTGATGAGGCTGCAGGCCAGCCCGGTAGTGGCTTAGTAGATTCTGCCCTGGCAGGGTGGGCCCGGTGGCCCACCCTGCCAGCTGTCCGGTCAGCCCCCAAGCCAGATGGTGACCGGGCCCCGGGCGAAATAGACGAGGAACCCTGCAGAGACCACCCACATCAGCGGGTGAATCTCCTTGAACTTGCCCGACCCTGCCCGCACCAGCACCCAGGTGATAAAACCGATGCCGATGCCGTTGGCAATCGAATAGGTCAACGGCATGGTCACGATGGTGAGGAAAGCCGGTAGGGCCACCGAGAAGTCCTGGAAATCGATCTCGCGGATCTGTGCGACCATCATCGCGCCGACCACCACCAGGGCCGACGCAGCCACCTCCAGCGGGACGACTGCCGTGAGGGGCGTGAGGAACGTCGCGGCGAGGAACAGGATCCCGGTGACCACCGACGCGAGCCCGGTCCTGGCGCCCTCGCCAATGCCGGCGGCGGAATCAATGTAGACCGTGTTGGAAGAGCTCGAGGTTCCTCCACCGGCGACGGCCCCGACGCCCTCGATGATCAGGGCTGACTTCAGGCGCGGAAAGTTGCCCTGCTTGTCAGCAAGTCCCGCGCTTTTCGAAAGACCGGTCATGGTGCCCATGGCGTCGAAAAAGTTGGTGAACACAAGGGTGAAGACCAGCATGGTTGCCGCGAGGACACCGATTCTTTCAAAGGCCCCGAAATTGAACGCTCCGATGAGACTGAAATCCGGTACCGAGAAAATACTGCCTGGAATGACAGGTGCGTTCAGGTGCCAGCCACCCGGGTTATCGGGGCCGCTGAATCCGAGGTCCAGGAAGGCTTCGAGGATGATGGCGATGATGGTGGTGGAGACCATGCCGATCAACAGCCCGCCCTTGACCCGCCGCGCCATGAGAATTCCGATGGTGAGTACACCAATAAGGAAGACCACAGTGGGGAACGTGGTGACGGAGCCGTTGTCCCCCAGCTGAACAGGAGGGCCTCCCGGGGTCCTGCTGACGAAACCGGAATCAACGAATCCGATGAAAGCGATGAACAGGCCGATGCCTACCGTGATGGCTGCCTTGAGCTGCGGGGGTACTGCGTTGAAAATCGCTGTCCGCGCACCCGTGACGGCGAGGAGGACGATCAGGAGGCCGTTGATAACCACCAGCCCCATGGCTTCTGCCCAGGTGACATCCCCGATCACTGAGACGGCGAGGAAGGAGTTGATTCCCAGACCCGCCGCGATCCCGAAGGGCAGATTCGCGAACATGCCGAAGATGATGGTCATTACCCCGGCTGTCAAAGCCGTGACAGCGCCGACCTGGGCAGCAGCGAGCCACCCTCCCTCGATGTCGGTGGCTGCCGACTCTGCACTGAATCCGCCAAGGATGAGTGGATTCAGGATCACGATGTAAGCCATCGTGATGAACGTTACGAGGCCGCCGCGGACTTCGCGCCCCTTGGTGGAGCCGCGTTCAGTGATCTGGAAGAAGCTGTCTAGTGACGAAAAACGGTTGCTTTTGCGCGGACGCGCTGCAACATCCGTTACGTTTTGACCTTCATGGGGGTCATTGTCCCGGGTAGTGAGTGCCACGGCCGTACCTCCCTAGCAGAGGCAGCATCTCCAACGGCCACCGCCAACGGCAAAAGGGCGTGAGGCCAGACTGCTGCGATGATTTGTGATTGCAGGTCCGCCTGGTAGATAGCAGCCCGTGAGGGGTGCCCGCCGTTGGCATCGACTCGAACTGTAGCACCGGAATGTGATCTACAACACTACTTTTTTGAGAAGTCTTTTCCACGACACGGTATCCCCTCGGGCGTCCGGAGGCGTTGACCAGCGGGCTGTGGATGTGACGTCCCCCGCTTCGTGGAATACCGGCGGCCTCCTCCCCGGTTGCGCTGACTATACGAACTTCAGCCCAGGACACCATCCGCCCTGGGGCAAGCGACAGAAAGAACCCCTTAGTGAACCTCTATACCCCGCTGACCCTCGGCGCCATGGAACTGCCCAACCGCCTGGTAATGGCCCCGCTGACCCGTATGCGCGCCGATCTGTTCGGCGTGCCCACTGACATGATGATCGACTACTACCGCCAGCGGGCATCGCTGGGCCTCATTGTCAGTGAAGGCATCTACCCGTCCTTCACCGGCCAGGGCAACACCCGGATGCCGGGTCTGGTCACCGACGAGCACGTTGCCGGCTGGAAGAAGGTCACCGACGCCGTGCACGCCGCCGGCGGCCGGATTGTGGCCCAGCTGATGCACTCCGGCCGTGTGGCCCACGAGAACATCAACGGTGGACGCGGCGCCGTCGCCCCCAGCGCCATCGCGCTCGAGGGTATGGCCCACACCTACGAGGGCAAGCAGCCCTACCCTGTGCCGCACGCCCTGACCGAAGCCGAAATCCCCGGCGTCGTGCAGGAATTCACGTCCGCGGCCGTGAACGCGATGAAGGCAGGGTTCGACGGCGTTGAACTGCACGGTGCCAACGGTTACCTGCTGCAGGAATTCCTCTCGCCGGTCTCCAACACGCGCACCGACTCCTACGGCGGATCCCCGGAAAACCGGGCGCGCATTGTCGTGGAGGCCTTCCGTTCGGTGGCCGAGGCGATCGGCGCTGACCACGTCGGCATCCGGATTTCCCCGGAGCACAACATTCAGGGCGTCCTGGAAACCGACCGCGAGGACGTGCTCGCAACGTACACCGCCCTGGTAGACGGCATCGCGCCGCTGAAGCCTCTGTACCTGAGCATCCTGCACAAGGATCCGGCCGATGACCTGGTCCAGGAACTGCGCCGCCGCTTCGCCGGCCCGGTACTGCTGAACACCGGCTTCGGCGTGATGACCACCCGCGACGACGCCATCGCCCTCCTTCAGGAAGACCTGGCCGACGCCGTCGTCGTCGGCCGCCCGGCCATCGCCAACCCGGACCTGGCCCGCCGCTGGCAGGAAGACCTGGAGCTCAACGCCCCGGATCCCCTGACTTTCTACACCGACGGCGCGGCCGGCTACACGGACTACCCGGAGCTGGCCCCGGTTTCCTAACCGGGCTTTCCCAGCCCACTGCTTTCGCAACTGACGACGGCGGCCTTCCGCGGCAGGCGGAGAGCCGCCGTTGGCGGTTCAACCCCGCGTGCGGCCAGGTCAGCTGCCGGCATCCGTGACAACCAGGCCGAAGACCGGCCCGTCTACGGAATCAATGTCGATGAAGAGCTTGACGATAGTGGAATCCAGCTCAAAAACCGTGCGGGTTGGTTCCTCCTGGGTGCCGCAGGGGACAGAAGTCTTGCCGGTATTGGCGACGTTTACAACGAGTTCGCCATCGGACTGGCAAGCCAGGTAGACGGCGACGGCAGGGGCAGCCTGACCGAACCTAACTGAGCTTGAGCCGGACCCGGATACGCTTCCCAAGAAATTCTCATCCGCCGGATGGGCGGGAATTCGAAGATCATCCGGTACCGGCGTCACCCACACTTGTTCAGGCACCGAGGCAGCCTGCGTGCAGCCGCACAGCAGCAAGGCACTGACACCAAGGACGGACAGGACTTTCGCGCGCATACAGCCTCCCAGTTGTTTCGCGGTCCAGCTGCTGGTCCTGGGGGTGACTGCGGCCGGTCAACGACGACCTATGTTCGGGCCACCCTACAGCAGCCGAAAGCGGGCCCGGAGGAAGGACAGTGTCCCTCCGACTTGGGAAAAACCCGCCACTTTGGGACTTTCCTGCGCGGCGCCACGGCAGCACAGCACGTCAGGGCAGCGGGCTTAGACGACGACAAGCTCCGTTCCGCCGGCCGCATGGTCAGCCATCGCGACGCGCTGGACCGCAGGGTCCTCGTAGGTGTTCCAGTAGTAGGTCATCGTCCGGGAGGAGAAGAGCCCGGTGTAGATGGTCTTCTCAAACTCACCCGAGCCCATGGCCGCGCAGCCCTCCACCATCGCGACCTGCTGCAGGGTATGGAACGCGCGGCTGACGTTCGCCTCCTCGGTCGTTTTATCCGGGTAATGCGTGTTGACGTAGGCAGCCCGCACGAACCGCGACGGCGAGTAGTAGTCGCCGGGGATTCCCCGCATCAGCGACCCTGAACCGAACGGGACCAGATTTGCCCGGCCGAGCACCACCTTCTCGGGGAAGTCCGGCGACGTGTTGAGGTAGTTGCGCAGGTTCTCGTGGTGCCAGGTAAAGCCGGGCTGGTTGGCCAGGACATCGACGTCGTTATCAAAAACGTGCATACCGTCGCTGGTGTACTCCACAACGATGGCGCGTTTCGAGTCACCGATGATCCAGTGCAGCAGAGAGCTCGGATACTTCTCATTGATCGGTTTGTCCACGATGACGACGCTGCCAAGCGCGGCCTCTACCTCGTCAACACTCGCGAACTGGGACGCCACCCAGAGTGGGAATTCATACGCTGCGACGTTCGTCGCACCGTCGACCGGTTCCGGAGCGTAGTCCGCGTACCCTGGGAAGTTGAGCCCGGCGACGGCCAGGCCTGCGTCATTGCCGCAGTCGAAATAGAGCGGTGTGTCCTCCTCCACGATGCCCATGCCGATGACGGCGTGCTGGATCCTTGGCACCGCGCTGAACGGCGACCTCGCGGCGTATCCGGTGGGAGTAACCACCACCCGCTCCCCGTAGCCGGCCGTCCAGTCGAGGTTGCGTGCGAGATAGAGATTGCCGCTGCCGTCCGAGAACCTGATGCCTGTGCACATGTTGATGCTCCCTTTTCCGGCGAAGCGCTGAATGGCTTCGCCTGTACGGTGGCCCCCTGCCAGGGACACTTCCGGGAACTAACGGAGCCGGCTGACCGGTCCGGAACCTCCCTGCCCTGTTCAGGGTAGGCCCGGACCCCGCACCAGCGGCAGCATGCGCGGCAAACCCGGCCTCCGCACACGTCTTTCCGTGCGGGCCGGCCTCATCCCGGGGAGCCCGGTGCTAAACCTCCGTGACCTGCTGGAACTTGACCTTATCCTTGTCATCGCGCGGTGTGCCCTTGGCTCCGGGAGCGCCACTGGGCCCTGCCACTCCGGGGATTGACGGCTGGCCGGGATCGGTGGTGGCGTGGCTGAAGTCGCCTCGCTCGCCGTTGGCGCCGGTGATCCCCGCATCTCCTCCCGGGCCCGGGTCTCCGCCCTTTCCGGGATCCCCCGACTTCGACTTGAAGATGCTCTGGCCGCCGCTTTGGTCCGAAACGTAGAAGACCAGGATGTCGCCGGCCGCGCCGGCATCACCACCCTTGCCTCCGACGCCGCCCTGGGCGCCGTTCCCGCCCCCACCGCCGTACGCACCGGGCTCACAGTCGTTTCCGTCGCCGCCCTTGCCGCCTGCTCCGCCCTTTCCGCCTTTGCCTCCGTTGCCGCCCTTACCTCCATTGCCGCCGGACGCGTCAACGGCTACATCGCTGCCAAGGACCCGTACATGCAGCTCAACGGTGCCGCCTTTACCGCCCGGCAAACCATCCGCACCCGGGCCGCCCGGACCGCCGTCGCCGCCGCGCCCGCCCCGTGTGGCGCCAGTGTCTCCGACGAAGAACCAGCCGCTGCACACGGCGTCGAACCCCTCCTGGCCCGCCGGCCCCTCACCCCCGACGGCACCGGGCGCACCTTCTCCGCCGTCCGTGCCCCGCTTGTCGATTCCGCCCATGATGGGTCTCCTGTCCCAGAGTGAGCCTCTGATGGTTTGGGTCTGCGCAGGTTCAGCGCCAGGTGGCCGTGACCGCCTCCGCCCGGGCAAAAATCTCGGACACAGCGAGGCGGTCCGTGTAGCCCGCTATGGGTGGATGCGGGCCGGGCCTGCTCATCTCCTCGATCACCAGCGGGACCTCCCAGGGTTTCCGGGGAACACCGGTCATCTCGTTGCAGGTGAGGAGGAAGTGGCTGCTTTCCGGGAAGATCCAGCCGTGCTCGTGGAACCGCACGTTCACGGCAGTCAGCGCATTGATCGACCGCTTGAGGAACAGCAGGCCGCGCACCTCCAGATCCAGGTTCGGAAACCTGACCTCCCGCCACACCGGAAAAACGTCGCGGACCGGAGAAATGAACCGCGCGCCTTTTTCGGCAGTCAGCCTAGCCAGGGCGGGCGGGTGGCCCCGGGCAATCAGCATCGACGCCGCCCGGCTGACCGCTTCCCGCATCAGCACCACTTCGCGCGGAATGGTGGCAGTGCCCTCGGCATCGCGTGAGGCCACCACACCGTGGTTTCCCTCGGAGAAAACCACATCGGGCACCACGGAATGTTCCAGGCTGCGTTGGATGTCGTGCAGATCATCCTCTGGAATTGCGGGGTGGATGATCCCCAGGCGGTAAAGGTCCCGGATGGACCGCGGCCTTTCCTCCACTAGGAACTCAGCGGCCGGAGAGTCTGGGCTTTCCGAGAAAACCACTGGATCGTGTGCTGCTTCAACGACATATGTCCCAGGCATAATCTGTCCTTGCTCGAACGGAACGGAACCTGCTCGAACGGTGGTCTTATTGGTAGGACAGCCCCGGGGCGAACGGGTTGTCAAGGGTTTCCCGCATGCCGCTCACCACCCGTCCGTCAGCACCCGGTCCAGTGTCTCAAGGAAGAACCGGGCGCTCTCCGCAGTGAAGCAGAGCGGCGGCTTCACTTTGAGGATGTTCTGCCGGTCGCCGGTAGGCAGCACGATCACACCGAGCTCACGCATCCGGTCGCAGACCGCCCGGGTTTCCTCCGCGGCCGGCTCCAGCGTCTCCCGGCTCCGGACGAACTCCACTCCCTGATACAGCCCCATGCCATGCACCGCGCCAATCAGTGCATGCCGCTCCATCAGCGACCGGAATCCCTCCATGAGGACCTTTCCAACGGCGCCCGCGTTCTCCTGCAGCTGCTCCTTCGCAATCACGTCCAGCACCGTGACTCCGATCCGGCTGCTGAGCGTGCTGCCGCCGCCGGAGGAGAAGAACGATCCCTGGGAGGAGAGCGCCTCGGCAATCTCCCGCCGGGTGATCACCGCGCCGAGCGGGTGGCCGTTACCCATCGCCTTGGCCATCGTGATGATGTCCGGCACCACACCGTGCTCCTCAAAACCCCAGAAATACCTGCCGAGCCGCCCGTAGCCCATCTGGACTTCGTCGGAAATGCACAAACCGCCCTGCGCCCGCACCGCTGCATACACCGCGTCCAGGTAACCCGGCGGGCTGCCGATGGAACCGGCATTGCCGTTCCGCGGCTCGGCGATGTACATACCCACCGGGGTGCCGGCGTCGTGCAGTTCCTCCAGCAGCGCCGCCGCATCGCGGGCATAGGCCGCGCCCGCACCCTCACCGCGGTGCGTACCGCGGTAGGCGTTCGGGGCATCCGCAACGTGCACCCAGTCCGGCCGCGTCTGAGCCGCCCGCGGATTGTCCGAGACCGAGGTGGACACTGCATCGGCACCAAGGGACCAGCCGTGGTAGGACTCCTGCACACACAGCACATCCTCCCGGCCGGTGAACGCCTTCCCCAGCCGCAGGGCCAGCTCCACCGCCTCCGACCCGCTGTTGACCAGAAACACGGTGTCCAGGGAATCCGGCACCCGGGCCAGCAGCCGCTCGGACAGCTCAGCCACGGCTTCGTAGTGGAACCGCGAGTTGGTATTCAGCAGCCGCCACTGCTTCGCTGCGGCCTCCGCCACTCCGGGATGCCCGTGCCCCAGCGCCGTGACGTTGTTGACCATGTCCAGATAGTGCCGCCCGGAGGTGTCAATGAGGTGCTCTTTCCAGCCGCGTTCAATCCGCGGCGGCGCGTTATAGTAGTGCGCCTGCAGCGCGGCGAAGGAACGGTTCCGCCGCTCCAGAACACTGTCAGTCCCGGTGACGGACGACGGCGGTGCCTCCGCCGGGGTCCCTCCCAGCACCTGCGCGGGATCGAGGTGCGTGGCCGCGTAGCCGGGGAACTCAGAGGTCCGGACAAACCGCGGCGGAACCCCGGCCGTGGGGTAAGTGCCCGATGCCAGGAGCCAGACCCAGAGTCCCTCCGGCCCGGTCTGCCCGATCCGCTGGCCTTCCCGCACGGCCTGGCCGCTGCTGACCGAGGGATCCAGCACGGCACCGGAGAGGACGACGGCGAAGTCCCCGCCTTCCAGCCGGAGCGTGCCGTTCGGGGCGCCGGAGATGGTGACGGACCCGGCGAACGGCGCGTGGAGGGCCAGGGGCTGCGGGGTGTGGACCTCGACGCCGAGAGCCACGTTCGCAGGTTCGCCTGTGCCGTGCGCGGCGGCGCGGGTGAGGCGGGCTTCGCCAAAACGGGTCACGGCAGGGGAACCGCCGGTGGTGGCCTGGGCGAGGATCCGCTCCTCTTCGGCGGCGCCGTTCAGCCAGGACCCGTTGGTGAAGTCTTCGCTGTCCCACCCGAAGTCCACGGCGGCCGGGGTGCCGAGATCCGGCAGCAGGCGAGGCCACGCGGCTTGAGCCGCTGCGGCGGCGCCCCGGGCGACGCCCAGAGTCTGCCGGATGGCTGCCTCCGCCGCGTTCCAGTCATAGCGTGCCGGTATCTCGAACATGGTCCACTCCCGGTCCAGTGCCGAAGAGGCATAGTCGTTGCCGGCGTCGATCGTGGTCTGGTGCTCGCCGCTGACCGCCAGCACCGCGCCGCGCAGGACGATCAGCGGCCACAGAGCCTGGATCTCGGCGTCGGACAGCGGGGCCTGCTCATGGAAGGCCCGGATCATCGGCAGGACGGTGAGCGGATTGCCGCTGCTGCCGGGGGACAGATCGTGGTGGAACAGCGACGCGCAGGCAACGGCGAGTTCGCTGACCCGCCAGCTGTACATGGCATCGCTGAAATCGATGATCCCCGCGAGCTCCGGAACGCCCTCGGCGGTGGGCGCATAAACCACGTTGTCATCGGTCATGTCCCCATGCACGGCTTGGACGGGCAGAAGGTCCTTCAGCGGACCCAGCGCCGCGGTGACCCGCTTCAGCGTGGCAGCCAGCAGCTCCCGCTTCCAATCAACGCGGACAAAGGACACCAGCGCAGTCACCACTTCTTCACCGGCCCGCAGATCCCACTGCAGGGACCGTGACAGCCCCGGATGCTCGAAGCCCGCCAGCGCCCGGCTGGTCCGGCCCAGCCAGCTCCCGAGGTCGGTCCGCAGCGACGGACTGAGATATTCCCGGTCAATGACCGGGGTGCCCTCCACAAAGGTCAGCAGCCGCAGGCAATGGTCCTTTCCGTCCAGCACCGGCAATTCCACGAATTGCCCGGCCACCGATTCCAGCGGCAGCGGCGTGGAAAACCCGGCAGAGGTGAGGCGCTGCATTGCCGCGTTCTGCGCTTCGATCTCCGTCCGGGAAAACTCCGGATTACTGATTTTCAGCAGGCGGCGGCGCCCGTCGGCGGTGGTGAGCAGGAAGTTCCGGTCCTGCTGGCTGCCCAGCTCTTTCACCGCCGTGGCATCCGCGGCAAAATACTCTGCCGCCCATTCCGCGGCCAGGGCAGGAGAAACGTTCGGGCGGGGCAATCCGGCGGGTTCTATCAGTGCAGGCATGTGTCACTAACTTCCATGGAGTTTTTCGAAAAAGAAGCCACTAAGGAAATAGTGCAGCAGCCAGCGCGGGGAAAGAGCTCAACCTGCCGTCATAAACCGCGCTTTTCGCTGGGGCTCCGGCAAAACCGTTGACAGCTCCCGATGTGATGTGGCTTACTTGGTCAACGGTTAACCGTAATCGGTTAGCGAAAAGAAGGGTCCCATGGCTAACGCACTGCTTCCGAAAAACCTCCCGCTGCCTCCCATGCAGGCGCTGGGCGAGCTGGTCCTGTCCCGGCTCCGCCACGCCGTCATCGCCGGCGAGATAGCGCGGGGCACCCACCTGGTCGAGTCCCAGCTGTCGGAGATGTTCGACGTCAGCCGCGGGCCGATCCGGGACGCCCTGCGGCAGCTGGAAGCAGAAGGCCTCGTCGAGAGCAGGCGCAGGGGAGTCTTCGCGATCGGCCTCACGTCCACCGACGTCGACGAGCTGTACATGATCCGCGAGCTCCTCGAGATCCAGGCGCTCCGACTGGCAGCCAAGGTGCCCGACGGCGAGATCTGGGCCTCCGTGGTCAAGCACCTCTCTGCCATGAAAGAACGCGCCGCCGCGGGAGACCCGCTGGCCTTCGCCCGGGCGGACCTCGCCTTCCACTCCGCCTTCTACGGCGTCGCCGGGAGCAAAAGGCTGGAGAGCATCTGGCAGCAGTACGAACCGACCTTCGCCGTCATGCTCGAGCTGACCAACGCCGAAGACCGGGACCTCGGCCCCACGTGCCAGGACCACGTTGACCTGTTCACCACCGTGATGGCCGGGGACCTAAACCGTGCCGAAGAGATGCTCCGTGAACACCTGCAGGGTTCACGGACCAGGCTCTCGAACGCGTTCAGCAGGCTCGGGAACGACTAAAAGCCCTACGCAGCACCTCCCCGCATCCACCAACAAGGAAGTTGATAATGGAAAAATCACGTTCGCACCTCATCATCGGCGTTCTCGCCGCTTCAGCCATCGGCCTCACCGCCTGCGGCAGCAGCAGCAGCGCCAGCGACGACGCAGCAGGGTTCCCCGAGAAGGACATCACCTTCATTGTGCAGGCAGCTGCCGGCGGCGGCTCGGACCTCACCTCGCGTGCACTCGCCGCTGAGCTGGAGAAGGAACTGGGTGTTTCGGTTGTGGTTGAGAACCGTCCCGGCGCCTCCGGCTCGACCGCCATGCAGTACATTGCCGACTCCGATACGGACGGCTACACGATCGGCTTCGTGCCCGTGGAAATCTCGATGCTGGGCCATCAGGGCTTCGACATCGACCCGGCGAACTACGACTTCCTGGGCCAGATCATGCTCTCTCCCGGCGTGGTTTCCGTACCCGCGGACAGCCCCTACAAAACCCTGGAGGACCTGATCGAGGCAGGCAAGGAGAAGCCCCTCAACATGGCAAACTCCGGCCCCGGCTCGATCTGGGAAGCCGCAGAACTGGGTATGGCAGACGCCGCCGGCACGCAGGTAGTGCCGGTGCCGTTCGACGGCGGCGCTCCCGCAGTCGCAGCCGTCATCGGCAACCAGGTTGACGGCGCCGTCGGCGGCACCTCGGAGACCTCGGCAGCCCACGACGCCGGCCAGGTGCGGGCGCTGGCCGTCCTGCACAACGAGCGCCACCCGATGCTCCCGGACGTCCCGACCGCATCAGAGCTGGGCTACGACCTCCAGTTCGGCGGCTGGGGCGGCGTCTACGCACCCGCCGGCCTGCCCGACGAGGTCCGCGAAGCCCTGACCAAGGCGATCGAAACCTCGGCGCAGTCGGAGACCTTCGTGGAGACCATCTCCAAGGGCGGCGCCCTGCCGGTCTACAAGTCCCCGAAGGAATTCACCGACTTCATCAACTCCGAGTACGAGCGCTTCGGAAAGCTCCTGGCGAAGTAACCATGAAATCCGCCTCTCCCCAGAGGCGGAGCGATCCGGGTGCGGAGCCTGCGGTTCAGGCTCCGCACCCGGAGGTCTCCGCCCAGCCCGCTGACGCCGGCGAACCGGCCCGCAACTCCCGCCCGCTGGAAATCGGCGCTGCCCTGGTGGTTGCCGCCGTCACCGCCGCGGTGTACCTCCTGGCGAAGAACATCGACGTGCGCATCGAAACGCCAGGCGTCGGCCCCCGCACCTGGCCGGAGCTGCTCGGTGCAGCCGGCTTCGGCTTCTCCGCCCTCCTGCTGGTGATGGCCCTGTTTGGGCGTACCGCCGACCGGAGCGACCTGGACGGCGCCACCCGCACCGGATGGGTACGGCTCCTGGTGACGCTCGCCGCCACCGTCGCGTTCATCGTGCTCTGGCCCATTGTCGGCTTCATCTACGTCGCGCCGCTGCTCATCTCGGCCGTCACCGCCATTGCCGGCGGCCGGACTGTCCGGGCGCTCGCCGTTTACCCCATCCTCGCCACCGCGGGTATCTACGTCCTCTTCCACCTCCTGCTCAAGGTGCCTCTATGAACACGTTCTCAATCGGCATGGAAGCGGTGCTGGATCCGACCACCCTGATCTGCCTGCTGGTCGGCCTGGCCATCGGCACCATGGTTGGTGTTTTTCCCGGCATCACCGGTTCCATGGCCGTCGCCCTGGCCTCCGGATTCACCCTCACCCTGGAACCGGTACAGGGCCTCGCCGTCCTGCTCAGCATTTACGTCGGCGCCAACTACGGGGACCGCATCCCCTCGATCCTGGTGAACACACCGGGCACCCCGGCAGCCATCGCCACCACCTTCGACGGTTATCCCATGGCCAAACAGGGCAAAGCCGGGCTGGCGCTGGTGATGTCCTCCATGGTCTCCACCGTCGGCATCCTGGCCTCCATGGTCCTTTTCATCCTGGCCGCGCAGCCGGTGGCGCAGCTGGCACTGAAATTCGGTCCGCCCGAGATGTTCGCGCTGGTGGTATTCGGTCTGACCATCATGATTTCCATTTCCTCCAAGTCGCTGGTCAAGGGTGTTCTCGCCGGACTGATCGGGCTCACCATCGCAACGATCGGCCGGGACCCCATCACGGGCGATCAGCGGTTCACCTTCGGCCTGAACGACCTGACCGGCGGACTCGACTTCATTGCCGTGATCATTGGCCTGTTCGGCATTGCTGAACTGTTCGACCAGCTCCTCACCTACCGCGAAACGAAGGTCAAGCCGATTTCCTCGCTGGGCCGGGTCTGGCCCACCAAGGCGGAGTACCGGCAGGTGGCTAAGCCCACCGCCCTGGGCACCGGCATCGGCGCCTTCGTCGGCGTCGTTCCCGCTGCCGGCGGCGACATCGCCGGCCTCATCGGCTGGGACCGGGCCCGCGGTATGTCGAAGGAAAAGGAAAAATTCGGCAAGGGGTCCATCGAGGGTATCTCCGCCGCGGACAGCGCCTCGAGCGCCACGCTCGGCGGATCGCTGACCACCACCATGGCCCTGGGTATTCCGGGCGACTCGGTGATGGCGGTGATGATCGGCTCCATGGTGATCTGGGGACTGCAGCCCGGCCCCCAGCTCTTCACCAACCGGCCGGACCTGGTGGTCTCCATCGCAGCCATCATGATCCTGGCGACGATCGTCTCCTTCGGTGTGAGCCTGGTCCGGATGCGCGGCATGGTCCGGCTGATGGACCTGCCCAACCACTACGTCTGGTCCGCGATCCTCAGTTTCTGCCTGGTCGGCACGTACACGGTGACCAACAACGTGTACACCGTCATCGTGATGCTCGTCTCCGGCGTCATCGGCCTGATCATGAAGCGCACCGGGTTCCCGGCCGGCCCGGTGGTTTTGGGCCTGCTGCTGGGACCGCTGGCGGAATCCAACCTCCGCCGGTCCCTGCTGATCGACGGCCCGACCGTCTTCTTCACGCACCCGATTTCCCTCACCCTGCTGATCCTCGCCGCGGTGTCCATCGCCATTCCGATTATCGGAAAGGCCCGGGCGGCCCGCTCCGGGAAGGCCTCGGGATCGCTCGAGGATCAGCTGGTTGACCGCACGGCACGCGAAGCCGGGTACGACTCCGGTTCCGGGACCGGCACCGGCACCGCGCAGGACGCCGAGGCGGATCGAAGCGGCAGTAAATGACGGCGGCAGTGGGGCACCCGGGAATCACCACCGGCGTCGACCGCCGCTGGGTGCTCCCGCCGTCGGACACCCCGGCGCAGCAGTGCCATGCCTCCTCCGTTCTGTCCGTGGACGGCCGGCTGCTCTGCGCCTGGTTCGCCGGCACGGCCGAAGGCACGCCGGACAACCGGATCTGGCTCGCCGCGGCTGACCATACCGGCCGCTGGCAGGAGCCCCGGCCGGTGGCGGGGGAAGGCACCGAAGCGCACTGGAACCCGGTCCTGGCAGCAAGCCCGGACGGCAGCGTCTGGCTCTTCTACAAACGCGGCCCCGCGATCTCGGCCTGGCAGACCTGGTTCCGGGTAAGCCGGGACGCCGGGCGCACCTGGAGCGGCGCCCGGGAGCTGGTTCCCGGGGACAGCGGCGGGCGCGGACCGGTGAAGAACCCGCCGGTCCTGCTGCCCGACGGCGGCTGGCTGGCACCGGGCTCCGAGGAGCGCTGGCTGCCGGGCGGCGCCGTCTGGGACTGCTTCGCCGACCGCTCGGATGACGGCGGCGCCACCTGGGTCAAGGCCCCCATCCCCGTTGACCGGGCCCGGCTGTCCGGCGCCGGCGTGATCCAGCCCTCGCTGTGGACGAAGGGAGACACCGTCGGTGCGCTGATGCGCTCCAGCGAAGGATTTGCCTATGCCGCGGAATCCACTGACGGCGGCAGGACCTTCTCTCCGGCGCAGCCGACGAACCTCCCGAACAACAACAGCGGCCTGACCGTCGCCGCCATCGGCGAGGACCTCCTGGCCTGCGTCCACAACCCGGTCGCCGAAAGCTGGGGCCCGCGCTGCCCGCTGGCAGTGTCCTTCTCCGTGGACGGAACCCGGTGGGGACCGCCGGCGCTGGTCCTGGAGGACGGCCGCACTCCGCTGGAGGGCATTTTCCCCGCTGCCTCCAGCCCGCAGACCGAATCCGGAACCCGAGCTGCCGGATTCGAACCCCGGGACACCGGGGTGATCACCGACGGGCGCGGCGAATACTCCTATCCCTCGGCCACCCTGCACGGTGACCAGCTGATTGTTACCTACACCTGGCAGCGGCGGGGGATCGTCAGCGCCGCTCTCCCCCTTGCCGCCCTCCGGCTCGCTGCGGCCCGCGCAGCGGCACTTTTATGAACCCGCACTTTATTGACACCGCACCATCTGCACCGATCTCCGCACCACCGAAAGGCTCGACCCCATGACCGCACAGATCATCAGCGCCCTCCCGCTTCCCTTCACTGACGACGGGGCTGTGGACTGGTCCGCGTACGAGGCGCTGCTGGCCCGCGTTGAGCCGCACGTCCACGGTGTCCTCGTCGCCGGGACCACCGGGGAATTCCCGGCGCTGGACGACGACGAGCGGCTCGAAACGTTCCGCCGGGCCATCGTGGCCTTCGGTGCGGACCGGGTCATTGCCCACATCGGGCACGCCAGCCCCCAGCAGGTCATCCGGCTCGGCCATACGGCCCAGCGCCTGGGCATCAGCCGGATGGCGACCCTGAATCCGTACTACCTGCCCGCTGACGACGACGCCGTTTACGGGTTCTACCAGGCCGTGACCGCCGCGCTTCCCGGCGTCGACCACTATGTGTACCTGTTCCCGGAACGGACCGGGATCACTGTCGGCGTGGCCGTCTTTGAACGGATCATGCAGCTGCCCGGTGTCCGCGGAGTGAAGCTCTCCGGTGCCGCCAGTGAGGAACTCGAGGCCTACGCCAAGTGCCTGGTGCCCGGCCAGGAGCTCTACTCCGGCAATGACGCCACCCTGCCGTTTGTGATGGCCAGCGGAGGCAGCGGCGTTGTTTCCGGCGTCTCGGCCGCGTTCCCAGCGACCTTCGCCGCGCTGGCGCGCGCCGTCGACGCCTCCGGAGCAGAGGAAACGAAGGCACTCCAGGACACCGTGGAGAACCTGGTCTCCCTCGCCGGTCCCTCCATCATCCGATTGAAGGCCGCCGTCGCGGTGAACGTTCCCGGCAGCTGGCGCAGCCGCATGCCGATGGCCGCGATCGACGGAGCCCTGGCCACAGAGCTGTCCGCCGCCGCCGCCAGCCACGCCTAGACCTTTTTACTTCGCACCATCACCTGATCGACTCGATTCCGATCACAAGGAGAAGCAATGAGCACGTACACCTTCCCAGCTGAACAGCATCTGCCTGCCCTGAAGGAAAAGACCGTTTATACCGTCGCCAGCGGCGACCTGCGGCTGAGCGCGAACCTCGCCGGCTGGGGCACCCAGCAGCAGCTCGAGGCGGACTTCGCCGCCGCCGTCGGGCGCTTTGGATTCACCGTCGAGCGCGCCCACGGAACTAATCCGGAGACCGGCCACGGATTCATCGACAGCCAGCGCGCCGGCATGGACGTTTTCCGCAACATCCCCGCAGAGGCGCCGCTGGTGGTGGTCGACGCCGTCTGGCAGTACAGCCACCATGTCCTCGCCGGCCTGCGCTCGCACCGCGGCCCTATCCTGGTGGTCGCCAACTGGGCCGGGGACTTCCCCGGACTGGTGGGCCTGCTGAACCTCACGGGCTCCCTCACCAAAGCCGGTGTGCCGTACTCCTCGCTGTGGAGCAAGGACTTCAGTGACGACTGGGCCATCGGCAAGGTGGAGGAATGGCTCCGCATCGGCACCATCAACCACGACCTCAGCCATGTCCGCGACCTGCCCGCCCTGCCGGATTCGGAGGAAACCCGGCTGGGTGCCGCGCTGGCCCGGCAGCTCCGGGACGAAAAAGCGATCATCGGCGTGTTCGATGAAGGCTGCATGGGTATGTACAACGCCATCATCGATGACGAGCTGCTGAACCCGCTCGGCATCTACAAGGAACGGCTCTCCCAGTCGGCGCTGCTCGCCGAAATGCGCCAGGTGACGGATGGGGAAGCGAAGGAAATCCGGCAGTGGCTCGACGACGCCGGCTTCACCTTCCACTTTGGGCCCGACGACGCCGAGGACCTCACTGAGGATCAGGTGCACGAACAGCTCAAAATGTACGTGGCCGCCGTCCGCATCGCCGACGACTTCGGCGCCGACGCCATCGGCATCCAGTACCAGCAGGGACTCAAGGACATGGCCCCGGCCTCCGACCTGGTGGAAGGCCTGCTTAATAACGTCTCCCGGCCGCCGGTCCTCTCCCGCGACGGTTCCCGTGAGCTGTACCGGGATGCTGCTCTCCCGCACTTCAACGAGGTTGACGAGGGCGTGGCAGTTGACGCCCTGGTCACCAACCGGATCTGGACCGCCATGGGCCTGGACCCGGCGAACACCCTCCACGACATCCGCTGGGGCGAAGAGTACGACGGCGAGTTCGTCTGGGTTTTCGAGATCTCCGGCGCGGTCCCGGCATCCCACAACGGCGGCTACGACAAATCGTTCGGCCACCGCCAGCCCGCGGTGTTCTTCCCCCGAGGCGGGTCCACGCTCTCCGGCACGTCCAAGCCCGGCGAGATCGTCTGGTCACGCGTCTTCATCATGGACGACGAACTGCACGTGGACCTCGGCCGGGGCCACGTGGTTGCCCTGCCAGAGGAAGAAACCCAGCGCCGGCTCAACGCCACGGACAAACAGTGGCCGATCATGCACGCCGTGCTGCACGGAGTATCCCGCGACCAGCTGATGGCCCGGCACAAGGCCAACCACGTCCAGGTGGTCTACGCCCCGGACGCGGAGACCGCGGACAAGGGACTGGCCGCCAAGGCTGCCCTGTTCCACGAGCTGGGCGTGCACGTGCACCTGTGCGGCGAAGTGGCGCTGTAACGTGTTCGGCTCCTTCCCCCGCAAAGCTGTGCTCGGCGTCGACATCGGAACCAGCAGCAGCAAGGGTGTCCTGGTGGATCTCGAAGGCAACGTCCTGGCCTCCGAGACCAGGGAACACCGGGTCGACCGGCCGCACCCCGGCTGGGTCGAGATGGATGCAGCAGTGTGGTGGGAGGAGTTCCGCAGCATCACTGCTGCGCTGGTGACAGATGCCGTGACAATCGTCGGTGTAGGGGTCAGCGGAATGGGTCCCTGCGTCCTCGTCACCGACGAGCACTCGACGCCGCTGCGTCCGGCCATCCTGTACGGGGTGGACACCCGGGCCACGGCGGAGATCACCGCACTCACCGCGGAGCTTGGCGGCGACGCGGAAATCCTGGGCCGCTGCGGGTCAACGCTCTCCACCCAGGCGGTGGGCCCGAAGCTGGAGTGGCTGGCCGTCCACGAAACGGAGGTCTTCGCCGCGGCCCGGCGGCTGTACATGCCGGCGTCGTGGCTGGCCTACCACCTGACCGGGGAGTACGGGCTTGACCACCACTCCGCCAGCCAGTGCACCCCGCTCTACGATTCGGACGCCCTCGTTTGGTACAAACCCTGGACCGAGCGGATCGCACCGGACCTGGACCTGCCGCCGCTGCTCTGGCCCGGCGACGTCGTCGGACAGGTGACGGCGGCAGCCTCCCGGGCGACGGGCCTTCCGGCCGGCGTTCCGGTGTGCATCGGGACGATCGACGCCTGGACCGAGGCAGTGAGCGTCGGCGCCACCGGGCCCGGGGACCTGATGCTGATGTACGGAACCACCATGTTCCTGGTGCACACGGTCACGGAACGGATCGACGTTCCCGAACTGTGGGGCACCCTCGGTGCCTACGAAGGCACCCGGTGCCTGGCCGGCGGGATGGCCACCTCAGGGGCTATCACCGGCTGGCTGCGGGAAATCTTCGGCTCCCCGGAGTATCCGCAGCTGCTCTCCGAGGCCCAGGAATCCGGTCCCGGCGCGCACGGCATCCTGATGCTCCCGTACTTCGCGGGTGAAAGGACGCCGATCGCGGATCCGGACGCCCGCGGTGTTATCGCCGGGCTCACCCTGTCCACGACCCGCGGAGACCTGTACCGGGCGGCACTGGAAGCGACGGCGATGGGCGTGCGCCACAACATCGAGGCGATGGAAGCCGCCGGCGGCGACATCACCCGGATCGTGGCGGTGGGCGGCGGAACGCAGGGCGGACTTTGGACCCAGATCGTGTCCGATGTGACCGGACGCGAACAGGTGATCCCCGCCCGGACGATCGGCGCGAGTTACGGCGCGGCCTTCCTGGCCGCACAGATCACGGCGAAAGATTCCGTCCGGATCTCGGACTGGAACCCGCCGAGCGAGGTCATCCGCCCCGATCCGTCCCTGCGCGAACGCTATAACGCCCTGTACAGCCTGTACCGCGAGCTCTACGACGCTTCGCGGAACGTCCAGCACCGGCTGGCAGAGGCCCAGCGGATGAGCTGATCCAGCGGATGAGCTGAGCCAGCGGCACAGCTGCTTCAGGCGGCTCGAACCCGGCATGCGATGTGCCGGGTTCGAGCACCCTACTTGGGGTTGGAGTACATCACCACAAGAACGCATACCGCGGAAACGCCCGCCTGGGCCAGCAGCAGCACGCCCGGAGCGTAGCCCAGGAACAGGCCCAGCAGCAGCGGCACCAGCGCCAGCAGTGTAGTGTCCAGCCCGCGGATCATGGATCCGGCCTGGGCGGTTGGCACCGGGCCGAAAACGGTCTCTGCGGGCGGAGCGGTCCAATCGGGCTGGGGGCGGTAGGCGCCCCGCACCGCAGCAGCCCCGAAGCCCAGCCCGGCCAGTGCGCCCAGGGCGATCAGGGCCGGACTGCCCGCGCCCAGCAGCACCAGGGCGGCACAAAACGTCCCGGCCCACACCGCCGACGCCGCTGCCGGCAGCGCAAGCCGGCTCAGCCGCACCACGGCGGGGGAGAGCGGGAGCAGCATATCCAGCCCGGGGGTGATCGCGGTCTGCCGCGCCAGCGCGCCCATTGCCGGCACGGCTGCACAAATGGCCACCGCAACCAGGGCCAGCTGGAGCAGCACCGGCTGGCTGCCGCCGGTGAGGAGCAGCGCGGTGCAGAGGGCCAGCAGCAGCAGCGGCCGGCCCCAGAGCCCGGGAGTACGCAGGAACGCTGTGGTGTCGGCACGCAGCAGCGCACCGAACGGCGTCCGCGATCCTTGCGCATACCAGCGGTGCGCCCGGTGGGACCGTTTGGTGCCGGTGCCGGTGCCGGGTGCGGAGGTGAGGGCCCGGCCCAGTTCGTTGGGATCCATCAGGAAAAGCGCAGCACCGGCATGACCGGAAACGCCTCCGCCGCGGATCAGCTCCCGGCTCGGGATCCGGTCCAGCCGGGGAAAGACCAAAAGACCCAGCCCGACGGCGGCGGCCAGGGCGGCGGCCCCCGCCCAGATCACGCCCGCAGCAGCCAACCCGGGCAGGAAGCTCAGGGCTGCGAGCAACACCAGGCCGGGAAGCGGTCCAGCCGCAGCGCCCAGAACCGCCGATCCCGCATCCGGTCCCAGAGGCCGGGGGCCGAGCCCTGCCTGCCGCACTGCCGCGGCCAGCACCGCGCAGAGTGCTGCCAGTCCGAAGACGGCGGCACCGCCCAGCTGATCCGCCGGCCCCGCATCGAGGTTGGTGATGAAACCGATGGGTAAATAGAGCACGGCTGCACCGGCCCCCACCAGGAGCAGGCGGCGGACCAGCCGCCCGGCAATCATCGGACGCCGGTCCACGGGCAGGCTGAGCCACCAGTACCCTTCGGCCGGAGCCACAGCGGCCGGGCCAAACTTCCGGGCCATACCCAGCACCGCCACCAGGGCCGCGAAGACCAGGACGATGGATGCGGCGCCGTCGGGCAGGTCAATCCACGGTGCCTCCGTCAGGGTGCGCCCGGCATCCCCGCCATTCCAGACTGTGGACACCTGCTCCCGGAGTGCCAGCACGAGTCCGGCTGTCAGGGCGCCGACCGTTCCCGCCGCCAGCAGGGCTGAGTAGGCGTCGATGAGGACATCGCGGATCCGGGTGCGGCCGCGGGTGTTGCTCCGTGAAACCTGGCGGGTAAACCGGACCGGGTTGAAGGCGGTGGGGTCCGTCCCAACGGCGGCGTCCTGCGCCACGGTCAGCGTCCGGCGATTTCCGCGGCGGCGCGCTCCGGGGCGATCTCCCGCACGTCGTCGTCAATAAGCAGGCAGCGGTCGGCCGTGGCCAGGAGCAGGGCCGGATCATGCGTGACCAGCAGGACGGTCCCGCCTTCGGCGGCGTAGGCCTTGATCCGTTTGCCCAAGCGTTCGCGCATCACCGGGTCCAGGCGCTGCTCCGGTTCGTCCAGGATCAGCAGCGAGGAGGGGCGGATCAGGGCGGAGGCCAGCAGCAGCCGGCGCCGCTGCCCGGAGGAAACAGCGGCCGGAACGGCATCAGCCCTGTCCACCAGGGCGAAGAACTCCAGCTCTGCCTCCACCGCGGCATCGGGATCCGGAACCGAGTGTCCGCGGGCCACCAGCTGAAGGTGTTCCCGCAGGGAGAGGGAGGGAAAGAAGGCGTCCTCGTCGAAAAGCGCGGCAACCTGCCGGCGGAACGGGATACCGTCTTCGTTGACCGGCAGCCCATGCACCCGCACCTCGCCGTCGAGCATTGGCTGCTTGCCCGCGATGGTGCGGGCGGCGGTCGACTTGCCTGCGCCGTTGAAGCCCACCACGCCCAGGACCTCGCCGGCGCCGGCTGCTGCGGTGATGGATCCGCAGACAGGAGCGCCGCCGTACCCCACGCTGAGATCCGAAATTTCGAGCACAGCCCCCGCAGCAGTCATGCCTTCAATCTAGCGGACGGCCGAATCGCTCACCGCCGGCCGGGTCTACCGCGGCAGGGTCAGGGAACCGCCACCATGTAGGAGTCAACCTCGCTGATCAGGCCGTCCCGGAAGGTCAGGACGTCGCAGTAGTTGAAATGGACCGGCCCCACGTTTGGATGGCTGCTGTGGCCTGAACCGGTTATCACCGTGGTGTTCCCGGAGCTGATCATGCGCTCAATACTGAGGTCCGGGCTGCCTTCGAACCCGGGAGCGCCAATCTCGGCGTCGAACTCCGGTTTGCCCCGGGTGGTGCGCGCACCGTGGATGCGCCAGACGACGTCGTCGGTCAGGCAGGCGAGAATCGCCTGGTGGTCGCGGTGGCGGAAACCGTCCATGTAGCGCTGGACCTGTTCCTCCTGAATGCTCACGGGAGACCCCCTCCTGCGGGTCGGGGAGGTTCCGGATCAGCCGGAACCTGAGACTGCAGCCGTCTGTACAGTAGTCCTTTTCGCCGTCCGCTGGAACAGCTTCCGGCCATGCAGCGCCCGCAGCGCGTTGAGTATCGCCACCAGGTCCACGAGCTCCTGGGTCAGGGCGCCGGCGACGGCAGGAATGAATCCGAAGGCGGCCACGAGCATCAGCACAATGCTCAGCGCGATTCCGAGCCAGATGCTGCCCAGCGCCACCCGCAGGGTCCGCTGGCTGATGTCCACGGCAGCGGCGACCTTGGAAATATCGTCAGCGACAATCACGACGTCGGCGGACTCGCTTGCGGCCGTGGAACCACGCGCGCCCATGGCGATGCCGACGTCGGCCGCCGCGAGCACCGGGGCGTCGTTGACGCCGTCGCCCACCATGATCACCGGGCGGTGCGGCAGCGCCGCGACGGCGGCGACCTTGTCCTGGGGCAGCAGCTCGGCCTGGACCTCCGTGATTCCGACCGCGGCCGCCATGCTCTGGGCCGTGGCCAGTCCGTCGCCGGTGAGCATCACGGTGTCAGTGATGCCGAGGCTGCGCAGCCCGTCCAGGGTCGCCGCGGCGTTATCCCGGGCGGTGTCGCTCATGACCAGGGTGCCGGCGAACCGGCCGTCCACGCTGAGGTAGACACCCATCTGGCCGGGGGAGAGGTCCACCGGCCGGGTCTGTGGGTCCACTTCGGCAACGAACCGGCGCTTGCCGACCCGCACCGTACGGCCGCCGATGAGCGCTTCGACGCCGTTGGTGGCCACTTCCTGGGCGGTGTCGGCGGGAACCGGCTGCAGCCCGCGCTGCTCGGCTGCAGTCAGCACGGACGCCGCGAGGACGTGGGAAGAATACTGTTCAGCTGACGCGGCCAGGGCCAGGAGCCCGTCTGCGGTGAAACCGGGTTCCGGGTTCACCGCCACCAGCTCCGGCCGGCCGTAGGTCAGGGTGCCGGTCTTGTCGAAGGCCGCACTCTTCGCCCGGGCCAGCTGCTCCAGCACCGCGCCGCCCTTGACGATGATGCCGCTGCCGGCCGCCCGGCTCATCCCGCCCATAAAGGCAACCGGGGCCGCGATCAGCAGCGGGCAGGGTGTTGCCAGCACCAGGACTTCGGCGAACCGGACCGGATCCCCGGACACCGCCCAGGCAATTCCGGCGATCAGCAGGGACACCGCCGTGAACGGCACGGCGTACCGGTCGGCCAGCCGCACCACCGGAGCCTTGGACTCCGACGCTTCCTGCACCAGGGCCACGATGCGCTGGTACTGGCTGTCCGCCGTCGTCGCAGTGGCCTGGATCCGGATCGCGTGGGTGCCGTTGACCGAACCGCTCATCACGGTCCCGCCCTCGGTCCGGGCCACGGGCATCGACTCACCGGTCAGTGAGGATTCGTCAAAGGACGCGGCCTCGGAGAGCAGGATGCCGTCCACCGGCACCACTTCGGCCGGTTTGACCAGCAGGATATCCCCCACGGCGACCTCTGTGGCTGGAATGTCCTCCGCCAGCCCCTGGGCGTGGTTGTGGGCGCCGGGGTCCGGATCGCCGGTATCCGCGCCGGAAGGCAGGCGGTGGGCGACATTCGGAGCACGGTCCAGCAGGGCATTCAGCTCGCGCTTGGCGCGCCCTGCCGCGTAGTCCTCCAGCGCTTCTCCGCCGGAGAGCATCAGGACAATGATCAGCGCCGCAATGTACTCGCCGACAGCCACGGTGGCGAGCATGGCGACGACGGCCAGGATGTCCAGGCCCCAGTGTCCGCGCAGGATGTCCCGGACCATGCCCACACCCGTCAGCCCCACCACGCCGAGGGTAAAGAGGCTGGCAATCCATGCAGCGGCCGTCTCCGCGCCGGTCCCGAGGAGGAGCAGGACGGCGGTGATCACCACCACGGTGGCGGCGACTATCGGATAACGCCGGAGTGCCCGGCTGACAGACAGACGGTTGATGACCATGCCTTTGTTGTATGCCTCCGCGCACGGCTTTTCCAGCAAGAGAAAGCTTGCCTAACTGCGCGCCAGGCAAGGATTCAGGCCACGGCCCGGGTTCGGCTCAGCGCAGCTGCGCTTCGATCAGCCGGACGCTCTCCATCAGCCGGGCGCCAATGCCTGCCTCGTCCTTCCCGGAGCCGAAATACACCACGGAGAGCGACGCCGGCAGCTGGCCGGGCACCTGGATCGGTGCGGCGACGGCTCCAACACCGTCAATCACCTCGCCGAAGCTGGTGGCGTAGCCCCGCCCGCGGGCGAGCCGGGCTTCGGGCCGGTAGGGCTGGCCCGGTGCGAGCCGGTTCCAGTGCTCCTCGGTGACCGCTGACTGGATGGCGATCCCGGGCGCGCCGGCCGTGAACGAATGCCGGGTGCCGGGCCGCTGGATCAGCGCGGCCCGGCTGTGCCGGGGTTCCACGGTGACCAGGGTGACGCAGTCGTGCTGGTCCCACACTGCGATGAACGCCGTCATGGACAGCTCGTTCGCCACGATGGTCAGCTCCGGCAGCGCCGCGGACTGCAGGTCGCGGGAGACTCCCCGGGCCAGCGCGGCCAGTCCCGGAGCGGCGGAGACCCGGCCCGCGTCGTCGCGCATCACCAGCGAATGCGCTTCCAGGGTGCGCAGGATCCGATACGCAATCGAGCGGTGCACGCCCAGCCCGGCCGAGAGTTCAGCGATGCTCAAGGGTGCCTCCGAGTCCGCCAGCAGTTCCAGCGCCTGAAGGCCGCGGGAGAGGGTTTGGGACTGGGAACCGGCACCCGTGGACGCAGAAGTCATGCGCCAATCATAGGCTCAGTCGCCTGCCCGGCGGCTGCCCGGCTCCGGCGTCGGGCCGCCAGCGCACGGCCCACCACACCCTGGCGCGGACTGAACAGGTACGCTAGAGCGAACGCGCAGCCCTGGGCCAGCACCACCATGGCACCGGTCGCGGTGTCCAGGTAGTAGCTGGCGTAGATCCCCGCCACGGCGCACGCCGCTGCCATCAGCGGGGCAATGACCAGCATCCGCGGGAACCGGTCGGTCAGCAGATACGCGGTGGAACCGGGGATGATCAGCATCGCCACCACCAGGACCACGCCCACGGCCTGGAGCGCGACGACGGCGGTCAGCGCCAGCAGCCCCAGCAGCGCCGCGCCCAGCAGCCGCGGATTCAGCCCGACGGCGTGGGCATGGGTGGGGTCGAAAGCGTACAGGGTGAAATCGCGGCGCTTGAACAGCAGCACCGCCAGGGTCAGGGCGGCGAGGATGCCGATCTGCAGCAGGTCGCCCGAGCTGACGCCGAGGAGGTTGCCGAAGATGATGTGATTCAGGTCCGTCTGACTGGGCGTCACCGAGATCAGCACCAGGCCGGCGGCGAAAAGCGTGGTGAACACGATGCCGATCGCGGCGTCCTCCTTCACCCGGGAGGTATCCCGGACCAGGCCGATCAGCCCTACGGCCAGGAAGCCGAAGACCACGGCGCCGACGGCGAACGGCACTCCGGCGATGTAGGCCAGCACCACGCCGGGCAGCACGGCGTGGGAGACGGCGTCGCCCATCAGCGACCAGCCGATCAGCACCAGCCAGCAGGAGAGCACCCCGCAGACGACGGCGGCGATCACGGCCGTGGCCAGGGCACGGACCATAAAATCGTAGGCCAGCGGTTCCAGCAGCAGATCGATCATAGCCGGCTCCCGTCCGCGGCGGCGGCCGTGGCGGCATCCGTGCCGGCGCCCGCCATCACATTGAGCCCGAACGCCCGGGCCAGCTGCTCCGGCTGCAGCACCTCCTCCGGGGTCCCTTGGGCCAGGACCCGGCGCATCAGCAGCACTGCTTCATCGGCCAGCCGGGGCAGGGCGTGCAGATCGTGGGTGGAGACCAGGATGGTGCGGCCTTCAGCGGCGAGCTGGCGCAGCAGGGCGGTGATGGTGGCTTCGGAACGTTTGTCGACGCCGGCGAACGGCTCGTCCAGCAGCAGCACCGAGGCGCCCTGGGCGATTCCGCGGGCCACGAACGTCCGCTTTTTCTGCCCACCGGAGAGCCGGCCGATCTGCCGGTCCGCGAGGTCCTGCAGCTCCACCCGTGCCAGGGCGTCATGGACCGCTTCCCGGTCCGCCGCACGCGGACGGCGGCTGGGCCCCATGTGTCCGTAGCGGCCGGTCATCACCACGTCCCGGACGGAGAGCGGGAAGCTCCAGTCCACCTCTTCGCTCTGCGGGACGTAGGCCACCAGACCGGCTTTCCGGGCCTTCGCGGGCGGCATCCCGGCGATCCGGACTTCTCCTGCAGCGGGTTTGAGCAGGCCCATCAGCACTTTGAAGAGCGTGGACTTGCCGGAGCCGTTCATCCCCACCAGGCCGCAGACCCGGCCCGGATCGACGGCGAGGCTGACGCCGTCGAGGGCTGTGACGTCGTCATACCGGACCGTCACCGCCTCCAGTTCCAGAGCCGGTGCCGCTGGGCGGGCGGCCGGCTTCATGAAGCGCTCCCGGTGAGGGCGGCGACGATGGTGCGGGTGTCGTGGCGAATCAGATCCAGGTAGGTGGGAACCGGGCCGCCGGCCTCGGAGAGCGAGTCGACGTAGAGGGTGCCGCCGAACTCCGCATCGGTTGCCTCCAGGGCCTGCTGCATCGGGGCGTCCGAGACGGTGGATTCACAGAACGCTGCCGGGACGCTGTTTTCCGTGACGAACCCGATCACGGCGGTGATCTGCTGCGGGGTGGCCTGCTGTTCGGCGTTGACGGCCCAGATGTAGCGTTCGGTGAGGCCGGCGTCGCGGGCGAGGTAGGAGAAGGCTCCTTCACAGGTAACCAGCGCCCGCTGGTTCGCCGGCAGCGCCCCGAGGTCCGCGAGCAGCTGGTCCTGGATGTCCTGCAGCTCGGCCTTATAGGTTTCGGCGTTGGCCCGGAATGCTCCGGCGTTGTCCGGGTCGAGGCCGGCGAAGGCATCCGCCATGTTGTCCACGTACACCATGGCGTTCAGGGGAGACATCCAGGCGTGCGGATTCGGCAGTCCTGCGTAGGCATCTTCGGTGATGCTGATGGGCTCCACGCCGTCGCTGACGGTGATCCGCGGAACGTCGAGGTCTGCCGTGAACTGCTCGAACCATGCCTCGAGGTTCATGCCGTTGTCCAGGATGAGGTCCGCCCCCGCGGCGCGGCGGATATCGCCCGGGGTGGGCTCGTAGCCGTGGATCTCCGCGCCGGCCTTGGTGATCGATTCGACCTGGAGATGGTCGCCCGCGACATTGCGGGCCATGTCCGCCAGCACGGTGAAGGTGGTCAGGACCACGGGTTTGTCCCCGGCACTTTCGGCGGAGCCGGAGGCGCCGGCACAGGCGGAGAGGGCGAGCAGCAGTGCGGCGGCGGGCAACGCTGCCAGCCGGCGGGGCAGGGAAGGAAAGGGCATGTGCAGAACCCTAAGTTCGGCACGCTGATTAAACAAGTTCGGCATGCCGAACTTTACGAAACCGTGGGTTCGCAGACGTTGGGTTCAGCAGACGCTGTGGTCAGCAAGCGGTGGACTCAGCAGGCGACTGGGACTGGCAGCGGTCAGGGGAGCCGGCGGCGGCTCAGGAGCCCGGAAATGAGGAGGAGCATCCCCCCGGCCAGTGGCCAGAAAAGGTACATGGAAATGATTCCGCCGAGGAAAGCGGTTACCAGGACAGTGATCAGCACACCGATGACCAGCAGAATCCCCGCCACGATCCGTATCCGCCCACGGTGCGGGGGAGGGATGGGAGGGAGCCAGGCGGGACGTTCGTCAATCCACTCCATCGAAAAAGTCTAGGACCGCTTCTGCCGCTTGGAACGGGTGCGTGGTGTTTTTCTTCCCCTGCGGTGGAACGATGTCCGCAGGGTAAGAATCCATCCGGCGGCCGCCGTCGTCGTCCAGTGATCCGAAGTGGAGTGCCATGGAATCGAGCGACCTGCTCATTGACGCGTACGGGCGCCTGCCCGGGACCATTCGGCGGGTCCTTCATGGCCTGCCCGTGGAACAGCTGAACCACCGGCCGTACCCGAAGGGAAACTCGATTGCGTGGCTGATCTGGCACCTGGCGCGGGTCGAGGATGCCCAAATCGCGCCCATGGCAGGGCACCAGCAGGCCTGGACGGCGGAGGGATGGGCAAACCGGGTGGGGCTGCCGCTGATGGTGGAGGACACCGGTTACGGGCACACCTCCGAGGAAGTGGCTAAGGTCCAGGTGCAGTCCGCGGAGGTGCTGCAGGGATATTACGACGCCGTGAACGCGCGGACCATCGCCTTCGTCTCGGGGCTGACACCCTCGGACCTGGACCAGGTGGTGGACACCTCCTGGGATCCGCCCGTGACTCTGGGGGTCCGGCTGGTCAGCTCCCTGGCCGACTGCCTGGAACACGCCGGACAGGCAGCCTACATCCGCGGCATGCTCGCGGGCGGAAGTATGGAGCCATGAACATACTTGCGGACCTCGCCGAGACCTTCCGTACCACCGCCGTCAGCAAGGCCTACGGCGGGCCCGTGCAGGTCGGCGGTGAAACCCTGGTGCCGGTGGCGCTGGTGCAGGCCGGTTTCGGCGGCGGCGGAGATGCCGACGGCGACGGCGGCGGAGGAGCCGGGGGACTGGTGGTTCCACTGGGTGTTTACGCGGGCCGCGAGGGAGGCCCCGCGGTGTTCCGGCCGAACCCCGTCACGCTGATTGCGGTGATGACACCGATCGTCTGGATTCTGGTGCGGGGCCTGCGCCGGCGGAAATAGCCTGCGGGAATACGAGGCAACGGGCGGCGCTCGCGGAACTGACCGGCGCTCGCCGTCGTCCTCAGATACGGATGTAGGCTGCGCCGGTGAACTGGGCCTGGGCCAGCGCAACAACCGCGGCAGGAACGGTCAGCACGGCTGGCCGGAGCTGGTCCACGGTGATGCCGCGTTTACCCATCCCGACCAGGCAGGCTTCCACTTCGGTGTTCGCCGGCAGGACCACTGGATCAGTGCCCGTGAGGCCGTCCAGTGCGGCGCCGTTCACGATCACCCGGATGCCGGTCTGCGGCTGACCGGCACCCAGCGTGGCCGCTGCCGCCAGGGCGCGCTGCACGTCGCCGGGGTCGTTGGAGGCGTGCAGGACCACTACGTCACGGTATTCCTTGCTCATGTAACGGAACCTAAGCGGAAATCGTCAGCAGCACCGCGTCGCAGGCGGCCGCGCAGCGGTGGCAGGCCTGGGCACAGATCCGGCAGTGGTCGTGGGCGGCCGCGTGCTGTTCGCATTCTTCGGCGCTGCGGCGGCAGGCGGCAGCGCACGCCCGGATGAGCTCAACTGTGGAGGCATAGTCCTTGCCCGCCCGGGACAGGACCTTTCCGGTGGCCGCGCAGACCTCGGCGCAGTCCAGATCGGTGCGGATGCAGCTGACCATGTCTCCGAGCATGTCTTCGCTCAGACAGGCATCGGCGCAGGCGGTGCAGGTCTGCACACAGTCGAAGCAGGCCTCGATACAGGCAGCCAGAGCTTCCATGTCGACGTTGGAATTGCCTGCCGGATGAGAGGTCAGCATGTCTTTGATCTGGCTCACGGTGTGCTCCTTAATAGGTTCCGGGCGGCAGCGCCGGGCGGGTATCCGCACCCCCGCTGCACCCGGCCGCGCACTCCTCCGAGCCTAGCCAAGCAGTTCGGGGGGCCTCAACCACACCGGCAGATTTTGCCCCCAACCTAGGCGAGTGCATAGAATCGGCGTAGCCTGACAAGGCTGTTATCCGATGTATATCCGGCGCTTCGGTGCCGGGCACGGGGCTTTAGCTCAGTTGGTAGAGCGTTTCGTTCGCAATGAAAAGGTCAGGGGTTCGATTCCCCTAAGCTCCACAGTTGGCACCCCGGTCTTCGGACCGGGGTGTTTTTCTTTGTCCTGGTGTCCTGGTGTCCTGGTGTCCTGGTGTCCTGGTGTCCTGGTGTCCTGGTGTCCTGGTGTCCTGGTTTCCGGGGGGTCCCGGGGCCGGAGGGTCCGGGACGGCGGCAACGAAAATCCCTGCTCGCAGGGCTCGCATGGATTATTAAAGCCGCCTTCCCTCGGCCCCTCCACCCTTGGCCATCCGGGGCTGGTCAGCCCCGGTCCCTTAATTGCAGTCCTCCCCAGGGTCGATCGTCAGCCCGGTCCCTCCAGCCTCAGTGGTCCACCCAGCCCCGCAGGTCCCGGATCCGGCGCGGGGTCGGGACCCGGCGAACACGCGTTCCCACTGTTTGTTCGCTCCTGTGGCTGGTGTGACCACATTGGCCCCACGAGGCTACAAAGAGTGGGAACCCGTGTCGCCCAAGGGGGAATCCCGCGGAGTTTCAGCGACGGTCGTCCCGGAGCGTTCAGAGGCGGACGGGCCGGCCTAACGGGCAGGCTCGGCTTATCCTGCGGTTCAGGCGGGCCGACCTAACGGGCATGCCCGGCTCATCCTGCGGCTCAGCCGGCGTCGAGCGCAGCGAAAAGGTCGATGGAGTTGCCGTCGGGGTCCAGGATCGTCGCATAGCGCTGGCCCCAGTGCGCGTCCCACGGATCAACGTGACCGGCATAGCCGGCAGCGGTCAACTCGGCGTAGGCCTGATCGACGCCGGCCGGAGTCCCTTTGTCGAAGGCCAGCGCGATCCGGTGCCCGCCGGAGGGAAGTGCGTAGCCGGCGTCGAAGCCGCGGATCGTCTGGACAGTGTCCCAGGCGAGGGTTGTACCGCCGCTGAGCTGGGCGTCGACGTGCGGAGCCTCGTCCTGACCAGCAGCGATGTCCACGCCGAGAGCGCGGTAAAAGGCCAGGGAGGCCGCCATGTCCTGGGTGACGATGCCGATGAATCCGAGTTTCAGTGTCATGGCCCCAATATAGGTGGACCGCTCGCCCCGATGAGCCGGGTTACGCAGACTCCCGCCCGTGCCGGTAGCCCCGGCGTACCTCCGCGATGGCCCGGGCGATGTTGGGGTCACGTCCCGAGGCAGTCATGATGGTGTCGAAGTCCGTCAGCCCGATGTCCCCGTACCGGCAGGTCACCTCTATCTCCGTCCGCTTGGGGCTGCGCGCCCGCACCGGCTGCCCGGCAAGGGCAGCATGACCTGCCAGCGCCGCCCGGCCGGTGCGAACCATCCGCAGCTCGCCGCCGACGTCGTCCGGGAAACGGAACGTTTTCCCCTTCCGTGCGGTCATCAGCGCCCGCCACTGCTCGCGCCGCACCTGCGGTGCGCCGGGGAAGAACTGGGCGACGGCGTCGTTCAGTGCGGCGGTTTCCGTCTCCTCCCGGCGCGGGCGCAGGACGAGTCTCTCCCTGGCGATCAGGAGGGGGTAAACCACCAGGAGAATGGCCAGCAGCACGGCGATGACGTTGAACCCGCCGAAGATCACGAAGGCCGCAGCGGTGAAAATGAGCCGGCTGACGGCCTTTTCCGAATAAGAACGCGGCGGGGTGAATGGCACTCCAACACGCACGCTCGATTCTTCACTCATTCCCATCCGCCTTTCAGCTCTGCCAGGGCTTCTGCTTCCCGCGCCAGCCGGGTGGCCTCACGCAGTTCTTCGTCAAATGAGTTCCCGGAGCTGTGCAGGCCAGGGGTTGCAGAACCGCCCAGTCCGTCCAGCCGGGTCCGGCTCTGTTCCACGGTGACCGCCAGCCGCAGCTGTGCCTGAGCCTTCACCAGATCGGAGATCAGCTGCTGCACCCGTTCGAGCCGGGAACGGATATCGGTGAGATGGGCGCCGGCCGTGGACTCCCGGTCCATCGCCAGGCTGTGCATCCGGCGGGCCGTGGCGGCCAGGGTCAGTGCGGCCTGCGAGGCGTTGGTGGGCCCGGCCATCACCGATTCCACGGCTTCCCTGCGCAGCCGGTAGGCCTCGGCAACTGACGCGAAATGAGCGGAGGCTTCCACGGCCACCCGTTCCTGTTCGTCCAGCGTCCGCCCCGCGGCCTTCGCGGAGTTCATCGCGGTAACCAGGCGGGCATGGATTTCTTCATGGTTGCCGTGCGGTGGCGGCGGCGTTTTGAGCCGGCCGTCGACTGTCTTTCGCAGGCGGCGCAGATCCTGGAGTAATCGAGCCATGATTCTCCTAGTCCGGTGTAGCTCCGGGCTTCACTGGACGCCGGTGTCCAAGTCAGCAGGTCCGGCAGTAGAACCGGTAGGGGGTTCGCTGCTGTCCGCCGCCGCTCCCGGGCGTCACAAGGAAGTGTGCAGGAGTCTAGCAGCGGCAGACCCCCGCGGGGGATGGGGTCCGGAAGATTAGTTGGGACACAGCAAAAACCCCGGGTGCCAGGACCGGAGCATGAAACCGGTCACTTTCGCTGCCGGCGAATTATCCTCTATGCCCGCTTGGGTGCAACGGTAATGCACAGTATTGGGCCGCCAATCAATCTAAAAATCAAAGGTTCCTGGGTTATGCTCCCTTATCATGGCTGCACGTAAATCTTCCGTGTTCACCACGGCAACCACCTTCGGACGACTGCTTTCCTTCCTGGGAGTCAGTGTGCTCTGCGGCGTGCTCGTTGCCGGGCTGTTCGTTCCCATGGCCGCGGGGACAGGTTCGGCGGCCTCGGCCTCCATCAAGTTCTTCGATGGACTGCCGGCAGAACTGGAGCGGGCCACCCTGGCGACGCCCACCCGGATCCTGGCTTCCGATGATTCACTCATCGCGACCCTCTACGAGGAGAACCGCCAGCCGATCACCTTCGATCAGGTCTCTCCCCATATGGTGGACGCGCTTCTGGCCATCGAGGACTACCGGTTTTACGAACACGGCGGCGTCGATGTCGAGGGCATCATGGGCGCCCTGGCCAGCAACATTTCCAGCGGAACCAACCGCGGTGCCTCCACCATCACGCAGCAGCTGGTCACCAACGTACTGATCAACTCCGCCAACGAACGCGGCGAGGAAGCCACCTACAGCGGCAGCAAGGGTATTTCGGACAAGATCCGGGAGATCCGGCTGGCCATCGCCGTGGAAAATGAGATGTCCAAGGACGACATCCTCGAGGGCTACTTCAACATCGTGCAGTTCACCGGCAACACCTACGGTGTCCAGGCGGCGTCGAAGTACCTTTTCAACAAAGACGCCAAGGACCTGAACATCCAGGAGAGCGCACTCCTCGCTGGCCTGGTGAACGGGCCGAGTATGTATGATCCGCAGTCGAATCCGGATGCGGCACTGGAACGGCGCAACCTGGTGCTCGGCACCATGCTGGAGCACGGCAAGATCGACCAGGCCCAGTACGACGCCGCTGTTGCCACCGGCCTGGACCTGAACATCACCCCCACCCTGAACGGCTGCGTCGGCGCCGAGCAGGCTCCCTACTTCTGCGCGTACGTGGAGAACCTGGTCCTGAACAGCGAAGAGTTCGGAAACACGGACGACGAGCGCAGATCCGTGCTCTACCGGTCCGGCCTGACCATCAAAACCACCCTGGATCCGCAGGTCCAGCAGGCGGCGCAGGATGCCGTCAACGAGACCGCCAACCCGGACACCACTGACGGACAGGTTGGCCATTCGATGATCAGCCTGGAGCCGGGCACCGGAAACATCCTCTCCATGGCGCAGAACACCCGGTACAACCCGGGGGAGAATCCCGGTGACTCCGTGCTGAACTTCAACGTGGACCAGTACCAGGACGGTGATCCGGAGAAGAGCCTCGGCGGGGTGGGCGGATTCCAGCCCGGCTCGACGTTCAAACCCTTCACGGTGGCGGCCTGGGCCGACGCCGGAAAGTCGCTGAACACCCAGCTGGACGGCCGGAAGAAGACCTATCCGGCCGGCGACCGCTGGACAGCCAGCTGCCTGGACGGCGGCAACTTCGTGGTGGGCTCGGAGGGATACACCCCGCAGAACTACGGCGATACCAACTACGGTGACGCCACCGTGCTGCGCGGCCTCGCCCAGTCGCTGAACACCATCACCATGTCCTCTGCCAAGCAGCTGGACCTGTGCCGGATCATGAACATCGCCGAATCCATGGGCATCCACAACGGCAAGAGCGCCTCCGGTCAAGAGGAAGCGCTGACCGTGAACCCGTCGGCGCTGCTTGGCGGTGTGGAAGACGTCTCTCCGATGGCCATGGCCCAGGCTTTCGCAGGATTCGCCGCCGAAGGCAACGTGTGCGAGCCGCGCGCGCTCGTCTCGGTCACAGCCGCCAACGGCGACACATACGAGGTTCCCGAACCCGAGTGCGATCAGGTCATCAGCAAGGAAACCGCCCGCGCCGTGAACTATGCGACGCAGGAAGTGATGAAGTCGGGGTCCGGTTCGCTGCTGAACTACGGCAACCAGCCCATGGCCGGCAAAACCGGTACCAATGACAGCCGGTCACAGACCTGGTTTATCGGCTACAACTCCGGGATGGCCACGGCCAGCTGGATCGGCAACTGGAAGGCCGGCACCGCGTCGCTGTCCGGACTGGAGATCGGCGGCCGGCTCTATCCCGAAATTGACGGTTCGCTGATCGCTGCTCCGTCCTGGGCCAAGTTCATGCAGCAGGTCGGAGACCTGCACTCGGGTGAACCGTTCGCGAACCCGCCGAGCAATCTGCTGACCAATCCGAGCCCGAGCCCCAGCCCGTCTGAATCAGACGATGAGAAGGACGAGGAAAAGGACGCGACGCCGTCGGCCACGGCAACGCCCCGGCCGACGATTAACCCGACGCCGACCGCTCCTGCACAGGAGCCGTCGCCCACCCAGGCGCCGACTCCGTCCGCAACCCCCTCAACCACGCCGAGCGAGTCCGAAGCTGCACCGGCACCCGGGGCGGGGTAGCACCCGCGCCCCAGCCCACAAATGGGTTCTTGACCATCTGAAAGGCCCCTCCCGACATAAATGACGGGAGGGGCCTTTCAGTCTTCAGGCTCAGCTAGATTGTCCCTATCGGGGCAGCTCATCCGCTCTCCGTTCCTTCCGGGGGGACCGGCAGGCCGCTGACCCAGGAAGAGCGCTTTGACTGTAAACCCGCCGGCCATCTCCGTCCGGAGATTGACCAAAAAATACGGCTCCACCACCGCCGTGGACGACATTTCCTTCGAGGTGGAACAGGGCAGCGTTTTCGCGTTCCTGGGCACCAACGGCGCGGGCAAGTCGACCACCATCGGCTGCCTGACCACCGTTAACCCGTTCGAAGCGGGCACGGCCGAGGTAGCCGGGCACAACGTGCGGACGGCCGGGGAAGGCGTGCGCCGGAACATCGGCGTCGTTTTCCAGGAATCGATCCTGGACCCGCTGCTGACGGGCCGGGAAAACCTGCGCGTGCGGGCCCGCTTCTACTCCTCCGACCGCGCCGCCAACGAAGACCGGATCAACGAACTGTCCGCGCTGATTGACCTGGGGGATTTCCTGGACCGCCGCTACGGAACCTATTCCGGCGGCCAGCGGCGCCGCGTGGACATTGCCCGTGCCCTGCTGCACGCACCGCCGATCATCTTCCTGGACGAACCGACGGCCGGCCTGGACCCGGCCAGCCGCGCGATCGTCTGGTCCACCATCCACGAACTGCGCGACCGCCACGGACTCACCGTTTTCCTCACCACGCACTACATGGAGGAAACCGAGGAAGCAGACCGTGTCTGCATCATCGACGCGGGGCGCATCATCGCCGACGGCACTCCCGCCGAACTCCGGGCCCGGCACAGCTCCAGCATCCTCACCATCACCACAGCCGATCTGCCCGGTCTGGAAGCCCTGGCCGCGGAACTGGGCGGCAGGATCAAATCCGTGGACGGCGCCGTCGTGCGCCTGGGCGTGGAGACGGCGGAGACTGCCCGCCTGATCCTGGCCCGGCACGGCGCCGCCGTCCGGGACTTCGAGTTCAGGCACGGCACCATGGACGACGTTTTCCTGGCCCTGACCGGCCGGACCCCAGCCCTGGAAGGAGTCCAGGAATGAACGCCATCATGGACCTCACCGCCCGGAATCTCCGGCTCTTCTTCCGCGACCGCCTGGGTGTTTTCTTCTCCCTGCTTTCGGCGCTGGTGGTGTTCCTGCTCTACACCCTGTTCCTGGGCAACCTGCAGACCGAGGGGCTCGGCCAGTCCTTTCCGCAGGCCACCAGCGGGGAGATCAAGGCCTATGTGGACAGCTGGATGTTCGCCGGAATCCTGGGCATCACCTCCATTACGACGGCGCTGGGCGCCATGAACGTGTTCGTGGAGGATTCCGGGTCGGGCCGGTTCCGCGACTTCCTGGTCTCGCCGATCCAGCGCGGCAAGCTGATTCTCGGCTATCTGCTCTCCGCCACCCTGATTTCGGTGATCATGACCGCCCTGGTGCTGATCGTGAGCCTGGTCTACCTCTACACGGTCAGCGGGGTGAGCCTGGGGGCCGGGCAGCTGCTGCGGATGTCCGGGTACCTGGTGCTTTCCTGCGTCGCCTTCGCGGCCTTGAGCGCGTTCGTGGTCTCCTTTATCCGCACGGCCGGGGCCTACTCCGCGCTGTCCACGATCGTGGGCACGGTCCTAGGGTTCCTGGCCGGCTCCTACATCCCCGTGGGCAACTTCCCGGAGGGTGTGCGCACCTTCGTCAGCGCGCTGCCGTTTATGCAGTCCTCCATGCTGCTCCGGCAGGAGATGACCGCTGACACGCTGCCCGCCATGACCGGGGACCAGCCGGCCGCGACGGCGGAACTGCAGGAGGTCTTCGGCATCACCGCGCAGGTCGGCGACTGGCAGGTGGGCACCGGGTATGTGCTGTTCAGCCTCGCTGCGATGGCCGTGATCTTCACGCTGCTGGCAACGGTGCGGATCCGCCGCCGTATCCACGTGCAGGCCTAAGGTTCCCGAGGGCCTCTGGCAGTGCGGGGCCGGCGGTTCCACACTGGAGGAACCGGCCCTACGCCTGGCCATCCTCAAGGAGCAGCCATGACAACCGATTCCGTCCTGATTATCGGCTCCGGTCCCGCGGGCTACACCGCTGCCGTCTACGCCGCCCGCGCCGGCCTGGCACCCCGGGTCCTGGCCGGTTCCGTGACCGCCGGCGGCGCACTGATGAACACCACCGAGGTGGAGAACTTCCCTGGATTCCCTGACGGGATCCAGGGCCCGGACCTCATGGAGGCACTCAAACGGCAGGCAGAAAAGTTCGGTGCGGTGGTGGAGTACGACGACGTCGTCTCGGTGGACCTGTCCGGCCACACCAAGCGGGTGGTCACCGGCGGCGGAACCACCTGGAAGGCCCGCACCGTTATCCTCGCCACCGGCTCCGCCTACAAGGAGCTGGGGCTGGCGGAGGAAAAGAAGCTGAACGGCCGGGGGATTTCCTGGTGCGCCACCTGCGACGGCTTCTTCTTCCGAAACCAGGAGGTGGCGGTGGTGGGCGGGGGAGACTCGGCCATGGAGGAGGCGCTCTTCCTGACCCGCTTCGCCAGGAACGTGACGGTGGTGGTCCGCCGCAGTGAGCTCAGGGCCTCCCGGATCATGGCCCAGCGGGCCAAATGCCACGAAAAGATCAGCTTTGCCTGGAACAGCGAGGTCACCGCGATCCAGGGCGGGGACAAGGTCACCGGGCTGACCCTGGCGGACACCGTCACAGGCGAAACCCGTGAGCTGGCCGTCGGGGGAGTCTTCGTGGCAATCGGACACGTCCCGCGCACGGAACTGCTGCACGGGCAGATCGACCTGGACGACGCCGGCTACATCCGCGTGGCCGCACCCACCACCCAGACGAACGTGGACGGCGTCTTCGCCTGCGGCGACGCCGTGGACCACCGCTACCGCCAGGCCATCACAGCCGCCGGGACCGGCTGTTCCGCAGCCCTGGACGCGGAACGCTATCTGGCGGCTGTCCAGGACGCCGATGCCATTGCCACCGCACTGGTGGAGGGAGCGCTGGACGGCTGACCTGCGGGTCTAGGCCGCGCCGCTGAAGGTCAGGACGAGCAGGGCAATGTTCAGTGTGATGAGCAGGAGCGCGACGACGGCGCCCAGGGCGGTGGTCCACCAGCGGTTCCGGTGAATGCCCATCAGATCTGCGCTGGAGGTCAGCCACAGCAGCGGCACCAGTGCGAACGGAATGCCGAAGGAGAGCACCACCTGACTCAGTACCAGGGCCCAGGTGGGATCAATGCCCGCTGCAAGAATGCCCAGCGCCGGCAGTAGGGTGACCAGCCGGCGGAGCAGCATGGGGATCCGGATCTTCAGCAGGCCCTGCATGATTTCGGCGCCGGCGTAGGCCCCGACCGAGGTGGACGCCAGCCCGGAGGCCAGCAGCCCGAGCGCGAAGAGGAACGCTATTCCGCCGCCAAGGGCGCCGTCGATGGCCGCGTGCGCGCCGTCGAGGGTGTCCGTGCCGTCCACGCCCTGCAGCGAGGTTGCCGCCAGCAGCAGGATGGCCAGGTTCACGGTGCCGGCAACGGCCAGGGCAATCGTGACGTCCCAGCGGGTGGCCCGGATCAGTGTGGACGTGGTCATCTGCTCCGTCCGCTGGGGGAACCGGTCGCGGGTGAGTGCGGAGTGTGCATAGATGGCGTGCGGCATCACCGTCGCACCGAGGATGGAGGCGGCCAGCAGGACGGACTCGGCGCCCTCAAACCGGGGCATCAGCCCTGCGGCGACTGCTCCGGCATCCGGTGGGGCGATAAACACACCGGCGGTGAAGCCGATGACAATGATGGCCATCATCGAGACGATCACGTATTCAAAGCCGCGGTGCCGCCCGCTGCCCTGCAGGGCCAGGACGGCCATCGACACGGTGCCGGTGATGATGCCGCCGGCCAGCAGCGGCAGGTCAAAGAGCAGCCAGAGGGCGACGGCGCCGCCGATCACCTCCGCGACGTCGGTGGCCATGGCCACCAGCTCGGCCTGCAGCCAGTACAGCCGGCGGCCGGTGGGGGATTTGACCCGCTGCCCCACCAGTTCCGGCAGGCTCCGCCCGGTGGCCAGCCCCAGCTTGGCGGAGAGGTACTGCACCAGCCAGGCCATGGTGTTGCCGGCGACGACAACCCACACCAGCAGATAGCCGAAACGGGCTCCGGCGGTCATGTTGCTGGCCACGTTGCCCGGATCCAGATACGCCACACCAGCCACGAGCGCCGGGCCGAGCAGCCAGGGCAGGCGGGTCTTCGCCGCGCCCCGGGCAGACCGGGAAGCGGTGTCGGAGGGTGCTGCTTTGGGGAGCATATGGCTAACGTAGCACCGTGAGTTCGGCGTGCCTAAGAGTTTCACGCAGGAGTGCGCAACATCTTAGTGTTTGGTCGCTGCCGTCACTTTTCAGCCGCGGAACCGCGGTCGACGAAACTGTGGCAGGGCTATCCAGCGGCCTCCGGGCTGCCGTCCTTGACCGCCGGTTCGCAGCGGGTGCGGCGCTGCAGCACGGCCAGCCAGGCCAAGGCACCGCCCACCGGCAGCAGAAGAATCACAGCGCACCAGAGCGCCCGCACTCCGCCGGCTGCCCAGTCCGTGCGGTAGAGGCTGAACAGCGCCCCGGCCGTCAACGTGAGGACGAGGAGCAGCAGCAGGGCGGCTGCTGGAATCCACATCAGGAACTCAACGGGCATGATTGAACCGGGCGCTTTCGACGGAAGGCTGGTGAGAGGGACTCTGGAGAGAACCGGAAGATCCAAACCGCTGTTCGGCCGGCACGGTTCCCAGCGTAGGTTTCCCATGCCGCGCTGCACATCATCCTTGAAGATGAGTTCGGTGCCGCCGGGGATCATCCCTGCACATGAGAGGCCAGTCCGGGCCCGGCTAGAGTTGAAGAATGCCCGCTCCTGCACCCTCTGCGTTTTCGCGCAGCTTCACCCTTGTGATGGCTGCCATCAGCATCCCCATGGCCATCGTTATGCCGCTGTGGATTACTGCCGGGCGCATCCTGTTCGGTGTGGAGGGTTCGCTCGTTCCGATCTTCGCCCTGACCGCCGGACCGGTCCTCGCCGTCCTGATGCTCACCGCGGCCGTGAAAATCACCGTCAACGCCAAGGCCCGGCGCCCTTTCGGGGCCCCGCTCAAAACCTCGCTCCTGCTGCTGGGCAACTACCTCCTGGCGGCTGCCTTCGGCTTCTTCGTTCCGGATTTCGGCACACCCGGCAGCGGGTCGATACTGTCCGGGTTGGCCGGCGAGGAGGTCCTGGGGTACTCGGCGGCGCTGGCCAATCCGTTCGGCATCGCCACCCTGTTTATCTCGGTGGTGGTCCTGGTGCGGGCCTTCCGCGATACTTCGGCTACCCGGCAGGATCAGGCTTCCGCCCCGGTGCTGCCGGTTCCTTGAGCGGAGCGGCTTCCTTGAGTGGAGCGGCCGGCCCGCTCTGCCAGGGCAGTTTCCCGGTGACCTCCAGCTGCAGCGAATAGCTCAGGAACGTGCGGATCAGCACAATCACCGCCAGCACCCCCAGGGACTCGAAGGTGGGGGTAACAGCCACCGTGCGGATGATGTCCGCGGCTACCAGCAGCTCCAATCCCAGCAGGATCGCCCGCCCCAGCTGCTGCCGGTAGACCTCATACACGCTGGACCGGCGCTGGAGCAGGCCCGTGCCGGCGATGATGGTTGCCACCACCGCGCCGGCAACGATCGCCGCGACACCCGCCAGGTCCACCAGCGCCCCGGCTGATTCGATGAGTTTGTGGAAATCCATACCCAGGCACCCGCCCCTTCCGCCCCTGGAATGCCGGTGCACCCCGCAGCGAGCCCGCTGAGTCCACTGAGCCCTGTGCCGGTCCGGCTGTCAATGGGCTAGCGCGCCGGAGCCGCCGGTTGGGGTGAAGTGTCGTAGTAGAAGGCAAAATCGTCGTACGGATCGCGCCAGGCAGAATCGTCCCGGGGAATACGCACGACGGCGGCAGCAGGGACCCAGCGGTTGTGGGCCCGGGCGTCGTCGTCGATCCAATGCACAAGCACATGGGTGCGGGTCCAGGCAGCGGCCTTGCCGTCCACCGCCAAACCGTCCATACGGCAGCGGATATAGGGTTCGCGCCGGTAGGTGGCGTGGGCAACGCGTGGACCGGAGACAGCTGCCTGGGGGTGCGGGGCGGGGTGCGTGGATGCTCTCATGCACTCCACTGTCGCTGCCGGCACTGACATTGCTTCCGGCCGGCGTCTGCCGGGAGAAGGGTGCGGGGGCGGCGGATCCCGCCTCAGAACATCGCAGCCGTAACTAGGAGGCCAGATCCCGCCATTTTGCGGCCGCACGGGAGCCCAGGGCAGTCCCGCCGTCCTTGACCTTGCGCGGAATCATCCGGATCACCGGAGCCAGGTCCGAGCGGGGGAAACGCGCCGCCTCGGCAGATCTGGGCGGCTGGGCAGGCTGGTCCGGACGGATCCCCCGGACCGGCCGGTCTGCTGCGGCAGGTGCCGTGAGCGCCGGCTGGCGGTTCATGAGCAGGTAGGCCAGCGCCACCGGAGCGATCAGCAGGGAAATCAACGTGACGGTACCCAGCGCATACAGCGCGAGCATTGCATAGAACGGGCTGTCGAAGAGGGACGCAACGAACGCGGCGCTGCCGAACAGCAGCCACAGCCAGAACACCCCAACCAGAATCAGGGCCGTACGGGCACGGCGGTAGAGCATTACGGAGCGGCGGCGTGGCGAAGGCACGCGCGCCTGAGACTCACTGCCCAATTGGAACTCCCCCAGCTAAGCGGGCCCGGTGATGGTGGACCCTAAGGCTGATATTAGTCCTTTTTGGTCCGTAACACTGGCATACACAGGCCACAATGGTGTGTGTCGTTCCAGGAAGGGAAAATCTTGCGCTCCACCCCCGGCCCCGGCCTGCTTTTTGTCCTGGTATGTGCCATGGGCGCCGGCCCGGTCATGAACTACGGACTCTCAGCCACAAGCACCCTGATCATGGCTGACCTGGGGATCAGCGAGGCCCAGTTTGGGTTGCTGGCCGCCACCTGCTTCTGCAGCGCGGCGCTGTCCTCCATGTCCCTGGGCCGGCTCAGCGACCGCATCAGCGCCCGCTCCCAGCTGCTGATCATCTTCGGCGGCACCGCACTTGCCCTGATCTTTATGGCCGTCTCGGGAAACTACCTCTGGCTGCTGGCCGCCGTCCTGTTCTCCGGGCCGGCGCAGGCCATTTCAAACCCCACCACCAACCGGATCATCATCCACTCCGTGGAACCCGCCAAGCGCCCCGGCTGGATGGGCATTAAGCAGTCCGGTGTGCAGGCCAGCCAGCTTTTTTCCAGCCTGTTCTTTCCGGCTGCCGCACTGTTCGCCGGCTGGCGCGGTGCCGCCGTCGGAGCTGCCGCGGTCCTGGGCCTGCTCCTGCTCTACTCCTGGAACCGGCTGCCGAAGGAACCGCGCCGGCCGGCCCAGGACAAGGCCAGCCGGGAACCGGTGGACCGCCGGTTCCCGGCGCCGGTCTGGCTGCTCGCCGCCTTCGCCCTGTTCTCCGGGGCGGGTATGCAGGCCACCAACGTCTACCTGCCGCTCTTCGCCCAGCGGGAGCTCGGCTTCTCGCTGCTGATGGGCGGCGCCACCGCGGCTGTGGCGGGCATCGTGGGGGTGGCCTCCCGGGTGCTGTGGGGCCGGCGGATGGCCGAAGGCGTCCGCGCCTCCACTCTGCTGCTGGTCCTGGCTGGCGGGGCAATCTGCGGAGCGGGCCTGCTCCTCGCAGCCGGAGAGACCGGCGCGCCGGTGCTGCTCTGGGCCGGGGTGCTGTTCCACGGGGCCTCTGTCCTGGGCGTTAACGTGGTGGTGATGGCCGGTGTCCTCCGCGAAGTGCCCAAGCAGCGCGTCGGTGCCGCCTCCGGTGCGGTCTCGCTGGGCATGTATGCAGGCTTTGCGCTGGGGCCCCTGGCCATGGGCCTGCTGCTGGAGTTCTCCGGCGGATTCCTGGACGGCTGGCTGTTCATCGGCGGCGCCTACCTGCTGTGCGTCGCCACCGGGCTGGGGTACCGCCGGATGGACGCGCCCCGCGCGGGCGGAGCACCGGCTCACAGTTCCCGCACAGGAATGAACAAGGATGCCGAAAGCCGGGCGGGGGATGATCGAAACGGCGCCACGGGCGCAGCTGCGCCCGGCCCGCCGCAGCCGGGTGGCTAAGCTGTCCCCCAAAGCAGGTTTCCGCGGACCCGATGGAAAGGCTTACATGACCGAGGCCCCGAACAACTTCGCAGCCAATCTGCCTAAGCTCATGCACCCGGATGGCACTCCCATCCGGGCCCTGGTGGTCGACGACGAACCCAACCTCGCCGACCTGATCAGCATGGGCCTGCGGATGACCGGCTGGGAGGTCGCCACCGTCGGAGACGGCCGTTCCGCCGTCGCGAAGGCGCGCGAGTTCCGTCCGGACGTCCTGGTCCTGGACGTGATGCTTCCCGAGTTCGACGGCGTTGAGGCGCTCGGCAAGATCCGCAGCTTCGACCCGGACGTTCCTGCCCTCTTCCTGACGGCCAAGGACGCCGTGGAGGACAGGATCACGGGCCTGGCCGCAGGCGGCGACGATTATGTGACCAAACCGTTCAGCCTGCAGGAGGTGCTGCTGCGCCTGCACCGGCTGGTCCAGCGTTCCGGAGCTGCTTCGGCGGACACCTCCGAACTGGTGGTGGGGGACCTGGTGCTCAACCTGGATACCCGGGAAGTCACCCGCGGCGGGGACGAGATCCAGCTGACGGCCACCCAGTTTGAACTGCTCCGCTTCCTGATGGAGAACCCGCGCCGCGTGGTCAGCAAGACGCAGATCCTGGACCGGGTCTGGGATTACGACTTCGGCGGGCAGGCGAACATCGTGGAACTGTACATCTCCTACCTCCGCAAGAAGATCGACGTCGACCGTCCGCCGATGATCCATACCGTCCGCGGGGCCGGATACGTGCTAAAACCGGCCACATGAGCGGTGTGGGCAGTTCCGGGAGGCAGGGACCGGCAGATGGGCAGGGACCGGCAGCACCGCGGGCCGCCGCCGGAGCGCACAGCGCACCCGGGTCCCAGCCGGGGCAGCCGCGCTGGGCGCGGTGGCTGGAAGGCTGGCGGCTGCGCAGCAAGCTCCTCGCCGCGACGCTGGCCCTGCTGCTTCTCACCTGCCTGACCATCGGCTTCTTCAGCCACGCGGTGATGAACGTCTACCTGACCCGGCAGCTGGACCAGACGCTGATCGGGGCCTCTGACCGGGCCGCCGGTTTCCAGTTCCCGCACGGCAGGTTCCCGGACCCGGACCGGGATCCACTGGATGCCCCGGGCCAGGGGCGGATTGGGATGCTGGGCGCCCGGGTCACGGACGGTGCCGTGGTTGGCGCCGCGGTTGTGCAGCCGGACGGCTCCCGGGCACCCCTGCCGGAATCCGACCTGGAGATCATCGCGGCTGTGCCCCCGGTCCGCGAGCCGGTCACCCGGACGCTTTCGGTGGGCGAGTACCGGCTCGTGGCGCAGCCCCAGCCGGGAACGGTTGGAACCGTGGTTGTCTCCGGACTTCCGGTCGCGGAAAAGAACAACACGCTCTTCTCGCTGGGCCTGACCATTGCCGGGGTTTCGGCGGTGGGCCTGGCCGTCACCGGTGTGCTCAGTTATCTGATTATCCGGCGCGCGCTGCGTCCCCTGGAGAAGGTGTCCGCCCTCGCCACCCAGGTGGCCACCATGCCGCTGGAATCGGGCGACGTCGACCTGCCGGAGCGGGTGCCGGAAGAACTGACGCATCCGGCCACCGAGGTTGGCAGTGTGGGGCTGGCCGTTAACCGGATGCTGGACAACGTCTCCCACGCGCTGGCGGTGCGCCAGCGCAGTGAAACGCAGGTCCGGCAGTTCGTCGCGGACGCCAGCCATGAGCTGCGGACGCCGCTGACCTCCATCCGCGGTTACACCGAAATGGTCCGCCTGACGGAGGACCTCAGCGCCAACGGCCAGCAGTCGCTGGGGCGGGTGGAAGCGGAATCCCGCCGTATGACGGGGCTGGTGGAGGACCTGCTGCTGCTCGCCCGCCTGGATGAAGGCCGCGGGGAGGTCCGTGAGGAAGTGGACCTGACCCAGCTGGTGATTGAATCGGTCAGCGATGCCCGGGTGGCGGCGCAGGACCACAACTGGACCATTTCCCTGCCGGAAGAGCCCGTGATTGTGCACGGGGACCCCGGCCAGCTGCGGCAGGTCCTGATCAACCTGCTGACCAACGGCAGCCGGCACACTGACCCCGGGACCACGATCAGCACCAGGCTGGCCCCGGACGCTGGGGGAGGGGCAGTGATCACAGTGGCGGACAACGGCCCCGGCATTCCGGAAGCCTTCCAGGAGCACATTTTTTCCCGCTTCACCCGTGCGGATGCAGCCCGCAGCGGGCGGGCAGCATCCTCCGGGCTGGGCCTGGCGATCGTGGCTGCGATCGTCAGCGCACACCATGGGAGCATCAGCCTGGACAGCGAACCGGGCCGCACAGTCTTCACCGTCCGGCTCCCTGCTGGCACGGTTCCGGACCGCGCTGCGTCCAGCCCGCGGCAGTAGCCGGCGCTATCCGGCGGTGTCCGGAGCCGGGGCGGCCGGTCCCGGTGTCCGGTGCCGGGGGCTGTCCGGATTCAGCAGGGAGTGCCGGCGTCCGTAGAACCAGTACAGGGCCATGCCGACCAGCAGCCAGACGCCGAACCGGACCCAGGTCTCCCAGTGCAGCTGCAGCATCAGGAACCCGGAGGCCAGGACGCCGAACGCCGGGACCCACGGCATCAGCGGAAGCCTGAATTCCCGCGGCGCGTCCGGCTGGGTGCGCCGCAGGACAATAACGGCCACGCACACCACCACGAATGCTGCGAGGATGCCAATGTTCGTCAGGTCCGCGACCGCCCGGATGGGGAAGAACCCGGCCAGCAGGGCCGAAGCGCCGCCGGCGATCCAGGTCACCCGCTGCGGCGTGCCGCGCGAGTCGGTGCCGGCGAACCAGCGGGGGAGCAGCCCGTCGCGGCTCATCGAGAACCAGACCCGGGTGACCCCGAGCAGGAAGGTCAGCATCACGGTCAGGATCGATATCACGGCGAACGCGGAAATCACGGTGGCGATAATCGGCAGGCCCACGCTCTGGAACGCTGAGGCGAATCCCGCCGTCGGGCTGATCTCCGAGTAGTTCTGCATGCCCGTGAGCACCAGGGTAGCCAGCACATAGAGCAGCATTGCCACACCGAGGGAGAGCAGGATGGCCTTGGGCATGTGCTTCTTGCCGTCCGTTGCTTCCTCCGCGGCGGTGCTCATGGCGTCGTAGCCAAAAACGGCGAAGAACACGGTGGCGGCGCCGGTGAAGACCACACCGAAGCCGTTGGGCAGGAACGGGGTGTAGTTGTCCGTGTTCACGAAGAACACGCCGAGCCCGATGATGAACAGGATCAGCAGCACCTTCAGGGCCACCGCCACCAGTTCGAACCGGCCGAAAGTCCGGGTGCCGCGGCTGAGGATGAAGGTGATAAAGAGGCAGACGACGACGGCGGGCAGGTTCACCAGGCCGCCTTCGATAACGTCTCCGGTGCCCTGCATCCAGACCGGTACGTCAACACCGATTCCGGCCATGAACTCGGTGAAGTACCCGGAAATGCCGATGGCGACGACGGCGACAATCGCCGTGTACTCCAGCAGCAGGTCCCAGCCGATGAACCAGCCGATGATCTCCCCGAGCGCGACATACCCGTAGGTGTAGGCCGAACCGGCACGCGGCACCATCCCGGCGAATTCCGCGTAGGACAGGGCGGCCGCGGCACTTGCGAGCCCGGCGATGAGGAAGGAGATAACAACGGCCGGGCCCACTCCTTCCGAATCCGGGCCGCCGTTGGCCACGAGTCCGGCGAGCGTGAAGATGCCGATGCCGATAATGCCGCCGACGCCGATGGCAGTCAGCTGCCACAGGCCAAGGCTCTTGAAGAGCTTGGTTCCTTCGCCGGCTTCAGCCTCGGTTTCTTCGATCGGCTTACGCCGGAAGACTGAGCGATCCTTATCTGCCACGGACATATCGGCTCCTTGACCGGATGGGGGTGCGTCTGTGCAGTATCAACCGTGACGTGGGGCTTTGTAACCCCGGCAGCCCGTTTAGCGGCGCAGGAGGCGGGAATCCGGGCTGCTGCCCGCTAGCGGATTTCCTGTTTCTCCGGAGCAGGCGCAGCCTTGTCCACGAACTTCAGCCCGATCACGCAGCCGATGATCCCGGCCAGGAACAGGACCTTGAGTACCCCTGGTTCCTCGCTGCCTGTGGCCATGGCCCAGGCCACGGTGAGGACGGCGCCGAGCCCGGTCCAGACGGCGTAGGCGGTGCTGATGGGGATGAACTTCATGGCGTAGCCAAGCCCGGCCATGGACAGTGCGGCAGCGGCGGCGAAGATGACCGAGGGGAGCAGGACGGTGAACCCGTTTGAGGCCTCCAGCGCGGTGGCCCAGACAGCTTCGAGGACGGCGCTGAGAATAAGGATGATCCAGGCCATGGGTTATGCCACCACCTTCAGGCCGACAACGCAGCCGATGATCCCCATCAGCAGCACCACCTTCGCGACGGTGGCCTTTTCGCCGCCGAAAGCCATGGCGTAGGCCGCGGTGAGGACGGCGCCGATACCCACCCAGACGGCGTAGGCAGTGCCAACCGGAATGCTCAGCATCGCCCAGGCGAGTCCGGCCATGCTGGCGGTCAGCGCCAGCACGAACACGATGCTGGGAAGGGGTTTGCGGAAGTTGTTCGACTTCCCGAGTGCTGTTGCCCAGACGGCTTCAAGCATCCCGGAAGCGATGAGAATGGCCCATGCCATCTGCTAGATCCTTTGGCCAGTCTTGTCGCGTGCCGGGTACTGAACCGTCGTCCGGGGGCCGGAAGGAGCGGGCCCTGCTCTCAACCGTAGCAAAATCCCCGATCCGGTGCCGCGGCATTAAGCCCCGCCCGCCGCCGG
>NZ_BCQM01000015.1 GCF_001552075.1 Arthrobacter luteolus NBRC 107841
CCCCAGTAAAACGCCTAGTGGGACACCGGAAACGGTGTCCCACAGTCGTTTTGGTAGTGGTACTTGGTAGCATCTGACGGAACATCAGAGGATATGGGGCTACCAATGGCGACAATTCAAACCCGCACAGGCAAGTCCGGAGAGCGCTACCGCGTCGGGTATTACGACGACGCGGGCAAGTTCAAGTTCACCCCCACGCTCACAAGCCTCGAAGGTGCCGAGCGCATCAAGGACATCGTGGAGAAGCGCGGCTATCAGGCCGCCCTCAAGATCCTGGGCAAGACCGAGAAGTCCAGCATGCTCACCCTCGAAGAGTGGTTCCGCAAGCATCTCGAACGTAAGTCAATTAACATCGAGGACGGCACCATTGCCGGCTACGAGCGTGAAGCGGCACGTACATGGCTCCCCGCTCTTGGTGACTACCCGCTCGACACCATCACTGTTGACGATGTGATCGGTTGGATCACCTGGCAGATGAAGCAGCCCACGGACCGCTCACAGAAGCGTCGGGCGAAGGAGCGGGCCGCCGGACTCAAACCCCTCTCCCCCATCGAGACCGTCGCACCCAAGACGGTACGCAATGCCCACGGCCTGCTGTCTTCCGTACTGCAGTCCGCCGTTGACGCCGGACATATCAACCGCAACGTTGCTAAGGGTGCCCCCGTCCCGTCAGATGGGATCCGCGAGGAGAAGGAAATCTTCACCCGCGAAGAGTGGGGAGTCTTCTATGCGGCGATGCAGGACCATTACAAGCCCTTGATTGCCTTCCTACTAGTGACGGGCTGTCGGATCGGTGAAGCGACCGCTGTGCGCGTCTCAGACCTGAACGTGAAGGCACGTACGGTCTCTGTCGTCCGCGCATGGAAGAAGGCGCGTGTCGGCCGTGAGCTGGGCACGCCGAAGTCGCGACGGTCCCGCCGCGTCATCATGGTGGATGACTGGGCCATGGACGCTTTCGCCGCCCTGGCGAAGAATAAAGCGCCAGATGATTTGCTGTTCACGGCGCCGCGGGGTGGGCAGATTCACCCCCACCGCTTCGCCGCCCGCCAGTGGGTCGACACGATGGAACGCGCCGGCCTGACTAAGCACCTGACCCCACACTCCCTGCGGCACACGTTCGCGTCATGGCAGCTCATGGCAGGAGTTCCCGCGCAGGTGGTGCAGATGCGGATGGGCCACGAGTCGTTGGCAACGACGTCGACCGTCTACGCACACCTGCTGGTCGAGGAGCAGGCGTCCGCAGTGGCCTCCATCGGCTGGAATCCACCTGCCGCATTGGAAGCTGCCCCCGCTCCCCCAGTCCTCGAACCCGCACCCCTGTGAATCCCTGTGTATCCGGTGAGTCTTATGAGTGTCACCGCTGCCTCGTACTGTGTGCGGCATGACTTATCCGCCCGATGGAGACAAGACCATGCTTGAGCTGCTCGAAGAGACTATCGAGCGACGTCGTGCCGGGATCCCATACCCACTTCCTCCAGGCTGCCCGACGAAGAGTGGCGAGTCGTGGGGATGTGTTGGTGAATCGGAGTAGGCTGCCCGGCCTATTGTTGGGCCGTGTGGGACACTTATCCCAGTCTCGTCAGTCACTTGTTTGGGGGAAGCATGAAGAAGTCTGCCGCCGTTCTGGCACTCATGGTCTTGGCACTGGCTGGCTGCGCGTCAACCCCTGAGAAGGACGTCGCGTACCAGTCCATCAACGACTTTGCTGCAGCCTATGAGGATGCCATTGGAGGCGACACGGAATGCAGCAGGACTAGCCTTGATATCAACGATGCGGGCTGGATACAAACTGGCTGTGGGCACGTGATTCTGATGATGTTCACCTCTGACGATATGCGCGAGGAGATCCTGCAGAAGAATCCACTGGAAGCCGGGGAGCGGTGGGTGGATGGCCCTAATTGGTCGATCGTTGCGGCTCAGTATGAGGCCGAGGATGCACAAGCGGCCTTGGGCGGAACCCTGCGCGATTAGAGCAGGTCATAGGGGTCCTGCCACCCCGAATCGTCTCGCGGGATCCTTTTGACGGCTGTTGCTGGTACCCATTCGTTGTGTGCTTGTGCGTCGTTGTCCATCCAGTGTGCGAGGACGTGTGTGCGTGTCCAGGCGGCTGCTTTGGCGTCTACGGTCGTGCCGTTGGGGTATCGGACGCGGATGTACGGTTCGCGCCTGTACGGGGCGTGCGTGACTTCGGAAGGCTTCGGGAACACTAAACCAGCGTAGACCTTGACGGATCGTTAGATGCCCGTCAGACTATTGGCGTTACACCGATAGGTTCCTAGTAGCTCAGCGGATAGAGCAGTTGCCTTGTAAGCTTCAGGTCGCGGGTTCGAATCCCGCCTAGGTTTGGGAGAGCCGTCCAGTCATGGGCGGCTCTTTCCCAGTTAACTGACAAAAGCGCCCCACCCGGTGAAGGGTGGGGCGCAGAATGGATAGGATGCAGCACATGCTTGCAAAACGACTACTGGAATTATCCGCGGAGTACCTCAACCATGGGCAGGACACTGCCACTCTCGCCTCCGTGGGCCTCGAGCCCCCCCGCACGGTCGACGAAATAGCCGAGGAATACGGGCGGACCTTGAAGGACTTCTTGGCAGATTAGCTCAGGCCGGGATAGCGGGCCTTCATGTACGCGTGAACCTGCCCGCGCTCAGTGGCATTCAGGCGCTTGGGCCAGTAGATGATTTCCCGCACGTCCGCACTATCTCCGGCCTGTGTGGCGCCGAAGAATAGTCCACCATAGGTTGCTGGGGCGGCCCCTCCCGTGGCCTGGCTAGCCTCTGCGGAGTCAGCTTGGACAATAAATGAGTTATCTGCCGCCTGAGCGAATAGGATAAATGCCCAGCCATCCGTATTGCGGGTGGTGTAGGCCGTGGATGTTCCACTCTTGCCCTGATAAGTCCCGCCCGTTTGGCGTGTCAGGAAGTTGCCGGAAACACCCATGAAGTCTTCCCGCCCTGCCTGCATCCTGACCACTGCCGCAATAGTCAGCGGCCGCTGGGCAAGGTGAGGGCCGATGAGCCTCCCGCCATTTGTGGAATCACCCGGAGACGTCACATGGCTGATGCCATCAGCCTCCCCGACCGTCAGGGTTGATGGCGCGCTACCCAAGACGCCCAATGTCATGGGGGTGGTTCCGCCTACTGAATCCCATGAAGGCACTGCTGCGCCGGCAGGTAGCCCCAGATGGCTCGCGATGAACCGAGCTGAGTATCCCCCCACGCCCGGGGTGCGGAGGATCCGGGGGGCAAGCGGGTTAGCTATCGACCCGTTGATGGTAATGAGTTTCGCCATTACAGCCATCCTCGTTTCTGGGCCTCTAGGTGGACCCGGTAGGCGACCGCCGCGCAACCGGCGGCGCTCAAGTGTGTGGAGTCGGAGCGGAACGAGGTTGGTGTCAGGGATGCGGCAATGTCGGCGCGGTCCTGGTTAGTGAATGCGATGCCAGCGGCGGTCGCAGCGTCATCGGTCCTCAACCACGAGGCAATGGGCAACCAGCCAGGGCGGAAAGCCGTCTTGAGTGCCGCATTGAGTGCATCGAGCTTCGCTTTCCCCGCGGCCCCATCAGACGTGGAGGGCAAGACCTCCAGGACCAATACGCGCTTCACTGACGTGTTTAGATAGTCAATCATCGACTGAATTGACCCAACCACGAGATCCGGGTCACCCTCGAGAACGTCGTTGCGTCCGGACCATATGGTTATGTGCCTGTCACGCATATTCAAGCCATCAGCGGGAATGAACAGTGACCGAGGGGGGATGACATTTATGCCGGGGATGTCGGGGTAGAACAACGTGACCGCCGTATATGTCTGCTGGATCATCCCCGGCACTCCAGCTAGTGTCCCCCGCACCCACCTGGTCTTGGAGTAGAGGACTGGGCTGTTCGAGATGGAACTTATGACAGTCCCGCCCGCCGGCTTCGTGGCATTTCCTTCAACGGTCACCAGCGCAGGAAGGCCACCCTGCCGGGCTGCGATCTGGTCGTGCTTCTGATTGTACCAACCCCCGTTGTAGTGGTGCCGCCCAGTTTTTGCAGCAAGCTTCCGTACCCAGGCGTCCTCACCTGTCACCAGATCGTCGGTGATGGAGTCTCCCCAGTGGGCCCAGTCCGGAGTTGGATAGTCGAGTGGCGGAGCGAAGACGATGCGGTCCTGACTATCCACCACCGCGAAGCCGATATCTTCCAAGATTGCCTCTTGGACTCCGACTGCTCCTCCAGCGAGGCCCGCCGCGTAGGGTGTTGGCTTGCCGTCAAGGCCCGCTTCCAACCATAGGCGGCGCCCCTCTTGGTCAACAATGCCGAACGAAATCTCATCGCTGGACACTTCCTCCAGGAGTCGCGGGTCGCCGCTGAAGACTGCTGTGGCATCAATCCGGTCTGTTGCCGCCTTTAGCTCGTTGAACTTAGGGTTGGCATCGACGGCAGCAGCCGCGGCGGCTACTACGGCCGGTGCGGCAGCCACCGCCGTAGCCACCTTTGCGGGCAGGTCGGCGCGCTTGATGCCTTCATCAACGGCCTGATCGGCGGGTTTCGTCACCTCAGACGCGGCTTTCTCTGCCGCTGCCGCTGACCGGGCAGCCTCTTCAGCAGCCTTCTCCGTCGCCTCCTGCGCCCCGTCGAACGACTGCCGTTCCCACTCCCATTCACCGGACTTGAAGACGTGCCGGAAGTTCGGCGACACAACGTTTACGGGTGGCAAGACTCCCTGCCCTGTGGTCACGAGCGGCGCCGCGTTCAAGCCAGATGTGGACTGCAACGGGAGTGGGCTCGAGAACGTGGTGTCCGAAAGTTCGTACACCTTGAACTCAGCGTTCTCCGGTGGCGTCATCGACGTGCCGTCAGATGCAGGGATGGAAGGGTAAAAAGCCAAGAGGAGCCTCCTAGGGCATAAAAATGGACCCCCTAGGAGGCCCTGAGACTTTGGTGGTGCGGGAGGGTTACGGCAGGGGCTTCGGAGGGTCCTCGGTGCTGGCTGGCGTGTTCGGCAGTGCCAGCCCGGCGGCACCAAGGCCAAGCACCGCGGCGGCGAAGTTGAGCCAGACCTGAATGTCTTCGGCGGCGACGGTCCCGAATAGGACAAGGATCGGGATGCCTGCAGCGACGAGGCCGTAGATCCACTTGCGGACGGCGGGGGTGAACGTGTTCATCTACTTCTCCTTGCTGTAGCGGGCTGCGGCCTGTGCGATGTCGTCTGCCTGCTGCCGGTTGATGGTCTTGCCGTCTGCTTGAGCTTTCACGCCTTCGATGGTTCGGGCTGTGGTGGCGGCGACGATGGACTCCGCCTGCACGGGGTTGATGAGGAGCCGGTTGTTCAGTTGCTCGATCACCAGGGCCGCTGCTCGTTTGGCGATGTCTTCGGCTTGCTGTGCTTCGATTTGTACTGCCATGTTTCCCTCCTCGGGAGTGACGGCGCCGGCGGGCACTGTGCCCTTGCCGCCTGTGCCTAGGGTGATGACGGTGGATGTTGTGAAGTAGTCCCGGGGGTTGACGCGGCCGTAGAACGTGCCTGCTGGGTAGATACCCTCGGCGTAGTCGATGAACGCTTCCCAGTGGGTGTGTGGACCACTGCTGTTCCCGGTGGAGCCGACCGCCCCAATGATCTGGCCTGCCCGGACAAAGTCTCCGGGCTTCACGTCGATGCGTGACTGGTGGCTGAAACTGGTTTGGATGGCTGATGCTCCGGGCGCGGAGGGCTGGAGGATGGTGCAGCCTCCGGAGCCGCCGTTGAAGGGGATCATTTCCCAGGTGTTGCCGGGTGGGAATGTTCCGAACGACGCCCAGACGATGAACCCGTCACAGGGTGCGACGATGGGGGTGCCGGCGGGTGCGGCGATGTCGATCCCTTTATGCCAGGGCGGACTCTCCCAGGTGTTCTCCACCCCGAAGTCTTGGCTGATGTATGCGCCGTCTGCGAGGGCAACAGGCCAGCGGTCGAAGATGGTCATGATGCCTCCGTGGTGGGTGGGAGTGTGGTGAGGCGGCAGGGGCCGGTGCTGGTTTGGGTGGTGCCGTCCGTATAGGTGACCACCCAGTAGGAGGTGTCTCCGGTGCCTTCGCAGGTGACGGAGCTGATGCCGCGGCCGTCCGCGCCGTCAGCGCCTGGTGCCCCTGCAACCCCATCTGTACCGTTCATGCCGTCTCTGCCTGGCGCCCCGTCGAGGCCCGGGGCACCGTCCTTGCCGTCCGCGCCAGCAGGGCCGGCAAGCCCCGTGAGCCCTGCGAATCCTGCAGGACCGGGGATCATTGAGTCGTCGCCCTTGTCGCCCTTGAGTCCTGGCACGCCATCCTTGCCGTCGCGCCCATCCCGCCCCGGATCGCCCTTGTCACCCTTCGGGCCAACAGCTGCCGGGCTGGGCTCCTGAGACACGGCTTCAAGGCGCGAGCACAACGCTTCGTCGTAAACGTCGACGTCGGCCGCGGTACAAATAACAGCCTGTGCTTCCTGCGCGATCTCCTGCTTCTGCGTCTGCTGGGTGGCAGCCTCCGCCTGGGCGGCGTCCCGGTCGGCGGTGGTGAGTTGATATATCGCCACCGACATGACAGCAAGGACAACGAACATCGCCACCACACCCGCCAGCAAAGCCCGGATCCGTCGCCGGTCCCGAGCGGCTTTCTTCGCCCATTCCTCCGCCATTAGGTCATTCGCCATCGTCGTCCTCCGGTTCGGTCCAGTGCTCAGGCTGGGGTTTGATGTCGTTGGCGATCAGTTGCTCACGCCAACACGTCCCGTCAGCCCGCAGCCGTTTGTTCTCCCGGCGGAGCTTGCGGTTCTCTTTGTCCTTCTCCTGCAGCTGCGATTTCAGATGCTCAATCAACAGCGCCTCATTCCGCTCCCGGCGCTTATCAGCCCGGTTGATGAGGAACGCCATTCCGCCACCAACCGCCGCGAGCAGGGGGACAAGTGCGGTAAGAAATGCGGGGTCCACACGGGTGCCCTCCTTGATTTGGGTACAAAAAAAGCACCCGTGCGGGGTGCTGAAACAACGATCAGATTTTGGATGTTACGTCCGGTATGCGATCTGCACGTGGAATGTAGAGCCCTCACCCCAGCCGTACCCGGCTCGGCCAGGCGATACGAACGGGTCCTTGTCCACCCAAAGTGTTGCACCGGCCTGACCTGGGCCCACCACCGGAATGACCGTCCGCAGCAGGCCGCCGGTACCTGACATGCTGTGGATGCCAGACCCCGAAGCCATGAAGTCAGCCCCAGCCGGAAAGCCAGGGGGCAAGGAGAAACCAATCGTCCCCAACCCCAAGGACGCACCCCGACCCGACTGGATCATGGCCTGCACGGTGACCTTGTCACCCTCAACCCAGTACAGGCCCTTCGAAACGTGGGTGTCTCCCCGATTCTCGAACCCGGACCATGCTGGCGTATACGACAAAGCGTTCACCCTGAATGGGTACTCTCGCCAACCCCACACGCCGTTCGACTGCAGCTCATACCGCCACGTAGATGAGCCGAGCTTCACCGCAGCACCCGGGGACTTGAGGTAATCCAGCGCCAGCTTGTGCGCCACCTCTACGCCGCCCGGGCCGGGCCAGCAGCGCAGGTCGATAATCTGCTGGGGCTGGGTTTCGCCACCCTTCCACTGGACAAGCCACGCGGGCTGATCGTCCACAGTGCCAGGCCGATTCTCCCGGGCGGAAGGGATTGCGGCCGCGGATCCTCCACGAATCGAAACATAGGAGGTCGGCCCGCCGCCGGTCGGCTGCCAATCACGGCGAGGTGCGATCAGATCCCACCGCAGCACCCCATTCGCGGGAGCCACAGAATCCACCCGCTGAGGTGCGTCCAGCTCATCCCAAACGCCATGCCCGAAGAATTTCCCCGGCGCGAGATTCACTGCGTATGGCGTCGTCGGGTGCGCCGATAGTTTCAGCGCATCCCCAATGACCCCATACGGGGCGCCGCGAGAGATGGCAGACTCCGCCCATACTGTTTCCTTGACGCCCTCGCCGGGGGCCGTGTCATAGAAGGTGCTTTTTGTGGCCATTAGGCTCTCTCCTCTTTGCGTTGCGATTCTTTCAACGCCGCTAGTGTCTTGGCCTGCCGCACTTCCGGACTGACCTGCTCACCGATGACCGGAGTGGCCCGGGCATAATCTGGGGTGATCCACTCAATGACTGCCTCGCGCACAATGTCCGTAATGACTTGCCCGCGGACTCGCACGGGCACCCGGTCTCCAACAAGGACTCCCTTGCTGCCATAGGTGAACGCGGAGGACTCGGCCAATGTGATGGACAGCCCATCAACTACGCCGTTCTCTGCAAGGGTTTCCCACCCTCGGGCGTCCATGACCGTGTCCGCTTCGGCAGCGCCGCCAGGCAACTCCTCCGGGTTGACGTCTCGTGCGTCCCGGAATGTCTCGCCGCAGAACCCGTGTGAGGCTTCCCGCTGCGTGTCGGTGATCGCCCGGAACTGTCGGGCTTTGCCTTCACCGGATCCGCCAATAACCGCCCGTGAAGCTTGTGGTCGGCGCCGAGTGTGCACCGCTTTCTTGATGGTCCGCCCCTCGACGGAAAGCGTGTTGGGGTAGGTGCGGGGCACATGCACATCGAAGACCAGCTCCGCGCCCATTTGCCGCACCCTTAGGCCAATGCCCGCCATCTCCACGCCCGGGTAAAGCCGGTCCGGGAGAGGGTGCATTCGGAAGGAAGCACCGCCAGGAACGTCCGCTCCCCGTCCCTGATCCGGGGCGACTACTAGCCCTGGGATGCGCAGTCGGTTCACGCCGTTCTCGCGGACGATCTGCTTCACAACTGTCTCTGCTTTGCCGGAGTAGGTTCGGTACTCCGCTCCGCCTTGCGAATTGATCGGCGAGCCGGGCACCTGCCAGCCGAGGATGCCACGCAGGATCCACGCATCATCCAGCACCGTGATGTCCATGGCATTGGATTCCGTGTCTATCGTGACCTCATCAACAGGCCCCGACAGTAGATGATCCCCATCCTTCTCAAAAACCACGCGAGCACCCTCAGCCCGCAGGCTCGCGAACTGTTTGTCCTCCAACGAGACACTCATGCTCGCGGTACCAATGAGTGGGAACTCTCGGGGTGTCACCGTCAAAGACAGCGGTACGCCAACCTGCCCGACATACTTACGGTCCTTGTCGTAAACCGTGATCCGCATACCCATCACCACGCCCGCTTGTACAGGGCAGGGACGGCAACCTCAATGGCGCCTGTCCCCTCAAGTGACAGCTGCAAAGGGACCTGCACCCCCGGAGGGATAGGGGCGAAGTCCGCCGCACCCAAGTCCCGGGAGCGGTCCACTGGCTTGATCATGTCCACGCCTATGACCCGCTCGGACGGCTTCTTGGCGATCCCACTGGCGGTGATTTCGTACATGGTCGCTCCGATCCGCGTCGGGTCCGAATCGATAACCAGGCAATACCAAGCGGGAACGGCGAACGGAATGGTGACCTTGCGTCCACCAATGCCGACCCATGCCCCAGGCTCGGAGTTCCCATCGACATACCAGACGGGCGGTGAATCAATGTCGCCAGGGTTGCTGATTGCCGCACTCTCGAACGAGAACCCTTGTCCAAGGTTGAACAAATGCGGCCCGGTCGGTTCAAAGAATGGGCCGGGGGAGGCAGGTGCCTTCCAGGACATCACCGACGGCTGGCCAACCCAGAACGGCTGATCGGCTGTCAGATAGATCCCGTAGTGCGCCCATCGCTGCAGTGACGGCAGGGTGTCGAAGCCGGGCTCCGGGGTTGAGGGCTCGTATCGCAAATCAAGATGTCGTCGCTGCCCCGTGCCCCGATGAACTACCGTCCAGCGCCCCAAACGATCAGGGTCCATGGTTCGCCAGAATGCACGGTCCCGTTCCATCCACTCCGGACCCGTACCGCCATGCCACGTCTTGACCGGGAAGAACACCTCCCGCTCATGCCAGATAGTCCCGCGGTGCTGCGAACCGTTCGCCCCGGGGGACGCGTCACGGTGCCGAGTGCCTTGCGGCATATGCAGGCCCCGAGTCCCCGCCAGCAGATAAACGCCACTGACGCCGTCCCCGAGATCCCACACGCTTCCATCCCAGCCGGTCCACGTTAGGTCTATCCCGTCACGTTGGAGTTCATCAACCGGCGGGGCTGGTGTTCGAGCGGGTGCTGCGTAGAGCATGCTCATTAGGCCCCCTTAGTTTCCGTAAGCGTTCTGCAGGTCGCGTTGCCGCTGTGTTGCCTCAGCTGCGATGGTCCGCGCATAGGACTGCTCCAAGCCGGGACCGGCGCTGATGTGGTTGTGGTAATGCTTCTCAATGACCTGCCTTGATCCACCGGACAAACCTGCGGCCGGCGCACTGTACTCCCGCCCGACGCGCACACCTGACGCGTACCCGGGCAGTTGCGGGAACGTGCCGGCATTGATCGCTGCCAGCTCACGGTTGTACTTCTCGCTCGAGCGGGAATTGATGATCCACTCGCCCGCATCCACCCACGACATCGGCACACCATCGGAGGAAATCCCGAGAATGCCGTCCGTCCGATCCGTGCCCGGACCAGTGGTGGGTAGGCGACCACCGGACGCCCGTTCGGGAAGCAGGACGCCTCCGCCGGGCTTGGGGCTGGCGCCCTTGCCCAGAACCGTGTCCTTGAATGTGGTTTCGTAGTGCTCCAGATAGGTCCGGACCACACGCCCATCCATGGCATTCAGCTCCGCGTTGTGGGAGTCCATAGCCAACTTGGCTGCCGCATCGTGGAAGTACGCGGTTGTGTCGGCGTCCGGTGGGATGCCCATAACCTTCCGGGCAAGGGCATCGGCAGCTTCACCTTCAATGCCCATGCCATTTGCGGCGTTGACCAAGCTGTCATACGTGGTCTGCAGGTTGGCCTGCAGTTCAGGCTGGCCCATGCCTTCACGGGCTTTAGCCTCAACATCAGCCATGCCGCTACGTGCGACATCCTGGAATGCTGCGTTCGCGGCAGCCCCGGCCTCGGTTGTGAGATCGAAGTCCGTTGCTGTCTCGTTGAGTACCGCGCCGAGTCCGAGGGTTCCGTTTGCCGCGGCCACCGTCGCCTCATGCATGCTGCGCAGTGAGTCATGGAAAGCCGCCGTGGAATCACGGGACGACATGCTGATTTCGCCAAGCAGGAACAGTGCCTCAACAATGTCTTCGAGGGACATTGCCGTTTCCGCAGCTTCGCCACCCATGTCGCCAAGTGCGGCGGCGGTCTCCTCGGATGACTCTGCGGCGGCGAGCATGGCCGGCGGAGTCTTGCCCATGGCCCAGTTCAGAAGCTCCTGCTCTGAGAGGTTCACTTTCGCCTGGGTCGCAAGCTTCCGCAGCGAGTCCAAGTAGTCCGGGAACTTCTCAGCTGCGCCCTCGACACTGCCTCCGGAGGCTTCTGCGTCCTTGGCGATCTGCTTGAATGCCGAGGCTGCGGACGCTGCGTTTCCACTGGACACATAGCCAGCAAGGGTTGCATCAACCGATGTCAGATCCTCGTTTAGTGCCTGCCATTTGTCGCCCCAGTTGAGGATTTCGTTACCCCATGAGGAGAACGCCTCGTTCCAGTTCTTGTTGTCGATCCGGGCAATGGCTGATCCGACTCCATCGATTCCTTCGATGGTGCCAGCCATCCGGCTCTTGCTGTTGCCGTTGGCCCACTCGGCGGACTTGAAAGCGGCATCGAGGCGGTCCGTTGATTTCGCTGCGTCCACCATGGAGTTTGCAATCCGCTCGAGGCCCTTCGACGCCGGCGCCCACACTCCGTTGTTGATTTCCTTCAAAATCTGGAAGCCAATAAACGCTGCACTGGCTATGCCCGCGGCTCTGGCGACCTTTCCAAGGTTGGAGGTGAGTCCAGGCGAGGTGTCGCGAAGGGCTTGGAAATGCCCGACCGTCTCAAACACCTTGGGTGCCAGCGTGACGAAACCGCCCGCAAGCACCGCAGCTCCACCGGCAAGCCCAGCAATGCCAGCAATAACAGACAGCACCGGTCCAGGGATCTGCCCGATGAGGTCTATGAAGTCCTCACCTGTCTGGACCAGTCCGCGCAGGGCGTCGTTGGCTCCGGATCCAGACTTGAGGAACACGGTGTCCATGGCGCCGCCGAGCTTTTCCAGATCGCCGGCCAGGTTGTCCTGCATGATCGCAGCAGTCTCGGCCGCGTAACCAGCATCGTCGACAGCGTCAATCCATTCCTGCACACCCTCCGAACCCTGCTGGTACAGGACGGCGGCAGCGCGGACAGCATCAGATCCAAACAGGGTCTGCATGGTTGCATTGCGCTGCTCGGAAGACATGTCCTTCAAGGCGTCCTGCAGGTTGCCCGCATACTGGGCCAGGCCAATGAACTCACCCGACGAGTCGTAAGCGGACAGGCCAAGGTCAGACATCGCGGTTGCAGCTGCCTCAGACTGCGGGTTCAGTCGCTGCAGCATCGTCTTGAAAGACGTGCCAGCGTCCGACCCGATCAGGCCAGCAGATGCGAACGCTGCAAGCCCACCCGTGGCTTCCTCGATGGTGAGGCCCGTCTGCGATGCGACAAGACCAGCCTGATTCAAGGCCATGCCAAGGTCATGAACGGAACCCTGAGCTTTGCCTGCCCCAGCAGCGAGCAGATCAGCAATGTGCGGGATGTCGGAACCGGAGAGTTTGAACTGAGTCATTGCCGAGGCGGCGGTCTCCGCAGCCTCACCAACACTCAAAGCACCAGCCGCAGCCAATGCCAGGGCTCCATCAAGGCCACCGCCGAGAATATCCGCAGTGGAAACGCCGGCCTTCGCCATCTCCTCGATGGCCTGAGCAGCCTCTTCCGCAGAGAACGCAGTGTCGGCGCCGGTCCGCATTGCAGCCTCACGCAGCAGCTCCATGTTGGCCGCAGTCTCGTGCGTGGCAGCCTGAACGGAAGACATGGCCTTGTCGAAGGACGCGTACTTGGTGACTGCGAGACCGACCGCCGCGACCGTCGCGGCACCTGCGGCAGCGATGACCGGGCCGACCGAAGCCCATGCTTCCTTCTGCCGTTCGGCGGCGAGCCGGGATTTCTCGGCTGCCTCTTCGACCTCGCGCCCGGACACGTAGACGGCGTCGGAGAACTGTTCCACTCCCATGGCAGCCGCCTGGGATGACGTGAGCGCCTTCCCGTTGGCGTCAACGAGCTGACCCGTCGCCTCGTAGTGCAGGCCAACTGCTTTCGCCGCCTGCTGGGCTGCCTTAGCCTCAACCTCGGCCGCGGTGCGTGACTTCTGCGATGCCTGCTCGCTGGCCTTGCCCGTTTCATCGACGGCGCTCTTGGTCTTCCGTGTTGCCCCCGCAGCCTCACCCATCGCCCGGACGTACCCTGCAACTTCGGCACTAAATCGGACGGCTACCCGGCGCTCAGTCATGACAAACCTCCATGGGGTGGGGATGGCGGCATGAAGCGCCGCCGATTAGGGCGTGGGGAATGGAGGCAATGGCTTGCTCGAGGGGCGCGTATATTCGGCGTAGACCAGTTGTCCCGGCTCCGGCTTGTAGCCCTTCGCACCCGTCAGCCGTTCAACCTCAGCCTTCGCGTGGCACGTACTGGTTTTGGCTTTGAACCAGCCGTCGTTATCCGGATGCCGGCAGATCATCCGGTCGTGCCCGCAGTCGCACATGCGGGCCTGGTAGATCGTGAACGCCAAGGTGAGGGGGAAGTCCTTGCTTGACCACTCACCCGTGGTGTTCCCCAACCAGTGGGACGGCGGCCGGACGAACCGGTCCGCCGTCTCCAGGAGTTGGACTATGCGTCCCCACTTGCCGGTGAGGAGAACTTCTGCAAAAAATCGGCGTCCACGGAGGGCAGTTCCTTGCAGGCTCGAACCCATGCAGTGTTGATGGCCTGCATCTGTGCGGAACCGATCTTGGCTTCCAGCTCGCCAATCTGCTCGGGTGCCAGACGAACGGGCTTGCGGGTGTCGGTTCCGGCGGACATGCCGATGATTGCCTCAGCCAGGACGGCACTGCCGATGGCATGCATGCGCTGCTGTTTGTCCTTCGGGGAAGCGTCCTTGGGCAGGGGGTCACCAACGCTCTCAGCGATTTCCTGCTGCCGGTCATCCGGGATCGCCTGCACGTACACGGTCAGCTTCGACGCCTCGAACTGGGCGACGACCTTGCGGTACGCCTGCACCAGGGAGGATCCGCCGGCAGGAGTTTCGCCCGGGGCGACCTCCGCCTCGTTGCGGATACGGCGCTCCAAGTCGGCCAGTTCGCCGATCAGGTCGGCGCGCTGGTATACGGTGGCGGACTGTTCCGGCAGCTTCGCATCGGTCAGCCACGCGCCAAGGTCAAAAGTTTCAGGGGTCAGGTCAGACATAGGGGTTCAGGCTCCTAAGTAGGTAATGGGGTTCAGGCTCGAAAGGATTGGGGTGCCCGCCCGGAGCCTGATCACAGGCGGGCACCAGTTCGTGGGGTTAGGCCGCGGCGACCTTGATGTTGTCGAAACCGCGCTGCATCTCCAGCGGGATGCGCCGCTTGATGAACCCGGACCCATCCAGGCGCTGCGGAGTATCAGTCAGGACCTCACCGCCGAGGTAGATGTCATCCCCACTGGCCCAGTCCTCGTCGGAGTCCTTGGCCGTTTCCCGGGCATAGGCCCACAGGGTGGTGCCCTTCTCCCGGGTTGCCGTGAAGCCGGCGTCCTCTTCGGCATCCACGGCACCGGTCACCTCATCGAAGTACCGCCACAGCGTGATGCCCGTGGTGTAGTTCGAGGCCCCGATGGCGTTGCTGTTCCCGGACTCGCTCAGTGCTTTCTCAGCGATCTTGTCCGAGTCAGTGGCGGACCAATTGAAGTCCGACGCCAGAGTCTTCTGCGACAGGTCAATGCCCGCATTCAGCTCTGTCACAGTCGGCGCCTTCGGGTTCGCCGGGCGGGTCGTCAGGACGGTGAACTTAGTTTTGCCGTCACCCAATACACGAGGCATGGTTAGCTCTCCTTCTTCTCGTTGGTTTCGGCCTGCACGGCCTGCTTGCCCGGCGCCTTGGGACGCGGAGACTTGGTGAACTTCTGAAACTCGGGGTGGGAGCCGTCGCCAAGCCAGTGCTCAGGGACTCGCTGTGTCTCTCCGGTCTCGTTGTTGTGGGCGATCACGAACGCCATGGACCCTCCTCAGGGCATAGAAAAAGGCCCCCGGTCAGGAGGGCCTTACGAATGGGATTGGGCGGTGCTAGTCCGCGTCGGAAACGAAGGTGAACTCATCCACCGCATACACGGGACGCTGGCCATCAACCACGACGTCGTTATCCGTCTGAGCGTCCGTCAGAGTGCCCTGCTTGAGCTTCGAACAAGCCCTTCCGGCAACCACAGGTCGTGCCCGTTTTAGGGACGCCCTGACACGCTGGGCTGTGATGATCATGGAATCCGGGCTCAGCCCCACATATGTGGCGCGGATCCGGGGCGCGAACGACCGTGGGAGGTCACCCAAGGAGTCGCCGGACTCGTCCCCAGAGGACTCCACGCCAAGGCTTCCCCACAGCACCACGTACGGGTACACAGGCTTGCCAGGAACGTTGATCAGGTACGACTGCACACCCTGCGGCAGCAACGCCTGAACAGCCCGGTAATGGTCAAGGATCACAGCAGGCCCTCCGTCGCTTTGAAAGCCCACTCGTAGAAGTTCGGGGCTTCCTCCAACATGGCGTCGGTCGGGTCGCGGACAGTCCCGCCGCCCGGGCGTGACGTTCCGAAGTAAGCGATGCCCGCCAAGCCAGCCGCCGGGTAACGTTCAGGATTCGGCCCAATGACACCCTCTATAACGCCATCCCCGGCAAACGCGTGCACCTTCAGGTCGTAGTCAATGGAGGCATCCAAGCCGGGCGCTTTCTTGCCCCTGAAGTGCCTCGACTTCCTGACATCCGCCTGCATGATCTTCTTCGTATTCAGTGCCGACTTCGCGACCACCCCGCGCAGCTTCGGCACCATGCGCGCCGGCACCTTCTCAAGGTCATCAGTCAGCCCATCAAGTTCTGAGCTGTCGGCCGCCACTAGGCCAACTCCTCGACCCGTAGCCGTTGCGCTGTCGGGAATGACTTCTCGAACGGTTCCGTGATCCGGTAAACGTTCCCAATCAGTGCCGGGTTGTACACGCCGGTCAGCATTTCCACGCGGTCATTCGGCGCAATCGGACCCGCACCAATCGGAATATCTAGGCGGGTATCCAGCACCGTAAACACCGCACCGCCAGCCTCAGCAGACCGTGACTGGGCCATCGTTTGCTGGATCTTGCACTTGCCTTCGTAGACCCGCTCATGGGGTCGCGACACGGCACCCGTCTCCGGATCCGTGACCACCTCACCCGGACGCTCAATCCGGCAGGTATCCACCATGAGGGCCTCGGCTGCAGTGCGGCCGTCCATCAGCAACGATTCAATGCTCACCAGAACACCCCCGGATGGGTAGCGAACCCTGGGGTTGCCACCGAACGAATCGTGAACGCATCCCCAGCCGTTGCCGGCAACAGGAGCGACCAATCCTCATCGCTGATAAACAGCCGCCCGGACGAGTTGGCTTTATCCACGGTCTTCGTCCGTGAATAATCGTCAACGCTCTCCGTGTACTGCCGAAGCCCTTCCGGGTTCCGCAGCTTCGCGATGATCGTCTCAGCAATCACACGCTTCACGAGGCGCCCATAATCCGGGTCGCCCTGCGCGTGGACTTCTACTTCCGGGATGCGGAGCCGAACGTCCGAGGACAAGTCCTCCAGCCATTCACCTACCTGCGCGGATTCACCAGCAGTCAGGGTGCGGCCAAAACGTGCCACCACATCTTCAACCGTCGCGTACGTCATGGCCGCACTCCCTCCTACTTACTTGACTTAGCCGCGGGCTTTGCTGCCTTCGGTTCGACCTTCGTCCACCCTGCGGCGACGTAACGCTCCACAAGCTCATCCGGCACGTCAATGACGGCGGTAGAACTTGAGGTAGTCAGGCGAGCCACTGGCTACGCCTGGGTTGCGTTGGTGAGTTGCGCGAAGTGCGCGATGTCGCGGACACGGAAGCCGATCTCGAACTCAACGCGAACAGCGAACATATTGCGCTGCCACAGGTTGAGCTGCGTGCCGCCATCGTTGATGGTGGCCTGATCGGAGATGTCGAGCTGGATTTCCTCAACAACACCGTAGTGAGCTGAAGTCCAGTCGCCGGCGAAGCCCAGACGTGCAGCCGTGCCCGCGCCGGCCCCGTCGATGTCAGCGGAATAGACACCCTTAGTGATCGCGGTCGGTGCGCCCAGGAGCGACGGCACAGCATCAGAGCCAACACCGGAGGTGAACAGCGGGCGACCCGTGCTGTCCGTGGCGCCAAGCAGGAGGCCGCGAGCCTGCGGAGACAGTGCCCAACCGTTCAGCAGACCGCCGCCAGTGGAGACAGCCTGGTCGGCGGCAACAAGGCCGGCGTAGGTGTCACCAGCGATGCCAACCTGGGTAGCGCCGCCGAGGGTGTCGAAGTTCGAGCCGGGAGCTCCAGAAGACAGACCAAAGACGGTCTGATCGAACTTGCGGGCAAGAGCCTGGGGGAGCTTGCGGACAACCTCGTTGTACAGGGCAGCCTTGTCACGCTTGAACTGGTTCGAGAACGGAACAATGACGGCCGCGGTGTACGGGGTCATCATCTTGTTGTCGAACGTCGGTCGGGAAACCGGCTTCTCGGCGGTTTCATCAACCCAGTCAGCTTCGGGCTCGCCGGTGATGATCGGTACGGAAATGCCGGAGCCGGGGAGGTCGATCTTCTGCGCGAGCTGCATCACGGCGGATGCATACTCCGCGGCAGACCAAATCTCTGCGGACTGCTCGGGGGTCAGAACGATCCCGGAGGTAGTGCGGTTGACATCAATGCCAGCCATGGTGATCCCCTTTCAAGGGAAGAAGTGTGGTTAGAAGTCAGCCAACTGTGCGGCGAACTGATCCGCCGTTGACTGTGGTGCGTCGCCGCCCTTAGGACCCTGCGACAGGTCGGGCTTCGGGGTTGTCTTTCCCGGCACGATGTCAGCGACGAAAGATGCAGCATCCTCGCGGAGCGCTTCTTCGGTGTCGCCCTGCAGCCGTCCGATGTGCTTTGCGGGCACGCCGCTCTCGAGTGCCACCTTGTAGCGGAGCGTGTTGCCCTCCGCACTAGCGGCACGGGCCTCCGCGTCGGTAGCCGCCTGCGTAACTTCTGCAAGCGCCTGCTGATGCGTGGTCTCCAGCGTGCCGATCTGGGTTTCCAGTTCAGTTACGCGGGATTCAGCAGCAGCAGCCCTAACTTCCGCAGCCTTACGTGCGGCACGCTCAGTATCGAGCGCCTTCTTACCGCTATCTCCAAGCTGCTCAGGGTCGCCCTGAGGGTTCGGATTCTGCGGTTCGATTGGGTCAGACATGATTGGTTCCTCCATCGCGGATAGAAAAACCCCCGAGCATCGCGCATTGGGGGGAGATTATGGGGGCTAGAAAACCCAGCCGTAGAGGCTCAGTAGACGCTTAGCGTCCGGCTGGTCTTTAGCTATCTTGTAAATGGTTTCGGGCATGAGTCGCGGGGACTTCACACGGAGATACTTGGACCCATCCCGGAACACACCCTGCTCCTTGATGTACTTCGCCTGGGACATCTGCCAGTAGGCGTGCCCGCGGCGAGTTGTGCCCTCGCGGGTGTACTTGATTGCCCGCCCGTGAATTTGCCCCGGCCTCACAGCGCCCGCCTTGCGGTAAGCGTTGATGAGCTGGTTCATATCGGCGCCGTCACGGAACGCCTGCCCGTTGGCCTTAGACCCCAGAATGCGGTCCTGCTCAGCCTCGGGCAGGCCCGAGAGGTAAGAGTGCGGATCCGTGCGGGAATCATCGCCCGTGTCCTCGCTAGAAGGCACGTTGCGGCAGTCACAGCCCGGATGACGGTCGAAGGCCTCACTTTGCGCGAACGTCTTACCGGCCAGGATCACGCACCGCCCACACGACGGCGGGTTCAACATCCGTGTCCACAGCCTGACCCTGTGTGCGCCGCCGGAAACCTTCTCAGCAGTGCGGCCAGTGTCAGACAGTAAGGTTCCGGTAGAGAGGGTTAGTTGCCTGCCGCCCTGAGCGAGCGCCGAAGCGACGTCGAGTCCGGAACCCACGGCCTGTTTCGCCTGGATGACCGCGCCGTACGCCATTGAGGCAACCGGCATTCCATCACCAGCAACGCCCACAAAGCGCGAGCCCGCGGATTCGTAGAGCGGTGACGGTGCCTCACCGAGGGCCGCAGGAACGTAGGCCAGCGCGCCGTTGGCAACACGCTCCTGCGCCGTGAACAGCACCCGCAGCAAGTCGGGCTCAACGCGGGCGTAGGACCGGTCAAAGTCAGGACCTACGCGCCGCCAGAGACGATGCACTGCGGCTAGTGCCGCGCCAATCTCGGAACGCTGCTCAGACGCGTAAGCCCGCGCCGCCTCAGGAACCCTCTGTAGCGCCATCAGCGGCATCCTTCGCGTCTAGCCGTGCAAGGTACGGATCTGTGGACTCCTTGGCGAAGTACTCGCGCTCACGGTCCTTCCGTGCCTCGGACCAGTCGAGTTCGTCCCATACGCCTTCGCGGGAAAGGACGCCCTGGCCATTGGCGTAGAGCTTCGACATCGCATCAGCGGTCTGCGCCTTCGTTGGGGTGCCGGCGTCGTACCACTCGGTGTTAATCCGGTTGCCGTCAGGCCACTCGTTTGTGCGGAAGCGTTCATACAGGGCCATGACCCAGCCCCAGCCGTCGCCGAAGTTAGCTTGTTTGCGCTCGGCGTTCAGGATCAGGCGGGATTCGTCAGCGCGGATCGCACCCTCAGCCGCCGGGTTCACCGACGTCTGCCCGAAATACCGCGTCGGAAGGCCCGTAATCGAGGAAGCAAGCTGCCCGTAATGGTTCACGGTGTCGTGAAAGTTCTTGAGGTCCGACGCCGCGAACTGCCCAACCTTCGCGTCCTTGTTGGCATTCGCCCAAATAGCGGAGAAATACGCCTGCCACGCCGGAATCGGATTGCCATCCTTGTCCACAAAGTCACCCTTGGACATGCCTAGGACATACTTCTGAGGTACGGAATGAGTCTCGGCGGCGATCTGGAGGTTAGTCAGAGACCGCGCTGCAGCATCCACAAGCGGGATGATGTCCTTCATCTCAGAAACACCGACCCACTGACCAACTCGGCGCCGATTCAGGAACATCACAATCGGGACGCGGCCTAGACGGTGGTCGTCGCGGTCAACCACCAGCCACTTGCCGTTAGATTGGCGCTCAAGCCACTGCGTAGAGTCCGGCAGGTAGAGCGTTGCCGAGCTCGGCTGCAAACCCCTTGGGTCCTGCCCATACAGGCGCAAGGCGGCATTGATACGGCGGTGACGGCGGTCAATCGAGACACTGATTTCCCGCGGCGACTCCACCGTAATTAGCGGGTGCTCGGGATCTTCCTCATTCGCGCCCACCGTCACGAAACCGCGTCCGAGAATCATGGTCTCCTGATGATGGATGACCGACTCAGAGTCCAGGTTATTCGCGTCCCAGCCCTCGCGGAGAGCTTCGGACGCCTTCTCTTCACCAGGCATAAAGAATCGGCGCATCTTCAGTCGGTCACCCACGGAATCAACCGTCGTGCGAGACCAGTTCACAACCGTCTCGAACCGTCGCAGCTCAGGAGGCACAGCAAGGCCGATGTGTTCAAGCCGCTGCGCACCCTCGTAGTAGCGATCATTCTTCAGATCGCCGGGCTGATTGGCCGTGGCTTGGGCTGCCAGTGCTGAGACGAGGTTGGTCTCTTCAAGGCTCAAAGCCACGGCGCACCGCCTTTCCTAGAACGTAAACATGCGGTTGTCGATGTCGTCTTCAATGAACTCTTCGGCGACGAGCGCGTCCGACCACGCCTCGTAGCAGACGATGGACGACATGGCCTGGTCGATCTTTTGGATCTCATTGGGCTTGCCGATGATGTACCGCTGCCCCGTACGCGCACGAACAATGGCGTTCAGGACGTGGATCTTGGTTGTCGGGCAGCCGTCATGCCGGAATTGTGATTCCTCGCCGTTCACTGCTTGCTTGAACGCTTCGAGGAGCGGGTGCACCTTGGACACGCTGGCGGTCTCCCACGCAAACACGGTGGGCTTGCCATCGGCGTCCTTGTACTTCGCTTGCCACTGCTTCAGCTCAAGCCGCCAGGAGTCATCCTCGACGACTTCCATGGCATCAGCCTCAGCCGAGATGCCACGTGCTGAGCCGGCCGGGTCGAAGTACGAGCGAACCACCTTGAACCGTTCCTGCAGTTCATCGAACGCTGCCCGAACCTCACCGCGAGGAATCAGCCCAGCCAGACCATCTGGTTTCCAGATCGTCGGCTCACGGTTGATCCCGTACGTCGGCGTGAACTGGTAGCCGTCTGCCGTCATGGCGCGGAAGCCGGTCCAGTCGTTGTTGTTCGACAGGTCGCCGGCAAGGACAATCGCAGTACCGTCAGGGACTTCCCGCGGGGCAGCCTTGCCATCCCAGGGAACTTCCTTCAGCCAAGAGCCCGAGCCCTGCACGCGTCGGTTCCCATAGAACCGCTCAGTCTCGGCAGGGTCGCGGCGCATCGCAGCCTCGATATCCGCCTCAAGTCCAGGCAGGTTCATCAGGACCCACGGTGCGTCCGAGTAGTTGAACTTCAGGATCTTCCGGCGGTCATCCTTGCGCGTCCACTTCAGGTGCTTCGGAGGCTCGATGTGCTGGACGTAGACCGTCTTATCGGCCCGGTTCTCCAGGATGTCCTTCACGACGTTGTCAGTTGCCGGATCGTCTGGGTTCGTCATGATGACGCCGCGGCCGCCCATGGCTGTCAGGCCGCGGGACTGGGTGCGGTAGACGTTCCACATGCCCTCGGTGTCGTACAGCCCGCCCTCATCCCACAGGACGTACGTGACGCGCTGGCCCAGGCGGCTCTTCGCCTTCGCGGTAACCGGCACAATCTGGCACTGCTTGCCACCGGGGAGGCGGATAACCTCTTCACCAGTCCGTGTGATCTGCTCAGCCAAGGGGCCGAAGTCGATCATCGGCCGCAGTGAGTCGAACGTATTCGCCGTCTGCGCCTCAGAGTTCGCCGTGATCTGAATTAGCGGAGAAGACCACCGCTTAGCCATCGGCTCACCCGGCTCATACGGATAAACCCAACCGCAATCGCAGCCATGGTCCCGGCAATCCCAAACTTCCCCACCACGAGCAAAACCCGCGAACAGCGCAGGCCCCACAGCCTCAACACAGATCAGTGCAGCCGCCAACGGCGACTTACCCTTCTTCTGAGCATCAACCAACACCGACAAACGGTGCACAAACGCCGCGGACTTCACATCAGGGTCAGCATCCGGGCGAACAGCGTAATGGTTACCTATGAAACAGAGCTGATAATCCCGGAGCTCAAACGCAGGCTTCTTGCCGTCCTGGTCAAAATCCCCATCAGGAACAACACAATGCTGCTCAATCCACGCCGGCACGATGTCCAGCGTCGGACCAGACCACCACCGCAGCGCCTCCGAGGCATTACGTGGCTCACTTTTCATCACCCACAGCCTTCAATCTGCGCTCACGCGCCGACAACTTCTTGCCATCAGGCTTCACAGTGGAATCCTTTGATTCACGCTTGGCTCCCACCTCATCCCGGGCGATCCGCCAGCCATTCAGGCGCAACCCCGCAGGAGTCAGGCCAATCTGCTCCCGGTAGCGGTGAAGCTGGCCCACCAAAGCTGCATTCGACCCCGGATCCAGCTCAACGGTGACCTTCAGACGGCAATACTCGGCAACCACAGGCCAACGCCAGGACTCCACAGCCCACGCGGCGCCCTGTGGTGAACGCCAAGCCTCAGCCCACACGACACCCTCACGGGAACGGAAGTCGGCCGAAGCATCCTCATCCACCTCACGAACCTTCGCGCCGTCCTCGAAATGCTCCGCAAACAGCACAATCGGGTCCAACGGAAAATCCGGAATCTCACCGGTGAAACCCTCAGAAGGCAACGCCTGAAAATCCAAGCCACGAGCGGCAGAGCGGCCGGAATCGGGATCCGGGGCAGGGCCAGAACGAGCACGAAAACCACCAGCAACCATCGCGGATCACCGCCTTTCCAAAAGTCTTGAACCCTCCGCGGACTTTTTTCACCTCACCGGCGGTGGGGCTTCGAGTGCCCCCTTTGGTCCAGGGGGGTGGGGTCGCGGCGGGTCAGGCAGCCTGCGCGAACTCGGTTCTGAGTCTGCGCGATCGCCCCGTTGCCTGCCCTGTCACTAGGTGCTTGAAGCGGTTGTCTTCGAAGCTGAACTCCGTGCGAACTGGCGTCTTACCCCGGCGCTCTCGATACGCGGCCCACTCAGTGAGGGTCATGTCTCCCTTGTCGCCGTTGCATCGCTGGCAGCAGGGAAGGATGTTACCGATGTCGTTGCGTCCACCTCGGCTGATTGGTACGACATGGTCCGGCTCTGGTTGCGCTACCTGTACGTCGCAGTAGGAGCAGCGCCTGCCTGCGAGTAGGTGGAGCTTGATGACTTGGCCCCATGTGTATTCGCCGGGCGCTCCTGTTTCCCTTGCCCGTCGTCGCGCCTTGCTTGCCCGTTTCGCACACGGCTTACTGCAGTAGCGGGCGGCAGTCTGCAGGGTTTCATGCTCGGCATCGCACCACGCGCATCGAATGCGGCGGGGCTCTTTCGGTGCGGCTGGAGGCTTCCACTTGCTTGTCTTGCCGTACCAGCGGGCCCAGTGGTCGGCCGGCAGTTTACTGTAGGGCCTGACAAGCCACTGACGGCACTGATTAGAGCAGGTGGCCCCATACTTCCTACCGCCGCCTGTGGACCTCATGACTTCCTTGCCGCAGAAGGCGCAGGCGAAGAGCTTGTATTCGTGGCGATTGGGCCTGCCCGGTCGATACATTTGGTTGTAGTGGGCGGCGCATCTGCCTTTTGCTCGGAGCGGCCGTTCGCACCCTTCGAGGGTGCAGTTCTTTGTAGGGTGGTCACTCTTGTGCCGTAGCATGTTTCCTCCAGGAATGCGGAAGCCCCCGACGCTGGAGGGCGTCAGGGGCTTCCTAGCACGGGTAATTAGTCCGTGGTTCTTTTGTGTTCAGTTGTTGTGGGCGTTCTTTCCGCCGGCTGAGTTATTGCAGCGCGTATGGCTTGGGCCTATGTATCTGTTTCGGTCTTGGTCGTCGTGGTCGAGCGCCCATGTGTCTGTGGTGCGTATGGGCTGCCCGCATCGTGCGCAGGGCACGTCGCCACGGGCTACGACTTCGGCCAGGCTGGCACGCTTCCTGCGGTGCGCTGTTCCGTACCCTCGCTGGGTGGGCGTGCCGCGCCTTACTTCGTGCTGGGCTGCATGCTCCGGGCAGTAGCGTTTCTCAACCACCTTCGGGCAGCCTCGCTGTGCACAGATGCGCATCATGATCGCCGCCCCCTAAGTCTGTGAGCAGTTGTTCTGCCGTGCTCGGGGCGCGGCCTGCCGTCGAAACGGTCAGGGGTTGCTAGATGTCGGCCTGTATGTAGGCCATGCCTCCGACTGTGGTTACAGCTTTGGCTGGGTTGGCACAGTCGCATCCTTCGAGGAGGACTTCTGCATCCTGATCTTCATAGGCGGAGAGTGCGGCTATGAGCTCTTTGACTGTCATGTTCACATTCTCCTATCAAGTCTGTGCCGGCACTTCCCAGTGAGCGGCGTGCGCCGTGAGCCTGGCGCGGGCAGATACAGTCACCTGGCCTTTCGGTAGGTCCTGCTTCTTTCATCCGGCGGTAGCGACGTCGGAAGTGTGTTGACGGGTACAGGCTCGCCTCGCGCAGCATTGGCTGGCAATCGTTGGCCGAGGGCTTTCCCCGTCAAGAATGGTGCGGCGCCCCTCACGTTTGGGGGTGGCGTGTGAGGGGCGCCGGTTTGTGTGGCCCAAGGAGTGCTGGTTGGGTACAAAAAAGCACCCGCCATATGGCTAGGTGCTGGATGTAGAGAGGGCTCTGCGCCCGTCTTGTCACAACTTTAACAGCAGTCTCACCGGTGTGCAACTACCTTTCTGGCTTGGATGAGGACTGTGGCGGGGTCGTAGGTTGGATAGCCTTGCGCGTTGGTCCTGGTGATGAGTTTCCGTTCGGCCCATTTCCTGAGTAGTGATTCTTTGATCTCAATGCCGTGGGTGAGTTTGAGGTATTCGAGGAGTGGTTTGGGTCGGAGCGGCCCGGGCACTTCGGTTTCGAGTCTGGCGCGGGCTGCGGCGTGGTCGATGACTTCTTCCGGAGGTAGGTCCACGAGCGCGTACGCCTTGTCGATGAGCCGTTTCACTTCTTCCAGGAATCCGCCGGCGTGTGGGTCCGTCGCCAGGTCCTTGGCTTTGTGCCCTTCCCAGATTGCCAGTGCATACCTGAGGTCCATGGCTCCTTCCCTGAGTGGCATGGCGCTTCCGGTTGATCCTCCTCCTCCGCCTTCCGAGTTTTTGGGGCCGGTGTTGTCGAGTTTCGCCATGGTGGTGAATAGCATTTGCCGGGTCGGGGTGATCTTGTCCAGCCATTGTTGGAGGTCGCTGACGCATTGCCCGCAGAGGTAGATGCGGTCTGGTGTCGGTTTGCCACATTCCGTGGTCGTGCAGGTCATTCTTGGAACCCCCTGAGGTTTCGTCGGAGTCGGACGGTTTGGACTTTTCGCTGCAGAGTGTCGTCCTGCACCACGATTCGTTTGCCGCCCTTGTGTGATTGTTTTTCGATGACGACGGGCACGATGATTCGATTGCCGGTGACGAGTACGCGATCGTCGGCGAGCACTCGCTTCGGGTCGATGCCGTGGAATTCCAGCCAGGCACAGACTTGGCGGCGCCATATGTGGTTCTCGTAGGACCCTGAGCGGGTGGCGCGGAGTGATCCGGGCTTCATCTTGCTCATGCGTTGAACCTCCTGATTTGTTCGGGGTTGTCGGAGTTGATGGCGGCGAGCATCCAGCGTCTGGCGTGTGCGTCGGCGAGTTCTTGGCGCCATTCCATGCGGTCGAGTTCCCGTCTCGCCGCCTTCCGGACCGCGGGGTGTGCGGCGCGGATGTGTTGCATGCGTTCGGGGTCTCGTGCGGCGAGGATGCCGAGGCGGATGAGGCGGGCGGTGCGGGTGTTCATCGGCGGGGCTTCTTTCCGTTGTGGATGAGCGGTTTCTCTCCGTTGTTCCGCCAGACGACGCGGCACACTTTGCAGTGTCGGTATCGGGCCGTCCAGCCGGTTCCGGGGGTGTATTGCGACCAGTGGCCGACAGGGCGCTTCATGCTTCCTCCTGGTTTCGTTCTCCGGTGAGGAGTGCGGTGAGGTTGTTGACGGTCATGAGGACGTATTGGTCGCCGGGTTTGGTGGTGCCGCGTCGTTTGGCGATGACGATTCCGGCTAGTGCGTCGTCGTTGCCGCGTTCGGTTTCGGCTTCAGCAATCCATGGGCCGGGTTTGAGTTGTCCGCCGTAGTTTTTGCATTCGATGACGATGCGGCCGCCCATGTGTCGGAGTCCGCCTATGTCGCCGCGGTCTTTGGCCCCGGTTTTGACGCGGCGGTCTATGCGGTCGTCTATGACTTTGGCGAGGTGGTCGGCTATTTGGCGTTCGAACGATGCGCCGGCGGCCTTGGCTGATGCACGGGTGCGGGTCACGGGGCCACCGCCAGCTCGGGCAGCGGATAGAGAGTGCCGTCCTTGCGTCGCCACTGCCGGCGGAAGTAGACCATGTTCCGCAGTTCGTGCAGGTCGCGGGCGTCGCTGCTCGCCCAGCTGTCGTAGCCGTCGTCAGAGATGAGTCCGTCGATGTCTTCGGGCTCCCAGATGGACCAGACCGCTACACAGTGGGCGCATCGTTTGAACCGGTGCGGGTTGCCGTCGTCGATGCCGAACCGGGACTCGTATTGCTCGCCGATGTCGATCTTTCGGAAGCAGGTCTGGCAGGTGTGGGGCTTTCTGGCTTTGCGTGTCTCAGGTGTTGCGAAGAAGTCGCTCATGGTTTCTCTCCTGGGATGAGTGAAGCCGCCCGGTTAGGAGCGGCTTCGGTGGGGCTCGGGGTGGGCAGGTTGGTCATCTTGGCGAGTGCTCGTGCTGCTGCTCGCGCAGCCGCGATGAATCCGCTTAGGTCCAGTGGGATATCCACGTAGACCGCCTGCCGTTTCGCGGCCCGGTGTTTCATGCGGGGGAAGTGCTCGGGCGTGCGGGGTCTAGTGCTCATTCCTGCTCCTCGAAGTAGTGGGGGTGGGTGGCGAATCGGAGCAGGGTTTGTGCCCGGCTGCGGATGTTGTCGGGTTCCATCGACCATGTTTCGCCGAGTGGTGACCAGACGTGTTCGGTGTGCTGTAGGAGCATGGCGTCGCAGCGTGCGGCTTCGAATTCCGCCGCCAGTTCGGCATCGGTGAAGCGCTTGGCGCGCATCTGTATAGTCCCGGGCAGGTGCCTCGCCGTGTTGAATCCCAGGTATGGATAGAGCCCGTGCTTGATGTTGATGTCTATTCCGTCTCGCACGGTTTGTGACAGTGGCGGGTGGGTGGTGAGTTCGAGCGGCCTGCTCATGGTCGTCTCCTGTGCGGTTTTGCGGGCCTCGTTCGGCCCATGTGGGGTTGGTGCCCGTTTTCGTGGTGCGGGGCTGCCTGTGCGGTCACTGCGGGTTAATGGCGGGGTGGGACTGGGGTTAGCGAGGACTGGCGGAAGATGAATCCCCATCCACCGCTGAAGTCCACGACGTACTGGTCACCGGATGCGCTGCGGACCCTGCCTTCACGACCGCGCATGGGGCCGGGCTCCACCACCCGCACCCAGTCGCCCACCCGAAACTCCCCGGACGTGACTGGAGCCGCCCCGGTGTGGGACGGCTCCGTGGTGGGGGCTGCGGGCTGTTGCCGGTGTAGGGCCAGCTCGTTCGTCAGTGCCCAAATCGCCTCCGTTAGACGGTCAGCGGACTGGTTATTCACCGCAACGCCTCCTCGATGGCGGTGAGCGTCTGGCACGGGTAATAGTCGTCTTCACCCCAGTCGCACACCCTGCACCCGACAGGCTTGCCATCTTCAAGGACTGGCACATGCAGCGCCTCCACCGCTTCGAGTGCGGCGAGGAGCTTGGGGACGTCAGCCAGGGAGTGTGCAATGCGTGCGCCATCAGACTGGCCCGGACCGCAATCCTCTTCCTCCCCGTGGCGCTGGCAGTCGAAGTCGCAGTTGCGTACAGAGTTTCGTATCGCCAGATGCATGTACTCGGGGCAAAGATCAGATAGCCCTTCGACGCGGTTCTTGATGTCGTCCAGTGCAGTGTTCGTGCTCATGTCTCGGTCTCGCTTTCGGTTGGTTGGTTATCGGGGTTCCAGTGGCGCCCGATGTGGGTTTGTGGTCGCTGGCCGATCTTCACGTCGGCCCAGCAGCAGCGGCAGTTGTGGGCGGCGAACGTGTCGTGGTCAGCGCAGGCTGGTGGTTTCGGCAGGTAGCGTTCTGCGGCGCTCGCATCCGGCCAATGAGGGCCAGGCTGGAATATTGGCCCCGGCGTCTTGCAGGACGGCTCTAAAGCTTTCGTGGTGGCCGCGATCATCAGTGCGCCCAGGCTCGGAACAGCCCGGTTCTTCAACAACAGGGACTTCAGCGAACCCACACCCCATTCCGGGCGAAGTTCATGCAGTAACCATGCGATCCCGTTGACCTGCTTCTCGCTTAGGTCAGGCATGGGGTTTTTCCTTCCTCAAAGTTCATCCAGCCAGACGTCTCGCACGCGCATGTCACTTACTGGACGATTGGCTGGAACTTTTCTCACTCTTTAAAAAGCAACAACAGGCAAAGGCGAGATGAGAACGGAAGGTATTTATAGACTTCTTACCTTCTGCCACTCTGTTTGCCACCGGTTTTGCCACTGTTTTGAGTGGCATTTGCCACCCGTTTTGCCACTTTTGCCACCCCCTTTTATGGGGTTTTCGCAGTCACCCGGGAGTCCTTCAACCACCCCAAAGCACCCGCAGCATCGTCCTGGCAGTAGCTGCACGCATCGTCGTAAATGAACCGCTTCACATGGTTCTTCGAATGCCCGCCACGACCACCAGCCCGCTTCCGCTGCTCAATGGTTTTGGACAGGGTTTGGTGCTTCAGGTAGTCATGGATCCGGTACGTCCGCGCATCAACCTTGTCCAATAGGCCAGCACCCACGAGCTCCTTGAACGCTGTCTCACCACGAGACTTCGCAGCCCGGGCGGACACTTCACCGTCCATCTGCTGGCGTGCTGTGCGGAGGATCAACTGCAGGTGCAAAAGCTGGGCGGTGTCGCTGAGGCCGTCGATCTTCGGGTTATCGAAATAGTCCAGGGACAACTTCACCCACGGCCGCGCATCCTTCCCAAGCTCATCCATCAAGTGACCTCCTTTCGTTGTGAGTGGTTGCCGGTTGCCCAAGGTGTTGGGCGGCCTTCGTAGTGCGCCCATGTGGTGTCACGGCTGCTTGTGACGTTGGTGAGGTGAAGGGCCTTGCTTTCCTCAGTCCAAGCGATAGTGGTCTCCCATTCGCCGCTGCGGAGGGCGTCGAGCTTGCCTTCGATCCAGACCATGTGCCGGCAGATCCCGGGCGCAACTTCTTCATGCTCGGCCCGGTGTCGTTCCTGAACTTCGGGCTTGAGTTCGCCCCAGTTGGTGAGGCAGCAAGGGCAGGCGTATCGCATGCCGAGGTTGACCGGATGTGGTGCCTTGGTGGTGAGTGTGGCGGCCAGGTTCTCGCCGTCGATGGTGAGGAGCGGCCCGTAATACTTGCCGTTGGGGTGGTTTTCGCGGCCCCCGGGCCATTGGGCTGCCTGGAACTCTTCGATGTGCCGGCGGTGCTCGTCCTGAGAGGAGTAGAGTTCCGCGGCTGGCGCGTCGCAGTCGATCCGGTCGCCGCATGGGCACGCGTAAAAGGGCTTCCGCAGTTCATCGCCCACCCCCTCGGCAAGCAGGTCCAGGAGGTCGAGTTGGCCGGCTAGTTGGGTGGTCATATTTCCTCCTTCATGAGACGGCTTTCAGGTGTCGGGCTTCGTGGTTGAGGAGTGCGAGTCTGCGCGGCCCTTCGATGACGTCTTCGGGGTGGGCGATGATGGCAGCGTTGTAGGCGGCTTGGGCGGCGCGCTTGAATTGTTCGGGTGTCATGGGCGTGGTCCTCGGGCTGGTTTCATGCCGGATGCGTGCTTCGGCGGCGGCGTTCCGGATGGACTGGGCTTGCTCCCGGGCAAGGACGATGTCTTGCGTGACGCGGGCGAGTTCGTGGCGGGCTTGGTTGATGCGCGCTTCGAAGGTGTTGAGTATCTTGGCGGGGTGCATAACTCCTCCGCCGTACGTGTACCCGGGCATCAGGCGGCGTCCTTTCGTGCGTAGTTGGCGGCACGGATGCCCTCATTTGCGTCACGGACCTCTAGCCGGTGGGCGTGCACTTGCTTCTGGGTCCATTGGGTGCCGGGGAAGTGGCGCTGCATGGTGTCCCAGTTGGCGCCCTCGGTGCGTTCGATTTCGAGCCATGACCAGCCGTCGTCGAGCATGGTTTGGATGGTGGCGCGGCGCTCTGGGGTCATGGGGTTGTTTGCGGGTTCGAGGCCGAGTTCGCGGCGTGCCCGGAAGATGGTGTATTCGCTGCAGCCGAGGTGTTCGGCGATTTGTTTGTGGGTCCACCCGTCCGTGATGAGTTCGCGGATGGTGTTCCGGTTGATTCGTTTTCTCACCGTGGCCTTCCTTTCCTTTGGCTGGCGCGCATGACGTTGGCGATGGCTTTGTCTTCGGTTGGTCGGCGGATTGTGCGCCTGGCCCTGTCGTCGGCTTCGTCTTGTTGCCGGGCTTTGATGTGGTGGTCGCATGTGCCGCGGGTGAGGCAGATGCCGTGCGCACCGCGGCAGATGAAGCAGCAAACGTCGCGGCTCATGCGGCGGCGAGGGTGTAGCGGGTGAGGTTGTCGGGCCGGAACCCGAACCAGTGGAGGTCGGTTTCGGGGTCGCCGTTGGAGACAATGACGACGGGCGCGGACGCATAACCGAGGGCACGGACAGCGGCCAGGTCATCGGGTGACTGGCTGAGGTCAACGGTGGTGAACTCGACGTTGTTCTTGGTCAGCCAGTTCTTCGTGAGATTGCACTGACCGCATGCGGGCGTGGTGTAAACGGTGACGATCATGGGAGATCCTTCGGGAAGTGGGTACGAAAGCGGCGCCCGACGTGTTGCCGGGCGCCGCGAATGGTGGGGCATAAAAAAGGACCGCATGTTGCGGTCCTGGGATTGGGTGGTGCTGGTGGGCTAGAAGGGCGGATCCTGTGCGGGCGCTGATCCCCAGCCGCCGCCACTTGGTGCGCCCCATGGATCGTCGGCGGGTGCCTGCTGCCCACCCCAACCCTGCGACTGTGCGGGCTGCTGGGTGTTGCCGGATGCTTGGTGTGCACTGTTGCCTTGGTGCCAGGTGAGGTCCTTGCCGACACTGATGACACGGATCTGATCGGCGGACCGTCGCTTGCCGTCCCTGTCTTCCCATTCCCGGGTTTCCAGTTCGCCATGCACGACCACGGACGAGCCCTTGCGTAGGACTTCCACAACGTTGTCCGCGAGGGTCTGCTTGCCCGCGTTCCATGCGGCGCAGTCCCAGAACTTAGTGGGCTTGTTCTCCCACTCGTTGGTCTGCTTGTTGAACTTCCGGGCATTCACGGCCACGGAGAACTCAGCGACCGCAGAATTTCCGATGAACTTGAGCTCCGGCTCCTTCGTCAGCCGGCCAATGATGGTCACGAGTGTTTCGCCGCTCACTGCTGGGCCTCCATCTGTTCGGTTACGTAGTTGAGGATGTGGGCCGGTGCGCCCTGTTCGACACACCATTCGAAGTACGCGTCGAGGTTGCCTGCTTGTCTGGCCTTCTCCGTATTGGCCTTCACCTCGTCGGGGATAAGTGGACGCTCTCCGAGGTCCGCGAAGTCCGACGCCGGTTCCGGCTCCGGTTCGGGCTGTGCGGCGGCGCGGAGTTTGTCGAGGGCCGAGGATCCGGTGGGTTCGGGCTGCCCGTAGTGGACGGGCTTGCCTGACTGGTCGACGTTCGCGCCGAGCTCTTCGGGCGTGTAGACGATGCCGAACATGGCGTCGGGTGCGCCGGCCCGGATGACTTCGGTGATGGCCCTCGAGCGGAGCATGGCCCCGGGGTAGTTCTTCCAGGTCGGCGTGTTCAGGTTCGCCTGCTTGGCTTTGGCGAGGTCCCAGCGTGCCCGGAACTCGAAGTCGGGATCGTCGGCACGGATGAGGACGGCTTCGGCGTAGGTGTCGTCCCCGGTGACGCGGAGGCGGTGCCCGGCACGGCGCACGGTCGCGGCCATGAGGTCAGCGGATGCGGAGGGCTTGCCGTTGATGACGTGGATGCTCGTGATCGCGTGGATGGGTTCGACGTTGAGCGCGGAAGCGTACTCTAGCGCGAACAGCAGGTTCGCCGGATTCCCCTGGTAGGACTTCGGGAGCAGGTTGGAGCCAGCCATTGCGATGGCGTATTCCTGCTTCTGTGCCAGCTCGAGGCCGGTCGAGGTTGGGACTAGTTCGTTAGACATTTGCGGGTTCCGTTTCTAGTAGTAGGTCGTCCATGCGGTTGGTGGCCCAGACGGGGAGGCTGATGCGGCCCCGCGGGGTGTAGCCGGGCCATTCGTCACGCTCGAGGCAGCGGCGGTAGATGTTCTTGGCGCGGGTGTTCATGCGCCGCCCGTACTCGAGGGCTTCCTCGTCCAGTTCCACGACGGCGGGCAGGTAGGGTGCGGTCTTCTCGGCCAGGATGAAGAGGAAGGGCATGCGTTCCCCGGTGGCCCGTTCCATGCCGTCTTGGTAGTGGGCTGCGGACATGTAGTAGCCGAGGTCCGCGGCGGTCTTGCCAAACGTGTTCGGGTCGGCGGTGACGATGCTTTTCAGGTCACCGATCAGGCCGTGATTCAGGGCATCGGGACGGCATTTGAGCTCGAGGCCGTCCTCTTCCCAGAACACGGATCGTTCCGCGATGTGGCCGGTGAGCATGTTCTTCGCGAGCGGGTGCGCCATGACTGACTTCCCGATTGCGCGGGCTAGCTCGAGGTCCTTGGCGAGCAGCGGGACTTTGCCCTCTGCTCGAGCTTCCTGCTTTGCGACCTGCGCTGCCTTGGTGCGCCAGGAGTCCGCGTCCACCTCCACAATGTTCGATTCGTCCTGCTCGAGCACGATCGAATGGATTGCGGTCCCGAGGTCGAAAACATCCTTGTGTACGGGGTATTCGGCCTGCCATTTGTAGTGTGCGGGGGTTTTCGTGGCGAGCGTTTTCAGGCTGGTGGATCCGAGTGCGGGGTGCGCGTGGTAGTCCTTGTTGCTCATCCCGTCGATGATTTCGGGGGTCATGCCGTCGCCTTCCCGTCTTCGAGTTCGATGATCCGGTCAATGGCGCGCCCGAATGAACTGTCATGTGCCCACTTAGGGTGGCCTCCAAACTCGGCTGCCAGCGCAGCCCGGCGTTCCTGCAGCTTCTTACCCGCTGCGGGAGCCTCAATGAGTGCCGCAAGCTCGTCATGGCCGGCGGCCTTGAGGAGTTCCGCGGCAACGGCCGGAATATCGGCGTGGGGCACGTGCGCATGGTGCTGCGGCGCGAGAATGCAGACCTTCTCGCACTCATCTAGTCGGTCGATGATCAGCCCGGACTCAGTGTGGGTGTATGAATGTTCCGTCATTTGTTTTCTGCTTTCTTGCGGCCCCAGCTGATGCAGAGGCCGAGGATGGATACGGGGAAGAGGGCGAAGGCGATGCTGCTGGCCAGTTCCGGGGAGATCATGCGGACACCGGCTTGCTGCGGCGGTTGATCCACTTGCCGGGAATGCCCGCGTTGTCGAGTGCGCGGTTCACAGCACAGTTCAAGTCGTCTTCGGCGTACTCGCGGGCAGCAGTGGAGGCGACCCGGGCAAGGTCATCCAGGGCGATGAGGATGTCGATCAAGAACCATTCGCCGATGTCCGCACCGATCTGCCAGCAGAGCTTGCGGCGGAACTCGCCGAAGCGCTGGCTTGCGGCCAACCTGCCGTTCGGGTCGGTTGCGTCGTAGTAGTGGTCAGCGAGCCGGCGGACAGCCACGTCCGCTTGGTGTCGTGTGAGTTTCATTGGCCCTCCCTTGGGCAAGAAAAAAGAGCCCGTAGGCTCTTGGGGGTTCGGTGGTGGTTGCCAGCCGTTCGCGATGAGTGCGGCTTCGGCGTTTGGTGGGACGTGGAAGCCAGGCGGTAAATGCCGCGACGTAGAGAGGCTGATCTGCGCGCCCATCAGGTGTCGCCAAAATCTGGATAGACACCGTCGTCCTCAAGGGAATCAACGATGGCCTCCCAGCGGGCTAACCCCTGCTGGAGACGCAGCCTGCGAGCCGGGTCCAATTGCGCCTTGAGGTCGGCCACAGTGGATTTAGCCATGCGGATGCGGGCCTCCAAGACCTGACGTTCCACTTCACGGTTGGCGTAGATCTGCTGCCTGAGTCGAGCGGCGGCGCGGGTGCTGATGCGGCTCATCCCTCCGCCTTCCGGTCGTGGATGGCCTGCACGAGTTCCCGGCCTTTCGGGTCGAGGGAGTGGGCGCGCTGCCTGAGCCAGACACTCGCCTTGTCCGCGCCAAGCAGGGACTCGATAGGCATCTCATCCGCGGCGGACAGGAGGGCAGCCTGGATACTCCCGAACCCGGCCTTGGTGAGCTCCTCCAGCACGGCGAGGGATTCGTGTTCGTTCATGCGCTCGGCGGTCCGGCCTCTGATGACCTGCCATTTCGATGCGACCTCCCAGCCACACTCGTCGCAGATCACGCCGCCTTCATCCTCGTTGCGGACGTAGTTACTGTGTTTCGACAGTGCATCCGCGATCACGTCCGTCATCCCGCTCATGCGACCACGTCCAGCCAGTGCCCGCTGGTAACAAGCGGGGTGGTCGTCCCAGCCGCGTCGTACGTGACGGGGGTAGCCGGGTGACGCTTGGCGAACGGCTTAGCGTGACGGCCGGGGAAATAGGGGACGTCGCGCCGGTAATCGTAGACTCGCTGCTCCCGCGTCCACTCCTTTTTGTGCTTCGGTTCTGTTTTTCGGCGGCTATATGCAATGAATCCTGCTGCGTGCTTCACGTCATTCTCCTTTGCGCCAGGTGTCGGCGTCGTCTTCGTACTGGGTGTTGGATTCCGCATCGAGCGCGTCACGGTCGATGTCGTCCGGCGGTTCGAGATGGCGGTCATGGAGTGGGGGCCAGATGGTCATGCCGCACCCCTCTCGCGCTCCATAGGATGCAAAGTCCACGTCCGAATAACCCCACCCCGCCGCGACTTACTGTTCGACGGCCGATAACCAGTCGGCGTGATGAAATGCAACGACTTCGCCGCCATAAACACCGAACCAACCATGTTCGGATGCGGTGCCGGCCTCATCTCCCGCATCAAATCCTCAGCCGTAACCACCAACTGCGTACGAGCCAAGGCAGTCAGTGTGGCGAGTGCATCCTCAGTCCAATTGAGGTCCTCTAGGGGCATCGGGGAGGTCATTTGGTTGGCTCCGGGGTGTAAAGGGCGGTCAGGATAACCCCTGCGCGCTTCCGGAGTTCCGCCTGGTGCCGCGGGCTGGGGTGAGCCGCCGACAACCAGCCGTCAGAGAGCGCGAGTATGGCGGCAACCTTGTCTACAGCCGCCTCGTCTGCGGGATTCACTTTGCGGTAGCCGGCGGCAAGGATCGCGTCGGCTCGGGACAAGCTGCGCTGCGACGTGGCACCCGAGTTACTGACAAGCAGGGCCAGTTCTTCCCGATCTGTGTTCGTGGTCATGATGCAACCGCCTGCAGCTCGGCCTTACTGCTGTACCGGTTCACGAAATAGGCCTGACCCTTGCCCGTGACCTTCGGAGTCTTCGAAACCGTCACGTGCCCATCCGAATGAGTCACCGCCGTTTCCTTCACCTTGAACAAACCCAACTCCATCGACCGCTGAGTAGGCATGTTCCAATCCGTGCCCTGCCGGCGGATCAAGAAACCGTCCTCCCGCAACTGAGCGAACAACCGATTCGCACCAACAGGCACGCCATTACCGCGCAGGATCTTCGCCAGATCGCCAATCAGGATCGTCGTGTTCGAGGTGGCTACCGAGTCGGCAAAGAGAACCTTCGGGGCGTCTGCAGCAACCTTCGCCGCGAGAGCCTCACGGGCTTCGACCTCTGCGGCGTAGGCACGCAGGGCATCCGGGAGGGACTGTGGCATGGAAGGGACGGGCTGCAACTGGCGGGCCATCTCGAAGAAGGCATCGTTCAGCGCGAACTTGAAGTCGAGGACCTTGTCCGTGTTCTTCATGAGCATCATGAGAGCGGTCGCCTGCTTCTCATCCAGGAGCGCCACCCGCACCTTCGCATTGTTGTAGCCAGCCCGGATTTCAAATCCGACCTGACCGAGACGCCCCGCATGCTGGTCGATCAGCTTCAAGACTGCTTGGTGCGTAACCTCGGCTCCCTCAGCGATAGTCAGTGACGACACGATCAGTGCGCCGTCCTCGGCACGTTCAATAGGTACGAGATGGGTGTTCATGTTGTTCTCCTTTACGCCATAGCCATGACGCGGTTGATTGCCTTACGGGCGGTGGGATCGCTGTAGCTCAGGATGTTTGAGAGTCCGAGCGGATCCAGCGCCAAGAGGTGCTGGTAATTGCGGTCGAAGTAAGACTTGGACTTGTGGGGAAACAGGTTGAGCAGGTGATCGACGGCGGACTTCTTGTCCATTCCCGCCAATGCCTCCTGCAAAAGGGCATAGTTCAGCAAGGGAAACCTCCGACTAAAAAGCCAGTAGGGGATGTGTGGTGTGTGCCCTGAGTCGGGCGAAGGTTGCCGGCCTAAAGCTGCGGCGAGGTGAAGCTGTGCTACTTGCGACGGCGGGCTGCTGCGCCCGGGGCTAGTGCGAAGATGCTGGTTGACTGCTGGGACGTTTCGAAAGCTTCGACTTCCGGGAGGAAGAATCGCCAGTAGTGGCCGAGCTTCCATGCTCCGGGGATCGCACCTGTGCGGGCTGCGTAGGTAACCCATTCGGGGCGTCTCCCCCACCGCTCGGCAAGCTCCTCAGTGGAAAGGGACCGGACGTTCATGCCGCCGCCACCCTCTGTGTGAATGCCGCGGGCAGGAGCTCCGTGGGGTGAACCTGCAGCGCGTCGGCGATGGCTGCGAGTTCCAGGATCCCGAAGTCGCCATGTCCATTGATCTTGCGGTTGAACGTGGTGAGTGGGATGCCAGCCGCGTCTGCTACTGACTTCTTGCTGCGGTCTTTGCGGGTGATTACTGCCGCAATGTTGCGGGCTGCTTCGTTTGAGTAGGTATCCATACCTAGAGCGTAACAGACCATATGGATAGTTACAACGCTGTAATCACACCTATTCGGGTAGCTATACTGACCAAAATGGTTGTATAGTGTGCCGTATGGGATTTTACAAAGAGAACCTACCGACCGCTGTTGCTGAACAACTGCGCGCCGAAAGAGCCGCTAGCCAGATGTCCTTCAAGGATCTCGTGGAAGCGACCGGCATGTCCGAGCAGACGCTCATTCGATACTTTAACGGGAAGCGTGACATCCCCTTGAATCAGCTCGCAGCTATTGCCGACGCACTTGGGCTCTCACCCCTCGAGCTCGTCGCCCGCGCAACTGATCGCATCAAGAAGTAACGCCGGCGCCAACCCGGTCCAGTCAGCCAGGGCACCAAGATCAACGACAGTGGTGGGCTTGCCAGTGAACGGGTTGGTGCGCTGGTGCATAGATAGTCCCCAAGTAGTTATTAGTACATACGTTCTAATCCGAGACCTTACATCAGGCCCCCGACAACCTATGTCAGAGCCTTCGGCACCCCCCTGCCTTACGGGTAATCTACCCCATATGCGCCAGGTCACCCCGCAAACCTTGCGCCCCGTGACGCCCGGAGCGTAGTGTTGCAGCGCAGGTAATTACCCCATATGCGCCAAGCTGAGCCATATGAGCTGATTGTGCGCAAGGATGTCTTTCTGACCCATAAGGGCGGCTAGATTATGTCCATGCCATCAGGAACCGAGCCGGAGCCCGGCGCGTTCGCACGCGCCGTCAGCGAGGAAGTAAGACTCGCTATGACTCGGCATCGGAAGAGCGGGGTCCAGCTGGCACTGCTGATCGGCCGCTCGTCGAGCTATACGAACAAGCGACTGCGCGACGAGGCGAGTTTCACCACGACCGACATTGAGAGCATTTGCCGTGTGCTGGGTGAGGATCTATTGCAACTGCTGCGTCGGGCCGTAGAGAAGTCCCGCCTCCGTAAATAGGCGACTGCCAGGCATACTCCGGCAGCGCTACCGCAGGTAGCCTCGCGCCGCTCCCGTTACCCAGCGAACGCGCAACCATGGTAGTGTTCTGGGGAAATTCGAGCACGTGTTAGAGAACATTCAATATTCCGATGGATGTCCCAGAAACCGCTAGATGTAGGGGATTTTCGGGGGTCAGAGCCTCTGG
>NZ_BCQM01000016.1 GCF_001552075.1 Arthrobacter luteolus NBRC 107841
GCCGCACGCGCCGCCTGCGCAGCCCGTGCCCGGGCGCGGACGGCTGCGGCGGCCCGGGCCCGGCGTTCGGCCTCCGCCGCCCGCTCCAGGGACTCCGCCCGTCCTGCGACGGCCTTCAGCCGCTCCTGGGCCGAGCGGAGGGACAAACGGGCGTCCATCTCTGCCTGCCGGGCCTGGGCGGCTGCGAGCGCCAGGGCGTCCCGCCGGTCGGTCGAGGGCTCCCCGGCGTCGTCAGGGCTCTCCTGTGCCGCGGCGAGCCGTTCCGTCACCGCAGCCAGCTGTTCCTGTTCGCGGGCCAGATTCGCCTCGGCGGCTTCTGCCAGGTGGGAGAGCCGCTCCGCTTCCCCGGCCGCTGAGCGCAGCAGGGATCCCAATGAACCCAGCCGTTCCCCCACGGCCGCCAGCCGGGCATCGGAGTCATGCAGTTCCGCGAGCGCGGCATTCACCAGTTCCTGCGCCGCCTTCCGTTCACCGTCGGCACCGGCGATCGCGAACCGGGCTGCCTCGGCACGGGCCGTTGCTTCGGCCAGCTTCGCCTCCGTTTCCTCCACGGCGGCCTGGATCTCGATCAGTCCGGGAGCACTGGTTGACCCTCCCCTGGCGCTGAAGGCAGAAAGCAGGTCGCCGCCGGTGGTCACAGCGGTAGCTCCGGGCGCGTCCGCCAGCAAGGCAGCGGCGTCCGCCAGCGAGGGAACCACGACGACGCCGCGCAGCAGGGCGCGCAGGGCGGCCCCCGTCCCGGAGGCGGCCTCAACCACGTCCACGGCACGGACGCAGCCGGCAGGCAGCTCCGGCAGGTCCGCTGCCGGTTCAGTCCCCGGCTCTGACGAGCCCGGGCCGGAGTTGTCCAGGCCAGCGTCGTCCAAGCCGGCGTCGTCAAGGCCGGCAGGCGCGGCCGTTCCGGCGAAGACCAGCGAAACCTGGCCGGCTCCGGATTCCCTGAGCAGGGTGAGTGCGGCGAGCGCGGGTTCGGTGCCCCGGACCGCCAGGGCCTCCGCGGCCGGGCCCAGAGCGGCGCTGACCGCCCGTTCATAACCGGGACGCACACTCAGCAGATCGGCCAGGGGCGCCAGGACCCCGTCGATCCCGGCTTCCAGCAGCGCCTGGGACCCGTCTCTGCGGTCCAGTCCCACGGCCAGCGCATCCCGCCGGGCGGTCAGCGTTTCCCTGCCGCGGACGGCTTCACGTTCCTGGCCCTGCAGGTCCGCCAGCCGTTCCTCCGCTGCTTCGAGCCGGGCAACGGCTTCTTCATAGCGGGCGTCCAGGCCCTCTTCACCGGCTTCGGCGCCGGCTGCCTGGTTTTCCAGGGCGGTGAATTCCGCTTCCGCGCTCCGGCGGCGCTCCTCCCCCTGGCTGATGGAGGCCCGCAGCCGGCCCAGCTCCGCTTCTGCTGCTTCCACCCGGGAACGGGCGGCAGCCACGGAACCGGCGAGGCGTGCCAGTCCCTCCCTCCGGTCCGCGGCGGCGCGCAGGAGGGAGGCCAGACGGCGTTCTTCGGCCGCAGCTTCCTCCTCCGCTGCAGACCGGATTTCCACGGCGTCCTCGAGCGCGCCCTCCCGCTCTTCGGCCTCGGCCTCCAGATCCGCGGCTTCGGCGCGGATCCGTTCCGCCTGTGCCTGCAGTTTCTCCGGGTCGCGTCCGGGGTCCGGGGCCGCGTCACTGGAGCCCAGCAGGCGCTGGCGTTCCTGGGCGAGTGCCTGCAGCGAGTTCAGCCTTTCCCGGGCGGAAGAAAGCAGGTACCAGGCGTCCCGTGCGGCGTTCACACGGGGAGTGGCCACTGCCGCCAGCCGTTCCAGTTCGGCCAGCCGTGCCCCCTGAACCTGGACGGCCTGCTCCACCTCCCGGCGCCGTTCCTTCAGCGCTGCTTCGGCGGCAGTGTCCCGCTCGACGGCGGTGGACAGGGTCACCAGGTCATCGGCCAGCAGGCGGGCGCGGGCATCCCGCACGTCCAGCTGGACCTGCCGGGCCCGCCGGGCGACGGCGGCCTGCTTGCCCAGCGGCCCCAGCTGCCGGCGCAGTTCCGCGGTCAGGTCGGTCAGCCGGGCCAGGTTGGCCTGCATGGCATCCAGCTTGCGGACGGTCTTTTCGCGGCGCCGGCGGTGTTTGAGGATCCCGGCGGCCTCTTCGATAAAGCCGCGGCGGTCCTCCGCCGAGGCGTGCAGCACCTTGTCCAGCTGGCCCTGCCCGACGATCACGTGCATTTCCCGGCCCAGGCCGGAGTCGGAGAGCAGCTCCTGGATGTCCAGCAGGCGGCACGCCGCTCCGTTGATGGCGTATTCGGAACCGCCGGCCCGGAAGAGGGTGCGGGAGATGGTGACTTCGGAGTACTCGATGGGCAGGGCGCCGTCGGAGTTATCGATGGTCAGGGAAACCTGCGCACGCCCCAGCGGCGGGCGCCCCGACGTGCCGGCAAAGATGACGTCCTCCATCTTGCCGCCGCGCAGGGTCTTCGCACCCTGCTCCCCCATCACCCAGGCCAGGGCGTCCACCACGTTGGATTTGCCCGAGCCGTTCGGACCGACAACAGCGGTCACCCCCGGCTCGAACTCAAAGGTGGTGGCCGATGCAAAGGATTTGAAGCCCCGCATCGTCAGTGTTTTTAAGTGCACTGGCCTCTGTCTCTCGTTTGTGGAAGATTCCCTAAAGCCACCACTTCCCCCACACTTAACCGCAGTACTCGCAGAGCGTAATCCGGGCTTTCGCGCTTTCCAGGCCCGGCAGGAAAGTAGGCTTCTAGAAGAATCATATGGTTCGGCGGCGCCGTTTCGGGTTACAACCAGGCCCGGACCGCGATCTTTTGGCAGCAGACAAGGCAGGCATTTTGAGCGGGAACTTCAACTTCCACCACACCAACACCGCACTCCTGAGCGTGAAGAGCGTAGAGGCGCCCGTCGTTGTCAGCTCACCGGAATTCGATGAGCGGCTCTCTCCCTCCCTGAAACGGCTGCGCCTGTCCAAGGGCCTGCTGGAGCGGGTGGCAGGGGTCAGCGAGCGCCGATGGTGGGCTCCGGGCACCACCTTCGAAGACGGCGCCATCGAAGCCGGTGCCAAGGCCATGGCCGAGGCAGGGGTGGAGCCGGCGCAGATCGGGCTGCTGATCAACACCTCCGTGACGCGCAAGAACCTGGAGCCGTCCGTCGCCGTCAAGATCCACCATCACCTCGGCCTCCCCTCCTCCGCCCTCAACTTCGATCTGGCCAATGCCTGCCTGGGATTTGTGAATGGCATCACCATGGCCTCCAACATGATCGAGTCCGGGCAGATTGACTACGCACTGATCGTTGCCGGAGAAGATTCCCAGGGCGTCCAGGAAGCAACGTTCGGGCGGCTGAACCGGGAGGACTCCACCCGGCAGGACTACCTGCGGGAATTCGCCACCCTGACCCTGGGCAGCGGCGCCGCAGCCGCCGTGATCGGCCGCGCCGCGGACCATCCCGGTTCACACCGGATCCTGGGCGGGGTGTCCCGGGCCGGAACCGAGCACCACGAACTGTGCGTCGGCGGCGAAGGCGGTATGTACACCGACACCAAGGGTCTGCTCGACGGCGGACTGGAGCTCGTGGTCACCGCCTGGCACGAAGCCCAGGCGAACGGTTGGGACTGGCAGGGCATGGACCGGTACGTCACCCACCAGGTCTCCAATTCCTACACGAACGCGATCATCAAGGCAGTGGACCTGGACCGGGAGCGGGTGCCGATCACCTTCCCGCGGTGGGGCAACGTGGGGCCGGCCTCCCTGCCCATGACCCTGGCGCAGGAAGCCAGGACCCTGGCCCCCGGGGACCGTGTCCTGTGTATGGGCGTTGGTTCGGGCCTGAACACCACCATGATGGAAATCGCGTGGTAGCTGAACTCTGGCCCGGTGTTCCGGCCGCCTGGTCCCGCTATGTCCAGGTTCCCTCCACCGCCGCCGTCGACCGTCCCGGAACCCAGCACAAGTGGCACGTCCTGGACAACGCCCCGGACCTCAGGTCCCGGGGCGTTGAGCCTGCCGGCACCCTGCTCTGCGTGCACGGCAATCCCACCTGGTCCTACCTCTGGCGGACGCTGGCCGCTGCCGGCAGCACCTCCGAACGTCCCTGGCGGGTCATCGCCGTTGACCAGCTGGACATGGGCTACTCGGCCCGCACCGGCACGTTCCGGCGGCTCGCCGACCGGATCAGCGATCTGTCCGACCTCACCGCGGCACTGGAACTGGACGGCCCGGTGGTCACGGCAGGCCACGACTGGGGCGGCATCATCTCCCTGGGCTGGGCACTGCAGCACCGCCGGAACCTGGCGGGCGTGGTCCTGACCAACACCGCTGTACACCCCGCCGGCTTCTCGCTCCCGCCGGCCCTCCGGCTCGCGCTCCATCCCGCAGTGCATGGCTGGGGCACCGTCAGCACCGATGCCTTTCTCCGGGTCACGCATGCCCTGGCCCAGCCGGCGCTGGCTCCGGAGGTCCGCCGCGCCTTCGCCGCACCGTACCGCGGAACCGCGCGGCGCAGCGGCGTCGGGAACTTCGTTGCGGACATTCCCGCGGACGAGACCCATCCCAGCTACCGGGCCCTGACCCGCGTCGCAGAAGGAATCCGCGGGCTGAAGGTCCCGGTCCTGGCGCTCTGGGGCCCCAAGGACCCGGTCTTCTCCGACCGTTACCTGCGGGACCTGATCACCCGGCTGCCGCACGCGGACGTCCACCGGTTCGAAGGCGCAGGCCACCTGCTGCCCGAAGACCGGGACCTTGCCGCTCCGGTGTTCAGCTGGCTGGAGCAAAAGGTCAGCGCCCCCAGCCCGGCGGCAGGAGTCACTGCGGAATCCTCCGCGGCAACCGGTGCCGGGCAGGCCCCCTTCCGGCCCATGCTTGCGGAACTGGATGAGCGTTCCGGTGATGACTCCCCCGCCGTCGTGGACATGGCTCCGGCCACGGGCGGCACGGCAGCCGTTCCAACAACCCTGTCCTGGAAGCAGCTCGCCGCCCGGGTGGACGCCCTCGCCGCAGGGCTCACCGGGATCGGCGTCCGCCCGGGGAACCGGGTGAACCTGCTGGTGCCTCCGGGCATCGAGCTGACCTCGCTGATTTATGCCTGCCTGCGGGTAGGCGCCGTGGTGGTGGTGGCCGACGCCGGCCTCGGGACCGCCGGGCTGAGCCGGGCCATCAAGGGTGCCGGCCCGCAGTTCATCGTCGGAATTGAACGGGCCATCACCGGGGCCAGGCTGTTCGGCTGGCCCGGACAGCGCATCCTCGCCGGCGAAGCGGCACCCCTCCGGCGCAGGCTGCTGGGCGTGGAGCACACGGTTTCCGAGCTGGTCGAGGCTGGCACCGGCAAACCTGTTCCGGACTACCGCACGGACCCCGATGCCGACGCCGCCGTCCTCTTCACCTCCGGTTCCACCGGACCGGCGAAGGGCGCCGTCTACACGCACCGCCGGCTCGCTGCGATGCGGGACACCCTGAAGGCGACCTATGACCTGCGGGCCGGTTCCGCGCTGGTGGCCGGGTTCGCACCGTTCGCGCTGCTGGGACCGGCACTCGGCGCCACCTCGGTGACCCCGGACATGGACGTCACGGCGCCGCGCACCCTGAGCGCCCGCGCGCTGGCGGACGCAGCGGCCGCCGTCGGCGCCACCACCGTTTTCGCCTCACCGGCCGCCCTGGCCAACGTGCTGGCGACGGCGGAGGACCTCAGCGCCGCGCAGCGGGCCGCCCTCGCCGGCGTGGACCTGCTGCTCTCCGCCGGGGCGCCCATCCCTGAAGCGCTGCTGAGCCGGGTTCAGCTGCTGGTGCCGCAGGCAGCCCTGCACACCCCCTACGGCATGACCGAAGCCCTCCCGGTCACCGACATCAGCCTGGAGCAGATCCGCAAGGCCGGCACCGGCAACGGTGTCTGCGTCGGGACCGCCGTCGCCGGGGCACGGGTGGCCATCGCACCGCTCGCCGCGGACGGCTCCGCCGGAACCGGGCTCTCCGACGCCCCGGGCGTTACCGGAGAAATCCTGGTCAGCGCCCCGCATGTGAAGGACCGGTATGACCGGCTCTGGATCACCGAAGAGCACAGTTCCTCAGTGCCCGGCTGGCACCGGACCGGAGACGTTGGGCATTTCGACGCCGACGGCCGCCTCTGGGTCGAGGGCCGGCTGGGCCACGTCCTCACCACACCCGCCGGGCCGGTCACACCGGTCGCCGCGGAGCAGGCTGCCGAGAGCGTGCCCGCTGTACGGCTGGCCGCGCTGGTCGGCGTCGGCCCCGCCGGAACACAGGTACCGGTAGCAGTCATCGAACCCGCAGGAGGCACCAGGCGGGCAGGGCCGGCTGACCCGGAGACGGCAGCCGCCGTCCGGGACGCCGTCGCCGCGGCCTGCGGGCTGGAACTCGCGGCGGTGCTGGTGCTGCCGCAGATGCCCACCGACATCCGGCACAATTCCAAGATCGACCGCGCAGCCCTGGGTACCTGGGCTGCGCAGGTCCTGGCCGGCGGCCGGATCAGCGCGCCGGGAGCCCGCCGATGAGCCGGCGGATCCTCGTCACCGGTGCCAGCGGCCTGCTCGGCGGCGCCGTGGCAGAGCTGCTGGCCGAACGCGGGCACCAGGTCCGCACCTTCCAGCGCCGGCCGGCAGCCGGCTCCGGACTGGAATCGGTGGCCGGCTCCGTGACCGACCCGGCCGCCGTGGCACGGGCAGTGGAGGGTATGGACGCCGTCGTGCATCTGGCGGCCAAAGTTTCCTTCACCGGTGCGTGGTCCGAGTTCGAGGCAACCAACATCGAGGGGACCCGCAATATCCTCTCCGCCGCGCGCGCCGCCGGGGTCCGGGATTTAGTCTTCGTTTCTTCTCCGTCCGTAGCGCACTTCGGCGAACCGATTGCCGGAGCCGGCGCCGGGCAGGCCGATCCGGACCAGGCCCGCGGCAACTATGCCCGGTCCAAGGCCGCGGCGGAGCTGCTGGCCCTCGCCGCCGATTCCCCGGACTTCCGGGTCACGGCGATCCGCCCGCACGTCGTCTGGGGTCCCGGCGATACCCAGCTGGTGGAACGCGTGATCGACCGGGCGCGCTCCGGCCGGCTGCCGCTGCTTGACGGCGGAGCGGCCCTCATCGACACCACCTACGTGGACAACGCTGCTGCGGCGATCGTCCGCGGACTGGAACGGATGGAGCACGCCCACGGCCAGGCGCTGGTGGTCACGAACGGCCAGCCCCGTACCGTCGGTGAGCTGATGTCCGGCATCTGTGCCGCCGGCGGCGTCCAGGCACCCGGCTTCAGTGTCCCCGGCTGGCTGGCGCGCGGAGCCGGAAGCATCATCGAGAAGGCCTGGCTGGCGGCCGGCGCACGCGGCCTGGTCCACGATGAGCCGCCGATGACCCGGTTCCTGGCTGAGCAGCTCTCCACCTCCCACTGGTTCGACCAGCGGCGCACCCGCGAGGTGCTGGACTGGACTCCCGAGGTCTCCATCGACGAGGGAATGCGCCGCCTGGCCGCCCACTACGGCGGCACAGCCGGACACTACGGCGGCACAGCCGGACACCCCGAGACGGCAGGCACCAAAGGATGACTGAGATGAAAAGCACGGCACTGATCCGGGACTGGCCTGCGGAAAACGCGGCGGCGGCGGTCATCGCCGCGGACGGCACCGTGCTGGGAGCCGACGGCGGGCAGCGCCGGCGCTTTCCGCTCGCGTCGGTGACCAAGCTGCTCACGGCCTATGCCTTCCAGGTCGCGCTCGAAGAGGAAGCGGTGGCCCTGGATGATCCCGCCGGCCCGCCCGGCTCCACGGTTTCCCATCTGCTGGCCCATACCGGCGGTTACGACTTTGGCGACCGCACCGTCCGGTATGAACCCGGTACGCGGCGGCTGTACTCCAACGCCGGCTTCGAAGTCCTGGCCGAGGCACTGGAGGAGGCCACCGGGATAGCGTTCGCTGACTATCTCCGCGAAGCTGTCCTGGCGCCCCTGGGCATGGCGGACACCACGCTGGACGGTTCCCCCGCTGCCGGTGCCGTTTCCACCGCGGAGGACCTGATCCGGTTCGCCGCGGAGCTGCAGGCGCCCCGGCTGATTTCGCCCGGGTCGCTGGCCGCAGCAACCACCGTCGCTTATCCGGGGCTCGCCGGCATCCTGCCCGGCTTCGGCCGGCAGAAGGAGAACGACTGGGGGCTGGGCTTCGAAATCCGGGGCAGCAAGTCCCCGCACTGGACCGGCAGCACCAATTCGCCGCGCACGTTCGGGCACTTCGGGCAGTCGGGGACGTTCCTGTGGGTGGATCCCGATCTGCAGGCAGCCGCCGTCGTCCTGACGGACCGGGATTTCGGTCCCTGGGCGGCGGAAGCCTGGCCGGTCTTCAACGACGCGCTGGTTGCGGAGCTGCGCCGGAACTAACGCCCCGGCACTGCTGAGAACACCGGCGGCGCACGCTACAGTGTGCTCGCATGGAAGCCCCGCTGGAAGCCTGGAGTGAGTTCAACGTCGCCATGCTGGGCGGCACCGCGGCGCTGGTGGGGCTGCTCATCGTGGCAATGTCGGTGAACATCAAGGATATCCTCGCCGCGGAACCGCTGCCCTCCCGTGCCGCAGCGGCCGTCGCCACGCTCACGCTGGCGCTGGTGGTGTGTGCCCTCGGGCTGATGCCTGGCCAGCCGCTCTGGGCCTACGGCGCCGAGACAGCGGCTGGCACCGCCATCCTGGCCGTTGTGGTGGTCCGGGCAGTCCGCTCGGTGTACCGCAGCCCGGGCGCTCCCCGCGGAACGCGGTTCCCCAAAGTCCTGCTGCTCCTGGCTCCGGTTGCCGCCTATGCGGCGGGCGCGGTCCTGCTCCTGGCGGGCGACGGCGCCGGGCTGGCCTGGCTGGGGGCCGGGGCGGTCCTCGGCGTGATCGCGGGGGCGGCCTTCGCCTGGGTGGTCCTCATCGAGGTCCTGCGCTGAGCACGCCGCCCGGTGTCAGGCGTCAGGCGGGTTACCAGCGTCCGTTGCGGGGCCGGGGCTGGCAGACCGGGCAGCTGTAGGAGGACCGGTTCATGAAGGAATCCCGGCGGATGAGCGTGGTGCGGCCGGCTTCAGCGCAGCGCAGGCAGGGTTCACCTTCCCGGCCGTAGGCGTTCAGTGACCGGGCAAAGTACCCCGATGCTCCGTTGACGTTGACGTAGAGCGAATCGAAGCTGGTGCCGCCTGCGGCCAGTGCACGGGTCATGACGTCCCGGGCAGCGTCCACCAGGCGCAGAACATCGGCACGGCGCATGGTATCCGTGGGCCGGGCGAAGTGGATTTTCGCGCTCCACAGCGCTTCATCGGCGTAGATGTTGCCTACGCCGGAAATCAGTCCCTGGTCCAGCAGCGCCCGTTTGACGCCGGTGCGGCGGGAACGCAGCCTGCGGTAGAACTCGTCGAAGGAGAAGAACGGGTCCAGCGGATCCCGGGCGATGTGGGCGGCTTCTGACGGGAGCAGCGCCATTCCGGTTTCGGAAAGCCCGCCCGGCGCACCGTCCGGAGTCGGCAGCAGATCGGCGAGGAACATCCCGCCGAAAATCCGCTGGTCCACAAACCTCAGTTCCGCGGGCATCGGGATTCCGTCGTCGTCCGAAGCAGGGCTCAGGGTCAGCCGGATCTTGAGGTGCTTCTCATCCGGCAGAGCGGGATCCTCCATCAGGAGCTGCCCGCTCATGCCCAGATGCGCCATCAGGGCGAAGGGAGGCGCCGCGCCGGATTCATCGCCGGTCTCAACCAGCGGCATCCAGAGGAACTTACCGCGCCGGACAACGTCCAGCACGCGGGCGCCTTCCAGGTTCCCACGGAGGTCGTCCGGTCCCGGAGCATGCCGCCGGACGGAGCGCGGGTCCAGGACTTCAGCCGCTTCAATGCTCCGTCCGCGGACCCACCGGGCCAGGCCGCGGCGTACAACCTCGACTTCGGGGAGTTCGGGCATGGGGCGGGGCGGCTAGGCAGTGGGAGTGACCGGACGCATGCCGGTATCGTTCAGCCGGCGGCAGGTGTCGGCAGCGGCTTCCTGCTCGGCGTCCTTCTTGGAGCGGCCGTTGCCGGTGCCGTAAGCCTGGCCGCCGATGTGGAGGACTGCCACGAAGCTGCGGGAATGGTCCGGACCGGTGCCGGTCACCCGGTATTCGATGTCGCCGAGTTTCCGGGCGGCAGCGATTTCCTGGATGCTGGTTTTCCAGTCGGTCCCGGCGCCCAGGGCGTCCGCGTCATGCAGCAGGGGCCCAATCAGGCGCATCACCATGGCGCGGGCCGTCTCAATCCCGTGACAGAGGTACACCGCGCCGATCAGGGCTTCGGTGGTGTCGGCCAGGATGGAGGATTTGTCCTTGCCGTTGGTCAGCTTCTCACCCTGCCCCAGCAGGATGAAGTCGCCCAGCTGCAGCTGGCGGGCCACCGAGGCAAGGGCTTTGGTACTCACGACGGCGGAACGGCGCTTGGCCAGCTCGCCCTCGGAAAGGTCGGGGTTGTCCCGGTAGAGCGCGTCGGTGACGGAGAACCCGAGGATCGAATCCCCAAGGAACTCGAGGCGTTCGTTGGTCGGGATGCCGCCGTGTTCGTAGGCGTAGGACCTGTGTGTGAGCGCAAGACGAAGCGTCCCGGCATCGATATCGACGCCGAGACGCTTCAGAAGCTCTTCAGTATTCTTCACGTGCTGAGATCGCCCCGAAAAGCAGTGTGCCCCTTCATCGGCTGTCCTCAGAGGACAGACGGCAAAGGGGTAAACACTGGTCTTAGACGTCCGCTACCTTGCGGCCCTTGTATTCAAGGAACAGCGCAGTGCCTGCGGAGTCGGTTACGACCTTGGCCTGATGGGGCAGGCTGTAGGTTACGCGGCCGTTCTCAACGGTCTTCACCAGGTTGGGCGCAGTTGCCTTCCACTGGGACCGGCGTGCACGCGTATTCGAGCGGGACATTTTCCGCTTGGGAACAGCCACGACTAACTCTCTTCTCTCTCGTCTGACTCTGTACTTTTTGCCGCTTCGTTGTCAGCGGCGGTGCCAGTCAACCCGGCGAGGGCTGCCCAGCGAGGATCCACGACTTCATGGTGGTGACCCGGATCCTCCTCAAGGCGCACCCCGCAATCGGGGCAAAGACCTTCGCAGTCTTCCCGGCACACCGGCTGGAACGGCAGGGTGGTGACCACTGCGTCCCGCAAAACCGGTTCAAGATCGATGACATCTCGCTCGATCCGGCGTTGCTCTTCTTCCTCTTCTTCTTCGAAGGACTCAGTGTCCTCGTAGTAGAAGAGTTCCTGCACATCGACGTCCTGGTCGTACGCGATGGGCGTCAGGCACCGTCCGCATTCGCCCCGTACTGGGACAACCGCGGTTCCGGATACCAAAATCCCTTCGTGCACGGCCTCAAACCGCAGATCGAGCTCAATGTCCGATCCAACGGGTACGCCGATCAGCGCAACACCGAAGTCTTTCGGTGCCGGCAGATGCTCATGCATTGTCCGCATGGTTCCCGGGCTGCGCCCGAGATCCTTGACATTGACTGCCAAGGGGGAACTCGGATGTGACCGCGATGAAACGCTAATGAGAACTCCTGTAGAACATAGACCGACATATCATCTTAGCCTGACCGGACGGAATCTCTCAAACCGGCCCGCCGGTGGGCGCTTCGGGCGGACCCGGCGCCTGCCTTACCGGCTGCTCAACCAGTTTAGCCGCACCAGGGCCCGACGGCGGATTCCGGCGCACGGGCGGCTCTCACCTACGCTTGCGGTGTGTCAATTGTTCTCCTCCCCGCCGCAGCCCGGCGCGTGCTTGCCCGGATCGGGGCGGCGGTCCTGTGCACCCTGCTGGTGTGGCTGCTGGTGAGCGCCAACCTCTTCCTGTACCCCCAGACGGCCAAGGAACCCGCCAGCGCGGACGCGATCGTGGTGCTGGCCGGAGCCGCCGCTGAGCGGCTCCCGGTCGGGCAGCAGCTGCTGCGGGACGGGTACGCTCCCGTCCTTGTGCTCTCCACCACCGATACACCCGGCAACGCGAACACGGACTTTGTCTGTGAATACACCACCAACCCGGCGATCGAGTGCTTCACGCCCGCTCCGCTCTCAACCCGCGCCGAGGCCCGCTCGATAGCCCGGCTGGCAGCGGATAACGGCTGGGACGAGATCATCGTGGTGACCTCCAAGTACCACGTGGTGCGGGCCGAGGCCAATATCAGCCAGTGCTCCACCGCCCACACCATCATGGTCGCATCGGAACCTTCAATGAGCCCCTGGCGCTGGGCCGGACGCTTTGTGGAGGAGACCGGCGGCCTGCTGGCAGCCTTCCTGCGCCCGGCGTGCGGCACCGCTGTTTGATCTGGAACGTAGGTGAACAGCTGAGACCAGCTAGCGCAGCGCGTCCATCCGCTTCAGGACGGCGCTCGGCACGAATTCGGTGATGTCCCCGCCCAGTGCGGCAACTTCCTTGATCAGGCTCGAGGACAGGTGCGTGTAGGAGTTATCGGCCGCGAGGAACACGGTTTCGACGCCGGTGAGGTGCCGGTTCATCACCGCCATCGGAAGTTCGTACTGGTAGTCCTGCACCGAGCGCAGACCCTTCACAATCGCATTGGCCCCATGCTCGCGGCAGAAATCCGCCAGCAGCCCGTGCCCCATGGGCAGCACCGACACCCCCGCCAGGGAGCCGAGCGTTTCGGCTGCGATCTCCAGCCGCTCGTCTTCGGAAAACCGGTACTTCTTGGCGTAGTTCGTGGAAACAGCCACGATCACTTCGTCGAAGAGGTTCGCCGCCCGGGCAATCACTTCCAGGTGGCCATTGTGGATCGGGTCAAAGGAACCGGGGCATACTGCGCGTCGCATAAGTCGAATCTACCGGCTCGGTGCGGGTAATACTTGAAGGCATGACTTCAACACCCCGTGTACAAACCCTCCGTGACTCCAGGGACGGAGCCCCGGCCCCCTGGCAGCGGACAGCTGCCGGCGCCAATCTGCTCGGCGCGGACGGGAACCTTGGGGTGACGATCTTCGAGGAGATCACCGTGCTGGCCGGCAGGCACGAAGCGATCAACCTGGGCCAGGGCTTTCCGGATGAGGACGGTCCGGCGGAGATCCGCAACGCCGCCCGCAAGGCCATCCTGGCCGGCGCCAACCAGTACGCCCCGGGACAGGGGCTTCCCGTGCTGCGGGAGGCTGTCGCCGAGCATCAGGAACGCTTCTACGGGCTGAAGCTGGACCCGGCGACCGAGATCATTGTGACCACGGGCGCCACCGAAGCCATCGCCTCGGCGTTGCTGGCGCTGACCGGCCCCGGCGATGAGGTGCTGACGTTTGAACCGTTCTACGACTCCTATGGCGCCGTTATCGGCCTGAGCGGCGCTACCCACACCACTGCTCCCCTGCTGGCGCCGGACTTCCAGCCGGACCTGGAGGCCCTGGAAGCGGCGTTCACCGACCGTACCCGCGTGGTCCTGGTGAACAACCCGCACAACCCCACCGGTGCGGTGTTCCCGGCTTCGGTCCTGCAGCGGATCGTGGACCTGGCTATCCGGCACGACGCCGTGATCGTCACCGATGAGGTGTATGAGCACCTGACGTTCGGTCCCCGGCATATTCCCGTGGCGACCCTGCCCGGAGCCGCCGACAGGACCCTTACCATTTCCTCGGCAGGCAAAACGTTCTCCCTGACGGGCTGGAAGATCGGCTGGCTGAGCGGGCCCGCTGAACTGGTGGCCGCCGTCCGCACCGTCAAGAGCTTCCTGACTTACAGCTCCGGGGCGCCCTTCCAAGCCGCCATTGCCGCGGGCCTGCGGATGGAGGATTCCTTCTTTACCGACGCCGCCGGGACCCTGCGCGCCAAGCGCAACGTGCTCTCTGCCGGGCTGAGGGCCGCCGGGCTGGACGTCTTTACACCGCAGGGAACCTACTTCGTGAATGCCGACGTCGCTCCCTTGGGCGTCACCGACGCCACTGACCTGGCCCGGCGGCTGCCGGAGCTGGTGGGTGTTGCGGCCATTCCGGTGGCCATGTTCTGCCACCCGGAAGGAGCTGAACGGACCCGTACGCTGCTGCGGTTCGCGTTCTGCAAACGGTTCGACGTGCTGCAGGAAGCAGCGGAACGCATCGCGCGCCTTGGGGAGGTGCTCTAGTGGCCCTCCGTCCCCCGCGGCGCCTGCTGCGCGGTATCGGCGCCCACGCCGAGCTGGACGAAGACGCGTTCACCGAGGGCGCCTGGATCCTGTCCATCGGCGGTGCCCAGCAGTCGCATGTGAACCTGGCACAGCCGCAGGAGATCTTCTATGAGTATCTCCGCCGGATCGGCAACGCCGTGGACCTCGCCGCTCCGGCCGGCCAGCCGCTGCGGACCCTGCATCTGGGTGCCGGCGCGCTGACGCTCGCCCGGTATGTCCAGGCCACCCGGCCCGGTTCGGAGCAGGCCGCCGTCGAACTGGAACGCGAGCTCCTGGACTATGTGCTGGCGTACCTGCCGCTGCCCGAAGGGACCCGGCTGCAGACCATCATCGGAGACGCACGCGCCGAGCTCGAGCGGTTCGAGCCGGCGTCTTTCGAGGTGATCGTCCTGGATGTTTTCGCCGGCGCCGATGCTCCGGAACATCTGGCAGCGCCGGACTATTACGCCGAGCTGCTCGCGCTGCTCTCCCCCGCCGGTGTGCTGCTGGTCAACGTGGGTGATGATCCGCCGCTGGCCTTTGCCCGCCGGCAGGCGGCCGCCATGCAGGACGTTTTCGGCGCTGCCGGCGGCGACGTTGCCGCCCTGGGCGACGCCGGCATGTTCACCGGCCGCCATCCGGGAAACATCGTCTTGGCCGGAACCCCGTTCCGCTGGCCGCAGGAGTGGACCGCGGCGCTGCTGGCGGCCGGGCCGCATCCGGCCGCGGTGCTCACCGGGGCGGACCTCGACGCCTTCTCCTCGGGGCGCTGAACCGTCAGCCTTCGGCTGGGTTCTGCTCGGTTTTTTGCTGCACTTCCGGCTCGGCGTCCGGCTCCGCCGGCTCGGCGAACCAGAGGGTTGTTTCGCCGTAGGCGCGTTCGCTGAAGCGCTCCAGTCCGTCCGGCCATACGGGTTCCGGTGAGCGGGTGGAGCGTTCCACCACCACGACGGCGCCGGGCGCAAGGTGCGCGGTGAGAGCCTGCAGCACACCGGCCAGTCCGTCTTCGTCCAGATCATACGGCGGGTCGATAAACACCAGGTCCCAGGCCAGGCCCTCGGGCACCCGGAGCAGGTAGGTCTCGGCCTTGGCCCGGTGCACCCGCACGCGTTCCTTGCCCAGCACCCGGTTCACCAGTGCGGCGTTGGCGCGGCAGACCCCCGCAGCTTTCTCCGCCAGCTCCACCAGGTCAACGCGGTCAGCTCCGCGGCTGGCGCTTTCGACGCCGAGGGAGCCGGATCCGGCGAAGAGGTCCAGGACGTAGGCGCCGGAGAGGATTTCATAGGATTCCAGCCGGGAGAAGAGCGCTTCCTTGACCCGGTCCGTGGTGGGCCGGGTTCCTGATCCCGGAACGCTGGACAGGGTGGATCCGCCGGCGGTCCCGGCAATAATGCGGCTCATGCCTCCACTTTAGCCAGCCGGCGGACCAGGCCCGGCATCAGCCCCGTTCCAGGAAGGCTTCCTTTTCCGGGTTCAGGTAGGCCTCGATTGCTTCGTTGAGGCCGGGGTATTCGAGCAGGTCAGGATCCCCGGCAACAAGTTCCTGCGCGTCGGTCCGTGCCTTTTCGATGACTTTTTCGTCCTGGATGGCGCGGAGCAGCTTCAGGGTGGAGCGTCCGCCGGACTGGGAGGCGCCGAGGATGTCCCCTTCCCGGCGAAGTTCCAGGTCCCGGCGGGAGAGTTCAAAGCCATCCGTTGTCGCTGCGACGGCGTCCAGCCGCTCACGGCTCGGATGCCCCGGTTCAAGGTTGGTCACGAGCAGGCAGGTGCCGGGCAGTCCGCCACGCCCCACGCGTCCGCGCAGCTGGTGGAGCTGGGACATGCCGAACCGTTCGGCGTCGAGGATCACCATCATGGTGGCGTTATGCACATCCACGCCCACTTCGATCACGGTCGTGGAGACCAGCAGGTCGGTCTCCCCGCGGTTGAAGGCGTCCATGGCCGCGGACTTGTCCGCCGGATCCATCCGGCCGTGCAGCACCGCGATCCGGGTGCCTGCCAGCACCGGCAGCTCCTGCAGGCGTTCCACGGTGTCCACCACGGAGGCCAGTGGCCGCTGGCTGCGCTGGGAGGCGGGTTTCCCGGCGGGTTCCTCGATGAGGGCCAGCTCGGTGCCGGGTTCCTCTTCGCGGTCCCCGATTTTGGGGCAGACCACGTAGACCTGCCGGCCGGCGTCGATCTCCTCGCGGGCCCGGGCCCAGATGCGCGGCCCCCAGGCGGGCTTCTCCGCCAGCGGGGCCAGATGGGTGGAAATCGGTGCGCGGCCGGCGGGAAGCTCCGCCAGGGTGGAAACGTCCAGGTCACCGAAAACCGTCATGGCCACGGTCCGCGGGATCGGCGTCGCCGTCATCACCAGCAGGTGCGGGGTGCTGTGCCGGCCCTTGGTCCGCAGCAGATCCCGCTGTTCGACGCCGAAGCGGTGCTGCTCGTCCACGACAACCAGGCCGAGGTCCGCGAACTGCACGTGCTCCGAGAGCAGGGCGTGGGTGCCGATCACGATCCCGGCACTGCCGCTGGCGGCTTCCAGGAGCGCTGCCTTGCGCTGGGCGGCACCCATGGACCCGGTCAGGAGCGTCACGCGCGTGCCGTTCTCGCTGCCGCCGAGCAGTCCGCCTTCGGCCAGCGGACCCAGGGTCCGGGTGATCGAGGCGTGGTGCTGGGCGGCGAGGACTTCGGTGGGCGCCAGCAGCGCTGCCTGCCCGCCGGCGTCGATCACCTGGAGCATGGCGCGCAGGGCCACCAGCGTTTTGCCGGAACCGACCTCGCCCTGGAGCAGGCGGTTCATCGGGTGTGCCTTCGCAAGATCAGCCGCCAGTTCCGCACCCACCTGTTCCTGGCCGGCGGTGAGCGTGAAAGGCAGAGCCGCATCAAAGGCTTCAAGCAGTCCGCCCTGGACCGGCGGCCGGGCGGTGGCGTCCTGCTGGGCGGTGAAGGCGTGCCGGCGTGCCAGGGCCGTCTGCAGCACCAGGGCCTCCTGGTAGCGGAAGCGGTGGCGTGCCTTGTACGCCTCCTGGATATCCGCGGGGCGGTGGATGGCCTCGTACGCTGCTGCCAGGCCCATAAGGCCCTCCCGGCGGCGGATGGCCTCGGGGAGCGGATCGCGCAGCCGCTCGGCCTGCAGGCTGTCCAGCAGCAGGTCGATGGTTTTCTTGATGTCCCAGCTGGTCAGTTTGGCGGTGGCCGGATACACCGGAATGGGCCGTTTGGCTTCCTCCTCGTCATCGGCGTCGTCGGCCAGCAGCACATAGTTCGGGTTCGTGAGCGTCAGCTGGCCCTTGTAGACGCCGACCTTGCCGGAGAACATGGCGCGGGCACCCACCTGCAGGTCCTTCTGCGCCTGGTAGCCATTGAAGAAGGTCAGGTGCAGCAGCCCCAGAGACCCGCCGGCGTCGTCTGTGACGGTGATCTCGAGGATCATTCCCTTCCGGGTCTGCATCCGCCGCGCGTTGTTGCTCTGCACCCGGGCGACCAGCGTGACTTCCTCATCGAAGGGGATCTCGGCAATCGGCGTGAGTTCACCGCGTTCGAGGTAGCGGCGCGGAACGTGCAGCAGCAGCTCCCCCACTGTGGAGATCCCAAGCTGCTGCTGGATTTTGTCAGCGGAGCGTTTACCAATCCGGCGGTCGAGCGGGTAGTCGAGTTCGCCGGGAATCCTGTCCTGCATGTCCTGCATGGACCTCAGGCTTCGCGGGCCAAGCCGCCGCTGGCGGCGGTGCCCCCCGGGACCGGGACCTGCGGAATTTCGGTTGTCTGGTGCCCGTTGGCGGACAGCTCGGTGATCGTGACGTTGGTCGGTTCGCCCACCGTGCGCAGCAGTTCCAGCACAGCTCCGGCATCCGGGGTGTGGACGTGGACCCGCCAGCGGTAGCCATCCCCCACCGGGCTGACGGCGCTCATGATCACGGACTCCCCCAGCTCATCCAGCGAGAGCCGCATCGTGGCGGCGTCGAGCGGGCTGAGCGTGATGGTGCACATAACCTCCACGCCTTCGAGCTGCGGCTGCCTGCTGTGGATGTGCGGGTCCTGGACGTCGTACCCGTGCAGTCCGTCGAGCAGCTCGCGCTGCAGTTCCTCGCCCAGGGCCGCGGCGCGCAGGGCGTCCAGCACCAGGAGGAATCCGACACCGCCGGCGTCGACCACCCGAGCATCGGTCAGGGTCTGCAGCTGCTCTTCAGTGCGCACGACGGCGGCCAGGGCCGCTGTCATCATGGCGCGGAGGGTTTCGGCCAGGCCGGCGTTGGAGTCATCGCCAATCTGGGCGGCTTCCACCCGGGACGCGCCCCGGGCAGCCTCTTCGAGTACGGAGAGCATGGTCCCGGGAACGGGATCGCTGAGTACGGACCAGGAGCGCAGCTGCGCACGGTCCAGGGCTCTCGCCAGCTGCGGCGCGGACAGCCTGGTGCTGCCCTGCAGCGGCTCTGCCATTGCGGTGAGGAAAACGGAGAGCAGGGTGCCCGAGTTTCCGCGGGCCTGTTCCATAGCGGAGCGGCCCGCAGTCGAGAGCAGTTCGCCGATGTCCTGGGTCTCCAGCTCCGCCGCCGCAGCGGAGGCTGCGCGCATGGTCAGGTAGAGGTTGGTTCCGGTATCGCCGTCGGCTACCGGGAAGATATTGATGGCGTTCAGCCGGTCGCTGTGGTTCCCCAGGGAGACCTCGGCCTTGCTCAACCATCGCTTCAGCGCTTGCGCATTGGCGGTGATCTTAGTCTGCAAAGTAATCCCGTTCCGTGCTGTTGCTCATACGTGGACTCCGGTTCGTGCCAGCTTCTGCGTGCGTAACCTTACTGGTCATCATTGACCCTTAAAGCAGCCTGTCCAGTGAGAAGCGTACCGCAGGGCCCTGACAGCAACCGATAAGCTTCGGGGATTTTGTGGGAAAGTGGAGCACATGGGCAAACGGCTTTACACGGACGTAGCGGCTGCGCGGCATATGAGTTCGGGGACGCTGCGGGGTTCCCGAACCGAGGGTGATTTGGTCCGCAGTGATTTGGTGCGGCCGGCAGGTTCGTCGAAGCCGGAACCCGCCACTTCCTATCGGCGGAAACGTGCTGTGGCTGTGGCCCTGAGCCTGTGCGTATTTATTTCCGTGCCGGCACTTATCACGCTTCTCGTACTTTTTGGCTAAACACAAAACCCCTCACGATGCAACAGTAATTGGCAAATGGGCTAGGATGACCAGACCGCGCTACCAGTCTCACTTTCTAAGTCTCACGTTTTATGGGGGATCACCTTGCCGCTCGTTATGCCTATCTATGGAACCCGACCCGAAGCCATCAAAATGGCACCGATCGTTGCTGAGCTCCAGGAATCCACCACCCTGAATCACTTCACAACCGTGACGGGACAGCACCGCTCGATGCTGGACCAGGTCAACGGGTTGTTCGGAATCGTCCCTGACCACGATCTCAATATTTTTGCTCCTGGCCAGACCTTGAATGGGATCCTCACGCGAACGATTGACGGATTGGACAAGCTCTTCAGTGTCAACAGGCCTGACGCAGTTATCGTTCAGGGCGACACGACCACTTCCACTGCAGGGGCCATCGCAGCGTTCTACCACAGCATTCCTGTGGTGCATGTTGAAGCAGGGCTTCGCAGCGGAGATCTTTTTTCTCCCTTTCCGGAAGAAGCCAACCGGAAAATGACGTCGCAGATCGCCAGCCTGCATCTGGCCCCGACCACGACCAGCCGGGCCAACCTCCTCGCAGAGAATATTCCCGCCGCCGATATTGCCGTGACTGGCAACACGGTCATCGATGCCCTGTTCATGACCGTCGACAAGAAGGTGCCTTTCACGGATCCGCAGCTTGAGAGGCTCGCCGAAGAGGATGCCCGCATTCTTCTCGTGACAACTCACCGCCGCGAGAATCAGGGCGAAGCAATGCGCGGCGTGGGCCGGGCGTTGGCTCGAATCGCCGATGCAGAACCCGACCTGACGCTTGTGGTTCCGCTGCACAAGAACCCGGCGGTCCGCGCGGCCGTTGTCCCGTTCATCGATGGCAAGAAGAACGTCATCGTGGTGGAGCCCCTGGCCTACGGCGAGTTCACACGGATGCTCTCCATGGCGCACGTTGTGCTCACTGACTCCGGCGGAGTCCAGGAGGAAGCCCCCAGCCTCGGCAAACCCGTCCTGGTGATGCGTGAGAACACTGAGCGCCCGGAAGCTGTAGTAGCCGGCACGGTCAAGCTGATCGGCACTGACGAGAACCGCATTGTCGCGGAAGTTGATCAGCTGCTGAACGATCGTGTGCACTTCGATTCCATGGCCAATGCCGTAAACCCGTACGGGGATGGCAAGGCGGCACAGCGCACTGTGGCGGCTATCGAGGAACTCCTTGGGGTCGGGTCGCGGATCGCCGATTTTGGCGATGCCTAGTAAACGGGTTTTCATCTATGGGAGCCACGCCGCAGCAAACCTGATCAATAGCTATACCGAGAGCGCGGAGCGAACAGGCTATGTGGTTCGTCAGTCCCTGATCAGTGCAATGAACGGGCCCAGCAATGTGACGCTGGATGCCTTGCCTGGCCAGACGGCGGCAGGCTTGCGCCAGGTCAGAGACGACGCCGCAGCTTCACTTCCGTCCACGTTGGAGAACAAGGCCACGACCCTTGACTTCATGCTGTGGGATCTTGCTGACGAACGCTTCGGCGTACACTCCCTAACGGATGGGACTTTCCTTACCGCATCACCCCAGCTGAAGAAGTCAGTCCTGCATGGCGCGTCGGCCGCACGACACATCATGTTTGGTTCACGCGAGCACCTCTCCCTGTGGAAGACTGCAGCCGATCGATTGGTGGAGTTACTCACAAAACTCGGCCTGAAGTCTAAGACGTTTGTGCTCCGTATGCCTTGGGCTGGTGTGGACGAGAATGGGGACTCCGTAGAGCACAGCTTCGGTCAGAGTTCCAGAGAAGCCAACACCGCATTCAAGCCGTACTACCGCCACTTGCGGCGCCGGGGTATCCGCATCATCCGCGAACGCAGGGGCATTGGCTCAGCGAATCATCCCCACGGTCCGTCGCCCTTGAATCTCTTGGATTCGCAATATCACAGTCTGGCCGGCCAGCTAGCCAAGGCTGTGTCAACTACTTCCGCTGCACCGGTTTTGGACTGGAACTGGGATTCACAGCACAATGCTCCGGTCCTTCATTGGACCGATCCCGGTCAGCTGGATGTCACAGTTCCGGGACGAACAGAACATTGTATAGCTCCCCGCCCAGCCTTCGATGAGGAGTTTCCCGCCCGGTTCCTTGTTCAGAACACAGGTTCGGATACTTTGCTGGTTATCAGTCATGGTGCTCTACCTCGTGGAAAATACAAGGTTCCTCGATTCGAGTTTCTTTCGACACTCGAAAGCAGAGAAGAAAACCTTCTGTTCCTTGCCGACGGGGCGCTGGCGGCAAACGATCAACTTGAACTCGCTTGGTTTACCGGATCCGAGCAGGATGATCTGACAGCACGATTTAGTTGGATCGCCCAGAGGGTCGCGGATCAGCTGGGCGCGCACAAAGTTCTGTTTTTAGGCGGATCCGGTGGCGGTTTTGCCTCGGTAAATCTTGCAGCTTCCACACCAGGTTCCCGCGCGCTCGTCTTCAATCCTCAGACCATTATCCGACGGTACTGGGCCAAAGCTGTAAGTAACTATCAAAAGACTCTATTTCCTGAGATTGGATCGATCACGCAATTGGATAAGCTTGGTCGGCGGGTGAGTCTAGTAGATCGAGTGACGGAAGGACAACCATCCAGCTACCAGCTTATATACGTACAAAATGACGACGATACCTTTCATATCGAGAACCATTTGACGCCTTTCGCTAAAAAGTTACAAATGCTTCCGGAAACCTCCGAGTCGTCAAGCGGGAATGTCCAGCTCATTGTGGAACCGTTTGCCTCCGGTCACAATATGCCATATCGCGAAATCCTCAACGTTTTTGTGGACCTGAGCCTTCAAGACTGGGGCAGCCCACTGTCTGGCTGGGACCGAAGTGCCTACGGCCATCTATTGACAGTCGACGAAGGAGTTTAGCCATTTACTCCCCTGAAGAACGTAAGACACTACTTTGGGTCGACGCAATCCTGTGTGATGCTGAAACTGACGGCAAAATAATCGAAACGTATCTGAAGCGCTTTCGACATACCTTAGACAGCATTGGGAAACAGGTCGTACCTAAGGACGTAGAGCTCAGGTTAGTTATCCATTTGTCCCGCGATAAGGATAAGTACTTCTCGGTCATCGATGATCTCATTAACGGTATGAACTCATCGGTAAGGGCGGGCGCCTTGATACATCTCTATGATCATCCGCCTGCAGGATACGGCGCGGTTAGCTCGTCACATATTGACAGGATTAAAAACCCAAACAAGCAACCGGGGCGCCGAGAGGCACTGTTCCGATCCGCAGTTTCGTCCATCGATCTTAACCGATATTCCGCGTTGATTAGGGTATCCATGGATGATGATGACTTCCTTTTACCCAATCATTTTCAGCAGATCTCCTTTTTGGCGCACAGTATTCTCCAGAAAAGCTCCCACCAGGTGACCGCCGTTGGCCTGTATCGTCAGCATCTAGCATCTCTGACAGATGACGGTGCGGTCATGACCACCGTTGATTTCAGCCGTTGCATTCCGGGCAACAAATTTTATGTCATTCCAGCCGACTATTTTTCATCGGCTGCAGACTACAGTCCCTGGGGGATTCCAGAACTTATTGACGAAGAGGCTGTTGATAGGTTCTTTAAACAAAACATACATCTGACTCTAGTCCGCAACAACGAACCCACGTTTATTTATATGCGCCGAGGTTCGAACTTATCGAGAAATGACAAATCGGACTATATTGATCATAGTTATGACAATAAGCGATTCGCCAATGAACAAGATCTCTTGAACCACTCATCTGCGGCGACAAGCATTGCAATGCCTACACCAGATATGCGTCCTTTACCTCGTCAGTTTCATATGACTGCAAGTCGTTCAGGTTCGGGAAAAACGACAGTGACGACAAATTTTCTGAAACTATTTCATGCAGATTCAACAATTGCATTCTATTTAATGCAGGGCACTAATCGAATAGACACAATTTGGTACTCGCGAAATGAATCTGTTGCGTTCACCAACGTTCCGCGAGGGTGCTCTGTCCGTGCTTTCGTACGGATGAATGGGGAGATCATTCACCGGAAGCTCGTTCGAATCTGGGACTAGGTTGGCACTTATGGGTCATGTTTCACCCTCGGAGCGCTTAGAGTTCTTGTCTCAAAGAAACCTCTCAGCCCGGAACCATCATCCCGCTGACGGAATACTCGTGCACGCACATTCAAACCGGGTGGAATCACGGCTTTAAAGTAAGAACCACCCTCACCTTGCGCAAACGTTTCCGTGCCGTCTTCGCTCTCGATTACAACTGATACTCGTTCGTCCCCCGGCACCCACAGCTTTAGCTGGACCTCATTGTATTCAGACTCTTCACGCCATTCGAAACTGTAAGGCAACATACTCTGCATCTGTGATTCATCCGTTGCCGCCAGAACAGAAGCTGCATAGAGCCCAAACGCGCGACCAATATTTTGATGGCTCAGATCCTCTACAACGAGTGCCTGTGACTTCACCCCTGCCCCCTCTGACCAACGCATAAACGGTTGCACATGTATGTGGTGATGGCTGTCGTTAGTTCCAACCAGAACCGAAACAGAGGGTTTGGTTCCTGATTGCTGCGCCGAAGTAGTGATGAGTTGATCCAGCCATTTTATTGATTCTGAAGAATTATCGCCTGCTATAAATGAGAGTATCTTTGGTGCGGCCCCAATAAGATATGTTCCTGGAAGAAACTGGGGTGCACCTACTACAATTCGTCCGACTCCCATCTTCAGCCCGTGCGCCAGGGCGGCCGTTCCTCCCTTCGAGGAACCTACGAATGCTATATTTTCTAGCTCAATTTCAAGTCGGTCTGCTATAGCGATAATGCATTTCTGGACGGTTTCAAAGATTGAAGTATCACGATGATCGGCAAAATAGTATGATCCCTGAGAACCAAAATTGTCCAATATGTACACTTTATAGGCGTCTACCGTGCCGAGTGCCGAGCGGTAATTGTACGTGAAATCAAAGGGGCCACTTATAGCGGAGAATACAACGCATAGCTTCGTGCGCCCGGTTTTTGAAATCGGATTCTCGACCTTATATGTGAGTAACCGTTCCCCTATCCATAATTTCCAATTACCCTCTGACTCCGAAACACCTCGGTCGACGATCAGGCCTTCCTTAGTTCCGATGTTTACCGTCATGGTATGAGAAGCTTCCACTGCAATTTCTCCGCACCCATGTTTTGAGCCTCGAGCATCGAACGAATGAACCAGCCGGGACGGCCCATTTGCGTCCAAACGCACCTCACCAAGGCGGGCCCCTTTCCGATCCAACAGAACGAAGGAATGGCCGTGAACTTCGAGCGAATACTGCTTCGGGATCTGCCAGCTAACGCGATAGCTTTGACCGACGCTCGCGGGTTCCAGTGTGTATCCGCTGTCAAAGCGATGCGAGGTCCAACCTTGTTGGATTCTGTTTGCCGCCCTAAACGGTCCTTGGAGGACACGTTGCGCCTTACGGTATTTGTTTGCACTCAGCGCCTGCACTGCGAGGTTACCCCAGCTCATTCGCCACTATCGCCCAAAATGGCCGCTGAAATGGTAGACACAACTCTTGTCTCCGAGAAATGCTCAGCCACCCAGGACCTCGACTCCGAACCGTTTTTTCTCCAGACTTCGGATGCTTCCGTCGATGCCCTTATATACGCGGCCATTTCTGAAACGCTGGGGTGGAGCCAGTTATCCGGATAGATCTGGTCGGCTCCAGGCCAGGCCAAAGCAGCGGGGACGGCGCCGCTTGCCGCACCGTCAGCCAGCGTCAGGTGGAAGGACTCGAACTCACTCAGAGACAGGACGACGCCAATACTCTGATACCAGTGGACCATATCGTCCCCATGGCCGTCGAAGTCAACCGCACCACGAAGCAGTGGATCCTCCTCGATTCTCTGATACTGGCTGTCGTAGTACGCCATCTCTTCGGGCCTGCTCGCCATCCACGAATATTCTTCCGGCCGTTTGCCCTTGATACGGAGGCGGTACCGCATATCCCTTTCGCGCAGGAGCACCAACAGATCCAGTGCTCGATGCACGCCTTTCTGGGCTGGGACAATGCCCACCATACCCAGAGTGAATCGTGCGTCATCAGTCTTGTTCAGATCCAAACCTGCACAATCCACAGGGTTCGGAATGACAGTCGACTTTTCCGGCGGTATCCCGTGATCACGGACCGCTATATTTTGGATGTGTTTCCCAACAAATATCACGTTATCCAAACGGCTAGTGTCGACTCGATTCGGATAAACAGTAAATAGCTCCTGCGAGTGGAATCTTGTGACCAGTCGCTGGTGTTGCATCAGGTTCTTTGAATACCATTCGGTGTTCCCGAGGGTCCACTCACAGAAGACGATGTCAGCCTTTGCAAGAAGTTCCTTGCTTCGGGCTTCATCGTGCTGATTGTGCCCGTGCCAACGGTCTATGGAAACGTGATGTCCCTTCGTCTCCAGGGCACGGATGATCCCTTGTGCGAACTTCAGGTCATGCCCGGCAACGATAATCTCCTTCGCCGAGCCGCGAGTTGGAGCTGTTGTCGCATCATGCCGCACTGGCTCGCTGCCGAGCGCAACCGGCCTCCGAAAAAGCAAACGTCTAGCCGGCTGGGTCTCCCGGTCCTTCACGGACACGAGCACTGGAGCGCCTTCTGGCGCGGCCGCGTAACTGACCAGCCCGCAACCGGACGTATCAATACCCTCATCCGAGGCCCCGATTTCACTCCACTCACCATAGGTTGTGGCCGTCAGTATGTCTTCGAACGTTGTCCGGTCGAATTCTGTGGTGGGTAGGATTCCTACCCAGGAGACGCCCAAATCCTCTAGCGCACCGGCTGTGGCCTCGGTCTCGGCCAGGAAACGCATACCCAGAGTGTCCGTATCCGGCTTCAACGGCGAAATTACAGCAGTCGGCCTGACAGTCTGGGCAGCCAACTGCCTGATAACGCGTTCTGTAGGTTCGGCGACTTTTACAGCATATCGAGGCGGTTGGGGTGCGCGAACCACCAACCCAGCGCAGCGAAGAATATAGGCCAGGCGATGGGCAGCGGTATGCCCACGGTGAATAAGACGGTACGTCAGCCAGGCATCCTTCAGCCGCAGTCTCTCATCGTTCATCCAACGTTCGAGCAGGATGCTGGCTTCAAGTGGATTGGAAACCGTGTGAACCAAACCATCCATGATCCTGGAGACGCCTTCACCTTTGCCGCTGAGAACGACTGATCCAGACGCTGTGATCTCGGCGACCCGTCGAGAGAACATGGTCGGTGAGCGGTCCACAGAATTGACGTTGATGTTTACTGGGTGTGCTTTGTAGGCCTTGACCATCTCAAGATAAGGGAGACCGCCCCGTACAAAATTGGCTAGACTATCCGGGAATTTATACGGACTCTCATTGTTGAGGTACTGCCGGTCATATATCGTCAAACCAAAACTCTGGGCTGCGCTCAACAAAGTGGCCAGTTCGGCCGAGCGTTCAGGATATCTGTCCCCATAGTATGAGCCGGCATAAGCCACGGTTTGCTCATAGGGGTAGTCGGTGGGCAGAGGGTTATGCAGTTTTGGCTGAGCGTAGAAGGCCAGCGACCCTATAGTTTGAGAGCGTTGACCTTCAGCTCGAGCGTAGCGCGGTAGGCAATCTGAATCCGTCGTAAACACATGATCGAAGAACTCAGCGGTGCGCGCGAACCGGTTGAAGTGGATCGGGTCTTCTTTGTTCCAGAAGATCGTCGGAATGGAGTGCTGGTTGCAGAATTCCAGCAGTTCGCGGAGATCTTGGAATTTTTCCTCATCGTAGTATCCCACCTTCTGCCGCCACTGTCCGTGGGCTCCCTCCCAGGCGGATTCCACGAACAACGCGTCTACTGGAGTCTGCTTTAACTGCTCGCGCCAGGTTCCGGGCAGCAGCTCAGAGAGGTTCACTTCAGGACGCAGACCTTCGGTGGTGAAGGTATCTGCAATGATTCCAATAGTGAATTCGCGAAGTTCACGTTGCCCGGGGACCGAGCCACGCTCGTTCGCCATGACCGTCTCTAGTTTCTGAGTCACTACATTGCCTATGGAACGCCATTGACGGGACCGGATGGTCCAAAGCCTCGCTCGCCGGCCCATTTCCTGACGAAGCTGCTGGTCCGTCAGGAGACGCCTCAGCGCCTCAGCCAGCGATCCGGGATCTGAGGGTTCCGCGAGCAGCGCCCTCTCTTGCGACTCACCGGCGAATTCCCGTAGCGGTCCGAGGTCCGTCAGGACCATTGCTTTCCCAGCCGACATGGCCTCCAGCGGTTTCAAAGGCGATACAAGTTCAGTGACGGGCAGTCTGACCCGCGGGCAAGGCATCACGTCGAAAATGCTCAGATACTCGGGAACATCCTCCGCCTTAACCCGGCCTGTGAAATGGACGTAGTCCTCAATTCCCAGTGCCGCCGATTGTGCCATGAGTCGGGGCAGCTCAGCGCCGTCGCCGACGATGACGGCTCGAAAATCAACTGACTGCTCCTTCAGGATTCCCACAGCAGACAGCAGGTCGGAGATTCCCTCATAGTGAACCAGACTGCCGGCGTATCCGATGACGGGTACGCCGTTGGGCAAACCGAGTTTCCGGCGTATCCGATCCGACGGCGGCATTGGCGTAAAACGGTCTGTGTCGACACCGTTGGGCAGCAACTGAATTTTGTCACGCTTTACACCACGCGTGACGAGTTCGTCACGCACCTGGTCCGTAATGGCAAAGACAACGTCGGCGTTTACCGCGACGAGAGTTTCCAGCCTCTGAGCCAGTTGATATTTTTCCGATTCGTGCCACGATGGCTTTTCCGAGGCCTCTGTGATTTCCCACAATCCCCTTACCTCGAAGGAAAAGGGAATGCCCAGGCGGCGGGCAGCGACTAGGGCTGGCAATGCGGTGACATGATTTGAAGCGGAGTGAATAGCGGCTACGCGTGCCCGCTGGGCCTCGCGAACATATGCATCTGATGCTTCATGCCAATAATGATCGAGTGGTTGAGAAGTCCATGACGGTCCCGGGGAGAAGATGTGTTCAACACCCGAGATGGTCCTGGTGAACCTTTGGGAAGCCGGTTTGGGCTGATCGGCAGGAACGTCCCATGGGTATCCAGGCCGAGCCGCAACCAGAACATCCATTCCCTGGTTCTTCATGCCCAGCACGAGTTCTGCCGTCCTCGTTGAGTAACCGTTGCTGTTGTAGTGTCCGGTGCTATGGGCGCAATACATCACGCGTCCACGTTCAGCGAGGTACCCCGGGTTGGGCTGCCGTGGGGCGATATGTGGGTCCCGGTGCCACAGGCGGTCCTGCCCAAGCACTGCGTTGACGGTTCGCTGGTCACGAGCTGATAGGGACGTCAGAACAGATTCGTGCTCGCGGATCAGTTTCGCCGGTTCTTGTATGTCGCCAAGCACGTAATACGCATGGGAAACAGCGCGGATGATGTTGGCCGCTGTACCCTCACGACGGACCGCCCGTTGGTGTTCTTCCTGCTTGGCTAAGTCCCTGCTGCGTTCGCCTGGGTTGTCTGGAACCGCCGGAGTGTTGTTCGAGGGTTTATTTTCAGATGCACCTGTCTGCCTAATTGCTTTGGCGGCTCTGCGAACCCCCCGTACAGGCTTGAGAATTGCCTTCCCCAACCGCAGGCTTCCCGACTTCCGAATTTGGGTGAGTGTTGCTTTGAGTCGAAGTGCTTCTGCCCTGGACATTTGGACCGCGGTTCTCAGTTGCGCGGCCTCGGTTTGAAACCGGCTGAGATCTTCCTGAACGGATTTCAGGTGAGCTGAATCTGCCATGGCTTTTTCAAGCATTTGCTCATAGGCCTCGAAAAGGCCATCGAGATCGGCTGAGTAGCGCTGTCTGCGTGCCAGCGCCTCGGCCGAAAATGATTGCTTCTCGTCTGCGTGCTTCATCGTGTCCTAGGTGATCGCTCGAGGTCCGGGGGGGCCTTGGCTAACGCCAGATTCCGCGTGTATCAACCACTCGCTTGCCGTCCAGAAGCGACCTATCGAGCTGCTTGAATTCTGTGTGGTCCACGAGCAGGAGCACCACGTCCGCCTTTGCTATGGCCTCCTGCGTGGAGGCAAGAGAAACGTTGACACGGTCTTGGAGGGCCGCCGGGAGTTGATCCAGATGGGGCTCAGCAACGAGTATCGTCTCCTCTGCCAATTGATCACTCAGTGCGGCGACGATGCCGATCGCCGGCGACTCCCGCATGTCATCAATGTCTGCTTTAAACGCGAGACCGAGCGCGGCGACCGTAGCCCCGGACAGATCAGCGAGCAGATCCCGAACCCGGTTGATTACCCACGCCGGCTTGGCGTCATTGGTTTCCCGGGCCTGGCGGATCATGCGTGCATCTTCAGGCGCTGCAGCAACAATGAACCAGGGATCCACTGCGATGCAGTGTCCTCCGACTCCAGGACCCGGCTGCAGGATGTTTACGCGCGGATGATGGTTGGCGAGTTCGATCAGTTCCCACACATCAATGTCCAGCTTGGAACTAATGACCGACAGCTCGTTTGCAAAGGCGATATTCACGTCCCGATAGGAGTTTTCAACCAGCTTGGCCATCTCGGCCGTCTTGGCATCGGTAATGTGCATCGATCCGTCACAGAAGACACTGTAGAGATCGCGGGCCATTTCAGCCGCTGTTGATGTGAGCCCGCCGACGATCCGGTCGTTCGCAACCATCTCGATCATTACCCGGCCCGGGAGCACCCGCTCAGGGCAATGGGCAACATGGAGAAGGGGCTTTCCCGCTTCCGGGTCCAGAGACAGATCCGGCCGAAGGCTGATGAGGTACTCGCCAAGGTGCTGGGTCGCTCCGGGAGGGGAGGTGGATTCCAGAATGATCAGCTCTCCGCCGCAAAGCTGCGGAGCAATGTTCCGGGCTGCGGCCTCAATGTAGGAGAGATCCGCGCTTCTGTCCGAGTTGAACGGCGTCGGAACAGCTACAATGTACGCCTCTGCCGTTGGGGTGTCCGTAGTGGCCTTGAGAGTACCGGCGGTGACGGCCTTGGACACCGCTTCGCCGAGATCTGGCTCGACGAACGGGACCTCTCCCCTGTTGATTGCCTCGACTGAGGACTCGTTGACATCAACACCGATCACGTTGAGACCGTTCACAGCCAGAACGGCTGCGGTGGGCAATCCAATGTATCCCAGACCGATGACAGCTACGCTATTAAATGTTTTCATAATTTCCCCTAAATTATTACGTGCTCTTCGGGTGCACCAAAGAACTGAATATCACCCGATGTTAGAAGTTCAGCATCGGAAACCTGCCACGCGTGGTTTACGCTTCCACGGAACTGGAAGTAGTTGTATTTGTCGGTCGAATAAATAGTTCCTCCACGTCCCGTGACGCTGTTGAGAAACTGACTGTCCTCACCCCGTTGTATCGCTTGGAAGGGTGTGCCAAGAAAAACTTCCCTTCGCGCGGTGATGGTTGGCCCCATAACCAAGTTGGTAAAACGGTGCTCACGCTCCGCAAAGCGGAGCAATGTCGTGTTTCGACCTCTGAGATACATGTAGTGGGCCTGTTTACCTACAACCTCTGCTCGTGAATAACCAAGAGCATTCACCATATCCAACAGATAATGGGGGCCATAAAAATCATCGTCGTCCATTTTGGAGAGGACGTCACCGCTGGAGGCGGTTACGCAACGGTTCAGGCATTCGCCCAACGGGACACTTTCCGGCTCATGCAGCAGCACCAGATTGGAAACACCATAGATTTCCTGCCATGACTTGATCGATTCAGCAGAGGCCTGGAACCCGTGCGTCAGCAAAACAAGTTCAACGTCGGGACCGGCGAACCTGCCTGCCGTTCGAAAGACCTGTTCCAACTGGTGCGGGCGGTTCGAAGAAACCAAGAGGGACACGGAAGGAAGAGCAGTGGCCCCGGGAGCTTTGCCAGGTACTGCCGTTCGGACAATAGTCTCAGTACGGTGGGCGTAGGTATGTTCAGCCCAGATCCGACGCTGTGCCAGGTGCAGTTGACGCGCAGAGAGTTCAGGGTTGCGTACCAGCGCGGTGAGTGTTTGGGCCGCTTCTGTCTTGTCGCTGACAATAAACTGCTCATCCTTGTTCCACAGTTCCCCCAGCGCAGTGCTGGGCGTACTGACCACTGTGGTCCCGGCAGCTGTAATCTCGAAAATACGCCGGGCACACATACTCGGTGAATCCACAACAGAGTTGACGTTGAGGAAAACCTTGTAGGCCTTGTAGGCCGTCAGCATCCGGTCGTATGTGAGGCTTCCTACGACGCGGGAATCATAGGGGGCAGGGAATCTGTAGTTCGGGTCGGACTCCCCATGGCGTGCGAAGATCTCCAGGCCAATCGGCATCAGGTCGCTGACATCCGCTGACGCTCCGAGGAGAATTTCCATCTGTTCGCGGCGCTCCGGGTACTTATGCGCAAAGTACATCCCGGCGAAGGCGATATCCCTGTGGTGCCAGCCGTAACGCGGACGCACTGGGTTATGAATTACAGGCTGTGCGGCGAATTGGAGGACATCAACGTTGTTATGCCCCAGGTCCCTACGGTAGGAAGCGAGACGGTTTGAGTCACTCGTGAAAACATGGTCGAAAAGTCTAGCTGTCTCCAGGAAATCCTCGTAGTGCGGAGGGTCCTCCTTGTTCCAGAACACCGTAGGGATACCCATCTGCCGGCAGGCAGCTACCAGGGCACGGATATCTGCGGAAGGACCGTTGGAGCCAGTGAGCTGGTGTTTCCATTCCCCCTTGTTGCCGGACCAAGCTGACTCCACGAACAGGAGATCCGGCCGTTGAGTGCTAATCTGCTCAGCCCAGCCGCTATTGGACAGCGCGGTCTGTTTCCATTCGTAGCTGAAGGCCATCAACGAAAAAT
>NZ_BCQM01000017.1 GCF_001552075.1 Arthrobacter luteolus NBRC 107841
CGTCCAGAATGACTGCTGCGGTAACTTCGGTACGAGGTTCAGGCGCATCGAGGATCAAGGGGTTGAAGGATAGGTGGCGGCGGCGGCCGGTTTGGAACGCCAAGGCTCCATCAGCTGATCCGCGGTAAATCCCTTGTTCTGCTCGGTCCCTGCGCCGCTTCGTCTTCAGGCCTCTCCATCCGTTCTTCCGCAGATGCCAGAGTGAACGGCGGACCTCGGCTAGAGCTGAACTCATGCGCTCAGGGATTTCCGACGGCCCGGTTGAACGGGTTCGATTGCAATCGTTTCCAGCATGTTCTGCATGCGCCTCCGGATTTTCGCAGCCGCGAAACGGTCGCCCTTTGCCAGTTCCTTAGTATATTTCCGGTACCACGCGAGTGCTGTCTCGGTATCTCCGTCGAACAGCAGGTCCCCTTTGTCGATCCAAACGACCCGTGTGCATAGATCCTGGATCGTCTTCAGACTGTGACTCACCAGAAAAACACACCCTGCCTGCTGCCTCAGCTGATCCATTCTCTCTTTCGTCCGCCCCCGGAATTCGTCGTCGCCGGTATTGAGCGCTTCATCAATAATGAGGATCTCAGGATCGATTGCGGCCGCGATAGCAAACCGCAGGCGGGACGACATGCCTGCGGAGTAGGACCGCATAGGAAGGTTTATGGAGCTCCCTAGGCCAGCCAACTCCATAATGGCCTCATGCTTGTCTGCGATTTCCGTACGGCTCAGCCCCATGGCCAAGCACCCAAGGACAACGTTGTGGGCGCCAGAAAGATCAGGGACAAGGGCCGCAGAGACTCCCAGCATGATGGGAGTAGATGATGCGTAGACAGCTCCGGATGTGGGTTGCATTTTGCCGCAGATCAGGTTCATGAGCGTACTTTTTCCTGAGCCGTTGAGCCCGATTACTCCGATCGCTTCTCCGTGATAGGCAATGAGCGAAAGTTCCCGTAGTGCGTGAACGTCCACCATGGATTCGTTACCGGAGAGCTTTAGCAGGCCTCGCCTCACGACGCTTCCACGAGCCGCAAGTTTCTCATCCGACGCGATTCTGTAGGTCATGGAGACCTTATCAATCACCACGGCAGGTGTCGTTGGAAGGTTTTCGGTTTCAGTCTTCGCGACCATACGATTCCTCCCCCTTCCAAAAGAAAATGATGCCAAGCGCACATGTGCCCAGCGCCCATGCAGTCAAGCCTGCCCAGCTCTGCCATCCGGGTGTCTGAGCGTAAAGGACACTTTTCCGGACTATGTCCAGGATCAGGTACATCGGATTAATCTCGACGATGAATTTGATGATCGGAACGCTGCTGTAACGGTCTATGGAGAACATAACGCACGAGGCAAACATCCAGAACCTCATCGCGAACGACACCACATGCACGAAGTCGTTCACCTTTGCAATCAGGGGCGCAAGCAGCAATCCGGCGCCCAGGTTGAAAACCATTTGCAGCGCGATAGCAGGGAAGATCAGCAGCCACCGCCATGTGATTTCCTCGGTTGGGGGAATGACCAGAATCATCATGAGCATCATAATGATGACGGGAATATTAGCGATAAGTTCCCGAAGGTTCACGGCGACTGCCAAGGTGGCACGCGGGAAATTGAAGGCTTGGATAACGTTTCTGTTGGACGGAATAACGCGTGCCCCGCCTACAATTGCCCTTGAACTCATCTGAAAAAGAAAAACACCGATAATAAGATAGCCGATGAAGTTCTCAATACCGCGGCTTGCACCAAGAAGTAAGCCGAAGATCGCGAAATATCCCAATCCGTTGAGGAGTGGGTCCAGAAGAAGCCAGGCGCTTCCTAAACGATCTCGTTTATTGCCGTTTTGAACGCGCGCCCGGGCATCATAAAACATGAAGTGGCGATAATTCCACAACGATATTAAGTAGTCGATGAGTCCTGGTTTGGCGCCGACGCGGGTCAAGCTCCGCATGTCTACCCGCACGGGGACATTCCTTGAACCCATGAGAGCTGGCGTAACTTGAGTCATGAGGCAGCTTCCATTTCCATATAAGTTTTCGCCGTCGTGCCCGCTAGCGCGGTCCAGGTCCGCGCCGCCACAGAGAATCGGCGTCCCTCGCAGCCCATGGCCGTCCGTCCAGCTTCGTCCTGCAGCAGGCGCCCCAAAATACGAGCGAGATCCTGAGGGTCTCCCGCACACGCAGAGAAGCCGTCAACGCCTTCTCTGACAACCTCGTGCAGCGCTGGCAGATCGCTGAACACTACGGGGCGTCCTGAGGCCAGGGCTTCGACGGGTTTCAGCGGCGTCACCATCCGGGTCACGGGGAAGTCTTTTCGGGGCACCACGAACACGTCGAGTGCCTGGTGGTACAAATGAGCCTGCTCCCTCGGGATCCGCCCAGGGAAGAGCACCCGGTCCTCCAGCCCGAGTTCCACTGCCAGGCGCTTCAGCGCCGGTCCGGCCACCCCATCCCCGACGATGAGGCAACGCAGATCAGGGTGCTGCGGAGCCAGCAGGGCAAACGCGCGCAGCAAGTCGTCCAGCCCCTCGTAGTCCACAAGGCTGCTGACAGTTCCGATGAAGGGCCCGTCGGCTGGAAGCCCCAGCCGCTGGCGGGCTTCCGCGGGGGAATCCGGTTCATTCATGAAATCCCCGCCCACTGCGTTGGGGAGCAGCAGCGTGTCTTGGAGTGGTACCCCTGCCTCAAGGATTCGCTCCCGCATGGCTTCGCCAAGGGTCGCCACTGCGCCCGCTGACTTCATAACCTCGGCTTCACGCGCAACGAACTTGTTGTAACGCTCGCTCCGCTTCGCGTCCTCATCACGGGTCGAGGCCCAAGTATCGGCCAGCTGCCCGCGAACCTCGTAGATCCAAGGAATCCCCAGAGATCCGGCGACCGCCCGGACCACGAGACCGTTGACGAAGTGCGTGGTGGTATGGAGTACTGCCGGCCGAACTTTCAGCGCCAATTTCAGCAGTTCTTCGGCTTGGAGCTGGAGCCTTGCCGCCATTCCCTGCGGAAGCGTGGCCGGCAGGTGCCTGTGATACGTGACGCCGTCTATCAAATCGGTCATGCCCGCATAGAGCCTGCCAACCTGGACCGGGTATCCGATCCGCGTTGCCGCGTGAACCGTCCAGCCCAGATCAGTCTGTGCCTTCAAAAGCGAATGTGAACGCTGGGCGTAGCCGCTGCCGGTATAGGGCAGGGAGTTTGTCAGCAGGTGCAGCACGGTGTGAGGCTGGGGGACGTATCCTGCGACGGCGGGCAAGACCGGCACCCAGCCATCAAAAACGCTCAGCTCGCTGGCCAGCCGCGTCCGCAATCGCCGTTCGGGACGGTTCAGGCCTGCGCTGGTCAGCCCTCGAACCGCCCCGGACATGTCCCCCTGGTACCAGCAAAGCCGGGCCATGGCGCCGGCACGGCGGGGGGCAGACGCCGGCACGGACGCCAGCAGTTGTTCGGCAAGGACAGGCAGGCCAGCCGCCGTCGCCACATCGGCCAGGCGGATCGCGGCGCGGCCACGAGCACCGCCCTCGACGGCTGCGGAAAGGAGCTGTGCGGCGTCGGCTTTCCGGCCCTGAATCACAGCTGCCATCGCAGGCAGGAGCTTCCCCGGCGCAGCCGCGGCGGCTGCTGCGAGCGGACCGACAAGGGCACCTGGCAACCGTTGGGAAAGCTGAAGGGCCAATACCGCGGGATCATCCCCGAGATGCTCACATATGGTTGCGCCAGCTAGTCCGGCGTTCCGGACAAAGTTCCTTGGTTTCATCGGTCGGCAGGACCCGCCACAGCTGCTTTCAGGAGTTCAGCATAGGCTCTCCCCAAAGTGTCCACATTGGCGTTGCTCTCCACCCAGTCCCGGCCCGAGGTCCCGGTCAGCAGGCGGGAGCGGTCCGCAGCCAGTTCCTTCCATAACTGCGCGATGGCTTCCGGAGTAGATGCCACGACGTCGCCCGCCTGCGATTCTTCGATGATCTGTTTCGCTTCGCCCAGCACGATTCCGGTGACATGACGCCCAACGGCCAGCACTTCGTAGGTCTTGGAGGGAATCGTCGTCTCGAAGGACTTCCAATCATCCCGCAGGGAGACGACACAGGTGTCGGTGCGTCGGTAGTAGGCCATAACCTCCGCAGCGCCTTGGGCCGGCGGATGGAACTCTACCGGTGCGCCGAGTGCCCTTGCCAGGGCTATCAGCTGCCGCCTCCGCACACCGTGCCCCACCATCGTCAGATGCACTGAGCCTGCGGCCAGCGCTGCAGCCTGGATCACGGTCTCAAGACGCTGGCTCTCGCCATGATTTCCAAGATAGAGCACTTGAAGCCGCTCGGCGTGGGCGGGAGGCGGGGGAAGAAATTCTCGGGCAGCGGTGTCGATACCGTTACTGATCGTCGCAACGGCGGTGACGCCCCGGTCCCGGAGCGTCTGCGCGAAACCGTAGGTCACGGTGACCACCAGGTCTGCCTTCTCCTGGATCGCGACAATCACCCGTTCGGCTATGCTCTTCGCACTGCCCTGAACGATTCGGGCATCACGGGCTATATCCGGCCAGGCATCGCGCATATCGGCAACGAATGGAACGCCGCGCAGCTTGGCGACGATGTATCCTGCCCCAAGGATCGGCAAAGACGGAACTGTGGCGATAACGACGTCGGGCTTGCGGCCCAAGAGTCCAGCGGCCACGCTTCCGGCAGCAGAAAAACACTGGTCCGCGAAACGGCCAAGGCGGGTCGTGGGGTGCCAAAGATAGGGAGCCCTCCGGATTCGCTCACCATGCGGGCCGTTATCGCAGCGGAAGGCCCGTCCAGCCACACTTCGTGGCATCGTCCGGCGTCCGGCGGGAGCGTGCGCGATGGGGGCAATCACATCGACATTCCAGCCAATTTCCCGAAATGTCCGAATTATCTGGGTCCATCGGCGCTGGGGTGGGCTGTGCTCAGGTGAATAGGAGTGCGTCAGCAGAAGTACCCGCACAATTTCCCCCATTTTCTTGCTTGCGCCTCATGAGGACGCTGGTAAAGCAATCGTTAGTCTACCGAAATATAGTCACTGCTTGTTCACATGATTGGCCCCAGGGCCTCGCAGCTTCACGTAGTAGAGGGTCCCGGCGCCCACGAGCAGTAAAATGACGACGGACCGGGTCAACCAATGTGTACTCCAATCGACCCCGTCCCTTGCACTGGTTTTAGCTGCCTCAAGGCTGGCCTGCGCCGCAGTGGGGGACGGTGATGGAGCCGTTGTTACCGCGGCTTCAGGCTTGGCTTCTGACTGCGTGGTCGGTGAGGGATCCGGCGACGCGGTCTCATCCGGCGAGTCGAAGATGCTGACCACGTCGTCGGTTGCAGGATCCCAGCGCAGATCCGTATACAACCAGGTCCGGCCATCGATAAGGTTTCCGGTTCCCGGCTCAACGAGGTAGCCCGTGGCTGGATGAATCAGATAGCCGCTGGAACGCTCGATCTGGAAACCCGTGACTGAATCAATCAGTGCCTGCTCGGGAACGGCTGGCACCGTGGGCACAGCGGCGGGATCACTGGGCGCAGACTGAATCGGCGGCCCTGGTGGGCTTTCAGTTTGACTGGGCGCTGGCTCAGGGATCGGACCGGGAGTCTGACTTGGTTCCCCTGTAACTGATCCGTCAGGCCCTGGAGGAGTCCCGGGCCCCTCAGTCACCGTCTCATCTCCGAATGCTGGAGCGACTGGCATCGATATGATGAGCAATCCTGCGATTGTCACACGGCGTAACCACTGGCCTAGATTGCCGGTCATGCTAGTTGTTCTCCCCATTTAAACCGTCAGCATAAGCGGTCATCCTATCGTTCTTTAGCTCATTGGAGATTTCCGCGATCGCTGTCTCGTCTTTGATGACGATTGATTGCCCGTCAAAGGACGTACCAACACCCAGGTTCGGCAGGGTGAACATGTGGATGTCGGAGCCGCGGACACCTCGCAGTTCAAAGGCCAGCCGTCCGGCGGCGGCAGCGTCGAAGGACTCGTCCACACTCAGGAACGGTGAAATTTCGGTAACCACATCATTGATCCTGAGCGGATTAGAGAGCGTTTCCGCGGACAGGAACCGGTTCATCAGCCCGGCCACGAAAGCCTGCTGGTTCTTTACCCGCTGGTAGTCCCCGTCAGGAAACGCGTAACGCTCCCGCACGAACTTCAGGGCGGAATCTCCCTGCAGCGTGATCGGGCCCGCGGCGAAATATTCACCATCATCACCCGAAGACTGGAACGGAACCTGGTTTTCGATTTCCACCCCGTCAAGCGCCGTCGTCAGGCCCTTGAATCCCTCAAAATCGATCACAGCCACATGGTCGATCGGGACATCAAAGAGGGTCTGCACCGTCTCCACCATTAACGGAACACCACCGAAGGCCATGGCGGCATTGATTTTGTGCTCACCGTAGCCGGGGATGTCCGTCCAGGTATCACGCATGATCGACATGACATAGACACCTGAACGGTCCCCCGGCAAATGCACAAGCATCATGGTGTCGGAGCGCGCGTCCACGCCCGGGTCCCGTGTGTCGCTGCCGATCAGCAGAAGGTTCTGTGAGGTTCCGGCGGCCGGCGCCCTCTCCGGGCTGGAGTCAGGGAGAGCGTTGGCGATCGTGTGGCTTTCCGTGTTGAAGGTCCGGGCCAGGTTCCAGAGATAGCCGCCCGCAGCCAGGGCGGCCACCAGGATCAGGGAGAGCAGCACAAACATGGTGGTCCGGACAGGATGCCGATCCCTTACCGGGTCGGTCGGAGAATCGGCGAAGATGTCGGTCACATTGGTCCTAGGTTCCAGTCGGGCGGCTGCGGTCCGAGCTTACCGCGCAGCCGCGGCAGCCCCGATTCCAGCTGGAACCGGCGCGCCGGATACCCTAGAAGGATGAAGTTCTTTCCGGCAGCCATTTCGGCCGGCACCCTTGTCCTTGCCGCCGCACTCACCGGCTGCACACCCGTCGCCGACGTCGATGCCGCCCCGGATGCCGCCAACCCGGATTGCGCACCTGTGATGGTGGCTGTCCCGGAAGATCTGGCGGGGGTCCAGCAGCGGGAGACCAGCAGCCAGGCCACCGCCGCCTGGGGCAGTCCGTCCCGGATCATCCTGCGCTGTGGTGTGCCGGTGCCCGGCCCCACGACTGATGCTTGTGCCACGGTCAACGGTGTGGACTGGGTACTGCGCGAGGAAGGCAGCCTCTGGACTGCCACCACCTACGGCCGCGATCCTGCCGTCGAAGTCCTGTTCGACACCAACCAGGTTGCGTCTTCCACTGTGCTGGTGGAACTGGAAAACGCCGTCTCGCGTATCGAGCAGACGCGCGAATGCCTCAGCACCAAGGACGTCGAGCTGCCCGGTTAGATTCCGGCGCTCACCGCGTTGGCGGAGCCGGTCCGGCTGCGGCTAACGAAGGCCTGTGCGGCGCTCCAATGCCAGTGTGATCAGCTCATCGATCAATTCCGTGTAGGGCAGGCCGGATTTGGCCCACATCTGCGGGTACATGCTGATCGGGGTGAACCCGGGCATGGTGTTGATCTCATTGATCACGAGCTCGCCGTCCGGCGTATAGAAAAAGTCGACGCGGGACAGCCCTTCCGCGCCCACGGCATCGAACGCCACCGCAGCCAGTTCACGGACCCTGGAGGTCACGTCGTCCGGGAGGTCCGCAGGGCAGCTGAGATCCGCAGCAGCGCCGTCAACGTACTTGGCTTCAAAGTCGTACCACTCGTGGCCGCCGTCGAGCACGGCGACTTCTCCGGGCTGGCTGGTCCGCGGGTCCTCGGTGCCGCGCCCCTGCAGGACCGCCACTTCAATCTCCCGGCCGGTGATACCCGCCTCAACAACCACCTTCGGATCGTGCTCACGGGCAGTTTCAATTGCCGCGCGCAGCTCCGTTTGATGGGTGACGCGGGTGATTCCCATGGAGGAACCGGCACGGGCGGGCTTCACAAAGAGCGGGAACTGCAGGCCGGCGGCGCGTGCCAGGCAGGCTTCGCTGTCCTGGTTCCACTGCCGGTCGGTGACGACCTCATAGGGGCCCACCGATAGTCCGGCGGACTCAAACACCACCTTCATGTAGTGCTTATCCATCCCCACGGCGGAGGCCAGCACGCCGGCGCCCACATAGCGGATGTCCGCCATCTCCAGCAGGCCCTGCAGCGTCCCGTCCTCTCCGAAGGGTCCGTGCAGGAGCGGGAGCACAACGTCGATCCGGCCCAGCGTGCGCGGCAATCCGCCCGGCGCATGGGACACCAGTTCACGGGAACTTCCCCGTGTCGAGAGGACCACGGACTCTTCGCCAGGCTCCACCTCGGGCAGCGTTTCGGCGCGGAGGGACCATTGTGCGGGATCAGCGGAGACGAGGGTCCACTGGCCGTTGCGCGCAATTCCGATCGGGACGACGTCGTACTTGGAGTGGTCGATCGCCTCGAGCACGCCGGCGGCGGTCACACAGCTGACGGAGTGTTCGCTGGACCGTCCGCCGAACAGCACCGCTACCCGCGGCCGGGTGTCAGCATTGGCAGCGGGAGTTATGGGTTCCATCGTCACGGGGCGTGCACACCTTCGGCTTTGAGTTCGCGGGCCAGCAGACGCGGGCCAAGATCGTCTACGGATATGGTGCCCTGCAGCACTGCAACCACGTTCTCCGTAATAGGCATGTATACGCCCAGCTGGAGGGCCCGGTCCAGCACGGCCTGCGCTGATTTGATGCCTTCGGCCGTCTGCTGCATGGTCGCGGTGACCTCGTCCAGGGACAGGCCCTGTGCCAGCAGGCGCCCTGCGGTGTGGTTCCGGGACAGGGATGATGAACAGGTGGCGATGAGGTCTCCCATGCCGGAGAGCCCAAACAGGGTTTCAGTCTTACCGCCCAGGGCAACGGCCAGGCGCGTGGTTTCAGCGAGCCCGCGGGTCATCACGGACGCCTTGGTGTTGTCCCCCATTTGCTTGCCTTCGCAGATCCCCACGGCGAGGGCAATAACGTTCTTCACGATCCCGCCGATTTCCGTGCCGACCACGTCGGTGTTGGTGTACGGCCGGAAGTAGGGCGCGGTGCAGGCGGAGGCGATCCAGCCCGCGGTTGCGAGGTCCGAGCAGGCGACGACGGAGGCCGTGGGTTCCTCGCGGGCAATTTCCATGGCCAGGTTCGGCCCCGAAAGGACGGCGATCCTCTCCTCCGGCACGTCCAGCTCTTCGGAGATGACCTGGCTCATCCGCGCGTCTGTACCGATCTCGAGGCCCTTCATGAGCGAGAGGATGACCGCGTTCTCCGGGACGAGGTCCTTGAATTCCCGCAGCTGCGCCCGCAGGGTCTGCGCGGGGACTGCCAGCACCACCAGCTGGGCACCGGCCAGGACAACGGCAGCGTCATCGCTGGCGCGCAGGTTCACCGGGAGGGCAATATCCCCCAGGTAGCGGGTGTTGCGGTGCGTGCTGTTGATCTCCTCCGCCGCATCGGCACGGCGTGCCCAGACGCGGACGTCCGTACCACGGGAGGCACCGGCGTCCGCGGCGATCTTCGCGAACGTGGTCCCCCAGCTTCCAGCTCCGAGGACCGCTACGGCTGTGGGGTGCGGGGCCTTCACTTTGTTTTCTCCGTTTCGCCGTCATAACCGCGTCCGACGGATTTCTGTCCTTTCGCGGCCGGGTCCCAGCGTTCGGCCGGGGCCTTCTCGCCGCGGAGGGACGCAACCAGGTCCGTCAGCTCTGTCATGATCCGCTCCGTAGCTTCATCGAGCACTGTCTTGGTCAGCGGCACACCACGCAGATCGGAAAGGTCCACCGGACGGCCCACCAGCACACGAACCCGCTTGCGCGGAAAGAGATGCAGCATTTTCCCGTACCGCGGCAGCACATCCTGAGCGCCCCACTGCGCGACCGGAAGAACCGGAGCGCCGGTCTGCAGTGCCAGGCGTGCCGCTCCCGTCCGGCCTTTCATCGGCCACAGATCCGGATCCCGGGTGAGCGTGCCTTCCGGATAAACGATCAGCGCGCCGTCGGCGTCGATCACTGACTGCGCGCCTGCCAGCGACGCGGCCGCACCGGCGCCGCCCCGGGTCACCGGAACCTGCTTGGTGGCCCGCAGCGCCGGGCCGAGGACCGGAACCTTAAAGAGGGACGCCTTGGCCAGGTACCGCGGCAGGATGCCCTGGCTGTAGAAGAAGTGGCCCACCACCAGCGGATCGATCTCGGTCACGTGGTTGGCGCAGGCGATAAAGCCCCTGCCTTTGGGCAGGTTCTCCATCCCCTCCCAGCGCCGTCCCATCATCAGGTTCATCGTTGGACGGACCACCGAAGCCAGGATGGTAAACGTGATGCGTGACTTTGCCGATTCGCCCATGGTGGAGAGCCTACTTCCCCCCGGCGACGTCAAAGTCCGCGCCGAGGCCTTCCAGCTTGTCGAGGAAGTGCTCGTAACCGCGGTTGATGAGCTCGACGCCGGTCACACGTGAGGTGCCCTCGGCCGCCAGTGCGGCAATCAGGTGGCTGAAGCCGCCGCGGAGGTCCGGAATGTCGATTTCTGCGCCCTTGAGCTTCACCGGACCGGAGATGACCGCCGAATGCAGGAAGTTGCGCTGGCCGAAACGGCACGGGATGCTGCCCAGGCATTCGCGGTGGACCTGGATGTTGGCGCCCATGCGGATCAGTGCGTCGGTGAAGCCGAACCGGTTTTCATACACCGTTTCATGCACAATCGACACGCCTTCAGCCTGGCTGAGGGCAACCACCACCGGCTGCTGCCAGTCGGTCATAAAGCCGGGGTGGACGTCGGTCTCAAGGACCAGCGGGTTCAGGCTGCCGCCGGGATGGTAGAACCGGATGCCGTCGTCGTCGACGTCGAACGCACCGCCGATTTTGCGGTAGATGTTGAGGAACGCCGTCAGATCCTGCTGATTGGCGCCTTCAACGTAAATGTCGCCCTTGGTGACCAGCGCTGCCGAGGCCCAGGAAGCGGCCTCGTTGCGGTCCGGCAGAGCCCGGTGGTTATAACCCGTCAGCTCGGGGACGCCTTCGATGCGGATCACGCGGTCCGTCTGGACGGTGATGATCGCGCCCATTTTCTGCAGGACGGCAATAAGGTCAAGGATTTCGGGTTCGACGGCGGCACCGCTGAGTTCGGTGATGCCTTCGGCACGCACGGCGGTCAGCAGCACCTGTTCGGTGGCGCCGACACTCGGGTACGGCAGGTCCAGTTTGGCGCCGCGCAGGCCCTTGGGCGCGGAAATGGCGATGCCGCCGGGACGCTTTTCCACCAGGGCGCCGAAATTACGCAGCATCTGCAGGTGGTAGTCGATGGGGCGGTCGCCGATTTTGCAGCCGCCGAGGTCCGGGATGAAGGCCTCGCCAATGCTGTGCATCAGCGGACCGCACAGCAGGATGGGGATGCGGGAATCGCCAGCGTGGGCGTCGATGTCCCGCGAGGCCGCCGTCTTGGCGTTCTGCGGGTCCATCAGGAGGTCACCGGTGACCGGGTCCTTGGTCACCTCAACGCCGTGCAGCTTCAGCAGCGATGTCACGACGTCGACGTCCTTGATTTCGGGGACGTTCCGCAGCAGCGACGGGCTGTTGCCCAGCAGCGCTGCCACCATGGCTTTGGGGACGAGGTTCTTAGCCCCGCGAACCGGTACTTTTCCTGTGAGCGGTACCCCACCACGGATGGTTAGAACGGAACCCATGAACACCTGTTTCTTTCGTCTGGATTGCCCCCACGGCCACTAGAGACTGCTTCCTAATCATAGGAGCAAGCACCCCCTTTCCCTAAATAACCCGGCCGCCGGAGACCGTGCCGGAGGCCAAAAGCCGGGGGCGGCTTTGGCGGGATGCCAATGGGCCTCCCCTTGCGGGAAGGCCCATTGGTTACCTGCAGTGCGTGCCACCGGGCTGATGCCGGCCGGCTGGCTAGGTGCGGACCGGAAGCGTGGCCGGCTTGAAGGAAGGACGGCGGGTTTCAAACGCCGTGATGTCGGCTTCATGCCGCAGGGTCAGCCCGATGTCGTCGAGGCCTTCCAGCAGCCGCCAGCGGGTGTAATCGTCAATCTGGAAGGGAGCGGTGACGCTGCCGCACACCACGGTCCGTGCCTGGAGGTCAACGGTCACTTCGGTGCCCGGCGAGTTTTCCAGAACCTTCCAGATGAGCTCAATGTCATCCTGGGCGACCTGCGCCGCGACCAGTCCCTGCTTGCCGGAGTTGCCCCGGAAAATGTCCGCGAAGCGGGAGGACAGAACGGCCCGGAAACCATAGTCCTTCAGCGCCCACACCGCGTGCTCGCGGGAGGAACCGGTTCCAAAGTCGGGGCCGGCCACCAGGACGGACCCGGCGCTGTACGGTTCCCGGTTCAGGATGAAGTCAGGGTTCTTCCGCCATCCGGCGAAGAGTGCGTCCTCGAAGCCGGTGCGGGTAATCCGCTTGAGGTACACAGCGGGGATGATCTGGTCAGTGTCCACATCGCTCTGGCGCAGCGGAACACCGATGCCGGTGTGCGTGGTGATCTTATCCATGGTCTTCTCCTAGGCTGCAGCGGTGGCGGTGGAACCGGCGGCCGCGCCGGGCAGGGGGTCAAGGTCCGACGGCGAACTCAGCGTTCCGCGGACGGCCGTAGCGGCGGCCACGACCGGAGAGACGAGGTGGGTGCGCCCGCCCTTACCCTGGCGTCCTTCAAAGTTGCGGTTGGAGGTGGAGGCGCAGCGCTCCCCCGGTTCCAGCTGGTCCGGGTTCATACCCAGGCACATGGAGCAGCCGGCAAAACGCCATTCGGCGCCGAAGTCCTTGAACACCTGGTCCAGGCCCTCGGCCTCGGCTTCGAGGCGGACCCGGGCGGATCCGGGCACCACCATCATGCGGATGTTCGGGTCCTTCTGCCGTCCGCGGATGATGTCCGCCGCGATGCGCAGGTCCTCGATCCGGCTGTTGGTGCAGGAGCCGAGGAACACAGTGTCCACCCGGATCTCCTTCATGGGTGTGCCGGGCTGCAGATCCATATAGTCCAGGGCACGCTCGGCAGCTGCCTTGGCGTTCTCGTCCCCGAAGTCCTCGGGCGACGGGACCGCGCCGGACAGCGAGATCCCCTGCCCGGGGTTGGTTCCCCAGGTGACGAACGGCTCGAGTTCGTCCGCGTCGAGGAACACCTCCGCGTCAAACTCCGCATCCGGGTCGGTGACCAGGGATTTCCAGTGCTCGACGGCGGCGTCCCAGTCCGCGCCCTGAGGCGCGTGCGGCTTGCCTTTGAGGTAGGCGAACGTCGTTTCGTCCGGCGCGACCATGCCGGCACGGGCACCGGCTTCGATGGACATGTTGCAGATCGTCATGCGCGCTTCCATGGAGAGCGAGCGGATGGCCGATCCGCGGTATTCCAGGACGTAGCCCTGGCCGCCGCCGGTGCCGATCTTCGCAATGACCGCCAGGATGATGTCCTTGGAGGTAACCCCCGGGCGCAGCGTGCCTTCCACATTGATGGCCATGGTTTTGAACGGCTTCAGGGACAGTGTCTGTGTGGCCATCACGTGCTCGACCTCTGAGGTGCCGATACCCATGGCCAGGGCGCCGAAGGCACCGTGGGTGGAGGTGTGCGAATCGCCGCACACTACGGTGAGTCCGGGCTGGGTCAGGCCCAGCTGCGGCCCGACCACGTGCACGATTCCCTGCTCCGCGTCGCCCAGCGGGTGCAGCCGCACACCGAACTCAGCGCAGTTGGCCCGCAGGGTTTCAATCTGCGTCCGGCTCACCGGATCGGCGATCGGCTTGTCGATTGCCAGCGTGGGCGTGTTGTGGTCCTCGGTGGCGATGGTCAGGTCCGGGCGCCGCAGCTTCCGGCCGGCGAGGCGCAGTCCTTCGAAGGCCTGCGGCGAGGTCACCTCATGGACGAGGTGGAGGTCGATGTAGAGGAGGTCCGGTGCGCCGTCCTCGCCCTTGGCGACCACGTGGCCGTCCCACACCTTCTCCGCGAGCGTTCTGCCCGCTGCATGCTCTCCCATGACCATGTGCTCCTCGCTGATGTAGCTCCGGCGGGCAAGGTGCCCGGACCGGAATCCTGATGCAATTAAGAGAAGCAGCACCCCGCCTGCGGCGCCAGTTTTCCCACTTGCATCTCAGATACTGAGACGGCAGTATCATCTTATGGACAATTCTAGCGGCGTCGGAGTTATCGACAAGGCCGCCATGGTACTTGATGCGCTCGAGGCCGGACCCACATCACTCGCCCAGCTGGTTGCCGCCACCGGACTGGCCCGGCCGACAGTCCACCGCCTTGCGCTGGCGCTGGTGCACCACCGGCTCGTGGGCCGGGACATTCAGGGCCGGTTCGTCCTGGGCAGCCGGCTCGTGGAGCTCGCTTCCGCTGCAGGTGAGGACCGGCTGATCGCCTCCGCCGGCCCGGTGCTGCTGGCCCTGCGCGATGCAACGGGTGAGAGTTCCCAGGTCTTCCGGCGCCAGGGGGAATGGCGGGTCTGCGTGGCCTCGGCCGAACGTCCCATCGGCCTGCGGGACACGATTCCCGTTGGCACCCAGCTCTCCATGAAGGCTGGCTCTGCTGCCCAGGTCCTGCTGGCGTGGGAGGACCACGATCGGCTGCTGGAAGGGCTGCAGCACGCCCGCTTCACTCCCACCGTCCTGGCCGGAGTGCGCCGCCGTGGGTGGGCGCAGAGCCTTGGCGAACGGGAGCCGGGCGTTGCCTCGGTGTCCGCGCCCGTACGCGGGCCCTCGGGCCGCGTCATCGCCGCCATTTCCATCTCCGGGCCCATCGAACGGCTGACCCGGCAGCCAGGCCGCATTCACGCGGAAGTGGTCAGCCGGGCCGCTGGACAGCTCACCGAGGCCCTTCGGGCCAACTCCGACTGACCTGACAGCCTCCGGGGCCTATCCTGAAATCCTCAGGCCCTAGGAGCGGCGATGAAACGGCTACGTGTCCTCTGGCACATCATCCGCATCACCGGAGCCGATGTGTTCGTCTTCGGCTTCCTCATTGTCTACGGTTCTGCTGCCCTGGTGATTCCGCGCATTGAACCAGGCATTCCCGGCTTCGGAGATGCGCTCTGGTACCTTTTCGAGACCTTTACGACCATTGGCTTCGGCGATTACGTTGCCGTGACATTCATCGGACGGCTCATCACCGTGTTCGTGGCCCTCTACGGCATCCTGGTAGTGGCCCTGGCCACCGGCGTGATCGTCGGTTTCTACAACGAACTGCTCCGTGCCCGCACGAAGGAAAGCCTGCGGGAATTCGTCAGCGAGCTGGAACATCTGCCGGACCTCACGAAGGAGCAGCTGGCGGATCTTGCCGCCCGGGTCCGTGAACGGCACATCCTGGACTGACACGCCCGGTCCGCAGCTTCGTTGTCCGCAGGTTGCCAGCTCAGCCGGCGAAGTGGTCCCAGCCAACCGACGACGGCTCCCGGCCGTCCACCGTCACAGTTCCGGCGCCGCTGTCTCCGGCATCCAGGACAACCCCGATACTCCGGAAACCACGCGGCAGGACGGTGCCTTCCTCGAAGGTGGCCAGCAGCCCGTGGTCCTCTCCCCCGCTCAGGACCCAGTCCAGGGCGTTGCCGCCGAGGCTCCGGGCAGTCCCTGCCAGCGGTTCCGCCTCACACAGCAGGGTCCGGGAATCTAGGTCAATCCGGACGCCCGACGCGAAGGCCAGCCGGCCGGCGTCGCGCACCACACCGTCGGAAATGTCCATCATCGCGTGTGCTCCTGCGCTGGCGGCGGCCGGACCGGCGGACAGGGGCGGGCACGGCCTCGATTGGGCTGCCGTCAGTGCCCGCTCAGCAGCATTCAGGGAGCCGTAGCCGATCGCGCTATCCAACAGCGCCAGGCCAGCTGCCGCTTGCCCCAGCACACCGCAGACCGCCACCACGTCGCCGGGCCGGGCCCCTGAGCGCAGCACGGGGTCCCTGCCGCGCAGGTCGCCGGTGACCGCCGCCGTCACCACCAGGATGCCGCCGCGGCCCAGGTCCCCGCCGGCAACCACGCAGTCCTCGGCTCCGAGCGCCCGCAGGGCTGCCGACAGCCCGTCCGCCAGGCCTTCGACCCAGGTCAGCGCGGTGTCCTGCGGCAGAGTCAGGCTGACCACCAGCGATGTGGCGACGGCGCCCATCGCATTAATGTCGGAGAGATTCTGCGCAGCACACTTCCACCCGACGTCGTACCCCGTGGTCCGGTAGCCGCCAGGCCATTCCAAGCGGAAATCCTGATCCTGGACCAGCGTGTCAATCGAGATCGCGGCGCGTCCGTCCGGGGCAGCCAGCACCGCTGCGTCGTCGCCGGGCCCCAGAAGCGCTTTCCCGGAACCCAGCCGGGGGAAAATCCGGGCCAGCAGCTCCCCTTCGCTCAGCTCTCCTGCATACCGGGGATACTCTGCCACTGTTACTGCCCTCTGTCCGGTTGGTGCGGGCCTGCGGCCCTGCCTGCCCCATAATTATGCTGCACTCTGCCCATGGCGCCTCGCTAAGCCCTAATGAACAAGTGGGCAGCCTGACGTGGCGCTAGGTAGTTGCCAACCAGGCTCACCGTGGTTCGCAATCACATCGTGATTTGAATACGGAAGGCTCATAGACCCATTGCCCTAGCATGTTCCCACACAGAACTAAGGCCGCAGATATTCCTGGGCTCCATGGGCGTCCCGTCCCTGCGTTGGATACATTCAGCGCGCACTGGATGCCGCTGCCGAGCACCGCCGATTCTCGAAAGGAACCCACCCGCGCCCACGTGAAGACGGTCTTCGCTATAGACGATTGCTGGGCAAGACCAGGACTGCGTGGGATGCGGGGGAACAAGTCCTGCGCCAACCGGCTCCTTGGACGACGCAGCCACGTCGAAGGACCCAACTCGAGCATCTCCCAACGGATTCCAACCAGCCCGAAGCAACCGGCTTAGTACTTACCGATGTCTGGGCTGCGACTGGGATGGACCAAGCCAACAACATGAGCACTAAACACATCAAACGGAACGGGAGGGCTCCATTAACAGCACGAACTACAGAACCCGTATTATGCTCAGAAGCACCGCTAGAACAGCAGTGAATCACCCATCGCAAGAATGGATTTCACCGCCACCCACGGAGAACCCATCGGGCCGAGGTCAACGAACGCTCGTAGTTCCGCTCGGACACCCGAGCATGGTCCACTTTTCCATGTCGAGTCCGTCTGCCACCGTCACCAGGTGAGATTGTTAGCAATCTGGTGACTAGCATTGTGTCGAGTAAATACCGGGACGAAGTATGGCGGCGCGCGAAGAGAATCCCTGGACATACATTTTCAACTACATTGAAAATTTATTACGTATTCATCCATTCAAGACAGTCCATTGCCCTTGGGCCAATCATATTAATACTCTATAGGAAAGTATAGATCATGGTAGATGAAGGCCAGATTCTCAACCGACGACTGGAAACATTGACCAATATGCTAGAGAAGCAAACAGAAGCCCTACGAGAAATCACCGCCCGCATTGACTTACTCGAGTCAAAGCGCACGGGACTACATCACATGAACCCAAATATCGAAATTGCTGAAGATGCGGCGATCGATCCTACCGTAACAATTATGGCCCCGGACAGCAGAAGAAAGGTAGTACTATTAAAAGCTTCAGCCCTCTATCGAGACACAGAAATCCGTGGGCCGTTCACGCTAGGAAAGCGCTCTTTCATCAACCGCGGAGGTTTCATTCAAGGGGATGTCCAAATTGGAACTAGCGTTGCCATTGGTCCATTTGTCCGACTAATAACAGATAACCATTTCTTAGGACCAGAAAGCCGAAGAGCTGGACAAGTACATACCTTACCAATAAGGATAGGGAATGGTGTGTGGATTGGGGCGTCCGTAACCATACTTGGAGGCGTCACAATCTCAGACGGGGCAATCGTGGCCGCCGGTGCAGTAGTAACACGGGATGTCGCCCCAAATACACTAGTCGGTGGAGTGCCTGCGAGAGCCATAAGGACACTTAGTTGATGCACTCCCACTTGAGTCAGCTAAACTATGAAAATGGATACTGAGTTCTTCGAGAAATATGGGTGGGACCGACAAGTAGATCCCTGGCTGGACCAACTTCAGAATATGCCTCCGGAGCTGCCAAATGCGTACCGGATATGGAAGTCTGCCCAGCGGTATTTGGCCGCGGGAAATTTCGAGCGGGCAAAACGATGTGAAGTGCTTATTAAACTATTACACAACAGTTACATTCCAAACGAACTTAAAATGGGGAAGGATGTGCAATTTGGATACGGGGGGATGGGGGTAATAATACACCCGCTATGCGAGATTGGAGACGGTGTGGTTATTGGTTCCAACGTTACACTCGGGGGAAAGCAGAAACCAACAAGGATAAGCGAAGCTACAGGACGAAACGTAAACGTCCCCTCAATTGGCGCCTATGCATCTGTCTCAACCGGTGCGAAAATTTTAGGGGGCGTCGAAGTTGGACCGTTTGCTATAATAGGCGCGAATTCCGTAGTAACAAAGGATGTGCCCGCCGGTGGAATCGTTGCCGGCATTCCAAGCCGCTTATTATCGACGATCGATCGGACAAGCGTTCTAAAGTACAAACAGACCTATCTGGCGCTTCGCCGTCTTTCTGACGAAGATTTTCTATCACACTTCGATAATTACATTGCAGCAAGTGCCTAGTAAAGGGACCGCTCACATGCTTGCGCTGCAAGACAGAGCGACCCTACCGGATCCAAATAGGATGGGCAAGGACGTGTACCCATACAAGTCCCATTGGGTAAGCTACCCACCTACTACATCCCGGCAAGCACCAAATCGGCCGTCGCGGTCCTATCCCCCCCCCATAGAGGGGTCGGATGCGGTATCCCTTTGGGACTGCTGAAGGTATAGGTGACCGACGGCCACGATAGTAATTTAGCCCGCAATAACCAGGTATTTGAAGGGTACTAGTCCGAGTCAAGATACCCTCAATGAATACCTCTGCACGGCCAGGTATTCACTAAGGGTCCTTCCCATCCGTCTGACCGCCGTAGACCCCGCTGGGATCATTCGGAGTTTGATCGCTTGCCCAGTGGGCTCTTGGCCCCACGACACGAGACGGGGCTGAGCTTGACTCGATACCGTGTTCGGGCCGACGATCCCGCAGCAAACTGCAGGCAGCATGGTCAGCGAGGGGATAGCTCGGGGTCCCGGCTTGCCACCGAATTCCTAGCGGACCTGTCTGCTGCGAAAGACGGCTACAGCCCACAGCGAACAGTCGGTTAGCTGTAGACGAGCCGTCGCTGGTAGAGGTCCGGAGGATGTCGAAACGAGAGCGAATGCCTCAACGTCGCCGGCGCCACAAACGCGAAAGCGTCACCGAACGGCACTGCACCAACTAGATAAAAACATCGTAAGGAACCACAAACTACGGTGACTCCCAGCACTAGGGACTTGCTGCCAAAAGACGGCGGGGTGCCGCCCGGAAAATACTACAGGTCTCGGCAAAAAGTCCACTAGCAGATGCACATCGCTAAGGCTCTGTCGGGCGCACACTGAACCCATCGCTTGCTAGTCTAATTTGTTCACACCAGTCCTCACCCGACAAAAACAATGTAAGCGCTTTACTGGTTCTCTGCACGGCAGATGAACTTATCCAGGACCTTACAGTCCCCTCGGCCTGTATCAATGTCGAAAAGCGGACTGATCCACCTGGCTGGAGTAAACGCAGCTCTGGCGTGGGGAACTTATCCCTGTATCCCTCACTTCTCCAACCTGCTATTTCCGTCTCGATTCCTTCTGACACCTGATACGCAACTCGATGGCCGAGGGAACTGAACCTCATGGCGTTGCCTCTGGGCGTCTCCACCTCCACAAATTCTTTAGCTCCATTTACAGTGATTTCCGAACCTGCGGGTAGCTGCCACCGTTGCACAACTTCCGGACTATTCATCTTATCTTCAACACGGTCATCCACAATTGTGTATCCACGTTCTAGAGAATGTAGGACAGTACGGTTCCAGACGGTGCCCTCAATGGCGCGAACAAGTACGGTCGCCATGATGTGAGTCCCTGTACGGGCAAAATGGCGCAGCGGCGATTCAGAACTTGGATAATACTTTCTTCCGCGCACGTCGATGACGTTGTGCGCGCTTCTTCCCCTGAAAAAAAGCCGATATGCCCCAGCCTCATAGGCAAAGAGCCCTGAATCGCAAAGAAGCTTCTCCCCATGCATATCCAAGGTGATTGAGCCGGCATCCTCATGCCCATGCACGGCAGATGAACGTCCTGCTCCAAACCGCAGGGTCAAATAGGAAACGGCGGGATTATGGTGCCAGCTATCCCAGCTTGATCGCGCAAAGAGATACCCGGATTTATAGAGCTTGACTCGAGAGGGCGGTGCGTACTTAGAATTTCTTACCCACTCTGTATGAGTTCCATCAATGATAGGCGCCCTATGCTCAAGCGTGTCACCTATCAGCGCGTAGTGGTTAGACGGTGATGTCGCATGAGCCATAAAAGTAGGCATTTCACGCAGCGCATTTGCGATGGCTGCGGGGACTTCACCTGTTGCGGCCTTTATTCTGACAGCTGCCTCAGAATACCAACGGTAGTTTCGATATTGATAATCTATAGACCCTTCTACCGAGACGCCCTCTTCATCGATTGCTGAGTTTAGCATGGTTAAAATGCGGTCGGTGGATAATGAAACCCACTCTGGCTGCTCTAAAAAATGTCCAATGGCAAGGAGGCCCATATCCTGATGAAGACTATGGTTACCCTTCCCCTCATAGTTACCTGGGTCCGCTAAGTGCTCTCCATGAACTCGAATAGCATCAATGAGCCATCGTTCGGGACCAAAGTATTCAATCGCCCGCAGTAAAACGATAGCCCGCATGCCCACCGCCATATCAAACCAGGAATAGTCCGATGCTGGAGATTCGACGGGGTTTTCGTCAATCCAAGACGTGATTAGACGCTCATACAAGCGACGCCCGAGCTCCGAGTCCTCGAGCTGACTAGCCTCACGCAACCGGTCAACCCAAACCAAGCAGTGATATTGGAACCGCCAATTGGCGTCCTGCAGGGGATCCGACTCCCAAGCGAAATCAGGTCCTACTAACTGGGCACTGTGCGGCGCAAGTGTTAACTTACCGTCTAAAAGCTGTGCAAGATGCTCAGACCGCGGAATGTCAGTCGTGGACTCAGTACTGTATGTATGAAACAACTGCTCAGAAACTGCAGATATATCTAGCATTCTGATCCTTAACAAGGCTAAATGACCACTGCGCAATAAATGGGAGAACAACAATATGGCGCTTTGCAACCAAGAATATAAAACGTACTAGTTGAGCCGCTTTAGGAGATTTCGCGCGAAGTCATTACTCACAACATCTGGATCAAGAGCCGCAACATGTTGTGAAACGGAGCGCCGCACGGATGGTGATACTAATCGATCAACTGCGGCGCTCAAGGCGTCGGCGAAGTCTGCCACAGACGGACCGTTCACGAAGACAGTTACGTCTCCTAATAGGCCCTCCCGAAGAGGCGCCGTGTCCGCCGCAACTACCGGCAATCCAAAGGTCTGATACAAAAGCGCGGCCCCGCTATTAAGGAGCCTTTCATAGTTGACAAGCCCAACGTCTGCAGCGCGGAGAAAATATTGCGCACGCTCGGAAGGTACGCGGCTTGGCTCGATGAGAACATTTGGATGCACCAACGCCCTAGCGACAAATTCGTGTGCCTCCTCTGAAGTGTCAGGCGCGCCGGCTACCAGAAGACGGATTTGGCGGTCACGATTCTGACTAACTACAAGGTCCAGCGCCTCCAGCAATCGATAAAGTCCTTTGTAAGGCTTAATGGCTCCGAACAAGAGGAATACAACTTCATCCGGGCCAATGCCTAGTATTATTCGTGATTCTTCGCGTGTTGTGTGGTCCTGGTAAGCCCCAGTGTAATTTGGGTGCGGCGCGTAAAGCAGCTTTTGAGGGTCGAGCGTGACGATCCCGGACATAGCATCTTGTGTAGACCGAGACATAATATGGACCACATTCGCAAGGTCGGAGATCTTCTGCTGAACTTCCAATTCGAGGTCGATAAATTCGGCGTCGTGCGGATACAGATTATGCACAGTCCAAATCAGATTTATGTTTCTGGACCGAAGAGCTTCTAGTCTCCCGATCATACCCATAGCCAAGGTTCGAGCCCGCACCGGATCACTGTTGCCGAACGTCATCCAGGCGTTCCAATGCAGATGCAGTGTAGTACCGGAAGCCATTGCCTGAAAATCTAACAGCGACTTAAACTTATCAGGGCGAAGGATTGGGCCAACAGCTATTCCATTGTCCGGAAACTTCTTGTACAAAAGGGATTGGAATGGGTTCACCCGCGCGACGGGCGTGTATCCCAATAAGTGAGGCCTATCCGTAGACCTTACGGAACTCATCGCGGCTAAAAGTTCCGCCGCAGGGCTCTGCTTACTAGCAGTGAAACCATGATAATTTATCTTCATTTTGATGCCCCATCAATTACATGCTCGAATTCTTCCACGTATCGTCGCCCGTTGCCGTCCCAATCTCTCTCGTTTCGGACCCATTTCAGGGCCTCGTCAACAAGACGCGCAGTCTCTTGAGGATCGGCTGACAATGACTGAAGTACATCCGCAAGCTGATACTGATTTCCATGTTCAAATTGCAGCCCACGAAGCGGCGCATCCGTAATCTCTCGTAGGGCAGGCAGATCACTCGTAATTACGGGGCGGCCCGATGCCATGGCTTCGTAGGGCTTCAATGGGGTTACGTAGACCGCTGCCCTCTCCGCAATGCGAGGAACAACGAAAAAATCGATTATAGAATAGAAATCTGGTATGTCAGCATGATCAACGGATCCAGTGAAGATAACCCTGTCAGTGACATCAAGTCTGTTAGCCAACTGTTCTAACGCGGGACGGCGGGGTCCGCCCCCAACTAGCACACAGCGAAATTCCGAGCCCCGCTCCTTCAGCTCCTTTGCAGCATAGATGAGTGTTTCATGTGACTCACGGTAATGATCCATGTTCGATACATATCCAAAAGTTGGATATCCCGTGAGACCGTACTCAACATCGAGAGTTTCGGAACGCTCTTTAGGACTGAACGCATTGGAGTCCACAGCATTAGGAATGATGCCAATCTTTTCAGAAGGTATTCCCCGGGAGATCAGCTCGTCTTTCATCGCTTGGCCGATCGTCAAGATGCGATCCGCAGCATTCATGCACATCTCTTCGACCCACATACGACGATTGAATATTTCCCCTTTGGCTTCGTATTCAATATCCTTAGTCCAATTTCCTTCGAAGAAGGATCTAACCTCATAGACAAAAGGGATGCCTGTTTTTTCTTTCAACGCCAGCCCCACCAAGGCCGTGTCATACCCACGTCGACCGGAACTGGCATGTATAACGGATGGTTTATATCTGATAACTTGCTCGTACGCAAGCTGGGCAAACATCTGAAGGAAGTCATCATTAGGCATGTCGCTATAGTCAATGTCTCCTACATCCAGGCGGACATGCGTAACCCCATCAAGGACTTCGTGCCGTGGAAAGTTTGGTCCACACACGACTCTTGGAAAGCCAGGTTCCGTGACCACGATAGGTTCCAGTCCTGATTGGAGCTCAGCGACAAAGTTGTGGTGGCTTCTTGACGTAAATCCATTGGAAAGATAAGGTCTGCTTTCCTTGACCAGATGAAGGACTCTCCCCTTCACCCTAGCCTCCACAGGCACGCGCGGGCCTGGAACTTTCGGCACCCAACCTGACATTTCCCGTAGACGCCCTTCAAGCTTTCGCACCGCCAATGGGTCTGTTTTCTTGTCTAAGACAGATATCTGATGGATCAGGCTGAGAGACTCTGTCGCCTCTCCGCGCTTCGCTTGAACGTCCCTGTAGGCACGTAGGAATGCCAGGTTGTGCTTTAACCTTGGATACAGTGCCTGCGCCCAAGTATAGGCCTCGTCATAGTTTCCTTCCTTTGTGTGGAAGGTCAGAGCGTTGGCTCCGTCATATCGTGATGTAGGAACGGTATGACGGAGCTCCCCGGAGGCTACCAGGGGTGTGGGCGACCCAGAGCCTCCTGCTTGTCTCCGAAGGTTGTCATAGGCCTTTGAGTTGGTTTCACCCAAGCGAATGAGCCGGCTGATGTCTTGGTGGGCCTTATCCAACTCTTTTAGGGCAATCTCGAGAAGACTCTCGGCGTCCATTTCCCGTTTGAACGACGATTTCGCCCCTGGAGCACTAAGGTCTCTGGACACAGGTTCTCTCCCCCACGTTTTCACTAAAATGGACCCATACAACGCATGAGTCGCTTATACACGTAGCCTACAAGATTTCACTGGGGTATTTTTCCTACTAAAACTCGCGGCACCTTATAAACTGCATACAAAAAACGGCCCCGGACAATGTCCGGGACCGTTACCTGTGACCCCAGCGGGATTCGAACCCGCGTTACCGCCGTGAGAGGGCAGCGTACTAGGCCGCTATACGATGGGGCCGTGTACAGCGCATGAAGCTAAGTCGCTTCTGCACTCCTGATCGATCCACTGGAACGACCTGAAGAGTATTTCATACTCTTCTTGTGGAGACCAAATCGGACCTAGGTCCATCATTGATTACCGCTGGGATACCAGGACTCGAACCTAGAATGTCGGTACCAGAAACCGATGTGTTGCCAATTACACCATATCCCAATGTGCTTATCTGGGCCGCTTCGGAAGCTTCAAGTTCCTGTGCAACCCCTCAGCACGAGAAATAACTATACACGGGTTCCGAGGGAAGTACAAAACGGGCCGGCCTGCCTAGCTGCACCTGCCTTCAGTCACTTCTCGGACCCCAGGCAGAGCCCTGGAACTGCCTTCAGCGAAGCAATGACCCTGAGGCCGGAGTGCTCCTCCCGCACAGCCGGGTCGCCGCTGCGCTTAAGCCAGATCCCCTGCAGGCCGGCATTCTGCGCCCCGGCAGCGTCCACCACGGGGTTGTCCCCCACATAGAGTGTCCGGGCAGGGTCGGTTCCGAGCAGGCGCACGCCCTCATGGAAGATCGCCGGATCCGGTTTCGCGGCACCCACGGTATCTATGCCCACCAGGAGCTCAACCCGCTGCAGCCCAGCGGCATCAAGCTTGGCCCGCTGGTAGTCATGCACGTTGTTGCTCACCGCGCCGTAGGGAATGCCAAGCGCATCCAACTCGTCCAGCACCGCAGTGACGTCGTCGAACGCCCGAAAGTGCTGGGGCAGCACCTGCTCGTACGCGGCGTTCCAGGCCTCCTCGGCGGCGTCGTCGAAGGCCGGCAGTCCGTGGGCTTGCTGCGCGTGTGCCACCCGCAGCAGCCGCTGCCGAGTAAAGCTGAGCTCCCCGGTCAGATACTTGTCGTAGTAGCCAAGGGGATCAGCGGCGTAGAGGTGCTGGTAGGCAGCCCAGTCCTGTTCCGTGAAGTGCGCCAGGTCCGGGGCGCTGATGGCACGGAGTGTGCTGCCCATGGCGGCGCGGAGGTCCACAAGGGTCTCGTCGATATCAAAGAGCACACCGGTGGACGCTCCGCCCCGCAAATCACCCATGTTCGGCTCAGGCCTCCGAAGCGCGGAACGCGCGGATGCGTGCCAGCGACGAGTCCTTGCCCAGGATCACCATGGACTCGAACAGCGGCGGCGAGATCCGGCGGCCGGAGACGGCGGTGCGGACCGGGCCAAAGGCGAGGCGCGGCTTGATGCCCATGTCTTCCACGAGCGCCTGGCGCAGGGCAGCCTGAATGTTCTCGGCGGTCCAGTCCTCGACCGGTTCCAGCGCAGCGAGAGTGGCATCGAGCACCTCGCCGAGGTTCGCCGGCAGGCCCTTCCGTGCGTCATCCGCCACATCAATGGCATCGTCGGCCTTAAAGAGGAACCCGAGCATGTCCGGTGCCTCCCCCAGCAGGGTAATGCGTTCCTGGACCAGCGGCGCTGCCTCGGTGAGGATTTCCTCCTGCCGCGGCGTCAGCGTTTCCTCCACCAGTCCTGCGTGCTGCAGGTACGGCACCAGGCGGTTCCGGAAGTCGGAAGCCTCCAGCATGCGCACATGGGTGCCGTTGATGGCCTCGGCCTTCTTCAGGTCAAAGCGGGCAGGGTTGGAGAGAACGTCGTGGATATCGAAGTTCTTGATCAGTTCATCCACGCCGAAGATGTCCTCGTCAGCGGACAGCGACCAGCCCAGGAGCGAGAGGTAGTTCAGCAGGCCCTCGGGGATGAAGCCGCGTTCGCGGTGGAGGAAGAGGCTGGACTCGGGATCGCGCTTGGAAAGCTTCTTGTTGCCGGCTCCCATAACGTACGGCAGGTGCCCGAACAGCGGCATGTACTCCGCCACTCCAACGTCGATCAGCGCCCGGTACAGGGCAATCTGGCGCGGTGTGGAGGAGAGCAGGTCTTCGCCGCGCAGTACATGGGTGATACCCATCAGCGCGTCGTCCACTGGGTTGACCAGGGTGTAGAGCGGCGCACCGTTGGCACGGACCACCACGAAGTCGGGCACGGTACCGGCCTTGAACGTAATTTCACCGCGGACCAGGTCGGTGAACGTGATGTCCTCGTCCGGCATCCGCACGCGCAGCACGGGCTCGCGGCCTTCGGCCTTGAACGCCGCGATCTGCTCTTCGGTCAGGCTGCGGTCGAAGTTGTCGTACCCCAGTTTGATGTCCCGGCCGGCAGCACGGTGACGGGCCTCAATTTCCTCCGGAGTGGAATAGGACTCGTACAGGTGCCCGGCATCCTTGAGCTTGCGGATGACCTCCTGGTAGATCTCCCCGCGCTGCGATTGCCGGTACGGTGCGTGCGGGCCGCCGACTTCAACGCCTTCATCCCAGGTGATGCCCAGCCAGCCCAGCGCATCGAGCAGCTGATGGTAGCTTTCTTCGCTGTCCCGGGCTGCGTCGGTGTCCTCGATGCGGAACACCATGGTGCCGCCGGTGTGCTTGGCGTAGGCCCAGTTGAACAGGGCGGTACGGATCAGCCCGACGTGCGGGGTACCCGTGGGAGACGGGCAGAAGCGCACGCGCACCGGCGTGCTGTCGTTGACGGTGGGAAGATCGGCAAGGGAAGAAGGCTCTGTAGTCATGATTCCCCCAGTTTAGTCGCTGCGGGCAAACCCTTATCCGGCGGCGGCCCGAAGCAGCAGGAAAACCCCGCCACCTACCAGCGCTCCGGCCGCGGCAGATGCGAGCAGCCGGCATCGACCCGCGACAACCAGCAGCAGCGCCACGGCGCAGGCTGCACCCAACCCTGCTGCCACAGCCAGACCAGGAAGCCCGGGGATGGCTGATGCCGCCAGGACAGGCAGAATAACGACGCCGGCGCCCAGGCTCAGCGCCGGCCAGTCCGGCCGCCGCGTCCGGGGCAGCAGCAGGGTAACGGTGTAGGAGGCAATCATCGCGAAGACGACGGCGGCCAGCTCCCGCGGACCGTCGAGCCAAAGGATGAGGCGCAGGAGCATAAAGCACAGCGCGCCGGCACCCAGGATCACGGGCCCGGCACCGGCGCGCGCGATGGAATGGCGCAGGTCACCCCTCCGGTCGAGCGTCCGCACAAGCACCCAGGGAAAAACAATAACCAGCAGCACGGTGCCGGCGCCCCAAAACCAGGGCGCCGCCGTCGTACCGGTTCCAGTCCCTGCCGCCGTGCCGGCACCGGTGAACGGCGCCAGCATCAGGGCGGCTGCCCAGACTATTCCGGGCGCCAGGGAAGCGCCGCGGAGCTGGGCAGGTGCCGCCATCATTCCCCCAGAAGCGCCGGGCGCAGATTAGGCGCGGACGATATTCGCCAGCGTACCGATGCCCTCGACCTGCACTTCAATGCGCTGGCCTTCAGTGATGAGGCCGACGCCGGCAGGGGTTCCGGTCAGGATGACATCGCCCGGCAGCAGCGTGAAGGCTTGGGAAACATAGGCTACGAGTTCCTTGACGCCCCAGATCATCTGGTCGGTGTTGCCGTTCTGGACCTGCTCGCCGTCCAGGAACGCGCGCACCGCGAGGTTGTCCGTGTCCAGTTCGGTCTCGATCCACGGACCGATGGGGCAGGAGGTGTCGAAGCCCTTGGCCCGCGCCCACTGGTCGTCGGTTCGCTGGGCGTCGCGGGCGGTCAGGTCGTTGGCGCAGGTGTAGCCGAAAACGACTTCGTCGACCCGGTCCAGCGGAACGTCCTTGCAGATGCGGCCAATGACAACGGCCAGCTCCGCCTCGTAGGAAACCTCTTCGGAGAAGGAGGGCAGCACGATCGGATCGTTCGGCCCAATCACGGAGGTGTTGGGCTTGAGGAACATCAGGGGCGCCGGAGGAACGTCATTGCCCATTTCAGCGACATGATCGGCGTAATTCCGGCCGATGCCCACCACTTTGCTGCGCGGGATAATCGGCGCGAGGAGCCGCACGTCCTCCAGCTTGTGCCGCTCCCCCGTGAGCTGCACGCCGGAGAAGAAGGGATCACCCTTAATAACCGCAATTTCTTCGAAACCCTCTTCGCCGTCGACGACGCCGAAAGCAGGGTCACTGTCCTGGATAAACCGAGCAATACGCATGTTTCCAAGCGTAGTCGAGAAAGGTGCCCGGGAATGCGCTGCTGCCGGCGGTCCGGCCGGCAGCAGCGCATTCGGGAACGGCGTCCTCTACTGAGTGCGGCGCCGCAGAGCGGATCCGAGGACCAGCAGCGTGCCCGTCAGGAGGATCCCGCCTCCCATCAGGGCCATTTCAGTGGTGAGTGCCGCTCCGGTCTGGGGCAGCTTTGCCTGTCCCCGCCCCGTGAAGGTGTTGACTGCTTCAAGCGAAACACTTTCTCCCCCCATGACAGTCACTGGGTCCGGCAGGTCGATGGTCACCAGGACGGCACTGTTCTGGCCCGATTCTTCCTCGCGGATGAAACACGTTGAGCCCGCAGGAATGTCCGGGTAGGACCGGCTGACCGCAGCTGTGCTGCCTGCGGGAATCAGGATCGTGTCCCTCACTGTGCCGTCGCAGATAACGCTCAGGACTACACGGTCATGAAGGCCCGCTGCGGCCCCGGCAAGGCTCTTGGTCACGAGCAGCTGGCCGTAAATGAACTGGACATCGTTGACCAGTTCGGCAACCGCGGTATTCCCTGATGTGATTTGAACAGTGATTGTTTCGCCGGCGGTGACAGTCACAACCTCATTCGCACCTGTGACTTCCTCGCTAACCGTGCACAGAGCACCATCAGCAATTCCTTCAAAGGCTTGGGTATATACGCCAGCAGGAGTGCCGGCGGGAATGGTGAAGGAGCCGGGGAGCCCGGCACCGCAGTCCACGTTGACGACTATGTCCCCTTGGTTGCCCGCCCCGGCGCCGGTAATCGTCTTAGCCACCGTCAAGGATCCAGGGTCCACCTGCAGGTGGGAAAACAAAGCGGTGTCGTTGGCGCCCAGCTGACTCGTGGCAGCGAGGATCAGCGGCTGGGCCGCACCGGGGTTCCCTTGTGCCAGGTACACACTCCCCGCCTGGACGTTCACGTTGGCTACAGCCCCCAGGGCACCGGACGATGGCCCCGTCGTGTTGTTCTGCACCCACAATTGCGTTCCAGGGAGCACCTGAGAGCCGCTGGCGAGGGCGTCTCCCCCAGTCTGCGCCGTGTGAAGTGTAAACCCATCGGGAACCGTCACCGTCACAGCGTCCACGTTCTCCCCGTTGACGGTAAAGGGACCAGCCCGCGTTCCCATATCGGCCGACGCCGTTTCGGGCGTGATTTCGATTCCGGGTACCGCTGGCTCAAGGACCGGTCCGTTTGCCTGGGCGGCAGCAACGATTGCGGCCACCGCTCCCCGGATGTCAGTTTGAGCTGTGTCGACCACGTATCCATCGGTGAAATACCAGATGGCTGCCTGCACGGCGGCGGCCTGCTGGTCGGCAGTCAACCCGGCCGGCTGCGGCATCATTGGATAGTAGTTGTTGAGGATGAACGTCACGTACCCGATATTCGGCACGTTGGACTCTGCCCAGGAGTCCAACTGATATTCGATACCTACGCCGGTTTCCAGATAGACGTTGATGCAGTACATCTGGACCGGCTGTCCCTCGGCGCTGACCGCATTAACGATCCCGGCGAAAGTGTCGATGTCTACATAGTCCGCCGGATTCTCCGCCGGGTATTCGGCGGTCGGGTCCATACCGCTGCCCTGCCCGGGATGCAGCCCTTGGATCTCTAGACCGGGACCAAAGCCGGTGACCTCCAACGCCGGCAGTGGCTCAACAGCCATCGCGTTCAAGGGGCCTGCCATCAAGAGGCCGGAGGTAATTAGCCCCGCTAAGAGTGCACGCCATACAGGCACCCGTTGACGTCTAACTGACTGTCCGTTGGCCTTGGACAGCGACAAATAAGATCTCATGGACATCGACTCCTGCATTAGCTGTTTTCGACGCCGCAACCGGAACTTTGCGGCCTATCGGAGAACTTCCGCCCCCACGAATCCGCGAGGGTACTGGAAATCCGCGGCCAGCGACAGCGCAAAAAGATGTGCACTTGGCTACAAAAGGGTTGCTAAACAGATAACGCGGGTAAATATTGGACGCTTTCCTGCCTCAAGGACTGCCGAACAGCAGGGGAAGCCTGCCCGGGGAGGGCGGCACGGGATTGCGTGTGTGGGGGACCCCAGCGGGACTAGACCGGGGGTTAAACGGGTTCAGGCCCCGCAACAGTGTTGCGGGGCCTGAACCTGGGCCAACAAAAGGGGTGGCCTGTAAATGATTGTCCGGCGGTGACCTACTCTCCCACACCCTCCCGGGTGCAGTACCATCGGCGCTGCGGGTCTTAGCTTCCGGGTTCGGAATGGGACCGGGCGTTTCCCCCGCGCTGTGACCGCCGTAACCCTTCCAACCCTAACCCCCTCTGCGGTCCTGAGACCGGTCGCGGGGGCGGGTAAATCTGGTGGATTACACGGGTACCGTGTATTCAATTATTTGTTCCCTGGAACAACCAACGGGTTGTTG
>NZ_BCQM01000018.1 GCF_001552075.1 Arthrobacter luteolus NBRC 107841
GGCTCTTCACGGTTCGTGGTGAATGTTCTGCCGTGATGGGTGTTCATGCCACTGTTCTGGCGGCACTGCGCAACAGGATACGCGTTTTGTAGTTGCGTGCGTTGGTGAACCCCCGGCCCGTCCTTTTGATGTGCTTGATCGCGGTGTTGTTTGCCTCCACTTTTGCTGTTGTCGCTCCGGTGACGATAAGGACTTCGATTTCTTTCCACCATCGGCAGACGGTGCGCCAGAGCCGGTTCGTTTCGGGCTGCGCGGATTGTTCGACCAGGGCCTGCAGTCGGTCTTTCGCGGCTGCCGCGTCGGCAAGGGATCCGGTGGCAAGCAGGGCCCGGAGCTGTTCTTTGACCAGCCAAGCCGCCTGCAGCTTCCCGGTGGCATCGTCCGTGGCGAACACGGTGCTGAGCCTGTCCCGGGCCCTGTCCGAGAGCGTGTCGCCAGCACGCAACAGCAGGCGCCGGTTGGCCCAGACCGGGTCGATGGATCGTCCCCGCCGGCCGTGGACCTGCTGGGTGAGTCTTTGCCGGACTTCGGTGAGCATGTCGTTGCCAAGTTTGACCAGGTGGAACGCATCGACGGAGACCGCGGTGCGCGGCAGCCACATCCGCAGGGCTTTTCGGAACGCTGCTGAGGGGTCGATAGCGACCACCTGAACACCCAGGCGCCATTGGAGGGGCCGGGCGAAGAGCCAGTCTCCGACTCCTTGGCTGTCACGGCCGTCCACGATGCCCAGGACCTTTCCGCTATCGAGATCGACAATGGTGGTCATCCAGGGTTCGTAGCGTTTCCAGGCTTTGGTGGCCGGGTCGCGGAAGAACCGCACTGACCGGTAGCGGTGTTCATCGATGCCGAGCATCCGCGGGGCCAGTGCATCAACGTCAGGCAGCGTCAGTGCCGCGGTGTCCAGCGCGCGCTGGACCAGCCACCAGGAGACGCCGAACGAGGAGGCAGCTTCCGCCGCGGCTCGTCCGGATCCGATCACAGCGGCCACGAGGGCGTCACGGAGCCGGCGGGTGGACCGGGCCCGGCGTGGGACCTGGGTGGTCTCCTCAGTGAACGTCTGCCGCGGGCACAGGTACTCATCGCAGAAGAATCTCCGCTTGGCCCAGAGCACTTCAACTGGGCCGGCGACAGGGATATCGCGCAGACGTTGGGGGCGGCGGGAATGAACGCGGCTGCTGATAACACCGCAGGAAGGACATGCGGCCTCGGTGGTGGCCACCACGTGGATCCGGCGCTGCCCGCAGGCGAGGACCTCGGCGTCGGTGACTCGGTAGTCGGGCAGGTTGAAGATGGTGGTGGCAGCATCGGGGCGCGGGGAAGTAGGCTCGATCAAGGCTCGTAGCTCCTGACTCTTGATGAATGCGTAGAGAACATCCATCACAGCAGGGCTACGAGCCCTTTAGCTTTCAAGACACGGAACCTGTTTCACCATCAACCGCGAAGAGCCGCTTTGTCTGCTGTCATCGCCAGCGGCATCAGCGGGGCTGCCGCGTCAGAGACGAGCGAGGTGTGTCCAAAGCTCCTTACGTTTATGTAGGGGTGTACAACGGGAATGCGATTGCTCCGATTGCTGGATACACTGGAACACCCCAGGTCGGAAACTCAGTTTGCTACACCGGTACACAATCCGGGCAGGTGTGCAGCAACACTGTTACGCGGGTTAATCAGTACATTTGCTATTCGTACATTCCTGCTCAGTGCTACGGGGGCTTAACCGTAACCGAACAGAGCAACGGCGTTCCAGCTGCTGGGAACGGTGACAGCGGAGGGCCGGTAATATCCGCAATAGGTGGCGTAGCTTACGCAAGCGGGATAATTAGCGGTATTTCAAACCCAGGGAGCAACTGCACCGGCAAGCCTTCCACGGATACACGGAAATGTAGTACAACGGCTATCTATGCGCCAATTTCTCATTTCTTCAACAATAATGGGGGTCATGCTATATACGTAGCTCCTAGTTCCTAAGTTTTCACCGATCAAAATTTTTGAGTGGGCCCGGATTGGCCTCCGGGTCCACGAGAGCAGGGCCCCTGTGGACTGGGGTGGGGTGGCGTGACTGGTGAACCCGCATCGTCCGCAGGATTGGTTTGGATGGGCTGCTGCGCCGGTGAAGATGATCTGTCCCGACAATGTCAGGCTATTCCAGTGACTGCAGTCATCGAAGAACGCGCTTTGTTCGAACATGATGAGGGGCAAACCCGCCGATTGGGGAGGGGAGCGTAAACAACGGCCAGCGCGTCCCCCCCTGGGGCGGGTCCTGGATTCTGCGGGTGTCACCGTCACAGCATATGGGACGAGTGGGAGCATCGGGGTGGGTATCCGTCGTTCTAAAACGACCGTTTTTGACACTGTTGCCGTGACACGCCAGATTTCCCCCTCCAAGTAGGTCACAAACCAAGTACGAAACATGTATTGTCATAACCCCAACAGCAAACGGGTTATGACACCCAGAGGAGGGACCGACCATGGGGCAGGGGAAGCAGCCCACGAGGCAGCCGGATGAGAAACCCGGCGGAGCTTCGCTGTCCCTGGGATACGCCCGCGTCTCAACGACTGAACAGAGCCTGGAATCCCAGCAGCAGCAGCTGCGCCAGGCAGGGTGCTACGAAATTTACTCCGACCACGGCCGCTCCGGAGCCACCATGGCCAGACCAGAACTGGAAGCCTGCCTGAGGGCACTCCAGCCCGGAAACACACTCGTCGTTACCAAGCTCGACCGTCTCGGCAGGACCGTGCGCGGACTGGTAGAACTGCTGGATTCGCTGCACGAACGGGGAGTTGCCTTCCGGTCCCTTACAGAAGGGATCGATACGACCACCCCATCCGGCCGGCTGATGTTCAACATCATCGCCTCCGTGGCGGAAATGGAACGCGAACTAATCAGAGAACGAACCAGGGCTGGCCTGGCCGTCGCTAAGGGTAAAGGCGGGCGTCCGCCCCGCCTCCAGCCGCACGACGTGGCAGAAGCCAGACGGCTCAGAGAGCAGGAAAACCGGTCACTGGAATGGATCGCCAAGAAATTCAAGGTGAGCCGGTCAACAATCATCCGCGCGCTTCGCACAGACGGTCTTGTAAGCACTGTGTACGGTGGGACCACAAATTCTGCCGGTACCAGGGAGACGTTCAATGGCGAAAGCTCGCAAGCGGAACCAAATTGATGGACAAGCCAGCCTAGACGCCTTTCTTTTCCCTGAGCCTGAGGAGGTTCGCAATGAACAGATACGGAAAACTCGCGCAGGAGACCTGGAAAACGACAGCGCCGAAGCAGTACGCGCTGATCCCGAACCCGGAGGAGTGGTTTCAGAAGCTGGGCGAGGAAGCGGAACAGCGGGTGGCCGAACTGAGCGACGAGCTGGCCGGCCCGGATCCGCAGAACGAGAGCTTTCTGGACAAATACGGCAGGCTGACCGCAGCGAAGAACCAGGCGGAGGAAATCGTGCGGACGGAAATGCTGACCCCGGAGGACCTGGAACAGGAGGGGGACGAGGACCCGGAGAACGAGTCCTCGTCGGAGATGTTCGAGATCATCCAGTCGATGAATCACGGGTATCAGGACCTGCTTCAGGACCTCAACGCGGACGAAGCGGAACAGAGCCGCAGCCAGCACTAGCGGAGCCTGAGCCGCCGCGCCGGTTCATTCCCGCCCGTCAGGAAGAGCTGGCCCCTTCCGGGGCACAGGCACGCTTTCGGGCCAATGTCGCGGCGCTGCGGGTCCTGCGTCAGCTGCGAGAAGAGGGGCGACCGGCCAACCTGGCGGAGAGAGACACGCTGGCGCGTTGGGGGAGCTGGGGCGCCTCCGGTGTTGCCGAAGTCTTTGACGAATCCCGGCGGGAGTATGACGCTGACCGCGCCGAGCTGCGGGCACTGCTCAGCGACGATGAGTACAGGGCTGCAAACCGTACCGTCATTAATGCCCACTACACGGATCCTGCCCTGGCCACGGAGATCTGGCAGACGCTGAACACACTGGGTTTCTCCGGCGGAAGAGTTCTTGAACCGGGCTCCGGCGCAGGCACTTTCATCGGTCTCGCACCGGAAACGGCACGCATGACAGGTGTCGAGCTGGACCCTGTAACAGCCGCCATCTCCCAGGCCATCTATCCGAATGCCGATATCCGCGCTGAATCATTCGCGGAGACGCGCATACCCGCCGGCTACTTCGATGCAGCGGTCGGGAATGTTCCGTTTGCCCAAACCAGGCTGCACGACCCCCGGCACAACGCCGGAAACCATTCGATGCACAACCACTTCATCCTCAAATCCCTCGCGCTCACCCGTCCAGGCGGCGTCGTCGGTGTTATCAGCTCTTCTTTCACCCTCGACGCACAGAACCCGGCTGCCCGGAGAGAAATGTATGAGATGGCCGACCTTCTGGGAGCAGTCAGGCTACCTACCGGCGCTCATCGCAGAGCAGCAGGAACTGACGCACTCACCGATGTGCTGATCCTGCGGCGCCGGCTGCCCGGTGAAGAACCGGCCAGTTCTTCCTGGCTCGAAACCCGGCCTGTGAACCTTGGCCAGGGCCAGAACACGATGAACCGGTACTTCACCGAAAACCCCGAGAAGGTCCTGGGGCAGGTGCAGGTTGGCAACGGCATGTACGGATCGGAAACCCTCACCGTTCAGGCACCGAACCTGACAGTCGTTCCCGCCATGCTCCACGACCAGCTGCAGGACATTGCCGCCACTGCCCGAGAAGCCGGCAAAGGCTTTTCCGAATGGCAAAGCCAACAGACCGGCATCGCCCCGGCGGCTGCCCTCGGCAGTAACAGCGAGATGCAGGCCGGCCACATCATCGCCAACGCCGACGGTACTTTCCACCAAGTCAGCGTTCAGGGACAGCCGGAACCGCTGAAGGTTCCGGCGACTCAGCAGCGGGAGCTGCGGGCCCTGCTGAACCTCCGCGACCTGGGACGGACTGTTCTCTCCCTCGAGGCAGAGAACGTCGACGATACCCCCGAGCTCGATGCTGCCCGCGCCGAACTCAGAACTTCATACCAGCACTACGCGCAGGTCTACGGGCCGATCAACAGGTTCTCCGAACGACGCACGGGCAGAACAACCGAAGCTGGGGAAGATATCCTGGCCCGGGTCACACCCAAAGCGGTAGCACTCATCCGTGCTGATCCCTTTGGCCCGTTGGTCAAAGCGTTGGAGAGCTTCGACGAGACCACTCAAACCGCTACTGCCTCGGCGCTCCAGCACGAGCGCCAAGTTCAGCCTCGCCAGCCAGTGCGCGGTGTGGACACCCCAGCGGAAGCGCTGGCAGTCACGCTCGACACCCGCGGATACGCGGATTTGGAGGAGATCGCACGGCTGCTTGGCACCACAGCCGAATCTGCCAGGGAAGCGCTGGGAGATACTGTCTACGATCTTCCCGGCGAACCGGGCGGCCTGGAGCCCAGAGCCGAGTACCTCAGCGGGAACGTCCGGGAGAAACTCGACGCTGCCATCGCAGCCGCCAGCGAGGATGAACGATTCACCCGCAACGTCGACGCACTGAAAAAGGTCCTGCCGCGGCCCCTGGGCGCTGACGAAATCGAAGCCCGCATCGGATCGGTGTGGATCTCCGCCGAGGTGCACCAGCAGTTCCTGCAGCACATTCTCCGCGATCCCAGGGCCAGCGTTGACCGGATCACCGGCGCGAGCTGGGACGTTCAGGCCAACCGGCACAGCTTCACTGCCCGGAATGACTGGGGAACCGACCGTCTGCCAGCTGGCGAAATCTTCAAGTCTCTCCTAGAGCAGCGCCGTGTCCAGGTCACGGACCCGGACCCCGAAAACCCCGAGAGCAACCGGCGCATCCTGAATCCCACGGAAACGACCGCTGCCCAGGAAAAAGCACAGATCATGCAGGACAGGTTCAGCGAGTGGGTCTGGGAACACCCGGAGCGGGCTGTTGCTCTCAGCGATGAATACAACCGCCGCTTCAATTCCATCGTGCTGCGGGACTACGGCGTGGAAGGAGAGCGTCTCACGCTGCCCGGACTGGTCAAGAACTTCCAGCCGCGCCCGCATCAGCGTGCCGCCGTAGCCAGAATGATTTCAGAGCCGTCGGTCGGACTGTTCCATGAGGTGGGCGCAGGCAAGACCTTTGAAATGGTGATGGGCTCTATGGAGCTGCGCAGGCTGGGCATGGCCCGGAAACCAGCCGTCGTCGTACCGAACCATATGCTGGACCAATTCGCCCGGGAATGGTTGCAGATCTATCCGCAGGCCAGGATCCTCGCCGCATCATCTGCGGACCTTCAGGGCGAAAAGCGACGAGAGTTCGTTGCCCGGGTCGCTGCCAATGACTGGGACGCCGTCATCATGACCCGCACAGCATTCGAACGGATCGAGCTCTCCGCCGAGTCCCAGGCCGAGTACCTCAACCGCGAAATAGACCGCAAACGCCAGGAGATTAACGCGGCCAAGGAACGGGCGGCCGAGCGCGGCGGGCGTCCCATGACCGTGAAGAAAGTGGAAGCCCGCCTCCAGGCTGACGAGGAAAAGATGAAACGGCTCCGTGAACGGCCGGTTGACCCGGGCATCACGTTCGAGCAGACCGGAATCGATTACCTCGTCGTGGACGAGCTCCATGACTTCAAGAACCTCGACACGGCGTCCAACATTCAGGACGCCGCCATCAACGGCTCAAAACGCGCATCGGACCTGCACTCGAAGGTCGAGTATCTGCGGTCCAAACATGGTGAACGCGTCATCACCGGCGCAACTGCCACACCGATCGCCAACAGCGTCACCGAAATGTATGTCATGCAGCGGTACCTGCGGCCCGATCTTCTTGAAAAAGCAGGAATCAATGACTTTGATACCTGGGCAGCAACATTCGGCCAGGTCGTCACCGAAATGGAGATGACAGTCGCCGGCGGTGACACCTTCAAAATGAAGGACCGCTTCGCCAAGTTCCAGAACGTTCCCGAGCTGCTGAAGATGTTCCATACCTTCGCCGACGTGAAGACGGGGGAGGACCTGCAACTCCCCGTTCCGCTTCTTCAAGAGCGGGAAGATGGTCTCAGGCTGCCCCGGATGGTGATGGTGGAACCGTCACCGGAACTCGAGTCATACATCGCCGACATCGGCGACCGTGCCGAGGCTGTCCAGCAGCGGCAGGTGCACCCCACCGAAGACAACATGCTCAAGATTTCAAGCGACGGCAGGAAAGCCGCCCTGGACATGCGCCTTGTGGACCCGGACCTCAATATGACAGCGGTGGAAACCAAGATCGGTGCAACAGCCGATCTGGTAGCCCGTGTATATGAGCAGAACAAGAACAACACCTACACGGATCCGGTCACAGGCGACCCGCACCCGACCCCCGGTGCGCTGCAGATCGTGTTCTGCGATCTGGGGACCCCCTCGGACAAATGGAACGTCTACGCGCAGCTTCGGGATGATCTGGCACAACGCGGCATTCCCCGGGACAAAGTCCGGTTCATGCACGAGGCAAAAAACGATGCCGAGAAAGGACGCCTGTTCGCTGCATGCCGCACCGGAGAAGTTGCCGTCTTAGTCGGCTCCACGCAAAAAATGGGTGTCGGCACGAATATCCAGGCCCGCGCCGTGCACCTCATAGACATGGATGCCCCATGGCGACCGGCCGATGTTGCGCAGCGGCACGGACGGATCGTCCGCCAGGGGAATCAGAACGCCGAGATTGCTATCTCCCAGATCGTCACCAAAGGATCCTTCGACACGTTCATGTGGCAGACGCTCGAACGTAAGAGCCGCTTCATTGACCAGATCATGCGCGGCCGGCTCGACGTCCGGGAGATTGAAGACGTCGGAGAGAACACCCTTTCCTTCGCCGAGGTGAAAGCCATCTCCAGCGGAAATCCGCTGATCCTAGAGAAGTCCAAGGCGGACCAGGAACTCTCCAGGCTGGAGCGTCTCAACCGGGCATGGCACCGTAACCAGGCATCCATGGTGCACCGGAAGGAATCAGCACAGCGACGCGGTGAAACTCTCGTCGCCCAGCTGCCTGCACTGAAGGAGGCAGCTTCCAGGACCACGAGCGAGGCCGGCGGGGACGCATTTCGCATGACGATCGACGGACAGACCTACGACAAGAGAACGGACGCCGTGGATGCGTGGAAGCGCTGGGCATCGGCCAATGCTGCCGGTTTCGGACACCCCGTCTCCGGCGGAATACGAGACCTCGGAATTGTTGCCCACATCGCCGGCCACGACATCCGCTACGTCCAGGGAACCGCGAACATGGTGGACGGCAGCGCGTCTCGGGTCGAGCTGCGGATCGACGACGCGCCGGGCATCGCCGTGGACTCGACAAGGATCGCGACCCTGGCACCCACTGTTGGCCTGATCCAGCGGATCGAAAACCAGGTCCTGCGTCTGCCGGACGAAGTGGTGAAGCACGAGCAGCTCATTGAAGAAGCGCGAGAGGAATACCGCCAGGCCGCCACTGCCCTTGGCCAGCCCTTCAAGCATGAAGAGGCACTGGCCCAAGCCAAGTGGGACGTGGAGCGGATCGACAGGGTCATGCGCGGTGAATCAAACCCTGAACCTACCCTCGATACAGAGCTGGAAGCACTAAAGCGATCGATGCGTGCGAGTTTCCCGACAACCCCACCGGCAAGACTCGGCCACCAGCACAGCACCGAGGCCAGGAAAGACACCTCGGGCTACTGGAACGACTCTGGCCTGGAACGGTAAAACTCCCAGGAGAGCGGGGCAGGCTGCCCCGCTCTCAGCTAGGGACGCTAGCAGAGATAGGTGTGGACCACTGTCACGATGAGACGTGCCAGGTTGCCCATGAGGTTGGCCATGAAGTTGGCCATCTGCCAGTGGTTGGTGTTTTTCCGTTTTGCCATCGGCGTCCACATCCTAAATGTGGTGGGCCCAGATGCGCCTTCACGTGCCAGCACGCCCAGTCGTGCCGCGTTGACCGGGAGGCGGCCGGCGACCTAGGCTGAGTTGTGCATACATGCGTGTGACCGTGAACGTCGCAAGCTGGTAGATATTCTCTATCCGTTAGGGGGAGGCCCGTGCGACCGGGCCTCCTTCTTTCGTCTAGAGCCGGAGCGGTTGACTCCACTCTCCAAGATTAGAGCCCTTCAGGGACACTTTCGCGGCTGCGACCCAGCGCGTGTACAACAGCTATGTCACCAGCCCCACACGCCACGTGGGCTGCCCCCGTAGGCGGCCCGGATGGTACGCCCATGGCGAACCCCTACCCTTCGCTGGGGGCCTGGCGGCTGCGCCTGCGAATCGCCCCGGATTCGTCCAGGCCTAGCTTCTTCAGCTCGTCCTCGCTCCACCCGTCCCGGATGGCGCGGGTGTACGCGCGTTTGTTCTCCCGTTCAGCTTCCTTGATCTGGTCGAGGAGTTCGTCTCGGCGCTGCCGAGTTTTCACGAGTTCAGTCACGGAGGCGATCCGGGAATCCAGGAGTTTACGAGCTTGATTCTGAGTCGTTTCGAGATCAATGGCTGCCATGCCTGACACCCTAACTACGCCAGGAGTCCGGCAACAGAGCAGCACGGATTCTGCTTCTCACCGAACATGAGAAATCCCTCTGCGAACGGTCTAGCGGTCATGACCGGTTCCTTCGGAGACACCCCGATAAGAACGGGTTACCGGAGAGTCATAAGGTGCTGAGTATTGTGCGTTCTGCGGGCTTGGTCCGCCGAGAACGGATGGAAAACTCGCCTCCACATAAGCTGGCAGCGACCCCCGAGTGGGAGCCATTGCCGGCGGCACAACCGGTGGGATTTTTCCGGCGGCAGCGAGTGCCAGACTCTCTTGGAACTGTCGGTTTACTGGGTCCGTCTGATCCACCCAAGTCTGTTGCTTCAAGCGCTGCAGACCGGCTCGAAATTGTTCGCTCCAGTTGTCGCCGAGGAACGGAATGTCGCCGGCGTTGGCGAACCCGAGGATGTTGCCTCTGATGGGAAGGAGTACGCCGGCATCGGACGCCGCTGCGGCATGCCACGTTCTGTGCCTGCCGTCGGACCATCCGCTGTCCCAAGGGTCCATCGTTACTGCTTCGCCAGGGCTGAACCATGACCGCACGATCTTGAGTTCAAGATCGGACAGTCCCGGATCCTGTACATGAATCCGGATACTCCCATCCGGGGCAGGACCGCGCTGCGGGCCCCCTGAAGCTAGGACATCACCAACGTCCTGAATGGTTCGTCCGATAGCCTTCCAATCCTGATCGTAGGACTCCCAGCGTGGAAACGCGCCGTGGTCGGGATCAGCCACTCGCGCGCCCAGCTGTTCCGGCGTTGCACGCCACCAGGTGAGCGGACGATGCACCTCGACGCTCAACCAGTCAGCGTCGTTCTCTCCGAGGCCTTCGGGGAAGGCCTTTGCCGGGAAGTCATGCCAGCGTGAGTTCGCCGGATCGCGGAACCACTGATCGACGTTTTCCGGCATGTAGCGGATGACCCGCGTGCCGAGCACGTAGTAAGCCGGGCCGATCTTTTTGCGGCGCCACTCGGCCAGTTCCTGGACAGTAACGCCGTATTCGGCGCCCACCTGCTGCGGGGTCATGAGCTGGTTCACGAAGTTGCTCCTTTTCTCTCTGCCACCGTTCCTTTCGGCAAAGCCGTCACATCTTGGCCGCGAAGTGAATTGGCCAGCCGGAGCCGGGGGAGCGTGGAATACCGGAGGGAGCGAAGCGAGTGAGGATATGCCGCGAAAGCCGCCGGCGCAGGCTTGCCAAGAGAAGGGCGGACAGTACCCTCCAAAGCCGAAACGGAACGGCGCAGCCGGTCGATGTGGCAGGAGCGAAGCTCCTCGCAGGGGGTAGAGCCGCGGGAACGCTTGCAGCGTTCGTTCGCGGAGCAAGCTATAGACTTAGGTCCCCCAAGTCGCTTGCCACTGTGGACGTGCGTCCGGTCGCGGGTCACACTGGGCGTGTGGTCCCCGCCACAGGGGCGGGGTCGCTGCGCTGGGCCGAAAGGCAGGGGAGTGACATGGGGCATCCGTCCGAAGGCCGGCTGTTTGGCCGCCGACGGCGAGCCAACGTGCAGGGCGGCCGGCAGCACGATCACCGGGTGAAGGTGACCCCGGAAGAGGAAGCGCAGCTGCTGCTCCTGGCTGAGGCCCAGCACGTCACTGTTCCCCGGCTCCTCGTTGAGTCAGCCCTGGCATCAGCTGCCGGTGAGACACCTACGGAACGCAAGCAGGCCATGGCTGAGCTCTTCGCGCTTCACCGGCTGCTGGCCGCGGTGTCCAATAACGTGAACCAGATCGCGCGGGCCACCAACGCCTCAGGAGAGATCCAGGCCGAAACCGCGGCAACGGTGAAGAAGGTCCGGGAGGTTGCTGTCCGAATTGACCGGGCCATCGACGGACTGGGTTTCGGGCAATGATTCCGAACGTGGTGCGCGGCGAACGCATGTCGGGTCTGATGATGTATTTAGTCGGGCCGGGCAAGACCAACGAGCACACCGAACCTCACCTGATCGCCGGAGATCCGGCACTGCTCGCCTGGCATGATGACGCAGAGCTGGACCGGGAGGCCGCGCTGGGTATCGCCCGTCATTTGGAACGGCCGCGCAGCGCGTACGCCGTGAACGTCAACGGCGGGCACGTCTGGCACTGCTCTCTGTCGATAGGTCCTGAAGAAGGGCTGCTGACGGACCAAAAGTGGCAGGACATCGCCAACGATTTCGTCCAGGCAATGGGCTTTGATGACCACGAGGGGACGAAAACGCCCTGCCGGTGGGTCGCCGTACGGCACGGAGTGTCGAAGAACGGGAACGACCACATCCACCTGGCAGTGAACCTTGTCCGGGAAGACGGCACCAAGGCATCCATTCATAACGACTTCCGCCGTTCCCAGTCCGCAGCCCGGGCACTGGAAGTGAAGTACGGCCTGGAGCAGCTTGAGTCGGTCAAAGCCGAGCGCTCGACACGTGGCTATGACCCGGCCGAACGCGAATCCGTGGCCCGCAGGCGTGCCAAGGCAAAGTACGAGCGGCAGCACACAGAGGGCGAGCAGCCCGGCTCCTGGGAGAACCTCACCAAGGGAGAAAAAGCAGCGCATGTAGCTGCCGAGCTGAGTGAAACCCAGCCGCGTCACGAACTGGCTTTGAAGGTACGGGCCGCCGCTGCAGCGAGTGAGAGCGAAGCAGAGTTCGTGCGCAGGCTGAGGCGCAGCGGCTGCATCCTGAGACCGCGTTTCGCGGAGAACCGGACTGACGTTATTACCGGCTACTCGGTTGCCGAACGCCCCCACTATGGGGAGCGGCCTGTCTGGTACGGAGGGCTGCACCTCGGCCGGGATCTGAGCCTTCCCCGGCTGCGCGGTGACTGGCCTGACACCCCCGGCGGCGCCACGGAAGCCGCTGCTGAATGGAACGCAGCGATGAGAGGGCGCAGGGTCGTCCATGCCGGACGGGAGGCGCAGGAGATCACCCCCGAGGTATGGGAGCAACAGAGCACGCAGCTCGGGGAACTCATCGACCGCCTGAACGCCGTAGACGTCAACGACCGGGACACCTGGGCTACCGTCGCCCGTCAGGCGGCAGGAGCCTTGGCGGCCTGGTCCAACGCGACAGAGGATACTCCAGGAGATTTGGCGGCAGCCTCGGAAGCGCTGTCCCGCTCCGGACAGACATTCCGCCGGACAGTAACGCCGCACAAAGCCGGAACGACGGCTCTGTCCGGAACCGCGATGCTGCTGGCCAGTGCCATGCACAGCGGTAAGGGAGCCGTGGCGCAGGCGGCCATGATCAGGCAGCTGCTGCGGGTCACCCAAGCAGTCCACCGCGCGGCCGTCGCGGGACAGCAGGTCCGCCAAGCGAAGCTCTTGGCTGAAGACACCCGTGCCCGCCTGGTCCGTGTCCGTGACGCGATGCCCCACCCCGTCCAGACAGGCGCCGGCCAGGCCACCGGCACGGCCACGCTCACGGACCGGCGGGACCCCGTCCTGGAACCGCAGGCCCAGGCTATGCTCGACCGACTCCGCGCTGGGCAGGGCAAGCCGGCGACTCCCGGGTCCCCGGTCCCGAACGCAATCGAACCATCCAAAGAACGGCACACCACCAAACCGGACGCAACCCGCGGCCCGGAACGATGAGGGGAGAACCATCATGGATGAGAAAGACCGCATCGAGGCAACATCCGGCAGCGCTCAAGATCGTGATGCACAGGACCCGAGCCCGGAGAATCAGCAGCTCTGGAAGGGTTTCAAGCAGGGCGACCGCGTCCGATTCGTGCAGGGAGGTGACCACAACGGTGAAACGGGATCTGTTGTGGGACCGGCGATTATGGGCCGCAGTCTTGTCTGGGACGTGCTTACGGATGACGGCCTGTCGAGGGTCGGAACCATCGCGAACTACTTGGAGAAGATCGATTTACCTCGGCAGGGCGCCCTCTCACCCGAAAGAGAAACGGAACGTCTCCAAGCTGCTGCCCGCCCACTGCCCGATCGGCACCGGAGCTACGCAGCAGACCTGGCGGGTATTAGCCAGGCACGGCCAGCCACGGAGGCCATAAAACCAGCCGGGACCCGCAACAGCCCAACAGTGCGTGAGAACCGCAGCTCTCGGGGAGCACACAACGAGCTGGGAAATCTCGGCAGAAGCTAACCCTTTGGATTCCAGTACCAGCGGCGGCGCCCGATGCCGTCCTAGTGCTGCCAGGAACCAGAGAACCATCCACTGAACGGCACACCACCAAACCGGACGCCACCGGCGGTCCGGAACCGATGAGGGAGAGGGGCCATGGCCGAAGAAACCGACGGGATCGAGGAAGCATTCGAAGGTCAGCTGCGCGTGTTGGTGACGGCGGCCGGACAAATCGCTGAGAGGTTCGCAAGAGCCCGGGAAGAAGCCTCCCGGAAGGCCCAGGCCGTCAGCGAGCAGGCAGCACGGGAGATGCAGGACCGGTTCGAGGCCGAACGAAAGACCGCCCAGCTGGAGGTGTCACGGGTCCACAGCCATGAATGGTGGGACCGTGCCACCCCCGAGCAGATGGCTCACACCTACCAGGCCGCACGTGCCTGGACCAAGGACGACCCCGAAGCAGCCCGGGCAGAACAGATCATGCGAAATGAATTCCGGAGCCGGTACAACCTGGACGTCGAAAAGACCGACGCTGACCCGGCAGCCGTCAACGCCGCCGTGCAGAAAGCAGAACGTGACCGCGCTGATGCAGATGCCGAGCGGCACCGTGCAGCCGCAGAAGCTGCTGAAGCTCAGCTTCTGCTGAATCAGGCGGACCAGGAAGATCGCCGGGCCGACGAAGCGCGCCTGTCCGCCGAGCATCAATCCGATCCGGAAACCCGAGCGCAGCGGCTGGCCGAGGCTGAATCCGCTGGAGATCGGTCCACAGCGATTCGGGAGGACGGCCGTTCAGCGTACGACAGTGCCGAACGCCGTGATGGGACCGCCAGGGACCTTGAATCCAGAGGCATCGACGGGCAGACGGTGGCGACACGGATGAGAGCCGACGTAAGCCAGGCGAAGCCGGCTACGGAAGCCGTCACAGGTGCCAAATCGAAAGCCCCGAAGGCCCGTAAAAGTCGTGGCTCCCGTGCTGCGCAAATCCAGAACGCAGGTCTGGATCGGCGGTAGAACGCCAAGAAGTTCCACCGGCGACAGGGGCTCTGGAGGGTTGGTGAGAATTCACCAGACAAGCGGAGCAGCCGTGGACTGAGCTCCTACGCATGTTTGAGGGAGGAAAGACCGAGCATCCGCAAAGGATTCTCACCCACCTCTACTGAGCGGAGACTCATGTCCGACTTCCTGAACAACCTGTGCCAGTCTGTGGCTGACTTCCTGTCATCTGGAGCACCCACGATCATCGTGGTGAGGGTGCTGATTACAAGGTCCCCGTTGGCGAAGTTCACCATGAATGGAAAGTCCAAAGGGAAGCGCAAGAAGGACTGAGCAAGGGAGCCCGCGGCCGGACTAGTCCGGCCAGCGCACGTCAGGAAAGAGGCCGGAGGGAGGGGCCGCGTAGGGCAACGGTCCCCCCTTCGTCTCTTGGTTTTCCCTGCTGGCGGCGTCCGCCGCGTAGAAGGGTCCCTGCGGGTCCATCAGCACGGACATGTGGTGATCGGCGTGGTCCCGCCACCAGACGCTCATGCCGGTGCTCGGGTCCTGGCGCAGGTGCTCCCAGGAACGCCAGAGGGCTTCGAGGCGGATGACTGCTTCGTCGTATTCCCACCAGCGTGCAGCCCAGATCCGGGCTTTTCCGTCGATCCTGCGGCGGTAGGCGTTTCGGAGATACTCGCGCACGAATTCGTCGACACTACCGAAGTACAGGGTGGGCTCCGCCGGTGTGTCCTGTCCAGCTGGCCCTGAACCATCAGGCTGCAGTTCGGGAGGAGCATATTCGTCCACACCCCAGTCGGTCACTGGGCACCTCCTGTGTTGGCGGAAACAGCAGCTGTCGCCGTCTCGGCTTCTCTGATGGTTCGTTCAGCCTGAGGATCGTGGGCAGCTATGGAAGCCCGAACCTGATCCGCGTGCGGACCGGTCATCCAGGGCTGCGTGCGGATGAGGGTGGGACGGTTCCCGGAAGCCATGACGACGGCACGGCCTTTGGGCAAAGCGGCCAGATCAGCGACGTCGAGGATCCGTTCACGGTGCAGCTGCTGGGAGACCGTGCGGTGTCCCTTCCCATGAGACGTTGAGGAGGAGAGCCGGTCGTAGTCCCCGATAATCCTGGTCAGATCTTCCAAGAACGCAGCTTCGGATACGCCGCCGCCGTAGACCTTTACGTTCGATGCGCTCCAGAGCTTCTTCATGCCGGCCTCACCCCAGACCTCCACCCCCTGTGACCAGCTTTGCAGGATGGTCATGAGGACGATTCCGCGGGAGCCGTAGTGGCTGTAGAGGTTGGGGAGCTCTCGCCAGCGGCACACGTTGGCCGCCTCATCGAGCACGCCCAGCAGCGGCGTGGCCAGACGGCCGCCAGCGGAGCGCACCGCCTGTTCCTCGGCGGCTTCAACCACGGCCACCGTCAGTGCGGTGACCAGGGGCCCGGCCGTTCCGCGGCCTTCTTTGGACAGGCTGTAGAGCGTGCCTCCGTTGCGGATGAACGCCACGGGATCGAACTGGGGACGGGAATCTGCGGAGCTGCGCGGAGTTACCCAGGTCGAGACCTGCCTGTTCGTCAGGCAGGAAGCCATCTGCTGGGCGGTGCCGAAAATGCCGGCTCGCTGTTTGTCCGGGGCGTCCACTACGCCATCAACCTGGTCTGCCAGCAGATCAAAGTCGTTGAGCCGGAGGATGTCCGCTGCGGTGTGGTCCATGGGCCGGGTCAGCCAGGTGTAAACGTCGGTGATGGACCGCTGATCCAGCGCAGCTGCTAGCAGCAGTCCGGCGAGCAGGTCCTGGCCGGCAGGGTCGAAGTACGCATCGGTTTTTGCCCCGGGATCACGGGAACCGGCGGCGAAGTGTTCGGCGAGTTTTTGTGCGCGGACTTCATCGGTGACATAGCTGAGCGGGTTCCACCACCAGGTCGGTTCTTCCAGGGCAATGGACTGTGGGTCAAAGACCCACACCGGTCCGGTTTCGGCGCGGACATTGCGGGTGGCGTCCACGACGTCGCGTTTGTTGGAGGTGACGAGCACCGGGCCGGGAGCGGCCAGGATGGCCGGCACAGCACGGCTGGTGGTCTTGCCGGTGCGGGGACCCCAGATATCGATGTGCATGTCTTCCCAGGACCCATACAGCGGCTGGCCTCCGCTGACGGTGCGGCCAATAGGAACGCCGGGGGATTCTTCAACCCCGAGTCGTTTGGCGGTGGCCTGTGCGCTTTTGCGGGTGAGGCTCTCGACGTCTTTTCCCCGTCCCATGAAGCTCGCTGCCCGGTCGACACGGGTCCGGGCCTTCCGCAGCCGGCCGAGCAGGACCAGGACCAGAATGGCCACGAGAAGCCCGGCGGCTGCTACTGCCCCGAGTACCCACCAGCCGGCCTCCCCGGGCCATGGCAGCTCTCCTCCGATGAGCCCGAAGACCAGCTCGAAAGGGTCCGTGGGGAGTGTTTGGCCGGTGTCCGCGAAGCGGTGCCCCAGGTGCATGGCTGCGTAGATTGACCCGGCTCCGGTGAGGACGATGAGGACGGCCGTCCAGACCAGGGCGGCTTCTGCACCGATCCCGCCGGGATCGCGGCGGCGGTTGTTGGGTGTGCTCACAGCTCTGCCTCCTCAATCAGCCGGCGGGCACGCCGGCCGACACGGGACTGGTCATGCCAGAGTTTGTTGGTGTCATTGATTGAGGCCTCGACCGCCGTCAGCTGCACATCGACCGGTATCCCCGGCCGACCACCGACTTTGACCAGGAACTTCCCCCGCCCAGGCGGCTCGGCCTCCCTTCCGGTTGAAGGGTCCCAGGCCGGGGGATCCTGCCAGCCGATCAGCAGGGACTGCTCGGCCTGTGAGAACGGAACCGCTGCGGTGAGCAGGGGCATCTCCGCGGAGGGCAGACCGCCGCAGATCACCATGCCGGAACGTTCAACGAATCCGCGGGCTTTCATCCGGTCTTCCTGGCTGGCCAGGGCCTGAAGATCACTCATGGTGTGGGAGATCATCGCCATGCCAACCCCGCGCTGCCGATTGAGCCGCGTCAGGGCATCCACCCGGTCGACCATGCCGCGTCCGGCACGGAGGGCCCGCCAGAGTTCATCAAGAATCACGAAGTAGTGCCTGCGCGGTTCCAACCCCGCGTCGGCGAGGGCATTGGCAACATTGACGGTGCCAAACCCTGCAGACCAGCAAGCCAGCAGCGCTGCGGCCTGAAGGTCCATTTCGGAATCGTCGATGGCCGATACGTCGTAAACGACCGGGGCATCCCGCCGCATCGGGTTGGTGGTCTGACGTGAGAAGGTCTCACCCAGGCGGCCGCCGCCGACCAAACCGATCAGGGATGCTTCCAGACCTTCGGTAATGGTCTTGTAGCGGGTGTCGTCCCCACGGTCCAAGGCAACGGCTCGAACTTCAGCGGGGCCGAGCTGGATCACTCTGAGGAGGTCTCCGAGGACGGGGATGCCCTCGTGGTGTTCATCCAGCCACTTCAGAGCCCGGTCGATGATGGTTTCTTCACGGTCGTTTGGCGGTGCGGAACGCAGAATCGTGAGCAGGGCCGAAACCATGGTGTGCCGCCGGCCATGGGCATCCGCAATGACCTGAGATGCCTCTTTCTCGTGCCCTGCCGCCCGTAGACGTTCAGCGGCTTGGGTTGCCTCGCCCGGGTCAAGAACATTCAGATAACCGCGCCCCCGGCCGAGGGTGATGATCTGTCCGCCCATCGCTTCGATCAGGTCGACGTAGTCCGGCTTCAGATCCCCCAGCACCAGAGGCATGACCCCGTAGCCAGCCAGGCCCGTTGCCATGCGCCGGACGAGCGTGGACTTCCCGAGCCCGGGCTTCCCGAGGATGAAAGCGCTCGGATTGCTGATCAGTTTGGCGCGCTGAAACCAGGAGATCGGGTCGCAGCACAGCGTTGCGCCGGTATGAATGTGGCGGCCCAGCGGGACCCCCACCATGGGTGTTCCTGTGCCGATGGCAAAGGGCCACATACCGCAGACCTGGACAGTGGTGCCACGCCATTCATCGGCCTGCTGGACGTAGGTTGATGTTCCACGGCCCCTGCCCAACCAGCCGCGCATTGGCGGACGCTGTGGCTTAACCTCCCGGCTTTTGGCCTTTTCCGCGCGGGACTCCGCCCGGGGCTTCTTCTCTTTCTTGCCGCTCACAGCTTCTCCCTCAGTTCAGTGGGAACCTTGATGTGTTTGGGCAGCACCAGGCCCAGGGGAAGAGCCGCCGCGAAGGCAGAATCCTGAGACCCGTACACCGGCCGCAGCCTCAGCCGCGCAGTCGCGGCGAGGTTATCGACGGCCGCCCGCGCATCGGCTTCCCTAGTGAGGTCAGTGACCGTCGCGGTGACCAGCAAACCGAACTGCACCAGACCGGCACCGGAGGCTTCTTCACTGGCAGTAGCAGCGGCTGCACGGACAGCCAGAGTGTCCCGGGCAGCAGGCTTGCTCGTGGACGTCACCCGGAACTCCGCTGAACGCAGGTCTGCTTCTACGATCGCCGCGGCTTTCGCAGCATCCAGCGGCCGGTAGAGCAGGGTCACGCGTTTCCGGGCGATGTCCCGGTGAGGAGCAAGAAGGCGCGCCAGCACGCCGCTTTGTACATTTCCCCGAGGGGCGGAAGTCATGGCCCAAGTGCAGGAGTAAGCCGAGTCATGCCGGTAACCGTTCCAATACCCCTGAGCCGCTGACGGCCCCACATCCGGCCAGGAAATATCCGGGGTCTGTCCAGCGGCGTGGGCCTCGTCAATGAGAACAGCCGCAGCAGGGTCATAAGACACGCGAATCACTTCGCAGAGTTCCTGTGCAGACAGAGGGTGGGCGGCACCGGCACCGGTGGCCTGAAGCCCGGCGGTAAGACCCGGGATCCGGGCAGCGAGTTCACGGCCCATTTCTTCTGCCTGACGCTTCTTCCCGCCGGATCGCTGTGAAGCGCTGAAGGTAATGGAGACGAAAGCCTTGATGGTGGAAGACCCGGAGGGATACCGTCCGACGACCTCAGCGAGCATTTCGCGTGCGAAAGCCGGCGCATCGTCATCGATATTCAGGGCAACTTCCCGCCGGAGCCTGGTCCCTGAATCGGGAGCGGTTTCCAGCGTCACCGAGGCCGCTTCTACGCCGGGCTCATCGCCCAGGTTTGCCAGCCAGTGTCCCCAGTCCGCGACCCATATATCGATCTGCTCCTGATCCACCAGAGCCGCACCGTCAGGCTCTGTGCCGATCACCACGGAGTACGACGACGTGGCCGGCGTATAGAGAAGGGCGAACGGACGGCCGTAGGAGTCCGTGTGTTCACTCAAGCGGATCGGGGCGGCTAGCCCCGGAAGCTGGTAGGTGCCCCACAATGCCCTACCCAGAGGGCCGGAGCGGTAAACGTTTGAACCCCTAGACCGGGCTGTCCACCATGCCAGGCGGGCACCGCCGCGGCTGAGCACATTCTTGCCGTGCGAGTCCTTAGCCAGCACGGCGAGCATGGCCACACCCAGGATGCCGGCGAGGATGACTGCTTCGAGGAGTCCTCGGATCATCACCATCATGACGACGAGAACGAGGCCGCCGAGCAGCATGGCGGTTCCGACAGAGCCTAAACCGAGGATCCCGGCGGAGGATGGGCGACGCCAGTTCCCGTATGTGCGGGGTGGTCTGTTGTTCATGTCAGCGACTGCCATCCGGGCCGCCTCCTTCTCCTGTTGCGTCCTCTCCGAGACTCTGTGCTGCCTGCCCGGCTTTTTGTCCTGCCTGAAGTGCTACGCCGGCGGCAATGCCGACAGGCCCGGCTGCGGCGCCGGCTGCTGCTCCGCCGCCTGCTGCCGCGCCTCCGCCTGCCGCGGCTCCGGCGCCGCCACCACCAGATGCTGCACCGCTGCTGCCGCCGCTGGATGCGGCACTCGTTCCCGATGTGCTGTTTGCGGGCGCGGGACCGCCGCCGGAATTCGATCCGCCTTGAGGACCTGTGCTCTGCCCGCCCTGGGCTGCATTGTTTCCACCGCCGTCGCCACCTGTGGGACCGCTTGGCCCGGTAGGACCGTCACCGCCGTTGTTCGATGTCTGGGCGCTGGACGATCCGGAATTACCGGCGCCCAAGCGCCCCAGGGCCGCCGCACCGGAAGGAAGCGCGGCGAGAGCTCCAAGTGCCAGCGCTCCTCCCGCGCCACCAGCCATGGCACCAACCATGGGCGTCACAAACCGCATGAGTGCCGGCAGCGCGAACAGTGCGATGAGCATGAGCATCAGACCAGTGAGGATGGCCAGCAAACCAGTTCCGTCGTCCGAAAAGACGTTCGTTCCCACAAGCTGAAACGCGGTTGCGTACACGATCGCCGCAGCCGGTTTGTAGAGGATGAAGGCGATCAGCCAGCCGATGCATTTCTTGAACCAGTTCTTGCCCATTTCGGTGTTTGTGAACGAGGCGGACAACGGAAGGATGCCGGTCAGGATTACCAGCATTCCGCCACGGGCGACCATCAGGACAATCTGAAACGCAGAGCTCAAGACGGCAATAAGCCCCAGGATGATAATCAGCAGTGGTCCGAGACCATCTGCCGCTGCTGTAGTGAGAGAGAGCATGGTGGTCACATTTGTCTCGAAACAGGCAGACCCTGGGGTTGAGACATCGCAGTCCAGAGAAGCGTTGAGGATCCATGTGGAGAACGAGTCGGCCGCTGCCACGAGCAGGCCCACCATGGTGGTTCCCGCGCCTGCAACGATCACCAGTGTCAGCAAACCTTTTACCGTGTCGCGCCCGGGTTCAGCGCGCTGTTCCCACGCCATTCTTGCCCCGCCGATAATGACGGAGACCACTGCGGCGGCTCCCATGTACCACCAGAGGCCGGACTGCAGAAACAGGACAGCGCCGGATGCATTGGATGGGCCGGAGGGCATCAGGCCAGCTATCAACGCGCTTGCCGAAGAAATCAGGACCACCGACGCGAGGAGTAGGCCAATCTTGCCGACCGCAGCGATGCCTTCTCCTGCCCGCATTCGGGTCGCGATGAGTGCGCCGAGGATGAAGAGGGACAGAACAGCGATACCGAGACTAATCCATGTCACATAGCCCAGCACAGTGGTGATGTTTCCGGCATCAGGAGCGGAACTCCCGGCTTCTATAGAGGACCCTCCGCCGGTACCAGTCAGGTTCGGGGTTCCGATGTTGACCCACATGGTCCCGAGCGAAGCGATGGTGTTTGTGACAGCACCCATGACCGCCTGGGCCATGTCTTCGATTGCCCCGCCGAGGGCATTCTTAGCCCATTCGCCCGTCCAACAGTCGACGTCGTTCCACTCGCACCCAGCCATCTACATCATTCCCTCCACGCCACATATCCGGCTATATCCGGTATCTGTGCGATTCGAAGTGGATTGGATAGGTCTTGTGGAGAGAGCTTCCAGTCACCGTCTTCCCAGACCAGGTCATAGACCACGGAAACGTAAACGGCGCCACTTGACGCCGTTCCCCGGGCGGCAAGGTCGATCCTGGCCGAGGTTCCGTCGTAGTTGAGAACCTTAAAGCCCACAATGCTGAGTCGACTATCCGGTGAATTACTTGTACCAACGGTGTCTAAGAGTGCATCACGATTCGCCGCATCATCCGCCAAGAAGTAGTTGGCCCATGCGACGGATCCTGTTCCAGATCCCTGAACCAAGCCGTTGGCTGCTGCGAAGAGAGCCCCTTCAGGAGACCGCTGGAAACAGTACCGAACCGACTCCGCGTTCGTTTCGCCAGGGCCGAACTCCGGTGAAGTGGGATACGCCGTCGTCTCTTCGTACGCCCATACAGCGTCCGGCGCCGTAGCGACTGTTCCTGAGAGGGACTCCCCCGCAAGGTCGCAGACGCTGTCTCCGGAGGGCATATCAACCGGTTCAGTGGTCGGTGATGATGTTGCGCTCGAAGGTGCGGGCGTGGCTGCGTCGGATTCGGGGTCGTCCCTGGTCGCGTTCATGATGCCCAGAAACACGCCCGCCACGACGACCAAAACCACGACTACCGCGGAGATCAGGAATCCCGGCTTTGCGAATGGGCTCTGCTGGTTGTCATCGTCTGAAGCCATCTTCGCCCCTTACCTAGGCCAGGAATCCGACCAGGGCACCGGCCGCCGAAATGACGATCACGCCGCCGAGCGACATGCCGATCTTTCCTACGTGTTCACCGCCTTCACCGCGCCGGGACTGAATGGCCATCAGTGCCCCCGCTGCGAACAGACCGAGAACACAGACAGCCAGTGCGACCCATTTGCCCCAGCTCATCACGCTGTTGAATCCTTCCGTTCCGGGAGGCTGGAGCGGATCCGGGTTCGGGACCTGGGCCGGGAGCAGGGTCAGCAGATCGCCGGCAGAGGCGAGGGTGGTTATCAGCACGCTCATGGCGTTCCTTTCATTTATCCGGTGCCGAGGCAGCGGTTCGGGTGAGGCGGTTCAAATCGTCGATGAGTCGTCGGAGGTCACGCGGTATATCTGAGGTGGGAGCTTCACCCATGCGCCATGCTTCGATCCAGGGGATCGACCAGGTGCGCGGTACTCCCCCACTGATAAGTCGGGCGAAGTCGCGCAATGGACGAGGGAGCTTTCCAGGGGCATCCGCCACGAGAACCAGGCCAAGAACATTCGCCTCGCCCGCCCTGCCGGCTGCCCATTGGGTTGCTGCTGCCTGCGCAGACCTCAGCCCGGCCATGCTGGTGCGAGCCACCAAAACGACGTTGGCCGGTCCTCCGTCAGCGGGACGCGGCCAGCTGTGCCCGGCTTCCGCCGAACCGTATATCAATGAGGCCAGGCTGGATTCGCCTGCGCCGCCGTGGGTTCCCAGCCACCACAAGCTGGCAGAGGCGGTTCGCTCTCTGACAGGCAGAAGGCTATCGGCGGCGGGCGCCGGAACTCCGCTTTGGGGCGTTTGAGGGCCAGTTGCAGGTGGCAACTGTCCCTCTAGCACCTCTGGCATCTGAATCTCAACCGAGTCTGGTCGAGAGAGCCACGGGTTACGCGTAGACGACACGACACGAATCCTTACTAATAAGGTGTAGGAGCCTATGTGCCCCACACACTAGGCGTCTATAGCGGAAGGAAGCAACGGTATGCGGCTTATATCTTTTTCTAGCTACCTATGTTTGTTTTGTGCTGATTCGTTTAGGATCGCCGCATGCAGCTCAGCACATGGGAAACGGCAGTGAACAGCGCCAGGGGAACCGAAGGCCTCGACGCGCTCTTCGCTGACCGCCCCGAGACTCTGAGCGTTGATGAGGTGGCACTGCTGCTGAACATCAGCCGGCAGAACACGTACTCCTGGCTCAGAGACGGGGTGATTCCGGGCTACAAGATCGGCAACACCTGGCGCGTCATTCGGGACGAGCTCAAAGAGACCATGAGGCTCGGGGCTAACTCACCTACCCGCAGGGCTCACGGCAAAGACGACGAAGAGGACTGACATGAACAGGTTCCCTCTGCGCACTACCGCTCTGATCTGCATCCTTGCATTGACCGGCTGCGCGGGGAACCAAGACAGTCCCGGAGAAGAACCTTCCGAAAACACGCCCTCCGCATCTGCAACGATGCCTGACCTGAATCAATTCACTCCGCCCCCATCCGGATATGTCGACGATCACACTGGGGAGAAGGTTACGCCCATAGCCGTTCCCACGTGGGACGCAGAATCACGTAGTTCTGTCGTTGCGGCTGCCGAGAAGGCAATGACAGCCTTCGCCAGGCCATCGTTGGAAGAGGACACCTGGTGGGCGGAGCTGGAGCCCCTCCTGAACGAGCAGGCCGCCCAGGACTATGCCTACGTGGACCCCGCCAACATTCCGGCCACAGCGATTACGGGACCGGGCAGCCTGACGGACGAGTCGAGCGCCTACGTGGGCTACGTGGACGTTCCCACGGACGCAGGTATTTACCGCCTCATCCTGAACCGCTCCGACGCGGGGTCCCCCTGGCTCGTCAGCCGCATCAGCCCTCCGGAGACGAGCAACTAACTATGGCCGGGACAAGTTCGAGCGGGATTGCGGCAATACTTGCCGTTCCCGTGCTCGTCTTTGGAACAGTCTTCAGCCTCATGCTTTTTGGCGGACAAGAGGCCCTGGCAGACTGCAACCCGGCACCCGGAAGCGAGACAGGGGTCAGCATCGACCCGGAGACGGTGCCGAACACCACCATCGCCGGATACAACCACGACCAGCTGGTGAACGCCGCACACATCGTTCAGGCAGGTAAAGATCTCCAGCTCGGCGTTCGGGACCAAACCATCGGCGTCATGACCGCAATGGGCGAATCCTCACTGAGCATCCTCGACCGCGGGGATGCCGCCGGCCCCGATTCACGAGGCCTCTTCCAGCAGCGCGATAACGGTGCCTGGGGTTCCTACGAGGACCGGATGGACCCGTACATATCGTCCACCAACTACTTCAAAGCCCTGATAAAAATCGAGGCCAGAGACTCCCTCGAACCGACCATTGTCGCCAACCGCATCCAGCGCAACGCCGACCCCTACCACTACGCCCAATTCTGGGACCCCGCCGTGGAAGTGGTCGAGTACCTTGCCGGCACGGACACCGGACTGAAGGAAGGCAACGGCAACAACGTCTGCGCCGGAGGCGAGACCGTCCCCGGAGAAGTCAACCTCAACGGATGGGCAAAGCCCGGAGCCGGACCGCTCAACGGCGGATATGGGCCCCGCGGGGTCATCAACACCCCCGCAGGACCCACACCCGCTTTCCACTACGGCATCGACCTGGAAGCCGGCGGCTGCGAAGGCCCCATCTGGGCCGCGCAGGCCGGCACCGTCAGCCAGGTCTTCCAAGACCTGAGCGGCGGTTGGATCGTCGAGGTCGACCACGGCGGAGGCGTGGTCACCTGGTACGTCCACATGTACTCCAACGGCATCCTCGTTGAGGTCGGAGACAAGGTCGAAGCCGGACAAATGATCGCCCGGGTGGGCAGTTCCGGGATGAGCACCGCCTGCCATCTGCATTTTGAGGTCCATGTCAGCGGCAACCCCGTCGACCCAGCCTCATTCCTCGCCGAAGTCGGTATCACCTACTAACCGAAGGAGTTCACATGAGCACCGCACCAGCAGAGTGGCCCAAAGTGGAAGCCATCATCAAGGAAGACGGAACCGGCGAAGTCAGAATCGGCGGCAGCATCCATCCCATCCAGACCGCCGACCTTTCAGCCGCCCGCGCAGCAGCCGTGGAGATAGTCGCCGGCGCGGCAGCGAAGCTCGGCCGCAATCTGCGGGCAGCCATGAGCGATCCTGACGGCGAATGGCCGCTGATCATCCACCCCGACGGAACTGTAGAAGAAGCCGACCCAAACCACGCCGCCCAGGAACCGGGCAAGGAAAAGACTCCCCGGCGCCGGAAAACCACACCGGCTGCCCCCGCTGACGTCATCACCTCTTCGCAGATACCGGCCCGGAAAGACACCGAACCCACACCGGAAAGAAAGCGGTCACAAGCTATGGAACAGCCCGCCGCAGGCCCGACGAAGACAGAAACGGCTCCCGCTGCCGAAGCACCCGCAGAGCCCGCACAGCAGACACGGAGGAGCCTGAAAGACACCTCATTCCTGGTAAGCGCTCCTGTCCTGGAGCCTGCAACCCAGGGCTGGCGAGGAACCCTCAGCCGGCTCGGCTTCCGCATGGAACCCTCAGCAGAAGAACTCGCTGAACGCGAAGACATCCGCACCGTCAGCCAGCACTGGCCCGGCCCCCGCACCGTCGCCGTCGTCAACCGCAAGGGCGGAGCCAACAAAACACCCACCGTCGTCATGCTCTCCGCGATCCTGGCCCGCTACAGCGGAGCCGCCACCGTGGCCTGGGACAACAACGAATCCCAGGGAACCCTAGGCTGGCGCACCGAGCAAGGCGGCCACAGCAACAGCGTCCTGGACCTCATTGACTCCTCCCAGACGCTCCTCTCCCCCAGTACCAACGCAGCCGAAATCGCGCGCTTCGTCCATCACCAGACCTCAGACAAGTTCGACGTCCTGCGCTCCGACGAGAACGAAGAAGGAGACCACGAAGTAACAGCCGAAGAAGTGGACATCGCCCACCAGGTGCTCACCCGCTACTACCGGCTTATCGTCATGGACTCAGGCAATACGGCCAGAGCAGCGAACTGGCGGCGCATGATCCACCACACGGACCAGCTCGTAGTGCCTGTGACCGCAATCGAGGACCGCGCAGAAGCAGCACGCCTGACCCTCCAAACCCTCGAATCCCGCGGTGGCCACGACGCCGAGCTCGCAGCGAACGCCGTGGTCATCGTTTCTGAATCAACTGATTCCAAACGCAGCATGAGCGGAGAGGCCCTGAAGCGTGCCAAGGCAGAGGCACAGCGAATCGCAGACGGGTTCGCGCCCCACGTCCGCTCGGTCGTCCGGATCCCCTACGACCCTGCCCTGGTCAACGGACCCATCCGCTACGACTCCCTGCAGCTGGCCACGCAGCGGGCATGGCTCGCGGCTGCGGCTGCTGTGGCCAGAGGGTTTTAGGTGAAAACTGCACGTCGACTCCGACACGCCCCGCGGAATACAGATCAGGAGTTAGCCCTAAGGCTAAGTTTGACTTATGGCTACAGCAGTGCGGCGCAAAAGAGGAACAGCGATGGCGAACGTCCAGCTTGTGACGTCCGTTCCACCAGGCTGCAAAGACCTGGTCTTCGAGATTGCCAAGAACGCCGGCATCTCAGCTAGTGAAGCCATGGAAATCATTCTTCAGCAGGTGAAGGTCGAGATGACTTCAGACGGCCTTCCCACCTGGTTCGACCGAAAGGAGCTGCCGCAGGCGTTGCCTATCCAGCGAGCTTCTTAAAAGCAGAAGGCCCGCACTAGGCGGGCCTTCTAACTAGAAATCGAAAGCTCTCCACCCCGTTTGCTTGCCGGCTCCGGGTGAAGGGCTCTTACAGCTACACCCTCTAGGAGGGTCCTTCTGCTATGCCCGTAAGTCTACACAAGGCTTCTTCTGCATGTGAAGTCGACGCGCTCGGCGCGTCTGCCCAGCACACAGACCCCACACATTTTGGTGCGGGACGCCGGAGATCCGTCCGTGCTGAGCTCGTCTGTGTCCCCGAGGGCCACAAGCGCACCGGTGTCCCCCTTGACGGCGGCGTCCTGGGACCAGTCCCCCGCCGGTCCACCCGCCGGGTCAACCGCAGCGCCGAGACCTCCAGAGAGGTCGTCCGCGCCGCCGTACCCAAGGGCAGTCTCCGGGCAGCACACGGAAACCAGGTCACCGCGCACCTCAGGAACCTGCTGGCTGTCCGCCGGATGCGCGCCGACGGACAGCGAAACCGTCTGCGGACGATGGCCTATCTCATCGCCAGAACCGACTACGAGACCATGACCTGCCGCCCCGGCTGGGATTCCATTGCCGAGGCCGTTGGCTGCCACCGGCGAACCATTGCCCGGTACCTCGCAGAATTCGAAGCATGGGGCCTGCTTGGACGCGTTGCCGGCGGCCGGCAGGCCCGGTACGCAGCGCCAGGGCCAGACGGAGAGAAGATCAACGAAGCAGCCGTGTACGTCCTGTGCATCCCCTCCCCGCTTGCCCTGCTCCACCGGGAAGAGAAACCAGCTGTGGATATAAATGCCACCCCTCCCGCCCTAGGCGGTTCTCACCATAAAGAAAAAGACTTAACCCACACACGCGCGCGCGAAAACGAGTCTCCTTCGGACGTGGCTCCGCCACGCCTACCCACTCAAGGCGCCGCAAGCGGCGCAGACACTCCCCCCGTTCCATGGCGTCCGGAAATACGATGGCCAGCTCACCGGACGACAAGCCGCAAAATACAGCGGCAGGCGGCCGCCTCCGAGATCTGGTATCGATCGTTTGTGCTGCGGTGTCTGTCAATAAAAGACGTGGCCAGCTGCTGCCGTGACTTCTTCCTGGCAGGTTGGACAGTCGCTGACATCCTTCACGCCTTGGACTGGCGTCCTGATGGCACTCAGTGGCCGCACAGCGGCGCTCCCCTCACTAGGGAATCTGCGCGAATCCGGGGGTGGCTCAAGCACCGACTCACTGCGTGGCGTACCTCGGAAGGCGAGCCCCTGCGCTCCAAAGACCAGCAAGCCGCTGCCGCAGCTGCCGCACGTCGACGCGAACAGGAACTGGAACGCCGGCACATGTTGGAACAGCATGCTGAGCGGACCAAGCTCCGTCAGGCCGGGGACTCCCCCGCCAAGATCAGAGCATTGGCACAAATCC
>NZ_BCQM01000019.1 GCF_001552075.1 Arthrobacter luteolus NBRC 107841
TGACCTGGGAACAGCGGGAGATGGAGGGCGACCCGCGCTTCGACCAGAGCCAGGCGCTGCCGGATTTCTCCTTCGCACGCTATGCCGAACTGCTGGGCCTGCAGGGGATCCTGGTTGACGATCCGGCCAAGATCGGTGCTGCCTGGAATGCGGCCCTGGACGCTGACCGGCCAGTCCTCATCGAGGTCCTCGCCGATCCTGACATTCCGCTGCTGCCGCCGTTCCCTGCCGGGGAGGAGAAGGGGAAGGCCATGATGGATGCGCTGGTCAAGGAAGGACCGGACACCCAGCATGCCCGGGACCTGCTGGACACCTATCTCCGCCAAGAGGAAGGGCTGAATCCCGGGCTGTAATCAGCCAGCAGCCTCCGCCCAGGGCTCCGGCTCCGTTCCGGGCTCCGCCGGTGCCCGGACCTGGACAAAACGCACCGCAGTTCCCGGCCGCAGCTGGGCCGCGAGGTCCAGGTCGGCTTCCACAACCACGCCGATCACCGGATACCCGCCCGTGACCGGCGCATCGGCGAGGAACAGGATCGGCAGTCCGGACGCCGGCACCTGGATGGAGCCGGGCAGCACTGCTTCGCTCTCCAACTCACCGGGACGCCGGCCGGGTACCGGTTCACCGCTGAAACGGATACCCACCCGGTTCGATTCGTTCCCAACCGTCCACGCCTGCGCCGCGAACGCCTCCACTCCGGCTGCGCTGAACCAGTCCTGCCGCGGTCCGGGGAGGTACCTCAGCTCCGCGGCGGGCCCCGGGAGCGGCGGCGGCACCTCATGGAGTCCGACGGCGGTGCCCGGGCTGGCGCCGACGGAGAGCCGGGCCCCGGCCGCCAGCGGCTCCGGCCCGAGTTTCGCCAGCGTATCCGTCGCGCGGCTGCCCAGCACCGCGGACACCTCGAGCCCGCCGCGGAAGGCCACGTAGCTGCGCAGCCCGGCCACTGGCAGACCCAGGGTGAGAACCTCGCCGGTGCGCAGCAGGAACGGAACATCCGGCAGGGCAGGACGCTCCGTCCCCTCGGCGGTCAGCACTGACAGCGGCGCATCCGCACCGGTAACCGCCAGCACCAGGTCCTTTTCCGCCCGCAGCACCAGCCCGCCGAAGAGAACCTCAAGCGCGGCGGCGTCCGGGCGGCTGCCCACCAGGCGGTTGGCGCGTGCCAGGGCGGAACGGTCGGCCGCGCCGGAAGCCCCGACGCCGATGCTGCTGTACCCGGGACGCCCGCGGTCCTGCACTGTCGCCTGGGGGCCGGGGTGTAGAACGACGGCGGCGGGTGCGGCTGCGGGCGGCATCGGATGGGCGGGCCCTGGCAACACCGGTTCCCTGCCGGCGCTGGGGGTTGGGGGCACATCTTGGCGGGTGATGCCGTCGCTGGAGGTGGCGGCTGCGCTGACGGATGTGTGTCCGCCCTCCCCATAGGCGCCGGCTCCCGGCCGGAGCTCGAAGCGCTCGCGGACCGGACGGAAACGGACGCGGGTCCCGGGGACGATGAGCGCCGGTTGTTCCCGGTCGAGGTCCCAAAGCGGCGCCCCGGTCCGCCCGATCAGCTGCCAGCCTCCCGGCGAAGGACCGGGATATGCCGCGGAATACGGTCCGGCCAGTGCGACGGCGCCCGCGGGGACCCGGGTCCGCGGCTGGTCCCGCCGGGGGACCTCCAGCACGGGGGCGCCGCCGGTCAGGTACGCGAATCCGGGCGCGAAGCCGCAGAACGCAGCCGTCCACTCCGTGCCGCTGTGGGCCGCGGCAACGGCCTCGGCGGAACCCAGTCCGGTCAGCCGGGCAACCTCGGTGAGGTCCTCGCCGTCGTACACCGTGTCCAGTTCCACCAGCGGGCCCATTGGACTGGTGGAGGAACTGCCGGTGACCGGCGCTGAAGGCTCAAGCGCAGCGAGCAGGTCTGCGGCCCGGCTGGCCTGGGCTGCTGTGGCCAGGCGGAGCAGGACGGTGCGCGCTGCAGGGATCACCTCGACTTGTCCGGGGAGCGGACCCGCGAGCAGCTGCGCATGCAGGGCGGAGGCCGCGGCAGTGTCGGCGGTTTCGACCAGCAGCGCCCGGCTTCCGGCCTGCCGGATGTGCGGTGGCCACCCGCGGTCCCGGGAGGCTGCGGCCGCTGACGGGGACGAAGGCCCGGCCGGGTCCGCCGCCTGGACCGGGGTACCGGCGCTAGATGAAACTGGCAACGGTGACGCCGTTTGCTTCCAGCGCGGCCCGGACCGCCCGGCCCATCGCCACGGCGCCCGGAGTGTCCCCGTGGACGCAGATGCTCTCCGCGGCGACGTCGATCACCGTGCCGTCCACGGCCTGGATCTTGCCGTCCACGGCCAGGCGCAGCACATGGTCGGTGATTTCACCGAGGTCGTGGAGCACCGATCCGGGGCGGGTCCTGGCGAGCAGGGTGCCGTCCGGGTTGTAGGCGCGGTCCGCGAAGGCTTCGGCGATGGTCCGCAGCCCTGCCTCGCCCGCGAGCTTCTCCACCACCGATCCCGGCAGTACAACCAGCGGCAGGTCCGGGCTCACCGCCCAAACGGCGTCGACAACGGCCCGGGCCTGCTGCGGATCGTGGGCGATCGTGTTGTACAGCGCCCCGTGCGGCTTGACGTAGCTGACCCGGGTGCCGGCGGCCAGGGCCAGGGACTGCAGGGCGCCGATCTGGTAAATGACTTCACCGGTGAGTACCTCCGCTTCCATGTCCAGGGCGCGGCGGCCAAATCCGGAGAGGTCCCGGTAGCCGGGATGGGCGCCGACGGCGGTGCCGGCGGCCGCTGCGGCGAGGCACGCGGCGTACATGGTGCCGGCGTCGCCCGCATGAAAACCGCAGGCCACATTCACGCTGGTCACCGCGGAGATCATGGCGGCGTCATCACCCAGCGACCACCGGCCAAAGGACTCTCCGACGTCGGCGTTCAGATCGATCGTAGCCATTGCCTTCTCTTGTCCCGTCTCGTCCTGTCATGTCCCACTGTGGTGTGGCATCCAGCCTTCCGTGTTCGGGTGGTTTGTACAACATTTTTTGCGAACCGAGGCACCGCCCGGCTGGCGGGACAAGGCGCAGGACAAGAACAAGCGGTGCCCCGCCCGTTCCCGGGAGGGGCACCGCCGACGTCCGATGCGGACAGCAGCTACTGCCGCATCGGGGCACCGAGTTCCGCGGGTTCGTCGTCGTTGAAGTACGCCGATTCCGAATGCGCGGCAAGGTCGATTCCCTGCACTTCATGTTCCTCGGGGACCCGCAGCCCCATCACCAGGTCAAGGGCTTTGGCAATGGCCCAGGTGAGGACGAAGGAATACGCGAGCACCGCGATGGTGGCCACGGTCTGGATGCCGAGCTGGCTCCAGCCGCCGCCGTAGAACACTCCGCTCACGCCGCCGGGTGCGGCATCCGTGGCGAAGAACCCGATGAGCAGCGTGCCGATCACACCGCCGACCAGGTGGACTCCCACCACGTCGAGCGAATCGTCATACCCGAGGCGGAACTTCCACTCAATTGCCAGGGAACAGACCAGCCCGGCAATCGCGCCGATCGCCACGGCGCCGAGCGGGCTGACCGCGCCGCAGGCCGGGGTGATGGCCACCAGTCCCGCGATCAGGCCGGAGGCAGCCCCGAGCGTGGAGGAGCGCCCCAGCCGCAGCCGCTCCATCAGCGCCCAGCCCAGCAGGCCGGCCGCCGCGGCGACGGCGGTGTTCAGGAAAACGACGGACGCGGTATGCCCGGCGCTCAGGGCCGAACCGGCGTTGAAACCGTACCAGCCCACCCAGAGCAGGCTGGCGCCCAGGATCACCAGCGGGCGGTTGTGCGGGCGGCTGAGGACCTGCGGCCAGCCCCGGCTGCGGCCCAGGACCAGAGCCAGGGCCAGGGCAGCGACGCCTGCATTCATGTGGACGGCGGTCCCGCCGGCGAAGTCGATCGCGCCAAGGGTGTTTGCGATCCAGCCGCCGGTGACCGTGCCGTCTTCATTGTCGAAGGCGAAGACCCAGTGTGCCACCGGGAAATAGACCAGCGCGGCCCAGAGTCCGGCGAAGACCATCCAGGCGCCAAACTTCATCCGCCCGGCAGCCGCTCCGGCCACCAGGGCCGTAGTGACGCAGGCGAACATCAATTGGAAGGCCGCGAAGAGGGCAACCGGAAGCGTAGCCGACGGGTCATCGGTGAGCAGCTGTTCCAAGCCGAAGAACTCGAGCGGGTTTCCGAGCAGCCCCAGGGAACCGAGGGAGTTGCCGAACGCGGCGGAGTACCCGAACAGTACCCAGAGCACGGCCACGAGGCTGGCGCTGCCGAAGCACATCATCATCATGTTGAGGATCCGCCGTGATCCGACCATGCCGCCGTAGAAGAAGGCGATGCCGGGGATCATGAGGCAGACCAGGGCTGAACTGGCGAGCAGCCAGGCAGTATTTCCTGAGTCCATGAGCGAACTCCAATCCGGTCGGGCCGGCGGAGCGCCGGTCGGGTGCTGGGGAGTATGGGGCGGAGTATGCGGGCGGAGTAAGAAGAAACGGGGCAGGAAGGGCCGGCCGTGAACTTGGGTGTATGCGGGACCCGTCTGGAAACGGAGAATCCTGGCGCCGGAAAACCGTGTGCGGACCGGCCTGGGGCCGAAAAACCGCCGGAAAGTCGGAAGCCCTTCGGAAAAGGGGGAAATTCGCGGAACGGGCGAAGTGCGTCCGGGTGTGAATCCGGAGGCCGGAACAGTGCGTCTGCAGCAGCGCTGTGCCTGCAGGGAAGTCCCGTGCAGGAGGATCGGGTGCGGGGGCGCCGGAGGGGTTTGCCCACCGGAGCTGTACCGCTCTCCCAGACTAGGCCGCGGTGTGTTACGGCCGGCAGCGCCTGTGTGTTATCGCTGTGTTAACAGCTGCTGGGAACCTGCTGGACGGATGCTGTAGGCCAATCCCGTTTGACCAGATGTTTGCGCTTCCCCGGAGTATTCCGGGGAGAGCGGCGCCTGGCTTGCCGGACTCGAAGCCGCCCTCCGCGGGCACTGCAGCGCGCGTCAGCCGGATTCGCCGGCCCCGCCGCCGGTGGCACAGCGCTGCCACGAACTTCTGGAGCCGCTCGGAGAACAGGAGCTACGCGGTGCGCACGGTTCCGCGGCCAAACGTGATGGCCCGGACCATCTGCACGATCCCCAGCACCACCAGGAAGATACCGCCAAAGATCACCAGCGCGGCCAGCGACTCAACCGGCAGGAAGAGCACAACAATCCCGGCGATGATGCTCAGCACGCCGAACGTGATCGCGTACCAGCGTGAGCCGCCCGTTTCGGTCTCGGTGAGCGCCATGATGCCTTCGACAATCCAGGCAATCCCCACCACCATGCCCAGCACGGCAAGTGAGGGGACGGGGTTTCGGATGGCTGCGATGCCCAGGATGAAGAGCAGCAGGCCAACTACGATGTTCAGCACCCGCAGGCCCGCGGACATGGGGGACGCTATCCCGCTGACAACCCGGACCGCTCCGGAAATCAGGAAGTACAGGCCAAAGAAGAAGGCGATGACGGACAGCGTGGCCCCTGGCCAGAACAGCATCAGCACGCCCAGGATCAGTGCCACCGCCCCGGAGATGCCGAATCCGGTCCGGACGGCTGAAATCGTCCGGGATGACAGTTCACTGGTATCGAGGCTGAGGCCTCCCCAGCCGTAAAAGGTGCCGTGAGTTGTGGACATGTCGCGCCTCCCGAGCAGTCGGAATTCTCCCCCAAGCCCTTCGGATTATCCTCCTGGCGGCACCGGAAGCCCAGCACCCGCCGCTGCCGGGCAGCAGGCGGACGGTGATTCGCTGCTTCCGGCCGATCCGCCGCGGGCCGCGGCAGTCATTCCACCCGCAGCAGGGCGCGGACCTCCTCGTCGCCGGTCTGCCCAAAGCTCCGGTAGGCCTGGCCCACCGAGGACAGTGTGCTGTCCGCCCAGGGGATCACGACGTCGTCCGCCAGGGCCGCGACACCGCCCACCGGGGCGCAGCTCATCGGCGCGGCCGCCACCAGCCACTGCGGCTCCAGGCTCCGGACCACGGCCAGCGCGGCACGCATGGTGGCTCCGGTTGCCAGGCCGTCGTCCACCACAATGACCGGGTTCCCCCGGATTCTCTGCACCGGACGGCCCGGCCGGTAGCGTTCGGACCGGCGCTGCAGCTCCGCGCTTTCGGCAGCAAGGACTGCGTCCAGCTCGGCCTGTCCCGCAGCCGGCGAGGCCGCCAGCCAGTACCGCACGACGTCGTCATTCCAGACCGCGGTGCGCTCACCGGCTGCTTCGGCGACCGCGCCTGCGGCGAGTTCGGGCTGGCGGGGATGGCCGATCTTGCGGACCAGCACCACGTCCAGGGCAGCGTCCAGGGCGGAGGCAACTTCGGCTGCGACGGGGACGCCGCCGCGGGGCAGGCCCAGGACCAGCAGCCCGTTCCGCCCGCCGTAGCCAGCGAGCGCACCGGCCAGGACCCGGCCGGCATCAGCGCGGTCGGCATAGGGATACGGATGGCCGGAGGTCTGGCCCATGGGCGCTCCTGCGGTGGTGGCACTCCCGGGCGCGCACGGCGGACGGGGTCTTCCCACGGTAGGCCGGAGCCCGCCGGCGGAGCAACGGCCGGCGGCAAGGAGACGGTGCGTTGCAAACCGGTTTGCGCCGTAGCAGGCTGTCTCCATGACTGATACCGCAGTAATTACCGGCGCAACCTCGGGACTGGGCGCAGAATTCGCCCGGCAACTGGCAGAACGCGGTCACAATGTGGTCCTCACTGCCAGGAATCGGGAACGGCTTGAGGCCAAAGCTGCTGAACTGGCGGCCCGCTACAAGGTGAAGGCGACGGTGCTGCCGGCAGACCTCGCCACACCCGAAGGAGTTGACGCCGTGGCTGCCCGGGTGGCAGAGCCCGACGTCGGCATCCTGGTGAACAACGCCGGGTACGGGCTGAAGGGCGATTTCCACGTCAATTCTGCTGCGGCTGAACTGGACCTGCTGAATGTGCTGGTGAGCGCGCCGATGCTGCTGAGCCATGCGGCCGTGAACTCCATGCTGGCCCGGGGCGGCGGCCGGATCATCAACGTTGCCTCCGTCGCCGGCTTCATTCCGCGCGGCACCTACAGTGCAGCCAAGGCCTGGGTGATCAGTTTCAGCCGGTGGGCGAACCTGCACTATTCCTCCCGCGGCATCGTGGTGACGGCCCTGTGCCCGGGCTTTGTGCACACCGAATTCCATGAACGGATGCAGATGGACAAGGCCCCGTTTCCGGGCTGGATGTGGCTCGACGCTGAGCGGGTGGTCCGCGAGGGACTCGCGGATGCCTTTGCGGGAAAGAGCATCTCCATTCCGTCCAAGCGGTACAAGATCCTGGCGGCGATCGGCAGCCGGGGGCCGCAGGCGCTGGTCGCCCGGGTTGCTGCCCGCGGCCGCTGATCCGCGAAGGGTAGAGCAGGGCAGCGGTATACGGAACCCCCGGAGACCCATTCTTTAGCCCCCCTAACAATGCGCGCCCCGGGGGCCATAGGGTGGCCTGCATGACCCAGACCACCCAGCCCAGCACTACGTACCTGGACCATCTAGAGGCAGAAACCCGCAGCCGCCGGGACGCAGCTCAGCATGAGGAGTCGCCGTTCGACGGTGCTCCTGAAGCGCTCGCCAAAGCGGTGGAAGCCCAGGTGGACGTCCTGGCACCGGAGCTGCGCGGCCTTGCCTCGGAACTGCACCAGGACCCCGAAACGGCGTACCAGGAGCACCGAAGTGCCCAGCGCATCGCGGACCTGCTGGAACGCCATGGCGTAAGCGCCCGGGTGGGGGTCCACGGCCTGGAGACAGCGGTGCGCGCAGAGGCCGGCAGTGGTTCCCCGGTCATCGCCGTTATGGCCGAATACGATGCCCTGCCGGGGATCGGCCACGCCTGCGGACACAACGTGATCGCCGCAGCCGGCGTCGGCGCATTCCTCGCCCTGGCCCGCACGCTGCAGGAGAACCCGGAGGCCTTCCCAGGGACTGTCGTGCTGCTGGGAACCCCCGCGGAGGAAGGTTACTCCGGCAAGGAAGTCATGGCCCGCAACGGGGCGCTGGACGGAGTGGACGCGGCGGTGATGCTGCACCCCTATGGCCAGGACGTGGTGGATCAGGTGTGGCTGGGCCGCCGGCTGCTCACCGTGACCTTCACCGGGGTCGCTGCCCATGCCTCCGCTCAGCCGTTTATGGGCCGCAACGCGCTCGACGCCGCCACCCTCGCCTACCAGGGGGTCGGGCTGCTGCGCCAGCAGCTGCCGCCTTCCGACCGGGTGCACGCGGTGATTACCGACGGCGGCGCCCGCCCGAGCATCATTCCGGAACGCGCCGAGATGAAGTTCTACGCCCGGTCCAAATACCCCGAAACGCTCCGGGAACTCAGCCACCGGCTGGCAGACGTGGCCCGCGGCGCCGCGCTGATGACCGGTACCGGGGTGGAGCTGGACTGGGACGAGCATCCGCCGTCGCTCCCGGTGCGCACCAACCGGGCACTCACCGGCCGCTGGCTCGCCGCCGAACGGCGGCGGGGACGCCAGCCGCTTCCCGGCGGTGTGGTGTCCGAAACCCTCGCCGCCTCCACCGACTTCGGGAACGTCAGCTACCGGGTGCCCGGCATCCACCCGCTGATTGGCATCTCCAGCCCGGACATTGCCCTGCACACCCGCGAGTTCGCCGAGGCCGCCGGCTCGCCGGCGGCGGGCACTGCCGCCGTGGACGGTGCAGCCGGCCTGGCGCTGACGGCGCTGGACTACCTCTGCGATCCGGAGCTCCAGGCCGCTGCCGCTGAGGAATTTGCAGCCGCCGGCGGTCCGGTGGACGTCCCCGGCTACTTCGCCTGACCGACTGACCTTCCCCCACTTCGAAGGATGCATCGATGAACGCTGCCCCTGTCACGACTTCCCGCACCTCGGTGACCGACAGGCTCCTCGCCGGCGTCGAGCGGGTCGGAAACCGCCTGCCGGATCCCTTTATCCTCTTCCTGCTCCTCTTCGCCGCGGTGGCCGTCGCCTCCACCCTGATGGCATGGGCGAACGTCACGGTCACCGTGCCGGGCAGCGAGGAGGCCACCGCGATCAAGGGCCTCTTCACTGCCGAGGGCATGACCTGGCTGACCACCACGCTGGGCGCCAATTACCTGGGCTTCCCGCCGCTGGCCACAGTGCTGCCCATCCTGCTGGCGGTCGGAGTGGCGGAGAAATCCGGTCTGCTCGCCGCGCTGATCCGCCGCGCTTTCGGTGCTGCTCCGCGCTGGGCCCTGCCGTACGCCGTCGGGCTGGTGGGTGTGGCCGGGTCCATTATGGCGGACGCGGCCTTCGTGGTGATTCCCCCGCTGGCTGCACTGGTGTTCAAGGCTGCCGGGCGGCATCCGGTGGCCGGCCTGCTCGGCGGGTTCGCGGCCGCCGGAGCCGGTTACTCCACCTCCATGCTGGTCACCTCCCTGGACGCGCTCTTTGCCGGGATTACGACGGCGGTCACCGGGGCGCTGCCCAATCCCGGGGCGCCGGTGAATCCGCTGTCCAACTACTTCTTCAACGTGGTGTCCTCCGGAGTGCTGATCCTGGCCGCGGGTTTCCTCATCGATAAGGTCCTGGAACCGCGGCTGGTGAAGCAGGGTGTGGCGCGCATGGAATCCGAGGAATCGGACGACGGCGACGGCACGTCCAGCCAGGGTGCCGGGGCCGGCACGGACGGGCAGGGTGCCCTTGACCCCCACCTGAGCCCGCTGGAACGCCGGGGCCTGCGCTGGGCCCTGGTCATCGGCGCGGTCGTTGCGCTGGTGATTGCCGTGGGCTCGCTGCTGCCGGATTCGCCGTGGCGCAATGAGGATGGCGGCTTCCTGCCCGCATCACCGCTGCTCTCCTCAATCGTGTTTATCGTTTTTGTGCTGTTTGTGATCCCGGGCCTCGTCTACGGGCGGATTACGGGAACCATGCCCTCGGCCAGCGACATTCCGCGGGTGATGGGCCTGTCCATCAAGGAGATGAGCGGCTTTCTGGTCCTGGCCTTCGTCTTGGGCCAGTTCATCGCCCTGTTCAACTGGTCGGGGATCGGGAACTGGATTGCGGTGGCCGGAGCCTCCGGGCTCGAATCGATCGGGCTGACGGGTTATCCGGCCATCCTGGCCTTTATCGCCCTGGCCTCGCTGCTGAACCTCTTCATCATTTCCGGTTCGGCCATGTGGACGCTGATGGCCGCGGTGTTCGTGCCGATGTTCGCCCTGCTCGGCTACGAACCGGCATTTGTGCAGGCAGCCTTCCGGGTCGGGGACTCAGCGACCCAGGTGCTCACCCCGCTGAACCCGTACATGATTGTGCTGCTGACCATGCTGCGCCGCTACGAACCTTCCGCCGGACTGGGCACGGTGATCTCCCGCATGCTCCCGTTCACCGTGGTGTTCTGGGTGGCCTGGGTGGCCGTCCTGACTGTCTTTTATGTCTTCGACCTGCCTCTCGGCCCGGGTAACGGCATCTTCATCCAGTAGGCTGCCAGCTTCCGCCCCTGCTCCCACCGGTTTGTTCGAAAGGTCCGCCATGGCACCGCCCGTCTACGCCCTGCATGAAAACCCCGAATGGTTCCCGCCCTTTGCCCGCGCCTTCGAGGCCGAGGGGGTGGAGGTGCACGAATGGCTGCTGACCGACGGGGTGCTGGACCTGGACGCGGCTCCGCCGGAAGGGATCTTCTGGTCCCGGATCAGTGCTTCCTCGCATACCCGCGGAAACGCCCTGTCCAAGGACTATGCCCGCGCTGTCCTGGCCTGGCTGGAAGCGCACGGCCGGCGGACGGTCAACGGGCGGCGGGTGCTGGAACTTGAAATGAGCAAGGTGGACCAGCTGACCGCCCTGCGTGCCGCCGGAATCCAGACGCCGCGGACCGTCGCCGCCGTCGGACGCACCCAGATCCTGGCCGCCGCCAAGGAGTTCCCGGTGCCGTTTATCCTGAAGCACAACCAGGGCGGCAAGGGGCTGGGAGTCCGGAAATTCGAATCCCACGGTGAGCTGGCGGACTACGTGGCCTCGGAGGAATTCGAGGAACCGCAGGACGGCATCACCCTGGTCCAGGAGTACATCCTGGCCGCCGAACCCTCGATAACCCGGGTGGAACTGGTGGGCGGGGAATTCATCTATGCCATCCGCGCCGACACTGCCCGGGGCGGATTCCAGCTGTGCCCGGCCGACGCGTGCGCCATCGACCCGGACACCGGTAAACCGGTCCTGCCGCCGGGAGCCACCATTGCACCGGAGCCGGACACCCAGCTGTTCAGCCTGCGGGAGGGCTTTGACCATCCCATCATCGGCGCCTACCGGGACTTCGCCCGCCGGATGAACCTGGAGGTTTGCGGCATCGAATTCATCGAGTCCGCGGACGGCCGGCTGCTCACCTATGACGTCAACACGAATACCAACTACAACGCCGCCGTCGAGGCCATGGCTCCGGTGTCTGCCCCGCGGGCGCTCGCTGCCTACCTTGGCCGGCTGGCGCAGCAGCAGGGATAGCGGCAGCGGTTTCCACTGGCCTACATTTATCCTGTTGCGGCCCGAACTTCCTGCGGGCGGGACGGGTGAGGGGGAGTGGGCATGGCTGGTCGTATGGAGGTTTGGCGGCGTTTCTGGAATCACGGCGGCTGGTGGCGGGCTCTCCTGCTGACCGTTGCGTACTTTGTGCTCTACCAGGCTTTATCACTGATTTTCCTTCCCTTGGCCAGCCGCCTGGATGGTCAGGACACGGCCTTGGCTGTGCTGGTCCTGTACGGGATGCCCATCCTCCTGGGCGGCGTACTCCTGGTGGCATTCGCACTCTCCGCCGGGTGGCTGCGGGAATTATTCCAGCGCCAGCCGATCAGCGGCCGGGGCTGGATGTGGATCGCGGTGGCCGTCGTCCTGGTCTTCAACGTCCTGCGTCTGGCCACCACGGATTACGGCGCGGCGGGGTTCGGCCTGGTGGCGGCCTGGCTGCTGACCGGGCTGTTAATCGGCTTCGCGGAAGAGGTGCTGACCCGCGGGCTGGTGGTGAACCTGCTGCGAAGGGCCGGATACCGGGAAATTATGGTTGCGGTTGGATCCGCGGCCCTCTTCGCCGCAATGCACGCCGGAAATCTGCTCTCTGGCCAGTCTCTCTTCGCGACGGCCCTGCAGCTTCTCTACACTTTCGCGTTCGGCATCTGCATGTACCTCACCCTGCGGGTGACCGGAAACCTGATCTGGCCCATCCTGCTGCATGCCAGCACCGATCCTAGTGTCTTCCTGCAAAGTACTTACATGCTTGATTCTCCGCTCGCGGATGTTGCGGCACTGGGCAACATTGCGGTCATTGTTGTGGGGCTCCTGTCTCTTTTCTTTATCCGCGGACAAGTCGGAGCACCAGGACTCCCAGGAGGAACGGAAGCTGTGAAGCTGTCCTCCTGAATGCGTCGGGCGAATATAGTCAAAGGTACCGATCTAAGGAGCCTTAATTCATGACAGCCGCCCAGGAACCGCTGTGGGTCAAGCATTACCAGCCGGGAGTGCCGGCCGAAATCGAGCTCCCCACCGAGTCACTCACCGCCATGGTGGAAGACGCGGCAAAGCGGTTTGGGCCCAACGTGGCCCTGGAGTTTTTCGGTGCTGAAACCACCTATGCCGAGCTGGGCGACCAGATCAACCGGGCCGCCGAGGGACTGCGCAGACTGGGAGTCCGCCACGGGCACCGCGTGGCCATCATTCTGCCGAACTGCCCGCAGTACCTCATCGCGTTCTACGCTGTTCTGCGGCTGGGCGGTGTGGTGGTGGGGCACAACCCGCTCTACACCGAGCGGGAGCTGCGCCACCAGTTCGAGAACCACGGCGCGCAGGTTGCGGTTGTCTGGGACAAGGCCGTGGCGAAGGTGCAGGATTTCCCGGACGACGTCGCCGTTCCCAACATCATCGCCGTGGACATCACCAAGGCGATGCCCCGGCTGAAACAGATCGGGCTGCGGCTGCCGGTTCCTTCCCTCCGGCGTACCCGCGCCGGCCTGACCACCAAGACGGAAAACACCATTCCGTGGGAAAAGCTGCTCACCAGCCCGCCGATCGATCCGCTGCACCCGAAGCCGGCGGTGACGGATCTCGCGGCGCTGCAGTACACCTCCGGGACCACGGGGATGCCCAAGGGCGTGATGCTCACGCACTACAACCTGCGTTCCAATGCTCTGCAGGGTCAGGCCTGGATGCACGGCGCCCAGGAAGGCAAGGAAGTCATCTACGGCGTGCTGCCGATGTTCCACGCCTTCGGCCTGACGCTGTACCTGACCTTCGCCATGCTCACCGGGTCGCGGCTGGTGCTTTTCCCCAAATTCGACGTCGACCTGGTGCTGGCTGCTGCCAAGAAGTCAAGGCCGACCGTGTTCTGCGCCGTTCCGCCGATCTACGAGAAGGTGGCGATCGAATCCAAGAAGCGCGGAATCGACATCTCCACCATCCGTTACGCCATTTCCGGCGCCATGACCCTGCCGTCCCGGACCGTGGAATTGTGGGAGGAAGTATCCGGCGGCCTGCTGGTGGAGGGATACGGCCTCACCGAATCCTCGCCCGTGGCCCTGGGTAACCCCTTCGCCGAAACCCGCCGTAACGGCACCATCGGCATACCGTTTCCCAGCACCCGGATGCGGGTTGTGGACCCGGAGGATGTTTCCCGCGAGGTGCCGCAGGGTGAACCCGGCGAGCTGCTGATCAGCGGACCGCAGGTGTTCGCCGGCTATTGGAACAATCCGGAGGAAACCGGGGAAATCCTGACCCCGGACGGCTGGCTGCGCACCGGAGACATCGTCACCGTGGACGAAGACGGATTCGTAACGGTGGTGGACCGGCGCAAGGAACTGATCATTACCGGCGGGTTCAACGTCTCACCCAGTGAAGTCGAGGAAGTCCTCCGCAGCAGCCAGGACGTCGCGGACGCCGCCGTGATCGGGCTGCCCGGCAAGGGCGGCAGCGAGCAGGTGGTGGCCGCCGTCGTGCTTCAGCCGGACACCGAACTGGACGAAGCAGCGCTGCGCGCCTACTGCCGTGAACGCCTGACCCCGTACAAGGTTCCGCGCCGTATCGTGGCGATCGAGGAACTGCCCAAGTCCATGCTGGGCAAGGTGCTGCGCCGCCAGGTGCACGAGTCCCTGAAGGACTCGATCTAGCAGCCGGCACCGCCCTGGCTGAGCTCCGGTAGCTCCGGTTCAGCCCGACGGCGGGGTGAACTGGCTGATGGTGAAGTCCGCGCCCTGCGGGTCCCGGATCAGTGCCGTGCGCGTCCAGAGGTCATCGCTCCGGTCCAGGACACTGGCTCCGAGCCGCTCGGCATCAGCTGCCGACTGATCGCGGTCGGCAACAGCAAACGAGACGTGCCAATGCGGCTGCTCACCGGGAGCGGTGGGGGCGAACCACGCGATCGCGTCCTCGAAACCGGACGGGGTGGAGACCGATGCCTGCCGCTCCCGGATACCGGGATCGACCGTCGCCTCAAGGTGGTCACCGTAACCGGGCCGGCGGACCAGCCACCCGAACCCGAGATCCTCAACCTGCCAGCCGAACACCTCGCTGTAGAACGCCTTGGCCGCGCCGATGTCTGAGGTGTGGAGATCGCTGAAGTTCCACGTCCCCGGAAGATTCGCCACCTGGGACCCCGGCCGCCGGCGGGCCTGCCAGATGCGGAACCCGGCGCCTTCCGGATCGGCCAGCACCGCCGCGCGGCCGCCTTCCCCCGCATCGGCCGGTGCTGACCGCACCGTGGCACCGGCAGCCGTCAGCGCCCGGGCGGCCGCATCGGCGTCGTCCACGGCAACATAGGTGTTCCATGCTGCGGGCTGTCCGCTGCCGGCCAGCCCCCCTTCGGCCAGCCCGCCGACGTCAGCCTCGTCCAGCCTGGCGATCAAATAGCGCCCGGGGGCGTCCGGCGGCATGGCGTCCTCGAAGGTCCAGCCAAACAATCCGCCGTAAAAGTCCGCCGCTGCGTCGACGTCGGGCTGCTCGGTGTCGATCCAGCTCGGCACACCGGCCGGGTAGGTCCTGTCCGTCATCGTCCGCTCCCATCCACTGCCTGTACCGTCCCTGCCGGTCCAATGCCACAGCCTAATGGGCGGGGAACCGGCAGGGTATCCCCGTGCGCCGCGCGGTACCTGTCTCGACGCAGGCCGCGGTTCCTATTGACGGACCTGGGTGGAGACAGTGGAATAATAAGTAGGCTTGGTAATACAGGCCCGGCCCGTAAAAGGCCTTCTGGAGCCACGGAACGGCACCGTGCACCGGTCATCCTGCCGCTGCGGGCGGACGCAGCAGGAGCAGCCGCTGGCTCTGACTGATCGTGACTGACACGCTGGGAACCCCTGGCGGAGATTCGCTGCCGAAGGAGAACACACACGATGATCAGCAATCAGCAAGTCGAAGGACTCATGTCCGCCTCGGGAAACGTCCTGGGACCGAACGGCGACAAAATCGGATCAGTAGGGACCTTCTATCTCGATGACCAGACCAACGAGCCGGCTTGGGTCACGGTGAATACCGGGCTGTTCGGAACCAATGAGACCTTTGTCCCCCTCAGCGAAGCCACCGTGGAGGGCATCGATGTGCTGGTGCCCTACTCCAAGGAGGAGGTCAAGAACGCTCCGCAGATTGAGAGCGATGGCTCCATCAGTGCTGAGGAGGAGGTCACCCTCTACCGGTATTACGGTTTTACGTATGACGACGGCACTGCGGGGACGGTAGATTCCGACGCCGGCACCGACACGCTCATCGAATCCGAAACCGTCACCGAAACCGACACCGTCTCGGGCACGGACCGGGACGCCGCGGCCGGCCTGGCCGGCGGCGCTGCCTCAGGCGCCGGCAGGTCGGCAGCGTCTGGATCGAACATCGACGACGCGATGACCCGCTCGGAGGAACGCCTCGATGTTGGCACCGAAGAACGTGAGACGGGCAAGGCCCGGCTGCGCAAGTACACCGTGACGGAAACGGTGACCACCGAGGTGCCGGTCAGCCACGAAGAGGTCCGGATTGAGCGTGAGCCGGTCACGGATGCGAACCGGGAGGCTGCGATGAGCGGACCGGAGCTGCGTGAGGATGAATACGAGGTCACGCTGCACAGCCAGGAGCCGGTGGTCAGCAAGCACACCGAACCCGTGGAGCGGGTCCGGCTGGAAACGGAAACGGTGACCGGCTCGGAAAGCGTCTCCGGGGATATCCGGAAGGAGAAGATCGATAGCGAAGTGGACGAGGCCGCGCCGCGGAACACCTCCGCGGGCACGGAGAAGAAGCCGGAAGACGGTACGGGAAGCTCCCGCTGACCTCTCATCTCCTGACTCCTGTCTCCGGGATTCCGCCCCGGCCTTCGGCCGGTTTCGTCCCGGCGCGAGCGCCTGAACCCCGCCGCCCTCACGGGCCGGCGGGGTTCGGCTGTCCGGAAGCGAACCAGGGCCGGCGTCAGGGCCCGCTGCTGCTTGTCGACGGAGAGTCCGGATTGGGTTAGTATCCGTTCGGCACTCAATCACTAAGTGCACTTTGTTTTCAGGATTCTTCAGGGGGAAATTATGTCTCAGCAGTATGCCCAGAACCCGTACTCACCCACACAGTCCGGACCCGTACCGCTCTCGCAGCCGTTCTACGGTGCCAGCTTCGGCGAGGCCGTCAAACGCTTTTTCAAGAAGTACGCCACGTTCTCCGGCCGCGCGAGCCGCAGCGAGTACTGGTGGGTGTTCCTGTTCCAGAATGCGGTCGTGCTGGTCCTGTCAGTTCTCACCGCAATGAACGTGGATTCCAGCGGAGACCCCACCGGGCTCGGCATCGTAACGACGCTGTTGCTTCTGGTGTACATTCTGGGTGCGTTTCTCCCGGCGCTGGCACTGTTTGTTCGGCGCCTGCACGACGGCGGATTCAGTGGCTGGCTCGCCCTGCTCGCGTTTGTCCCACTGGTGGGTTGGCTGGCGTATCCGGTGTTCGGCCTCATGCCCAGCAAGCCCGAAGGCGCACGTTTCGACGCCGGGACCCAGCAGCAGTACGCACCCTACCCGCCGGCCTCACCCCAGGCCTAGGCCAAGGGCCCGCCGCGAGGGTATAACCGCAGGTCCGGACCGTAAGCCCTTCCCGAACGGCGCTCAGGCTCCGATACTGGAGGCATGACCCACCTCACCTCGTCAGACCCCGGCGGCACCTCGTCTGATCCCGCCGGGGACGGTCCGCCGCCCGCAGCGGCGGAACTGGCCGAGGAGTCCGTCCAGCTGGTCCGGCGCTGGCTGGCGGAGGCATCCAGCATCGTCGTGGATGCCTCCGCCGCCCAGCTGGCCGGGATCCTGAAGGACCCCCGCGGGCTCGAATTCACAGTGGGTTTTGTTGACGGCGTCATCCGGCCCGAAGACCTCTCCGTGGCCGCCCGGAATCTCGCGGAGCTGGCCCCCAAAGTCCCCGGCTTCCTGCCCTGGTACGTGCGGGCAGCGGTCCGGGCCGGGGGAGTGGTGGGACCGGTCCTGCCCGGTGTGGTGGTTCCGGCAGCACGCCGGGTACTGCGGCGCATGGTCGGGCACCTGATCATTGACGCGACCGACGCCCGTCTGGGCCGGGCCATCCGCCGGATCCGCCGGGACGAGGTCAGCCTCAACATGAACCTGCTGGGCGAAGCGGTCCTGGGGCAGCGGGAGGCTGCCCGCCGGCTCGAAGGCACCCGCCGTCTGCTGGCCCGGGACGACGTCGACTATGTCTCGGTCAAGGTCTCCTCCACGGTGGCCCCGCACGCGCCCTGGGCGTTTGAGGAGGCGGTGGCGGGCATCGTCGAAACCCTCACTCCGCTGTACCGGCTTGCCGCTCAGGGGCCCCGGCACAAGTTCATCAACCTGGACATGGAGGAGTACAAGGACCTCGACCTGACGCTGGCAGTTTTCATGGAGCTCCTCTCGAAGCCGGAGTTTCACCGGCTGGAGGCCGGCCTGGTGCTGCAGGCCTACCTGCCGGACGCGCTGGCCGCCATGCAGCGGCTGCAGTCCTTCGCGGCCGGGCGGCGCGCCAGCGGAGGCGCAGGCATCAAGGTGCGGCTGGTCAAGGGGGCGAACCTTCCCATGGAACAGGTGGAGGCCTCGCTCCACGGCTGGCCGCTGGCCACGTGGGAGACCAAGCAGGAGACGGACACCAACTACAAGCGGGTCCTTGACTATGCCCTGCAGCCGGACCGGACCGCGAACATCCGCCTGGGGGTTGCCGGCCACAACCTCTTCGACATCGCCTATGCGTGGCTGCTCGCGGGGCGGCGCGGGGTCCGGGATGCGGTCGACGTCGAAATGCTGCTGGGGATGGCCACTGCCCAGGCGCAGGTGGTCAAGCAGGACGTTGGGAAGCTGCTGCTTTATACCCCCGTGGTGCACCCGGAGGAGTTCGACGTCGCGATCGCCTATCTGGTGCGGCGGCTGGAGGAGGGAGCCAGCAGCGAGAACTTCATGTCCGCCGTTTTTGACCTCAGCACCAATGAAGCCCTGTTTGAACGTGAGCGCCGGCGGTTCACCGCTTCCCTGGAGGCAATGGACCCCGGCGTCCCCGAACCCCGCCGCCGGCAGGACCGCACGGCACCGCCGGAACCGGCCGGGACGGAATTCGCCAACACCCAGGACACTGACCCCTCGCTGCCGGCCAACCGGGGCTGGGGCCGGGAGATTCTGGCACGGGTTCCCGGTTCGGAGCTTGGACTGCTGAACGTCGAAGCTGCCCGGATTGATTCCAGCGAAGAGCTCGAGGACGTGATGGCCGAGGCTGTCCTGGCGCAGGCCGGGTGGGCTGCCCTAACCGGTGCCGGCCGCGCAGGAATCCTGCGCCGTGCTGCCGACAGCCTGGAAACGCGCCGGGCACAGCTGCTGGAGGTGATGGCCGCCGAGGCAGGCAAGACCCTGGACCAGGGGGATCCGGAGGTCTCCGAAGCGGTGGACTTCGCCCGTTACTACGCCGACCGTGCCGCGGAACTGGACCACCTGGACGGAGCGGAGTTCCACCCGGTCCGGCTGACCGTTGTGACTCCGCCCTGGAATTTTCCGGTGGCCATCCCCGCCGGGTCGACGCTCGCCGCACTGGCAGCCGGATCCGCCGTCGTGCTCAAACCCGCCGGGCCGGCCAGCCGGTGCGGGGCGGTGCTGGCCGCGGCCCTCTGGGACGCCGGTGTGCCGCGCGGTGCGCTGCAGTTCGTGCAGCTGGGGGAAGCCGAACTCGGGCAGCAGCTGGTTTCGCACCCCGCCGTGGACCGCGTGATCCTCACCGGCGGTTATGAAACTGCTGAACTTTTCCGCTCCTTCCGCCAGGACCTGCCACTGCTGGCCGAAACCTCGGGGAAGAACGCGATCGTCGTGACGCCCAGCGCCGACTTCGACCTCGCGGCGCGGGACGTGGCCGCCTCAGCCTTTGGCCACGCCGGGCAGAAATGCTCAGCGGCCTCCCTGGTCATCCTGGTGGGCTCGGCGGCGGAATCCCACCGCTTCCACAACCAGCTGCTGGACGCCGTGCGGTCACTGGAGGTGGGCCGGCCGGAGGATCCGGAAACGCAGATGGGCCCCGTGGTGGAACCGGCGGCGGGCAAGCTGCTGCGCGGCCTCACACAGCTCGGGGACGGAGAGTCCTGGGTGCTGCAGCCCCAGAAGCTGGACGCTGAGGGCAGGCTCTGGACACCCGGGATCCGGACCGGGGTCCAGCCGGGCTCCGAATTCCATCTCACGGAATACTTCGGCCCTGTTCTGGGTGTGATGCGGGCGCAGACCCTGGAGGAAGCCGTCCGGTTGCAGAACCAGGTCGACTACGGGCTCACCGCCGGGCTGCACTCTCTGGACCCGGAGGAAATCACGTACTGGACCGGTGCCGTGCAGGCCGGAAACCTCTACGTCAACCGCGGGATCACCGGTGCTGTCGTGCGCCGGCAGCCGTTTGGCGGCTGGAAGAAATCGTCGGTTGGAACCGGCACCAAAGCGGGCGGACCGAACTACCTGCTGGGCCTGGGTAACTGGACTCCCAGACCCGCCGCCGTATCCGCACCTGTGGGCGGCGCCGCTGCGGCACTGCTGGCTGAAGTCGAGGCTTCGGGGTGCCTCTCCGCCCGCGACCTGGCCTACCTCACCCGATCGGCAGGCAGCGACGCCGCGGAATGGGCCGCTGAGTTCGGACAGGTCCGGGATGTCTCCGGCCTGCTGGCAGAACGGAACCTGTTCCGCTATCTCCCGGTGCCGGTGGAAGTGCGACTCGCCGAAAGCCAGCCGCAGGCGGTCCTGCTGCGCGTGCTGGCCGCCGCCCTGCGGGCCGGCGCTCCGGTGCGGGTCTCCCTGCCGGCGGCGCTGCCGTCAGGGATCACGGCCCTGCTGGCCGGCCACGGGCTGGTCCTCAGCATCGAGGACGACGCCGGCTGGCTCGCCAGGCTCGGAACCGGTACCAATCTGCCCTCCCAGATCCGGCTGATCGGCGGGGACCGCAGTGATGCCGCGGCTGCCACCGGTGGACGCCCCGACGTCGCCATCCACGACCAGCCGGTGACTGAAGCCGGGCGGGTGGAGCTGCTCCCGTTCCTGCACGAACAGGCCATCAGCATCACGGCCCACAGGTTTGGGACACCAAGCCCCCTGGCGGACGTCCCACTGGGATGAAGCTAGGCTGGCGGCAACCCATGTCCCGCCCCCTTCGAAGGAACAGATGATCTCCCAGCTCCCGCTCGCCGGACGGACAGCCGTGATCACCGGTGTCAGCAGAGAACAGGGGATCGGCTACGCCATCGCCTCCCGGCTGGCACAAATGGGTGCCAGCCTCTTCCTGGCCCACTACGTCCCGCATGACCGGGATCAGCCCTGGGGTGCGGATTCGATCGACGGCGTCGTCAGGGGAGTGCGCGCGCAGCTTGCCGGCGGTGCCCGGCTGGCTGATGCGAGCGTCAACCTGGCGGATGCGGGTGCGGCCGAACAACTGATCGACCAGGCAGGGTCTGCACTGGGACATCTGGACATTCTGATCTGTAATCATGCCCGCAGCGGCGGCGACGGCCCGTTGAGGGACCTGACCGCAGAAAAACTGGATGCACACTGGGCGGTGAATACGCGGTCCACGCTGCTGGCCACCCGTGCCTTCGCCGCCCAGCATGACGGGCGGGCCGGCGGCCGGGTCATCTGGATGACCTCCGGACAGGTTGACGGCGGAGTCATGGAGGACGAGATTGCCTACGCAACGTCCAAGGCTGCCCTGGCCGGGATCACTCCGTCCGTTTCCGCAGGCCTGGCCCGCCGGGGAATCCTCCTCAACACCGTCAATCCGGGACCGGTCAATACCGGCTATCTGGATCCCGCGACCGCCGACCGGTCCCCGGAAATCCTCGAAGAGGTACTTTCCCGCTTTCCCGCCGGGCGCTACGGGGAACCTGAGGATCCGGCCCGGCTCATCGCCTGGCTGGTCAGCGATGAGGGACGCTGGATGGTTGGCCAGGTGCTGAGCAGCGACGGCGGCTTCCGCTGAGTTGCCGCAGGGGTTGAGATGACGCGGGGAGGGAACAGCAGGTTCGCTCAGTAGTCCGGTCAGCACTGGGCCAGGTTCACGCAGGGGCCTAGCGGACAGCAACCCGGGATGTTAGGGTCCTCGGCATGGGAACACTCATTTTCGAGTAGCGGTGCGCGCGCTGAAGGCGCCCCGCTCTACGCAGACCACATCAAACCGCTTGTTGAGGCCAAGGCCTCCGAGTCCTTCCGTCTGCAAGCTCGAAACGCCTGAGCGCGAATCTGCGCGGGCAGCCCGGAAGGGCAGTGATCTGGCATCAGCAGCCCAGAGTAGAAACTGGAGCACTCCCATGACGAAATCCGCCAAAAAACACCCATCCACTGCGGCAGGCCAGCCGCCGGCAGCCGCCGAGGCTGTCCCGGTCACCGACGTAACCGCGCCGGATCTGCTGATTAACGTCTCTCCGGCTGCCGCCCGCCGCCTGAGCGAAGACGGGCTGCGGCGCCTGGCCGCCGCACAGCCGGCCGAAGCGAACCTTCCGGGCTGGCAGAGCCTGGGCAAGGGCGCCAAACCGAACCACGCCAACGGCAGGCAGGGCCCACGCGAACGCAAGGTGCGCTGGTAACCGGCTGCCCTGGCCACACCCGCTCCACACCGGACCGGCTGCAGACCCCACCGTCTGCAGCCGGTCTGCCGTTAAATCTCCGGCCGGGTGCTTTGCGTTCCCACCGGCTGCTTCCGAACCCGCCCCGCCCGCCGGCATTTCGGAAGGTGCCGCCCTGCCTGCGCCGCCGGATTGGCGCTGTGCCGGATTCTTGAAATGCTGACGGCATGGAATCTCCCGCCTCCGGCACCCTCACCCGCAGTTCCATCCACGCCACCGACGCACTCCAGGCCTGGACTGCCGGGAACCTCGGTGTGATCCGGCTGAACCGGCCGCAGGCGCTCAACGCCATGACCCTGGATATGGTCCGGTCCATGGACCGGGTGCTCCAGGACTGGGCAGTGGACGACGCCGTTGGCTCAGTCCTGCTCCTCGGTGCCGGGAACCGCGGGCTGTGCGCCGGCGGAGACATCCGGGCGATCGCCGCGGGGACGGATGCTGAGGCGATGGAGTTCTGGACCGCTGAGTATGCCCTCAACGCCCGGGTGGCCAGTTTTCCGAAGCCCTACATTGCCCTGATGGACGGGGTAGTGATGGGAGGCGGAGTTGGCGTGTCAGGCCATGCCGGCATCCGGATCGCCACCGAGCGGACGCAGGCGGCCATGCCGGAGGTGCGCATTGGCTTCAGCCCCGACTGTGCCGGGTCCCTGCTGCTGGTCCGCGCACCGGGCGAGCTGGGCACCCATCTTGCATTGACCGCCGGCACCATGACCGGCGCTGACGCCGTGCTGTGCGGATTCGCTGATTACTACGTTCCCTCCGCCGTACTTCCTGCGCTGTGTGCGGCGCTGGAAACGGGTGATCCCACAGAGGTGACCGAGGCGTTCGCCGTCGAACCTCCGCAGGCTCCGCTCGCCCGCCGGCGGGAGTGGATCGACGAATGCTACGCCGGCCCCGATGTTCAGGAGATCCTTGCCCGGCTGGATTCCCACGCCGCCCCCGAGGCCGCGGAGGCAGCCCGGAGCATCCGGGAGATGGCGCCGTTTTCCCTGGCAGTTGCCCTGTCCTCGCTCCGGGCCGCCGCAGCAGAACCATCACTGGACAGGGTGCTGGCCCGGGATCTGGTCATGGCGGAGCGGATGATCGCCCGTCCGGACTTCCGCGAAGGAGTCCGCGCCCGCCTCCTGGACCGGGATGCACCCCGCTGGAATCCGGCCAGCCTCCGGGACGTTGCAGCACCGGACGTCGCCTGGACGCTGGCCCTCTGACCGGGCCGGTGCCATGATGGTGCCCCATACTCCGGCAGAAGGGCACCGGCATGCTGCTGAACGGCAGGAACGCAGTCATTTACGGAGGCGGCGGAGCGATTGGCGGGGCCGCTGCCCGGGCCTTCGCCCGGGAAGGTGCCAGGGTTTTCCTGGCCGGACGGCATCCTGAACCGCTGCAGGCTGTGGCGGAGCAGATCCGGACGGCGGGCGGCCTGGCGGAAACAGCGCTGCTGGACGCGCTGAACCAGCAGGCCGTCAACGAGCATGCGGACCACGTCGCAGCTTCGGCCGGCAGCCTGGACATCTCCCTGAACGTCATCCAGCACGGCGATGTCCAGGGCCTGCCGATGTCCGCCATGTACCTGGAGGACTACCTGCGTCCGGTGTCGACGGCGGTGCAGACCACTTTCATTACCGCGCAGGCAGCTGCCCGGCACATGATGGAACAGAAATCCGGGGTGATCCTGGCCTTCGGCGGATCCGGTACCCAGGAACCGGGACAGTATCTGGGCGGGCTGATCACCGCGTTCGAAGCAATCGAGGCGATGCGCCGGCAGCTGGCGGTGGAACTTGGTCCGTACGGAATCCGGGTGGTGACGCTGCGCAGCGGTGGGATACCCGAGTCGCTGCCGCCGGACATGGACGGCCGCGAGGAAATCGCCGGAGCGATCCAGGCGGCCACCATGCTGAAGCGTGCTGCCACGCTGGAGGATGTTGGCAATGCGGCGGTCTTCGCCGCATCGGATCTGGCGGCCAGCGTCACGGCGGCAACCATCAACATCAGCGCCGGAGCGTTGATCGACTGGTGAGTTGCCCGGCTGGTGGCCGGACCTAGGCTTCAGACCGCCAGATCGAGAAGTCCTCGGTGCTCACAGCGGTGTGGGCGCCGGTCTCCTCGTCCCGGAGCCACAGCGTCGCCAGCCCTGGTGCGGTATCCCGCACTTCTCCCCGATAGTAGACGTGACCGCCGCTGCGGGCTTCAACGTGGTCGCCACGGTGAACTGAACGGATATTGCGGATGCGGCGGGCGGACGGATTGGAGGAAACGGGGGACGTGCTGGCTGAGGGCAAACTCTTACTCCTGGATCGTGAGGGGGCCTAGTTATGTCAACCAGCGAACTGGGCGAAAATATTCCCAAAGCTGTATCATCCCCCTGACGCCGGCTCGGTCGGGAGCGTAAAGTCTGGGCATGGATATCGTGGATTTCCTGCTGACGCGCTTTCATGAAGACGCCGCGGAGTCCCGCAAGCTTCTGGGCGGGTCCGAAATTTCGCTCTCGGACCGCTGGTATGAGGAGCGGCTTTTGCGGGAATGCGAAGCCAAACTCATGCTGATCGACATCATTGGCGGTGCCCGCCGCAATGCGCTGTCCCGAATGCTGCAGGACACTGAGAGCGACCCGCGCAGCTACGCGGATGAACTCGAGTGGACCACCCTCGCCCTCGCCGCCCTGGCCGCCCCGTATGCAGATCACAACGATTACCAGGATGTCTGGCGGCTGGTGGAGAAACGGCCCTGAAGCCTGCCCGGCGGCCGGGCTGGTGGCCAGGCCCCCGGCACCCGATCAATCCAGCGGCCCTGTCCTGCGGCCGCTGAACGGCCTAGATTGGCTTCCATGACTTTGGAGACTCCATGACAGGGGACAGCGCCGGTACCGCCAGTGAGCGGGAGCTCCTGGAGCGGCTCGCCGCAGCCAAACACATAGCGGTGTCGTTCACCGGATGGGATGGGAGCCCGCAGCAGGTCTCCGATGAAACCCTGCGGATCATCCTCGCTTCACGGGGCGCCCCGGCCGGCAGCCGCGCTGAACTGGAAACATCGCTGGAGCAGGCGCTGACGGACCCCTGGCGCCGGGTCCTGCCGCCGACTGTCGTCGCCCGGGAAGGCTTCCCCTCCGCCTCAGTTCCCGTGCGTTTTCCCGCCGGAATGTCCGCCCGCGCCTGGATTGAGCTGGAGCGGGGCGGAACCATCGACGTGCCATGGGCACCCCAGCCGGAAGAGTCCGCCGTCGTCGACGGTGTGGAGCATCAGCGCAGCCAGCTGGTCCTGCCCCCGGACCTTCCCCTGGGCTGGCACCTGCTGCACGTCGAGGCCGGCGGTGCCGGAGACGGCGGGGTCCGGGCGCAGGCCGTGCTCGCGGTAACCCCGGACCGGCTGGATCCGGTTGGCAAGATAGGCCGTGCGCGGACCTGGGGGATGATGGCCCAGCTGTATTCCACGCGCTCGGCGCGGTCCTGGGGCATCGGTGATCTGACCGACCTTGCGGATCTCTCCGCGGTCTGCGGTGAAGCCGGATCAGACTTTATGCTCATCAACCCGCTCCACGCTGCAGAATCCGCCCCTCCGGTGGAGGATTCGCCGTATCTGCCCGCAACCCGCCGCTTCTTCAACCCCCTGTACATCCGCGTGGAAGCCATCCCCGAATACAGTTATCTCCCGGCGGAAGAGCGGGCCCGGGTCGAACACCTGGCTGCCGGGCAGCAGGCGGTAAACCGGGACGCCGGGCTGCTGGACCGGAACACTGCTTTCGCGGCGAAGCTCCAGGCCCTGCGGCCCATTTTTGAGGTACCCCGAAGCCCCTCCCGGGAGCAGCAGTACCAGGCCTTCGTCGAAGGGGAAGGCGAGGGTTTGGAGAGTTTCGCCCTTTGGTCCGCCCTGGCGGCCAGCCTGCCGGCGGATGCACCGCAGTGGTCGGAAGGACTGGACAGCGGTTTCGCCCGGAGCATGGCTGTGGAGCTGGCCGGCGAAATCAACTTCTACAAATGGCTGCAATGGATCTGTGATGAACAGCTGGAAACGGCACAGCGGGCAGCCCGGCAAGCGGGAATGGGCATCGGAATCGTGCACGACCTCGCCGTCGGGGTCCATCCCGGCGGAGCAGACGCCTGGACGCTGAGGGATGTCCTGGTTCCTGAAGTTTCGGTGGGCGCACCGCCGGACATGTTCAACCAGCGCGGCCAGGACTGGAGCCAGCCGCCCTGGGATCCGGACCAGTTGGCGCAGACCGGCTACGGTGCCTACCGTGACATGCTGCGGACCATCCTTCGGCATGCGGGCGGAGTGCGCGTGGACCACATTCTTGGCCTGTTCCGTCTCTGGTGGATCCCCCGCGGTGAAGCGCCCGATAAGGGCGCCTACGTGTACTACGACCATGAGGCGCTGGTGGGAATCCTGGCCCTGGAAGCCCAGCGGGCGGGCGCCGTCGTCGTCGGCGAAGACCTGGGGGTTTTCGAACCGTGGGTGCAGGACTACCTGGCCGAACGCGGAATCCTCGGCACGGCCATCCTGTGGTTCGAGCACACGGGCCAGGGGCCGCGGCCGCCGGCGGAATACCGTCCCGGTGCCCTCACCACGATCGGCACGCACGACCTCCCGCCGGCAGCGGGGTACCTCGCCGGGGAGCACGTGACGCTGCGCGGTTCGCTGGGTCTGCTGAACCGTCCTGTGGAGGAGGAGCGGGAACTCGATGAGGCTGCCACGGCTGCCATCCTGGAGCTGGTCCGGAGCCAGGGGCTGCTGACCCCTGAACAGGCTTCCGAAGCGGAAACCGTTGAGGCACTGCACCGGTTTATTGCTCGGACCCCGTCAGTGCTGATCGGCGTCGGGCTGGTGGACGCGGTGGGGGAGCGGCGCAGCCAGAATCAGCCCGGCACCTCCACGGAGTACCCGAACTGGCGGATCCCGCTGGCCGGTCCGGACGGAACCCCGATCCTGGTGGAGGACCTTGCCACGAATGAGCGGTTCCGATCACTGGCGCGGATCATGAACGAATCGCTGCGCTAGTCCAGTGCCCGGGACGTGCCTAGCCGGCGGTCTGGTCGGCAAAGGCAACGCGGCGCAGGAGGGATCTCAGCTGATCCCGCTCGGCCGGTGAGAGAGCGCCCAGCGAGGTGTTGCTTGCGGCTGCGACCACGGCGGAGGCCTCGGCGTAGAGCCGCTTGCCCTCCGGCGTCGGAGTGATGATGTTGGAGCGGCGGTCGCGCGGGTCAGCCAGCCGCTTCACGGCGCCCCGCTTCTCCAGCTGATCCACCAGTGCCACGATCTGGCTTGGATCCAGGGACAGGAATTCCGCGAGTTCCCGCTGGGACGGATTCAGTCCGCTGCAGGCCAGGGACAGCACTGAGTAGGAGCGCACTTTAAGGTCGAGCGCTGCCAGGCCTTCGTTGGCGCGGCGCGAGCCAACCGATCGAGCCCGGGCGGCGAGAAACTCGGTTTCACCGGCGAGCTCTGAATCGTAGAGCCGCTCGATACCCGCCTGAGGTCCCACCTGTTGCGCGGTACCTGCCGCGCCGTTGCGTGAGGTGTTGCTGCCGGTCTCGGTCATGGACTAAGAGTACGCGCTATTACAACTGTTGACTTTCTCAACTATCTCGGATGTCATGGTGTGAGGCATGACACACGAATGAGGGGTTACGTATGGCGC
>NZ_BCQM01000020.1 GCF_001552075.1 Arthrobacter luteolus NBRC 107841
GGGCCTGGCCCTTGGCCTGGGTGATCGGCAGGCCAGTGTCGAAGGTTTCCATCTCCGCCAGGCGGGCTTCCTGGGACTCGACGGCGTCGGCGATCTTGTTCAAGATGCGGGCGCGTTCACGCGGCTTCATCTTGGGCCACGGGCCGTTGGCGAAGGCTTCGCGGGCGGCAGCGACGGCGGCGTCGATGTCCTCCTTCTGGCCGGCGGCGGCGGTGGCGTAGTTCTGGTTGGTTACCGGATCCAGCACGTCGAAGGTGGCGCCGTTGATCGAGTCGACGAACTCACCGTTGATGAAGTGCTGGATGTGTGTGGGAAGGTTTTCCGGAACGTAGTGCTCAGCCATGGGGCGTCTCCTTTGATGCTGTGGTCTTGGCGGGGGTGGTCTGTGGTGCGGTCTGGGGTTCCGGGCTAGCCGGGGTGTGCTTGAGGTACGCATCGAGGGTGGCGATCCGGTGGGCGCGGGCCGCGGCCTCGACCGTGCCGGCGTCGGCCTTTGCCTCGATCAGTGTCAGCAGGTGATCGTGCTCCGCGACGGAGTCCTGGGCGCGGCCGGGAACGTAGCTGAAGGTGGAGGAGCGCAGCGCGCCCAGCCGGTTCCAGCCGCGGTGGACCAGGTCCAGGATGTGCGGATTGGGACAGTTGGTGAACAGGGCCGAATGGAACTCCCGGTTCAGCACGGTGAAGCGGACCGGGTCGAAGTGCTCCAGGCATTCGCGCATCTGCGCGTTGATAGCCTTGGCCTTCGCGAGGTCCTCTGCCGTGACCAGCGGAGCGGAGAGCGCTGTCGCGTACCCTTCCACCAGGCTCAGGGTCTGCATGGTGTAGAGGTACTCGGTGGGGTCGATGCCGGTGACTGTGGCGCCGACGTTCCGCTCGAACCGGACCAGTCCTTCGGCCTCCAGCCGGCGGATCGCTTCGCGCACCGGGACGGCGGAGCAGCCCAGGTCCGCGGCGATCCGGCCGAGCACCAGGCGGTACCCCGGCCCGTACTCACCGGAGGCGATTTTGGATTGGACGGCCTGGTAGGCCTGCTCGGCCTTGCTGGTGCTGGCTGTGTTGCTGGGCAAAGAAGGGCTCACGCCTGTTCCGCCGCCCAGGCCTCGTACTTTTCCTTCCACGCCGAGTTCATCGGGTAGAGGCCGTCGACGCCGTGGCCGGCCTTGACCATCTCGGCGATGAACTCTTCCTGGTGTTCCTGCTTGATGCAGGCCTCCACCAGCTCCTCGGCGATGGCCGGCGGGATGACCAGGATGCCGTCGTCGTCGGCCACGATGATGTCGCCGGGCTGGACGGTGGCGCCGCCGCAGGCGATGGTGAGGTCCGTGTCCCAGGGAACGTGCCGGCGGCCGAGGACCGCGGGGTGCGGATTGGCGCAGTACACGGGCAGGTCAATGCCGGCCACGGTGGAGTAGTCGCGGACGCCGCCGTCAGTGATGATGGCTGCGGCGCCGTTGTGCTTGGCGCGCAGGGCCAGGATGTCGCCCAGGGTGCCGGTGCCCTTTTCGCCGCGGGCTTCCATGACCAGGATTTCGCCGTCGCGGACGGTGTCGATGGCGCGTTTCTGCGCGTTGTAGCCGCCGCCGTGGGACTTGAAGAGGTCCTCACGGTTGGGGACGAAGCGCAGGGTGCGGGCGGTGCCGACGACCTTGCGGCCGGTTTTGGTGCCGGTGAGGCCGTCGATGGAGACGTTGTTCAGGCCGCGGGCGCGCATCTGCGAGCTGAGGGTGGCGGTAGCGACGGATTCCAGCTTGGCCTTGAGCTCGGGGGTGAGGGCCGACGTCGGTTCTTCCTGGGGTGCGAGGCCCGCCTTTTCGGCGGAGCCCCAGGCTTCTTCGCGCTGCTTGTCATCGACCTTGGGCTGCGCGCCAAAGGCGGCCAGCGGCGTCGTGCCTTCGGTGACCGTGGTGGTCAGGCGCCCGGTGGTCTGTCCGGTGGAGGGGGAGTCCACCTCGATTTCGACGACGTCGCCCGGGACTGCCACGGAGGCACCGGCGGGGGTGCCGGTGAGGATCATATCCCCGGGTTCGAGGGTGAGGAGCTGGGAGAGGTCGGCGACCAGCTGCGCGAAGGGGAAGAGCAGGTCTTCGGTGGTGTCGTCCTGGGCGAGTTCGCCGTTGACCCAGGTGCGGACGCGCAGGGCGGCGGGGTCGACGGCGGCGGCGTCCAGGATGTCCGGGCCGACGGGGGTGAAGCCGTCGCCGCCCTTGGAGCGGAGGTTGGAGCCTTTGTCTGCCCAGCGGAGGTCGTACACGCCGAGGTCGTTGCTGGCGGTGACGCCGCCGACGTAGCTCCAGGCGTCTTCGACGGAGACGCGGCGGGCGATTTTGCCGATGATCAGGGCGATTTCGCCTTCGAAGCCGAGCAGTTCGCAGCCTGCCGGGCGCTCCACCGTGCGGCCGGTGAGTGCGAGGGAGGAGCTGGGCTTCAGGAAGTAGGAGGGCTGCTCCGGGGTGCGTCCGCGTTCTGCTGCCCGGCTGGGGTAGTTGATGTGGACGGCGATGACCTTGCCGGCTGAGGCCAGGGTCTCCGGTGTGACAGTGCTGCTCGTGGACATCTCACTCCTGAATCAGGTACGAAATCGTATACGATCCAGTGTGCCGTGTGGGGTGGGTCACGTCAAGCGAGTAGGTGGATGATGCGTGTCCCTAGCCATGCGTCGGGGACACGTTGCCCGACGGGCAACACATCAGGAACCGGGCCCAGCCAAGAGAAGCTACGCAGCGTCAGGCAGACGAGGCCTAGCCCATGGAGCGGACTGAGGCCTGGGATTCCTACTTCTACCCGGAGACCATCAACGAAGCCGGATACGGGACCCTCAAGACAAGCTGGGGGAGCGAGACCCCGATGCCCTCCGCTCCATCGAATACGGCTACACCGCCGTCCGCGAACGCGAATTGCTCTCCGGCACGGCCAAGGTGGACCACACCTACGGTGCAGATCACCTCCGGGCCATCCACCACCACCTCTTCCAGGACATCTACGACTGGGCCGGCGAATTCCGAACTATCAACATGGGAAAGAACGCCGCCGGCTTCGCGAACATTGAGAACGGTGACCTGGACCAGATGCTTAAAGAGGTCCAGCGAGCCGCAGGACAGGTTCAATGGGCCGACCTCAACGCCGACCAGTTCGTCATGAGCTCAGCTGCCCTCTTTAGTTTCGTGAACCATGCCCATCCCTTCAGGGAAGGCAACGGGCGGACCTCCAAAATCTTTATGGAACACGTCGCGGAGCAGAGCAAATTCACGCTGGACTTCTCCCAGGTCGACAGGGATCTGTGGAACGCCACCTCCGAGGCCAGCCGCCCCAAACCGGAACGGCCCTATTTAGACCCACTGCCCTTGGTCAGCGTCTTCGCCCTCGCGACCAAAGAACGCGGAAACGAGCAGACGAAAGAAACCAGCACCGTCCACCTCAATCTGTCCAAAGCCAGCTACCCCGCCCCGGCCACCGAGTCACTCAACAAGTCGGCGCAAGGACAAGGCACTGAGCGGAGAGGAAACCCGTACCAGCCCGGGCAAAGCCTTGGGACCCATGAACGCTGAAGAAGAAACGGAGAACTGGGCTCCGCAGCGCTGGTCGCGCCAAGAATGGTTCTACATGTGGACCAAAGGACTCGATCCTCGGCGAATCGCCAAGATATGCAGGGTCCCGTACCGGAAGGTCTACGACCATATCCGCACCCGGGTCAACCACAACCCTGCTCTCTTCGGGCAACGCCTCATGCTCCACGACCACCCGAAGCTACCGCGAGGAGGGCTGGGAACCAGGAAACCAACCTGGCAGGAACGCGCTGGCAAGCTCGCCGAATTCCGACGGAGCCACGGAAGATTCCCACGCGGATACCTCGAGGGGGAGCAGCAGCTTTACAGCTTCTTACAGAACCAGCGGAAGCGGTATCGAGCGGGTGAACTAGCTGCCTGCAAGGTTTCGTTTTTGAATGAACACCTGCCAGGTTGGCTGACACCACCCAAACAGGACCGCGAAACCAAGCTCTGGGCGCAGCAGGCAGCAGAGCTAGAGTCCTTCGTGAGAAACCATGCTCGGTACCCCAGCTATGAGTCAGGGAAGGACGCCGCTGAGAAAGTTCTTGCGACCTGGCTAACCAGGCAACGGCGATGTCACCGACTAGGAACACTGCCCGAGGCTCGGAGAGTTTCGTTGGACGAACTTATACCTGGATGGCATGTGACGGGGAACAGATATGACGTGTCCGACGTAGTTCCCCCAAACGCCAGGCTTCGTTAGTCAGGACTGTGACTGGCATCCTGTGATCTATGAACCTTCCACTCCGAGATGGCCCGACCGGTGAGGTCCTGAAACGCGGACCGCTACGAGACTTCGGCCCGCGCCAAACAAATGAATCCCGAGCATCGAAACGGCACTCACTGGATTACCACGAATTTCCCGTACCACGGCTCCTGGCGCACTCCTTGCGGCTCGCCGGCTTTCAGATTGGTGGGCCCCGCGAGAAGGTTGAGTGGTGGGCTCTCTTTGCGTACAAGGGAGTCGGTGCGTCGCTAGCACACGAAAAGTTTGGGCTGAGACTCTATATTCCGGCTGATCTAACAGAAGATGAAGACAAAAAGCTTCTTACCGAAATCCAGACACAGCTTCGTGCCGCGACTCGAGTTGTGGAGAAGGACCTCCTAGCCGCAGCTCCACAGATGCTCGGGGACGGCCGCGCCATTGTCGTGAATCAACACTTGTCATTGGACAGGGCCTATTCATATTTTCGCTCCCGTGCGCTTGACCCCGTCGTGGTCGAAGACACCAGCATCGAGTATGGGGAGGGCGAACTGCCTGAAGGGCTCGCACGCGCATGGACCTTCCAGAGCGGGAAAATCGAGATGCAGCTAAATGCCTTCCACGACATGATTGCCGCCATAACGGCGTACCTCAGCAGACTGGAGCACGACCTAGTGTTGGCATTGGCTTTTTCTAACTTTGATCCCGGGGTGGACAACTTAACATCGTTCATCGGCTCACGCTGGGGTGAGAAGTTCGATCGGGTGCTGCGCCAGGTGAATGGTGGAACTCAATACCGCAGTCGTCTAACCGCGGTCGTGGAGCGGTGGCGCAACCCCTACTCACACGGCGGATTCGAAAAGGGACATGCAGCCACAATCTATCTCCAAGCACCGGACATTGGAGCGATTCCAGTCGGACTTACAAAGGTGAGGGACAGCCCGCGCTTTTCGTTCCTCCCAGGATCTGAATCCACGATTGAAGAGGTCTTTAACCTTTTTGACAAAATAGATTCTTGGATGCGATCGGAACTTCCTGAGGCCATGCAGTGGATTTCTTCAGGTCTCGATGTGCGGTTCGATTCTGATTTTCGAGCACTGGTAGATGAAGCTCGCGAGAGAAATGAATTTGAGGAACTAGTGGGATACTTCGAGCATCGCCAGGCCATAGTCGACAATATGGACTACTGAAAGGTGGTGCATGTATTGGAGTCTGCTGGATGGTCAGGCCAACGATCTCTACTGGTTGAGACTAGCCTCGTTATCGCGGGAACGGCGACGAAATGATGGGGTACGCCGTCCTACTTGTTGGAGTCCGTCGATCCGAAAACCACAGCGGCTGCGCCGGCAACCAGGAAGAACGTGCTGAATGAGATAACTACTGCGTCGGGCGAAGGCGTCATGAGGGTGGCGACGAAAGCGCTCAGACCACCTCCGGCGGCCAAGGAGCCGAGGTTAGCAAACAACGCGGCTCCCTTTCGTTTGTTCGACTTGAGTCGCAGTTGCTTGGCCGCTGTGTCTACGTAGTGCGTAGACACAGAGGCACTTAGATTCAACTGAGCATGTTCCTCCGCCCGTTTACGAAGGGCGGCGGAGTAGTCGATGAGGACCGCTTGCGCTGCGCCACTGGCATCATCGGTCCAAACGATCTCGCCATTTGTCAGCGGGATACTTGAAGGAGCTTCGCTCGGATTCGCCTGAGAAGTTCCGATAGCCAACTAGATTTTCTCCAAGTCTCGATCACGCATATCTGCGGTGGTGCGATCCTTGCGATGGCTGAGGCGAACCTCTATCGGCATATCCGCCGACGTCGCTGCCCAAGCGCGGACTGCCCAAAGAAAGTCCTCCTGCCTCGCGGCGTTCTGCGCCTCTCTTCTAAGGGCGCGTGCCTGCAAGAGGCTAGTGAAGTTTGTGATTATGAGAGCAAGAAGGCTAACGCCAAGCGCTAGCGCGGTGGTTACGGTCAGCTCGCTCGATTCAAGGAGCTGAGCACCTGTGAAGAGCGCAAGCGACGCGGCGAGAACAGATAACAGCGACAAGGCTACAGCGCGAAGTTGGATACTCTTCGACCTATCCTGCTCCAGCTTTTTGGCTTTTGTCTCTACGCTGTTCCGCCGCTGCATGAACCGATCGGAGACGTCATCGTTCGGGAGTGCCCTGATGAACGCGTGAGCGGCTTCCTTGGACTCAACCCGCTCGCGCTTCAGCCCTTGGTTTGTCATATAGACAACTTCGTATCCCCCGTTGGTGGGGGTGATGCTGAGCACGGTGTCTCTGCGGCGGTCCGTCATCTTGCAGACTATACCTAAAACAATCGTCCGAAATGGACCGGTTGTGCCACCACCCTCAGAGGCGAAGCGGGAAGAAGCGGCACTCTGGTCACAACGCAAGTCCTAAACCTGGAGGCAACACCTCACCAGGGAGAACGGATTATGAGCCTCGCAGGGAAACCTGACATCTGGAGCTCGCGATGAGCCGGCGCAGGGCTATGGACCTGCGGTGCCCAATACCTCGGACAAGCGCCTCGGAAGTCATGCGTCAGCGTCCGGCGATTTCCGCGGCGGCGCGCTCGGGCGCGATCTCCCGTACGTCGTCGTCAATCAGCAGGCAGCGGTGCGCGGTGGCCAGCAGCAGCGCCGGGTCGTGGATGACCAGCAGGACCGTGCCGCCGGCGTCGGCATAGGCCTTGATCCTCGTCCCCAGGCGTTCACGCATGGCGGGGTCCAGGCGCTGCTCCGGTTCGTCCAGGATCAGCAGCGAGGAGGGACGGATCAGCGCGGATGCTAGCAGCAGCCGGCGGCGGTGGCCGGAGGAGACGGAGGCGGGGACGGCGTCGGCCCGCTCCTGCAGCGCGAAGAAGTCCAGTTCGGCGTCGACGGCTGCGTCGGGGTCCGGGACCGAGTGGCCGCGGGCGACCAGCTGCAGGTGCTCGCGCAGGGAGAGGGAGGGGAAGAACGCGTCCTCGTCGAACAGGGCGGCGACCTGGCGGCGAAACGGGATCGCGTCCTCGTTGGCCGGCAGCCCGTGGGCCCGGACCTCGCCGTCGACTGCGTCCCAGCGATGGTGATCATGTCAGTGTTCCAGGGGACGTGCCTGCGGCCGAGCACCGCGGGATGCGGGTGGCGTAGTAGACGGGCAGGTCGATCCCGGCAACGGTGACTGTGCGGCTCAGCGAATACTCTCGTACGCGTCAAGCGCGTGCCGGCGGGACTCCAACAGGTCCACGAGCGGCTCGGGATAGGCGGGAGTCAGCGCGTCCGGCACCCAGTGGGCGACGTACTCACCTTGGGGATCAAAGCGCTTTGCCTGTGTCTGGGGATTGAAGATCCGGAAGAACGGTGCTGCGTCCGCGCCGGAGCCCGCGACCCACTGCCAGTTGGCGGGATTGCTCGCGGGGTCTGCGTCCACCAAGGTCTCCCAGAACCATTCCTCACCCACCCGCCAGTGGATGCCCAGGTTCTTGATCAGGAAGCTGGCGGCGACCATCCGCACCCGGTTGTGCATCCAGCCAATGCTCCAAAGCTGCCGCTGGCCGGCGTCGACCAGCGGAATTCCTGTCAACCCGGCCTTCCACGCATCGAGGGGATCCAGGCCATCAGACCGGGATTCCGACGGCGCTTGCGCCGCCTTCCCCCGCAGGATTGCCGGGGTGCGCGGTCCGGAGCCCTCCGGATGTTCCCAGGGGAACCCGTCGAACGCGGGCCGCAGGTTCTTGGTGGCCAAATCCGGGTTGTGAAAGAGCTGGTGCCAGCAGAACTCACGCCAGCCAATTTCGGTGCCGAACACATCCGGCCCGGGCCCGTTCCCGCGCACACGGGACAGCGCATGCCACACCTGGAACGGACTCACATGCCCCCACCGCAGGTACGGGGAGAGCCGGCTGGTTCCGGGCTTCGCTGGGCGGTCGCGACCGTCGTCGTAATCCTGCACCGGTCCGGCCAGGAAGTCGCTGAGTGCGGACAAGCCCGCTTCCTCGCCCGGGTCCCAGGCTTCCGCCAACCCGGTCGCCCAGTCCGGATTTAGCGGCAGCAGGTCCCAGTCCTGAAGGTCCTCCCCAGCGGGGATGCCGTCCGGCGGAGCCGCACTCTTGTCCGGAGCCGGAAAGGGCGCCCGGAAATCCATTGCGGACACGGTTCGCCAGAAGGGCGTGAAAACGCGGTACGGTCCGCCGCTGCCCGTACGCACGGTCCAGGGTTCATGCAGTAGCGACGCCTGAAAGCTCTCCGCCTGCACCTCCGCGCCCGCCGCCCACTCCTTGACCGCAGTGTCGACCTCCCGCTCCGGCCCGCCGTAGCGCCGATTCCAGAGGACCCGCTCCGCGTCTACCTTCTGCGTGAACGCAGGAACGACGTCGCCGGCTGGCCCCCGTAACAGGACCAACGGAATGCCCAGGGCTTCAAGATCATGCCGCAGGGCCTGCAGCGCATGATGCAGCCACCATTTGGCGGCTGCGCCCAGCGGTCGGATGCCCGGTGATTCCTCATCCAGAACATAGAGGGCTACCGCGCCGCCGTCGTGCGCTGCGGCCAGGAGGGCAGGATTATCAGCTGTGCGCAGATCGTCGCGGAGCCAAGCGATGGAAACCACGGGCAGGTCCTTTCTTTGGATAACACGACCCTATCCGTGGACCCTGGCATCGGTCCCGCGCCTCCACTTTGGGTAGGGAACACCCATCCAAATTGGCAGATACAGCATCGACGCGCCCGCCCACCGGCAGCCAGCCGGCCGATCACCATCGGCCGCCGGTCCAGGGGCAGGCTCAGCCACTAATACCCTTCGGGTCCGCTGGCCGAGGCCGGACCGAACTTCCGGGCTACGGTCATCACCGTCACCAGGGCAGCGAACACCAGCACCGCCGCTGCCGCTCCGTCGGGCAGGGAGAACGACGGCAGCGCCACCAAAGTGCGTCCGGCGGCGTTCGTGCCCGAGGCCTGGGCTACCTGCTCCCGCAGGGCCAGGACGAGTCCCGCGGCCATGGCTCCGATAGTCCCCAGCGCCAGCACGGCGGTGTAGACGTGGACAATCGCGAGGTCTGCGGCCATGTATGGGTAAAGCTTCTGTCAGGAAGGCGTCACCCACATGAATGATCTCGACTTGGAAACCCGAATCCGGGCAGCGGCCCCGCAAGTATCCCAGCCGCTGGGGCTGGCTGAGTACAGTACGCGCATCCTGGAAGGGGCGCGGAGACGACGTCAGCGGAGCCTTCGCGTCTGGGCGGCCGGCGCGGTCCGCTCACTTCGCGTGCCCGCGGGGCCTGGCGTGCCCCCCGGCCGGGATTACTGAACCGGGGGAGGCGGCTGAACCGGGGGCGGCGGGGGCTGTCCGCCGTCGTACCTGGGCCCGCTCTCCGGACCTGCGCCCGGGCCGTAGCCATCCCGCGGCTGTTCGCTTACGCGCCGCCAGGGACGCCGGTCGTAGATAGCCAGAAGCTGCGCACCGAGACCAAAGAACACCATGGCCAGCCAGACGAGGATGTTGAGCCACGGAACATGCAGCGCAACGATGAGGATGAGGCCCCCGACGAGCGCCTTGATCACAGGATGCTGGTTCCCGCGGAAGATGAGCCTGCCGATGTAATAGGCAGCAAAGACGAAGGTCGCGAGCGTGAGCACGATCCATACCAGCAGGATTGCCAGCGCGACGGGCGCCCCGATGACCGTGACCAGAAGGATCAGCACAGCAAACGGAATGGCGATCGATGCCACGAAGCCGACCAGCAGGGCTTTCCAGGGTTGGGGCACCAAGCGGTCGGTGACACGTTGCAGCAGACGGGGGAAGAGCCAGCCTGCGAGCACCGTGATGAGGCTCAAGGCGACCAGCGCATAGAGCAGCCCGAGGAGCCATCCAACGAACTTTTCACCCGGCGACGGTTCTCGGTCGGGCTGCGGCGCGATGCGCTCGATGGTGCCACTGACCGCGCCGTCGGCGATGTCCGCATCTTCGTTGGAGTTGTACGTCAGGTTGCCGCCGACAGTCCCGTCGATGGTCAGATCCCCGACGCCGACCTGGACATCACGGCCGATCGCGCCGGCGATGGAGATATCGCCCGCGGCGCCCACCAGATCGTTCCCGAAGGAGCCGGTATCGGTGACATCGACAGTCGACGCGAAGATGGTGCCGCTGCGCGTAACGTCGCCGCTGATGGTCACGTCCTGCCCGGCCAGGCGCACGTTTCCGTCAACGTTTCCGGTGATGGTGATCGTCTGGCCGGCTGCGATCACATCCCCTGTGACGTTTCCGCTGATCGTGATTCTTTGTCCCGACGCGTACACGTCCCCGGAAACGTCGTCCCGGACGTCGATGTTCAGTCCGCTGTAGTACTGCGGGCCAGACCCGTCGTTCGTTACCGCAGTGGATAAGAACTGCGGGCTGGACGCCGGGGAAGAAGCGAATGCGCCGGTCCCCGTGAGAAGAAGCAGAATGACGGCGGCGAGAATTGCGGAGAAAGCCCGCCGTGAGGGAGAAGGAAGTCTCATCGGAATGCCTTTCCGGTACCTGGGTGCGCCTGATCGTCCTCATCGGAGGGCTGTCTGCAGCGGCGTCCCGGAACGTGGGGCCGGTGCGCAAACCGGTGCCGTCGTCCCGGGGTCATTATCATCAGTGTCCAGCAGATAGCTCCCGCACAATAGGGGCGGCGGGCCCGGCTGCCGCCGCTCGGCATAATTCCCGCCGGTTCCCAGCAGACGGGACGGACCGGCACCTGGGAGCCCCAACTCCCGGTGCCGGCCCGCGCCGTCGTCGTACTTGTGAACCTAAACCTTCACCTTCGCCGCGAACTGCCGTCCCGGCGCCGTCCGGGCATGCGTCCCGTAGATCATCAGGCCGACGAACGTCAGGCCGCCCACCAGGTTCCCGAGCACCGTGGGAATCTCGTTCCAGATCAGGTAGTCCATCAGCGTGAACTCGCCGCCGAGCATCAGGCCGATCGGGAACAGGAACATGTTCACCACCGAGTGCTCAAAGCCCATGTAGAAGAAGAGCATAATCGGCATCCACATGGCGATCACCTTGCCGGGCAGGCTGTCGGACATCATCGCGCCGACGACGCCGGTGGAGACCATCCAGTTGCACAGCACCCCGCGCACAAACAGGGTGAGCATCCCCGCTGCGCCGTGTTCCGCGTAACCTACGGTGCGGCCCTCGCCGATGTGCCCGATCGCCTGGCCCACCTCGCTGACTTCGGAGGAGAATCCGTAGGTCCAGACGATCGCCATCAGCAGGGCAGTGGTCAGCGCGCCGGCGAAGTTGCCGACGAATACCAGTCCCCAGTTCCGCAGCATCGAGTTCCAGGTGACGCCCGGGCGTTTGTCCAGCCAGGCCAGCGGCACCAGCGTGAACACTCCGGTCAGCAGGTCGAACCCCATCAGGTACAGCATGCAGAAGCCCACGGGGAACAGGATCGCCCCGAGCAGCGGTGAGCCGGTCTGCGTGCTGATCGTGACGGCGAACGCCGCGGCGAGGGCCAGGATGGCACCGGCCATGTAGCTGCGGATCAGGGTGTCCCGGGTGGAGAGCATCACCTTGGAGTGCCCGGCGTCGATCATCCGGACCGCGAAGTCCTTCGGAATCACATAGCTCATCGCCGTCCCCCTACCACTGGTACTTCAGGAATTTGCCGTCGATGATCACGCGGACGCGGTCGCCTTCGGGATCTTCGCGCCGGGTCAGTTCGACGTTGCAGTTGATCGCGCTCATGATGCCGTCGCCGAACTCCTCGTGGATGGCTTCCTTCAGCGCCGGGCCGTACACCGCCAGCAGCTCATAGAAGCGGTAAATCGTGGGATCATCCTTCAGCGAGTCCCCGGCAATCCGGTACGGCTGTTCCTGCAGGGCCAGCACGGTGTCCGCGTCCAGCTCCAGCAGCTCGCCCGCCTTCTCCGCCAGTTCAGCCGGCACCGGATGCGAACCGAGCAGCGCGGCGATGGTCCACAGCAGCGGCCGGTCAAGCTGCTCGGCAATCTCCGCCCAGGAGGAATCCGAACGGGCGACGGCGCTGCGCACCTTGAGCGTGGCCTGGTCTCGTGTCGTGTTCCAATGAGTCATTTCGATCTCCTCCTGAGTTGCATTCCGGCACTTGCCGCAGCATCAACGTAGAAGGCGGCCGAGCGCCGGACCCAGGCTTTTTGCGAAGACCAGTCGGCAAAAAACGCAGCGAGCCCACCCTTTTACCTGCGCGAAACAACCAGGCAACGGGTCCGCCTTCCGGGCCTCGTACGGTGTAGAACCGGGAGCCGTTTGAAAACCACAGGAAAGGACCGGAGATGGATCTGCTGACACAGGTGGTCCGCGAGGCGCCGGTTCCGCTGTGGGTCATCGACCAGGAGGGTCTCGTGTCCCTGGCGAACAAGGCTGCGATCCGGTTCCTGGGCTACCGGGGAGAGGACGACGTCGTTGGCGGTCCCAGCCATGACCTCCTGCACTGCCGCCGCCCGGACGGATCCCCGTACCCGGAACACGAGTGCCCGATTGTCGGCTCGGCCGGTTCCGCCCCGGCGTCGGAGTGGTTCGTGACCCGCGCCGGGGACGCGCGCCCGGTGCAATGGACCACCCGCAGTATGGGGAGCGGCCTCGGCACGCTCCTGAGCTTCAGCCCCCAGCCGCGGGCCCAGACGCAGATTGTGCGGGAACTGCGCAGCCGCGGACCGGCGCCCCGGACGCCTGCGGTGCAGGTCCGGGCCGAGCTCCGCGGGTCCATGCTCCGAACCATCGAAGCCCGGTTTACGGATCCGGAATTCACGACGGCGGAACTCGCCGCCGGTGCGCATCTTTCGGTCCGTTCGGTGCAGGCGGTCTTCGCCGAGGCCGGGACGTCACCGGCGGCCGAAATCCGCCGTGCCCGGCTGGAACATTCCCGTACCCTGCTGGCGCAGGGGTCTGCCGTGCAGACCGCGTGCCTGGCGTCGGGATTCCAGGACCCCGGCACTTTCAGCCGCGCCTTCCGGCAGCGCTACGGCGTGGCTCCCAGCCAGGTGCCGGCGTCGTCCGTTTGAGCCTTCTGGCCAGCTGAAGGATCCCTCACCTTTTGTGATTGGGTGGCCCGATGGATAACTACGTTAGTTCAGGCACTTTCTGGTTCACGCTTGCGGTGATCAATGCGGGCCTGGCTGAGCAGAAGAACCGGTCGCGGTGGATTTGGTTCCTCGTGTCGATATTGCTGGGGCCGATCGCCACTGTGCTGATCGTGGTGTGGCGGGCGCCGGAGCCGGTCGCGCCGTCGATGGCCCATCGTGGCGGATCAAGGTACCGGACCTAAAGGTCCTTCACCGCACGGATAGCAGCCATAGCCCGAGGGAAACCGATGTAGGGAAAACAGTGGACCAGGGCTGCGATGATCACCGTCTTGGAGTTGCCCACCTGGAGGCAGGCGCGGCCGTGCGGGCCGAGCTGGGCGGAGGTGTCGCCGATCGCAGCCAGGGCACAGAGCGCAAACAGTTCACGCTGCGCGAGGGAGAGGCCGCCGCGGGTGTAGAAGTCTCCGAAGCAGAACTCGGTCAGGAACCGGGGGAGGGCCTCGTTGAACGGCTGCGGCAGGTCGGCAAGGTTGTCCTTGATCTCCGTGCCGTACAGCGGCTCCTGTTCGGCGAGCCCGCGCTGGTACCGGCCGGCGTCGTCGACCGTTCCTTCCGCTGGCAGCGGCAGCGAGATGCCATGGTCGCGGAACGCTCCGTTGACCGTGGCGACGGCGTTGAGGGTGCGGGGAAAACCGATGAATGGTGCCAGCTGGTACACCGCTTCGCGGATCTGCACCGGCGCCACACCCACGCGGAGCGCCGCGGCGGTGTGGGCGCTTAGCTGCGGCATGGTCTGCAGGCACGCGAGGACGGTGACCGTGATCAGCTCCCGGGTCCGGTCATCCAGCACGCCGGTGCCGAAGACATCGCCGAAAATGAAGCCGCGCAGGATCTCCATCAGCTCCGGATCGTCCTGGTGGGCGTCCGGGTCCCGCGGACCGAACAGCCGCGCATAGGTTGCCTCGGCCTGCTCCCGGCGGGAAGGGGAACCGGAACCGGAATCCGATCCATCCATGATGCGCTCCTTGGCCCTGACATGCAGGGGACGCTGGGATATAGGGACGCTGGGATGCGGGGACTGTCAGGCGCGGGCTGTTGTGACAAGCAGGCCCAGCGATTGCGGCCCTCCTCCCATGCAAGCACGCCCCGGCGGCGCCGCGCCAGCACCCCGGACCGATCGCCGGACGCAGCATCTCATTGGACGGTCCGCTGGTGCCGGCGGGAGCCGGCTTCAGGCATCCTGGCGCAGGTTGTTGCCCGCGGTTTCGCCGCCGTCGATCGCGATGGCGGCGCCGGAGACAAACCGGGACTCGTCCGAGGCCAGGTACAGCACCAGTGAGCTGATCTCCTCCACCTGCGCGGCCCGGCCGGCAGGAATCTGCCCGACGCCGCGCCGCAGTCCGGCGGTCAGCGCGGTCTCCACGGACCCGGGATGGATCGAGTTCACCCGGATTCCATCGGGGCCGAAATCGAGCGCAGACGTCTTCGTTAGCCCCTGCACCCCCCACTTCGCAGCGGCGTACGCGGCGCGGTTCTTGAAGCCCACCAGGCCGGCGATCGAGGACACATTGATGATGGAGGAGGACTCATTCCTGCGCAGCTGCGGCACGGCCGCCTTCATGCCGAGAAACGAGCCGGTCAGATCGATGTTGATCGTGCGGTTCCAGTCCTCGATGCTGGCATCCTCTGCGTTGCCCGGAGTGTAGATTCCGGCATTATTGACCAGGATGTGCAGGGCGCCGAACTGGCGGACGGTGGATTCGACGGCGGCCAGCCAGTCACTGAAGCTGGTCACGTCCAGCCGGGAGAATGCAGCGGCCTTCCGGCCGGCGGCGTCGTTGATGCCGCGGGCCAGTTCCCTCCCTGCCTCTTCCTGCAGGTCCGCGATCATCACGCTGGCCCCCTCGGCGGCGAGCATCCGCGCGTGCGAAGCGCCCATGCCTTGGGCGGCCCCTGAAATCAGTGCGACCTTGCCGGCCGCCCGGCCCGCGGCAGGGGCTGGTCCCGCCGGAGGCGTGTGTGGATGTGGGCTGGAGATGTTCTCGCTCATGACCGCCACAGTAGAAGTCCGGCAGCGCACCACAGAGGACCCGTTCCATTCAACGGTATGATCGGGATCACGTTTTGGAGCCAGTGCAGAGTAGCGCACGGCTCCACCGGTGCAGGATCTGCGAAAGGTGGCACGGTGGCCAACTCACCCTCGGGGGAATCCGTGGTTAACCGCGTGGTGCGCCTGCTGGCTGCCTTCACCGACGAGGAGCCGGCGCTCCCGCTCCGGAAGCTGGCCCGGGAGGCGAACCTCCCGGTCTCCACGGTTCACCGGCTGGTCGCGGAGCTTGAAGTGGAGGGCCTGCTGGAGCGCGACGCCGAAAAGCGGGTCCGCCACGGGCACCGGCTCTGGGAGCTGGCCAGCCGCGGATCCCGCGCGGCGAACCTCCGCGAAGCCGCCCTGCCGGTGATGGAGGACCTGCTGGCGCACAGCGGCCACCACGTCTCGCTGGGAGTCCTTGAAGGGACGGATGTGCTCTACATCGAACGCCTCGCCTCCGACGCGTCCACGGTGAACATCACCCGGGTTGCCGGCCGGCTGCCGGTGCACGGCTGCTCCGCCGGACTGGTTTTTATGGCCCATGCGGCGGAGGAGGAGCAGGACCGGTTCCTGCACCGGCGGCTGGAAAAGCTGACCGAAGCAACCGTCACCGATCCCGAGCAGCTGCGCGGCGTCCTGGCTGCGGTCCGGCAGTCCGGTTTCTGCTCGATGGCCGGGATCATTGTTGAGGAATCCAGCGGGATCTCAGTTCCCATCTTTGCGCGGCGGGACCAGGTGGTGGCCGGGCTGACGGTGATCGTCCCGCTTGGTCAGGAGGCCCTGCCGGCGATCGTTCCGCAGCTGAAGATGGCTTCCCGGGCCATTACCCGCCGCCTTGGCTACGTGCCGGCCGCGCCGGGGATGCAGCGCCGCAGCGTTCCGTCCGCCAGCTGAGCCGCCCTCGCGGGCTCAGAAGCTGCCGCTCCGTTCAACGGAGCAGGGGTTCGAATGAATGGAACACCCTCGCCGAACCGTGTGTGACCCCTGTCACGATCGAACGAGCAGTTTCCACTGCACCCGTCCGATCGAAGGGACCACCCATGCGCATCCTCAACGGTGAGAACGCAGGCCACTATGACGTCGTCGTCGTGGGTTCAGGAGCCGCGGCGCTGACCGCGGCCGCCACTGCCGCCGCCGCCGGCCAATCCGTCCTGGTGCTGGAGAAATCCGCCCTGCTGGGCGGGACCTCCGCCGTCTCCGGCGGAATGCTGTGGGTGGTGGACAACCACTATGCCCGCCAGGCCGGCATCAGTGACTCCAAGGCCGACGGCCGCCGGTATGTGGAGGCCGTGGCCCGTGGCCTCGGCCGGGCGGAGCTGATGGACGCGGCCCTCGAACACGGGGACACCATGCTGCGCTTCGCCGAGGAGGAGCTGGACGTTCGGTTCATCTTCCTGAACAACTTTCCGGACTACCGGCAGGACCTCCCGGGTGCTGTGCCCGGCGGCCGCACCGTGGAACCTGAACTGTTCAACTACCGCGAAGCCCTCGGCGGCCTGGCCGCGCACATCCGCACCGACGGCCGCCACCCGTACACCATGCAGGAGTATGAGCAGTGGGGAGCCTTCACCGCGTTCCCCTGGGACCAGCTCACTGCCCGGCAGGAAGCCGGGATCGCCGCCAAGGGGCACGCCCTGGTCGCCATGCTGGTGGCAGCCTGCCAGCGGAACGGCGTGCACCTGGCCGTCGAGGCCCGCGCCGAACGGCTGTTGACCGGCAGTGGCAGGATCACCGGAGTGAGGCTCGAGGACGGCACGGAGATCAGCGCCGGATCCGGGGTGGTGCTGGCCGCCGGCGGGTTCGAGTGGGACCGGCCGCTGGCCGACTCGATGCTGGCCAGCCGCCTGGTCACGATGTGCTCACCGCCGTCGAACACCGGAGACGCCCTGAAGATGGGCCAGCGCGTCGGAGCCATGACCCGCGGCACCCGCGAGGCGTGGTGGGCGCCTATGTCCTTCACCGGCGGGGTGCGGGACGGCGAACCGGTCGGGTCGCTGCTGCGGTTCGAACGGCAGGGGCCGGGTTCCATCATGGTGAACCGCCACGGTGTCCGGTTCGCCAACGAGGCGCAGAACTACAACGACCTCGCCCGGGTGCTGCAGTCCTGGGACTCGGCGAACAACCAGACGCTGAACACCCCCGCCCACGTGGTCTTCGACCAGTCCTACCTGGAACGCTATGGAATCCTGGACCACCGGGCGGGTCAGCGCACCCCTGACTGGCTCGTCGAAGCCCCAACCCTGACTGAGCTCGCGGTGCGGATCGGGGTTCCGGGAGACGCCCTGGAAGCCACCGTTTCCCGGTTCAACGCCCACGCACTGGCCGGGGCAGACCCGGACTTCGGCCGCGGCTCCTCGGGATACGACCGCTACTGGGGCGATGCGGACAACGCCTGGCCCAATCCCTCCCTGGGCCCGCTCCAGTACGGGCCGTACTACGCGCTGGAAGTGGTCAACGGTGCCTTCGGCACCTGCGGCGGGCTGGCCACCAACGGCACCGGCCAGGTGCTCGACGTCGACGGCGAACCGATCGCCGGACTGTTCGCCGCCGGCAACACCACCGAAAGCCCCTACTCCGCCGGCTACCCCGGAGCGGGCGCCACGCTCGGCCCGCTGATGACCATGGCCTACCTGGCCGGCCGCCGGCTGGCCGGGCAACCCGCCGCCTTCGCCCCGGCCCGGATGGTCTCCGCATGATCCGGCACATCGTGATGTTCCGCTGGAAGGACTCCTTCACACCGGCCATCCGCGAGCAGTGGACCGCAGGCCTGGACGCCATGCGGGACAACATCCCCGGGATGCTCCGGCTCGTTCACGGTCCGGACATCATGCACACCGACCGGTCCTGGGACCACGTCATCATCGCGGACTTCACCACCCGTGCGGACATCGCTGTCTACAACACCCACCCCCTCCACGAGGCCATCAAGCCGTTCTCCCTGCCCAACGTGCAGGACCTCGCCTACGTGGACTTCGAACTGGACGATCCAGCCTTGGATCCAAGCGCAAAGGACATCTCATGAGTCTTCCCCTGCCCAAGGCCCTCCGCCCCGGCGAAGCCCCGCCCCAAGCCCGGAAGACCGGCTCCGCCGATGCCGCGGCGGGCCACGAACCACCCCGGACCCCGCGCAAGGCCGCGCTCGCCTCCTTCCTCGGCTCCACACTGGAGTACTACGACTTCTTCATCTACGGCACCGCGGCCGCGCTGGTTTTCCCGCAGCTGTTCTTCCCCACCGCCAACCCGGCGGTCGCCACCATCGCCGCATTCGCCACCTTCGGCGTCGCCTATATTGCCCGTCCCCTGGGCGGTATGGTCATGGGCCACTTCGGCGACCGGATCGGACGCAAGAACGTCCTGCTGTTCACCCTGCTGCTGATGGGCGGAGCCTCGCTGGCGATCGGGCTGCTGCCCACCTACGAACAGATCGGGATTTGGGCCACCGTGCTCCTGGTCGCCGGGCGCCTGGCGCAGGGATTCTCAGCCGGCGCGGAATCCGCCGGTGCCTCCTCCCTGACCATTGAGCACTCACCGGAAGGCCGGCGCGGATTCTTCACCTCCTTCGTGATGACCGGATACGCCTCCGGCATGGTGCTCTCCACCCTCGTCTTCATTCCAATCTCCGCCCTGCCGGAGGAGGACCTGATGAGCTGGGGCTGGCGGGTGCCGTTCCTGCTCTCCGTCGCCGTCCTGGCCCTGGCCTTCTGGGTCCGCACCAAACTCGATGAAACACCGGTGTTCGAAGAGGAAGTCGCCCAGGCCGGAGCCGTTCGGAAACTCCCGGCCCGCGAGGTCCTGAAATACCAGGGCGGTGACGTGCTGCGGGTACTGCTGATGTCCATCTTCTCCGTGATGCAGACCGTGTTCACCGTCTTCGGCCTCTCCTACGCCACCGACCAGGGCGGTTTCGAACGGACGTCCATCCTCACCGTCAACGCGGTGGCGATCGGCCTGTCCATGGCCGCCATGCCGCTGGCCGGCCGGCTCTCCGACCGGATTGGGCGCCGGCCGGTCATGCTGACCTCCATGCTGGGCTGTGCCGGCTGCATCTTCCTCTACTTCCTGGCCCTGGGCACCGGCAACATCTGGATCGTTTTCGCCGTGTCCGTGCTGTTTATGACCGTGCTGTACTCAGGCTTCAACGGCGTCTGGACCTCCTTCTTCGGAGAGCTGTTTGCCGCCCCGGTCCGCTACTCCGGGATGGCCATCGGCAACCAGCTTGGGCTGGTCGTCGCCGGCTTCGGCCCCATGATCGGCGGACTGCTGCTGGCCGAGGGCGCCTTCGGCTGGATACCGGTGGCCGTGTTCGGCGGCCTCTGCGCCCTCATAGCCGCCGGTGCCGTCCTCAGCTCCCGGGAAACCGCCCACACCCCGATCAAGGAACTCGGCGGACCCTACCTGCAGGCCACCCGCCGGCCCTGACCCCGGCCGGCCCTGACCCCGGCCCCATCCACACCACACGGACACCACACCGGCAGGCGGACCTGCCGGCGGGCGGTGCCCACGCAAGGAGATCACCATGAGTACCAGTCCAACCCCTTCCTCCCACTCCGCCCCCGCAGCGCAGTCCACATGCGACGTGCTCGTGGTCGGCTCCGGGGCCGCCGGCATGGCGGCTGCCATTAAGGCGGCGCACGAGGGGCTGACCGTGATCGTGGCGGAGAAATCCCCGCACTTCGGCGGCACCACCGCCCTGTCCGCCGGCTGGGCATGGGTGCCGGGCAACCCGAAGGGAGCTTCCGCCGTGGGAGACACCCGGGCCGAAGCTGAGCAGTACCTACAGGAGCTGGCCCCGGAGACCTACAACGAGTCCGGGGTGGCTGGGTTCCTGGACACCGTGCCGGAGGCCATCGAGTTCTTCGAGAACCACACGGAGGTCGTCTTCAGCTATCCCGAGAAGGCGCCGGACTACCAGATGGACCTCCCGGGCGCGAAGCTCGGCGGACGGGCCATCCTGCCTGCCGACGCCGACGCCCGGATTCTGGGGGACCGCCGCCGCGAGCTGCAGCCCTACCTGAGCTCCTACACCGTCTTCGGGTACATGCCGCAGGTGGGGCCGGACCTCAGCCAGTTCCTGCACGCGAACCAGTCGGTCAAGTCCTTCACCTACGTGGCCGTCAAGCTGCTGAAGACCTGGACGGACATCGCGCTGCACCGGCAGCCGCTCAAACGGACCAACGGCTCCGCCCTGATGACCCGCATGGTGAAGTCCGCCTTGGACGCCGGGGTGCGGGTGTGGACGGACACCCCGGTGCTGGAACTGATCAAGGACGACGGCGGCGCGGTGACCGGGGCGGTGCTGGGCGGGTCCCACGCCGGAACAGTCACGGCCCGGCTGGGAGTGGTGCTGGCCGGCGGAGGATTCTCCGGGGACCGCGAACTGCGCGCCCAGTACTTCCCGCATGACCGCGACGGGACCGAGCACTTCACCCCGACCCAGGGCCACGACGGGTCCTCTGCCCGGCTGGCGATGTCCGCCGGCGGCGGGATCAATGCCGACGTTTCGTCGGTGGGTTCCTGGGCTCCGGTCACCGTGTTCCGGCACCTGCTCAGCGGCACCCGGCGGCTGTTCCCGCACCTGCGCCAGATCGGCCTGCCCGGCATGATCACGGTTGACCGCTACGGCAAACGGTTCGGCAACGAGGCGCTGAGCTACCACGACTTCGGCGGGGCGATGCTCAAGCACCACGAGGACCAGGAGTCCACCTACGCCTGGGTGGTCGGTGACGCGAAGCTGATGCACAAATACGGCGTGGGCTTCGCGAAACCGTGGCCCATTCCGCGCACCTTCTATTACCGGACGGGCTTCCTGCACAAGGGCAAAAACGTTGCCGACCTGGCCCGGCGGATCGGCGTCGACGCCGAAGGGCTGGCGGAGACGATCACCCGGTTCAACCGGGATGCGCTCGCCGGCGTGGACACGGAGTTCGGCCGCGGTTCCACCGCGTACAACCACTTCCGCGGGGACCTGGAACACAAGCCCAACCCCAACCTGGCGCCGCTGGACAAGGGGCCGTACTACGCGGTGAAGGTCAGGATGGGGGACCTGGGCACGTTTGCCGGAATCGACGTCGACAGTCACTCAGCCGTGATCCGGGCCGACGGAACCCGCGTTCCCGGGCTGTACGCCGTCGGTGCGTCCGCTGTCTCGGTCTTCGGCGGCGGCTACCCGGGCTACGGATCGCACATCGGGCCCGCCCTGGTCTTCGGCTACCGCATGGGCCGGGACATCGCCGGGCTGGCGGCCGGGAACAGCCGTGCCGGATCCGGAAACTCCCGGAAGGGCGGCGCATGAGAGACGCCGCTGCGGCGGCGGGGCCGTTCGCCGGCCGCACCGCCGTCGTAACCGGCGCTGCCGGCGGGATTGGCGCAGCCACCGCCCGGATGCTGTCCCGCCGCGGAGCCTTCGTGGTTATCGGGGACATCAGCCCCGGTGCGGCTGCGGTGGCGGACGCGCTTACTGCCGAAGGCCGCCGGGCACACGCCGTCCGCACGGATGTTACGGACGAGGATTCCGTGGCCGCGCTGATGGCGGAGGCCGCCGGGCTGGGCGGTTCGGTGGACATCCTGGTGGCCAACGCCGGGATCCCGGAATCCAAAGGCCCGCTGCATGAACTGGACGCCGAACACTGGCGGCGGGTGCTGGACATCGACCTCACAGGAGTGGCCCTGTCAATGAAACACGCGCTGCGTTACATGTCCGCCCAGGGAAGCGGCGCCGTCGTCGCGGTTTCCTCGATCCTCGGGCTGGTAGGTCAGGCCGGCTCCGGTCCGTACTCCGCCGCGAAGGCCGGTGCCGCCAACCTGGTCCGGTCCGCCGGGCTGACCTACGCGCCCACCGGGATCCGGGTGAACGCTGTGGCGCCCGGGTATGCCGAGACGCCGCTGCTGGCCGCACTGGACGAATCCGTCCGGACGCAGATCCTCGCCCGGCAGCCGATGGGGCGGCTCGGCAGCGCGGAGGAAATTGCTGAGGTGATCTGCTTCCTCGCCTCCGATGCAGCCAGTTTTGTCACCGGAGCCGTGTGGCCGGTCGATGGAGGGTATACGGCGCAGTAGAACCGGAGGACCATGGCGGAGGAAGCCCCAGCAGTTCCGCCAATCCCGAGGAGCAGGAGAAATGATCCTGAACGAGACCTACACCCTGGCCAACGGACTGCCGATCCCGAAGCTTGGACTTGGCACCTGGTTCATCCAGGCTGACGCCGCGGCCCAGGCCGTGCGGGACGCCATCGGGATCGGGTACCGCAACATCGACACCGCGCAGGCCTACGGAAATGAACACGGGGTGGGGGAGGGCGTGCGCACCAGCGGGGTGCCCCGCGGGGAGCTGTTCGTCTCCAGCAAGCTGGCCGCCGAGATCAAGGACTATCAGGACGCCGTCACCGCCATCGACGGGTCCCTCACCGTGATGGGCCTGGACTACCTGGACCTGATGCTGATCCACAGCCCCCAACCGTGGAGCGACTGGCGCGGCGGCTCCTACGCCGAGGGCAACCGGGAGGCCTGGCGGGCGCTGGAAGAGGCCCACACGGCAGGCAAGCTCCGCTCCATCGGCGTCTCCAACTTTGAACAGCCGGACCTGGAGAACATCCTCTCCGCCGCCACCGTGGCACCGCAGGTCAACCAGATCCTGGTCCACGTCGGCAACACCCCGGAGGCGCTGCTGGACTACTGCGCGGAACGGAACATCCTCATTGAGGCGTACTCGCCCATAGCTCACGGTGAAATGCTGAAGAACCCGGACGTCACCGCCATGGCCGGGCGGTACGGGGTGACCGTCCCGCAGCTGTGCATCCGGTACGCGCTGGAGCTGGGCACCGTGCCGCTGCCCAAGACGGCGAATCCGGAGCACATGCGAAGCAACGCTGAGGTCGACTTCACCATCTCCGGACAGGACCTGGACACCCTCCGCCACCTGCGGATGAACGACTACGGCAAGTCCAGCCGGTTCCCGGTGTTCAGCGGGAAGTAAGCGCCCCGGTGGTAATATCCGACGGTCACAAAGCCCGCCGCCGGATGGGTTGAAACCGGCCCCGACCCACGGCAGGAACACATGACTTACCACCGGATCAACGGCGTCGATCTCTACTCCGAGGTGGCCGGCGAGGGGCCGCCCATCCTGTTCCTGCACGGCGGATTCTGTTCGCTGGAATCGCTGCAGGCACAGTCCGATGCGCTGGCGGGGGAGCGGCAGGTGTTCGCGTTCGAACGCCCCGGGCATGGCCGGTCAGCGGATATCGACGGCGGCTACAGCTACGAGCGCGGCCTCGCCGACACCGTGGCTTACCTCGATGCGGAGGGCCTGGAATCGGTGGATGTCCTCGGCTACAGCGACGGCGCGATCCTCGGGCTGCTGCTGGCCCTGCACCATCCGGAACGGGTCCGCTCCCTGATCTCCATCAGCGCGAACCTGGATCCCTCAGCTTTCAAGACCTCCAACGACGACGGCGGCGGGCTGCCGGTGCTCGGGCCCCCGGTGCACGAAGCGCCCAAGGAAGAGCCGAAGCCCGACGTCGAGCGGATGCACTACGAGCGGCTGTCCCCGGACGGGCCGGCGCACGCCGATGCCGTTCTGGCCAAGCTGTTCCGGCTCTGGACCGAAGAACCGCACATCGACCCTGCGGACCTGGGAGGGATTAAAGCCCCGACGCTGATCATGTCCGGGGACCGGGACACCATCCGGCCGGACCACAGTCTGCTGATCGCGGCGTCCATTCCGGGTGCGCAGCTGTGCATCGTCCCCGGCGCCACCCACGGACTGCTCGCCGAGCGCCCGGCGCTGATCAGCGCCGTCGTCCGGGAATTCCTGCAGCAGCTTCGTTAACCCAGCTCTGTGAACGCAGCTGCCTGCACTCGCTGAGTACGGGACGCCTGGGGATTGAGGTCGCTGCACCACGCGGGATAGACGCGGAAACCACGCTTGCCGGGATGCATATCAGAGCTGACATAGCCGGCCGAGACCAGGTGCGCCGGGGTGAATTGGAAGACCCCGAACCGGTCCCGGTCCTCCACAAAGACGAGCAAACCGGCCAACGACTCCTCAGCGGAGAACGGCCTGGGTGATCCGCCTTCGCTGCGGGTCCATACTGCGACGAAAGCGCCCGGCTTCGTCGGCGTGATCCGGGCGGTGCGGATTCGCCAGTGTTCCTCCCCGAGGCTCGCGACGCCAGATTCGTAGTCGCTGTTCTGTTCTTCAACCTGGATGACCAGCGCATTGGTCGGAGAAGGTGCAAAGTCGATGAAGCGGCTGAACGCACGGAAATTCACTCTAGAACTCTATGCGTTCCCATCTGCCACAACGACGTGCTCCTACTGCAGCGGGAGTTCCCTTGCCGTCCGCTAGACTCGGCTCGTTGCGCCGGTGGGGCGCGACGCAAAGGTTCGGGGGAGCCGTCATGATCAGGAAACCGTCAGCAGGAATGGTCGTTGGCCTGTCGATTGTGGGCGGCTTCGCCCTCGGAATCGGCACGTTGTCCAGCCCCGGATCCAATGACTTCGCGGCGGAGCCCGGCCCGGAATCATCGACCGTGGACCTTGCCGTCTCACCGGCGTCGGACGCCGGTTTTCCTGGAATCGAAGATGACCCCGAGACAGCCGTGTACGAACCGTTCGTTGCTTGTTCTGCCGAGTACGCGAATGGTCCCGGGGCGGACCTGGACCGCAGCAACATGATGGGACCGGAGAACAGCGTGATGGTTTCGCCC
>NZ_BCQM01000021.1 GCF_001552075.1 Arthrobacter luteolus NBRC 107841
CAGCCGAGCCGCTCCGGGGCCCGGCCGGAGCCCTAGCCGAACAGGGAGGTGCCTTGTTCTGCCAGCAGCACCAGGGACAGGCAGACCATGATGATGCCGCTGGCCAGGGTGACGGCGCGGGCTCCGGCGGGCCGGGAACGCAGCAGCCGCCGGGCAGCCAGTGCCACGCCGGTGTAGAGCACCGCCGACACCGCGAAGTGGGACAGGCCAAGGACCAGGGTCTGCAGCGGGACCGCCAGGGAGGCGCCGGCATCGACAAACTGCGGAATCAGGGCCAGGTACAGCAGCAGGGCCTTGGGATTTGTGGCGCTGGTGCCGAGACCTTTCAGGAAGTCCTGCCGTGCCGTGGATCGGACCGGAACCAGGGTGGTGACGGCGGCCGCTGTGGAGGACCCGGACCCACCTGCCTCTAGGCCGCCCGCCGCCGCTGCCGCCGTCGTCGTTGTCTCCGCCGTGAACCCGGCCGAGCGCCAGGTCCGCATGGTGGAGATCCCAAGCCACAGCAGGTACGCCGCGCCGAGGAGCGTGATCCCGGCCAGCAGCTGCGGAGTGGCGGCAATCAGTGCGGCCAGCCCGGCGACGATCAGCGCCGTGTGAAACAGGTAACCGGCGGACAGCCCCGCAATCGCCGGGGCAATCCGGTTGCCGCGCAGGCCGGCGGAGATGCTGTACGCCCAATCAGCGCCGGGGGTCATGGCCAGGGTGATAGAGACGGCCGCGAAGCCCGCGAGCAGCTGAAAATCCATCCCTTAAGCCTACGGATCCGACGGCGATAAGTGCTTACCGGTTTATGCCTGCCAGAGGCATTCAGCAGTATGATTCTTGCGTGATTGACGATATTGATCGGGAAATTTTGCGCCTGCTGCAGATTGACGGGCGAATGACTGCCACCGCACTGGCCAGCGAGGTGGGCCTCACCGTGGCGCCGTGCCACCGCCGGATCAAGGAGCTGGAACGCAGCGGTGTGCTCACCGGGTACCGGGCCGTGGTGGATCCGGCCGCCGTCGGGCTCACCTTCCAGGCACTGGTGTTCGTTACCCTGCGTGACCGGCAGCAGATGCTGACCTTCGAGGACGAGGTGGGGCGGATCGAGCAGATCGTCAAAGCCGACCGGCTGTTCGGGGAACCTGATTTCCTGCTGAAGGTCATCGCCGCGGACCTGGCGGCCTACCAGCAGTTCTACGACGAGGTGCTGGTGGGGCTTCCCGGCGTCGAAAAGCTGACCAGCACCATCGTGATGAAGACGGTGAAGGAGGAGGGAGCCCTCCCCCTGTGACCGTGGCTGGCTCCGCGCGTAGATTGGAACCCATGTCAGTGCAGCAGGAGGAACTTGCCGTCAACGTCGGGGACGGGACGGTCACCGCCGCGTTCGCGCGGCCCGACGACGCGTGGGCGTCCATGGTGGTCGCCCACGGAGCCGGGGCGGGGATGGAGCATCCGTTCCTTACCGGGTTCACCGGCGCAATGAACGACGCCGGCGTAGCCACCTGGCGCTTCAACTTCCCCTACCGGGAAGCCGGAAAGAAGTTTCCCGACCGCGCCCCTGCGGCGGTTGCCACCTGGCGTGCGGTGATGTTCGCCGCGGAGGACAACGCCGGCGGGGTGCCGGTCTGGGCAGCGGGCAAGTCCTTCGGCGGGCGGATGGCGTCCATGGCTGCCGCCGAGGGAATGGCCGCGGCCGGACTGGTCTACCTGGGGTACCCGCTGCACCCACCGGGCAAGCCGGAGAACCTGCGGGATGAACATCTGTACGGACTGACCCTGCCGATGCTGTTCCTGCAGGGCACCCGGGATCCGTTCGCACTGCCCGGCGAGCTGGAGCCGATCGCTGAGCGGATCGGCCCGAATGCCGTGGTGGAGCGGATCGAGGGCGCCAATCACATGTTCGAGGTGCGCGGGCAGAAGCGTTCCCAGTCGGACATCGGGGCGTCGCTGGCGGGTCCGGTGCTGGAGTTTATGCGGGCACACGCGTCTGCTCGGTAGGCCGTCCGTCAGTACGCTGTGCCGATTTCCGCGCCGATGCCTACGAGTCCCGGCGCGTGGGGGCACGTCCGGTGCGCCGCGCAGAAGCGCACACCGTCACCGGCTCGTGGACGTGCTCCCGCAGATGCACCGCGCAGATTCCCACTCCTCGTGATGAAAGTGCACTCCTGGGACCACATCTGTCCCATCCGTAACGACTCCCTGGAATTCCGCAGGCTCAGTGTCGGCTCAGTGTCCATTCGGGCGAAAACCCTCCGTTCCGGAACAAATCGACCCTTTTGGGTTAAATCGGCGGCGGCGCACCGGAGGGAAATCCCAAAGCGGCCGAAAAGTCCCACACCGGAGGAAAGCAGTGCCACAAACCGTCCGAGGTTTCCCAAACCGGAGGGGAACAGGCGACAAACCGTCCGAGGTTTCCCAAACCGGAGGGGAACAGGCGACAGTCCTGGCTCGTGAGGGCACGGCCCCTCAGTCCCGGCGTGCGACGGCACGGCCCCTCAGCCCCGGCGTGCGAGGGCACGGCCTCTCAGTCCCGGCGCGCGAGGCCACGCCCCATCAGTCACGGCGCGCGAAGGCACTCCCTCAGTCACGGCCCCTCAGGCGGCGCACCACGCAGAAGCGCACGCCATCCCGGCAATGAACGGCACGCCATCCCAGCCCTCAACCATCAGCGGCCTTCTTGGCTTTTTGCTTTCGTGCGCGTCTGGCGCCTGACGCTTCCACAGCCTGGAGCCGTCTCCCGCCCAGGGCGATTTCCAGAAACCCGCGCAGTGCCTCGGAGGAACTGTTTGCCGGACTCCACACTGCCTTGAATTCCCGTTCCAGCGGCTGCCCGTGCACCGGAACCTCCACCAGCCGGTTGCTGCGAAGTGCACCCTCGACGGCGAGCGCGCTGAGGATCGCGGGGCCGAGGCCAGTGACCACGCCCTGGCAGATCGCCGCGTTGCTGTTGAGCTCCATCAACGGTTCAGCCCGCTGGGGACCGATGAGCTGGTCGAGGAAAGCGCGGGTGCCGGATCCCGCCTCCCGTTCGAGCAGGGCGGTGCCGGCCAGCTCGTCGAGGCCCAGCGGCCGGGCCCGCGAGGCCCAGGGATGCCCGCTGCCGCACACCACCGTCATGCGGTCCGTCCAGACTGTCACTGATTGCAGCTGGGCCGGGATTTCGGGAGTCTCCACAAATCCCAGGGCAACCTCTTCGGCGGCAACCGCATCCAGCACCTGGGCCGAATTCATCACCCGCAGCTTCGTCTCGACGGAGGGCATCCGGGCACGGAATTCACCGATCCATCCGGGCAGCAGGTGCTCGGCGATGGTCATGCTGGCGCCGACGGCAAGTTTCACCTGACCCTCATCCGCCAGCGCCGCAGCTCCCGCGGCAAGCCGTTCCACGCCGTCGAGCACGTCGCGGGCCCACTCTGCAGTCAGGGCGCCCTCCCGGGTCAGCGTCGACCCCCGCGTCGACCGGGTCACCAGGGGGTAGCCAAGCCGGCGTTCCAGGGTCTTGAGGGACCGGGTTGCGTTGGACTGGGCCATACCGGCGGCCCGGGCCGCAGCACTGAGACTCCCCTGTTCCCCGATTCCCACAAGCAGCCGCAGGGCCGGGAGCTGCAGCCAGTTTTCAACGGGCGGTCGCTGCGTAGGCATATCAGAATCATATGACTGCGCGGCCGAGAATGGGCCTACTGGCCGTCGGCTAAAGCTGAGACGTTTATAGACATGGACACTAAGCAACACCAAGCACCACCACCCGAGCGGGACGCCAGCCTGCAAAGCAGCACGTCAGCATCCAGCACCAAACGGCAGAGGCAGTGGATTTCCTATCTGCCCGGACTTTCCGTGACGCTGGCCGGAGCCGCCGCGGCCTGGCTGATCTCGCAGCTGATCCCCGGAATCAGCCCGCTCCTGATCGCCATCCTGGTGGGGGCGCTGTGGCGGAACCTCATCCGGGTTCCGCGCACGCTCTCGCCGGGCATCACCTTCTCCTCCAAAAAGCTGCTCCGCGCCGGCATCATCCTGCTCGGACTGCAGCTCTCGCTCTCCTCGATTCTGGGGCTCGGGCCCGGAGTCCTGCTGGTCGTCGCGGCCTCGGTCGGCATCACCTTCGGCGTGACGCTGTGGGTTGGCCGCCTGATGGGAATCAGCTTGACGCAGCGGCTGCTCATCGCGTCCGGTGTTTCCATCTGCGGTGCCGCCGCCGTCGCCGCAGCGGAAAACGCGACCGACGCCAAGGAGGAGGAAACCGCGACGGCGATTGGGCTGGTTGTCCTGTTCGGCACCCTGATGATCCCGGCAGTCCCCTTCCTGGGCAGCCTGCTGGGACTGGACGCGGAGTCGACCGGCATGTGGATCGGCGCTTCAACGCACGAAGTGGCCCAGGTGGTTGCCGCCGGCAGCGCCGTCGGCGGCGGGGCCCTGGCGGTGGCAGTGACGGTGAAACTTGCCCGCGTGCTCACCCTGGCTCCGATGATCGCCGGCATCTCGCTGTACATGCGGAAAACCGGTGCGGTCACGGGCGGTAAGCGGCCGCCTATTGTGCCGTTCTTCATCGTCGGTTTCCTGGCGGCGGTGCTGCTGCGGAGCTCCGGCTTCCTTCCGGACCCGGTCCTGGCTGCCGGGCAGGTCCTGCAGACGATCCTGCTGGCAGCTGCCATGTTCGCGCTGGGTCTTGGCCTGGATCTGAAGGGACTGATCCGGGTCGGCGGCCGGCCGGTCCTGCTGGGGCTGGGCGCCACCGTGCTGATCCTCGGCGTCGCACTGGCCGGGACCGTGCTTTTCCCACCGCTCTGAGCCGGCCCTCCATCTGGCCGCAGCGCCGCTGGATGACCGCCGGCTGAACGCCCGGTAACGCAGGAACGAACTCCGCTGGCAGGCGCGTCTTGAATTTTGACGGAAGAGTGACCCGCTGCCACGATCAAGGAGGACCGCAGATTTCCTGCGGCGGCTCGACCAGGAGGACCTTTGACACCCGCTCCCGCACTGCAGGCAGTTTTCTGGGACATGGACGGCACACTCGTGGACACCGAACCGTACTGGTTCGCTGCCGAGAAGGAGCTGATGGCCCGGTTCGGAGTCAGCTGGAGCGATGAGCAGGCGATGGAACTGGTGGGCAATGCCCTGCCGGACTCAGCCAGGAAGCTGCAGGAAGCCGGAGCAAACCTCGGCGTACGGGAAATCCTCGACACCATGCTTGCCAGCGTGGTCCGCAGCGTACGGCAGGAAATCCCCTGGCGGCCCGGAGCGCGGGAACTGCTTGCGGAACTCAACGCGGCGGGCGTGCCGAACGCCATGGTGACCATGAGCGAGAGCACCCTGGCCCAGGTCATTGCCGATCAGCTGCCGGCGGGAACTTTCCGGTTCCTGGTGACCGGCGAGATGGTGACCATGGGGAAACCGGATCCTGAGCCCTACCTGCTGGCGGCCAAGCTGATGGGCGAGGAACTGGGTACAGCCGTGGACCTGGACCGCGCAGTGGCTGTGGAGGATTCGCTGCCCGGCGTGGCATCAGCGAAGGCCTCCGGTGCCGTGACGGTTGCCGTGCCGAACGCCGTCGACGTGCCCGTACAGCCCGGGATCACCCGCTGGGAAACCCTTGCCGGCCGGACCGTGGCCGATCTTGAAGCCCTGGTGGCGGAGCGGGCTGCCCTGCGGGTTTAGTGCCGGCGGACCAGGGCGTCAGCCCGGTCGTCAGGCGGGAACCCGCGGCACCGCGGATTCCTTGAGCGTCCGGGCCAGGTCCGCGGCGTCGTCCGGTGCGATCTCCAGCCCGTGGGTTAAGGCGTTCCGCACCGCCATGAAGTCCCGCGGGGTGTTGATGCAGTCAGCGGCGAGGATCCGCCCCCCGCGGTAGTAGAGGACGGAGAATTTCCCGCTCTCCGGATCTCCCCGCAGGACGGTGCTGTCGTGTCCGGCCGAGAGCCCGGCGATCTGCAGTTTCAGGTCCCCCTGGTCCGACCAGAACCACGGCACCGTGCGGTACTCCGCTTCCATCCCCAGCAGGGACCGGGCAGCGGTTTTCGCCTGTTCGACGGCGTTCTGAACACTTTCCAGCCGCAGAGTCCCGTTGCCGTAGTCCGCAGGGGACGGATTCGGCATGTTCGCGCAGTCTCCGGCTGCCACTGTGACCCCGTCCGAGGCCACCGCGCGCGAATCCACCACAACACCGTTGCTGACCTGAAGGCCCAGGCGTTCGGCCAGTTCGGTGCGCGGCAGCACGCCGACCCCGATAACAACGACGTCGGCAGGGACGGTGGTGCCGCCGGCAAGTTCCACCCCGGTGACGTGGCCGTTTTTTCCCGTGATGCGGACGATGCCCGCGTCCAGGAGGATTGTGGTTCCACGGCTGCGGTGTGCCCGAAGGTAGAAATCACTGGTTGTTTCGGCCACGGCCCGCCCGACCAGGCGCGGAGCCGCTTCGATGACGGTGACCTGTTTGCCGGCCTCCCGGGCGGCGGTGGCCACTTCCAGGCCAATGAATCCCCCGCCGATCACCGCGACGCTGCGTGCCCCGCCGAGGAAGCGGTGCAGGGATGCTGCCTGGTCGGCGCCGCGCAGATAGCACACCCCCTGCAGCTCCGTCCCCGGGAGGTTGAGCTTCCGCGGAGCAGCCCCTGTGGTCAGTGCCAGCCGGGCGAAGCGGAACTCCCGCCCGCCCGCACCGGCGGCAGTGCCGCCGTCGTTGTCCCGGGAGATATCTGTAATCTGTTCCCCGGTGACCAGCTCAATCCCTTGCTGGACAAACCACTCCGGGGTGCGGAAGGTCAGTGAAGCGGCGGTCGCTTCTCCTTTGAGGAAGGCCTTGGACAGCGCCGGCCGCTGGTACGGCAGGTGGGTTTCTTCACCGACCAGCGTGATGGGGGCGGTATCGCCGAGCTCCCGCAGCGTGTTGGCCAGCTGCACTCCGGCCTGGCAGTTTCCGATGATCAGGGTGGCGCCCTTAGTGCCGGCCGTTCCCATCGGCTAGACCTGCGTTTCCGGGATACGGACCCTGATGTCCGCGGACACCGGGAGCTGGCAGGAGAGCCGGCTCCCGGCTTCACGTTCGGCGGCCGCGCAGTCGAGCATCTCGTCCTCCACGGCGAGCATCTCCGGCAGCGCCGCCCGGTCGCGCGGATCTACGTAGACGTGGCAGGTGGCGCACATGGCGCTGCCTCCGCATTCCGCCACAATCCCGGGAACGCCGGAGGAGACTGCCGTGCGCATCACGCTGGCCCCCGCTTCGGCGTCGACAATCATTTCGGTGCCGTCAGGCTGGACGTAGGTTACTTTGGGCATCTTCAGCTCCGGGAGTTCAGGCGGACGGGGTGAGGCGCAGCGGCAGGGCATCCAGCCCGCGCAGCGTGTTGTTGAGCTGCTGTACGGGCTCGCCGGCGATCTCGATTTTCTGCACGCGGCGGGCCAGTGCTGAGAGGATGCACTCCCCCTCGAGCCGGGCGAGCATCTGGCCCAGGCAGGCGTGGACACCGAACCCGAAGCCGACATGACCTCCGTTCTTGCGCGTGATGTCGAAGACGTCCGGGTTCTCCCACCGGCGGGGATCCCGGTTGGCAGCAGCAAGGAACATCAGGATTTTGGACCCTTCCGGAATCCTGATGCCGGACAGTTCCGTGTCGCGGGACGTCGTCCGGAAGAAGGTCTGAACCGGTGATTCATACCGGATCGTCTCTTCGAAAGCGGCGCGGGCCAGCGTCGGGTCCTGGTGCAGCAGCCGGTACTGGTCCGGGTGCCGGGCCAGGCACAGCAGAGCGTTGCCGATCCCGTGCACGGTGGTGTCTACTCCAGCAGACAGGAAGGAGCGCAGCAGCCGGGCAGAGTCCTCCGCTTCGTAGCCCGCTTCCGCGGCGGCGGCGTGGATCCGGTTGCCCAGTCCGTCGCCGCTGAGGGCCCCTGGCTGGCACTGTTCCATCACCCAGCCTGCGGCCTTCGAACCTTTCTCCATGGCCTTTTCGAAATGCCCGTTCCGGGGCCCGAAGGTATTAAAGACCATGGATCCATAGGGCAGGAGGTTCTCGCGCCCGTCCTTGGGCAGCCCGACAAAGTCCGGGAAAACCTCCAGCGGGTAGGCCTCGGCCAGGTCCTTGACGCCGTCGATAACTCCGCGCGCCGCCACCTGCTCCGCCAGGTGATCAGCCCGTTCCTGGAAGCCGGCTTTGAGCTCACGCAGGAATTTGGGGTTGAGGATGCTGGTCACAACGTGCCGCGCCCGGGTGTGCTCGGGGGGATCTGCCTCAAGCAGCAGGCTCGGGGCCCGCCAGGGTTTGTCCTTGCGGAAATCCGAGATTCCGACGCCGGCCGAGGAGATGAAGGTTTCATGGTCTGCGAACACCTGTGCGACCTCGTCGTGGCGGGCCACCGCCCAGACCTGATAACGGTCCAGCCAGGCCACCGGTCCGGCTTCGCGCAGCTGGGCATGGGCGTCGTACGGGTCCGAAAGAAAGTCATCAGCGAACGGATCCAGGTCAAGGACCGGGATTTCCTGGCGGCTGGATTCTGTGGTGGCAGTCATGGTTCTCCTCTTAGTCCGCGAGCAGCGGGCGGACGTCCAGTGCGGCGTCGATAATCTTGTATTTGTGCATCAGGTCTGCCGTTTTCTGCAGCTGATCACCGTCGAGCTGGCCCTGGAACCGGGGCATTTCGATTTGCTCCACGACTTCCGCGGAAACCTTGGTGAAAGTGGGAACCAGCTCGGCCAGCCGTGCCCGGTTGTCCTGCAGCTCCTCCGCTGAGGCTGCGATGGCCTTGCGGAACCCTTCCACCGCCTCCGGATTTTCCTGCAGGAATTTCTCCGTAGTGATCCAGCCGGCCACCGGCATTCCTTCGACCGGGCCGGTGAACAGGTTGGAAATCTTGACGAACCCGGCTGCTTCCGCGCTGGCCTGGAACGGCTCGACCTGCCAGATGGCGTCCACGGCCCCGCGCTCCAGCGCGGCCTGCATATCCGGGTAGGGCATTTCGATGAGGTCCACGGCCGCTGTATCCAGCCCGGCATCCTCGAGCAGTGAGTAAATGGCGACGGTGCCGATGTTCTGGAGATTGTTCACCGCGAAGGTCTTGCCCGCCAGGTCTTCGACCGTGGTGATGCCGGAGTCCTTGGCAACGTAGATCCCGTGGTCCGCTGCCCCGACGTCGTTCCCGGAAATGAAGCGCACCGGAAGGCCCTGCTGGACGGCCAGCAGCGCCGAGGTGTAGTTGGCGTAGGTCAGGTCGACGTTGCCGGAGATCAAAGCGGGGATGGCGGCGGCCCCGCCCTGGGTCTGGACCAGTTCCACTTCCAGCCCTTCCGCGGCGAACAGGCCGTTCTCCTCGGCATTGACCGCGGTCGCAGTATGCACCAGGGGGAAGTAGCCGATCTGCACGGCTTCCTCCGCCGCGGCTTCCCCGGGCGACCCGCATGCGGCCAGCCCCAGTGCGGCGGCAGAAAGTGCCGCGATGGTGAAATAACGCCGGACGGTTCCGCGTCGAATCATGGTTTTCCTTCCAAAGGGCGCCTCATTGCGCCGGATACAAAGCTCTGCCGGGAGGCGGATTCTTGGATCACCAATCCCGTCACCCGAGTATGAGTTGTGTCACAATTCAGGCTCCAGCTAGTTTCCGTTGAAAGGAAAACATGGCGAATGCGTCGGCAGGGAGATCTGCGCTCAGCCGCATAATGCAGATCCTGGGCACCTTTGACGTGGACTCCGCATTCCTGACCGTGTCCCAGCTGTCGCAGCGAAGCGGGCTGTCGCTGGCGACGACGCACCGGGTGGTCACCGAGCTCGAACAGTTTGGCCTGCTGGAACGGGAACGTGACAAGACCTACCGGATCGGTGTGCGGTTGTGGGAAATCGCCTGCCGGACCCCCGGCGCCCTGGGTATCCGGGAAATCGCCATGCCCTATCTGCAGGAAATCCATTTCGCCGTGCGGCAGCACGCTCAGCTGGGCATCCTGCAGGGCCATGAAGTGCTGTTCCTGGAGCGGCTGTCCACCAGGAACGCCGTGGTTAATGTGACGCTCATCGGCGGCCGCCTGCCCCTGCATGCCTCCTCCAGCGGGCTGGTGTTGCTGGCGCATGCCCCGGGCAGTTTCCAGGCTGAAGTACTGGCGTCCGGGCTGGTGAAATACACGGAGGACACGGTCCAAAGCCCGGCGCACCTCCGGCGGCTGCTGGCCCAAATCCGCGAACAGGGCCACGCCGTGGGCAACGGCTTCATCCATCCTGATGCGCGCGGAATCGCCGTCCCGGTCTACGGATTGAAGGAAACGGTTGTTGCCGCCATCAGCGTGGTGGTCCCCAATGACACTGCACCGGCGCTGCCGACGGTGCGGCTGCTCAAGGATGCTGCCCGCCAGGTGTCGACGGCGCTGCAGGCCGCCTATCTGCCGCTGGGCGATCCCGGTTCCCCGGTGGGCGGTAAATACCGCACGCTGGTGCACTCCTCCAGGCATTCCATGGAGTTCCTGGGGCAGCACCGGAAGGACCATCCGCAGTAGGGCACAGTGTGGGTCATTACCAGGTACGGCTACGTCGAGATGATAGGCAGGACTATGCAGGAATTCTTGAACCAGGCCACCTGGACACATCCGCCTGTCAGAAGCGAACTCGACGGCGGCAATCTCCTTGTTGAAGCAGCCCAGGGCAGTGACTACTGGGAAAAGACGTACTACGGTTTCCAGCGGGATTCAGGCCACGCGCTTCTTGTGCCTATCACTGGGGACGGCGCCCTGGAGGTTACGTTCAAATCCTCCTTTGACGGGCCGTACGACCAAGCTGGGCTCATGATCCGCACCGATGAGTCGCATTGGATAAAGGCCGGCGTCGAATTCACCGATGAGGAACCTCACGTGGGCGCTGTGGTGACACGTGAATATTCCGACTGGTCCCAAAGCGCCGTGCCGGAATGGGCTCACAGCGACGTCACCATCCGTGCCAGCTGGACCGGGAACTCGGTCGTCCTCCGGGCACGCAGAGAGAAGGAACCCTGGCGGACCATCCGGGTAGCGCACCTGGAAATCACCGGCTCCACCAAAGCCGGCCTCTATCTGGCGGCACCGGAGCGGGCAGGACTCACCGTTTCCTTTTCGCGGGTCTCTTTCGGTCTCGTCGACGATGACCTTCATGCCCAGCCCGCAGCGCTCCACTAGAGAGTTCAACGCCCCGGTTCTCAGTACGGCGTGTGCTGGTGCAGGGCGAGCTTCCACTCGCCGTCTTCCTTGACGTAGACGCTGCTGAGCAGCGCGGTGTACGGAGTGCCGTCGCGGTCGGCCCGCACCTTGTAGGTGAGGAATCCGACGTCGGGCCCCAGATACGTTTCCAGCGGTTCGATGATCTCGAAACTGGTCCACGGAGGGCCGTCCATTGAGGCGATGATCTGGTTGCGGTCGGTGATGCGCAGGCCGTTGGTCAGCATGATCACGGGCTCCCGCGCGAGCACCCGCGAGTAGAACGCGGTGGCCTCCTCCGGCCCGATGGAGAGCGCGTGCCAGCCCTCCGTTTCCAGCACCACAAGTTCGTTTGCCATGGTCCGGGAGTCTAGACCCGGCGCTGTGCCGGCAACAGGGGTTCCGGTATCCGGAGCCGGGCCGGAATATCCGCCCCGCTCCAGGCGCTGTAGCAGATATGAAGAAAATTGGCTTCCTTTCCTTCGGCCATTACCGCGATGTTCCGGGTTCGCTGACGCCGACAGCCCGGGACGCACTCCTGCAGACGATTGACCTGGCGGTCGCCGCCGAGGAACTCGGAGCCGACGGCGCCTTCGTCCGGGTGCACCACTTCGCGCCGCAGCAGGCCTCTCCGTTCCCGCTGCTCGCAGCGATGGCAGCACGCACCAGCCGGATCGAGCTGGGCACCGGAGTGATCGATATGCGGTACGAAAATCCGCTCTACATGGCAGAGGAAGCAGCCGGTGCGGACCTGATCAGCGGCGGCCGGCTGCAGCTCGGCATCAGCCGGGGATCCCCCGAGCCGGCCCTGCGCGGCGCCGAGTCCTTTGGCTACCTCCCGCCGGAAGGAGAGTCCGACGCCGATCTGGCCCGCCGCCACACCGCCGTCTTCCGGGCCGCAATCGCCGGGCACGGCATCGCCCCGGCTAACCCGGAGATGACCGGCACCCGCGGTCTCCTCGCGATTGAACCGCAGTCCCCCGGCCTCAGCCAGCGGATCTGGTGGGGCTCCGGAACGCGGGCGACGGCGAAATGGACCGGTGAGCAGGGCATGAACCTGATGAGCTCCACCCTGCTGACCGAGGACACCGGCGTTCCGTTTGATGAGCTGCAGGCCGAGCAGATCCAGGTCTACCGCCAGGCCTGGGCCGACGCCGGCCATCCCGGCACGCCGCGGGTTTCAGTGAGCCGCAGCATCATTCCACTGGTTTCCGAGGCCGACCGCCGCTACTTCGGGCTGCGCGCGCAGGCCGAGGGCCGCGACCAGGTGGGCCGGCTCGACGGCGGCCTGGCCCGGTTCGGGCGCAGCTACGTCGGCGAGCCGGACGTGATCGCGAAGGAACTGGCAGCCGACGCCGCGGTCCGGGAAGCCGACACCGTCCTCGTGACCGTGCCCAACCAGCTTGGAGTGGACTACAACGCCGCACTGCTGGAGAACATCGTGAAGCTGGTGGCCCCCGACGCCGGCTGGCGGTAGCCGCCGCGGCGCGGGCAGCCGGTTGGCTCGATTGCCTTGAGCCCCGGCGCTCATGGCGCCGGTGCCGGTGCCCACGGCACCGGCACCGAGAAGCTTCCGCAGAATTTCCCCTTGAGCGCCCCGGAGTCAGTGAACCTGAACCGCCGGATAGGTGACCTCATGGTCACTGCCGACAACCGCGCCCTGGCTCAGCTCCGCCTCTTTCACCTGGTGCTTGCCGAGTATGTGAAGGACCTCCCCGCCGCGGGCGAGAAGGTGGTCCGCAATGATCCGGCGGTGGCACCGCCACCAGACAGCCTCGGAGCACATCAGCGCTGTCCGGGATGCTGCGCTCCGGATCTCCTCGAGCGCCTCAGAGAACTCCGCTGAGAGCGCGTGGTCAGCATAGTTGTGGAAGCTCCGGTTCTCCCACCAGGCGTTCACCTCGAACGGCACGTCCTTGCTGACCGGACGGCGGCCCGTGAGACCTTCCAGCCGGATCAGTTTGATGCCGATCTCCGCCAGGGATGCTTCGAGAGCGTCGTTGTTGAACTGCGGGTATTTGTTGGAGCCCGGCAGCTTCCGGACGTCCGCCACCTGCTCGACGTCGCTGTCCTGAAGGAGCTCCAGAAACTCGTCCAAGGGCCGGTTGGAGTGGCCGATGGTGAAGATCGGTGGTGTCCCCACTGCGTTCACTCCTTCAGGAGGCGGAGTGCGCTGCCTTTGTGAGCGGCAACATGGTCTGTCTTGTCGCTCCGGATCTCGTACTGCGGCTCCTCCGGGGACGCCCGGTGGGTGTGGCCTTTGTAGTCAAAGTCAGCCGTGTGCACCTTTACGATCCGGCCCGAGACCCGGCCAGCCTCCGAGTTCCACGAAACGTGGTCCCCCACGGAGAAGCGTTCAGACATTACTGCTCTCTTGGTAGTCCTGATTGAAAGCTCCCGGCTGAGTGTACAGATCTGGCGACCAAAACCGCGGCCAAGTCACCAGAGCTGCACACTCACCAGGACAGCGGCCCCGGAGAGGCTGCTTCCGCGCCCGGTTCGCTACTTCCGCCGCCCGAAAGCCAGCGAGGCAACAGCAGTTGCCGCAGTGACGGTGTAGACCGCGGGCCAGGCACCCAGCTTCTTGGCCAGCGGATGGGAGAGACCGAAAGCGGCGACGTAGGTGGTGGTCAGGGCGACGGCGGTTCCGGTGCCGGCGTCGCGCTTCCACAGAGCAAACGCTGCCGCACCCGCAGCGGCCAGGACAGCGCCGCCGAGCTGGCGGTTGCCGGTGTCACGGGCGGTCTTGTAGCCGCCGATCAGGCCGGCGGAAGTGATGAGCGGGGTCAGCAGGGATGCCACGGTTTCTCCTTCAGATTGGACTGCTTCCAGCCTAACCCCGGCGCTGGACCGGCTCTGGATGCCCGACGGCGCTCGCCCCGCCGCCCGCGTCTCCCCAGCCGCCGCGCCAGTCGCCATCCGGCCGGGTCCGGGTCCGGGTCCGGAGGCGGGCCTACCCGCCCAGCCGCCCCAGCCGGTACTCCAGCTTCGCGCGGCGCGTGCCGTCCTCGTCCATCAGCTGCGTACGTTCCACGTAGTCCAGCCCGAACCGGTGCAGCAGGACGTCGTCCGCGGCGCGGACGTGGCCGGGACGGAAGCGGTACTCGATCCGCCGGGACACAATGGCCCAGTCAGCGGTCTTGAACAGGGCGTAGGCCTGCGGCACGGAAACCACCCCGTTGGCGCGGAGCACATCCACGAGCCATTCGTACTGGTCCGCACGGCTGCGCGGATTCTGCGGCAGTTCATGTTCCAGGATGCCGCGGACCGCATCGGCCGTGAGCATCACCGAGGGTGCGGCGACGGCGTGCACGGCCTCCCTCTCGTCCCGGGCCTTCTGCGCCGTGACCAGTTCGTTGATGGTGTCGAACTCGCGGTCGGCAAGCTCGATCAGGCCCGAGGCCAGGGTGAAGGCCCGGTTGACCTCCGGGGGAACCTCCCCGCCGCCCTTGTAACGGATATCGTGCTCAAATTCGGCCCACGCGTGCTGCAGGATGGTGCGCAGCTGCACCTCGAAACGCTGGCCGCAGAAGGCTTCGCAGCCGGGCGGTGGATTCCGGTCTGGGACGGCAAGCACCAGGTGCTGGCCGGAGTAGCCGAATTCTCCGCGGGAACGCTGCTCACCGGCCTTGTCCACGTGGCCCAGCTGATCGAAGGCCCCGCTGAGGGCGCCGATGGCGCTGCTGATATCCGAATCCAGGAAGAGGATGATGCGCAGGCCGATGACGTCGTCGATATCCCGCATACCGCTGGGATACTTCGGCGAGCCGTCGGGCAGCACCCGGGACAGCTTCTCGCTGAGCGAGCCCGCGCCCTTCACCCGGTGCTGAATGTGGTGGTAATTCAGCCCGTCATCCCCCAGCCGGGCGACGACGGCCGCGTGAATCGCTTCCTCGGCAGCCTCAAACTGCGGGCGGTCGGCCCGGAAGGCCTGGGCCCAGAGATTCACCTGGTCGCTGTGAACCGACGGTAATTCCACGTTCGCTCCTTGCCGGCACCGGCGCCGTCGGCAGCGGCGGGATCCGTTAGCGCGACGACGTCGAACCCTTCCCCAGTCTTCGGCCGGGGCAGGCCAAAAACAATCGGAACCCGGAATAAAGGTCAGTAACCCGCGTGGTTGCCGCCGGGCCGGAGGGACTTCTCCGCAGGGCGTTGAATCTGCTCCGGGAGAGGCAAAGACTGGTTTCAGTTGCCCGTTTCCCAGTCCCCCGTTCCTCCCGGCCCGGGCGGAACAGCAGGTGCTTCCAAGGCGGTGGATCATGTCCGAAAACCCAACCCTCTCCGATTCCGCTTCGTCTGCGGTGCCCTGGCCTCAGCCGGAGGCAAGCCTGTATCCGGCGCTGGTGGCTGCTGTTTCCGGAACGGTGACCCTGCCCGGGGACGAAGCGTATGAGGCTTCCCGCCGCGTCTGGAACGGCATGATCGATGTGCTGCCCGCCGCGGTAGTGCGGGCGGCCAGCCCGGACGACGTCGCCCCGGTGCTCGCCTTCGCGCAGGCCACCGGCCTGCCGCTGGCGGTCCGCGGCGGCGGCCACAACGTGGCCGGCAACGGCACGGTCGACGGCGGAATAGTGCTCGACGTCGGCGGGCTGCGCACGGTGGAAGTCGATCCGATTGCCCGGACGGTCACGGTAGGCGGCGGCGCCACCCTGGCGGACGTTGACACCGCCACCGTGCCGTTCGGCATGGCCGTCCCGCTCGGCGTTGTGTCAAAGACGGGGGTGGCCGGCCTGACCCTAGGCGGCGGCGTCGGCTGGATGACCCGTTCCCACGGGCTCAGCGTGGACAACCTGCTCGGAGCGGACGTGGTGCTGGCGGACGGCACAATGGTGCATGCGTCTGCGGAGGAGGAACCCGAGCTGTTCTGGGGCCTGCGCGGGGGCGGCGGAAACTTCGGCGTCGTGACGTCCTTTACCTTCCAGGCCTGGCCCGTGCCGGACACCGTGTACAGCGGAAACCTGGTTTACAACGCCGACCGCTTCCCGGACGCGCTGCGGGCCTTCGACGCCTGGACCGGGGACCTGCCAGATGAGCTCACCAGCATCGCCTCCTTCCTGGTGCCGCCCCCGGACTGGGACATGGGCGACGATCCCATCCTGGCGGTGGGCTTCGCCTGGGCGGGCGAAGACCATCAAGCCGCGGACGACGCCGTCCGCCGCCTGCGCAAGCTCGCTCCCCCGGATGCCGAAATGGTGGATCCGGTGCTGTGGACCGATTGGCAGTCCTCGGTGGACCCCCTGTTTCCAGACGGGTCACGCGCCTACTGGAAGAACACGTCCTTCGACGCACTGGATGCAGACGTCATCGAGGTCCTTACCCGGCGGGGGCGGGAACAGGCGTGGCGGGGCACCGGCTTCGACATCCACCACATGGGCGGCGCCTTCGCCCGGGTACCGGAGGACGCGACGTCGTTCCCGGTCCGCGGCGCCGGCTACTGGCTGAACGTCTACGGGTTCTGGAACGATCAGGCGGACGACGAGCATCACACAGCGTTCGTGCGCGGACTCGCCGCCGACATGGAGCCGCACGCCAGCGGTGGACAGTACGTGAACTTCATGGGCGCTGAAGATCCTGTGCAGGCGGCTCCGAGCGTCTACTCCGGGGAGAAACTGGCCCGGCTGGCGGCCCTGAAGCAGGCCGTGGACCCCGGGAACCTGTTCCGGCGGAACCACAACATCGCGCCGGCAGGCACTTCGGGGCCGGCTCAGCGCCAGTAGTGGTTAGCTGCGGCGATGGTCGCGAATTCGAGCGCCACCACCTGCGAGGACGCGATCAGCTCGTCGGGATCCGTGGCGTAAACCTGCCGTCCGGTCTTGAGCACTTCATCGTCCGGCTGGATCGCGTAGATGCTGTGCAGGGCCATATCCATGGCCAGCCTGCGGCCGGCTTCCGGTGATTCCGTGATGAGGGAGTTGCCCGGGATCAGTTCCATGATGCACCTGATTTCAAAGTCGGTCGTCCGCCGTGTGCCCCCTGTTCCACCATCCCAGCCCCGGCCGGCTTTGGGAACCGGCCGGGTCCGGCATCCCGCGGCGCGGCCTAGGCTTCGGGGGTGCTTCCGCCGGCGGTCCGGTAACTCCACAGCTCAGCGCTGACGCCAACCGGCTTCTGGCGCGCCTCATCCGCACCTTCGCCCTGGCCGTGGCCATGTCCGAAGTTCTTGGAGGCAACCCAGTCCTGGAAGGACTTCTCATCCCGCCACCGGGTAATAACCAGCCAGGTGCTGCGCTCGTCGGTCGGCTGGAGCAGCTCGAAGCCTTCGAACCCCTCCTGGTTGTCGACGGCACCGGCGCGGGCAGCGAAGCGGTGTGCCAGCTCGTCTCCGGAGTCGGCAGGGACAGTGATTGCGTTGATCTTGATGATGCTCATAGCCCATTATGCTCACACGGCCATAACCCTGCTCACAGCTAAGCTCGGGGAATGAGAACGGATTTCGAACCGGCTGCCATGGGTGGGCGTGCCTTCTACCGCCTGCTGACTTCCGTGGTGGTGCCGCGGCCCATCGCCTGGGTTTCCACCGTCTCCGCCGATGGTGTGGACAATCTGGCCCCGCATTCCTTCTTCACCGTGGCCTCGGTGAACCCGCCGATGGTGTCCTTCACCTCGGTGGGTGAAAAGGACTCGCTGCGTAACATCCGCCAGACCGAGGAGTTCGTCATCAGCCTGGCGCCGGAGGAACTCTTCGAAGCGGTGAACGCCACCGGCACCGGCTTCTCCGCCGGAGTGAGCGAGTTCGACGCGGCCGGCATCGCCCGGGAACCGAGTGCCGCGGTCCGCCCGCCCCGCGTAGCCGGTTCCCCCGTGGCGCTGGAATGCCGGCTGCATGAGATCCACCCGGTGGGCGACTGTTTTGTGGTCTACGGCGAGATCATCCATGCGGCTGTCCGCAACGAGGTGCTCGACGCCGATGCGCACCCGCGGATCGAGAAGCTCCGCCCGCTCTCCCGGCTGGGCCTGAATGAATGGGGAACCATCGGCGAGGTCCGGACGATCACCCGGATACCCGCCGACCAGTGGCCCGGGCACTACCAGAAGGGCTGAATCCCGGGCGGGAACGGGCTCCTCTAAGACACTCCTGCCGGGATGGCAACCGGTGCCCGGCATCTCAATCGGGCATCAATCCTGGTTAGTTTTCGCTGCGGCTGATCTTTGCACCGGGTTGATCAGTAGACTTACATGCTGCAGAACACCCGCAACGAAGCATTCATCGGAGCAGTCTGAGCGCTTCACAGCGCAGGAGGAGAAATTGGGAATGTCCGCCACACCAGGCGCCAGTACCAGCGAAGACCCGGAGAACGACCCACCGGAAACGGCGGACAACGCCGAGGTGGACCGGGAGCCTCCCGCACCCCCGACGCGGCCCGTCAAGCGCGTCGACAGATGGGTATTCTGGCCTGCGGCCGCCATTATTGTGGCTTTCGCGTTCTTTGCGATTGTGTTTCCCGCCACGGCGACGGAGATGTTCACTTCCATCCAAACCAACGTCATCCGGTGGTTCGGCTGGTACTACGTCGCGGCCGTCGCCGTTTTCGTCGCTTTCGCCCTGTGGATCGGACTGAGCCGCTACGGCGACATCAAACTCGGTAAGGACGACGACGAACCCGAGTTCTCCGTCATGTCCTGGTTTGCGCTGCTGTTTGCCGCAGGAATGGGCATCGGGCTGGTCTTCTTCGGTGTGGCTGAGCCCCTGAGCCATTACGCGTCCCCGCCGCCAGGCGTTGCGGGCACCCCAATCCAGCTCGCCCAGCGCGCCTTGACGCAGACCTACCTCCACTGGGGGCTGCATGCCTGGGCTATCTACGTTGTTGTGGGCGTCTCCATCGCCTACGCCGTACACCGCAAAGGCCGGCCCATTTCCATCCGCTGGACCTTGGAACCACTGCTGGGTACCCGGCGTGTGGCCGGCGGCTGGGGCAACGTGGTGGACATCGTCGCACTGGTGGGAACGCTTTTTGGTGTTGCTACTTCCCTGGGCCTGGGCGTCCTGCAGATCTCGGCCGGGCTCGAAGAGGCCAACATCCTGCAGGCCACCAAGATGACGCAGATAGGCCTCATCCTCTGCATCATCACCCTCACCATTGTCTCCCTGGTCTCCGGTGTGGGGAAAGGTATGAAGTGGCTCTCCAACGCCAACCTGATCCTCGCCGGTGCGCTCCTGCTGTTCGTGCTGTTCACCGGCCCCACCCTGTTCCTGCTGCGGGAGTTCGTGCAGTCCATCGGCAACTACCTGCAGAACGTCGTCGGACTGACGTTCAATACCCTGGCCTTCTCCGGTGCCGAAGGTGAGGCCTGGCAGGCAGCCTGGACCACCTTCTACTGGGGCTGGTGGATCTCCTGGGCACCGTTCGTCGGCATCTTCATCGCCCGCATTTCCAAGGGCCGCACCGTCCGCCAGTTCGTCGCCGGTGTCCTTCTGGTCCCCAGCATCGTCGGTTTCCTCTGGTTCACCGTCCTGGGCGGGACCGCCATCTACCGGGAACTCTTCGGCGGCGGCGGCCTCATTGCCCCGGATGGAACGGTGGACACCGAAGGGGCGCTCTTCGGCATGCTGGACGGCCTGCCAGGCGGGACCGCCCTCACCATCGGCGCCATCCTCCTGATCGGCATCTTCTTCATCACCTCCGCCGACTCCGGCGCCCTGGTGATGGGGATGCTCTCCACCGGCGGCGAGGTGGAACCGAAGAACTGGATCCGCATCTTCTGGGCACTCTCCGCGGCTGCGGTAGCCATCGCGCTGCTGCTGGCCAACGGCTTGGAAGCCATCCAGACCGCAGCGATCCTCACCGCCGTGCCATTCAGCGTGGTCATCCTGATGATGTGTGCCGCAACGGCAAAGGCCTTCCACCAGGAACATGCCGCGCTCATGCGGGCGCAGCGCAAACTGGCCCGTGATGAGCTGATGGCGCACGTCACGGATCATGTCCAGGAGCATTACGAAGAGCACGTAGCCGAACACGTCGATGCTGCCGTCAAGAGACAGTTCAGGCGCCGGGTCCTGCCCGTTCGGAAGGACCGCGGCAACGGTTCCTAGAA
>NZ_BCQM01000022.1 GCF_001552075.1 Arthrobacter luteolus NBRC 107841
TGCGGACGTAGCTCAGCTGGCTAGAGCACCACCTTGCCAAGGTGGATGTCGCGGGTTCGAATCCCGTCGTCCGCTCGGAACAGCGTAAATGGAGCAGGCCTCACGGTCTGCTCCATTTTTGTTTTAACCGCAGGTGGGCAGCCATGCGGCCCACTTTCCCGCCAAGCCCGGAGAAAGTGCGCCTTGGCGCTCATACTCAGGGGGCTTACCATTGACCTGAACGGGAAGCGGATGGCTTCCCCAGCGAAAGGAGGTGGTCCGTGTCTGTATTTGACGGGCTCAAGGGCAAGGCCGGAGAGCTGAAGGACAAGGCGACCGAGCTTGTGGGCCAGAACGCCGACAAGATCAAGGGCGGCATCGACCAGGCCGGCAACTTCGTCGACCAGAAGACCGGCGGAAAGTACGCCGACAAGGTTGATGGATTCCAGCGCAAGGCCTCCGAAGCGGTTGACAAGGCAGACCGCGAACGGGGACCGGGCGAACCGCCCGCAGCCGGCCCTACACCTCCGGCCAGCTAAACCAAGAGCACGGCAGAAAGCCCCGGTACCGCAAAATCAGCGGTGCCGGGGCTTTTCCTGCGTGGAAGGTCTCCTGCGTGGATCCTAGGAAGCTTCGCCTGTCTGGCCTTCACGGGCCAGTGCTGTGAGCCGGGAGACGGCGCGGTAGTACTTTTTCATGTAGCCGCCGGCCATCATTTCCTTGGTGAACAGCTGGTCGAACGGCACCCCGCTGGCAAGGATCGGAACATCCTTGTCATAGAGCCGGTCGGCCAGGACCACAAAGCGCAGGGCAACGGACTGCTCCGAAATCGTGTGCACGTTGTGCCAGGCAACAGCGTCAATACCGTCGATGAGCTGGCGGTAGCGGCTGGGGTGTACATCCGCGAGGTGGTTCACCAAGTCGGCGAACTCATCTTCGGCGACAGTCCTGCCGTCGTATTCCGAGGCAATCCGCGCAGCCATACCGGCGTCGTCCAGCGGCGGCGGTGACTCGGGCAGGCCGCGGTGGCGGTAATCCTCGCCGTCGATCCGCACGACGTCGAACTGGTCGGCCAGCACCTGGATCTCCCGCTGGAAATCGACTGCAGCGAACCGGCCCTCCCCCAGTGAACCCGGCAGGGTGTTGGACGTGGCAGCCAGTTTCACGCCGGCGTCGGACAATTCCCGCATCAGGCGGGACATCAGGACCGTGTCTCCGGGATCATCCAGTTCAAATTCGTCGATGCAGACCAGCTTGTACGCGGAGAGGGCCTCCACGGTTTTGCGGAAGGAGAGAGCCCCCACCAGGTTGGTGTATTCCACGAACGTGCCGAAGGCCTTGGGGCCTTCCACCGCATGCCAGAGGGACGCGAGGAGGTGCGTTTTGCCGACGCCGAAGCCGCCGTCGAGGTAGAAGCCTGCCTTGGTTACAGCTTTCTTGGCGCCGAACAGCTTGCGGAAGCCGCTGGGAGCCGGGGCGTCAACGCTTTCGGCGAAAGCCCGCATTGCGGTAACTGCCTGTGCCTGGGAGGGCTGGGACGGGTCTGGAATGTAGGTGTCGAAGGAGACACTGCCAAAGCGCGGTGAGGGGAAGAAGCCCTGCAGGAGTTCGTCCGTGGAAACCTGGGGAGTCCGCTTCGAAAGCTGCTCCACTTGTCCTGCTGCGCCCAATCCATCCATCCGATTCTGCTAGGGGTACGGCATTTGCTGCCGTAGCAACGATACGCCACCGTGGCCGGTGTCCCGACTCCGCAGGAAGCTTTGGGACGCCGCCGTCGTTAGGGTAGTTAGTAAACCGGCCGCATAAACGTAAGGACCCATCATGCCGTTACCCGCAGATCCGAATCCCAAGTTCGCCGACTACGCCAATCCGGACCGTCTGGTGTCCACCGACTGGCTCGCAGCGCACCTCGGTTCTCCGGACCTGGTGGTCCTGGAATCCAACGAGGACATCCTGCTCTACGACACGGGGCATATTCCCGGCGCCCGGAAGATCGACTGGCACACCGATTTGAACGACGCCGACACCCGGGATTTCGTTGACGGTGCAGCTTTCGCGAAACTCATGGGGGACAAAGGCATCAGCCGCGGCACGACGGTGGTGCTCTACGGAGACAAGAGCAACTGGTGGGCCGCCTACGCCCTCTGGGTGTTCACTCTCTTCGGCCACGAAGATGTCCGCCTGCTCGACGGCGGCCGGGATAAGTGGATTGCCGAAGGCCGCGAGGTGACCACTGACAAACCGGAGGTAGAGGCAGTGGACTACCCCGTCGTCGAACGCAATGACGCCCCCATCCGCGCGTACCTGCCGGACGTCCTGGCGCACCTGGGCACGGGACCACTCATCGACGTCCGCTCCCCCGCCGAATACACCGGCGAACGGACGCACATGCCCGACTACATGGACGAAGGTGCCATGAAGGGCGGTCACATCCCCACGGCCGTGTCCGTTCCGTGGGCCAAGGCCGCAGCGGAGGACGGCACCTTCCGCACCCGGACCGAACTCGAGGCGCTCTACGGTGGGGAGGCTGGGCTGAAGCCGGGCGACGACGTCGTTGCCTACTGTCGGATTGGTGAGCGTTCCAGCCATACTTGGTTTGTACTCAGGCACCTGCTCGGCTTCGAGACGGTGCGGAACTACGACGGATCCTGGACCGAATGGGGCAACGCCGTGCGCGTGCCCATCGTCCGCGGCACCGAGCCCGGCCCGGCACCGCGCTGATCATCGTCCGCCAGCTACAACTGAAAGCGCGTTTTTCATGAGCACCACTTCGTCCACCCCGTCCACTGTTCCTGCCCAGCTGCAGGAAATCGTCGAAGACTTCCAGGAACTCACCGAACCCGAACGGCTGGAACTGCTGCTCGAGTTCTCCCGTAGCCTGCCTGCTCTTCCGGCGCGTCTTGCCGACCATCCGGAAATGCTGGAGCAGGTTGTCGAGTGCCAGTCACCGCTGTTCCTGACCGTGGAGGTTGGCGGCGGCCCCGGGAATCCGGTGGAGCTGTTCTTCTCTGCGCCGCCTGAGGCTCCCACCACCCGGGGATTCGCCGGTGTGCTGCATGAAGGGCTGAACGGCCTGCCGGCCGCGGAAATCCTGGCTGTGCCGGCCGATGTTCCCGACCGGCTGGGCCTGACCCGGGCCATCACGCCGCTGCGGATGCGCGGGATGTCGGCCATGCTCGGCCGGATCAAACGGAAGATTGCCGAGGCTTCGGCAGCGGAAGCTCAGGCGTAGTCATGGCCGGCGGCGGGAAGAAGGGCGGGCGCAGCGCTACGCCCGCCACACGTGTCCTCGACGCCGCCGGCGTCGCTTACCGGACGATGAGCTACGAGCATGATGCTTCGGTGGCGTCCTACGGCTTGGAAGCCGCGGAGAAGCTTGGTGTTCCGGCGGAGGCCGTGTTCAAGACCCTGATGGTGTCTGTGGAAGGCCGGCTGGCGGTCGCCATGATTCCGGTGGCAGGCACCCTGGACCTGAAGAAGGTTGCCTCCCTGCTCGGTTCCCGGAAGGCAGCTATCGCCGACCGGGCCGAAGCCGAGAAGCGGACCGGCTACGTGGTGGGTGGGATCTCACCGCTCGGTCAGCGGCTTCCGTCTCCGGCCGTGATCGACTCCAGTGCCGAGACACTGGAGTCGATCTACGTTTCCGGCGGGAGACGCGGGTTTGAGCTTGTGCTCTCCCCTGCCGACCTGATCCGGCTGACGGATGCCGTGGCAGGGCCGATAGCCGTCTACAAGTAGCCCGGAGCCCGCTCAAAACCCTAGCTGCGCACCTTCTGCACGAACTGCAGCGTACGCTCCTGCAGGCCACGGATACGCTCGGCTTTCACCAGTTCCGGATCCGGATGGATCACGGTCGGTTTCACCTCGGCGCGGACGTTGCGGGAGCAGGAAAACGTGCTGTGGATCAGAGTGCCGACCGAGTTGCCGTTTTTCCCGGAGGCTCCAGCCTTCGGCGCGACGAAGAGATAAACGTCGTCCTCGCTGATCAGATCCTCGCAGAGGGCACAGAGCGCCCGTTTGCTCGCCGACACCAGCTCAGGCGCGCGGAGCAGGATCGCCACGGGCTTGTTGTCCACCGGAAGCACGAGGTAGGAGCGCTGCGGCATTTTGTGATCCTGCCAGCCGATCTGATCCAGGTTCTCCCAGTCGGTTTCGGCGAAGTCCGGCGGGAAGTTGAGCGCAGCGACCTGGGAGCGGCTGGCGTTGATGAAGGACTTGCGGATGACAGCTTCAGTTACGGGTTGCATGATGATGGGCTTTCGTTCGATTTCGGCGCCCGAGGCCGGGGCAGAGCGTGCTGGGCCGGTGGGTTCCGGGGCAGAGCGTGCCGGGCCGGGCCGCGGGCAGGGTGATGCGTCCTCGGGGCAGGCTGGAGGTGCCCATGGACAGTGGAAACGGACAGCTGGTGTGCGTCGCTAGGACAGGGGCGCACTGCAGGGCGTGGAGCCCACCAGCCTTTCCGCTGCATCGGGGCAGCTGGGTGCGGAAATCGAATCAATCACGCCGGCCATGGTATCAGGCCCCGGAAGTACTATGGTTCGGCCGCAGGCAGAAGCTCCGGCCAGTCTTTCGCGAGACGGGCAGGCCGGATCTGCCGTTAGTGGGTGGGCGGCGCCCCGGGCAGGGGCGGTGAGGTGGAGAGGTACGTGTGGCCGGTGGGCGTTTCGGTCCGGACGGTGTGACGTTGGCCCGGAGCGCAAGTGGTGTCCGCGGTCCAGCCGGGTGCTTCCTTGGCGTGGTTGCAGGCTTCACAGAGTCCTTGTGCGTTGGCGTAACTGGTGTGTCCCCCGGCAGTGTGGGGCTGGACGTGGTCGATGTGCCGGATCGGCGCATCGCACCACGGTGTCCGACAGGTCTGGTCGCGGGTACGGATCAATCTGGCCAGTCCGGGCGGGAAGTACCGGGCTTTGGAGTCCATGGCGATCAGTTCACCGGTGGCGGGATCCAGATAGAGCCGGCGCAGGGTCACGCGGGCTTGCACGCTGACGTGATCCGGGGCATCACGACCTCCGGAATCAGGACCATCGGCGTCCACACGAGTCTGACCGCGGCCGTGTTCCGGTGGCGGAATCTGGCGTGGTTCTAGGTCCAGTTCCGGGTCCCGCCCGTGAAGCGTGCCGGCGATGAGATCCCTGGCCCATTGCCCGGGAACAACGCCGTAGCCGGGGAAGTACGCAGGCTCGTCCCACGGAGGTTTTGGCGGTGCAGTGCACGTCGCGCCGTTCATCCTGCCGGCAGATGGACCGTGACCAGTTCGTAGGCCCGCGGCTTCTTGGAATCGAACGTTCTCTGCCGCATCGTTCGGGGCAGGGGCCGAGGCCGAGGCAGAGGCCGGGGCCGGGGCCGGGGCCGAGGCAGAGGCCGGGGCCGGGGCCGAGGCAGAAGCAACGGCAGTGTCCGGAGCGCCTGCTGAAACCTGGCCCGGTATTGGGTCCCGGAAAGCTTGATACCCGGGGATCATGTCCTCTCTTGCGCCAGGACCTGGCGGTTCAGGCTCGAGGACCCTGCCGAAGAGGGTCCGGTCGGTCATGACGAGCTGGACCTCGACCGGAACCTGGGATGCGGTGGCCTGGCCGGTGATTCGTTCGACGAGGGTGTCGGCCATGATCTGGCGCCGGCCTCGTTCGTCCCCGGAGGAGCGCAAGCTATCAGCGGTCCGGGACAGGGCGGTGAACACGGCTACGCCCTGGGCGACGGGAAGCAGCCCGGTCAGATAGGACATGGTGTCCGGTGCCGGGCGGCAGGACACGTATCTGTCTGCGACGGCTTTGGCGTGCCGGCGCACCTGCGAGGCGGGATCGATGACCTGGGTGAGGGACCGGATCCTGGCTATGAGTTTGCGGTCTCCGACCCCCTCCAATGCGGCCGGGTTCCCGCAGATCAGGGCATCGATTCGGCGGCGGTCTTCCACCTCGAGGCAGGCGGTTTCCCGGACCAGCAGGGTGGCACGCCATTCACTGAGGACCCCGGTGGATAAGGCACGGAGAGTGTGGGGCATTTCGTGGACCAGGGCCTTGCCAAGGCCGAGGTGCCGGCCCCCGCGGTGGGGTGAGTCCCTTCGGGCCAAGGCGATCTGCCCTCCAACACCGCGCCCGAGCTGGGCCGGCGGGATCCCGGCCCTGGCCTGGGCCAGCCGCTGAGAGGCATCAAACGCAGCAGCCGCCCGTGCCTGTACCGCTGCGCAGGCAGATTTGAGTTCTTCCAAAGCACGGATCTGATCGATCAGCGCGGTGTCAGATTGCGGGAGCCCGGCATCTGCGAGCGCGGCGAGCCATTCGTACAGCCTGGCGGTGCCTGCAGGTTCGACGGCGTCCTCTGCGTCAGCGGCTGAAGAATCTTCCGGTGGGTTGTACTTGCCGGACGGACCGTTCGCCGATGCGGTCCACATTGGAGTACGCATTGGATTACGCACAGTTGCTGTCAGCGAGTGCTTACCAGGGGACCAAGTTGGGGCCGTTATAGGTCCGCTCATGCGGGTCGTCGATGCCGCGAGCCTACGAGAACCCCGTACGGGCACGAGCGTGGGCTCCCGCTCAGTGGGCTCCCGCTCAACTGGGCCCCGCTCAACTGGGCCCCGCTCAATTAGGCCCCCCTCAATTGGATTCCGCCAGAATGATTCGAACATGTGTTCGAGTCTATTAGTCTCGCCAGAGCCACAACAGGGCGAACCTACTGGCTCACCTACTCGTTTTTTCCTTCCGCCAGACCCGTTTCATACAGTCCGGACCAGGTACCGCTCTGCTTCCAGCCCTGGACCCGAAGCGTTCTCCCGAACTGCCTCGCACCCCGGATCGGTGGGTCTCCGATCCAGCTTCCAGCACCGAACTCATACGATTCACCCCGGATCGGTGGGTCTCCGGTCCAGCTTCCAGCACCGAACTCTTACGGTCCACCCCGGATCGAGTGTTCTCCTCCAAAGCAGACCCGCCCCCCAGCGCCAGGACCGGTTTCCTGGCAGGTGTCCGGACCAGATACCCCTCTGCCTCCCTGCCGCCCTACCGCCCTACCTCCGACGGGCCATCGAGCCAACGGGCCACGAGCCACGGGCCCCGGGCCCCGGGCCCCGAGCCCCGAGCCCCGAGCCACACCCCGCTACTGTTCCTCCCCAGCCTGGCGCTCAGTCACCAATCCCGGCCCCGTCCCGTTCAACCCCGGCCCCGCCCCGTTCAACCCCGCCCCGTCCCGTTCATCCCCGGCCCCGTCCCGTTCATCCCCGACCCCGTCCCGTTCAACCCCGGCTCCCGCGCTGCAGCGTCCTGCCACCGCCCGGGGCTGACCTTGGAGGCCGCGATGAACAGGGCGGCAGCCAGCAGCCCCAGCACCCCGGGGCCGGCAAGGCCGGTGAGCAGGTCCGGCTCGTGGTTTCCCGGAACCGGAGACGACAGGAAGGACACGGCTGCCCACGCAACCACGGCCATCATTCCGGTCACCACGGTCAGTGTCTCCCGGGTACGCACTGACAGAGCCAGAAGGGACACCCCGTAGGTGGCAGCGAAGACACCGCCCAGCGGCAGAAAAAGCGCAGCGAATACCAATACCGCGAGCGCACCCCGCTGCTGGCGGATACCGAGCTTCTTCTCACCCCTGGCGGTCATAAGGTAGGCGGCAAAAATCAGTCCTGCCGGCACGATCATCTGGTGGTACGGCCACAACGGAAACCACGTCAGGTCGAGGGTTTCCCAGGGCGGACGGAATCCGGCATTGCCGCTTAGTTCGAGAAACAGGGAGTAAACCGCGCCCGCTCCAGCCGCGCGCATCAGCCACATACCTGCGGACTTGTCCGCGAACACGGCCTTCGCAATTTCCTGGCTCTGAGCGTGTTCCGCTGCTCCTGTGTCCCCCATGACCTGATCTCTCGGCTCCCCCCGGCTAATACCGCGTCAGGGGCACCCCGCCCCAGTCAGGGCAACCTAGCACAGTGGGATAACGACGACGGCGGCGCATCCCTCCGCACGCCGTTACCGGCAGGCCCCGCGCGCCGTTACCGGGCAGGCCCCGCCCGCTGTTCCCCGGCCGCACCAACCAGAGGCAGCACCTATCAGAGCCCGGCAATAACGAACACCAGGGCGAGCACAGCCGGCACCGCCTGGATCAGGGCCGGCCGGAGCATCCGGGGGTCGCTGAGAAGCAGCACCAGCCCCGCGAGCGCCATGGAGGACGCAGCAAACACAATCATGGTCGCGCCGACCACAACGTTCCCCAGCCCCAGGAGGATGACCCCAATGACCGTACCGGTAGCAAGAAACAGGTTATAGAAGCCCTGGTTGTAGGCGAGCGGACGGGTATGGTCCGCCTGCTCGTCGGAGGAGATCCCGAACAGCGTCCTCGTCGCCGGCGCCATCCACCGAATCGATTCCAGCACGAAAATATACACGTGGATGGCGGCTGCGATAAGCGCAAAAACCGAAGCTGCAACGAGCATGGATCCTCCCTGCGGGCCGTGGATGCTGCGGGATTCCCCCGGGCGCCGTGCGTCCCGTACCGTGTGTTCCCGTAACTCCCTAAGGTCCCTCCACCGATGCTCCCACTTGCACCAGCAGACAGCTACCCCCTGCGCTCAGCGGGCCGTCGCGTCCGTCCCAGGGCGGTGTCCAGCCAGCCGGCTACGGTGTCCTCCCAGTGCTCGGGGTCCACGTTGTATTCGCGGGTGTGCCCGCCGTGCGGGAACCGAACAAAAGTCACGAGCTCGGGATTCTTCTCCGCCAGGTCCGCAGACGGCCCAACGGGCACGAATTCGTCCCGTTCGCTGTGCACAATCAGCACCGGAGTCCGGATTTCCTCGGCCCGGGACACCCAGTCCATGCTCTTGAGGTCCAGGGGTGCCGCAAGACCGGTCAGGGTCCGGCCGGCCGCATTGGAAATCAGCCACTGTCCGAGCCTGCCAACCTGCGCCGGAATCCGGTTCAGCCGGGCATGGTGGGCCAGCACCTCCACCCAGTTCACCACCGGACCATCCAGGACCAGGGCACGGATGTACCGGCTCAGTTCGGACTTGTCAGCGGTCTGCAGGGCAATGGCCCCACCCATGGACCAGCCAAAAAGCACTACGTCGCGTGCTCCGTTGGCGAGCGCATAGCGGATGGCGGCTTCGACGTCGTGCCATTCCGTGAGGCCCAGGCCGTACCGGCCGTCTGCCGCATACGGAGCTTCACCGTCGTTGCGGTAGGAGATGAGCAGGCTGGTCATCCCGGCGCGGCGGGCGGCCCCGAGACCGCGGATCGTTTCGGTGCGCTGGGCTCCCCTGCCGTGCACCATGATCGCCCAGGTGTCCGAACCGTCAAGTGAGCGCACCAGCCAGGCCGGCGCCTTGCCGTTTTCGACGTCGATTTCCACGTCTTCCTGCGGGAAGCCGGCGGCCGACGGCGTCGGATGGATCGTGCCGGACCACCAGCCGCGCACGGCCTTGGCCAGATCCCCGGAGTAGACGTGTTCGACGTCGCGCTGCACGGTCCCCTCGCGGGGCACGTAGGAGCGGATTGCGCCGATCCGCGCGTACCCGGTGCCGCCGTCGAAGTACAGGCCGTAGGTGCCCTCGACAGTGGTGTCCTCGTTGGCGGGCAGGATGATCTGCAGCCCGTCCGGGGAATCGATCACAGCGAGGATTTCCAGGTTGGCGTCCCGCACCTGCCGCGGAGTCACAATCTGCCGGGCAAAATACACCGCCAGACCGGACGTCGCTGCCAGTACGGCCGTGGAGGCAGCTGCCCCCACGCCGGCACCGAAGGCCGTCCATTTGACCCACGGAGCGGTCAGGGCTGCGGCGGTTTCCTGGGGCACCTCGGAAGCAGAGAGAAGCATGCCTTCATTGTGACTGACGTTCGCGCCAAGCATGGAAAATCCCATGTCACCGGCGGTTCTTTTACCCGTCCATGAGCTGGCGCTAGGCTTGCCGCATGAACGCGACGATCGTGGTGCTGACCGAAGAAGTCCTGAACGAAGCCGACGCGCGGAACCTCGGCTACCTGGCGGAGAACAATCCGGTGCGTTTCGAGGTGCTGGTGCCCGCTGACCCGGGCCGGAACATGCTGGTGGACGTCCTGGACAACCTGAGTCTCCTGGACTTCGCCGCTGCCTACCGGAACATCGCCGGCCCGCACCTTTCTGCCAAACAGGAGGTGAAGGCCGCCGAGCAGGAACTCGCCGAGTCCCTGGACCTGCTGCGCGGACTGGGGTTCGACGCCGATGGCCGGGTGACCGGGGAGAACCCGGTGGAGGCGGTGGTCGAGGAGGCCAAGGGCTCGGATGCCCAGCAGGTTGTTGTCATCACCACTCCGCACGCCATCGAGGACACGTTCCGCACGGACTGGGCGAACGAAGCACAGGACAGGCTCGGCGTGCCGGTGCTGCATCTGTACTCCGGGTCCGGGTTTATCGGGGACTCGTAGGCCGGGCATTATTCCCGGCCTGTGAGCGTTGGGGCGAATATAAGCACTGAAAGTCGATAGAGGATCACCATGGACGGCATGACCACTGGCGGGAACATCAACAGCAGTACCGGCGCGCAGCTCCCGGTCCAGAAATCTGATGAGGAGTGGCGCAGTGAACTGACGCCGATGGAATACCAGGTGCTGCGGCAGGCCGGAACCGAACGGCCCTACACCGGCGAGTACTGGGACACCAAGACCGAAGGCGTCTACGAATGCCGGGCCTGCGGAGCGGAACTGTTCACCAGCAATGAAAAGTTCGATTCACACTGCGGCTGGCCGTCCTTCTTCGCGCCCCTGGCCGAGGGAACGGTCCGCTACCTGCACGACCGCAGCATGGGAATGGACCGCATCGAGGTGCGCTGTGCAAACTGCGACTCGCATATGGGACACCTGTTCGAGGGGGAAGGCTTCAACACCCCCACGGACCAGCGCTTCTGCATCAACTCGGTGTCCATCCGGCTGAAGCCGAAGGATGACGCACAGGATGGTGGCCGGAACGGCGGCTCAGCTGACGACGGCGGCGCCCCGCAGTAGGCGGCGACTCCCCCTCCGGGCCGGGTAGTTCGGCACCGGCCATTGTGTGCCCCGGGAAGCCCGCCGTACGCTCGAATATCCGGTCCTTTAAGTTTGCCGGTTCAGCGTGCGGCGGGCTTTGCCGTGCCCGCGCGGTCCCGGTCCCACCATGGGAGACCCAATGGGAACAGACCAGTACCACGAGCCCCCTGCCGAACTCTCAGCCGAGACGCGGACGTTCGCCAGAATGTGCGCCAGCCTCAGCGAAGAAGCCGAAGCGATCGGCTGGTATGTCCAGCGGATTTCGGTGGAACCTGAGGAGGAGTCCCGGAACATCATGAAGGACTCCCTGGGCGAGGAGTTTAAGCACTTCTCCATGGAACTGGAGTTCCTGCTCCGGAGAACCCCGGAGTGGCGGGCGATCGCCCGGGGCATCCTGTTCACCGAGGGGGACATCGTCCAGCACGGAGAAGCATCCGAAGCGGCAGCGACCAAGGACGAATGACGGCCGCCGCTGCCTGACCCCTTCTCCCCTGGGAGACCCCTTAGCAACCGGGAGGTGCTTGGCCTGTGGCCCGCCCATCCATTCTGGACCGGTTCCGGCCGGTCGGCGCACCGGGGCCCTCCGGTCCTGCGGGTGTTCCCTCCACGGACAGCGAGGGGCCCGAAGCCGAACTGCTGCCCGTATTCGAGGCACTCTTGCCCGATTCCGAAGCGGCCCGCCGGCGCCTCGAGGACGCTGCCGGGCAGGCGCGGACGCTGCTGGCCGAGGCACGGCGCCAGGCGGACGCGGATATTGCGCAGGCACGGCTGGATTCCGGTGCCGTCCGCGCGCACGCCGCCGAGCAGGTGTCCCGCGAGGCGGCAGCCCGGGACACGGAGCTGCTGGAACAGGCGCAGCAGCGCGCCGGGAGGATCAGTGCAGCAGCCGAGGCAAAGCTCCAGCCGCTGGCCCGCAGGATTGCCGCCTCCGTGCTCGAGGATTACCTTGGTTCCGGAGGCGGGCCATGAGGTCGGACTGGGTCGCGGCCACGGTCCGGGCCAGGGCCATGGCACGACGGCGGGCCGGTGCCGGCACCTGCCGCGAAGCCGCGGCCCTGACCTCCCTGGAGCAGGCCCTTGAGCTCTTCGCCGCTACTGCCTACGCTTCCGAACTTGCCGGCGCCGGCGACCTCGCCGGCGCACAGCAGGCGACGCGCCGGAGCGCGCTGTGGCAGCTGCGGGTGCTGGCCGGCTGGCTGCCGGTTTCCGGCGCGCGCATGGTCCGGGCGGCCGGTGCTGCCTACGAGCTGGCGAACATCCTTGTCCTCGCCCGCCGGCTGCAGGAAACCGAAGCTGCCGGCTCCGGCCCGGAGCACGCCCCGGCCAGGACGGTCCAGCTCCCGGAGTACTTCGAACTCGGCGGGCTCGCCACGGCCTGGCCGCGGCTGGCCGGAGCCGGCTCGACGGCGGATCTTGCCGCCCGGCTCCGCACAAGTCCCTGGGGCGATCCCGGAGATGCCGGCAGCATGGCCGACACCCTGTCCGTTGTCTGGCTTCGCCGGCTGGCCGCCGCCGCTCCGCAGACCCGCAGCTGGACGACGTCCGCCGCAGCCTTGATTGCCGCCCGCAGGATCCTCGTTGACCGGACGTTGTCCGGTCCGCCCGGCACCCCGCCGGGAAACACGGACCGGCTGGCCATCCTGCTCCGTCCGGTACTGGGCAGCGATTGGTCCTCAGCTGAGGATGCGGACTCCTTCCGCGCCACGCTTCCCCGCTCCGCCGCACCCGCTTTGGCCGGGGTAGAACAGCCCGCAGACCTGTGGCGGGCCGAGGCCGCGCTCCGGACCACGGTGGAAGACGATGCGTTCGTGCTGCTGCGCTCCGGCCTGCCCGGCCCGGACATAAGTGTCGGAGCCATGGCCGTCCTGGCCGTCGACGGCTGGCGGGTGAGGGCGGCGCTGGCAGCCGCCGCGTCCGGCGGAGGAAGCGAGGTCCTTGATGCCGTGGCGTGAGACGCTCACCCCCATCCGGATGGAACGCGTGGCGGTCATCGCCCCGACGGACCGAACGCGTGCTGCCCTCGCTGAAGTCGCCCGCAGCGCAGCCGTGGAACTGGATCTGCCGTATCCGCCCGGAGACGGCCCGGAGGAACTCGACCGGGCAGCTGAGGCTGCCGTGGAAAACGGTCCGGTGTCCGGGCTGGTCGGCTGGGCTCCCGCCCGGCGGGTACCAGCGCTCCAGGACGCCCTAAAACCGCTGGGCGCCGGCGTCGTTCCGCTGAAAACGCCCCGCGGGGTCCAGCCGCCCACCCTGCTCACCGGAATCGAACGCCGGGCCAGGAAAGCTCCCCGGCTCTCCCGGCTGCTGGTGGATACCTACACCACCGTCCCCTACTCGGACCTGGACCCGGCCCGGCTCGCCGGACTGGCCTACGTGGTGATGTTCGGAATGATGTTCGGCGACGCCGGGCAGGGCCTGCTGCTGGTCCTGTTTGGTCTGATCATCCGGTGGGGCTGGATCAAGGCGCTGCGCCGCTTCCAGAAGACCTGGCTGTTCATCTTCGGTGCCGGGCTTGCGGCAGTCTTCTTCGGGATCCTTTACGGGGAGTTCTTCGGTCCCACTCACGTGATCCCGGTGATCTGGCTGGAACCGGTGGAGAACCCCATTCCCCTGATGATCGCCGCCCTGGTCTTCGGCGCCGTGCTGCTGGCCGGGGCCTACACCATCGGCACCATCAACCGGGTCCGGGAGGGCGGCTGGGCCTACGCCCTCTACGCCCGGACCGGACTCGCAGGGGCGCTGCTGTTCCTCGCCGTCGGGCTGCTGGCCGGCGGGCTGGCTGCGGGGATATCCGGTTTGGTTGCCGCTGCCGGGATCATCGCGGCGGTGGCACTGGTCCTGATTTTCACCGGTCTGTTCGTGGAGGCCGGGGGCGGCGCAACGGGGACGATGCAGGCCTCCGTGGAACTGGTCGATACCGTCGTCCAGCTCGCTTCGAACATCGTTTCCTTCACCCGCCTCGCGGCCTTCGGGCTCACCCACGCAGCCCTGATGATGATCGTCTGGCAGGCCACGACGGCGCTGTGGCACCCGGACTGGCGGGCGGTCCTGGCCGTCCTGGTCTTCCTCGTGGGCAATGCCATCACGTTCGCGCTCGAAGGGCTGGTCGCCGCGATCCAGGCCCTGCGGCTGGAGTATTACGAGCTTTTCTCCCGCGTCTTCACGGATGAAGGCCGTCCGTTCAAGCCCTGGAGCCCGCGTCTGCCGGACTCCGTCCCTCCCGGATCCACTGACTCCGAAAGGCAAACGCCATGAATCCCTGGTTTGCCGGCATTCCCCTGGCCCTGATCCTCACCGTTGTGCTGGCGGCCGGGGCGGTGTTCCTGCTCCGCCGCCGCCGGCGCGCCGGCATCAAAGTGATGCTCGGCGTGAACGGACTGATCATGGCCGGCGCTCTCGCGCTGCTCGCGGCAGCGTTCAACGCGGGGCCGGCCACGGCCTCGGGCGGCTCCGCGGAAGCCGCCGTCGCCATGGCCACCGAAGGCAGCGACAGCAGCAGCGCGGCGCTGATCGGCGCGGCCATCGCCGTCGCCGGTTCCTCCATCGGAGCCGCGATCGCGGTGGCCTACACCGGCTCGGCGGCGCTGGCCGCCATGAGCGAGCGGCCGGAGATCTTCGGCCGGGCCATGGTGGTGGTGGGGCTCGCGGAAGGCATCGCCATCTACGGTCTGATCATTTCCATCATCCTCATTGGTCAGGCATGACCAGCCCCGGCACGGTCCGCCCCACCGCCGTGGCTGCTCTCGGGGCACCGGATGCGCTGGCCGGCTACGAACTCGCCGGGGCGCGGCTGGTTCCCGCACGGAGCCCGGAGGAAATCCGGCAGGCCTGGGACCAGCTCCCCGCGGACACCGCCGTCGTCATCCTGACACCGGAGGCCGCCGCCGTCCTGGCCGACAGGCTGGACGATCCGGCGGTTCCGCTGACCGTCACGCTGCCCGCATGAGCAGCCTGCCCCGCAGCGCAGCCGCTGCCCTGCTCCCGGTCCGTGCGGAACTGCGCCGCGGCTCCGGGGACGAGGCGCAGGAAATCCTGGCGGAGGCCCTCCGGCAGGCTGAGGAGATCCGTGTCCGGGGGCGGACGGAAGCGGACCGGATCCGTGCCCGGGCAGACGCGGAGGGCCGGGCCTCCGCCCACACCGAGGCTGCCCTGCGTTCCGCCCGGGCCCGCCGCCGTGCCGGGCGCATTGTGCTCGCCCGCGAGGAAGCACTCCGCGAAGAGCTGCGTGCCCGGGTCCTCGCCGAGGCGGAGGCACTCAGGTCCGATCCGCGGTATCCCCTGCTCCTGGAGGCGCTGCGCGAACAGGCCCGGGCGCTCCTGGACCCCGGCGCGCACCTCGAGGAGGCCCCGGCGGGCGGGATCACCGGTGTGCTGGGCTCCCGCAGCGTGGACCTCTCCCTTCCGGCGCTCGCCGGCGCCGCATTGGAACGCCACGCCAAGGAGGTGCGGGAGCTATGGCAGCAGTGAACAGCGCCGGGAATCCGGACGGCGCCAAAATCCGGCGCGTCAGCGGACCGCTGGTGGAGGTCAGCGGCCTGGCCGATGTGTCGATGCTCGAGCTGGTGGCGCTGGGTCCGGACCGCATTGCTGCGGAGACCATCGCGGTCAACGGCACCGATGCCACCCTGCAGGCCTACGAGTACACCGGCGGGCTGAAAGCCGGCGACGCCGCGGAGGGCACCGGGCACCAGCTCTCCGCCCTGCTGGGGCCCGGCCTGCTCGGCCAGGTGTTCGACGGGCTGCTCCGTCCCCTCTCCTCGGCCCCGATGTGGCTGACCGCTGACCGGGAGGACGCCGCAGAGGACCGCCAGGTCCTGGACCGGCAGTGGCAGTTTGTTCCGCAGGCGGCACTCGGGGATGCCCTCTCCCCCGGAGACGTGCTCGGGACGGTTCCGGGGGCCGGCAGCGTCCAGTACCGGGTCCTGGTGCCCCCGGGGGTCTCCGGAACGGTCAGCTGGCTGGCTGAGGGGCCGCTCCGGGCGCTGGAGACAGCCGCGGAAATCGGCGGGACCGGCGTTACCCTGGCCCAGCGCTGGCCTGTTCACCGGCCGCGCCCGGTCGCCGCGCGGCTCTCCGATGCCGTGCCAATGCACACCGGGCAGCGGGTCCTGGACCTGATGTACCCGCTGCCGCGCGGCGCCGCGGCTGCCGTTCCGGGCGGGTTCGGCACCGGCAAAACCCTGCTGCTGCAGCAGATCGCCAAATGGTCCGACGCCGATGTGATCGTCTACGTGGGCTGCGGCGAGCGCGGCAACGAGATGGCCGACGTGCTGGACGGTCTGAGCCATCTGGAGGACCCCCGGACCGGCGGCGCGCTGCTGGAGCGGACGGTGATCATCGCCAACACCTCCAACATGCCGATGATGGCCCGGGAGGCGAGCATCAACACCGGGGTCACCGTGGCCGAATTCTTCCGCGATATGGGGTATCACGCCGTGGTGATCGCCGATTCCACCTCCCGCTGGGCGGAGGCGCTGCGTGAGTTCGCCAACCGCAACGGCGATCTCCCGGCGGAGGAAGGCTACCCGGCGTCGCTGGCGTCGGAACTGGCTGCGTTCTACGAGCGCGCGTCTCTGGCCACCACGCTGGGAGGGGCGACGGCGTCGGTCACCGTGATCGGTGCCGTGTCCCCGCCGGGCGGAGACATGAGCGAGCCGGTCACCACCGGGACCCAGCGGTTTGTCCGGTCGCTCTGGCAGCTGGACCGGGACCTGGCCTACTCCCGGCACTATCCGGCCGTCAGCTGGCGGGGTTCCTTTTCCCGCGATGCCGAGGCACTGGGCCGCTGGCACGCCGCCAGCGGTGACCCGGAGTGGGCCGGGCGGCGGGCCGAGGCGTCGCTGGTGCTCGCTGAAGCGGACCGGCTGTCTGCGCTCGCAGAAATCATTGGCGCGGGTTCGCTGCCGGCCCATGAACAGGTGGTCCTGCTTGGCGGGCGGCTGCTGCGCGACGGCGTGCTGGTCCAGAACGCGCTCAGCCCGAACGACGGCTACTGCTCCGCCGCCAAGGGCTCTGCGCTGCTCCAGGCGGTGCTGGACACCATCAGTACCTGCCAGGATCTGGTTGCGGCCGGGGTGCCGGCCGCAACGCTGGAGAACTATGACTTCTCTCCCCTGCTCCGGCTGCGCGAGTCAGCGGGGCCCAACGACGCCGGCGGCGTCACCGAACTCGCCGTACGTTTCCTCGCCGGACTGAAGGAGCTGCAATGACCCTGGACCCGAGGCACCTGGTTTCCCACAGCGATATCCGCGAACTCCGCGGCCCGCTGATGGTGGTGGGTGACACTGCGGGCGTGGGCTGGGATGAATTCGCCACCGTGGAGGTCAGCGGCGGCCCCGACCGGCACGGCCTGGTCCTGGAGGTCGACGGCGGGGAATCCGTGCTGCAGGTCCTGGAAGGGACCGAGGGGATGCGGCTCGGCGGAATCTCCGTGCGTTTCCAGGGCCGTCCGCTGCACCTGCCGGTGGGGCCGGAATGGCTGGGCCGGGTCTGCAACGGACGCGGGGAACCGCTCGACGGCGGTCCGCCGGTTACTGCGGACACGGTGGAGCCGGTCAGCGGGTGGCCGCTGAACCCCGTGTACCGGATTCCCCCGCAGGAGGCCGTGATCACCGGGATCTCAGCCATCGACGCACTGACCACGCTGGTCCGCGGGCAGAAACTACCGATCTTCTCCGTCGCCGGGCTGCCGCACCTGACCCTGGCCACCCAGATCGCCGCCCAGGCCACGACCAAGGGGCGGAACTTCCGCGTGGTTTTCGCCGCCATGGGTATGACGCACGCGGACATCGCTTACGTCCGGGACCGGCTGGAGGAACGTTCCGCTGCGGGTGAGCTGGTGCTGCTGCTCAACGCCGCCGATGATCCGGTGATCGAACGCATCCTCACGCCCCGGATCGCCCTGAGCATCGCAGAGAACCTGGCCTATGAGGGAGGCAGCGACGTCCTGGTGGTGATGAGCGACATGACCAGCTACGCGGAGGCGGTGCGCGAAGTCTCCGCCGCCCGCAAGGAGATCCCGGCCCGGCGGGGCTATCCCGGCTATCTCTACAGCGACCTGGCCACCCTCTATGAACGCTGTGGCCGGGTCCAGGGCCGGGACGGTTCGGTCACGGTGGTGCCGGTGCTGACGATGCCCTCCGGGGACATGACGCATCCCGTGCCGGACCTGACCGGCTACATCACCGAGGGTCAGGTAGTGCTCTCCCCGGACGTTGATGCCCGGGGTATCTATCCTCCCGTGGATGTGCTTTCCTCCCTGTCCCGGCTGATGCGTTCCGGAGCCGGGAAGGGCCGCACCCGGGAGGACCACCTGGATGTTGCCGCCCAGGTCCTGGCAGCCATGGCCCGGGCACGGCAGGCCGCTGAGCTCGCGGAGCTGGTGGGACAGGCCGCCCTGGGCGAGGCGGACCGGGCCTACATCGAGTTCCGGTCCGTGGTGGAGGGCAAACTCCTCAACCAGGGCCGGGAAGAGTACCGGTCCCTGGAAGAAACCCTGGACCTGGCATGGGAGGCACTCGGTGTCCTTCCGCGCCGCGAGCTGAGCATGCTCTCTCCCGAGTTCTTGGACCGGTATCTCGCTGCGCCCGAGGACGGGACCGGACTGTGAGGGCGGCACTGTGAGGGCTGGACCGTGAGGCCGGGACCGTGAGCGGCACCGGACGGGCAGCCCGGGCGGAAGTCGAACGGCGGCTGGAAACGGCCCGGCGCGGGGCCGAACTGCTGGACCGGAAGCAGCGGATCCTGCGGATCGCCATCCAGAACCGTGCGGACCGGGCGGAGGCCAGCCGGCGCCGCTGGGAAGAGGCGGCCAGCGCGGCCGGGCCATGGCTGGGCCGCGCCCTGGCGCTTGACGGGCTCGGCCGCGTCCGGGAAGCGGTTCCGGAGTTCTTTGCCGAAGCTTCGGTGACCTGGGGCGGTGCCATGGGAATCAGCTATCCCGAGGACGCCTCCGTTGCCCTGCCGCCGCAGGCTCCAACCGCGGGCTCCTCCGCTCTGGCCTACGCCGCCGCAACCCACCGGGAAGCGCTCGCTGCCGCCGTCGTCCATGCAGCGGACGCCCGCGCACTGCTGCTGGTCACCCGGGAACTCGCTGATACCCGGACCCGGCAGCGTGCCGTGGAAAACCGCTGGATCCCCCGGCTGGAAGATGACCTCGCGCGGATCC
>NZ_BCQM01000023.1 GCF_001552075.1 Arthrobacter luteolus NBRC 107841
GACAAAGCAATGGCTAATGCGGACAGCTTTCTTTTCAATGTTTCCCCCCATAGTATTTGTTTGTATGACACCCAACCGTTTCATGTGTGTGTAAAAATTGGGAGACGATTCCGTGAGAAAGTTATCGAAACGCAACCGGAAGATGCTGATCGTCTTCGTGGTCCTGATCGCTGCGGCGATAGTGGTTCTAGTTTTTCGTCAAATCACAAATCCGTACTCGAACATGCCGATGCCTGTCGAGTGGGGGAAACCGGTTACTCAAGCCCCTGAGACCCCTTGAGCCAACCAGTTCGGTGCGGTACTGCAGGAGGTATTCCTCGTTCTCTCCGACGGTGCTGCGCAGCAGCTGGCACACGTAATCCGCTTCCCAGGATTCTGGCCGGCCTTGCAGGAGTGCTTCTATCCCGCCAACGTTGGCCGCGACGGAAGCGAGGATCCGGGAAAGAGTGCCAGCGAAATTTGTCGGCACTGAGTGTTCGTTGGCGGTGCCGGCGCCAATGATGCGCTGGCCGCGGGCAGCTGCGGTGAGTGCGGTGATGGCTTCGTCTACCGGGTCGGGTTCAGGGGCATTCTTCTCCAGCAGGGTTGGGGTCATTGCTGTTCCTCTCGGATGCTGACGGGTGTTCCTGGGGTGATGCCTTTCAGTGCGTCTGCCGGTACTTCCAGAAGTGCGTCGACTGCTCCCGGTGATTTCCATCGGGGGCAGAGACTCTGGCGGTTTTCCGTGCAGGGGTCCAGCGTACTGATCTGCAGAACCTGTCCGTCGGCTATCCAAGCTATGTCGATGGGGATTTCCATTCCGGCCATCCACACCTCTCGTTCTTTGCCCGGCTCGAAGGTAATGAGCATTCCTGTGCCGGGTGGAAGGTTTTGCCGGCCACTGAGCCCTGCGCTTTGCTGCTCGGGTGTGACTGCGACTTCAACCTGAAACTCCCGCTCCTCCCCCACGGTGACGGTTGCTGCCTACGGCGCAGCATCGCTGGCACATCCTGCCAGGGTGATGACCGCCAGGACCTGCACAATGAGTCCCCGAGCGATGCGCAGCTCCTTTCCGGAGCTGGGGGTGAAATGGCAGGAGCGGGAACCGCACCACACGGTCCCCGCTCCTCTTTCTGTCCTCCGCAACCAACGAAGGAAATTTCTGTTCACGCCCGTCCTTCTTCTTGACGGGTCCGGCGCCCGGGACGCAGCGCACCGGCTTTCACCGGGACCCACTTCCTGCCGTTGTTGTGCTTTCGCTGCAGCCGGCGCACTTCCCGCAACACCGCGCCCTCAATGAGCTCTGAGACTGACCGGTAGCCTTCCGCTCCGCCGGCTGCCAGGAAAGCGGCTCTGACCTGATCCGCGTCTTGTTCTGTGAAATACGGGGTGAATGACGCAGGTTTTCTTTGGCTCATCGGGTTCCCTGGTCCATGGTCTTCATTCCAGCACCTGGATCCTGAGGTTCTCGGCCGCAGCAGCCCACTCCAGGAAAGGGGCTCCCGTTCGTTCTGTGGGGTCCTCGCTGCGGTACAGGAATTCGTCCCTGATGCGTTCGAGTGCGGTGGAGAGTACGAACACGTCATGCTCTCCACCGAGCTCTAGTTTCTTGCCTGGCATTTTTCTCTCTACTCCACGGGTGTGAGGTAGGGGTTTCCGCTCTGTTGTTCGGGCTGTGAGGGGCGTTTGGCCGGCTGCACGGGGCCGTATTTGAGGGACGCTCCGATTTCTTCGACGTCGAGTTCGATGGTGGTTCGGTTCTCGCCGTCCTTGGTTTCGAACCGCCGGGATTTCAGTGTTCCTTCGGCTATGACCCTGCTTCCCTTGGTGAGGGATTCCGCGATGTATTCGGCTGTTTCGCGCCATACGGTGCAGCGGATGAAGAGTGTTTCTCCGTCCTTCCATTCATTGCTTTGGCGGTCCAGGATCCTCGGTGTTGAAGCGATGGTGAAGTTGGCGACCGGGACGCCGCTGGGGGTGAAGCGCAGTTCGGGATCCGAGGTGAGGTTTCCGGTGATGGTGGTGGTGGGTTCGCCTGCCATGGTGATCAGCTTCCTTCGTGGGTGATAGATGGGAGTGCTGCTTTTTATGGGTTAGGTGCTGGGGGTTTCCAGGGCGATGACCTGGTTGATCTTGTCCGGGTTCAGTCCTGACCAGTGATCTTCGGATCCGTCCCGTTCGTAGACGACGACGGGTGCCTGGACGTACCCGAGTTCTTCGGTGATGTATTCCAGTGCTGCGGGGGTGGCGGTGATATCGACTACCTGGGGATCAAGCCCGGCGTTCTTGAACCTTCCGATGGTGAGCTTGCAGGGTCCACAACCGGGCTTCGTGTAGACGGTGATAGTCATGGCACTCATTCCTCAGGTTTCGTAGTCGTTTTAGTCAGAGTCCGTGCTGTTGGTGATGCTTCTATTTTCCCATTTATTCATCTGAATAATAAGGGGTTTTGGCCCTAAATCTAGGGGTTTTCTACCTGTATATCGCTGGAACGTGCGAGTAGTTTCGGGACCAGTTTCGCTGGGTTGGGTTGTTGGTATCTCCCATTGTTTTTTGCCTGCTGGCGAGCTTGCTCGCTTGTCCCCGACGGAGCAGTGCTCAACGCCGTAGGCGCCAGGGGCTAAGAATCCTGGGAGGAAATAAGCGACGAAGGAGCGCCGGAGAGGATTATTGGCACTGCAGCCGGCTCCAGCCGGTTGACGCTGCGGAGCGGGGGCGCAGAATCCGCAGGACAGCAGCAAAAAAAGACGTCGTAGACAGATCAGCCGGCGGCGACGAAGGAGCCGCCGGCCACAGCCCGAAGCACAGCGAAGGACCGCCCGGCACATATGTGTCCAAGCTCACAGTCAAAAAACTGTCACTTTTGGGTATGCGCCGTCAACGAACCTTCTGTGAAGGCAAAGCGCCTCTCACAGAGAGGTTCAATCATGTCAGCGTTGGAGAAGCCAGAGCACTGTGAGTGCTGCCGGAAAGCAAGCGGGAGCAGCTACAGCCCGTGGCATTTCGTGGCACTGGGCTGGCTGCTGCTGCCCCTGGGCAAGCAGGCGTATGAGAGTTTCTTGGGCTGGGTGTTCAGTCATGTCGATTGGGCGGCCGTGGTTGCCCTTGTGGCCGGTCGTTTCTAGGAACTGACCTCATATTGACCAGGCAGAATCGCTTCCGGACGTTACAGGAGACGGCGGAGCTCGGGACAGACCCAGATCATGTCCACTAGCTGGATCGGACCGCCGGGTCGGACGATTGCAAAGGTCTCGATGCTCTCCAGCTGCCCGTCCCCGATCGGCCTGATGGCTTCAATCATTGCGCCATCGCTGCAATGAATGAGGTCTGTTCTCATGCTCTCCGGGTCCTCATCTTCTTACGTAGTTCGGTCACTGTACTGGCAGGGTGCCGTCCTTTTGGGAGGGTCGCGCCAGCGTGTCATGGCGGCGGCCGGGGGAGCTTGCGGAGGAGGCCGCCGCCGGCGCAAATCGGGACGTTCCATGGTGCCAGGGAATGCATGCCGAAGGCTGGCCCTCGCCGGGGGCCAGCCTTCGTACTCTTCCTAGTCGGCTTGCGGTGTGTTGTAGGCGGTGGCCGGGTTCTTGCTCACTGCCGGCAGTGCACCGGTCCGCAGCATTTCGTTCAGCAGCATCGTGAGGCGGTGACCCGGCTGGGCTTCGAGGGCTTTTTTGAAGTAGGCGACTGCGACTGAGCTGAGGCCTTTGTACCAGGAGAGCCAGCCCAGGAAGCTGAACAGTTCGGCCCGGGCGGCACCGGGCGTGTAGGCCAGCAGGTGAAGGAGCAGGGCTTCGGTGGCATCAACCCGCGCCCAGTCCGGCCGCTCCGAGACTCGGCCGGTGAGAACGTTCCTGATCGTTGCCATGTCTTCGGCGTAGCTGATGGCATCGACGACGAGGCGGTCACGCACCGGCTTGCACTGGAGGTAGCCGACCAGTTCGCATGCCTCGTCCTCGTCGGGCTGGGTGCCGAGTCCTTCCTGCCATGCGGCTCGTGCTTCGCAGTGTGCCGGGTCGGTGAAGTCCAAAGGTGCCACATTTGCCATGCGTGCGGCGGTTTCGCTGATTTTGCGTTCTGCTTCGTCGCTGCCGATGAAGGCGGGGTCGTCGGCGAGCGTGGTCCGCTTGGCGGAGCCGTTGAAGACCATGTGGGCGCTGATGATGCTGTCGTCGATCTCAGAGAGCGGGCGCAGCTGGCAGCAGTCGGCGTCTTCACAGAAGTAGTCTGTCCATCCCTGGTCGGTGATGAGCCAGCCGTCGCGGATGGGGAGGCCTCCGCGCTGGAGTTCGCGTTTCATGGCTTCCACGTAGTCCTTGTGCGGTTTGGTGCTGGCGTTGGGGTCTGCGGGCTTTTCGTTGGTGTAGACCATGAGCAGCACGCCGTCTGCGTTGACGTCTTCGAGCAGGTGGGAGGTCAGCGTCTGGGCGAAGCCGGTGGGGCTGATGTCATCGGTGGGGATATCGATTCTCAGGCTTGCCCCCAGTGCGGGACCCTGCAGGGTCATGAGTCCAAAGGACTCGCGGGGTTCGAAGCCGAGGATGTGCGGGAACAGTGCCAGTACGTCGGCGGCGGTGGTGGCTTTGAGCTTTTCCATGGTTTTTGCTCCTTGTGGTTGCGGGTGGGGTTTGGCTGGTGGTGGTCCAGCAGTTGGCCTCTCCCCCGTTGTTTTTTGCCTGCTGGCGAGCTTGCTCGCTTGTCCCCGACGGAGCAGTGCTCAACGCCGTAGGCGCCAGGGGTCAAGAATCCTGGGAGGAAATAAGCGACGAAGGAGCGCCGGAGAGGATTGTTGGGACCGCAGCCGGCGGAGCCGGTTGACGCTGCGGAGCGGGGGCGCAGAATCCGCAGGACAGCAGCAAAAAACGTCGTAGACAGATCAGCCGGCGGCGACGAAGGAGCCGCCGGCCACAGCCCGAAGCACAGCGAAGGACCGCTCTGTTTATCTGTGTATCCGTGTATCCGTGCGAATATGGACGAGTGAGGGTGCCCCGGCCTGAGCTGGGGCACCCTCTGCCTACTTTTCAGTGATGATGCGCTCGACGTCGCTGAGGGCGTAGCCCCACTCCCCCAGCTTGGTCAGATACCGCCATTCGGCGTCGGTCGGGGTCCTCCAGGATTGGCGGGAGAGGTTCTGTTCGTACCCGGCGAGGAAGGACGCCAGGATGATGCTGTCGGCCTTCCTTCCTGGCTTCTCCGCTACTCGGGCTAGTTCTCCGAAGCCGTTGCTGCCGCCGAGCAGTTCGGCAGTGAATCCGCTGTATTTGTAGATTCCGTCGGAGACGGTGTAGCCGTCCGTACAGATCGCCTGGGCGATGAACTGCAGGGCGTCCTTTGGCATGGACTTGGCGGCCAGCAGGTCTTTCAGGAAACCAAGCCGGACTTTCTCGGCCGCGTCCCATGCTTTGTTGTTTTCGATGACGGTTCGGCGTTCTGCCTTTTCCTCTTCAGTCATGGGGCCGCCTGTTTGTGTGCGGCCGGGGAAAGTGAGACCGGCGGCTTTCCAGTCGGTGTGCAGGAAAACCACGTTCAGCTCACCGTTGTAGGTGTGCCCGATGTATGCGCCGTTGGCGTCTGCGATGGTGAGGGGTTCCCCGGCTGCGGTGCGGAGGTCACCGATTGGGGCCATCGGTCCCTTGTAGTCGTAGTAGAGGACGTTTTCTGTGACGACTGTCAGGCCCTGGGCATCGATTTCGGCGGTCATGGAGGCGACTTCGGCGGCGCGTTTGCGGTCGTCCCTGATGCGCTGGGCAGTGTGGTTGAACCGCTGCGGGTCGTTCGCTGCGGCGCGTTCGAGCTGTTCCACAGCGGCCGCATCGTCGCTGAATTCCTCGATGACGGCTGCCATTTCCAGTGTCATTCCGCCTGCGAGGGCGGCGGTGGCGGTGTCGTTGGCGCGGACTTTCAGGGCGGCTTCGACGAGGGTTTTCTTGGCTCCGGTTTTGCGGGCAATCTGGGTGGCGGAGACTCCCAGCAGCGAGAGCTGGTGGAAGGCTTCAGCGCGGTCTACCTCGGTCAGTGCCTGCCGCTGGTCGTTCTCGACGACCTGCTTGGCCATCCGGTCGGCTTCGGTGAGGCTGTCCACGATGTAGACGGGGATCCGGGTCAGGTTGTTCTCAACGGCGGCGAGAGTGCGGCGCTGGCCGAAGAGGACGTGGATGCCGCCGTTCTCCTTGCGCTGGGCGATGACGGGCTGGAGCACTCCGTGCTCTTTGATCGAGGCCAGGAATTCCTTGTCGAGCTGTACGTCGGCGCGAACGTTCGCGTCGATGGTCAGCTGGGCCGGGTTGACCAGTTCCAGATGTTCCATGGTTTTTGCTCCTTGTGGTTGCGGGTGGGGTTTGGCTGGTGGTGGTCCAGCAGTTGGCCTCTCCCCCGTTGTTTTTTGCCTGCTGGCGAGCTTGCTCGCTTGTTCCCGACGGAGCAGTGCTCAACGCCGTAGGCGCCAGGGTCTAAGAATCCTGGGAGGAAATAAGCGACGAAGGAGCGCCGGAGAGGATTGTTGGGACCGCAGCCGGCGGAGCCGGTTGACGCTGTGGAGCGGGGGCGCAGAATCCGCAGGACAGCAGCAAAAAAGACGTCGTAGACAGATCAGTCGGCGGTGACGAAGGAGCCGCCGGCCACAGCCCCAAGCGCAGCGCAGGACCGCTTATTTCGGTACCTGCCGAGTCAAAGGTTGAGGCCGAGCGACTGTCTGGAATCTATTGCCGGGTTGGAACGAAAATCCGAACGTTATTGGCCGGGCCTGTGACGAGCGGACAGACACGCCACTCGGACATAAACGCGCACTCCCGCGTAACGCGAGATGTGCGCCCATAGGCTTTCAACGGACCGCCGATCACGAAGGACATCATGAAGCGCTTTTTTAGTCTCGCCGCTGTTGCCGCCACCGCCATCCTGCTCCCCTTGGCAGGCTGTGCCCAGGAAACCGCCCAGCCCCAGGGCGAAGCCACCAGCCACGCCGAGCTGCTGACCCCCGTGGAAGCCGCCGACGCCGCTGAAGCGTTCTTTGCCGCCGCCATCTCCGATGAGGTCGCTGCCGCCTTCCCCGATGCATTGGATCAGACGACTTTCGCGGACGCCGTCGCTCTCACCGACGCCACGGCACCGGCACAGCAGGTCTCTGAGGCCATCACCGCCCTGGCCTGGCTCCGGCTCGATGGCCCCGAGGGCGAACTGAAGCTCACCGTGGATCCGGATAAGGTAACCGTCAAGGACAAGACGGCTTTCATTCCGGCCGACGCCGTAGCCATCACCCGGGACGGCAAAGCCGTTGACGACACTGCCGGCATCGCCGGCCGGATCCAGGACCTGGTGTTCGACGACGGCGGCTGGCTCGTCACCTTCCCTGCCGAATCCTCACCGTCCGCGCCGGCTCCGGAAACCGCAGAGAAGTGAGGACCACGCCCGTGAAGACCTGGAAACGCCTCACCGCAACACTTGCCACTACCGTCGTTCTCGGCGCCTCAATGCTGTTCTCCGCAGCACCCGCCAGCGCACGCACGGTTTGCTCGAGCCCAGTAGGAGACCTCCCCATTGACTGCTGGGAGGTGGTAGACAACACCGGTCCCGGCACGGGCACGACTCCCATTGATCTCGGCGGCACAGCTCCGGTCCAGCCTCCTGCTGAAGTTCCGTGGACCCCTCCCGTCGAGGCTCCTCAGCCTCCGGCCCAGGGCCCGGTCTACAACCCGCCGACCCAGTCTTACACGCCTCCGGCCAATAACGGCGGCGGCTACCAGGCTCCGGCGAACAACGGCGGCTACCAGGCTCCGTCCTACACTGCTCCGGCCCAGGGTTACGCTGCGCCGTCCGGCCAGGGTTACGTTCCGGGTAACACCGACTACGCCGCTCCGGCTGGCGGCAATGCTGCTGCCGATCAAGCTGCTGCGGGTGTGAACTCCGAGGAGGATGCTGCCGCCGCCAAGGCTGCCGAGGAGAAAGCCTCAGAGGAAAAGGCTGCTGCCGAAAAAGCCGCGAAGCTCGATGCCCTCAAGGCTGCTACCGCGAAGGCCGTTTCCTACCGGGCACTGCAGAGCGCCGTCGACCAGGCTATCGTCACCCGCTGACAACAAGAATCGGATCCCTCTTCCAGCTAAGCGAGCATGTGCCCCTTTCTGATCCGGGGCAGTTATCGACACTCAGTGTCGGCCAGGGTCGGCCGGGGCTGGCGGGAGACCTTTTCCGTGGTTAAGCGCAGAGTCAATGCCCCCACTGCCCCTCCCCTGGGTAACGTACTCAGAGCCTTCCGCTCTTCGCTGCTTATGCCTTTCATTGTTTCCGTGTATCCGTATTTCTGTTTATGCGGATATGCGGAAACACAGGTGCATCTCGATCCAGACCGGGTCGGTTGTTTATTTCGAATATATGTTCTAATGATCCAAGGGGAGGGAAACGCAAAAGGCGCCCCCTGGCTGGGTAAGAAAGAAGTGCAACATGACTGCTTCCACAGCACTGAGCACGCTGTTCGATACGCCGGTGGAGCTGAGGCTGACGCCGGCGGGGGTGCCATTGGCCGTCCGGCATGAAGGAAGAGTCTGGGCTGTCGCTGCGGATCCAGTTCATTGGTTCAGCAGGGCACGCTGGTGGTTGGATGAGCGCGGCGTCCCGAAGGGCGTGGGTGATGTCGTCAACGTTGAGTACTGGAGGCTCCAAGTTCGGCTATCGGCCACCTCATCCCTGCGCACCTTTACGGTCCGGAGGGATCCACGGTCGGAGCAATGGCTCCTCGAGAGCGTGGCTGACGCCCAGGACTGAGCACAGATACACAGAAACACGCCTTTCATGAAAGGCGTGTTTCTGTGTATCTGTGCTATCCGGTTAGTCAGGGAGTCCGTCAATGAAATCCCGCAGGACCTGATTCATGCCGGTTTCTTCGTTCATCGCGTGAAGTTTGAGCTTGCGATGCTGCGCGGGAGTCAGATCTAGGGTCAGCCGCTTGGTGTATTCCTCGCTGGGCTTCTTGAAGTGGTCGGAGACGGAGCCCTTGCGGGGAGCGGAGGACGGGGCTTTCGGCTGTTGCCGCATTTTCGCGGCCAGGGAAGGCTTATCCGGCATTGTGAACCTCCAGGAGGTCGTCGGCTACGGTCTCGTAACCGTGGAAATTTGTAGGGATAGTGCCGTAGGCAACTTTGATTTCCTCGCGCAGCGGGATTCGCGTTTCAATGACCGCGATCCCAGCTTCTTCGAAGATTTCCGTGGACGCTGCCAGGCTCAGTGTGTTGGAACGAGTGCGGACCATCAGAACGGCAACCGGTTTGTCAGCTCTGGTGGCCGCCTCGACGGATGGCCAGACCCGCTGAATGTCCAGAGGGGATGCGTCGGTGGGAACCAACACCAGGTCGGCAGCCGCGATGGCGGCATCAACAATTGCGGGGTTGCCCGGAGGAGTGTCGATGATGACGTACTCATGACTGGCCGCAGCGCGGCTCATCGTGCGCTGATTGACGACTTTCACATCGAAGGGCAGCTCGGTGCCACTGTCTTCGACGGTCGCAACCCAGTCCGATGCTGATCCCTGGGGATCAGCATCGAGCAGAACCGTTGTTCCTTTTTGTGCGTAGACGGCAGCGAGATACAACGAGCTAGTGGTCTTGGCTACCCCGCCTTTGAGGTTTACAAGCGCGAGAATCATGATCACAGCCTAACACGGAGACACAGAAAAACAGATAGACGTGTTTCAGTTTATGCAGAGACACGGAAACCTTGGTGCAATCATTTCAGTAGTGCCCGGA
>NZ_BCQM01000024.1 GCF_001552075.1 Arthrobacter luteolus NBRC 107841
CCGCATATCTCCGCCTTCCACGACGCGGAACGTCTCTCCGACCGGGAGACGCCGCTGTCGGAGTATCACCCGGCGTTCCACGTCACCGACCCCGAACCCGACACCGACCCCGACGGCGGCGACAGCAGTGGCGGTGGCGGTCGTGGTGGTGGTGGGGTGCGGGCGTCGATGTCGGCCAGTTCGGCTGCGGAGGACGCGATCGCGCTGGTGACGATGCTCGGCTGGGAGCCGGCGACCGCCCGGACCTCGGTGGAGCACATCTGCGGTGCGCTGGCGAAAGCCGGGGCCCGGCACACCGCGTACGAGAACCTGCGCCGGGATCAGTACGCCCGTGCGCTGCTTGATCTGCCGGGCCGGTCGTGGAGCGCCTTGTTGAAGGTGCTGCTGGGGAACCCGCATCCGGGCCTGTCGGCGACCCCGGCCGGGCGCGGGGTGCTGTTGCGGCTGTTGATCGGCGAGTCGTTGGCGACGTTGCTGCGCGATGACGATCTCGTGCTGACGATCTGCCTGGCCGCGCCCAAAGGCCGCCAGTAAGCAGAGCGAGAGGGGGTGAGTGGTTGTGGGTATCGAGTTGGAGCGCACGGTCGAGTCGATCCAGGTCGGCCACCGCCACCGTGCCGACCTGGGCGATATCGAGGCGCTGGCGGCCTCGATCCAGGAGCACGGCCTGTTGCAGCCGATCACGGTGACCCCGGAGGGGGTGCTGGTGTGCGGGCGGCGTCGGCTGGCGTCTGAACCGCGAGATCCGCCGCCGCACCGACTCGGTGGGCATCTTCCCCTCCCGCGAGGCGATCGTCCGCCTCGTCGGCGCGGTCCTGGCCGAGCAGACCGATGAATGGGCCGAAGGACGCCGCTACCTCGGCCTCGACGTCCTCGCCCGCTGCCGCCTCACCCTCACCACCAGTCCCGTGAACGAGGTGAGCACCGATGCACTTCCCGCGCTGACAGCCTGATCCCTATCGCCGACGGATCGCTACACCACTTCCGGGGACTTGACCGGGTGGACCACCGACTCCGTTCACGGACTTACCTATTCGGGTCGGCTTTCAGCTCTTGGTAATGGCGTTCTTCCGATACAAGCCGTGTATGCGCTGCGCACGTTCTGTAGCAGCATCGAATAGGCGCCAGTCGAGGGGCATGCAGCCTTCGGCCCACCCTGAATGCCCTTGAGAACAGAGTTCCGCAACTTGAAGCGATGCGCGCATCGTCTACTAACTTCCGCGTATCATTCTTTCAATCCTCCGTCCTTGCTAGGCCCCCGAGGTCGACATGAACTCTTTGTACATTGCCTCCTGCCAGCGCCTTCTGTCGCCATCGCCGATCGTGAGTAACGGTGAGCACTGCCCCTGGGTAATCGCGTAGCGCGTCTTCCATCTGTTCGATGAGGTCCGGCGAGAGGTGGTTGGTGGGTTCATCAAGGAGCAAAATGTCGCTGGGAGCAGACACTGCTACGGCGACTTCCATGCGTCGGCGCTGCCCAACAGATAGCTCGTTCATGCGCAACGTCAGGTCATCTGGCGAGAAGAGTCCCAGCGCGAGAAGCGTTTCTGCCGCGTTCTCGACGTAGGCGTGTGTGGCCTCCGCGAATGTATCCGCGAGCGTGCTTTTGCTCTCGCTCGCGGGCTCCTGACGGAGCCAGGCGAAGCGAAGACCAGGCCGCCGCCAGATCACGCCTTCTTGAACCACAAAATCGCCTGCAAGCGCACGTAGCAGCGTGGTCTTCCCTGCACCATTCGACCCAGAGATGAGCAGGCGGTCGCGCTCGTACACTTCAAGCGAGTCGAGCACCAGTCCCGGCCCAGCGACGTCCTGCCCGTTGGCCAAGGAATGGGCTGCCAGCAGCAATGAATGCTGGGGCGTCGCATCGGTATTCTGGTCAGACGACCGGTCCGTGAAGTCTGGCGTGAACCTCAGTGGGTCTGCGGGTCTTGGCACCGGATCTGCGTGCAGTCGTGTCACGCGCTCCTTGGCCTGTCTGACCCGTCCCGTCGCGCCGTGGTCGCTGCTTCGGGCACGGAATGCGCCGTGGCCGAAACCGGCTCTGTCCTGCTTGCGTGGTATCGCGGCGAGGCGGAACGAGTTCGATGCTAAGAGTGCCTCACTCCGGGATAGCTCCTGGCACCATGCCTCGTACTGGGCGAGAAGCCGCTGTCGCTCCGCGTCGCGCGCAGCAAGATAGCCGGCGTACCCGTTGCCATATCTCCGGAGCTCCCCGCCTTCGATCGCGACGATATCTGTTGCGATTCGATCGAGGAAAGCCCGATCGTGCGTCACGACGACGAGTGCGCCTCGATGGTGCGCGAGTCTGTCTTCCAGCCAGGCGACACCCTTGTCATCGAGGTCATTCGTGGGTTCGTCGAGGAGGAGCAGTTCTGATCCTCCGGACAGCGCCGCAGCGAGCGCAAGTCGCGTGCGTTCGCCTCCGGACAGTGACCCCACGAGACGCGTGCGATCGAGGTCACTCAGGGAAAGCTGGTCGAGCGCCGCATCGACTCTCTGGTCAACGCCGTACCCATCCCTGGCTTCAAACTGATCGGTCAGTTCAGTTAGGCCATCGAGGAGGCTGGGGAGCTCGGATTCAGGAGCATCGGCAAGTTGCTCACTGATGTTCTGCATTGCCGCCTCGATATCGCGAACGTCGACCAGCAACTGATCCAGCGCATCGGAAATCGTCGCTGCTGGCGGGAAGTGAGGCTGCTGCTCGGCCAGGGCGAGCCCGCCCGGAAGGTCGACGGCACGCTCGCCTGATGTGAGGGGGACGGCTCCTGCGAGAACCTGGAGGAGGGTCGACTTTCCGGCACCGTTGTCGCCGATCACTGCGACTCGTTCGTGAGCGCCCACAGTGATGTCGATGCTGCGGAGCACGACGCGGTCGGCGAAGCGCACGGTGCCGTTGCGGATTGCGCAGATGCGATGGCGAGCTCTCGTGGTGCTCGTAGGTTGGCTGAGTGGTGTTGGATGGGTCAAGGGGAACTCCTCTGCGCGACCGGCAGGTGAGGACACCAGCAGAATCGCAACAGGTGCGACTTAAGAAAGGAGTCGCACGGTGTACGGGGGCCTCGCGTCTGCGGCGTGACACTGCCCAGCGCGCTTAGGACCCACCACGGAGAGAACTCAACGTGATGTCCCGTACTAGCGGATCAGTGCTCCCATGACGAACAGTCTATCAGGCACGGCTGCTCAAGCCCCTGAACCCGGAGACGTGAGAGGTACGGCAGGCATTGAACGGGTCTGACGCGACATTCAAGCGCTTGGCGTTTCGACGGAGGGTCGGATAGCCTGGCACTCATGGGAACATTGATTTTCGCGCGCTGATGGCGCTCTCTGGGAAAGGCGACAGTCGCTCGTAGCGATCTGAGCGCTTCTCTTTTTGGTACCCAGATTGTCTACGCCATCGCTCGGAGTGTCCTTAGCATCCGCGCGCGCGTTCCTCTTCTCTCAATGTTCGTTGTGACGTCGGGTGCTCCAATTCCCATGCTTCTTGGAGCGCTCAAATGCGATTTCAATCAACCAATGGTGGCCGCCATGAACTCGGCCAAAACTTCCTCCGTAATCCCAACACCATCAATCGATTCGTTGCTGTCGTTCGCGAAACAGAGGGCGGCATTCTTGAGATCGGTGCTGGCGATGGGGCTATCACACGAAAGCTCTCACTACTAGGACGAGAGCTCACCGCAATCGATGTTGACGAACGATACGTCAAGCGTTTGCGGCAAAACTTCTCTACCATTCGAGTCGAGCGAGCCGACGCGTTGCGTTTCACGCTTGAGTTCCCCGTGATAGTCGGAAACATCCCCTTCAGCCTCACAACACCAATCCTGCGCCGCCTCCTCAAAGCATCCTCCTGGCATGACGCGGTCCTGCTGACCCAGTGGGAAGTTGCTCGGAAGCGCGCAGGCATTGGTGGACGCACAATGATGACTGCGCAAGCTGCTCCCTGGTATGTCTTCGAGTTGTGCGGGCGCGTACCAGCCCAACATTTCACACCGCAGCCCAGCGTCGACGGCGGCATCCTCCACGTGACTCGTCGCGAAAGACCACTCGTGCCCTCAAAGGAACGGCGGGGCTACGAGAATTTCGTGTATGCGACTTTTACCGGCAAAGGTCGCACACTCGCGCAGGTCATCACCCAGTCAACTGGAGCACCAAGCAACGACGTATCTCGAGCGCTCAGCGACCTGTCGCTAACAGCAATTCGTCTACCACGCGATCTGGACGTCGAGGCATGGGTTTCTTTGTGGTCACGACTAGCACGCAACCGGCCACGGTGATCGCGTGCATCACCCCGCGCGGACTCAGCGGACTCCTGACCGGATGCACGTTCACCGACGCACGTCGCTCAGTCTCCCCGGCCATCGCAGACCATGAGCCAGCCTGAACGAGCACGGCCCGCCGGAACAAGGTTCGTGCCGATCCACGCCAACACCCGCACCATCCACCGCCCCGTCGGCCCCGTCGCGTACGACTGCGTGAAACTCATCGTCGTGCGCGACGGGTCCGCCATCCTGTTCAGCGAATTCGGGGAACGACCGATCAACGTCGGCGACGTGGTGCTGCTGGCCGCAAACACGCTGTGCGGGTCCGAGCCAGAAGGGCACATCACGGTCTCAACGATCTACGCCGACGCCGACTACGTGCTCGACCAACTGTTCTGGCAGCACGCCGACCTCCTGTGCGACCGCCTCGACACCCAAGCCCTTGCGGACACGATCTACACCGAACCAGCGCAGATTCTGCGACTCGGTGAAGGCCGCGCCGGGATGCTCATGCCCTGGGTGGACGAGCTGGTCGCCCTCACCGCGGACGGGATCGCGCGTCACCGGTTCCACCGTGCTCAAGCTCTCTGGTTCTCGATCATCGACCAGGTGGCACCGTTCATCCGCGTCTCACCGCACCGGGCCGGCCCGAGCCAACGAGCACATATCCGGCCGACGTTGCCGCGGGATCGCCGGTTCGCACCGCTCCGCACCGAAGCGCGCGAGGTAGAGGAACTGCTCCGCGGACGTATCGCCTACGACTGGAGCTTGCCCGAACTCTCTGCTCGCGTGCACCTGTCTTCGAAGCAGCTCGGTCGCGTGTTCGTGGAGGCATTCGGGAAGACGCCGTTGGCGTATCTGACGATGCTGCGCGTGCAGGAGATGGCGCGAGTGTTGCGCGAGCCTGACGTGACGATCGCGGAGGCTGGTCGCCGGGTCGGGTGGCGCTCACGCAATCGTGCGACGGAGGCGTTCCGGGAGCATGCCGGGATCACTCCGGCGCGGTATCGGCAGATGCAGCGGATGCCCGTGAACGGGACATCTGGGCCCGGGTAATAGACGTCATCATCGGGGGCTTCGCCCGCGGGCTCGGCAGGGCTGCTATCCGGTTGTTCTACGTCAGGCGCACACGACGTTCCTGATGGCCAACCTACTGATCATTTTGTTCGCTGACCGTCTTGACACTCCGGGTTCTCCTGGCGCACCTCGCAGGTGCAGGACCGACCGCCATCGTGGTGGCCGGTCCCGCCGGGAGGAGGCCGGATCATGGCGACGAGGGAGGAAGCCCGCCAGGCGCGGGAAGCGAAGCTCGACGAGCTGCACGCCCGTCTGACCGGCGCGGTCGAGCAGCTGGTCACCGGTGATGACTGGGCCGCCGCGCTCCGGTTCGCGGCCCGGTTCCGGTCGCGGTCGTTCAACAACACACTGCTGATCTGGGTGCAGCACGCCGCTGCGTTCGCCGAAGGGCGGGTGCCGGAGCCGTTCCCGACCTATGTCGCCGGGTACAAGCAGTGGCAGCAGCTCGGGCGTCAGGTCGAGAAGGGTCAGGGCGGGTATCAGGG
>NZ_BCQM01000025.1 GCF_001552075.1 Arthrobacter luteolus NBRC 107841
GCGGATGGTTTTTTTAGCTGGTTTCGAATTTAGTGCAGAACTGTGCAGCCAATTTTCCTTGGCTCCGGTTTTGTGTCTGTAACACATTTACGGAGAGTTTGATCCTGGCTCAGGATGAACGCTGGCGGCGTGCTTAACACATGCAAGTCGAACGATGACTTCTGTGCTTGCACAGAATGATTAGTGGCGAACGGGTGAGTAACACGTGAGTAACCTGCCCTTAACTTCGGGATAAGCCTGGGAAACTGGGTCTAATACCGGATACGACCACCTGGCGCATGCCATGGTGGTGGAAAGCTTTATGCGGTTTTGGATGGACTCGCGGCCTATCAGCTTGTTGGTTGGGGTAATGGCCCACCAAGGCGACGACGGGTAGCCGGCCTGAGAGGGTGACCGGCCACACTGGGACTGAGACACGGCCCAGACTCCTACGGGAGGCAGCAGTGGGGAATATTGCACAATGGGCGAAAGCCTGATGCAGCGACGCCGCGTGAGGGATGACGGCCTTCGGGTTGTAAACCTCTTTCAGCAGGGAAGAAGCGAAAGTGACGGTACCTGCAGAAGAAGCGCCGGCTAACTACGTGCCAGCAGCCGCGGTAATACGTAGGGCGCAAGCGTTATCCGGAATTATTGGGCGTAAAGAGCTCGTAGGCGGTTTGTCGCGTCTGCTGTGAAAGCCCGGGGCTCAACCCCGGGTCTGCAGTGGGTACGGGCAGACTAGAGTGCAGTAGGGGAGACTGGAATTCCTGGTGTAGCGGTGAAATGCGCAGATATCAGGAGGAACACCGATGGCGAAGGCAGGTCTCTGGGCTGTAACTGACGCTGAGGAGCGAAAGCATGGGGAGCGAACAGGATTAGATACCCTGGTAGTCCATGCCGTAAACGTTGGGCACTAGGTGTGGGGGACATTCCACGTTTTCCGCGCCGTAGCTAACGCATTAAGTGCCCCGCCTGGGGAGTACGGCCGCAAGGCTAAAACTCAAAGGAATTGACGGGGGCCCGCACAAGCGGCGGAGCATGCGGATTAATTCGATGCAACGCGAAGAACCTTACCAAGGCTTGACATGAACCGGAAAGGCCTGGAAACAGGTCCCCCACTTGTGGCCGGTTTACAGGTGGTGCATGGTTGTCGTCAGCTCGTGTCGTGAGATGTTGGGTTAAGTCCCGCAACGAGCGCAACCCTCGTTCTATGTTGCCAGCGCGTTATGGCGGGGACTCATAGGAGACTGCCGGGGTCAACTCGGAGGAAGGTGGGGACGACGTCAAATCATCATGCCCCTTATGTCTTGGGCTTCACGCATGCTACAATGGCCGGTACAAAGGGTTGCGATACTGTGAGGTGGAGCTAATCCCAAAAAGCCGGTCTCAGTTCGGATTGAGGTCTGCAACTCGACCTCATGAAGTTGGAGTCGCTAGTAATCGCAGATCAGCAACGCTGCGGTGAATACGTTCCCGGGCCTTGTACACACCGCCCGTCAAGTCACGAAAGTTGGTAACACCCGAAGCCGGTGGCCTAACCCCTTGTGGGAGGGAGCCGTCGAAGGTGGGACCGGCGATTGGGACTAAGTCGTAACAAGGTAGCCGTACCGGAAGGTGCGGCTGGATCACCTCCTTTCTAAGGAGCACCTCAAGGCCCATGTCCTTCCACAGTGCTGGATGTGTGTTTTGCAGGAGATGCCCATATCGGGGACATATGTTCCCCGGTGGGTGCTCAAGGGTGGAATATCAATAAGCAGGTGCCCGGCGCTACGCCTGGCAGCCCAGTACGTTCTGTTCCTTCGGGGACGGGATTGGAACACGCTGCCGGTTTGTGGGACCGGGTTTTTCCGTTTGGCACACTGTTGGGTCCTGAGGCAACAGGACCGTATGAATGACAATTGACTGCTGGTGGCCTGATCCGTGTTGTGCGGTAAGGGTGCCGGCGGGTGGTTGGAAGGACACGGATTCGGTGTTGTTTCTGATTGTTCCTGCGCAGGTCTGAGACTGTCACGGTAAATACGTGGTGGTGGAGGGGTGTGACGGGGTTGTTGTTTGAGAACTACATAGTGGACGCGAGCATCTTAAAAATTATTAAGTGCAATTTCAGAAAAACCTGGTAGATCCGGTTGGTCTGTTGGCTTGTCCTCCTTTGAGGGGGTGGGTTGATGGGTTGGCTGGTGAGACCGTGGTTTTCTCGATAGCGATATTAATTATTGATCTTTGTGGTCAAGTTTTTAAGGGCACACGGTGGATGCCTTGGCATCAGGAGCCGAAGAAGGACGTAGGAATCTGCGATAAGCCTGGGGGAGTTGATAACCGAGCGTTGATCCCAGGATGTCCGAATGGGGAAACCCCGCCCGGCGCGCGAGTGACCGGGTGACCCGCATCTGAACACATAGGGTGCGTGGAGGGAACGCGGGGAAGTGAAACATCTCAGTACCCGCAGGAAGAGAAAACAACAGTGATTCCGTTAGTAGTGGCGAGCGAACGCGGAAGAGGCTAAACCAGTGGTGTGTGATAGCCGGCGGGCGTTGCATCACTGGGGTTGCGGGACTTTCCGTACCAGTTCTGCCGGATTGGTGAAGTGAGTGCAGGTGCATAGGTGAACTGGTTTGAAAGCCAGGCCGTAGAGGGTGTTAGCCCCGTAACCGGAATGTATGCTGCCGCTTGGAGAGGATCCCAAGTAGCACGGGGCCCGAGAAATCCCGTGCGAATCTGCCAGGACCACCTGGTAAGCCTAAATACTCCCTGATGACCGATAGCGGACAAGTACCGTGAGGGAAAGGTGAAAAGTACCCCGGGAGGGGAGTGAAATAGTACCTGAAACCGTGTGCCTACAAACCGTTGGAGCAGCCTTGTAGCTGTGACAGCGTGCCTTTTGAAGAATGAGCCTGCGAGTTAGTGTTACGTCGCGAGGTTAACCCGTGTGGGGAAGCCGTAGCGAAAGCGAGTCTGAATAGGGCGAGTGAGTGGCGTGATCTAGACCCGAAGCGGAGTGATCTACCCATGGCCAGGTTGAAGCGACGGTAAGACGTCGTGGAGGACCGAACCCACTTCAGTTGAAAATGGAGGGGATGAGCTGTGGGTAGGGGTGAAAGGCCAATCAAACTCCGTGATAGCTGGTTCTCCCCGAAATGCATTTAGGTGCAGCGTTGCGTGTTTCTTGCCGGAGGTAGAGCTACTGGATGGCCGATGGGCCCTACAAGGTTACTGACGTCAGCCAAACTCCGAATGCCGGTAAGTGAGAGCGCAGCAGTGAGACTGTGGGGGATAAGCTTCATAGTCGAGAGGGAAACAGCCCAGACCACCAACTAAGGCCCCTAAGCGTGTGCTAAGTGGGAAAGGATGTGGAGTTGCCCAGACAACCAGGAGGTTGGCTTAGAAGCAGCCACCCTTGAAAGAGTGCGTAATAGCTCACTGGTCAAGTGATTCCGCGCCGACAATGTAGCGGGGCTCAAGTACACCGCCGAAGTTGTGGATTTCAGATTTTTGGTAAGCCTTCGTGGTTCAGCCGTCTGGAGTGGTAGGGGAGCGTCGTGTGGGCAGTGAAGCTGCGGTGTAAACCAGTGGTGGAGCCTACACGAGTGAGAATGCAGGCATGAGTAGCGAAAGACGGGTGAGAAACCCGTCCGCCGAATGATCAAGGGTTCCAGGGTCAAGCTAATCTGCCCTGGGTAAGTCGGGACCTAAGGCGAGGCCGACAGGCGTAGTCGATGGACAACGGGTTGATATTCCCGTACCGGCGAAAAACCGCCCATACCAAACGGGGGATACTAACCGCCCAATACCTGACCGGCCGCCCTTGTGGCGACCCGGTTTTTGGTGGAGCGCGGGACCGTAACCCGGGAGGTAAGCGTATTAACAGGTGTGACGCAGGAAGGTAGCCGGGCCAGGCGATGGTAGTCCTGGTCTAAGGATGTAGGGTCAGTGATAGGCAAATCCGTCACTGTGTCTTTGATGACGCACCTGAGATCTGATGGGACCCCCGAACGGGGGAATCCGGTGATCCTATGCTGCCTAGAAAAGCATCGGCGCGAGGTTTTAGCCGCCCGTACCCCAAACCGACACAGGTGATCAGGTAGAGAATACTAAGGCGATCGAGAGAATTATGGTTAAGGAACTCGGCAAAATGCCCCCGTAACTTCGGGAGAAGGGGGGCCTGCCCCGTGACCGCCACTTGCTGGCGTGAGCGGGTGTGGGCCGCAGAGACCAGGGGGAAGCGACTGTTTACTAAAAACACAGGTCCGTGCGAAGTCGCAAGACGATGTATACGGACTGACTCCTGCCCGGTGCTGGAAGGTTAAGAGGACCGGTTAGCCCTTACGGGCGAAGCTGGGAATTTAAGCCCCAGTAAACGGCGGTGGTAACTATAACCATCCTAAGGTAGCGAAATTCCTTGTCGGGTAAGTTCCGACCTGCACGAATGGAGTAACGACTTCCCCGCTGTCTCAACCATAAACTCGGCGAAATTGCAGTACGAGTAAAGATGCTCGTTACGCGCAGCAGGACGGAAAGACCCCGAGACCTTTACTATAGTTTGGTATTGGTGTTCGGTGTGGCTTGTGTAGGATAGGTGGGAGACTGTGAGACCCGGACGCCAGTTCGGGTGGAGTCATCGTTGAAATACCACTCTGGTCATACTGGATATCTAACTTCGGCCCGTAATCCGGGTCAGGGACAGTGCCTGATGGGTAGTTTAACTGGGGCGGTTGCCTCCTAAAGAGTAACGGAGGCGCCCAAAGGTTCCCTCAGCCTGGTTGGCAATCAGGTGTCGAGTGTAAGTGCACAAGGGAGCTTGACTGTGAGAGAGACATCTCAAGCAGGGACGAAAGTCGGGACTAGTGATCCGGCGGTACATTGTGGAATGGCCGTCGCTCAACGGATAAAAGGTACCTCGGGGATAACAGGCTGATCTTGCCCAAGAGTCCATATCGACGGCATGGTTTGGCACCTCGATGTCGGCTCGTCGCATCCTGGGGCTGGAGTAGGTCCCAAGGGTTGGGCTGTTCGCCCATTAAAGCGGTACGCGAGCTGGGTTTAGAACGTCGTGAGACAGTTCGGTCCCTATCCGCTGCGCGCGCAGGAAATTTGAGAAGGGCTGTCCTTAGTACGAGAGGACCGGGACGGACGAACCTCTGGTGTGTCAGTTGTACTGCCAAGTGCACCGCTGATTAGCTACGTTCGGATGGGATAACCGCTGAAAGCATCTAAGCGGGAAGCCTGCTTCGAGATGAGATTTCCATACACCTTGTGTGTGAGAGGCCCCCAGCCAGACCACTGGGTTGATAGGCCGGATGTGGAAGCGGGGACTAAAGACCCGTGAAGCTGACCGGTACTAATAGGCCGATAACTTACACCACAACACACTCTGGCGGAACACGACTTCAAACGGTTCCGCAACCTATAGAGGGGTGTGATGATCATGCTGCTTGCGTCCACTATGTGGTTCCCGGA
>NZ_BCQM01000026.1 GCF_001552075.1 Arthrobacter luteolus NBRC 107841
GCGATGCCGGCGCCTCCGGCCCGTTGCTCGGTGCGCAGATAATGCGGGTTGCTGGGGTCCTGGTCGCCGGAGCTGCGCACCCACCCCTACCTGCCGGGTGGTGCTCCGCGGCCGGACTCCCTTGGTGCGCAGATAATGCGGGTTGCTGGGGCCCAGGTCACCAGAGCTGCGCACCCAGCGATGCTGGCCTCCCACACGGGTTGCTCGGTGCGCAGATAATGCGGGTTGCTGGGGCCCAGGCAGCCGGAACTGCGCACCCACGCCTACCTGCCGGGTGGTGCGCAGGTAATGCGGGCTGTTGGCGTTCTTGGTCGCCGGGCCTGCACACCCACGCAGGGGAGTCTCCGGCCCGTCTCCTCGGTGCGCAGGTAATGCGGGTTGCTGGGGTCTAGAGCACCAGAACTGCACGCCAATGCCGACCGGCCTGGATGGTGCTCAGCACTTAGACCCCTTGGTGCGCAGGTAATGCGGGCTGTTGGCGTTTTTGGTCACCGGACCTGCCCACCCACGCAGGGGAGTTTCCGGTGGCCTCCTCCTCGGAGCGGAGCTGACGCGGGGTTGCTGGGGTCCAGGTCGCCAGAGGTGCACGCCAATGCCGACCGGCCTGGGCGCTGCTCAGCACTGGACTCCCTGGTGCCGGACTCTTCAGTGCGCAGCTAATGCGGGTTGTTGTCGTTCTTGATCGCCAGAGGTGCGCACCCAGACGGGGAACCTCAACCGCTCGCATGACTTCCGGGGCCAAGTGAGCCCGCAGTTCCCACCCCTCGTGACAGAAGTGACCTGCTGTGACCTCACCCGCCTCATGGGCAACGACGGCTGGGAAACACGGCGGTCACCCACTCTCCCCAACCCCGACTGCCGCCGTATTTGAACAACTCGGCCATCGCAGCGACACGCCTTCCCACTCTCCGTGACAGGTGTAACCTCCTGAGGTCACACCAGCCCCGGGACGCAACAAAGAGTGGGAACGCGTGCTGGAGTGGACGGGCCAGGGATGGACGGGTTGCAGCCGTTCCTGGTTGGCAGAGGTGCGCACCCATGCGGGGGAGTGTGCGGTGACGGCGTCCCGGTGCGCAGATAATGCGGGGTGCCGACGTTTAGGTCACCAGACCTGCGCACCCAGCGATGCCGATCTTCGACACGGACCTCCCGGTCCGCGGTAGTGGGGCTCGAAGAAGATCCGGATCATCCAGACCTGCTTCCCCCGGCGGGTAGTTTCCGGCGCCCGCCTCCTCGGAGCGCAGCTAACGCGGGTTGCTGGGGTCCGGGTCGCCAGAGGTGGGCACCACCATGCCGACCTGCCTGGTGGGTGCTCCGCACATAGACTCCCTGAAGCGCCGATACGGTGGGTTGCCGCCGTTCCTGGTTGGCAGAGGTGCGCACCCAGGTGGGGGGAGTCTCCGCTGCCGGCGCCCGGGTGCGCAGATAATTTGGGGTGCCGACGTTTAGGTCACCGGAGCTGCACACCCAGTGATGCCGGCGTTTCGCACGGACCGTCCGGTCCGCGGATATGGGGGCTCGAAGAAGATCCTGGCCATCGGACCTTCGCATCCACGCCGACCTGTCTGGGTGGTACTCCGCAGCCAGACGGGCGAGCGCCGAGTAAGAGTGCATACGAGGAGCTCGTATCCGACCCGTCGGACGGTTAGGTTTCTACTTGGCTCCATATGTTGCTGGTTCAGCGGCTGGTCTGGAGTGCCTCCGCGTAGAGTCGTGGGTCATTCCTCGTGTCAGCTGAGATGACAAGATGGCTGCCGTTCAGACGCTGCGCGAAGTACCCCCGATAGGGCAGCACGATGATCGTCGTGACTCCGTCTTTCCATGCCTTAACCAGCGCCGGGAGACTGTCCCGTTCAGAGCGGGAAGGGAAGGTCGGCAATGTCTGTCTATCCCAACTATTGAAGGCCGCCAGATCCACCCCCTCCTCGCCGTATTCGACGGTCCAGAACGGGGGTACAAAGGGGTGGAGATCCTGTCCAGGTCCCGAGAGGTTCTGCATTTCGTACTGTGAGATTGGTGCGTCTTGTACAGTGCTCACGTTGAACCAGGCCCAGCTGCGGTCCCACTGCTGCTTCCATCGTTCATCCCACACCTCGAAGCTTGCTGACTCCGGGATCTTCGATGCACCTGTCGCAGCCACAGGGCTGAGTTCCGGGATCTCGATATCCTGGGCGACCATCCACGCCTGCCGGATGAAGAGCAGCATCTTCAGGTTCTGTGCGTGGTCGTCAATCCTGATGGTCATGTCCTTTGGCCAGGCAAACCGACGAAAAAGCCCCACTCCCCACATAGCGACTCCTACCTTTTGTCGGACGGACCGAGACCGGCCGCTGGCGCCAGCATCGCACTCGGTTTACCGCCAGTAAATGGTGCGCTCCAGGCCGGAGGCCCCGATCCTGGAGGTGTCCACTGGGGGCGGGGGCAGGTTTTTCCCGTGCTAGCAACGGATGAAGTCGCCCAAGACCCCGGTATCGAACACCGCCTGAGCCCTCCGGTCCTATCAGATGCAGCTGTCCGCTCTCTCGACCACAACTGGAGTCACCGGCCGGCTCGTCCACGACGGATTCTGACTGCGCGGATACTGAGGCTCCGTGCCGGCCGGGATAAGGCGATGCATCGAAGCCAGGATATAGAGGAGGCTAATTCTTCGTATACTTACTTTTGCGGATTTCACCGCAGACTGCAGGCCTAATATCCGTTATTCAAGACCTCTCTCAGCTGGGCTGGCAGCGGCTGCGACGGAGGATATCTCCGACGTGGTGCAGGACACCTTGATTCGATTTGCACGCCCGCCCGGCGCCGTGTAATGTTTTCTGAGTCGCCGCGGCCGGGACGCTGAGAAAGCGCCCGAAGCATGGCGGCCAAACCCCAACTTCCTTTCGATGGTGGATCTGCTGCGCGCCTTGTGTGCCGGCGGGAAAGCCTGACAATGAATGCTGGGTTCGGACAGCT
>NZ_BCQM01000027.1 GCF_001552075.1 Arthrobacter luteolus NBRC 107841
ATATCGACAACCTCTCGCGCAACCAAGACATCGCGGTCGGACTGCAAGTGATCTTGAAGCCACGGGCCCGTCCCACCCCGACATGGACCTCGATGCCCGAACGGACGTTAGATTTCGAGTTCTAGGCGTTCTGCGATGAAGGTTGGATCCCAGCCGGGATTGAAAGTGTCGACGTGGGTGAATCCGAGCCGCTCGTATAGGCCACGCAGGTTCGGGTGGCAGTCGAGCCGCAGCTTGGCGCACCCCTGCGTTCGCGCGGCATGGCGGCAAGCCTCGATCAGCGCGGAGCTGACACCCCGGCCCGCATGTGTCCGTCGCACCGCGAGCTTGTGCAGATATGCGGCCTCCCCCTTGAGGGCGTCGGGCCAGAACTCGGGATCCTCGGCCGACAAGGTGCAACAGCCGACGATGCCGTCGCTGCAACTCGCGACTAGGAGCTCGGATCTCAGGACGAAGGTCTCCGCGAATGTCCGGTCGATCCGCGCGACGTCCCAGGCGGGCGTTCCCTTGGCGGACATCCACGCCGCAGCGTCGTGCATCAGCCGCACAACCTCGTCGATATCACCCGAGCAGGCGACCCGAACGTTCGGAGGCTCCTCGCTGTCCATTCGCTCCCCTGGCGCGGTATGAACCGCCGCCTCATAGTGCAGTTTGATCCTGACGAGCCCAGCATGTCTGCGCCCACCTTCGCGGAACCTGACCAGGGTCCGCTAGCGGGCGGCCGGAAGGTGAATGCTAGGCATGATCTAACCCTCGGTCTCTGGCGTCGCGACTGCGAAATTTCGCGAGGGTTTCCGAGAAGGTGATTGCGCTTCGCAGATCTCCAGGCGCGTGGGTGCGGACGTAGTCAGCGCCATTGCCGATCGCGTGAAGTTCCGCCGCAAGGCTCGCTGGACCCAGATCCTTTACAGGAAGGCCAACGGTGGCGCCCAAGAAGGATTTCCGCGACACCGAGACCAATAGCGGAAGCCCCAACGCCGACTTCAGCTTTTGAAGGTTCGACAGCACGTGCAGCGATGTTTCCGGTGCGGGGCTCAAGAAAAATCCCATCCCCGGATCGAGGATGAGCCGGTCGGCAGCGACCCCGCTCCGTCGCAAGGCGGAAACCCGCGCCTCGAAGAACCGCACAATCTCGTCGAGCGCGTCTTCGGGTCGAAGGTGACCGGTGCGGGTGGCGATGCCATCCCGCTGCGCTGAGTGCATAACCACCAGCCTGCAGTCCGCCTCAGCAATATCGGGATAGAGCGCAGGGTCAGGAAATCCTTGGATATCGTTCAGGTAGCCCACGCCGCGCTTGAGCGCATAGCGCTGGGTTTCCGGTTGGAAGCTGTCGATTGAAACACGGTGCATCTGATCGGACAGGGCGTCTAAGAGCGGCGCAATACGTCTGATCTCATCGGCCGGCGATACAGGCCTCGCGTCCGGATGGCTGGCGGCCGGTCCGACATCCACGACGTCTGATCCGACTCGCAGCATTTCGATCGCCGCGGTGACAGCGCCGGCGGGGTCTAGCCGCCGGCTCTCATCGAAGAAGGAGTCCTCGGTGAGATTCAGAATGCCGAACACCGTCACCCTGCTGCGTAACATCGTTGCTGCTCCATAACATCAAACATCGACCCACGGCGTAACGCGCTTGCTGCTTGGATGCCCGAGGCATAGACTGTACAAAAAAACAGTCATAACAAGCCATGAAAACCGCCACTGCGCCGTTACCACCGCTGCGTTCGGTCAAGGTTCTGGACCAGTTGCGTGAGCGCATACGCTACTTGCATTATAGCTTACGAACCGAACAGGCTTATGTCCACTGGGTTCGTGCCTTCATCC
>NZ_BCQM01000028.1 GCF_001552075.1 Arthrobacter luteolus NBRC 107841
GGGCTCATCGCATTTGAGGGTGTAGGTGGGGTCTGAAGCCTCCTGCTTCGAGGAGGCTGCGGGCGATGTAGTGGGTGAGGTTGCGGAATCCGAGGGCGGAGCCGCGGAGGTGTTCGAGCCGGCCGTTGATCGCCTCTGTCGGACCGTTGCTGGTGCCCGGTCGGTCGAAGAAGGCCAGCACGTCGGTTGCGCGTTTCGTCAGTGTTCGGCCGAGCTTGGCCAGCTCGGGCAAGGCGTCCGGGACGCGCTTGCTCAGCGCGGTGATGAGCTTCTCCATCTTCGCTTTGGCTTTCGCCCGGTCGGGTTCTCGGTAGGCGGCGACCATCGCCTGGTAGATCTCCCAGGTCACCTCGACCGCAACGTGCTTCTCTCGCTTGAACAGGCTGCTGAGGCGCTGGCATTGGCGGTCGGTCAGCAGCTTGGTGCCGGTGTGGAGGGTGCGGCGAGTCTTGTAGAGCGGGTCGTCCTTACGGCCCCTGCGCTTGTGGAGCTGCTGCTGGACGCGTCGTCGGCAGTCGTCCAGTGCGTCTCCGGCGAGGCGGACGACGTGGAAGGGATCCATGACCGCGACCGCGCCTGGGAGGGCCTCGCCGGCGGCGGTCTTGTATCCGGTGAACCCGTCCATCGCCACTACCTCGATGCGGTCCTTCCATGCCTTGGGGCGGGCCTCGAGCCAGGCCTTGAACGCTGCTTTGGAGCGGCCGGGGATCATGTCCAACAGCCTCGCCGGGCCGGTCTTGTCCCTGGCTGGGGTGAGGTCGATGATCACGGTGACGTACTTGTCGCCGCGCCGGGTGTGGCGCCAGACGTGCTCGTCAACACCGATCACCCGGACGGCGTCGAAGCGGGCTGGGTCATCGATCAGCAGCCGCTGGCCCTCAGCCAGGACGGCGTCGTTGGCGGTGTGCCAGGCAACCCCGAGCCCGGCAGCGATCCTTGCGATCGTGAGGTGATCGATGACCAGGGCTTCCAGTGCCCACCGCATCCCGCCGCGAGAGAGCTTCGCCCGCTCGGGCGCGGCGGCGGTGGTGTCCTCGCGCCACCGGTTCCCGCAGTGATCACACCGGTAACGCCGGATCCGCACCAGCAGGGTCGTGGGGCGGTGGCCGAACGGCTGGTGAGCGAGGCGACGAGTGATCGTGCCGCGCGAGGTCGACCTCGCCCCGCAGGCGCGGCACCACGGATCTTCCTCCGCGAGTCGACACTCGAGCACCGCCCGCTCGGCCGAGAGGCGTTGACCGACAGCGACCAGACCGAGTTCGTCCAGGCGCGCGAAGGTCGTCAAATCGGGGCTGTCGAAGGTAGCGTTGGGCACGTCGAGGTCTTCCTGATGGCGAGCGTGAGAACTTCCATCATCGGGAGACCTCGACGTCTATCCCGGCACCGACGCGCCCACCCCACACTCCGCAGCTACACCCTCATCTGCGAAGAG
>NZ_BCQM01000029.1 GCF_001552075.1 Arthrobacter luteolus NBRC 107841
GGCTCTGTTGCAAAAATCGTGAAGCTTGAGCATGCTTGGCGGAGATTGGACGGACGGAACGATGACGGATTTCAAGTGGCGCCATTTCCAGGGTGATGTGAGGCTCTGTTGCAAAAATCGTGAAGCTTGAGCATGCTTGGCGGAGATTGGACGGACGGAACGATGACGGATTTCAAGTGGCGCCATTTCCAGGGTGATGTGATCCTGTGGGCGGTGCGCTGGTATTGTCGCTATCCGATCAGCTATCGCGACCTTGAGGAAATGCTGGCGGAACGCGGCATTTCGGTCGACCATACGACGATCTATCGCTGGGTCCAGTGCTACGCCCCGGAGATGGAGAAGCGGCTGCGCTGGTTCTGGCGGCGTGGCTTTGATCCGAGCTGGCGCCTGGATGAAACCTACGTCAAGGTGCGGGGCAAGTGGACCTACCTGTACCGGGCAGTCGACAAGCGGGGCGACACGATCGATTTCTACCTGTCGCCGACCCGCAGCGCCAAGGCAGCGAAGCGGTTCCTGGGCAAGGCCCTGCGAGGCCTGAAGCACTGGGAAAAGCCTGCCACGCTCAATACCGACAAAGCGCCGAGCTATGGTGCAGCGATCACCGAATTGAAGCGCGAAGGAAAGCTGGACCGGGAGACGGCCCACCGGCAGGTGAAGTATCTCAATAACGTGATCGAGGCCGATCACGGAAAGCTCAAGATACTGATCAAGCCGGTGCGCGGTTTCAAATCGATCCCCACGGCCTATGCCACGATCAAGGGATTCGAAGTCATGCGAGCCCTGCGCAAAGGACAGGCTCGCCCCTGGTGCCTGCAGCCCGGCATCAGGGGCGAGGTGCGCCTTGTGGAGAGAGCTTTTGGCATTGGGCCCTCGGCGCTGACGGAGGCCATGGGCATGCTCAACCACCATTTCGCAGCAGCCGCCTGATCGGCGCAGAGCGACAGCCTACCTCTGACTGCCGCCAATCTTTGCAACAGAGCCCA
>NZ_BCQM01000030.1 GCF_001552075.1 Arthrobacter luteolus NBRC 107841
TTGGACGGCAAAACCGCGATTGTTACCGGCAGCGGGCGGGGGCTGGGCCTGGCCTACGCCCGGGAGCTGGCCCGGCAGGGCGCGGCGGTGGTGGTGAACGACGTCGATCAGGCTGTTGCTGATGAAGCGGTTGCCGTGATCCAGGCCGACGGCGGCCGCGCGGTTGCGGTGGTCTCTCCGGTGGGTTCCACGGAGACGGCGAAGGCCCTGGTGGCTGCTGCGGTTGAGAACTTCGGCGGCCTGGACATCCTGGTGACCAATGCCGGGGTGCTGCGGGATAAGAGCCTGCTGAAGATGACGGACGAGGACTTTGATCTGGTCATCAACGTGCACCTGCGCGGCACCTTCACCTGTGTCCGGGAGGCGTACGCGTACTTCAAGGAAAACAACGTGGCGGGCCGGATCATCACGATCGGTTCCCCGACCGGGCAGCGCGGAAACTTCGGACAGACCAACTACGCCGCGGCGAAGGCCGGGATCGTGGGTATGGTCCGGACCTGGGCACTGGAGATGAAGAAGGCCGGCGTCACGGCCAACGCCGTCATTCCCGTGGCCGCGACCGCCATGACGAAGACCGTCCCGTACTTCGCTGCCGCTGTGGAGGCTGAGGAGCGCGGTGAGGTGATGCCGGACTTCTTCCGCAAGGAGCTGGGTTTCGGTACGGCGGAGGATGTGGCCGGTTTGATCGCGTTCCTGGCGTCGGAGGACGCTGCCGGGATTACCGGGCAGGCCATTGGGGTGGGCGGGGACCGGCTGCAGCTGTGGTCCCATCCGGAGGCTGTGGCTTCTGAGTACCGCGACGGTGGCTGGTCCTTTAAGGACCTGGTGGCGGCGTTCCCGTTCGCGGGGAACCTGCAGGGTGTGGGGGAGAAGTTCCCGCCGCTGCCGGCCGAACTCCAGCCCCAGA
>NZ_BCQM01000031.1 GCF_001552075.1 Arthrobacter luteolus NBRC 107841
GAACGCCAACAGCCCGCATTACCTGCGCACCGGGGAGTGCAGGTGTGGAGCAACACCCGGCAGGTAGGCGTGGGTGCGCAGCTCCGGCTGCCTGGGCCCCAGCAACCCGCTTTATCTGCGCACCGAGCAACTTGTATGGGAGGCCAGCATGGCTGGGTGCGCAGCTCTGATGACCTAGACCTCAGAAGTCCGCATTATCTGCGCACCGAGCAACTTGTATGGGAGGCGCCGGCATCGCTGGGTGCGCATCTCTGGCCACCAGGAGCGCCTGCAGGCCGCATTATCTGCGCACCGGGCAGTCCAGGTGTGGAGCACCACCCAGGCAAGTGCGCGTGGGTGGGCAGGTCCGGTGACCAAGAACGCCAACAGCCCGCAATATCTGCGCACCAGGGTGTCCGGCCGCGGAGCACCACCCAGGCAAGTGCGCGTGGGTGGGCAGGTCCGGTGACCAAGAACGCCAGCAACCCGCATTATCTGCGCACCAGGGTGTCCGGCTGCGGAGCACCACCTAACCAGGTTGGCGTGGGTGCGCGGCCGGTGGGATGAACTTCACAACACCCGCCATTCCCCGCGGACCGGACGCCGGCTGAACGGCAGTCGAAACCGGCCGGCCCGGTCCTGGGCTGGTGCTGCGGGGGGTTAAGCGGGTTCAGGCCCCGCAACAGTGTTGCGGGGCCTGAACCTGGGCCAACAAAAGGGGTGGCCTGTAAATGATTGTCCGGCGGTGACCTACTCTCCCACACCCTCCCGGGTGCAGTACCATCGGCGCTGCGGGTCTTAGCTTCCGGGTTCGGAATGGGACCGGGCGTTTCCCCCGCGCTGTGACCGCCGTAACCCTTCCAACCCTAACCCCCTCTGC
>NZ_BCQM01000032.1 GCF_001552075.1 Arthrobacter luteolus NBRC 107841
TGTGATGGCGACGCACGACACCGCTCCGTGGATCGGTCGAATGCGTGTGCTGCGCAAAAACCCAGAACCACGGCCAGGAATGCCCGGCGCGCGGATACTTCCGCTCAAGGGCGTCGGGAAGCGCAACGCCGCTGCGGCCCTCGGCCTGGTCCTTCAGCCACCATGCCCGTGCACGCGACAGCTGCTCGCGCAGGCTGGGTGCCAAGCTCTCGGGTAACATCAAGGCCCGATCCTTGGAGCCCTTGCCCTCCCGCACGATGATCGTGCCGTGATCGAAATCCAGATCCTTGACCCGCAGTTGCAAACCCTCACTGATCCGCATGCCCGTTCCATACAGAAGCTGGGCGAACAAACGATGCTCGCCTTCCAGAAAACCGAGGATGCGAACCACTTCATCCGGGGTCAGCACCACCGGCAAGCGCCGCGACGGCCGAGGTCTTCCGATCTCCTGAAGCCAGGGCAGATCCGTGCACAGCACCTTGCCGTAGAAGAACAGCAAGGCCGCCAATGCCTGACGATGCGTGGAGACCGAAACCTTGCGCTCGTTCGCCAGCCAGGACAGAAATGCCTCGACTTCGCTGCTGCCCAAGGTTGCCGGGTGACGCACACCGTGGAAACGGATGAA